>NZ_CM135129.1:0-3739586 GCF_054170705.1 Pseudalkalibacillus sp. Hm43
ACTCAGCGCATTATTGCTCTTCTTTTTCGGACACATGATTGCGGGACTTGCAGGCTGGGAATCACTCATCCTGTTCGTTGTAGGAATCGGATTGATCATAGCGGAGGTATTCGTCCCGGGAGGCATACTCGGGATCGGTGGGATACTCTCGGTGCTGATTGGTATCGTCCTAGCCGGAGGATCCATTGCCAACATCTTGTTTTCCATCCTGATTGCAATCGTGGCGACAATCGTTGTATCGATCTTATTCCTGAAATATTTTGGATACAACGGTCCATTAAAGAAAATCATATTATTTGATTCCACCTCAAATGAAAAAGGCTATATTTCAAGTGTCACGAAATCTGAATTGGTCGGACAGACTGGGACGACGTTGACACCACTTCGACCATCTGGAACAGCCATCATCGGAGAAGAAAGATATGACGTTGTCACAGAAGGAAACTATATCGGGAGCAGTCGACCGATAAAAATCGTCAAAACAGAAGGTTCTCGTATCATCGTTCGAGAAATAAAAGAAGAAGAAAATTAAGGGGGCAAATATCCAAATGGATCAAAATGTATTATTCATGGTCATTTTAATCGGGGCAATCGTCATCGCCCTTGCAGTCTTATTCACATTTGTACCAGTCGCGCTATGGATTTCAGCGCTTGCAGCTGGAGTAAGAGTCAGTATCTTTACACTGATCGGAATGCGCTTGAGACGTGTTATTCCATCACGCGTCATCAATCCATTGATCAAGGCAGTAAAAGCAGGTCTTGAATTGAGCACAAACCAACTGGAGAGTCACTACCTCGCTGGTGGTAACGTAGACCGAGTCGTGAACGCATTGATTGCGGCGCACCGTGCAAACATCGAATTGAGCTTCGAGCGTTGTGCAGCGATTGACTTGGCTGGACGTGACGTTCTTGAAGCCGTTCAAATGAGTGTTAACCCTAAGGTCATTGAAACGCCGTTCATCGCCGGTGTTGCGATGGATGGAATTGAAGTAAAAGCGAAAGCACGTATCACAGTTCGTGCGAACATCGAACGACTTGTCGGGGGTGCTGGTGAAGATACTGTCATCGCTCGTGTCGGTGAGGGAATCGTATCCACGATCGGTTCTTCAGACAATCATAAAAAAGTATTGGAAAATCCTGATCTGATTTCTCAAACTGTACTGACAAAAGGTCTTGATGCAGGTACAGCATTTGAAATTCTCTCGATCGATATTGCGGACGTAGACATCGGCAAGAACATCGGTGCCGAGCTTCAAACAGAACAAGCGGAAGCGGATAAGAATATCGCTCAAGCGAAAGCCGAAGAGCGTCGTGCAATGGCAGTAGCACAAGAGCAAGAAATGAAAGCCCGCGTCGAAGAAATGCGCGCGAAAGTTGTGGAAGCCGAAGCGGAAGTACCTATGGCGATGGCAGAAGCATTGCGTTCTGGTAATATCGGTGTCATGGATTACATGAACTATAACAACGTCAAAGCAGACACAGACATGAGAGGTTCGATCGGTAAGGCGACTGACCCTAAGGATGAGGATGACTCTTCAGGAGGAGGCACTTACTAGTGCTAGAAGCGATCATTGAACTACTGATGCAAAACATCTTTTTCGTGATTTTGATCATCGGTGGTATTTACAGCTTTTTCAAACGTCAGATCGAGCAACAAAAAGAAGAACAACAGAGAGGTCGTCCTCGTCCGAATCAACAGCAACCGAACACATCGAGAGCAGAGACGATGTCGATGCCGAAGGAGGAGCCAGTTCGACCGAGTAGACCGGAAAGACCACGCTCTGAACGGATCAAAAAGGTTGAAAATAACCTCCAGGAGATGTATGAAGCAAAACGGTTGGAGTTGCAGGACGCTTTCCAGGGCAGTAGTGAACAAGTGCCTGCAGAAGAACCTGTTAGAAAGCGAGCTAAAGCTCGAAAAGAAGTGATTTATAAAGAAAGACCAAAAAACAAAATCATTCCGGATCCAGACAATGTCGCCCAGGGAGTCATTTGGGCAGAAATCCTCGGTCCACCTCGGTCGAGGAAACCACATCATCTGGCTTCACGTTTCAACCGGAGATAAGATAAGTATCAAAAGCTGTGTACGCAAAGTGCACAGCTTTTTTCATTTCATAAAACCTGTAAAAAGTCATTGTGATAGTTTAAGCCCCTCTTTCATAAATTGAGATGAGAGGGGGTTCGTTTATGGCGCGATTGAGACAGAAATTCAAACGATGGATGACCAATACATTAGAATTACCAGCAGATGTCGTCATGGACCTACCAAGAATAACGATGATCGGACACCTGCACATCTATATCGAGAATCATCGTGGTGTGAAAGCCTTCTCCAACGAAGAGCTCCGATTGATTTTAGAGCAAGGAGAACTACTCATTACAGGTAAAGAATTCGTTTTGAAAACGATTCTTCCTGAAGAGATTTTGCTCGAAGGGAAAATTTCAGATGTGAAGTACATAGATATTTCGTGATTTTTGGGAGGGGAGTAACCATGACGAAAATTTGGACAAAGTATCTGCGCGGTACAGTCAAAATCACGGTTGAAGGTCAGCATGCAGAACAATTTCTCAATTATTGCTTGAACAATAACATACAGATTTGGGAAGTGAGTCGGAAAGAACACCTTGTGCTGCATATGTATACGGATGATGCCCTCAAGATTCGGGTCCCACTCAGGCAGATCGGGTGCAAATTCAAAGTGATGACAAGGCGGGGCGCACCGTTCATCGCCAAGCGAATGATATCCCGCAGTGGGTTCGTGGCAGGGCTAGGGATATTCCTGGTCCTCGTGTTCCTATTGTCCAACATGGTGTGGAACATCGAGGTGACAGGAGCTGACCCGAAAACAGAGCATCATTTAAGGAAAGTTGTCAATGAGATGGGTATTAAGAGAGGAAAGCTGCTCTTCCGGCTGCCTGATCCGAGAGAAATACAATATTTAGCTACTGAAAAAATGGACGAGGTCACTTGGATTGGAGTCACACTTGAAGGAACGACCTTTCACTTTAAAGTTGTCCAAAAAGAACTACCGGAAAAAATAGAATCGTTAGGACCGCAAAACTTGATCGCAAAAAAGAAAGCGTTCGTAACGAATATGTTCGTGGAGCAAGGTCAAGTGAAGGTGGAACGGAATCAACTTGTCCAGAAAGGTGAATTATTAGTATCCGGTAACATTGGTAAAGATAAGAATGTACGAACGGTCGCTGCCAAAGGGAAAGTGTTCGGTGAAGTGTGGTACCGGACAGATGTGAGTGTCCCCTTGAAAACCACCTTCAACACGTTAACCGGAAATCACAATGATAAACATTATGTATCTCTTTTTGGCTGGAACGTGCCTGTCTGGGGTTTCGGTAACGTGGATTATAAAGAATTTGAAGTGATGGAAGATGTGAAAACCTTCCGGATGTTGAAATGGGAGCTTCCGATCGCCTATATCAAGAAAGGCATTCACGAATCAGAAAGTGTGTCGAGGGAATATACTCCTAAAAAAGCGGTTGAGATCGCCAAACAAATGGCGGATGAAGAAATGGAAAGCCACCTTGAAGAAGACGCGTCGATCAAGAGCGGAAAAATTTTGCACCATGCGATTGACAATGGTAAAGTAAACGTATCGATGTACTATAAAGTGATTGAGAATATTGCTGAAGAACAACCTATAGTTGGAGGAGATTGAGCCATATTGTCTGAACGCTTGAATCTAAAGAACCTACAAATAGAAAATCCTGCAGAAGGAATTGCTCTTTTTGGTCCGAATGACTCTCATTTGACAACGATTGAGCAGACTCTGGATGTTGATATCGTCACTCGTGGCGGCGGTGTCGCAGTAACGGGAGATGAAGAGACTGCACAGCTTGTCGAAGATGTGCTGAACGCCCTTCTCTCATTGATCCGTAAAGGTATGACGATTTCCGATCGGGACGTCATTTATGCCATTCAACTAGCGAACGAAGGCATTCTTGACGAATTGGATCAGCTTTTTGAAGAAGAGATTACGAGTACTGCCAAAGGTAAACCGATTCGTGCAAAGACGCTAGGTCAGCGTCATTACGTGAATGCCATCAAAAAGAATGATCTCGTGTTCGGAATCGGTCCTGCTGGTACCGGTAAGACATACCTCGCTGTGGTGATGGCTGTAAAAGCGATGAAGGAAGGGAAAGTAAGGCGAATCATCCTGACACGTCCAGCAGTAGAGGCAGGCGAAAGTCTCGGGTTCTTGCCTGGGGACTTGAAGGAAAAAGTCGATCCTTACTTGAGACCACTGTATGATGCTTTACATGACCTTTTCGGTGTAGAACACACTGAACGGCTTATTGAACGTGGTACGATCGAGATTGCACCACTCGCTTATATGAGAGGGCGTACACTCGATGAAGCTTTCGTTCTGCTCGATGAAGCTCAGAATACGACACCTGAGCAGATGAAGATGTTTTTGACGCGACTTGGCTTCGGGTCAAAAATGATCATTACTGGGGACATTACACAGGTCGATCTTCCTCGAGGCAAAGCATCCGGCTTGCGCGTGGCTCAGAAGATTCTCAAAGATATACAGGGCGTAAGAATCATGCATATGCAACAATCCGATGTGGTTCGACATCCACTCGTCCAAAAGATCATCAGTGCTTATGAAGTGAACGAAGAATAAGGATAAAAGCTGATCTGTAGTGTTCTTTTCTATACAGGAAAGAGCAATGCGGATCAGTTTTTTTCTTTGCTAAGATACTTTCAATACCGGAGCGATAAAAGAGAAGATTCCATCGACATTATTTTTACAAAATTTTCATCCAAGTTCGTCCAAATCGATAAAATCCGTGGTAGAATAGGGGCAGATGTAGAACGGAAGGGGAGTTATTGGAATGTCTCCAAAACTCATTCAAGATATGAAATCCAGGTGGAACCGAATCGAAAACAGCAAGATCAGCCGCATGCTTCTTTATGCTGCGCTTGCCGTAGCGATGTTCGTCACCATGTTGAGCAATGTCATTCCGGAACGGATCGATCTCAAGGTGAACTCTGTCGCGGAAGAAGATATCCAATCCCCGATTCGTATACAAAATCCGAAAGAAACCGCCTTGAAAGAGGCAGAAGCTGCCGCGGGTATTGAAGATCGGTACATTTTGAATAATGGAAGAGCGATCGATCAAGTCGTCGAAATCGAAGAGCTTTTCACAGCGATTGAACAGACGCAAGAGGAAACGGATCAGAATAAAGAAGAAACGGAGAATGACCAGGAAGCACGTGATGAAGTTCGTAAACAACAGATCGCAGAGTTAAAAGAAGACCTGCCGGAATTCATCGCAAAAGACATCTCTTCCGAGTCACTCAACACATTTCTAGATGCAAAACCTTCAGATGTCGCATTTGCAAAGGATCTTGCCAGTAGTACAATTCATGACATCATGGATCAGCCGATTTCAGTAGATCAAATCAATGACCGGAAAAAGGAAGTCGAGCCGGAAATTACTGAGTCGCTTCTACCTGAAAAGCTGAAGCCTGCGCTCATAGAAATCACGAAAAGTGCGATCATTTCCAACTATACATTTGATGCGGAAAAGACAAAGGAATTAAGAGAGAAAGCAATTGAAGATGTAGAACCGGTGTTCATCCGTGAAGGAGAAGTCCTTGTTGAGAGGAATTCAGAAATTACAAGTGATGACCTTTACAAATTGGAATTAGTCGGTCTATTGAAAGACGATGTATCGCCTTTCCCTTACATCGGACTGGGGATTTTGACTCTTCTGATGACGGCTTTTCTCATCTATTTCTTGAAAGATCTCATTGGTGAACAGAAGAAAGAAAACATTCAAATCATCATTTATGTTTTACTCTTTTCTCTAACACTCGTATTGATGAAAATTGTAAGTCTCATCAGTATTTATTACCCAAGTGTTGCATTCATCATTCCGGTTGCGCTTGGAACGATGATGATCAAGATGCTGATTGATGAACAGACGGCGATCATCTCTAGTATCGTTTTTGCGATTTGTGGAAGTTTAATTTTTAACGAGAATACGACCAGCCCGTTCAACTTCACATTCGGAACATACATACTGATCAGTTCCATCGCGGGGATCGTATTTCTTGGGAAACGAAATGTGAAATCGAAGATCTTGAAGACCGGTACGTATGTAGCGTTGATCAATGCTTCTGTCGTACTGTTGATTTTGGCTCTTACGAACGGACATTTTGATCCTTGGATCATCACCTGGCAAGTAGGGTTTGCACTTCTATCTGGATTCCTGTCTGCGGTACTGACCCTCGGGTTGTTGCCATTCTTTGAAGCAGGATTCGGAATCTTGACATCTATGAAGTTGATAGAGCTGTCGAACCCGAATCATCCTCTATTAAGGAAACTGCTGATGGAGACTCCTGGAACGTACCATCACAGTGTAGTCGTTGCGAACCTGGCTGAAGGGGCTTGTGAAGCAGTCGGTGCCAACGGATTACTTGCTAGAGTAGGGGCATACTACCATGACCTTGGTAAAACGAAGCGTCCGCATTTCTTTATTGAAAACCAAATGAATATTGAGAATCCGCATGATAAAATATCACCACAACTCAGTAAGACGATCATCATCGCTCATCCGTATGATGGCGCAGAAATGCTACGAGCACATAATCTACCGACTGAGATCGTGGACATCGCAGAGCAGCATCATGGGACGACTTTGTTGAAATATTTTTATCATAAGGCGATGCAACAATCAGACAAACAGATTGAGGAAAGCGACTTCCGTTACCCTGGACCTAAAGCCCAAACGAAGGAAGTAGCAATCATCGGGATAGCTGATGCGGTTGAAGCGGCTGTGCGCTCAATGCCGAAGCCGACACCTGTGAAGATCGAAGGGCTCGTTCGAAAGATCATTGCAGATCGTCTGGAAGACGGGCAATTCAATGAGTGCTCCATCACATTGAAGGAGCTCGAAATAGTAACCGTCAGCATTTGTGAAACGTTGAATGGTATGTTCCATTCACGCATCGAGTATCCTGAGGAAATTCATAAAAAGAAAGTGAGTCAGGCATAATGTTAACAGTTGAACTGATTGATGAAACGGAACAATTGGAAGCAGAGATTATGGAAGAGATCGAACGTCTGCTCCAACACGCTGCCCAACAGGAAACGATTGAAAAAACAGCGGAGTTGTCCGTCACCTTCGTGAACAATGAACGGATCCAACAAATTAATGCAGAATATCGCAACATCGACCGGCCGACGGATGTCATTTCGTTTGCGCTTGAAGATGAAGTAGAGGGAGAATTGGAAATCGTTCATTCTCCTGATCAACCAGTACTGCTGGGCGATATCATCATTTCAATCGATAAGGCGAAAGAACAAGCCGATGAGTACAACCATTCGTTCATGAGGGAACTCGGTTTTCTAGCGGTCCATGGATTTTTACACTTGCTAGGCTACGACCATATGGATGAAGACGAGGAAAAGGAGATGTTCGAAAGACAGGACAGCATCCTTGAATCGTATGGATTGAATCGATCATGAAATATGTCATGAAAAGCTTTCAGTACGCCATGGAAGGGGTCATTGAAGGCTGGAATGAACGGAATTTCAAAATCCACAGCGTGTTTGCTGTGTTGACGATTCTTTTTGCTTTTTTATTTGATTTTTCGCCGACCAAATGGATGGTTCTCCTGATTACGATCGGCATCATGCTCAGTCTTGAATTGATGAATACAGCCATTGAAAGAACAGTCGATCTCATAACAGAAGATCATCACCCGCTCGCCAAGCAGGCTAAGGATCTCTCTGCAGGCTCTGTCTTTATTTTCAGTGTCATTGCTGTTATAATAGGATTCCTTCTATTTGCAGAACCATTAATTGAAATAGTGACTTAGAGGTGAATGATTTGAATAAAGAAGAATTGATTAAAGAAGCAATTGAAGCAAGAAAATATGCCTATACACCTTATTCGAAATTCCAGGTAGGAGCTGCCCTGTTGTCTGAAGACGGGAAAGTCTATCGGGGTTCCAATATTGAAAATGCAGCATACAGTCTCTGTAATTGTGCAGAACGTACAGCCTTATTCAAGGCTTATTCAGAAGGGGACAAATCATACAAAGCGATGGCTGTTGTCGCGGATACGAAGCGACCTGTGCCCCCATGCGGGGCTTG
Source organism: Pseudalkalibacillus sp. Hm43 (assembly GCF_054170705.1). Lineage (NCBI taxonomy): Bacteria > Bacillati > Bacillota > Bacilli > Caryophanales > Fictibacillaceae > Pseudalkalibacillus > Pseudalkalibacillus sp. Hm43. The sequence goes on from NZ_CM135129.1 coordinate 8,127, forward strand.
CCGACAAGTCATTTCTGAACTCTGTTCACCTGAAATGCCTGTATATTTGACGAATTTGAATGGAGATGTACAGGAATTGAAGGTAAGTGAACTGTTGCCAGGTGCATTTTCTCCGGAGGATTTAAATGAATAGAGAAGGATTCAAATCTGGATTCGTTTCGATTATCGGACGTCCGAACGTAGGAAAATCAACGCTCATCAATCACATTTTAGGACAGAAAATCGCGATTATGAGTGACAAACCACAGACGACAAGAAATAAGATCCATGGGGTTTATACAACGAACGAAGAGCAAGTCGTTTTCATTGATACCCCTGGAATTCATAAACCGAAACATAAGCTCGGGGATTTCATGACCCGAATCGCTCAAGATACATTAAATGAAGTCGACATCATCTTGTTTCTGATCAATGCGGAAGAAGGCTTCGGCAGAGGCGATCAATTCATCATGGATCGTCTGCAAAACGTGGATAGCCCTATTTTCCTAGTCATCAACAAGATCGATAAAGTCCATCCTGATGATCTTCTGCCGATCATCGAACAGTACCGTGAAAAAGTTGATTTTGCAGAGGTTGTGCCGATTTCAGCTCTCAACGGTAACAATGTGAACACGTTGATGGACCAGATCAAAAAGTACTTAGAAGAAGGGCCTCAGTATTATCCAGAGGACCAGGTGACCGATCACCCAGAACGATTCGTCGTTGCGGAACTAATCCGTGAAAAGGTACTTCACTTGACTCATGAAGAAGTGCCTCATTCTGTTGCGGTCGTCATCGATCAGATGAAGCAACGTGAAGGCGGTAATATGGTTGATATCCAGGCTACTATTGTGGTCGAACGATCCTCGCAAAAAGGGATTCTGATCGGCAAACAAGGTGGTATGTTGAAGAAAATCGGTTCCAATGCACGTCAAGATATCGAGCATCTTCTCGGTTCGAAGGTCTTTTTGGAACTTTGGGTGAAAGTCCAGAAAGATTGGAGAAATCGTCCGTTCAACTTAAGAGACTTCGGATTCAGTGAAGACGAGTATTGATTACTTCGGGCATTATCGTGGCATAAATGAAATTGTCAAAAATTCCATAACATGAAATTTGTAATCAAGGTCATTCTAATCTTAAAGATTGCTTATTTTCTTTCGAAAGGTGGAGAAATTCCATGAGGGACTTTACCTGGAAATTGTTTTGTCAAACCGGGGACATTGATACGTACCTGCTGTGGAAAGAACTCGAGGCTGACCATGAGGCATCGGCAGACCTGTTGGAAGTTGAAGAAAGGAAAGGCGATTATATAGAAACAGAACTTTGATTACTCCCACACTGAAATGGCGGTGATGGAGATGTTGATCAAATCAGAAGGCATTGTGATCCGTACGTCAGATTACGGTGAATCAAACAAAGTACTGACTGTTTATACAAAGGATTTTGGCAAATTAGGGATGATGGCAAGAGGGGCGAAGAAAACGAAAAGTCGCCTCTCTTCTGTTTCCCAGCTTTTCACACATGCTCATTTTCTCATCCAAAAGGGGAGCGGTCTTGGCAGTCTGAGTCAAGGTGAAATCATCCACACATACAGAGGCATCAAGCAAGATATTGTCAAAACCGCTTATGCCGCTTATATGGTGGAATTGCTGGATAAATCAACGGAAGATCAGAAGCCGTCTTCTGCGCTTTTTGAGTTTCTATCTTTATCCCTCCGGTACTTGGATGAAGATGTGGATCCTGATATTTTAAAAGCGATTTTTGAAATGAAGATGCTAAGGTTAGCTGGTGTCGGACCCCAGGTGGACAGATGTGTAATGTGCGGTCGTAAGGAAGGAAGCTTTTACTTTTCCATATCAGAAGGTGGATTCCTTTGTGAACAAGACCGTCACACAGATCCCAATGCGCTTGGGTTGTCTACACATACAGCCAGACTCTTGAACCTGTTCTATCACATCGACTTATCGAGACTTGGAAATGTATCAGTGAAAAAGGAAACGAAAGAAGTACTCAAACAAGTTTTAACGACTTACATTGATGAGTATACTGGAATTCGATTGAAGTCCAAGCGCTTCCTTGATCAGATCCAGGCTTTCGAGTGAAGGTTGACAAATGGGTTGAAAAACATTATGATACTTTCAACAAAAAGTAAACATAAATGCGTAGATAGAGAGGAGTACTTACTGACCTCAATGTTAGCGACTCTGGGAAAGTGGAAGCCAGGGATTGAGAAGTGAGGAATGGCGCTCTGGAGCATTCCAATAAAGTGGAAGATGAACGACAATCATCTTCAAATAGGGTGGAACCGCGGGTAACTCTCGTCCCTATGTCTGGGCTGGACATAGGAACGGGAGTTTTTTCTGTTCTATGAGCTGGACCAGAACAACGACAAATGAAACGTGGAGGTGCGTTATGAATTTACAAGACATGATTTTGACATTACAACGTTATTGGGCTGATCAAGGCTGTTTCGTCATGCAAGCTTATGACGTTGAAAAAGGAGCCGGAACGATGAATCCGATGACGTTCTTACGAAGCATCGGACCAGAGCCGTGGAATGTCGCATATGTCGAACCGTCCAGAAGACCGGTGGATGGTCGTTACGGAGAAAACCCAAACCGTTTGTATCAACATCATCAATTCCAGGTGGTGATGAAACCTTCTCCAGACAATATCCAGGAGCTTTATCTAGAGAGCTTGAAGGAGATCGGTATCGATCCACTTGAGCATGATATCCGTTTTGTTGAGGACAACTGGGAAGCACCAACACTGTCCGCATCAGGATTAGGTTGGGAAGTATGGCTGGATGGAATGGAGATCACACAGTTCACCTACTTCCAGCAGGTCGGTGGATTGGATGCGAAGCCGGTTTCCGTCGAGATCACTTACGGAATTGAAAGACTCGCATCCTACATACAGGATAAGGAGAATGTCTTCGATCTGGAATGGCACTCTGGCATCACATACCATGACCTTTATTATCAACCGGAATTCGAACACTCGAAGTATACGTTTGAAGTGTCCGATAATGAGATGCTCTTTAATCTTTTCAACATTTATGAAAAAGAAGCAGAGCGTGCAATCGATGAGCAGTTGGTTTTCCCTGGATATGACTATGTACTGAAATGCTCCCATACGTTCAACCAATTGGACGCAAAAGGTGCCATTTCCGTTACGGAACGTACCGGTTACATCGGTCGCGTCAGAAAGCTTGCGAGAAAATGTGCGAAAGCGTATTACGAGCAACGTGAACAGCTAGGATTTCCAATGTTAAAGGGGGCGAAGGAAGATGAATAAACGAGACGTACTTTTAGAGATTGGTCTGGAGGAAATGCCCGCCCGCTTCGTAACAGATGCGATGTACCAGCTATCCGATAAAATTGCTGGTTGGTTTACGGAAAATCGTATCCAATTCGGAGAAGTGATTCCTTACTCTACTCCCCGACGTTTAGCAGTCAAAGTGACTGACGTTGCCGAGCAGCAAGAGGATCAACAGGAAGAATTAAGAGGACCGGCAAAGAAAATCGCGTTGGATGAGGAAGGCAATTGGTCAAAGGCTGCGCTCGGCTTTGCGAGAGGTCAAGGGGTAGATCCTCAGGATCTTTTCTTTAAAGAAGTCAAAAATACAGAATATGTGTTTGCGAATAAGCATACTTCCGGTGTTGCGACGATGGATCTTCTTCATCAGTTGGATCAAGTCATCCAAAGCCTTCATTTTCCTAAAAACATGCGATGGAGCGATAAGGAATTCAAATTCGTCCGTCCGATCAAATGGATCCTATTCTTGTATGGAAGCGAAGTGCCTCAACTCGAAGTTGCAGATGTACAGGCTGACCGGACGACTTACGGTCACCGATTCCTCGGAGAAGAAATCCAGATTGAAACGCCAGAACAATATCCGACGGAACTTCTTGGACAATTTGTCATCGCAGATTCGAAGGAACGGAAGGATGCAATCCAGAATCAATTGGAAAACCTCCAGGAAGATGAAGGATGGATCATTCCGATTGATGAAGGCTTATTAGAAGAGGTCAACAATCTCGTCGAATATCCAACCGCTTTATACGGTAATTTTGACGAAGAGTTTTTGGAGCTGCCTTCTGAAGTGTTGATTAAATCAATGCGTGAGCATCAACGCTATTTCCCTGTCCAGAATCAAGAAGGTGAATTACAGCCTCATTTCGTTGCTATTCGAAACGGTGATCATGCTCACCTGCAAAATGTGGCAAAGGGTAATGAAAAAGTATTGCGAGCACGTCTGAAGGATGCTCAATTCTTCTACAATGAAGATAAGAAAAAGTCGATTGATGACTTCCTCGCGCGCCTAGAAGCGATCGTGTTCCATGAAGAGTTAGGAACCGTAGCCAACAAGGTTGAAAGGATTCAAGCGCATGCTGAGCGATCAAGTGAGCTCCTACAGCTAGATGCGGATTCGAAAAATGCGATCCAGAGAGCTGCGGCCATTTCGAAGTTCGACCTGGTGACCCAGATGGTATATGAATTCCCTGAACTTCAAGGTGTGATGGGAGAAAAATATGCGAAGCTTTTTGGTGAGGAAGAACTGATTGCAGCAGCCATCAATGAACATTATCAGCCTCGTTTCTCAGGAGACGTGCTTCCGGGGACCGTTGTAGGTTCTGTATTGAGTGTTTCTGACAAGTTGGATACGATTGTCGGATGCTTCGGTATTGGCATCATTCCGACAGGTTCACAAGACCCATATGCCTTGAGAAGACAAGCTGCAGGGGTACTGCAAATCCTCTTGCAAAAGGGCTGGCCAGTCACGTTGGAAGAACTGTTGAACGCTGTGTTGGATGAATACGAACAGCGCGGTTTGTTGAAAAATGACCGTAGTGCGGTTTACGGACAACTGATCGAATTCTTCAACATCCGAATGAAGACGATTTTGCAGGACCAAGGCGTACGCTATGACGTCATTGATGCGATTCTGACTGGTGAAATCGGAAGAGTGGATCTATTGTTGAGAAAATCAGAAATACTCGCTTCCTCGTTGAAGGAAGACAACTTCAAAGAGATGAACGATTCATTGTCGAGGGTTCTGAACATCTCAAAAAATCTCTCAGAGCCGGAAGCGGAAATTGATCCGAGTCTATTTGAAAATGAAGAGGAACAAGCACTATTTGAAAGGTATGTAGAAGCGGATCAAGCAAGAGAATCCGTCCATCAGCTTGAAGATGTCATCGTCTTTTACGAAAAGCTGAGTGAATTGCCGGAAGTCATCGACCGCTACTTCGACAACACGATGGTCAATGCAGAGGACGAAAAATTACGGGTGAACCGTCAAACTCAAATGAAAAAATTGGCGCACGTCATTCATGCCTTTGCGGACTTCAATCAATTAGTGTTTTAATGAGCTCCATGGTAAAATGAAAATGTAAACGAAGACCTGAAGTGAGGTCTTCGTTTTCTTTCTTCAATATGCTGTACAATTGGATCATTATGGCACAATTAATCGATTATACTTCCTATGTTACATGGAAATAGGATATAATGATTTCTAAAGAGTATAGCATATAGGGCAGTAAGGTGGTGTTCCCAATAGAACTGAATAATAGGCAAGAAAGAATCGTCGAGATCGTCAAAGACTTTGGACCGATCACCGGTGAACAGATCGCTGAGCAATTAGATCTAACAAGAGCGACGCTCAGACCTGACCTCGCCATCCTGACGATGGCAGGCTACCTGGACGCACGTCCTCGTGTCGGTTATTTTTATACAGGCAAAACCAGTGCACAGTTACTTACAGAAAAGATTCGTCAAATCAAAGTGAAAGATTATTTATCTTTACCTGTCGTCGTACAAGAATCTTCAACGGTCTATGATGCGATATGCACGATGTTCCTTGAAGATGTCGGAACGTTGTTTGTGGTGAATAAGGAAGCGAAACTTGCAGGCGTTTTATCACGGAAAGATTTATTACGAGCAAGCATGGGAAATCAAGACCTCAATTCCATTCCTGTCACCATCATCATGACTAGGATGCCGAATATAACGGTTTGTACGAAAGATGACTTTTTGATTGATGTAGCGGAAAAGCTGATCGACAAACAAATCGATGCAGTACCGGTCGTTAAAGATACGGAAAAAGAAGTTGACCTTGAAGTGATCGGACGCATTACGAAAACGAATATTACGAAAGCGTTGGTGGACTTTTCTGGAGACGCAATCATTTAACGTGAATGTGCACGACAAATCGCAGTAAGGAGGTACCTATGGCAGATACAGTAAAACGCCCAGTCGTCTATGTCGTATCGGATTCTGTCGGTGAAACGGCTGAACTCGTAGTCAAAGCGGCTGCAAGCCAATTCAAATCTACAAATATCGAAATCAGACGTGTTCCTTATGTGGAAGACAAACAAACCATCAATGAAGTGGTCTCTTTAGCAAAAGATCATCATGCGATCATAGGATATACATTAGTCGTACCTGAAATCAAAGAATACTTGGTTGAAAAGGCAGCTGAGGAAGGGGTCCCTGCGGTTGATATCGTCGGACCAATGATCCATCAGATGGCTTCTGTCTTTGAAGAGGGACCTCGCAATGAACCAGGGCTCGTCCATAAGCTGGATGAAGAGTATTTCCGAAAAGTGGAGGCCATCGAATTTGCGGTAAAATATGATGATGGCCGCGATCCAAGAGGCATTTTGAAAGCGGATATCATACTCGTAGGAGTTTCGAGAACGTCCAAGACACCTCTCTCCCAGTACTTGGCTTTGAAGCGCTTGAAGGTGGCGAATGTGCCGATCGTTCCTGAGGTAGAACCGCCTGAGGAATTGTATCAAGTGTCTAAGTCCAAGTGCTACGGACTTCGAATCAGTCCGGAGAAGTTGAACGACATCCGCCGGGAACGATTGAAAGCACTCGGGTTGGATGACCATGCGAACTATGCCAACATGGATCGTATTAAAGAAGAGCTGGAATACTTCGATAAAGTCATCGATAAGCTTGATTGTAAAGTCGTCGATGTCTCCAACAAAGCCGTCGAAGAAACAGCCAACTACATTTTGAACATCCATAAAAAGAAGATGTAATAAAGGCGAGAACCTGCACATAAGTTGAAGGGGTTGACACAAAAAATCTGTCAGCCCCTTCTTTTCCTTTTAATCATACGAATTTATTAAATAGATTGGATGGAATCTCTTAGATCTGGGTGATAGATGTGTTCTTTGTGTCCTCATAAATGAGAAGATCGCGAAATGAGGGATAGAAAGAGGGCTATTCTGTCCTCCAAAATGTGAGAATCGGAAAATGAGGGATAGAAAGAGGTCCATTCTGTCCTTGAAAATGTGAAGATGGCGAAATGAGGGATAGAAAGAGGGCTATTCTGTCCTCCAAAATGCGATAATCACAAAATGAGGGATAGAAAGCGGATCTTTGAGTACCCAATAACGCGAAAATAGTAATATGAAGGTCGTTAAGAGAGTTTGTGCGTTCTTGAAAACGAAAATGAAGGACGCAAGAAAGATGCACATCACTTATCCGCTGCCAGACAGCAATTTGGATCTTTCAAATTGTACAAAGCTTCATCCTCTATAAAAATATTCACATCACAGAAGGAAACTCCCGATTTTTGTCGAAATATACAAAGACAGCCAATACTTTTTAATAGTCAATTCTACAAAAATACGTTATAATACTCTATTGTGTGTGCATTTCCACAGTCAAGTTATTAATCTTGACATTGTGGGTATACTATGGATAACTATTCGACAATATTCTGAAATATAAAACATTGATAAATTGGCAGGAATCGATGAGAGGATGTAGAAATACAAGTACATGAAGAAAACTCGAAATGTGTTGGTTGATGCAGATGCATGTCCGAATCAAATAAAGAAGGCAATCCTTGAAATCTCGAATTTCTATGAGTACAAGGTTTTTTTTATTGCCTCATACAGTCATGCCACAGATCAATACCGAAATGCAGAGTGGATTCTTGTTGATTCTGAACCTGAAGCGGTTGATATGTATATCGTCAACCATTCGATAGAAGGGAATGTTGTCATTACCCAGGATCATGGTTTAGCAAGTCTTCTTGTTTCAAAAGGTGTGTATGTCATATCACCGAGAGGGAAACGTTTCACAGACGAAGAAATGCCTTCATTGTTACAATCCCGCTATTACTCAAGCAAACTGAGAAGATCTGGACATCGGACGAAAGGTCCTTCCAGATTCACACAAGAGGATGCTGAACGTTTCAGTGAAAGCTTCAAAAATATCTTTTCGGACTTGGCAGAATAAAGTTCATCTTCTTCTCTTTCTGTTTTAAAGAAGAATCGATCAGTAAAGAATGGTGATAGTATGGGAGCTCGTATTCCTGAAGAAACGATTGAACGTATCCAAAAGTCGAATGACATCCTCGAAATTGTCGGTGAATATGTCCAACTGAAAAAACAAGGACGAAACTATTTTGGGCTATGTCCTTTCCATAATGAAAATACGCCATCCTTTTCTGTCTCAGCAGAAAAACAAATCTTTCGTTGTTTCGGATGCGGTAAAGGCGGTAACGTCTTTTCCTTCCTGATGGAGGTCGAGGGGTTCACATTCATTGAAGCTGTAAAGAACCTCGCAGAGCGCACGAACGTTGAACTACCCCAGCTGCCGTCCTCTCCTCAAAATGATCAAGCTTCCAAAGAGAAGGAGATCATGAAAGAAGGACACGGTTTGTTAACCAGATTGTATCATCATTGTTTAACAAACACGGAATATGGGCAAAAAGCAAAAGAGTACTTGCATAATCGTGGATTTACAGATGAAATGATCGAACACTTCCAAATCGGTTATGCACCGGACTCCTGGGAGTTCGCCACAGCCTTTTTACAAAAGCGGAACTATTCGTTAGATACGATGGCAGGAGCCGGAGTTCTCGCAAAAAGGGAGTTCGATGGAAAATTCTTCGACCGCTTCCGAAATCGTGTCATGTTTCCGATCTGGGATTCCCAGGGGAAAAACATCGCTTTCGGTGGACGTATTCTAGGTGACGGTGAACCGAAATACCTGAACAGTCCCGAAACGAAAATTTTCTATAAGAGTAAATCTCTCTATGCTTATCATCTCGCAAGACCTGAAATGAGAAAAGAGGATAAAGTCATACTCTTTGAAGGTTATGTCGATGTGATAGCAGCTTGGAAAGCGGGTATAACAAATGGTGTGGCGACATTAGGAACATCCCTGACACAAGATCAGGCACGGCTTCTGAGCCGGAATGTCACCACAGTCGTCATCTGTTATGACTCCGATCAGGCTGGGATCAATGCAGCGTTCCGAGCGACGGAACTCATAGAAAGTGTGAATTGCAATGTACGTATCGCCCAAATGCCACCTGGCATGGACCCTGATGACTATATCCAGAATTACGGCGGTGATCGCTTTAAGCAGGATGTAATAGGGGCAAGTTTGACGGTCATGGCATTTAAAATGCAATTCTTGCGCAGAGGAAAAAATCTCCAAGATGAAGGAGAACGGATGCGCTATATCGAAGAGATACTACATGAAATTGCAAAACTCCCGAAAGCTGTTGAAAGGGATCACTATTTAAGACAGCTTGCGGAAGAGTTCAATCTCTCTTTGGATGCTTTGAAACAGCAACAATATCAGGCTTTTGTATCTCAGAAGAGGAAAAAGGATAATGATGGTCGAAATAGGGAGAATAACCGTAAGAAATATATCGGTCAATCTTCACGCCTTCTACCTGCATTCCACAACGCGGAGCGAATACTACTGGCTCATATGTTAAAAGATGTGAGTATTGCAGAAAAGGTGGAAGAACTCCTTGGCGGGGCATTCAATATCGATGAATACAGCGCGATTGCTGCTTATCTATATGCCTATTATGCAGAAGGCCATACACCTGATATCAGTCTGTTCCTAGAAAGAGTTGATGACCAACGATTGAAGCAGGTCGTCACAGAATTGGCAATGCTTACAATCAATGAGGATATATCCGACCAGGAACTTTACGATTATGTAAAGCAAGTGAAGAAATATCCCAAATTGCTACAGATACAAGAAAGAGAGAAAGACAAAAAGCGTGCAGAACGCGAACAGAATATGGTTGAAGCTGCACGGATCGCGATGGAAATCGTGGAATTGAAAAAAGCGTTAAAAAGTCAGTAACAGAAGTTAGAAGTATGGAAGGAGGGGATCGTATGGCTGAGAAACCTAATCGCCAGGAAGCGGAAGGTGAATTGACCATCGATCAAGTAAAAGAACAATTAGTTGAACTCGGTAAGAAAAGAGGAGTTCTCACTTATAACGAAATAACCAATAAGCTTGCTCCATTTGAACAGGATTCTGAACAAATGGATGTATTCTATGAGTATTTGGGTGATCAAGGGGTTGAAATCGTCGATGAAGAGGAAGGCGATGACCCGAATATTCAAACGGTTGTCAAAAGTGGGGAAGACGAGTTTGACTTAAACGACTTAAGTGTACCTCCTGGAGTAAAGATCAATGACCCGGTCAGAATGTATCTGAAAGAGATCGGACGGGTTGACTTGCTTTCTGCAGATGATGAAATCAGTCTTGCGCAACGCATCGAGAACGGTGATGAAGAAGCGAAACGCCGTCTTGCTGAAGCGAACTTGCGACTCGTTGTAAGTATCGCGAAGCGTTATGTAGGTCGAGGAATGCTCTTCTTAGACTTGATTCAAGAAGGAAATATGGGATTGATTAAAGCGGTAGAAAAATTCGATTACCGTAAAGGATATAAATTCAGTACGTATGCGACTTGGTGGATCCGTCAGGCCATCACTCGTGCAATCGCTGACCAGGCTCGTACAATTCGTATTCCAGTACACATGGTGGAAACGATCAACAAGCTGATCCGAGTCCAGCGTCAATTGCTACAAGACATCGGTCGTGAGCCGACACCTGAAGAAATCGGTAAAGAAATGGAACTTTCACCAGAGAAGGTTCGTGAAATCCTTAAAATCGCTCAAGAGCCAGTATCTCTTGAAACGCCAATCGGTGAAGAAGATGATTCCCACCTTGGTGACTTCATCGAGGACCAGGATGCATTAGCTCCATCCGATGCTGCAGCTTATGAGTTGTTGAAAGAACAACTTGAAGATGTACTCGATACCTTGACAGACCGTGAAGAAAACGTACTTCGCCTACGGTTCGGTCTCGATGATGGACGCACACGAACACTTGAAGAAGTCGGTAAAGTATTCGGTGTAACACGTGAACGTATCCGTCAGATAGAAGCAAAAGCACTTCGTAAGCTTCGACATCCAAGCAGAAGTAAACGATTGAAAGATTTCTTAGAATAGAATCCAATGAACACGGGTCATGTAATGATCCGTGTTTTTTTATGCCAAAAATCCTGCTAAATTTCAAAATATTAGCCCAAATGACGTATCTTGTCCTTTATTTTACTTATTTTCTAAAGCATTTGCAAACCCTCTTCGGAAAAATTTAGGATATTCATATTAAATTTACAACCGAATGACGATATATTCGCACTTTTTTTAACTGTTGAAAAATTATTGCATTTAAACGTATAATTGATGTAAGCGTATACAGAGAGATATTACAACAGTCAGGAGTGGAGTAAATGAATTTCGATTTAACCGATGAACAAAAAATGATTTGGAAAATGATTCGCGAATTTGCGGAGGAAGAAGTGGCACCAGGAGCTGAGCAACGAGATAAGGAAAAACGCTTCCCTATCGAGATTTATAAAAAGCTTGGGGATCTCGGCTTGATGGGACTTCCTTTTTCAGAAGAATATGGCGGTGGCGGTGCCGATGCAGTCAGTTTCGCGATCGTTGTCGAAGAATTGAGCCGTGCATGTGGATCGGCTGGAATCACATATTCTGCACACATTTCCTTAGGTGGGGCACCACTTGATCTATTTGGAACAGAGGAGCAGAAACAAAAATATCTAAGGCCGATTTGTACTGGAGAGTCGATGGGTGCTTTTGGTCTCACGGAACCGAACGCTGGCTCAGATGCCGGAGGAACGGAAACGACAGCCGTGAAAGACGGTGATGAGTGGGTCATCAACGGAAGTAAGTGCTTCATCACAAACGCGAGCTATGCTAAGAATTTAGCGTTGACGGCCGTTACTGACCGTGATGGCGGTAAAAAGGAAATTACTGCATTCATCGTCAATACAGATGCACCAGGATTCAAGGTCATTGATAATTATGAGAAGCTTGGATTGAATTCATCTAACACGACAGAGCTTATATTAGAAGATGTACGAGTGCCGGAAGAGAACATGCTTGGTAAGAAAGGCTATGGTTTCCGACAATTCCTAGCGACGCTTGACGGGGGTCGAATCGGAATCGGTGCGATGGGCGTAGGAATAGCTCAAGCGGCTTATGAAAAAGCGCTCGCGTATGCTCAGGAACGTAAGCAATTCGGTCAATCATTGTCTAAATTCCAGGCTACTCAATTCAAACTTGCAGACATGGCAATGAAAATTGACCTCGCTAGAACGCAAGTATATAAAGCAGCTTGGCTGAAGGACCAAGGGCGTAAATTCGCGAAAGAAGCTTCGATGGCGAAGCTCTATGCGTCTGAAATTTGTATGGAAGTATGTGATCAGGCAATCCAGATCCATGGTGGCTATGGTTACATGAAGGATTATCATGTAGAACGTTTCTACCGTGATGGTAGACTTCTTGAAATCGGAGAAGGAACTTCAGAAGTCCAACGTATGGTCATCGCTCGAGAGATCGGCTGCTAACAATTGAACGAGTAGAGAGGGGATTGAACTTCCAATCCCCTCTCTATTTTCCTATTAAATTCTGATAATTAGAAATATTCAATGACTCTATGGAGGTGCTGTTTCATGTACTTGAACCAAACCATCGGCGAACTATTGAAAGAGAAAGCGGAAAAATGGCCTGATCGAGAGGCGGTCGTCTACAGCAAAGAGGGAATACGGCATACATATGAAGCGTTTCATCAACTGACTGGACAAGTTGCCAAGTCCTTGATGGCGATGGGCGTTCAGAAAGGGGAACATATCGCAGCCTGGTCTACGAACCGTTTTGAATGGCTGCTTTTACAATTCGGGTCAGCACGGATGGGAGCTGTGCTTGTAACCGTCAATACGAATTACCAAAAGAGCGAGCTCGAATATTTATTGAAACAATCCGATACGACGACTTTATTCATGATGGATCAATTCCGGGATAGTTCCTATGTAGAGATCATCCATTCGATCATCGGTCAAACAGGAAATGACGGAAAAGTGAGCTCAGAAGTGCTCCCTGTCCTCAACCAACTCGTGTATATGGAAGAAGGAGACGCTGATGGGCTGCTTAGCTGGGAAAAGTTCCTAACTAAGGGTGAATCGGTATCAGATGAAGAACTCGCTGCACGTGAAAAAGAATTGGATGTCCATGATGTCATCAACATGCAATATACGAGTGGGACGACGGGCTTTCCTAAAGGGGTCATGCTGACGCATTATAACATCGTGAACAACGGCTACCAGGTCGCGAATGCGATGAACCTCTCACATGAGGACAGGCTCTGTATACCGGTTCCGTTTTTCCATTGTTTCGGGTGTGTACTCGGTACGCTTGCCTGCGTCTCTGTCGGGGCAACGATGGTCCCGATCGTCCAATTCGACCCAGAGTTGGTGTTACAGACAGTCGAGAAGGAAAAATGTACAGGTCTCCATGGGGTACCGACCATGTTCATCGCCGAATTGAATCTTGAATCCTTCGATGACTATGATCTGTCTACGTTAAGAACGGGAATTATGGCAGGATCCCCATGTCCGATTGAAGTCATGAAAAAAGTCATCAATCTGATGGGAATGGAAGAAATTACGATTGCTTATGGTCAAACGGAATCATCTCCTGTCATCACTCAAACACGTACAGATGACCCGATTGAGCGAAGAGTTGAAACCGTCGGCAAAAGACATCCGGTTGCAGAGGTGAAGATCGTCGATCCTGTGACGAATGATGAAGTGGCACCTGGCGTACAAGGTGAACTTTGTACCCGCGGATATCTTGTCATGAAAGGCTACTACAATATGCCTGAAGCGACCGCGAAAGCGATCGATTCTGAGGGTTGGCTTCATACTGGTGACCTTGCGACGATGGATGATGAGGGGTACGTGAAGATCACAGGCCGATTGAAGGATATGATCATCCGCGGCGGAGAAAACATATACCCGCGTGAAATCGAAGAATTTCTATATACGAATCCGTCCATTGTGGATGTTCAAGTCATCGGTGTACCGGATGAAAAGTACGGTGAGAAGGTAGCGGCATGTGTTCAGGTAAAAGAAGGCGATGCCATCACGACGGATGAAATCCGCTCTTATTGTGAAGGGAAAATTGCCCGTTATAAAATTCCGGAATACATTTTCATAGTTGATGAATACCCGATGACCGCTTCTGGAAAGATCCAGAAGTACAAATTAAGAGAATTGGCGCAGCAATGGAAGGAAAAGTCGACAGGAATCGTGTAATCATCAATCCTCTGAAACCTTGCTATGGCAATGGAAACGTGTCCAAATGATGACAATCCTATCATCTCTATCGTTTAAGGCTTTCCTTCCTATCAATTTTCAAGTAAAATAGTAAATGGCTTGTTTACTATTACATAGGTAGGAAACAATAACAGAGTATAACCTGCATCAAAAGGAGGATTAGAGATGAAAAGAAATCCATTGATTCCATTCGCCATTACTGCTGTTGTAGGAATTGCAATCATGCTTGTTATGTCTGCAGTAGGCGTTCATGAAGCTAAAGAACAAGCGGCCGGCGGAGGCGAAACGAAGTCGGGTGAAGAACTGGTCCAGCAAAGTTGTACTTCATGTCATGGACAAAACCTTGAAGGTGGAGTAGGACCGAGCTTGACAGATGTTGGTTCTAAGTATAAACCAGATGAGATCGTAGAGATCATTCAAAATGGTAAAGGACAAATGCCAGCCCAAAGCCTGAGTGTAGAAGAAGCACAAAAAGTCGCTGAATTCTTAGTCAACGGCGGTGAAGAAGGCGGCGAAGGTGAAGGCGAAGAGAAGAAGAAAGAAGATAGCCATTAATCAATCATAGAAAAGGGCTGACTCAAGTGACTGCTTGGGAAGGCCCTTTTTATATTCGAAAGTGAAGTTGATTGGGAAACCAAAAAAAGCTATAGTATGGGGAGTATAGACCAATAGAATAGGTGAGAGAACGATGATAGCCATATCCAAACGATTAGATAAAGTGACAACATACATACCAGAAGGAGCGACCATTGCAGATATCGGATCCGATCATGCTTATTTGCCCTGTTATGGGGTGCAAAAAGGCATCATTCGACATGCGGTCGCAGGCGAAGTGAATAAAGGGCCATTTGACTCTGCATTGTCCCAGGTGAAAGCACTTGGCTTGGAAGATCAGATTGAAGTGCGGATGGGCGATGGGCTCGAAGTCATCTCTGCCAACGAGGTTTCCGTTGTCGTTATTGCTGGGATGGGCGGACAGCTGATCAGCAACATTTTAAACCGGGGAAAAGATAGACTTCCTGGTGTTGAGCGGCTCGTTTTGCAACCGAACATGGGGGCAAAATTCATCCGTGAATGGTTAGAAGCGAATGGATGGGTACTTGTTGCAGAGTCGATCCTGGAAGAAGATGAGAAAATCTACGAAATCCTCGTTGCTGAGCGATCTCATAACCATGAGAAACTGACTGAAGCCGAAAAACTTCTAGGACCTTTTTTGATGCAGGAAAAAAGTGAGACGTTCAAAAAGAAGTGGAAACGGGAAAAGAACAATTGGGAAAGGATTGCCACACAGCTTCAACAGGCGATTCCTTCAGACGAAATTACGGAACGGAAAAACGAGTTAGAGAAGAAGATCAAATTTGTTACGGAGGCGATACAATGAGTGAAAACTATGTCCATGCTCAAGAAATCATCCAGCGAATCGATCAGCTCGCACCTAAATGGATGGCGATGGACTGGGATCCGATTGGTCTGCAGGTCGGATCACGTAATAAACGTGTGAAAAAGATCATGGTCACACTGGATGTCATCGAGCCGGTCATTGATGAGGCGATTCGTGAAGGAGTCGATTTCATCTTCGCTCACCACCCGCTCCTTTTCAAACCGTTGAAAAAGATCGATCCAGATACCTCACATGGACGGACGATCCAAAAGCTGATCAAGCATGACATAACCCTGTACGCCGCTCACACGAATCTGGATGTAGCAGTCGGCGGCGTAAACGATTTACTCGCAGATGCGATTGGGATGACCGATACTGAGGTGTTGGCCGACACGATGGAGGATAAGTTGAAAAAGCTCGTCGTGTTCGTACCAGAAACTCATGCTGATGCGGTCCGGGATGCTCTAGGGAATGCTGGGGCTGGTTTCATCGGAAACTACAGCCATTGTACGTTCAATACTCCCGGTACCGGTACATTCATGCCACGGGAAGGTACTGACCCTTACATCGGTGAACAAGGCAAGATGGAGTACGTGGATGAAGTGAAAATTGAAACGCTCTATCCAATGAGCATTGAAAAAGATGTCATGGCAGCGTTGAAAAAGGCGCATCCTTACGAGGAAGTCGCCTATGATCTGCTTGTCCTCGATAATTCGGGTGAAATGTTCGGAGTTGGACGTATCGGAAAACTGAAGGGAGAAACGACCGTCGGCGAACTTGCTCAGCAGCTGAAGGAAAAATTCGGATTGGACGGAGTCCGCGTGGTAGGTGACCTTGATAAAAAGGTGAAAAAGATTGCTGTTTCCGGCGGGGAAGGAAACGACTTTATCAGCAATGCGATGTTCAAAGGGGCTGATGTCTATATCTCCGGCGATATCAAATATCACTATGCACACGATGCCTGGATGGAAGGCATGGCGATCATCGATCCAGGACACAACATTGAAAAAGTCATGATTGATGGCGTAGCAGACATTTTGACAGAGTGGTTAGGCGAGAAGGGAACGTCCACTGAAATCTACCGCTCAAAAGAGCACACTGATCCATTTAAATTTGTATAATGAGATAAGCAAGCGGGCACCCACTTTTGTGGCGTGCTCGTTTTTTTGTAAAAGTAGGAAGGATAGGTGCTCTATCCTTCCCGAAAATGGGATTGAGCTGAATTTGGAGGAGGGTAGAGGCTCTATCCTTCCCGAAAATGAGATTCAGCAGAATTTGGAGGAGGGTAAAGGCTCTATCCTTCCCGAAATCGGGATTCATCTAAATTTGGAGCAGGGTAGCGGTTCTATCCTTCCCGAAAATGGGATTGAGCTGAATTTGGAGGAGGGTAGAGGCTCTATCCTTCCCGAAAATGAGATTCAGCAGAATTTGGAGGAGGGTAGAGGCTCTATCCTTCCCGAAAATGGGATTGAGCTGAATTTGGAGGAGGGTAGAGGCTCTATCCTTCCCGAAAATGAGATTCAGCAGAATTTGGAGCAGAGTAAAGGCTCTATCCTTCCCGAAATCTGGATACAGCTGAATTTGGGGCAGGGTAGCCGCTTTATCCTTCCCGAAAATGGGATTGAGCTGAATTTTGAGCAGGGTAGAGGCTCTATCCTTCCCGAAATCTGGATACAGCTGAATTTGGGGCAGGGTAGCCGCTCTATCTTATCCTCAAAACAAAATCCCAAGGATTTCAGGGAAAGGTAGCAACAGATATGAAAAAGCTCAACCGGTACCGGTTGAGCTTCCAATTTAATTATTTCTTTGCTGCTTTTACTTTTGGTAAGATCTTGCTGAGCTTCACTTTTCGTTCCCGTTTCCATGTCGACTCGTCTTTCGGGTCGTATTGGTCTAGGAACATGATGACTTCTTTCGTAATTGGAGTTGGAGTTGAAGCACCAGCTGTTACAGCTACCGTTTCTACACCTTCCAACCATTCAAGTTGAATTTCAGATACATCTGAAATTCTGTGTGAAGGCGTACCCGCAATCTCCCATGAAACTTGTGCGAGACGATTTGAGTTGTTGCTTCGGGGATCTCCGACGACAAGCAGCAAGTCGGCATCTACAGCCTGAACGGCAACTGCTTCTTGACGTACTTGAGTCGCCTTACAAATTTCTTCATGCACTTCTGCCTGGGGATATTTGTCCTGGATCATATTGATCAAGTGCTGAACATCCCATTGACTCATCGTCGTCTGGTTAGTGATCAGGACTTTATCAGCCTTGATGTCCAGGTTGCGGACATCTTCTTCGGTTTCAATCAGATGGACGATATCCGGTGCGATACCCATTGCGCCTTCAGGTTCAGGGTGACCTTTTTTACCGATATAGGCTACGTGATAGCCTTCTTCTCTCTTTTCTCTGATTAAGTCATGTGTCACTGTAACGTCAGGACAAGTTGCATCGATGGTGTGGAGACCTCTCTCCTTCGCCACTCGTCTAACTTCAGGTGATACGCCGTGTGCTGTGAATATGACAGTTCCTTTATCAACTTGCTTCAATATCTCTAAACGGTTAGGGCCATCAAGTGTTATGATACCTTCTTCTTCAAATGCATCTGTAACATGTCTATTATGAACAATCATACCAAGAATGTAGATTGGTCTAGGTACATCTGGATCACTTGCAGCTTGTCGAGCGATTACCATCGCGTCAACAACGCCATAACAATAACCGCGCGGTGAAACCTTCATTACCTTCATACAAAAAGGTCCTCCTTTATACATGCGCTCATGGCTTTATTATAAAGGAGGACCTATCCGATTGACAAATAAACAATCGTTATATATAAAGTTTTGGTACGGAATTCCGGTTTTGCCCTGTGGGTGTGGACTGGATGCGTTTCACCTGAGGAACCTTCTTGTTCGTGACCGTTTTGGTGATTTTTGTATTCTTCGTTTCTTTATTCGGTGATTTTGAGGAAGTTTCTTTCTGATTCGTCACTTCAGAAGAAGTACTTTGGCTAGCTTTCGTTCTTCCACTAGACTTTTTCCCGCTAGACTTTTTACCTCTGACAGGTTTGGTACCTGTTGTTGATCTTCGTCTCCTCTTCTTCTGCTCAGGTTTAGCTTCCTTTTCCTCGGTTGACGAATCCTCCTCTTCAGAGTCCGAGTCCGAAGAATAGTTTTGATATTCTTTTAACAATTGAAGCATAGAAGGTAAATTCTTCACCATTGGACCATATTGTTGGACGAGCGGTTTGACTGTATCCGCCATCTTCATCACTTTCTGAACATTTTCAACCATACCTATTAGGTTGAGCCCGCTGCCTGCACCAGGATTTGGCGAAAGGAAGCGGCTTAGAAATCCAAGCGAACGACCAGCTGGAAGTCCTCCCCCTCTAAAAGGCATCATTTGACCGAACTGCGAAATGGGTCCCATACCAGGGGGACCGAAACCGGGAGGCATACGGTACATAAAGATGCTCCTTTCATCATACTCTCAATAACTTTACACAAAAGTGGTTATTCTGATAAACAAGATATGCGATGGCACAATGTTTGGTGTCCATCCACTGAAAGAATGGGTATATCCCCAAAAAGATTAGCGTTGTGTTTCTTTTTCCTCTATAATACTAAGAGGCTGTTCAAAAAAAGCACTGAACGAATGAGCGCGTACAGTTGTTATTGGACAACGTTTTGACTGTGGAATTACTAATAAAAGGTGATAATTATGGATAAAAATGTATTTGAACAACGGTTTCAATTAAAACCGTTTTTATTTGAAGCGATAAGAAAGTTAGATTTTGAACGTCCGACTGAAATTCAGGAACGCTTGATTCCAAGCATCCTCAAAGGTCAGGATGTCATCGGACAGTCGCAAACGGGATCAGGTAAGACGCTTGCCTTCCTTTTGCCGATATTCGATAAAATCGATCCTGAGGTGCAAAAAGTACAAGCTGTCATCACAGCTCCTACCCGGGAGCTTGCAAGACAAGTATATGATGTGGCTGTTCGATTGGTCGGAGATTCTAAAATCAATGTCAAGACGGTCGTCGGTGGTACAGACCGAAAGAGAATGATCGATCAACTGAAAAATGAACCACACATCATCATCGGCACACCAGGACGTATCAAGGATCTCGTAGTCCAAGAGGGCTTTTCTATATTCAACGCGGACATGCTTGTTGTCGATGAAGCGGATCAGATGCTCGACATGGGCTTCATTGAAGATGTCGATCAAATCGCTGCGAGAATGGCACATGAATTACAGATGATGGTGTTCTCTGCGACAATCCCTGAAAATTTGGAACCATTTTTGAAAAAGTATATGAACAACCCAAAGCATGTCCATGTGAAACCTGAACAGGCAGCACCAGGTGAGATTGAACATATTGCGATTCCGGTTCGTCACAGAAACCGTATCGAATTGACGATGGACATCGCTAAAAGGTTCAATCCGTTTCTGGCGATCATTTTCGCCAATACGAAAAAGGATGCCGATGAACTTGCTGATGCCATGATGGCAGAAGGACTGAACGTCGACCGTCTGCATGGTGACCTTCCGCCTCGTACGAGAAAGAACGTCATGAAACGTGTGGCGAATGCAGAATGTCAATATCTTGTGGCGACGGATCTTGCAGCACGAGGTATCGATGTGAAAGGCATCAGCCATGTCATCCACTATCAAATCCCTACAGACCTTGACTACTATATCCACCGTTCCGGTCGGACTGGAAGAGCAGGTATGAGCGGGATTGCAGCGGTCTTGTATGAACGCGATGAAATGGATCAATTAGAGAAGATTGAAAAGAAAGGCATCGACTTCAAACATCAGGATCTAAAAGGGGACGATTGGGTCGACCTGAACATCCAAAGAACGAAACCGAAAAAGAAGAAAAATCCGAAAGAATACGTCATGCCTAAACCTAAGAAAGTCAAACCTGGATATAAGAAGAAGTTCCAGGAGAAACAAAAACAACATAACAGAAAAAGAAACAAATAGACTTTAGGGGGAATAAGAGATGTTGAAATTAGGATCCCACGTGTCGATGAGTGGTAAAAAGATGTTATTAGGTGCGAGTGAAGAAGCTGTTTCGTACGGTGGAAACACTTTCATGATCTATACAGGCGCACCTCAAAATACCCGTCGAAAAGCGATTGAAGAACTGAATATCGAAAACGGGATTGCACACATGAAAGAGAACGGCATTGATGAAATTGTCGTCCATGCTCCGTATATCATCAATATCGGAAATACGACGAAGCCTCAAACATTCCGCTTAGGGGTCGATTTCCTGACGTCAGAAATCCAACGTACAGATGCGATCGGTGCGAAGCAGATCGTATTGCACCCAGGTGCTCATGTCGGCGCAGGGGCTGAAGCTGGAATCAAAAAAATCATCGAAGGGCTGAATGAAGTCCTTGAAAAAGAGCAAAACGCACAAATAGCTTTAGAAACGATGGCTGGAAAAGGTTCTGAATGTGGTCGTTCATTTGAAGAGTTAGCAGCAATTATTGATGGGGTCACCCACAATGAAAAGCTATCCGTCTGCTTTGATACTTGTCATACACATGATGCAGGGTATGATTTGGTTAACGACTTTGATGGTGTTCTAGACGAGTTTGACAAAATCATTGGACTTGATCGATTGAAAGTCCTTCATATCAATGACAGTAAAAATGAACGCGGTGCAGGAAAAGACCGTCACGAAAATATCGGATTCGGTAAGATCGGATTCAAAACATTGAACTATATCATCCACCACCCACAATTGAAAGATGTCCCTAAAATTTTAGAAACACCTTATGTGGGAGAAGATAAGAAAAATAAGAAGCCGCCATATAAGCATGAGATTGAAATGCTGCGTAACCAGGCTTTTGAAGAGGATCTACTCGAAAAGATCATGCAAGGATAAATAAACGAAAGAGGTTAACCGTAATTGGTTATCCTCTTTTTTATGTTATAGATGTTCAACGAACGATGGATTGGAACATGGTCTGGATCGTTTGTGCAACTTGTGGATTGGTGACGGCTTCGATTTTTTTTATGATTCTATCTCTCTGTTGGACGTTGGCGACATCGATTTTTTCTTCTCTAAGTATGCGGACGATTTGTGTCGCTTGCGTGTTCGTCAGTTGGATATTGTACTGGGAAGCCAATGCGATCAATTCCTCAGCAGACAGGGTGTTCAGCTTATGATTGATCATTTGTTGTAAAAAAGGATTCATTTCCTGTTCCCTCCTCATGGCATAATTTATGAAGAGGGTGCCTAATCTGTGCTTGTATCCAAAGTCGGATAAAATGTCTCAAAATGTCTAAAGTTTGTAGCATTTTGACGATATATGTCTAGGGATTTATTGGTGGTTGCACTAGGTATTGGAAAGCATATTTAGTATAATAAAAATACTATGTCAAAGGGTAGTGGGGTGCGTGTAATGCAATTCTGTCAATCAGATAAGACATTTGCAGCCTTTCAACATATCATGAATGATCTTTCAGATGATCTGTACTTACTTATACAACCAAATGGAACGATTATAGAATCCAATAAAGCAGCACAAACCTCAATTCTGAATGAAGATTCACCTAACTTCTATGATTTGTTTTTGAGGGAAGATCAACCTCAGGCATACGCATTCATTGAAGATTTGACAATTGAACAGTATGCGACTGAGATATTGAAACATACGATGCATGATGAACAGCTTACCGTGGAATACCGAGGAAAATTGCTTGATGAAGAAATCGTCCTTTATGGAAAAGTCATCAATGAAGCTGTCGGAGAACACCGTCTGAATGAAGCTGCAGATTTTAAAAAGCAATTTGAAAAAGAGTACGAATTCCGTAAATTCATGTTCCGTGAACTCGAAATCGGAATATTGACGATCACATCGAGTAATCAGATTGACTGTTGTAACGAAAGGATGAAGTTGTTCTTCGACTTAGAGTCTGTCAACCAACTGATTGGTCAGAACCTGCTCCATCTCGATATTCACCATCCTCTGTTATCCCATATGCAACAGATGACAAAAGAAATACGCTCCTCAAAGATCGTGAACGAACGATTCTATTATGAAGATGACATCCTTTATCAAATCAAGGGCATGTACTTCGAATCTGATGAAAGTATCCGTTTCGTTCTATATGATCGTTCCCCTCAACAAAGATTTGAAAATTTATTGTTATATAAGAAGCAAATGGAGTCCGTCTCCCATTTGGCGGCTGGTGTCGCACATGAGCTGAGAAATCCTTTGTCCGTCATACAAGGCTTCATCCAGCTATCTTCTGTGACGAAGGACTTCAGCAAGTACTACGATACGGTCTTGTCCGAACTCGCGCGCATGAACGAGATCATAGAAGACTTTTTATCTGTTTCTAGAAGAAAAGTGCATAAACAGAAACAGAGGCCGGACTTGATCATCAAGTCACTCATCCATATCATACAATCCGAATGTCTATTACATAATCTCTTTTTTGAATATCAGGTTGATGAGTGCGAACGTTTCAGTATGGTGAACGAATCGATGGTGAAGCAAGTCGTTCTCAATCTGCTAAGGAATGCGATCGAGGCGTGCAGCAATCAAAAAGAAGATCGATACATCCAGTTGGAAGGGAATATAAAAGAAGATCATTATGAAGTGATCTTCAGAGACCGTGGTCCGGGGATGAAACAGGAAGTCCTGGAGCAACTGGGAAGACCGTTCTTCACGACAAAAGAAAAAGGAAACGGAATCGGAATTCCACTATGCAAAAAGATTATCGAAGAACATGGCGGGTCGTTCGAGATTCGCAGTGAGCTTGAAATAGGAACGACGATTACGTTCACAATTCCTTTTATAAACGAAAAGAACAGCTGAATGATCAGCTGTTCTTTTTAGATAAGAATATTTATTAGTTGGTGCGCAGACGTGCGCTTTTCTAGCTTACATATAAAAATGGAATACGAAGTTCAGTATGAACAAGGATGCCATGACATACATGGTCCGTGGGACTTGTTTGAACTGTCCGACTGCCATCTTGATGATCGGATACACGATAAATCCGAATGCCAACCCATCTACGATGCTGTAGGTCAACGGAATCAATGCAATGATCATGAAGGCAGGAAAACTCTCTGTGAAGTCTTCTAGCTTGATATATTGAATCGATTGCATCATCACACCACCGATGACAATGAGGATCGGCGCGATCGCTGCATCAGGAATACCTGACAACACAGGAATAGCGAAGATCGATAAGATGAACAGTAAGCCAGCTACCACAGCTGTAAGTCCTGTACGTCCGCCTTCTGCAATCCCGGATGCACTTTCTGCTGTTGAAATCGTCGGACTCGTTCCGAACATCCCAGATAGAACGCTTGAAAACGCACTGGATTGGAAAGAACGGTCGAATTTGTCAGCATTAGGCAACATACCGTGTAATAACCCCATATTTTCCACAATCAAGATCAATGCAAGTGAAAAGGACGCAATCCAAAAGTCCATTGTTATCCAACCTGTCATATCTGCTGCAAATATCAATAAGGAAGCATCGTTATCAACTGCCTGTGCTTTCGGTGTCAAATCCAAGAAATAAGCAAGGACTGAAATCAATAGGACAGATAAGATGAATCCTCCTTTGATTTTCTTCACATATAAGGTCAGACAGATGATGAACCCAGCAAGCGCGAGCAATGTGCTCGGTTCGCTCAAGTCACCAAGCTTCACGAAGGTATCAGGACTCTTCTCGACGATTCCGGCCTTTTGGAGACCGATGAACGCCAGGAACAATCCGATTCCAACAGTAATCCCATGTTTTAAGGATTCTGGGACGGCTTTTGACAAGAGTGATTTGATCGGTGTGAATGCCGCGATACAAAACAGTATCCCAGCCATAATGACGGCACCGAGACCTTCTTGCCAAGTCAAGCCCATTCCTTCAACGATCGTATACGTGAAAAATGCGTTAACGCCCATACCAGGTGATAAAACGATTGGAGCGTTCGCGTATAATCCAATGAACAAGCATGAAATAATACTGACGAGGATGGTCGCCATCAGAGCGCCATAATACGGAATGCCTGCGTCAGCTAAGATCAGTGGATTCACGATGATGATGTAGCTGATTGTGAAGAAAGAGGTAATACCAGCAACAAGTTCTTGTTTAATCGTCGTATCTTGTGCTGAAAGTCGGAACCAATTTTCGATAAATTGTTTCATCTAAAACCTTTCTTTCTAAAATGTAACCCTCTCCCGCCCATGGCAAATGAAATATGCCACGATTGTTAATTATAGCGAAATTTTTAAGAGTTTCAAGTGTACATGATATAATTATAAAAAAGAACAGAGGAGTGACCCATGGTACAACCTAAACAACATAAAAAAGAGAGTATAGGTCATTTGATTTACCGCTTGATCATGATTATCATCGGAGCGGGTCTTGCTGCGGTATCCATCGAACTTTTTTTGATTCCGAACAAAATCATTGATGGTGGAATCATCGGTGTCTCACTGATTCTTGACTATCTGACCCCATTGAATTTTGCTGTTCTTGTCGTCATTTTAAATCTTCCATTCATGTTTTCAGGTTATAAGCAAATCGGTAAGACATTCGTCGTATCCTCTATGGTAGGTATTCTGAGTCTTGCGATATTCGAACCGTTACTTCATGGATTAGACCCTTTTACAAATGAATTGATCCTTGCCACAGTATTCGGAGGCCTAGTATTAGGTGTCGGAGTCGGGCTTGTGATCCGGCATGGAGGCTCTTTGGATGGCACTGAAATTTTCGGTATTCTAATTACGAAAAAAATCCCGTTCTCCATCGGAGAAATCGTCATGTTCTTGAACATATTCGTATTCGCATGGGCTGGTTTCGTCTTCGGACCAGAGCGCGCCATGTATTCGATCCTTACATACTATATTGCGTTCAAGACGATTGACACTGTAATCCAAGGACTAGATGAAACGAAAGCCGTACTGATCGTATCGGATCATTATGAGGAAATATCAGGAGCCATATTGGATCGTCTCGGCCGAGGTACGACGAAATTGATGGGAAAAGGCGGATACACGGATGCGCAGAAAGAAGTCATTTATGCCGTCATTACTCGCTTGGAAGTAACCAAGTTGAAGAATATCGTGTATGACATTGATAAACAGGCGTTCATTACGATTATGAACACTCAAGAAACAAAAGGCGCAAAATTCAAATCACCAATTCATTGATTGAAATGTAAGATTCTGGTTATATAGCCTCATTTACTTGATTTGACTACTGAATTCATCTATGATGGAGGACGTGTGTCAAAATACCTACTTGTAAATGAGGTGTTTTTGTTGAAAAACAAGAAGTATTTGTACATGTTATCAGGAACAATTTTATCTTTGATCGTGGCATTTTCATATATCCTTTTCCAAAATCATGAATTGAAACAAGATCTTGAAAAACAGAAGGCAGAAACATTGATGTTGGAATCCGAAAAAGATTATCAACAAATGGTGTCTTTCTATAAGGAGAAGGGCAAAGAGGATAAACCCCAAAAAAGCGGATATGTGATTCGCAAGAAAGCGGAGAAACTTTCGAAGCAATTCAAAAAAGAAAGTGACGGACGCTTTAAAGAAGAATGGGGCAAATTTCTTGTGCGCGAGGCAATGAGAAACGATGTAGATCCTTATATCGTCTATGAGTTGTTACGTGTGGAAACAGGAAACAAGTTCGATCCGACACTGGTCGGTCCAGAAACAAAATATGGACGAGCATACGGGATGGCACAGTTCATGGAGAATACTGCACCATGGATTGCAGAAATGGCTGGGATGAAGTACGAGAGTAAAGAGCAGCTATTTAACCCTTATTATGCGATCCAGCTTTCCATTGTTTATTTGGACTATCTTCATGCCAAGTATGATGATTGGGATAAAGCACTGACCGCGTATCACCGTGGCATATATGGACTTGAGAAGTACATTCAGAAAGAAGGTCACGCAGAGAGCTGGTACGCGAAAGAAATACAAGAGAAGGCAGAAGAACAAGAATTGATTGCCGTAGGAAAGAAATAATACGAAGATGAAAGGCTGGCACAAAGATCGTGTCAGTCTTTTCCTTTACACTTGAAGAAAGTGTAAACACTTTCTTCAGTATAAGTGCAAATAGGGCTCAGTCTGCGTTTGAAACTTGACTTCGCCAATTTTTCTTTACAAACAGACATATTAAGATATACTAGTAAGGTAAATCGTAATCATTCCTATAATACTGAAATTTTATTAATGAAAGAGGGGATCACGATGGAATCATCAGTCGTATCCATAAAAAATGTCACGTTCAGCTATCAAGAACGATCTGTCTTAGAAAGAATCAACCTCGATGTTCCAGAAGGATCATTTTTGGCTTTGTTAGGACCTAATGGTTCAGGTAAATCGACATTGATCAAGTTGTTGCTCGGCCTGCTTCCGTTACACCAGGGATCGATTGATTTATTCGGTGAAAACGTGAAGAGATTTAAAGCCTGGCACAAAATCGGTTATGTGTCCCAAAAAGCGAACAGCTTCAACTCCGGATTTCCAGCAACTGTATTTGAAGTAGTATCCATGGGCTTATTCGGTAAGATCGGCATGTTTCGATTCATGAAAAGATCCCATAAGAAACGGGTCATGCAAGCGATTCAAACCGTCGGCTTAGAAGAATATACGAATCAAAACATCGGTGAATTGTCAGGTGGACAGCAGCAGAGAACATTCATTGCAAGAGCGCTGGTCAGTGATCCGAAGTTACTCATCTTAGATGAACCGACGGTCGGAGTAGACGCATCGTCTGTAGACGACTTTTATGAGCTGTTGAAACGGTTGAATAGAGAGCAAGGCATTACGCTGGTTTTGGTAACGCATGACATGGGACCTGTAACCAATCTGGTCACACATGTTGCATGTTTGAATAAGCGATTGCATTTCCATGGAGACACGCACGAATATGAAAACATGGACAATCGGGATTTATCATCGTTCTATGGCCATCCTGTACATGCGATGGATCATCAGCATGACTAAGAGGTGCTTATTATGATTGCAGATTTTTTACAATATGATTTTATACGGAATGCCGCATTCGTCGGACTCATGATTGGTTTCCTGGCCCCATTATTAGGGGTATTTATCGTCGTAAGGAGACAAGCGCTCATTGCAGATGCTCTTTCTCATATCACTCTTGCAGGTATAGCAGCGAGCTTATTGATCAGTAAACAAATTGGAGCCTTCAAAATGTTGAACCCTGTCTATCTTGGAATGGCCTTTTCGGTCACAGGTTCTGTTTTGATTGAGCGTTTGAGAAAAGAATACAAACATTATCAAGAGCTAGCGATTCCGATCATTCTTTCTGTCGGTATCGGACTCAGTGTTGTATTCATTTCCTTAGCGAATGGGTTCAATACGGACTTGTTCAACTATCTATTCGGGAGCATTATTGCAGTCGATACCTCCGATGTGTGGATGGTTTTGACCATCCTGATTGTGGTTACCATCGCCATCGTGATGTTTTATAAAGAACTTTTCTTACTATCTTTTGATGAAGATCAGGCGCAAGTCGCTGGGATTCGTTCAAGATTCATTCAGTTCCTGTTCATGGTGATGGTTGCACTTGTCATTGCAGCCTCCATGAGAATCGTCGGAATCTTGCTTGTCTCTTCATTGATTACATTGCCGGTCGCAGCGAGCATTCGGATTGCGAAAGGATTCAAACAAACCATATGGATTGCGATCCTTTTTGGAGAAACAGCCGTCATAACAGGGTTATTTACAGCGTATTATTTCGACTTAGCACCAGGTGGGACGATTGTCTTATTATCAGCACTGATTCTGATTATCGTCATCACTTGGAAAAAGTATCGTTATGCGTTTCAACGGTCTAAGGAGGCTTAAGGATGGAAGTTCGTGAAGCACTGGAAATATTGAAAGAGAATGGATATAAATTCACACGTAAAAGGGAAATGTTTTTAGAGTTGTTTGCCCGTGAGCGTAGATATTTGACTGCTAAAGATGTCTTGGAACATTTGAAGCCCACTTTTTCTGGTCTGAGCTTTGACACGATCTACCGTAATCTTGCGGTTTTTACCGATCTAGGAATTCTTGAAGAGACGGAGCTTGATGGTGAGAAGCGATTCCGTTTTTCATGTGCAACATCTGGACATCACCATCATATGATTTGTCTCGAATGTGGAAAAACAAGTGCCATTCAAGCATGTCCTATGAATGAAATTCAATCGGATGATTTTTTTATCACAGACCACAAGTTCGAGATTTATGGTTACTGCCAGGAATGCCATTGATTTCCACGGGATTTCATATGAAAAGAATGATGAAAAGTTGTTATGAGAGGAACGCTATCCGATAAGGAGGAGATCTCATGCCAACTGTGAAATGTAATGTAGCCAATTGTACGTATTGGGGCGAAGGAAACAACTGTCAGGCCGATGCCATCCTCGTCGAAATCGATCAACACGCAGATCAGAATGTAGACATGTCTGTTACCGGAAGTCTGGCTGAGGGAGACTTGCATAGAGATTCAGCGAAACACAGTGCTGAAACGTGCTGTCACACATTCCGCCCAAAACATTAAGAATCATATTGAGAATCCGTCCATTTCTGAATGGATGGATTTTTCTTTATTTACCATTCCTCGTCACAATGGTGATTAACAATGTTTGTCATAATGAAAGGGCGTACCGTAACGAATAATAAGAAGGCTCCTCAACTTTTTAGGAAAGAGAGGGATTGCTGATGGAAAATCGATACGATCGTGAAGAACGAAAAGATCGAGAGTACGAAGCAGACTTTATGGAAGAAACAGCCGCTGAGGTTCTCCCTCTTCCAGAACAAGAACGCGTGCACGAAAAAGGCGTCAATCGTGAGGATGACTTTGATGAGGATACGGATGATATAAACGAAGGTAGAGGCGTAGGTTACTTCGCCCTTGCTTTATCCGTCTTATCTTTATTCTTCCTTCCGATCTTGTTGGGTGCCGCTGGGATCATCGTCGGGTTTTTTGCAAGAAGACGAGGAGCACGTACATTGGCGAACTGGGCAATCGGATTGGGGATCGCATCCATTGTTGTCAGTCTGATCTTTGTACCATTTTTCTAAACGAAGCGAAGGTGGATATCCACCTTCGTTTTTTATTTCTAATACGATGGAATTGGACTAATAACAAAAAAGCTGACCGTTCAACGGTCAGCTTCATTCATATTCTATTTCACTTTTTCAGCTTCGGCTTCTTCAGCTGCTTTTTTTGCGTGATATTCTTCTGCAAGCTTGTCGACTTCTTTCTTCAATTCATCGACCATGATATCCTCAGGGATTTTTCGGATGATTTCTCCGTGTCGGAAGAGGAGACCTTCACCACGAGCTCCTGCAATTCCGATATCCGCTTCACGCGCTTCACCTGGTCCGTTTACGGCACATCCAAGTACAGCGACTTTAAGTGGTGCTTTGATCTTCGAGATATATTCTTCAACTTCATTCGCAATGGAAATCAAGTCGATTTCAATACGTCCGCATGTCGGACAAGAAATCAATGTTGCAGCATTGGAAGCGAGCCCGAACGTTTTCAACAGTTCACGTGCGACCTTCACTTCTTCTACAGGGTCTGCACTCAATGAAATACGGACTGTATTACCGATTCCTTTGTTCAAGATGATCCCAAGTCCAGCAGCACTTTTTACAGTACCGGCAAACAAGGTTCCAGACTCAGTGATCCCTAAGTGAAGCGGATAGTCGAACGCTTTAGCCGCTTTCTCATATGCCTCTACAGCGAGATTCACGTCTGATGCCTTCATTGATACGATGATATCGTGGAAATCGAGGTCTTCCAGGATCTTAATGTGGTTCAGAGCACTTTCGACCATCCCATCAGCTGTGGGGTATCCGTATTTTTCTAGGATTTTACGTTCCAAAGAACCAGCATTGACTCCGATACGGATCGGAATGCCTTTTTCCTTAGCCGCTTTCACAACAGCCTCGACTTTTTCTTTACGTCCGATGTTTCCTGGATTGATCCGGATTTTATCGGCTCCACCTTCAATCGCTTTCAGTGCGAGTTTATAATCGAAATGGATATCAACGACAAGAGGAATGTTGATTCGCTTTTTGATTTCAGCAATCGCCTCAGCATCTTCCATATGCGGACATGCTACGCGGACGACTTGACAGCCCGCTTCTTCCAAGCGAAGGATTTCAGCTACAGTTGCTTCTACATCATGCGTTTTCGTTGTAGTCATACTTTGTACGACGACTTCATTGTTTCCGCCAATTGTTAGGTTACCAACTTTTACGGGTCTTGTTTTCGTACGGTGAGTAATTTCACTCATGTATTAATCGCTCCTTTAAGGACGTATGCTTCGTAACTTATAACGACTTCATTTTAGCAATGATTTGAAGGTTTTGGCAAGGAATTGTGTTTATTGATAAAAAGGGAAGCGATACGCTCGGTCTGCTTTAATATCATGTGCGGATATGCCATCGTTTAGTTCTTCGAAATCCTTCACCGCTTTTTCGATGGAAACCGGAAAGGATCCATTATGAAGTTTTTCCAGGATCGTCAGCATCGTCTCACCAGGTTGGACCTGAATTTCTTTAAAGGATTGATGTTCTTGTTTTATTGGTTGCTCAGAGGAAGCGGCTTGTACGGGAACCGGTTCTGCCTTGGCTGATGGAAGTGTTCCGATCTTCAGGTCAAAATAAACACTATAAAGTAAGAGAAAGACGAGGACAGCTAGACTGAGTTTTTTCATATACCACACCTCCGCATAGTTCGACTTAATACATGTATATGCTTGTCCCACACCGATATTCCGAAAAGAAGAAGAAAATGTTGGTTTATTTGTAGACAACTTGTAAAATAAAGGGAGACCTACAGAAAAATAAAGTCTTTACGTATGCTTTAAGGAATTCTTTTCTAAAGGAGAATGGAGACATGAAAATGAAAAAGTGGTTAGCGATTACACTCCTGGCAATCTTCATGATTCCTGGAATCGCACTTGCAGATGCGGCACCAGGGGATGTCATTGTAACCCTGGGGGAAGATCTTACTGAAGAACAGAAACAAGGTATCCTGAAAGAAATGGATGTCCCATCAGATGTGGATACGATATCCGTCACAAATGAAGAGGAGCATCAATACTTAGGAGAATATATATCCAAAGCACAAATCGGTACAAGAGCAATTTCTTCGACCAAAATTACAATCGGTGAAAAAGATTCTGGCTTGAACGTAGAGACGAATAACATCAACTGGGTCACAGAGGAAATGTTTGCGAACGCTCTGACGACTGCAGGGGTTACGGATGCTGACATTTATGTGACAGCACCATTCGAAGTGTCAGGTACAGCAGGATTGACAGGAATTTTGAAAGCTTATGAAGTGAAAACGGATATTAAAATTCCTGAAGAACAAAAACAAGTTGCAAACGAAGAAATGGTCAAAACCGTCAAACTGGGAGATCGTGTAGGTGCAGACAAAGCGACAGAACTCATGACTAAGATCAAGAAAGAACTCGCAGAGAACCCAGTGGAAACGGAAGAGGATTTAAGAGCACTCATTCAAAGAGTAGCGGAAGAAGTCGGCATTACATTGACCGATGAAGAGCTGAACGGACTTGTATCCTTGTTCAATCGGATGAAGGAAATGAACATCGACTGGGACCAGGTCAAAAGCAACCTTGAAAATGTAAGAAACAACTTAAGTGAGTTTCTGAATAAAGAAGAGACACAAGGAATCATTCGCAATATTCTCGATTTCTTCATCGCATTGATTGAAGCACTTAAGAATTTGTTTAAATAACAAAAACCCAGACCCGATCGGGTCTGGGTTTTTGTTTTGATGACTATTTTAGATTTCTTCTGTTTCTTGTTTCTTAGGAAGCGGTACGAATTTGATGACTTGAGACAGGATGAAGATTGCCACTCCCCAGTAGAGAAGAAATTGGAGCGGAATCGTGATGCGTAACAGATCCATTAATGCAAAGAATATGGTCGGTAATGTGACAGAATAAGCTGACAGAATCCATAACTGACGATACGGCAAGTTCCGTTTCATGATGTTTTTGATGATCAAACCAATCAGAGCGAGTACAGTAACCCCGATGAATTTAAGTGCAGTCATGAATAGATAAGCGGCCACAATTGCTACCGTGATAATCAATGGAAGCAAGTTTTGAGCTGAATCGATGAATCCATCGATATCGTTCTTATTGAAGCTAACGTCCTGCATCGTTCCATAATTGAATGTATCAGCACTCCCAGCACTGATGATCACCATTTGATTGTCCAAGATTGCAATTGCGTTATCATACTGATCCAGATCATCTCTCGTTATTGTACCTGTCGTATCAAATATAAACGTCTGATTGCCATCTTTCCGGACGACGGGCTCATCCATGTCAGAAGTCAATTGACCATCCTGGAATTGAAAGTCCGGGATATCTTCTTGGAGTGCTGTCGCGAACTCGTTTGTTGCCTTTGAAATGGATAGCCCCATGTTCAGTCCGATAAAGATCATGGATATCAACATTAAAATAAAAACATATCCGATTGACTTCCCGATTTTTTGGAACCGGAATGTAGCTATCGTTTTAGGTGAATATAAGCTTACAAAAAATTGCTTGAATACGTTCATGGTTATCCCCCTTCAGTTTCTAGACTCATTTTATCTTTCCTATACGAAATGAACAAGGTAAAAGTTCCCCAAATCAAATCTAACATACAAATTTACAAAAAAATTAAAAAATCTTAAAAGTGTTTACAAACCAAGTCAAGTTGGTGATAATGAATGAGGCAAATTATGTCGAAATTTTTATGTAGGGGATGAATGAATTGGATTTAGACATTCAAAAGATGATATTCGAATTCATTGGTGGACTTGGTATCTTCCTATTTGGAATCAAATACATGGGAGATGGTCTACAGAATTCGGCAGGAGATCGGTTAAGAGATATACTTGATCGTTTCACGTCCAACCCATTCATGGGAGTACTTGCAGGAATTATTGTCACGATCTTGATTCAGTCAAGCTCAGGTACGACCGTGCTGACAGTCGGTCTAGTAAATGCAGGTTTCATGACCTTAAGACAAGCAATTGGTGTTATCATGGGTGCGAATATCGGTACCACGGTGACCGCATTCATCATTGGGATTGAGATCAAGGAATACGCCTTGCCAATTCTTGCAGTCGGAGCCTTGTTGCTCTTCTTCTTCAATTCGAAGAAAGTGAAGTACATCGGTCAAGTATTCTTTGGTTTTGGTGCACTCTTCTACGGTCTAGACTTGATGGGCTCTGGAATGAAACCATTACGTTCTCTTGAAGCATTCCAACAACTGACGGTTGATATGTCCAATAACCCATTATTAGGTGTCGTCATCGGTACCTTGTTTACGGTTATCGTACAGAGTTCCAGTGCAACAATAGGGATTCTCCAGGAACTATATTCTCAGGGTGCTGTCCAATTGGACGCTGCCTTACCAGTTCTATTTGGGGATAACATTGGTACAACCATCACTGCTGTCCTGGCAGCAATCGGTGCAAGTGTTGCAGCAAGAAGAGCAGCCTTGACGCATGTAATTTTCAACTTGCTTGGAACTGCAGTCTTCTTGATTCTACTACTACCATTTACAGCGTATGTGGAATATCTAGCAACAACGTTCGACTTGAATGAGAAGATGCAGATTGCATTTGCTCATGGATCATTCAACTTTGCAAATACAGCCATTCAATTCCCATTCATCGCTTTCCTGGCATACCTAGTAACTAAACTTGTGCCTGGAGATGATGTTGAAATTGAATATAAAGCAAAACATCTAGATCCTATTTTCCTTGAAAAGTCTCCTGCAGTAGCGCTTGGACAAGCTAAGCTCGAAGTGCTTCGAATGGCAGATTATGCGAAAAAAGGATTACATGAAACCTTTACGTTTTTAGATACGAAAAATAAGAAAAACGCAGATAAAGCTGCTCAATATGAAGAAGCGATCAATAACCTTGATCAAAGGATTACAGAGTATCTTGTCCAATTGTCTTCTTATACGTTATCGACACATGACTCAGAACAGCATTCCATCTTGATGGACTCTGTACGTGATATCGAACGTATCGGAGACCATATGGAAAATATCGTCGAACTCGTTGAATATCAGATGACGCACAAAGTGGATCTCACAGATACAGCGATCCGTGATTTGAATGAAATGTTCGAACTAACGATGTCAACGATTGATGAAGCGTTCCATGCAATGGATGAGAACGATAAAGAGAAAGCTCGTAAAGTTGTTGATATGGAAAATGCCATTGATAAAATGGAGAGAACACTTCGTAAACAACATATCCTTCGTTTGAATGAAGGGAAGTGCAGCGGAGCATCCGGTATCGTATTCGTAGATATCATCAGTAACCTCGAGCGTATCGGGGACCATGCGGTGAATATTGCGGAATACGTTTTAGGAGAAGAGGAGTAAAATGACCATTATTGCCTGGGTACTCATAACTGTATTATTTGTACTAGCGTTTGTGGGATTGATCTATCCGATCATTCCCTCATCCGTCTTTTTGATTGCAGGTTACCTGATCTATGGTTGGATGTTCAGTTTTGAACCCCTGACCTGGGTGTTCTGGGTGATACAGGGTATACTTGTCATCCTCTTATATGTAACCGATTATGCGAGTAATTTTTACGGTGTCAAAAAAAGAGGCGGGAGCAAGCATGCCATTTGGGGTAGTACAATCGGTCTTCTGGTTGGACCTTTCATCATACCTGTAATTGGGATCTTGATTGGACCGTTTGTAGGGGCTATTGTAGGCGAACTCCTTCATCAGAAAGGTGATTTCAAACAGGCAGTCAGAGTCGGAATTGGATCGTTACTAGGCTTTATCGGTGGTACAACCGTCAAGTTGATTATCCAAGCAGGTATGGTTATTTATTTCTTAGTGAAAGTCTTATAAGTGTTATTGCAAGCAGGGACAGAACATGGTATATTATTTCTTGTCCCTGTTTTTCTTTTTGATTGGAAGAAAAAACGGCATTGACTTTTTACGGTGAAGATGTTATTCTAAATCTTGTCGTTAAAAAGATATTATTCCACAGTAGCTCAGTGGTAGAGCTATCGGCTGTTAACCGATCGGTCGCAGGTTCGAGTCCTGCCTGTGGAGCCATGGCGGTGTAGCTCAGCTGGCTAGAGCGTACGGTTCATACCCGTGAGGTCGGGGGTTCGATCCCCTCCGCCGCTACCATTTTTAACTGATTCATGGCGATTGTGGCGAAGTGGTTAACGCACCGGATTGTGGTTCCGGCATTCGTGGGTTCGATTCCCATCAGTCGCCCCATAAAGACCATTTAAGCAAAGCATACATACTATGCGGACCCTTAGCTCAGTTGGTCAGAGCAGTCGGCTCATAACCGATTGGTCGTAGGTTCGAGTCCTACAGGGTCCACCACTTAACTCTAGTTAAGTTGATATCATACGGAGGTATACCCAAGTCTGGCTGAAGGGAGCGGTCTTGAAAACCGCCAGGGGTGTAACAGCCCGCGGGGGTTCGAATCCCTCTACCTCCTCCATTTTATCTTCAAACAACATAGGACAGGTTTTCGTCCATATACTATTATCGTCGCGGGGTGGAGCACGTAGGAATAAGCTACGGAGCATAAGCTTCAGCGAACCGTTCGAAAGGCAGCTTGAATATTCAAACTGAGAACGGGTTGGAGGACATTCAGTTTCTCATCAACATCATTGGACAATCATCGTCCATAAACTAATATCGTCGCGGGGTGGAGCAGTCTGGTAGCTCGTCGGGCTCATAACCCGAAGGTCATAGGTTCAAATCCTATCCCCGCAACCAAAATAATTCATTGAACAACGTCGAATCGACATTCTTTCAATGAATATCTGGAGTACCCGCAAGGGTGCAACCAATTTAAGTTCAATGCACAACGTCGTTTCGACTTCCTGCTCATTGAACATATGAAGTACCCGAAGGGTTCAACCAAATTACATACGGCTCGATAGCTCAGTCGGTAGAGCAGAGGACTGAAAATCCTCGTGTCGGCGGTTCGATTCCGTCTCGAGCCACCATTCTTGAAAACTTCACTATATAGGAAGTTTTTTTATTTTGCTCAAAAGACATAAATAGAGCCTATTCATCCCTATCAAGAGAAAAAAGAGCTGTGATGGTAACGAATAGAGCCTATTCATCCCTATCAAGAGAAAAAAGGGCCGTGATGGTAACGAATAGAGCCTATTCAACCCTATCAGAAGAAAAAAGAGCTGTGATGGTAACGAATAGAGCTTATTCATCCCTATCAAGAGAAAAAATGGCCGTGATGGTAATGAATAGAGCTTATTCATCCCTATGAACTGAAAAAATCCCGATCTTGGTAATGAATAGAGGATGTTCATCACTTGATCAATACCCAAGCAGTGTTTAAAAATTGAATCCACTGGGTAAATTTGATATTGTTAGAAATGTAGGCACTTAACCCGTGCTTTGTAACTACATATTCTTAAAGGAGGAGATTCAATTGGCAAAACACGAACTACCAGCACTACCATATGAGTTCAACGCTCTTGAACCTCACATCGACGAAGAAACTATGAAAATCCACCATGGTAAACACCATAACGCATACGTAACAAAGCTGAATGGTGCACTTGAAGGACATGCGGATCTACAAGATAAAAGCATCGAAGCTCTTATGAGCAACTTGGATGCAGTACCTGAAAACATCCGTACAGCTGTCCGTAACAATGGTGGTGGACATGCCAACCACACATTGTTCTGGCAAGTACTCAGCCCGAACGGTGGCGGAGCTCCTACTGGTGAACTAGCTGACGCAATCAACTCCAAGTTCGGAAGCTATGACAAATTCCAAGAAGAATTTGCAAATGCAGCTGCTGGACGTTTCGGATCTGGCTGGGCTTGGTTAGTCGTAAACAACGGCGAACTAGAAGTAATGAGTACTCCAAACCAAGATACTCCATTGATGGAAGGTAAGACACCAATTCTTGGACTTGATGTTTGGGAGCACGCTTACTACTTGAACTATCAAAACCGTCGTCCTGACTACATTTCAGCATTCTGGAATGTTGTAAACTGGGACGAAGTTACAAAACGCTACAACGAAGCGAAGTAATTCTATACACACTGAAGAAGGACCAGTTGATCTGGTCCTTCTTTTTTATTTCATTTTTATTGTAAAAATCAGGCTTGTATGCATATGGATAAACATGGAAAAAGAGGTCGGACCATGACTTGTACCCAACACCTCCTTTTATATAGGACATACAACTAATAAGAGTGACAATAAAAGGAGGAACTAGGTTGGCTTTTCCAAATGATGATCAATATACCCCAATACCGTTAGGAGCAGGGTTATATTTTGACGTGACAGGCGATGAGAACCCGACTTCTGTAGACCTTGTCGGAAATCAGGCAAACCCTTCGTTTGCTATGGCTTACGATGGTACGAACGTATATTTTAGGCTTCGATTAAGAGAAGATCCCCGGAATCGGCAATTGACAGGATTTCGCAATTTTTCTTGGGGAGTTCTCTTTAATACAGGAGGTCAGCCGGGAACGTATCAATGGCTATTAGCAGTCAATGGGTTGGATGGTGAATTGAATCTTATACAAAATACTGTAGAAAGGGTTAATTCATGGAATGATCCTGCTGAAGGAACCAATGGCAGAGGGGCACCCAATTATTCACAACCCATTATCAATTTTGACATTGCCAGAGTAACACCTGCTCCAACTAGGTTTGGGAATGATGATAATGTCTTCTTGGATTTTTTTATCCCTGCGAACATTCTTTTCGATTTTCTGAACATAACCGAAAATACGCCTCTACAACTCATTTCTTTTACCTCGACAAATGCAAACAACTACAACAAAGATTCATTGAGAGTCAGTGAAGGATTTCAATTTATAGATGCTTTTTCAGATCCAATATCCCCAATCGACGCAGACATAAAAGCACGATTAGACCTTGAGAAAATCATCCTCAGTGGACCGACTACTGTAAGCGCAGGAAATGAAGCAAGTTATAGTGCACGATTAATTGTTGAGAATATCGGGAGAAGTGAAGCGACGACAGTAAGTTTAAGAGATGTTATCCAATTCGATTTACTGAACACCTTTATCATTACGAGTG
The DNA here is from genome assembly GCF_054170705.1 of Pseudalkalibacillus sp. Hm43. Taxonomy (NCBI): domain Bacteria; kingdom Bacillati; phylum Bacillota; class Bacilli; order Caryophanales; family Fictibacillaceae; genus Pseudalkalibacillus; species Pseudalkalibacillus sp. Hm43. Next base: position 47,117 of record NZ_CM135129.1, read on the forward strand.
TATCAACAGGGAATGCAACGTTTAATAACACAACGAAAACGCTGAGTTGGGAAATCGGAAGTATACCTCCTGGATCCAATGCAGTTTTGGATTTTGAATTGAGTGGTTTTTTCAATAATCCTGGAACCAGGACATTAGAGACCGCAACGGTCCAAGGGACGGATAGTAAAACTGGAAAAAGGTTAACACCACAAACGGAGACGACAACCATAACGGTCATAGAAGATGGCGGAGTGGTAGGTGTTGTTAAGGATCATACCACAGGCTTTCCGCTCACAGGAGTAACGGTAGAACTGAAGGATGGGGCTACCACCATAGCAACAACCACGACGAACGCCAATGGTGAATACAGCCTGACTGGAATATCACCCGGCAACTATACGATTGAATACTCGAAAGTGGATTATATAACAAACATTCAGAATGTGACCATCAATGCGGGTGAAATTACGAGAAAAGATGTATTCTTGACTGAACTTCCAGGTAGCATTAGTGGAACTGTCACAAATTCTGGTGGAGGTGCCATAAATAACGCCACCGTTAGATTGTTGGATACGGCTGGTAACGTAGTTGCTACTACCACGACGAATGCCGCAGGTAACTATTCTTTTCCTTCCGTAACACCTGGGCAATATACACTTAGCGTTACGGCTACAAATTTTCAATCTGCCACCCAAGGTGTTACCGTAACCGCTAACGATGCGTCTACGGTCAACTTTGTTTTGCAACCGAATCCCGGTACAGTTCAAGGACAGGTCACCGATCAAAACGGAAATCCGATTTCTTCTGCACTAGTTGAGGTAGTGAATTTAGCTGGACTGGTCATTGATACGACAACAACCAATGCTTCAGGAGACTACATCATTGATGATCTAGCACCTGGAGATTACAAATTAAGGGTAAGTAAGGCAGCTTTCACCACTGAGGTTCTTGGATTCAACTTATCCGCAGGTGAGACGGAAGTATTGAATGTTTCATTGAGGCCGAATCCAGGTACATTGACCGGTACAGTAACAGATGCAGCTTCAGGTAATCCGATTCAGAATGCGACTGTTCAAGTAACGAACGGGCTGGGTGTGACCGTAGCCACCACTATGACGGATGCGAGCGGAGATTATACAGTCCCAAGGCTCGCTCCAGGTTCCTATACTGTTACTTTCATTGCTGAGGGATATGGCTCCCAATCAATAGGTGCAAAAATTCGATCAGCTGAAACGACGACATTAAATGTTGAATTAGTGAAGCTGGTCGGAGCGATTTCGGGGACTGTTACGGATAACTCAGGGAACACTCTGTCTGGAGCAACAGTTGAAATCTTCCTGAACAATATTCTGGTGGCTTCAACGACTACGGACAGCAACGGAACATATGTCATCAACAATTTGATTCCGGGTGCGTATACAGTAAGCGTATCCAAAGAAAACTTCGGAACTGAAACAGTAGGTGCCTCTGTTGTTGAAAATCAGACATCCATCGCGAATGTTTCTTTAACACCTGACCCAGGTACATTGACCGGGACAGTTCTTACAACAACTGGTGATCCGATAGAAGGTGCCGTCCTTACAGTTAAGGATTCCCGTACAGGTGCGAATATCACTCAAGTATTAACGAACAATCAAGGGATCTATACGGCCACGGGTCTTGCACCAGGAACTTATATTATCACTGCACAAGCGGAAGACTTCCAAAGTCAACAAAAAGGCGCAACGATTTTATCTAATCAAACGACAACAGCGAATTTCACACTTGAAGCGAATCCTGCTAGTGTAACCGGTACAATTATCAATGCATCGACCGGACTTCCCATTACTGGAGTAGTAATTGAAGTAAAAGTAGTCGATTTTAATGGGAATGTGGTGACTACCACTTTTACGGATTTGAACGGACAGTACGAAGTGAATAACCTGATGCCTGCAACTTATGGGATACAGGCAAGTGCACCTGATTTTCAAACCAACTCAGCCACAGTCACGCTACAGCCGGGGGAAACGTCAGTTACAAACGTGACATTAACGCCTGAGCCTGGCAGTATCATAGGAACGATTACGGATACATCTGGTAATCCACTTTCCAATGTCCTGATTCGTATAGTCGATGACACAGGCTTTCTAGTTGGCACTGTATTAACGGACAGCAACGGTGATTATGTTTTCGATGGTCTTGCGCCTGGAAACTACACCGTTACCGCCATTGCAGAAGGTTTCCAATCATCGTCAACGGGGGCGATTGTCCAATCGAATGAAACGACAGTCGTTAACCAGAGCTTAGTCAGTAATCCTGGATCTATATCTGGAAGTGTCACTCCTGTTGAAGATGGAACAATCATTACATTATCGACATCAGAAGGCATCCCGATCAGCTCTACAATTGCGAATTCAAACGGGGATTTTCAATTTAACAATCTACAACCAGGTCAATATATCGTTACGGCTACCGCTCCGAACTATCAAACATCTTCAACAGGTGCTACAGTCATATCTGACCAAGTGACCTCGGTTTCATTGACCATTCAACCTAATCCAGCTGAAGTAGGCGGGACGATAACGGATACATCTGGTAATCCAGTCACAAATGCGACCATTCAGATTCTTGATGATAATGGTACGGTCTTGCAAAGCGGCGGAACTGATCAAAATGGACAGTATGCAATTGGAAATCTTCCACCAGGATCATTCACCATTGTTGTAAACGCACAAGATTATTCTTCTGCAACAGATGGAGTCACATTAGAAGCTGGACAAATCGTAACAGATGCGAACTTTGTATTAGTACCTGATCCTGGAACTATTGTCGGACAAATAACGGATACGAATGGTGATGTGATTCCAGGGGCAACCATTATCATCCGAAACGCAGAGAATATTCCGATACGCACAACCACTACCAATGAGTTTGGTGAATTTCTAGTCGAAGGGATTGCTCCTGGTTCGTATACAGTGGTGGCGACGGCTCCGGATTTTTCTACAAACTTTGTAGGGGTCATTGTGGAGAGTAATGAAAGTACGGTTGCGAATATTATTCTTACAAGTGTGGTTGGAAACATCGCAGGTACTGTTGTTGATGAAAACGGTGACCCGATTACAGGGGATAACATTGGAGTTAAGTTGTTTAATGAAAGCGGCACCTTATTACAAACTTTAGTCGCTGATTCAGATGGGACCTTCTCGATACTGGGTCTCCAACCAGGGCAGTATCTTGTGAATGCAACTGCACCGAATTATACGGCCAATACAGTCAGTGCAACCGTAATTGCGAATACGACAGAAAATCTTAATATTCCTCTTGCTTTGTTACCAGGAACCATAACAGGTCGGGTTTTCAATACGGCAACATCCGATGGAATCAGTGGAGTAGTCCTCACATTAACGACTCCTGAAGGGTTACCTATTACCTCTACAATCAGTGGAACAAACGGAGAATATACTGCAGCTAATATCCCACCGGGTACAGTTGTCATTAGCGCTGTAGTGGAAGACTTCGGTGCTGAATCCGTAACGGCAGTGGTGAATCCTAATGAGACCAGAACCGTCAATATCGGTCTCACAGAGAGTCTTGGTTTTCTCACCGGTTACGTTATAGATATTGTTACTGGAAACCCGATTGCAGGTGCTGTTGTATTAATTGATGAAAATGGTCAACAAGTGGCAAGTGTAACTTCAGATGATTCAGGACAGTTTTTATCACAAGGTTTAAGCCCGGGAAGCTATACAGCTGTTGCTGCAGCAGATGGTTTTACTTCTAGTACAGCTAGTTTTACAATTCTACCGAATGAAACGACAACGCTGAGTTTTGCATTATCACCTGAACCTGGCAGCATCGAAGGACGTATTACGAACTTCAATAATGGTGTGCCGATCGTTGGAGCTACAATCGCTATTCGAGCACAATCACCTAGCGGACCGATTATTGCTACGACCTTAACGGATGAGAATGGTGAATACACCGTTTCTACTCTCTCTCCTAGTACGTATACTGTTGTGGCGTCCGCTGAAGGATTTGGTGCTGCAGAAGCGACAACGATTGTTGAATCGAATCAAACTGAAACAGTCAATATCAAATTGGTTCCAAACCCGGGGACGATTCAAGGAACGATTACAAATAACAACACTGGTGCTACGGTATCTGGTGTTATGGTGGATGTCTACAATGAAGATGGAATACTTGTTTTCACAACAGTAACGGATGCAAACGGTTTTTATCAATTTACAGGTCTCGCTGCTTTACAATTCAGAATTGTAACAAGTAGTCCTATTTTCCAATCGCAGGAAGTTGGGGTGTTAGTTGTCTCTGATGAAACCTCCATCGTCAATTTTGGACTCGATCCGAATCCAGGTGCGATTACTGGAACGATTACCGATGAAGAAACAGGGGCACGTCTTGTCGGGGCTGAAGTACTCGTATTCTTTGCTCAAGACATCGTACCAATAGCAGTCGCTTTGACAGATGGTTTAGGACAGTACACCGTATCAGGTCTTGTGCCAGGCACTTACACAATTGTCGTAAACGCAGTAGGGTACGCTGAGAACTCTACAGGTAGTACGGTTTTGACGAATCAGACAACGACCACAGACCTTGCTTTAATTAGTGAAATAGGTAGTGTTTCAGGCACAGTACTTGGTACGGATGGGCAGCCGTTCAAAAATGCGGTTATCAAAATCGTGGATAGCAATGGTGTTGTGGTTGGAACGAGTGCAGTAAATCAGGATGGATCTTATTCCATCGGAAATTTGCCACCAGGAACCTATTCAATACGTGCGGCAGCACCAGATGTTGTTACAGCATCGTCTGGAGTATCATTAATTGCAAATGAGAATAAAGTAATCAATTTCGTTCTAAGAGTGAATCCTGGCACAATCAGAGGAACAGTGACCGAACAAGCTACAGGTGATCCGATTGTGGGGGCAAATGTCAATATTCTCGATTTGAATGGGCAAGTGGTAGCGACCACTGCCACCAATACAATCGGAAATTATTTTGTAGATCGCTTGGCACCAGGTAGTTACACAGTATCCGTTTCAAAAGTCGGATTTGCAAAGAGTATGAAGGGTGCCATCGTCAACGCAGATGATTTCACGATTGTGAACGTTGCACTCGGTAGCTCAACAGGATCCGTGTTCGGAATTTTAAGAGATGAGCAAGGGAACAGGCTTGAAGGGTTAGAAATCGGAGTCAGGTTGTTGGACAATAAAGGACTTTTGCTTCTCTCAACTGTTGCTTCACCTGATAGTGATTTCAGTTTCCTTAACTTAAGTCCTGGGCAATATCTAATCAGCATAAGCGCAGAAGGGTTTCAATCTAAAGTCGTCCCGGTAACAGTGGTAGGTGGAGAGTCTAAGAATTTGGATATTACTCTTTTCAGAGACTCAGGTAGATTGATTGGTCAAGTAATCAATCGGGATACACTTGATGGTATTGCTGGTGCTTCGGTCATGATCAAAGATGCTGCTAATATCTTATTAACTTCCAGTATTTCAGATGAAAACGGAAATATCGGTGTAGATAATCTGCCACCAGGGACTTTGTTTGTCAATGTCTCACGGGATGGTTTCGGAACAAGTTCAATCAGTATAATGGTTAAACCAAATGAAACAACAGAACGCGAAATCAGACTGACGCCGAATCCGGGTAGCGTCGAAGGTCGCGTGACCGATGCAGAAACTGGCGCGCCGATAGAGGGAGCGAATATCCAAGTATTAACAGGTGACGAAACCTCTGTTGAAACACTCCTTACCCAGGCAGATGGTCGTTATTTAGCTCCTAACTTAAGTCCAGGGGTATATGAGCTAGCTGCTAGTCACCCTGATTATGGAACAAGAATTGCAGGAGCTATCGTAGTAAGTGATGATAAGACAGTGTTGGACTTTGCCTTACCTCCTTCTCCTGGTAGTTTAAGTGGAATTGTAACAGATCAGGTGACTGGGGATTCGGTTTCTGGTGCCACGGTTCAGCTAAGATGGTTAAGTCCCGATGGAGAATTGTTAGCATCAACTGTGACAAATGATAATGGGGAATATCTGTTTGAAGGATTAACTCCAGCTATTTATACAGTACTCGCATATGGTGGCGGATTCGGCAGTGATCAAGCATCGATTGAAGTGTTCCCAGATCAAACAACGATACAGAACCTGGGTCTGTTTCCGCTCCCTTCGGCCGCTCAAGGGGAAATTACTGATGCAGGAACTGGTTTGCCAGTAGAAAATGCTCTTGTCCGATTAATTGCTTCAAGTGGGACGATTTTGCAACGAACGCTCACCGATTCTTCTGGAAATTACATGTTCGAAGGCTTCGACCCGGGAGAGTACACCATCACGGTGAGGATTGACGCGTATGCATCAGCCGAGAAAAGTTTTACTGCCGAACCATCGGAAACGGAAACCGTGAATTTTGAATTACTAAGAGATTCTGGCTCTGTAACGGGTCTAGTAAAAGATGAAAAAACACAACAACGCGTCTCAGGAGTTTCAGTGATTGTGATGGATGAAAATGAGGTTGTTATCGCTAATACTTTAACAGATCAAAGTGGCAGATATCTCATTCAAGGTTTAGCACCTGGAACGTATACGATCAGAGCACTCGCTCTTGAATGTGATTCGGATGCTAAGCGTTTAATCATCACTGGGGGTGAAACGACGACCATCAACTTTTTGCTGATGGGACTTCCTTCAACCGTTCGTGGGAATGTTACAGACACAAATGGTAATCCTCTGAATGACGTGAGTATCCGTGTTTATAATGCGAATGGATTGTTATTGAATCTTGGTGTTACAAGTAGAGAAGGGGAATATGTGATTGGATCGTTACCTGGAGAGACTTTGACATTCATCGCTTCCTTACCAGGATTTATTCCTGATCGGAAAGTCGTTGATGTCCCGCCAAACAGTCAAATCACCATCAATTTCGTTTTGGGTATCAGTAATCCGGCTACGGTTCAAGGCGTTATAACAAGTAGAGAATCCGGTGACCCCATCAGTGGAGCAGTGGTATCACTACTAAGGAATAATGTGCTTGTAAGGGAAGTCACTACGGATGGAGACGGCAGATATTCCATTTCCGGTTTAGGTGAAGGGGAGTATACATTTACGGTTAATGCTCAAGGGTTTGAACCTTATGTTGATCCGATCTTCCTATTAGCTGGAGAAGTCCGCACAATTGATGTTGCCCTGGAAGGTGGTCCGACTCCGACACCATCTGGTCCAAATCAATATTACTTGATTGCTTGTGGAACGGGTCGTTATGTAAAGCTTGATGGAAGCTCAACACCAACGGTATTCACCTTGTTACGTATTGAAGATGGTTGTGCAACCTTCTCTTTTAGAACAAATGGTGGGACCGAGATCTTGATCGTCGAGTTAGCCTGTTTTATCCTCGTGCCAATCAGTTAGAAATATCAATAAAGCGGTGGCAAAAGTCATCGCTTTTTTATTGTGGATTAATTGAAAAAAACAGGCTTGTACGTATATGGATAAACATGGAAATTGGTTTTTTTCAAGACTTGTACCCAACACCTACCTCCTGATAGGACATACATCTATTATGAGTGACAATAAAAGGAGGAGGAAAAGTTGTCTTTTCCTAATAATAATCAATACACCCCGATACCGTTAGAATCGGGATTTTATTTCGATGTGACTGGAGATGAAAATCCCACATCTGTAGACTTGGTAGGTAATCAGGATCATCCATCTTTTTTGATGGCCTATGATGGGAAAAATGCATACTTCCGTTTAAGGTTGAGAGAAGATCCAAGGAACAAACAAAAGACAGGTTTTAATAATTTTTCATGGGGCGTCCTTTTTAATACAGGAGGTCCAGTTGGGACTTATCAATGGCTACTAGCTGTTGATGGTAACAGCGGGAGATTGAATCTCGTTGAAAACACAGATCCAGAAGTAAATTCATGGAACGATCCAGCAGATGGAAAGGACGGAAAAGGGAAACCAAGCTACTCAAAAGCGATCATCAATTTCGATCGAGCGCGGGTATCACCAGCGGATACCCGTTTTGGAAATGATGACAATGTATTCCTTGATTTCTTCATTCCTGCAAATACATTATTCAAATTCCTCAAAATCAACGAAGACACGCCATTGCAATTGATTTCATACACAGCCACAAATGCGAACAATTATAACAAGGATTCTTTGCGGGTAAGTGAAGGGTTCCAGTTCGAGGATGCCTTCTCTGACCCGATTTCATTAAGTGATACGGATATCAGAGCCAATTTAAATTTACAAAAAATCATCTTAAGCGGCCCTACCACTGTGGCGGCAGGTGTTGAGGCTGTCTACACCGCGAGATTGATTGTCGAGAACACCGGAGGAAGCGAAGCGACAAATGTATCCTTGAGCGATGTCATAAGGTTTAATATTCTCAACACGTTCACAATCACAAATATAAGCAATGGTAATGCGACTATCAATACACGCAGAAAAAGACTAAGTTGGGAAATCGGTACGATTGCATCTGGTGCTAGTGCTGTATTGGAGTTTGAAGTCAGTGGTTTTTTTAACAGAGCTGGGGAGAAAACGCTGGAGAGAGCAACTGCTAAAGGTACCGATAGTAGTACAGGTAAACGACTCAGACCCGATCCTGTCACCACCAAAGTAACGGTTGTAGATAACGGCGGTGTTATTGGTATTGTAAAGGATCAAACGTCAGGACTACCGCTTTCGGATGTCATCGTAGAATTGAAGGACGGACCGACGACGATTGCTACAGGTACAACAAACGCGAATGGAGAGTATAGCCTTACCGAAATAACTCCAGGATCCTATACAATCGAATTTTCGAAAGTGAATTACATCACGAAAATTCAAACCATAACGATCAATGCTGGCGAAATTACAAGAAGAGATGTATTTCTCACAAAAGTTCCAGGGAGTATTAACGGAACAGTCACTGAATCTGGTGGTGGGGCAATCAATAATGCTACCGTTTTATTATCCGATACTGCAGGAAATGTAGTGGATGATACAACGACCGATGCCAGTGGAAATTATTCCTTTCCATCCGTAAAGCCTGGTCAGTATTCCATTACAGTTACCGCCACGAATTTCCAGTCCGCCTCTGAAGGGGTGACAGTTGAAGCCAACAGTGCCTCGACAGTCAATTTCGTATTAGAGCCAAACCCTGGTACAGTCCAAGGTAAAGTGACGAATTCGGATGGTGATCCGATTGTCGGTGCACTTGTAGAGGTATTGAATTTGGCAGGTACGGTCATCAGTAGGACGATCACAAACGCAACAGGTGACTACCTTCTGAATGAGCTGGCGCCAGGAGACTACAAACTCAGAGTCAGCAAGGATTTGTTTATTACTGAAATTCTTGGATTTACGTTATCAGCTGGTGAAACAGAAGTATTGAATGTAACTTTGAGACCAAATCCAGGAACGTTGAGTGGAACTGTAACGGATGGAAATACAACTACTCCTATTCCGAATACCACCGTTCAAGTCATAAATGCGCGTGGTGTCACAATAGAAACCACTTTAACGGATATAAATGGAGACTTCAGTGTAAACAAATTAGCTCCAGGTATTTATACAGTGACTTTTATTGCTGAGGGGTATGGTTCTAAATCAGTTGCAGCCAAGATATTGCCAGGTCTGACCACAACATTGAATGTAGATTTAGAAAAGTTGGTTGGAGCCATTTCAGGCTCGGTTTCGGATACAGCAGGAAATCCTGTTTCTGGTGCTGTTATGGAAGTTTTCTTTAACAATATCCTTGTTGCTTCTACAACATCAGACAACAATGGTACGTATATTTTCAACAATCTCATACCAGGTGCCTATACAGTAAGTGCCTCGAAAGAAGGTTTTGGTACAGAAACCGTCGGTGCATCAGTGGTTGAAAATGAAATCTCGACTGCAAACTTCATCTTGACGCCGAATCCTGGTACATTGACTGGATCTGTTGAGACAACAACGGGAGATCCAATCCAAGGTGCTGTCCTTACAATCCGTGATGCCCGGACTGGTGCGAACATTACGCAAGTCGTGACGAACAATCTGGGGTTATACACTGCAATTGGCCTTGCGCCGGGTAATTATATAGTCACAGTACAAGCAGAAGATTTTCAGACGCAACAAAAAGGCGCAACGATACTATCCGGTCAAACGACAACCACAGATTTCGTCCTTGAGCCGAATCCTGCCAGTGTAACGGGAACGATCATTAATTCATCAACAGGTCTGCCGATTACAGGGCAGATGATTGAGATCAGAGTTGTTGATTTAAATGGAAACACCGTCACAACAACATTCACTGATTTAAATGGCCAGTATGAAGTGAATAATCTCACTCCTGGATCGTATGGCATCCTAGCGAGTGCTACTGATTTCCAAACAAATTCGGCTACGGTGATGTTACTACCAGGTGAGACTACGATAGCCAATGTGGCCTTGACTCCAGAACCCGGTAGTGTCATTGGTACGATTACAGATACAGATGGTAATCCTCTATCAAATGTTGTGATTCGAGTGGTTGATGATACGGGATTCCTTGTGGGAACGGTGCTGACTGATTCAAATGGCACTTATGTGTTTGATGGGCTGGCACCTGGAAATTACACCATAACCGCTATTGCAGCTGGTTTCCAATCGGCTTCAACAGGAGCCATCGTCCAATCCAACGAATCGACCATTGTGAATCAGAGTTTAGTGAGCAACCCAGGTTCTATTTCTGGAACGGTTAACCCGGTTGTTACCGGCACTTTGATTACATTAACCACGTCAAACGGTGTTCCCATTGGGACTACTCTTGCAGATTCCAACGGTGCGTTTCAATTCAATAACCTTCAACCTGATCAATACATTGTGACTGCGACTGCACCGAATTATCAGACCGCAACAGCAGGAGCAACAGTCGTATCCGATCAAGTAACGGCAGTAGCCATTACGATTACACCTAATCCTGCAGAGGTTGGTGGAGTCATAACCGATACCTCTGGAGATCCTGTGACGAATGCCGCCATTCAGGTGATTGATGGGAATGGGACGGTTTTACAAACAGGTGGAACAGATCAAAATGGACAATATGTCATTGGGAATCTACCACCAGGTTCGTTCACTATCGTAGTAAATGCTCAAGACTACTCATCCGCTACGAATGGAGTTACTTTGGAGCCGGGACAGATTATTTCAAATGCCAATTTTGTATTGATTCCTGACCCAGGTGGGATAACTGGACAAATCATAGATACGAACGGTGATGCTATTGCAGGTGCCACAATCATCATTCGAAATGCTGACAATCTCCCGATCAGAACGACGACAACCAATGAATTCGGTGAATTTCTGGTTGATGGAATCGCGCCTGGTTCATATACGGTTGTTGCGACTGCTACAGATTTTTCAACTAACTTTGTTGGGGTTATGGTCCTAAGTAATGAAGATTCAATTGCGAATATGACTCTGACCAGCTTAGTCGGAAACATCTCAGGTACGGTAGTTGACGAAAATGGTGATCCGATCCTTGGTGATAACACAGGCATCAAACTATTCGATAACAGCGGTGCGCTTCTTCAAACGCTAGTAGCAAATTCGGATGGTACATTTACGTTCTTTGCACTTCAACCTGGTCAGTATCAGATCAATGCAACAGCAACGGATTATGCAGCCAATACAATCGCTGCAACCGTAATTGCCAACACGACTCAAAATGTATCAATACCACTTTCGTTATTACCTGGAATCATAACAGGAAGAGTGTTCAACCTTTCCAGTTCAGAGGGGATCAGCGGAGCTGTTCTTACATTCACCACTTCAGAAGGGATACCGATCACTTCGACTATATCTGGATTGAATGGTCAATATACTGCAGCCAATATCCCTGGTGGGACTGTGAATATTGGTGTAGCGGCGGAAGACTTCGGAGCTGAATCGGTCACAGCTGTGGTCAGTCCGAATCAGACGGAAACGGTGAATATCGGTATGACAGAAAGCTTAGGCTTTTTGACCGGCTTTGTAACCAATATAGCGACAGGGAATCCGATTGCAGGAGCAGTCATTCTTATTGATGAAAATGGCTCGCAAGTTGCTACTGTAACTTCTGACGGTTCAGGAGAGTTTCTCACACAAGGATTAAGACCTGGCAATTATACGGCTATTGTGTCTGCTGCCAATTTCACCTCTAGCACAGCAAGTTTCACTATCCTGCCAAACGATACAACGACATTGAGTTTTGCGTTATCGCCTGAACCTGGAACGATTACAGGGACGATTACGAACTTCAATACAGGTGATCCGATTGTAGGGGCCACAATAACGATCAGAGCACAAACGCCAAGTGGGCCAATCATTGCGAACACGATAACTGATCCGAATGGTGATTATGCCGTTTCAACATTATCACCAAGCACTTACACAGTTATAGCTTCAGCAAATGGATTTGGTGCTGCAGAAGCGACGGACATCGTTGAATCCAACGAGGTCACCCGTGTGGATATCAAACTTGTGCCGAATCCGGGTACGATAGAAGGAACCATCACGAACAATAATACGGGAGATCCAGTATCGGGTGTTAATGTTGAGGTTTTCAACCAAGACGGAATCCTGGTATTCAATACAACGACTGACTCTAACGGCTTCTATCAATTCGTTAGTTTGGCGGCGTTGCAATTCAGGATTGTAACACGAGATCCTAATTTTCAAACACAAGAAGTAGGAGTTACCGTTGTTTCGGATGAGACGACTGTTGTCAATTTTGGACTGGATCCAAATCCAGGTGCGATTACAGGTACAATTCGTGATTCTGAAACGAACACCAGATTGGTTGGTGCAGAAGTGCTTGTTTTCTCAGCACAGGATATCGTTCCGATTGCGATGGCTTTAACGGATGGATTAGGGCAGTATACGATTACTGGTCTGGTACCAGGTACGTATACGATTGTCGTCAACGCAGTCGGATATACGGAAAATTCAGCTGGAAGTACAGTTTTCTCAAACCAGACGACAACAACGAATCTATTCTTGACCACCAATTCGGGTAGTATTTCTGGGACGGTCCTTGGAACGGATGGTCAGCCATTTAAGAATGCAGTCATCAAGATTGTGGATAGTAACGGTGTCGTAGTTGGGACGAGTGCAGCAAATGCGGATGGCTTCTATTCAATTGGAGGGCTGCCTCCTGGAACCTATTCAATTCGTGTAGCAGCACCTGACATTGCTTCTCAATCGTCTGGTATTACGCTGGTCGCAAATGAAAATAAAGTGATTAACTTTGTATTAAGAGTAAGCCCAGGGACGATAACAGGAAAGGTAACGGATCAAACGACTGGAGAGCCGATTGTCGGAGCGAATGTCAATATTCTTGATTCGAATGGTCTCGTCATTGCAACGACAGCGACGAATACTTCAGGTGGTTATTTTGTCGACCGTTTAGCTCCAGGAAGCTATACCGTTTCTGTTACGAAGACGAACTATGCAAAACAAACAAAGGGTGGCATTGTTCAAACAGGAGAGTTAACAACTGTGAACATTGCTCTTAGCCGGTCAGTTGGTTCGATTCTAGGTGTACTCCGAGATGTGGACGGAAATCGGATTAACTCAGTCGAAATCGGGGTTCGTCTCCTGGATAGCAAAGGATTGCTCCTACAATCCACCATTGCATCACCAGAGAGTGATTTCAGTTTCTTCAATCTTACACCGGCACAATACCTGATCAGTATTAGCGCGGAAGGGTTCAGATCGAAGGTCGTTCCTGTCACAGTCGCAGGAGGGACAACAAGTGAATTGGATATCACACTCTTTACTGAATCTGGGAACTTGATCGGAACGGTCCTGAACGATGATTCTGGAGTTGGTATTGCCGGAGCGGTCATTAATATCAAAGATGAAGCAAACAATTTGTTGAATTCTAGTTTTTCAAACGAAGATGGAAGATTCACGGTTGACAACATTCCTACTGGCTCGCTGTTTGTGGTTGCCTCAAGAGATGGTTTTGGTACAAAAGCGATCAGTATTATGGTTGAAACGGATGAGACCGTAGAAGCTACAATCCGTCTGACCCCGAACCCTGGTAGCATTGGGGGAGCCATTACAGATGAAGTAACCGGAGAACCAATTTCTAGCGCTGTCGTTCAACTGTTAGACGGTGACTGTACGGAAGTGGCAACAGTTCTTTCCCAATCAGGTGATGGGCGGTATCTCATATCTGACGTAACGCCTGGTGTATATGAATTAGCGGTGAGCGCTTCGGGTTATGGGACAAAAATCGCAGGTGCGATCGTCGTAAGTGGTAGAAGAACAGATTTGGATTTCGCACTTCCTTCGGATCCAGGTGCATTGAGTGGCATCGTAAAGAATCAAGTGACAGGGGAGCGTGTATCAGGAGCCATTGTTCAAGTAAGGTGGTTAAGTCCTGATGGGGAATTACTTGCCACCACTTTGACGAATGAAAATGGGGAATATCTGATTGATGGTTTGACTCCAGCCGTTTATACAGTGGTAGCTTATGGAGGAGGTTTGGGGAGCGATCAAGCATCCGTGGAAGTCTTTCCAGACCAGACGACAGTTCAAAATCTAGGCCTATTCCCGCTCCCTTCTGCTGTCCGAGGACAGGTAACGGATGCAGTGACAGAACTGCCTATTCAAGGGACGATTGTAAGACTCATCGCTTCCAGTGGTACGATCATCCAGAGAGCCTTGACTGATGCATCAGGTAAATACATGTTTAAGGAATTCGATCCAGGTGAATACACGGTCGCAGCCAGAAATGAGAACTATGAGTCAGTCGCAAAACCGTTTACAGCACAACCACTTGAAACGGAAATTGTAAATTTTGCACTTGAAACAGAGCCCGGGGCTGTTACAGGTAGAGTGAGAGACGAAAGAACGCAAGAACTGGTGTCTGGCGTTTCCGTCATCGTTATGGACTCTGATGGGATCATCATCGCCAATACGCTCACCGATCAATCCGGAACTTATTTGATTCGAGGACTTGCGCCGGGGATCTATTCAATAAGAGCACTTGCTTTAAGGTGTGACTCAGATGCGAAAAGAATGACGATTACGGCAAATGAAACGACTACAATCAACTTTTTATTAACAGGAAATCCTTCTTTCGTGCGAGGAAACGTAACGAATGAACAAGGTAATCCATTAAATGATGTAAGTATCAGGGCATACAACTCGAACGGATTGTTGGTCAACTTAGGTGTGACAAGTAGGGAAGGGGAATATGTAGTCGGCTACTTGCCTGGAGAAACCTTGACCTTTATTGCGTCCTTGCCAGGATTTGAACCAGATGTGAAAGTGGTAGAAGTGCCACCGGGTAGTTCATTGACACTCAATTTTGTTCTGGGTGTGCTGAATCCTGCGACCATCCAAGGTGTTGTGACAAGTGAAGCAACTGGAGAACCTATTCAAGGGGCTTTGGTGACAGTTAGACGAAACAATGAATTGAGAGCAGAAGTCACCACTGACGAAAATGGAAGGTATGTCATTACGGGTCTAGCGGAGGGAGAGTTCACGTTCATAGTATCCGCACAAGGTTTTGAAACGTTCGTCGATCCGATATTCTTGTTAGCAGGAGAGGTGCGAACCATCAACGTTGCGTTGGAAGGGGGAGGACCTTCACCTACCCCTACTGGACCGAATCAGTTCTTGTTGATTTCGTGTACGACAGGACAATATTTACGATTGGATGGTAGCTCGACTCCCACTGTGTTCACACTTTTGTGTAAAGAGGAAGATACACGTTGTGCATTCTTCGGTATCCAGAGCGATCCTTCCGATGTTCTGATCATCGATCTCGACTTCTTCATTTTGGTACCAATCAGCTAAAATTCTTTTTGAAACGATGGGATCTTCTCCCATCGTTTTTTTATGGCTTCTTTTCTCTTTCCGCCTCTTAGTTTTCTTAGGATTGCACCATTATTAGTGAGAATAACAACAAGGGTTTTAGGAAAACTAGGGTTGTTGAGTAAAGGGGAGACAAGTGATGAAAGCA
This sequence comes from Pseudalkalibacillus sp. Hm43, assembly GCF_054170705.1. Classification (NCBI taxonomy): domain Bacteria; kingdom Bacillati; phylum Bacillota; class Bacilli; order Caryophanales; family Fictibacillaceae; genus Pseudalkalibacillus; species Pseudalkalibacillus sp. Hm43. The sequence continues at coordinate 63,068 of NZ_CM135129.1, forward strand.
TTACAAAAAATGATCGGTGATATCGAAATAACAAAAGACCTTCTGATGTTGTTGATTATCGGGGGACTATACTCGCTCAGTATCGCATTATCGAATACATTCGTGAATGTTTTCCTATGGAAACAATCTGGTGAATTCATCGATATTGCGATTTACAATTTGTCCATTGTCGTTTTTCAACCCATTACCTTCATTATTGCAGGACGGTTAGCTAAACGGATTGACCGGGTCATTGTTTTGAGGCTCGGCGTCATCAGCCTTTCGATCTTTTATTTAACCGTCTTATTGTTAGGAGCCCGGGCAGAACATTTCCTTATCCTTCTAGGTGGGTTGCTTGGGATCGGGATGGGGTTTTATTGGCTTGCTTTCAACGTACTTACATTCGAAATTACAGAACCGGATACAAGAGATTTTTTCAATGGATTCTTGGGATTATTGACTTCATTTGCAGGGATGGTTGGACCATTTTTGGCAGGATGGATCATCACCCGGATGGATGCTTTCATCGGATATAAAACGATTTTCGCCATTTCGTTGATCTTGTTTTTTGCGGCTGTCATTACGAGCTTCATGTTGAATAGAAGATCAGCTGAAGGCGTCTTTTCATTTGTTCGGATTATAAAGGAGAGGAAGAAGAATCCGAATTGGAACCGCATCCTATACGCACATTTCTTTCAAGGGCTGAGAGAGGGAACATTTATCTTCGTCATTGTCGTCTGGGTTTTCATTACGACGAACAGTGAGTTGGCCTTGGGTACTTTCGGTTTGATCAACTCAGCTGTGTCATTCTTGGCCTATTACGTTGCGACGAGGTTCATCAAATCTAAACACCGTAAAAAAGCGATCCTGCTCGGAGGATCCATCCTTTACGCGGCCCTCAGTTTGATTTTGTTTGATCTTACGTTTGGAAAGCTCATTACGTATGGGGTCATCATATCGATTGCCTACCCGATTTTGTTGGTTCCTTACGTTTCTCTCACATACGATGTTATCGGACGTAGCTGGAATGCACGTGAAATGCGAATCGAATATATCGTCGTTCGGGAATTGTATCTAAATTATGGAAGAATAACTTCTATTATACTGTTCATACTCACGATCACCTTCTTTGATGAGAAGACCAGCATTCCTTATCTGTTACCGATCATCGGTGTCGGACATACGCTCATCTACTTCTGCATAAGGAAAATCAGTTTCCAATCCGACCCTGATAATCAAGTCGTACTTTCGAACGAAAAGGGCTCGAATGTATAACTATATCTTTTTTTTGAAATAGAGTTGCGATACAATAAAAAAGCGATTTAGACATATCAGACACCTTACACAAGGTGTCTATTCTACATATTGGGGAGTCATACAAAAATGGATGCGTACAAGAAGAAGAAAACTCATGTTCCATTTCGCTTGAATATCTTGTTTGTAGTCGTTTTCATCATGTTCACGATACTCATATTAAGGTTGGGGGTCGTCCAAATCGTCCACGGTGATTCGTTCAAGGCTGAAGCAGAGCGTACGGAAAACATCACAGCTAAATTGGATGCACCACGTGGAAAAATGTTTGACCGCTATGGGCGGGTGGTCGTTGATAATGAACCTGTATTCTCCATCACCTTTACGAGGACAAACAATACAACTCAAGAAGAAATATACGAAATTGCGACAAAGCTGTCCAAGTATATCGAGATTGATACGGAAACACTTACTGAGCGAGACCGAAAGGATTTTTATCTTTCCTATAAAGTCGAAGCAGCTGAAATGTATGAAAAGCTGTTGACGGAGAAAGAGATGGAAGAGTTGGATGATAAGGAAGAATATCGCCTTGTCATCGAGAGGCTGAAGGTCTCAGAAATCAACCTCACGAATGAGGAAGAAGAAATTGCTGCAATCTGGCGGGAGATGATCAGAGGGTATGCCTTGACGCCTCAACGGATCAAAGTAGGGGCAACTCAAAAAGAAATTGCGGTCATCAGTGAAAACCTGGACGAATTTAACGGTACGATCGACATCAAACCAGATGCCCAACGTTCGTATCCTTATGGAGAAACCTTGCAGTCCATATTCGGACAGGTCGGACAGATTCCTCGTGAATTGATCAATGGTTATGTGCTGGAAGGACGGGATCGAAACGATCTAGTCGGCACAAGTTTTCTTGAGGAGCAATACGAGTCTGTCTTGAGAGGGACGAAAACGAAAATCAACTATGTAACAGATAAATCAGGGAACCCTGTAGGGAAACCTGAAGAGAATGTCGGAAGTCGGGGATACGACCTAGTTCTTACTGTGGACATGGAGTTGCAGAAACGCGTAGAAGCGATTGTTGAAAAGCAGATTGTAGAAGCAAGAAGGAAATATGCAGCCAATAATCAGTTGAAAAGCTCTTATGTCGTCATGATGAACCCGAAGACCGGTGAGATCTACTCCATGGTTGGTAAGCAACTGGAAGATGGCAAGTTCAAAGATGTGCCTTTCGGTAATGTATATAACCAATATCCGATGGGTTCCACGGTTAAAGGAGCGACAGTCCTGACTGGTTATCAAACGGGTGTGATCGATCCAGGCACGGTGCTATATGATACGCCACTGAAATTACCAGGTACGAAAATCAAGAAATCATATAAAAACATGGGTTACGTCAGTGACATCGAGGCATTACAGCAATCTTCCAACGTTTACATGTTCCGTATCGCCATGTTGATTGCAGGCTATGACTATAATGAAAAAAGAGGGTTCAAGAATCCTGCTAAAGCGTATGAGACGATGCGTTATTATTTCAATCAATTTGGACTTGGTGTGCCTACCGGAATCGACCTTCCATATGAGGATGACGGTTACAACGGTGGAGTCCAGGCACTCGGTAACTTGATGGATATGGGCATCGGACAGTTTGATACGTATACACCGATGCAGATGGTCCAGTATATCTCAACCATCGCAAATGGCGGATATAGAATGCAGCCTCATTTCATGAAAGAGATCAGAAACCCGAGTGCGCGTTCAGAAAATCCTGGTGAAAGTATCATGACCCATGAACCGAAAATCCTCAACCGTATCGATATGAAGGAAGAATGGATCGAGCGCGTGCAAAAAGGATTATGGATGGTCATGAATACAAAAGACGGAACGGCGAGTTCTTACTTCAAGAATACCGAAGGGTACATTGCTGCTGGAAAAACAGGTACTGCTCAGTACGATGGGGATTCTTATATCCTGACATTAGTCGGATATGCCCCTCATGATAATCCTGAGGTAGCATTTGCGGTTGTCAGTCCCTATGCTGAAGAAGGCGGCATCAATAATAAAATCGGCCGTGAAATTTTGGACGCCTATTTTGAAATCAAAAAAGAAGGTCATAAAGAAGACATCCTCAACCAACCTGCTGAGGAAAAAGATGCAGAACAAGAAGGATGACAAAATTCAAAATTAAACTTTTTAGAAATGCTCCCATATGGGAGCATTTTTTTATGAATTTCTCGATTAACACTTTTATTTTGCAAATATTCTTGATTATTCGTTTGAAAGAGCTATGAACGTGGTAAGGAACTTATGTGCAATGTTTACATACCCAAATTTCCTCAATATTCGACCCATCTTTACAAAACCTTAACAATCCATTTATACATCCTTAATAAGAAATCGTTATTATGGGCATTGTAAGGGCGAGCGGGCAATTCGCCCTATAGGAATAGAGAGAAACCTTTCTCATTTATTTCTAAATACCCAAATACAAAAATCTAGGGGGATTTCATGATGAAAGCTTTCAAGAGAAGTACGCTTTTTGTCATGCTAGCGGCATTAATGGTATTCGCTGCAGCTTGTGGAAATGACAACGGTTCTGAAGGTGGACCAGAAGGTAGTGTCGTAATTGATGGATCTGGTACAGTATATCCGTTGATGGCAAAGCTAGCTGAGAGTTATATGGGCGAGAATGAAAACGTATCAGTTGAAGTTGGACGTGCTGGTTCAAGTGCTGGATTCAAAAAGTTTCTAGCTGAAGGCGGCGGAACGGATCTTTCCAATGCATCCCGTACAATTAAAGAAGAAGAAAAAGCAAAAGCTGAAGAACTTGGAATTGACTATAAAGAATTGAAACTAGCTCTAGATGGAATCACGATCGTTGTGAACAAAGAAAACGATTGGATCGACGAATTAACTCAAGAAGAAGTCATTGACATCTTCCTAGCAAGTGCTAACAAGAAAAAATGGTCTGATGTACGTTCAGACTTTCCGGATGAAGAAATCAAAGCATACGGACCAAATGAAAACCATGGTACTTACGAATTCTTCTATGAAACGATTCTTGAAGAACAAGAGCTTAGAGGAGATGTAAATCTTCAACAAGAGTACTCTACTCTTGTAGACATGGTTTCAAAAGATAAGAACGCAATTGCATATTTCGGTTATGGTTATTATGAAAACAACCAAGACAAGCTTAAGGCTGTGAAGATCGACTTTGGTAATGGACCAGTTGAGCCATCAATCGAAACCATTAAGGAAGATGGTGAATACGCTCCATTTACACGTCCTGTATTCACTTACTTGAACGAAAAGATGGCGAAGGAAAAAGCTCAAGTGATGGATTTCGCAATCTATGCAATGGAGAATGCTGGGAATGCTGCCAAAGAGTCAGGCTTCGCACCACTTCCTGAGGAAGAATACAACGAAGCTGTTGAATATCTTAAAGGCTTAAAATAATAAAGTTTGAAAAAAAGATTAGAGCAGGTTTGCTAATCTTTGAAGGTGAGGGGACTATAGAGGCCTCTCATCTTCTTATGATTTTTTTAGGATTATTTCTTACTAACCTGAAAATTCTGTAAATTGTATCTGTGATGGGTGAAAGGAGAAATATAAGTGGATAAAAATATAAATGTAAGAGACATGATCCACAAGAATAAGCAATCAATGAATATAGGGCAAGTGTGGGAAAAAATGGTTCCGAAGGTTCTTCTCTCGATCGCAGTCATTTCAATCCTTACTACAATAGGGATTTTGGCGACATTGACAGTTGAAACGATCGCGTTCTTCAGGGAAGTTCCAATTCTTGATTTCTTTACGGGAACGAAACTGAAACCACTTGGTGCGAACGCAGAATTCGGAGTGCTTCCACTTTTGACCGGAACGATTTTATCCACGATCATAGCCATGTTCGTTGCGATTCCTGTTGGATTGATGACAGCTGTTTATTTGAGTGAGTATGCATCTGACAAGGTGAGAAGAACTTTGAAACCACTATTAGAGGTACTTGCTGGAATTCCTACAATTGTGTATGGTTTCTTTGCCTACACATTTGTAACTCCGATCCTAAGAACATTCATTCCAGGACTTGACCCGACGAATATTCTAAGTCCGGGACTGGTTATGGGGATCATGATTATTCCAATGGTAGCATCACTTTCTGAAGATGCTATGAGTTCTGTACCTTCAGAAATGAGACAAGGTGCATTTGCACTAGGTGCAACCAGACTTGAAACTACATGGCGTGTAGTAATTCCTGCATCTATCTCTGGAATTATCGCTTCCTTCGTTCTTGCGATTTCCCGTGCAATCGGTGAAACGATGATCGTTACGATTGCGAGTGGAAGCTCAAAGAATTTCACGTTTGATATTACTCAATCGATGCAGACGATGACGGCATATATCGTTGAGGTCACTGGTGGTGAGGCACCAGCAGGCTCTACCCTTTATTACAGTCTTTATGCTGTTGCGATGACGCTGTTCGTCTTTACATTGGTCATGAACCTGCTTGCACAATATATTTCTCGTAGATTCAGGGAGGAATATTAATTATGAAACACGTTGACTCTACTCAAGTTCAAAACAGAATGGGAACTCGCTTGTTAATCAATAAACTTGCAAAATCAATATTCTTCCTATCGACGATATTCGGACTCATTGTGTTGGTCATACTCATGTACCGTGTATTGTCACAAGGAGTGGAATGGATTGATTGGCAATTCATCACTGGAAAATTGTCTACGATGGCTGAAAATGCAGGTGTCATGGGGCCATTACTCGGTACATTCTGGCTCATGTTGGTCGTAGCGCCAGTTACCCTTATACTAGGTGTAGGTACGGCAATATATCTTGAAGAGTATGCGAAAAAGAATCGTTTACAATCGTTGATTCAAACGAACATTTCAAACCTTGCTGGTGTACCGTCTATTGTATTCGGTCTTTTAGGACTTACTGTCTTTGTCAAAGGAATGAATTTAGGAAACATTATCTTAGCAGGTGGTCTGACGATGTCTCTCTTGGTACTCCCAATCGTGGTTGTAGCAAGTCAAGAGGCCATCCGTGCAGTACCTCAGTATTTGAGAGAAGCTTCATATGGTATGGGTGCTACAAAATGGCAGACTGTTAAAAATGTCGTTATGCCTGCATCATTACCCGGCATATTGACAGGATCGATCTTAGCACTTTCCCGTGCAATCGGTGAAACGGCACCTCTAGTCGTGCTTGGTATCCCAGCTTTGATCATTCCTTTTCCTGATAACATTTTTGATAAGTTCACAGTTATGCCTTTGCAAATTTACTACTGGACAATTGATTCTGCGTTAGTTGATGAGTACGCAAACTTAGCAGCAGCTGCAATCGTCATCCTATTATTGCTACTGTTTGCTATGAACTCTATTGCAGTCATCATCCGTAACAAGTTTCAGAAGAGATTATAATTTTGGAGGGATATGTCCATGTCCACTATGACTGGTAAAGATAAAAAATTCACTGAGGTTGCTAAAGAGAAAGATACAACAATCACATCAAATAATACAGTTTTTGAAACGAAAGATCTCAACCTTTGGTATGGTGAAGATCATGCATTGAAGGATATCAACCTACAAATTCCTGAAAACCAAGTAACTGCGATCATCGGTCCTTCCGGTTGTGGTAAATCAACATTCATCAAGACGTTGAACCGTATGGTTGAAATGGTGCCGATCGTTAAAGTTTCTGGCTCCATCCAATACCGTGATAAGCGGATTTTCGACCCAAGATACAAAGTTGAAGAGCTACGTACACAAGTAGGTATGGTCTTCCAGAAGCCGAATCCGTTTCCGAAGTCCATTTATGACAATATCGCTTACGGTCCACGTATTCACGGTATCAAAAACAAAAAAGTACTTGATCAAATTGTTGAGAAGAGTTTACGTGGAGCTGCGATCTGGGATGAAGTCAAAGACCGTTTGAACGAAAACGCCTATGGACTATCTGGTGGACAGCAGCAAAGAATTTGTATCGCACGTTGTCTTGCAATCGAGCCAGATGTCATCTTGATGGACGAGCCTACGTCAGCTCTTGACCCGATTTCAACATTGAAGGTAGAAGAGCTTGTACAAGAGCTGAAAAAAGATTACAGTATTATTATCGTTACACACAACATGCAACAAGCAGCACGTATCTCTGACAAGACAGCATTCTTCTTGAATGGAGAAGTTGTCGAGTTCTCAGATACAAATGAACTCTTTTCAAATCCTGAGGATAAGAGAACTGAGGATTATATCACTGGACGATTCGGTTAAGGGGAGTGCATAACATGGTTGTAAGAGAAAGTTTTCAAACCCAACTTGATGAACTGAGAGACTTATTGGTACAGCTTGGCGGTTTAGCGGAAGCTGCATTGGATGAAGCAATCGATTCTTTGAAAAACCAGGATATCGACAAAGCGTTACGCATTATCGAGAACGATAACCGTATCAACGCTTTAGAAGAAGAAATCAATGACAAAGCGATTCTTCTTATTGCGAAGCAAGCTCCAGTTGCGAGTGACCTGCGTCGCATCATCGTTGCAATCAAAATCTCTTCTGATGTAGAACGGATTGCCGACTTTGCTGTTAACATTGCGAAGTCCGTCATTCGCATTGGAAAAGAACCATTGATCAAGGAATTGGTAGACATCCCAGAGCTAGCGGAAATGGCAAAAACAATGCTTGCAGAAGCAATCCAAGCGTATAATGACGAAGACATCATCCTTGCGAAGAAGATGGCAGACCGAGACGATTACGTGGATGAGAAATATGGAGAATTGATCCAAGAATTACTTGGTAAAATGAAAGACTATCCAGACTCCACGAACCAAGTCATTCAATTAAGCTTCATCTGCCGTTACATTGAGCGTGCAGCTGACCATGCTACAAACATCGGAGAAAATATCGTATATCTTGTTAAAGGAAAGCACTACGACTTAAACGAATAGATGAAGGAAGAGGCTGACAGATGTCAGCCTCTTATTTGTAGATGAATTAAAAAAAGAGCTGAACTTCAGCTCTTTTTCCAATAAACCGTTATGGAGATGTGATGGTTTTTGCAATTTCTGCGATGGACATGTTGCTGTTCACTTCATAATTTCCAAAGCGAACTTTTGACTCCATGTTATTGGATCGAAGATAATTCAATAACTCATCACTGCTTTTGATGATTTTTTGATTTTCAAGGAAATTCGTAACTTCCCCAGTAGAAGTCCCTTTTTGGATGACAAGAGTTGTGGAATGAACTTGTTCTTCCTTAGCCTCTTCTTCAGATTTTTCTTTTGTATCTTCAGATGGCTTTTTCTCGCCGGTTTGTGCTGCTTGTAATTGTTCAAACTGCGCTTCCTCAACAGCTACAAGGCCTTCGTTCTTCAAATATGTTTTTACCTCTTCATATGTAATGCTCTCAGATCCTTCTGCCTTCACTTCCTGGTTGTCTGATCCCTGGTAGTGTACGAGGGCCAGGATACCTGCAGCCACGATCAGGCCAGCTCCAAAACCTCTTAACCCACTATTGAACATGTTGATAACCCCTTTATCGAATCTCTTTTCTATCTGTAATCATCAGTTCTTCTTCAAGAACTTTAATTTTCTTATTGATCTGATAAAGTTCTTTCATCAACTGTATAGAAACATTCTCTAATTGCGTTTCAATTTGTTGAGTTTTATTTTGCTTGAAGAAAGAGAGAACGATCAATGCGATCCCTGCGACAAGTAAAGTTATGATGGTGAATTCCATGAAATGCTCCTCCTTTAAAGGTTTTCCTATTCATTTATATCATAGAGTTTGTCGACAGGGTAGAGGTTTTGACAAATCTCCATCATAATTCCTATTCATTTTCGACAAGATTTGCCGATATTTACAAATTTCTACCCCCATTGCAAGTAATAGGCAAAAAATTACGCGTAAACTGTCATGATTGCGTTTACAAAAATAAAATAAAACCCCTGATATATTGCGGTTCTTGACGACCGCAAAGTTCTACAAATTACGTTTATTGAAGCTCTATATGACGGGTGATACGATGTTGAAAAATACATACTAATCATTGCTATAGGAGGTCACAATGATCGAAGAAATCATCGCGTTAAAAGAGCGTGGACTTACACTGAAGGAAATCGCAAATGAATTGGATTTATCCGTGGGTAAAATCCAATACCGACTAAGAAAAGAAAGAATGATTGAAGAGAAGAGATCTGTGCAGAAGCAAGTCTATCGAATTTCTCGAGAGATTCCAACGGCTTATGAGTTGGATCGAATTGTCGCGCTGCCACAGAATCCATATAGCATTTATGCTTATTGGGATATCCAATCCACCACGCAACACATGATTTCTCACCAGTTTACAAAACCATGGACAGAGCTGATGAAGAAGCTTCGGGTCTATGATGTCAGTGACCTTCAATTCAATGGCCATAACAGCCATCGGTTCTTCGACATTCTGCTTCCGGAAATGACCAATAACTGGTTCATCCGAAACTTAGAGGAAAACCGTACATATATCGTGGATGTTGGAGTCGGATCTGAGCATTGTGACTTCTTTACAATCGTCCGTTCAAATCCAATCGAAACGCCGAGATGTGGGCCAAGCCAGGGAAGACATGACGAACCTGTGAAGAGATGGCAGTCTGGAGAACTAGCATCTCCGGAATGGAACGAACACTTCTCGACCTATTCAGTCTATCGGTTGTTGAAATGAAAGGAGGACATACGATGACACCTTATTTCTCATTCGTCCTACATGCCCATCTCCCATATGTCCTGCATGAAGAACCAAATCGATTAGAGGAACGTTGGCTGTACGAAGCCGTAACGGAAACCTATATCCCACTCATTTGGGGTTTTGAAAAGAGTACATCGGATACGCGCTACACATTATCCATTTCACCTCCTGTCCTGGAAATGCTCTCGAGTGAACTATTCCAGGAACGCTATCTTCAATATTTGGACCGCACGATAGAATTGTTGGAAAAAGAACAGGTTTTAAAAGAAGCAGATGAAGAAGAGTTGAACGTCATCCAGTTTTATGATGATCGATTTAAAAAAATCAAGCAGACATTCATGGAATGGAATTGCAATTTAATTTCAGCTTTTCGCTATTACGTACAAGAAGAAAAAGTGGAATGTATGACGTCTACTGCGACTCACGCTTTTCTACCTTTTATCCAGACGGAACAAGGCGTTCGAGCTCAAATCGTATACGGGCTTCAATGCTTCGAACATCATTTTGGTTTTAAACCTGATGGCATGTGGTTACCGGAATGTGCTTTCACACCTGGTCTGGATAAGATTCTTTACGAAGAAGGCGTACGATATACCTTCGTTGATGAGGAAACGGTGCGAACACTCGAACCGAAACCGGACGACATTCATGCACCCGTTTACTCACCACATGGAATCGTCCTTTTTCCAAGGAGAATGGATCTATCTAAGAAGGTTTGGGATTCGAAGATCGGTTATCCAGGGGACTTTGATTACCGTGAATTTTATCGGGATGTCGGGTACGACCGGGATCATGCATACATTCTTCCCTATATCCACCCAGATGGGATCCGTATCGACACTGGCTTGAAATATCATCGAATAACAGGAAAAACGGATGCTAAGGATTTCTACAAACGGGATTGGGCAATGGGGAAGGTTGAGCAGCACGCTCAGGATTTCGTCAGCAGTATCCGTGGAAGTTTTACAGTTGCCGGAGCGAGTGGTCGTTCTGTTCTCTCACTTACATCCTTTGATGCAGAGCTGTTCGGACATTGGTGGTTTGAAGGGCCTGAGTGGATTGAGAGACTGCAAGCTTACGGTTCTCAAGAAAACATCGAGTGGATTACATCGGCTGAATTCATCAAGCGTCATCATGAAGAACTCTCAACCCATCATGCATGTTTTTCTACATGGGGTCGAAACAACTACGGTGAAGTCTGGGTGAATGAGGCTAATGAATGGATCTACCGTCATTTACACGCAATGGAGACCGAGCTCATCAAACAGTTTTCCGTAGTAGATGTGTCGGATGCTTTTAATGAAAAGGTTTTGACCCAGATGACACGAGAATGGTTGCTTGCGACGAGCAGTGACTGGGCATTCATCATGGATCACGAAACCGCTTCTGAATACGCAGCATCTCGGACGAAAGAACATATCCAGGCATTCTATGAACTTAAAGACATATTGAAAGATTCGAGTTTGGAATACGACCGTCTTAAGCCTATAGAAGAACGATTCGGTTTTATGAACTGGCTTGAACCGATGAACCTGTCCTCTGACCATGATGCGTATGTTATGTCCAATCCTATTTATCAGGAAAAACGGGATGGTTTGAACATACTGATGCTTTCCTGGGAATTTCCACCGATGGTCGTTGGAGGGCTTTCCCGTCATGTGTTTGATTTGTCCAAAGCGCTAGTGGAACAAGGACATCATGTATACGTCGTTACATGTGCTGTTGATGGATATCCAGAGTATGAAATCAATCAAGGGGTTCATGTGTATCGGGTTAGAGGAACACAACCGCACCACGATGATTTTTATCATTGGGCAGGAAGTCTGAATCTAGCAATGGCGAACCTCGGACGTCAGTTAGGATCAAAAATCTCATTTGATTGTATCCATGCACATGACTGGATTGTCAGTGTCGCAGCGAAAGGGCTGAAACATCATCTGAACCTACCGCTCTATGTAACGATCCATGCTACAGAACATGGGCGGAACAACGGAATCCACGATGATATGCAAGCAGCGATCCATCATAAAGAGTGGGAATTAATGTATGAAGCGGCGCATATCATTGTTTGCAGTGCGTATATGAAACAAGAATTGAAAGATGTGTTTGAAGTTCCAGCTGATAAAATCACCATCCTGCCAAATGGAGTCGATCCGTTGTTGGTTCCTGAGATTGGAGGGAATGCAGACTGGAAGCGTAATTTCGGAAATCCAGACGATTTTTATGTCTTTTCCTTAGGGCGAGTTGTTCCTGAAAAAGGGTTCCAGCATTTGATAGAGGCTGCTAGCTTGCTACGGAATGATTATCCGGACATCCGATTCATCATCGCAGGTAAAGGTCCTCTTTTAGAAGACTATCGAAGGAAGGTGCGAGCGTATCAATTGAACGACAAAGTCTATTTTGTTGGCTTTGTATCCGACGAGGAACGCAACCAGTTTTTACGACAATCCGACGCATTGATTTTTCCAAGTTCATATGAACCGTTCGGAATCGTCGCACTCGAGGGCATGGCTTCTCAGACACCGATCATCGTAAGTGATACGGGCGGTTTGGGAGACATCGTACAGCATGGTAAAAACGGCTTGAAGGTATTCCCTGGGAATGCGGAAAGCATCCGGGATCAGATTGTGGCACTCTACAATGACCGGGAATTAGGAGATCAATTGGTGCAAGCTGCTTGTGAAGACGTAGATACGAAATACAACTGGACTGAAATTGCTGTGAAAACGACGGAAGTGTTGTCAGGCGCTGTTAAAAAACCGAAGACGGTAGGAGTGAAGTAAGGTGAAAGCAGTCATAATGGCAGGCGGTAAAGGAACAAGGTTACGTCCTCTTACATGTAATTTACCAAAGCCGATGGTCCCAATTCTTGAAAAACCGGTAATGGAATATGCGATCGAGTTGTTGAAAAGCTATGGCATTACGGAAATTGCAGTAACCGTTCAATATTTGCCAGAGCACATCAAACAATATTTCGGAGATGGATCGCGATTCGGCGTTGAGCTGGTTTATTACGAGGAGACCTCACCACTGGGTACAGCAGGAAGTATCAAAAATGCAGAGGAATTCCTGGATGAGCGGTTCATCGTCATTAGCGGAGATGCATTGACAGACTTCAATCTGCAGGATGGCATCGACTTTCATGTTGAGAAAGAAGCTCTCGTGACCATTTTCATGAAACAAGTGGAAAACCCTTTGGAATACGGCGTTATTATGACTGATAAAGACGATCGGATCATCCGATTCTTCGAAAAGCCAAGCTGGAATGAAGTGTTCAGCGATACCGTGAACACCGGCATTTATGTGCTGGAGCCGGAAGTGTTCGATTACCTGGAGGAAGGTGTCCCGACCGACTTCAGCAAGGATTTGTTCCCGATCTTGATGGGTGAGCGCAAGCCTTTGTTTGGATATGCGGCGGAAGGCTATTGGTCCGATATCGGGAACCTTGTGCAATATCGTAAGAGTCATGAGGACTTTTTGGACGGATTGATCAATCTGCCATTGCCAGGAAAAGAGATCATGCCAGGATTGCGTGTAGGTGAAAATGTCGTCATCGAACAGCATGCGGTCGTCAATACGCCAGCGTACATCGGTAGTGGAACGACAGTCCGTCAGCATGCGAAGCTCTATCCTTATTCCGTCATCGGCTCGCATAGTGAAGTGTCATCTGGGTCTTCCATCAAGCGGTCTATTTTATGGAACGACGTATATGTTGGAAACAATTCGGAATTGCGAGGGTCGACGATTGCCAACGGAACGTTTATTGATGAAGGAACAAGTTTATTTGAACATAGCGTCATCGGCAACCAAGTCCAAATCGGTAAAAAAGTGACCATCAAGCCGGAAGTGAAGGTATGGCCGAAGAAAGGGATCCTCGACAATTCAATCATTCAGACCTCTCTGATCTGGGGTAAAAAATCAACGAAATCCTTGTTCAGCAACCATGTCGTAAAAGGGATTGCGAACGTGGAGATCACACCGGATTTCGCTGCGCGTGTCGCTTCGGCTTACGGCGCTTCGATCATGCAAGGGAAGAAGCTCGGCATCGCATCCGACTATCATCCGTTCTCCAGCCTGATTTTACAAGCGTTCGAACAAGGGCTTCATTCCGCAGGCATCCATACCGTCAACTTATCACCGACACTCAGCCCGATGTTCCGATATACGATCGAGCGTGAGAGTTGGGACGGTGGCGTGTTCATCCGGATGGAAGATGTGGATAACAGCATGAAAGTCGTCATCGAGTTTTTGGATGAAGAGGGATATCCAGTCTCATCAGACTTTGAACGGAAAATCGAGAACGCGTTCTGGCAAGAGGATTACCGACGCGCGCCATACGATCGCATCGGCATGAACATACCAGTAGGAGAACATAAGGATTATTACTTGGAAGCTTTGTTTGAAAGGATTAATCCACGTTCTGTTCACGAGAGTGATTTCCATCTGGTCGTGAATGTCCAATTCGATAACCAGGAATCGATCATCGCAAAAATGTTGAAGCGATTGAACTGTCGGGTATTCTCCGTCCCATCGGAAACGACATCGCAAGAAATGATCAATATCGTCCGTGCATCAGGTGCGCATTTGGGTGTCTGGATCGATGATAAAGGAGAAAAACTGAAGCTGCTCACGAACAATGGCAACTGGCTGAATGACGATCAAATGCTTTCCCTGTATGTACTCCTTTCATTGCGCGAGTTGAATGTAAAAGAGTACGCGATTCCGGTCTATGGCTCCTCTGAACTCGATCAGCTGGCTGCTTCTCTGGACGGGAAGTTGATCCGGACGAAAGCAGACGCAAGATCAATCATGAAATTCGGCGGAACAGTCTTGAACGTCCAGTTCGATGCGATGTTCGCGCTCGTATCCATTTTGAATATGATGGCGAATCGTAAAGAGTCGCTCTCTCAACTGTTGAAGCTGTTGCCGGATATCCAGTTGATCCGTGACCAGGTGGACTGTCCAACAGTGGTCAAAGGACGAGTGATGAGAAAGCTGATGGAAGAGACGCGCGATCAGATCACCGATTTGGTGGATGGCATCAAGGTCTATCACCCGAACGGAGGATGGACGCTCATTTTACCAGATATCGTAGATCCGACATTCACGATCTACTCGCAGGCACCGGACTTGGAATTTGCGCGTAAAACGAGCGAATCGTTCAAGAATAAAATCAAGACATACCAGCAGTTGTAGGGTTTTTGGCCGCTGCGAAGAATTAATGATTTTCCCTCTATTAAGCATCTTGATTATTTTTGTCAAATTTGATATCATACAAAGGTGTCATTTTGACGATAAGATTATAAAAACTAACAGTTAAGCGATCGGTCATCCGCTGGGTGATCGTTTCGTACGCTTAAACATTGTAGATAGTTTGGAGGGAAACATTATGCGCGTACAAGTTACATTAGCTTGCACAGAAACTGGTGACCGTAACTACATCACTTCTAAAAACAAACGTACTAACCCAGATCGTATGGAGCTTAAGAAATACAGCCCAAGATTGAAGCGTCACACACTACACCGCGAAACGAAGTAAAACAGTAGGAGCATTCCTGCTGTTTTTTTCTTTTTGTGTGGGGTTTCGTATTTAATATGCAGGATTGGGGCTCTATCCTTCCCCAAAATGAGAAAGCTGCTGATTTCGGTAAGGGTAGGGGCTCTATCCTTCCCCAAAATGGGAAAGCTGCTGATTTCGGTAAGGGTAGGGGCTCTATCCTTCCCCAAAATGGGAAAGCTGCTGATTTCGGTAAGGGTAGGGGCTCTATCCTTCCCCAAAATGGGAAAGTTGCTGATTTCGGTAAGGGTAGAGGCTTTATCCTTCCCCAAAATGGGAAAGTTGCTGGTTTCGGGCAGGATAAACACAGTATCTGCTCTTATCTTGAATAGAACGGCATTATTACAAAATATTCTACTTCTTATTTTCATAGTAAGTTGATGGTCCGAACTTAATTTGATTGAAATTCCTATTTAAACTAGTACGGATCTTCTTTACTGACACTACCATCCCACACCACTCATATATCGCATTGGTGGTTATTTTTTTGTCTGGAAAAAGAAGCTGAAAATCTTCTATAGCTTTTAATACAGCAGGTTCATAAGGTTCTGCGCCATCACACTTATCGCATACCAATGTCGTCTTAGTTAATTCTGAATACATCTGCTGACATTTAGGACAGCTAATCCCTTTCCGGAGCTCATCATAATTGTATTGCGGCAGGCGAGCGTTGGGGTTTTTATCGAGGTGCAGCTTCAATAGATGTTGGGCTATTTTCGTCATACGATTATTTGCGTAGGAACGCTCTTTTTTCATCTCAGCTTTGAATCGGTTCAACTGGCTTGGAAAAATAATCGGTGGATCAAGAGGGGTCTGATATAGCTGAAATTCGGGGTTCATGAAAATCAGACGGGGTTCAATGGGGATTTTCAGTCCAATCATACGTAAGAGTCCTCGCAAAAGTACGGTGTTCCGGTGCAATTGATGCAGTGGATTATTAATCTCTTTTCCTTTCAGTGAGTACCAACCATCTCCTTCAACATAGTAATCGCCTTCAAAATTTTTCACTTCAAAAAGAATGATTTTCTCAGAGGTAAGCAACAACGAATCAATCTGAAATATCGTCTGGTTAAAATCCAGCAACAAATCATTCAACACAATCTTTCCATCCAATAGTGGAGCGAGCCAATCGTCGAATTTGCATTCACCTTCATATCCTTTTTCCGCGTTGAAGTACTTGGTCTGCTCTTGATCGGAGAAGGACTTGCGGTTGTTCAGTGCGCGCAGGATTCTCAACTCCTCCGGCACTCCTCTCTCTTTCATAATCAATAAGCATCAACTCCATTCCATCTTTTTACAATAGCATAGCTCGAACCCATCATACTGACAAGCATTATGTTAAAATTGGTGCTAGGTAGGTGATACGGATGAAAGAACGGAAAAAAGCGTTACGCAAGGACATGCAAAAGCGGCTGTCGGAACTGACGCCAGATGTCCGCGCCAATGAAACGGAACAGATCAGGCAGCAATTATTCGCAACGGATCAGTGGAAACAAGCCGCCACTATTGGGGTGACGGTATCGCGAGGGAATGAGATCGATACATACCCGATCATTGAAAAAGCGTGGTCGGAAGGCAAGACGGTTGCCGTTCCAAAATGCCATGCAAAGGATTACTCGATGGACTTCCGAAAGCTCGAATCCTTCGATCAGCTCGAAGTCGTCTATTTTGGTTTAAGGGAACCGATCGTGGAAAAAACAACCCAAATCGAGCCAAACGAGATGGGCTTGCTGATCGTGCCAGGGCTCTTATTCGATAAAAGCGGATACCGCGTTGGATTCGGTGGCGGTTTTTACGATCGATATCTGGATCGTTTCACTGGGACGACGGTCTCGCTCCTCCACAGCGTTCAGCTTCATGACGAGATTCCTCGTGAGTCGTTCGATCAGCCTGTCGATTTTCTCATTTTCCCGGACCGGGTTCACCAAACGAAAGGGTTCAGAAATGACCACTCATAAGAAAGTGGGCATCATCCTCGCTGGTGGAGAATCCCGCCGGTATGGCACTCCGAAAGCGCTGGAACGAATCGATGGGCTTTATTTTTACGAAAAAGCGATCCAGGTCCTGCAACCGGTGGTCGACGAAATGGTGCTCGTCGCGCATCCCACAATCAAAGGTAGGATCAAGACACCGATTACAGTGGTTACCGACTTACAAAAATACCAGGGACAAGGTCCTCTTGCAGGCATTTACACGGGTATGATGACCATCCCAGGCCACGATTACTTCGTGCTCGCGTGTGATATGCCTGTCATGGAAACGGAAATTTTTCAACAACTATATGCTGTAAAAACGATGCTTCCTCCAGATTGCAGTGTGATTCCGACCGTCGACGAAAAGCTTCAACCGTTGGCGGCGATCTATTCATACGCTACGAAAGAGGAAATTCCCACACTGTTGGACGCAGGTGAGCGGAGACTGACAGATTTACTTCAAAATACAAACTGTGCCTACATTCAATACTCTTCCATCGAACCCTTCAAAAACATCAATAAGCCTGAAGACTATACGAAACTGAGAAACTGACATCCATGTGTGTCAGTTTTTTTTCTTGACGAATCCGTCATTTCATTTTATAGTAGAACCACATTATTACTTAAACGCACAAAAGCATAAAAGTGTTGAAGCGGACCGCAGTAGTTCACTCCTTCAAACATCAGAGACTTAGCGGGTGGTGAGAGCTAAGGAAGGAACGGAACGAAATTACAGCCGTGGAGCTTATAGGTTTCATACCTTTATCATGAACGAGAAGATGCTGTTGAACACATCAAGCAGGGTGGTACCGCGATTCGAATCGCCCCTGTACATGTCGTTGACAGTTTTTTTACGTTTAAAAAGGAATTCATTCATAGATACTAAAAGTGTTGAAAAGGCAGGGTATTCATTATGACAGCAAAGAAGCAGCAGACGTTTGCGTTATTATCATTCGTATTATTGATGGGCATCATCTTATTTTCCATGTTGATATTAAAAACCGAACCGCACATTCCATTGCTCGTGTCCCTTGTGGGTATTGCGATTCTCGCAAAAGCGTTCGGATACAAATGGGACCAGATGGAAAAAGGACTGATTGAAGGAATCACGATCGGAATCAAACCCGTACTTATCTTGATGATTATCGGCATGTTGATCGGTACGTGGATGATGAGTGGGACGGTTCCGACGATGCTATTCTATGGAACAAATGTGATCGATCCGAGCTGGTTTACTTTAAGTGCGTTACTTGTGACGATCATCGTTTCGACCTTCACGGGAAGTTCGTTTACAACGATCGGGACGGTAGGTGTCGCGCTCATGGGACTCGCGATGAGCCTGGGAATTCATCCGGGTCTGGCAGCGGGTGCAATCATCAGCGGAGCATGTTTCGGAGATAAGATGTCTCCTTTATCGGACACGACGAACTTTGCGCCAGCCGTTGCCGGTGTAGCTTTGTTCGATCATATCAAGCACTTGATGTGGACGACGGTACCCGCACTCCTCATCACGATCATCATTTTCCTCGTGATCGGAAGTGGTGGGGAAGGAGCTCAAACGCTCGCATCCATCGAACCGGTACAAAAACAACTTCAGAACTCGTTCAATATCAGTGTGTGGACTTTAATATCTCCGCTCGTCGTCATCATCCTTGCACTCGTTCGATTCCCGACGATTCCGGCTTTGATCATCGGTGTCATCACCGGAATCCTGACCGTATGGCTGATTCAGGGGCAAGGCTCGATCAGTGTGATTTTTAACATGCTGCAAAACGGATTCGAACTGGAGACAGGCGAAGCGACAGTTGATAAAATCGTCAATCGAGGTGGAATCCAGTCGATGATGTGGTCGATCTCACTCATATGGATTGCACTTGCCCTCGGTGGACTGGTGAGAGGGTTAGGGATGCTTGAGTCCTTCGTCAATTTGATGAAAACGAAAATCCGCAATCGAGGGAATACGATTGCCACGACGGCCTTATCGTCCATCGGTGTCAACGTGTTGACGGGTGAACAATACTTGTCCATTTTGATACCTGGGCAAACCTTCAAGCCTCATTTTGAAGAGCAACAGATCGATTCACGGAATCTGTCCAGAACATTAGAAGATGCTGGGACACTTGTGAATCCGTTGATCCCGTGGGGAGTGAGCGGGGCGTTCTTCGCTTCGACCCTTGAAATCAGCGTCCTCGAGTATATGCCATACGTCTTCTTCCTGTTCCTTTCACCTCTGTTCACGATCCTGCTAGGTTATGTAGGAATCGGTGTCGGTGGCGTGAAAGCCACGTTTCAGAGTGATTAAATATGAAAAAGTAGAAGTAAAACAGCTGTTTGGTTCATAACATGTTCCAAACAGCTTTTTTCATTGATATAAGAAACGGAATTGAGGGAGGCTATAACATGGAGAACGTTATGGGTTTTGTGTTGATTAGTGTCCAAGTACTCATCATTTTATATGTGATCTTCAGCCTTGCCGTCATGAATCATAAGTTGAACACGCTTTTGCAGCATTTCAATCTAGATGAAGAAAGCCAGGGGCGTGTATCAAATGAGGAAATTGAGAAGGAATTGGAAGAGCAGGTGGATAATAAGTAAGAAGGAGAGTTTTTGTAGTTGTTTGGAGGGTCACCTTTGTTAAAAAGAAACGGACAAGAACCAAGTACTGAATATGAAGAATACGATCCCATTAAATCAAAGAAACGGTACAAAACCGATAAGTGGTTCGAGTTGCTTTACCGGACAGGCGGAGCCATCATCGTACTTGCGATCGGCATGCTGGTTGCACTCTACTATTGGTTATTTGGATGAAAGGCGGGGCATGAATGAAGAAAGCGTTTATTGCAGGTTTGATCTTTTTGCTCATATTGATTGTCGTCACCTTCACGTCGGGTGATTGGACACTTCTATATAAAATCGGTGGTACAGTCGGACTAGGATCCATGCTCCTCAGCGGTCTTCTTCTAGGAGCATTTGTAAACGGGATGCAGCTCCGGGCGAATTATCTCACTGAAACGAAAAAAGATCGCAAGAACCGCAATCGATATGCATACATGTTGTTTGCTTTCGGCCTGCCGAACTTAGCTGCTGGCATCATTTCTATTGTCCTTTTGTAAGTTCCCATGTTTAAAAATCCTTCAAAACGTGTATTAGACGAGTAATCAAGAATGAAGGAGGATGAGCCATGGGTATTATTAGCAAATTGTTCCGCATCGTCACGTTCATTCCAAGATCACTGATCAGAGCGATCATTCCACGTCGCCGACATCGCCTTTAACTTTTCGAGAAATGGGTGTTTACGACAGTAAAAAGAAGCTGTACACTATAAAAAGTACACAAAAATTCAAAATAATAACGCGTTTTTGACAACAATGCGAAAAACAAATCAGTACTTAGGTACTATAATATTAGAAGGATCAACCACTATTCACCTGTAATTTCCAAAATGCAGGTACGATAGTGGTTGTTTTTATGCAGGATATGACATATAACACTAAAGTTTTCCAGTTCGAAACACCTGGCAAACTTTACGCCCTGTCTAGTTGTGTTAGGATACAAAACGGTGCGCATCATAAGAAATAAACAACTTAGACAAGGAAGTGACTTTTACGTAATGGAAATTACACATAATCCAAATCTACTATGGTTTGTCATTGCTTACGGCATTCTCATGGTTGGATTAGGAATTTACTTTTCAAAGAAAGTTTCAAACAGTGAGGATTTCATTCTTGCTGGTAAAGGATTAGGTGCGCTTGTATTGACAGGGACCCTACTTGCCACTTGGACAGGAAGTGGGAGTATTTCCGGCGGGGAAACCTCGATGGCGTACACCTATGGAATCATTCCAGCGCTTTTGATGGCGATCCCGACATTGGTCGGTATTTTTGTCCTTTATGTCATTGCACCTAGAATACGTGCATTCGGAAAATATACCGTTTCTTCTATCCTTGAAGAAAAATACGGTGCGTTCGCGAGGATGTTGGCAGGAATCATCATTATCCTTGCATACGTCGGTATTGTTTCCTACCAGATGAAAGGTTTCGGATTCATTCTTAATCTTACGACGGGCATTTCGGTAGAGGTAGGAACAATCATCGGTGCAGCATTGATCATTTTCCTAGCGACAATCGGTGGACTCCGTTCCGTGGCGCCAACCGATGCTATCAGTGCATTCTTGATGGTAGCAGGTCTTGGAATTACGTTGCCTACGATCTTTGTCATCGCAGGTGGCTGGGACAACATTGTGGCGAATGTACCGAAAGAGCATTTGACCTTCAGCGGCTCATTGACAAACATCCAGCTGTTAGGATATCTGCTCCCTTCATTGTTCCTATTGCTTGCTGACCAGAACATGTATCAGCGTCTTGCATCATCTAAAGGGGACAGCTCTTCGAAAAAAGCACAAATCGGATGGCTCGTTGCCATGCTACTCATTTCACCAACAATCGGATTGATCGCTTTCGCATCACGTTCTCTTTTCCCGAACATTGATCCGGGAATGGCTCTGATGGCGACAACTGTAGCGATGCCGACGTTCGTTGGAGGAATCTTGCTGGCTGCAGCTACAGCATTCATCGTGACGACAGGGAATTCATATCTGTTGTCAGCAGCTACGAACGTAACGTATGATATTTTTGGGAAGTATCTTAAGAAGGATGCAACGGATCACCAGTTGCTTAAGATGACAAAATGGTTCATCGTCATTCTTGGTTCCCTTGCATATGTCATCATCAGCTTCTTCCCAACTGTATTGTCGGTTCAAATGTACGCTTACACTGTCTATGGTGCAGGAATTACACCAGCCGTGTTGGCAGTCTTCTTCTGGAAGCGCGTCAACCTGTATGGTGGAGTTTCATCCATGATCGCCGGTGTCTTGACGACGCTAATCTGGGAAATCCCATTGGCGAAACCATTTGAACTGAACAGTGTTCTATTTGCTGTCCCTGTTGCAGTCATCGTACTGATTGTCGTTACACTTGCTACGACAAAACCGACGAAACAGGATTAATGGAAAAACAATCGAATAATTGAAATGAATACTGGTAAAAGGTTGTGGTCTGAAATGAATCAACGGTTAGAAAGTTTCTCGAAATGGTTGCAAGAGAGTGGACAAACATTCGCGTTCATCCACTCTTCTGCCAATGTCTTTTATCTATCGAATTTTGAATGTGAACCGCATGAACGGTTACTCGGAATGTTCGTTTTTCCAGACAAGGAACCATTCCTCGTTTGTCCCGGAATGGAAGTGTCTCAGGCAAGAGATGCTGGATGGAAATACGAAATCATCGGTCACGGCGATGCGGACAACCCTTGGGATATGATCCACTCGGCGTTGAAGGATCGCGGTGTTACAGAAGCTGATCATGTGGCGATCGAAAAAGAAACGCTATCTTATGAGCGTGCCGAACAGATCATGAAGCGTTATCCATCTGTCACGTTCAACAGTGCAGAGGAAAAGCTTCACGAACTGCGTCTGATCAAAGACGAAGATGAGCTGAAGATTTTACGAAAAGCTGCTGAATTGGCAGACTTCGGTGTAGAGACGGGAGTCAATGCACTCCGAGAAGGATGCACCGAGATGGAAGTCCTTGCAACCATTGAGTATGAGTTGAAAAAGAAGGGAATCCGTGAAATGTCGTTCTCGACGATGGTCCTGTTCGGTGAAAAATCCGGCCAGCCACACGGTAACCCTGGCGACCGCAAATTGAAAAAAGGCGATCTCGTATTGTTCGACTTAGGTGTCGTGTTGGACGGTTATTGCTCCGATATCACTCGGACTGTAGCGTTCCAGGAGGTCAATGACAAGCAGAAGGAAATCTATGATATCGTCTTGGAGGCTCAACTTGAAACGTTGAACATCTCCAAGCCGGGTACGAGACTCGGTGATCTTGACCGAAAAGCGCGTGATATCATCACGAACGCTGGTTACGGAGATTTCTTCCCGCATCGTATCGGACACGGCATCGGAATCGATGTCCACGAGTATCCTTCCATGAGCGAGAACAACGACAATCTCCTCAAAGAGGGTATGACGTATACGATTGAACCAGGCATTTATCTTCCTGATATCGGCGGCGTCCGAATCGAAGACGATGTGCTAGTCACAAAAGACGGATATGAGACGTTGACGAAGTTTCCAAAAGAACTACAGATCGTTGGAAAATAATGAAAAACCCTGCAAGCGCACCATGCGCTTTGCAGGGTTTTTTTCATGTTTGGTGGTCTTGATATCGGGATTTCTCTTTTTTCATTACCAGTTAGTGGTTGTCATCAAGAACTTTTCCCATTCTCAGAGTGCTCTAGTAAATGTCTTGCATAATTCTTCAAACAATATCAGATAGTATAGAGGAAAGGTGGAATGGTTGATGAGATATGGATTCATGAAATGGCTATTGTTTTTTGTCGGTGCAATATTGGTTTATCAAAATCGATACAAGCTGTTGAATATGATCTTAGGCATGAAGTTTCTACGTTCCATTGCAGTTCGCGGATTCATGAAAGTACCTGGTGTACGTGAAAAGTTCGTCCAGGACCTTTTCTAGCTGGACGAACTTTAAGGATCGATGTATTGAACGAGTTGGACATTTCTGCCTGACTTCGTTTCTGTTAAAACCAAGAGATGCGTCATATCTTTGCTCACAAGGATAAGCGGCAGACTGCTCCCAATCGGAGATTCGACTTCTCCGGTTTCATTTTTCACCCCTAAAAAGTAATTCTTATAGATTCCTTCCCATAACCCACCGATCACTTGGTCGGTTTTTTCTTTTGACAAGCCAGGTAAGGGTACCATGGAATAATCGTACAGCTTCGTCAGAGGAATCATGTAGTAATTCTCAACCGGAACGTTGAAGTATTTAATCAAATTATGCCAGATGACTTTCAGCTGTTGATTGGTCGCATGGTCCAGCACTTTTTTATTGATTTCATCTTCCTTCGTCTCTGGTGTCTTGAACGATTCCAAAGGCTGAAGAGGTGAGTCAATTACATAGAGTTCATCGTAACTCATTGTCTGAGCGCTTTTGATGATATCATTAGGGTGGTGCAGCTCAGCATGATGAAAGCTGATCGCTTCGAAATGACCACTATCTTCATTTGTAATAATCTTTTTCTGTTGAAGTGTATCGGCTTCTTGTTCCCATTTGGAAAGGGTATCTCTCAGCATCCCGTCTTCATATAAGAGCGAAATGTCCTGCCTTAAATATGCCTTTTTCCCAAGGGTAGAATCCACTTTCCATTGGACCGTATATTCATCTTCATCTTTTTCCTCTAAAATGTTCACTTTCGTGTTTGCATTGGAAAAAGACACATCCGGATCGATCGGAAAATAGATAATGCTTTCTTTTACATCCGAAGATTGGTTATGATACATATAGAAGGAAGTTGCAGTAACTGCTGCAAGCAGAATGAATAAGATTCTTTTTCTTTTCATACCTTTAAAACCTCCGTGGACAATCCGTTCCATATTAAAATATGAGCGTGTCCGGGAGTTTAGAAGGAATAGTTTGTACATAGGGGGATTTACCAATGAATGAAAACATCAATACGACAGAAATCATGGAACTGATCAAAGGTCTGGTCACGATTCCTAGTCCATCCGGTAATACGGATCGCGTGATCAGTCATGTCGATGAATTCTTCACGAAGTTAGGGATCGAAACAACCCGCAACCACAAAGGCGGATTGTTGATCACTTTACCTGGGAAAAATAACGAGCAGCATCGTTTCCTGACGGCACATGTCGACACATTAGGTGCGATGGTGAAGGAAATCAAGCCGAATGGCCGATTGAAGCTTTCCATGATCGGTGGATTCCGATGGAACCATGTAGAAGGGGAGTATTGTGAAATTGAAACGTCGCAAAACGAAACCTTCACAGGTACGATCTTGATGCATCAGACATCCGTCCATGTGTATAAGGATTCTGGAGAAGCCAAACGGGACGAGAACAATATTGAAGTACGCTTGGATGAGCGGGTCTCTTCAGCAGATGATGTCAAAAAGCTCGGCATTTCAGTAGGGGACTTCGTTTCGTTCGATCCTAGAGTTGAAATGACGAAGAGCGGATTCATCAAATCCCGACACCTTGACGATAAAGCGAGCGTCGCACTCCTCATGCATGTGGTGAAACAATTGAAAGAAGAGGGTATCGAACTCCCTCACACGACGCATTTCTTGATTTCTAACAATGAAGAAATCGGATACGGAGGAAACTCCAACATCCCGGTTGAAACGGAAGAATACTTAGCAGTCGACATGGGTGCGATCGGTGACGGGCAGTCGACCGATGAATATACGGTTTCCATTTGTGCGAAGGACTCAAGTGGACCGTACCATTTAGGATTGAGGAAGCACCTTGAAAATCTTGCGAAACAGAACCAAATCCAGTATCAAATGGATATCTATCCTTATTACGGATCGGACGCATCTGCTGCGATCCGCGCTGGATTCGATGTGAAGCATGGATTGATCGGTCCTGGTATCGATGCTTCGCACGCCTTCGAACGTACACACGAGACTTCCTTGCTGCACACTGGACGCCTCATCTACCATTACTTACGATCTGAAATGAACAGCTAAAACTTGAACGGAAAGAACACTGGCTTCAGCCGGTGTTCTTTTTTAACTCCTAATCCTGAAGTATGCCAGCTCACAAATTAGTTAATGATGGTAATTGAAAGGATGGGGAGTTATGCCACACCATAAAGATGTACCGCCAATCAAAGATTACGAATCAACCGTTGAATATTGTAAAAAAGAACTCGGCATCGGAATCAGCTTCGATCAGATCCATCTCGAAATGGAGTATGCCGGTCGGAAGATGAGTTTCTTCATGATTGATGGTTTTGTAAAAGATGAAATCATGCACTACTTGATGAAGCTATTATCGGAACTCGATCCTGATCAGATAGAACCGGATCCGCTCACGAAGCTGATGCGCACACATTTACCCTATATGGAAATCGACACAGAGGATGATCTCGATAAAGCGATCGACTTTTCTCTAGGTGGTCCGACTCTCCTTATTGTAGAAGGCGTAGATACGGTCATCGTCATCGATGCCCGTACCTATCCGGTGAGGGGACCATCAGAACCGGATCTTGAACGGGTCGTCAGAGGTTCAAGAGATGGATTCGTTGAAACGATCATTTTCAATACATCGTTGACCCGAAGGAGAGTACGAGATCGATCTCTCCGTATGGAATATATGAGTATCGGGCGGCGTTCCCAAACGGACATATGTGTCTCTTATATTGAAGACATTGCAGACCCTCATATTGTTGAGAAAATCAAAGACTCCCTTTCGAAGATTGATACGGATGGATTGCCGATGGCTGAAAAGACGATCGAGGAATTTGTCTGTGGACGACATTGGAATCCCTATCCACTTGTCCGGTATACAGAAAGACCAGATACAGCTGCGGTTCATTTATATGAAGGACATGTGCTGATTTTTGTCGATGGATCTCCAAGTGTGTTGATTACTCCGGCGACATTCTGGCATCATTTGCAGCACATGGAAGAGTATCGACAAAAGCCGATTGTCGGTGCATATTTGAGGCTCGTTCGATTTTTAGCGGTATTTTTGTCGATCTTTTCACTGCCGCTCTGGTACTTGTTAGCGGTGAACCCCGATCTCATGCCTGCTACATTAGCTTTTATCGGACCTGAAGAGGTGGGGGACGTACCGCTTATCTTCCAGTTCATCATCATTGAGATCGGACTGGATATATTGAGGATGGCGACCGTCCACATACCATCCTCTCTTGCAACAGCACTTGGATTGGTCGCTGCCATCTTGATCGGGCAAGTTGCGGTTGAAGTAGGGCTTTTCATTAACGAAGTCATCCTTTATATCGCGATTGCGGCATTAGGGTCATTCGCAACGCCAACTTACGAGATGAGTTTGGCGAATCGACTCGTCCGACTGGTTCTTTTAATTGCGACCGCCTTGTTCGGTGTCGCTGGTTATGTATTAGGGACCACATTATGGATCATCATGCTTGTCAGATTGAAGTCTTTCCACATTCCATATTTATGGCCGTTCATCCCGTTTTCTTATAAAGGATTCCGAGACGTTTTGATCCGCTCTCCAATCCCTTTGAAAAACCGGAGGCCGACCGTGTTACACCCGAAAGATCCCGACCGGTAGAGAAGCAGATATCTGCTTCTCTTTTTTACATTGAGGCAATAAACAGACGAGGAGAGCCTTTCTTAACAAACGAATAGTGATATAATACGGATGGGTGAAATCATATATGAAGACATTATTCGATGTACAAAACATATTGAAACGCTTCGGTACATTCATTTATACGGGTGACCGCGGAGCGGATCTCGAAATGATGCATGGGGAGCTGCAAGAGCTCTTTCAGAATGGATTGATCCAGAACGACGAATTCCGCCTGGCCATTCTGATAATCAAAAGCGAACAAAGCAAGTTAAATAAATTGAATTAAAAGGATGAGACATATGGAAAGACTGTCGATTGGAGTTGACCTAGGAGGCACGACGATCAAGATGGCAATCGTCGACTTCAAAGGGACAATTGTGGAAAAATGGAACATTCCAACGGATACTAATAATAATGGAAGAAACATATCGAATGATATCGCAAATTCCATTCAGGAAAAGTTGCAATCATTGAATATAGATCCTTCTCAAATTGAAGGAATCGGAATGGGAGCACCTGGCTTCATTAACATGACGAACGGATTCATCTATAAAGCCGTGAACCTTGGCTGGGAGAACTATCCGCTAAAGGATGATCTCGAAGCAAAGACAGGTTTGACGGTTCATGTAGACAATGATGCGAACATTGCAGCGCTCGGAGAAATGTGGATGGGCGCTGGGAACCAGGCCTCCAATATGATTTGCATCACCCTCGGAACTGGGATCGGGGGCGGAATTATCCTAGATGGTAAAATTCTTCACGGGGTGAACGGCATGGCTGGTGAAATCGGGCACATTACGTCGATTGTGGATGGAGGTGCTCCTTGCAATTGTGGAAAGACGGGTTGTTTGGAAACGATTGCATCAGCAACCGGCATCGCGCGCATTGCGACAGAAGGTCTCGATCAGCATCCAGAAAGCAAGCTTCATGCGGTTTTATCTGAAAAAGGTAGCATTACATCTGAAGAGGTGTTCACGGCAGCTGCAGAAGATGACGAATGGGCGCAGGAAGTCATCGGCATCATCACACATCACCTCGGATTGGCGATTGCAAATATGTCTGCTGCACTAAATCCTTCAAAAATCGTCATCGGCGGTGGCGTTTCGAAAGCGGATCATGAATTGTTGAAACCGTTGAAAGAAGCATTTGCAAAATATGCGTTACCAAGAGTGTATGAAGGTGCGGACTTTGCCATCGCAAGCTTAGGAAATGACGCTGGCGTGATCGGTGGAGCGGGTCTCGTATTCAATGACACCCCGTAAAAGTTGACGGGATATCCTCTCATAATGGACTTTTGAATCGAATACTATACCAATCAACAACAAAAGGGTCTATAGTTAAGACCCTTTTTCATATTCATTCGACCGAGCGCGTCATCACGAATGGAAAGCACGAAGAGAAGCTTGGCATAGCCAAGTTTCTTCTTGTTTAGTAGTAAAATAGTTTTGGGTTATCTAGAGAGTAGTACAAAGTTCCGTTCATAAATGTGAAAAAAGTGTGAAATATCACCAAAAAACGGAAAATGACAAAACTTTTTTCTTATTCATACGTCTATAGGTTTAAGACTATTTTTTGTTGGGGAATAAATATTCTAGTGTTTGACAAGCTATTTTACAATATCTTGAAAAAGTTCAATTTTCACTTGAAAAATTGTTTGAAAGGGAGTAATATAACAATCATGTGAAAAACGAGTGAAGAAACTTTTGAGATATTATTAAGATTATGAACCGCTTAAAATGACTAAAATAACGAAGACATCATTGTCAAGGAGGTAACAATACGATGCTGAAAAACACCCTATCAAAATATCAGATTCTCATCATCACAGGTGTTTTGTTATGGATCAAATCGTATCTTGTTTACAAAGTTTCATTTGACCTGAAAATCGAAAATGCGATACAAGAACTAATTCTATTGATCAACCCATTAAGCTCAGTGGTCTTCATTATGGCGTTTGCCCTCTTTTTCTCAGGGCGCTCCCGTAATATTGCCACTCTAATATTGAATTTGATCGCCTCATTCATTCTGTTCGCCAATATGGTCTACTACCGTTTCTTTAATGATTTCATTACGATTCCGGTATTATTCCAGACAAGCAACATGGGTGACCTGGGTAGTAGTATTACATCGTTAATTTATCCATTCGACCTACTATTATTCGTCGATCTTATTTTCATCGCCGTCTATATGAAATTGCGTAAAATTGAAGCGCCGAAAGTCTCTTCTAAAAAGATCGGACTCGCGTTCGCTTCCAGCTTGATCATCTTCATCGTCAACGTAGGTATTGCTGAAACGGAACGTCCACAGTTGTTGACACGTTCATTTGACAGAGAAATGTTGATCAAGAACATTGGTACGTATAACTACCATGCTTATGATGCAATCATCCAATCCAAAGCTAAAGCTCAACGTGCGCTTGCGGATGGTAGTGAGATTGCTGATATTGAAAACTATGTAAAAGCAGATTATAAAAAGCCAGACCCTGAAATGTTCGGTGCCGCAGAAGGCAAGAATGTGGTCATGATTTCTCTTGAGTCTATCCAGAACTTCGTTATTGATAACGATATGGATGGCCATGAGATTACACCTTTCTTGAACCAGTTGAAGAAAGACAAAGATACATTCTATTTCCCTAACTTCTATCACCAAACGGGTCAAGGAAAAACGTCAGACTCTGAGTTCTTGTTGGCGAATTCCATGTATCCTTTACCAAGTGGAGCTGTATTCTTCACTCACTCACAGAATGAATACCAAGCTGCTCCTGAAATGTTAAAGGAAAAAGGATATTACACGGCAAGCCTACATGCGAACAACAAGAGTTTCTGGAACCGTGACATCATGTATAAGTCACTTGGTTATGAGCGTTTCTACGATATCAATGATTATGATGTAAAACCTGAAGAATCGATTGGTTGGGGAATGAAAGATGAATTCTTCTTCAAACAATCCGTCGATCATATGAAAGAAATGCCTGAACCTTATTATACGAAGTTCATCACATTGACGAACCACTTCCCATTCAGTCTTGAAGAGGAAGACGAGTTCATTCCAGAGTGGAATTCAAATGACGGTACCGTCAACCGTTACTTCACGACGGTACGTTATACGGACGAAGCTGTGAAAATGTTCTTCGATAGCTTGAAGAATGAAGGTATGTATGAAGATACGATGTTCGTCCTATATGGTGACCATTACGGAATATCCGAAAACCATAACAAAGCGATGGGTGAATTCTTAGGTAAAGAAATTACACCTTTCGAATCTACTCAATTGCAGCGTGTACCGATGTATATCCACATTCCTGGTAATGGAAAAGGGAAAGTGATGGATACTGTCGGTGGTCAAGTGGACCTTCGTCCGACGATCATGCACCTTCTAGGTATTGAAACGAAGAACACGATCCATTTCGGATCTGACCTGTTCTCTAAAGAACGTCAAGACTTCACTGTCCTTCGTGATGGAAGCTTCATTACGAAAGATCACGTGTACACGGACAACACATGTTACGAAAAAGAAACAGGTGAACCTGTCGAAAAAGAAGCATGTGAACCGTTCATGGAAAAAGCGAAGAAAGAATTGGATTATTCTGACCGAATCATTTATGGAGACCTTCTCCGTTTCTTTGACTCAAAAACGGGTCAAATCAAGCAAGAAGAGTAGGAGTAACAAGAGCCGCACCGACAAATTCAGTTGGTGCGGCTTTTTATATCTTCGATCCAGTGCCAGGTACCTCAAAAGATCCCTTACAGGGCAAGGGCTTTTGACTGGTACCTGGCACTTTTTTATGATGCTATACTCATAACAAGAAGAATTTGTCCATATACATGATGGGAGAATGGTTTTTGGAGGGAATCTACCATGAAAGTGACTGTACGGAAAGGAGATAGTCTTTGGTATTTCGCTAAAGTATTCAATGTACCCTTGCGTCTTGTCATTGATTCGAACCGCTCAATCGACCCATCTCAACTGCAGATCAACCAGCAAGTTGAGATTCCTGGCTATGTACAAGAAAAGTATACAATCCAGAGAGGTGATACATTTTATAAGATAGCGCAAAGGCGGAAGATCCCTCTGGACGCGCTTACGATCATGAACCCGAATACAGCACCAAGCAACCTTCAAATCGGCCAGATCATCCTTGTACCGGTCCGAGTCCTCCAGCCGATCGTGACACCTAAAATGGACTACGACTATTCTACAATGATGAATCAATTGAAAAGGCTCAATAGTATATATCCATTTATGAAGATCAGAAGCATTGGCCGGTCTGTACTGGGAAAAAGCATCCCAGAAATCCAAATCGGCAATGGCCCGAAGAAAGTGCATATGAACGGTGCTTTTCACGCACAGGAATGGATTACGACAGCGGTACTGATGAATTTCTTGAACGACTATCTTCTCTCGTTGAACAATCAGTGGTCGATCAGAGGATTGAACATGTCTCCATTTTATGATGGTGTAACTTTATCCATCGTTCCTATGGTAAATCCGGATGGGGTCGATCTTGTGTTGAACGGACCACCTGATGATGACTACTATCGAGATTATGTAATAGAGCTGAACAATGGAAACCCCGATTATTCAGGTTGGAAAGCGAATATTCGTGGAGTGGATTTGAACAATCAATATCCAGCGAAATGGGAAATAGAAAAGGCTAGAAAACCGCAAAACCCAGCCCCGAGGGATTATCCGGGGGAGGAGCCTTTAAGTGAACCAGAAGCAATCGCTATGGCGGAATTGATTGAGGCGGAGGATTTTGACCGGGTCATCGCTTTTCATACGCAAGGTGAAGAAATCTATTGGGGTTATGAAGGTCTAGAGCCTCCATACGCAGAGACGATCGTTCAGGAATTTGAGCGAGTGAGCGGTTATAAGCCTGTCCGCTACGTTGATAGTTATGCAGGATATAAAGACTGGTACATCCAGGAATGGCAAAGACCAGGCTATACAGTAGAATTGGGAGAAGGGGTCAACCCGCTGCCCATCAGTCAATACGATGAGATTTATCAAGAAAGCTTAGGCATCATGCTGGCCAGCTTATATATGTGATAGAAAACCAAACCTTTTTGTAGGTTTGGTTTTTTTATGTAATGGTTAACTTGACATATGGAAATTTGTGTTAAGATGATGTGTAGAAAAGGGGGAAGGACAGTGCTGATGTTGAAAGTCATGTGGGAGAATGTTGAAGCGTATGGGAGTGAAGTTCTTGAATTGAATAAGGAAGACACAATGGTAAAAGTGGATAGCACCATTCTGTTCATGGACGAGGTTCCTCATCAAGTGAGCTACTCACTTCATCTGGAAAACTGGGTGACGCGAGATCTTGAAATCGTTGTTGATTCTCACCACACACTGAAATTAACGTCGAATGGGAATGGAAACTGGTTCAAAGAGAACGGAGAACGAATAGTGGCATTGGAAGGAGCGATCGATGTCGACTTATCGGCTACACCTTTTTCCAATTCGTTGCCCGTCAATCGCCTCGAATGGAAACGCAACCAATCAAGGGATTTTGAAATGGTCTACGTCTCGATACCTTCATTAGTGTATAAAAAGGTGAAACAGCGCTACACATACCTTGAACACACGGATACTCATCGCCTTTTTCAATATGAGAGTGGGACGTTCCAAACCGAAATTAAAGTAGACGAGCATGGGCTGATTGTAGATTACCCAGAACTGTTTAAAAGACGATATTAAATGAGAGGGAGAGTACCGAAAACATGACGAATGATTTTTATTGTGATGAAGTGTTGAGTGGCAATACAGAAGTGGATAAGGTGCATGAAACGGAGAATGTTCTAGCTTACCATCATACAAGACCGGCCTATCAAGTACATATCGTAGCCATCCCCAAAAAACACATCCCTTCCCTTACAAAAGTGGAAGAGCATGATCTTGGCTTATTTTCAGAGTTGATGGAAGTCGTCCGGACGGTAGCCGAAAAAGTAGAGGATAAACACGGGGCTTGTCGAGTCATCACAAACCTCGGACGTTATCAGGACTCCAAACACTTGCACTGGCACATCGTATCGGGTGAGAAGTTAATATAGAGTGAATGAAACCTCCGGATAAGTATTACCGGAGGTTTTTTGTTATAGTTAAGGCTGAAATGTTAAATCATTCATTGTTTGTGAACAATAGAACTAAAGAAATGTATGGAGCGGAATGTATGGAATCTACGGCTATTTTGAAAAGTGATAACTTAACGACGGATGTGCTGAAAGGCATCTCCTTTGAGCTTCAATCCAAAGAGATCACGACTGTTATCGGTCCATCTGGTGCAGGAAAAAGCAGTTTGTTACTCTTACTGAACCGATTGGAAGAGCCTCATGAAGGACGTATCTTTTATAAAGGGACAGATATTCGAGAGTTACCGGTAACGAAACTCCGTCGGGAAATCGGAATGGTGTTCCAGTCCGCTTATCTTTTTGATGGTACGACAGAAGAGAACATCGAATATGGACCGAAACTTTGCGGTGAATGGGAGCCCGGTGAAACGAAACGTTTATTAGAGCTTGTTAAACTTCCGCAATCTTACATATCAAGAGAAGTGAGTACGTTGTCCGGCGGAGAGCAACAAAGGGTGGCACTGGCGAGAACATTGGCGAACAAACCGTCTATCCTTTTGTTGGATGAAGCGACAAGCGCACTGGATATCAAGACCATCGAACATATAGAATCCCTATTGTTTAAACTTAAAGAAGAAAGAGCACTTACGATCATGATGGTCACCCATAATCTTCGACAGGCGGAACGGATGGGAGATCAGACGATCTTTGTAAAAGATGGACAACTCATCGAAAAAGGGAATACGGAAGAATTGTTCCAAAACCCCCAGACCGAAACGCTGAAACTGTTCTTGGAGGAATGACGACCATGCAAGGAACCACTGAAATCTCGAATTTATCGTTGCTATTCATCATCGTCTTTGTGATGATACCCGTTTCGCTTTCCTACTGGTTTTCATTGAATCTTTCCAAACCGGTATTATGGTCTTCACTCCGTGGTGTTGTGCAACTTTTCGCCATCGGTTATGTGCTGACTTTTCTATTTGATTTACCGAGTTGGCAAGGAATCGGCTTGTGGGTTGCGGTAATGATTGTCGTTGCTACCTTGAATGCAGCAAGAAAAGGGAAAGGGATTCCTTATGTCAGAGTGGTGGTGTTTGCGGTCATCGCCTTGATCGAGGTGTTTATCATTTCCCTCTGGCTCGGCTTCGGATACATTCCTTTTACAGCTGAAAAAGTGATTCCGATCAGCGGAATGATCATCGGAAACAGCATGATTGCCATCGGACTTGCTCTTGAAAGATTGCAAAGCCAATTTAAAGAAGAGAGAGGGAGAATTCTCGCGGCACTATCTTTAGGCGCAAACCCAAAGCAATCCTCACTACAAATCATCCGCAAGACCTTGAAGGCAGCGATGATTCCGAACATTGATGGATTGAAGACGATCGGTCTCGTACAATTGCCAGGAATGATGACAGGATTGATTCTTGGTGGCGTTTCACCATTGGATGCCGTAAGATATCAGATCGTCATTTCGCTCAGTATCTTTGTTTCTGTGGCGGTTTGTGCGATGCTTGTTACAATCTTTTTATACCGGTTCTATTATAATGATAAAATGCAATTGATTGATCTACATACTTGAAAAGAGGAGGAATAAACATGGCAATCGTAGACATAACGGTCATCCCCATCGGTACTGAAACACCGAGTGTGAGTGACTATGTAGTAGAAATCCAGAAGGTGTTGGAGGCGAATACTGATAAGATCCACTATGAGCTTACCCCGATGAGTACTTTGATTGAGGGGGAAATGGAAGATTTGCTGGAGGTCATCCGACAAGTACATGAAGTACCTTTCCAAAATGGAATCCAGAGGGTCGCAACGAACATCCGGATCGATGATCGAAGAGATAAGAAGGTGAGCATGAAGGACAAGGTCAATACGATTCAATCGAAACTGAATGATCCATCATAAAAAAGAACCCGGTCTATGGAAGACCGGGTCTTTTTACCGTTCAGTATGATTTAGTGACCAGCGCCCCAACCACCAGTGTGGAATAGGTCGATGACTGTCATCACCGTAAACCATCCGAACACCGCTAGAGTCAAGAATGCGAAGCCCAATGCAAATACATTTTTCCTTTTCAGTTCTCTAAATACCGCCCATAATGCAAAAAGGGTTACAAGGCCAAAGATTATTGACAATGCCATAAGATTTCCCCCCCTTATCAATTCAGAAAGTTTTCTAGTTAGTATTAATATAACCTGTTTCTTCTAAAACAATCTATGTAAGAGAATGATTGCCTATCCTATTGTACCTGTTTTTTTTGACAATGTCGAGAATCCTTCCTTACAAAAATGTGACGTTTACTCCATAAGCGGACGCAATCTGCTCGATCAACTCTTTCTGCTTTCGATCAGCGAAATAGATGATCGGACTGACGGAGTCGTCTTCTCCTACTAAATGCTCTTCCATCTGCATCATCGCCATTTTTTCACTTTCCCCTTCATTTTCCACTTGGAAAGGAATCGTCATCTCCTTATAAAGGTATGCATGATTGGAAGTGGAGACGAACCCATAATCGGTGTTGAAGGTTGTTGTAGGAGATTGGAGCGGATAAAGCTCAAAGCTTTCCTCCAACACATTTTCTTTCTGGAACAAGTCTTGAAGAGCACGGAAATCTTCTTCAGATTGTACGATGCATAAACGATCATCCCGATCGACCACATTGGCAGCGTTTGCAATTTTTCGGACGAATTGACTGATGAAGCCTGACCCTTGGTTTCTGAGTTCCTTGTGTTCAACACCATAAACCGTTTGCATAGCATCCTCGCTTTCAAAACCTATTTAGTATTTGATATTGTAAGTATAGTGTAGAATAAAAAGAGATACATGGCAATGGAGGCGATAGAATGGATTGGAAACGTTTAACGGTTGGACCCGTACAAGCAAATTGTTACATCTTATGGAATGATCAGAAAGAAGGTTTGATCATCGATCCTGGAAGCGATGGCGATCGCATCATTCAAGAATTGGACGCTATTGGAGTCAAACCGATTGCGGTACTGTTGACACATGCTCATTTTGACCATATCGGTGCACTTGATGAAGTGAGAGAGAAGTGGAACTTACCTGTCTATTTACATAAAAAAGAGTTTGATTGGCTC
This sequence comes from Pseudalkalibacillus sp. Hm43, assembly GCF_054170705.1. Classification (NCBI taxonomy): domain Bacteria; kingdom Bacillati; phylum Bacillota; class Bacilli; order Caryophanales; family Fictibacillaceae; genus Pseudalkalibacillus; species Pseudalkalibacillus sp. Hm43. The sequence goes on from NZ_CM135129.1 coordinate 99,908, forward strand.
GGTGATGCTCAATTGAACGGATCGAGTTTCTTCCCGATGGTGAAGCCTGTGTCCGTGAAACCGGCAGATCATGAATTACACCCTGGGGAAGAGCTGAAAGTCGGTTCATTCTCTTGTCAGGTACTTCATACTCCGGGGCATTCCCCTGGAAGTGTTTCATTTTATTTCGAGAAAAGTGGAATCGTCGTCAGCGGAGATGCGTTATTCATGGGCAGCATCGGACGTACCGATCTACCGGGTGGAAACCACGATCAATTGATTCAGAGCATCCACGATCAATTGCTCACTTTGGATGAAGATACGGAAGTATTATCTGGTCACGGACCATCGACGACCATTGGAGAAGAGATGAACACCAATCCTTTCCTCAACGGCTTTTCACTATGAGTGAAACGGTAATAGAGGACATCCTGCGGGAGAAAATCGCATCATCCAACGGTTCAATTGATTTTGCAACCTATATGGAGACGGTCCTTTACCTTGAGAAGGGGTACTATCAGAACGAGCAACCCAAGATTGGCAAACAAGGAGATTTCTATACTTCCAGCTCCGTCCATCCTGTCTTTGCGTGGATCTTCGCGGATTATTTCGAGCAGTATTGCTTGAATCATGACCTGCCTTTTCGCATATGTGAGCTGGGAGGAGGAACAGGAGCGTTTGCTGAACAAGTTTTGGATTATGTAAAAAAACACAAACCAGACCGCTATAAGGAACTGGTTTATGAGTTTGTAGAGATCAGCTCAGAACATAAGAATGAAGCACGATCCCGTTTAAGCGATCATAACAATGTCACTTTTCATACAAGTATTGCGGAGCTTCAGGAAAATGGCCCTTACCGAGGAATCATCTTTTCAAATGAGCTGTTGGACGCATTACCGGTTCATGTCGTCGAGAAAAAAGGCAACGCTCTGTTTGAAGTGAAGGTTTCGTTTGATGAAGAGAACGGTTTGTACGAACTGCTTGAACCTCTGAGTGATGAAAGAGTGCTGGAATGGCTGGCTTGGAGTGGTTTGACGATTCCAGAAGGTCACAGGATTGAGATCCCATTGAGCATGATGGATTGGTTGGATGAGATCACGCATTGTTTGGGGGAAGGGTTGCTTGTAACCGTCGATTATGGCTATCAAAATGATGAGCTTCTCCAGCCCGAATTGAGGAATGGAACATTGAGAGGGTACTATAAGCATCAGATGATAGAAAATTCGCTTTCTCATCCTGGAAAAATGGACCTCACCACACATATCCATTTTGATGCCCTGATCGAACAGGGGAAAGAGAAAGGGTTGCAAACGGAATACTTCGGTAAACAAAGAGAATTCTTGCTGGAGCATGGTTTGTTCCAGCATCTAGTAGAGCATGACAACCGGGATCCATTCTCGGAGGTCAGCCGTTTGAACCGAGCAATCCGTTCCTTTGCCTCTCCGGGTGGCATCAGTGAAGCGTTTCATGTACTTGTCCAAAAAAAATAAATGGACCTACCAAAAGAAGCTGCCCAATGAAGGGCAGCTTCTTTTACACAAAGCTATAGAGATTAATGTCCACCTGAGCCAGGTGTCATCATGAATGTGGTCCAATACGTGAATCCGATGAAGAACACCGTTAAGTATGCACCAAAGATATAAATATACATTCTCTCAGATAAGTTTAAGTAGCCAAGTGCAACGAACATGACTGTTTGACCAACAAACAGCAGGGAGAACGCTTGCATACCACCGACATATGCCATAACAGCGATGACTGCCGTCCAAAATCCCATCATGCGGTACATTCTTGCCATATGTAATCCTCCTTTGCAGCAATGATCATACGGTTATAAGTGCGCATTTTGTACTATATTCCACTCATAAAATAATGGACTCTTTTAGTATTATAAATCAAGTTCATGACAAAAGTAAATTACATTTGCTATGTCAATTTTGTGGCGCCCCTAAATCTCTCGTAGATGCTACTCATAGTATAGTGGCTACGGAAAAAAATATACAAGTATTTCTACACGTAAGAAGGAGATGATCTCCATTAGTCGAATTATACATATACTTCCCGAAAGAAGGTGATTGTATAGAAATTAATGTCGAAATGAAGAGTCAAAAACTCATTTCAAAAGCGCTCGCTTTGAATGCCACAGATCTTCACGTCATCCCGAAAGTCAAATCCTCTACGATACAAGCAAGAGTCGATCATAGATTATATCCCCTTGAAGAAATGCCACTTCATCAAAGCACTCGCCTGATCTCACACTTCAAATTCTTGGCCGGTATGGATATCGGTGAGAAAAGAAAACCTCAAAATGGTTCCATCCATCATTATCTTCCAACCCAAGGAAATATTCATTTAAGGCTTTCCACACTCCCTTCTGCCTACAACGAAGCATTAGCCATTCGAATTTTACCTCAAAATACGATGAACCCACATGAACAGCTTTCGATTTTCCCAAATACGCTCGATCAAATCAGTCAGTTACTGAAGCGAAACCAGGGTCTTCTCCTATTCGTCGGACCGACAGGCTCAGGTAAAACGACGCTCCTTTATTCTCTGCTCCAAGAAGCACAAAGACAATCAAAACGACAGATCATCACGCTCGAAGACCCGATTGAAAAGCGGATGGATCATTTCTTGCAGATTGAAATCAATGAGCCTGCCGGAGTGACGTATCTGGATGGATTCAAATCGATTTTGAGACACGATCCCGATGTCATCATGATTGGAGAAATCCGCGATGAGGCGACTGCCCACCTCGCGATCCGGGCCGCGTTGACAGGACACCTGGTACTCTCGACCTTACACGCGAAAGACACGACAGGATGTTTGTATCGATTGCTAGAGTTCGGTCTGAAAATTGAAGACTTAAAGCAAACTTTACTAGGCGTCGTTTCACAACAGCTGTGTGATTTGGTGTGTCCGTATTGTGGGAATGGATGCAAGATTCCATGCCTTGTCAGACGAACGAACAGGCGCATGGGGATCTATGAAGTGCTTGTTGGCGGAACGTTAGCTAGAGTATTGGAAGAAGTACAACTGAAGAATGATCATACAGCCATCTATCCGAAATTGAACGATTACTTAGTGCGAGCAGAGGCGATGGGATTCATATCCACGCAACCATCTAGTGATTTCACCGGCTGGGATTATGGCAAAACGTAATTGGACGAGAATGCAACAAGCTGCTTTTTTAAGAAGCCTTGGGATGCTTTTGGAAAAAGGATATTCCGTTTCTCAAGCGCTTGATCTGCTGAAATTTCAATTTGAACGTCAAAAAAATTACCCGATCAAGGATATCCAATGTGAGTTAAAGAAAGGTCTGCCGTTAGTAGAAGTTCTCGCCGACCATAGAATCCCTTCAGATGTATTAGGGTATTTGTACTTCGCTTCTGAGTACGGCAGTCTTTCGAAAGGACTGAAGGAAGGAAGTACCATCCTTCAAAAACGGGAAGATGTGAAAAAGGTCTTCTATCAGAAAATCCGTTACCCGATCGTGTTATTGAGTGTATTAGCGATTATGATGTTTTTCATGGTGCAATACCTTTTCCCTCAGTTCACATCTCTTTTCCATTCCGTCAATCTAGAACTTCCCATTGTCACAAGGGTGATGATCGGCATCTTCGAGCACATTCCAGCGTTCATTTACGGCAGTCTCGCGTTGTCCATCCTTCTTTTCAGCTATGGTCACTTCAAATACTACAAGCTGACCACATTTGAAAAACTCCTTCGTTTATCAAAAGTTCCTTTCATTTCGATTCCCCTCAAAGTATTTTTAACCCACTATTTCACATTCCAATTGGGACATCTATTAAAAGGAGGTCTATCCATCCCACAAGCATTGCAGCTTTTTCAGCAGCAAAGTCATATGCCATTCTTTCAGGAGGAAGCGGGTCAGCTCATATGTGAACTGAGGACAGGTGAATCATTCAGTAAGATCATACAGGAAAGAGTGTTTTATCTACCAGAGCTGTCTCAAGTGATTCACTTCGGACAGTCCAATGGTCAGCTGGGTCAGGAGTTGATCCTTTATAGTGACATGCTGTTGGAACGGACTGATGAACAAATCCAAAAGTCGCTGACCTTCATCCAACCGATTTTATTCAGCCTGATTGGTGGCGTTATCTTAACGTTATTCTTATCCGTCATGCTGCCGATTTTTCGAATGTTCCAATCCCTTTAAGATGAAAGGAGATTTGTATGTGTCGTTTGAAAGCAAATGAGTCCGGCTTTACTTTGATCGAAATGTTGATTGTGATCCTGATCATTTCAATTCTATTGCTGATCGCTGTACCAAATATGGCGAAGAACAGTCATGTTGTAAAAGAAAAAAGCTGTGAAGCGACCATTCAACTGGTGCAAAGCCAGGTAGCGGCTTATGAGGTCGAGAAGGGTGAACTTCCTGCCGATTTCACTGTGATGAGTGAATACATCGATCGTTGGAAATGTCCGGATGGAGAGGAACTACAGCTTGAGAATGGGAAAGTGGTACGTCCGAGTGAAACAGTCCAGACAAATTGAAGGCGGGTTTACGATGATTGAAGTGGTGATGGTATTATCTCTTCTTGTTCTCATGATGGGAGTGGTGGTCATCAACTTAAAGCCTCTTCAAGAAAGCAGAGAGGTGCAACAATTCATCCAACTCCTTACTTCAGATCTCCATTATGCACAACAGTATGCACTCACCGAACGAGCAAAAGTACAAGTGAAATTCAATAATGCGACCAAGCAATATACCATTCAATCCGGTCCTATGAAAAAGATCAAGTCTGTAGAATACCCTGAAGGTCTTTATTTTCAAGAAGTGTCAACAGGTCTGGTTTTCGAATACAGCAGCAACGGTACCATTCAAAAAGGGGGTACGATTTTGCTGCGATCTAAGAGGGGATCGTACAAAATCGTCTTCTTGCTTGGTAAAGGACGTTTCTACATTGAACAATTGTAGAGGGTGGACACTTCTGGATACAATGATTGGATTCAGTCTGTTCATGTTTACTATCGTATCGGTTGCCCCGATTCTACATGAGATTTATCAGGAAAGAGTGACGCTTCAGGAAGAAAGTATCGCGATCACTATGTGTCACAACCTATTACAAGAATGGCAGGTTACAAGAGCATTACCTGCATCAAATGTCCACTCGGACAATAATGGGAAAACCTTTAACGTGTCATGGGATCAAAATGCAGAGGTCATGAAAATTTGTTTAGATTGGAAGGGTTCGAATGACAGGGCGAAATCAGTATGCGGTGAAGTTAGATGAGCAAGGCATTACGATGCTTGAAACGGTATTGAGTCTGATTTTGTTTCTCGCATTCGTTTCATTAGTGCCATCCATGTATCAGCTGATTTTTTCAACTGATGGAACCTCATTGCACCGACAAGAAGTGAATCTCTTTTTTGAACAAGCCGATAAGGAGATCCAGGGTTCGACGGATGCTGAAATCAGTTCAAACAAGTTATACTTGACTCAACCAAGTGGGAAACTCATTACGTATGAGAAGAATGGGAACCGGGTGATTCGCAAGGTGGATGGAAGAGGCTTTGAAATCATCCTTCAACGGATTGAAGCGATTGATTTTTCTCTTCTTCATACGGTAGTATCAATTACAGTTGAAGCGAACGGACAAAGATTCACACATAAGTCTATCCTCGTCCAGTCATTCTTGAATCAATGAAACAGGGCGGGTATATGACAGCGTTGTCCGTCATGTTGTCCATCCTTCTCGTTTCGGTGACGGTATACAACATTCAGATCTTGAATAGCGAACGGGATTTCATCCGGACGAAAACCAGTTGGTTTCAAACATCGATCCTTTTACAGCTTTCAAGAGAGGAGATACTTCCACAATTACGTTCCGCTCAGCTCAAAAGTGGTGATGTTGGGGTATTCAATCATTCCGTGGGGAGAGTGGAGTATTTCATAACCGATTATGTAGAAGGTATAATCAAAGTACGGTTTGAAGCTGAAGGAACGCGTTTCGGAAAAGGTACGGGTTTATTGTATTATGATTATGTTAACGAACAAGTCATTCAGTGGGTGGTGGTCTAGTGAAAACGATATACTTGACTGGTTTCATGGGGGCAGGGAAAACGACAGTTGGAAAAGTGCTTGGAGAACGGATGAAGATGCAGGTCATTGATTTAGATGCATACATTGAAGAAAAATTATCTTGGAAAATCCCCACGATTTTTGAGCAGAAAGGGGAAGTCTATTTCCGGGATGAAGAACAGAACGCCCTTCGTGAACTACCAACGAACGAAGTCATCATAACGACTGGCGGCGGTGTTGTAATAAGAAAAGAGAATCGCCAATTCATGAAACAAAACGGTTATGTTATTTACTTGGATGCAGAGGTGGATACGATTTATGACCGATTGTCAGGAGACGACGGCAGACCGCTTGCGAAAGGGAAGTCCAAATCGGAGTTGGCCCGACTAGCAGAGCGACGTCAACCGTATTACGAAGATGCCCACTTTACTGTGCAAACAGATCATAAGACAGTCGAACAAATAGCCGATGAAATACAGGAATGGATAAAAGCAACCGAGATTGTCTAGAATGTATGGTAAAAACGGGTGATCAGGATGTCGTTGAATGATCTCATCAAGTATCTTACTCAACAATTTGTAAAATACGTGGATCAGCCAAAAGAAGACCGGAAGAAAACGAAAGAAGGGCGAAAGGAAGAAAAAGCACCACTTTCTGTGAAGTGGTTCGGCCTCGTTCCGATGGCGATCTCCATGTTCATAAAGAAAAAGTAAAGGATGGGTCATCATCACGTGACCCATCCTTTATTTCTTTCAAATCATTGCATCTGTCTTTTTCCGAAGACGAAAGAACTGGTAGCATGCTGAACCGATGCACAAAATACCTGCAGTAATGAACAGTTTCGTGAATAATGCAGCCCCGATTGTCGGTGATTGGATCATGAAGCTCGAACTGATCAATAGCGATGCACCAAAGCAAGAAAAGAAGAGAATCCCTTTTCGTTGGTTGTTAAAAGATCTGTAAGCCACTAAAACGATTATGTATAGTAGACTTGTAGCCATCAAGAGCGGAAAAGTCGGTTCGAATTTCGCTGCGTAAAAGAAAAAGTCCAGCTGTGATATATCGCTTTCCTGAGTCACTTCACCACTGAAGGGTGTCGTGTACTTCCATTCCCATGGATCATTAAGCAAAGCGCTCCCCTCATACCATGCTACAGCAGTTGCAAATAAGAATAACATGATAGCAAACCCGATCTGGATGATGAAACCCATGCTTTCACACCTCTCTTTTTCCCTCATTTTACCACTAAATTCCTTTTAGAAAAGCAAAAAAAGTGCGAATCGTTCTCGCACTTTTCGTTATTGCATCATCGTATGGTTCGATAGATAGAACATACCACCGTTGATGATTTGTACAATCACTTTCGGTTCATACAACTCTTTTAACGCTTGCTTTTCAACATGATAGGATTCAGGCAACACTTCAACGTCTCGGTAGAAGTGATCAAGTAATTCATCATCCTCTTGCCAACGTTTACGGGCATCGATGGACCATTGAGGGTCATCCTCTCGGATCGTTTGTTCAACATAAGACTCGATCCTTTTGATTCCACTTACCGGCTTGATCATCGAGCTCATCGTATAGCAATAATCCGGAATTTTCGGTGTCAGTGGTTTAACCTGTAAAAGGGATTGGAACTCGCTGACCATCATACCGTTGATCAGATTCAATCCGATTGAATGCAAGAGATCTTTTTTCCGATCGCATTGGTAAGATACTTTGATGTTCAATCCGAGCCACGGTACTAGCGGAATATAGGATTGGTTATTCTGCATCACATTCTCATACAACCGGATATAAGATCCCAACTGTTTTGTTGATTGGAAGATTTGATGAAGCCTCGGAGAACCGAAGTGAATGAACTCTCCATCACCACTCCCATCCTCTGCTTGTTCTGTGCGCAACTTCAATTTCATCGGATTAGGTTCAGCACCGGTCATTTGTTGATAATGCCAATAGAAGGGTCTATTCATCAACAACTTATCCAATTCAATCGTCAACTGGACATGGAGCATGTTGTTATAACGTTCCAACAACTCGCAATCATTCGCGTTGAAGTATCGCTCAAGGAAATTATGAATGTCCTTCTGAAGCATATGAATCCCCCTCGTCCTCATTATACGTTAAGAGTGATGTCAGATTATCCATCTTGATCCGTACTTCCCCGTCTGTATCCGAATCATAGAAAATATCCCGGATATGTTGCTCGATGTTCTTCATACCGACACGTGAGAGGATCTCATCCAGGTCACCGATGACGTTTTCAAACAAGTTGATTTTCTCGTATAACAATCGTAGGATGTGTTCTTCAATCGTGTTTTCCGTTGCGAAATTATAAATATGCACATCATGTTCCTGACCGATCCGGTGGACACGGCCGATTCGTTGTTCAATACGCATCGGGTTCCATGGCAGGTCATAGTTGATGATATGTTGGCAAAATTGGAGGTTGATTCCTTCTCCACCTGCTTCGGTGGCAATCAAAACCTTCGCATGGTTTTTGAACAGATGCGTCATCCAGTCTTTTTTGTTCCGCTTGAAACCGCCTCGGAATGGAACGGAACTGATTCCGTGCTGCTTCAGGTACCACTGTAAATACAATTGGGTGGCCCGGTACTCGGTGAAAATGATGACCTTATCGTCAATCGACTGGATGATCTCCAGAGCCTTTTCAGCTTTCGAGTTCCGATCGACGTTCTCGATCTCCTGCATCAGGTTGATAGCTGAATTTCGGGCTTCATCACTGATGCCATCTTTTTCGGACATCGCTTTCAGCGTTAGGAAAACTGCTTCCCGGCTGCTGCAAACTTCACGCTGGAGAGTGATTGTAGAAAAGGCGTGCTGTTGTGCGAGTGTCGTATTTTTCCTTGTATTCGTAATGGATTCATACAACTGTCTTTCGGTAGGTGAGAGGGTGATCGGAATCGTCTTGACGATCCGTTTCGGCCACTTAAGACCGGTATCTTCTCGTCGATTCCGCACCATCACCTTGTTGATCAATTGCTTCAGCTTTTCTTCATTCTGGACATTGTATTTTCCAGAGCGATACGCTTCATCGAAATATTCTTCATTTCCAAGATGACCCGGCTTCAGAAGTGATACTAGGTTGAACACTTCTTCCACACGATTTTGAATCGGCGTTGCAGTCAGCAACAGACAGTACTTCTTTTTCAAGTGTTGGACGAATTCATAGTTTTTCGTTTTCTTGTTTTTCAATTTATGTGCTTCATCAATAATGATCAGATCGTAATCCTGATTCAGGACGATGTCACGGTGAGGACTACGCTTTGCTGTGTCAATTGAGGACACGACTACATCACACTGTTCCCATACATACGCTTTCTTTTGCGGGACCGCTGGAATGAGGAATTTCGTGTTCAATTCATGCGTCCATTGGATGACAAGTGAAGCCGGAACGAGAATGAGAATTTTCTTCGCAAGCCCGCGAATCATGTATTCTTTCATAATCAGGCCAGCCTCGATCGTCTTACCAAGACCGACTTCATCAGCAAGAATACCTTTTCCGTTCATGTCCTCGATGACTTTCCTCGCCACCTCCAATTGGTGGGGGAGGATCTGGACATGTGGAATATGCCTTGGAGCTTGTAATCCAAGGAACTCAGGTATGATCAAGCTTTTCTCTGCTTCAAGTGCAAGTTGATATAACTCCCAGTTCGCCCAGGGTCCATCCTCGTCCATCCGCTTGAGGAAGTCCGAAGCCCAGGATTGATCATGTTGGATTGAAAACGTCATACTAGAAAACCCTTTCCAGAGATGTATTCAGCGTTAATGACGAACATTAAATATATGAGATTATGAAACGTTCGTTAAATGTGTTAAATAGAACGCTTTCATAGAAAAGATAATTGTCATTTTACGTCGTTCGATGATAAGATAGAACTAGTTTCATACTTAGTATGAACAAGCGAACTTAGAAATATAATAGCTGCTATTGATTTAGTCTGAACAGCCGGTGAAAATCGGCTGCATGAACCATATAGAGGCGAGTGAGAACAAGGGGAGAGACTACTCTTTGAAGTAGCGCCGAAGGAGCAAGCATTAGCGAATCTCTCAGGCAAACGGACTCTTGTTTGACGCAGCTCTGGAGAGTGTTCCGATGATGGAGCCACCAAAGGGGACAATCGCAGTTTGCTAACACTGCGATAAACTTTCAGGTACAAGGACAGAGAAGACAGATCAGTCTTCTTTGTCTTTTTCTGTTTTACAAAGACTGAAAGACAAATCTGGCAGCTAGATAACGAAACTTTAAATAAAAATAGAAGAGGAGAGATGTTCATGTCTACCTTGCAGCGAACACCATTATTTGAGCTGTACAAAGAGTACGGTGCGAAGGTAATCGATTTTGGAGGCTGGGAACTGCCTGTCCAGTTTTCTAGCATTAAAGAAGAGCATGAAGCTGTACGTACGAAAGCAGGATTGTTCGACGTTTCTCACATGGGTGAGGTCAGCGTGAAGGGTCCGGGTGCACTAGACTTCCTTCAATATGTCATGACGAACGACGTTTCGAAATTGAAGGATGGCGGAGCTCAATACACAGCGATGTGCTATGAAGATGGTGGCACGGTTGACGACCTTCTCGTCTATAAGCGTGCAGACGAAGATTATCTGCTCGTCGTGAACGCAGCCAATACAGAAAAAGATTATGATTGGCTCGTGAAAAATAAAAAAGGCGATGTCGAAATCAAGAACATTTCCGATGACGTTGCCCAGCTTGCACTTCAAGGACCAGTAGCTGAGCAAGTCCTTCAAAAACTGACGGATTACAACCTCAGTGAAATCGGATTCTTCAAATTTGCGGAAGACGTTGACCTGGATGGCACGAATGCGCTTGTCTCCCGAACTGGATACACAGGGGAAGATGGTTTTGAAATCTATTGCGACAGCCAAGATGCCCCAACGCTATGGAAGAAGATTTTAGAGACTGGAAAAGAAGACGGAGTGCAACCGATCGGCCTAGGTGCTCGGGACACACTACGCTTTGAAGCTCGCCTTGCTCTTTACGGTCAAGAGCTTACAGCTGAGATCTCTCCACTGGAAGCAGGTATCGGATTTGCGGTCAAAGTGAAAAAGGAAGCCGATTTCATCGGAAAAGAAGCCTTGACGAAGCAGAAAGAAGAAGGCCTCAAGCGAAAGCTCGTCGGCATTGAGATGATCGAAAAAGGCATTCCACGTACACACTACGAAGTTTTCAAAAATGATGAAAAAATCGGAGAAGTGACGACTGGAACGCAATCTCCTACACTAGGTAAAAACCTTGGACTAGCCATCATCAACACGGAGTATGCGGAACTTGGCACAGAAGTCGAAGTACAGGTCCGTAAACGCCGACTAAAAGCAGAAGTGGTTAAAACGCCTTTCTATAAACGTTAAATAACGAGGGGGAATGAATGGTGAAATTCCGTTACTTACCAATGACAGAGCAAGACGAAAAGGACATGTTAGCCGAAATCGGCATCGATTCCATTGATGAGCTGTTTGCTGATATCCCTGAAAACGTACGATTCAAAGGGGATTTGAATATCTCAGAAGCAATTCCTGAGCCGGATCTGATGAAGAAGATGACGAAGCTCGCGAACAAAAACGTCAACACGAAGGAGTACGCATCATTTTTAGGTGCAGGAGTGTATGATCACTACATTCCATCCATCGTCAATCACGTCATTTCGCGTTCAGAATTCTATACAGCTTATACACCTTACCAGCCTGAGATTTCACAAGGAGAGCTTCAAGCGATCTTTGAATTCCAGACGATGATCTGTGAATTGACAGGCATGGAAGTAGCGAACTCCTCTATGTATGATGGACAAACGGCGTTGGCGGAAGCGTCTTTCTTAAGTGCAGCCCAAACGCGCAAGAAGAAAGTCATCGTCTCCAAGAGCGTCCATCCAGAAGCATTGAGCGTGCTTCATACGTATGCAAAAGGTCCGAACCTTGAAGTCGTAGAAGTGGAAGCATCCAACGGTACGACGGATTTAGAAGCGTTGAAGGCAGAGGTAGATGGAGATACAGCTTGTGTGATCGTCCAATACCCGAACTTTTTCGGACAAATTGAACCGTTGAAAGAGATTGAAGAAATCGTCCACTCTGAAAAAGCGATGTTCGTCGTCTCCAGCAACCCGTTGTCACTTGGTGCACTTACGCCACCAGGCAAGTTCGGTGCTGACATCGTCATCGGCGACGCACAACCATTCGGAATCCCGGCTGCCTTCGGTGGACCGCACTGTGGTTATTTTGCAACGACGAAGAAATTGATGCGTAAAGTACCGGGGCGTCTTGTCGGTCAAACGACTGACGAAGAAGGACAACGCGGATTCGTTCTGACTTTGCAAGCGCGTGAACAGCATATCCGTCGTGATAAGGCGACATCCAACATCTGTTCCAACCAGGCATTGAACGCATTGGCTGCATCTGTTGCCATGACCGCTCTTGGTAAAAAAGGCATCAAAGAAATCGCGGTGCAGAACTTGCAAAAAGCACACTACGCGAAGAAGCAGTTAGAAGCAGCGGGATTGGACGTTCATTTTAACGGGAAGTTTTTCAACGAGCTGGTTGTGAAGGTTTCGAGGCCAGTGAAAGACGTCAATAAAGCCCTGCTTGAAAAAGGATTCATTGGCGGTTACGACCTCGGTCAATACTACCCGGATCTCGACCAGCACATGCTGATCGCGGTAACGGAACAACGCACGAAAGAAGAAATCGATACATTCGTTAAAGAATTGGGGGGAGTCCAATGAGTCACGAAAAAGACCAAGCGCTCATTTTTGAATTGTCAAAACCAGGACGTGCAGGATACAGCCTGTCCGAATTAGATGTCCCGGAAACTCCCATTGAAGAAATGCTCGATGCTGACTATATCCGTGAGGAAGAGCCGGAGCTACCAGAAGTTTCCGAGCTTCAAATCATGCGACACTACACAGCATTATCGAAGCGTAACCACGGAGTAGATTCCGGATTCTACCCATTAGGTTCTTGTACGATGAAATATAATCCGAAAATCAATGAGGATGTCGCACGGATCCCAGGATTCGCACACATCCATCCCTATCAGGACGAAGATACGGTCCAAGGTGCAATGGAAATGATGTACGATCTTCAAACGTCACTAGAAGAGATCACCGGTATGGACGAAGTGACGCTACAGCCTGCAGCAGGTGCTCATGGTGAGTGGACTGGTCTCATGATGATCCGTGCCTTCCATGAGAAAAACGGAGACCACAACCGTACGAAAGTCATCGTTCCTGACTCTGCACACGGAACGAACCCGGCTTCTGCAGTCGTGGCTGGATTTGAGTCTGTAACGGTAAAATCAGATGAAAATGGCCTAGTAGACTTGGAAGACTTGAAGCGTGTCGTTGGTGAAGATACGGCAGCGTTGATGTTGACCAACCCGAATACGCTCGGTCTTTTCGAAGAGCATATCCTTGATATGGCACGAATCGTGCACGAAGCTGGCGGAAAGCTTTACTATGACGGAGCGAACATGAACGCAATCATGGGGCGTACCCGTCCAGGAGACATGGGCTTTGACGTCGTTCACTTGAACTTGCATAAGACGTTCACAGGTCCTCACGGAGGCGGCGGTCCAGGATCAGGTCCAGTCGGTGTGAAAAAGGACTTGATGCCATTCTTGCCGAAGCCGATTTTGAAGAAGACGGAAGAAGGGTATGTGTTCGATTACAACTTGCCGGATTCTATCGGCCGTGTGAAGCCATTTTACGGTAACTTCGGAATCAACGTCCGTGCTTATACGTATATCATGACGATGGGCCGTCACGGTCTGAAAAAGGTCAGTGATTACGCGGTATTGAATGCGAACTATATGATGCGCAAGCTCGCGCCACACTTTGACCTTCCATTCTCTCAACATTGTAAGCACGAATTCGTCCTTTCCGGGAAGCGTCAGAAGAAGCTTGGTGTCCGTACGTTGGACATGGCGAAACGCCTGCTAGACTTCGGTTACCACCCGCCGACCATCTACTTCCCTCTAAACGTTGAGGAAGGATTGATGATCGAGCCGACGGAAACGGAATCAAAAGAAACGTTGGATGAGTTCATCGAGGCAATGATTCAGATCGCGAAAGAAGCGGAAGAATCCCCTGAAGTGGTACAGCAAGCACCACATACTACAGTCATCAAGCGAATGGACGAAACGACAGCAGCACGTAAACCGATCCTTCGCTACGAAAAACAATAAAGATGAAGATGAAAGGACGGATCCCGGGTTTAGTTTGGGGGTCCGTCCTTCTTTTTCGTTGTATTCAGGGCTGGTTCTGTCCTTCAAAACTCAGGAAACCAGAAATGAGGGACAGCAAAGGGTTCTTTCTATCCCTCATTTACTGAAAAAACGAAAATGGAGGATAGAAAGTGTCGCTTTCTATCCTCCAAATGACAAACAGACAAAAATGGAGGACAGCAAGAGGCTCTTTCTATCCCCCAAATTGCGATAAAACGAAAATGAAGGACAGAAAGCTGTCCAAATAAAAAGAGTGAGATCATTTCGATCTCACTCTATCAGCTTATTTTGCTTTTTTTACTTTACCGTTCCATTTTTTGAATCCGCCTTTGAGGTTGTAAAGGTCTTTAATGCCTTTTTTCCTTAAGACTGCCGCTGCCCTAACTGTACGCATTCCGCTTTCGCAGTATAGGTATACCGGTTGATCTTGACGGATTTCTTTATGACGCATACGGAGCTGAGATAGTGGGATGTTACGCGCTCCTAATATATGTCCGTTATCGTACTCTTTTGCTTCGCGGACATCAATGAGTTGCGCCTTTCGATAACCGCTACGGAATTCTTCTTCAGTCAAAGTCTTCAATTGTCTACGTTGATAAAGGCCAGCAATGATCATATATAGTAGCAGCCCTACTGGCAATACCCATAAAATCCAATCCATGCTATTTCCCCCTAGTTTCTTTCTATAGAATTCATAAAAATATACCATGTCCATTATATACAGGATTGACCGTATTCGCAAAACAAAGTTACGCCAAAAGAGCATTCATTGTACCCTTGTTCATAAATCTGTTAAACTATGAACGGTACATACAGACGATTGTTATAGAAAGAGGCGTTATGTTCGAATGAAAGAGCAATGGTATTTTATCGATTCTGGTGCATGTTCACCAGCTTATAATATGGCGTTGGATGAAGCGCTCTTAGAATGGCACAGTAAAGGCGAAATCAAGCCAGTCGTCCGATTTTATGAATGGAACCCTGCGACGCTGTCCGTCGGTTATTTTCAAAAGGTAGATAAAGAAATCAATATGGATGCAGTCAAGGAACACGGATATGGATTTGTCCGTCGACCGACCGGTGGAAGGGCAGTTTTACATGATCAGGAACTGACTTACAGTGTGATCGTGACAGAGGAACATCCGAAGATGCCGCAGTCCGTGACTGAAGCATACCGAGTCATTTCAGAAGGGATTCTCGAAGGATTCCGGAACCTTGGATTGGATGCCTATTTTGCGGTTCCACGAACTGAGGAGGAAAAGGCCGGCTTGAAAAATCCGCGTTCAGCAGTCTGTTTCGATGCTCCTTCCTGGTATGAGCTCGTTGTTGAGGGACGGAAGGTTGCCGGAAGTGCGCAAACGAGACAAAAGGGCGTCATTCTCCAGCACGGATCCATCTTACTAGATATAGATGAAGACAAACTGTTTGATTGTTTCAAATTTGCAAATGAGCGTGTTCGCGAGCTGATGCAAAAAGCGTTCAGCAAAAAAGCGGTTGCCATCAACGACCTCCGCCAAGAGAAAGTAACTATTGAAGAATCAAAAAAAGCATTCAAACAAGGATTTGCAGATGGGCTTGATGTGGAACTCGTCCCACTTGAACTGAACGATGAACAAAAACGATATATAGATGAGATCATTGAACGACGTTATGCAAATGACGAATGGACTTATCGACGATAATGTGGAAAAACTGCAGCTGAAACGAGCTGCAGTTTTATTTTTTTTCAGGCACAAAAGAAGGATATGAGTAAAACTTATGGCACATCTATAGCTCAAAAATCCTAAAAACCTGCAAACAGATAAATTTGTTATTCCAGATGAAATAGGGAGGGATTTGGACATTTTTCTCCACCATTCTACACATTTTACACCTTTCTGATTTTGACAAGATTATTCTTATTCGTTCTAAATTACACAATATATTGTACTATTTAAATATAATGTACACTATATATTGATATCGGGAGGTTGGATATGCTATTATTTGGGTACACATAAAGCATTAATGAAAAAACATAAAAACACTAAATAATGAGGAGGATCCTGGATGGCGATTGTAACAGGGGAGCAACGACATCATATCAACATTGACCGGTTGAATGAGGACATTGCTAAATTCGAACAGGTGCATCCGATCACATCGGACATGCACACTACACACAAAGGTGTATCTCGATTGGTCATGTTGGACCGGTATTCGTTCAAGGATACCGAGAAAAGGACGTTGAAGGTCGGGGATTTCGTCGTATTGACTGTAAAGGACGACCCGAAATTCCCAGCAAGAGGTGTCGGGTTCATCGTTTCATTGGACCGAGAACAAAAAATGGCGGAAGTGAAGGTAGAAGACGATTATCGAGGCGTATTAGACAAGCCTGAGGAGATCGAAACTGGAATTGTAAAAAGATCACTGGATACGATTGATAAGCCGCTTGAAATCTACTATGAGCAAATCGCAAAGCGAAATGCGACAGGTCTTTCAGCCGTTGAAGAAACCAAAGAAAAGAGACAAGAGTCATTCGAGAAGTTTTATCACGAGCTGGTGAACTTGAACTTCGTACCAGCTGGACGAGTTCTATACGGAGCAGGTGCTGCGACAGAAGTCACATACTTCAACTGTTACGTGATGCCGTTTGTAGCAGACTCGAGAGAAGGAATTTCGGATCACCGTAAACAAGTGATGGAGATCATGAGCCGTGGTGGCGGAGTCGGAACGAACGGTTCGACGCTCCGACCGAGAAACACACTGGCAAAAGGCGTGAATGGAAAATCATCCGGATCCGTTTCATGGCTGGATGATATTGCGAAGTTGACTCACCTTGTAGAACAAGGCGGGTCGCGCAGAGGTGCGCAGATGATTATGTTAGCGGATTAAATTTTCTAGTCCGCGTCATTCAGACAATGAATGACTAGAAAATTGGGTGAATTGCTGAAAAATCCTTAGAGACGATCAAGCTACAACGTGACTGGGAACGGTGAGCGTGAATGCTAAAAATTGATCGGATTGGGTAATCAGCAGCCAAGCACCTATGAAGGTGAAGGTTCAACGACTATCGAAACCTAAGCGCAGTCTTAGGAAGTAGAGTAGGAGATCATTCGATCTTCGAAGCGCCCAACCCCTAACAGGTAGAGCTGAGGGTGATGATATAGTCTAGACCGTCTGCGAAAGCAGAGTTAAAGTATCCTGAAAAGGACGGTATAAGCGTGGCATCCTGACATTATCGAATTCATTATTTCTAAAATGCAAAACCCAAGAATTTTACGATACTTGGTTGAGAATACAAAGGACGAGCGAATCAAGCAACTTGCCCTTGATAAATTGAAATTTACACCACTGACAGAGACGGAACAGTTGATGTACCAAGGGATCGTGAATTACAAGAGCATCCCTGGTCAAGGTGGTTTTACTGATAAAGCCATTAAAGAAGCAGAAGAAAAGCTTCGCACAGGTGGAACATACAGCGTTCATAATTCAGAGTTCCTAACTGGAGCGAACATCTCGGTATGTGTGACAAAAGAGTTTATGGAAGCTGTAGAAAACGACGCAGAATATGAATTGCGTTTCCCGGATGTGGAGAATTACACATTTGAAGAAATGCTCGAATACAACAATAAGTGGCACGAATACGGAGATGTTCGTGAATGGGAAGCACTAGGATACGGTATCCGCGTTTACAAGCGAATCAAAGCGCGTGAACTATGGAACCTCATTAATATCTGTGCAACCTATTCAGCAGAACCAGGTATTTTCTTTATCGACAATGCAAACGAAATGACAAATGCGAAGGCATATGGACAGAAGGTCGTTGCGACGAACCCGTGTGGTAGAGTAGCTTAATTTGCCTCACGTAAAAAATTGCGGAATTAAGCGGGAACCCTGAGATGGGAATCCGAACCGAAGGCTAATTTTAAAAAGATTAGCCAGGGGCAGAGCATAGATCGTGAAACTGCTTGTAGCAGAATATAACCGATCCACGAGGCCGCAACATTAATGTTTATCATTAATGAAAAGATATGCCGAGCTGCACCGAACGATCAAGGTGTAGAACTTTCGGATAAAAAGCCGAAAGGATAACAAACTGGAACAACCTCTCGCACCATATTCCGTCTGTAACTTGGCGGCTGTCAATTTAGCAAATGTCGCTGATAAAGAGACGAAGAAGGTCGATTTTGAGAAACTGAGACAAACGGTTCGTACGGGTGTCCGTATGCAGGATAACGTTATTGATGCAACTCCTTATTTCTTGGAGAATAACCGGGAACAAGCTCTTGGTGAGCGCCGTGTTGGGCTTGGAGTGATGGGCTTACATGATTTGCTCATCTACTGTGAGACGAAATACGGATCTGAGGAAGGGAACAAGCTCGTCGATGAGATTTTTGAAACGATGGCAACGACTGCTTATCGTGAGTCAATCGAATTGGCGAAAGAAAAAGGTAGCTTCCCATTCTTAGTTGGCAAAACAGATGAAGAAACAAGAGAATTACGAGAAGCTTTCATCAGTACAGGCTATATGAAGAAAATGCCTGATGACATCCGACAAGGTGTCCTCGAGCATGGTATTCGTAACTCGCACCTGTTGACTGTAGCTCCTACGGGTAAATAAATTGCCCCCTCTACTTGTAAAAGTATAGGTAAACTTGGCTATATGCGGGAAACTCTGAGTATCCTTTTGTACCCGTGCTTTGCCAGCACATATTATTGGGTAAAAATTAAAAGGTGCAGACAATCCGCAGGGAAGTCGTGGCTGACCCCTCAACGACTACATGCCGAGCACCAGTTTTAAACTGGTTGATGATATAGTCTGACCCATTTGGCGACAAATGGAGAGGGTACTGATAATCCCTCCACCTGCAAAAGCAGGGAGTAACAAAAGTGAGTACAGGAACTATGGTCGGTGTAAGTACAGGACTTGAACCTTACTTCTCATTCTCATACTTCCGTAGCGGACGTTTAGGTAAGTTCATCGAAGTGAAGGCAGATATCGTGAACGAATACTTGTCGCGCAATGAGAATGCAGATGGAGATAACTTACCTGAGTGGTTCGTATCAGCTATGGAACTCAAACCTGAAGCTCATGCGGATACGCAATGTGTGATTCAGAACTGGATCGACAGTTCAATAAGTAAGACTGTTAATGCACCGAAAGGCTATACAGTTGAGCAGGTTCAAGCGGTTTATGAGCGACTATATAACGGTGGAGCAAAAGGTGGAACAGTCTATGTAGACGGAAGCCGTGACTCCCAAGTTTTAACGCTAAAAGCTGAGGAAAACACTTTCGATGAAGAAGAAACACTAACTGAACAAGAACCAAAGAAAGTCGTGCTCGTTGACACGATTGCAGCCCTTCGTTCTACTGACGTAACGATCGGTAACGAAGTAGGAAACACTTGTCCAGTCTGCCGAAAAGGTAAAGTAAAAGAAATCGGTGGATGTAACACATGTACAAACTGTAATGCGCAGTTGAAGTGCGGAATCTAATTACTACATGAGACTATGCCGAATGCATAGTCTCATTTTTTAACAACTAAAAAGAACATACGTTCTTTTCGTGGAGGTGTTGTAAACTGTGGAAAAGAATTGTTTAGAATGCAATAAGATATTGAGTGTAAAACCTAGTCAATTTAATAGGAAAAAATATTGCTCTAGGGAGTGTCAACATAGTTATCAAAAGAAAAATCCATTGGAACATTGGAAAAGACTCACAAAGAAAGTGAAAATCAAATGTAGTTATTGTAAAAAAGAAATCTATGTAAAACGCTGTATAGTTTCTAAAAGAAATTTTTGTGACAAAGAATGTATGTACAACTACAGGAGAAAGAATAAACAGAATCAACATCTAAGGGAAAGAGTTATGATTAACTGTGAGATATGTAATACACCATTTGAGGTGGTTGTCTCGAGAAAAACAACTGCAAAATATTGTTCAAGAAAGTGCTTAGGTAAAGCTAATGGTAAAAGAGGAAAAGTTGAATATAAGAAGAGAGTTATAGTTAAATGTACTGGTTGTAACAAGGATTTTGACAAAAAACCATCTGTAGTTAAAAATTTCAACTTTTGTTCTGTTAATTGTATGTCAGATTATTATTCCAATTCAGGCTTATTCTCCGGTGTTAATAGTGGAACATGGCAAGGTGGGGATATTGATTATTATGGGCCAAATTGGAGAAAACAGAGAAGGATAGCTAGGAAACGTGACAATTTCACCTGTCAGGATTGTGGAATAACTGAGTTGGAATACGGTAAGGAACTTTCTGTTCATCATATTATTCCTTTTCGTAACTTTGAAGGGGACTGGAAAAAGGCAAATGAACTTTCAAATCTGATTAGCTTGTGTGAATTCCCGTGTCATAGAAAACGACATAGTGGTGCTTATAATGTTAAAGAGCAATTTGATTTCTATGTTTTATCTAGAAGATAGCAATTGTCTAAATTTACCTAAAAGATATTTAAACACCTCGCTCATACTAAACACGAGGTGAAATGCTTATGAAACCATTCGTGCCGCAATTGGTCTATGTCGAACCAAAAGCGTTAGAAAAATATCCTCTTGCACAGGAATTGAAACAAAAATTTGAAGATATGGGATTAGAAATCAGAGAAACGACATCTCACAACCAGGTCCGGGACTTACCCGGAAACAACGAGCTTCAGAAGTATCGGAATGCGAAATCCACACTCGTGATCGGTATCAGGAAAACGCTCAAATTCGATACATCCAAGCCATCCGCCGAATATGCGATTCCACTCGCAACAGGTTGTATGGGGCACTGTCACTATTGTTATCTCCAAACAACGCTCGGCAGCAAACCTTACATCCGGACGTACGTCAACCTAGACGAAATCTTCGGCCAAGCCCAAAAATATATGGACGAAAGAGCGCCTGAAATCACGAGGTTCGAAGCTTCGTGTACATCGGACATCGTCGGAATCGACCATCTGACACACTCTCTGAAACGAACGATCGAATTCATCGGTCAAACGGAGCTCGGACGTCTACGATTCACAACGAAATATCATCACGTTGATCATCTGCTGGATGCGAAGCACAATGGAAATACACGTTTCCGATTCAGTGTGAACAGCAAATGGGTCATCAAAAACCTGGAGATGGCGACCTCCTCACTAGAACAACGCTTAGGTGCTGCCAAAAAAGTTGTGGAAGCAGGCTATCCTTTAGGTTTTGTCGTTGCGCCATTATACTTACACGATGATTGGAAAGAAGGATACAAGGAACTTTTTGATATCATCAATGAAATGATTCCGACCGACTATTTCAAGAACATCACTTTCGAATTGATTCAACATCGTTTCACGAAACCAGCGAAAAAAGTCATCGAAAAACGTTACCCGAAAAGTAAGTTGCAGATGGATGAAGAGAATCGAAAATATAAGTGGGGTCGTTACGGAATCGGGAAGTATGTGTACCAGAAGGATGAAGCACAGGAACTCCGCGAAACGATAGAGGGATACATTCACAGTTACTTCCCGGAGGCATCGATCGAGTACTTTACATGACTTTATCTGCTCTTGTCACGTAAAGTTTATTATTGTATCCTTTTAATATGTTTTGATTTTCAAAACAGGTACAGGATCTGCGGTATTGGAGGGGAAGAACATGCCAACTCCAAGTATGGAGGATTATATTGAACGTATTTACCAGCTCATAAGCGAAAAAGGATACGCAAGAGTTTCAGATATTGCAGAAGCACTGGAAGTTCATCCGTCATCGGTTACGAAAATGGTACAGAAATTAGACAAAGGGAAGTATGTGGTCTACGAAAAATATCGTGGATTTGTACTGACTCCGAATGGGAAAAAACTCGGGAAGCGTCTCGTTTATCGACATGAACTATTGGAAGAGTTCTTGAAGGTCATCGGTGTAGATAGTGAAAACATCTACGATGATGTTGAAGGGATCGAACATCACCTTAGCTGGAATGCGATTGATCGGATCGGAGACCTCGTCCAATATTTTGACGAAGACACGAAACGAATCGATGGTTTGAGAGAAGTACAACGTAAAAATGAAGAAGAACAAGAGCAATCATGACATTCGTTATGGTTGTTTTTTTATTGCGTGGATTTGTCTGATTCTGAATCCACACCTCTCTTCGTAAATATATAAAAGGAGAGGGGTGAGACGATGGATGTAGATGGCGTGTTTTCGGGCGGTGGAGTTAGAGCGATCGCTTTCATTGGTGCGTTGAAGGTCGCAGAAGAAAAGAACATCCACTTCAAAAGAACAGCTGGGACGAGTGCTGGAGCGATCATTGCCGCCTTTGTTGCCGCTGGTTATACATCGGATGAAATCAAGTCGTTGCTGCATGAGATTGACCTTCGTGAATTCCTCGACCCAAGAGCGATCTCAGTGGCTTTTCCTTTTATGAAATGGCTGACACTCTATTGGAAGTTAGGATTATATAAAGGCAAGAAATTGGAACAATGGATGGAGGAAAAGTTAGCGGATAAAGGGATCAAAACGTTTGCAGACCTTGAAGAAGGCTCTCTTCGGATCATTGCATCGGACATTACGAATGGTCGGTTGATTGTCTTGCCGGATGATCTGGAGCGATACGGGATACTTCCTGAAAAGTTCAAAATCGCAAAAGCCGTTCGGATGAGCGCGAGCATTCCGTATTTCTTCGATCCGATCAAATTGTATGACGCGACAGGAAAGAAAAATGTGTTCGTGGATGGTGGAGTGCTGAGCAACTTTCCGATTTGGCTGTTTCAGGACGACAAGAAGCCACAGCAACGTCCCGTGATCGGTTTCCAGCTGCAGCCCTCCCAGTTCGAGGAGAAGCCGAACAATATCACCAACGCGATCACCCTTTTTCACGGATTGTTCGATACGATGATGGACGCCCATGATGCGAGGCACATATCTGAAGCGCATAGTGCAGACATCGTGTTCATACCTGTGCAGCAAATTTCAATGATCAATTTTTCTCTCTCGAACGATGTGATCGACCAACTGACGGACTACGGAAAGGAAAGCACGGAGAAGTTTTTACGGACTTGGCGTCATTATCCTACTAACAAAAAAACCACAAAAATCACACTAAAAAAATCGAGCACCTTATAGAGCTCGATTTTTCTTCTTTCCTTTTTTGCCTTCAATGACTTTGAAGTTGTGGTCGTTCCTTCTTTTCTTCGCTTTTGCTTTTGTATAGGAGGGTTTTGCCTTTTGCTTTGGGCTCGGTTTGACTTTTCTGGAAAGAACATTACCAGCATTGTTGTTCTGATATTTCTTAGCAGAGTAGCGAGCCGCTTGCTTGTATTGACCATTATCTGGCCCCATTCTTTTTGCCATGAAACGTTTATACAAGAAGTAGAATAGTCCAGCGACTGCTGCAATGATCAGTACCATTTTAAGAAGGCCCATAGGATCCGTAATCACTTTCATCACAAAACCGAATGCAGCTAGACCGATTAACAACATGATGATCCAGTTGGATACACGTGAAAACAACAAGACTCACCTCCTTTAAGGATTAAACCACTTTCGCGCTTGTTTTTGCCGCTTCTTTTTCATACTCCCCATCTCTGCGAA
Organism: Pseudalkalibacillus sp. Hm43; assembly: GCF_054170705.1. NCBI lineage: Bacteria > Bacillati > Bacillota > Bacilli > Caryophanales > Fictibacillaceae > Pseudalkalibacillus > Pseudalkalibacillus sp. Hm43. The sequence continues at coordinate 123,741 of NZ_CM135129.1, forward strand.
GCATTTCATTGAAAGAGGCGATGGCAACTTCGACTTGGTCGTCTTTCGGTTCTTTCGTAGTTAGAAGTTGCAGCCATAAGCCAGGATATCCAAGATAACGTAATACAGGGATGTTTCTTAATTTATTTGTAGCCTGTAAGACTTCGTATGAAACCCCGAGTACGAGAGGAATCAATGCCAAGCGTGAAACGAGACGAAGCCATAAGGGCTCGGATGGTACAAGCAAGTAAATGAATACACCGATAATCACTGTGAAAAGTATGAAACTACTTCCGCAACGGTAATGGAGCCTTGATTGGGCCTGCACATTTTCAACCGTCAACGGCAACTTGTTTTCATAAGCATTGATGACTTTATGCTCAGCGCCGTGATACTGGAATACGCGTTTGATCAACGGTGTCATCGATATGAAATAAAGATATGATAGCAATAAGACTAGTTTTAAGAAGCCTTCGATCATATTCTGTCCAACATGTCCTGAAAATATAGGGATTGGACGGAATGCTTCTGCTGCCAGAGCAGGCAATAAGGTAAAGAGAAACTTTCCGAATAAGAATGATAAAACGCCAATCGCAGCGGTTCCTAATATCAATGAAAGCTTAGAAGGCTTATTTTCCTCTAACATTTTTTCATCATCTTCAGGAGCGACGTCATATCTCTCTGTGGAGAAGTTCAAGTGTTTTACACCGTTTCCGCTTGCCTCGATAATAGCGACGAAACCTCGGATCAACGGGATTTTTTTGAGGAATCCAAGGATTGGACGATGTTTCTTCTTCACTTCGAAGTAGTCTAATGTATCGTCTTTCCTACGGATTGCTGTTACGTATGTGTGTTTCCCAGCGAACATGACACCTTCCATGACAGCCTGGCCGCCATACGCTGGAGTTTTCTGCTTAGACATTCATCCACCAACCTATCTATACGTTTCCAATCTACCCTTATTCTATCATGATAGTATAGCTGGTCGCTATATGTGTGGACTTCTTGTCAATTAAATTTACGATTTGGGCTTGCATTATATTTTCCCTAATTCCGGTCATTTAACACGTCGTACTGGCAATTATTTGTCGATTTTAAAAATAGAATTCCAATCAACGGATATACTAAACTTCGGAGGTGTTTCGTTGATGGAAACAGAGCGAAAACAAGATGAGCGGTTGGAACAGAACAAGGATGAGCGACAGTTTTCCTTTACAGGCAGAGTACTGACCATCGGTTTTGTCGGGGGTGTATTCTGGAGTCTGATCGGTTATGCCGTTTACATGTTGAATTTCACGAAAATACGACCTGCATTGGTATTGTCCCCCTGGGTGGTAGGGGATTGGAAGGATAAAGCGTTAGGTGACTGGATCGGAATTATCCTCATCGGTCTGTTATCCATGCTGGTCGCAATCATTTATAAAGTCGTGTTAGCCAAATTCAAGCACATGATGACAGGTGTCCTATACGGTATAGCGCTTTGGCTAATCGTGTTCTATTTGTTACGGCCGATGTTTCCAGGGTTGAAGCCGATCCAAGAGTTAGGCACGAACACGCTGGTGACGACATTATGTTTATATGTGCTGTACGGATTGTTCATCGGTTTCTCCATCTCATTTGAGTATGATGAATTGCAGAAAGCCCGTGAGTCTCGCCGGAGCGAGAACCAATAAACTATTCAAACAGAATGACCTATGATAGAATGTTCAATGGAACATTCTGTTTTTTTAACATTGAAAAAAGTCCCGTTTGTAAAGGGTTTCTAGGAACTTGAGGGAGAGTCGTACATAATGAGAATTCTGGTGATCAACGGTCCCAACTTGAACAGGTTAGGCAAACGTGAACCAACGATTTATGGAAAAGAGACCCTAGAGCAGATCATGGAGACTTTGGAAGAGAAAGCCAAAGGACTTGGATGCGAAATTGTACACAAACAATCCAATCACGAAGGAGATCTCATCGATTGGATCCATCAGGCAGAGACTGATTTCGACGGCGTCATCTTGAACGCTGGCGCATTCACACATTACAGTTATGCGATCCGAGATGCCATTACGAGCATTTCGTTACCAGCCATCGAGGTGCACCTATCCAATATATATGCTCGAGAATCCTTTAGACATACCTCTGTTCTTTCAGAAGTCGTCATCGGTCAGATATCCGGATTTGGAAAAGTCGGATATGAGCTCGCATTAAGAGGACTCTTACATTATTTGAAGGGGGAAGAAAGATGAATCGAATTGAACGTTTAAGAGCTTTATTCAGTGAAAAAGGGATTGACGGAATGCTGATTACGAGTGCTAGTAATCGTCGCTATATGACGACATTCACAGGCTCATCTGGTGTTGTCTTGATTTCGGAAAAAGAAGCGAAATTCATCACGGACTTCCGTTATATCGATCAAGCGAATGAACAAGCAGCAGGTTATGAAATCGTCAAGCACACAGGTATGATGACAGATGAAGTGGCGAACCAGGCGAAGGAAATGGGAATCAAGAAGCTTGGTTTCGAACAGGATTATCTTACATATGCAGGGCATCAGTCTTATGCAGAGAAAGTGGAAGCGGATCTCGTTCCGATTTCTGGAGCGATTGAAAAACTCCGTCTCGTCAAAGACGCGGATGAACTGAAAATCTTGAAAGAGGCAGCTGAGCTTGCAGACCGTACATTCGAACATATTCTCAACTACATCAAGCCGGGCATGCGTGAAATTGATGTTTCAAATGAGCTGGAGTTCTTCATGCGTAAAAATGGTGCGACCTCTTCTTCATTCGATATCATTGTCGCTTCAGGCATCCGTTCTTCATTACCACATGGTGTGGCATCTGAAAAAGTCATTGAAAAAGGTGACATGATCACATTGGACTTCGGTGCGCTCTATAAAGGGTATTGCTCCGATATCACGCGTACGATTGCAGTAGGCGAGCCAAGTGAGAAAATGAAAGAAATCCATCAAATCGTCCTGGACGCACAGTTGAAAGGCTTAGAAGGATTGAAGCCGGGCATGACTGGTAAGGAAGCGGACGCATTAACGAGAGATTATATCAAAGAACACGGATTCGGAGACAACTTTGGCCATTCCACAGGTCATGGAATCGGGTTGGACGTCCACGAAGGCCCAGGACTATCGATGAAATTGGACACAGTCCTTGAGCCAGGTATGGTTGTCACGGTTGAACCTGGCATTTATGTATCGGGTCTTGGCGGAGTCCGAATCGAAGACGACGTCGTCATTACCGAAACAGGCTGCGAAAAGCTGTCGACATCTTCCAAAGAATTGTTTATCATAGGCGAGTAAAGAACAGGAGGAAACCTAATGATTTCAGTGAACGATTTTAAAACAGGATTGACGATCGAAGTAGACGGAGGCATCTGGACAGTGCTGGATTTCCAACACGTTAAACCAGGAAAAGGTGCAGCATTCGTCCGTTCCAAGCTTCGTAACCTCCGTACTGGAGCGATTCAAGAAAAAACATTCCGTGGCGGGGAAAAAGTAGCGAAAGCACACATCGACAATCGTCGTATGCAATACCTTTACTCTTCTGGAGAGGCGCATACTTTCATGGATACAGAGTCCTATGAGCAGCTTGAGCTTCAAACCGCTCAAATTCAAGAAGAGCTGAAGTATCTTCTGGAAAACATGAGTGTCCAAGTTCAAATGTACCAGGGTGAAATCATCGGGGTTGAACTTCCGAACACAGTTGAACTGGAAGTGACTGAAACAGAACCAGGTATCAAAGGTGATACGGCTTCTGGTGGTACGAAGCCTGCGACTGTTCAGACTGGATTGACGGTTCAAGTACCATTCTTCGTCAACGAAGGAGACGTACTGATCATCGATACACGTTCTGGAGAGTACGTATCAAGAGCATAATAGCGTAAATTGAAGCTGCCCAAACAGAGTTTGGGCAGTTTTTTTGTGTCGTAACTCCCCCTCATCTCACCGTAACCCCACCCACCCCAAATATTCCATTCTTTTTCTTGAATCGTTCACATAGGTTGTACAAAAAAGAAAGTGGAGCGATTTATGAAGCATCTTCTCGATTTGTTTGATTCCACCGTATTGAATATGGCAGGTCTCCGGTTGCTGTCCGCTTCGTTTGAACTCACAGCAGTCGTTTTAATGTTGTATTTCAACTCGATACAAAAAGCGATCATCATCAATGGTTCGTTAGCTTTGGTCGGCCCGATCATCTTCATTTTTACAATGTCGCTTGGATTGGTCGGAATAGCTGGAGATATTTCATTCAGTAAGCTAGCTCTGATTGGACTAGGCGTATGCTTGGTCGTAATCGGTGTTCTTAAATAACGCTTGAACAGGTCATAAAACCCCTTGTGCCGCATACATTGGAAACAAGCCCATACAGAAAGAAGTGGGATCCAGATGAAAGAAATCATACACGTTTTACCGGACTCGATTCAAAAGATCATCACCTCTTTAACATCAACAGAGGAGATTGAAGAGATCCGCATTCGAGTCAACAGACCGTTAGAGATTGTGAGAAATGGACGACCTTTCAATCCATCGAAAACTGGAAGAGAACCTTACATGGTCACCCTTGAAGATGGAATACACCTGATGAATAAACTGAGCCAATTCTCCTTGTATGCTTTTGAAGAAGAGTTGCGGAGAGGTTATATCACGATCAAAGGTGGTCACCGAGTAGGGCTGGCGGGAAAAGTGATAACCGAAAAAGGACAAGTCAAAGCAATTCGGGATGTGAGTTCATTCAACATCCGGGTTGCAAGACAGAAGCAAGGAATTGCAGTTCCACTGGCTCCCTATCTTTACAGCAAGCGGTGGCTGAACACTCTTATCATCGGTCCGCCTCAATCTGGGAAGACAACCTTACTCAGAGATTTAGCCAGAGTGGCCAGTGAAGGCTTGCCACAATGGAAAATTGAAAGCTCGAAGGTGGGGATTGTGGATGAGCGTTCTGAAATTGCAGGTTGCATCCAAGGTGTGCCCCAACATGAGCTCGGTTCAAGGGTCGACGTACTCGATTCCTGCCCGAAAGCAGAAGGGATCATGATGATGATTCGCAGTATGAGCCCTGAAGTGATCGTAGTAGATGAAGTCGGGCGGCAGGAGGATGCGGAATCAATACTGGAAGCTCTCAATGCTGGCGTGCAGATGATCATGACAGCCCATGGATACAGCATCGAAAACGTATTGAAACGTCCGACACTCAAGAAACTGGTGGATATCCAGTTGTTTGATCGGTTCGTAGAAATGTCGCGCGTACACGGGAACAACCGGATCAAAAGAATTCTCGATGCTGATTTGAAACCGATCCAAGTCTCGTATAAAGAGAGGATCTCACGATGAACATGATCGGAGCGCTTTGTATTATTCTTGCGACAACGTGGGCTGGTTTCGAATGGGCGAAACGAATGCAGGAGCGGCCTCGTCAATTGCGACAATTGAAAGTCGCTCTCCAATCATTAGAAGCAGAAATCGTTTATGGGATGACACCATTATATGAAGCGTGCACCCATTTATCCAAACAAATGAAGGAACCGCTGTCCCTCTTTTTTGAACAACTTGCTTCACGATTATATACAGGTCACACAACCGTCCAGAAAGCCTGGGAGGAAAGTTTGGAAGTGATTCAGAGACACACTGCTTTCCAAAAGGGTGAGCTGGAGGTGTTGAAGCAGTTCGGAGCAACACTTGGGAGGCACGACCGTGAGCACCAACAAAAACAAATCAGACTCACGATCGTCCATCTTGAGCGCGAGGAGAAGGAAGCCGTAGAAATTCAGCACCGTTATGAAAACATGGTGAAAAGTCTCGGGTTTTTGACCGGTTTGCTGATTGTCATATTGCTCATCTAGTTGGAGAGGAGAAACAGAAATGCCATACGATGTGAACACCATTTTTCAAATTGCTGGAATCGGTATTGTGATCGCGATGTTACATACCGTGTTGAAACAGATGGGGAAAGAGGACATTGCGCATTGGATCACTTTAATCGGTTTCGTGTTGGTTCTCTTTATCGTCATCACTCTTTTAGACGATCTGTTCCAACAAATCAGAGGTGTGTTCCTCTTCCAGGGATGAGGAGGGGTTTGAAATCGAAATCATCCAAATCGTCGGTTTTTGCCTGATTGCGACTTTTCTGACCATCATCATCAAAGAACAGAAGCCCGCGTTTTCGTTTCTGATCGTCCTGTTTGCAGGTGCAGCGGTCTTTTTATTCTTGATTGGAAAAATCCAGACCGTCATCACGATGCTGGAACGCCTTGCGACGAATGCGAACTTGAATATGGTGTATGTGGAGACGATCCTGAAAATTATCGGAGTTGCCTATATCGCTGAATTCGGTGCTCAAATTACGAGGGATGCGGGTCAAGGGACGATGGCGTCCAAAATCGAATTGGCAGGCAAAGTATTGATACTGGTCATGGCCATTCCGATTCTTACTGTTCTTATTGAAACGATAATCGATCTGCTGCCAAGTTAGGGGGGAATGATGTGGCAAAACGTTCAAATCCAACATTCTTTACCGTACTCTTGATGGCGATCGTTTTTTTTACGTTGATGGGACAACCTGTGCCTAAAGTGATGGCCGAAACGAATGGCAGCGATCCGTTGAAAGAAAGCTTGCAGATTGAAGAAGAACATTTTGACGATATACGGGAGTATTGGAATGAAATCCGTAATAAATACGGGGGATTTTTACCGGAAAGTCAGAAGGGGAGCATCCTTGAATTCATCCAAAGTGACAAAGATTTTTCATTCAAGGAGTGGGGAATCGCCCTTCTGAAATATCTCTTCCATGAGATTTTGAGCAATGGCAAATTGCTTGGAATGCTGATCATGTTGACATTATTCAGCATGCTGCTTCAAACGATGCAGAACGCGTTTGAGAACCAGGCGGTCAGCCGGGTCGCTTATGGGATGGTTTACATGGTCCTGATCGTCATCGCCTTGAACAGCTTCCATGTCGCGGTTTCGTATACAACGGATGCGATCCAAAACATGAACGCGTTCATCGTTGCCTTGATTCCATTACTACTCGCCTTGATGGCAACGACAGGAAGCCTGGTGTCGGTCGCTTTTTTCCATCCGTTCATCATCCTTCTCGTCAACACGAGCGGGATGTTGATCCAGCACTTTGTGTTGCCGCTCTTATTTTTATCGGCATTATTAAGCATCGTCAGTACGTTGACCGACCACTATAAAGTCACTCAGCTCGCCAATCTGTTACGGAATGTCGCAATCGGGGTGATGCTCGTCTTTTTCACCGTATTCCTCGGTGTCATCAGTGTTCAGGGGGCATCAGCTGCTGTTGCAGATGGAGTTGCAGTTCGGACGGCGAAATTCATCACCGGCAATTTCATCCCGGTCATCGGGCGAATGTTCACCGAAGCGACGGATACGGTGTTAAGTGCCTCTCTTCTATTAAAAAACACCGTCGGGATCGCTGGAGTCGTCATCCTGATCCTTTTATGCGCATTCCCGGCATTGAAAATCCTATCTCTCGTCTTAATCTATCAAATTGCTGCTGCCGTCTTACAACCTCTTGGTGGAGGTCCGATCATCCAATGTCTCTCTATCATTAGTAAAAATGTCATGTTCATCTTCGCTGCTCTTTCCATCGTATGTTTCATGTTTTTCCTGGCTGTGACGATGATGATTGCTGCTGGTAATCTGACATTGATGATGAGGTAGAAAGGAAGGAGGGAGTTCTCTATGTCTTTCATATATGAATGGGTGACGAACATCATCCTCATCATTCTCTTGGCGACGATCTTGGAACTCTTACTCCCTTCTTCCGCGTTCCAAAAATATGTGAAGGTCGTCATCGGACTTTTGTTGATCATTTCGATTTTGAATCCATTGATCAAGTTCTTCTCTGTCGATCTCAACTCCCAGTTGGCTTCGTTCCAGGTAGAGGGGAGTGAAGAGGACCAAGCTCAGCTGAAAAATTTGATAGAAAACAAGAAAAGTGAAATACAAGCCTCACAAGATGCATATATTTTAGAACAAATGGCTGTCCAATTACGCCAGCAGGTGGAAGGAAAGCTAGAAGAACAATTTGATAAACGGTTAAAGGATGTGGTAGTTCAAGATCAATCCCAGAACGACTCGGGAAAAGACCAATGGGTCGTCCGCGTAACCGTGGAATCCTTTGAAGGGGAACAATCGATTGAAGTGGTCAGGGAAGTCAAGATTGATACATCGACATCCCTCCAAACGGAGGAGGAATCTCCTGATCTGGCTGAGATTGAACAATTCCTTTCGAAAGTATGGGAAATACCGACAGACCAGATTGTACTAGTAGAGGAAGGAGGATCGTAATGCAATATGTCTGATGACAAAAAGAAGAATGACTGGCTCAAATCGATTCTGAAGCCGACGAAAGAGGGGAAGAAGCTCAACCGGAAATCGCAATACATTTTATTAATCCTAGGATTCGGGGTTGCCATGATGCTCATTCAAAACCTGATTCAATCTCCAGAACCGACATCAGTCATGAATATGGCAGCGGGTGATCAGGAATCGAAGCCAACATTCTCAATGGGAAAATCAGACGATCCTTCATCCTTGATCCGGGAACTTGAAGAGCACTATGAAAACCAATTGAAAGAGCTCCTGGATGAAATGATTGGAGTACAAGATGCTGAGGTGATGGTCATTTTGGACTCTACCTTCCGGAAAATCGTAGAAAAAGAAATCAGCAAGCAAGAATCTACCACAGACGAAACAGACAAAAATGGAGGGAAACGCAAATCGACGACAAGTCAGACAGATGAAAAAGTCATCATCATTGATGGGAAGGGTGGCAAGGAGCCGTTCATCGTCAGTGTGGAAAAGCCTCAAGTGACAGGCGTATTGATTGTCGCGGATGGGGCCGAAAACCTTCAAGTGAAAAATTGGATCATTGAAGCTGTATCGAGAGTTTTCGATATGCCAAGTCACAAAGTCAGTGTTATTGCGAAAAAGCAGAAGGGGGAATAAGGAATGTTATTGAAGAAACAAACAGTTTGGTTGTTGACGATGTTGAGCTTGATCATTGTGTTGTCTGTTTACTACATTACAAGCCCTGAGCAATCTCCTGCGGATCTTGCCACTGAACAGAAGGATGGTAAAGAAGCCAGCAAAGAGGGCGCTGAAGCGGATGGCAAGTCTGTCGTCTCTGAAATCAACAGTGATGAATTGTTCATGGAACTACGCATGAAGATTCAAGACAAACGTTCTCAGCTTGCACAAAAATACAATGAAGTCATCGCCTCCACAAGCGTTTCAGCGGAAGTACAATCTGAAGCATTGGATCAACTGACCGCTTTACAGGAGCTCGCAATGAAAGAAGATACGCTCGAAACATTGATCAAAGGCATGGGCTATGAAGATGTCCTCGTCAACACGATGGGTGAGGAAGTGACGATCATCGTCCGCGTCGATGAGAAGCTATCTGCTCAAGAAGCGAATGCCATCATGCGTAAAGCGAAAGAACAACTTGGTGAGAAGCAAGTGGCAGTCCAATACCAGGCCGCAAAGAATTAAACCGAAATTCGAAAACTATATTAAGCATTTGAAACAGCCCGAGGAATCGGGCTGTTTTTCATTTGCCGTACCAGGCACCGATTACAAACGCCGTGGTATCAACGGTCTTGAATCGGTGCCTGGCACCATTTCAAAACCCTTGGTACATAAGGCCTCACAAAATGTACCTGGTACGAAATCGAAAGCGGTTTCTTTCTACAACTACACTGTTCAAGAGGATTATGGTATGATATAAACGAATTAGCACCTGCTCCCATAATAAGGTGTTAAGTTTTAGGTGCCATCTTTTATGCTATAATAAATCATAACCGTAGACATTTAGAAGGAGTGGAAGCAATGCTCAAAATTCAAGAAATTCGAGAATTGATCAAACTAATCGATCAATCCTCCATCAACGAATTCGAATATGAACAAGAAGGTGCAAAAATCAGCTTGAAGAAGGGTGGAGGCGAAACAGTCGTCCAACAAACCCCAGCTCCTCAAGCACGTGTAGAACAACCAGCACCTGCTCCACAACAGCAGCAACAAGCTCAACCAGAGCAAAAGGAACAAAAAGAAACTGAAAAGAGCGAACCAGTCAAAGAAATGGACGAATCTTTACATAAGATTGAGTCACCAATGGTAGGAACATTCTATTCTTCACCATCTCCTGAGGAAGATGTATATGTGAAGTCTGGAGACAAAGTTTCCAAAGACTCCATCGTCTGCATTATTGAAGCGATGAAATTGTTCAACGAAATCGAAGCAGAGGTTAATGGTGAAATCGTGGAAGTACTCGTAGAGAATGGTCAACTAGTGGAGTATGGACAACCATTATTCCTTGTAAAGAAACAATAGGTGATGCATATGATCAAAAAAGTTCTGATTGCTAACCGAGGAGAAATTGCCGTCCGAATCATCCGTGCATGTAAAGAGATGAACATTGAGACGATTGCCGTTTATTCAGAAGGGGATAAAGAATCGCTCCATGTCCGTATGGCTGATGAAGCATACTGCATCGGACCGATTTTAGCGAAAGAAAGTTACTTGAACTTCACGAACATCATGAGCGTCGCGACACTAACTGGTGCGGACGCTATCCATCCAGGATACGGATTCCTTGCTGAAAACGCAGATTTCGCTGAGATCTGTGCAGAATGCAACATCACATTCATCGGCCCGAGTCCGGATGCTATCAACCGTATGGGAACAAAAGACGTTGCTCGTACGACGATGAAAGAAGCGGGCGTACCGATCGTTCCGGGATCTGAAGGAATCATCGAATCCCCTGAAGAAGCGATTCAGTTGGCGGAAGATATGGGCTACCCTGTCATCATCAAGGCAACTGCCGGCGGTGGTGGTAAAGGGATCCGTGTCGCACGCACTGAGCAAGAGCTTGTCAAAGGGATCAAAATGACCCAGCAGGAAGCGGCTTCCGCTTTCGGTAACCCTGGCGTCTATATTGAAAAGTACATCGAGGATTTCCGTCACGTAGAAATTCAGGTTCTTGGAGACAATCATGGTAATGTCATTCACTTAGGTGAACGTGACTGCTCCATCCAGCGTCGTCTGCAGAAGTTGTTGGAAGAAACACCTTCTCCAGCACTTGATCCAGATAAGCGTGAAGAAATGGGGCAAGCAGCTGTCAGAGCTGCAAAAGCCGTGGATTACTCCGGTGCAGGTACCGTCGAATTTATCTTCGAATCAAACACAGGAAACTTTTATTTCATGGAGATGAATACACGAATCCAAGTTGAACACCCTGTTACTGAAATGGTTACAGGAACAGACTTGATCAAGGAACAAATTCGAGTGGCGTCCGGTGAACGTCTATCACTTGCCCAAGAAGATGTTACGTTCAATGGATGGTCCATCGAATGCCGGATCAATGCCGAGAACCCGGACAAGAATTTCATGCCATCAGCTGGTAGAATAGAAATGTACCTGCCACCAGGTGGACTTGGAGTACGAGTTGACTCTGCAGCATATCCAGGATATTTCATCCCACCTTATTATGACTCGATGATTGCGAAGGTCATTACGTACGGAAGTACGCGTGATGAAGCAATCAGAAGAATGAAACGCGCATTAAGCGAGTTCGTCATTGAAGGGATCGATACGACAATTCCTTTCCACCTTCGATTATTGGATCACGAAGCTTTCAATAGTGGAGAATTTAACACGAAGTTCTTGGAAATGTATGACTTGACATCAAAATCAGCTTCCAGTGGAGGTGAGTAGAATGAACGAATATCAAACATTTGAAATGGAAGAGAAAGATTCAGATTTAGGAAAAGTTGAAATCTCACCAGAAGTGATCGAAGTGATTTCAAGCATCGCTGCAACTGAAGTGGAGGGCGTGTCCTCCATGCGTGGCAATTTTGCTTCCGGAGTTGTTGAGCGCTTCGGGAAAAAGTCACTCGGTAAAGGGGTAAAAGTTGAACTTACCGAAGATGGAATCAACATCGATGTGTTCGTAACGATGAACTTTGGAGTTTCCATTCCGGATACAGCAGAAAAGATCCAGGAGAACATCCGCCACACGCTGAACACTATGACAGCTTTAGAGCCGAACCGTGTTGATGTTCATGTAGTTGGTGTCCAATTCGAAGGAAAACCGGACCCTCTAGAAGAAATCGAGGAATATTAAGATTGAACTGACTCGGATGTGAGACCCTTATGCCCTTTTTCATCGGGGAAAAGGATGTCCAACGTCCGGGTCAGTTTTTTATATTGGATTTGTATATTGATTTTAAACGAAATTCACGATACTCCTGCGGAAACAGAAAGTTAGGTCTCCAATGGATCTTCGACTGCTTTAAGGAACTTCGACTAAGTACCATCACGTCCTGTGATGAACGTGGAAGTCAGCACAAGGAATGCTCCTCTGAACTCTCATCGCAGACACGAAAATGTATCATTTTTGTGTTGACATTCTGTGCAAATAACGCTTAATCCTCAGAAAAATGGTGTATGCTGTTAAGGGAAGAATCTCTATGCTATCATCAGATAGAGAAGAAATGAAAGGAAGTATCAAATCATGAAAAGAAGGATTGCAAGGGAGAAGGCATTACAGTCCTTATTCCAAATAGATGTAAGTGAATTGGACCGAGATGAAGCGATCGGTCACGTATTAGAGGAAGGCGAAGAACGTGATGCTTTCCTGATCCAATTAGTAGAAGGTACGCTCGACAACTTGGAACCAATTGATGAAATAATCAAGCGTCACCTGGAAAATTGGAGCTTTGAAAGAATTGGAAACGTCGACCGTTCTGTCCTCAGATTGGCCGTTTACGAAATGAAGTATTTAGAAGATATTCCAATCAACGTGACATTCAACGAAGCGATCGATCTTGCCAAAACATTCGGGGGAGACGAATCCGGTCGATTTGTAAATGCGGTCCTTTCAAAAATAAGCAAAACAATCCAATAGCGGAGGGGATATGAATGGTTGCAGAGCTTATCAAAGGGAATGAAATCGCTCAAGCGAAAAGGAACGAGATGAAAGAAGAAGTCAGTCGTTTGAAAAAAGAGGGGATTGTACCAGGCTTGGTGGTCATCATCGTCGGTGAGAATCCTGCCTCGCTTTCCTATGTAAAGGGAAAAACGAAAGCTTGTAAACAAGTCGGGATTGACGGAAAGCTTATTGAACTTCCGGAAGAGACCTCTGAGGAAAAACTGCTAGAAGTCATTCATCAATATAATGAGGATGAGTCCTGTCACGGCATACTCGTCCAACTGCCTCTACCTGACCACATCTCTGAAACAGCCATCATAGAAGCCATTTCACCAGAGAAGGATGTGGATGGATTCCACCCAATCAATATTGGAAGGATGATGACCGGGCAACGTGCATTTTTACCGTGTACGCCTTATGGCATCATCGAAATGGTCAAAGCGAAGAACATCACCATCGAAGGAAAGCATGTCGTTGTGATCGGACGAAGTAACATCGTCGGAAAACCCGTCGGACAGCTTTTCTTGAATGAGCATGCAACCGTTACATATTGTCACTCCAGAACACCGAATATGAAAGAGATAGCCAAGCAAGCTGACATACTCGTCGTTGCAGTCGGCAAAATGAATTTTATCGGGAAAGATTACATCAAACCAGGAGCTGTCGTCATTGATGTCGGAATTAATCGTAAAGATGATGGTAAGCTGACGGGTGATGTGAATTTTGAAGAAGCAGAAGAAATCGCGGCTTATCTGACACCTGTTCCAAAAGGGGTAGGACCGATGACCATAACCATGCTGCTTCAAAATACGATTCTTTCTGCGAAATGGAGTCATCAAGTAGGTGTACATTAATGCAACAAGATCGTTATATCAGTATTACAGAACTAACCCGTTATATTAAAAGAAAATTCGATCAAGACAGGACGCTTCAGGACATCTGGCTACGCGGGGAACTATCGAATGTAAAGTTCCACAGTCGCGGTCATATGTATTTTACGGTAAAAGATTCGAACAGCCGGGTCAATGCGGTCATGTTCGCTGGGAACAACCGTTTTCTGAAGTTCAGACCAGAAGAGGGTATGAAAGTCTTGATACGCGGTGAAGTTTCCGTTTACGAACCGCACGGACAATATCAATTATATGTAAAAGAAATGCAACCAGATGGAATCGGAAATCTGTTTTTAGCATTTGAAGAACTGAAGAAAAAGCTGGACTTTGAAGGTCTTTTTGCTGAAGAGACGAAAAAACCGTTACCAGCAATGCCAAAACGGATCGGAGTCATCACATCCCCGACAGGAGCGGCTGTACGGGATATTTTGACGACCATCAAACGTCGTTTTCCGATCGCAAAAGTGACAGTCATGCCTGTGCTCGTACAAGGACCGCATGCAGCCCCTAGCATTTCCCATGCAATCGACTACGCGAATGAAAAAGGGACCTGGGACGTCCTGATCGTGGGACGGGGTGGTGGTTCTATTGAGGAATTGTGGGCGTTCAATGAGGAAATTGTCGCCCGAAGTATTTACAAGTCACAAATTCCGGTCATTTCGGCAGTCGGACATGAAACCGACTTTACGATTGCTGATTTTGTAGCGGATGTAAGAGCAGCTACACCAACAGCAGCGGCGGAACTCGCAGTGCCTCATATTGAGGAGCTGGAAGAGCGGATCCGACAAAGGGAATTGCGTCTGACTAGAGCAGTTTCTGAACATGTGAAGAGCATGAGAACCGAGCTGAACCGGCTCCAACGTTCCTATGCATTCAAGTACCCGACTCAGCTTGTCAAACAGAAGGAACAAGATCTGGATCGGCTGATCGAGGGTTTACAAAAAAGCAAAACGAGAGCGTTCACAAGCAAAAAAGAGCATATCGGACGCTTACATGATCGCTTGCAAAGGAATCATCCAGCCAAACTGCATCAACAGTCAAAAGAGAGGCATCAATCCCTTGTACGCATGCTGCAAAAAGAAATGCGCACCAGCTATGAACAACACAACGCTGCATTCAAAGAGAAAGTCGGAAAGTTGAATGCGCTCAGCCCGTTAAGCATTATGGAACGAGGATACAGCCTCGCTTACCATGAAGGACAAGAAAAGCTCATCAAGAGTGTAAGCCAGGTACAACCTGGAGATCCGATTTCGGTTCGTTTGAAGGACGGGAAACTGGATTGCCAAGTTTGGGGACTTGAGGAGAGTGAAAAGTAATGGAAGAGAAGAAAGAACAATCATTTGAAGAAGCGATGCAAGAGCTTGAAGAAATCGTTGGCAAACTTGAAGAAGGTGACGTACCGCTCGAGGAATCCATCCGACTATTTCAAGAAGGAATGAAGCTTTCAAAGCAATGTCACGATAAATTGCAGCATGTGGAAAAGCAAATGGATGAATTACTGAAAGAAGATGGCGAAACTGAGCCGTTCACGATACAGGAGGACGAATAGGTGGATCAGGAAAGGTTTTTGGAGCTCCTACAGGAGAAGAAAAACTTCATAGACGACGCTCTGCCTGCGAAAGTGGAAGCGCTGAATGCCCAACCTACGTTGAAAGAATCCATGCTTTACTCCATTCTAGCTGGCGGAAAACGCTTAAGACCCACACTGCTACTCATGACGATTGAGGCGTTTGGGAAAAACAGCAAGCTCGGGCTGGATGTCGCTTGTGCAGTCGAGATGATCCACACGTACTCCTTGATTCATGATGATCTTCCTGCAATGGACGATGATGATTTCAGAAGAGGCAGTCCGACCAACCATAAGATTTATGGAGAAGCGCTTGCGATCCTTGCGGGTGATGGTTTACTCACTTATGCATTTGAAGTGATCTCCCGTTCCGAAAGCCTTGACAGTGACACGAAAATCGATTTGATCACCCATCTATCCAATGCCGCAGGTCCTGAAGGAATGGTGGATGGACAAGTAGCGGATATGGATGGAGAAGGTAAATCGCTTACGATTGAAGCTCTAGAGAACATTCATCGTAAGAAAACAGGTGCATTGCTTGGGTACTCCATATATGCAGGAGCGAGAATTAGTGGAGGTACGAAGGAACAGATGGAACATCTCGTCAAATTCGCACATTACCTTGGTCTCGCTTTCCAAATTCAGGATGACATTTTGGATGTTGAAGGCGATGAGGATAAGCTTGGAAAACCGATTGGCAGTGATGTTGGCAACAATAAGAGTACATACCCACATCTGCTAACATTGTTAGGTGCGAAAGAACAACTGCTTGATGTGGTGAAAGAAGCCAAGAGACATCTGCATAAAGCGAACATCGATCATAGTTGGCTCGAGCATTTTACAGATTATATGATTAGCAGAGATCATTAGAAATATTGAGCGAAATACGTGAATATGGTATATTATAATTACATGAGGAGTGGTGCAGTATTCTAGTCAGTCTCCCATTTCTGAGGGCGGGCCTAAAAATCCGCCAAAGGGCACATCGATGAAGTTCCTTGTATAGGCTCGAGGCGCCCAGCTTTGGGTCTACACTGGGAGTTAAGGCTAAAGGGCGATCCACAAAGGCATGTGGGCGTTGACCCTTTTGCCGCGGAGGACCTCAACTTTGCGATTTGCGTGCTAATACCTTATTGCGAACTGAGGTTATAAACCTGCTTTCATCGGTTTTTTCGGTCGCTAGAAACTATCGGTGAGCAGCGTAGCCTGCCTTGAGTGGGATTTGAGGGGATTATGGAAGAGGATGAATTTCTGGTTGGCCGCCGAAAGGATTCCATACCATATGAAATCAATCCTGCGAAAGAGGCTAGGGAATGGTAAAGACTGTCGAGGAAAACTCCTAGACTGTTCCATGTGACATTCAATGAGGATTATAGTGCGGACTAAGTGGTAATCTAGTCTGACGATTGGTGACAACGTCAAGAGGGGATTAAAGGGAAACCTCCAGTGTGGCAACGCACTGGTACCCCTCTGGGAAAACCTACTGGACCTAAGCCGCAGTGTTTACTCACTGAATGACCACTCCACCATACATATCCAATAAAATGTTCAAAAGAGATGGACAATCCATCAACCTTTTGAACACTTTTATTATATGATGTTATATCATCAAAAAAATTAGTTGCCGTCCATCTGGTTACCAACTACCGGACTTAGGGTAAGGGACTAGAGCGGCTGTTTGAGGGATTAAGGAGCATACATGAATAAAGTTCTAACGAAATCATTAAAATGGAGTTCTGGAATTGCCGTTATCACGCTAGTGTTAGCGGCTATTTTTTCAATTGTCTCAACATTGCTCATCGAAGGTGTCGTATGGGCGATCGGAGTTATGATTGTATTTTTAATCGTGCTTATCGGTATTGTATTTGATATTATAGGGGTTGCAGCAACTGCAGCAGATGAAGTACCATTCCATGCTATGGCCTCAGAAAAGATCAATGGCTCACGACAATCGATTACGATCTGTCGGAATGCCGACCGTGTGGCAAGCTTTTGTAATGACGTGATCGGGGATATTTCTGGTATAATTAGCGGGACTGCATCCGCTGCGGTCATCGTACAACTTGCACGAACATTTGGCGGAGATGATGCCTCCGCATTTCAATATACCGTTTCGATTGTGTTCACAAGTGTAGTAGCTGCACTTACTGTTGGCGGGAAAGCTCTCGGCAAATCATTTGCCATACATTTTTCTACTTCCATCATTTTTCAGGTCGGGAGATTAATCTACTTCTTTGAGGAAAGATTAAAGTTAAAGAAATTTGTTCCTCAACAACCCGCTTCAAACAAGTTAAAGCGCAATACGAAAGGAAAGTGAGGATGTTCCATGGATTTGGAATCAATCAAGGACCCTAAATTTCTACAACAACTGGATGTTGACCAGCTAGAAGAACTGGCTGCTGAAATCCGTACTTTTTTAATTGAGAAAATTTCAAAAACAGGTGGACATCTCGGGCCGAATTTAGGCGTGGTTGAATTAACGTTGGTTCTACATAAATTATTCGAAAGCCCGAAAGACAAGTTCATTTGGGATGTAGGACATCAAGCATACGTACACAAAATTTTGACGGGTCGAGCAGACAAGTTCGATACATTAAAACAATACAAAGGTCTATGTGGATTCCCTAAAATGTCTGAAAGTGAACATGACGTCTGGGAGACAGGACACAGTTCCACTTCACTTTCTGCTGCCATGGGTATGGCGACAGCACGTGATCTGAAAGGGACGGATGACGAGGTCGTTGCAATCATCGGCGATGGCGCGTTGACCGGTGGAATGGCGCTTGAAGCATTGAACCATATCGGACATGAACAGAAAGATCTTATTGTCATTTTGAACGACAATGAAATGTCCATCGCGCCGAATGTCGGTGCGCTACACAATGTATTGGGACGTCTGCGCACCGCTGGTAAATACAAACGCGTCAAAGAAGAATTCGAATCGTTATTGAAGAAAGTGCCTGCAGGAGGCCGATTGGCTTCGACGGCTGAACGATTGAAAGATTGCTTGAAGTACTTGCTTGTGTCCGGAATCTTTTTCGAGGAATTAGGATTCACATATCTTGGACCTGTAGATGGACACAGTATTGATGATCTTACGGAAAACATCAAATATGCGAAAAAGACAAAAGGACCTGTCCTCGTACACGTTCTTACCCAAAAAGGAAAAGGATACAAGCCTGCTGAAACCGATGCAATCGGTACATGGCATGGACCTGGCCCTTATAAAATCGAATCAGGGGACTTCATCAAGCCTACTGTTGCTGGACCTAGTTACAGCAAAGTGGTCAGTGAGACGTTACGTACGGTTGCACGGAAAGATGAGCGTCTAGTCGTTCTCACACCAGCAATGACGGTAGGATCGAAACTAGAAGCATTCGGAGAAGAGTTCCCGGATCGTTTGTATGACGTAGGAATTGCGGAACAGCATGCAACAACGATGGCAGCAGGACTTGCCACTCAAGACATGAAGCCTGTGCTTTCCATCTATTCAACATTCCTCCAACGGGCATACGATCAACTTGTTCATGATGTTTGCCGACAGAACCTGAATGTTGTTTTCACTGTAGACCGTTCTGGATTGGTTGGTTCTGATGGTGAAACGCATCAAGGCGTATTCGATATCGCTTTCTTGCGACACTTACCGAATATGGTCGTTTTGAACCCGAAAGATGAAAACGAATTGCAGCATATGGTTTATACAGCTACTGAATATGACGCTGGACCGATTGCCGTCCGTTTCCCAAGAGGTACAGGTCTTGGCATTCCGATGGATGAAAAACTCAAGAAGATTGAAATCGGCACATGGGAAGTTTTGAAAGAAGGAAAAGACATTGCGATCCTTGCAGTCGGGACAATGATTCCAGTCGCTATGCAGGCTGCTGAACATCTGAAATCGCAAGGCGTTTCCGCAAGTGTCATTAATGCACGTTCGATCAAACCTCTTGATAACGGTATGATTACTGAACTCGTCACGAAGCGAATTCCGATTTTGACGATGGAGGAAGGTATCCTTCAAGGTGGATTTGGAAGTGCCGTACTTGAGTTTGTCCATGACATGGGAATACATGATGCGGTCATCGATCGGATGGGTATTCCAGACCGTTTCATCGAGCATGGAAGTGTCTCTAAGCTTCTTGAAGAAATCAACCTCACTCCTGAGGGAGTCGTGGAACGCGTATTTGAAATGATTCCGAAGAAACAACAGAGGGCTTACTGATTATGAAAAAGAAAGAACGGCTTGATATTCTCCTCGTCGATCGCGGGTTGATCGAAACGAGGGAGAAAGCCAAGCGAGCAATAATGGCAGGGCTTGTCTTCTCAGAACACGAACGCATGGACAAGCCTGGTCAGAAAGTGGATATTACAATTCCGATTGAACTGAAAGGGAATCCGATTCCTTATGTCAGTCGGGGCGGCTTGAAATTAGAGAAGGCGTTGAAATCATTTGATTTTGATGTAAATGAGAAGATCATGATCGACATCGGATCCTCTACAGGAGGATTCACCGATTGTGCCCTTCAGAATGGTGTTCAATTCGTTTATGCACTCGATGTCGGCTACAACCAGCTAGCCTGGAAACTCCGGAATGATGAACGCGTAAAAGTGATGGAACGGACCAATTTTCGTTACTCCAAGCCTGAAGACTTTGACAAAGGTCTTCCACAGGTAGCGACGATTGACGTATCCTTCATTTCCTTGAAACTGATTTTACCTGTCCTGAAAGAAATTTTGGTTCACGGCGGACAAGTCATCGCCCTAGTGAAACCACAATTTGAAGCAGGCCGTGAGGAAGTCGGTAAGAAGGGCATCATTCGTGATAAAAAAGTTCACCAGTCTGTACTCGAGAAGATCATTGAATTCAGTCACCAAACAGGCTATAACATTTTGAATTGTACACATTCACCGATAAGAGGTGGTGAAGGGAACATCGAGTTCCTTTTACACTTGGAAAAACCTCAGTTGAATGAGGAGGCTTCCATCATATGGACCGGAAAGCCGGAATCGGTCGTGAAGGAAGCACATGAATCTTATAAAAATGACGAAAGATAACGGAAACCACATCCGTTATCTTTTTTTGCTTGTAATAAGGGGTAGCTCTATATACAGCGGTATACATGTTTATTCACCATATACGTGTACAATTAGACAGGATTCGTTTATGATAAGCATATATACGCGTGAAAATGTAGAAAGCACCTTGTGGAGTGATACGATGATGAATAAAGGGCAACGCCATATTAAAATAAGAGAGATCATTACGAATTTTGACATCGATACCCAGGACGAGCTCGTCGAGCGCTTGAAAAATGCTGGATTCAATGTCACGCAAGCGACAGTCTCCCGAGATATTAAAGAACTGCATCTTGTTAAGGTTCCGATGCAAGATGGACGATATAAATATAGTCTGCCAGCGGATCAACGGTTCAATCCTTTACAGAAGTTGAAGCGAACGTTGACGGACAGCTTCATCAATATCGATCATACCGACCACCTCATCGTCATGAAGACGTTACCAGGAAACGCGAATGCGGTTGGGGCGTTGATTGATAACTTGGACTGGGAAGAAATCATGGGGACGATTTGCGGTGATGATACGATTTTGATTATTTGTCGTTCTCCTGAAGACAGTCCACTTGTCACACGACAATTTTTAGATATGCTATAGAACGTACTGTAGGAGGGAAATTATGCTTGCGGAATTATCCATACGAAATTTTGCGATTATAGAACAAGTCACCGTTCCCTTTGAAGAAGGTTTAACTGTTTTGACAGGTGAAACTGGCGCAGGTAAGTCGATCATCATCGATGCGATCGGCTTGTTGATCGGTGGTCGCGGCTCTTCAGAGTATGTGCGACACGAAACGGACCGGGCAGAAATCGAAGGTCTTTTTTACATACCAGAAACACATCCGGTCACACAGAAAACCCAAGAACAGGGCATTGAGGTTTCAGATGGAATGGTCGTTCTGAAGCGTCACATTACGAGCTCTGGCAAAAGTATTTGCCGTATCAACGGAAAGCTTGTTACATTGGCGATCTTACGAGAGATCGGTCAATCGCTCATCGATATTCACGGTCAGCACGAGCATCAATTCCTGTTACAAAGCGATAAACACCTGCACCTGTTGGATCAATACCACTCAAGTGACTTGAAACGGACGAAGCAAGAATATCAGCAATTATATAAACGATTTATAGATACACAAAAACAGTTGAAGCAATTGACGGAAAACGAGCAAGAAATGGCGCATCGAATTGATCTGATCCAGTATCAGCTTGAGGAAATCGACAAGGCGAACCTGCAGCCGAATGAAGATGAAGAATTAATGGAGGAAAAACAACGGCTCAGTAATTTTGAAAAGTTGTTCCAGTCCGTCCAGGACGCTTACAGCGCGTTGTATGGTGAGGGAAAAGGCGTCGACGTTCTTGGGCTTGCAATGAGTCATTTGGAAGATGTATCTGATTATGATGAATCCTTGAAACCGATTCAGGAAACTGTCACGAATGCTTATTACGCATTAGAAGACGCTTCTCACCAGCTTCGGGATTATGTTGATACGATGGAGTTCGATCCAGAGCGGCTGACGTTCATTGAAGATCGTTTGCATGAAATCAATACACTCAAGCGAAAATACGGAAATTCTGTAGAAGAGATTTTGGAATACAGTTCACGGATTGAAGAAGAGCTCGATACGATTACGAACAAAGATGATCGCATCCGGAAGTACGAAGATGAGTTAAACGAAATCGGAAAAGATCTGTATTTAGAAGCGAAGCAATTGAGTAAGCTAAGAAAGAAAGCTGCTAAAGATCTTGAGAAGAAAATCCATCGCGAGTTGAAGGATCTTTATATGGCGAAAACGACTTTTGAAGTATCGTTTGAACCTGCAAGCAGTTCTTCGACTGTTGGTGTTGAAATCGATGGAAACTACATTCAATTCGGAAAAAATGGTATGGATGATGTGGAGTTCCTTATTTCCACCAATCCAGGAGAACCTTTGAAACCGTTGGTCAAAATCGCATCTGGTGGAGAGCTCTCGAGGATTATCCTTGCTTTGAAAGCGATCTTCTCGAATGAGCAGGAAGTTGCCTCGATCATTTTTGATGAAGTTGATACGGGAGTGAGCGGTCGAGTCGCACAAGCGATTGCTGAAAAGATCCAGAAGCTGTCGGCTGGCTCACAAGTCCTTTGCATCACGCATTTGCCACAGGTTGCTGCAATGGCAGACCGTCATCTTTATATCCAGAAAAAAGTAAAAGGCGATCGAACGTTGACGCTTGTGAAGCCTTTGCCATTTGAAGAAAAGGTGAAAGAAATCGCTCGAATGATTTCCGGCGTCGAAATTACTGACCTGACAAAGCAACATGCTAAAGAAATGATTCAATTCGCTGATGAAGTAAAAATTACATCATGAAAAGCTATCCATTTAAGGGTAGCTTTTTCTTTTCACTCTTGGTTATAGAAACATCCTCTAAAGGTAAAATTATAAATGCAACCATAAAAAAGTTGTAGGGTAAGGAATGAGGAGAGTGACTGAATGAAAAGAGTGAAAATCAGACAATTAGTCGGCATTCTTCTCCTTGGATTCCTCATAAGCTTGGGTTTCATTAAGCCTATTCAGGACTATCTCAGTATCCCAACTGATATAACCGTGTTCCAGGGAGAGAGATTAACGATAGATCAGAAACACCCAAAAGCTACACTGCATTCTTCCGATCAAGAAGAATCCATATTGTCGATTGGTAATATCGAAAACAATCCTCAATCCTTTTCAATAGAAGCGAATCAAGATGGTAACGCAGAGGTTACCATGCAAGTCTCCAATTTACCTGTCAAGAAAATGAATGTGAAAGTACTTCCTGAATTCAAAGTCATCCCGGGAGGGCAAAATATCGGGGTTCGCTTGAACACAGTCGGAGTATTGGTGGTCGGACACCATCTCGTCGGAACGTCTAACGGTGACGTGTCCCCAGGGGAAAAAGCAGGTATCCAAGTCGGAGACATCATCACAGAAATCAATGGTAAATCCATTCAAAAAATGAGTGAGATCGGTCCTTTCGTAAAGCGAAGCGGTGAATCCCATCAATCACTCGATCTGAAGATCATCCGTAATAAACAGACATTGCACAAGAAATTAACTCCTGTAAAGGATAAGTCGGATTCCAGTTTTCGTATCGGATTGTACATCCGTGATTCTGCAGCAGGCGTTGGAACGATGACGTTCTACCACCCTGATTCAGGCAAATACGGAGCACTCGGACATGTCATCTCTGATATGGATACGAAAAAACCGATTGTCGTGAACGATGGTCAGATCATTGGATCCACCGTTACCTCCATTGAAAAGGGGACGCACGGACGACCAGGTGAGAAGTTAGCCCGATTTAATGATGGTGAAAAGATCCTCGGCAGTATTTTCAAGAACACGCAATATGGTATCTTCGGTAAGCTGAAAGAGCCAATGCGAAATGGAATCATGGATAAAGCACTTCCGATCAAGCTTTCACACGAAGTGAAAGAAGGACCAGCTGAAATATTGACCGTTGTAAAAGGTGAAGAGGTCAAAAAGTACGACGTGGAAATCGTCAGTTCAGTGCCACAGAAATTCCCAGCCACGAAAGGTCTCGTCGTGAAAATTACAGATCCGGATCTACTGGAAGCTACAGGCGGAATCGTGCAAGGTATGAGTGGAAGCCCAATCATCCAGGATGGAAAAGTCATCGGTGCAGTCACGCATGTATTTGTCAACGATCCGACAAGCGGATATGGGGTGCACATCGAATGGATGCTGAGCGAAGCAGGCATCAATATATACGAACGAAATAGAAATGGCGACAAGGTGGCGAGCTGAACGAGCTCGCCTTTTTGTTATTGGCAGAGGGGATGTTGGAGTTGCTAGTAGAGCGAGAAGCTCATTCGCACCCCGCAAGAGAAGTTCAACTCGAATCCACACGACCTACTGAATCTCACCAAAAAATCCCCCATATTATTTTTGTCTCGGAAGTTGTGACAACATCTGATATAATAAATATAAAGAAAATTCGACAAAGAACACGAAAATCCGATATGTCAAATTGTGATTTAGGTCGAAATTTCGAGGAAAATGAAGGATGTAAAAGATTGAGATATTTTATGATAAAAATATTAAATAATTAAAGGAATTATGAAATTCATGTGGAAATCTTACATACAAGGGTTAGAAAAGATGTGAGGAGGAACATCAATTGCAAAATATTAAAGTGTGTTTGGCAGATGATAACAGAGAGTTAGTGGGGCTTCTTGATGAGTATATTTCTAGTCAGGATGATATGGAAGTTGTAGGTGTCGCTTATAACGGTAAGGAATGTCTGGAGCTTTTGGAAGAGGAGACGCCTGATGTTCTTGTATTGGATATTATCATGCCACATTTAGACGGTCTGGCTGTTCTTGAGAATATGCACGACTTGAACTTGAGTTCGAAACCGAATGTCATCATGTTGACAGCGTTTGGTCAAGAGGACGTTACGTCGAAAGCAGTTGAATTAGGGGCATCATACTTTATTCTTAAACCTTTTGATATGGAAAACTTAACGAACCAAATCCGTCAGATCAGTGGAGCCAAGAAATCATTTGTCAAATCTTCTTCAAATACATCTTCATCTCGTTCTTACACGAAAGAGTACAAGCCGAAGAATTTGGATGCAAGCATTACGAGCATCATCCATGAAATCGGAGTACCTGCACATATTAAAGGTTACATGTACTTACGCGAAGCGATTACAATGGTTTACAACGACATCGAATTGCTCGGATCAATCACGAAGGTCCTTTATCCTGATATCGCGAAGAAATTCAATACGACAGCATCCCGTGTCGAGCGTGCCATCCGTCATGCAATTGAAGTGGCATGGAGCCGAGGCAACATCGACTCGATCTCCAATCTGTTCGGCTACACAGTGAGCATGTCGAAAGCAAAGCCGACGAACTCAGAGTTCATCGCGATGGTTGCGGACAAGCTGCGCATTGAACATAAAGCAGGCTGAAGAGCAAATAAGTGAATACAAAAATAAAGCATCCTTGCTGGGGTTACCCAGACAGGATGCTTTTTGTTTTTACAATTATGATGATCGCACATTCTGATAAGCCGTATTCAGATTACGGATCCGTTTGACGACCTCTGAATTTTTGTTGATGTTATCATTCACGAGCGTGGAAACCATGGAAACATAATAGCTGTTCATCGCTTGTTGCTTATTGAAAACATCCTCGTTTTGCTCCGCATAAGCACGGAAATTTTCCTCGAAAAATGGTACGCTGAATTGCTCCATTATGAATTGCCTCCCTTTTTACGAAATCTGGGTTGAACATTGTTCCTCTTACGATCACGGTAAAAGATGAAGCCACCCACGAATCCGAATCCCACAATGAACAAAAGGATTCCTGCGATCAATTCAATAAGAAAATTCGGGAACGGTGAGTGAACGATTCCGAAGAGGGAGTCTCTGATCAGTTTGATGCCGATGACTCCACCGATTCCTGGTATTACTAATATGAGAAGTGCCATTATTCTTGTCATTTCAATCATCCTTTTCTCGGTCTTCATTGTACCTATTTTAGGGATTTCTGTCTATAAGTTTGCGAAGAGACCCAACTAACGGTAAAATGAAAGGTGTGAAAAATATTGCATGGTAAAAACTAGGGTGTAGATGATGAAAAATGTCATAATTATAGGCGCGCAAAAAGTAGGTACGGCATTGGTGAAAATGATCGAAAAATCCAATGCGCTCAAATTGGTCGCTGTGATCGATCCGGAAGAGCAAGCCCCAGCCATTCAGCTTGCTCAAAGTAAAGGGATCCGCACAGCAACGGATTGGAAAAAGATCATTGATTCACCGATTGATGTCGTGATTGAAACAACTGGAAAGGAAGAGATTTTTTCATCTCTTCAAGAAGTGAAAGACCGAAAATGGGTGATCATTCCTCCATCTGTCGCTGTATTGATATCCAATCTGATGGAAGAGCAAGAAAACCTGATCAATCAATTATCAAGTCAGTCTAGACAACAAGACTTGGTGCTAAGCTCCTCTCACGATGGCATGATTGCAATCGACCAAAACCGTAAAATCACCATCATGAACAAAAGTGCACGAATGATGACAGGTCTCCAAAGCGTGTCAGCGATCGGAAGAGAAATCACTGAACTAATTCCGAACAGTGAATTACCCCGGATTTTAGATACTGGAAAGACAGAAGTCAATAAAGAGCAAGTGCTGGACAACGACAGAAAAATCATCACGACAAGAACGCCGATGATCGATGATAACGGAAAAATCATCGGAGCGTTTGCGGTCTTCAAAGACATCACCGAAGTCGTTGAAATGGCCGAAGAAGTGACAAGCTTGAAAAGTGTCCAAACGATGCTGGAAGCGATTATCCACTCTTCAGAAGAAGCGATTACGGTCGTGGATGAAGAGGGGAAAGGTCTCATCGTCAATCCAGCTTATACGAGACTGACTGGTCTGAAATCAGAAGACATATACGGAAAACCGGCAACGACGGATATTTCTGAAGGAGAGAGCATGCATATGAGGGTGCTCCGAACTCGGAAACCTGTCCGAGGCGTACGGCTCAAGGTCGGTCCGAACCGTCGGGATGTAATCGTAAATGTAGCACCTGTCATCGTAGATGGAAAGTTGAAAGGCAGTGTCGGTGTCATCCACGACATGTCCGAGATCCAGTCGTTGACTGCCGAATTGCAAAGAGCACGACAAATCATTCGTACATTGGAAGCGAAGTACACATTCTCGGATATCATCGGCGACTCGAAGGAAATGCAGTTCGCCATCGATCAAGCGAAGCTTGGTGCAACCACGCCTGCAACAGTGCTATTACGCGGAGAATCCGGTACGGGTAAGGAATTGTTCGCTCATGCTATACATAACAGCAGCAATCTGAAATACAACAAATTCGTACGAGTGAATTGCGCTGCCATATCTGAATCCCTTCTGGAAAGCGAATTGTTCGGCTATGAAGAAGGTGCCTTTTCTGGTGCTCGTAAAGGTGGAAAACGGGGGCTTTTTGAAGAAGCAAACGGTGGCAGCATATTTTTAGATGAAATCGGGGAATTATCAAGCGATACACAAGCCAAGCTATTAAGGGTATTGCAAGAAAACGAAATCATCCGTGTCGGTGGAACGAAAGCAATCCCGATCAATGTCCGGGTCATAGCAGCAACGAATGTCAATTTGGAGAAAAGAATAATCGATGGTTCGTTTAGGGAAGATTTATATTATCGAATCAATCGATTACCGATCTTCATACCGCCACTGAGAGAACGGAAAGAAGACCTGGGCAAATTATGCAACCATCTGATCCAGAAGCTGAACCAGGATTACGGGCGGAATATCGAGGGCATAACAGAGGCTGCGATCAACTATTTAGAAGGCTATGATTGGCCGGGTAACGTAAGGGAATTGGAGAATGTGCTAGGGCGTGCAATCATCCATCTTTCTTTCCATGAATCTTGGATTGATGTTCATTCCATACCACCACTTACTTCCAAGATAGGTGTGAAAAATCAAGCTTCCCATACCCCCATTAATAACCGATCGCTCCAAGAGCAGGTTGAGCATTTCGAGGAGAACTTAATCCGTTCAACGTTAGCTCAATGTAACGGGAATAAAACGAAAACAGCACGAACCCTTGAGTTATCTTTGAGGAATTTATATTACAAAATTGATAAATACAACATTGAATAACATTGCATGCAAATTATTTCATACCATGAAAACATTTGCATGGAACAAATCGACAAAAACGACTTTAAATCAGCGTTTTTAAACTTGGCATGAATCTTGCATTTAATAATAGGCGGGGTACAAGAAAATTTGTGAAGGGGTTGAACATAGGTCATGCAATTAGAACAAATCATCCAAGAAGCAACCCAGTTACCTAATAAAACTGTTGCTGTAGCTGCTGCAGAAGATCATGAAGTGATTCAGGCAGTCAAAATGGCATTAGGGAAACAGTTGGCATCCTTCCAATTGTTTGGAGACGAAGATAAAATCAAGTCCCTTCTTCATGAAGAAGGACTAGAAGGCTCTGATCATTTGAAGGTTGTTGATTGTCAATCAGCTGAGGAAGCAGCTTCAAAAGCTGTCCAAGCCGTCAGCAGTGGAGATGCAGATGTCCTCATGAAAGGAATGGTTTCCACATCCACGATTCTGAAGGCAGTATTGAATAAGGAATACGGCCTCCGCACTGGAAAAGTGTTGTCCCATGTGGCGGCATTTGAAGTGGACGGTTT
This sequence comes from Pseudalkalibacillus sp. Hm43, assembly GCF_054170705.1. NCBI lineage: Bacteria > Bacillati > Bacillota > Bacilli > Caryophanales > Fictibacillaceae > Pseudalkalibacillus > Pseudalkalibacillus sp. Hm43. Next base: position 152,416 of record NZ_CM135129.1, read on the forward strand.
CGACCGACTCATTTTTGTCACGGATGCGGCGATGAACATCGCGCCCGATCTACAACAGAAAGCAGACATCATTCAAAACGCGGTAGATGTAGCGACAAGGATTGGTGTCAGCACACCGAAAGTCGCTCCGATTACAGCAGTAGAGGTTGTGAACCCGAACATGGTGGCGACACTTGATGCGGCAGCTTTAAGCCAAATGAACAAACGCGGCCAAATCAAAGGGTGTGTAGTAGATGGTCCACTTGCACTCGATAATGCCGTTTCTATGGAAGCAGCTTCACACAAAGGTGTAGGTGGAGAGGTTGCTGGACAAGCAGACATTCTGCTCGTTCCGAACATTGAAACTGGAAATGCACTTTATAAGTCATTGATCTACTTTGCGAAAGCAAAAGTAGGAGCTGTCATCGCTGGAGCAAAAGCACCGATCGTATTGACTTCACGTGCTGACAGTGCTGAAAGCAAGCTGCATTCGATTGCACTTGCCGTTCGTTCAGTTTAACAGGTCAAGTTAATGACCTTCATTAATAGATAGATTTGATTATCCCAAGGAGGAATTTATAATGGAAATTTTCAAGTATATGGAGACATACGATTACGAGCAACTGGTGATTTGTCAGGACAAACAATCTGGATTGAAAGCAATCATCTGTATTCACGATACAACATTAGGTCCTGCACTTGGTGGTACAAGAATGTGGACATACGAAAACGAAGACGCTGCAATTGAAGATGCACTTCGTCTTGCGAAAGGTATGACTTATAAAAACGCAGCAGCAGGTCTGAACCTTGGTGGCGGTAAGACAGTTATCATCGGCGATCCACGTACGGATAAGAACGAAGAAATGTTCCGTGCATTCGGACGTTACATCCAAGGATTGAACGGTCGCTACATAACGGCTGAGGACGTTGGTACGACAGTAGCGGATATGGATCTGATCCGTCAGGAAACTGAATTCGTAACAGGTGTATCCCCTGCATTCGGTTCTTCCGGTAACCCATCTCCTGTAACAGCTTATGGCGTATATCGCGGAATGAAAGCTGCAGCGAAGGAAGCATTCGGTACGGATTCGCTAGAAGGAAAAGTCATCGCAGTACAAGGTGTTGGAAACGTTGCTTATAACATGTGTAAACACCTACACGAAGAAGGCGCACAATTGATCGTGACAGACATCAATAAAGAAGCGGTTCAACGTGCGGTAGACGAATTTGGAGCAAAAGCAGTTGATACAGAAGACATCTACTCAGTAGATTGCGACATCTATGCACCATGTGCACTTGGAGCGACAATCAACGACGAAACGATTCCACAATTGAAAGCGAAAGTCATCGCAGGTGCAGCGAACAACCAATTGAAAGACACGAAGCACGGTGACCAAATTCATGAAATGGGTATCGCGTATGCACCAGACTATGTCATCAACGCTGGTGGAGTCATCAACGTAGCGGATGAATTGAACGGTTACAACCATGACCGCGCAATGAAGAAAGTAGAATTGATCTACGACAACATCGCACGTGTATTTGAAATCTCCAAGCGAGACAACATCCCGACATATCTAGCTGCGGACCGTCTTGCTGAAGAACGTATTGAGCGCAACAAGAACTCTAGAAGCCAATTCTTGTTGAACGACCGACACATCCTATCACAACGTCTCGGTCAATAATTTAAAAGTATCAAGAAACTCTATCTTCTAGGCTCTTCCTGTTAAATCCTAAGATTAAGGGGAGCATAGGAGTGGAGATGAAAAAAATGAATCATTATAGAGTCATCAATGGAGGGTTCCGTTTTGCAACAAAGAGAATATCGATTACTGGTAATTAATCCTGGGTCCACATCAACCAAGATCGGAATATTTGATGATGAACGCTCCGTGTTTGAAAAAACCATTCGACACGACAGCGAAGAAATCAAAGCTTTCGAACACATCATCGATCAATATGAGTTCCGTAAAAATGTCATATTGGAAACATTGGATCACGAAGGTATCAATGTTTCTAAATTAAGTGCGGTCGTCGGCCGTGGTGGCCTCCTTCGTCCAATCGAGGGCGGAACATATGATGTCAATGACATGATGCTCGAAGACCTCCGAAAGGGATACTCTGGGGAGCATGCCTCAAACCTCGGTGGAATCATCGCTTTTGAGATTGCCCAGGGGTTAAACATTCCGTCATACATCGTAGACCCTGTCGTTGTTGACGAATTGGCACCGCTGGCACGAGTTTCTGGTGTCCCTGAGATTGAACGGAAAAGTATTTTCCATGCACTGAATCAAAAGGCGGTTGCCCGAAGAGTAGCGAAACAATTGGGTAGACCATATGAAGAGTTGCGCCTCATTGTGACCCACATGGGTGGAGGAATCACAGTAGGTGTTCATGAACAAGGCAAAGTCATCGATGTAAACAACGGACTTCACGGGGAAGGACCATTTTCACCGGAAAGAGCAGGTACAGTCCCTGTTGGAGATCTCGTTTCCATGTGCTTTTCAGGAGAGTACTATGCTGAGGAAATTATGAAAAAACTAGTTGGTAACGCTGGATTTGTTGGTTACCTCGGAACGAACGATGCCGTTGAAGTCGAGAAGCGGATTGAAGAAGGCGATGAGAAAGCGAAGTTGGTCTATGATGCAATGGCGTATCAAGTCGCGAAAGAAATCGGTGCGGCAAGTGCCGTTTTACATGGTAAAGTCGATGCCATCGTTTTGACGGGTGGACTTGCTTACGGAAAAGAATTCGTGAACTTGATTACAGAGCGCATTGAATGGATCAGCGACGTTATCGTACAACCGGGTGAGAATGAACTACAAGCTCTTGCTGAAGGTGGACTGCGTGTCCTACGCGGCGAAGAAGAGCCGAAAGTGTACCCGAATCAACCAGTCAAACAGAGCATTTAACGAAAGGGGAATGAATCATGGCTGAGAATTATGATCTCGTCATCCTCGGTGGAGGAACAGGCGGATATGTAGCAGCGATTCGAGCATCCCAGCTTGGATTATCCGTTGCGATTGTAGAAAAAGGTAAGCTAGGCGGAACGTGCCTACATAAAGGATGTATCCCGAGTAAAGCATTACTTCGAAGTGCAGAAGTCTTTGCTACAGCGAAAAAAGGTGAAGAATTCGGAGTCATCGCGAAAGACGTTGCTCTTAACTTCGAAAGAGTCCAACAACGTAAACAAGGTATCATCGATCAGCTCCATAAGGGTGTCCAACACCTGATGAAAAAAGGGAAAATCGATGTATTCGAAGGTCATGGACGAATTCTAGGACCATCCATCTTTTCTCCGATGCCAGGAGCCGTTTCTGTCGAGTTCAACAACGGAGATGAAAACGTGATCCTCGTACCGAAGAACCTTCTCGTATCTACAGGTTCACGTCCAAGAACATTGCCTGGACTTGAAGTTGATGGAGACCTCGTGATGACTTCTGACGAAGCATTGGAGCTTCAAGAGCTTCCATCTTCCATCATCATCGTCGGGGGTGGCGTCATCGGGATCGAGTGGGCTTCCATGTTCATCGATTTCGGATTAGACGTAACGGTTTTAGAATACGCAGATCGTATCGTACCGACAGAAGACAAGGAAATCTCGAAAGAAGCGACGCGCATCTTGAAGAAGAAGGGTGTCAACATCGTCACTGGCGCGAAAGTATTGCCTGAAACACTTGAAAAAGGTGAAGGCGTTACAATCAAGGCAGAACATAAAGGAGAAGAAAAATCCTTCTCTGCTGATAAATTGCTCGTGTCTGTTGGACGTCAGCCGAACGTTGAAGACATCGGTCTTCAAAACACAGAAATCCAAGTGGAAAAAGGTGCAATCCAAGTAAACGAATACTTCCAGACGAAGGACTCCCACATTTATGCAATCGGAGATGTCATCGGTGGATTGCAATTGGCACATGTTGCGTCCCATGAAGGGATTGCAGCTGTTGAGCACATGACTGAGAACAATCCACATCCAATGGATTATACAACGATTTCAAAATGTATCTACTCAAACCCTGAAATGGCAAGTGTCGGTTTGACAGAAGATGAAGCAAAAGAACAAGGATACGACGTGAAAGTCGGTAAGTTCTCTTTCAAAGGAATCGGTAAAGCGCTTGTTTACGGTCAATCCGATGGTTTCGTCAAATTGATTGCCGATAAAGAAACCAATGACCTTTTAGGTGTCCATATGATCGGACCGCATGTAACGGATATGATTTCCGAAGCTGGTCTAGCGAAAGTATTAGATGCAACACCTTGGGAAATCGCTCACTCTGTCCATCCTCACCCGACTCTATCAGAAGTCATCGGGGAAGCTGCACTCGCTGTTGATGGGAAAGCGATTCATAACTAAAGGAAGACTCTTAAGGAGGGTAATGTGATGGCCGAAAATCGTCATGAAAGATTAGGTTTATCTGATGAAGATGTATTGAAAATGTATGAAACGATGTTAATGGCTAGAAAGATCGATGAAAGAATGTGGCTCTTGAACCGTGCTGGTAAAATTCCATTTGTCATCTCTTGTCAAGGACAAGAGGCAGCTCAAGTTGGTGCTGCGATGGCATTGGATAAAGAAAAGGATTATGTCCTTCCATACTACCGTGATATGGGCGTTGTTCTTCACTTCGGTATGACTGCACGTGACTTGATGCTTTCAGGATTTGCGAAAGCGGAAGATCCGAACTCTGGCGGTCGTCAAATGCCAGGTCACTTCGGTCAAAAGAAGAACCGCATTGTTACTGGATCTTCTCCAGTTACAACACAAGTGGGACATGCTGTCGGTATTGCGTTAGCAGGTAAGATGGAAGGCAAAGACCTTGTGACGTTCACAACATTCGGTGAAGGTTCATCCAACCAAGGTGATTTCCACGAATCTGCCAACTTTGCGGGAGTACATAAGCTTCCGGTCATCTTCATGTGTGAAAACAATAAGTACGCAATCTCTATTCCGGTTTCCAAGCAATTGGCTTGTGAAAAAGTATCCGACCGTGCAATCGGTTATGGAATGCCAGGTGTGACGGTTGATGGAAACGACCCACTTGCAGTCTATGAGGCAGTGAAAGAAGCGGCTGACCGTGGACGTCGTGGTGAAGGTCCATCCTTGATTGAAACCGTTTCTTACCGTCTGACTCCTCACTCCAGTGATGATGACGACCGTGCTTATCGTGAGCGTGAAGAGGTTGAGGAAGCGAAACAGAAAGACGCTTTGATCACTTTCAAGAAATACCTCGAGGAAATGGGGATTTTAACGGAAGAAAAGGCGAAAGAACTCACTGAACGCATTGATAAAGAAGTGGACGAAGCGACGGATTATGCTGAAGAAGCACCGTATGCTGACGCTGAAAGTGCGCTCAAATACGTGTATGCGGAATAGGGGGACGAACATATGCCAGTAATTTCTTATATAGATGCAGTAACCCAAGCTTTACGTGAAGAAATGGAACGTGACAACAAAGTATTCGTACTTGGAGAAGACGTCGGTGTGCGAGGCGGAGTATTCCGTGCCACTGCAGGTCTTCATGAACAATTCGGTGAAGATCGTGTCATCGATACACCACTCGCAGAATCTGCGATTGCTGGAGTTGGTATCGGAGCTGCAATGTACGGTATGCGTCCAGTTGCTGAGATGCAATTTGCGGACTTCATCATGCCTGCAGTGAACCAGATCGTTTCGGAAGCAGCGAAAATCCGCTACCGTTCCAACAACGATTGGCACTGCCCGTTGACAATCCGTGCGCCATACGGTGGGGGAGTTCACGGTGCGCTTTATCACTCTCAGTCCGTTGAAGCACTTTTTGCGAATATACCAGGTTTGAAGATCGTCATGCCTTCAACACCTTATGATGTAAAAGGATTATTGAAAGCGGCAATCCGTGACGACGATCCTGTCTTATTCTTCGAGCACAAGCGTGCTTACCGTCTGATTAAGGGAGAAGTTCCGGAAGACGATTACACACTACCGATCGGAAAAGCGGATGTGAAACGTGAAGGTGAAGACATTACCGTCATCACTTACGGATTGGCTGTCCACTTTGCACTTCAAGCAGCTGAAAAGCTTGAAAAAGACGGCTATTCTGCACACGTGCTTGACCTTCGTACCGTTTATCCATTGGATAAAGAAGCGATCATCGAGGCAGCTTCCAAGACAGGTAAAGTATTGCTCGTAACAGAAGACAACAAAGAAGGAAGCATCGTGAGTGAAGTTTCTGCCATCATTGCAGAGAACTGCCTATTCGAATTGGATGCACCAATCCAACGTCTTGCTGGACCAGACGTACCGGCAATGCCTTATGCACCAACTATGGAAAAACACTTCATGATCAACCCAGATAAAGTTGAAAAAGCGATGCGTGATCTAGCAGAATTTTAATCTCCAAGGAGGGAAACAAAATGGCAACAGAAAAAATAACCATGCCCCAGCTTGGTGAGAGTGTAACAGAAGGTACCATCAGTAAGTGGCTCGTTCAAGTTGGAGACGAAGTAAAAAAGTATGATCCAATTGCGGAAGTTATGACTGATAAAGTAAACGCAGAAATCCCTTCATCCTACACAGGTACAATCAAGGAACTTGTTGCAGGAGAAGGAGATACGCTTGAAGTAGGAGAGCTCGTCTGCTACATCGAAACAGAAGGCGGAGCGGGTGCTGAAGCGAAGGAAGAGGCTCCTGTAGAAGCTGATCCAGTAGAAGATGCTTCTGCTGAAGATGCACCTAAAGAACAAGCACCTCAGAAAGAAAAGCCGAAGCAACCGAAAAACGGTAAAGTCCGTTATTCTCCGGCTGTTATGATGCTCGCTCAAGAGCACGACATCGACCTTGAGCAAGTCGAAGGTTCTGGCCGCGAAGGACGTATTACTCGTAAAGACCTTCAGAAGTTGATTGAATCGGGTAACATTCCGAAGGCTGGCGACAAGCCGAAGGAAGAGGCAGCTCCTGCACCAGAAAAAGCAGCAGCACCACAAGCGGAAGCTCCAGCAGCTGCTGCAGCATCCAAGCCAGCTTCTAAACCGATGAACATCCCGGTAGAACCAGGTGATGTCGAGATTCCTATAAGCGGCGTCCGTCGTGCGATTGCTGACAACATGGTCCGCAGTAAGCATGAAGCACCACACGCATGGATGATGATGGAAGTCGACGTAACGAACCTTGTGGAATATCGAAACAGTGTGAAAGGCGACTTCAAATCGAAAGAAGGATACAACATCACATTCCTTCCTTTCTTCATCAAAGCTGTCGTTGAAGCACTGAAAGAATTCCCTATGATCAACTCCATGTGGGCAGGCGACAAGATCGTACAGAAGAAAGACATCAACATCTCAATTGCGGTTGCTACGGATGATTCTCTCTTCGTTCCAGTCATCAAGAATGCGGATGAGAAGAGCATCAAGGGTATTGCACGTGAAGTGAATGACTTGGCGACTAAAGTCCGCACTGGAAAACTTTCCGGTGACGACATGAAGGGCGGAACATTTACAGTGAACAACACGGGTTCATTCGGTTCCATCCAATCTACGCCGATCATCAACTACCCGCAAGCAGCGATCCTATCGGTTGAATCGATCGTGAAACGACCAGTGGTCATGGATAATGGCATGATTGCCGTACGTGACATGGTAAACCTCTGTATGTCACTCGACCACCGTGTACTCGACGGATTGATCTGTGGAAGATTCCTTTCCCGCGTCAAAGAAATCGTCGAAAACACAACGAAAGACAACACAAGCATCTATTAATAACTTAAAGCAGCGCAAGCGAATCCTCGCTTGCGCTTTTCTTATGGATTAATATTTTTGTACTCGAGATCATATGTTACAATTTAGTTATAATTATCAGAATTTACCAAATGAGCAACCTAGTTTATTCAGTAAACGTTCAGAATTCATACATAAGTCAAATAAAGTAGATCCCTCCTAAGAACCATTCATACCCTTTCTTTTATAAAAAATATATGGAGGTTTTAAATTGATAAAATCAATCAACGATTTCAACATTGATGACATTACGTCCAATGCTGTGTCAAAAAAGAACATTTTTGGATCAGTAATATGTGTTGAAAAAGGTGATGGCTCATTATCTCTAATAAGTAGTGCTGGTAACTTAACAGTAGAACAACCCTACTTCATAGCAAGTGTAACGAAATTATACGTTACAGCTGTCTTATTAGAATTAAGAGCTGAAAAGCAACTTCAGTTAGATGATAAAATATCAAGATACCTCTCAGATGATATTCTTCATCAACTCCATGTCTTTAAAAATGTTGATTACTCCAATGAAATTACAATTAAACAATTAATGTCAAATACATCAGGAATTCCAGATTATTTTTCTTCTGAAGTCGTTTCTGAACTAACAGCAGGAAAAGATCAAGAATGGGGCTTTCATAGAACGATTGCTCACGCAAAACGGAAGACTCCTAAATTTGCACCTGGAAAGAAGGCCCAATACTCCGATACAAACTTTCAGCTTTTAGGAAAAATTATTGAAATCGTAACGGATAAAGACATACGTACGGTCTTCAAAGAGCGAATTTTTAACGAATTAAGTTTAGGAAATACGTATTTGTATGAAGATGTAAACGATTCAGGACCAGCTCATTTATATTACAAAGATAAGAAACTGCATTTGCCGGTTTATATATCGTCTATTGGACCTGAAGGTGGTATTGTCTCCACAGCAGAAGATACAATGATTTTTTTAAAAGCTTTTTTTAATGGGCGCTTTTTTCCAAAAAAAGATTTTGAAGAGCTTAAAAGCTGGAGAATCCTTTTTGGTCCCGGATTATTTTATTATGGAGTTGGGATAGCGAGTCAGCCGATTTCATTAGTAGAGCTAAAAGAAGGGTTGATTGGACACTGGGGTCAATCTGGTGCATTTGCATTTTATCACCCTAAAACGGATCTATATTTTACTGGCACAGTTAATCAGTTTGTCGGACATAGAGTTGCAGCGAAACTAATGCTGGATATCATAAAAACCTACAAAAAAGAATATAAAAACAGGTGAACTTGTATTAAGTTTTTCACTTTTGACGTACATGTTTTAGATAATACTATATGAATACTGACTTTTATTTCATCTATTTTAATAACAGGGTTTTAGAATTCCATAGGTAAACTCCGTGATAGAAGGGCTAAGGTGAATTCATTAATGGAGGTATGTATGAAAGTTAGGGAAGCTACAAAAGAAGATGCGCTACAAATGGTCTCTTTAATGGAACAACTTGGTTACCCAACCACATTAGAACAATTTGAACCGAGGTTTGAAAAGATTTTTTCGCATACATGCTATCATACATTAGTTGCAGAGTTTGAGGATCATCTTGTTGGAATGGCAGGATTATGTACTAATTTGTTCTACGAATACGATGGTTCTTATGTTCGAATTGTAGCTTTTGTTGTTGATTCAAATTACAGAAGGAAAGGCATAGGAAAAAAGTTGATGAAAGAAATCGAAAGTTGGGCAAGAGACCAAGGTGTTAATGCAATAGCTTTAAATAGTGGAAATCGTAAAGAGAGAAAGGATGCACACCAATTTTATTTAAGTATGGGCTTTGAGGCTCAAAGTATTGGATACGGTAAGGCTCTTACTTAACTAATTCAGCTAATTAATAGAATATCATTTGTTATTGCGTAAACGGGGGCTATTCTTAAAATAGGGGAATAGCTTTGTATAAATTTATTGCGGTAGGGTTGAAGGTTAGGGTAGGAGGGAGTTCTATTTTAGAATTTTTGTATGTTTTAACGTTAGTGACCCTTATTTTAGGGCCAATGTTTGTGTTGATCCATGAATTAGGTCACGTTTTACCTGTTTATTCTCAATCAGAAAAAGTATACATACAATTAGGAATACCTTATAAAGGTTTGTCTAGGCGTATGATCATAACGTTAGGAAAGATAAGGTTTAAGATATTTCCCCTTATATTAATTAACGGCAGTTTCACTATATCTAACTGGAATCAATTTTCTAAGAAATATAAAATTGCAAGCTTATTATCCGGTCCTATAATTACACTTGTGATGCTCGTAATTACAATTACTTTTTTTTTATTAGATTTAAAAGACTTAAATGTTTTTATAGATTATTTAATATTTGCAAGTTCTGTTTTTTTATTTTGGGAATTAATCTTCACGGCTATTCCAATGGTGTATTCTAGAAGATTTGGCCAATTCTACGATTCCCGAGAAAGTGATGGACTCCAGGTTCTAAAATTGATTAGTCGAAAGGGAGGATAACAGGCAGGTCCCTTATTGTGCTTACCAAGCAGGTTAGGAAAAAAGGATACTTACATATCAATAACAATTTTTGTTGAATCGAGGAAAGAAGAATAGGCATAAACATGAAATTCTGACCATGTATAGACATTTTAAAGTGACTAATTAAATTTGTAGGGTGATCAGTCGATGATAGGAATAAGCATAGCAACGAAGTGGGAATACGAAGCAACATTGAAATACTATAGCATAAAAGATAACGAACGTATCGATTACCCATTTGGCGAGTATTTTATAAGAACAATTAATGATGCCGAACTGGTTTTTTATAGTACAGGTGTAAGAAAAGTAAATGGTGTTGGTGGTAATCAGTATATGATTTCTAGTTTTAATTTAACTAAAGTTATCGTTGCTGGAACTTGTGCAGGAATAGATGATAAGTTCAGTAATTTAGATATTTTTGTACCCGATAAAGCCGTTCAATATGATTGCACAGTAAAAGAAATTGAGCCTCTTATTAAAAAATCCTTCATAGTCGATATTGCTCTATCAAAATATGGAGATGATTTTTATACTGGAACAATTGCCACCGCTGATAAAGCAGTTGTTATGTGGAAGGACTATTTAGAACTTAAAGAAAACGAAATAACAATAGCCGATACAGAAGCGAGTGCAATTGCTTATATCTGTAAGAAGAATGATGTTGAATGTATTATTATAAAAGGGATATCTGACTTTCCAACGGAAGAAAGTAACTCTGATCAATTCGAATCGAACATTGAACAAATTAATGTTTATTTAGAAAACACCCCCAAAGTTATGAACAAAATATTTGGCGAATATTTAAATAGATTTATATAAATAAATTGGTTAATAGAAAGGTTAATATTGCTGACCTTATTCAACAAACGAGGCGATTTTCTTAGAAGTGTTCGCTCTATTATATGAAAGGTGGTTTTTATTCTTGGCAATTATATTTCTATTATTAGGAGCGATAATGCTATTTGGTATAATTTATTATGGAGTAAGAATGGGGATTGATAGCTCTGAAACTAGTATCTATATTAAAAAAATACACGATCTTCTTGAAGAACAGAAAAACAAAGAGTCTTGATTTGTTTTATTCCATTATAGGGGCATATCCAGAATAGGAGATGTCCCTTAATTATGAAATTTTTAATTGTGTTAAATCTTATAATTTGAAATAATTGGTATTAAGAGAGGGGGTATTAGAGTCAAATGAATTTAGGTACTCCAGTAGCGATAGGAAACACAGCAAAGATCTATCTTTATGAAAATAAAATCATCAAGTTATTTAATGACAATTTACCAGATAATGAATCTATAAATGAAGCGTTTAAACAGAAGTATGCTTATTCGTGTAGACTCTCTGTTCCGAAGGTATTGGATGTCACAAAAATAGAAGGTAAGCAAGCTCTTATTATGGAATACATCAAAGGAAGAACAGTAGGGAAGATTTTATCAGGTAATATAGAACAAGCAGAATATTACATGAGCATTTCCATAGATATACAACAAAAAATTCATCAAATTGAAGCCAATACAATCGAACTTATGTCAAAAAAATTGACTCGACAAATAGAAAATGCTTCTGCTTTAGGATATAAAGTGAAGTTAGCTTTGATAGATAAGTTAAACTCAATGAAATTTGAAAAAAGGCTTTGTCATGGAGATTATCATTTATTTAACTTAATTATGTCGGAAAATAAAGTGACAATTATTGATTGGGTAGATTCAAGTGCTGGTGATTTACGGGCCGATATATATAGGACGTATCTGCTGTATTCACAACTTTCATTAGAATTAGCTGATATGTATTTGCGAATTTATTGCGAAAAAAGTGGCTTGTCAAAAGATGAGATCTTTCAATGGGCTCCAATAATTGCTGCAGCAAGATTGTCTGAGAATGTATCATCTGAAAATTCCAATCGACTAATGGAAATTGTAAATTATTATTGTTCTACAAGATAATTTTATTCAACAAACGGGAGCATATCTGATGTTTGGATATGTCTTTTTATTATGGAATTAATGATTGAGTTAATACCTATATTTTGGAATAATTGCTATAAATCTAGAGTGCAGATTTATTCAAAAGAAATTAAAAGTAATTTAAAAACTGGGATGAAGCACATTATTATTTATCAGGATATGATTAAAATATATGGAGGTATTAGTTATGTGGGTAATATTAGGGGTTATTGCAATAGTAGCAACTATTATAAATCTTTATATGTATACAGCAGGAAAGGATTATAAGCTTGCTATGGCAATGGGATTATCATTTACAGCATTAACACTTTGTGCAGAATACAGTCTTGTATCTCGATGGGTAAAAGTGGAAGATTGGGCAGCTTTATTAGATGTAGTACCTGGTATGGAAAGGGCATTATGGGTTTTAACAATCGTTTCTATCTTACTAAATATATCACCTATAATTTTAGAACTAAGAGGTAAGAAAAAATGATTTTTCTTGTTCAACTTTCTTTGGCGAATTTCTATGAAAGATAGGCTAAATCATATGAAGGGGTTACCATATGAAAAATACACTAGTCATATTTTTGTTTCTAATTGGATTAACCCTTAGCGGATGCTCGAATAATGGCTTGGATGGAGAAAGGCCTCCAGAAGCTTTCGTAAAAGTGGGAAGTGAAACTTTTAGAACCATTTTAGGAACTTATTGCTGGAAAGGAAAAGGAAAAGGGATTTGTGTAGATACAGTTGGACCTAAAGAAATTTTGAAAGGGAAAGAACCGATTCCAGTGAAACAAGGAGAAGAAATAAATCTTGTAATCAATTTTGAACCAAAACCAAATGAGTTTCATGTCCTACAGATCAATGAGAATGATGAAGAAATTGAAGTAAGTGTAAAAAATAATAGTTTCAATGTCCCTTTGCAGAGGGGCGTTTACTATTATTCTTATGGAGTATGGTGGATGGACGAAAAGGTAGAACACTTATCTCATGGTGATGCTTTTTATAATTTTGTTATAAAAGTGGAATAAGCTATTTGAATGAGCGTTGATCTATTAAAGGATTAATGCTTTTTTTGTTTTATATCTAACCTTATTAATAGGTTCGTTTACCGTTTGAAGGATAAACGGTCCTTTTATCGAATCTTTAAATAACAGTTGGCAGGAAAAATTTTGACAAGGTGATTTATATGGTTAGGATGGGGATAGGTGTCTCTTGAAAAGTAATTAGGGAGGCGAAAACATAAATATAAAATATGAAGAAGATACTGAGTTAGAAATCTATGCAGTGAAAACATTATATAATGATGCGAACTGGTCAGCTTATACTAATGATATCGTAAAACTGAAGGAAGCAATAAACTGTTCTTTAAAGGTTATTACGGCTTGGGATCATGACAAATTGGTAGGGTTAATTAGAGCTGTCGGTGATGGAAAGACCATTATCTATATCCAAGATATATTGGTTCTGAAAGCATACCAGAATAATGGAATTGGTTCACACCTTCTTGAATTGCTGTTATCAAGATATAAAGATGTCAGACAAAAAGTGTTATTAACGAATGATGCGGTGGATGTAAGAGCCTTTTATCAAAAACACGGATTTTCATCGTGTGATAAAGGTGATCTAGTATCGTTTGCTAAGTTTGATTAATGATTTTCTCTTTCAATTAGGGTTTTCTTTATTATTCCAAAGGAGTTGTTGAATAATGTCAATTTCACTGAACCCATATTTATTTTTTGACGGTAACGCGAGAGAAGCAGTCCAGTTTTACGAGAAAGCGCTGGGCGGTAAAGTAATCGGTATCATGACTTACGGAGATATGCCGGCGGACCTGAATAATCCGCTGTCGGATGATATGAAAGATCGTGTCATGCATGCACATTTGAAAGTTGGCGATGGGGACCTTATGTTCTCTGATACGTTTGAAGGCATGCCTTATCAGCCAGGCGATACAATTCAGATTGCCATCCATCCAAAGGAAGAGTCAAGAGCGAGAGACATTTTCGCTGCTTTGGAAGACGGCGGACAAGTCCTTATCCCCCTTCATAAGACGGATTTTAGCCCATTGTATGGGATGGTAAAAGACAGGTTCGGGGTTAGTTTTAATGTGAATGTTCCAGCGGAGTAACTTACAAGAAACAAGCTCTTACTATTTCAACCAACAACGCCTCCTGTTCAATGGCACAGGGGGCTTACTCATTTTCAAGTTCAATGGTAGGCTTAATCCTAACTGGAGTGTGTGTGCAATCGATAGAAAGAATTAGATTGGAGTATAGAAAATGTTAGGTGAAGAGAAAATTCCGGATTTTTCACCTCATCCATTCACTCAGTGGTTTTTGGTGATTGTATTCGGTGTTCCATTTGTAGTGTTGTTAATATGGTCCATAAAAAATTCCGAAAAAAGCTATTTATTCGGGAAACGATGGCTGTTTAAAGGCGAACCGCATATTTCTAAAGTAGGCATCTTTTGGCTTCGTATAACTAATACCATACTATTAATTATCACATTATTGTTCTTTATGAACTGGCTAATTAGTTTTTTCAAGAATTAGTTGGTCAAAGCTTACGATTACATAAAGGGGTTGTTATATATGAAACATATTAAAAACAAAGAAACAGGTCGTTGTAGAATTTAAAATGACAAAGGGGATGAACATTTGAAAGTTTTATTTTTTCTGTATGATGGATATGTAGATTGGGAGATTAGTCCATTGTCTTACATGTTAAGTATTTCGGATATTGCTATTGAAACAGTAGCATTAACAGAGGAAGTCACTCATAAAGGTATGTTCAAGATCATGCCTGATCTGAATATTGAGGATTGCGACCCATCAGAATATGAAATGTTGATCATACCCGGAGGCGAGCCTGCTCCACTAGATAAAGAGGAGCGCTTGTTGGATCTTATCCGTAAGTTCGATGAACAAGGGAAATACATTGCTGCCATTTGTGGCGCTCCGACATTTCTTGCAGCAACAGGAATATTACGGGAAAGAAAATACTCGACCTCAATTGAAGAGCCAGAGTACTTACATTACTTTGATCAAACATTCAAAAGTGAATCAGATGTGACTGTGTGTGAAAATCTAATAACCGCTGAAGGGAATGCCTATATTGAATTTAGTGTTGCGGTTGGTAAAGAACTGAAAATATTTGAAGACAGAGAAGATGAACTTGAAACAGTCTTGTTCTTTAAAAATCAACTTAGAGGATAATAGCGTACAGGAAAAGATCAACCATATTGCTGGTTGGTCTTTTTTTAGTAAGTATTTAAAAATTTGTACGCTCTTTTTTTGTACCCTTGTTCCTTCTGGAAAATATAAGAAACTTTTTGATTGATTAATGCGTATAGAAAGAAATAAGCTTTATTAATGGGAGGTATTCCATGGATTTTATTAGTTGGTATGACTGGATAACACCTACTAATCCTTATGCTTCAATATTTTTCGGCGTCTTATTTACTATGATTCTAGGAATTACAATATGGGTAGAAACGAAGCATTTTAGAACTGTCATAATCCTTGCTGTAACTGGGTTTGTTGTGACTGGCATTGGGGTTGTCATACTAAATGCTATCGGCTACTATGTGTAACTCTAAAATAGTGGTTTTGATTTAAATATGTGAGAAGGAGGGGGGGCTATGATGTATAAAAGAAATTTAAGAAGATCATATATTGATAAGTCCATACAAGGAGTTTGTGGGGGAATAGCTGAGTTTTTTGGTATTTCTTCGTTAGCTGTTAGATTAATATTTGTACTTACACTGCCAACTTCTTTACTTATATATCTGATTCTTGCTAACACGCTTGACGATACCCCTCCAACTTTATAGAATTCTGAAGGACATATTTTATTTCACTGGGGGACTTGTAATGGGAATAGGTTTAATAATCTTTGGGATTACTATTTTTCTGCTAGGTTTATTTACACCTGTGAATGATTTTTATACTCTTCCAATATCAATCGTATTGATTGCATTCGGTAGTAATCTAATAATGAATAGACGAAAATCCTCTAGGAGGCGTTAATCTAATTAAGGGTTACGCTTTCTTACTTTGGAAGAGGAATATAAAAAGGAGATTTACTTTATGAGAACAGAAAAAGAGAAGATGTTAGCAGGAGAAATGTATGATCCAGCTGACCCAGTCTTATTAAAAGAACGGGAGGAAGCTAGACGAAAGGTCAGAATCTATAATCATACATTGGAGACTGAACATGAAAAACGGATAGGAATATTGAAAGAACTACTTGGATCTACTGGTAAAAACGTTTATATGGAGCCAAATATCAGATTTGACTATGGTTATAACACGCATGTTGGAGAGGACTTTTTTGCGAATTTCGATTGTACCATCTTAGATGTCTGTGAAGTACGATTTGGGGACCACTGTATGCTTGGTCCTGGTGTACAAATCTATACAGCAACTCATCCTCTTCAACCGACAGAACGTAATTCAGGTAGAGAATACGCCAAACCGATTACATTTGGAAATAATGTGTGGATTGGAGGAGGTGCAATCATTAACCCTGGTGTAAAAGTTGGGCATAATGTGGTAATCGCCTCTGGTGCAGTAGTAACGAAAGATGTCCCCGAGAATGTGTTTGTTGGCGGTAATCCAGCAAAAGTAATTAAAGAGATAGAAGTTTGAGCAGCTCATTCTGGAATAATACCGAAACAAAATACATAACCATTCGTAAATAATAAATAAAAACTTAAAGGTGGGATTAGTTTGAAAAAGAGCGTAATCTCATTAGTGGGTGGAATAATCTTAGGTCTCATCATTTCTTATTACACACTTGAATACAACGGTTGGAAATATATCTATGGAGACGAGAATGGTGATCCATATCTCATCATTAATGAATTGGATGTAGATTTATTAATGAACGGGTTATTGATTGTAATCGGTATGTCAGCCCTGATTTATTTGATTTGGACTCTGATAGAAAGGATTTCGGAAAGGATTAATTAGGGGAACAGACGAAAGACAATCCAATACAACGATTTGAATTCATCACCCTTCATGTCTTGGTTAATGTTTGCACCCATAACTTACTATTCATTCAAGATAGAGTTTTACATCATTTTCATAGGTGCAGCATTGTGGCAGCTATTTCTGTTCATTCATTTAGTTAGAAATTTGTTATAGAAAAGATAGACAAGTAGATCGTTTTAGATGATTAAGATTCCCCAATATAAAGTAGGAAGCTTCACATTTATATACCTGAGTGTAATTCGTTAAGTGATGAGGGATACTACAATGAAAATATATTGGGGTGATGTTTTTGAAGAGAGAAATGTACTTATTTGTAGTTGTGTTAATTGGTCTAACCCTAGTCCCATTCAAATCCTATGCTGAACAACCAAGGTTATCGGAAGAATGTATGAAAAAGATGGAATTGAGAAATGAAAAATACAATCGATTGGTAATGAAGGATATCATTGCCGGGTTCAACCTTGATATAGATGAAGTGAATTACCGAAAAGTAACAAGAGAAGGTCTGGAAACGGCATATATGATTTACGGTGGAAAGCTAAGAGATGACTACTACAATTCTTTGAAAGAATATTTTAATGTGGCATCTCGTGGAAATCCTATGTTATTTGTAAGACCACAAGAAGCTTATCTTTTGTATAAACAGCTTAACAACACAAATGTAATGATTCATTTAAAGCTCAACGGCTCTAAATGGGTGGAAATCAACCGGGATAAAAAATCAGGAAACTACATTGAATTTCAAAAGCTGAAATGCGAAACAAAATACATGAAAGAAAAGCAGAAAATTTTAAACTAAATTCAGCTAGGAGCATTCCTTCATAAGGAGTGCTTTTTATTTTGTCTGTGAGATATATATTAATAAATAACAATTATTTATTGTAAAACAATAAATAACGTAGTATATTTAACTAAAATAAATAAGCGAGGTGCTTTTAATGAATAGAGGAACGCTCTTCCTGAAGGTGGTTGTCTTTCTCCTAGCCATTCCAATCATCGGGATGTGTATATTTTTGTTACCGTGGATTGCGCGAGAAGTATCAGATAGTCAATTTGCGAATTATTTTTATCCAGTCTTAATCGGTATGTATGCATCAACGGTTCCATATTTAATCGGTTTGTTCCAGGCTTATCGTTTGTTGAGCTATATTGATCAAAACCGAGCGTTCTCACAATCGTCCATAGGTGCTTTGAAAACAATCAAGTTCTGTGCCAGTACTATCAGCGTCTTCTATCTCGTATGCTTACCCTTTTTCTACCTTATTGGAGAAAAAGACGATGCACCAGGAGTCATCCTCATGGGGTTCATTCTTATTTTCGCCCCAATGGTGGTCGCTGTCTTTGCTGCTGTTCTCCAGAAGCTTTTACAACAAGCCATCACCATAAAAACAGAAAATGATCTGACAGTGTGAGGTGGTTATTATGGCAATCATAATTAATATTGATGTGATGCTAGCGAAAAGAAAAATGAGCGTAACAGAACTCACCGAAAAGGTTGGTATAACGATGTCCAATCTTTCTATCTTAAAGAACGGAAAAGCCAAAGCGATTCGATTTTCAACGTTGGAGGCAATTTGCAAAGCGTTGGATTGCCAACCAGGAGACATTTTAGAATATAGAAATGACGAGCATGAATAAAAACACCCATGATAAAAAGTACCCTAAGCTGTCAGTGCTAAGGGTACTTACTGAGCAGTTATACAATATCGATTAAGTTGCTAGTATCGCATTCATGTTCTTTGCTAATTGTTCTTTAGATCTTTCTAAAAAGGCTTTTATAGCTTGCTTTTTTTGATCGGTGACTTTCCAATCAGAAGGTATGGATTCAAGAAGTTCGTCTAATTTATCTTCAGGAAACTCCTCAATTTGTTTGATAAACGTTAATGTGGCGTCTTTACAATTTGAAATGGATAGTAACCAATCGTGTATATGTTTTTTACTTGAATGCAACTGTTGATAGTTGGTTTCCGCAAACGTATGGGTGTGGTCTATTATATGAATGAAGTATTGATCGTCCTCGAGTTTTTGACAAAGGATATTTTTCCGATGTCGATCCTTGTTACCTGTCCATACATCAAATACGAAGACTTTAGGTCCTGCATCCCGATTGATGAGTTGATGTTCATTCGGTCTAAATTTGTTCAAGTCAATACAATTCGTTAGATACTCACTGCAAAATTGTGTCCCGTGCTTAAATCGATGCTTGAATAGTCTTCCATTTTTTCTGATGAAGCTTTTCGGTATCTGAATGGTATCGAATTGAACGATGGGAAGGTTCAGTTCTTGAGCAAGTCTACCGATAACATACTCACGAACCAGATATTTTGATCCACCAAGGTAATGTTGGAATTTGACGACATACTGCCTTTCGTTATCAAATTGTATGATTTGTGGACGTGTGAAACCATGTAATTCCTTGATGACTTTAATTGGTGTCACCATGGCCTGCCCTCCTAATCTATCTTCAAACTAAAAAGGGGTGGCCGATTAGACACCCCATCCAATTTCTGTTACTCGCTGCTGTTATCTTGAGGTGTATTGCCCCAATATTGAATCCCTTTTATCTCTCTGCAGTCAACTGTGACTGGGAGGTTCAGGTCACCATCATTGTCTTCACTAATAAATGTTGCAGCACAGATGTCTTCTTCTAAACAAACGAATCTCAGTACAGCTGCTGTGGAAGTAGGGTCTGTAGTCGTAATCAAGAAGTAATCATCTCCGAATGTGATACGGACTCTGTCCCCGACATTCAACCGTTTAACGAGTTCACAGCCGAATGAATCACATTTCTTTCCTTTCTTCTTACAACACCCATCACTTGAAAATAAACTCATTCTCCATCCCCCTTTCTTCGGGTTTCATATTAATATATTGCGACTAGCAGAAATTTGGATGGACATGTACCCAAGTCGTCCAAATTTGGGTTCACATCAGATTGTAAGCAGCTGTCCATAAATTTACAAATATACATCTTTTGCTTATGATGAAGAAGTGGGAAATTTCAGATAAAAGAGAAAAGGGGTTCTTGTGATCATGATACATAATCAGGTTTTGTTGAGTGTTGATGTACAAAATGCATTTTTCGACCCGAAATGGGGCGAGCGCAACAATCCGAATGCGGAAGAGAATATGAGAAAAGTATTGGATGTGTATCGTGAAAAAGGTTGGGAAGTCATACATATCCAGCATAAAAGCGACAAACCTGACTCGGTTTTCTACCATGAAGGGGAAGGATTCACTATAAAGGAGATCGTTGCACCGATTGAAAGTGAGAAAGTGTTCACGAAGTATGTGAACAGTGCTTTCATCGGAACAGGTCTGAATGAGTATTTACAAAGTATACACGCTGAACATGTTGTCATTGTAGGGTTGACGACTCCTCATTGTGTATCGACGACAACGCGGATGAGCGGAAACTTCGGGTACGATACGTACTTGTTATCCGATGCGACTGCTGCTTATGAACTGGTCGACCACAACGGCAAAAATGTAGATCCAGAAACGGTCCACTATGTGTCGCTTGCTACTTTGCATGAGGAATTTGCGACTGTGATGACCACTGAACAATATTTGCAAACAATCAAATAACAAACGAGGGATACATATGCTAGGGTACTATAGTCGATTATCATCTGAAATTTATGATATTGATAAGCCGATCGGCCGTTCGTTCGGCGATATCGAGTTCTACTTGGAACGTCTCGAGTCGGTGGAGGGACCGATCCTCGAACCTGCGACAGGGACTGGCCGGATCTTGATTCCTCTGCTGGAAAAGGGCTTCCAAGTAGATGGCTTCGATTCATCCGAGGAAATGCTCAGCATCTGCCGAAGAAACTGTAAGCAACGAGGGTTAGACCCGACACTTTTCAATGGAAAAATGGAATCCTTTTCATTGGACACCCAATACGGAGCGATCATCATTCCGACGGGCACCTTCTTGCTGTTGCATGAGCGGGAGAAGTCGATCGCTGCGTTAAAGAATTTCCACAAACATCTGAAACATGGTGGGAAGTTGATCGTCGATGTGTTCTTACAAACGGATATTACGCTTGGAAAAGTATCGACAAGAACGTGGGAGTTGGCGAACGGGGATGTCATCACGCTGGAAGACAAGACCGTGCAAGTCGATTACATCAACCAGTATACAGTTGGTCACAACCGTTATGAAAAGTGGCGTGATGGAACGTTGATTCAGTCTGAGCTGGAGAAGTTTCCATTGCGTTGGTACGGGGTAGAGGAGTTCAAAACGATCCTGGAGCAGGTCGGGTTTGAGAATATCGTCATTTCTTCCGGTTATGAGTATGGAAAATATCCCGAGACGCATGGTCAGCCAATCACGTTTGAAGGGACGGTACACAAATAAAAGCAAGGAGTTCGAATGATGATCCATTTGCAAAATCGTCCGGTCTATGAAGAAGTGGCAAGTTTCATAGCGGAGTTAAACAAAGAAAAACATCACCACGTCGGTTATTGTGGTGAACAGACAGATGAGGTCTTACATACTTTGCTCAACGAATTTTCGGATTTACCGTTGGAATCCTCTTTAGTCGCTGCCTTTGAGGATGACCGAATGGTAGGTGTGTTTGGCATCGATCTGGAGAAAGAAAGTGGAGAAGGTGAATTGTGGGGACCGTTTGTCCGACATGTAGATTGGCATGAAGTTGCCACGTTGATGTGGGCGTTTTTAAATGGACAAGTTTCCGATCATCTGAAAAAGGTGGTGGGCTTTTACAACGTGGAAAATCAGAATGCCCATCAGTTCATGGAATGGTTGGCAGCTGAAAAGCGTAACAGACATGCTATTTTGAAGATCGCTCAAGGGAACCATACCTCTGATACTGTCGGGCAAGAATGCGTTGAACTGTCAGATCCATTGATTGAGGATTTTCAAAGGTTACATGACGAAACGTTTGAAGATACGTATTTCTCTTCCGTTGACATTCTCGGTAGGAAAAATCGAGAAAATAAGGTGTTCGTAGAGAAAGATGGTGGCGATTTGAAGGGATACATTTACGTGGAAGCGAATCCTGCTTTTGGCGAAGGAGATATCCACTATGTCGCCGTGTCACCTCAGTATCGGAAGCAGGGTGTTGGAAAGCGGTTGGTTCAGAAAGGGTTGGATTTCATGTTCTCATTCCAGGAACTTGAGGAGATTGTCTTATGTGTGGATGCGGACAATGAACAAGCATGCAGATTATATGTAGGGGCTGGCTTTAAAAAAGTACATACGCTCAATTCGTATGTACTGGAGGTCAATTAAGTGGAAGGACACATAAATGGTTTATGTGTCCTTTTTTTTCATGTTACTTTAAACGGTTGAAATTCGGGAACAATTGGTCGGCTTCTGATAGTGAAGAGAGGTTTTTCATTTCGGCGACTTCCATCATATGCTCCCAAACTTTCATGACTGTACTGGATTCATGGGCCTGATTTTTTGCCTCGACAGATTTCCATTGAAACAGTTCTAAATATGTACCGTTCTCACTTTTGAGCAGCAAAGGTTGGAAATCGGTAATCAAGCCTTCACGCCGTAATAGTGGTGTGTGACCTTCAATGATCTTCAGCAGTTCTTCTTCTTTTCCCTCTTTAGGTTGATATAGAGCAATGGCGAAATTCGAATTTTCCACTTCAGACACCCCTTTAGATTAGATACTTCAAGCGTAATCCGAAGGCCGCTCTTTGTAAATAAAAAGGTGAACGGTGTCGTTCATCTATCATTACATTATTCCTCATCAACAGAAGTCTTCGCCGTTATCGGTTCCCCAGCGATGCATTTCATGGAGTATGGGCATGAGGGTCATTCCTTTATCCGTCATGGAGTATTCGACTCTTGGTGGAATCTCATCATATTGCTTTCGAGTGATCAGTCCATCCTGCTCCAATTCCTTCAACTGTTCTGTCAAAACTTTATGTGTCACACCGGGAAGTAGCCGTCTCAATTCGTTATAACGATAGGTTCCTTCGACTCCAAGGTGCCATAAGATGACCGTTTTCCACTTGCCGCCGATTTTGTTCAATGTATATTCGATTGCACATTTCAGTTTCCCTTGATCATCGACTTGAACAGAATTTTTCATGTATTATTCCACTCCTTACTTACCTTAAGGTTAGTTTCTCACAAAAAAGTGCATTCTTACATAAACGAATCTTACTGATTTATAATAATCAATGTCAAAAGATAACTAGGAGGGAATTGAAATGTACCCATATCCAAGAACATTTTCACATATCGGATTGTCTGTACCGAACCTTGAAGAGGCAGTCAAATTTTATAAAGAAGTCTTTGGTTGGTATGTCATTATGGAACCATCCGAGGTTCTGAACGATGATACGCCAATTGGACAAATGTGCCGCGACGTATTCGGGAATGATTGGGAGAAGTTCCGTATTGCCCATTTAGCGACTGGAGACAAGATTGGCGTTGAGCTATTCGAGTTTCCACACAACGAAAATCCTGAAAACAACTTCGAATATTGGAAAACTGGGTTGTTCCACTTCTGTATCCAGGATCCTGATATCGAAGGAATTGTGGAGAAAATCAAAGAATACGGCGGAAAGCAACGGATGCCGATTCGCGAATACTATCCAGGTGAAAAGCCTTATAAGATGGTTTACGTGGAAGATCCATTCGGTAACATTTTCGAGATTTACACACACAGCTACGAATTGACGTATTCACAAGGTGCATATTAAGAATAGGAAAGACAGGGTGACTGCATGGTCATCCTGTTTTTTTTACATTGGAAAAAGAAATAGCTTGTCTAACGCTTGAAAATCGGAATGGTTACGATATAATAGAGAATGCTTTTATTTTAAATAGTAATTGGAAAGAGACGAAAGGGGAAGTACCATTGAGATTATTCACGATCATACTCTTGTTCTCGATGTTGATTGCCGGATGCAGTCCTGATGGCTCAGACGCGGAAAAAGAACAAGGATCTCAATTGAAAATTTATACGTCCATCTATCCGTTGCAATATTTTGCTGAGCGGATCGGTGGGGAGCACGTAGACGTTCAATCGATCATTCCGCCAGGTGCGGATGGACATACGTATGAGCCGACAACGAAAGAACTGATTAAAATTGCTGAATCGGATATGTTGATCTATAACGGCGCAGGGTTCGAAGGTTTTATTGATAAAGCGAAAAACTCCCTGGATGAACAGGATGTCGTATTCGTGAAAGCATCGGAAAATATTCATGCTGGTGAAGAGGGCGAGGATGCCCATGAGGACCATAGTGATCATGATGAAGGTGAGCATGAAGGCGAACATGATGAACATGCTCATGAGGGTGAAGATCCACACTTCTGGCTTGATCCCGTTCAAGCGATTCAGATGGCTGATACGATTAAGCATGAAATCATCGAGCTACGCCCTGAGTTGAAAGATGAAATCGAAGCGAATTTCGGCACTTTGAAAAAGGATCTGCAAGAGCTGGACGGACAGTTTGAAAAAGTAGCAGAGGAAGCGGAACGAAAAGAATTCATCGTCGCCCATAGTGCCTATGGGAAGTGGGAAGAGCGGTACGGCTTGAAGCAGATTTCCATTTCCGGCTTGTCCCCGTCGCACGAACCAACTCAGAAAGAAGCACAAAAAATCATCGATTATGCCCGAGAACATGATGTCCGCTATATCATCTTCGAGAAAAACTTCACTTCGGATGTCGCTGAAATGATCCGTAAAGAAGTGGATGCAGAAGTGCTCTATTTGAGCAATTTGGAGTCACTGACTGAAGAACAGCTAGATGCTGGAGAAGATTATATGAGCATTATGAGAGAAAATGTCCAGACACTGAAAAAAGCACTAAATTAATTACAAAAAAATCCTGGAAATTAGTTTTAAAATTTGACAGCGGGGTATATAACCAATACAACACCTCTATACCCCCTAACCCCCTTTCAAAGTGAGCCTCGTGCTTGCTTTCTTTTTTTGCGCAGATCTAGGTGATATCATGCACGAAAATCGGGTTTTAGGGGGATTTCCTGCGGGTAGAGCGGTTATCCTGCCCTCAAACTAGCTGTTCTGTTGTTTTCAGGGAAGGATCTAAGCCCAATCCCTCGTATTCATTACCACCAAGACTGATTTCTGCGTTCATAGGGATGAATAGCCCTTATTCATTCCCATCATCAGCGGTTTTTGCCCTTCTTAGGGACGAATAGACCCTATTCAAAACCATCATTGATGGTTTTTTCATTTTATAGGGATGAATAGATCTCTATGAGTACCCGAAAAACCAAAGATCCAAAAAGGAGGACTCATACATAAGTATGAGTCGTCATATTGAATCCACAAATTTGCGCTCCAACCCTGATTCAGAATAAAATAGGATTAAGAGGGATATGGAAAGGGTGTGTTGGATTATGAGTAATATGAATTTCAACTTCTTCATGAATGATGTCGTCGTAACGGCCCGTAACGAAGCGAAAGAGGCAGGTTTCCAGGAGCTGACGACTCCAGATGAAGTCGATACAGCTCTAACGAAAGAAGGAACGACGCTCGTACTCGTGAACTCGGTTTGTGGATGTGCAGGTGGAATCGCACGACCAGCAGCCAATTATGCACTGCACAAGAGCGAAGTGAAACCAGAGCATACGGTAACAGTTTTCGCTGGACAAGATAAAGAAGCGACGGAAAAAGCAAGATCTTACTTTACAGGCTACCCGCCTTCATCACCGTCATTCGCACTACTAAAAGACGGCAAGTTGTTGACGATGATTGAACGTCATGAAATCGAAGGTTCAGAGCCGATCGAGGTTGTCGAAAAGCTTCAGGCAGCCTTCAAAGAACATTGCTAATCGATCAATTCAGAACGTCAGCCCACCCAAGGGATGACGTTCTTTTTTCCATTAAAAACACTGTTGACAATCCTATCGACTTCCGATAAAATTAATTTCTGTCACCACATAACAATTTGCGTCCATAGTGAAATGGATATCACACGAGATTTCGGCTCTCGTATTCTGGGTTCGAATCCTGGTGGGCGCGCCATTCATTGACTATTCAAACTCTGCTTAGCGAAAGCGGAGTTTTTTTGTTTTTGTTTGACCTTTATCGGATTTTTGGGCACGATGATTAATGAAAGATTTTCGTTCAGGAGGAAGGGGTAACCCATGAAATTTCAAATTGGGTATCGGACCATCAAGACTGCAATCGCAGCTCCCATAGCGATTCTCATCGCACAAGCTTTCAATCTGGAATTTTACATATCAGCAGGAATCCTTGCCATCCTTTGCATCAAGGTAACGAAAAAGAAATCGATCGTCAGTTCCTGGGAGCGTTTTGCCGCCTGTCTGGTCGGGATTCTTTTCGCTTTCATCTTCTTTGAAGGGATTTCGTATCATCCGTTGGTCCTTGGGCTTCTGTTGCTCGTTTTCATACCAACGATGGTCGCACTCAAATTGAAGGAAGGCGTCATCACAAGCTCGGTCATCATCCTACACTTCCTGGTCATTCAAGATTTTACATGGGCAA
The DNA here is from genome assembly GCF_054170705.1 of Pseudalkalibacillus sp. Hm43. Taxonomy (NCBI): domain Bacteria; kingdom Bacillati; phylum Bacillota; class Bacilli; order Caryophanales; family Fictibacillaceae; genus Pseudalkalibacillus; species Pseudalkalibacillus sp. Hm43. The sequence continues at coordinate 179,069 of NZ_CM135129.1, forward strand.
TCGTATGGAATGAACTGGGCATCATCGTCATCGGAATCGGTATGGCGTTAGTCATGAACTTGTACATGCCGAGCATGGAAAAACAGTTGAAGAAATACCAGGGAGAGCTTGAGTCGAAATTCGAGATAATCCTTAAAGAGATCGCCTCATTCTTAAGAGAAGGCAAAAGCGATTGGGATGGAAAAGAGATCGTCGAAGCGGATGAAATCATCCAAAAGGCGAAGAGTCTTGCGTTCCGGAACGTCGAGAACCATCTCACCCGACATGAAGACCAATATTACAATTATTTTAAAATGAGGGAAAAGCAGTACGAAATCCTCGGAAGGGTCATGCCAATCATCACTGCTATAGACCACACCTACGTTCAGAACTTCCGTATCGCTGACTTTCTGGATGATATCGCAGATGCGATCCATCCTGGGAATACAGCACAAATTTATCTGGATGAATTAGAAGGGATGAGGGAAGCATTCCGAGAGATGGACCTACCAAAAGACCGATCGGAATTTGAGACGCGTTCAGCGCTCCATTACTTCCTGACCGAAATGGAACAATATCTGATCCTGAAAAGGTATTTTAAAGCTAGAGACGTGTGATAATCATGAGCCATTCAACGCAAAATAACCTGAAAGCGACTATTTCAGGAGGTTATGGCGTTATGGCATCATTCACACTGTTTCTAGCTTCTTTTTTATTCGTGGCGTCTCCGATCTGGCCACTCGGACTCAATCCACTTCCGGGTGATCCTTATGTGATCGTCAATAAAGCCGATAATACGTATGCCTATATTGATGATGGGAAAATTGAAAGGGAAGGGCAAGTCGCCACAGGGAGATTCAATGGGCTCACACCCGAGGGGGAATTCACGATCGTCGTCAAAGCGAAGGATCCTTATTATCGTAAAAAAGACATCCCTGGCGGAGATCCGGAAAACCCGCTTGGGTCAAGATGGATCGGCTTTGACGCTGAAGGGACGGACGGTCGCATATACGGACTTCACGGCACGAACAACCCAGAAGTCATCGGGAAATTCATCACTGCAGGTTGTGTGAGATTTTACGAGAACGATATCCAATGGCTCTTCGATCACGTTCCTTTAGGTACGAAAGTGTTAATCGTCGATCATGACACATCCTTTGAAGAACTCGCAAAAGAACGCCATTTAATCGAATAACCGATTCGTCATGAAAAAAGGCGGGAAAAGGATACCGAAGTCACAGCTACGGTAATCACATTTCCCCGCCTTTTCTAGTATCTAGAACATCAGTGCAACATTCGCCAAGAGTGAGACGACCATCGTTACGATCATGATGTAGATCATCACTTTCATCAATTTGTTTCGCATGGAATCTACCTCCTAAAACTCTCCTTCTTATTGTACATAGATTCGTGAAACCGGACAAGTGAAAGACTAGTTCGAGTTTTTTCGACGATTTGCAGGAGTTAACCGCTTACATAGAGAAGTGATGTAGGTGGTATATCTGGTTTACGTTATGGAAAAAGGAGGCTTCTAGAATGGAACAGGAGAAAGACTTCAATCAATTATACAAAGAGTGGCAAGAAACGACGAAAAAGTTGATGGAAAGATTCCCGGAGCGGAAAGAGGAGTTCAAAACTTCCTCCAACATACCGGTTGAACGATTATACTTACCTGAGCAACTGGAATCTGACTATATGGAGCAGCTCGGACTGCCTGGACAATATCCATATACAAGAGGGATTCAGCCGACGATGTATCGTGCACGGCATTGGACGATGCGCCAATATGCAGGATTCGGTTCTGCGGTTGAAACGAACAAACGGTTCCACTATTTGCTTGAGCAAGGACAAACGGGACTGTCCGTCGCGTTTGATCTCCCGACTCAAATCGGGTATGACTCCGATCATGCGATGTCGAGAGGGGAAGTCGGAAAAGTCGGCGTAGCCATTGATTCCTTAGAAGACATGGAAGCTTTATTGAAAGGCATTCCATTGGATAAAGTAAGTACATCAATGACGATCAATGCACCGGCGGCAGTGCTGCTAGCGATGTATATCGTCGTTGCAGAAAAGCAAGGGGTCTCACCTGAGAAAATCTCAGGAACGATCCAAAATGACATTTTGAAAGAATATATTGCACGGGGGACTTATATCTTCCCGCCTAAACCATCAATGCGTCTCATTACAGACATTTTCGCGTATTGCTCGGACAATGTGCCTAAGTGGAATACAATCAGTATTTCCGGTTATCACATCCGTGAAGCGGGAGCAACGGCAGCGCAAGAGCTTGCTTTTACAATTGCCAATGGAAAAGCATACGTCGAGGCGGCATTATCGGCTGGTCTCGATATCGATAAATTTGCACCACGCCTCGCATTCTTCTTCAATGCGCATAATGAATTTTTTGAAGAAGTGGCCAAGTTCAGAGCGGCGAGAAGAATGTGGGCGAAGATCATGAAAGAAGAGTACAATGCGAAGAATCCGAAAAGCTGGCAGCTCCGTTTCCATACCCAAACAGGTGGTTCTACATTAACGGCGCAACAACCTGATAACAACATCGTACGTGTTACGGTGCAAGCGTTATCGGCTGTACTTGGCGGAACGCAGAGTCTTCACACGAATTCCCGCGATGAGGCACTTGCTCTTCCGACAGAGGATTCAGCTCGAATCGCATTACGTACGCAGCAAATCCTGGCAAATGAGAGCGGAGTAGCAGATACAGTCGATCCACTTGCAGGCTCCTACTATGTCGAGTCGTTGACCAGTGAGTTGGAAAATGAAGCAAACAGCTATCTGGATAAAATAGAAGAGCTAGGTGGAGCTGTGTCTGCGGTTGAACAAGGTTACATGCAGCGTGAAATCCATCATACGGCTTACGAAACACAGAAAGCGATCGAAAAGGGCGATCAGATCGTCGTCGGAATGAATGCTTACCAATTGGATGATGAACCGAAGCCTGAACTGCATCGACTCGATCCGGAACTTGCGGCGAACCAGGTGAAAAAGTTGGCAGATATCCGGGAGAACAGGGATCAAGAACGAGCGAGCGCTCAGTTAGAAGCACTTCGCCGGGCAGCCCAAGGTTCAGACAACTTGATGCCTCATATTGTGGAATGTGTAAGATCGTATTGTACAATCGGTGAGATTTGTGGCGTTTTACGTGAAGAGTTCGGGGAATTCACAGGAATTTAAACAGCGGAGACGGAGGGAAATCAGATGGAAAAGAAAATAAGAGTGTTGATTGCGAAGCCAGGATTGGACGGACATGACCGTGGAGCGTTGATCATTTCTCAAGCCTTGCGGGACTATGGGATGGAAGTCATCTATACAGGGCTAAGACAAACACCGGAACAGATCGTCGCATCCGCCATCCAAGAGGATGTCGACGCAATCGGATTGTCTTGCTTGTCCGGTGCGCATAATGAACTTTTTCCAGATGTCATAAAAGGTTTGAAAGCACAAGGCGCAGAGGACATCATCGTTGTCGGCGGTGGCGTCATTCCGTGGGAAGACATTCCGTTCTTAGAAGAACAAGGTATCAAGAAGATCTTCACACCAGGCACGCTCTCAATTGATACAGCGAAGTTCATCGAGCAGGCTGTGTACCAGCGGGATGGGATTGAAGTGAAGAGTGACATGGAACTTGTGGAGAAGATTGATCACATCGGAATTGCTGTCCAATCACTTGATGACTCGCTTCCTTTTTATTTGGACACACTGCAACTAAAGCTGCAAGGCGTTGAAGAAGTAGAGTCGGAAAATGTGAAAGTCGCGTTCATCGAGGCTGGCAATGTGAAATTGGAATTGTTGGAGCCGACATCCAAAGAAAGCTCGATTCAAGGATTCATTGATAAGCGCGGACCAGGGATTCACCATGTCGCCTTAGGTGTGAAAGATATTGAAGGCAGGATTGCAGAATTGAAAAAGAAAGGCATCCAAATGATCCACGATGCACCTAAGCCTGGCGCAGGAGGAGCATCCATCGCATTCATGCATCCTAAATCAGCAAATGGTGTACTTTATGAATTGTGTGAGAAAGAATCGAAGGAGCGTTTGTAATCATGGACATCTACGATAAAATCAATGAACTGTATGACCGGCGCCGCGAAGTCGAAATGGGTGGCGGAGACGAACGAATCGATAAACAGCATGAAAAAGGGAAACTGACGGCACGCGAGCGGATCGATCTGTTGTTGGATGAAGGAAGCTTTGTCGAAATCAATCCGTTCATTGAACATCGAACGAACGATTTCGGTATGGACAAAAACCGTGCGCCTGGTGAAGGGGTCGTGACCGGGTATGGTACGGTCCACGGTCGTTCCGTCTATCTGTTTGCACAAGATTTCACCGTGTTCGGAGGCGCACTCGGAGAGATGCATGCACAAAAAATCGCGAAGGTGATGGATCTCGCTGCTGAGAACGGCGCACCATTCATCGGATTGAATGATTCCGGAGGCGCGCGTATCCAGGAAGGAGTCGTATCCTTGGATGGATACGGTCAAATCTTCTATCGCAACTCCGTCTATTCCGGTGTCATCCCACAGATTTCGGTCATCCTTGGACCGTGTGCGGGTGGAGCGGTTTATTCACCTGCAATCACTGATTTCGTTTTCATGGTCGAACAGACGAGTCAGATGTTCATTACCGGACCGAAAGTCATTGAAACCGTTACGGGTGAGAAGATCAGTGCAGAAGACTTAGGTGGAGCGAAAGTTCACAGTTCGAAGAGTGGCAATGCCCACTTTACAGCACCTACAGAAGAAGAAGTGTTGGCGAATGTGAGAAGGTTACTCGATTACTTGCCACAGAACAGTGAAGAGAAACCGGAACCGAAGCAAGTGGATGATGAATCGGATTATCGCGACAACCTTGCTGATATCGTTCCATTTGAATCGATTCGCCCATATGACGTCAGAAATGTTATTGTAGAAGTGGTCGATGACGGATCGTTTATGGAAGTCCATAAGGATTTTGCAAAAAATATCGTCGTTGGGTTTGGTAGAATCAACGGGGAATCCGTGGGTCTGATCTGTAATCAACCGAAAGTGATGGCAGGCGGACTGGACATCGATTCTTCCGATAAAGTAGCGCGTTTCATCCGTTTCTGTGACAGTTTCAATATTCCGTTGATCACCTTTGAAGATGTGACAGGCTTTTTCCCTGGCATTAAGCAGGAACATGGCGGTATTATTAGACATGGGGCGAAAATCCTTTACGCATACTCCGAAGCGACTGTACCGAAAATTACCGTCATCACTCGAAAAGCATATGGCGGTGCTTATGTCGCATTGAACAGTAAATCCATCGGAGCGGATCTTGTGTTTGCATGGCCGAATGCTGAAATCGCCGTTATGGGTCCTGAAGGTGCAGCGAACATCATTTTTGCAAAAGAGATCAATAATAGTGAAGACCCTGAGCAGACGAGAAAAGAAAAGATTGAAGAGTACCGGGAGAAATTCGCGAACCCTTATGTTGCTGCGGCAAGGGGAATGGTCGATGATGTCATCGATCCAAGGGAGACGCGGATCAAACTGACCCAATCCTTACATATGCTCAGGAACAAGAAAGTGCATCGTCCATATAAGAAACACGGCAATATACCGTTGTAAAGAACTGAAAGGAGACTTGATGATATGATCAATCAAGACAGACTTGTTGAAGAGTTTCTAGAGCTCGTGCAGATCGACTCAGAAACAAAATATGAAGAAGAAATTTCGAAAGTGTTGAAGAAGAAGTTTTCAGACTTGGGCCTTGAAGTCGTAGAAGACGATTCCAAAGAGAGAACAGGCCATGGTGCAGGGAATCTCGTTTGTACATTACCTGCTTCCAACGGATCTGCAGACTCGATCTACTTCACTTCTCACATGGATACAGTTGTACCTGGCAAAGGCGTGAAACCTTCCATAGAAGATGGCTACATCAAAACAGATGGGACAACCATTCTTGGCGCAGATGACAAAGCAGGGCTTGCTGCAATGCTTGAAGCCCTCAAAGTCCTGAAGGAGCAAGACATCCAGCACGGACAAATTCAATTCGTCATCACAGTAGGTGAAGAATCAGGACTTGTCGGTGCAAAAGAATTGGATCCTTCCCTTGTGGATGCGAAATTTGGATTCGCGCTCGATTCAGATGGTAAAGTCGGGAACATCATCGTCGCTGCTCCTACGCAAGCGAAAGTGAAAGCTGTCATCGAAGGGAAAACCGCACACGCAGGTGTGGCTCCGGAAAAAGGTGTTTCTGCCATTACAATTGCTGCAAAAGCGATCGCGAAAATGCCGTTAGGACGCATTGACGAAGAAACGACCGCGAACATCGGACGTTTTGAAGGCGGTGCAGGTACGAATACGAACATCGTCATCGATCATGTGGAAATCCTTGCGGAAGCTCGTTCATTGATTCCTGAAAAAATGGAAGCACAAGTGAAGAAAATGAAGGATGCTTTTGAGGAAACAGCAGAAAAAATGGGCGGAAAAGCACATGTCGATGTGAACGTCATGTATCCAGGCTTCAAATATGACCATGGAGATCATGTCGTTGTAGTGGCGAAACAAGCGGTCGAGAAACTTGGACGTAAACCGGAATTGCAACAAAGCGGTGGAGGAAGTGACGCAAACATCATCGCAGGCTTCGGAATTCCGACGGTCAATCTAGCAGTCGGATATGAAGAGATCCACACAAAGAATGAGCGCATGCCGATTGAAGAACTGGTCAAGACTTCCGAATTGGTCGTCAACATCATTCGCGAAGTAGGAAATCAATAAGTATGATGACGAAGGTTGATTTGGAGAAATGGGACTGTTTTCGTGTTGAAAGTCCTTCCAGCTCCAGGTCAACCTCTCATTTTACCTTATTAGCGAAAGTGGAAAACTCCTTCCATAGAGCTAGTCGTATTTAAGCACCCTGAAACGAATTTTGTAAAATAAGCATTGAAGGGTGTCGAAGTTTACAAAATATGTTAATATTAAACTACCTTTTAATGCCTATTAATAGACTAGAGAAAGCGAGGCGCTGGTAGTGAAAGTCAATATGTCCAACTTGCATATCATCATGAATTATTTGAGAGGGACTTATAAAGTATTGGAAGAAGAATGGCAGAAATCAGCTAGAAGCATTGGATTGACCCAAGCTGAGCAACACGTGCTGTGGATTGTCCATCTCGAAAAAGAAGCAACCATCACGAAAATTGCATCCATCGGATTGTGGGATGTGTCTACGGTTATGCAGGTCATTACACGTCTCAAGCAAAAAGGTCTCATCACCTTGATGAAAAAAGCGGCAGACCGCCGTGTGTCCTATGCGACTTTAACTGAATTAGGGGAACAGAAAATTCAAGAGTCCTATGATTTCTCGTATAAGTTGTACGACTATCTAGAAGACTATAGTAAAGAATCTGAGGATAATATGGAATTCATGAAACAAATGATGGATTTCCATAAAGAACTGAATCAATACTTTCATGGTTCCGAGTTCATCGATTGGACGGAAAGGACTTCAAAGTCTTTAAAAGACGGGAGCTAATGTAATGTGCATTCTCTTATGCCAGAGATTCTTTGATTGGACGCCACGTTGAATTCCATGGATTCAAGGATCCATTCTACAGAAGCGCCTGTTACAAGGGAAAGCTCATTGATAGTGGGGGAGCGATGTTGTTCTGCTTTCACATGTTCTACTGCTGCCAAAACCTTAAATCTCAGTTTAGGGTAAGGGGTACGAGAATAATGTCGAATGCGATTGTACATAAGGACATTCCTCCCTCCTATTATAGTCCCATTTTAGCATAAGTATATAGAATTTTCAAAATATTCTTACTATAATAATTTTGACGATTTTGTTCGAGGTGAAAGGGTTCATGTTGAAAAAAGAAAATACAGCAAGAATAATCTTTCATATCGATATGAACAGTTTTTACGCCTCAGTCGAGAGTGCACTGAACCCAGAGCTAAGAGGGAAACCCCTTGCCATTGCTGGGAATGTGGAGGAAAGACGCGGAATCGTTGTAACGAGCAGTTACGAGGCGAGGGCACAAGGTGTCAAAACGACCATGCCGGTTTGGCAGGCGAAGAAGAATTGCCCGGACTTGATCGTCATGGCACCCTCATTTGAAAAGTATCGAGCGGCCTCGGAAAAGATGTTTGATTTGCTATTCGAATATACGGAATTAGTGGAACCGATTTCCATTGATGAAGGGTACATGGACGTCACCGATCTTCAAGGTGATCTTTCACCCGTCCAAATAGCGAAAGAAATTCAACAACGGCTCCAAGAGGAACAACATCTGCCATGCAGTATCGGGATTGCACCGAACAAGTTTCTTGCGAAGATGGCTTCAGATATGAAAAAACCACTCGGAATAACGATTCTTCGTAAAAGGGAATTGGCAGATAAACTTTGGCCTTTACCGATAGAGGAAATGCATGGTGTCGGGAAGAAAACGATGAAGAAATTTCATGAAATCGATGTCTATACGATCGGGGACCTTGCGAAAAAAGAGTCGTACGATGTAAAGCTCCAGCTTGGAAAGAATGGTCAAAAACTATGGGAACGCTCCAATGGAATCGACGATCGTCCTGTTGATCCTGAAGCCTCCGGTGAGTTCAAGTCTGTTGGAACTTCCACAACCTTACCTCAAGATCTGCTCCGTATCGATCAAGCCTCCCAAGTCTTGAGAGAGCTTTCAGAATCCCTTCAACAACGATTAAAAAGAAAAAATGTAATGACCAATTCGATCCAATTGACGATCCGGTATGCCGATCTGAAAACGATTACGAGAAGCCATACGATGTTAAATCCGGTTTTCAAGAAAGAAGAGATTTTTGACATTGCGATGCTTCTATTCCGTCAAAATTGGAATGAAGAACCTGTCCGGTTGTTAGGCATAACGGGAACACAGATCATAGAGAGAAGTCATGCCACTCAGCAACTGGATTTGTTTACATATAAAGATCATAGTAAAGATGAAAAGCTGTATGACACGATGAACAATCTCCATAAAAAATATGGAGATCATTCAATAAGAAGAGGTGTAGAGAAAAAGGGGGATCAACAAAATGGAAATGAGAACGAAGCTGAATGATTTGAAGCAGGGGATTGGAAAAGTTTTGATTGGGAAAGAGGAGAGCGTCGAACTGTTGATGGTCGCGTTGCTCGCAAAAGGACACGTGTTGATGGAAGATGTTCCAGGTACCGGGAAGACGATGCTTGCGAAAAGCCTGGCAAAGTCGATTGACGGATCATTCCGACGGGTACAATTTACGCCAGATGTGCTACCGTCCGATGTGACAGGCATTCAATACTTGAATCCAAAAACGAGAGAGTTCGAAATGCGATACGGTCCTGTCATGGCGAACGTTTTACTGGCTGATGAAATCAACCGAGCGACTCCAAGGACCCAATCAAGCCTTTTGGAAGTGATGGAAGAGCGACAGGTGACCATCGATGGATACACTGAACTTTTACCTGTACCTTTCATTGTATTGGCGACGCAAAATCCGATTGAATCACAAGGGACGTTCCCATTGCCTGAAGCTCAATTGGACCGGTTTTTACTTAAAATCAAAGTCGGTTATCCGACTTTGAGAGAAGAACAGATGATCATGCAGGCGTACCGCGAGCAGGAACCGATTGAACTCCTCAAGCCTGTGTTTACGACGGATGACATCATCCAGATGCAAACCATGATCAAACAGGTTCACGTCAGTACAGATATCGAGCAGTATATCCTGAACATCATCAACGAAACTCGGAACTCCAAGTACATCGAGGTCGGTGTGAGTCCAAGGGGAACCCTCGCCTTCATGCGTGCCTTACAAGCTTATGCATGGCTTCAGGACCGGGAGTATGTCATCCCTGGTGATGTTAAAAAGCTTGCAACGGCTGTCCTTGCACACAGAATCGTATTATCATTGGACGGTGAATTGAGGAAGACCTCTATTCAGGTGATCGAAACCATTCTTGAAGAAGTCGAGGTACCAGTCGAAGCTGGAGCGGTAAGAGAATGAACTGGCGGATAATGATCCACACAGGGAAAACACAAAAGTTTTTGTATTTGTTTTCCATCATTACCATGATCGTATCCTTCTATAGTAAATCCCGTTTTTTGTTCATGGTGGGTGTGCTGATTACATTAAGTCTTTTTCTATCAACAAAATATTTGAAAACGATCACCGATAAAATACAGTTTTTGAATAAGAAACAGGTGTATCGGATGTTTCCGGACGATGAGGAAGTGTGGCATCTGACGATGACCAACCGGAGTCGATTACCGGTACTCCAGAGCAACCTCGTATTTTCGATGAATAAAGAAGTGAGTCTAGGAGAATTCAAACCGAGGGATGAACGAAAAGGCTATAACATATTTACTTTGCCACTTGTCTTCCAACCGAAAGAGACGAAGACTGTCCAAATTCCAGTCGTGGCATTGAAACGCGGCGTTGCGAAGATTTCTAGCTTCGAACTGCATATCAGCGATCCTTTGAATCTTGAACAATATCAGTTGTTGAACGATCGACTTGTCCGGACAGAGTTCATCGTCTATCCGACACCTGTGCCTGTGAAGGGAATTCATAAACTGGACCAGCTGAAACAGGGTGACAGGGCCGTGCCATTGTCATTATATGAGGATCAGAGTCTTGTGATCGGAACGAGAGAATATGAGCCAGGCGATTCGTTCCAACGGATTCATTGGAAAGCGTCAGCCCGAATGAATGAGCTTCAAACGAAAATCTATGAAAAGACACTGTCTCAATCGTGGACGATCCTATTGAACATCAATGTAAGCAGTGCACTCATTTCTGAATATGGAGAATTGGAAGTTTCAGAGAAACAGATCAGTCATGCAGCATATTTGTGCCAGTATGCCACCCAACATAACATTCCGTTTGATATGTATGTGAATATCCGGACGAAAGGGAGAGTGCCCTATCTTCACCTGGAAAAAGGAGAAGGAAAACCGCATTTGATGAGAGCGTTGGAGCTTCTTTCCCGGATGAATATCAACAGTGTACGGGTGCCGATGCACAGGCTATTAAGCATGTACGACAGCTGGGAGTCCGATTCAACTTCTGTCATCGTTCTAGGCGATCGATCGTCAGATGACTTTTATTACGATCGGTGGAAAAAGAAAGGGATGGATGTATTCCATGTGCAGTTAGATGGAGAGTCTGCCAGCCTTGAAAGAATGGAAACAAGGAGGGCGACATCATGAAGATTTCAAATCGATTCCTTTCCAGATGGCTTCACTATTCGGTGGATATGACATTCCTCCTGATCATGTCCGTATGGGCATTTGCTCCTTACAAAGAAAATCAATATTTACAAGTTTTCGCGTTGATGGTAATTGCCGGGCTTCTGTTCGAGCTCTTGTTGCCGAGGATCTCTGCGACTGTCGGTAAGATTTTGCTTGCGTTGCCGGTCATTATCGGAATAGGCTGGTTGCTTCAGATCGATATGTTCATTTTAATTGTCACGACCGCTTTTGTGGGATGGCGTTTCACGAGTCATTATTTTGATGAAGACCTGGGGCAAGAAGCAATCATGCTGCTGTTTTCAATCGTGTCCGGTCTTTTGTTCCTTTTCTTGTATGCGAATAATGCAGCGGTTCCAATCGTGTTAGGGTTGCTATTCTTGCAGACGATCCTGTTCACGCTCACACGGATCAATCGTTATATTCAGAGTAACCCGAATACAGTCGTGAACAATTGGATATCGAGGTTTGCGTTACTGATCATTGGTGGGACTGCTCTGATAGCTGCATTCTATCCTTTCATCAAATCAGCAGCTATGTTCATATTGAAAGGTTTCGCTGCAGCCTTTGCGGTCATCTTCTATTATCCTTTAAGCTTCGTTTTCGGTGCTTTTGAGAGATTGTTGAACGAAAGAGAAATTGATCAAGAAGCTGCGGAAGATAATGAAACGAGCTTAGAGCAGAATGAGGAATTGAAGAAACTGATTAATGACAACAATCAAAACGAATGGTTCACGTATATGCTTGTCATACTGATCATTGCAGGATTGATCTGGTTTGGAATCAAGTTGTACAAGAGAAGAATGATGAAGTTGGACCGGTTTGCATTTGATGGGATGCATGAAAAAAGCGTTATTTTTGAGGAAGACGTACCGAAGAATTACTTTGGTGGAAAAGTAAAAGCACCTGACAATAAGATCAGAAAACAGCTATTCCGACTTGAAAAGAAAATGTCTTCGTATGATTCTGGAAGAAGGTCTAGTGAAGCGGTACTGGAATGGCTTGATCGAGTGGAAGCTCCAGATGAGCTTTCCGTTGAGATTAACCGTATATATCAGAGAGTCCGATATGGAGAGCAAAATGTTACAGCTGAAGAAGAAGGACGTTACGTCCATTCCATTGACGAACTGCTGAAATGGGCGAAAGCACAACACAAAATGAGAAAGAAAGAGCAAAAAAGGAAAGATCGACTCGATAACTGAGTCGATCTTTTTCATATGATATGGCTATTCATCCCTATAAAGAAAAAAATCCTTCATGATGGTAACGAATAGAGGCTATTCATCCCTATGAAAAGGAAAATACCCTCACAACGGTAATGAATGGCGCTTAAACCACTCTACCAACCTCGCTCGTACTGTCTCGGTGATTCGATTTCGGTCTTCAGTTCAATCGCGGCTCTTCGTGGCCAATAAGGATCTCGCAACAATTCTCTTGCGAGGAAAATTAAATCAGCCCGGTCATTCTGCAAAATCGCTTCTGCATGAAGAGGGGAGGTGATCATTCCAACCGCACCTGTGGCAATTCCCGCTTCCTTTTTTAACGCTTCGGCATATTGGACTTGATAACCCGGATAAGGCTTGATCTTAGCAGGTACGACACCTCCAGAACTGCAGTCGATCAGATCGACTCCTAGCTCCTTCATCCACTGTGCGTATTCCACATAATCCTGAACGGAATATCCTTCGTTATTATAGTCATTCGCTGAAATCCGAACGAAGAGTGGTCCATCCCATACTGTATTCACAGCTTCAATGATTTCTTTCAGGAAATTGAATCGCTTTTCCTTGGATCCCCCATAACGGTCAGTCCGTTGATTGATCAACGGAGATAAGAATTGATTGATCAAATATCCATGCGCACCATGCAGTTCAATGACATCAATGCCAGCTTCCTTACTTCTTCTCGCAGCCAAGCGGAAGTCTTCAACCGTTTCTTCGATTTGTTCGATTGTCATTTCATTCGGTACTTCCATATCATCATTGAACGGTAAAGGGGAGGAGGAATAGATCGGTCCTTCTACAATCGCCTTCCGTCCAGCATGTGCGAGCTGGATACCGACTTTCGCATCCTGTTCGTGTATCATTTCGGTCAATGTTCGCAGTCCATCAACATGACTGTCATCCCAAATGCCAAGGTCTTGCATCGAAATCCGACCTTGCGTATGGACGGCTGTCGCTTCCAATACAATCAAGCCGACCTGTCCGACTGCACGGCTCGTATAATGCGTCTTATGCCAATTCGTCACCTGTCCATCCTCTGCTTCACAAGAATACATGCACATCGGTGACATGACGATCCTATTTTTCAATGTGACATCTTTAATAGCGAACGGTTCAAATAGCTTTCTGCTCATGCACTCCACTCCTATTATCTATGTTTCGTTAAGTTTATCACAAGGACATGCGGGAACATCTCTTATATGCTCATCCTTTAAACAAGTAAAAAAAGCTGACGATCATGATCGCCAGCTTTTCAAATTGATTTTTTGCAGTGCATTTATGACTTTCTTACCTTTCGTGGAATGTGTTCCAGCTTTTACAGCCCGTGCAACATCCGGGATGTCAGTGACGATCGCTTCCACTTCATTTTCGAACAACCATTTCATTCTCTTCGGATCGTTGATCGTATAAGGACGGACTTTGATGCCAGCATTTTTAAAACCGTTCAAGATCGTTTGGTTCAACGTCCGCCAACTTGGATGGGCACTGTAGGCAGGCAGCTGCTGCACATACTTCCATGGTTCGTACAATCCATTGGAATAGAGTGGCGCAACATCCACTGAAGGGTCCAGATTTTTCATTTCCTTCAGACTGTAATGATTAAATGAGGAATAGATGAGTCGGTCCTGAAGACCATGCATCTTCACGAGATCATACACGATTTTTTCCATACCGTAATATGGTAGGATATTGTTTTTGAATTCGATGTTCAGTAAAAGGTTAGTCGGTTTCATCCAGATGAGGAACTCTTCAAGGGAAGGAATTCTCTCACCTTTGAATTTTTTCGAAAACCATTTGCCGGCATCCAGACATCTCAATTCCTCAAATGTATACTCACCGACGAATCCTTTGACGCCAGTCGTACGTTTCAGCGATTCATCATGGATGATGACAGGTACTTTATCTTTCGTCAGCTGGACGTCAAGTTCGATGCCGTCCGCTTTCAGTTCATATGCCTTTCGAAAAGCAGCCATAGAATTTTCAGGTGCGTACTTACTCGCACCACGGTGTGCGAAAATATAGGTCAAACCAATCTCTCCTTGAATGGTGTGATGTCCCATTTTTTTCTGGAAAAATGTATTCTCTAATCAGTAATTTAGCATTATTTATATAGTATACACAAGTGAACCTCCAGTGCGTAGATCCAGCCCGAAATGGTCACTCTTCTTCATCCGAAAGTTTTTTTACTATAGAAAGGAATTCGACGTCATCCGCCGAAATCTTACTATTACACATACAAATTTCGACATATTTTTAATATAGGAGTGAGGCATCTATGAAGAAGTGGCAGGATAAAGAGAGTCTGAAAGAATTGCTATGTCACCTGATTGAGTTTCCGAGTATTACGGGATCTGAAGCGGAGCTTGCAATCAGTGAATTCATCCATATGCAGTTGAACGACTTGGATTATTTCCAGGAGCATCCTGAGGATTTGCAAATCCACCCGACAAGTGATGGCCGTAAGTTCGTCACAGCGTTTGTCCGGAACGGCAATAAGAAGGAAACGGTCGTTTTGATCAGCCACTTCGATGTTGTGGATGTGGAAGACTACGGGGAATGGAAGAACCTCGCATTCCGCCCGAAAGAATTGACGCAGGAGTTTCTTGCGAATATAGATGAATTACCTGACCTCGTCCAAGAGGACTTGAAGGAATCGGAATGGCTGTTCGGGAGAGGCTCGATGGATATGAAAGCGGGACTTACGCTTCAAATGTCCATGATTGAAAAAGCCACTCAAGGTGAATTTGATGGCAATTTGCTACTTCTTACCGTCCCGGATGAAGAAGCCAATTCCACCGGGATGATGGAAGCGGTGGAAGTCCTTCTGGAGATGTCTCAATTGCACGATCTTGAATATAAAGCGTGTTTGAACTCAGAGCCGGTCTTCACGCGTTATCCAGGTGACACGAATCAGTACGTCTATACCGGTTCAATTGGAAAATTGTTGCCTGGATTCTTGTGCTATGGTATGGAAACGCATGTCGGTGAGCCATTCTCAGGCATCAATGCCAATTACATGGTTTCCGAGCTCACCAAGGAGCTTGAGCTGAATACCGATTTTTGTGAGTCGATTGACGGTGAAGTGACGCCACCTCCGACCAATTTGATGCAGAAAGATTTGAAGGAAGAGTATTCTGTGCAGATCCCACACGTTGCGGTCACGATGTACAATTTGATGGTCATGGATCGGTCGGTGTCTGAGATCAATAAAGATTTGTTGTCACTTGCCTCAAAGGTGGCGAAACGAATTGAAAGGCATCTCTACAATCATGCGATGACATTCACCCAATGGGAATCGTTTGAACCATTGGAACATCACATATCCGTTTTTACCTATCAGGATTTATTGGAAAAAGCGATCCAACAATACGGTGAAGCAGAAATCGTCCGGCGTCAGGCATACATTGCGGCCAACTACAAGGTACTCGGTGACCGCGATCTTTCCACCCGTCTCGTTTATGACCTTGCGTCGCTTTGTAAGGATGAAGGGCCGATGATCGTCTTGTTTTACAGTCCGCCATTCTATCCTGCAGTTTCATCCCGGAAAAATCCATTCATCAAGCAGGTTGTCCGTGAGATGATCGAGTATGCGGAAACGAAGCATAATGTCGTTTTGAAAGAGCAAAATTACTTTGCGGGGCTCTCAGACTTGAGCTTTACAAGCCTTTCTCAATCAGTCGAAGGGTTGAAGCCGTTGTTTCGGAACATGCCCCTTTTCCAAAACGGATACCGTTTCCCGTTGGATGAACTGCAACAGTTGAAGATTCCTGTCATGAATCTCGGACCTCAAGGTCGGGATGCCCATAAATGGACGGAACGATTGAACATCGATTATTCCTTTGGCGTATTTCACGACATGCTGCCCGTCGCGATTTCCAAGCTATTGAAAAATAAATGACTTATAAGAACACAGGTGCTTTCACATTAGAAATCGCCTGTGTTTTTTCTTGTTACATGATCGGTATAGAGGGAAGCACTTAAGTCGTATATAATGAAAATAATGACAAAATAGAAAATGCACAGTTGAAAAAGGGGATGTAAAGGGGCGATAGGGGATGGCTTGGATTTTACTCATAGTCAGCTACTTGATCGGTTCGTTCAGTTTTTCAATTTGGATCGGTAAACGATGGCATGGTGTTGATGTTCGAACGCAAGGAAGTGGAAATGCAGGGGCAACCAATACTTTCCGCACATTTGGTAAAAAGACCGCAATCCTGGTGGCTGTTGGGGATGTTTCAAAAGGACTGTTTGCTGCTTCATTGCCTATGCTTTTTAACGTGGATGTTTCACCTCTAACAATCGGGATGATGGCCGTTATCGGGCATTGCTTTCCTATTTATTACGGGTTCAAGGGTGGAAAAGCGATCGCTCCGACAGCAGGTGTACTACTCGTCTGGAATCCTATTTGGAGTCTCATCGCATATGGTGTTTTCTTTCTCGTCATCTTTCTGACTCGTTACGTATTTCTCGGGTCCATTTCCATCGGCATCACATTGACCATCCTATGCTTGCAAATGAACGAGTGGAGAACGGGTGTGTTTTTTATCTTCTTCACCATTTTTCTTATCTATCTACACCGATCGAACATACGGAATTATTGGAACCGAGTTGAACCGACAATTCACCATAAGGACGTGAATAGAGAAATGTAATCCCTGCTCCTTCTTTGGGATTGTTTTAATCTACGCTATAATATGAATGAGCACCCATTCATTTTTTTACATAGTCGTTGGAACTTCTAACACAACGGAGGCGTTGTTAACTTGAATATAAATGAACAGATACACTGTATAACATTACCTACACCATTCGCAGTCGGCGATGTGAATCTCTATTTGATAGAGAGTGAGAAATTGACTCTAGTCGATGCCGGTGCAAAGACAGATGAAGCATGGGCATCTTTCCAACAACAACTGCAATCACTTGGGTTCAAGGTCGATGACATCGAGCAGGTCGTTTTAACCCATCACCATCCTGATCACGTTGGACTTGCCGATTATTTGAAAAGAAATGATGTCAGATTCATCAGTCTAGCTTACAATTTGCCTTGGTTAAGGCAGGACCCTGACTTTTTTGATCACCATGATGACTTTTATTTGACCGTCTATCGGGAAATGGGCATCGAAAAATTCCACAAAAAAGCGATGGAAACAGTCCGAGGATACCTTCAATATTCTTGTAACATTAATATAGATGTCGTCGTGAAGGAAGGGGATTCGATTGAAGGGCTACCTGGATGGTATGTCATTGAAACACCGGGGCATGCGCAAGGTCATTTATCTCTGATCCGTAAAATCGATGGTGTCATGATTGGGGGAGATCATCTCATCAAGCACATATCATCCAACGCATTGGTAGAGCCGCCCCCGGTGGGTGTGAAGGAGCGACCGAAAACGCTGCTTCAATACCGTGAATCCCTTCAAAAAGTCATCCATCATGATGTCAAAAAAGTGTATGCCGGTCATGGGAAGCCGGTTGAGCACCCGAAAGAGCTTGTCCATCTGCGTTTGTTGAAGCAGGAGGAACGTGCGGATGATATTTTGAAGATGATCACGGAACGACCGATGACCGGATTTGAAATCTGTCAGAAACTGTTCCCGACGATCTTCTTGAAGGAACTTGGTTTGACGATGTCGGAAACATTGGGGCATCTGGATCTACTCGAAAGCCAAAACCGGCTTAAGATCGATGAGAAAGATGGCGTGCTGTACTTCCAAGCGAAAGAGGTCGTAAGAAATGAGTGCCGATAAAATCATCGTAATAACCGGAGCATCGAGCGGAATCGGTGCAGACATGGCAAGACTTGTCGCTGCAAAAGGTTGGACACCAGTCTTGATGGCTCGATCTGTAGCCAAACTCGAACACCTTCAAAATGAAATCCAACACGATTTTCAAGTGCAAGCGTACCGTTACAAATTGGATGTGCAAAACCTCGATGAAGTAGAGGACGTTTTTAACCGGGTCGAGAAAGAAATCGGTCCGATCCATGTATTGATCAATAACGCGGGGTACGGTATTTTTGATTACTTCCTGGATGCAAAAATGGAGGATGTGAAAGGGATGTTCGATACGAATGTCGTCGGGTTGATGGCTTGTACGAAAGCGGTCCTCCCAGAAATGATGGAGCGGAGGGAAGGCCATATCATCAACATCGCATCACAGGCAGCGAAACTCGCAACGGTGAAAGGCAGTGTCTATGCCGCCACGAAGCATGCGGTACTCGGGTTTACGAACAGCTTGAGGATGGAAGTGAAAGACTACGGAATCTACGTGACCACCGTGAATCCCGGTCCGATTCAGACGAACTTCTTCAAAGTCGCTGATAAGAGCGGTCAATATGAGAAGAACATTGAGAAATGGCTGCTGGATCCAAAGGAAGTGGCACAGAAAATTGTGAAGACGATTGACAAACCGGTCCGTGAACTGAACCTCCCGGGGTGGATGGAAGCAGGAAGTAAGCTCTATCAGCTCGCTCCAGCCCTTGTTGAAAAACTCGGCAAAAAAGCCTTCAGCCAGAAATGACGAACAACCTGAGTGGGATTCCCCTCAGGTTTTTTTGTTCACGTTTCTGTCGCCAAATACATATACACTTTGTCGTGGACGATGACATAGGTCGCTTCATCTTCCTGATTTCTGAGCTCATCCTTGATTTCGTCAATCAGTACGCTGTAATCCTCTTCTCCAAAAGGGGATAAGGACAGCTCTCCGAAATAATCGATCAAACATCGATCGATCATTTTCCTTATGAACTTTTCTTCCACTTGAACGCACAACCTTTCTCCATAATACGGTAGTGGACTCGGAATTTGTCGTCAATATGACCGTGTATGACCGAGGAATCAAGAAGGAAAAAATTCAGTAGACTTCGAATATACATATACAAGATCAAAGGGGGAATGAAAGGTGAGAATTAAAGTTGTGATGAACAGCGGTAAAGAGTATGTGTTGCAAATGGAAAAGAACGACTTTCAATCGATCGTGATGACCGAGGATGAATCGGTCCGAGATGAACTCATCGAAATACACCCTTCGTTATACATCAATCCTTCGCACATCTCATCGTATGAGGTTATGGATTAATTACCATTATTTTCTTGAATTGAAACATGAATTGGATTATGATGTACTTATAAAAAACTAACCAGTCAGTTTTATATGAGGAGGAAAAAAGAAATGATCGTGTTGGAACGGATGTCCAATTGCAGATTGACCGATGTGTTAGACGCCTGGAACCACGGATTCAAAGGGTATTTCACCGATATGACGATGACGATGGACCGTTTCTTGCAACGGATGGTTCACGAAGGCTTTTCCGCTGATGATTCAATCATCGCATTTGTAGACGGTGTACCAGCTGGAGTTGTATTGAACGGCTTTCGGGAAATCGATGGGAAAATGATCGGCTATAACGGGGGCACAGGTGTCGCTCCGGAATTCAGAAGATCAGGTGTCGGCAAAAAAATGATGGAGGAAGTCTTCCGGATTTATGAAGAAAAACGAGCAGACTTCGCAACTTTGGAAGCGATCAGGGACAACGAAGCTGCGATTCGGTTATATGAATCACTCGGTTACGAAATCCATGACCATGTTGAGTTTTTACAACAACAAGGTGTTATTGAAGAAACGCGAAGTACTATTCAAGAAGGTTGGCAGTTCGAACGAACAGCTCCTGAAATGGTCCGACATTTTCCTTTTTACGATGTGAATGGTCCATGGCAGACGCAATGGCAAAGCGTCCATAATGGGCGTGCACTCATTGTATCTGATGCAAGTGGAGAAATCGGTTATGCCTTATATCGGACGTTGTACGATGAACACGGCACGGTTTCCACGATCGTCCTCCATCAATTCGGCATGAAAAAGGATGTAGAGGCACCAGACACGTTGATGAACGCGATCTTGAAAGAAGTGCTTCAACCAGAGCTTGATTGCAAGCGCCTCGTCATCAATCTTTCGAGCGAAAAGAAAGAACAATACGAAGCCATCAAGCGCTTCGGGTTTTCGACGATGATCGAACAAGTGTGTATGGAGAAACCCATGAAAGAAAGGAAGTCGTCGCTGAGCAATGCCACGAGTATCGGAGAAATATAAGGAAGAGAAGCGTCAAGCGATCCTAGATGCAGCCGCCCAATGCTTTGCAGAGAAAGGGTATAACGAGACGACTGTGGACGATATTGCAAAAGCGTCCGGAACGAGTAAAGGCTCGATCTATATTTATTTTAAAAGCAAAGAAGAAATCTTCCACCTGTTGAATGAAAAGCGTACGGAGAAATATTTTGAGATCAAAGATCAACTCAATCGTTTGGATGGAGCTACCAAGAAAGTCAATCATCTGTTCCAATACTTTTTGTCTGGAAAAGTGAAGGATGAGGATTTCAATCAGATCGCTGTTCAATTTGAATTTTGGATCTACATTTCAAAAGGGGACCATCAAAAGCTTTTCGATGAACGAGCGGAACGATTCACCCGATTCTTGGAGGAGATCATAGAAGAGGGAGTCGAAACCGGTGAGTTCAGGGAAGATATCCAAGTTTCCGAGTTTTCAAGATTATTCTGGTCGTTGCTGGATGGGATCGTCCTCCACTTGCTGTTCCATAAGAGTGAAGAATCGCACAAATCCATGCTGCAGTTGTACCAACAAATGGTACTCCGATACCTGCTTCCATAAATCAGACCTGAGACGGAGAGTAAGAACATCCTTGAGACAGTATGAAAGATTGGTTGTTTTGTAGAAAATGGAAGTAGAAATTGTTCAATCATTTGGAGGCGATTATTCATGGAAGCAGTAGTGGAGCAGAAACCGCAGGGGGAGCTTGCCCCTGCCATTTGGAAAAATCGGAATTTCTTATTTTTGTGGATCGCGGGGCTTTGTTCTAGCTTCGGACTGGCGATCTTCATGTTCTCAGAAGCCTGGTACGTCGTAGAAGTGATGGGACTCGAAGCTTCGTTAGGTCTTGTATTCATCGCGTCCAGTGTGCCACGGGTCCTGTTCATGATGATTGGTGGAGCAGTGGCTGACCGGTTCAGCAAAAATTTCATCATGTTTTTGTCGGATATTTTGCGAGCCGGTGTTGCCGTCGCGCTTGTGTTATGGCTGTTGTTCGGTGATGTGACGATCTGGTCGTTCGTTCTTTTCGCACTCATTTTCGGAATACTCGATGCCTTCTTCTGGCCAGCTAGCGGTGGATTGCTACCAGCACTGGTAAGTAAGGAGCAGTTGACCCGCGCGAACTCGGTCATCCAGATGACGAGCCAATCCTCGTTTATTCTCGGACCGATGCTCGCTGGTGCTGTCATTGCACTCGGAAGCTATGTGTTTGCCTTTTCGATGACCGCAGCTCTCTTGGCTATTGCGAGTATCGCGATCCTGCTCATCCGTACATCGAAAAAGAAAGCGGAAGGCGGGGAGCAGGAGGCAGCTTCAGACTTGTTCAAGTCGATTAAGGAAGGAATCGCTTATGTAAAAGAATCCTCGTTCTTGCTTGCGCTGATCCTATTCGCAGTGTTCATCAACTTGTTCATGGTCGGACCTTTGCAAATGGGGCTTCCACTCTTCGTTAAAAATGTTCTCGGAGGAAACTCGCTGGACTTCAGTTATCTCGAAGGAATGTTAGCTGGTGGAATGCTGCTCGGATCGATTTTAATCGGCGTATTGAATGTACAGAAAAGAAGAGGCCTGCTCGTCATCGCAGCTGTCGGTATCAATGGACTCTTCTTCACCTTATTCAGTTTTACGAATGAGCTCTGGCAAAGCCTTGCGTTGATTGCGCTACTCGGCTCGACGTTCTCGATCATCAATATCCCGATCATCACTGCCATCCAGGCGACGATTAAAGAAGAGATGCTCGGACGCGTGATGAGCCTGTTGTCGATGGCTTCACTCGGACTCGTGCCGGTGTCCTTTGCCGTGACCTCCCTGTTTTTATCGGTCGGAGTGGACATCACGACGATTATGCTCGTAGGTGGGGGTCTGATCGTACTATTATCGATTGTAATCTACACGAAAGTGCCAGGATTACGTAACTTTGATTGAGAAAAGACCATCGCAGTCGGCTGCGATGGTCTTTTTTTGGTGATTTTAGCTAGATTTGTGCTTGTTTCCCGAAAAACGGGTCCGGTTTCCCGGAAATCAGCGGTTGTTTCTCGAAATTGTGTGAAGGTCTCTCGAATATCAGCATTCGTTTTGCCAAAACAAACGAACAGCCGGCCAATCGAGTATTTAGAGTGAATATCCTATTTCTGGGAATACGGAAGTATGGTATGGTAAAAGTAGGAAAGGGGGAAGCGAAATGAAAGATGTAATGGTGTTAATCGTCATCCTGCTCATCATATCCCTTCCCATCTGGATTGGGATGATTCGTTCGAGGTTCAATTCGAACTCGTTTTATGGGGATGAGCTGAACAAAAAGAAGAACAAACGGACTTTACGTGATGAGTCGTACGAAAAAACATCGAGTGCTTCAAAAGGGGAGAACTTCTATAATTCATAAGGGGGAATGGTGTTGTGATTTTACATACGGAATCTTATGGCGAAGGTGACCCGATCGTATTTTTACATACAGGACTACAAACGGGTGAGCTCGACTTTTCCACTATAAAAGAGCGCTTCCAAGATCAATACAAGGTCGTGCTTCCGGATCTCAGAGGTCATGGCAAATCTCACGCTGAGAATCTGGAAAACTATCTGGAAACGTGTATTGAAGATCTATACGAAACACTCGAATCACTGAATATTGACGAGGCCCATATCGTCAGTTGCTCACTTGGCTCTTTCGTCGCGTTAGGTTTTGCTAAAAAGTATCCCGACAAAATCATCAGTCTAACCGTTTCCGGCGTGATGGCTGAAGAACCGACGAACTGGCCGGAACTACACCGGGAAACGGTACGTCAGCAAACGGCATTGCTCCAAGATCCCGAATCAGTTGCATACCACGATCAATTGCACAGCTCCGATTGGAAACAGTTTATGTACATGTGTCAGGACCAAGATTGGTATCCGTTCCAATTTACAGCTGATATTTCTGATATCAAGCCACCTATGCTATTTATTGTCGGGGAACAAAATAAAGAAGAGGTTAAAACGGTCTCTACCTATCAATCTATGAAGGATAATTTACACGTTTGTGTCTTACCTTTCGCTGGACACCTTGTTCACTCAGAACAAACCGACCTGTACACCACGATTCTTAACAACTTTTTAAACCAGTACTCCTTAGTGAAAAACAACGAATAGGTGACGCAACTTGTTTAAAACTCACATCATATCGCTATGTACATTCTTGTTCGTCAGTGGATTTCTGCTCTTAATTGGGTATGCGCAAAACATAGAATGGCTCATGCTCTATTACTATGAAAAAACGGCTACAAGCCTCCATGCGGGTGGATCCATGCTGCCACTACTCATAGGCTTGGCTGCCAGCTACCTCATCACCACCATCTATAAAAGAACAACTCAACAAGCATAAAAAAGGCGTGCCACCGATGATGGAGGCACGCCTTTTAAGCATTTATGAAATTTTTTCTTCGTACTTTTTCTCTTCATAAGATTTATTCTCAAGCTCAGCTTTATCCTTCCGCAAGGCTTGATACAACGAGTACACCATGAGGATCATGATGAACGAGAACGGGAATGCGGCTGATATCAATGCATTCTGCAAGGCTTGCAATCCACCTGTATATAAGAGGACAGCCGCAATCGCGGATTGTGCGACACCCCAGGCAAACTTGACTGTTTTAGGCGGATTCAACGAACCGTTCGTCGTCTGCATACCCAGAACGAATGTTGCAGAGTCTGCGGAAGTGATGAAGAATGTTCCGATCAACATCATCGCAATGACTGACAATGCAATACTGAATGGGAACTGATCAAATACACCGAACAGCATTTGCGCATCCGGTAAACTCGCAATGTCTGCGCCTTCCTTCTCTTTTTGGATTGCGGACATTCCGAATACGGCCATCCACAAGAAACTGACGACAGATGGCACAATCAGTACGCCAGATAAGAATTCTCGGATGGAACGACCTTTCGAAACACGAGCAATGAAGATTCCCACGAATGGCGACCAGGCGATCCACCATGCCCAGAAAAAGACTGTCCAGTTACGGACCCATTGCTGTTCATCCTGATTCTCTGGACTTAACCGGAAACTTTCGACAGCCAGGTTTTGGATATACGCACCGATCGTATCAGTGAACGTGTTCATGATATATAAAGTCGGTCCGATGATCAGCATCGACACGAACAAAATCGTTGCAAGTCCCATATTGGCGTTACTCAAATAACGGATCCCTTTACTGAGCCCTGTATAGGCTGAAATCATGAACAAGACCGTCACGATGACGATGATGACAAGCTGTATCCAGAACTGTTTCTCGATGCCCATCAGATAGGTGAATCCACCATTGATTTGCGCAGCCCCGAAACCAAGTGTCGTTGCCACACCGACAATCGTCGCAAAGACAGCAATGACGTCCACGAATGTACCCCATGGTCCTTTCATTTTGTCACCGAACAATGGCTCAAGAGTGGCACTGATCAGACCAGGCTTTCCATGTCGGAACTTGAAGTAGGCGAGGACCAATGCAACGACCGCATAGATTCCCCAGGCATGGATGCCGTAATGGAAAAAGGTGATCCGCATGGCATCCCTGAGTGCTTCTGCCGTTCCAGGGTCAGCCGTCGGCGGGGTTTTGATGTATTGAGAAATCGGTGCAGCGGCACCATAGAATACGAGTCCGATTCCCATACCTGCACTGAACAGCATGGCGAACCAGGTAGAATAACTGTAATCCGGTTTATCATCCGGCTTCCCGAGCTTGATCTTTCCATAAGGACTGAAGATTAAGTATAGGCAGAAGATGACAAACAGGGAAACAATCAATAAATAATACCATCCAAAGTGAACGGAAATGTACGTTTGAATGGTACCTGTGATTTTCTCTAAATTTTTTGGAGCGAATGAACCCCAAACTGCAAGAAATATTGTGATTCCTAACGTGATCCAAAAGACTTTTGTGACTTTCTTCATCTCATTCTCCTTTCGTAAGCTTTGGTTGCAAAATTTGTCGTCTATAAGTTTAATACCCATAGAAAATTAGGATAAACAAAATTTTATCCCTAAAGTAAGCTGAAATCCCGACAGAAATAAAAAATGGCCATCTCTGACCATCCTGATTCTGACCAATTAAAATTCGTTGTGAAAAGCCTGTAGCAGTATAACATACATGCGAAAGATGTTTAAAGTTCGACAGATGACTGGTATAGACAACTATACAGCGAAACCACTATACTAGTATGTGGAGGTGAATGGATTGAGTATTCAGGTAATTGAAGGTGGAAACGTGTTCGTCGGTGAGATCGGATTTCAAAAGAAACAGATACATATTCATAATGGTAAAATATCTGCACTGACAGACGGAGCAGGAAATCAAAAGGCAACGATCAAGTTGGAGGAGGAAGATGTCGTCCTTCCGGGCAGAATCGACGGGCACATCCACGGGGCAGCGGGATTCGATGTGATGGACGGAACCCAGGGAGCCATCGAAGGCATCGCTACTGCCATCGTAAAAGAAGGGACTACAAGCTTCCTGCCGACGACAATGACGTCTTCTTCTGACCGAATCGCACAGGTATTACAAAATCTCAATGACTACATCCATTCACAAAAACGTACGGGAAAAGCAGAGGTCATCGGGATCCATTTAGAAGGACCTTTCATTTCACCAGAGAAAATGGGCGCACAAAACCCAGAACATATTCAGAAGCCGGACTTGGACACCTTCATGGCCTGGAACGAAAAAGCAGGCTCAACGATCAAAGTCGTGACGATGGCGCCAGAGTTGGAAGGTGCGCTAGCATTCATCCGGGCGATCACCGATCAACAGATCATCGCTTCCATCGGTCACAGCAATGCGACTTATGATCAAGTCCAAGCTGCGTACAAAGCGGGGGCAAAGCAGTTCACTCACTTGTACAATGCGATGAGACCGCTGCATCATCGTGAACCCGGTGTCGTAGGGGCGGCCTATCTCCACACTTCAACAATCGCTGAGCTGATTGCAGATGGTCTTCACTCTGCGCCGGAAATGGTCAACCTTGCTTTTCGCATGAAAGGGAAGGAAGGATTGATGCTCATTACCGACGCGATGCGGGCAAAGTGCCTTGGGAACGGTACGTACGATCTTGGTGGACAGCAAGTGAATGTCCTTGATGGGAAAGCGACTTTAGAAGATGGAACCCTTGCAGGCAGCGTCTTGACGATGCAAGAGGCTTTTACGAATATGAAGAACTTTACAGATGCGACGCTCGAAGACCTTGTTTATATAACGTCGATCAATCCTGCAAAACAATATAACTTGTATGACCGGAAAGGCTCCATCGACATTGGAAAAGATGCCGATCTGATCGTTTTAGATAAAAAAGGTGAGTTGAAGATGACCATCTGTCGGGGAGTCATCGCTTATCAGAGGGGGTGCTGACATGAACATCGTGACGGTGAAAAATGACATGCAGCTGAGTGATGTTGCTTCCTCACAAATTTTGAAAGCCATAGAAAACAAACCCGATCTCGTACTCGGAATTGCAACTGGGGGAACTCCAGCTGGCACTTACCAGCAACTGGTGAAGAAAGTCCAACTCAAATCCGTTGATCTCTCCAACATCAAGACCGTGAACCTGGATGAGTATGTCGGGCTAGCGCGGGACCATGAAGAAAGTTATTGGCACTATCTTCATGAGCATCTATACGGACCACTCGAACTGTCACCGGACCAGGCGATCATTCCGAACGGCCTGAACAAAAAATTGGAGGAAGAGTGTGTCCGATATGAACAAGCAATCCAACAAGTCGGTGGGGTCGACCTTCAGATCCTCGGTGTCGGGCGAAATGGCCACATCGGTTTCAATGAACCGGGCACGTCTCTCGACTCGAAGACGCATGTCGTGGAATTGACGGACAGCACGCGTCAGGCGAATGCACGGTTCTTTGAAGATCCATCCGAAGTTCCGACTCGAGCCATTACTGTAGGGATTTCCACGATCATGAAAAGCAGGTCGATTTTACTTTTAGCTTCAGGAGAAGAAAAAGCAGCTGCTGTTTCGGCATTACTCTCAGGAAAAATAGACAAGAATTGGCCCGTGACAATTTTGAACGAACATCCGGATGTCACGTTGGTCGTCACAGAAGATGCAAAAGCAGAGGAGCAAGGACATGCTGGATAAACACTCATCTTTACCGTTATATTCACAGGTTGAACTTTACTTAAAAGAAGAAATCCAAAATGGCGGCTACCATACAGGTGATCTGGTCCCTTCTGAACGGGAGCTATCGGAGAAATTCCAGATCAGCCGGATGACTGTCCGCCAGGCGATCAACAACATGGTCAACAGTGGTGAGCTGTATCGAGAGCGCGGGAAAGGAACGTTTGTCGCAGCGCCGAAACTCGCATACCCGCTAAAGGGTGTGTTCAGTTTTACGGATGATATGAAACGAAGAGGGTTGACGCCTTCGACGAACGTCATATCTTTTGAAACGATTCAAGACGCGCCACCTCACATATACAGAAAATTGGAACGAACGCTAGGCTCCAGATTACATCGCATCAAACGGGTCCGGCTGGCAGATGATGAACCTGTTGCAGTAGAGACCGCCTATCTACCGTATCAACTTTTCTCTGAATTTACCGAATGGCATTCGAGCGGTTCGATTTACGAGTATGTGAGAAATACGTTAGGCAGAGAAGTTACACGTGCCAACCAACGGATTGAGGCATCGGTTGCAGGTGATCAAAATAGTGTACGCTTAGGAATAAGAGCGGACAGCCCTGTGCTGATCGTCAACCGAAAGACGTACTTGGATACCGGAGAGCCATTCGAATATGTCCAAACGGTTTTTCGAAGCGATAAATATTCGTTCTCGATTGAAGTCGAACATGAAAAGGGGGATGACGATGTATCTAGGAATTGATGGTGGGGGCTCGAAAACAAGGATTGCACTCGCTGATGCATCCGGTAAAATTGTAGCCGATTTCGTTGGTGGACCGAGCAATCCATTGTCCGTTTCAATGGAAATGATCCAAAACACGTTGGATGATTTGCTTCAGCAAATAGAAACCGTCGTTGATCTTTCAGAGATTGTAAGTATCTGTGCAGGCATTGCGGGACTCGAAAACAGTCACTCCAAGGATGAATTGGATGCGTATTTGAAAAGTAATTTCTCTGAGCATACGAACGTGGAGCTTTGCCATGATGCACTGACCGCCCTCTATTCCGGCACGGATGGAGAACCAGGCATCGTCAACATTGCAGGGACAGGCTCGATTACATTCGGTCTGACCGATGAACTAGAGATGGTCCGGTCAGGCGGCTGGGGCTATCTGTTGGATCATACCGGCAGCGGTTATGGTATCGGTCGTGCTGCCCTTCAGAAAGTGTTTGAATCGTATGATGGTATGGTCGGAGAGACCACCTTGACAGAACGTATACTTACGAGGTTTGAAGTTTCTAGACCACCCGAATTGATTCCGTACATTTATAACCACCCCGATAGTCGGACGAACATTGCTTCCATCTGTGAGGAAGTTTTTCAGTTGATGCGTGAAGGGGACGGTCATGCGATGCAAATCATCGAAAAAGCCGCTTTCGATATTTCAAAATGCATCCGAAATCTGATTGAGCGACATTTTAAAAATCGATCTGAAATAAAAGTCGTCCTAACCGGGAGTGTGTTCAGGAGCTGTGATCTAATCCTGCCGATGCTTGAAAGGCATGTACCGGGAGAGGTTGAATTCTTACTGCCGAAATCACCACCGGTCTCTGGTTCCATCATTCAGAGCTACCAAACCGTGAACGGGAAATGCCCGGTTGAATTTACACGCAATCTTCATGCAAATTTAAAGGAGGTATAAGATGGTCCAGACAGGTCTCCATGCATTTCTCAACGGCCTAGGTGAGAAGTATAGAGGAAAGAAGATCGGAATGATCCTGAATCACACGTCCGTCACGCCTTCCATGGACTTAAGTATCGATGTTTTGATTGAGCAAGGATACGACATCGTTGCTTTGTTTTCCCCTGAACATGGACTGCGAGGGCACGTGAAAGAAGGACAGCACATCTCACATGAAACCGATCCTCGGACAGGTCTTCCAGTGTACAGTTTGTATGGGAAAAACAAAGTCCCACCGGATGATTGGCTGAAAGACATCGATGTGCTTCTGTTTGATATCCAAGACCTTGGCGTACGGTTCTATACATACATTTATACACTCGCGAATTGCATGCAGGTAGCTGGGAGACTGGGAAAAGAGTTTGTCGTACTCGATCGTCCGAATCCGATTACTGGGACCAGGGTTGAGGGAAATCCACTCGACTTGAACTTTGCCTCATTTATCGGAAATTACAATCTACCGATCAGACATGGGATGACAGTCGGCGAGCTAGCCGCTTACATCAATGAGGAATTCGGGTTCAATGCAGACTTAAAAGTGATTAAGATGGAGGATTGGAAACGAGAGATGTGGTTTGATGAGACATCTTTTCAGTGGACTCCACCTTCTCCCAATGCGCCTTCACTTGATATGGCAATCGTTTATCCCGGCACCTGTTTCTTCGAAGGGACGAACGTTTCGGAAGGAAGGGGGACGACGAAGCCTTTTGAATGGATCGGAGCGCCGTGGATTAATTCATTTGAATGGAAAAAACGACTGAGTACCTATTCGTTGGAAGGCGTTCAGTTCAGAGAAACCGTGTTTCAACCGACAACCTCTAAATATGAAGGTGAAACCTGCTTCGGCTTACAAGTGCATGTGACAGATCGCGAAACCTTCCAACCGGTAAAAACAGCATGTGCGATGATGGAAAGCTTGATTCAGCTCCATCCAGAAGAATTCTCCTGGATTCAATTGAAGGACGGTCGTTACATGGTTGATCTGATCTTAGGAACCGATGGATTCAGGTTCGCATTGGAACAACAAAGTCCGCTCATCCAATGGCTTGAGAGGGAAGAGGAACAGCTGGAAACCTTCAAGGTAAAGCGGGAGAAATATTTGCTTTATGGAGGTGAATCGCTATGAAACTCGTAAACTGGCACGATGGAGAAGTACCTGTAAAGGAATTGTGCCACTTATGGAACCGAACGATAGGAGAATCTTTTCCGATGTCTGAGCGACTGTTCCTCCAGAACAGCATCAAATGTCCACATGTATTTTCAGAAGGATCCTGGTATGTGGAGGTAGAAGAACAGATCGTCGGATGCGTGGTCTCGAAGGTCACCGCTGAACGAAAAGACCTTTTGCCATCAGGCGTTGGATGGATCCAAGTACTAATGGTTGATCCCAATCACCAAAACAAAGGGTACGGAACAGCTCTCCTTGAAAAAGCAGAACAAGCACTCCAATCGGCTGCCGTATCCAAAATCGCCCTCGGAAGTGATATCAATCACTACTTCCCAGGTATTCCGAGCGAATTGGAAACGACCATGGAATGGTTCGAAAAGAAAGGGTACATACAGGTCAATACCGAACACGACTATGTCCAATCGTATGAACAAACACCACAAGCACCTGTACCAAATAAAATTTCATTTACCGTACTGAAAAATGAAGAGAAGAATGACTTGCTCACATTTTTAGGCAGGTGTTTTCCAGGGCGTTGGTATTATGAAGCTTGGGATTATTTCCGTGCAGGTGGGCAAGGCGAACATTTCCTCGTTGCGAAGGACAACCAAATCATTATCGGTTTTGTCCGCGTGAATGATTGGAGTTCACCTATCATCGGACCGAATGTGTACTGGAAAGATGCGTTCGAAGACCAGACGATGGGAATCGGTCCTTTAGGAATCGACCCTAACTACCGGAAAAAGGGATATGGAAAAGCGATCATCGAGCAGGCCATCAAGACCGCATACGACCGCGGTGCAAGAAACATCATCATCGACTGGACAGATTTAAAAGGCTTTTACGAGTCGTTTGGTTTTTGTAAATGGAAGAGCTATGTCCAATTTAAGAAAAATATATAAAAAAACAGACTCGACACCAATTCTTGTGTCTGAGTCTGTTTAATTCATTTAACTTCTTTCCTTTTTCACCAAGTCAGCTACAAGCACGTACCGTTCTGGTGCTGCCCCGATAAACGTAAACGGATAGCAGGTGGTCACTGTCAGAGTAGCCTTTGGTTTCGGTACGATGACTGTACGATCATCTGCATCGACAATCCGTACCTTTCGAATTTTGTAAGTGAAAGTACCCTCGGCAGTTGTAACGATGAGTTCATCGCCTTCTTTTACCTCTCCTAGACGACGGAAGACCGTATCCCGGTGACCAGAAAGGACGGAGTTATCTTTTTCACCAGGCAACACACTTCCCGCATAGTGTCCGACACCGCGACTAAGTTCATCTTCATCCGTCCCATGAATGATGGGAAGCTCTTCATCAAGTTTCGGAATATATAGTGTACCGATGTTCTCCCCTTTTTCAGGCCGAGTAGGGTAGAGGAGTTCGGACGAATCATCGATCACATCCTCTGTATTGCCCACTTCTGGTTCGACTTCAACTGTACTTTTAGATCCCTTATTTCCATTGAAGAGTTTCGCCATATTGTTACCGGATACCACAACGCCAAAAGTAATGAACGAAATCGCAACAATCCATAAAACTATTCGTTTGACTGACGTTCGGGTTTTATTCATCTTTCGTTATGCAGCTTTCTTTATTTTTAAACGACGAATCATGTAAAGTCCGACAAGAAGGAATCCAAGTCCAGCAATTGAACCTTCTACATAATTTCCTGCAGTTTTCGGCATTTTAGCGCCTTTTTCGGTTTTCATAATTGGCTTTGCTTTCTCAGCTTTCGTAGGCGTTCCAGCCGTCTTCAGATCTTGAGCCGTTTCTTCAATCAATTCGGAACTCACCATGTCAGCAGTGATCAGCATGTCCAAAATCATTTCACCATTCAAGTTGTAAAGCTCAATTAAAAGGCTATAACCCGCAGCTTCTTCCTCTGACATTTCAAGCATCTGAGCAAGTGTAATCGGCGTTGTTTGCCCATCTTTCACAAGGTAAAACTTAGCATCCAATTCCATTAGGTTAAACATCTCTGTCATGATCGCTGCCATTTCAGCAACTTGTTCTTTCGTAAGCTCTTCAGCCGTTTCAAAATCCCCTAATGCAAGCATACGATCAGATAGCTCCATCATTTTCGCTTCCAAAGCAGGGTCTTCAACATTAAGCGTCATTAAATG
This sequence comes from Pseudalkalibacillus sp. Hm43, assembly GCF_054170705.1. Taxonomy (NCBI): domain Bacteria; kingdom Bacillati; phylum Bacillota; class Bacilli; order Caryophanales; family Fictibacillaceae; genus Pseudalkalibacillus; species Pseudalkalibacillus sp. Hm43. The sequence goes on from NZ_CM135129.1 coordinate 211,751, forward strand.
ATTGAACAAAGCTTCAAGCTCCGCCTCTGTAAGTCCCAACTCTGTAAAAAGATCTTCAAAGTTCAGAAGTTCATCCCCATACATATATTCAATCAAGGAAAGTTCTAGTTCCTCGATAAACTCATACGCTTCAATTGAATCACCGTTTTCTTCAAACAGTTCCACAAGCTCTTCATATGTGATTTCGTACAGATCAAGTAATTCTTGCAAGGATTCCTCTGTTATTGGCGTTTCAGTTTCCACCTCTAAGTAAAAACCAACCAATCCATCTAGCTCTTCATAGATTGTGAAAACTTCAAGAACATCCTGACCCACTTCTAATTCCCCGGATTCAACTAGCAATTCGTTCAGTTCTTCGCGAGTCAAATCATAGTTCGCTAGAATCTCTTGAAGATTTTCTTCTGTTAATGGATTACCAATAAACTCCTGGAGTTCTTCAATTGTCTCAAAATCATCCAAAGTCATATCAGAATAAGACAACTCTTCCTCCAACATTTCTTGCGTCCAACCGATCGACTTCAAATAAGCGTCGAGGTCAGATTGTTCGATGGCTGCAAACGCTGTCATCGGAACCATAATCAAACTAATTGTTAATACAACTGCCAACACATGCTTCACTGATGTGTCCCCCTTAAAGTTTATCAAAACAAGATAATTATATAGATATATTAATAGATTGGATACAGGTAAATTATACTAACTTTTAAGGGATGAAAACCGCTCAACGATAGGGGTTGAAACCGGTTTTTAAAAGATGCGAAATACAATCTGAAATATAGAAGTGTGGTAAAATGAGGAAAAAATATGCTTGTAAGGTATTACGGCTTTATTCCAGAAAAGGGCAGGATTGTGGAAGACTCAGTTTCGAGATAATATGTAGAATTTACATTTAATTATCATTCTACGAAACTCCATAAGAGTTATTCTAATATGTAAAATGCTAGTGAGTAAGAAATATATAATGAAAATTAATATGAATGGAGTTTTGAAATGAGTGACTTTAAGTTTCACAGAGGAATTAGAACTGCTTCTAGTGAACAATACGATATACACTACTTAGGTGAAAACATTGGTGAGTTACATATTCATTTTATGGAGCAAAGTTCAAACGAGATTTGCAATTTATTAATCACGAAAGAACTTGAGGAAATTAATAAAGAAAAGTTAGTTGATGAAATTGTTGATACACTCATTTACAACCCTGAAGATTTCTTTTGGATAAATGTTTTTAATGCGAATTATGAATTTGGAATAATAAATGAGCCTCATCCAGACAGTCTAAAAGCTAGACAGAAAGACTTGTCTAAAGTTTTAAATACTTTTCAAGTTGCAAAAGGTCAATTGTCAGAAGTTGCTCCAATAGAATACTTTAGAGGTTTTGACTATGAGGTTAAGGTAGCTTCTGAATATTATGATAAAAACCTGAAAATTGATTTAATCGGCGAAAATCTAAAAGAACAGCTATACATACAGGTTAAACTGGGTATGATTGGAGAACAAGAAATAATAAAGACTGTAAGTAAAGTATCTGAAATAAACAAAACAAATAAATCTAAAATTGCTTGTATTGTTGCTGAGAGATTTCCTGTTAAAGCAGAATTTTTAAGAAACAGGTTAGAAAATGAGTTAGGTTTAAGAGTGATGTTTGTTCATAAATACCAAATACTAGAGTCTGTTTCGAAATATAAAAGAACGCTAAAGTAACCAAGGTTTTTTCGCAGCACTGATTTAGAATCTGAATTAAGCAACCTTTATACAAGATAGATCATTAAGGGGGGAGTTCTATGCAAATTCTACAGGCTTTATTGCCATTAATTGGTGTTATTGTAGGTGGTTTAGTTTCTTATCTAGCCCAGACTGCCCATCAAAAGAGAACAGAAAAGCATAAGGACAGAAGACAGAAGACAATCGCATATAATGAAATATTAAAGATCGAAGGGGAAAATAGCCCCCTAGAAATCCCCAGCTATAGTGGTGAAAACAAAGGATTCGATTGGAAGAAGTATGTGGAGGGCAATAGGCGAATTTTATATGATAATCTTCATTTATTTGACTTTAGTATAGCGGATAAGGTCTTAGACATTGATCACATAGGGGAAAAAGCAGAGGTATTAGGCCCTGAACAAGAAGATATTGATATGGTATATGATCTTTATTGCGAAATCATTGATTGGATTAAAAAAGATTATCCCAGAAACCGATAACCCCTTTTCTGGATTTCAGGTCTACAAGAAATTGGGGCTTTTCTACAATATCTTAAGTAGAAGAAGGCTCGTTATACTGTTGAACGTGATTGAATAATACGAACCTATTAAAACATTATAAGGTTGTGGTTTTATTGAAAAATTCTATTAGTTTAATTATTATTATCTTCTTGATGCACTTGGTTACGCTGATTCATGTGACTGTTTTTAATGGTGACTGGGATGGAGTTGTTTTAATGCTATCTTCTATATTCTTTATATCAGCAATAGCAGTTTTTGGGATTAGCCAGCAAAGAAATAAACAAAAGTAGTTGTTAGACTTTAAAGTATTGATCGTCTTCCAGAATCGGGGGCGATAATCTAGGAAGGATTACGCTTCTTTTTGTTTAATACATAAGAATTGGTCAGGATTGTGGACTAAGGAATTTATTTATGAGTAGTTTAAAATAGAAAATTCAGTTTAAGGAGAGGGACGATATTTCAGAACAAATCAAAGAACGACAAATACAAATTAACATTTGGGGAGACACTGACCTGGATCTACTTTTTAAAATAAATGCACCAGAAATGATGGAACATCTGGGTGGCTCTGAAAGTAAAGAACAAATTCTAAAGCGTCACAAAAGGTATCTGAAACTTGGTGAAAAGGGGAAAATGTTTAGCATTACCCTAAGTCCTGATTTTGAAGCGGTTGGTTCTGTTGGTTATTGGCAAACAACTTGGAAAAATGAAAGTGTCTATGAAATTGGATGGAGCATACTACCACAATTTCAGGGAAATGGTATAGCAACTATTGCAGTTAAACTAGCAATTAAAGAAGCAATAATGGAAAGAAAATATAAATACATCCACGCTTTCCCTTCAATTGATAATCTTGCTTCAAATGCCATTTGTCGAAAACTCAACTTTTCATTTATTTCAGATTGTGAATTTGAGTACCCACCTGGTAACTTAATGCATTGCAACGATTGGCGTTTAGACATAAGTAAATAGTAAGCTGAGATCTTCAATTATAGGGGGCATTTATTGAATCAAGTGACCCTCTTTTCATATAAAAATTGGTCAGATGGAGGACAATTGTGAGTACTACTAAAGAAAAACCTAAGGATAGACGAGAGAGGCTTCGGCAAGAAGAAATCAAAACAAATTCAGCAAGTAATATAGGTGATGGATTTAATCGTTCGCATAGTGGCAGTTTCATTGATTTAGTTGGTAGTTTAAGTTGGAAAGGTACAGGAACTCTGATTGTTATAATCATAATAAGTTACATAATTTATTCGTTGTTATTCAATTAACGGGGGCATTTCTCCAGAAAGAGAAGTACCTAACACTATTAAATCAGGCAATGGATATTTTGAAAAAGGGCTAATTTCTGTACTGAATTTATACTGTATTTATTTATAAGGAGAAGAAACATTTGTATATACATATGCCATCTAACTATACTTGTCCTTTTTGTTTGGTTGTTAAGGGTGAAGAGGACGAATTCAATAAGCGTGTCCAAACAAAGCAGCAAGATATTATTTATAAAGACGATGATGTAACAGCTTTGATTGCAACCTTGTGGTGGCCTAATAATAAAGGCCATGTGATTATCATACCTAATAAACACTTTGAAAACATTTTTGATCTACCTATAGAGATTGCCACTAAAATACATAAATTGTCCCAACAAGTATCTTTAGCACTTAAGGAGTGTTACGGTTGTGATGGTATCTCAACAAGACAACATAATGAACCTGGTGGGAGTCAAGATGTTTGGCATTATCACCTACACGTTTATCCAAGATATTATAATGATAATCTATACCTAACACATGGTAATTTAAGTGAACCATCGGATCGTGTGGTATATGCTGAAAAGCTTAGAGCGTGGTTTCAATCAAATATTTTAAATAAGAGTTAATAATGTATAGATAATCGCTTAAAAAGTAGATCCATTAGTCCAGAATAGGGGGCAATTGATTAATCATGGAGGTATATATCCAATTTGAAATTAAGGATTGAGCAAAGAAAAATATTAAATATAATATCAGTATTTATTCTTGCGATTGGTTTATTTGAAGCCACTTTCCCAGTGTATAACTTGGTTGATTCAAAAGTAATTATAGTGCTTATTTTTTTGAATTTTATATGTTTAATAGTAATTTTCACTTTAATAAGTATTACATATTTAAATAAAAATTTTTTCTCATTACCAATTTTAATAGTTGCAGCAATACTAATAAGTGTATTATTAATGGTTAACATTACTGGGGGAGTATAACAAGCTTTATTAAACAATCGGGGGCTTATCTGAAATAGGATAAGCCCCCTTCATTATGAAATTAGTGATTGAGTTAGATCAACAATTTTGAAATAATTGGTATTAAGAAAAGGGCAGCATTCCTTGTTAAGAAAAGTTTGACAGGAGGAGAGGAAATATAATTAAAAAGATATTATTTTTTATAATAATGTGGGGTTTTTTAACAGGTTTGTTCTTTGGACTATCCCTCTGGTTTGATGAGGTACAAGGGTTCGAAGCATGGGTATACGTCTGTTTATTAGGAATAGTAGTTTTACTGTTTTGTATAATAGGTTTATTTAAACCACGGTGGCATCCCTTAACAAATAAAGGAGTTATTTTTCGTCTAATACTACTTTCGATATTGGTAATGACTTCAACGTTTGTCATCAGTACCGTAAATTATGCCTTTGAAGACATGATATCCAAAGAGGGGGATGATCAGAGTAGCCCTTCCCGAAAAATCAGTTTATACAAATTGTTTTTTGCAAACCTCCGTAATCAGGAAATCGATTTGGAAGGTCTGGATACAAAAAAAATCGGTCATATCACTTTTTATTATGAAGAAAGCGAAAAGAGTTCTAGTTATATCAACAAAGTGCTAAAAGCTTTGGACGAAAAAGAAAAAGAGTATCATTCTCTATTCGGAGACATTCCAGAAAAACCCGTTCGCATCATCTTTCGTGAACAACAGTCCTTTGATAATGAAACAAAGCTGGAAGGCGACAATAAAGGTTTCACCAGTGGTTATTATACATATGAGAACCATACAATTCATCTCCCTTTACCAGGAAAATCGGAAGAATTGAAAAGATTTGAAGGGACCGCTATACATGAATACACGCATCATTTATTCGCTACTTCATTGGAAGAACATGGTCTTTCCTATTCTGCTATCCCTCTTTGGTTCAATGAGGGTTTGGCGAGATACGTTGAAAGTAAAGATGTTGGGGTATTTGTTCGAAATTTTCAAGACTTAGAGTACCCGAGTCTTGAATCACTCGATACACTTATAGAATGGAATAACCATTTAAAGGAACCGTATGACCCTTACTTCCAAAGCATGGTATTTATCCAGCATATTTTGAGAAACGAAGAAACGGAATTCGTTCAAGAAATAATAGAAAAGACGAAAAAGAATGACTTCGAGAATGCGTTTCAACAAGCAACAGGTCAATCTGTCGATACGTATGAAGAGAGGGTATTCAATCAGTTGAAAAAGGTACCAGACATGATGGTTACCGCAAGAAAACTACACTATCAGGAAGACAAACCAAAAGAATCCATGGAAATATTGATGAAAATTAACGACTTCATGCCGAACCTGTTGGATTCGAAAATACTAATCGCCTCGTTGTATTCAGAAGAAGGAGATGTGCAATCCGCCATCCGATACAACGAGAGAATTGTGGAATTGAACCCTCATAGTAGTCCCTTATATCAAATGCTTTCTTTAACACTACTTTCAGAGGATATGGATAAGGCAATTGAGGCTTCTAAGTTAGCTGTCAAGTATGCTGAAGCGAGTGAATCTAAACATGCAAGAGGACTTTTAAACATCTTAGAATCAGCAAGAGAAACTATTCGTTCGGGTAACCCTTTCTCAGGCTACTTGCTCATATTAGAAAGCGATTATTTGTTCATGGATTCCGAAAAGAGGAATCTTATCAAAAGAATTCTTGAAGAATACCCTGATGAGGATGAAGTGGGTCGAACGAAGATTCTTGCACTGAGAGACGAATTGGACACAAGGAATTAAATGATGATAACTTAATGTTTATTATTTAATCACCTTCAATATCCTAATGGTTGGGTTCTGAATAATGAAAGTACAAACAAAGAAATATGGGGGAACTATATTGAGGTTATTCCTTGCGATTCCAATCATAGTGTTTGGTAGTTTTCTTATTAGTTTAACAGTTGATAACATTGGTATAGGTAACATTATTATTAAAGTCATTGGTGCTGGATGTATCTTTGTTGGAATCATTATCGGGAAAAACAAAAGAATATACTAATGAATCTGAATGATTGAACGTGTACTAGTTTATATCTAGAATTAATGCTTATTAGGAAATAGTTTTTGTGAGGAGAAAAATTCAATGGACTTTAAATTTATTCCAATAACTATAGAGTATGTAAAAGAAATAGATTCATGGAATTATGAGGGCTTCATTGAAGAAGTTTGGATGACTCCCTATTTTGAGTCGTTCAATAATACGGAGAAGTTAAGAGGTCCTGGTGGATGCGAAGGTTTTGTAGCATTATTGGATAATAAGGCTGTTGGATTATTTGAATTTAGAATGGAAAACAGTATTATGGAAATCGGCCTAGCATTAAGACCCGATTTAGTGGGGAAAGGCTTGGGAGTAGAATTCGTCAATCAAGGGATAGAGTTTGGCCTTAAACATTATGATACTGAATTTGATTACATAAGATTAGAGGTGCACTTTCAAAATAAAGCAGCTATCCGTGTTTATGAAAAAGTGGGCTTTGTAAAAGTCGAACAAAAGGCTACTGAAATTGAAATGAGAAAGACACTGTAAAGTAATTTTATATGGTCCAGAAAGGGGAGGGTTAATCTATGAAGGATTAACGCTCTTTTTGTTTAATAATTAACAGAAGGGCTGGATTATATAGAAGCTTTTTAATTAAATAAATTAAATGGAGTTCGGGGATAAAAAAATGAATAGAATATTTGTATCATTATTCGTTCTACTTCTAATTTTTTTAGGTGCTTGTGAGAGTTCAGCGCATACAATTTCAAAAGAAGAAGTAAAATCAATTGTTGTGGAACAGAACTCAGGATCCATCGGAGAAATTAAAATAATATCAGTCCGTCACACAAGGGGTAAATACATAGTCGAGTGGGAAAACAAACAAAACTGTGAGAGGGGCACTCAATATATTGATGACCAAAGTGGGGAGATAACAAAAGGTAAAGTGTCGATATGTTAATAATATTTGTTTCTAACAGTTATTCTTCTTAGTAGTAATTTAAGTGCTAGACCTTGCGAATAGCGTATAGGTATTTAAGGAGGAGCAGATGAAGTTTTATGTAGCATCGAGCTTTAAGAATGTAGATAAAGTTCGGCAAGTTAGTAAAATGTTAAAAAGTAAAGGGTATATACATACATTTGATTGGACTAAAAATATAAAGGCTTCAACACTTGAAGACTTGAAACAGATTGGGCAACAAGAGAAAAATGCTGTTTCTGAAGCTGATTTCATTGTGGTTTTATTACCAGCAGGAAAAGGAAGTCACATTGAATTAGGAATAGCACTAGGGCTAAATAAAAGGGTTATACTTTACTCGCAGGATAATGAAATCAATAACTTTTCCACTACGAGCACTTTTTATCATCTATCAGAAGTAGAAAAGGTCATTGGATCTTTGGAAGACTTGGTTGAATACTTGACCTCGAATGATAAAGTACTTAAATAAATTAGGGGGTATTGAATGTGAATTCGAAATTAATTGAAGAACTTACTGATCAAATGGAAAAAGATAGAGGTTGGGTTGACGAGGATGCATACTATAAAATGAATCTTTTAATTGAAGAAGTTGGGGAATTAGCTAGGGAAGTGAGAAGGAGAGAAACTGGTAGATTAAGACCTGATGAAGACGATACGGTGGATAATAGAGATGATTTAGAACTTGAGGTGGGAGATGTATTATTTTCGCTAATATCTGTCTCAAATCATTACAAGATCTCACTAGACAGAGCATTCCTAGCAAAGTTGAACGACCTAAAACGACGATACAATTCCAGCATACCTATTCCTGGATATGAAGAAATCAATTCTAATAAATAATCGGTATATCTGGCATTATTTTAGAGGAGTTTTTAGAAATGAAAATTAAATTTCTCATAGTTTTAGTCTCATTAATCCTAGCTATATTCACATTCAGTATCCCTGGACTATACATGCTCTGGTCTTCTTCAGGGTTCTTTGAAGTGTGGACTTTTTGGTTGGTAATACTTATTTTTTTCATTTATATAAAAAGAGAAGAAAAGTAGAATTCTCTACGATTGAAAGCGTTAATCTCAGAAGGATTAACGCTTTTATTTGGAGTTTATTGGATTGAATTATGATAAAAGGAGGTATGGACAATGGATTATTTCTACCCCTTAAATGGTGACCTTGAAAAAGATCCTTTGTTGGATCAAACACCTGAGAAATTTAGATTTGCTGCTATCATTTTTTATCCTTTTGTAAAAATGCCAATCAAATGGAAAGCTAAGAAGGGTGCAAATCCCCATGCCTACCCGTCCAATAAAGATATTCTTAAATATGGAAAGCCCGTATATTGGAATGAAATCAGAGACAAGAGTGGCTTAAATAACATTGCTGAGATGTCTATTGCTGTAAAATCTGCCATATCAGGAGAGTCAGGAAGACAAATCTATCAAAGACCCGACTTAGCAATACAAATGAATGATTGCTTATATAAAAATATCTTCTATCCATTGGAAGATCGTCTATCTATTTTTCAAATAGATGGCATATTGAAGATCCTGAGCTCTAAAGGAGCAAAACGGATAAAGTATACAAAGATTCATGGTGAAGAAGGTACATATGAAATTAATAGTATTAAAACGAATGATGCGATTAACTTATGTTCTGGACCCATAACGAATACAGATGAAAATGAAGATTTTGTGGTTGCCTGCTATTTTGATGAAGTATCAGCATTATGTCTTGCAAAAGAAGATATTCGGGATCTTTTAAGGAAAACTAAGTTGGAGGGCATTATCTTAGACGAAAAAACACCCTTAGTTTGGGAAAAATACAAGGTTGCTACTTTAAACTCTCTTATTTAGCCTAAGAATTAGGCAGGAATGTGATACCGAGAATGTTACTTTTAGGCAGGTGAAAACATTTGGATTGGGATCAACAAGCAGTCATTTTTAACATTTTTCATGATGGAGTGATTACAGATTTAATTAAAAGATCTGGGATTCTTGAAATGAAGATAGAAATTAGATATTTAGCTGAAATGTTAGATGAAAGTTATAGGTGTTTCTACTGTAAGTTGATCAATTGCGATAAGTTTTTGTTAGAGAATTGGAGTGATGAGCAGAATTACATTCATGATTTAAAGACGATCATTGACTATGATCTGGAGATTATGGATGCCAAGAATTCCGAGGAAGGGGTATTGGTTAATTGTCTAAGTGTGGAGTTTATAGGTGGTACATTGCAAATTGGTACAGAGGATATAAAAATTTTTGACCAAAGTAAGAAAGAAATCTTTTTAGACGAACTTACTCAGTTAGCTGATCGTTATTGGAAAGATAGTGTCTAGTTAATAGCCCGTTCAATAAGTTTATTGAGATAGTTGCTCATATTTGAAATAATTGGCATGGGAGGAGTGGTGTTCTCATGTTTCTTTTTAATGATTTGTTCATGTGGCTTCTTTTAGCTTTTGTCGTTATATTATTAACGATCATTGTATTATTGAGAGGGATTTTCCAGAGGTTTAGAGAACCGAATGAGGAATTAAAAGAACGTGTTCGCAGACTAGAAAGGCAGGTTCATGAGCTCCAAAATAATAAATAGCTAATGGAGCCCCTTTCATCTTAGTGACATGAGAGAGGAAGATGGTTATGGAATGGGTGAAAAAGACTTTTCAAAAGTTGACGAAAGAGGAGTTATATACGATTCTGCAAAAGCGCGTAGAAGTATTTGTAGTTGAACAGGAGTGTCCATATCCAGAAGTGGATGGGCGTGATGAAGAGTGCATACATATTTGGTCTGAAATGGATGGTGATATGGCAGCTTATTGCCGGATAGTTCCACCTATTCATAAAGACGGACACTACTCCATAGGCCGGATATTGATTCCGAAAGATTACCGCAGACAGGGGATTGCCCGAGATATGGTCAATTTAGCGATTGACGTCTTAGTTCAGGAAATCGGTGTAAAAAGGATAGCGCTTCAAGGTCAGGAATACCTACGTCACTTTTATGCTTCGTTCGGATTTAAAGAAGTTTCAGGTGTGTACCTAGAAGACGGGATTCCACATGTGGATATGCTGATGGAAGAAGAAGAAAGGTGAATCAGGTAATGATGGGGCGTGAATCCAAGAAGGATTCATGCTCCTTTTGTTTAAATTAAATCATGAAATTAAGATAGGCTCTTGTCATACAATACATTGAGGTGAAGAAAATGCCTAGAATAAAGTATACGAATTCGGATGTTGATTTAATGGCAAGAATGATGAGAGCGGAAGCAGAAGGCGAAGGCAAGCAAGGGATGTTGTATGTTGGAAATATAATTGTTAATCGCGCGAATGCAGAATGTTTAGATTTTAAAAATATAAGAACCATTCCACAAGTCATTTATCAAGTACAAGGTGGTAACTATTCTTTTGAAGCTGTTCAAAAGGGCAATGTATTTTATAACCGAGCGAGATCTGCTGAAAAAAGGTTAGCCAAAAAGAACTTGGATTATTGGAGGGAACACCCGGCGAAATATGGTCTTTGGTATTTTAACCCGTATGGTCCATGTCCACAAACATGGTTCGGGCAACCTTTCGCTGGTCAATACAAAAACCATTGTTTCTACGAACCAAAAGCCGGTACATGTGCAAGTGTTTATGTATGAGTTGGTTTAGAAAAAAATAAGAATTATCTTCTAACTAGGAGGCGCGGATCTACGCCTCTTTTTGTTTTGTCTAAAAATGGAGGATTCTTACAGGCGATGTAGAAGACTGGTCATGTAAGAGAAACCATCCTTCAGGAGTGAAGTTCATGAGCCAAGAAGTTATTAATGAAAAGTCTGTTAAAGAATTAGGTCAAATTAAACTAGTCGGGTTTAGAGTAGTGTGTGCAGATAATCAGTATATTGAAGAAATCCCAAAGGCGGCAAACGAACTAGCCGAGAGGATAAATGAAATAAAAAACGTCATGAATGTCGACCAACAGATAGGAGCTTTTGTTGTAGAAGAAACGACTCCAGAGCACGAAGGATACTGGGTCGGAGTGCAAGTAAGTGAATATCAGAACATACCTGAAAATATGACTATTCTAACCATTCCTGAACAAAAATATGCCACACTGGTACATACAGGACCAAACGATTTAATTAGAGAAAGTTATAGCCACTTACACCAGTGGATCGAGGAACAAGGATATACACGGTCCAATACGGGATGGAATTTAGAGATCTCTCCAAAACAAAACGATCCTCAAAATCTTCAAGTTGAATTGATGGACTCCATTAAGTAACCCGAATGAGAGAACGACAATTTGATGGTCGTTCTCTTTTTGTTGTTACTAACTTAAAAAGCTTCTTTCTCATATAATTTTCAGATGCATTTAGTTTGGATGAGCAGCGGTATTATGTGTACACTAACGGTGGATTATTATAATAAATGTTTTGAAAGGTGATTCTAGTATGAAAGCTGTTCAAGTAACAGGATATGGAGATGTCGACAAATTAGAATTAGTGGACACACCGATTCCTGAGCCGAAAAGTAATGAAGTTCTCGTAAAAGTTAAGGCTTGTGCAATCAATAACACGGAAATCTGGATGAGAGAAGGCGCATATGGAACTGGCAAAAAATCAGGTTGGAGACCAGAGGGTGTTCAATTTCCGAGGACTCCAGGGTCTGACATTACAGGTCAGGTCGTAAAAGTAGGAAGCCAGGTTGAAGAAAGCATGATTGGAAAAGATGTTGTCCTGTTTCCATTCACTTCAAGCGGTGAAGAAGGCCTTGAACATATTTCTGAAGATATGTCTTTCATCGGTTCTGAATATGATGGAGGGTATGCTGAATATGTTGTTTGGCCCGCGGAACTTTGCTATGATATGCCCCTTCCTGACTATATAGAGAGCTCAGTTTTCTCTGTTAGTGGGATGACCGCCTGGCATATGGTTGAACAGATTCAGGCGAAACCAGGAGAAACGATTATGGTGACGGGCGCAAATGGTGGCGTCGGATCGTTGAACGTTCAAATCGCTTCAAAAGTCTTCGGTGCCAAGGTCATCGCAATCGTTGGTGATCTGGCTTTAGAAGATAAGATGAAAGATTTAGGAGCTACACATGTACTTTCCTATAGATCGGACAAGCTTAGCGAAGAAATTTTAGAAGCGAACGGCGGTCCAATTGATTCTGTCTTGGATGTAGTAGGTGATGCGTTGTTTGCAACATCGCTTCAGGTTCTGAAAAAAGGCGGGAAGTTTTGTACTTCTGGTTCAGCCGGGGGTCAAAAAACGGAGCTTGATTTCAGAACGATGTATTTAAAACACATCACGCTGTATGGCTCTGTATTAGGAACGAGAGCGGATTTTCAAAAAATGCTTACTGCCATATCAGAGGAAAAAATCAAGCCAGTCATCGATTGTACTTTTCCATTAGAAGAAGCAAGAGAGGCACAAACCTACTTCAAAAACTCAGGGAAACTCGGAAAGATTGTTCTACTTCCTGAAAAATAGGTTATAAACTAAAATGGCGTAACCCGTTAACTCGGGTACGCCATTTTTTTAACGTCATTCACTATAGTTTTCTTGAGATTCTTTGTTTTTAGTTGGTGCGAACCAGCCTAATAATGCGATTGCAATCAGCACGCCGTAGAAGATGAGCGTCCAGACCGTACTATGTGGGAAATGGTGGTCCAGTACGCCGATATCCTTGTGCGCAAGAGTGATTACTGCAAGCTTGACTCCGACCCATGCCACAATCGCATAAGCAGTCGTTTCTAAAGCAGGGCGTTGTTCAAGAAGTTTTACAAACCAGGTTGCAGCATACTTGATGAGGACAAGTCCTGCAATCCCACCGAGCACGACGACTAGAAATTTTCCGCCATCCATACCGCCGAAGTCACCGAGCGGGGAGTCTGGTAGGCCAAGTGCTAGAGCAACTGCAGCTAAGATCGAATCAATCGCAAACGCAAGGTCTGCCACTGCAATTTTTCCGACTGTTGGCCAAAATCCTTTTCCTGCAGCCTCTTCTTCTTCATCCTTATGGACGTTTTCGTTTTCTTTTCCAAAGCGAGCCTTAATGACATGCTTTAGACCTAAGTATAGAAGATAAGCCGCTCCGACTGCTTGAATCTGCCATACATTCGCGATAAAGGAAATGGCAAAAAGAGCAAGGAAGCGGAAGGCGAACGCCATGATAATTCCATATTTGATCGCTTTCTCTTTTTCATCGTCTGGTAAGTGCTTGGCGATCACCGCAAGAACAAGTGCGTTATCCGCTGATAGCAAGCCTTCCAGACCAATAAGTATCAGTAATGTCCATCCATATTCTAACCAAATTGACTCCACAAAAAAGTACCCCTTTCACAAACAAATCCAAATCATCTGAGCCTTTATACGGTTTAACAATTATAAATATACCATAGTCCACGAAAGATAAAACTTTTTCGCATATGAGTTATCTTCCCTCTTTTACAAGATCTAATTCTGTAATCTGACCTTTTGAAGCAGGATTATGGCGTTCCGATAAGAATATACATACGTGAAGGTTCAGTAGTCAAAAATCTGTCAAATCTGGAGGTAATGATGGGAAGATTGATTCATTTCGAGATTCATGTAGATGACATGGAACGTGCTAAGAAGTTTTATGGAGAAGTATTCGGATGGACGTTTGAAGATTGGAGCGAATTTGCTGGCATGCCATATTTCGGGGCTGTAACAGGAGATGCAAATGAGCCTGGAATCAACGGCGCATTAATGCAACGTCAAGGTCCACCACCAGAAAAAAACCAGGCAGTGAATTCCTTTACTTGTACGATGGGTGTAGAAGATTACGATTCCATCGACACTAAAATCAAGGAGCTCGGTGGAGAGGTCGCATTGCCGAAATATGCACTTCCAGGAATGGCTTGGCAAGGGTACTACATAGATACGGAAGGAAATATTTTCGGTATCCATCAACCGGATGAAAACGCGAAATAGGAGTTTTAAAAAAGTAGTACAAGTCGAAGAACCCTACTATAAGGGTTCTTTTGTTTTCTAGAAGAGGGTGATGTATTGGACAAGTGGAATAGATTCGTTTATAAACTTTGGTCTCCTGTTTATGATAAGTTTTTCAACACTGGGCAATTCCTCAAAGCACGAAAAGAGGTTTTTCAAGACCAACGTTTTCACGAGGGTCAGGAGATCTTATTTGTAGGAGTAGGAACAGGTGCAGATTTAGAGCTTATCAACTACGAAGTAATGAACATAACAGCGATCGACTATTCAAACGATATGCTCAACAAAGCGAAAACCAAATTCAAAGGTACATCTATAGAATTCTTGAAAATGGATGCTCAAGATATGAGTTTTCCGGATCATCAATTTGACGTTGTTGTGGCAAGTCTTGTTTTATCGGTCGTACCTGATACGAAAAGGTGCTTGGAAGAAATGGTGAGAGTATTAAAGCCTCAAGGGACTATCATTGTATTTGATAAATTTGCGCCTAAACATAAAGGTCTTTCCTTTTTGAAAAAAGCATTAAGACCGTTTATTAAGTTATTGGGGACGGATATCGGGATCAATTTTGAAAAATTGTATGCGGTACATAAAGATGGATTATTGATTAGAGAAGAGGAGCCGCTCATGTTCAATGGTATGTACATGAAGATTATCCTCCAGAAAAAAGATTAGAAACCTTAGAAAAGAAGGATTCAGCCCTTCTCTCTATAATAAGTACTGTTGGGGATGCTGAATTTCTTTCATCTACATAGTGAAAAAGAGGAGCTTACATAACATGAACTTGCTTACAAAAAACGCTTCTACAGAACTTGAACTCATCAATAGAGCGTTAAACAATGAAGGATTAAATGGACTATCGGATAAATCTCAGATCCATCGTTTAGGTGAAGGTGCCTGGCACTTTGCTTATTTGGTTGAAAAAGATTCCCTCGTTCTTCGTATTCCGAAAAAAACAGCCTACGATCAAGAGGTCGTTTTTAATCGAGATGAATTGACGACCGAGTTTGCTGGCACGAAAGCATTTTACGAAATGGCTAATAAAGCTAAAAAAGGTATCTGTCCTGAGCATTTCGAGTACTTCGTCCATGACGAATTGACTTATACCATTGAATCCTATTTGGGAACATCAGCAGGGCTTGGCGATCAAACCGAGGAACAAGCAAAACGGTATGGTGCAGAACTGGGAGAGTTTTTCCTGGCACTTGAAGGTTTAGAACATCCCTATGACGGAATTGGATACTTGAAAGTCGGAGACAGCGGTAATGTGAAAGGCTCATTAGATATGGACTTGAAAGCGTGCATTATTGAAGAAACGCAAGAGTACCTGGATGATTTGAATACGTTGGCGTCCAATAATTACCGCTTTGATAAGGAAAAAGTTTTAAACATAGGTAAGGAATTGCTCTCTAAACGGTCAGTAGAACGTGAAAAAAAGGTGCTTACCAATCAAGACACCTCTCCTGAAAACATTCTTTTTACCAGTAGTGGTGCTCGAATGATCGATCCGGTACCGATCCTTTACACAGGAACTTCACTAGCTGCCAATTATGTTTACAATTATCAGGGGTTTTTCCATACGGTTCATGACACTGAAAGATATGGGAAATGTCAGTATCACCTTCATATACCGAGATTAAAGGCCAATGCTGAAGGATTCATAGCAGGATATACAAACGGCTCACCGCAAAAACTGCAAGACTTGAATGTTGAAGTGTTCATAAAGCTTTTATCGATGGCGTTTACACATCATGAGCTATTGCAAAAAGATGAATTGAGCCATGAACAAATCATCCGATTCGGGACAAAAGAACAAATTGAGAAACGTCTCCAGATTTATTTGAGAGAGCTTGAGGCGTTTACAACTATCTAAAGTGACAACTAATCAGAAAGCATTTGGGGGATGATCATGGAACAAAATGTACATAAACCAATCAAGTTTTTAGAAAGCAAAAGAGTGTATTTGAGACCTGTTGAAGAACATGATTTAGATCTTTTCTATACTCAAGCCTTGTGGGATAAAGAAGGCAGAAGGCTAACGGGAACCCAAGCGGTATTCAGTCGAGCTGGTGTTCAAAATTGGTTTGAGAGTATTTCCACCGATACGACTAGAGTGGATCTAATTATTTGTTTACAGGAAAACGATCAACTGATAGGAGATCTGTCGATGCTCGAAATCGACCATCAAAACCGTAAGTCTGTCGTTCGTATCTCGATTTTCGAGAAAGGTTGTTGGGGAAGCGGATACGGAACAGAAGCAATGTCGCTTCTGTTGGATTATGGTTTTAACATCTTCAATTTAAACAGGATCGGTCTTGATGTTTTCGACTATAACGAAAGAGGGATCAAGTCTTATAAAAAGTTAGGGTTTAAAGAAGAAGGCCGCATCCGACAGGACCTCTTTTACAATGGTGAATATCATGATTCCGTCTTGATGGGTGTTCTAAAGGACGAATTCCGGCCTTATCGTTTTTAAGATTAGTGACTAATGTTTATCGTATTTCTGTGCCGGGTACAGCATGGACATAACCCAATTCCACAGAAAGGATGAGTACATTGGCTAGAAATATTCAATATCAACCTGTAAGAGGAAATGGGATGGAATTATCAGACGCTCAAGAGGTGTCTTACGCGAAAGAATTCAAACATGCCGATATGGCAGGTGGATATCGCAAACCGAGAGTGAAAGAAGCGAAGAGGGAAAATCCTAAATTACGCTCTTAATCGGAATGAAAGCAGCCCATCAGCGGCTGCTTTTTTACGTTTTACATAGGAAATGACCGAGGAGTATGGAATCAATATCTACACTACTTTTAGTCAGATTGGAGATTTTTAATGGAGAGATATGTAATCATTACTGTTGGAAAAACACATAGTGGAAAGTCGACGTTTGCAAGAGATTTAGAAAGACAATTGAAGAATACGGTGGTCATTGACCAGGACGTACATGCAGAGTTTATCAATACATATTATGATAAACTATTGCCTGCCAGTGGTCCCAATACTTTTAAATATGCAATCACGAAAACCATTGTAGATTATGCGGTGGAAGAGACGAATGCTCACCTTATATTGTGCAACTCCAATCGCAATGAGAAGATCCGCTTGAAATTGCTGTCCCGTTTTCATGATTTAGGCTTTAAGAGTATCCTTGTTGATTTTGACTTACCGGATGATGTACTGCGGGCACGTATTGCCGATAGTACGCGGAGCACAAAGATCTTTCGCAGTGCATCAACCTTTCAAGAAGTGCTCGATCGTCAAGAGGTTGAAAGAAATGTAAAGCAGCCAAAAACTGGTGAAGCGGACCACTTATTCGTTATTAATAGACCAGAGGATGCAGAGCAGGTCATTTATTCAATTGTTGAAGTAGTGGATTAGAGAAAAATAATGGCGTTTTGGTCTATAATTTCTGAATCTGGTCTATAATTTTTTATTTTTATGGGAAAATCGAAAATCTGATCTATATTTTCTCATTTTTATTGGAAATAACCCGTTTTTTATGGGAAATAATCAAAACCCACTCTAAAACAAAAAAACAGAGCCGACATAATCACTGTCCGGCTCTGTTTTACAACATTTCAACTCAAATTACTCTTTTTCCTTCAGTGCTTCTACCATTTTCTCGGCTGCACTTTCACTGGACATCGGATTTTGACCGGTAATCAAGTTTCCGTCACGCACAGCATGAGAAGTCCAGTCTTCACCTTTTGAAAAGTTTGCTCCTTTATTACGAAGCTCCGTTTCCAACATGAATGGCATATGAACATCCAATTTCATGCTGATTTCTTCTGAATCTGTGAAGCCTGTTACGGTTTTACCTTTTACAAGTGGAGTTCCGTCTTCATATGTTGCGTTTACAAGACCAGATGGACCGTGGCAGACGGATCCGATGACATTTCCTTGCTCAGCATGTTGTTGAAGGACATACTGAAGGGTTTCATTCTCTGGGAAGTCGAACATTGTACCGTGTCCGCCTGGTAGGAAAATGCCGTCAAAGCCTTCTGCATCATCTTTTGACAGTTGAGCTGTGTCCTTTAATTTATCTTGAGCTTCAGCCCATTCCTTGACTTCTTCTTCAGGAATGCTGTTCGGGTCAAGTGGGACTTCGCCTCCCTGGATGCTTGTTACTTTTACGTCATAACCAGCTGCCTTGAACGCGTTGTAAGGGACAGCATATTCCTCCAGCCAAAGGCCGGTTTTATAATCGTCTGTAATTTTAGTGTGATTGGTTACAACCATAAGTACTCGCTTGCTCATTTTCTCTACCTCCTAATTTTTTTATAGAAACTAAGGATTACGTAGTCAGTTATAACACGAACCTTCTTTATGACAAAAATAGTTTGCTCAAACGCTTTTGAATTAAACATGGATTTATGTAGTGATCGACGAGCATATGTAAGGTGAATGCAATTGATTTGTGGTACAGTTTTTGCAAAGCCCTAAGATTGAAAGGATGTATCGAAATGGACGCTATTGTAATTAATGCGATTTTCAAACCGAAAAGTGATAAAGTTGAGGAATTTTTTAAAGAGCTGAAGGAAGTTCAACGTGCTTCAAGAGAAGAAGAAGGTTGTGTACAGTATGAATTGCATCAAGGTCTAGAAGACGATACGTTCATGCTTTATGAAATCTGGGAGAATGAAACCGCATTTGAGGAGCATATAACGACAGATCACTATAATCACTATCGCGATCAGACAGCGGATCTTATCGAATCGAGAGAAGTATATAAGTTCAAGAAATTGGACTAAAATTGTTGCGAGGTATTGAATGAGTAATTTTCAGCTGCAAAAAAGGTTATGGATCGGGAGCGTATTTGGATCGTTACTGGCTTTTCTGATTTTGAAAGCCATCTGGTATGAACTGCCCAATCCTACTTTACTTGTCATCCTGATGATTAGCTTCCTGATCAACTTCATCATTTCATTCAAGTTCGGAATAAAATAAAAAATGTCTCATGCTGAAACAGCCATGAGACATTTTTGCGTTTTGCTTACCAGATTCCATAACCATATGGTGGATAATACGGGTATGGTCGGAACAAGGTGACACCAGCAATCGCACCCAGCCCCAAACCAATTAGCCCCGCACCTAATAAAGGAAAGAACCTTCCTTCTCTTTCTTCAAATGGTTGCAGGTATACTTTCTCCGAATCCACATCTACAATGACACCGACAAAGACTTCCTTTTTGTACGTGGTAATCATCACAGGCTGTTCAATATGGTGAACACATTGTTGATAAATATAGTCTTTCATACCTTCACCTCCCCCTTCCGCCTAAATGACTCTTTTTATCATATGAAGGGGTTCTGGAATTGACAAAAAAGCCCGGAGAAAATTTCGTTTTAGAGGAATGGAATCCGGGTATGACGACTATAGATATGGGTCTCATGGTTATTCATTGAATAACTGTGGGGCTTTTTATTATATAGAAAGAGGGGGAGAACATGAATAGCAAAAACTTGATCGAGTATAAGATCTTCTTACCATCTTTACTCGTCATCATTGCCATAAGTGTTCCGTTTGCATTGTACGAAGCGGAATCGCTCCAATTACTGAACTCCATTTTTGACTATATCGTGAAGGTATTCAGCTGGGGTTACTTATGGTATGGGATTCTATTGGTGGCTGCGGCGTTATATTTTTCATTTTCCAAATATGGTCAAGTCGTACTCGGTGATCCGAAGGAAAAGCCGAGGTTCACCTTATTCGAATATGCTTCCATATTGATTGCGATGGGGATTGGTTCAACAATCATGCGGACAGGGATGTTGCAGTGGACGTCGGTTGCAAACGATCCTCCGGCAGGTGTGGAACCGGGCTCAGCTGAAGCCCTATTATGGGGGAATTCCTACAGCATGTTCTTATGGAGTTTCCAGGTATTTGCGATCTTTGTCATGATTGCGCCTGCGATGGGATACATCCTCCATGTAAAAAAACGACCATTGATGCGGATCTCAGAAGCCTGTCGGGTGTTGTTTGGTGATCGATTTACAGATGGCTGGGGCGGCAGAGTCCTGGACATGCTTTTCCTGATCAGCATTCTAGCGGGAGCAGCCGTGACTTTGGGGCTTGGAGCTCCGATTGTTACACATAATCTGTCCTCTTTGTTGGGGATGGAAGTGACTTTCACGATGACAATCATCGTCACCATCATCTGGGTGATGTTGTTCTCGATCAGTGCATACTTAGGGATTGATAAAGGAATCAAACGGTTAAGTACGTTGAACATGTATTTAGCTGCACTATTTGGGCTTTTCATCATCATAGCAGGACCCGGTGTGTTCATTTTGAATTATTTCTCGGATAGTGTTTCCTTTCTGTTGACACACTACATTCCAATTTCAATGAACACGGAGTCTGTCCATCAAGGGGCAGCATCGCATATCCAAAGTAATACGGTGTTCTGGTTTGCCTATAGTGCGACCTGGGCGATGCTGCACAGTGTATTTGCGGCGAAAATTTCAAAAGGCCGGACAGTCAAAGAAATGATTCTTACCTATCTGTTGGCACCGACTCTCATTTCCTGGGTAGCAACTGGCATACTCGGTGGGCTTGGAGTGCACCGTTACCTCACAGATCAACTTCCGGTATTAGAGCTCGTGAAGGAGAAGGAAAGAATGGCTGTCATTCCAGAGATTCTATCCACACTGCCACTCGGTGAACTGTCCATCATCATCTTTATGGTCGTCGCACTTATTTTCCTGACGACGACACTGGATTCGACCACTTACACCGTAGCAGCATATACGAGTAAGCGGGATATGAGTAAACATGAACCGCCTAAAACGTTGCGGATTGTCATCGCTGGAATCATTACGGCAGTTGCCCTTGTCTTGATGCGAATCGGAGGGTTACCACCGTTATCGGTTGTGTCAGGATTGATGGGATTACCAATCATCGTGATTCAGTTCATTCTCATCTATGCAGCGAAGCGAATGTTTGATGTCGATCAAGCATTTAAAAATAATATAAGGGAAAATTAATGAAGGAGACGCGTCCAGTGGACGCGTCTTTTCTAATTAGATAAAATAAAAGGAACGAATGGAAAGATGTGGAATGAGCTATGTAAAAAAGGGAGGGTGTATGTATATGAAAAGTTGGGTGCCAATGAACGATCAAGAATCGGAGCAGGTTTGGACCACGATTTACGAAGAATTTGAGTTTCGACCAAGTACGACAATCTTTCCTTCCTTATCAGTTCCTGCGCCTTTTATCACGTATGATGTATCTTCATACTATAAAGCGAAAAATCACGAAGCCCTTTACGAAGATCTGGAGAATAAGGTCATACATGCTTTCCGAAATCTAACGAGTCAAGATGAGTTGATCTATGCATTGGAGTGGCAACATGAAGGGTATTGGTTCAACCCACGCGATGAAATACCGAGTGATGAATTCGGTGAATGGGTGGTTCCGCCTTTTCCTAATGGAGATTATCCTTTCTACTTGGAACAGAATTTCAGTTGGGGATATATCGGACATCCATGGGAGAAATCCGTCATTGTCTTTGGTGACGCATTAATCAGTAGTCTGGAGAACCAAAGGCCAAAATTATTTCAGCAAATCATTCGTTCCAATTACCATCTTTAATGAGAGAACTTTATTTTATAGAGGAGAAAAAGAATGCAATTTAAACATGAAATTACGAGCGAAGAAGAGCTGCGAGAAATCATTGGTACCCCGAGTGAGAGAGCAAGGAAAAAAGTCATTTCTCATATCGACGAGCATGTCAAAACGTTCATCTCCAAGTCACCTTTTCTAGTATTAGCAACTTCCAATCTAGCAGGCTCTTGTGATAGTTCTCCTCGAGGGGATGCGCTAGGCTTCGTACATATCTTAAATGAAAACATATTGGTTATTCCAGAACGTCCCGGCAACAAGAGGATGGACTCCATATTGAACATCATGACGAACCCGAATGTGGGCTTACTGTTTTTCATACCAGGATTGGAGGAAACCCTCCGAATCAACGGAAAAGCTAAGGCTATACGAGATGAAGAGATTCTAGAAAAGATGAACGTGAATGGGAAGACTCCATTACTAGCAATTGCCGTAATAGTGGAAGAATGTTTCATCCATTGCGCCAAAGCCCTCAAGAGGTCACAACTCTGGCATAACGATACATGGTATGAAGACTGTTCTCTTCCAAAACCTGCGAAGATACTAGCAGATCACGTCAATATACCTGAAATGGACGAAAAGAGAATAGCGGCTGACCTGAAAGAAGGTTATCAAAACCGGCTGTATTAAGGAGAATGAATAATGAGATTATTATGGAGCGGTATACGGATTTCTTTAGAGTTTTTGCGATTCATAGTCATACTTATTCTTCTTGGTAGTTTGTTAGGTGGTGTGAGTAAGCTCATATACAACATGTTTGGGATTAATCTTGATCATACTGTTGGTGGTTGGATGGTGGGGTGCGCAATCCTCATTTCTATTACAGTGTTTTATAAAAATAGATTTCAAAAAACAGTCTTTTATAAGGGGCACCCTTTTTCACCAACAATCAGGAAGACGCTCCTTTTCGTGTCCTTAATGATGTTCATCATGGCACCCTTTTTCAGTTGATAAGCTTGGTTATCCAAGCTTTTTTATTTTTGCCTATCTGAAATCAAATTTTATAATTTAAAATAAAAAACTAAAAAAATATTTTATTTTGGAAGGGATTTTTCATTTCAGGCCGAAATAATATTTTAAGAGTGTATCCGTAATTGTGAAATCAACATTCAACAAACATTTAAAGGGGGATGGAACGGGTCTTCATTTAAAATTTTCAAACAATAGAGGTGTCTTATGGAGTTAGATTTGACGTCGTTGACGACGGAACAGCGCAACATGCATACGAATAGCATCGACACACTCGGGACTCAAGAGATTCTGCAAACGATTAACAAGGAAGATGAGAGCGTTTCTCTTGCGGTAAAAAAGGTCTTGCCAGACATTTCTGCTGCAGTTGATTTGATTTATGAGGGTTTTAAAAACAACGGCAGATTATTGTACATCGGTGCTGGCACAAGTGGCAGATTAGGTGTCATTGATGCGGCCGAATGCCCACCGACGTTCAGCACACCTCCAGAGCTCGTGCAAGCGATTATAGCAGGAGGAGCGGAGGCGATGTTCGAGGCGATCGAAGGTGCGGAAGATAATGAGCAACAGGGAAGAAAAGATCTCCTCGCTCGGGGTTTGGCTGAAAACGATGTGATCGTTGGGATAACGGCGAGTGGTCGAACGCCTTATGTCATTGGTGCTATAGAAGCCGCAAAGGAAATGGGACTGAAAACGGTCAGTTTAAGCTGTAATCCGAATTCGGTTGTATCGGATCTTGTGGACCAAGCGATTGAAGTTGTGGTCGGTCCTGAAATTCTGACGGGTTCGACCCGGATGAAAGCGGCAACTGCACAAAAGATGGTCCTGAACATGCTGACGACTGCTTCGATGATCAAAATGGGTAAAGTGTATGAAAATTTGATGGTCGATGTGAACGCCACCAATAAGAAATTGGTGGAAAGAGCGAAAGGAATCGTCATGACGATTACAGGAATTCCGTATGAGGAAGCCGAAAAACTGTTAGAGCAGACAGGTTATGAAGTGAAGACTGCAATTGTCATGCAGAAGGCGGACGTACCACTAGTTGTAGCGAAAGAAAGCATTCAGAAAGCAGATGGATTTGTCAAAAAGGCGATTGAATTGGCAAAACGTTTCAAGTAGAGTTAGCGAATTACAAATTTGTGAGGGGGATTCACATTGAAAATGAAGAAATGGTTAATGGGATTCGTTTCAATGATGCTCGTTGTTGGTATTTTTGCTGGATGTTCGAATGATGATGCATCAAAGGACATGAGTTCGGATGAGTGGAAGGATTGGGAAGGCACCATCACGATGTGGGATGGTCCACGTTGGGCTGATAAGGATGAAAACAAGTACCACTGGATTGAAGCGAAGATTTCTGAGTTCCAAAAAGAGTATCCGAATGTAAAAATCAAACTCGTCAAAACACCTTGGGCTGAAATGAATGACAAGCTCAGTGTAGCGATTGCTGGACGTGCATGGCCGGATATCGCACCAGTGGACATCAGTGGTGGATCAGTCAACCAAAACCACATCAAACAAGGTGTCATCGCTGAATTGGATCCTTATTTTTCAGATGAAGACAAAAGTGATTTCTATGACAATGCACTAGAAGCGTACACGACTGACGGCAAATTGTATGGTATTCCGACGTCGATCAGTGTTCATGCGATGCTTCTGAACCTTGATATCTTTGAAGAAAAAGGCGTAGAACCTCCTGAAAATGGAAAATGGACATATGATGAATTCGTCGAAAAGATGAAAGCACTCACTGGTGATAAAGTGGATGGATTCTCAACGTACATCCTTCCAGGATACTATGAAGCTTGGCCGTTCCTATTGATGGATGGCGGGTATCCATTGAATGAGGACATGACGGAGTATACGTTTGACTCCGAAGAAGCGATCAGCGGCTTACAAAAGCTTGTCGATCTTAAATACAAACACGAAGTTGCACCTGAAAGCATGGGTGGTCAAGATGTCGGTGGTACTTGGAAGGCTTGGGCTGCAGCCGATCAACGAACAGTAGCGGTTCAACCTTGGGCGACATGGGCAATTGCTGCTGCACAAGGAGATAAGTTCAAGACGAACTTCATGGTTGCAGAGTATCCGATCGGTGAAACTGGCGAACCCGTTACAATTGGCGGTGTCGGTGGTTACGTGATGTTCAACGCGAAAGACGAAGCGAAAAAGCGCATGACAGCTGAGTTCATGAAGTACATCACGAGCACGGATGAGCAAGTGGTAACCGCAAAGAACTACGGAACGTTCCCAGCAAGAAAATCTGCTGCGGACCAAGAACCGTTTGCGGATAACCCTCAAATGGCGAGAGCGCAAGAACTTGCAAAGCATGCAGTACCTGTTCCTCGTCACGAAAACTGGGCACGAATTGATGAAGCGATCCAGAAGGAACTTCAGCTTGCTCTGAACGGTGAGAAAGAACCGGCAGACGCATTGAAAGACGCTGGAGAAGCTGTAAACGCCATTCTAAGCGAATAGTTTAAACCCATGGGGTTGGCTCGATGAACGATCGAGTCAATCCCTACAATTTTAGTCATTGTCGGTTCAGAAGGGAAGTGGACAACCTTGGAAACGAATACGGTAACCGAACGTAAAGTCCAACAACGGACGACAACGAAATCGAAGACCAAAAAGGTCCTGAAAGAGATGTACAAGAACAAAGTGGCTTACCTTTTTCTCATGCCGAAGCTTTTGTTCTTTTTCTTGTTCATGCTCGTTCCGATTGTTTGGGCATTCATATTATCGTTTCAGGAATTCAATATCATGGGCTCGACATGGATCGGGTTCGACAACTATATAACAGCTTTCCAAAGTAAGGTCTTCAAAGTGTCGCTATGGAACACATTCCTCTATACGATTGTGACCGTACCGGCATTTGTCATCACCGCACTCATTATTGCATCACTCGTGCAGCCGCTCGGTAAGCTCTCGCAATCTTTCTTCAGAGCTGCGTTCTACCTACCGACGGTAACGTCTATGGTCATCATCGCAATGGTGTGGCGCTGGATGTACAACTATCGGTTCGGAATCTTCAACTACATCATCGGATGGTTCGGATTTGAACCTGTCAACTGGCTCGGTAAGAGTGATTCTGCGTTACCTGCACTCATGATCATGTCGATTTTGATTCCTCCAGGTGCCGGGATCATCATCTACCTTGCAGCGATGAATGACATCGACCAATCGTTATACGAAGCGGCAAGGATTGACGGGGCGAATGCGTTCCAACGGTGGTTGCGCATCACAATACCGATGCTGAAGCCAACGACCTTGTATCTGGTCATTTTAAGTACGATCGGCTCGTTCCAGGTGTTTACCCAAATCATCATGATGACGGGCGGCGGACCAGGGAATGCTACAGAAACGATCGTCCATGTCATTTATAAGACCGCATTCCGCGATTTCAAATTCGGATTAGCCTCGGCACAGTCCGTTATCCTGTTCTTCATCATTATGATATTTGCTATTTTCCAATATCGAACACTACGGGATCATCATTAAGGAGGTGGGAAGATGAATCCAAAACAAGTGAACCAAAAAGTCGGAAAAATGCTCATCTATGTCACGCTTATATTCATGGCAATCGTTTCCCTACTCCCGCTGTACTGGGTGTTCGCGACCTCATTACAATTACCGAGTTATCAAAATGAAACGATGGAGGAACCAGTCAATTACGTGGAATCGACTCCACCGAAGTTGTATCCGGTCGGGGTGAAAGAGTACTTCCATCAGTGGCAAAAGCGTGAAGCGGCAGAGGATGCAGGCAATGATGCGCAAGCTGCTTATCACGACGAGAAGATGGATGAAGTAGTTACGAAAACGTTTGAAGGATTCGTCATACTCTTTGAGCGGACGAAAATCATGAAATGGCTGCTCAACAGTTTATACATATCCATTGTCACGACGGTCGCCATTGTCTTGATCGATACGATGTCCGGATATGTGCTCGCAAAGAAGAAATTCCCAGGGAAGATGATTATCTTCTGGGCAATCATCTCTACAATGATGATTCCAGAGCAGGTCACGCTTGTGCCGACGTTCATGATGGTTCAGAAATTGCAGCTTTTTGACACGCACTGGGCATTGATTTTCCCGAGTCTCGCATTAGCTTTCGGTGTCTTTTTGATGCGTCAATTCTTACTGGCAATACCGGATGAGTTAATTGAAGCGGCGAAAATTGACGGTGCGTCGGAATGGAAAATCTTCTGGACGGTGATCGTACCGCTCGCAAAACCTGCAATGGCAGTGTTGAGCATCTTTACGTTCGTGTTGATGTGGAACTCCTTCTTGTGGCCTATCATCGTATTGAACGATGAGAACCTGTTAACGCTTCCGGCAGGACTGAAAACGTTACAGGACGCGAACCTTGCAAGCTTCAAGCTGCTTATGACAGGTGCTACGGTCGCAGCGATCCCAATGATCGTATTCTTCTTGTTGTTCCAGCGTTACTTTGTCAAAGGACTCTCAATGGGTGGTGTGAAACAATAATGGATCTACGGAAAAAGATTGGCCAATTGATGGTGTTCGGATTTAAAGCCGATCATCCTTCGGAGCTGTCTGACGAGATCAAAGATCTGATCGAGAATCATCATGTAGGCGGCATCATTTTATTCGGTAGGAATATTGGTACTCCTGAAGAGATTCAACAACTGACAACAACGCTTCAATCCACTGCGAAAAATGCAGGTCATACGCATCCTCTGTTCATTTGCATCGATCAGGAAAATGGTGTCGTTCGTAGGTTAGGAGAAGGAACGACCGTGTTTCCTGGAGCCATGTTGCTAGGAGCAACGGGTAATCCAGAACGCGCATTTGAGATTGGAAAAGCTTCCGGTCGAGAGCTGATGGATTTGGGCATCAACTGGAACCTTTCGCCTGTTGTGGATGTGAACAACAACCCGAACAATCCTGTCATAGATGTACGTTCTTTTGGGGAGAAGGCGGAGGTCGTTGCCCAATTCGGAAAGCAGTTGATGAAGGGAATGCAAGCTTCCGGAGTGATTACGACACTGAAGCATTTCCCGGGGCACGGTGATACGACTGTCGATTCGCATCTGGCATTGCCAGTGATCCCGCACGAGCTTCAGAGATTGCATGAGGTAGAATTGGTCCCTTTTAAAGAAGCGATTGAAAACGGAGCGGAAACGGTCATGTCTTCGCATGTCTATTTTCCATCCATCGAGCCGGAAGAAAACCGACCGGCGACAATGTCCAGAGCTGTCATGACTGGTCTATTGCGTGAAGAGCTCGGGTTTGAAGGTGTCATTACGACCGACTGTATGGAGATGAAAGCCATCGCAGACGGAATCGGTACGGCAAGAGGGGCGGTCGAGGCGATCAAGGCGGGCGTCGATCTGATCATGATTTCCCACTTACCTCAATTGCAGCATGAAGCGATTGAAGCGATCTATCAAGCCGTTCAGAGCGGAGAGATCGACGAGAAGCTGATTGATGAAGCGGTCGATCGTGTGATGAAGCTGAAAGAAAGCACGTTGGATTGGCACGATGACCTGAAAGGATTCTTGAAGCCAGAAGCTCATCAGAAACTAGCTGAGGACGTGATGCGCAGCGGTGTTACACTCCTTGAGCATAGAAAAGGATTGCTCCCGCTAAAACGGGATCATCATGAACGAATCCTTGTCATTTATCCGGAAAACAGTTACTTGACCCAAGTTGAGGATGAACGGTTTTCACAAAATGCGCTCGGAGAATTGGTGAAAGAATTGAACCTGGGAGCAAAGGTGGCTTCTGTTTCACCACAGCCAGAACAAAGCGAGATTGATTTTATGAACGTTTTGGCGAGTGGTGCTGATGTGATTATTGTAGGGACATTGTCAGCTACGCGATCGGAAGGTCAACAAAGGTTGATGCAGGATATGTTGAAGATGAACAAGCCGATCATCCATTTTGCGATGAGAAGCCCATATGACCTCGGATTGTTTCCGGAAGTCGATGTGTCAGTAGCCACTTATGAATTCACGACCCCTGCATTGCGTATTGCCGTCCGTGCTTTATTCGGATTAGAAGACGTTAAAGGGAAGTTACCCGTCACCATTCAGAATAAGAATTGATGCAAAGAGAGAAGCAGGTGAATACAGATGACGAATACGACCGGTGGACTTGTGATGTTGAAAGAAATGCGTGACAAGTTACCCCCATCAGAGAAAAAGATTGCAAGCTATATTCTAACGAACCCGAAAGCAGCCGTTTCTTGCACAACGAGTGAGCTTGCGAAGCATAGTGAAACAAGTAGTGCAGCCGTTATCAGGCTATGCAAGTCCTTAGGACTGAAAGGCTTCCAAGAACTGAAGCTGAAAGTCGTCGGGGATCTGCAGAAAGACGTTCAAGAAGGCTATCGGGACATTCAACCGAATGAAGCTTACGACTCAGTGTTGGAAAAAATGACGAACAACAGCATCCAATCTCTGAAAGAGACCGCGGAAATGCTGCACCTTAGTGAGCTTTCAAAGTCAGTCGAAGCGTTGAAAGATGCGAAAAACATCCATTTCTTCGGCGTCGGCGCTTCGGCAATCATTGCACAAGACGCTCAGCAGAAATTTTTACGAATCAACAAGAACGCCAACGCATTCTCCGATCTTCATATGGTGGCGATGCTCGTAGGTAATGTGCAGCCTGAAGATGTGGTGGTCGGCATATCGTTTTCCGGTGAAACGGCGGAGGTTGCCCATATCCTTGAATTGGCGAACCAAAAGGGAGCAACCACGATCAGTCTGACGAAATACGGTTCATCGAAGGTTGCTGATCAGGCGGATATCAAATTGTTCACTTCCGCATCGAAAGAAGCGACATTCCGAAGTGGCGCGACCTCTTCACGCCTCGCTCAGCTACACGTGTTGGACATTCTGTTCATGTGTGTTGCTTCCAGTCAATACGATGCATCCATTCAGTACCTGGATGAGAGCCGAAGTGCCATTGAATATATCCAACAGAAACGTCGGAAGTAGGAGGGATGGAATGCTTCAGAAACTGACTTCTATTTTGAAAAGTGAGAGGAAATTGGCTGTCGGTTTGATGTCCGGGACGTCGCTGGATGGAATTGATGCCGCTTTAGTTGAAATCAGCGGGGCAGGAGAAAACACTGAAGTGAAGTTGATTGAATTCGATACGACGCCTTATTCGAGTGAAGATCGTGAACAGTTGATCGAGCTCTGCAGTCCATCTTCTTCAACGGTTGAAAAAATCTGCCGGATGAATGTCGTGCTTGGTGAACGATTTGGTGAAGCGGCTTTAAACGTCATCCAGAAGGCTGGTTATCAACCTGGAGACATCCAATTCATCAGTTCTCACGGTCAGACGATTTATCATTGGCCTGAGGAACGATCTACGTTACAGATCGGGGAACTTGCTAACATCGCAGCAAAGACAGGTATTTTAACCGTTGGAGATTTCAGACCGAGCGACATGGCGTATGATGGGCAGGGTGCTCCGCTTGTTCCTTTCGTAGACGCACTGCTCTTCTCGCATGAGACCGAGACTCGAGTGTTACTAAATATTGGTGGAATCAGCAACTTGACGGTTGTCCCTGCACTATCCAACCGGAACAGAGCGTTCAGTGCTTTTGACGTCGGTCCGGGCAATGTCTTGATTGATGGGGCTGTCCGGAGATTGACGAATAACAAGCAATCTTATGACAAGAACGGCGAAATGGCGAAACAAGGTAAAGTGCATTTGGAGTTGCTAGAAACCCTAATACAGGAGGATGGATTTTTAACGATTCAACCACCGAAAAGTACAGGGAGAGAGCTTTATACAGAAGATCGTCTGGACAAAATCCTTGTTAGAGCAGAAAAGTTGAATCTGAATCCGAATGATACGATCGCGACGATCACTGCCTATACCGTGCAGATGATTGCAGAAAGCCTCGACAAGTTCATACATAAGGATCATGCCATCAATCAATTGATTGTTTCCGGTGGTGGTGCCTACAACGAGACGATTATGGATGGATTGAAGGATGCTCTTTCATATAAGGTATCTAAGATGGATGACATTGCGTTCGATGGGGATGCGAAAGAGGCGATTGCATTCACGATTCTAGGAAACCAATTCCTGCACGGCGAAACGAACAACCTTCCTACGGCAACAGGAGCTTCTAAACAAGTCGTCATGGGAAAAATGGCATTACCCTCATAACAAACAATCAGGGGGGAGAGAATGAAACGATCTTATAAGTGGTTGATTGGAGCAACAATTGCAGGCATTTTGTTGCTTCTTTTTATTTTCATCTATATGAATCAAAGTCCGATGATGTGGAGTGAAGTGCAATCGGATGAGGATCTTGATGATTTTATCAAACAAATGAGTACAGAAGAGAAAGTCGGTCAACTGCTCATGCCAGCAATCCGTGAGATGGATGGAGAACCGGTTACTGAGATGAACGATGAGTTGAATGAAATGCTCGGTACGTTCCAGCCTGGTGGAATCATTCTTTTTCGTGAAAATATACAGAGTCGGAATCAAGTGAAGCAATTGAATGAAGCGATGCAGAAAGGAAGTGACGTTCCACTCCTCATTTCCATTGATCAAGAAGGAGGAATTGTGACACGCCTCCCTTACTTTCCCGAGCTTCCAGGCAATATGGCACTTGGTGCAACACATAGTGCAGACCTTGCCCGTGAAACCGGGGAAGTGCTAGGAGCTGAACTCCGACAAATCGGTGTACATATTGATTTCACTCCTTCCGTTGATGTGAACACGAATCCGAATAACCCGGTCATTGGTGTGAGGTCGTTCGGAGATGATCCTGAGCTAGTCACTGAGATGGGTCTCGCGTTCATGGAAGGACTGCACGCTTCTGACGTAATGGCAGTTGCCAAGCACTTTCCAGGTCATGGGAGTGTGAATTTGGATTCTCATTACGTCCTGCCAGTCAGCGAACAGTCGATTGAAGAGCTGGAACAAGTCGAATGGAAACCTTTCCGTAAGATGATTGAGCAAGGTGTGCCTGGTATCATGACGGCGCATATCACCTTCCCAAACATTGATGATTCGGAATTCACCTCTCGTAAAGATGGTTTACCGATCCAAACGCCAGCGACTATGTCACCCAAAATCATGAATGAACTACTAAGGAATGAGATGGGGTTTCAAGGGCTTCTTTTCACAGACTCTATGGAGATGAAGGCAATTACCGATCATTTCGGTCCAGGAGAAGCTGCGGTTCAAGCGGTTTTGGCAGGTGTGGATGTCATCGTTATGCCCGACCATTTGAAAGTCGCGTATGATTCCTTGGCCCAAGCGGTAGAAGAGAATCGGATTTCAGAAGAGCGGCTTAATCAATCGGTCAATCGGATTTTACAAGCGAAGTTGAAGTGGATCGATGAGAGTGAGGTAGACGAGTTAGATGCCGCGGTTACAAATCGAGCTGTGGAACTAGAAAAAAAGATTGCCCAGGATTCTATTACACTCATGAAAAATGAGGGAAGTGTGATTCCGCTCACAGCACCAGTCAACGGGCAAATCTCATTCGTATCTACCAATAGCCAACACTTAGAAAAATTGAAGTACGCGCTTTGGAAGGATCACAAAAAAGTTACTCTGATCCTATTAAAAGGTGATGCCCTCACAGAAGCGCAGAAGCAAGAACTGAAGAAGAGCGAAATGACCATTCTGATAACCGATTCCAAAACCGTTATCGGAGAAGGGGATACAGGTTGGGAACAATCAGCCATGAATGAAACCATCCGCCACTCAGAAAAATCCATTCTTGTCATGGCACGAAATCCGTATGATGCGGATGTGTTATCAGAGGTTGATGCTGCGATTGCGCAGTACTCGGACCAACAGGCTTCTTTCCAGGCAACTGTGGATTTGATTTTCGGACGGATTGAAGCAAAAGGGGAACGACCTGTAGAACGATTGGAAAAAAGGTGAGGAAATTCATGAACAGATTAGATGCAATCGTAGAAGACGCTGTGCGTACTCAATTTCCAGGCTGTGTCGTCAAGGTCTTGAAAGAGGAAAAGACGGTTTATGAAAAAGCTGAAGGGTATCGGCAAACTGAACCGACACTTGAACCGGTAAACATGGAAACTATTTTTGATATCGCCTCTCTCACGAAAATCATGACTACGACAATGATTTTACAGCTGATCAGTCAGGAAAAATTGAGGATGGATACTTGTGTTGGGGAGTTTTTGAATATTAAGCATCCCAAACTGAGAGAAAAACTAGAATCTATTACCCTATTTCAGCTTTTGACCCATTCTTCCGGTTTGATTGCCTGGCATCCATTTTATACGGCTGACGATGATTTCTGTTCACAGCTTCATAAATTGGGTCCAAACCTTTTTCAAGCTGAAAAAGTGAAGTACAGTGACGTGAACTTCATTTTGCTTGGAAAAGTGATTGAGGAAACAACAGGACATTCCTTGAATGAAGCTGTCCGAACAAGAATCTGTGTACCTTTGGGTTTGTCGACCATGAAATATGGTCCGGTTGAAGCGGAGAATGTGGCAGCCACGGAGTTTGGCAATCACATTGAGCGAAAGATGTGCGAAGAGCGGTCTCTCACTTTTAACAGATGGAGAAGAACAGATCGACCGATCATCGCAGAAGTGAATGATGGAAACACGCATTACTTCTTCAGAGGTGTCTCCGGTCATGCAGGTCTTTTTTCAAATGTGGACGATGTTCTCGAGTTAGGCCGAATTTATATCGATCCTTCACATGCAGAGAAAGTAGATATCCAACCAAGCTTGATAGATGAAATTAAAAATACAGTCGTAGGGTCCAGAAGTCTAGGATTTGAGTGGTCGCCGAACTTTCCAGGTGGGTACGGTCATACTGGATTCACGGGGACATCTTTATTCATCCATCCTGAACAGAAAATCGTTGTGGTGATTCTCACGAACCGATTGCATCAAATAGAGCCTGTAAACATCAATACATTTCGTCGAATCTTCCATGAAGCGGTCTTGTCACACACCTAGCCACTTCAACAACCCATAAAGGAAAGTCAACGTGAACATGGAGAGCACGGTTGATATGGCTGAACCGACGGATGCGAAGTAAGGGTCACCTCCATACTTCCTTGCATACAAGGCGATTGTCGGAGCGGAAGGCGTTGCTGCAACCAATACCGCAACGAGTAAGAGAATTTTATTGTCGAGTAAAACAATGAACGGAACGAGGCAAATGGGGATCCCGATCAAGCGCATGAATACAGAAGACCAGAGGTATGGACTGCAAAAATAGTTCCATACCTCTTTCTTGTTTAAGTTCGCTAAAAGGATTCCGATAATTAGCATTGAAAGCGGGACGGTGGGAAGTCCGACGGTTTCAAAAAGGTTATGGATCGATTGTGGCCATTGATACGGAAGTAGAAAAAGGATGAACCCGATCACTGTAGCCATTACACCCGGATTGAATACGAGCCATTTCCATGTGAACGATGCATTGCTTTTTCCAACCACATAAATGCCGTATGTCCAAATCAAGACGATGTAAAGAAAATTGAACACCGCAGTATAAAGGATGCCGATGTCACCGAGTAACAAATAAACGATGGCATAACCGATGAATCCTTGATTCCCGAATACGATCAATCCTTCATAGACGCCTTTTTGCTCATCGGGTAGTTTTGCGTTTTTTCGTAAAAGGTATCCGAATAGACAGGCGATGATGATGGCGGTAATCGATAACAAGAGCAACCAGCTGAAATCATGGAGGTAACGAGCTTCATAGGGAAAATCCATGGAATAAAGGATGAGGGCAGGTAAGGTGACATAGAGGACAAGCTGGGTCAATACATAGTCGGATCCGTCCGGAAGTACTCGAGCTTTCCGAGCGATGTACCCAATCACAGCTATTCCGTACAGCATGATCATTTCCTCGAACAATGAAGCCATGGCACCCATCGGAAACCCCTCCCCTTTGCAGAGTATGAGCTCTGTTGGGCATAGGTGCAGAGATCGATTTTGGAAAAAGGAAGGTGTAGTTGATTCCGATGGCGTATTAGTAGGTATGCACAAGAATTATGGAAGGGGTTTTCCAATTGTTATCGAAGCTACCAGATCATATTGCAAAAGAACTAAGTGTACCCGTAATTTCTGCACCTATGTTTCTCGTATCCAGTCCTGAACTCGTCATTGAAAGTTGCAAATCAGGTATCATCGGATCGTTTCCCTCATTGAATGCTCGTACCGAAACGATTCTAGAAGAATGGATGGAACGAATTCAATTTGAGTTAAGTGAGGCGAAGGAGAAGGAGCCGAACCGAAAAGTTGCCCCATGGGCTGTGAATCTTATCGTCCATAAATCGAACAAACGATATGAGAAGGATCTTGAAATCGTGAAGAAATATGAGCCTCCGATTGTCATTACATCGCTCGGAAATCCATCTGCTGTCATTGAGATCGTCCATTCCTATGGTGGACTCGTTTTCTCAGATGTATCTACGATTACACATGCTAGGAAAGCGGCTGAAACAGGTGTAGATGGACTCATCCTCGTGTGTTCAGGAGCAGGCGGACATGCAGGCACCATCAACAGCTTCGCATTCGCAGGAGCGGTACGGGAATTTTGGGATGGTATCACGATACTTGCGGGTTGCATCTCAAGTGGCAGAGACGTGCTTGCTTCTGAAGTGTTAGGGATGGACTTAGCCTATATGGGAACGAGATTCATCTCGGCAAAAGAAAGCTTCGCATCAGATGAATATAAAGAGATGCTGATTGAATCGGTCTTGGATGATCTCATATATACGGATGCATTCACAGGTGTTAACGCCAATTATTTGAAAAACAGCATCATCAAAGCTGGCATTGATCTGGAGAAATTGAAGAGTAAGGAAAAAGTCGACCTCTCTTCTCTGGATCAATCGGATTCTAAAGCCTGGAAGGATATTTGGTCGGCTGGGCAAGGAGTCCATCAGATTCAAGCCGTGCAATCGGTCAAGGAAATGGTAGCCGAACTACAAGATGAATACGACAAAGCAAAAGAAAAGCTTTTCGTTCCTTCGTCTTAACGTACATGTGGGCATTGCTTCGATAAGAAGTAATGCTCTTTTATTCAAAGGAGGAAGAATATGATATATGTCATCCGACACGGTCAAACAGACTTGAATAAAGAAGGCAGGCTGCAAGGTAGAAATGGACTGCCTTTAAATGGACAAGGTATCAAACAAGCTGAATCGTTAAGAGGGGAGTTGAAAGGGGTCTCTTTTGACTATGTCTTTTCATCTCCACAAGAGCGGGCGGTTCATACTGCTGAAATTGCAACAGGCGTGACTCCTGCAATAGACCCGAGGTTGGATGTCTTTGACCTCGGTACTGCGGACCGTATGAAAAAAGAGGATGTTCAAATGAAAGAGGCTATACCCGATCCAGATGTCTATGAGGGAGTTGAAGACATTCCTAGCTACATGAAGCGGGTTTTCAGTTTCATGGAGGAGCTTGAGAACAAGTACGGTACAAGTGATGTAAACATATTGATTTCCGGACACCGGTGTACGACCGGCTGTATCGGCTCGTACTTTGAAGGCATCCCGGAAGACCGGAACATACTGAAATTGTCCTCTGATAATGGAGGTTACAAGGGATACTCTTTCAAGAGCCGAGTGAATAATTGACCTGAAAGTTGCCGTTCTGCCCTCCCTAAACTTGTCGTTACTTCATATACTGCGGTAATAAGACAAGCTAGAGGTGGAGAGAGAATGGCAACAAAATTGACTGGACGGGTCGTTTTGCCGGATGATCCGGCTTATCCGGAAGCCCGCACCAATTTGAATCTATACAGAGGCAAGTACCCTGCTGCAATCGTATTTTGCCAGGATGAAATGGATGTTTTGAATGCATTGAAATTTGCGCGTGAACGCGATATTCCTTTTCGAGTGAGAAGCGGTCGGCATAGCTATCAAAATTTTTCTATACTGAACAAAGGTATTGTCATTGATATCAGCGAGATGGTTAAAGTGTCGGTGAACACCAGTAGCAATACTGCGGTCATTGATGCAGGTGCGGATCTCGGTCATGTGTATCAGTCGCTATGGAAGTATGGACGAGCTCTTCCAGGCGGAACAGAATACAGTGTTGGAGTAGCGGGACTGACATTAGGTGGAGGCATCGGATACTTATCAAGAATATTCGGATTAACGTGTGATCATCTCATTGGGGTAAGGATCGTGATTCCGAAAGGCGACAACAGTGCAGAGATTGTTGAGGCGAATAAATGGAAAAACAGGGATTTGTTTTGGGCCTGTTGCGGAGGTGGGGGAGGAAACTTCGGAATCATCACCCAGTTCACGTTCCGTGTTCATCCGATAGACATGGTTTCCATATACCGGGTGGAATGGGACTTTGATCAATTGGAAAAAGCGTTTGACTCATGGCAAAATTGGGCTCCTTTTACCGATGAGAGGTTAACATCGGACATAGAATTACATGCGAAAAGTCAAAATTTGATACTATCGGAGGGGCAATTCGTAGGCCCGAAAGAGGAATTGAAGCAGCTGATCAGACCATTGCTGAAAGGAACACGCCCTCGTAGAATCCAAATCGCATCGCTACCTTTCAATAGAGCGTTCGAACATTTCAATTATCCTGCAGGGAACGAACCCTCCTACTTTAAGCGATCGGGATCTTTTGTTTATGAAAAAATTCCGGAACGTGGCATTCAAATCATGAAAAAGTTTTTGGAAAATGCTCCGAATGAGAATGCATCGATCTGGCAGCAATCGTTGGCAGGGAAGGTCCAGACAGTCGGTCCGACGGAAACGGCGTATTTTCACAGAAATGCACTTATCGCTCAGGAATACAACACGACCTGGGAAAAAGGTGAAGATCCAAAAAAGTTCGTCGAGTGGGTCGTGGCTTTACGGAAACATATGAGTCCTTATACGAGAGGCGATTACGTCAACTGGCCGGATCTGACCATTTCTGACTGGCCGACCTCTTATTACGGGGAAAACTACGATCGGTTGCGAAAAGTGAAAACGCGGGTCGACCCGATGAACGTGTTCAACTTCAAGCAGAGTATTCCACCATTCACACGCTAGAAAGCGGTCGCGTTTCGAATAATTCAATGGTGATTTTCGCAATCTAATCCCATGAAAGGAGGTTCTTTCATGGGAAGAATGGACCACGGTCGAAAAGCGAACAACAGCAAGAAAAAGATCTCGCAAGATCCAAATCAAGTCGGCGGATTGACGCAGGAAGAAGTTGAGCTTTCGGAAGAACTTGACGCTTCATATGAAATGGAAGAGAAGCCAGGCTTCAGACCAACTGCGGCGAGAAAGAAAGAAGATTAAGTCTAGCAAGAAAATACTAGAAAAAATTGGCGTACTCCTAAGAGAAGTAGGATACGTCAATTTTTTTATGTGCAGAAATCTAAACTTTGATATGTTTTTCTCAGTACAGATGGTACCCTTATAAACAGAGAAGATAATCCGAGGAGGATCACAAGTTTTGATACAAAGAGCAAAAGAGATGCTGGAGCAATACTATGGTTATTCGTCATTCCGATTGGGCCAAGAAAGAGCGATACAATCGGTTTTGAACGGGGAAGATACCCTTTGTGTGATGCCGACTGGTGGAGGGAAATCGATTTGTTATCAGATTCCAGCGGTCGTATTTGAGGGAACGACGATCGTCATTTCTCCATTAATTTCTTTAATGAAAGATCAAGTAGATTCATTGCTACAATTAGGTATCCCTGCTGCTTTCATCAACAGTTCACTCACTGGATCGGAAACGAGAGAACGAATTGAAAAAGCGAAAAGCGGAGAATACAAATTATTATATATCGCACCTGAAAGACTGGAATCGTATGACTTTATGACGCTTTTAAAAGAGTTGGACATTCCCTTGATTGCAGTGGATGAAGCCCATTGTATTTCGCAGTGGGGACATGATTTCCGACCAAGTTACCAGCGCATTCAGAGAATGATCGGAAGCCTGCCGAAACGACCGACTGTATTGGCGTTAACGGCAACGGCTACACCGAAAGTTCGTCAGGATATTTGTAGGTCACTTGATATTGATGAGAACAATTCGGTTCTGACAGGTTTTGAGCGGGAAAATCTATCATTTTCTGTAATCAAAGGACAAGACAGGGTCAAATTTTTAAAAGACTTTATTAAAAAGAATGGAAATGAAGCAGGCATCATTTATGCAGCCACCCGAAAAACAGTGGATAAGCTGTATGAACAATTGAAAAAAAGTGGTGTCAACGTCTCACGCTATCATGCTGGCTATGATGAAGCGGAGCGAATGGAACAGCAAGAGCAGTTTTTACAAGATCAATCAACAGTGATGGTAGCCACCAACGCGTTTGGTATGGGAATCGATAAATCCAATATCCGATATGTGATCCATTTCCAGCTACCGAAGAACATGGAAAGTTATTACCAGGAGGCAGGACGTGCCGGACGTGATGGACTTCCGAGTGAATGTATCCTTCTGTATTCTCCTCAAGATGTTCAAGTACAGCGCTTTTTAATTGATCAATCGAGTGAAGCTGATCGCATGTCGCAAGAATTGCAGAAGCTGCAACTCATGGTGGATTATTGTCATACAGAAAGCTGTTTGCAAAGATCGATTGTCAGGTATTTCAGTAACGAGGATACACCGCCATGTGGTCGCTGCGGCAATTGTACTGATTCGCGTGAAAGTATCGATGTGACACGAGAAGCTCAAATCGTCCTGTCTTGTATCGTGAGAATGGGGCAAAAGAGATTCGGAAAGACGATCATCGCTCAAGTACTGACAGGCTCCAAAAGTAAAAAAGTACTGGAATTGCGTCTCAATAAACTTCCGACTTATGGTCTGATGAAAGAAAAAAGTACAAAAGAAGTGACGGACTTTATCGAATTTTTCATCTCGCAAGAACTAATAGCTGTTGAACACGGTACATTTCCTACCCTTTACATCAATGAAAAAGGGAAGGACGTTCTACTCGGAAAAGAAACTGTGAAGCGGAAAGAAGCTGTTCAGACGAAACAAGTTGCCGTCAATGATCCATTGTTCGAGGAACTTCGAATGGTTCGTAAAGAGATTGCTGAAAGAGAAAACGTTCCACCTTTCGTCATATTTGCAGATACGGCCTTGAAAGACATGTGTGTGAAGCAGCCACAGTCTAGAGAGGAATTCTTAACGATAACGGGTGTAGGGCAAAATAAACTCGAAAAGTACGGAGAACGGTTCATTGAAGCCATTACGGATTATCTAGTCCAGAACCCTGAGCAGAAAGACGAAGCAATAAAGGGATCTGACAGTATTGAAAAGCCGAAGAAAGCTACACCGAACTCACATCTTGAGACGTACACGTTTTTTAAAGAAGAGATGAGTGTGGAAGAAATTGCAGAGCATCGCGATCTCGCGGTGAGCACGGTGGAGAGTCATCTCATTCAATGCATGCAAGAAGGAATGGACGTTCAGATGGAAGATATTATTCCGGATGAATATGTTTCAGAAATAGAACACGCCATTCAGCAAGCAAACGGCGAGAAGTTGAAGCCGATCAAAGAACTGCTGCCTGATGAAGTGAGTTATTTTATGATTAAAGTGTATTTACTTCAAAATGAGAGACAAGTAACTTAATAAACAATTTGACATATTGGTATGCAAAAAAGGAACTTCGTAATTACGAAGTTCCTTTCATTTTTACAGATGTTTAATTAAGGGTGCAAAAAGAATTTCCAGTACGCCAAACTGATAAAAGCACAAATCCAAGAAATAAATCCAAAAACCGTGACAATTTTATTTTCAGACCACCCATATTTTAAGCTGAAGTGGTAGTGAATTGGTGTAAATCTGAAGATTCGTCGACTTGTAAGTTTAAAGGAAGCAACTTGTAAGATAACCGAAAGTTTTTCTGCGAAATAGATAAAGAACAATACGGGAATTACAATCTCAACTTTCTCAATCACAGCAAGAAATGAAAGGGATCCACCTATTGCTAGAGATCCTGTATCTCCCATAAAAGCTTTGGCTGGATAAATATTATAAATGAGAAAACCGAGTAAGCATCCAATCATAATCAAACAAAACAGTTGTACCTCTGTACGATCTGAAATCACAAAAAAGAAAAAATAGGTTGGAATTGCAACGACTCCTAAAAGGCCGTCCATCCCATCTGTAAAATTGATGGCATTTGCAGAACCAACGACAAACAAGGTGATGATTATGATATAAAATACCATGGGAAGATCGAAGGAAAGATTTTTATGAATACGAATGATTGGGTCTACACCTAGTTCGTCAATCGTGTAGTAAAGTAATGCACCAGTAAAAAGAAACTGTAAGATGAGCTTGGTCTTACCTGATACCCCTAACGGATCTTGGCGAGAAGCTTTCCAAAAATCATCCAAAAAACCAATAAAGCCAAACAGAATGTAGGTAGCAGATAGGAAATACATGAATGGAGTAGGTGAAAATAGAAGGGAAACGATAATCCCTACTAATAGAATCAATCCAAACATCAACGGTGTTCCTTTTTTCAACTGATGATCCGGAGGGAGTTCTTTTCTAATCGGTTGAAGAAGCTTTCGTTTTCTCAAGATAGAAATGAATAGTGGGGATAATACGGATACGAATACAAAAGCAATGATTGCAGGAATGATTTGATTACTCAATTTTTTTCTCCTTTTCTCATTAATATCTATAATAAGTTCTAAGATGACTATTCATTTCCTCTAATTCATACAATAAATAAAAATTAAGATACCAAGAGGTGCACTTATTCATTGTACTTTTTTTTGTTTAGGTCCGTAGTACGTAATTTAATCCCGTTGAAGTAAAAGAGTCTTTAACCTGACCATAAAGCAGTTCTATGGATGGAATATAATCAGGCACTTTGGACGAAGTACACGAACTGAAAATGCATTAAACTCAATCTATTACTATTAAAGGTTGGAGGGTTCTATGACTTTATTTAAACGAGTCTTGGGAGCAGGAGTTTTTGCCTTGGGTGTTATGTTTGTCGTGGGCTGTTCAATTTACGAGAGTGAATCAGCGTCAAAAACGGAGCATGAAACAAAAGTCAGTTTCGAGGATCTAGAGAAGGAATATAATGCCAGGCTTGGTGTTTATGCACTTGATACGGGGAGCAATCAAACGGTTTCCTATCGAGCTGATGAACGCTTCACCTATGCATCTACTCACAAGGCACTAGCTGTAGGAGTACTTCTAATGAACAAATCTATTGATGATCTTGACGAAAAAATTAATTATACGGAGGCGGATTTGGTCAATTATAATCCAGTAACGGAAAAGCATGTTGATACAGGTATGACCTTACGGGAGTTAAGTGATGCCTCTATCCGTTACAGTGATAATACGGCAGGGAATCTAATCCTAGAAGCCATCGGAGGTCCTAAAGGATTCAAGGAAGCTCTCCACAAAATCGGTGATGATGTTACAAAACCTGAAAGAATGGAACCGGACCTGAATAATGTCGGACCCGGGGAAACGAGAGATACCAGCACGCCTAAAGCACTTGCTACAAGCTTAGAAGCATTTTCACTGGGCAGTGTTCTTCCCAGTGAAAAGAAGAATCTACTGAATGACTGGTTGAAACGAAACACGACAGGCGATGCTTTGATCCGTGCGGGTGTTCCTGAAGGCTGGATAGTAGGAGACAAAACCGGCGGCGCAAACGGAACTCGTAATGATATCGCTGTCATTTGGCCGACAGATGGAGACCCCATCGTTCTCGCTGTACTCTCCAGTCGTGAAAACGCAAACAATGCAGATGAACTCATTGCCAAAGCTACAGAAGAAGCGATTAGACAGCTTCAAGATAAGTGACAACAGTTAATTCTAAAATTAATATCAAGATTGATAAAAATCCTGGACTTTAAGTTCGGGATTTTTTTAAAAAAGAGAAAGAAGCGTGGAATGAAGTTTAATCGTATATTACATATTTTCCTTGTTCACGTAACTTTTTTAGAGATGTAAGCATATGATTGATTTCTTCATCGGTATGTCTTTCCCATGAACCCAATTCAGCTATTATTTTCAAAGGTGATTTAGATCTATATGAACGGGTTGGGTTTCCGGGAAATTTTTTATCAGTTAAGTTCGGGTCATTTTCAAAATCACCTAATGGCTCTACAATATAAATTCTTTCTTTCGATTTAGATCTTGCTAATTCAGCACCCCATTTAGCAGCATCTAATGTTGCTGTGAAATATATGTAGTTCGATTTTTTGTCCTGATAATTTGATAAGTGTTGCGGTTCTAATAGATCTCCGAGTTTTAGTTCAGCTTTAGTACCATGAAAGAAAGGACCATGATCTAAGACATCTTTTTGGTCATCCATACGGGTACACCTCTTTTTTTTAGATTTGATAACAAAAGTATATGACAGGAATTTTAGAAAGAGTAGTCTACAAATTATTGGGAATCAGGAGTATAATGTAAGTAGAGAGTATGATATTGAAGTACGATTAAACAATTATGCGCGAAAAGCCGCATGCCTGGATGCATGCGGCTTTTGCTTTATTCTTCTTCTCTTTTCGATGCCCAGAATATTATAAGAATGAAAATCGAAAAAATCACCAAAAGAAATAGGGTGGATAGACCATGATTATAGTGGAAAAACGCCTGAACAAGCGGAAATTGATAAGCAATCAATCCTAAGATGATAATGAATAGAGCAAACATGAAAACATTCCTTATTTAATCGACGAAGCAACCTGGATCAATTCGTCTTTGCTTAAAGGTTCTTTCCCCACATAGTCGATGGCGTACTCGACTTCTTTTCCGTTTCGCCAGCTAAGCATTTGAGTCCCGTCACTTTCAGTATAATAGGCTTTCCGACCATCCTCGAAGGTCAGTTCTTCGTCCCAATCGGTTACGTTGTTCCAGCCGATTTCAGATGTTACCCAAATACCCAAGGAATCTTCCGCATTCTCGAACACGAGCCGTACTCGATCGAAACCAGTGAATTCTGCGTATTCCTCTTCTGCTTCAAAAGGCAAATAAGCTGGTGTTACCACTTCAAAAGGTACAATCCAATTGATCATCTTGGTCGGGAATTTCACCCAATTTAATATTAGAAAAAATGAGATGCAAAAGACCAGTACCCATACGAATGTCTTTTTCACTCTGATGCTTTCCCTGAAATATCTCTCCATATGTTCGAGCAATTTGATCCCCACCCTGTCACCTAATTGATTGGAAAATTATGATAATTTCAGTTTATCATACGTTCAAATCCTTGAGAACAACGGAATCAGGTTTAAAAAATCAGACCTAGGTGAAAATTACCAGTGGAAAGCGAACGTATATTCGCTTACAATAAGACATAAGATATAGAACAAACGTTCTTATTGGGAGTGACTGAGGATGGAGATTGATT
Source organism: Pseudalkalibacillus sp. Hm43 (assembly GCF_054170705.1). Taxonomy (NCBI): domain Bacteria; kingdom Bacillati; phylum Bacillota; class Bacilli; order Caryophanales; family Fictibacillaceae; genus Pseudalkalibacillus; species Pseudalkalibacillus sp. Hm43. The sequence goes on from NZ_CM135129.1 coordinate 256,090, forward strand.
ATTCGACCTTTGAAAAACGAACGATCCTTTGTATTGACATGAAAAGTTTCTTTGCAAGCTGTAGTGCGGTGGAGAGAGGCTTGGACCCGCTTACGTGCTACCTTGTCGTTGTAGGAGATACCGAACGGCAGGGCAGTGTCGTATTGGCTGCTTCACCGATGATGAAAAAAGAATTCGGGATCCGAACAGGAAGCCGGTTGTTCGAGGTGCCGGACGACCCGCGCATCCATGTCGTGAATGCGCAAATGCGCTTGTACCTGCGGCGTTCGACGGACCTGACCCGCTTGTTCAACCGTTATGTGCCGAAAGATTCAATCCATACGTACAGTGTGGACGAAAGCTTTTTACAAGTGGATGGGACGGAACGGTTGTGGGGAGACGGCTGGGAAGTCGCCCGCCGCATCCGGGAGGAAATATGGGAGAAGTATGGTCTGCCGTGTGCCATCGGGATCGGTCCGAACATGTTGCTTTCGAAAATTTGCCTTGACCTTGAAGCGAAGAAGGAAGGGATTGCGGAGTGGACGTTTGAGGATGTGCAGGAAAAGCTGTGGAAAGTTTCGCCGCTCAGTAACATGTGGGGCATCGGTCCTCGGCTAGAGAAGACGCTGAACCGGATGGGCATCATGTCGGTCGGTCAGCTTGCGAACTATCCGCTGAAAATGCTTGAGAAAAAGTTCGGCGTGATGGGGAATCAGCTATACTATCATGCCTGGGGAGTCGACCTTTCTGAAATCGGCGCGCCGATCATGCAGGGACAGATCAGCTACGGGAAAGGCCAAATTTTACTCAGGGATTATAAAGACCGCAAAGAGATCCAGCACGTGATTCTCGAAATGTGTGAGGAAGTCGGCCGACGTGCGCGGACGGCGCGGAAAGCCGGTCGTACGATCAGCCTCGGTGTCGGTTACAGTAAGGATGAAGGCGGGGGAGGATTCCATCGCTCCAGAACCATCACGGACCCGACGAACATCACGATGGATTTGTACCGTGTCTGCCTAGAGCTGTTTGACGAATTTTACGGAGGTCAGACGGTACGGAAGCTTAACATCACTTTATCGAATGTGTGTCCAGACGATGAAATGCAGCTGTCTCTATTTGAACTTGATCGCCCGAAAAAGCGGGTGCTCGGCTATACGATGGACCAAATCCGTGAGAAATACGGAGGAGACGCCCTCCTGCGCGCAGTATCCTACACACCTGCTGGGACTGCAAGGCATCGCAGCCGTCTTGTCGGTGGACATAAAGCGTAGAAAGGAGCGTGGGTCGATTGAGTATTCGTGATCGCGGCAACATCAAATGGACGTCCATGATGCTTCCGGAGCACGTGAAGCTGCTCCGAGACTGGAAGGAGGAAGAACGCCTCCGGAAAAAGCCGGAGCTCGATGAACAGAAGCTTGAGGAGATGAACGAGACGATTAATGAGGCGATGGCCTACAACGAAACCCTTTCGTTCGTCTACTTTTCGGCATATGAGTATAAGCTCCTTGTCGGCAACATCCATTATGCGGATCCGGTTAAGAAGGAGCTGCGCATCGTCGATGAGTTCGGCGACCGTTATGATTTGAAGCTGCAAGACATCGTAGATATTCGCCATTTATAAAAGGGAAACCGCTCATTTTTTGAGCGGTTTTTTCTTTAATTAGGTCCATGTGACTAAAATTTAATTTTAGAAATATTAAGATAATTTTGAAAGGAAATTTCAACCAAACGTCGAAAAGTACAGATAGAAGACTAAAAATGAGGAGGAAATGTGTTGAAACGAATTTGGCTTGTGCTGTTGACGATGGTGACAGTGGTTGCTTTTTCTTTTCCAAATGCACAACAAGGGATGGCATCCGAACCAGAAGACATGATTCGAATCGGTGTTGTTCCTGAAGCGGAGTCTCTTACACTAGGGAGTGCCGACACCTTCCGTATCCAGGACAAAGTGACGGGTGATGTGCTCGTTGAAGCAGTGAACGACACTGCAGAAGTGATGTTGGAAAGTACGGGATCCGTCGACTCTTCCTACAGATTGCAGACGGCATGGACAACGAGTGAAGCTTACATGAACGACTGGGTAGCCCGTGCGGAAGCAGGGGGATACGAAACGTATATTGAACCGTATAACGGAGGGCATCGCCTATACATAGGGAAGTTCCCTGCGGATGCGAGCTGGAGTGTACGGAATAACTTCCGAAATGAAGTGATTGCGAATGGACTCGCCGCTACGGATTCGTTCTGGAAAGTGATTACGTTGACGACAGGCGTCTCATCGGTAAAAGTAAGCTATCAAGGAAGCGAGTTTGTCACCGAGAATCCGGTCGTAGTGAGCTCACCGGATGGATTGATCGAAATGAACGGTAAGCAGTACCGCGGTGTTGGGGAAGTTGGCTACAACAGCAACGGCACGTTGGCTGGTATCAACGAACTGCCGCTTGAAGAATACTTGTATGGCGTCGTGCCTAAGGAATTGCCACCAAATCCGTATGGAGAAATGGAAGCACAAAAAGCACAAGCCGTGGCAGCCCGTACTTACACCTACGCGAACTTAGGAAAACGCAGCAATGATGGATACGACTTGTTGCCGACCACATCCGATCAAGTGTATGGCGGCTATGAGGTCGAGCATCCAGTATCCACACAAGCAGTCCAAGAAACAGACGGTGTTGTCGCGACAAAGGACGGTAAGCTGATTACAGCCGTCTATCATTCAACAAGCGGTGGCGTGACAGCGAATAACGAAGACGTCTGGGACTCAGGTCCAGTCGACTACTTACGAGGTGTTTTCGTTTTTGATTGGAAAAAAGGAAACAAACATAAGTCCCAAAAAGAAGAATTCAAAAATGCAAAAGAGGCTGCCTCACTCCGAACGAGTAAAGTATTGGAGTATGAGAAAGACTGGTCGAAGTATTACCGATGGGAGTTTGAGTGGACAGCCGAAGAAATTTCGGGTGTCTTGAGCGAATACTTCGGTACCGATGTCGGCGAGGTGTATGAGATCAACGTCGTAAAACGGGCTGATCTCGGTCGCGTACTGGAAATCGAGTACGTCACTGAGAATGGAACATTTTACGAGCAAAAGGACAAGATTCGTTGGTCGTTGAAATACATCAACTCAGCTGGGAAACATAGTGTGTTACTCAGCACTCTGTTCTATATCGATCCGGTTGAAGGTGACGATGACAATCAAGCTGCCGGATTCAAAGTTTACGGCGGCGGCTGGGGACACGGAGTCGGATTATCCCAAACCGGAGCAGTTGGAATGGCCGTTGACGGGAAAAACTTCGAGCAAATCCTGAAGCACTTCTATCAAGGGATTGAGCTGGAAACAAGATAATAGTATGAATGTGAAAGAACCTCACGAGAGACGTGGGGTTCTTTTTATGTTGCCCTCAAAAGCGGTGATTAGTTGGTTTTGGGTAAAGATAGAGGGTACATCTTGCCCTCAAAAGCAGGTATTTGCGATTTTAGGTAAAGATAGAGCGTTTACCCTTCCCAAAAAGAGTGATTCATCGGATTTCGGGAAGGGTAGAGCGTTTATTCTGCCCCAAATGAGCGATCCTCCGGATTTCGGGAAGGGTAGAGCGTTTATTCTGCCCCAAATGAGCGATCCTCCGGATTTCGGGAAGGGTAGAGCGTTTATCCTGCCCCAAATGAGCGATCCTCCGGTTTTCGGGAAGGATAGCGTCCCCCTACCTTACCTACATGAGCAAAAATTTTTTCCAAATATATCTTCCCAAATTGAATTTACTGGTATATAATCAAAACTGTATTAATAATCATAATACAGTTAGTACGGATAATACAGTTGGTACAGATGGGAGGGAGTACATGTTTAATCTTGATGTCAGAAGCAGAAAGCCAATCTATGAACAGTTAGTCGAACGGTTCAAAGAGTTGATTATCAGTGAAGTGATGAAGAAAGATGAGAAACTCCCCTCTGTCAGAACGTTGGCTCAGCAATTGACGATCAATCCGAACACGATCCAAAAGGCGTACCGAGAGCTCGAAACCCAGGGCTATATTTATTCAATAAAAGGAAAAGGGAGCTTCGTGAGTGAAACGACCGACGTCGTCAACACAGAAAAGCTCCAAAAAGTTGAAAAAGATCTGAGCAAACTCATTTTAGAAGCCTTATATCTAGGGATGACAGTCCCACAATTACAAGCACTAGTCGAAGAAACAGAAAAATCAATAGGGGGAGGGGAACAAGATGATCGTAGTGAATAAAATTTCAAAAGAATTAGATGATACGGAAGCTCTTTCAGATGTTTCCTTTACGGTCAAAAAAGGATCCATTTATGGACTGCTCGGCTCGAACGGCGCTGGGAAAACGACGTTGTTGCGAATCATTGCAGGTGTCTTGAAAGAAAGCAAAGGGAACATCACCATCGACAATCTACCGGTTTTCGAAAATACTCAAGTGAAGGAACGGATGATTTTCATCCCGGATACATTGTATTTCTTTTCGCAATACACGGTCCGTCAGATGGCGAATTTTTACCGAAGTATGTATCCCAGTTGGAATGAAGAACGTTTCCAGCAGTTAAGTGAAGTCTTCGATATTGATGTAAAGAAGAAAATCCAAAAGTTCTCAAAAGGCATGCAGCGCCAGGTCGCGTTCTGGATTAGTCTTTCGGCAATGCCAGACATCCTGATCCTTGACGAACCGATTGACGGACTCGATCCAGTCATGCGGAAAAAGGTGAAGAACTTGATCCTTCAGGATGTGGCAGAACGTGAAATGACGGTCTTGATCTCATCCCATAACTTGAGGGAGATTGAGGACATTTGCGACCATATCGGCATCTTACATAAAGGGGAACTTTTACTGGAAAAAGAACTGGACGACTTGAAGTCAGATGTCCATAAAGTCCAAGTGGCCTTTAAAGAGGGCATTCCAGAAGGATTGTTCGAAGATGTAAGAGTCCTTTATAAGGAAGAACGAGGAAGTGTACTGCTCTGTATCGTGCAGGGGCGAGCGGAGGAAGTTGAAAAGCAGATCGAACAATACAATCCAGTCATCTTCGACTTGTTGCCACTTACATTAGAAGAAATATTCATCTACGAAATGGGGGATGTGGGTTATGCAATCCAAAGCGTCCTGGATTAATAAAGAGATCCTTATACAAAGTTTTCGAAGTGTTGGATGGGTGAGCATCATCTATCTAGTCGGTCTTTTGCTGACGATTCCGTTACAGATCTTGATGGATTGGAGCTATCGAAAAGACGAACTTGAACAAAACATGCAAGTAGAAGCTACTAACTTGAACTACTATGACAATGTGTTCCAAATCGGAATTGGTATTCAATTAATCATGCTTGTCGCTATACCGGTCTTGCTCGGAATCTTTTTATATCGTTTCCTACAAGTGAAGCAAGCATCTGATTTTATGCACAGCTTACCTTTAAAAAGAACCAATTTGTACACGCAATATTTTCTGATAGGCGCTCTATTCTTAGTGATTCCGTTGTTCGTGACTGCAGTTGTTTTGGTCATTATTCATGGAGCATTAGACTTAGAACAATATTACGCTTTAAAAGATGTCGCTAGTTGGTTTGGAATCTCTATTGTCTATTTACTACTTATGTTCTCTGGGACTGTCATGATTGGAACGATTTCCGGTTTATCAGCGGTTCAGGGTGTGCTCACGTTCATCATGTTTTTATTCCCAGCAGGAATCTTAAGTCTGATCTATTTAAATGCTAAATACTATTTCTACGGTTATGATGCAGAATGGTATTTTAATAACGAACTTGAAAATTATTCACCAATTACAACAATACCCGTGTTACATGATGGATCTTTCAGTTCAGTTCAAATGTGGACTTACATCGTGCTGACAATCGTATTTTTCACGATAGGTTTACTATGCTATCAATATCGTAAACTTGAAAGTGTTTCACAACCACTTGTTTTCAAATCATTAAAGCCAATTTTCAAATATGGCGTAACCTTCTGTTTCATGTTACTAGGAGGTATTTACTTCGCAGAGCTTCAATATCACGGAAGCTTTCCTTGGTTAATTGTTGGATACGTAATTGGATCATTCATCGGATATCTTGTAGCAGAAATGGTGCTTCATAAAACGTGGCGCGTGTTCACCCACTTGAAAGGGTATGCGTTGTATGTAGTAGCCGCTGGTATTTTAGTAGCGGCACTTCAATTCGATGTTACTGGTTATGAGAGAAGAGTTCCTGAAATGGAAGATGTGAAAAGCGCATATATCGGTGAGGTGACTTACGGATACATGCAGGATAATTTTGATCAACCTGATTTTGGTGGTGGGTCAATATTAACGACTCCAGAAAATATAGAGGAAATTCGTGAATTGCATAAAAGATTGATTGAACAAAAGGGTGAGTCCCAGAGATACAGTAATTACAATCACATTTATCTGGCATACGAGCTGGAAAATGGTAAGGAAATCACAAGGCATTATAAGGTTCAAATGAACGATGATATGACCAAAGCGTTAAAACCAATTTATGAATCAGATGAATTCAAATTAAAAACAAACCGTATTTTGAGTGTCAATCCAGAAGATGTCATTCAAATTCGAATCATGCCAGACCATCCGGTTAGTATCAATGCGCAACTGAAAGATCCGAAGGTTGTAATAAAAGCAATAGAAGCTTTGCAAAAGGATACGCTTAACACGCCTTATGAAGGTTGGACCAACTGGCACGATCATGAAGCTGATATTGCAATCCATCTAGATAATGGAGATGACTTCCATATGAATCTAACGTCAAACTACACATCCTTTAAAGAGGTATTGAGGGAAGCTGGCGTACTAGAGGATATTCAAGTTGGTTCAGAAGACGTGAATTATGCAGTTGTCATACAGGCAGAAGGGATGAACAACCTGCATCGTTTAAGTGCTGAAGAAATCATTGACCTTGAAAATTCAATAATGGTGAAGGATGCTGAGAAAATCGATAAGATCTTGGACTCTAGTAAATCTTACAACCCTGGCAGTCCTTATGTCGTCATGTACATGTATTCTAATTGGGAAGTTGACTTTGGTACGCTTGAGGATAACAATCTTCCTGACTTCGTCAAGGAACATTTTGAATAAGGTGAGGTGATGGGAATGGCTGCAGAAATGAATGCGCCGGAATTAGATTTCGGTCTTTTATATGAAACCTTTGCGGATAAGATCTTCAAGATTGCAATGATGATAACGAAGGACGCCTACCTGGCTGAAGATATCGTCCAGGAGACGTTCATCAAGGCTTTTAACAAAATCGACTCTATTTTGGACTTAGAAAAGGTCGGTGCCTGGCTGTCCACAATCGCCTCACGAACCGCAATCGATCTGATCCGGAAAGAAAAACGATCGGGAACGATCTTAGTGGATGACATTATTTTTAACGAGAGCACGAAAGCGATCAATGATGTGGAGCAAGAAATCGAGTATCTTTGGATGAAGCGGGAAATCACTCAGGAAGTGCTTCAACTGAAACCTGCACTCCGAACAGCTTTCCTTCTGAAATATAAGGAAGACATGAAGGAAGAAGATATTGCGACTCATCTCCAATTGCCACTCGGTACGGTGAAGTCAAGGCTTTACCGCGCAAGACAGCAGATTCGAACGGAACTCAATCAACAATTGACAGCTTCATAGCAATACAAAAAGGACACTTGAGATGCAGGGGATGCCACATCAAAAGTGTCCTTTCTAATAATAACTTTTAAGGGGGTTGTGTTAATAAGTTTCGGGTTTACAGGATTACATGTGGGGGTGCTGTTAAAAAAATTCTTCAGCACGTTGATGTGTTTTCTTAGGAAAGCGTAAAGTGAAGGCCAGGAACGGGATGAACGTGATCATACTGATTAAAGTAAGCCCTGTTCTGATAGTTAATGAATCAAGCATCCATCCAACTAGAAACGCTCCAATTCCACCACCTGCAACTGCTATCAAACTCCAGCCAGCAAAAACTCTACCTAAGTACTCATCCGCAACACGTTCTTGAATGACGATCTGCAGTAAAGTTACGGTTGCGGTCAGTACGCCACCGAAAAGGAAGGAAAACACAGCAATGGTCACCGGATGCAACCACTGCGCCACCAGGACCAGCAGAATGCAAAGTGTGAACCCGCTTATTTTTACAAGATGGGTGGGAGGAATACGGTTGTGCACTTTGGGTATAAAAAGAGATCCTGTTATGCCTCCTGTAGCGAAAATCGCCAAAAGCATTCCAAGCGAATGTAGACCGTCACTATTCATGCGATTGCTGAAATCCAAAACCAAGACATCAAAAATTTTCCCAGTCCACGCAACAGGAAAGATCAGCAGGAGTAATGAACGGACGCCCTGGTACGGAAAATGAATTGGAACCCTTCTAACAAAAGTGGTCTTCCGGGAACATTTTGTTGACGTTCAGAGTCCTTGAAATCTACTTGGAGTAAAAAGAAAAAACTGATAAGAAAAGTGATAGCGTCTAATACAAACAACAGCTGTAGAGATTCGTTCGTGTTGAAATAAAGTATACCGGCGAGGAGAGGTCCTGCAATGACCGCAATTTGACTGAGCAGGGCGCTGACAGATCCGGAAATTTTTAAAGGTGTAGGATCAGAAATACTTTTGAATGACGCTTTAGCAGCGGGATCATAAACACGCTGGACCGCTTGAGTTGAAAACGCTAGTAAAGGAAGTAGCCAGACTTGATTTCCGTGGTCAACGAAAATGAAGCAGAACGTTAACAACCCCAGTATCACGTCTGTCGTAAGCATCAACCTTTTCCGTGGGAAGCGATCTGCAAGCACACCTCCAAAGGGGATGAGAAGGATACTTGCAATCCCGCGAACCAACCACAAGACTCCCACCGCAGTAAGGGTTTCGGTAAAATGATAAGCAGCCACAGATTGGGCGAAAAAAGAAAAATGATTGCCGAGTGAAGAAATGAATCGACCGGTAAAGTACCGTCTTAAGTTGTTGTTTGTCCAAATCTCATTAAACATCCATCACCCTCCTAAATTGAGTAACCTTAATATTAGAAGGAAATTTGTGTAAAAGACAGTCTGTAATTGCTCAGGATATTGGAGTATACTTAAGATAGAAGGACATACGTCGAACACACCGCCTGACCACATTGGTTTGGCGGTTCTTTGTCTAGCTGGAACGTTAACGTTTAGTCAGGTCAGCGGAAAGGGAAAGATAACCTTTAGAGTCTATCGTTCGATCAATGAATTCCGAAAACGAGGGAAAATTATGGACAAACGTAAATTGGCTAAGAAGATTGCGATCATTTTAACCATTATTGGTGTTTTCATTTGGTTGAACCGAACATTCTTCGATATTCCACCTGAAGAGATTCGCAATTGGGTAATGTCATTCGGATGGATTGCGCCTGGTATTTACCTACTCATTTTTGCATTCAGACCATTTGTTTTATTTCCTTCTTCTCTCTTGGGAGTCGTTGGAGGATTAGCGTTTGGGTTTTGGTTTGGATTCTTACTCACAACAATTGGGACAACAATCGGAGCGGTTCTATCTTTTCTAGCAGTGCGTCAATTAGGTTTTTCTTTTGGAAAAATCCCATCCTCTGAGAAGTACGATGGACTTCGGAAGCAGATTGAAGACAAGGGCTTCATTATCTTGATGATTTTACGATTGATTCCGTTTTTGCATTTTGAATTGGTGACCTATTTAAGTGCCGTTTCCAACATCAGGTTCAGAGATTACTTCTTTGCTACATTGGCAGGTGTGATACCAGGAGCGGCAATTTACACAGGGATTGGAAGCAGTTCCTATTCCGGTGGAAGTGAAATACTCATCTTTTCCATCGTGAGCTTGATCATCCTGACATCGATCCCGATTTTGTTTCGGAAAAAACTCTTTACGATGCTTGCAATCCGAGCGGACCAAGAATAGGGAAACGAGCGGACCAAAAATAGGGAAATAGGAAGGAGCGTTTTTGAACAATCATGGCAGATTTTCGTGTGAAAGCAATTGTATTTGATGTATACGGTACGTTATTTGACGTACATTCCGTCATTGAAGAGTGTGAGCGGCAATTCCCTGAAAAAGGGGAGACCATCAGCCAAATTTGGCGGAAAAAGCAATTGGAGTACTCCTTTTTACGTGGATTGATGGGTAACTACCGTCCTTTCTGGGAGATTACACAGGACGCATTACGTTATGCTTGTATAACTGAGGATGTAGAATTAACGCCTGAAAAAGAGGAAAAACTGCTGAATGCTTACAAGCAATTGCAGCCTTACGATGAAGTGAAGGAAGTCCTTACCCAATTGGAAGGCTATCAGCTGGCGGTTTTCTCCAACGGTTCAGAAGAAATGCTCCATCCGTTAATTAAATATCATGATTTTCAAGGCTATTTCGATGCATTGATTTCCGTAAATGGGATCAAACAGTTCAAACCGCATCCATCGTCTTACTTGTATGCGCTAGAACAGCTTGGCGTCGAGCGTGAAGAGGTGTTGTTCTTATCGTCCAATACATGGGACATCGCCGGTGCGAAGACGTTCGGTTTCCAGGTTGCATGGGTGAACCGTTCGGGTGGTATAATGGACGAACTAGGGGTCACACCGGATTATGTAATAAGAGACCTCACTGAGCTATTCGAATAGGAGATCACGTTGTATGTCAGAGAAATTGTTGTTAATCGGAGGTGGCCATGCCCACCTTTCTTTATTGAAAAAATTAAAAGATCATCAGCTTCCAGATTGTGAAGTGACTTTATTGAATCCAACTTCATCGTATTATTATTCCGGTATGTTTTCAGGATATGTGGAGGGCATCTACTCGTTAGACCAGTTGGAAATCGACCTGGCTGAATTGAGTGAGAAGGCAGGCGTCCAATTCGTTGAAGGAACGGCAATGAGTGTTGATGCAAAACAGAAAATGGTGCTCACCGAAAAAGGCGACATCCTGTCTTTTGATGTGCTCTCCTTTGACATCGGAACAAGACGAAAAGGTATTGAGGACCTGCCTCAGTCTGATGCCATTTATCATTTGAACAGAAAAGAACAGATCCAGGAGCTCGGAACGGATGAAAGTCGACGAGGAGAGGTCGTCATCATCGGCGGTGGGGCAGCTGGAATCGAACTTGGCTTCTCAATCCAATCATGGAAAAAGAAACATGGTGATGAGGGACGAGTGAGCCTTATCAGTTCTTCAGCCATTTATGGAGAATCTGAAGATGATCGTTGTAAAAAGCAGTTGAAACAGAAGCTTCTAGATGCTGGAGTGCACCTTCTGGAAAATGAGAGGGTAGAAGAAGTCAGGGAGCATGAAGTGGTTGTCGGGGGAGAATCTGTCCGATATGATTCGTTGCTCTGGATGACAGGTTCTGAAGCCCCTAAATTATATAAAAGCTCCAAGTTGCCGACTGATGATGAGGGTTATCTTCTCGTAGAGGACACATTGCAGGTGAAGGAATTTCCATTCATCTTCGGCTCTGGTAATGGCGTTACTGTCCGGCAGTACCCAGAAATTCCGAGGAACGGTGTCATGGCGGTACGACAAGGGGAAGTGCTGTGGGACAACTTGAAAGGCTTTTTGGGTTCTGGTGAGGGCTACCATTTTAAACCGCAAAAGCGGTATTTAACGATTTTATCGACCGGTGAACGGCACGGCTACCTACGCTACGGTTCGTTATGTACATCCGGCAAACTCGCCTGGAAACTGAAGAACAAAATCGATCAGAAGTTCATGTCAACGTTCAAATAATGAAGGAGGAGTGCCGTGATGGCACTCCTTTCATCTTGAAAAGAGTCTATTCACCCCGACGGAGCGGAAAATTAATTGAGATGGTAATGAATAGGGGCTATTCATCCATACGAAGTGGAAAGCTGATTGTGATGGTAACGAATAGCGTTTATTCGTCCCTAAGATGCGGAAAATTGCTTGAGATGGTAATGAATAGGGGCTATTCATCCCTAAGATGCGGAAAATTGCTTGAGATGGTAATGAATAGGGGCTATTCATCCCTAAGGAGCGGGAAAATGACTGAGATGGTAACGAATAGCGCTTATTCGTCCCTAAGATGCGGAAAATTGCTTGTGATGGTAACGAATAGAGCCTATTCGTCCCTATCAAACTAAAAAACAGCACATAAAGGTAACGAAAAAGGCTGATCTCCGCTACAAAAGCGGGATCAGCCTTCTTTTATTATGCATCTACTGCTTGTTTTCGTTCTTTTCGTGCTTGTTTGAAGAAGAACAGTTCATAGATGACTGGGACGATGATCAATGTCAGGAAGGTGGAAGTGGTTAATCCACCGATGACGACAATAGCGAGTCCTTTAGAGATCAACGTACCGGATGAAGTTGTAAACGCCAATGGTAACAAGGCTGCAATCGTGGCGAAAGCAGTCATCAAGATTGGGCGCAAGCGCGTTTTACCTGCTTCCAATAAAGCCTCACGAATCGACATTCCTTTTTCAAATCGGTTCTGTCCGATGCGGTCTACGAGTACGATCGCGTTCGTCGTTACGATACCGATCAGCATCAGGACACCGATCATGGCACTGATGGAGAGTGGTTCACCCGTCAACCATAAGCCACCAATGGATCCAATCGGTACGAAAATCAGTGAAGACAGGATGATGAACGGAATACGTGCTTTTCCGAATGTGATAAGCATCGTCAGATAAACGAGTCCGATGGCTACTAGCATTGCAAGACCTAGCTGTTGGAACGTTTCTACCGTCTCATCACTTCCACCACCGCCCTCAAGGGAAACGCCGTCTGGTAATTCTAAATCAGATTTCACACCACTGACCACTTCGTTTGAAACGGTTTGGATGTTTTGACCTAGAATCTGTGCAGATACACGAGCAAAGACTTTTTCATCAAGCTTTTGGATGGAAGCGACATCTTCAATCTGTTTCACTTCAGCAAGTTCAGAGAGTGGAACGGGACCTTTGCTTGTGAATATCTGCAGTTCTTCAAGCTCCTCAAGTGAGGTCACATCTTCATCATACTGGAGCGTTACAGATGAATCTTCTTCACCAATCGGAAGTTCTCCGACACTCACAGGTTTCGTCTGTTCGCTGATGATGCCTAGAATCATGAATCCAGATACGCCATATTCAGACGCGATTTCAGGATCGATTTCAACCTTCCATTGAGGTTGTTTTTCAGAGAAGTTGTTGCTTACATAATCCAGATCATCGTTCTCTTTCATATAAGCTTCAACCTTGGCTGCTGCTTTTTGGAGCTTATCAAGGTCATTGCTGTATAGATCGATGTTCACGGCATTATTAGTCGGTGGTCCTCCAGACTGAAGTTCTTGAACGCTGACCACAGCATCTTCGCTTTCAGAGGTGACGATCTCTTTCATTCCGTCTTCCAGCATATCAATAACGCCACTCACATCTGCAGACTCAGTCAGGTTGATGAAGTAGTTGGCGACATTTTCACGCTTAAGTCCAGTCTGGAAGTCTCTGCTTCCGACAGCTGCGGTGACATCCTTTATGCCGTCTTGGTCTTCAAAATATTCCTCGACTTGTAACGAAACTTCATTCGTGTTTTCGAGTGTAGTGGAAGCTGGCATCTCAACGGATGCAATCAATGTCTTCTGCTTTTCGTTCGGTAAGAATACGAATCCGAGTTGAGAGGTCATGAAGAACGAACCTCCAAGCAGCAAGAAGGACAGGATGATGACAACCGCTTTGTGATTCAAGGATTTCTTGATCAGGCTGACATACACTTTTTGAAGCCAGGTCACTTTCTCTTCATGCTTTACATTTTTGAACGACACTTTTGCAAGGATCGGAACAATCGTAACCGCTACGATAAGGGATGCGAGTAGAGCAAATACGATCGTCAATGCGAAAGGTAAGAAGAATTCTCCTGTCACGCCTCCGACAAATCCTAATGGTAAAAAGACGACAACCGTAGTCAACGTAGAAGAGACGATTGCTTTCAAGATTTCTTTCGTCGAGCTTAAGATGAGCTCGTTGCGATCTTCCGTTCCATCACTTTTGCGCATTCGCCTGAATATGTTTTCGATGACGACGATACTGTCATCGACGACTCGACCGACTGCAACCGCCATACCACCGAGCGTCATGATGTTCAATGTGATGTCCATCTGGTCTAAGAAGATGGCCCCGATCAACAAGGATAGTGGTATGGAAATGATGGCGATGATCGTTGCACGGATATTTCGCAAGAACAACAATACTGCAAGGGATGCGAATAAAGCACCGTACAACCCTTCCTTCACAAGCTTTTCAACGGACTGCTTGATACCAGAAGCTTGGTCGAAGCCGATCGCATAATCCACTCTGTCGTCGTACTTTTCGAGTGTCGTGATGATTTTTTCTGATACTTCAACAGTGTTTGCGCCTTGTTTTTTCGTAATGGCAGCAGATAAGGCTTCCTGCATGTTGTAACGTGTGATTTCATCGCTTTCTGCCGTCTCTTCGACTTCAGCAACATCCCCTAACGTTACAGGTTCTGGTGCCTGAGTCGGTGCAGTTCCGGCAGGAGGTCCTGCTTCGTTTCCACCACTCGGTGGCCCTGCATTACCCTCACCGGAAGGAGGACCTTCCTGTTGAGCGGGTTGCCCTGTAGCTCCAGAACTCAATTGGAGAGCTTTCAGTTCATTGATCGTTTCGATTTTTTCTTCGACACGGACAGGGACGGAGATCGTCTCCTGTTCAATGGAACCAGCAGGGAAGGACATGTAATGCTGATTAATTGTTTCTTTGATTTGATTCAAGTTCAAGCCATTTTGTCTGGCTTTTTCTTTATCGACCGTGATGACGATGGATTCGTCTTCCAATCCACCTACGGAAATGTTGTTCACTCCAGAAATTTTATTGATTTCTGGAATCAGTTCATTTTCAACGAACGCTTTGAAATTTTCACCTTCACCGGAAGGGAAGAGTGAAATGTTGTAAATCGGAAATGTACCGAATGAAAAACGGTTGATTTCAGGTTTTGCATTCTCCGGTAGATCCGCGTCTTCAATCAAACTTTCGATTTCACGTTCTACGTCATCCAAGTTTGTGGAGAATGGAAACTCCAGATTGATGACGGAAAAGCTTTCAAAGGATTGACTTTGCAGTTTTTTGACATCGTTCAATCCTTTCAATTGTTCTTCTAATTTGTCGGTGACTTTCTCATTTACGTCCTGGGTGGAAGCCCCTGGATAGACGACTTGCACAGACATTTGTGGGAATTCAATGTCAGGAAGTAGATCGACTTTCAAATTACTGAATGAAAAAAGTCCGCCAATCACTAATAAAATACCGATGATAACAACAGCAATCGGATTCTTCAGACTGAATTTAGTTAAGAAACTCAAGATTTCGCCCCCTCGTATTATGTAAAAATAAATTCAGGTGTATATGTGAATTTACACATATACACCCTAAGTATAAAGCATTAGTGAAGTGGTGCAACTATTTTGTATCTGTTTGTTTGTAAATTTTGTGATAAGATGTATTCAGTTGAGAAGAAAGAAGGATAAAAATGGCTTTACGATACGCAATACTCGGGTTATTAACCAAGAAACCATCGACGGGTTACGAACTGAATCAGCAATTTAAGGAAACGATGATCCATTTCTGGTCAGCGCATCACACACAAATTTATCGTGAATTGATCAAGCTGGAAGAAGAGGAGTGGGTGAGTTCTGTCATCTATCCACAAGAGGATTCACCGGATAAAAAGGTCTATTCAATTGAAGACAAAGGAAGAGAAGAATTATTGAAGTGGTTGTTGAACTATAAAGTCGAGCCACCCAAATTGAAAGACCAACAGTTGTTGAGAGTCTCCTTGTTCCATCTGATTGATCCGGATGATGCGATACGATTTTTAGAACAGAGTAAAGAGCATCATAGAATCGGTGTTCATCATATGAACGTCTGGCAACAGACACAATATCCAACAGATGAAGACAAGAAAGCTGCGCTCGGAGAATATTTCACCTCCGAATTTGGTAAAAGGTATATGAAAAGCTGGATTGAATGGTGTGATTGGGCGATAGAAGTGTTAAAAGAGTTGAAAGAGTAGATAATCAAGATTGTCCCTTTCCTTTAAAGGATCCTATGATTAAGAGCAGTAAAGGGAATATCAAACCAAACAACAATGCATAAGCGAGCCACGTTTTCGTGGCAAAGTCGATGAAATAGGCGCTGTTTGGATAGGCAATCAGTGAGTAGATATATAAGATGAATGACATCGGAATGACCAACAAGCGATAATCTTTCAAATTGAACAATTTCTTGAGCATGATGAGTGAAGCATGGAATGAGAGAACCAGTTTAAAGAACAGGGTGATTCCCCATAATGCAGCAACCGTGACTTCTATCCGCTCTAAGAAGTCTGCTATGCTGATTTTCTTTGCCCACACATAGGTAGGGTATACTTTCAGTTTTGTCAGTTCCACTCCGAGAACGAGGATGGTAAATAAGGTCGTAACGATTAGTATAGACGAACCTAATGTGACACCTAATAAAAAGCTTTTTCTCGTTTTCTCCGGATGATTGATGGACGTATAAAATGTGGTCAAAATGACCAATTCAAGGAAGGGAACTCCAACCATAGATAGTGAGCCCCCAAAAATCGTCTTCAAACCTTCCCCTGCAATCGGTTGTATGTTCGTCAGATTGATTTGTGGAGACGTAAGGCCGACTAGTATGATGAACATCAGTACGACAAAGGGAAAAGTGATTTCCGCTACTCGGCTATATGTTTCTAAGCCCAATTTCACTGCATAAATGACCGGAATCAGAAACATGATATGGATCGCTTCAAGTGGTGTCTCCAACATGATTTTCGTTTTCATGAAATCGCCGAAATTTCTTAATACGAGTGCAGCAAGCGTGAAGCAAAAGAAAAAATAGAACACGATGATGATACGCCCCAAAAATTTACCTAAAACAAGTTCAGCGATGCTCGGTAAATTCATTCCAGGATACCGTTTAGGAAATGAGGAATAAAGATAAGCCAAGCCCAATCCTATGATGGAGGCGACAATTGCGGAGATCCAACCATCTTGACTGGCCGTAATAACCAGACTTGATGGAATGATGATGATTGAACTTCCCACAGTGAATAACAAGACGAGAAGTACAAACTGACGGGAACTAATACTCTCCTCTTTTCCCATAAACGTTCCTCCTTACTTAAATAGATTGAGAATACTCGTACTGATTGGTTCGAAAAGATAACTTACTAAATTTAATGGATTGGGGATTTTCACATCAAATCCATAAAGAGTTAGAAGTATGCTTGCAAATGCTAGCAGGACAAAATAAATGATACTTGGATAGAATTGCTGTTCCTTGATTAAGGGTGGTAATTCTACAGTTACAAAAAGTATCGCTAACAATAACATTCCTACAGTGAACCCCATCTACTTCATCCTCCAATCTCTGGAGATTCTGAAATCGATCCTGTATTATGAATTGCTGAATCTACTTTGACCTCAACCTCGATGTTTGGGAATAAACTATCCCACTCTTTCTCTACTCGTTTCCAAACTTTAGGATGACTACGATGAAGAGCGTTTCCAAAGCCATATATATCAGATTGATAAGTGTCTTGCGCTTTTTTAATGGCTTCTCGAATGTCCTTTTCAATGGTTTCATTCATGTTGTTTTCAAATTTCTTCATATAATCTGGATCATTGAATGGCTGTGGTAAAACACATTCCGAATCCATAATATTTCCGTTTATCTCCACAGAAACATCACCTTGAATTTTTTTGTTTTTTTGTTCTGTGTTGATTGAAGCGTTTGTATTGATCACTTCAACACCAACGAGTCCATCTCCCTCGACACATGGAACATTAATCAATGTGCTTTGGATATTGCCTTGAGAGAAGTTATAGGCAATACTTTCTTTCTCTTCCATCCAAGCAATAAGCTTATCCTTTTTGAACACACCTAAAGGACTATACATGAGATAGGTTTTAGGACTGATATATTTATATTTTGATTCCGTTTGCCCCTCTTCTTCATCCCCCTCAATGAAGACTCCTGTTACAACGAGGTTTTTCCCTGTGCTTACCAGTTCGGTAATGAAAGTGTCCAACGATACTTCCGTCGTTGAACCATATGATGTGCTGGATGTAACCAGTGATTTGAACAACTTGTTTCCAGGAATTTCATCCATGGTTGTCAAGATTGAGAGAATGTCATTGGCTTTACCATTTTTTGCAATTAAGATGAAAAAGTCAGAACGATATTCATGGTCCCTTAGCATAACGTCCATGATTTTTGAAACTCCTTCTTTTGCAAGGTCTTCTCCGATGATAAGTACCCGAACGTGCGAAAAGTACATTTTTGTTTCAGCTTTTTTCGTCATTTTTCTCCATGCTTCAAAAAGTGTATCTCCCTTTTCATCTAGGGTCGTTACTACTGTCCGTTTTGCAGAGCGTTCTTTTGCTACCTCACTCGGATTAATGATTTGTGTTGTAAAAACATATTGCCCATCCACTTTGTCAATTCCAAGACCAGTCGTTATGGAGAGTTCGTTCAATTCACGGCTGTTCCAGCAGCCTGAGAGGAGGGGAGTAATGAATACGAGAATTACAATAAAAGTTTTAAAAGATCTCATTTCTATCATCACTCCTCATTATCATCATTGCTTTCTCTTGCCATTCAGAGGCGAATGGTATTGTTGCTTCGTTGTATTTATTTGACTTATCAATCGAGGTCTGGTGATCAACCATCTTCTAGGGAATCTGAATACAGCATCTTTTTGTTCTTTTAAGCTGAAAGGTCCAATCGGAGACATGTACGGCATACCGAAAGAACGTAGACTACATAAATGTAAAAGCAATAAAAATAGTCCGACTGCGATTCCGAATAAGCCAAATGTGGCGGCAAGAATCATAAAGCCGAATCGTAGAATTCGGACAGAAAGTGCCATGTCGTAAGAAGGGAATACGAAGTTGGAAATTGCAGTGATGGATACGACGATAACCATTGTCGGAGAGACAAGTCCCGCCTGGACAGCAGCCTGGCCGAGAACCAGTGCGCCTACAATTGATATCGCTTGTCCGACTGCTCGTGGCATCCGAATACCAGCTTCCCTTAAAATCTCAAAGGTTACTTCCATGATTAAAGCCTCAACGAGTGCAGGAAAGGGAATTCCGTCTCTTTGTGCTGCTAAGTCAATTAATAGTTGAGTCGGTATCATTTCCTGATGAAATGTTGTTACCGCGATGTATAGTGATGGAATGAGTAACGCTGCAAAAAAAGCTAGGAACCTTAAAACTCTTATGACTCCAAAGAATGAACGCTCATAGTAATCCTCAGGTGATTGGAAGTAATGGATAAACAATGCAGGCACAATAAGTGCGAAAGGTGTTCCATCGATGAGGATGGCGACTCTTCCCTCCAATAAAGCAGCAGCAACAACATCTGGACGTTCGGTGTTAAAAACAGTAGGGAAAGGGGAGGACGTCTTATCCTCAATTAATTCTTCTATATAAGCACTTTCCAAGATGCCGTCAATGTCAATCTGTTTAAGACGGTCACGTACTTCTTGAAGTACTTTAGGGTTGGTAACAGATGAGATGGAGATGATAGATACATCCGTTTGTGTATGTTTTCCGATGATGTTCGTTTCCACTCTCAAGTCTGGATCTTTAATTTTCCGACGTAAAAGTGACGTATTCGTCCTGATGCTTTCTGTAAAAGATTCCTTTGGACCACGGATGACATTTTGTGTAGTCGGTTCTGTAACTTCACGATGTTCCCAACCACGAGTAGCAGCAATGACCGCTGTGTTGATACCTTCTATGAAGATAGCGGCATCCCCAGACAAAATGTTGTTCAACGTTTTCTTGAAATCCTTCTCATCATGTACTTCACCAATGGAAATTGCTTGTTTTTTCAGGAGATCAAGATCGTTCTTTTTTTCATTGCGAAGTACTTTGGAATCATGATCGAACATCATGACTTTTAAAATAAATTCCTGTATGGATTGGATATCTACAAGTCCATCTACATAAACGATGGAAGCGTTGATTTGCTGGTAGATCTGGAATTCTCTGATGATAATGTCGTCACTTTGACCAAGACTTTCACGAAGAGCTGCAACATTTTCCTTCAGTGACCGAGAAACTTCATTAATCGGAGAATGCGTGACCTTCTTTTGATTTGTACTGAATTGATCTTTCATCCGGTTTCGTTTGCGGAAGAAACTCATGACGAGCTCACTGCTTCCCTTCTGATTTGCCCGATTTTCTTTAGTATTCACGGATAATATGAATTTATGAATACACAAAAAAGATGAACCAAATGAATTTGGTTCATCTAACTTTTCCATATCGTTTTGTAAGTCCTTAACGTCAAGAAACAGAATGCGTGTTGTTATTCAAATTGTAATATTTACTTTCAATGTTTCTAGAGACGTGTCCGGAAATGCCTTGAATGGCTTTCTGGAGTTTTTCTAAATCGATGCCGGTTTCAATGCCCATCTGATGAAGCATGTAGACGACATCCTCTGTTGCAACATTTCCTGTCGCACCGGGGGCAAACGGACATCCTCCAAGTCCGCCGGATGAGGCGTCGAATCTTGATATTCCAGCCTGGAGGCATGCAAACACATTCGCGAGTGCCATTCCGCGCGTGTCGTGGAAGTGCGCTGTCAGGAGCAGGCGATCTCCCAATTCATCATTCAACCTTTTGAACAGAGCATAGCTTTCTTGCGGGTTCGCCATCCCGATCGTATCCGCAACGCTCAGTTCGTCCACTCCATTATCTGCAAATTGCGTGCAGAGCGCGACTACATCGTCCGGATTGACCTTCCCGTCATAAGGGCAATAGAAGGCTGTCGAGATACATGCTCGGACAAAATAGCCTTTTTGCTTCAACTCCGCAAGGATCGGTTTTAATTCTTCCATACTTTCTTCTGTCGTTTTATTGATGTTCTTTTTGTTGAATGCAGAACTGACGCCTACAAAAACTGCGACATGCTTAACGTCTGTTTCATAGATGCGATCGATCCCTTTCCGGTTCGGTGCTAGGACGAAATTCCGTTCTCCATCCAGACAAGCCTCGATGACTTCCTTGGCATCACCCATCTGTGGCACCCATTTCGGGGATACGAAGGAAGTGAGCTCCATTTCCTTCAGTCCAGCTTCTTTCAATCCTTTTATGAAGTGAATTTTTGCATTGGTTGGAACTTGCTTTTTCTCATTTTGAAGTCCATCCCTTGGTCCGACTTCAATCATGGTCACTTTTTCAGGTAAGTTCATGTTCGACCTCCCAATCTGGCAAAAATCGTAAGCGTTTTCACCCATACTAACTTTCATTGTAACGCGAAAATTTTTATAAGGGCAAGAATTTTCAATAAATTGAAGAAATATTGGAGGATAGGGAGGAAATGCTCGAATGAAATGAGAAATAGACAAGGTGAGACATAGAACTACAATTCACAAGGAGGCAACAAAGAGATGGAGAGAGAAGCTGTCATTGTAAGTGCTGTCCGGACGCCAATCGGGACGTTCGGCGGTAGTCTGAAATCAATTCCAGCCACTCAATTAGGTGGTCTAGTCATTAAAGAAGCTTTACAAAAAGCTGGTATATCAGAAGTGGATGAAGTCATCATGGGGAATGTCCTGCAAGCAGGCTTAGGGCAAAATCCGGCTCGACAAGCTGCGATTCATGCAGGTCTTTCAGAGAAAATTTCATCCATGACAATCAATAAAGTGTGTGGATCCGGACTGAAAACTGTCCATCTAGCAGCACAATCCATCCTGCTTGGGGATGCAGACGTCGTCCTTGCGGGTGGAATGGAGAATATGAGCCAGGCGCCTTACTTGTTACAAGGCGCACGTGATGGCTATAAAATGGGCGATCAGAAAGTGGTCGACTCTATGGTCCACGACGGGCTTTGGTGTGCATTCAACGATTACCATATGGGGATTACAGCAGAAAACCTTTGCTCATCACATGAGTTGAAACGTGAGGAGCTTGATGAATTCGCGGCATGGAGTCAGGAGAAAGCAGCGAACGCAATTGAAAGCGGAAAATTCAAGGATGAAATCGTACCCGTTTCCATTCCTCAACGAAAAGGTGATCCGGTTGTTTTTGATACAGACGAACACCCGAAAAAAGGGTCGACTGCTGACAAGTTAGCGAAACTTCGTCCAGCATTCAAAAAGGATGGCATGGTCACTGCAGGGAACGCTTCCGGAATCAATGATGGTGCAGCCGCAGTTGTCGTCATGAGCCGACAAAAGGCTGAAGAGCTCGGATTGAAGCCGCTGGCAATCATCCGTTCAAATGCATCAGCAGGTGTTGACCCAAGTGTCATGGGCATCGGACCTGTTCCGGCAACACGTAAAGCACTTGAAAAAGCGAACCTCACAATGGATGCGATCAATTTGATCGAAGCGAACGAAGCGTTTGCCGCTCAATCGTTAGCGGTCGGGAAAGATTTGAATATCAACCGTGACATCCTCAATGTGAATGGTGGCGCAATCGCACTCGGACATCCGATCGGAGCGAGCGGAACGCGCGTACTCGTAACGCTCATTCATGAGTTGAAGCGACGTAATGAACAATATGGTCTGGCAACATTATGTATCGGTGGCGGACAAGGTGTCGCAACCATTATCGAAAATGAAGCTTAAGCAGAGGAGATGAAGAAGTTATGAAACCAATCGAAACATCATTCTTAGAAGCTGTCAAAGAAATCAAAGATGGCGCAACGATCATGGTCGGAGGATTCGGACTTGTCGGAATCCCGGAGAACCTCATCCTTGCTCTTGTTGAAAGCGGTGTCAAAGACTTGACCGTCATTTCCAACAACTGTGGAGTCGATGAGTGGGGACTCGGTCTTTTATTGAAAAACAAACAGATCAAAAAAATGGTCGGCTCTTATGTCGGTGAAAATAAAGAGTTCGAACGCCAAGTGTTGGCAGGCGAATTGGAAGTCGAACTAATCCCTCAAGGTACGCTTGCAGAGAGAATCCGTGCAGGTGGAGCAGGTATTCCTGCATTCTATACGCCAGCTGGCGTTGGAACACCGCTTGCAGAAGGTCGTGAAGTCCGTAACTTCGACGGCAAGGATTATTTGCTCGAATATGGCATGAAAGCCGATGTGAGTCTTGTTCGTGCGAAGAAAGCGGATAAGATGGGGAACCTCATCTACAATAAGACCGCTCGTAACTTCAACCCGATGATTGCAGCGGCAGGTAAAGTGACGATTGCTGAGGTGGAAGAGTTGTGCGAAGTCGGTGAATTGGATCCAGATCTGATTCATACACCAAGCATCTACGTTCAAAAGTTGATCGTTGGAGAACAGCAAAAGAAAATCGAGCGCTTGACGGTTACAAAGTAGCAGAGGAGGAACTGAATCATGACAAAAGTAGATAAAGCAATTGTACGCGAACGTATCGCAAGAAGAGCAGAAAAGGAAATCCAGGACGGCTTCTACGTGAACCTAGGAATCGGTATGCCGACGCTAGTAGCCAACTACATTTCAGATAACAAGACAGTCGTTCTTCAATCGGAAAACGGACTGCTCGGAATAGGCCGTTATCCGACAGAAGATGAAGTTGACCCGGATTTGATCAATGCTGGTAAAGAAACGGTCACAGCGACAAAAGGAGCTTCTTACTTTGACAGTTCCGAGTCATTCGCGATGATCCGTGGAGGTCATATCGATATCGCCATTTTAGGTGGTATGGAAGTTTCCGAAAACGGAGACCTTGCGAACTGGATGATTCCAGGAAAGATGATTAAAGGTATGGGCGGTGCGATGGATCTTGTCCATGGTGCACAACGCATCATCGTCATTATGGACCATGTCAATAAGAATGGTGAACCGAAGATTTTGAACAAATGCTCACTGCCGCTAACAGGTGAAGGTGTCGTCGACCGTATCATCACCGATCGTGCAGTAATCGATGTAACACCAGAAGGTCTTAAGCTAGTTGAGGTGGCAGAAGGATTCACACCTGAAGACATCCAGGAAGTGACTGAGCCTTCGCTCATCATTGCAAATGATGTAACAACCAATTCATTTTAATGAATTGTAAGCTTCTAATCGTGTAGGGAGGGGATTGGTCTTGAAAAGATTAACAGCACTTTCAAATCGGATCATGCAGAGGTATCTGCCTGATCCCTTCCTTTTTGTCGTCATTTTGACGATCGTCGTATTTTTGATGGGTATGCTCATCATGCAAAGTACACCGGTTGAAATGGTGACATATTGGGGAGATGGATTCTGGAATCTATTAACGTTTTCCATGCAGATGGTCTTGATCCTTGTGACCGGATTCGTTCTTGCGAGCAGTCCGTTTTTCAAAAGGATCCTGAAAGGGATGGCTTCGCTCGTTTCCAAGCCAGGCCAAGCGATCGTTTTCGTCACGATTGTTTCATTGATCGCAAGTTGGGTGAACTGGGGCTTCGGATTGGTCATCGGTGCCTTGTTTGCGAAAGAACTGGCCAAGAAAGTAGAGAAGGTCGATTATCGTTTGTTGATTGCCAGTGCGTATAGTGGATTCCTCGTCTGGCATGGCGGATTCTCCGGATCCATACCGTTGACGATTGCGACACCAGATCATTTTACGAGTGACATGATCGGGATCATTCCGACATCGGAAACGATCTTCGCACCGTTCAATATTTTCATCGTCATCTCGTTGTTCATCGTGCTACCGATTGTAAACCGCTTGATGATGAATTCGAAAGAGAATGCCTATTACATCGATCCTTCTGTGTTAAAAGATTCTGATGTACAAGCAGCGACCGTCGAAGCGGGTACACCTGCTGAAAAGATGGAGAACAGTAAGATTTTATCACTGATCATCGGGTTGCTCGGATTGGCGTTCATCGTCTATTATTTCGCGACGAACGGATTCAGCTTGAACTTGAACATCGTGAACTTCATCTTCTTGTTCTTCGGAATTCTGCTGCACGGTACGCCGAGAAGATTCATCAACAGCGTTTCGGAGGCGGTGAAAGGAGCAGGAGGCATCATCATTCAGTTCCCATTTTACGCTGGGATCATGGGGATGATGGTCGCATCTGGACTCGCAGCTGAAATGTCGCAATGGTTCGTGAGCATTTCTAACGATATCACGTTCCCATTCTTCGCCTTCCTTAGTGCAGGTATCGTCAACTTCTTCGTTCCATCTGGTGGAGGTCAATGGGCGGTTCAAGCACCGATCATGCTCCTTGCTGGTGAAGAACTTGGATTTGATGCAGCTAAAACTGCGATGGCAGTAGCATGGGGAGACGCATGGACGAACATGATCCAGCCGTTCTGGGCATTACCAGCCCTTGCGATTGCAGGATTGTCAGCCAAGGACATCATGGGCTTCTGTGTCATTGCCATGCTTGTAAGCGGTTTATTCATTACGGTCGGTCTCGTATTCATCTAGGATGATGCCGGATTGAAGCCTTTTTAGGAGGATAAAAGATGAACGATTTATACATTGTAGATGGCGCACGTACAGCTTTTACAACGTTCGGTGGATCATTTACACAGGTCGGTCCAACCGAACTTGGTGTTGCAACCGCGAAGGAAGCCATGCAACGGGCGAATGTGTCGCCTGAAGATATTGACCAAGTGATCTATGGAAATGTGATTCATAGTAGTGCAAATGCCCCTTACGTCGCGCGCCATATCGCCACTCAGTCTGGCATCCCTGTAGAGGTACCGGCGATGCTCGTCAACCGTTTGTGTGGTTCCGGATTGCAGTCAGTTGTTTCTGGGGCGCAGTCTTTGCTGTTGAACGAGGGAGAAGTCGCTCTTGTCGGCGGTGTGGACAACATGTCGATGAGTCCGCACGTATCTTTTCAAAATCGGTTCGAACATCCGAAGCTGGGTGGCGTCGAATTCCAGGACATGCTGTTGTTGACGTTACGTGATGAAGCGATTGGAAACGGTATGGGCATTACGGCGGAAAACTTAGCGGAGCAGTATGGCATTTCGCGTGAAGAGCAAGATGAATTTTCTACGTTGAGCCATACGAGAGCCGCTAAAGCGATTGAATCAGGCCGATTCAAAAAGGAAATTGTATCGGTTGAAGTGAAGAAGCGTAAAGAAACCGTCATGGTCGACACGGATGAACATGTTCGTCCGACGACTTCCATTGAAGGTCTTGCGAAGCTGAAACCGACGTTCAAAAAAGACGGGTCTGTAACAGCTGGGAATTCTAGCGGAATTAACGATGGAGCGGCTTCTCTAATTATCGCTAAAGATTCTTTTGTGCAAAAGAAAGAGCTAAAGCCGATGGCGAAAATCCGTTCATGGGGAATCTGCGGAGTCGATCCATCTGTGATGGGCATCGGGCCAGTGCCAGCGATCAAGATGGCACTCGAGCGGTCCGGATTGACGATGGATGATATCGATTTAGTCGAAGTGAATGAAGCTTTTGCCGCACAATATTTATCGGTCGAAAAAGAGTTGAAACTCGATCGTGAAAAAACGAATGTAAACGGTGGCGCGGTTGCACTCGGACATCCTGTTGGAGCGAGTGGTTCAAGACTACTGCTGTCACTAGCATATGAATTGCATGAACGAGATAAACAATTCGGTGTTGCTAGCCTTTGTATCGGAGGCGGACAAGGCATCGCGATGGTAATTGAACGCGTTTAGTTTCAATAAGGAGGGGGCTGACCACATGTCAGCCCCTTTCGTTATGGAGAAGTTGAGTTTTGAGCTATAAATTTCGATTTATATGGAAAAATCGAAATTCTGATCTATAATTTCTCAAATTTATGGGAAATAACACTATTTTATGGGAAATGCCGAAATCTGATCTATATTCAAAAAAACGGAGCCCGACAACCACTGTCGAGCTCCGTTTTTCCACCTATTTATTCTCGATGTTTATCGTAATGCGTCACTTGTGTCCATTCTTTAAAGAGTTCTACCTCTTCTTCTGATAGATTCACGTCTGCTGCCGCTACGTTGTTTTCCAATTGACTCACACTGCTCGCCCCTGGAATGACTGTGGCTACAGCAGGGTGATTCAGAGGATATCGTAAGGAAAGGTGTGACAAATCGCGACCTTTCGCGATTTCTTTTACTTTGGTCATTACATCTCTAATTTCCTCGTCACTATATTCCATGAATCCTTTACCAGAAGCTTTATCAGTGAAAATTCGCTCTGTAAGATTCCCCTTCGCTAACGGACCTCGTGCAATGACGGACACATCGTTTTCCTGTATGAGATCAAGGAATTCCTCAGGTCGTCGATCGAGCATGCTGTACTGCATCATGATACTCACAATGTTGGACCGTGATAAGTATTCTTTGATGACGTTCGGACGGATGGATGAGATGCCATATTCCCGAATCAGGCCATCTTGCTTCAAGTCTTCGAACGCTTCAATGATTTCATCAATCGGATCCTCAATCGTTCCACCGTGTAATTGATACAAATCAAGATAATCCGTATCCAGTCTTTGTAAGGATCTTTTGACCGCAGTTTTTATATAATCCTTACTTGGTGCCCATTCCCAACCTTCATCGACATGATCCCAGCGATTTCCTACTTTTGTAGCTAGGACGCATTGATCACGTTTTCCTTTCAATGCTTTACCGACCAACTCTTCATTTGCGCCAAAATCATACAGATCGGCAGTATCGATGAACGTCACGCCTTCATCAATTGCTCTGTGTATGATGTTGATCGATTCTTGTTCGTCCTTTCCAAGTGACATGCAACCAAGACCAATCTCTGATACATATAATTCGGAAGAACCTAGTTTATTTCGTTGCAAAGTACGCACCTCCTACACCTACATTACCACGTACGGATGGAACTGTAACACGAGAATGAGGATCAGCTTGAATTCTAAAGATAAAACATAAAAAAGCACCCTTCTGTAGAGTGCTTTCCGTCCGTTTCCTTTATACTTTTGGTTTTCCTTCGATCCATTCCTGGACGGTGGTGTATTCACGCATGTACTTCTTCAGCATGTATTTAATCTGCCAAGGTTTCCCGACAAGTGTCACGCTGTTTGGTTGAAGATAGACTTTCATGCTCGGACCCCCTTCATTTTTTACGTAGTAGGTTTAGGATGTCGCGTATGATAGACTTTATGTAAGTTGAACTAGATTTAGTACAAGGAGTTTTGCGATATGAAACCATTAGAAGAGAAGACCCTTGATTCGAAAGTGATCTATAACGGAAAGATCATCGATTTACATTTGGAAAAAGTAGAGTTGCCTGATGGAAGGACTTCAGAAAGGGAAGTGGTGAAGCATCCTGGTGCCGTTGCCATTCTCGCTGTCACGCCAGAGGACAAGATCGTGTTTGTCCGCCAATACCGTAAACCATTGAATCGTGAAATCATTGAGATTCCAGCAGGAAAGCTCGAGCCAGACGAAACTCCTGAAACATGTGCAATCCGTGAACTGGAAGAAGAGACGGGTTACCGGACAGGAAAGCTTGAATTCTTACAATCGTTCTATACGTCTCCAGGATTTGCAGATGAAATCATCCATATCTATTATACTGATCAACTCGAGCCTGGTGAGGAACAGCTCGATCAGGATGAGTTTGTTGAATTGATGGAAGTGACTTTGGATGAAGCGATCCAGATGGTGAAAGACCAGAAGATCTATGATGCGAAAACCGCATTTGCGGTGCAATATCTTCAATTGAAACGAGCGATGGAGTAAGAGAATATGATTCAACCGTTTGCAGATCTTCATATTCATTTAGGAAGTACTTGGGAAGGACAACCGGTCAAAATCTCAGCTTCCAAGAACTTGACGATTCCAACAATCATGGACACTGCTGTGCACAAGAAAGGGATCCAAATGATCGGAATCATCGACTGCCACGTCCCAGCGGTGATCGAGCAATTACAGTATATGTTGGATGATGGTGAGCTTCTCGAACATGAAGAAGGTGGCCTGATCTATGATAGTGGCTGTTTGATCCTAGGTTCCGAGATCGAAATCTATGATGAAAATTGCAAGGGACCAATTCATGTACTCGTATATTTACCTTATTTAGACAGCATGAAACATTTCAGTGAATGGTTGAGCCAACGGATGACCAATCCGACTCTATCATCACAGCGTTATTATGGTTCGGCGATCGAACTGCAAGAGAAAACGCACGAGCTAGGAGGTCTGTTCGTGATCGCCCATGCTTTCACCCCGTTTAAAAGTCTGTACGGCAAAGGGGTTGAGCGGAATCTTTCAGAAGTGTTCGATCCTGCTAAAATCAATGCCATCGAGCTTGGGTTGAGCGCGGACACAGAAATGGCGGACCAACTCAGTGAGCTCCATTCCTATCCGTATCTATCAAATTCAGATGCGCATTCACTAGAGAAGATCGGAAGGGAGTACCAACAGATTCAGGTGGATCAGCTTTCTTTTCAAGAGTTGGAATGGGCTTTGAAAGGGCAAGAAGGCAGGAAGCTTCTTTCCAACTTCGGTCTTCATCCAAAGCTAGGCAAATACTATCAAACGAGATGTTCAAAATGCGGTGCTGCTATAGAGGAGCTCTCTATGAAACGATGTCCTCACTGTGAAAAAGGTAGAGTGGTCAAAGGTGTATCCAATCGGGTGGCAGAGCTGGCGGATACATCTTTTCAACTCGATCGGCCCCCTTTTGTCCATCATGTTCCACTGGATTTCATCCCAGGTTTAGGACCAAACACTTTACGGAAACTGAGAGAAAAGTTCGGCACCGACATGGAAATCATCCATTTTAAGGATAGAGAAGCGTTGGAATCGATTCTTCCAACCCGTTTAGTAGAGAAGATCATCCAGTCAAGAACGGGTTCTGTAGCTGTGGAAGCAGGAGGAGCAGGTAAATACGGCAAGTTGAGATGATAGATTAGCTCCAAACGGATTGTCATACTCTATGAATTCCCTCATAAGATGGAAGTAAGAGAAGAAGAGGGAGGGCAATACGATGGAGCACCGGGTAACCTTGAATATGAAGCGGTCATTCTCGCAACACATGCAAGAACATTCTTCCTTATATATGTTCACAGTCGTTTTACTCATGATGGGAATCGTTTTCGGAGCCGTCATTGTAAATAGCTTAAGTTTGATGCAGAAGGAGGATCTGTTCCATTATTTGAATCGTTTTTTCGGACAAGTCTCTGAAGGAGAGGTCGCTAGTGCATCGGCCATGTTCACCCAGAGCTTTTTACACTATTTAAAATATATGGGATTGATCTGGATTCTTGGACTTTCCATCATCGGACTGCCCGTCATCCTCGTTTTGCTGTTTTTGAAAGGAATGGTGGTTGGGTTTACGGTCGGGTTTCTCGTCAATCAAATGGGGTGGCAGGGCTTCTTGTTATCGTTCGTTTCCGTACTGCCACAAAACCTAATCCTAATCCCAGCATTCGTGCTCGTCACCACTGCTGCAGTTGCAATTTCCTTGACATTGATCAAGGCTCAATTCTCAAATAGGATGAAAACGCCGCTTATGCCTTTGCTCGTCCGTTATACCATGACAGTCGTTCTCATTATGGTTCTTGTCGCATGCGCATCTTTTGTCGAAGCCTTCCTGTCGCCAACTTTGATCAAAACAACGATCGGCATTTTCAATTAATAATTGCTATCAGATGATAATAACTTTAAAACCCAAATTAAAATTATTATAATTTGACACTATTTTCACCCACGCTTATAATGAGACTATACATAGAGTGTGGGAGGGTTCGTCTTGGAAAACCGTATTGAAAGCATTAAAAAACAACTCCATTCACAAAGCTACAAATTAACCCCCCAGCGTGAAGCAACGGTCCGGGTCCTGCTAGAACGTGAAGAGGACCACTTGAGTGCAGAAGATGTCTACCTTCTCGTTAAGGAGAAAGCGCCGGAAATCGGTTTAGCAACCGTCTACCGGACACTGGAACTGCTGACTGAATTGAAAATCGTCGATAAGATCAATTTCGGCGATGGGGTTTCCAGATACGATCTACGAAAAGAAGGCGCGGATCACTTCCATCATCATTTGGTATGTATCGAATGTGGCGCAGTGGATGAAATCCAAGAGGATTTGCTTGGAGATGTAGAGCAGATCGTTGAAAGAGATTGGAATTTTAAAGTAAAGGATCACCGATTGACATTCCATGGAATCTGTCACCGGTGCCATGACAAAGTTGAAGCTGAAAAAGAAGAAGAAGTAACGACGAAATAATTGAAAATGAATCATAATGAAACGATGGGTTGACCCGAAATGAAAGAGTTCCAAAGGGTCAGCTTTTTCTTTTGTTCTTTTCCTAAGGATTGTTGCTATTGAGGAAGTGACTGTAAAGAATCAACAACTATCAGATCCCATAAATTTTGCTAATCTTTCTTAACGATATCCCGGTTTACAAGTATATTCTTTCGAAAGACAGGCATATCCTGTAGAAAGGACAAACTGGGAGGCTTTCGTTATGTTGTCTATGATTCGGTTGATGTGGAACACGATGAAAGTGTTCTTCACATTCATTTGTTTTACACTGCTGTTTTATTACGGACTTTTATGGTTAAATGAAGAGTATCAGAACTTTCACCGTTATGACGAGCCTGAAGGGCGTGCTGTGAAAGTATTCGAAGCCTATTATGAGAAAGAAGAAATGAACTGGGTCGACCGTTTGAAGTTGTTTTATGATATTGGGGAATAAGGAGCGGTTGCTTCATGCTAGACGAAGTGAAGGATTATTTGCATTACCTCACAGTTGAAAGAGGTCTCGCAGCCAATACGCTGCAATCATACGAACGTGATCTGAAGAAATACACCACACACTTACAAAAAGAATTGAACCATACGAATTATAATACGATTACTCGTAACGACATCATGAATTTTTTATATCATTTGAAGGATTCTGGAATGGCGACAACGACGATTGCAAGAACAATTGCATCCATTCGTTCTTTCCATCAATTCCTGATCCGTGAAAAGGTCACCGATCAAGATCCTTCTGTACATATTGAAACACCTAAAACGGAAAGACGCCTACCGAAGATTCTTTCATCAGCAGAAGTGGAAAACTTGATGGAAGCGCCAGAAGGGAACACTCCTTTCGGATTAAGAGACCGTGCCATGATTGAGTTGTTGTATGCAACAGGTATCCGGGTATCGGAAATGATTCAGCTGAACGTGTCGGATGCGCATTTGACGATGGGATTCATCCAATGCACAGGAAAAGGGAACAAAGAGCGGATCATCCCGGTGGGGCGTATGGCTAGTCAAGCATTAACCACTTATATAACAGAAGCACGGGGCAAGCTATTGAAGAAGAAATCGAATGATGCTTTATTCTTGAATCATCACGGAAATCGTTTGACCCGACAAGGTTTCTGGAAGATTTTAAAGAAGCTTGCTCGTCAAGCGAATATCGAAAAAGAGCTGACACCACATACATTACGGCATTCATTCGCGACGCATTTGCTCGAAAATGGTGCGGATCTTCGTGCGGTCCAGGAATTGCTTGGGCATGTGGACATATCGACGACACAGATCTATACACATGTGACGAAAACCCGGCTGAAAGATGTCTATTCCACGTATCATCCAAGAGCCTGAACAAACAATATTTTACATTGATAGAATAGGAATGTAAGCCCTTATATAAAATTACGTGCGAATTGAAAGAAAAGATGATACACTCAAAAAAGTGCCTTCGTTTAGAACAATGAATGAAGGGCACTTTTAAATAAGATAAGAGGTCAGACTTCTGACCTTTACAAACTGTTGTTTGATAGACCGTTTCGCTGGAAATGGTATTAAATAGTGTGAAAATAGGGAGGAGACTTACTATGACGGATCCTAAATTCAAACGAGTATTCCTGATAGTCATGGACTCTGTTGGAATTGGAGAAGCACCAGATGCAGAACATTTCAATGATGTCGGTGCGGACACGCTTGGTCATATCGCAGAAAAAATGAATGGCTTGAACATGCCGAACATGGGACGCCTTGGATTGAGCAACATCCGAGAAATTCAAGGAATCGAGAAAGCAGATCAACCGATGGCTCATTTCGGTAAGATGGAAGAGGCGTCTAATGGAAAAGATACGATGACAGGCCACTGGGAAATCATGGGCCTTCATATTGAAAAGCCTTTTAAAACATTCCCTGATGGTTTTCCGGATGAACTGATTCAAGAGCTCGAAGAAAAGAGTGGCCGAAAGATCATCGGAAACAAACCTGCTTCCGGTACTGCTATTATTGAAGAACTTGGCGAAGAGCATATGAAAACAGGTGCTTTGATCGTATATACATCAGCGGATTCTGTACTTCAGATTGCTGCACATGAGGACATCGTTCCAATTGAGGAGCAATATGAAATTTGTAAAATGGCTCGAGAATTGACTTTGGATGAAAAGTATATGGTCGGTCGTATCATCGCACGTCCATTCATCGGAAAACCAGGTGAGTTCGAGCGTACATCCAACCGTCATGACTATGCATTGAAACCGTTCGGTCGTACCGTCATGAATGAGTTGAAAGATGAGAATTACGATGTGATCGCAATCGGTAAGATTTCCGATATTTATGATGGAGAAGGGGTAACAGATGCGATCCGTACGAAATCCAATATGGATGGAATGGATCAGATCGTCAAAACAGCTGAACGTGATTTCACTGGCATCAGCTTCTTAAACCTTGTCGATTTTGATGCGAAGTTCGGACACCGTCGTGACCCGATCGGTTATGGAGAAGCATTGGAAGAGTACGATGAGCGACTCCCTGAACTGTTGGATAAAATGAAAGAAGACGATTTGTTGTTGATTACGGCAGACCACGGAAATGACCCGATCCATCATGGCACGGATCATACGAGAGAGTATGTCCCACTACTTGCTTACCATAAAGGTATTGAGGTTGGTCAACAGCTACCGACAAGCAAGACATTTGCCGATATTGGTGCAACGATCGCGGATAACTTCAACATCAAATTACCTGAGCACGGAAAAAGCATTCTAGAAAAATTGTCGTAGGAGGAGAACCATGACACAAATTGAATCCATACAACAAGCTGCACAATACATTACTGGTAAAATCGATGCTAAGCCGACAATCGGTCTGATTCTTGGATCAGGCCTTGGCGTGTTGGCGGACAAAATCGAAAATCCAGTTTCTTTCCCTTATTCTGATATTCCGAATTTCCCTGTTTCCACAGTAGAAGGGCATGCTGGCGAACTCGTCGTTGGTACGATTTCTGGTAAAACAGTCGTCGCGATGAAAGGACGCTTCCACTATTACGAAGGTTACTCCATGCAAAAAGTCACGTTCCCTGTTCGTGTCATGAAAGAAATCGGAGTGGAGCAGCTGCTTGTAACGAACGCTGCTGGAGGAATCAATGAAAACTTTGATGCTGGTGACTTGATGCTGATCACGGACCACATCAACAACACAGGAGACAACCCGCTTATTGGACCGAATGACAATAAACTAGGTGTCCGTTTCCCTGATATGTCTGATGCCTATTCTGAGCGCTTGCAAGGCATTGCGAAGCAAATTGCCAAGGATCTTGGGGTGAAAATGCAAGAGGGTGTCTACATCGCGAACTCTGGTCCTTCTTATGAAACACCAGCAGAAGTCAGAATGCTTCGTATCATGGGTGGAGACGCAGTCGGAATGTCTACTGTACCTGAAGTCATCATCGCTCGTCATAGCGGAATGGAAGTCCTCGGTATTTCTTGTATTTCCAACATGGCTGCAGGAATCCTTGATCAACCATTAACGCACGATGAAGTCATCGAAACGACGGAAAAAGTAAAATCCAACTTCATGGATCTTGTCCAACAAGTTGTCAAAAGCATGTAAGTAGAGGGGGATATACATGTCAAACCTAATGGAACAAGTGAAAGAGTCAGTAGGTAAAATCAAAACCTTCACAGAGCAGCAACCGACGATCGGTTTGATTTTAGGATCTGGTCTAGGTGATTTTGCAGACGAAATCGAAAATGCCACTTCCATCGACTATGCGGATATCCCACATTTCCCAGTATCAACAGTAGAAGGTCATGCTGGGAAATTGGTCGTCGGTGAAATGAGTGGCAAGACGGTCGTTGCGATGCAAGGCCGCTTCCATTTTTACGAAGGGTACTCCATGCAGGAGGTTACGTTCCCGGTCCGTGTCATGAAAGGATTAGGTGTGGAGCAGATCATCGTCACAAATGCATGTGGCGGAATGAACCCTGATTTTAAAGCAGGAGATTTGATGATCATTGAGGACCACTTGAATTTGACGGGGGCGAACCCGTTGATCGGACCGAACGACAAGGAGCTTGGACCGCGTTTCCCTGATATGAGTACAGCGTACACACCTGAACTCATCGAGTTGGTTGAAAATGTAGGGAAAGAACACGGTATCAACCTTCAAAAAGGGGTATATGCTTCTATAAGTGGACCAACGTATATGACGCGTGCTGAGTTGAAGATGCTCCGCACACTTGGGGCAGATACAGTCGGAATGTCCACGGTTCCAGAAGTGATTGTCGCTCGTCATATGGACATGAAAACAATTGGAATTTCATGTATCACGGATATGGCGATCGCTGAAGAACTCGAACCGTTGACGCACGAACAAGTCGTCGAGGTTGCGAACCGCACGAAACCGACGTTCAAGCAATTATTACGTTCAATTATTGAAAAAGTTTAAAACAAGGAATGATTTCGCATGAGAATGGTAGATTTAATCGAGAAAAAACGTAATGGTCAAGAGCTCTCGAAAGAAGAGATTGACTTTATCATTGAAGGATATACAGAAGGTGACATCCCGGACTATCAAATGTCTGCACTAGCTATGGCGATCTATTTTACGGATATGACGGAAGAAGAACGCGCAAACTTCACAATGGCGATGGTCGAGTCTGGCGATCAAATCGACCTATCTGCGATTGAAGGCATCAAAGTCGATAAGCACTCCACAGGTGGTGTCGGTGACACGACGACGCTTGTACTTGCACCATTGGTTGCAGCGCTCGACGTTCCAGTTGCGAAAATGTCAGGGCGTGGACTTGGTCACACAGGTGGAACGATCGACAAGTTGGAAGCTGTCCCTGGTTTCCACGTTGAGCTAGAGAAAGACGAATTCGTCGACCTCGTCAACAAGAACAAGATCGCTGTCATCGGACAGAGCGGTAACTTGACTCCTGCAGACAAGAAATTGTACGGTCTGCGTGACGTTACAGGTACAGTCAATTCGATCCCATTGATCGCAAGCTCAATTATGAGTAAAAAAATCGCAGCAGGTGCTGATGCAATCGTGCTTGACGTCAAAACAGGCGCAGGCGCATTCATGACGGAAGTTGAGCAAGCGGAAGAACTTGCAAACGCGATGGTCAAGATCGGAAACAATGTCGGTCGTAACACGATGGCAGTCATTTCTGACATGAGCCAGCCGCTCGGGTTCGCAATCGGTAATGCGTTAGAGGTAAAAGAAGCAGCGGATACGTTGCGCGGTAAAGGACCGAAAGACCTTGAAGAGCTTTGTCTCACGCTAGGTTCATTCATGGTGGTCCTTGCAGGAAAAGCGGAAACGAAAGAAGAAGCACGCGAGATGTTGATTGAAGTTATGGAAAATGGCAAAGCGATCGAAGTGTTCAAAACATTCTTGGCGGCACAAGGCGGAGATGCTTCTGTCATCGACGATCCGAGCAAAATGCCACAAGCTCAATACCAAGTTGCGTTTGAAGCAGACCAAGACGGATACGTTTCTGAAATCGTTGCGAACGAAGTCGGAACGGCCGCAATGTGGTTAGGTGCTGGTCGTGCGACGAAGGAATCTGAAATCGACCTCGCTGTAGGAATCGTCCTTCACAAGAAGGTTGGAGAAGAAGTGAAGAAAGGCGAAGCACTCGCTACCATTCACAGCAACCAGGAGAACGTAGACGATGTATTGAAGAAGCTGCGTGAATCCTACACGATCTCAGCTGAAAAAGTGGATGCACCACCACTTGTCTATAAAGAAATTATGTAAACTTTAGTTGGGAACTGCCCTTGAGCGAATGCTCGGGGGCAGTTTTTTTATGGCGTGTGGCGTGGTACAAAAGGCCTGATTTCTAAAACAGGTCGCTGTTTTTCTAAAACCGACGTGCAAAATTCTAAGACCCCATGTGATTTTTCTAAAATGAGCGCGCAAATTTCTAAAACCCACCCTCATTTTTCCAAGACCACCTCTCAACTCCCCCACAAAAACCAACCGAAACCCACTCGTTAAGTATAAACTCTCCAAAATTGGAAAATATAAGAATAATAAGAATGGAGGGATTATGCCATGAAACGTATTTTTTCTAGTATTCTGGCGGTTATGATCGCTTTTTCAGTCGTATCACCGACCGCTTTTGCAAACGAAGACCATGTTACTGTGAATTCTCTTGCGAATAATGCATCTTCTGCCATCCTGATTGAAAGGGATACGGGCAGTGTTCTATTTGATAAAAATGCTGATGAGAAGCTTCCTCCAGCAAGCATGACCAAAGTCATGACGATGATTCTCGTGATGGAAGCCCTTCATAAAGGCAAAATCAACATGAAAGACAAAGTGCGTACAAGTGAATACGCTGCTTCCATGGGAGGTTCTCAAATTTTCCTGGAGGCTGGTGAAGAAATGACGGTTGAGGAGATGCTCAAAGGGATTGCGTTAGCTTCAGGAAACGACGCATCCGTTGCCCTTGGGGAGCATATCGCCGGAACGAACGATGCGTTCGTGAAACTGATGAACGAAAAGGCGAAGGAACTCGGCCTGAAAAATACAAACTTCGAAAATGCGACAGGTCTACCAGGCAAAGAGCACTACAGTACTGCCAGGGACATGGCGCTTATGGCGAAGGAACTGTTGAAGTACGAGCAGATTACGAAGTATACCGGTAAATACGAAGATTACTTACGTGAAAACACCGAGAAAAAGTTCTGGCTCGTGAACACGAACAAGCTTGTCAAATTCTACCCTGGAGTCGATGGGCTCAAAACAGGTTACACGTCTGAAGCAAAATATTGTCTGACAGCTACTGCTAAGAAAAACGGCATGCGTGTCATCGCGGTCGTCATGGGTGCTCCGACAACGAAAGAGCGGAATGCGCAAGTGACGCAAATGCTGGACTATGCATTTGCCAATTACGAAACGCAAAAGCTTTACGATCGTCATCAGATGATTGAGAAAGTAGAAGTGCAAAAAGGTGCTTCGAAAACCGTCCAAATGCAGACTTCAGAGCCGATCTCCATTTTGATGAAAAAGGGAGAGAAGAAACTGAAGTTGAAGACGGAAATCAAAATCAAGAAGAGTCTTAACATGCCGATTGAGAAAGGCGATCGTCTCGGAACACTCGTTGTGAAAAACAACGGCAAAACCGTGACGGAATCAGCACTCGTCGCATCTGAAAACGTTCCATCAGCCAACTGGTGGGGACTATTCAAGCGAACCGTCGGCAAGTTCTCACAAACACCATAGAGTATTTTTTTATCGATTCGACACTAGTTTTGTCATCGTGAAAGGATTCAACTATTGCGGTATAGAATTGACTCACTACCCAGAAGAAGGAGGAGAGGTAAGTGAGTCTCAGCGTAAAACTTGAAGTGAAAGACCGTGTACTTTGTATCCGATTATCCGGTGATTTAGACCACCATACAGCGGCACAGTTAAGAGAAGAAGTCGATCAGACCATCCAAGAAAATCAGATTCATGACATCGTTTTGAATTTGGAAGCCTTGTCTTTTATGGATAGCTCGGGATTAGGTGTAATCCTCGGCCGTTATAAATTGATTAAAAGCCAAGGTGGAGAAATGGTTGTATGTTCGATCTCCCCTTCTGTAAAAAGACTGTTCGAAATGTCAGGCTTGTTCAAGATCATTCGTCTTGAGGACAGTGAACAAAAAGCACTGAACACGCTGGGGGTGGCATAATGAAAAATGTAATGAAAATGGAGTTCTCTGCGAAAAGTGAAAACGAGTCCTTTGCACGCGTAACCGTTGCTGCGTTCATCGCGCAGCTCGATCCGACAGTCGATGAATTGACGGAAATCAAGACCGTCGTTTCAGAAGCAGTCACGAATGCGATCATTCACGGCTATGAAAACAAAGAAGATGGCATGGTGCACATCGAATGTCGTTTGGAAGATGGTTGTGTGGAAGTCGTCATCCGTGATGAGGGTATGGGCATCGACAACCTGGACGAAGCTCGGCAGCCTTTATTCACGACGAAGCCTGAATTGGAACGTTCTGGAATGGGCTTCACGATCATGGAGAACTTCATGGATCAAATTGAGATTGAAACAGAAAAATCCTTCGGCACCACGATCCGCTTGAAAAAGTACTTATCAAATCATAAAGCGCTTTGTAATTAAGGGAGCTAAGCCTATGGATTTGGACGTCAAACAAGATAAAAAGACCACGTACCTGAATGACAAGGAAATGAAAGAATTGATTCAACGTAGTCAAGATGGTGATCAGACGGCACGCGATACGATTGTCGAGAAGAACATGCGACTTGTCTGGTCCGTTGTACAACGTTTTTTGAACAGAGGGTACGAACCGGATGACCTTTTCCAAATCGGAAGTATTGGTCTGCTCAAATCTGTCGATAAATTCGATCTTAGTTATGACGTAAAATTCTCAACCTATGCGGTACCGATGATCATTGGAGAGATCCAACGGTTCATAAGGGATGATGGCACGGTAAAAGTAAGCCGTTCCTTGAAGGAGCTCGGCAATAAAGTCCGGAAAATGAAAGACGAATTATCCAAAGATCTCGGAAGGAACCCGACGATCAATGAGATCGCCACGAAACTCGAAATCAGTCCAGAAGACGTCGTGATGGCGCAAGAAGCTGTAAGGGCACCTTCCTCCATTCATGAGACGGTTTATGAAAATGATGGCGATCCGATCACCTTGCTCGATCAGATTTCGGATCAAGAAGAAACGAAGTGGTTCGATCAGATTGCGTTGAGGGAAGCCATACAGACGCTCAATGAACGTGAGCGGCTGATCGTCTACCTCAGGTATTTCAAGGATCAAACCCAGTCGGAAGTCGCGACAAGGCTTGGCATCTCACAAGTCCAAGTTTCGCGGCTCGAAAAGAAAATACTTCAGGAAATGAAAACCCAGATGGACGAATGACTCGTCGCATCTGGGTTTTTTACGTTAAATGATACCTAACCTCGGTCAAACTGAGCTATCATTTTTCATTTTTTATGGGAAATGCCGAAATCTGATTTATATTCCACAAAGATCCTACATCCATGTATCCTTTCCACTCCATTTCACCCCATTTTTTGCAAATAGGTAATTGTTGGAGAACCTGAGTGGACAGAATGATACAGGTTTGGAAGAAACATACTACACATAAACGAATTGGCATAAGGGGGACTTACTATGGATGCTGAAGCGGTGTATCTACGTATGCGACATAAGCTGCATGTTTCTCCAAATCAAACCGTACGTATCAAGGACCTTGCCCAACTCGTAGGACCTGACTCGGTCATTGAAAAGATCGGTCAGATCATCGTGCACAAAATCACGATCCATGACAAGAACATCGTCATCATCGACCTTATGAAAGTTCTGAAAGCGATACGAGATGAGTATCAAGGCATCGACATCCAAACGATCGGAACCGCGCAAACGATCATCGAAGTACAGTATAAAAAACCTAAAATGACAGGTATGTACTTTATCATCGTTTGGCTCCTCCTATTCATAGGTGCGGCTCTTGCCATCATGAACTTCCATGAGGATGTCAGTATGCAGGAAGTACATCAGAAAATCTATTACATCGTGACAGGTCGGGAGAACGATTATCCTTTACTGCTTCAGATTCCTTATTCACTAGGACTGGGGCTTGGGATGGTGTTGTTTTTCAACCATATTTTCAAGAAACGCTTCAATGAGGAGCCTAGTCCACTTGATGTAGAGATGTTCAACTATCAACAGGATCTCGATCAGTACGTCGTCATGAACGAAAATAGTGAGAATGAGAAGAAGACCCATGACAATCAAAATACTTAGCGTCATGTTGATCGGATTAGGTGGAGGATTGGCCGTCGGTGCCGGTTTTGTCGCGGTACTTACCGTGTTCGGTATCCTTCCTAGGCTTATGCAGATTTCCAAAACACATGCACGCATCAGAAGCTATGAATTAAGTGTCATACTTGGAGTCCTTTTTTCCAGTTGGTACGGACTTCGGGACATGACGATCACAAGCAGTCCATGGCTGCTCGTCCCGATCGGGCTTGCAAGCGGGACGTTCATCGGAATGCTGGCAGCTGCATTGACGGAAGTGTTGAATGTCCTGCCCATCCTCATGAAACGGGTCGGGTTCAAAGAGCAAGTGCTCATCCTTCTGATGGCTATTCTTTTTGGAAAAGTGTTCGGCTCGTTATTTCATTGGATATTCTTTGTCCATTTGTAGAAGTGGTGCTCATCCAAAACAAGGAGTGGAATTCAATTGGCTAAGAAAAAGCTGACACCTGAACAACAGGCATACAAAGAGAAAATCAAACCCTTGCAGCCGAAAACCCCTTATGTGCTGAATGCGTTCAAAGCGTTCATGGTCGGAGGTTTCATTTGCTTGATCGGACAAGGGATCTCCAACTTTTACATCATGTTTTTTAATTTTACCGAAAAAACAGCCGGCAATCCGACTGTTGCCACACTGATCTTGATCGCTTCGTTACTCACAGGTTTTGGTGTGTACGATAAAATCGGTCAGTTCGGCGGTGCAGGATCAATCGTGCCGGTTACAGGCTTTGCGAACGCGGTCACGAGTGCCGCACTCGAACACAAAAGCGAAGGGATCGTTCTCGGGGTTGCGACGAACCTGTTCAAATTGGCAGGAGCTGTCATCGTGTTCGGAGCGGTATCCGCCTATGTCATCGGTATGATCCGATATATTATCCAACAATTCCTATAAGTCTCAGGGGGACTGACAATCATGAAGTTAACTGGAAAGCAAACTTGGACTTTTTCGAAACCGTTATACATTACATCCTCAGCTGCTGTCGTCGGTCCAGAAGAAGCGGCAGGTCCTTTAGGGGATCAATATGATCTGTCGTTCGATGAACTCCATTGCGGTCAGGACAATTGGGAGCTCGCAGAACGTCATCTGATGGAACAGGCGATCAACATCTGTCTGGAAAAAGGAAGTAAACAAGCGTCCGATATCGATTTATTTTTGTCAGGTGATCTGATCAACCAGACGGTCATCGCGAACTATACGGCACGTCAAAATCAGATACCGTTCCTCGGTATGTTCGGGGCTTGTTCCACATCAATGGAAACGTTGGCTGTGGCATCTGCATTGATCGATGGCGAGTTTGCCAACAATGTGTTGACGGCGGTCAGTAGTCATAACGCGACAGCTGAACGGCAATTCCGGTACCCGACAGAATACGGTGGTCAGAAGCCGGACTCCGCGACCTACACGGTAACAGGAGCGGGGGCATCGATCGTCAGCACGACGCCATCCCCAATCAAAATCACCAGTGCCACA
Organism: Pseudalkalibacillus sp. Hm43; assembly: GCF_054170705.1. NCBI lineage: Bacteria > Bacillati > Bacillota > Bacilli > Caryophanales > Fictibacillaceae > Pseudalkalibacillus > Pseudalkalibacillus sp. Hm43. The sequence goes on from NZ_CM135129.1 coordinate 298,438, forward strand.
ATCGGGCGGGTGATGGACTTAGGGATTAGTGATCCATTCGACATGGGTTCAGCGATGGCACCGGCGGCTGCAGATACGATCGCGACTCACTTGAAAGATACGGGACGTTCACCGGATTACTATGACATGATCGCAACAGGCGACCTTTCCGCTGTCGGGACACCGATTTTACTTGAACTGTTAAAGGAACAAAATTATGACCTCACTGCGAACCATCAAGACTGCGGACTGCTCGTCTATCGACCTGATCAGCCTGTCTTCGCAGGTGGTAGTGGGTGTGCCTGTTCAGCAGTTGTGACTTACGGTCACCTGTTGAAAGAGATGAAGGCCGGTAATCTGAAGCGGATTTTCGTCGTTGCGACAGGTGCGCTCATGAACCCGATCATGATTCAACAGAAGGAATCTATTCCGACTATTGCTCACGGTGTCGTATTAGAGGCTGTTTCAGGAGGTGGGAATCAATAATGGAATATCTTATCGCATTTGTCGTTGGTGGTCTGATCTGCTTGATCGGTCAATTGCTGCTCGATTTATTCAACATCACACCTGCCCATCTCACCTCTGGATTTGTCGTAGCTGGAGCCTGTCTCGATGGATTCGGATTATACGACAAGTTGATTGCATTCGCTGGAGCAGGGGCAACCGTTCCAATCACGAGTTTTGGACATTCGCTGCTTCATGGGGCGATGGCCGAATCGGAAGAACATGGATTCATCGGAATTGCAATGGGGATTTTCCAGCTCACCTCAGCTGGAATCTCCTCCGCGATCTTGTTCGGATTCATTGTCGCTGTGCTTTTCAAACCAAAAGGATGATCTGACATGAAAAAAAGAGTCATCATGATTACGGATGGAGACTTGTACGCTCTGAAGGCAGTCGAGCATGTGGCAAAGGAAATCGGAGGTCGCTGCATCTCCCAATCCTGGGGGAATCCTTCCAAGATGTCCGGCGAAGAACTCGTCTCCATGATTTTATCAACTCCATATGATCCCGTACTTGTCATGTTCGACGATTGCGGATACCGAGGCGAAGGTCCAGGAGAACGGGCGATGCGTGAGGTATGCAACCACCCGGACGTGGAAGTGCTTGGAGCGATTGCGGTGGCGTCCAAAACCCATCTAGCGGAATGGACCAAGGTGGACGTCAGCATCGATCGCTTTGGAGAACTTTCCGCTTATGGCGTTGATAAGAGCGGTCTTCCGGATATGGAATTCGGTCGATTGGACGGGGACACCGTTTATATCCTTGATGAACTCGATATACCCTTCATAGTCGGAGTCGGTGATATTGGAAAAATGGCGGGCATCGACCACGCTGAACGGGGCTCACCGATTACGCGACAAGCCATTGAACTCATCTTAGAAAGGAGTGGACAACATGAATCCGAAAAAGGAAAAGGAAACACCGATCAAAAAGAAAATCGCTGAAAATGAAGAGTTCTTGAAAGAAAAAATCGGCATAGGAAAGAGCTTCGACGTCGGTGTCCGGAAGATGAACATCCTGAACAAGGAAGTCCAGATCTACTATTGTACAGGTCTCTGTGACAGTGAATACATCATCATGCTGTTAAAAGAACTCCTTGTCATGAACGATGATTTCCGAACGAGCTCTAAAACGAAGGATATGATCAAAAACCACCTCGCCCATCAGCAGGTGTCGACTGCGAAAAACCTCGATGAAGTCATCGACCGGGTGCTTTCAGGGCTGATCGCGGTGCTCATTGACGGTCATGATGAAGGATTCATCGTCGATGTCCGTAGTTATCCCGGACGAACCCCACAGGAACCGGATGTTGAAAAGGTCGTCCGTGGTGCACGTGATGGGTATACAGAGAACATTGTTGAGAATACAGCCCTGACTCGTAGACGATTGAGGGATGAGCGTCTACGCAATGAAATCGTCCAGATCGGTGACCGATCGAAAACGGACGTATGTTTATCTTATTTGGAAGACGTAGCCGATCCTGGACTGATTGAAACGATCAAAAAAGAACTCGACAATATCCGGATCGACGGAATTCCGATGGCAGACAAAACGGTAGAAGAATTCATCGTCAATCAAGGCTGGAATCCATACCCACTCGTACGATACACCGAACGTCCTGATGTTGCGGCGACCCATTTGCTTGAAGGGCATGTGCTCATTTTCGTCGACACTTCTCCAAGTGTCATCATTACACCGACGACGTTTTTCCACCATGTGCAGCACGCAGAGGAATACCGACAAACACCGATGATCGGGGCTTTCTTGAGATGGATCCGTTTTGGAGGAATGCTGACCTCAGTGTTTCTGCTACCACTCTGGCTGTTGTTCGTCTTGAATGAAAACTTACTACCCGCGGGTCTCGATTTTATCGGTCCGACGAAGGAATCGAATATCCCAATTTATCTGCAGATCTTGTTCGCCGAACTCGGAATTGACGTGTTGAGGATGGCCGCTATCCATACGCCATCGGCCTTGTCGACCGCAATGGGCTTGATCGCGGCTGTGTTGATTGGCCAAATTGCGATCGATGTCGGATTGTTCGTATCTGAAGTCATCCTTTATGTTTCTTTAGCGGCTATCGGATCGTTCTCGACACCGAGTTATGAGCTGAGTGTCGCCAATAAGATCGTCCGGTTGATTCTGATTACGCTCGTACTCATATTCGGAGTACCAGGGTTCATGGTCGGTACGACATTAGTGATCATTTTACTGTGCAGCATCAAGAACTTGAACACACCTTATTTGTGGCCGTTCATACCATTCAATCCACAAGCATTGATGCAAGTACTTATCCGTGTGGCTGTACCGTTATCGAAAGTCCGTCCAAGTATCGTCCGTCCGCAAAATCAGAAAAAACAAGAAAATACAGGTTGATTCTGTCAGGGGCTTATGCTAAAGTTATTGATAATTTCATAATTGCCTCATTCAACGTAATGGGGTAGAGGCGCAAAACGAATGAGTAGTCGTTCCGAGCAGGGGTGCGAAGACGTACGATGAAAGGTCAATTTGCCGAAGCGAACAATGGACCTGACCATGTTTCGCTGGGTCGTTGCTGAATAAGTAACGGACTGTCACTACACATGTAGTGGAGAGCTATTCCGACTGATGAGGGTACGGACGAAACCAGTTTATGTACCTATACATGGACTGGTTTTTTGTATTTTTATCAGTTAAAAGAGCTCTCTCATAATCCGAGAGAGGGGAAATGAAAAATGGCATTCTTAGGAACAGGTTATATGAATCAAGCAGGGCACTTGGAAATTGGCGGTGTAGATACCATCGATCTGGCGAAGGAATTTGGAACACCTTTATTCGTATATGACGTAGCGAAAGTCCGGAAACAAGCGAGAGCCTTCCGCTCATCTTTCGAAGAAAATGGAGTTAAAGGCAAGGTGGCATATGCGAGTAAAGCTTTTTCAAGCATCGCAATGGTCCAATTGATGGAGGAGGAGAAGATCGACATCGAGGTCGTTTCTGGTGGGGAATTGTATACGGCACTTCAAGCAGGATTTCCGGCAGAAAAGATCCACTTTCATGGAAGCAATAAAGGTGTCGATGAACTGCGGATGGCGGTGGAAGAGAACGTCGGTTGCATCATCGTCGATAATTTTTACGAGTTGGACTGTCTGAAGGCGATTGGAGAACAGTTGAATCGAATCATTCCTGTCCAATTGAGGATTACCCCGGGAATCGAAGCCCATACCCATGAATATATCCTTACCGGACAAGAAGATTCGAAATTCGGTTTCGACGTCATAAGCCTTCAGGCGGAGCAAGCTTTACAGGAGGGATTGAATTCTCCTTACATCGCCGTGATGGGGATCCACTGTCATATCGGTTCCCAAATTTTCGAAGCGGACGGGTTCGTGATGGCCGTTCAGAAGGTGTTCGATCAGTTGGAAAGATGGTCAGAGTCGTTTGGCTTTGAAGCGCGCGTTGTCAATTTGGGTGGAGGGTTCGGTATCCCATACACGTCCGAGGATTCTGCGATTTCTATTGAAAAAATGGTTGGTGTCTTGATTCGTGAGGTGGAAAACCAGGTGGCTGCTCGAGGACTTTCGATGCCCGAAATCTGGATTGAACCAGGGCGTTCTCTTGTAGGTGAAGCGGGAACGACGCTCTACTCAATTGGTTCTGAAAAAAGAATCCCTGGCGTGCGAAATTATCTAGCGGTCGATGGAGGCATGACGGATAATCTTCGACCTGCCCTGTACCAGGCAAAATATGAAGCCGTCATCGCCAACCGTTTGATGCAGAAAAACGCTCAAGTCGTTTCAATTGCAGGGAAGTGTTGCGAATCTGGGGATATGCTTGCTCATGACATCGAGTTGCCGAAAACGTCTCAAGGGGACATTCTTGCGATGTTCTGTACGGGGGCATATGGATATTCGATGGCGAACAACTACAATCGCCTTCCGCGTCCGGCAGTTGTTTTTGTAGAAGAAGGGGATGTGCAGCTCGTCGTAGAACGGGAAACGTACCGGGATCTTGTCCATTTGGATCGACCTTTGAAAAAGGCCACTGTATCAAGCGTTTAGAACGATGATTGGAAGGCACTTACCTTTACTTCTCCTCCAAAAAGTCATACAATAAAACTACTTGTCAAAGAGGAGGAACCAATCATGAAAAAAGGTAGTATCGAGTTTGAAAACGGAGAAAAAGTACTTATCGATTTCTTCCCTGAGGAAGCACCGAATACAGTTGCGAACTTTGAAAAATTAGCGAATGAAGGTTTTTACAACGGTTTGACGTTCCACCGTGTCATCCCTGGTTTCGTTTCACAAGGCGGATGCCCGACAGGAACTGGAACTGGCGGACCTGGTTACACAATCGATTGTGAAACAGAAGGAAACCCTCATCAGCATAAGCCTGGTTCATTATCAATGGCACACGCTGGTAAAAACACAGGTGGAAGCCAATTCTTCATCGTGCATGAGCGTCAACCGCACTTAGACGGTGTACATACCGTTTTCGGTCAAGTGACAGAAGGCATGGATTCCGTATTGCGCACTCAGAACGGCGACGTGATGAAAGAAGTCAAAGTCTGGGAAGAATAATAAACATCAAAAGGAGGATCGTTTCATTCTGAAACGGTCCTTTTTAACACTTTTGTGGGACTGTCTAGGTGACAGTCCCTTCCTATTACGGGAGACAAAGCTGCATTTTCGAGAGATGGACCCACATTTTCGAGAAACACCGACCTAATTTGCGTATAAAACGCATTTCAGTAAGTCTAAAATCCTCATCTAAGATTTGTGATTCTCCACTTATACAATAATTGTTCACTATAGAATGGATCAAAAGCGAATTTCGTAACATTTTCAACGTAAATGCGTGAATATTACATCAACCTTCTCTTTTTTCACATCGACCGTGCGAGGAGGACATTCCTCTTGCTAATGCGGGAAATAAAGAGTAACATGAGAATACAACTGAAATATCCTTCGGGGTCGGGTGAAAATCCCAACCGGCGGTGATAAAGCGAACGGTGCTTTTCAGTCCGTGACCCGGTGCAATGTCTATTGTAGCGGTGGATTCGGTGCAATTCCGAAGCCGACAGTATAGTCTGGATGGGAGAAGGATTCATAAGAAGAACAAGGTATATTCTGCTGTAAAACAACAGCAGTCACTATGCCCTCAGTTTACCTACGTCTATTGTCTGAACATTCGTTCAGTTAGACAAAGGTTTATTTGTTCATGATTTTAAACCCCCGAAGATGCTTATGCATTTTCGGGGGTTTTTTCACCTTCAAGTAGGAAAGAGGAGATCAGATGATACAAGAACAATATATGCAGCTCGCATTGGATATGGCGAAGCAAACAGCCGGTCAGACGTCTCCGAATCCGAAGGTAGGTGCTGTTGTCGTCCGAAATGGTGAAGTCGTAGGACTGGGAGCCCATCTTAAAGCGGGTGAAGGACATGCTGAAGTCCACGCCTTAAATATGGCTGGATCGAAAGCAGACGGAGCTATCATGTTCGTTACGCTGGAACCGTGCAGCCACCACGGCAGGACACCGCCTTGTGCGGATCTCGTCATCGAACGAGGCATCAAGACGATCTATATCGCGACTTTGGATCCAAATCCGATCGTGGCAGGTAGAGGTGTCGAACGTTTGCAAGAAGCAGGGGTCGAAGTCCATGTTGGAATGCTCGAAGAAAAAGCAGTAGCTCTCAATCCATTCTTCAACCATTTCATGAAAACGAAGCTTCCTTATGTCACCTTGAAAGCTGCGTCGAGCCTGGATGGAAAAACAGCGTCCAATTCAGGGGATAGCAAGTGGATTACAGGAGAAGAAGCGCGTCTTGATGTTCATCGACACCGTCATGAGCATGATGCCATCCTGGTCGGGGTCAATACGGTCATCCAGGACGACCCACAACTCACGACAAGGATTCCCCTCGGTGGTAAAAATCCGATCCGTATCGTTTTGGATACGAACCTGCGGATTCCTGCTCATGCGAAGCTTTTACATGACCAAGAAGCGGAAACGCTTATCATTGCTGGGAGCAGTGCGCCAAAAGCTCGGATCGCTGAACTTGAAAGAGCATCCGTTCGAGTCATCCAGCTCGATGAACCAGCGATCGAAATCCCTTCTCTGCTGGAAAAGATAGCGAAAGAAGGGATCACATCGATTTTCGTGGAAGGCGGCGCATCCGTACATGCGAGTTTTATCCAAGCAAGATGTTTTCAACAGATAATCACTTACATCGCACCGAAATTGATCGGTGGAATCCATAATCCGACCGTCATCGGTGGAACAGGAATTGAGACGATGAAGGATGCTGTCGAACTAGAGATAATTTCAGTTGAACATGTGGGGAATGATTTGAAGGTCGTTTCCGAGCTGAAGGAGGGATGAGGAATGTTTACTGGGATCATTGAAGAAATCGGAACCATTCAATCAGTGAAAGAATCGAGTGAAGGTTATGTCGTCACAATCAATACGAAAAAGGTCCTTGAGGATGTCCGCCTAGGAGATAGTATCTCGGTCAACGGGATCTGCCTGACCGTCACTTCATTTAAAGAATCATCATTCACGGTCGATGTTATGCCGGAAACGCTTAAAGCGACCAACCTGAAAGGGCTTGGCACAGGAGATCGGGTCAACCTGGAACGTGCAATGGCAGCCGGTGGAAGATTCGGGGGACATTTTGTCTCCGGGCATATTGATGGCGTAGGAAAAATCGTCAGCAAAACACCGAAGCACAATGCCATTTATTTTGAAATTGAAGCCCCGCAAGAATTGAATCCCTACTTTATGATGAAAGGTTCTGTAGCGGTTGACGGAACAAGCTTGACGATCTTCGGGGTGACCGATACAACCTTCACTTTATCCTTGATTCCACATACGGTTGAGGAATCAGTCATCGGTCACAAAAACGAAGGAGACCTCGTTAATATCGAATGTGACATGCTGGCGAAATACATGGATAACATCCTTCAACGAAGAGCTGAACAATCTCAGCAAAGCAAATTGACGAAAGATTTTTTGACAGAACACGGCTTCTAACGCGTGCACGAAAAAGGGTGGTGACAGAAATGTTCGATCGAATCGAAGAAGCAATTTATGAATTGATGCAAGGAAATGTGGTCATTGTCTGTGATGATGAAGACCGCGAGAACGAAGGTGATTTCATTTCGTTGGCCGACCGGGTCACACCAGAGATCATCAACTTTATGGTGACGCATGGAAGAGGGCTTGTCTGTACGCCCATTACGGAAACTCTGGCTGACAAGCTTGAACTGAGTCCGATGGTCCATCAAAACACGGACCCTCACGGCACGGCATTCACTGTCAGTATTGACCATAAAACGTCTACGACGGGAATCTCCGCTCAAGAACGTGCAGCGACCATACAATATCTTTTAGATTCAAATGCAGTAGCTAGCGACTTCAAACGTCCGGGACACGTTTTCCCATTGATTGCAAAAGAGGGAGGCGTACTGAGACGGGCTGGTCATACGGAAGCTGCTGTCGACCTGGCAAGACTCTCAGGTGCTGAACCTGCTGGCGTCATTTGTGAAATCATGAATGAAGATGGAACAATGGCCAGAGTTCCTGAACTACGGAAAATAGCAGATGAGCATGATTTGAAAATGATTACGATCAAAGATCTCATCCAATATCGAAACAGGAAGGATAAGCTCGTCAAAAAGGAAATCGAGATCAACCTCCCAACGGTGTTCGGTGATTTCCGTGCAATCGGCTATTCCAATATCCTTGATCAGAAAGAACACGTTGCGCTCGTAAAAGGGGAGATCATCCCTGATGAGCCGACGCTCGTCCGAGTCCATTCCGAATGTTTGACAGGAGACGCATTCGGTTCGTACCGCTGTGATTGCGGTCCGCAATTGCATGCAGCCCTCTCACAAATCGAACAGGAAGGAAACGGTGTTCTTCTATATATGAGACAAGAAGGTCGAGGAATTGGTTTGTTGAACAAGATGAGAGCTTATAAGCTACAAGAAGAAGGCTATGATACCGTAGAAGCGAATGAGAAACTCGGTTTCGCACCTGACCTTCGTGATTATGGAATCGGAGCGCAAATTCTACGCGACCTTGGAATCTCCAAAATGAAGCTGTTGACGAACAATCCTCGCAAAATCAAAGGATTAAGTGGGTATGGACTTGAAGTGGTCGATCGAGTGGCGATCCAGATGCCACATCGGGACGAAAACGAGAAGTATTTGCGTACGAAACATAGCAAACTCGGACATATGTTGCACTTTTAAGTGAACTAGATTTCACACTCACACATGAAATTACAAAAAAAATCTACCTGGAGGTAATCAAATATGGGAACGACTTTTGAAGGACATTTAGTAGGAACGGATTTGAAGATTGGAATCGTTGTAGGCCGCTTTAACGAATTCATTACAGGAAAATTGCTTTCAGGTGCTGAAGATGCTCTTAAGCGTCACGGTATTAACGAAGAGGACGTTGACGTCGCCTGGGTACCCGGTGCATTTGAAATTCCATTGATTGCAAAGAAAATGGTCGAATCCAATAAATACGATGCCGTCATCACATTAGGTACGGTAATCAGAGGATCTACACCTCACTTCGATTATGTTTGCAGTGAGGTATCCAAAGGGGTATCCAGCCTCTCTATGTCTTCCGGTATCCCGGTCATTTTCGGTGTGTTGACAACAGACTCCATCGAACAAGCTGTAGAACGTGCTGGTACGAAAGCAGGGAACAAAGGTTGGGAAGCTGCAGTTTCAGCAATAGAAATGGGGAACCTCTGCCGTACATTCAATAAATAAGAATGAATCGGACAAAAGTATGGTACAATTCGAATAGAATGTTATACTGATATCGGGTGTAGGGTTAAAATTAGCAACTTGAATGAAGATTCGCTATAATGAATGTGACTTTGAATCAACTCGAAAATTATGTTTAAATAAGAGGCTGAGTGGATGAACAATCGAAAGCAAGAACGCATACTATTCATCGTAGTCATCATCGTTGCATTCCTCTTACTATTGTCACTAGTCGGGAAGTTATTTCGATAATGAGGGAGAACTTATGTTAATTCGTTATAAGCGTAATTATGAAAAAATTGCAATGGGATTATTATCGTTCATGCCGAACGAGAAAGATCTCAAGAAGTTGCAGCAAACCGTGAAACAATACGACACAGAACCTGATTATCAGTTGTTCCTATGGAAAGAAGATGAGGATATCATCGGAATTATAGGATTGAAAATGGAAGATGGTATTGCTGAACTGCAACATGTCAGCGTCAATCCATCCCATCGTCATCAAGGAATCGGTAAGAAAATGGTCGACGCCCTTAAAAAGGTGTTGAAAGATGAATATAAATTGACAGCCAATGAAGAGACTCATTCTTTCTTTGAACGCTGTGAAGAGAATCCAGTCAAACTGGAGCATGATCAATAAGAAACGGAAAGGTTCAACCTTCCCGTTTCTTTTTTCTAATCGCTTGTTGTTCTAACCGTTCTTCTATGACAGGCTGTCTGTCTCGGAGAGTGTGCTTATGGATGAGAAACTCATTGTCGAGGTCGCTCGGAATGCCATACTTACAGCCAACCGCTAAGCATTCCTTCTCACATTCTTGTAGCAACTTTTGATCAACGATGGGAAGATTGAAGCTTTTGTATGGCTTTTCATCCTTGATCTCAGCCAATCTGGATTGCAGCTGTTGCTGTAACTGAGCGGTGTCCAGACCGAGGCCGACGACCGCTTTTTCGTTTTGCCGGACAATATTGAGAGCACTCTTCATCATTCGGTATGCCCCAGGGAAATTACCGCGTCGCTGGTGGTAGAGCCCTACAGCAATCTGAATCAATCCCACCCAATGGTGCTTCGGTTCTTCTTTCGGTACAGACTTCCAATATTCTTCTAGTATTTCATGACATTCGAAGTAATCTCTCAATCCATGAAAATGAACGAGATATTCAATGTATGATTTCGGATACATACGTCTAAAACCTCCACTCGAGTGGTGACTTTCATTTTACCATAATCGGCCGGACAGTTGAAAAGAAGCAAATTGTGAAGCACCAGGCGGTATGCTATAATATCGACATATTTTGATGCAAAAATCAGGTTGAAAGAGTTGGCGGTGTGAACGAGGATCCGCCTAGGAATCAACCTCTGGAAATGGTGAAAAATACATGACGCAATACAATGTAAGACTGGATGCATTTGAAGGACCTCTTGATCTGTTACTTCATCTGATCAACCGTTATGAGATCGATATATATGATATTCCAGTCTCTCAAATTACGGAACAGTACTTAGAATACATACATACGATGCAAGAATTGCAATTGGATGTGGCTAGTGAATACCTTGTGATGGCGGCGACATTGGTCGCCATCAAAAGCAAAACGCTACTTCCAAAGCATGAGGAAGAAGATTATGATCAGCAAATGGAAATGGATATGGAAGAAGATCCCCGGGATGAACTTGTCCGTCGATTGATCGAATATCGGAAGTTCAAGGAAGCTTCGACTTACTTGCGAGAACACGAAGGACAGAGGAGTCTTACCTTCTCAAAACCCCCTTCCAACCTTGAGCATATCGAGGCGAATGCTGAACCGGTCAATCCAGTATCCAATATGACGATCTATGACCTCGTGGATGCATTCCAATCCATATTTGATAAAAAGAAACCAAAAAAACAACCACAAACGAAAATCGATCGTCAGGACATTCCGATCGACACTCGAATGAATGAAATCGTGACAGAACTGAAAGGTAAGAAAGGGGTAAGGACTTTCAAAAGTCTGTTTCCTTATCCGAGCCGCGATCATATGGTCGTTACTTTCTTGGCCGTATTGGAACTGATGAAGACACGACAAATCCGTTGTGAGCAGGAAAAGAATTTTCAGGATATCATGATTCATCTGGTACAGGAGGAGAAAAGCCATTGACGACGAAAATAGAACAGAAAGCAATCATTGAAGGCCTACTTTTTGTCGTCGGAGACGAAGGGCTGGAAAGCAAACAAGCTGCCGATATTCTTCAAATCGAAGTGGCGGAAGCGGATGAATTGATTCAAGAAATGAAAGAAGAATATCAATCTGAGGCTCGTGGTATCGAAATTGTTGAAATCGCTGGAGCATTCCAATTTACAACCAAAGCGAAACACATTTCTTATTATGAGAGATTCGTAGAGTCACCGACGACAAGTTCTCTGTCTCAAGCAGCACTTGAGACGCTTGCCATCATTGCATACAAACAACCGATTACAAGAGCTGAAATTGAAGATATACGTGGAGTAAAGACCGAAAAGCCGATCCAGACCTTATCTTCGAAACAGTTGGTGAAGGAAGTCGGCCGAGCAGAAGGGACAGGCAGGGCAATCCTGTATGGTACGACACGTGACTTTCTCGAATACTTCGGTTTGCGGGCGTTGGAGGATCTACCAAGCCTTCCGGAGCAATCAGGGGAAGAATCAATCGAGGCGGAAGCGGATCTTTTCTTTGAAAATTTCCAAGATGTTATCAATACGGATGATAAGGAGGAAGGAAATTGATCATACATTCCATTTCCGGTGAAGAACTGGAAAAGTCGAAGTCCAATTCACCTGAGGAATTCTTCACGCGTTCGGAGGTCACTTTTTCCGGTGAGGATGGTAAAAGCAAAACGTTGGCAGTCTTGTATGTACGTTTCTTTGATGAGAAGATGTCGGAATGGAGTCCGTTCGAATCAGACCCGATTTTTGACGTGAAGGGCAAATCCATTCACATGCGGGATGTTGTGGCACTCATCGCATTACATAAAAATCCTGATTTCCAACATCGTCATCGGGTATACATCAATGAAGAAGAGGCGTTTGCAGCTTTGTTCAAAGGTTTGGATGCTGAAACAATCACAGGGTGGGTCACACAGCTGGAGTCAGATGGTCAACTGAATCTTGAAACTGCTCAAGCATAAAAGAAATCAAAAGGGATTGATCGATTTGTACAGGTTTGAAATGCTCAAAGCCGCACGGATCGGAACAATCCCTTTTTTTATTGAAAATGATGGATAGATCGATGTTAGCCGACCGTTCCGGTATAGACCACGATCCCGATGATCACCAAAAGGACGAATAGTACGACGACTAAAATGAATCCTTTCCCGAGTCCGTCTGACATGAAAAGTCCCCCTCTACCTCCTGAGTCATTCACCCATACTATATGCATTCGTCTAGTAGGCGGTCTGGACGGATGCCCGGTTTTACATAATTCACCGAAATTAGTACAAACTGTTACCAACCATATGAGAGGGTAGGGTCGCTCATGCCATACATACTATCGGTTGGAACATGTGATGCAGAACATAAGATTGACCAAGAAAAAACAGTCATCTTCGCCAAGGAGATGTTCGAGGATCATTTCCCTAATATCAAACGTCTGTTGAAGGTGTTTGAAAATGGTCAGATCCAATCCAGGAATTTTGTGCAGGATGTCAGCTGGTACAAACATGATCATTCATTACAAGAAAAAAACGATCTGTATATCGAGAAAGCGTTGGAATATAGTGTTAAGGCGATCGAACGATGTTTGAGCACGTACGACACCCCTTATCATGAAATTGAAGCGATTTTCTTTGTTTCTTCTACCGGATTTTCCACGCCTAGCATGGAAGCAAGAATCATGAATGTGCTGCCGTTTTCCCCACATACGAAGCGGATTCCCATATGGGGACTCGGGTGCGCGGGAGGCGCTTCAGGCATGAGCCGCGCACATGACTACTGCCTTGCCTACCCAGATGCGAAGGTTCTGCTTGTTTGTGTGGAGCTTTGCAGCCTGACTTTCCAAAATGACGATTTTTCAAAGAGTAACTTGATCGGTACGTCCTTGTTTGCAGATGGTGTTGCCGCAGCTCTTGTCGTTGGTGAAAATGTGAAAGTGAACGAATTCGAGCAAGACGGACATACATATGTTAAAACGATTGCAACACAGTCGACCCTCAAACCACATTCGGAAGACGTAATGGGCTGGGACGTGAAGGACAACGGATTGAATGTCGTGTTCTCGAAAGACATCCCTACGATCGTAGACAACTGGATGTATCCGACGATCCATCAATTTTTGATAGATCAAAAGCTGGAAATGGATCAAATTCAGCATCTAGTGGCTCATCCAGGTGGAATCAAGGTGCTTAATGCTTATCGGAGTGCACTTTCTCTGCCTGAAGAAATGATCGCGGATGCATTGGAAGTGTTGAAGCATTATGGCAACATGTCCTCTGTCACTGTGTTATATGTCTTGAGCAGATTCTTTGGTAAAAAGATCAATGCAGGAGAACTGGGACTGTTGATGGCACTTGGTCCTGGGTTCAGTTCAGAAATCGTCTTATTGGAATGGACCGAATAAAAGGAGGGGAGAAGAATGGTATTCATCGTACTCTTTTCGTTTCTTGTCGTCCAACGACTTGTCGAGTTATTCATCGCAAGGCGGAATGAACGTATCCAAAAGGAAAAAGGCGCGCACGAATACGCACCCGAACATTATAAATACATTGTGCTCCTTCACACCGCATTCCTCATTTCTTTATTGATCGAGTCTTCCTTGCAAGGTTTTTCGCTCTCGCCTATATTCGGCATCCTGTTCGTTCTATTTGTCGTACTACAAGCCTTGAGAATCTGGACGATCCATTCGTTAGGACACTTTTGGAATACGAAAATCATCATCTTACCTGGAGCAGATGTCGTGAAAAGGGGTCCGTTCCGTTTCATAAGGCATCCGAACTACGTGATTGTAGCATTGGAACTGATCGTCATTCCGCTTCTGTTCAACGCCTATGTTACGGCCGTTCTTTTTACGATATTGAATGCGTGGTTGATCCGATTCGTCAGGATTCCTGCAGAAGAAGCCGCTCTGAAAGAATTGTGCAATTATGAAGCAACATTCAAGTCTACCCCTCGATTCATACCGAACGAACCTGAACGACCTTGACGAACAACATTAATACAAGTCGACCATAACAACATTATGTATACTATCTTTTTTTCATATCCCGTCCTTTCCAGCATAAACTTGTACAAAACGTGCTAAGGGACGGGATGTTATGTTTGCTGCAGCAATTAAAACAGGAATCCGAATCGGGCTAGCCCTTTTATTATTGATATTGATACCGATCCACCACACAGGGGAAGCAGCAAGCCCAGGGGTGAACGCTCGTGCAGCGATTCTCATGGAACAAGAATCCGGTAGAGTGTTATTCGGGAAAAAAGAGCATGAGAAGATGCGCATCGCAAGCATTACCAAAATCATGACCGCAATACTTGCAATCGAGTCGGGTAAAATGGACGAAAAAGTGAAAGTGAGTGAGCGGGCGACATATGCAGAAGGGTCCTCTATCTACTTGAAAAAAGGCGAAAAGATTCTTATGGAGGATCTCGTCTATGGCCTGATGCTCCGTTCTGGGAATGATGCAGCTGTGGCGATTGCCGAGCATGTCGGCGGCAGTGTGGAAGGCTTTGCTTTTATGATGAACGAAAAAGCGATGGAACTGGGCATGGAAAATTCGTATTTCTCCAATCCCCATGGCTTGGACGACAGTGAACACCATTACTCCACTGCGTATGATATGGCGTTGTTGACCCGTTATGCGATGAACAATTCCGAATATCGTAAAATCGCTGGAACAGATACCCATCGTGCACCCCAAGAAGGTGAGAAGTGGGATCGCATTTGGAAGAACAAGAACAAATTACTCCGGATGTACAAATATACGACGGGTGGAAAAACCGGCTTCACTTCCCTCGCCAAAAGAACACTCGTATCGACTGCAGCAAAAGAGGACATGGAACTGATCGCCGTCACTTTGAACGACGGAGACGACTGGAATGACCATATGAACCTGTATGAATGGGGATTCAAAGAATACGATCTCGTTTCAATCATTGAAAAAGGCACCATTGAGGGATTAGAGAACAAATTTTACAAAAACAAAGTCGAAGCGGCCCGTACGTTCGCCTATCCATTATCAGAGGATGAACGGGAGCTTGTCCGGAATGACATCACATTGATCAAGCCACCTGAAAAAGGAAAGTGGAAAAATCCGCCGAGTCATGTCGGTAATGTGACGGTACTTCTTGAGGATCAACCGATCGGGACGATGCCCCTATATATGAAGGGTACGTACCGGGAAATGGATGAAGAGACCTTTTGGAAGACGGTGAAAGAGGTTGTTACGAAGTTTTTCATCATAACGGTGCCTTATGGTTAATCTCATTTGGGTGTTCATGTTTGTTTTCGGTATCGTTTATGCCGCCATCAATGGAACGATGGAGGAAGTGAACAAAGTCCTTTTCAAAAGTGCGCAGGAGGCTGTCACCATCAGCTTAGGATTAATCAGCATCCTCGTCTTTTGGCTAGGGTTGATGAACATCGCCAAGAAAGCTGGATTGTTGGACAAATTGACTGGCTTGTTCAAGCCGATTGTACGAAGGTTGTTTCCGGAAGTGCCGCCAGATCATCCCGCCATGGGTTATATCCTCTCCAACATGGTGGCAAACCTGTTCGGATTAGGGAATGCTGCCACTCCGATGGGAATCAAGGCAATGGAACAGATGAAAAAATTGAATGAGGACCGGGATGAAGTGAGCAGGTCGATGATTACCTTTCTGGCGATCAACACCTCGAGTTTGACGATCATACCGACGACTGTCATCGCCATCCGGATGAATTACGGATCGGTTTCCCCGACGGACATCGTTGGGACGACCTTGATTGCAACAGCCTGTTCGACGGTTGCTGCCGTTCTGATCGACCGATATTTCCACCGACGTCGGATGCAGAGAAGGAGGCATTGATCATGGAAGCAGTTTCGACGATTTCCATTTGGCTCATGCCTTGCTTGATTGGATTTGTGTTGATCTATGCGACGTTTAAGAAAGTCGCTACGTATGAAGAGTTTGTGGAAGGCGGTAAGGAAGGATTTTCAATTGCCGTGTCGATCATTCCTTATCTCGTCGGGATGCTCGTAGCGATAACGGTGTTCCGGGCATCGGGTGCGATGGGGTTTATGATTTCGTCGATCCAGCCCTTTCTGACAGCCATCGGAGTGCCATCTGAAATCGTGCCACTCGCTTTGATCCGTCCGATTTCCGGTACGGGAGCATTGGCGATGACCTCCGACTTGATCAGTACACATGGAGCAGATTCGTTCATCGGTCGGCTGGCTTCCACGATGCAAGGAAGCACAGACACGACTCTCTATATATTGACCGTCTATTTTGGTGCAGTCGGCATCAAAAAGATGGGAGACGCTCTGAAGGTCGGCCTGCTGGCAGATCTGGTAGGCATCATCAGCGCCATCATCGTCGTTACTCTCGTTTTTGGAAGCTAGGTTTCATTCATTTTTCCTCCTTATATTGAGGGTGCCCGTAACGGGCACCTTCCTTTTTTGGTTTTGGTAGGATGAGGAGTTATCGTGCCCGAGGAGTCGGCTGATTTCGGGAAGGATAGAGCGTTTATCGTGCCCGAAAAAGAGGTGGGGGCTGATTTCGGGAAGGGTAGTGCTTATTCATCCCTACCACCAGCGAAATCGTAACCAACTGTAATGATTAGTGCTTATTCACCCCTACCAACACCGAAATTCCCTTCCAATGGTAATGAAAAGGCTCTATTCATCCTCATCATCACCCAAAACAAGCCTCTAAGGTAACGAATAGCCTCTATTCGTCTCCATTAACACCCAAATTCCCCTCCGAAGGTAATGAATACCCCAGCCACCAGCCAAAAAAATCATGTAAACTTGAGAATTCAAACACCGAGGAGTATGATTGAGAATGAGGTGAAAGTATGGAACGATTACAAAAAGTAATAGCACAAGCTGGAGTGACTTCCCGCCGTAAAGCGGAGAAGCTGATTGAAGAAGGACAAGTGAAAGTGAATGGACAAGTCGTAAGGGAATTAGGTACAAAAGTATCCCCATCAGACGAAATCGAAGTGAACGGTGTACCGATCGATAAAGAGGAACCCGTCTACTTCTTGATGTATAAACCTTCAGGGGTCATCTCGAGTGTAAAAGACGAAAAAGGAAGAAAGGTCGTAACCGACTACTTCCCGGAAGTAGAGCAACGGATTTTTCCGATCGGACGATTGGATTACGATACATCCGGGCTGCTTCTACTCACGAATGACGGTGATTTTGCCAATATCCTTATGCACCCGAAATACCACGTGGATAAGCGCTACATAGCGAAAGTCAAGGGAATTCCGAGCAAGCTCGAACTTCGCACGCTTGCGAAAGGCATCCAACTTGAAGACGGCAAAACGGCACCAGCCAAAGTGAAGATGAAAAGTCTGGATAAAAAGAAGCAAACAGCGATCATCGAGCTGACTATTCATGAAGGCCGAAACCGGCAAGTCAGAAGGATGTTCGAAGCACTCGGATATCCAGTGCAAAAGCTGAAACGGGAAGGGTATGCATTCCTCGACTTGCACGGATTGAACTCGGGCGAGTCCCGACCGCTCACCCCTCATGAAATCAAGCAGTTGCGCAACCTTGCTGTCACATAAAAGTCAAAAAAAACCCATGAATACTGGACAAATTAGCGTTATAGTAGGAAGGGTAGAAGATTAGATTGGAGCGATTGCCATTATGAAAAAACAGCAGCGATTCATCATGCGTACTGTCATATTGGCTGTAATTGCCCTAGCCCTTGGATACACACTTTTTCAGACAGTTTTCAGTGACAAGGAAGAGCCCGTCGCTGCAGGTGATATGGCTCCGAATTTTGTCCTCAAAGACCTAGATGGAAATGAAGTCGAACTAGAAGATTTCAAAGGGAAAGGCGTTTTCTTGAACTTCTGGGGTACATATTGCCCGCCTTGTGAAAAAGAAATGCCGGCAATTCAACGTCAATACGAGAAATATAAAGATCAAGGCGTTGTCGTTCTGGCGGTGGATATCGCAGAAACAGAATTGACCGTCAAAAAATTCGCCGAAGAGAAGAACCTGACATTCCCGATCGTGTTGGACCAGCAAAGGGAAGTGGTTGATACATATGGTGTCGGTAACCTGCCAGCCACTTATCTCATCAGTCCTGAAGGGGAAGTTCTTGATAAGATTACCGGTGAATTGAACGATACACGTGTCCGTGATTACATGGAACAAATTAAGCCATAATGGGGTGTTCAAATGGACAAGATTAAGTGCGAATGCGGCCATCTGAATCCCTACGGTACGATTCTTTGCGAATCATGTGGAAAACCGATCCAGGAAGAAGCAGATCAGCAACTCTTGAACATGAGGTATGAAGGAACGGCGAGACGTTCCCAAACCTACAATACGAATTTCATTGATAAGACGTGGAACTTCTTCTCCAGTGTCAAAGTCGGGGTTTGGTTGATCGTGATTACATTGATTGCTTCTGCAATCGGAACGATTTTCCCTCAACAAATGTACATTCCACAAAACGTGGACCCTGCTGCTCATTACGAAAATGAATACGGGGTACTTGGAGAAATCTATTATCTGTTAGGTTTCCATAACTTATATAGTTCGTGGTGGTTTGTACTACTGCTAGGATTGATCGGGGTCTCGATTACAGTCGCGAGTATTGATAGAGGTATTCCACTCTATCGTTCTTTGAAAAATCAACGAGTGACCAAGCATGAAAATTTCCTGAAACGACAACGGATGTTCGGAACATCGAAGCGTCCTGACGATGAAGAGCAATTCATTGAAGAAGCGATTTTCCGTTTGAAAGAAAAGCGCTATAAAGTCCGTCGTGATGGGAACAATATCCTCGCTGAAAAAGGGAGATTTTCCAGATGGGGTCCTTATGTGAACCATGTCGGACTGATTATTTTCTTGCTTGGAGCGATGTTGCGGATCGTACCAGGGATGTATATCGACGAAGATATGTGGGTCCGTGAAGGCGAAACGAAGGCGATCAAAGGGACGGATCGCGAGTACTATTTGAAGCATGAGCAGTTCGTCCTCGAAACCTATGATCCGAAAGAAGAACGCTATTCAGAAGCGCTTAACCGGGTCGGCGGAACGGTCGTCAAAAACTATCAAAGTGACGTTATTCTGTATAAAGCGGATGAAAAACTTCCTGGTGCGAAGCCAGAGCTGACAGAAGTGAAAGAGTATCCGATCCAGGTCAACCGACCGCTGCAATTCGATGGATTTTCCGTTTATCAGGTGGATTACAGGCAAGAGATGAGCGAGATGAGTTTCCAATTGCAAACCAAGGAAACGGAAGACACGATCGGAGAATTCACGGTTGATTTACAGAATCCGAAGAATGAGTACGATCTAGGGGATGGAAACAAAGTCATACTCAGAAACTATTATCCTGATTTCTACTTTGATAAAGAACGGAATCAACCGGCTACACGGACGAATGTACCGAACAATCCTGCGTTCATATTCAATATGATGACCCCTGATACTCCGGATGGAGAGATTGCATTCATCGGAATCAGGCAGAACCTCGATCCTTCGGGAGAGAACCAGTACAAGATCGCGTTTAACGGCATAGATACAGAGTTCATTACCGGTCTTACGGTCAACCGAGATTACACACTACCGATCATCTTTGTCGGTGGGATCATCTTCATGATTGGTGTCGTACAAGGATTGTATTGGAATCATAGACGGATCTGGTTGAAATTGAACGAGGAAGAAATTTGGGTCGCAGCCCACACAAATAAGAACTGGCATGGAATCAAGCGTGAAATGGACGATGTCACATCCAAATTGCAATTGAATCCGGCTATCGATCAACAAGAAAAGAAAAAAGACAGATAGAAAGGAGGAAACACATTGGCAGAATTAAGTAGTAGTCTATTATATGCGGCATTTATCATCTATTTTATCGCAACAGCTGTCTTTGCCGTCGCATTGACGGTCAAGAAGTCAGACGAGGCAACGACGATGAACAAATGGGGACGTTGGGGATACATCCTTTCGATCATCGGTTTCATCTCCCAACTCGGCTACTTCATCACTCGCTGGATTGCGTCAGGACATGCTCCAGTCAGTAACTTGTTCGAATTCACGACGTTTTTCGGCATGATGATGGTATTGGGCTTCATCGTGATTTATGCAATTTACCGTTTGAACGTATTAGGTGTGTTCGCGATGCCGGTCGCATTACTGGTCATTGCCTATGCTAGTATGTTTCCACGAGAAATCGAACCGCTCATTCCGGCACTGCAAAGTAACTGGTTGAAGATCCATGTTACGACAGCTGCCCTTGGGGAAGGGATTCTGGCAATCAGTTTTGTCGCTGGACTGATTTATCTCATTGCGTCCATCGATCAATCAAAAGGGTCGAAGAAGACGGGATGGTTGGAATTTGTCCTGTATACATTACTCAGTACCCTCGGATTCATCCTTGTCTCCTTATATTTCGGATTGACGGACTATCAGGCGACCTTCAACTGGATCAATGAGAATGAAGCGGAAGCAGAGCTTGTCTATCAACTGCCTGCCATTGCAGGACCTCATGAAGGGGAATTGTTGACAGAAGATACATTCGGACCTCTATTCGAAGCTCCATCCTGGATGGAAGGTATAGACGCTCCGAAAAAACTGAACACATTCATCTGGTCACTTCTTTCAGGTGGTGTGCTTTATGGTCTGCTTCGATTGTTGCTTCGCAAACGATTAGGCGCAGCTTTACAGCCGATGTTGAAAAATATCAATAAAGAGCTTGTAGATGAAATCAGCTATCGCTCAGTCGCAATCGGGTTTCCTGTGTTCACGCTCGGAGCGCTCATATTCGCGATGATCTGGGCACAAGAAGCATGGACCCGTTTCTGGGGCTGGGATCCTAAAGAGGTCTGGGCACTGATCACATTCCTGTTTTATGCTGCTTATCTACACTTACGACTGACAAGAGATTGGCACGGTGAACGATCTGCATGGTTATGCGTCCTCGGATTCGTCATCATCATGTTCAACTTGATTGCTGTCAACCTTGTCATCGCAGGGTTACACTCGTATGCTTAAGAAATAACCTTCACGTTTCGTGGAGGTTTTCTTTCCATTTGGTAAGAATAAATGGTATGTATGATGTAGGAGGGTTTGTATATAATGGAAAATTTACAAAGAGTATTAGTTGTTGATGATGAAGAACGAATCCGTAAATTGCTGAAGATGTACTTAGAACGTGAAGATTTTGAAGTCGTTGAAGCAGAAGACGGGGAGACGGCATTGCAAATCGGCCTGGAGTCTGAATTCGATATCATCCTGCTTGATTTGATGTTGCCTGAAATGGACGGAATTGAAGTTTGCGAGAAACTTAGAAAAGAAAAAGCGACTCCAATCATCATGCTGACAGCAAAAGGAGAAGAATCGAACCGCGTGCATGGATTTGAAGCTGGTGCGGACGACTATGTCGTCAAGCCGTTCAGCCCGAGAGAAGTCGTCTTGCGGGTGAAAGCGCTGTTAAGAAGATCGACTGCTACGAAATTTTTACATACAGATACAGCGAGTAAAGACTTGCTCGTTTTTCCGCATTTGACGATTGATAATGACGCCCATCGCGTGATGGCGGACAATAAAGAAATCAATTTGACACCGAAGGAATATGAATTGTTACTTTATCTGGCCAAGACACCAGACAAAGTGTACTCCCGTGAACAATTGTTGAAGGACGTTTGGAATTATGAGTTCTTCGGAGATCTTCGTACGGTGGATACGCATGTGAAACGGCTCAGAGAGAAGCTGAACCGTGTCTCTGCAGATGCAGCATCAATGATTTCAACCGTATGGGGCGTCGGTTATAAGTTCGAGGTGGAAGAACAAGAATGATCTGGCGGAGTGTCGTAGGCAAGCTTTGGGGGACGATTCTGCTACTCGTTTCCGTTGTATTATTCATCTTGACCGTCTTATTGCTGCAGTTCTTCGAGAACTTGATCGTCGACAATGCAAAAGTGCAGCTTTCTCAACTTGCCGGCTCACTCGTCCAGGTGATCGAAGACGAACGACGCTTCGAAAACTCTGAGGAAACGATTAATGCACTGGTCGATGCGCATTCAAGCAATATTGTCATATTAGGTGAGAACACACAGTTCTCCCATGCTTCCAATCAAGTGGAACTGTCGCTTTTGCCTTATTCGTTGTTCCGTGAGGATAAGCAGTTGTCGCAAGTTCTGAAACAAGGAAAAGAAGTGACTGTACAGGGTGATTTTCCTTCTGCAAAAAATAACGGGACGGAATCGAACGAAATCCTGATTGTCGGGAAACCTGTCCAGTTAACCCCTAATGAGCGCGGAGCTGTGTACATCTATCAGTCGTTGGATTTGATTCAGGAAACGAATAAGAAAGCGAAGCAGATCATCTATCTATCAGCCGGAATTGCCATCATACTGACTACGATTTTCGCCTTTTTCTTATCCACGAGGATTACAGCGCCTTTACGACGGATGAGAGAAGCGGCACTAGAAGTGGCTCAAGGGAAGTTCGATACGAAAGTACCGATCCTCACCCATGATGAAATCGGTGAACTTGCGCTCTCTTTCAACCGGATGGGGCGTAAGCTGAAGAACAACATCAATGCACTCAGTCAGGAAAAAGAACAGCTCTCAAGCATTTTGAGCAGTATGGCAGATGGTGTCATCACGTTTGACCGTAGAGGGAAAATCCTTGTGACGAATCCACCTTCCGAACGCTTCATCCAAGCCTGGTATTATGAGCAAGGAATGGAGGAACGAGTAGGGGAAGAGTTACCTGAACAAATCAAAGACTTGTTCCGACGAGTCGTCAACCTCGAACGAGAACAGATGACAGAGATCGAATTGCAAGGGCGTAGCTGGGTCGTTGTCATGACGCCGCTCTATAACCAGGCAAATGTCCGTGGTGCTGTTGCTGTATTCCGGGATATGACAGAAGAGCGGCAACACGATAAGCTGCGGAAAGATTTCATTGCGAATGTCTCACACGAGCTCCGCACACCGATTTCAATGCTACAAGGATATAGTGAGGCGATTATTGACGATATCGCAGCTACAGAAGCCGAGAAGAAAGACATTGCTCAGATCATTTATGATGAATCGCTCAGAATGGGTCGCCTCGTCAACGAGCTGCTTGATCTTGCAAGAATGGAAGCGGGATATGTCTCATTAGAAAAGATGGAAATCGATGTGGATGAATTCTTCAGTCGTGTCGTTCGCAAATTCCAGGGACTTTCAAGAGAAAGGGACATCCAGCTGCAGATTTCTACTCCAGAGCATCCGGTCCAAGTAAATGCAGATCCGGATCGTCTGGAACAGGTGATGACGAACCTTGTCGATAATGCCATCCGGCACACTGATAAAGGGGGTCATGTCACGGTCAAAGTAACAGATCGAGGCGATGGTATCCTGGTTGAGGTGAAGGATACAGGAACAGGAATTCCGAAAGAAGATCTGCCATTCGTGTTCGAGCGTTTTTATAAGGCAGATAAAGCACGGACGAGAGGAAGATCTGGGACGGGGCTTGGTCTTGCCATCGCGAAAAACATCGTCGATTCGCACGGTGGAAAAATATCCGTTCACAGTAAAATGAACGAAGGAACGACATTCTCCTTCCACATCCCTCGAAATAGTGAGAACACGAGTAAATCGTGACGATTAATCTTGTTCCATAAGAAACATTGAAGCGCTTTTTACAGTAAAGTGACATTCAAAAACTTTTGTTATAAAAATTGGACAACCTCCATACGATATGAGCATGTGCAAATTTGGTCCATATGCTCTACCAATCGTGGGAGGTTTTTTTATGTGGAAAAAAGGATTCTTCGTGTGCTTGTTGATCATGTTTTTTAGTTTGCCAGAATTGGCGAAACCATATATAGTTTCTGCAGAGGAGACAGAATTGAACAGGGGTGCGTTCAATTGGGAATGGCCCGTTCAGGGCATCATCACGGATCATTTCGGCTCTCGGGGTGGTTCGCATTTCGGGATCGATATTGCTGCTGAACGTGGTACAAATATTTACACGGTCGATCAAGGGAGGGTTCATAAATCGTATTACTCCAGTACGTATGGCCATGTGATCTTCATCAAACATCCTGGAAAAGTGGAAACGGTCTATGCCCACTTGAGTGAGCGACTTGTAGAAGAAGGGGAAGTCGTCGAACGTGGTCAGGTCATAGGGAAGGTCGGCAACACGGGAAGATCGGATGGAAATCACCTTCATTTCGAAGTACATACGGAGGAATGGAATATCGAAAAGAGCAATGCAGTCGATCCATTGGTATTGTTAGACGAAGAAAACCATCGGTTCCATGCACTTGAGGTCAGTCAAACGAATGCACCAGAAGATAAAGTCATCACAATCCAAAGTGGTGATACTTTATGGTCGCTTTCAAAGCAATACAGTGTTTCCGTGGAGAACTTGATGCTGTGGAATGACCTTGGATCCGATTTAATAGTCGCCGGAAATCCACTCATTGTATTTAAAGAAAAGTCATAAACACGTATAATGATGGTGATCACAGTCGGAAGGATGATATTCGTGCTGACAGATTACCATAATCATTTGGAAAATGGGACTTTGACATTGGAGTATTTGAAGAAGTTCACTGATAAGGCATCAGAAAAAGGAATCGAACATTTCGGGATTTCAGAACACGCGTATCACTTTTACCAAACAGCCAATATTCTTTCGAATCCCTGGGTGGATGAACGCCGCTATTACGACATGGATGATTATGTCGCATTGTTTGAAGAAGCCTGGAAGAAGAATATTGATGTGAAAATGTCGATTGAGATGGATTACACACCTGGAAAGCACGAAGAGATGGGTTCCTTTATCCGTTCATACGATTTCGATTATGTCATCGGATCCATCCATTGGGTCGAAGATTTCGGCATTGATCTTTCAGAATTCAAGACCGAATGGGATACAAGAGATCTGCATGATACGTACCGGAAGTATTTTGATCAAGTCGTCACGTTGGCTGAATCCAACCTTTTCGATATATTAGGGCACTTCGATTTGGTCAAAATCTTCAACTACGTGCCACAAGAGAAGGAATTTCTCATTGAGCAATATGAACGGGCGACGGACGCTATTGCGGAGTCTAAAACGTGTATCGAAATCAGTACAGCAGGATTACGGAAACCGGTAAAAGAAATGTATCCACATGAGGAATTGCTGAAAATGTGCTACAAAAAAGGGATCCCAATCGTTTTGTCCTCGGATGCTCATTTTCCTGAACATGTCGGATTCGCTTATGACAAAGCGGTGGAATTTGCTCGTTCCGTCGGTTACACACAATTGATGACATTTGAAAAAGGCAAACGACGCGAAGTGGAGCTTGGATGAAAGTAAATCAAAAGGCTTAGAGGATATGTTCCTCTAAGCCATTTTTATAGTCCAGGAATAGGTGAATTCCGAGAATTGATGATTTCACCCTACCAGAGCGCATATCTGGATAGGTGAATTCCGCGAATTGATGATCACACCCTATCAGAGCGCTTCTCTGGATAGGTGAATTCAGCGAATGGGTGATTACACCTTACCAGAACGCCTCTATATCATCTATTCCATCGACATGACGGTTACCGATGAGATGTTATTCGTTTGTTGCAACTCTTCGAGCATCGGGTGGGTCAATGGCTCATCAAACGTCAGTACCATTGCAGCTCCACCTCCGATTTCTTTTCGGCCAACCTGCATCGTAGCGATGTTCATTTCGTATTTTCCGAGAACCCGACCGACCATACCGATGACACCTGGTTGATCATTATGCGTAATGAAAACGAGGTGACCTTTCGGTGTGAAGTCGATGTCGAATCCGTTCAGATTAACCACTCTTCCACCTAAACCAGGCAATAATGTCCCTTGGATAGAGACGCTATGATCTTCTCCGATTACTTTTACGTCGATTAAGTTGGAATAACCGTATGATTGGGATGCCTTCGTTTCCCCGTAGGATATCCCCCGCTGTTTAGCGATGACACTCGCATTGATAATATTGACGGGTTGATCCACGCGCGGATTCAAGAACCCAGAGAGAAGACTTCTCGTAATCGGTAACGTTTCATGGTCTGAGAGGTCACCTGAATAGCTCAACTGGATTTCGTTGACCGCGGTTTTGATACATTCGGATAAGAATGAGCCTAGTCGATAAGCAAGGTCGATATAAGGATAGATGAATTCGTGTACATCTTTAGAAATCGTCGGATAATTGAGCGCATTATAAGCTGGCTCACCGAGCAATACATTGCGGACATCCTCGCTTACCTGCCTTGCCACATGGTATTGAGCTTCAGTGGTAGAAGCAGCGATGTGTGGAGTGGCGATTACTTTTTCATGTAAAAGTAGTGCTTGGTCCAAACAAGGTTCAGCTGAGAATACGTCGAGTGCTGCTCCTGCAATATGTCCATTGTTGATGTATTTCAGCATTGCTTCTTCATCGATGATTCCGCCGCGTGCACAATTGATCAGATAGACGCCTTTCTTCATGGACTCGATGGTTTTCGGATTGATGAGTCCTTTCGTATCCTCATTCAATGGTGTGTGAACAGTGATGATATCTGCGTGTTCCAGCAATGGATCCAATGGAACGGCTTCCACTTGCAGTTTTTTTGCGCGTTCCTGTGTCAAGTATGGGTCGTACACGAGTATTTTCATACCGAACGCGAGAGCACGCTTCGCAATTTCCGATCCGATCTTTCCTAAGCCTACGATGCCGAGTACTTTCCCATGTAATTCATGCCCCGTAAAAGCAGAACGCTTCCATTCAAGGTTACGGAGTGAGCGGTTCGCTTGCGGTATGTTCCTCAACAAAGACAGCATCATGGCAAATGTATGTTCAGCGGTCGAAATCGTATTCCCATTCGGGGCATTGACGACGATGATGCCTCGTTCCGTAGCCGCTTCCACATCAATATTATCTACACCAACGCCTGCTCGTGCAATGATTTTCAGGCGGGGCATTTCGGAAATCAATTGTCTCGTGATCTGGGTACTGCTCCGCACGATGACAGCGTCGACTTCATTTTTGGACTCTATTTGAGCGATGTTTTTTTCGATAAGGTGCATTCCTGATGTGTTCGCTAAAGGCTCTAGTCCAGTCTTACTGATTGGGTCACTTATGACGATATTGAACAAAGATCCATCACCTCATCCTTCACTTATTAATAGTTGATTGTCCTATCATTCACAATCTATGTCAACAAAAATAAATAAGACCCATGGAATCTTTTCCATGGGTCTTTCAAATATAATTCGGTTTTATTGCTCTTTGTAACGTTTTACGCACTCATCAACCAGCTGGGACGCTTTTTCAGGGCCTTCCCAAGCGCCGATTTCTGTTTTCTTACCTTGAAGGTCTTTATAACGCTCGAAAAAGTGGGAGATTTCTTTCAATGTGTGTTCAGACACATCTTCTAATGACTTCACGTGATCGAAACGTGGATCTTCAACTGGTACCGCGAGAAGTTTAGCATCTTCTTCGCCAGAGTCGATCATGTTCAATACTCCGATGACGCGGGATTCGATGACACATCCAGGGAACGTAGGATTCGTCACAAGAACGAGGATGTCAAGTGGATCTCCATCAAGCGCTAATGTATTTTCAAGGTAACCATATTCTGCTGGATAGAACATTGGTGAGAAAAGAACACGGTCAAGCTTGAATACACCTTGCTCTTTGTCATACTCATATTTGTTTTGGCTTCCTGTTGGTATTTCAATGAATGCATCGACAATTTTATTTTCCATTCAATAGGGCCTCCTTTAACTATGTAACAACTTACAGTTACCTATTATAGCAATTTGTTCCCCGTTTGAAAACTTACGTCTCTCCGTACATGGAAAAACGTATGAGCGGCTTCAACGGCGCCTAACCCAAAAATAGGCGGATTGATTCCGTGCTGGACATGGGCATTCTTCATCCCAGGTCATATAATGCACTATTACATCTCTACTCTCTTTGACGCGGACGACGACTATTCACATAAGGAGATGTTCAAGGAATGGGGAAGAGGCTCAGTTCTTTAAGGGGACTCGCAATTGCTGCTGTATTGTTGTTCGGAACCATCTTTTCATCGACGACTGTTGCTGCTACGTCTTGGATACAACCGGATTTGGATCAGCCAGGACCGATCGACCTCGGAATTGTGAACGATGAGCGCATGATTGAGGCTTTGATTGAGCGAGGATTGATTTCGAATACATTAAGTGCTTCAGGTAAAGAGAAAGCACTGAAGGCATATCTTGAAAAGCGGGCCAATGGACAAGCGCATAAGCATTCCGGGAAAAGCGTTCTAGGGGGAGAGCATGCCGATCGGTTGAAACATGTTCAAGAGAGAATGCGGAAAGGGATGCCATTTCCCTTGAAAACGAATGGAACGCCAAAAAAATCCTCCAGCTTCCAACTTCCTTCTGTATTTGAAGAACAATGGCAAGGAGCAGTCAGAACAGATAAGGTGCTCGTCATTGCCATTCAATTCCCTGACCTGCCTACAGGATCGTTTTCTCCAGATGAAACCGATATGTACTACGATGAATATCCCGTTTCCCATTACGAAGATATGATTTTTGGAGCAGAAGGGTATGTGGGACCTTCAGGTGAGAATCTGATCTCCATGAGACAATATTATGAACAACAATCAGGGGGGAGTTACTCCGTTGATGGAAAAGTGGCTGGTTGGTACACGGCTGCACACCCAGCGTCTTATTATGGATCGAATGGACCCGAGCCAGATGGTAACGATTCTAAACCTCGAACACTGGTTGCAGAAGCGTTGATGCTTGCAGCGCAAGATCCGAATATCAATTTAAGGGATTTCGATATGGAGGATCGTTACGATCTGGACGGTGACGGCAATTATCGTGAACCAGATGGCTTAGTGGATCATTTGATGATTGTCCACTCCGGAGCGGGAGAGGAAGCTGGAGGTGGCTCGCTAGGTGAAGATGCCATCTGGTCACACCGTTGGAATCTAGGAGGCGTGTTCCTCATACCCGGCACAATCGCCAAAGTACCATATTGGGGTGGTGTGATGGGGGCATTCGACTATACGATTGAGCCTGAAGATGGCGCTACGGGAGTGTTCGCGCATGAATACGGGCATGACCTAGGACTCCCCGATGAGTATGACACCCAATATTCAGGAGAAGGCGAACCGGTCGCCTACTGGTCGATCATGAGCAGCGGGAGCTGGGCTGGGATCATCCCGGGAACGGAGCCCACTGGATTCAGTGCATGGGCAAAGGAATTTTTACAAGGGTATGTTGGTGGCAATTGGCTGACCGGAATGTCGATTGATATAACGGATCCGTCTTTTCATGCAAAGCTCGCCGTATTGGATCAGGCAAACGACAAAGGAATCTGGAACGATGCAATCCGGGTAGAGCTTCCGGATAAGATGACACAAGTCAATGAACCATACAGTGGAAACTATGAGTATTACAGCGGTAAAGGGAATAGCTTGGATCACGCCATGTTGACGACGGTCAATCTGCAGAATGCAAAGAAAGCGAGCCTGTCGTTCAAGGCTTGGTATGAAATCGAAGAAAATTGGGATTATGCATCCATACAGATCAAGGAAACCGGAACAGAAGAATGGATTTCAATCAAAGGGAACCTGACCACATCAGAGGATCCCAATGAACAAAATCCTGGTCATGGCATAACAGGTCATTCGGATGGATGGGTGGACGGCGTATTCGATTTATCCCCATTTGCGGGTAAAATCATAGACTTGAAGGTGAACTACTGGACGGATGTCGCAGCCACGGAAAAAGGATTGTATTTAGATGATATCCATATCCAAATGGATGGAGAAACGATTCTTTGGGATGACGCAGAAGGGGATGCTCAGTTTGCATTGGAAGGGTTCAGTAAAGATACCGGCACTTTCTCCTCAAAGCATTATTACTTGCTGGAATGGCGGAATCACCAGGGAGTAGACCAAGGTCTCAAGCACATCCTCAGGGGTGAATCACTCATGGAATATGATCCCGGATTGGTTGTCTGGTATGTAGACTTATCTTATACAGACAACTGGACAGGAACACATCCTGGGGAAGGTTTTTTAGGTGTCGTGGATGCTCATCAGTCTACGTTGAAATGGAGTGACGGCACAATCGCGTCAACGAAGTATCAAGTGAATGATGCCGCCTTCGGCATTTCAAGGACGAACGGAGAATATTTGGATTATCAGGAATCGTTGGGGATCACGCTGACAGCACAAGACCAAAGAGGAGATTGGTTGTTCTCAGATCAGGATGAGTATCTGAATCCAGGTCTCGTAGACGCTGGACGCAACATACCGCAATATGGTCTCACCTTCGTCGTCTTCGCACACTCGAAAGATAAGTCCACAGCCTTGATTGGTATTTTCAAAGAGAAGTAAGTAGCTATTCATCCCTATGAAGATCATTCTACCTGAAACGATAATACTGAAGGTTATTTCCGCAAATATTGTTGCTCTTGAGTTCATTTCCGCTTAAGGTACTCAACTTGCACAAGTTGTTTCCTAACAAAAATGATCCGATTTCAACAATCCTAAAGAAAAGATCCATATAAAAAAAGAACGCTTCTTATTAACCGGTTCGGTTATCTATCACAAACAATAAATATGTTGACTAAAATGTGCCCCGAATTGCATAGCAATTTGAGGCACTATTTTTGTTGATAAATAAGGATTATTGCTCAAATAGAACGTTAAATTGTTTGAACATATGCATACGAATTTGTAACCTTACAGAATCCCCTGTATGTTTGCAAATTGACCTGCATTTGTTTTTGTTAGAATGCGGAAGGTAATCAAATTTTGAAATATTATATGGATAATGCTAAAAGTGTACTTAGATACACACTTATTGTTATTCAACAAAAGGACAGGATTGTTGAAGGTGGGAGATAGGGATTAACGGACATCAGATCCGTTATTTGTGACAAAAACGCTAATTTCGGTGTGCAAGCGGACATCAGAGACGCTATTCTTTAAAAAGTATATTGTTTTTGATGATTTTGGACCAAATAAGGTATCATATGTCCGTTAAGTTTAGTGAAAATGAATAAGTTATAGAAATAAGGTCCTCAATGTCCGTTAGATTTATGAATTAGTCATTCTTCATTAATTATCGCGCGCTTTAGTTTAAAAAGCTGAAAAAAAATAGCCGCACATCGATCCGTAATGGATTGAAAGTTCGGCTTATTTTTTATCTTATACGATATGAAATACAGTGAAATTATCTATGCATTTCCATATGCAATTTCTTAAGTAAATTACGGTTTTGTGACAGGTATCAGAACCCGATAGCTTCTTATGGCGTTCTTTTTTAATTGACAATGATTATCATTTGTAATAATCTATAAAAAACGCCCTGCATTGAGGGCGTCTTCGTAAGTATTTTTTATTCGAACTTAGTTGCATCTCCATCGAAAGGCTCTTCTGCGATCTTGATTGAATCTGTTGGGCAACCTTCGAAGGCGTCTTGCATATCTTCGTGCAAGATATCTGGAATTTCTACGATTCCCTGGTTGTCATCCAATGTTACGAATGCAATTCCTTCATCATCGTAATCATAGATATCAGGTGCTGCTGCTCCACAAGCTCCGCAAGCAATACAAGTTTCTTTGTCAACAATTGTGTACTTTGGCATATCGAAATTACCCTCCTAGTAATTGATGAAACTGTCTTTCGTCATCCACTTTTCTAATCCTGCTTATTATCAATTAAAAAACAGTTCATATTCTCCAAATGATACCATTTTATATATCCATATTACTATTGTAAAACTGTTGTTAAGAGATTTCAACAGTTAAATTCAATGAGAATCCTTATCAAATAAGGGTTTCTCAATACTCTCATCTACATAAGCAATTTTCCCAAATTGACCAAAATCTAAACAACCTTTGATACAATAAGAGTATAGATGGGGAGGAGGTATGGAAATATGGATTATGCTGAAATGATCTACTTGTTCGGAATTCATCGTATGAACGGAGAACGGACGACATCAGGTCTCTTCCATCTATTAACAGGTAAAAAGTCTTCACAGACGGTCCAAGATGGGAAACTTTTTGGACTGTCCCATTTGTTTGGAACGTTTCAAGGATATAAGTATGCAGCCTTCGCGTCAAAGATACATGAATTCGAGAAAAAGGGATGGATCCATCTAGAAGAAAACCAAAAGGCGATCTTAACGGAACTCGGCGAATGGACTTTACAGGACAAGCTGGAAAATAAACCGATTCCGGATGCTTTGGATGGATGGCGGTTTGGAGATATCGCACGTGTGTTTTGGCGGCGATTCTCACTATTCACCCAAACCCTTTCGTACTTGTTAGTGGATGATTCGAAGTTTCATCCGATCCAGAATGATCCACAGGTTTTAGCATGGGTAAAACATCATTTCCCGAAAGCACCACAAGATCGTATACGTGTCTCAGAAGTCATACATAAAGAATTGAAGTCCCTCCTACATGGATTTGATCGAAAGACATCTGAAAACCTAGTTTTTCGGCTCACAAGATACAACCGGGTTGGAAGGACGTCCACACAGATGTCGGAACACTTGAAGATGGACCCGATGGAGTGTCACATTCATTTTCAAGCGGCTCTTCATCGTCTTGTTCGTATCGTCATGGAGGGTCGGTCTCAATTTCCATCCCTTTACCTATTCATTTCTGATCTGGACTCTGAATACACGTTAACGGAATCTACGAGAAAAACATACGAGTTGATCCAGGCAGGTTATCCTCACGAAAAGCTGCCGATGATACGGAATTTGAAGATGAGTACGATTGAGGACCATATCGTTGAGCTCGCCATTCATGTCGAAGATTTTCAAATTGAACCATACATATCGAACACAGATCAAATCAAGATTATGGAATCGTCGAATCGGCTGAATAGTAAAAAACTGAAAGACATCAAACAGGATCTGGATGAGGATTTTACCTATTTCCAGATACGGTTGACCTTATCGAAACATACTGCTGAAACCAGCTTGAATAAAGGAGCAATGAGCCTTGTCGATTGAGCAACTTTTAATGGACCGATTCGGACACACTTCTTTCCGGAGAGGACAAAAGGAAATAATTGAAGATGTCCTACAGGGAGAAGATGTCTTTGCCATGCTTCCGACGGGCACAGGTAAATCGATTTGTTACCAACTTCCCGCTTATATCGTACCCGGGAGCGTTATTGTCGTTTCACCTCTCATCTCATTGATGGAAGATCAGGTTGAGCAATTGAAACGGAACGGTGAGAAAAGGGTATACACGTTTCATAGCGGTTTACCATTTGAACAAAGGAAAAAGATCCTCAAGAATATCAGGCGGTTCAAATTCATCTACTTATCACCTGAAACGTTACAGTCGGATGTGTTGTTCGATGCTTTGAAGAAAACGCATATCTCTCTATTCGTTGTGGATGAAGCGCACTGTATTTCCCAATGGGGTCATGAGTTCAGAACCGACTATTTGAAGCTAGGAAAGATATGCGAACAGATTGGAAGGCCTCCGATCCTTGCACTGACAGCCACAGCTACTGAAAAAGTCCGGTTGGATATCATCCATCAATTGAAGTTACATGAGCCGAAGCAGCACGTCTATTCGGTGGACAGGCCGAACATCGCATTGCAGGTGGAAAAGGTGTTGGATCAAACAGATAAGATGGATCGTCTCATAGATTATGTGAAGCGATTAGAAGGACCAGGACTCATCTATACTTCAAGTCGGCTTATCGCTGAAACATTGACAGCGAACCTGAAACAAAACGGGATCGAACGTGTGGCGTACTATCATGGAGGTATGGAAAACGACGATCGGTTGTTGATCCAAAAACAATTCATTTATGATGAACTAGATGTTATTTGTTGCACAAACGCCTTTGGGATGGGAATCAATAAATCGAATATCCGCTTCGTCATCCATTATCACTTTCCGGCGAATATGGAAGCCTATCTCCAGGAAATAGGTCGTGCTGGACGAGACGGAAAATCGAGTATAGCCATTTTGTTATACCATGAGGACGATGACTTTATTCCTGAACGATTGATCGAGATAGAGTTCCCTGAACCCGAACAGCTTGATGGTTTCAGCCGGGCTATGGCACATCATCCAAAGGAAAGAAGTCACCTGGATCATGTGCTGCAATCACTGGACGTGTCTGAAACCGGTGAACGGTTCATCCGGTATCATTATGAAAACTTCTTACGTGACGATGATCAGGACCTTCAAGCATGGAAGGATGCTTTACTTGATAAGATGGAAAAGCGAATTCAAGAAAAGAAACGGCGCATCCGATATATGAAGAAATGGATTGAAACGGATACTTGTAAACGATCGAGTATTTTAGCAGCCTTTTCAGAAACATTGATTGATCGACCGGATCATTGCTGTAGTCATTGCGGCTTACGAGTGGAGGATTATGAACGAAAAGAAGTTACGCAAACGGAAGCTCCAACAGAGGACATAGGATGGGAAGAAGAATTAGCGAGGATATTCCATCAGGGGAATTTGCATGTTTGAGCAGTTGAATCAGAAAGAGATCATTAAGTCTTTGTCACAGAAAGATCTATATATAAACCTATACTTTACGCAAGGCATCTTCTTATTCCTGACGCTCTTGTTCTCATTGGTTTTCAACCAAGGTGTAGACGAATGGGTGGCGTTGTTCCATTTAGAGTGGGGTTCACTTCTTATTTGGACCCTACCTACTGTCGTTATCATTGTTGTACTGGACGTTCTTTTGTGGATAAAGGTACCGAAGAAATGGATCGATGATGGAGGGATCAATGAGCGGATCTTCTCGAATATATCCGTTTTTCACCTCTTTTTGATTTCAATCATTATAGGTGTTTCAGAGGAAATCTTGTTTCGTGGAGTCTTACAAGTGAACATTGGATATGTCGCTTCAAGCTTGCTCTTTGCATTCATGCACATCCGGTATATTACGAAACCTGTCTTACTTCTATTTGTTACTCTATTGAGTTTTCTGCTTGGTTGGATTTTCATGGTCACTGGGAATTTGTTGATTCCGATCGTTATTCATATATGCATTGATTTTCTATTAGGATTGATCATTCGCTATAATTTGTTTTCTGTCCGTAAGGCTAATGAACAATGAAGGTTTTGACCATCAGTGAAGGGGGCTACTCATGTTGAATCAACATGATCAAGCATCGGATTTGCGAGCGAAAATGAACAACGGACATGTGTCTGAGAAAGATGAGGTGGATATCCTCCATCTACCTCCTAGAAGTGAAAAACATCGTTCCAATAAAAAAACCAAGCAAAAAGAGACGACACCATCAGGTAAAATCCACATTTGGATCACCAGGATCATCGTCGTTGCCTTTCTCGGTTTACTCGTATTTACCGTTTTCTATTTTTCGAACGGTTTTGACTTGAATGACGAGTTGAAAAAAGATGCCGTAAAACTGATTGATATCGTGCGTTAAAAGGGGTTTGAAGTGCATGTATACGACATTCCCTCCTAGCATAGGTTTGAATAGGAGGGAATTCAAATGGATGGATTAAGAGTTTGGAAATTCAAGCAATATCAAATATCTGAAGTGACGCTGGAAGTGATCAAGAGTTTGGTGGAGAAAAGACAAAAGGAACAACGATTCGAACAGATCCTGTTGAAATGGTCGTTGTCGCTATTCGTCATCTTGTTCTTTGCGGTCTTATATATCTACTTCTATAAACTTCCTACTCTCGAAACCATGTTCATGAACAATCGCAAGGTCAGTGAGTATTTCATGCAGGATATGCTGTTGTTCGTCCTTTTTGTTGGAGGACTCTTATGTTTTGTCCAAATCATCCTTTATAAGAAGAAACATGTAAAAGCTGAAAGTGAATTCGAAGAGCTCAGGATAGCAACGATTGAAAGAGGAGAAGAACTGTGGGATAAACCAGTTCCATGGAAACATCGTCACGAGGTGTTTGAATGGTTGAAAAAAGACCATGATGTCAACTTATATCATAAGTGATGGTATTGGCAGCCGGTTACATCGGGCACGGGCAACCGAAAAAAGCGTTTGCATCTCTGCAGAAAAGCTGATCGTTGACGCGTACATGTTGTTTCGTAATCAATTGGATTCTTCCAAATGCAACGGTTTCATGATCCTTCATACAGAAAACTTCTACTGGGAGTCCGATTTTCTGGCTGTATTCCAAATCCTGATCGAGAACGAGAGACTTATTCGTAAACTTGGATATGGTCATGGTGTGTCCTCTCCTAACTTTAAATTTTAGAATTTTCTGAAGCGCTTTATCTTACTCATATCTTAATGTAAATTTACATAATTTTCAACCTCTATTGTTTAAATATTCTGATAAAAATTAATTTGTTACACATTCTAGTAGGAAATATCCAAGTGAATCTCGAATGGGTTATAGTACGAATATATCAGGGGGGATACCATGTTTGTCAAAAGCGTCATGATACCAAAAGAAAAGGCTTATATCGTCCAATCTTCCGAGAATTTGAAAGAAGTGTTACATAAGATGGAAGAATATCAGATTGACGGTATGCCCGTAGTGAACGGAAATCATTACGGTGGTCTTGTCACACTCAACAAGATCTATAAGGCGTTTTTCGAATCCGGTATGCAAAGGGATGATTTCCTTGCGCAGACTGTGGCAGGTGATGTTGCTGCTTATAAAGAAGAGTATATCGATGAAGAAGAGATCTTCGAGAATACGTTCTTAAGAGTGAAGGACCGTCCTTTGGTCGCTGTTGTAAACCAAAGTGGTGAACTGAAAGGGGTTATCACAAGGTCAGATATCCTGGAACAGTTCCAGAGCGCATTCGGTATGAAGCGTAAAGGAGTAAGGATTTCATTCTCCTCCTCTGAAGCGGAAGGCCGAATCGCCAGACTTGCAGAGATTGCGAAGCAATTTCATGAGAACATCATTTCACTCACGACGTTCGATGAAACGGATAAGTTCATCCGCAGAATCGTCATGAAAGTGGAAAAGCAGCAGAACATCGATAAGTTCGTAAAAAAACTGGAGGCATCTGGATTCAGGGTCCTCGATATCAAGGAAGATTAAACATGAAAGTCCCTTTCTCTACATAACGTGTAGGGGGAGGGATTCTCTTGTTTACACGATTCTTTTCTCTTATAATCGGATATTGGTCTTTCTATATTGTTGTTATTGAAATTCCTACCACGAATATGCAAGAATTCAGAAGGTGGCTAGGTACATTAATTTTTCAACCTGTTATGTTCGTTACCATTTCGTTTATGAGTATGGTCGGTATCTTAGCTTACGGATTTATGATTAAGAAAACCATCCGTGATTTGAAAGATCGTTCGAAAGGAAGCCTGTTTCAGAAAGCGCTATTCGTAGTCTTACTCCTGACAAGCTGGTATTTTCTTTTTCAGATGAACGTGGTAGTGATGCTGATATTATTACCATGCACCTTCTTTTATGGTATCATTTCGATATTACAGGCGAATAAGCATGTACGAAGACAGGAAGGTGTGGAATGATTTACTTCATCGGTTTTCTATTGTTATGCGGAATCCTATTGATTGTCCATATGTGGGTTGAAGCCCATAAAGTGACTATTGAGAAAAAGGAGATTCAACTTGAACATTATCCTGTAAGCTTCAATGGCTTAAAGGTTTTTTTTATTTCGGATATCCATACAAGGACCATCGATGACCGTCTATTGGATCAGATTGACGAGCCGATCGATTTGGTTGTCATCGGGGGCGACTTGATGGAAAAGGGTGTTCCTTTTGACAGGGTTTCAAGGAATTTAGACAAACTATCAGAAATTGCTCCTATTTATTTCGTGTGGGGGAATAATGATTATGAGGTTGATTTTCGAAGATTGGATGTCCTATTGAAAGATAAAGGTGTTACAATACTTGATAACACTTGTGCACGTTTTGAAACAGATGAAGATGTCTTACACTTGATCGGAGTAGATGATCCGACACTGGATCGGGATGAATTGAGACTCGCTCTGCAAGACATAGATGAGAGAGGATACAGGATCCTGATCAGCCATAACCCGAATATTATGGAGAAACTGCAGAGAGAAGATCGAATCGGTGCCGTATTGAGCGGACATACCCACGGTGGCCAAATCCGCTTTTTTAAATGGGGGATTGCCGCACGAGGTGGCATTAGCCGACATGCCGGTACATTACTATTCATCAGTAACGGATTCGGATATACGCAGCTCCCTTTCAGACTTTGTGCACCGGCACAAACCCATGTATTGACCTTTTCTCGATCGACATCTTCAAAAACCTGAAGAACAACATGACCATCATGAACCTTATTCTTGCACCATCATATAGTGTAGAAAGGGTGGAGTATTGCTGTTAAGGAGGACCATATATGCGATTGGAGCGTTTGACATATAATAAGATAAAAGTGTTCTTAACGTTGGATGACCTTGACGAGCGTGGTATTTCAAAAGAAGAAATGTGGCAAGACCTCCCTAAGGTACATGAGCTATTCAGGGATATGATGCTGGAGGCGGATGATGAGCTTGGCTTCAAAGCTGATGGTCCTATAGCTGTCGAAGTGTTTTCATTACCAGCTCAAGGTATGGTCGTAATCGTTACGAAGGGGCAATCGACCAATGAAGATGAGGACTACGATGATGAATTTTTGGAGCTTCAAGTGACGATGGACATCAGCGACGACGTCTTTTATGAATTCGACGGATTCGATGATCTCATCGCATTGACTTCACGGTTGTATCCGTTAGGGGTCAAAGGTGGAGAGATCTATCACTATAATGGACGCTACTACGCTTCCTTCGAAGAGGAAGATTATGAACGTCTCGATGTTGATATGTTCGTAGCTCTGTTGTCCGAATTCGGAAGTCCATCGACCATAACAAAATGGCGCGTCAGAGAATATGGAAAATTGATCTTAGATGACGATTCAGTCGGAAAGATCAATCACTTCTTCTTAACCGGAAAAGAATAAATGGTTCATAAAGCTTGGCTTCTGCCAAGTTTTCTATTTAGAGGCGTAAATATGGAACTTTGATTCAAAAGCTCAGAATAGTGAAAGAAGGCTTAAGAACAAGGGGGAAATGAACTTAAATACGTGATTCGGTATAGAAAAAGTCGTTCAACCTCAACATAAGAAAGCGTTTACAAAATAAAATGGAAAACTTATATATATCACTTCTCATAATCAGTGCTAGGGTGTATACTATGCATTGAGAAATTGAAATCATACTTATATTTATGGATTTTTCACGGGAGGTAAACCATGTCTGCCAATGAACACGATAACAATGGACAAGACAACGTATTAATATCAACACAAACTGTAATCAATGATGCTTTAGATAAGCTCGGTTATCCAGAAGAGGTATTCGAGCTGTTGAAAGAGCCTGTCCGATTGATGACCGTCCGCATCCCGGTAAGAATGGATGATGGATCGATCAAAATCTTTACAGGATATAGAGCACAGCATAATGATTCTGTTGGACCAACAAAAGGTGGCGTAAGGTTTCACCCGAATGTAACAGAAACAGAAGTAAAAGCATTATCAATTTGGATGAGTCTGAAGGCAGGAATTGTCGACCTTCCATACGGTGGAGGTAAAGGCGGAATCATCTGTGACCCGCGTGATATGTCTTTCCGTGAGTTGGAACGATTAAGCCGCGGATACGTTCGTGCAATCAGTCAGATTGTGGGACCTACAAAGGATATCCCAGCTCCTGATGTGTTCACGAACTCTCAAATCATGGCTTGGATGATGGACGAATACAGCCGTATTCGTGAATTTGACTCTCCTGGATTCATTACAGGTAAGCCGCTTGTATTGGGTGGTTCTCACGGTCGTGAGTCTGCGACAGCGAAAGGGGTAACCATTTGTATTCGGGAAGCGGCCAAGAAGAAAGGGATCAACATCGAAGGCGCTCGCGTCGTGATCCAAGGATTCGGTAACGCTGGAAGCTTCCTAGCGAAATTCATGTACGATGCCGGAGCGAAAGTGATCGGAATCTCTGACGCTTATGGTGGATTACATGATCCAGATGGATTGGATATCGATTATCTATTGGATCGCCGAGACAGCTTCGGAACAGTGACGAAGTTGTTCAAGGATACGATCTCAAACCAAGATTTACTTGAGTTGGATTGCGATATCCTCGTACCAGCAGCGATCGAAAATCAAATTACAAAGCATAATGCCCACAATATCAAGGCATCGATCGTCGTGGAAGCTGCAAATGGTCCGACGACGATTGAAGCGACGAATATATTGACAGAACGCGACATCTTGTTGGTACCTGATGTCCTTGCAAGTGCTGGTGGAGTGACTGTATCCTACTTCGAGTGGGTACAGAACAACCAGGGTTACTACTGGACAGAGGATGAAGTTGAAGCGAAATTAGAACAAGTCATGGTAAAAGCATTCAACAACATCTTGACTACAGCCACCAACCGAAAAGTGAACATGAGACTAGCTGCTTATATGGTCGGTGTTCGTAAAATGGCTGAAGCATCCCGTTTCAGAGGATGGATTTAAGACGATTAAGTTGAAACACACATTAAAATCCCCTATCATCTATATGTATGGTAGGGGATTTTTCCTATGTGTAAGGTGTTAATTACCTTAAAATTAAAGGCTCTCTCCAAAAGGTTATTTGCATTTGAGTCAAGTGCAAAAGCAACCAAGTTTGCGAAAACATCCAAATCAAAAAGCCATACTCACTAATTAATCGTTAATGATCGTGTAAGATTTTATAGAATAAATGTTGTAAATGATAAAGATATAGACATGAAGTTATTAGGAGTGAAGAGAAACCATGCAAGCGGATGCAATCATCGTCGGTGGAGGCCCCTGTGGATTATCTACAGCAATCGCCTTAGAGGGAATTGGTCTCAAACCGATCGTCATCGAGAAAGGAAACATCGTCAATTCCATATATAATTACCCGACACATCAACAATTTTTCAGCACAAGTGAGAAGCTGGAAATCGGCAACATGCCATTCGTTATCGAACAAAGAAAACCGAAGCGAAATCAAGCTCTCTCCTATTACCGGGAAGTGGTGAAACGGAAACAGCTCACGGTTCATACGTTTGAAAAAGTTCAAAAAGTCGAAAAGACGGCTGACGGATCTTTCATTGTCAGCTCGACGAAACAGGATGGGTCTGCAGAGACATATGAAACACCATACGTCATCATCGCTACTGGATATTATGATCATCCGAACTATATGAATGTGCCTGGTGAGGACTTAGACAAAGTTTTCCATTACTTTAAAGAAGCACATCCTTATTTTGATACAGATGTCGTTGTGATCGGCGGTAAAAATTCAGCTGTTGATGCAGCGCTTGAACTTGAAAAGGTCGGAGCTAGAGTGACCGTCCTCTATAGAGGATCTGAGTATTCCGGCAGTGTCAAGCCATGGATTCTTCCCGAATTCGATGCGCTCGTAAGGCATGATAAAGTCAAGATGGAGTTTAATGCAGAAGTGAAGGAGATTACGCCGGACACTGTCCGTTATGAAGCGGATGGAGTGGCGAAGGAAATCAAAAACGATTTCGTATTTGCCATGACGGGCTATCACCCTGACCATTCATTTCTGACGAAAATGGGTGTCTCTATTGAAAATGAAACAGGCAGACCTCTTTTCGATCCTGAAACGATGGAAACGAATGTTGACGGCATTTTCATTTCAGGCGTCATTGCTGCAGGCAATAACGCGAATGAGATCTTCATTGAAAATGGCCGGTTCCATGGTGGACTCATTGCAAAAGAACTCCAGAAACGGAAGAAGGATTGACCGATATCATTTTGGTCAATCCTCTTCTTATTCTATGATCAATTTAGTTCTTCAGAAACGCTTCTCTGATCTCTTCCATTTGATAATCCATTTCTAATGTGACCATCAGTTTGAGGCGTGCTTTCGGTCCATTTAAACCGTTTGTGAAGATGACCCCTTTATCTTTCAACTGTTTTCCACCGCCGTCATAACTGTAGATGTCCTGCACGATACCATTGAAACATCTGGAGACGAGGACGATCGGAATGTCTTCACGAAGGAAAGCTTCCACTTCTTCGACCAATGCAGGTGGGAGATTACCCTGACCGAGTGCTTCAATCACCAGGCCATCAATCTGCATGTTCCGGACGGATTGAAGCAGTTCTTTGTGCATACCCGCATAGGCTTTTAGAAGCACTACCTTTTTTGAAAGACCCAACGTTTTGTAATGCTCCTTATTCACAAGGTTATGGTGAAAGTGGACCCCTCTTTTCGTTACGATCCCTAAAGGCCCGTATTGGGGACTTTGGAATGTGGCAATGTTGCTCGTATGTGTTTTTGTCACATTTTTAGCGGTATGGATTTCATCATTGAAGACGACAAGTACTCCTTTATCTTTTGCTTCGTCACTTGCAGCTACTCTGACGGATGAAATGAGGTTATGAGGCCCGTCCGCTCCAAGTT
Organism: Pseudalkalibacillus sp. Hm43; assembly: GCF_054170705.1. Classification (NCBI taxonomy): domain Bacteria; kingdom Bacillati; phylum Bacillota; class Bacilli; order Caryophanales; family Fictibacillaceae; genus Pseudalkalibacillus; species Pseudalkalibacillus sp. Hm43. The sequence continues at coordinate 341,259 of NZ_CM135129.1, forward strand.
CATTGCTTGAACGCATAGCTCCTGTCAATATGATTGGAGTGTCGTTTCCATGGAGAAGATCCAACAAGTAGGCCGTTTCTTCCAAAGTGTCCGTACCGTGTGTCACGACGACACCATCCAATTGATTTTGTACTAATTGAGCATGAATATAATTCGAGAGCTCAATCATATGTTCAGTCGTTATATGGGGAGAAGGCAGGTTCAAGAAATCATCCATCGTCACTTCCGCTACCTGGGATAACAAAGCATATGTTTCATGGAGCGGATTGACTTCCCCTGGCAAAACTTTTCCTGTATCTTTATCCTCGCTCATGGCGATGGTACCACCTGTATGAATGACTAGGATTTTTTTCATCATTCTGCTCACCTCAGTTCCAATAGTTTCTCCAAGACTTAACATACCATTTTCCGATGTTCCCGTCTAAATGGAAATGTTCTTCCTCTTTGAAAATATTTGAAGCCATGGAGCATCTGTTCATGATACGATAGAGAAAATAAATTGGAAACGAGACGATTTACATGTTTACGATCTTTTCAGCTGGAATAGCTCCTGGTATAGCCTTGCTATCTTTTTTCTATCTGAAAGAAAAATACAAACCAGAGCCGATATTAATGGTATTGAGAACATTCATCATCGGTGTTCTTCTTGTTTTTCCCGTTATGGTACTTCAATTCGGCATACATGAAGAGATGGTTGTACCAAGTTGGGTGGATGCTTTTCTCGTCTCATCCTTATTAGAAGAGTTCTTCAAATGGTTCTTACTCTACTTTGCTGCTTATCAGCATATTGATTTCAATGATCCTTACGATGGCATCATCTATGGCGTTTCGATATCTTTAGGCTTCGCTACCGCTGAAAATGTGTTGTATCTGTTTTCGAACGGAGTAGAAACTGCAATGTATCGAGCAATGCTGCCAGTACCAAGTCATGCTCTGTTCGGTGTCATAATGGGATACTACCTCTCAAGAGGGAAATCTTCAGAGAAAGGCTCAATCAAACGGCTTTTCATACTGGCATCCCTTTTCATACCGATCCTGTTCCATGGCTTTTATGATTATATCCTTTTCGCTTTCATGCAAAAACGTTGGTTGTTATACATGTTACCGTTTATGGCTTTCCTGTGGTGGCTAGGGTTGAGGAAGATTAAATATGCACAAGTGGCTTCTGAGAGAAAATACCGGAATGCCCATACTCAGAACAAAACAATACTATGATGATGAAATGAAGTCTGGTTTGACCTGATGAGGTCAGTCAGGCTTTTTTTATTACACAAAATCAACTTCGCCTCTTTTGTATAAAATTCCATCAGTGACAAAAACTACGAACATTGAAAAGCTACACAGGATTCAACAGGAGGCTGTAACGATGAAAAGTCGATTTATGTGCTTGAAAGTATGTTTATCCATGATTCTCTTGGTCATCCCCTTGCTCACGGCTCTGAACGTAGAAGAATCGAAAGCGTTTAGTCCTCAAGTCATCCAGCACGGAGCGACAGGGGAGGATGTAGTTGAATTGCAAGCTAGACTGCAATATTTAGGATTCTATAACGGGAATATCGATGGCGTCTTCGGATGGGGGACTTACTGGGCTCTTCGAAACTTCCAATATGAATTCGGTTTGAAGGTGGATGGATTGGCAGGCTTCACCACGAAAAAGAAACTTGCTGATGCTTCCAAATACAATGAAAGCTTTGTAAAGAATAATCTCCGCAAGGGCAAAGACTTCACCCATTACGGAGGACAACCAATCGAGCAGCAAGCTGAAAAAGGGAAAGCGAAAGCGCCATCTGGACAAGGGAAGGCTGCACCTAAAGGTGATCAAAAGCAAACCGCGAAAAAGGGTAAAAACGTGCCGAGCGGCTATTCGGAAAATGATATCCAATTGATGGCGAATGCCGTATATGGTGAAGCCCGGGGTGAACCTTATGTCGGTCAGGTAGCGGTAGCAGCAGTAATCATAAATCGTATCGAAAGCACGTCGTTTCCGAATACGATTTCTGGAGTCATTTTCGAACCCCGTGCTTTTACAGCTGTAGCGGATGGTCAAATCTGGTTGACACCGAATGAGACAGCGAAGAAAGCAGTACAGGATGCGTTGAATGGATGGGATCCGACGGACGGAAGCATCTATTACTTCAACCCGAACACTGCGACTTCTGGTTGGATTTGGACACGAGATCAAGTGACACAGATCGGGAAACATATCTTCGCAAAATAATGGAGGTGAATCGGAATGATTCGAACGATACTCATCACCCTTTTAGCGATTGCAGTAGTTGGTACTGGCTATTGGGGATATAAAGAACATCAAGAGAAAAACGCCGTTTTGATCAATGCGGAAAATAACTACCAAAGAGCCTTCCATGATTTGAATTTCCACGTAGATGCCCTTGAGGAGAAGATCGGGACGACACTTGCGATGAACTCTCGTCAACAGTTGTCACCCGCTTTAGCGGAGGTGTGGCGATTGACGTCTGAAGCCCATAATGATGTCGGACAATTGCCGTTAGCCTTGATTCCTTTTAACAAAACGGAAGAGTTTCTGACGAACATCGGAGAATTCAGCTATCGAATCGCAATCCGTGACCTAGAGAAGAAGCCTCTTTCGGATCAGGAATATAAGACGCTTGAAAAATTGCATCAAAATGCTTCTGAAATCAAAGGTGAATTAAGAAAAGTCCAATCACTGGTCATGAAAGAAAATCTTCGTTGGATGGATGTCGAATTAGCACTTGCGACAGAAGCTGATCCACAAGACAATACGATCATCGATGGATTGAAAACCGTCGACAAGTCCGTTGAGGGGTATTCAGAAGTGAACTGGGGCCCTGAAATGACGAAGATCAGTGATATCAAGGACAATAAATATAAAGCTTTATCCGGAAAAGAGATATCCAAAAAAGAAGCAAAAGATCTTGCGTTCAAGTTCTTGAATTTGAAAAAGGGTAGCAAAGTGATCGTTGAGGCCAACGGAAAAGGCAGCCCATATGAAGCTTATCGAGTTTCCATCAATGAACCGGACACAAAATCGAACATTTATATGGAGCTGACGAAGAAAGGCGGTCACCCTGTTTGGATTCTTCAGGATCGTAATGTGAAGAAAGCCAAAATCAGCCTTTACGAGGGTAGTCAGAAAGCGTTGAAGTTCTTGAAAAATCATGCGATGGATCAAATGGAGCTTTCAACAAGCGACCAATATGACAACATCGGTATTTTCACATATGTGAAAATGCAAGATGATGTTAGGATCTATCCTCAAACCATTACGATCAAAGTGGCATTGGACAATGGGGATATCATCGGGTATGAAGGAATGAACTACTTGGTCGGAGAAAAAGACCGGAAAATCGGTTCCCCAAGTCTTTCGATTGAAGAAGCGAAAGGCAAAATGAATCCGAAGCTGAAAATCATGGAAAATCATCAGGCGATGATTGTAAACGATTTAGGGGATGAAGTGCACTGTTATGAATTCCTCGCCACACTCGGAAATGAAACATTCAGGATTTTCATCAACGCGGATAATGGGTATGAAGAGAAAGTGAAAAAGCTTGATGACCCGAACACACCCGTGAATAGCATGTAGTGAATTCGAGGGAAGGAAAAGCGCAAAATGTGCTTTTCCTTTTTTTATTAAAATGAGATAATAGACCTAATCGAATCATTAAGGGGCGAGGGGAAATATGATTCAAATCGGTGACATTCTTTTCTTGGATATCCATAAGCCTGGCGCAGCACCACTCAAATATAAATGTAAGGTGGAGCATGTCGGGACAGATCGATTGCTTGTTACATATCCGACAAACCTTCGGACGAACAAGTCTGAATTTTTTATGGTCGGAACACGTTTTCACGGGCATTTTACAACGAAAGATAAAATGACATATTCGTTCAATACGGAAATGGTGGATCGGAAGAAAGATCGGCTTCCTTTATTAGTCATCTCTTATCCTGGTGAACAGAACCTGAAAAAGATCCAGCGTAGGGAGTATGTAAGGGTCGATACATCCATTGATGTGGCCATCCACCCGAAAGATGTGCATTTTTCACCATTTAATACGATGACCTCCGATATCAGTGCAGGAGGTTGCGCCATCAATTTGCCTGAGAAACACAAATTGAAGGCAGGGATGGATGTCATCTGTTGGTTGGTATTGCCTTTGAAAGACCGGATCCATTACTCTAAGCAACATGCAAAAGTCATTCGGATCATTGATGGGAAAGATGGCAAAAGGGATAAAGCCCCATTACAGTTCGTTGATGTTTCCGAAAATGATAAGCAGAATTTCCTACGATTCTGTTTTGAAGAACAACTACGCTTCAAAAAGAAAGGTCTCCTTTAATCATGTAAAAAGATCCATGAAATTGGGCATAGATAAATAAGAAACCAATTTCTGAGGATGATATGTCTTGAAAAGGACGGAACGACTCTTCACCAAACTGATCATTTGTCAATTCATCTTTCTCATCATCGCCCAGTTGGTGCTTGCCAATCCTGGTCTGAGAACCTATATGAACAAGGTTTATCAGTATGAAGGGATCCATAATGGCCATAGAGGAGAGACGGTTGAAACGATAGACCACTCCAGTGACCTATGGTATGATGGAAGAGTTGAAAAGGAAGACCTAACTGAGAAGAAATAAATGCGTGAACTTGGCATAAGAAGCGGGTGCTTTACTGCTATCAAAGCCAAGTTTTCTCTATGATTAAAAACAAAAATAATTGGAATACAACGTGATATAGCAGGAGGAAGTATGAGTAATCTAATGAAAATTGCCATCGATGGTCCAGCAGGTGCTGGAAAGAGCACTGTAGCGAAAAAGGTCGCAGATGAATTAACCTATGTATACATTGATACCGGAGCGATGTACCGTTCCATCACTTTGAAAGCACTTCGCGAGGGTATTGATGTCCGTAATGAAGATGCACTGCAATCTTTGTTGCAAACGACAAAAATCGATTTGCAAAAGCAATCAGACCGCCAGATCGTACTATTGGACGATGAGGATGTCACTGAAGAGATTCGTACTTCAGATGTAACGAATAATGTGTCTGAAGTAGCGAAGCATGCGGAAGTCCGAAAAGAAATGGTCAAGCGCCAACAGAAGCTGAGTGAAAAACATTCCGTCGTCATGGACGGAAGAGATATCGGCACGCACGTCATTCCGAACGCTCAGGTGAAAATTTTCCTGATTGCTTCTGTGGATGAAAGAGCGAAAAGAAGACACGAAGAGAACGTATCAAAAGGGATGGCTTCAGACATAGAACAAATCAAGAAAGAAATTGAACAAAGAGACTTGTTGGATTCGCAACGGGAAGTGTCCCCACTTAAAAAAGCGGTGGATGCAATCGAGGTCGACACAACTACGATGACGATTGATGAGGTCGTAGATGCGATTTTGACGATTGTAAGAGAATATGAAAGGGTTTGATGGTTGGTGGCGCTTTATAATTTAGGTCGTTCATTATTCAATGGAATCTTTTACGGAGGGTACCGAATTCAAGTGGAAGGACTTGAAAATGTGCCGAAAGAGGATGGCGTATTGATCTGTTCCAATCATATCAGTTATCTGGATCCGCCATTAGTCGGCTCGTCTTCAGGACGTACGGTCCATTTCATGGCGAAAGCCGAACTTTTTGAAGTCCCGATTTTGAAAAATATCCTACCTAAGATTCATGCTTTCCCTGTCCGTCGCGGTATGAGTGATAAACAAGCCCTACGTAAAGGCTTAGAACTTCTGAGAAATGGGAAAGCGGTCGGACTTTTCCCTGAAGGAACGAGAAGCAAGACTGGCGAAATCGGTTCAGGTCTTGCAGGGGCAGGGTTCTTTGCGATGAAGACGGATGCCAAAGTAATCCCTTGTGCAATCATCGGTCCTTTCAAACTATTCCGCACTGTGAAGATCGTTTACGGACCTGAAATCGACTTCAGTGAATTGAAAGAAAATAAGGCTTCTGCAAAGGACGCAACCGAGAAAATCATGGCAGAAATACGCAAATTGTATGAGGCAAATAAGTCCTGAAGATAGAAGCATAGTTACTTGACAAATCTCGCTATTTGTAAGAAGTTAGAGGAAAGAGAATGGAGATTGAGAATGTTCAAAACATTTTTTTGGACACTCACTTATACATACTCTTTCACTGAATTTTATGTGAAGGGTCTTATATAGTTTCTCTTCGTTTAGACACTTAAGGAGGTAAAGCCAATGACTGATGAAATGAATCAAGAACTTTCAGAAATGAAGCCTTTGGAAACGGGGGACGTCGTAGACGGTACTGTTACAAAGGTCGAGGAAAAGCATGCATTAATCGATGCAGGATATAAAATGGATGGAATCCTGCCGATCAGTGAGCTCTCTAGCTTGCATGTTGAAAAAGTTAGTGATGTTTTATCTGAGGGAGATACATTAACACTTAAAGTGATTAAACTAACTGAAGAAGAACTGGTACTCTCCAAGCGTGCGATTTCTGCTGAAAAAGCTTGGTCTGAGTTAAAAGAAGCTCATGAAAACAATGAAACTTTAGAAGTCGATATCGCTGACGTAGTCAAGGGCGGTCTAGTGGTCGATCTTGGCGTGCGCGGGTTCATCCCTGCTTCCCTTGTGGAAAGACACTTCGTCGAAGACTTCTCTTCTTATAAAGGAAAATCACTTGAAGTCAAGATCGTAGAGCTAGATGAGGAAAACAACAAGCTGATCTTGTCTCACCGTGCAGTCCTTGAAGCGCAAGAAGAATCGAAAAAGCAAGAAGTGCTTCAATCACTAGAAGCTGGTCAAGTACTTGAAGGTACGGTTCAGCGTCTAACAGACTTCGGTGCGTTCGTTGATATCGGCGGCATCGATGGTCTTGTACACATTTCCCAGCTCGCACACCACCGTGTGGAAACACCATCTGAAGTGGTAAGCGAAGGGGATTCTGTGAAAGTGAAAGTACTTTCTGTTGACCGCGATAATGAGCGTATTTCATTATCCATCAAAGAAACGTTGCCTGGACCATGGGATAACGTCTCTGATGTACTTGAAAAAGGTAAAGTCGCTGAGGGTACAGTGAAACGTTTAGTTTCCTTCGGTGCATTCGTTGAAGTGGCACCTGGTGTCGAAGGCCTAGTGCATATTTCAGAAATCGCCAACCGTCACATCGGCACACCAAGCGAAGTGCTGTCCGAAGGCGAAGTCGTGAAAGTGAAAGTGCTGGACATCAATACGGATGAAAAACGTATTTCCTTGAGCATCCGCGCTACACTTGAAGAAGAAAACCGTCCATCGAAAATCGATCCTGAATACAGCAAAGAGACAGATGGAAATTCCGGTTTCTCACTTGGAGACATGATCGGCGATCAACTAAAGAAGTATAAGTAAATGAACGAATGAAGGCGAGCGCATTTGCGCTCGCCTTTTTTAATTTTCGAAAGGTCAACCTGATGACCATAGTCATCATCGATTAGATTCACCTGCACCTCGATTTAATGTTGATTATCCCGTCTCGCCTCTTCTGGGGTATCCATGCGAGTCGCCCCTTTAAAACGCAAACCTCGGTCACGATCAGATTCTACACGTCCTGATTGCTTCAACTTCTTTTCTTGTCTGTCTTTTCCCAATTTCATCACTCCTTTTCAATTAGTTTTAGAAATCGAAGGATTCCTATACATTTTTACACCCTAATAAAGATTCTACAGTTTAGAATTCGCCTTCCATTTCCATACTTATTAAGGATGTGGATTAATGCCAAAACAAGAAGGTGGAGTTGAAAATATGGAAGGTGCTGCATTTTACTGGTTAGCTTGGATTGCTTGGACAATTACGACATTTCTTATGAAGAAAACGAAGGAAAGAGTGTATCTCTCCATCTTCTTTCTCCTACTCATTTACACATCGACCTTCACTTTTCATATCGATCGTTTTTCCATGAATGGAACCCTTTTAATGCTCGCATTAATCAGTTATGCTTACATTGGTATGCAGACTGCCAGAGATACGATGTACAGCATGTTTGTGAGTATCCTGTTATCCCTTGTATATCTCGGTTTGTATGTCATCGTCATGAATGATCCAATTTGGGTCATGTTCAGTTTTCATTTCTTTATGGCGCTTCCGGTGGCATTACTCTCGATTTTAATGCTGAAAACGGTCAGGACTAGACTTTCTGTAGTGATTTCCGCATTGATCCATGGGGAAGTGGGATACACCATTTTCATGTTGGACATGCATCCGATGTATGTTTCTGGATCCTTCATCTTTTTAAATGTCCTAGTAGTGGCGTGCGGAATCGTCTTTCTTTGGACGATGTATGAATCCTTCATCAGCAAGCTGAAGGTGAAGGTGGATCGACCCGTCAAACATGTGAAGGAAGGGGTTCATTAATCGGCCGTTGTTTCCGATGTTGTAGGGAACCTTGTTTTTTGCTAAAATAAATGAGTTCTAATTGTAAATTGATTTTACATACGGAAGATGGATTGGAAATGCACCAATCATAAGGATTGGAAGCATTGAAGAGAAGGAAGTGATGTTATGCGTAAACCGGTTGTAGCTGTTGTCGGACGTCCTAATGTTGGAAAATCGACAATATTCAATCGTATCATCGGGGACCGTCTAGCGATTGTGGAAGACAAGCCAGGCGTAACTCGGGACCGTATTTATAGTTCAGCAGAATGGCTGAATACAGAATTTAATGTAATCGACACAGGTGGGATCGACCTCGGTGACGAACCACTTTTGAAACAGATGAGACAACAAGCCGAAATTGCTATTGACGAAGCGGATGTCATCATCTTCATGGTTAATGGACGTGATGGAATTACTTCTGCAGATGAAGAGGTAGCTCAAATCCTCTTCCGTTCGAAAAAGCCGATCGTACTTGCAGTCAATAAAATCGATAACCCAGAGCGCATGAGTGAGGTATATGAATTCTACTCGTTAGGATTCGGAGAACCAGTCGCCATTTCTGGGGCGCATGGTCTTGGACTCGGAGATCTTCTCGATGAAGTCGTCAAGCACTTTCCTGAGGAAGACGTAGAGGATTATGACGATTCTACAATCAAATTTTCATTGATTGGACGTCCGAACGTCGGAAAGTCCTCCCTCGTGAATGCGATCGTCGGTAAAGAGCGTGTGATCGTAAGTGACATAGCCGGTACGACACGTGACGCAATCGATGCCAAATTCACGAAAGATGGTCAAGAATATGTCATCATTGATACGGCAGGTATGCGAAAAAAAGGAAAAGTATATGAAACCACCGAAAAATATAGTGTATTAAGGGCTTTGAAAGCGATCGATCGCTCTGATGTCGTTCTTGTCGTCTTGAATGCAGAAGAAGGCATTATCGAACAAGATAAGAAAATCGCAGGATACGCTCATGAAGCGGGTCGAGCGGTCATCATCGTCGTAAACAAATGGGACGCGATCGAGAAAGATGATAAGACGCTACGTGACTTCGAACAGAAGATCCGCGATCATTTCTTATTCCTGGACTATGCTCCGATCGTTTTCGTTTCGGCGTTAACGAAACAGCGTCTACACACTCTACTGCCAGTCATTGAGCAGGTAGCTGAAAACCATACAATGCGTGTGAAAACGAATGTATTGAACGATGTCATCATGGATGCTGTCATGATGAATCCGACACCGACTGATAAAGGTAGAAGGCTTAAAATCAATTATGTTACCCAGGTGGCAATCAAGCCGCCGACATTTGTGTTGTTCGTGAACGACCCTGAACTGCTCCACTTTTCGTACAAGCGGTTCATCGAAAATCGGATTCGCGAAGCTTTCGGATTCAAAGGTACTCCGGTTCGCATTATTGCTCGTAGAAAAAATGAATAGGAGGCACTCATGGACATCATCAATATCATTCTTGCGATACTCATCGGTTATTTTATCGGTTCGATCAGTTTCAGTTATCTGATCGCTAAGAAAATCAAGAAGGTGGATATCCGTACGCAAGGGAGCGGGAATGCAGGCGCTACCAACACCCTTCGTGTCCTAGGATGGGGTCCTGCAATCGCAGTATTGCTGTTGGATGCTTCCAAAGGGATTGTTGCCGTATTACTCAGCTATCTATTAGGTGTAGAAGGCTGGGTCGCTTTCCTAGCAGGTCTGTTTGCGATTGTCGGACATAACTGGCCGATTTATTACGGGTTCCGAGGCGGCAAAGGTGTAGCGACTACCATTGGCGTATTTGCCATCCTTGTATTCATTCCTGCCCTCATCGCAGGTGGGGTCGCCATTTTGACGATTGCTTTGACTAGATATGTATCATTGGGATCGCTGTTCTTTATCATTCTTACACCGATTTTGGCAGCCTTTATGGGCGAATATGGGACAGCTTATATCATTCTCGCTACCGTTATCGGCCTTTTATCCTTGTGGCGTCATCGTACGAATATCCAGCGGTTGATGAAAGGTACTGAAAGCAAGTTAGGTCAGAAGAAGGAAGTGACAAGTTAATGAAGAAGATTGCTGTTATTGGTGCAGGTAGTTGGGGAACCGCTTTGGCACTTGTGCTGGCGGATAACCAACATGATGTACGGTTATGGGCTCGTAGAAGCGAGCAGGTGGATGAGATCAATGAACGCCATACAAACCAAAAGTATCTACCGGATGTAGAACTACCTGAAAACATCATTGCGACAAACGACTTGAAAGAAGCTGTCTCCAACACGGATACGATTCTGCTCGTTACTCCGACTAGCGCTTTAAGAGAAATACTGAACCAGATGAAAGAGGATCTGGAGGACAAGGTGACTTTGATCCATGCAAGTAAAGGAATTGAACCTGATACGCTCTATAGAGTGTCAGAAGTGATAGAAGATGAGATTCCTGCAGAGCTGCGTGAAGCCGTTGTCGTGCTTTCCGGACCGAGTCATGCCGAAGAGGTTAGTCTTCGCCAACCGACTACTGTGACGGTCTCTTCCAAAAACCACGAAAAAGCAGAACAGGTCCAGGATCTGTTCATCAACCCGAACTTCAGAGTGTATACGAATCCGGATATTGTGGGTGTCGAACTTGGAGGTTCGTTGAAGAACATCATCGCTTTAGGTGCCGGGCTGTCCGATGGCTTAGGTTACGGGGACAATGCGAAAGCGGCCCTGTTGACACGTGGTCTAGCTGAAATCGCACGGTTAGGAACGACAATGGGTGCACAACCTCTCACTTTTGCAGGATTATCCGGAATCGGAGATCTCGTCGTTACTTGTACGAGTGTACATAGCCGGAACTGGAGAGCAGGTAATCTGCTCGGGAAGGGCAACTCTCTCGATGAGGTCCTGGAAAACATGGGCATGGTCGTCGAAGGGGTACGAACAACGAAAGCGGCCTATCAGCTCGCCAAGAAAGAAGGCGTTGAAATGCCTATTACGAATGAATTGTATGAAGTGCTTTTCCATGACAAGCATCCGAAGGAAGCAGTCGATTCCCTGATGAGAAGAAGCAGGACTCACGAAGGGGAAGACTTGAGCTCGTTGATTTCGAGTCGATATACGTTAAACGAAAAAAATCCTGAATAAAGCACACGAAGTGCCCTCCATCGCATAGGATATTATGAATGTTACGTGTGAGGAGGACTTCGATGGACAGAAATTTCATGGATGACATTGAAAAGAAGACAGGTGTAAAGAAAGAAGATATTTTCAAGCTAGCCGATTCTGTACAAAATGCCAATTTACGTGATGAGAAGACGATTCGCCAATTGATTTCACAGGTCTCTCGTATGGCGGGGGTACCGGTTTCAAAAGAAAAAGAAGATCAGATCGTAAAGGCGATCATAAATAATAATATCCCTCTGGACATGGCCTCGATCGCGAAAATGTTCAATAAGAAATAATATTGAGGTAAAAATAGGCGATTGAGCGATACAGGTATCCATAAATTTGCATAAACTAGCATGGAATGGACATTTGAGCTGCAGCGGGAAATGTTATTTAGTCAATTGCTGGAGAAAAGGCGCCCCTTTTCTTCAGCTTTTATTTTTTATCGCGATGATTCTTTGAGTTGTCCTTTCTTGTTCATATGTTCTATTCAGAAAATGTGCTATAATGAAACCCGGAAATAAGGAGGTAAGCGCATGTCTGAAGGGTTAATCAAGATGTGGATCGCTCTAGCTGCGATCGGACTGATGTTCATATCGGTCATTTCGATATCCATCAGCCGGACGAAATTGAACGGTATCCTCAAAGGGATCATCTCAATCTTTGCATATGCATGTATGATTACTGCAGGGATCCTGCTCATATTTGTCGTGTTCAGCGGTCCCGTTCCAGAGTAATACCTAGTAAGATGATTTTACATAGCTTAGTAAGTCAGGTGATAACATGAAGCGTTTCATATATTTCGTCGTAGGTGTCCTTTCTTTTACACTGTTGACGGGCTGTCTCTATCCAGAGGAGCGAATGGCACAAAATCGAGTACCTTATAAGCAACAGCTCAATACTGTCCAAGATGCGGTCAACCAGTACCGTATGGATAATGGTGTGCTGCCGATTGAGAACCGGGAACAGGGCACTGGCATTTACATCAAGTATCCTATCGATTTCGGAAAACTAGTACCACGGTATATGCCGGAACCTCCAGGCAATTCGTTTGAAAATGGGGGTGTCTTTCAATACGTTCTGGTCGACGTTGAGAAAGACCCTGTCGTAAAGCTAGTAGATCTTGAAACAGTAGAACAGCTTAAAGACTTCAAAATGAAATTACGGTTATATATCCAGAAAAAGGACTACCCACCTTATAAAGATGTTTTGGCGAACAATCGGTATACGCTAAAGCACAAAGAATTAGGTTATAAGGAGCAGCCAGTCGTGAAGAGTCCATTCACAGGTAATAACCTTCCGTTCATTGTAGATGGACAGAATAACGTCTATATCGATTATTCTATGGATCTATACCAGGCACTCCAAAACAAAGAGTATGATTATAAAAAAGGTGATGACATAAGGGACATCCTGATGGAAGATTCTCCATTTGTCCCTGCATTCTCTGTCCCTTATACGGTCGAGAATGATGAGCCTGTCTTTTTATTCGAAAAATCCGAATAATGACAAGTTCTCGGAAAACAAGTTTTTTCTCACCGAAATAGGTATGTTCCCTCTCTTCTACCAATAAAGTGTAGTAAGGGAGGGATTTTTTTCGTTCAATAGGATGGTTATTTCTCCGACGATGAGGTGATCGAACGATCGAATCTACGATATTATTTTTAGTTTTATCACCAGAACAGTCATATTCGTTGGACAACATCATAGACATATATTGTCTATCCCAAACACTACTCTGGAATGGGGAGGGGAACTAATGGAAAAAGTTGATATCTTCAAAGATATCGCAGAACGGACTGGCGGCGATATATATTTGGGTGTAGTGGGGGCTGTAAGAACCGGTAAATCAACTTTCATCAAAAAGTTCATGGAACTCGTCGTACTGCCGAACATAGAGAGCGAGTCTGAAAAGATGCGTGCTCAAGATGAGCTGCCTCAAAGTGCGGCTGGTAAGACGATCATGACGACTGAGCCTAAATTCGTGCCGAATAATGCTGTCAAGATCGAAGTGGATGATGGTTTAGAAGTGAATATACGCTTAGTAGACAGCGTAGGTTATGCGGTACCGAGTGCTAAGGGTTACGAGGACGAAAATGGTCCTAGGATGATCCATACACCATGGTACGAAGAACCGATTCCGTTTCATGAAGCAGCAGAAATCGGTACGAGAAAAGTCATACAAGAACATTCGACCTTAGGGGTAGTTGTCACGACGGACGGTTCAATCGGAGAGATTCCACGTTACGATTATGTAGAATCAGAAGAACGGATCGTTGATGAATTGAAGGAAGTCGGAAAACCGTTCATCATGCTCATCAATTCCGTACATCCGCATCATCCAGAGACAGAGAAGCTGCGAAGGGATCTATGCGAGAAGTACGATATCCCTTGTCTATCGTTAAGTGTAGAAAGCATGACAGAGCATGACATCAACAATGTATTGAGAGAAGTCCTTTACGAATTCCCTGTACTGGAAGTCAACGTTAATCTTCCGAGCTGGGTAATGGTATTGAACAACGAACACTGGCTCCGTAACAGCTATGAAGAGTCGGTTCGTGAGACTGTAAAAGATATCAAGCGTCTTCGTGATGTCGATCGTGTGGTCGGAAACTTCACCGATTATGAGTTCATTGACGAAGCGAGACTTGCTGGTATCGAAATGGGGCAAGGGATTGCGGAAATCGACCTTTACGCACCAGACGATTTATATGATCAAATCTTAAAAGATGTCGTCGGAGTCGAAATCAGGGGTAAAGACCATCTCTTACAGCTCATGCAAGATTTTGCACATGCGAAGTCCGAGTATGATCAGATAGCAGACGCACTCCGCATGGTTAAGCAGACAGGATATGGAATCGCAGCACCTGCCTTATCGGATATGAGTCTTGATGAACCTGAAATCATCCGTCAAGGATCAAGATTCGGTGTCAGGCTGAAAGCTGTCGCACCATCCATCCATATGATCAAGGTAGATGTAGAGTCCGAGTTCGCACCAATCATCGGTACCGAGAAGCAGAGCGAAGAACTGGTCCGATACTTGATGCAAGATTTCGAAGACGATCCACTTTCAATCTGGAACTCCGATATCTTCGGAAGGTCGCTTAACTCCATCGTACGAGAAGGTATTCAGGCGAAAATTTCGCTAATGCCGGAAAATGCGCGGTATAAGCTTAAAGAGACATTAGAACGCATCATCAACGAAGGTTCAGGCGGACTGATTGCGATCATCCTATAATCCAGAAGACTCCAATTGAGTGGAGTCTTTTCTTTTTTTGGATGTGAAGGGTGTATCCTACCCGAAAATGAGAGCAAATGTGATTTCGGGCAGGATCAGAGGTCTATCCTCCCCCAAAATGAGAGCAAATGTGATTTCGGGCAGGGTAAGAGGTCTATCCTCCCCCAAAATGAAAGCAGATATGATTTCGGGCAGGATAAGAGCTCTATCCTCCCCAAAAATGAGAGCAGTTGTGATTTCGGGCAGGGTAAGAGGTCTATCCTCCCCCAAAATGAGAGCAGATATGATTTCGGGCAGGATAAGAGGTCTATCCTCCCCAAAAATGAGAGCAAATGTGATTTGGGGCAGGGTAAGTACTCTATCTTACCTTAAAAAAGCAAAACCCAAGTTTGAGAACAAGATTAATTTGACCGGAATACGATGCAGGTTCATGGCCAATCAACCCCCGAATCACACATAATGAGGACCCGCATTTTGCGGGTCTCCTTTTATTTTTTGCTCGTTTCATGCCTTAGATGTTATGATGGTTTGACGAACCGTTGATATATCTAGATTGAGCGTGAATTGGCTGATATTTACTTTCAATTCGGAAATATACCGAAAAATGATTGAATTTCGGTTCAATATCGTTTAATATAAGGCATGTCAACGTATTGACGCTGTTAGTTCTTTGAATAATTGGTTATAATGACTAAAATGAAACGAACTCATTGAGAGGAGGTGAGTCGTGTGAACAAGACAGATCTAATCAATAATGTATCTGAGCAAACCCAACTTTCTAAGAAGGACGTTTCTAAAACAGTTGACGCTGTATTCGAAGCGATTGAATCTTCACTAAAAGGCGGGGACAAAGTTCAACTCATCGGTTTCGGAAACTTCGAAGTACGTGAGCGTGCTGCTCGTAAAGGCCGTAACCCACAAACAGGTGAAGAGATTGAAATCCCTGCAAGCAAGGTACCTGCATTCAAACCAGGTAAAGCCCTTAAAGACGCTGTAAAGTAATAAGTACATAGGGCATCGGAGGAGAGTCGAACATTCGGCTCTTCTTTTTTGCGTCTAAAGAGGCTATTGTGCTATTATCTGTTTGATACTGTATTAATGAAGGAGCATTGGAAATGGATCATAGCAAAATTGAAACAGCAGTGAGAATGATACTGGAAGCAATAGGAGAAGACCCTGATCGTGAGGGGCTTTTAGATACACCAAGTCGAGTAGCTCGTATGTATGAAGAAGTTTTTCAAGGTTTGAATCAAGATCCTTCAGAGCATTTCAAAACGGTTTTCGGGGAAGATCATGAAGAGCTTGTACTCGTAAAAGATATCCCATTCTATTCCATGTGTGAACATCATCTGGTTCCTTTCTTCGGAAAAGCACACGTAGCATACATACCGAAAGGCGGTAAAGTAACTGGATTGAGTAAATTAGCACGAGCTGTGGAAGCGGTCGCAAAACGTCCTCAACTTCAGGAACGTATTACTTCGACGATTGCAGATTCATTGCTTCGTTCCCTTCAACCGCATGGCGTAATGGTCATCATCGAAGCGGAACATATGTGCATGACGATGCGTGGAGTGAAGAAGCCAGGTTCGGAGACGATCACATCCGCTGTAAGAGGAATCTTTGAAGAAGATCAAGCAGCACGTGCTGAAGTCATGAGTTTGATCAAGTCTTAACTTGGAGGTATGAAAAATGGCAACTTCTGAAAATGAGTTCTTCGTCATCAAGGCGAAAGAAAATGGTGTCAATGTCATCGGTTTGACGCGTGGATCGGATACTCGTTTCCATCACTCGGAAAAACTCGATAAGAACGAAGTGATGATCGCCCAATTCACAGAACACACCTCTGCTGTCAAAGTAAGAGGGAAAGCAGTCATCCAGACTCGTCACGGTGAAATGCATACCGATCAGGACTAACCGGCTTTGAAGTGTCAGAGCTCTCTTCTGCATTGTTCACAAGAGAGCCCTGAACACATTGAACAGGCGTTACATAAAGCTTTGAAGTAGTGAGACCCCTCGTATCTGGTGAAAATATGAACCGTATGATAGAAGGGGTTTTATGATATAATAGACAATACATTATCAACGGAATACATAAGATTAACACGACGATTTCCATTGTGGCATGAATACATTGGAATCGGTGGGGGCTTAGGGCATAATGCAAAAATATGAAATGGACCTGAAAATTTCAGATTTACTTCAAAAGATCAATAAACGCTTACAGCATCCCTATTTGATGCGATATATCGAAAAGCCGGTCATTGATGAAGATAAACTTCTTCTCACATACATCATCTTGAAAGAAAAAGATTTACCTGAAGAAGAACTGGACAATTATGCGATTTCAACCATGCTCGTTCAAATCGCTTTGGATACGCATGAGCGCATCACTTCACATGAAGTTACGACTGACGAGGACAAAAAGAATCGCCAGCTATCTGTGCTTGCAGGGGATTATTATAGTAGTCTCTATTATTATCTCCTTTCTGAGATCAAGGATCTTTCTATGATCCGGACGCTTGCACAGGCAATTCAAGAAATTAACGAAAACAAGATGCAATATTATAAAAACGATAGACAATCCATTGAAAATTCGATGGAAAACATTCATCGGATTGAGTCTTCCTTGCTCTTGAAAACCGCTGATCATTTTCACCTGCCACTATGGAAAGGGATTGCTGATGAGTTTTCTTTCATGAAAAGGATGTTGATTGAGCGTTCAGAGATTCAGAACAACCATTATACACCGTTGGCGGCTAAGGTGATGAATCATCTGAATCGTTCCAAAACAAGCTGGCTATCATTGAAGTTTCAGATTCTGGAAGTTATAGATTCTTATATTCTCCATTCCAAAGAAAGACTGGAGAAATTATGGTCACAAGAACCGATCATGTATACGATTTTGGAGCGCAAAATTGACCACTATATCAAAGAATCAGGGTTTCTGAAGAAGAAATATGCGGAAGAAGGGTAAAAGTATGCAACAAGATTCAAAGGAACAACGTGTCCATCAAGTGTTCGAGTCCATCTCTACAAACTATGACAAGATGAACTCTATCATCAGTTTCCAGCGTCATGTTGCCTGGCGTAAAGACACGATGAAGCGTATGGCTGTCCAGGAAGGGTCCACAACGCTGGACGTATGTTGCGGTACCGCTGATTGGACGATTGCGATGGCAAAAGCAATCGGTAAGGAAGGACAAGCTTACGGACTTGATTTCAGTAAAAACATGCTCAAAGTCGGAGAACAGAAAGTGAAGCATGAAGGAATTCCAAATATCGAGCTTCTGCATGGCAATGCGATGGAACTTCCTTTCGAGGATGGTAAGTTCGATTATGTAACGATCGGATTCGGCTTGCGAAATGTACCGGACTTGAAACAGGTACTGAAAGAAATGTATCGAGTGTTAAAGCCGGGTGGCAAGCTCGTCTGTCTGGAAACATCACAGCCGACGATGCCTGTGTTCCGTCAACTTTACTATGGGTATTTCCGATATCTCATGCCATTGATGGGGCGTATGTTTGCAAAAAGCTATGAAGAATATTCTTGGTTGCAAGAGTCTGCAAAAGAATTTCCAGGCAGGAAAGAGCTCGCCAGGTTATTTGAAAAGACCGGTTTTGAAAATGTTGAAGCAATTCCTTATTCAGGCGGTGTTGCAGCAACACATATCGGTCAGAAACCCATGACAAACACCAAGAATTAAATTAGGTGAAAATATGAAATTGACGACAATCTATTCCCATTTGAGGAATGACTTATCTACAATTGAAAAGGACTTGGAGAAGACGATCGAAGCTCAGCACTCCATCCTACAAGATGCATCGACCCAATTGTTAAAAGCCGGGGGAAAACGGATTCGCCCTGTTTTTGTGCTGTTGTCTGCTCAATTCGGGAAATACGATGTGGAACGTGTCAAAAGAGCAGCAGTCGCATTGGAGCTGATTCATATGGCTTCACTCGTACATGATGATGTCATTGATGATGCCTCTTTAAGGCGGGGAAAGCCTACGATCAAAGCTCAGTGGGACAACAGAGTGGCGATGTACACTGGAGATTATATCTTTGCACGATCATTGGAGTACATCACCTACCTGAACAAAGTCGAAGCGCATCATGTCCTCTCACAAGCGATTGTTGACATGTGTCTTGGTGAAATCGAGCAGATCCGGGATCAGTACAACCTCGACCAGGATATTAAGGATTATTTCCGTAGGATCAAGCGTAAGACTGCACTCTTGATCTCCGTCAGCTGTGAACTTGGTGCGTTGGCAGGAGATGCGGAGCCTGATATTCAACTTCATTTGAAGCGGTTCGGTTACTATGTCGGAATGGCATTCCAAATCACTGATGATATTCTTGATTTTACAGCGACCGAAAAGCAGCTCGGTAAACCGGCAGGAAGTGACCTTCAACAAGGAAACATCACTTTGCCTGTGTTCTTTGCCCGAGAGGACCAATCGTTCGAAAGACATTTACGTGAAGTCATGGATAAACAGACGATTACACGAGTTGAAATTGAAAGTTTGATTGGTGCAATCAAAGAGTTGGGCGCGATCGATCGGTCAAAAGAAATTGCGGATCGATATTTGGAGAAAGCATTTCATGCGCTCGATCAAGTTCCCGATATGAAGGCGAAGCGTTCTTTGCGACAAATTGCTGAATATATCGGAAGACGTAACTATTAAATGTTGTGAAAACGCTTAAAATTTGATAAAATCAACTTCGGACAAGGCAGCACGTCCAAATCATACATAGATAGGAGTGCGTGAACATGGAGAAAACTTTCTTGATGGTTAAACCAGACGGTGTTCAACGTAATTTGATTGGAGAAATCGTAACTCGCTTTGAAAAGAAAGGGTTTACACTTGCAGGAGCGAAATTGATGCAAATTTCGGATGAATTGGCTCAAAACCATTATGGTGAGCATAAAGAACGTCCATTCTTCGGTGAGTTGGTCGACTTCATCACATCTGGACCTGTTTTTGCAATGGTTTGGGAAGGTGAAAACGTAATCGCTACAGCTCGTAACATGATGGGTAAAACAAACCCTACAGACGCTGCACCTGGAACAATCCGTGGTGACTATGCAGTCCAAGTTGGACAAAACATCATTCACGGTTCAGATTCACCAGAAAGTGCTGAACGCGAAATCAACCTTTTCTTCAACGAAGAAGAGCTTGTAAACTATGAAAAAACAATCTCTAAATGGGTTTAACATGAAACACTGACCAGCTGGATCTATCCGGCTGGTTTTTTATTTGTCGTTAAAGGATAGGTCCCATGTAATTCTCCACGAATAGTTATTCTAACGTCCCCCATTTTGGGGTTTTCCCGATTTCAGGGAGGCAAGGTACTTTTGAAAAGCTGTAAACTAACTGACCCTCCTCATAAGAAATAGTGGGAAAACCAATTTCCTTGCCGATATAATAGATAGAAAACAGATAGAGGAGAAGGATGAAATGGATCAGGATTACACGACATTTTCAAATCAGATTAAAAAACATACAGGAATCGATCTCTCTCTTTACAAAGAGGCACAGATGAAAAGGAGACTGATTGCACTGAGGGAAAAGAAGGGTTACGATAGCTTTTCTGACTTTTATGATGCCATGAAGGACAATAACACCCTGCTCGACGAATTTCTTGATCGGATGACCATCAACGTCTCTGAATTCTTCCGAAACCCGACCCGATGGGAAGTGCTTGAAAAGGAAATGCTCCCGAGGCTCTTGAGTGATCGGAAATCGCTGAATGTTTGGAGTGCCGCATGTTCTACTGGTGAAGAGCCATACACGCTTGCGATGCTTTTACGTAAAGCAATACAATTAAAGGACTTTTCCATCTTTGCGACGGATATCGATGAACTCGCTTTGAAGCGTGCGAAATTAGGATATTATCTTGAGAGAAGTTTGAAAGATGTACCAGAAGATATGAAGGCAAAGTATTTTGAGAAAGATGGGATTGGGTATAAAGTAGAAGATATATTGAAGGAAAAGATTACGTTTGCAAAACATAATATGCTCGCAGACCCCTTCAAGTCCGAATTCGATCTAATCGTCTGCCGAAATGTGATGATTTATTTTACAGAAGACGCAAAAGCGGAGCTATACAGAAAATTTAGCACAGCATTGCGGCCTGGCGGGATTTTATTCGTTGGGAGTACAGAACAAATTTTCAATCCGAAACAATTTGGGCTTGAATCGGTGGCTACCTTCTTTTATGTTAAAAAGTAACCTTGTAGAAGAAAGGAACCAGGATATGCGCTATTTAACTGCTGGAGAATCTCATGGACCACAATTGACAACGATCATCGAAGGAATGCCTTCTAACATGAAACTTGAAAGAGAAACGATTGACAAGGATCTGAAGAGACGTCAAAAGGGATATGGCAGAGGAAGACGTATGCAGATTGAATCCGACGCTGTCCAGATTGTTGGTGGGGTACGTCACGGGAAAACGACAGGTGCCCCGATCGCTTTGACTGTTGAAAACAAGGACTGGAAGCATTGGCTGAAGATCATGGGTCCTGATCCGATTACAGATGAAGAACAAGAAAGCATGAAGAGGGTCATCACAAAGCCACGTCCTGGTCATGCTGATTTGAACGGTGCTATCAAGTACGATCACAGAGATATGAGGAATATCCTCGAACGATCCTCAGCTCGTGAAACGACCATTCGTGTAGCGGCTGGGGCGGTTGCGAAGTCACTTCTCGCTGAATTTGGTGTTACCGTTGCAGGACACGTGCGTGAGATTGGCGGCGTAAAAGCGACGGATTTTTCCTTCCAATCATTGAAGGAACTTCAAAATGTGACGGAGGAATCCCCTGTCCGTTGTTTTGATGAAGCGGCAGGTGTGAAGATGATGGAAGCGATCGATCATGCGAAGGAAAACGGGGACTCCATCGGTGGGGTCGTGGAAGTGATTGTGGATGGCCTGCCGATCGGCCTTGGCAGTCACGTTCATTACGACCGTAAACTTGATGCCAAAATCGCCGCTGCTATCTGTAGTATCAACGCTTTTAAAGGTGTGGAATTCGGAATCGGTTTTGAAGCTGCACAACGGCCCGGAAGCGAAGTACATGACGAAATTCTTTGGAGTGAAGATAAGGGATATTACCGCAAAACGAACAATTTAGGTGGTTTCGAAGGTGGAATGACCAATGGGATGCCAGTTGTCGTTCGCGGAGTCATGAAGCCGATCCCGACCTTGTACAAGCCTTTGAATAGTGTCGATATTGATTCGAAAGAGACATTCGCCGCAAGTATCGAGCGTTCAGACAGCTGCGCAGTGCCTTCTGCAAGTGTAGTAGCAGAAGCGGTCGTAGCCTGGGAGCTCGCGAATGCTTTCACTGAAAAATTTGGTAACGAGTCCATTGACAGGATGCGACGCGTTTTTGACGAATATGTTTCCTATACGAAGGAGTTTTAACGTGGAACAGATTCAGGTGAAAACTGAGACAAAATCATATCCTGTTTTGATCGGTGATGGTGTCATCGATCAATTGCAACAGGTTTTGGAGGAGCGAGTACGAGATTGCAGTCGGATTTTGATTATATCCGACAGCAATGTCGCACCTCTATACCTGGATGAGGTCAAATCAAAATTAAGTGGTTACCAGGTGAACGAATGGGTCATTCCTGCTGGTGAAACGAGTAAGTCGATCCGTGAATATGAAAAAGGGATCACGTATGCCCTACGGTGTCAGCTCGACAGACAAGCTTGCATTATCGCTTTAGGAGGCGGGGTTGTCGGTGACCTTGCTGGTTTCATCGCATCTACATATTTGAGGGGGATACGGTTCATCCAGGTCCCGACC
Organism: Pseudalkalibacillus sp. Hm43; assembly: GCF_054170705.1. Lineage (NCBI taxonomy): Bacteria > Bacillati > Bacillota > Bacilli > Caryophanales > Fictibacillaceae > Pseudalkalibacillus > Pseudalkalibacillus sp. Hm43. Next base: position 363,839 of record NZ_CM135129.1, read on the forward strand.
ACTCTTCTTGCGCATGACAGCAGCGTCGGTGGAAAAGTCGGAATCAACCATACGTCAGGGAAGAATTTGATCGGGGCATTCCATCAACCAGAGGCTGTCTTGTATGACATCCACTTCCTCAAGACTTTGCCTAAAAAAGAATGGAGATCCGGCTTTGCTGAAATTGTGAAGCTGGCTTTGATTCGAGACCCGGATTTTTATGATTATTTAGAGGAAAATGTCCGCTCACTACCGATTGAAGACGAGATTCTGACTGATATCGTCAAGAAAGCAATCAGCATAAAAGCTGAGATCGTAGGTCAGGACGAAAGAGAAGCGGGTATCCGAGCCTACTTGAATTTCGGACATACCCTCGGTCATGCGATCGAAGCAGAAAGCAGATACCAATCCATCACTCATGGGGAAGCGGTGATGATCGGTATGATCTTTGCCATGAAATTGAGTGAGGAACATTTCAAGACAAAAGTCTTTCCAGAAGGATTTTTCACCTGGGTCCATCAGCTAGGTTATTCAGATTGGCATGCCACTTTAAATAAAGGTGGACTGCTCCTCGAAACGATGAAGAAAGACAAGAAATCCCAGGAAAACAAAATCCGGATGGTGCTGTTGAAGAATTGCGGCGATGTCATTCTTCAAACGGTAGAGGATAGTATACTGACAGCTGAATTAGCCTCCTACCGGACTTGGTTGAAGACAATTGCTGCTGACCGGGTTGCTGAGAAATAGAAACTGAAGATATCCCATAAAGAAGAGGTGTATATATGAAGGCGAAAGATCAAGTTTTATCTTTGAAAGCATACAAGCCAGGAAAACCGATCGAAGAAGTGAAGCGCGAGCTCGGTCTGACGACGGTCACGAAGCTTGCGTCGAATGAAAATCCATTCGGATGTGCACCAGCTGTGAAGGAAGCAGTCATGGATGAACTGGACCGGGTTTCAATCTATCCGGACGGTTATGCAGCTGATATTCGGATGAAGCTCGCACAACATTTACAAGTGAAGCCTGAGCAGATCCTATTCGGCAATGGCTCGGATGAAGTGATTGAAATGTTCTGCAGGACGTATCTTACTCCTGAGACCAATACGATCATGGCGACACCGACTTTCCCTCAGTATAAACACAACTCTGTCATTGAAGGTGCCGAAATCATTGAAGTGCCCTTGATGGAAAATGGGAAGCATGACTTGGAGAAGATGCTCCATGCAATCGATGAAAATACCCGGATCATCTGGTTGTGTACACCCAATAATCCTACCGGGTCCTATATTACAGACGAAGAACTCATTACTTTTATGAAAAAGGTGCCTGATCACATCATTGTAGCTGTTGATGAAGCATATAAAGAATACGTCGTGGCAGACGATTACCCGGATACGATCGCGCTTCAACGTCAGTACCCGAATTTGGTTGTCACCAGAACTTTCTCCAAAGCATTCGGATTGGCGTCTTTACGTATTGGATATGGCATCGCTCATGAGGATCTCATGAAAGTGGTAGATCCAGTACGAGAACCATTCAACACTTCTAGAGTCTCGCAAAGGGCAGCAATCACTGCGTTGGAGCACTTGGAATTCATCGAATCATGCAGGAGGAAAAATCGTGAAGGCATGGTCTTGTACGAAGCATTTTGTGCAAAGTATCACTTGTATTATTACCCTTCACAAGCGAACTTCATTCTGATTGACTTCAAAACTCTACAAGGGGACGAAGTGTTCGATTTCTTGTTGAGGAAAGGATATATCGTTCGGTCAGGGAACGCATTAGGCTTCCCGACATGTGTGAGGATCACAGTCGGAAGCAAGGAGCAAAATGAAGGTATCATCCAATGTCTGTCTGAATGGTTGGAGGAAATAGGGATCGATTCTGATCGAGAGACGACCATCATCGATTGATGATCATATGAGTAGGGTGACTCGATAACCGAGTCACCTCTTTCAATAAGGAGAGGTGTTTTCAATGGAGGAACATACTTTAGCGAAAAGAGAAAAAGGCTTGCAAGGTACTTTAAAGGTCCCGGGAGATAAGTCTGTAACGCATCGATCCATCATGTTCGGAGGGATGGCAGAAGGAAAAACGATCGTCCGGGATTTTCTAGACAGTGCTGATTGCCGAAGTACGATGCGATGTATGAAACAGCTTGGTGTTCAGATAGAACAGCTCGGTTCAGAGTTACACATTGTAGGAGTCGGTCGTGGAGGGTTGAAAGAGCCTGAACACGTATTGGATGTGGGCAATTCAGGTACGACGATTCGATTGATGACCGGTATTTTGGCAGGTGCACCGATTTATTCGGTCTTGGTCGGGGACGATTCCATTCATAGGCGTCCGATGAGCAGGGTTGTGGATCCACTTCGGCAAATGGGTGCCGATATTCATGGACGAGAAGATGGGCGTCTTGCCCCGATTTCCATTAAAGGTGGGAAAACGAGAGGTATTCGGTATGAAAGCCCGATTGCAAGTGCCCAGGTAAAATCGGCTTTGTTACTTTGCGGATTAAATAGCGAAGGGACGACAACGGTAAAGGAACCATATGTGTCCAGAGACCATACTGAACGAATGTTGAAATCATTCGGGGTAGAAGTGATGCGGGAAGGCACGTCCGTACAAATCAAAGGCGGGCAGAAATTAAAGGGTACCGATGTTCAGGTCCCCTCCGACATTTCATCAGCTGCATTTTTCATGGTTGCTGCAGCAATAACTCCAGGCAGTTCGATCCGTTTGGAGAAAGTCGGATTGAATCCGACCCGAACAGGGATCATGGATGTTCTCGAGAAAATGGGAGCTACCTATTCCATATCAAACGAACAGACAATCAACGAAGAGCCAATCGGAGATATTGACGTGTCATACTCTAAATTGCGAGGCACAGAAATAAATGGCGAAATCATTCCAAGGCTGATTGATGAAATTCCTGTCATCGCCCTTCTGGCTAGCCAGGCAGAAGGGATCACAACCATTAAAGACGCCTCTGAGCTCCGATATAAAGAAACCGATCGGATTGCAGCAATTACAGACCAATTGAAGAACATTGGAATAGACATCGAGCCGACAGAAGACGGAATGATCATCCATGGTAAACAAAAGGTGAAAGGTGGTAACGCAGACAGTCTCGGCGATCATCGGATCGGGATGATGCTGGCAATCGCTTCTTGTATCAGTGAAAGCCCTGTAACGGTCCGTGACGTATCAGCTATCGGCGTTTCGTACCCGAATTTCTTAAATGATCTGGAGTCTTTATCAGAATAAAAACAATTATATAAATTTTCTAAAAATATATTGATTTTTTATACGAGCTTGTTATAATAATTGTAGTATGGTTTCTCTCCACTCCTATCCATATACATTATGGACAATTGATCCCGGACGACATGTATTTACTACATCGTTGGCGGGGTCTTTTTTTGTTCATGGATCAAAAGAAATCGGGAATTATACTATGCACAAAAAATGATTCGGGTTGTCCAACCAATTGTTCTGAAAATTCTCTTTGATTCATAGCCTGTCTATAACACCAGTGTTTCTATGAGGGGGACAGGTCAATGGAATATATATTAGAGAATGTTTGGACCACAGACCGGAATCCAAAGCAAAAGCATGTGTATGTCAAAGATAATGTCGTTCGATATGTTTCAGAACGGCCATTACGGATGAAGTGTTTCACAGTCAACTCGGCTGGTTTTGACGTCATCCCCGGTTATGTATTCCGAGACTTTTCATTAAATGGCATGGATGATGTATCGTTGAAGGATCATTGTGAGCAATTGGTCAGGATGGGGTGCACATCTGTCGTAACGGCTTTATCTCTCACATACCCAAAAGAGTTCGAACAACGGATATCTGAAACCCGCACAAAATTGAATGCACTGCCGTTCGATTACGCAATCGGGGTCGAATTACCGATGAACAGGATATCCCCGGCTTTGATCCGTACTTGTCAAAAAGCGAAAATCCCATTCATCAACGCCATGGTCGAACAAGAAGAGGATTTGGATACCGTCATCTGGGAATGGGTCCGTAATGTGAATTTCCCATATACGGTTCCCATCATTGCTGATTGGTCTCAAATTCCGTTGCATGAAAAACGTTTGATGCAATTGAAGGAAAAATGGGCACGAATCTGTAAAGAAAAATCGATCGTTACGATCGACGACTTTCCGAATCACGACCAGCATCGATTGAACAAGCATCAATTGCAATGCCTCGGTCTCTATCCTAAAAAAGGATCCTGGGTGACTGGGTGCGATGTCGATTATCTCGTCTACGAGCGAAACGTATCGGTTGATGGGGAAGAGAGAGTCGAGTATGATAAAGGTAAAAATCCAGTGATCGTCGTACAAAACGGAAACATAATCAAAGTTAAAGATGACATTCGATTGAAACAAGGGAATGGGAAAGAAATGCGGATCATCCGTCCCGGTATCTTTCGAGTGATGTCCAACGATTTGTTATAGGAAGAAAGGATGTACATCAATGTCGAGTGTGGAAAATGCAATTGAGAAAATCGACCGTGGAGAAATAGAAGAAGGTCTGAAATTATTAAAGGACCTGCGAGAATCAAGCGATCATGATACATTGCTTGAAATCGCTCAAATATACAACGAACTTGGTTTCATTGAGGAAGCGATCGATGTTACGGAAGAACTCATGGCATTCCACCCGGATGTTGATGAACTGAAGTTATTCGGAGCTGAACTTTACATGGAAATGGAACGGGAAGAAGAGGCGTTACACCTTCTTGCTTCTGTAGAGCCTGGAGCAGAGCAGTACCTCGAAGCCCTACTTCTTTCAGCGGACCTCTATGAACGACAAGGACTGATCGAGGTCGCAGAACAGAAGCTCCTGACTGCCAAGCGTGAAGCTCCGAATGAACCTGTGATCACCTTTGGCTTAGGAGAGTTTTACCTCCATCAAGGGAATTTCAACCGAAGCATCCTTTACTATGAGGAATTGCTCAAGTCCGGATATGATACCTTCAATCACACTTCTACATCATTACGATTAGCAGAGGCTTTAAGTGGCTCAGGTAAATTTGAAGAAGCGCTCACTCATTATGAAAATGGATTGAAGGATGATTCCAACCCAGATGACTGGTTCGGTTTTGCTTTGACAGCGGATCGGATTGGCGAAAATCAAAAAACGATTCAAGCATTGAATCATTTGAAAGAGCTTGATCCACAATATACAACGTTGTACCCGATTCTTGCACATGCGTATGAAGAAGAGGGCGCTCTTCAGGAAGCGATGGATATCTATCTAGAGGGAATGCGTCTGGATGAATTCAATGAAGAGCTGTATCTACAGGCAGGGCAGCTTGCACTACGGTTGAAAGATGAAGAAAAAGGGATTGAGCTCCTGAAACACGCTTTAAGCCTGGATCCAGCCAATATGAAAGCCACCTCCTTGTTGATGGATCAGTATATTGCTAATGAACAATACGAATACGTAATCGATCTAGCTACTGAAGCTGAAAGATATGGTGACCTTTCTCCGGATGCACATTGGAAGACAGCGATGGCCTATAGGGAGCTTGAGGAAGATGAAGGCGCATTAAAACGTTACGAAAACGCATATAATGAACTAGAGGACCAAGCAGAATTTCTTGAGGACTTTGGATGGTATTTGATTGAGATCGGGCAAAGGGACAAAGCGAAGCAACTGTTGCAAAAAGCGTTAGATCGTGACCCTGAACGTCTGCATCTTGAAGAAGAGATTGTAAGGCTTGAGGAAAGATAATGCTTCCGTTCGTTACAGACATCGGTCAACGACCCTAAAAAATTTCCGATTAAGAAGGAATTGGATGATGGCATATCGAACATAGTAAGTAATTATCAACCAGCTTTGGATTATTATATGGCTGTAGGATATTGTAAGATCTCGAACGACACGTGAATGATGGAGGGATTGCAATGGGCAGCACCGTAACAGTCTTAGAGAAAAAAGATTTTCTTAAATGGTTCTTGAACCACTACCAACTAAAAAAACGCGAATGTGTATGGTTGCTCAACTATTTGGTAAGTGATGAGGCGTTGATGGAAAACGTTCATTTTGTTGAAAATGCAGAATACTGTCCAAAGGCAATCATCATGTCTACCAATTGTGTAGATGGTGTACCTTTCAGATTCTATAAGCAAAATATATTGACGACGGATGCTGAAAAATCGTTTCACGATATCCGTCTGAATCAGGACGAAGACGTCTACATCGAATTGAAGTTCAAAGGTGCTTACCGTACACCGCAATATGCAGCCGTTCTAGAAGAAAATCCTCACATTCCAGAGAACATGGTACCTGATAAGAAGTATGGCTTGTGGGCTGAGATGATCCTGGATCAATCGTTCAGTCATTTCAGAAAAAAGTCACTTCAAACTCAGATCGATGAAGCGCTGGACCGTAAGGATTTTGAAAGCTTCGAACGGTTGAGCAAAGAATACAATAAACTTTGAATGAAATGACAAAGATTCTTATATATACGTCTATTTGGTCAGGAAAGTTGATGAAATGTCTGTCCGTTTCAATCGTCACAAAGGTGATGGCTGAGACCGGCAGACATTTTTGTATGCTTCGAAAAATCATTTGAGAGATATAGCTTTATGAACATCCTGACAAGTGATACACTTTGGATTAGATTGAATGGATTGGATGTGAACGATAGAATGAAATGGAGAACGAAGGATATAGATTTATATCATCAGGCAGCCGAGTATGTCGATACTGCGATCATTCCTCTCATTCCGGTTTCCTGGGGATCTCAAAAGAAACAAGTGGTTCTGAAAGGAGAGTTCCCGCAACTGATCTCAGATGAGTTGGAGCGTCAACTGAAAGGCCGTGTCGTCTTATTTCCGCCAGTTACATATTTGGAAAGCGAAAAAGAGGAAGATGTTCTAAATCGGATCAGTTCTTTATCAGATGAACTTCGTCAAGGGGACATGCCCTTTACGGTTTTCATCACTTCGGATGCAAAGTGGAGCGGTGCAGATTCAGATCGTCAGGAACAAATTATCAACATTCCGCCGGTCCCACTTGAACATATGGATGAAGACTATCAAAGGGAGATTGTTTCTGAACAAGTCAAGCATATTCTACAAATTGTCACAAAAAAGTGGCAAAACACTTTCTAGAACGAATAGATTGGTTGAATTGGACAATGATATTATTGACGATGTTTGTAAGTTACGCTATCATGTTAATGTCCTAGTAATATATGTGTAATATGAGAAAATGTCCGGTTGGACTTAGTCTACTGCGTAAGGGGGGAAACCAATGGCCAATAAAGATGAAGTCTCCAGACGACAATTTTTGAACTATACCTTAACGGGTGTCGGTGGATTCATGGCTGCAGGCATGCTCTTACCGATGGTACGATTTGCGATCGACCCTGTCTTAAAAGAAGGTGCCGGTCAAGATATGGTAGCTGTTGTCGAAGAGAGTAAACTAACAAAAGAACCACAGAGATTCACATTCAAAGTAAAACAAAAAGATGGCTGGTATGAATCTGAAGTCACACAAGCTGCTTGGGTGTTCAAAGAAGATAACGGTGATATCGTAGCATTGTCTCCGATCTGTAAGCACCTTGGCTGTACAGTAGACTGGGGGACAAACCCTGCTTATCCAAACCAGTTCTTCTGTCCTTGTCATGCAGGACGTTATAAGAAAGATGGAGAGAACGTACCAGGCACACCGCCGCTTGCGCCGCTTGATGTTTATAAGAAAGAGGTAAAAGACGGCAAACTATACTTAGGTCAAGCAGAACCACAGTAGAAAGGGGCGTAAAAGATGTTACAAAAAATGTATGACTGGGTAGATGAACGTCTTGATATTACGCCTATGTGGCGAGATATTGCAGACCATGAAGTACCTGAGCACGTCAACCCGGCTCACCACTTCTCAGCGTTCGTGTACTGTTTCGGTGGATTGACGTTCTTCATTACCGTCATCCAAATTCTATCTGGAATGTTTTTGACGATGTATTATGTTCCGGATATTATCAATGCCTATGAATCTGTTTATTACTTACAAAATGAAGTCGCGTTTGGTGTCATCGTTCGCGGAATGCACCACTGGGGTGCGAGTCTGGTCATCGTAATGATGTTTCTACATACTCTTCGTGTTTTCTTCCAGGGTGCATACAAGAAACCTCGTGAATTGAACTGGGTAGTCGGAGTTCTGATCTTCGGTGTCATGCTCGGACTCGGTTTCACAGGTTACCTATTACCTTGGGATATGAAAGCGCTATTTGCAACAAAAGTAGGACTTGAAATTGCAGTAACGGTTCCTGTTATCGGACCAGCATTGAAAACATTGTTAGCGGGTGACGCAACGATCATCGGTGCACAGACGTTGACAAGATTCTTTGCAATCCATGTATTCTTCCTGCCTGGTGCTCTTCTCGGGCTCATGGGAGCGCACTTTATCATGATTCGAAAGCAAGGAATTTCTGGACCACTGTAAAATATGCGATAGGATAAAGGAGGGAGAAAGATGCATCGTGGCAAAGGTATGAAGTTTGTAGGGGATTCCCGTATCCCTGCAGAACGAAAGCCGAACATCCCGAAAGATTACTCCGAGTATCCAGGGAAAACGGAAGCGTTCTGGCCAAACTTCCTTTTAAAAGAATGGATGGTCGGATCCGTATTCTTGATCGGCTACCTTATTTTGACGGTCGTTCACGAATCCCCGCTTGAGCGTAAAGCGGATCCAACGGATGCAAGTTACATTCCACTACCTGACTGGTATTTCTTATTCTTATACCAATTATTGAAGTATAAATATGCAGCCGGTGATTTCACACTGATTGGAACAGTCATCATGCCAGGATTGGCATTCGGTGCACTTCTATTAGCTCCATGGTTGGATCGTGGCCCTGAACGTCGCCCGAACAAACGACCTGTAGCAGTAGGAATGATGTTGTTGGCACTCATTTCAATCATCTTCTTGACTTGGGAATCTGTCGTCAACCATGATTGGGAGAAAGCTGAGCAACAAGGTAAGATCGTTGAAGTCGAGATTGATGAATCAGCACCTGGATATAAAGTTTATCAAGAACAGGGCTGTATCGGATGTCACGGTAACAATTTATCCGGTGGAAGCGGGCCTTCCTTGATTGGAACTGGCTTACCACCTGAGGAAATTGGAAATATCGCGAAAAACGGTATCGGGAATATGCCAGGAGGTATCTTTAAAGGTACTGACGAGGAATTACAACAACTTTCCGAGTTCATCGCTGAACTCGAGAAGTAATAAAGTATACTTATAAGGAGAGACTGACAAATATGGTCAGTCTCTTTTTACATCGTTCAATCATCATACATAGTTCGAAAATCTACTTCACGCTAATAAAAAGGAGATAGAAGATGCACACGATTTTGATGTTGTTAAGACACCGTGCATTCCTTTGGATGCTTCTGATCATCAACATTTTAGGAACAATTTATGGATACTACTGGTACGCTGACCAATTGGAACGTACACCGTGGTACTTCCTGCCGTTCGTTCCAGATAGTCCAACTGCCAGTCTGTTCTTCGTATTTGTCCTGATTGCGTTTTTACTAGGGAGGAATTGGCCTCTGATGGAAGCGCTCGCAGCCATCACTCTGTTCAAATACGGAATATGGGCTGTCATCATGAATTTGCTCGGTGGTTCAGTGACAGGTTCATTGAATTTCGTCAATTACATGTTGATCTTTTCTCATTTAGGTATGGCGATCCAAGGCATTTTATATGCTCCTTTTTATCAAATCAAAAGATGGCATATATTTGTCGCTACTATCTGGGTCCTCCATAATGAGATGATTGACTATCTATTCGACATGATGCCGACCTACTCAGTGCTCGATATGTACTATACGGAAATCGGTTACTTCACCTTCTGGTTGAGCATCCTTTCCATTCTCATCGTTTATCTATTAACGATCCGTAAATCTACTACCGATCGTTTCGAGACTCAATAGAATCCGCGTTCTACTCTTGTCCCATCCTACATAAGATGAACTATAGCTTGTACGGTCGTGATGTATAAGAAAGAGTTTTCTTAATAGGAGGGACAAGTTTTATGAGAGGGGTATTTGCTTTATTCCTGATAGGGTGTTTCTTGTTCATTCCATTGACTGTTTTTGCTGACCATGGTGAAGGAGATCATTGGAAGAAGCTGAGTGAGTTATCCTATAAAGCACTGCAACTGACGAAAGAAGAGAAATATGCTGATGCCAAGGATGTTCTCGGATATTTCGAACGTGAATATCATGAATTAGCCGATGCAGACAAGGACTTATCTATCCATCATCTCCGCATTTTTTCAACCAGTTATGATGAATCGGTGAAAGTATTGACGGAAGTCGCTGCTTCCCATGAAGAAAGAGTCAATACCTTGATGGGTTTACACCTACTTGTTGATGCCGTTCATACGGATCACCAGCCGTTATGGAAATCGACACAGAATGAATTGATGAGCATGTTGGAGAAGATGGAAGGGGCAGCCGCTGACCAGGAGTTGCAATCCTTCTATGCGTACTTCAATCAATTCTTGGTGAAGTATGACAAAATCCACCCTGCATTAAGTGTTGATCTACCAGCAGAATTATTGAGCCGAATCGATTCCTATGTAAAATATTTAGATGAAAATCGGTCATTGGTTGTAACGACGGATCATCAGCTGCAACAGATCAAGTTCATAGAAGCAGCCTTGAAAGATGCTTATGACCAGAAGCAAGAGGACAGTGCGGATCCATCCATTTTGTGGCTGATCTTTACGGTCGGAGGCGGAATTATCTCTACATTATTTTACGTCGGATGGAGAAAATATTCAGAGGAAAAGAAAGGCATTCAAACCTTCTCCAAGCAAAAAGAATACAATCGCTTCCGCTAAGTGATATACTTGCTTTATAAAGGGAATCAAAGCGATTAGGAGGGACAATTGATGTTTCTGATCTATTTTCTCCTGTTATTGGCCATTCCACTTTGGGCTCAGTTTCGAGTGAAAAAAGTCTATAGTAAATATGCTAAAGTACCTTCCGCACTAGGGATGTCAGGTGCAGAGGTAGCTCGCAAAATCCTGATGGATAATAACATCCATGATGTAGAAATCGAACCAATCCGCGGGAAACTGTCGGATCATTATGATCCGCGCAGCAAGGTTGTGCGTTTGTCGGAAGATCATTATTACGGACATTCCATAGCAGGGACGGCAGTTGCCGCCCATGAAGTGGGCCATGCGATCCAGCATGCGAACCAATATGGTCCGTTAAGAGCCAGGCATGCCCTTGTTCCTGTCGCATCGATCGGCTCGAACATGTCATATTTCCTCATCCTTATTGGCATCATTTTTGGCGCAGCTGACTTGATTTTGCCAGGTATCTTGCTGATGGCTGGGGCAGTGCTCTTCCAGCTGGTAACATTACCGGTCGAGTTCAATGCAAGCAGCCGTGCGATGAATCAGATTGTACAGCTAGGGCTGATCCGAAATGATGAGGAACGGCAGGCAAGAAAAGTGTTGAATGCAGCAGCACTAACGTATGTTGCTTCCGCACTAGTCGCGTTGTTAGAACTCGCGCGGTTCGTGCTCATTTTCGTCGGAATGAACCAATCTGAATAATGATAAGGTAAAACCGCTTGGTAAAAGCCAAGCGGTTTTTTTTATGTTGTTTCGCCGTTCTTTTTACTGGCATGCGCACCCCAAAAACGCCAAAAACGGAAGATCGCACCCCGCAAGAGGCTCTTGGGCACCCCGAAAACGGGAAAAACGGAAGATCGCACCCCACAAGACGCGCTTAACTCACACTACATCATAAAAAAAGCTGACCTGAACATCATATATTTGATGTTCTAGGTCAGCCTCATCTAATCGTGTAATGGGTTCTTGTTTTCATCCAGGGTGAATCCTTCTCCAAGTACATCATGGACGTCATTGACGGCGACGAAAGCATGCGGATCGATCTGTTGGATCAAGATTCGCAACCGGAAGATTTCATTCCTCGCGATGACGCAATACAAAACCTCTTTTTGCGCACCGGTGAACGTTCCTCTTCCATTCAAGATGGTCGCGCCACGATCGAGCTCTTTGATGATGCGATTGGCGATTTCTGCGTTTTTCTCAGATATGATCATGGCTGCCTTGGCTGCGTATGCACCTTCCTGGATAAAGTCGATGACACGCGCACCAACAAACACGGCAACAAGTGTGTACATCGCTTCTTTATAGTTGAGGTAAGTGATGGTCGCAGACAAAATGACGAAAGCGTCAAAAAGGAACATCGTCTTACCGAAACTCCACCCGACATATTTGTTCACTAGTCTAGCAATGATATCGACACCGCCTGTGGTACCACCATAGCGGAAAATGATACCCAATCCGATTCCGATGAATACCCCGGCGAACAACGCCGCAAGTGTCAGATCCTCTCGGAGTGGAAAGTGAAACCGCAAATGGTATTGGAAGATCCATAGAAAAAAGGACACTGCCACTGTACCGATGATGGTGTATATGAAGGCGTTCCTCCCGAGCAATCTCCAACCTATCAAGAACAATGGAACATTCAATACGAGGTTGGATATGGCAGGATCGATTTGAAAGAGATTATAGAGAATCAGGGTGATACCCGTGAATCCGCCTTCAGCCAGGTTGTTTTCAAGATTGAAATGGATGATGCCGAAACTGAAAATTGCTGAACCGAGTAAAATGAATAATACATTCTTAAGCTTGATCTTAAGCATCCGGACAGCCTCCTTTTAACGTATTCTGTTGATTGAGTGACGGTTCGGTCATACTAACGAATAAGTAGAAATCATACATCACTACCTAACCAATCTATCCATGTCTTTATTATTTGTCAAACCGTTTTGATTTAGCTAACATGAAGTAGAGTATGAAATGAGGTGGAACGATGAACGAACGTACGATGAAAGAGATGCAAGATGCAGTAGATGAATATATCGGACAATTCAAGGAAGGATATTTCAGTCCACTAGCCATGCTTGCGAGGATGACAGAAGAGTTAGGCGAACTATCCAGAGAAGTGAACCATCGTTATGGGGAAAAGCCGAAAAAATCCAGTGAAGATGAACAGTCGATTGAAGAAGAATTAGGAGATCTATTGTTCGTCGTGATCTGTTTTGCGAATTCATTACATATTGATTTAGACGAAGCGTTACGCATCGTGATGGATAAATTCAACACAAGAGATAAAGATCGTTGGACACGTATAGAGGAGGAAACAGAATGAGTGAACGAACCATCCGTATCGTCATAGCTGGTCCGAGAGGAAAAATGGGCAAGGAAGCTGTGAAGATGGTCACCGATACAGAGCACTTTCAGCTGAAAGCAGTCGTGGATACTAAAAACGCAGGAAAGATGCTAAAAGATCTTGAAGATCAGCCAAACCTGGAGATTCCTGTTTTTGATGATCTACGAACGTGTCTTTCAGAAACCGAAACGGATGTTATCATTGACCTGACCAAACCGGATTCCGGTAAAAAGCATCTGGAAATCGCACTTGAGTATGGTGTTCGGCCAGTCGTCGGAACAACAGGTTTTACAGATGAGGAAATCGCACGATTCAGTGAAACAGCAGAAGAGAAAGGCATCGGCGTTGTCATCGCGCCGAATTTTGCTATCGGAGCGATTTTGATGATGAAGTTTTCTCAAATGGCAGCCAAGTACATGCCAGACGTCGAGATCATCGAACAGCATCATGACCAAAAGCTGGATGCACCTTCTGGTACAGCGATGAAAACGGCTCAAATGATCAAAGAGGTCCGTGAACCGAAACAACAAGGTCATCCTGAAGAAACAGAAGATCTCAAGGGTGCAAGAGGTGGGGATGTTGATGGCATCCGGATCCACAGTGTACGTCTTCCGGGACGTGTTGCACACCAGGAAGTTCTGTTAGGTACGACAGGACAAACGTTATCCATCCGCCATGATACGATCGATCGAAGTGCGTTCATGCCAGGTGTGAAAATGTCTGTTGAGACGATCATGAAATTGGACGTATTGGTTTATGGATTGGAAAATCTAATGGAGTAGGGGTAGACAGATGAATATAGCATTGATTGCACACGATAAGAAGAAGCAGGATATCATTAATTTTACAGTCGCATATGCACCTGTTCTGAAAAAACATAAGCTGTTTGCTACCGGGACGACGGGAACGAAAATTTCGGATGCAACAGGCCTTGAAGTGCACAGGTTCCAATCCGGTCCGCTCGGTGGGGATCAACAAATCGGAGCAATGATCGCTGAAAACAAGATGGATTTGGTCATCTTTTTCAAAGACCCGCTAACGGCACAGCCACATGAACCGGATATCGCAGCGCTTATCCGACTTTGTGATGTTTATCAGATCCCTCTTGCCTCCAACATTGCAAGTGCAGAAATTTTTGTCCACGCGTTAGAGCGCGGTGATTTCGACTGGCGTAAAGTGATCCGGGATAGAGAGGAAGGTTAGGTATGAACGATGAACTTGATCTTCTTGCCTTCGGTGCACATCCTGATGATGTTGAAATCGGTATGGCAGGTACACTGATCAAACATGCAGATAGAGGCTTCAAGACAGGAGTCTGTGATTTGACGCTAGCAGAACTGTCTTCCAATGGCAATGTGGAACTTCGTCAGCAGGAAGCGAGACAAGCGAGTGAAACACTCGGTCTGAGTGAAAGGATCAACCTTCACTTGCCAGACCGCGGATTATCGATTACGGATTCCCATATTAGAAAAATTGCGGCAGTCATAAGAAAATACAAACCAAAGGCGGTTTTCGTTCCTTATCCGAAAGACCGTCACCCGGATCACGGAAACTGCACAAGATTGGTTGAGGAAGCCCTCTTTTCGGCCGGAATCCGAAAATTCACGGTGGAGGGAGATTTACCTGCACACCGAATCGAAAAGGTTTATTATTACTACATCAACGGTTATGACCATCCTTCTTTTACAGTTGATATATCAGCAGTCCAAGAGAGGAAGATGGATAGCTTGAAAGCTTATAAGAGTCAATTTACAGCAAGTGAAGACGGTGTAGAGACCCCGCTCAATAACGGTTACCTTGAAACGGTTGAAGCGCGTGACACGATGTTTGGAAAAGAAGCAGGTGTACGTTATGCTGAAGGGTTCTATACTAAACGTCCGATCTTGATGGATCATTTGTTAGGAGAGTCAACATGAAAAAACTGAAAATCGGTATCACATGTTATCCGACAGTCGGTGGATCTGGCGTCGTCGCCACGGAACTTGGAAAAATGCTAGCGAAGGAAGGGCATGAAATCCATTTCATCACATCAAGCGTCCCTTTTCGCCTCGAAAAGTTCTATTCGAACATCCACTTCCATGAAGTCGAAGTGAATCAATATTCCGTTTTCCGTTATCCTCCTTACGATTTGACGCTCGCGAGTAAAATGGCGGAAATCGCAGAACGGGAAGAACTGGATCTGTTGCACGTCCATTATGCTGTCCCTCATGCCATCTGTGCCTATTTAGCGAAGCAGATGGTCGGAGATCACTTGAAGATCGTGACTACTCTGCACGGGACGGACATTACAGTGCTCGGTTATGATCCGAGCCTGAGCGAATTGATTAAATTCGGAATTGAACAGTCAGACTCCGTGACAGCGGTCTCAAACAGTTTGATCGAGCAAACACAGGTCCTGTTGGGCACGGATAAAGAAATCGAGTGTGTATATAACTTCATTGATGAAAAAGTGTACCACCGGACCACTTCTACTGATTTGCGCAAAGAATATGGGATTGGTCCAGATGAAAAAGTGATCATCCACGTTTCCAACTTCCGAGGCGTGAAAAGAGTTCCGGACGTCGTCAATACCTTTCATAGAGTCAATAAGAAAGTTCCTTCCAAACTATTGCTGGTAGGAGATGGCCCAGAGCTTACGGTCGCTTGTCGTCTGACGAAGGAGCTTGGTATAGAAGACGATGTCCATTTCTTAGGGAAGCAGGACAATATTGCAGAATTGTTCTCTATCAGTGATTTGAAGTTGCTCTTATCTGAAAAAGAAAGCTTCGGTCTCGTTCTACTAGAAGCGATGGCATGTGGCGTTCCGGTCATCGGTACGAACATAGGAGGTATTCCAGAAGTCATTGAAGACGGGAAAACCGGTTATGTTTGTAAAGTGGGAGATCTGGATGTCATCACTGAAAAATCCCTTGAGATCCTGCAAAACGACGAACTCCATGAGCAAATGTCAAAGAATGCAATAGAGCATGTCCATACGCAGTTCCACTCACGTAAAATCGTAGAGCAATATATGGATGTTTATGCGAAGACACTCGGTATCAAATCAGTCGAAGTTTAGGAGAGCGGATCATGTCTTTCAGTAAAGCGGAAAAAATCATCGAGCAATTGAAAAACAATGGATATGACGCTTATATCGTAGGTGGTGTCGTCCGGGACCTTCTGTTGAAGAAGAAGCTTGGAGATATTGACATCGCCACTTCCGCTTTACCAGAGGACGTCCAACGGATCTTCGAAAAGACGATTCCGGTCGGCATAGAACACGGTACCGTCATCGTCAGGATGGATGGAGAATCCTATGAAGTGACGACGTTCCGAAAAGAAGGCGAGTATGAAGACTATCGACATCCATCAGAGGTTGAATTCCATGATTCAATCGAATTAGATCTGTCAAGACGTGATTTCACCATTAATGCAATGGCTCTCAGGCAGGATGAGACCGTTTTTGATCCTTTCGGTGGTCAATTAGACTTGGAAAAGAAGCTGATCCGTGCCGTCGGAAATCCACATGAACGTTTCCGCGAAGACCCATTACGGATGATGCGGGCATTGCGCTTCCTCTCAGCACTCGGGTTCAGGTTGGAAAGTGAAACGTATACTGCACTCAAAATGAATGCAGTACTGCTGGACAAGATTTCAGTTGAACGAATACGGGATGAATTCGAAAAGTTACTAGCAGGGGCCCATTGTGAAGAAGCTCTTCAATTCATCAAGGAGGCAAACCTCGATCGGTATTTACCAAATGGTCCATATAAGTTTGAAGTGAATCCCGCTTTTTCCAAATGGGAGAAATTGACCTCTGATGAAGAGAGATGGGCTGGATTCCTCTTGAGGCTGGGTATATCGGAACCGTTCGATTGGCTTCATGCTTGGAAACCTTCCAATCAGAAACGCAAGCAAGTTTCTCATCTTGTAGAATTATATAGAAACGATCCCGATTTCAAAAATCCAATGACCCTCTACCGCAATGGATTGGATCGTTTGAAATCGGTTATGAGATTACAACAGTTTTTTGGATATCAGGTGTCTACGACTCCTCAAGAGATGAATGCAATCTTTGTACAGCTTCCGATCCAGGAGCGATCGGAGTTGGCGATCGATGGGAATGACCTCCAAGCCCTGGTAAATCAGCCGCCTGGACCATGGATTGAGGAACTTTTGGAAAATATCGAGTGTCGTGTCGTATCGGGAACATTGAAAAATGACCCCGGGGAAATTAAGGAGTGGATTACACAATGCAATCAAGCACAAGAGAACGGTTGATCAGTCTTCTTTCGGAATCGGATGACCATATGTCCGGACAAAAGCTCAGCGAAATCATCGGATGTTCACGAACAGCGATATGGAAGCATATCGAAGAGCTGAGAAAGGAAGGGTATGTCGTGGAGGCGGTACAGAAAAAAGGATACCGCATCATCGATCGACCGAATAACCTTCATCCGGGTGAAATCAAACATCATATGGAGACAGAAAAAATCGGACAAGTCATCCATTATGAGCCATCGGTGACATCGACTCAGGAAATCGCCCATAAATTCGCCTTGAATGATGCAGAAGAAGGAACCATCGTCATCGCTGACGAACAAACGTTAGGAAAAGGACGATTAGGTCGTTCATGGCACTCACCGAAAGGAAACGGCATCTGGATGAGCATCATCTTACGACCGAACATTCCACCCCAAAGGGCACCTCAGCTCACATTACTGGCTGCTGTCAGTGTCGTCCAGGGGATCAAGGAAGTGACCGATTTGGATGCCCAGATCAAATGGCCGAATGATATTTTGATTGAAGGGAAAAAAGTGGTCGGGATCCTGACAGAGCTTCAAGCGGAAGCAGATCGTGTCAATTCCGTCATCATCGGGATCGGCATCAACGTAAACACACCAGAAGAGGTTTTTCCAGAAGAAATCAAGAAAATCGCAACCTCATTGAAAGTCCAAAGCGGGAAAGAGATTGAACGAGCCCATCTCGTCCGTGCCATCATGGAAAAGATGGAAAAGCTCTATCATCTATACCTTGAGCACGGGTTTGCCCCGATCAAGCTATTATGGGAAGGTTCTGCAGCAAGTCTTGGAAGGCGGGTAAAAGTCCGTACGATCACTGGAGAGCTGTATGGCAAAGCGAAGGGTATTACAGAAGAGGGTGTCCTTCTCGTTGAAGATGATGAGGGTGAAGTCCATCGGGTATACTCTGCAGATATAGAACTTCCCCAAAACTGATAAATATTTGATATAATGGTCATGTAGGCGGTATCGCTCAGGCGAACTGCACTTTGATTAAACATGTTCATACAAAGTACGTTAAGTAATATGTTCTGCCTTGATCCGAACATTGGACATGGACAGAGGGATGAAAGTTTGTAAGCGTTTTATCTCCTTCTTTCTGTATGTCTGAAAGAAGGTTTTTTATTTGCACGATTTTCCACTTTCATCTTCCTCTGATAATAAAAAAGGAGGAGAAGTATGAAACAGACGGTTGATTTTAAAAAAATGAAGGAGAATGGCGAATCCGTTGTCATGCTCACCAGTTATGATTATCCTTCCGCTAAGATTGCTGAGGAAGCAGGGGTCGATATGATTCTTGTCGGTGATTCACTTGGCATGGTCGTACTCGGTTATGAATCGACGATCCCCGTTACGATGGCAGATATGATCCATCACACGAAAGCGGTCAAAAGAGGTGCAAGGAACACGTTTGTGGTCACGGATATGCCTTTCATGAGCTATCATGCCTCCATTCAGGATGCAATGATCAATGGGGCGAAGTTGATGCAAGAAGCTTCAGCTGATGCCGTGAAAGTCGAGGGAGCAGGAGAGGTTCTTACTGTCATCGAACGTTTGACACAAGCAGGTGTTCCTGTTGTCGGGCATCTAGGCTTGACACCGCAATCGGTTGCTGTTCTTGGTGGATATAAAGTCCAAGGGAAAGATGCAGCAGATGCACAGAAATTGATACAGGATGCAAAAGCGGTAGAAGAAGCGGGAGCCTTCGCTCTCGTCCTCGAATGTGTGCCGAGACAACTTGCTGAAACGATCAGTGCAGAACTGACCATACCGACAATCGGGATTGGTGCTGGACCTGGTACAGATGGTCAGGTGCTCGTTTATCATGACTTGGTCGGCTATGGGTCCCATAGAATTCCGAAATTCGTCAAACAATATACGAATGTCTCCGGACAGATAGAGGATGCGATCCGTTCATATGTTGATGAGGTAAGATCGCATAAATTTCCTGAAGAGAAACATAGTTTCACGATGAAAGAAGAACAGCTTGCTTCATTGTACGGAGGGAAAGTATGAAGGTGATCCGCCACATCTACGAGATGCAACACTTCATCAAGGAGCGGAAACGACGAGGCGATACCATCGGATTCGTTCCAACGATGGGCTTTTTGCATGAAGGTCATGTTTCCTTGATCGAGAAGGCACGGGAAGAATGCGACACTGTCGTGACCAGTATCTTCGTGAATCCTCTCCAATTCGGTCCGAATGAGGATTTCGACCGTTACCCAAGAGACTTTGAACGTGATGAAAGACTCGCGAGGGAGCGCGGCACGGACGTTTTGTTCTATCCTTCAGTGGAAGATATGTACCCTGATGGTGCAGGCGTCCAGATGAAAGTCACAGAACGTACGAACGTATTATGCGGTGAAAAAAGACCCGGTCACTTCGATGGTGTCGTAACCGTTTTGACGAAGCTGTTCCACATCATACAGGCTGATCGAGCCTATTTCGGATTGAAGGACGCCCAACAAGTCGCTGTCGTCAATGATTTGATCGACTCGTACTT
Organism: Pseudalkalibacillus sp. Hm43; assembly: GCF_054170705.1. Classification (NCBI taxonomy): domain Bacteria; kingdom Bacillati; phylum Bacillota; class Bacilli; order Caryophanales; family Fictibacillaceae; genus Pseudalkalibacillus; species Pseudalkalibacillus sp. Hm43. The sequence continues at coordinate 383,860 of NZ_CM135129.1, forward strand.
CTTCCCGGTAGAATTGGTCGCATGCCCGACCGTTCGTGAAGAAGATGGACTTGCGAAAAGCTCCAGGAATGTCTATTTGAAGGACCACGAACGTTTTGAGGCTCCAAAGCTTTATCAGCAACTGCTCAGAGCCAAAGAGCAGGTACAGACAGGAAAAGCACTTAAAGATGTCCGTCAAGAAATGATTTCTGTATTGGAGGATATTCCATACGGAGAGACGGACTATGTTGAAATCCTATCATACCCTCAATTACAGACGGTGGAGACGTTCGACCGTAAGTTGATCATCGCACTGGCCTATCGTTTCGAAAACGCACGATTGATCGATAATATCATAATAGAAGAAAAGCTTTGAAAGGGGAAAGACAACCATGTTTCGCACGATGATGAAAGGGAAGATCCATAGAGCAAGAGTGACAGAAGCGAATTTGAATTATGTAGGGAGCATCACAATCGACGAGGATATTCTGGATGAAGTCGATATGCTTCCGAACGAGAAAGTACAGATTGTCAACAACAATAACGGTGCACGATTTGAAACATACATCATACCGGGTGAACGAGGAAGTGGGACCATTTGTTTGAATGGAGCAGCCGCTCGACTCGTACAAGAAGGAGACGTCGTCATCATCCTCAACTACACGATGATGACAGAAGAAGAAGCACGGAAGCATCAACCTACCGTAGCCATCATGGATGAACATAATCGTATTATAGAAAAGATCACAGCTGAACCTGCTTCGACTGTGCTTTAATACTTGGAATCGGCCCGATCTGCGGGCCGATTTTTTTATGAGATCAAGGTGGTTTCTCAGACGAGATGGACACTCTTCATTGCACAAATAGTACGGGAAGCGTAGAATAAAGTGAGAGGTTTGGAAAGCTTGGCCGGATTGCCAGCTTTTCTTTTTTTGAGGTGAACGAACAATGAACAACCGTTATGTTGTATTAGACCTGGAAACGACGGGACATTCCCCTAAAAATAAAGATCGGATCATACAAATCGGCTTAGTCGTCGTAGAAAAGGATACCATTGTCGAGCGGTTCTCGACATATGTCAATCCTGCGATGGCCATTCCGACATTCATCACGTCTCTGACCGGGATCGACCAGGCGATGGTTGAAGACGCTCCTATGTTCGAAGATGTTGCGCCACGTCTTCTCCAGCTATTGGATGGGGCTTGTTTGGTTGCACACAATATCAAGTTCGACCTCGGATTTTTGAATGCGGAATTGGAAAAGGCCGGGTATTTCGAATGGAGAGGCATGATTCTCGATACCGTAGAGCTTTCAAGGATCATGATGCCAAACCTAGACTCCTATAAGCTTACACAGCTGTCAGAAGCACTCTCATTGGCTCACGAGAACCCACACCAGGCGGATAGTGATGCAGAGGCAACGGGCTTTTTGCTCATTGAATTGTTGAAGCGGTTGAGCGGTCTTCCATTATTGACGATGCAGAGACTACTTCCTCTCGTCAAAGGGATGCACAGCGATATTGCAGACCTAGTACAGGCAGAAATCGATCGGAAAATGATTCAATTGGAAGAAGAGGAGCCTGCGCTGGAAACCTATCGGCAGCTCGTTTTACGTAAATTGCTTGAGACTGAGCAAGATGAGGATCCTATCGACGAGAATCTTACTCATCAACAAATCGAGGAACAGCTTGAAAAGACTTTGCCCAATTATGAAAAGCGGACAGGTCAAGTGGAAATGATGGATGTAGTCGAACAGTCGCTGACCAATGGACAACATGCTTTGATTGAGGCTGGAACAGGGATCGGTAAGTCTCTAGGTTATCTGATTCCAGGCTTGTTGAACGCAAAAAAGACAGGAAGACCTCTGGTAGTCAGTACACATACGATTCAGCTGCAAGAACAGCTGCTGGACAGGGATATTCCATTGCTGCAGAAGATGGTGCCGTTTGATTTCAAGGCGACTGTCTTGAAAGGACGAAACCACTATTTGTGTTTAAGGAAGTTCGAGCAGCAACTCGATCAGATTTATGACAACAATTATGACGTTCTTCTCGCAAAAGCACAGTTGCTCGTATGGTTGACGACGACAGACGAAGGAGACATCGAAGAGCTGAATCTTCCGTCTGGTGGTCAGTTGTTCTGGCATCAAGTGAAAAGTGATGCCAATTCATGTCTGAACCACAAATGCCCCTGGTTTTCACGGTGCTTTTACCATCGTTCGAAAAGGGAAGCCTATGACGCCGACATCATCATTACGAACCATGCATTGCTTTTTACGGACCTGGTCAACGATCACTCGTTGATTCCTGCTTACCAGGAAGCGGTCATCGATGAGGCGCATCATCTGGATGATGTAGCGAGCGACCATTTCGGATTGCAGACGGACTATTTCGCTTTTCACCGGTTGCTTGATCGGATTGGTACTTCTGAGGACTTGACTGTCAATCTGTGGTTGAAGCTAGAAGACGTCTTGAAATCAGTTGATGTCGACTTCGAAAAGTCAGACCTTCTATCTAGAATGCGGGATTTGAAGTTTGAAATCGATCAATTATTCAGCATGATCAAAACCTATGTACTTTCCAAAGGGCAGAGAAAGTCTGAAATCGGGAAGATCAACTTCCGTTTTTCCATCGATCAAGTCGATCCGACCTGGTATGCTGAATTGAAGGAAATCTTCGCAAGGTGTCAATTGCAAATCAATGATCTGATCCGGGATCTGCGCGATCTTCTCAAAAAAGCGCAAAAGCAGGAAGATCACTTGAATGTAGCTCAAAAAGGCATCCTTGTGGATTATACGGGTCTGTTGAACCGTTTGGATGAAGAACGGAACACACTCGCTCACATGCTGTTATCGTCCAATGAAGAAGAGGTCTGTTGGATTGAAACCGATTATGGTGGTGCGAAGAACGCAGTCTCCATCTTCAATCAACCCATTGATATATCAGATCGTCTGTCGGAAGATTTCTTTGGGAAGAAAAGAAGTGTGGTCCTCACATCCGCTACATTGACGATTCGGAATCGTTTCACTTTCGTGCGTAAGCGTCTCGGAATGGAAGAAGATACATTGACGGTCCAATTGCAGTCCCCATTCGATTATCAAAATCAGTCCAAAATCATGATTCCGACCGATTTGCCGATGATCAAGGACGTTTCAACGGATGATTATGCATCGACCATAGCTGCATCGATTTACCGGATTGCACATGTCACTGATGGAAGGATGCTCGTCCTGTTTACAAGCTATGACATGTTGAAGAAGACGTATCATGCGTTCAAAGAATACGCAGAACCAGAGGACTTTTCATTGATCGGACAAGGAATCGATAGTGGAAGCCGGGCTCGATTGACTAAGAATTTCAAACAATTGAATCGAGCAGTGTTATTCGGAACGAGCAGTTTTTGGGAAGGCGTCGATATCCCTGGTAATGATTTATCGTGCCTAATCATCGTACGACTTCCATTCAATCCACCGGACAACCCAGTCATGGAAGCGCGCAGCGAAAGGTTGAAGAAACAAGGAAAAAGTCCTTTCATGGAATTATCGCTTCCGCAAGCGATCATCCGTTTCAAACAAGGATTCGGGCGACTTGTACGCTCATCCTCCGACCATGGTGCAGTATTTGTATTCGATCGTCGTATCGTAACGACTAAATATGGGAATTTATTCATCAATTCTCTACCAGCAGTCCCTGTTCGACAAGGAACGATGGATCAACTGCTGGATGACCTGAATGACTTTCTCGATTAAGAATCATCGGACCGCATACACTAGGATTAAAGCACACCGTATTCTGCGGAGGGATCCATTGTGTATGCGAAACCATTGATTTTGTTCAGTCTGTTTCTGCTCATGCTGGTGTTGAGCATCATTCCGGTCAAGGATGAACCGGTTCTTTTTATGATGAATGAAACGAAAGGTAACGCCATCAAAGAGCTGAATTTGAACCTTGATTCGAAAGATGTAGCCATCTCTTTTCTTGAATTGAAAAGCGGTGAGTCCACACTCCTTCAGGATAGCACTGGGAAGAGTGGGCTCATCAACACGGGTAGTGGGCAATCAAAATCCCAATTCAAACAACAGATGAAAATCTTCAAAGTCCAACAGATTGACACGTTAGTCCTGACGAACATCGGGAAACAATTTACAGGAAATCTCGACTGGTTGCTGGAACAGAAAAAAGTCAAAACGATCGTGATTGCAGAAGACATCCGAGAGGAATTGGCTGCCAATCATGATTTGACAGACGTAGAAATCAAATCGCTCAAAAAAGGCGACCGGTTCACCATGCTGGATAAAATTCAACTGGAAGTCGCCTATATCGAGTCCAGACCTGAATACAATGTTGGCGGTCTGGCACTTGTCATGAACTATGGAGAGCATCGCTTCCTGTACATGGGGGTTTCCAATAAGGATGCAGACATGGCCATCGTGAAAAATGGACCTCTCGACATCTCCTTATTGAAGGTAGGTGGGTTCGGGCATTACTTCGGTACGAACAAAGCTCTGTTGAAACATACGAATCCACAAGTCGCCATCATTTTTAAAAGGGAAGGCTACACAGCAAGTGATGAGGTATTGAACCGTTTGGATGACCAGTGGGTAGAAGTGTTGAAGCCCTCTGAGGAAGGCATTGTGATGGTAAAATGTAATGAACATACGTACGAAATCACCCAGGTTCCATTGACGACGCCTGAAATGGCTTTCGATGATGAGAATTAAGTATTGAAAAACCAGGTGATTTCATTGAAAATATACACGTAGGACGAATATGAAAAAAGGAGGATGACGGTCGTCATCCTCTAAAAAAGGTGTAGGGAAGGAAGAATATATGGCAGCCGTTTGAGGGGCTGCTTGTTGCTTCGATATCTATATTCTGTCCTGATCGAACCCACTTATTAGTGGAAACAGGAACAACTAATGGGGTGTACTGGTAATGGAGAGTAAAATTGAGATTTTATCAACAGTCAAGGTGCAATCTTCCCCTGACTTATATAAGATTGTGGATGCATTGAACCGTACGCTGAAACATCAGGACTTGATGTTCGGACTTGCCCTTGATAAGGAAGATCAAGAAAAAATGGTATTCACGATCTATCGTACATAGGTGATGAAATGAAAAAGATAATTTATGGCGCAGGAACGTTTTTCCTCGGAACCATTATCATCGGAGCATCTTATTATTATTATGTGTGGAATGAACATGGTGACGAGCAAAATGGAAGTATCGCATTCGCAAAAGAAAAATATGAATTGACGGAAGTCGAGAATACAGAACATTATTACGGATCATACGGCGCATTTGATGTCATCGAATCCAAGGTGGATGGGAAGACCCGATACATTTTTGTCCCTCTTGATAAAGAAGGCGAAACCAGGATGCTCGATGCAGATGACGGTTGGAGCAAACAGCAAGTGAAACAATATATCGAGCAGGAACTGAATCCTGATCAGATTGTATCAATCCGATTGGGTCTAGAGAAATTCAAGGAATCCTCTTCGTTTACACCGGTGTGGGAAATCGTCTACAAAAAAGATGGAAATGCTTATACATTCCATTATATCCGGTTCGAGGACGGTACATTTTTTAAAGCTTATAAAATGAAGCAATAAACCAAAAATCATTATTACTTGTGGAGGTTGAAATATGAAATTAGCGAAGCGTGTAAAAGCATTGACACCATCCAGTACGTTAGCGATCACGGCAAAAGCGAATGCCTTGAAAGCAGAAGGCCATGATGTCATCGGTCTAGGAGCAGGTGAGCCGGACTTCAACACTCCTGCACATATCATTGAAAAGGCAGAGGAAGCGATGCGCGAAGGGTTGACGAAATATACGCCTGCCGGAGGGCTCGGTGAGCTGAAGAAGAGTATCATCAATAAGATGAAAAAAGATCATCAACTTGAATATGATCCGAGTGAAGTGATTGTAACAACAGGTGCGAAACATGCCCTATACAACCTTTTTCAAGCTTTGTTGGATGAAGGGGATGAAGTCATTATACCGACTCCATACTGGGTGAGCTATCCTGAGCAAGTGAAACTTGCCGAAGGGACGCCAGTCCATATTGAAGGTAAAGAACAGAATGGATTCAAAATCACTCCGGATCAGTTGAAAGAGGCGATCAATGAAAACACGAAAGCCTTAGTGATCAATTCGCCCTCTAACCCTACAGGTGCGATCTATTCTGCTGATGAACTGAGACAGATCGGTGAGATTTGTGTGCAACACGATCTTGTCATCGTTTCGGATGAGATTTATGAGAAGCTTACGTACTTTGGTGAGCAACATACGTCCATTGCTGAACTCTCAGATGAGCTGAAGGCTCGTACGATCATCATCAACGGTGTTTCGAAATCCCATTCAATGACAGGATGGAGAATCGGTTATGCTGTAGGGGACAGGGACATCATCAAAGCGATGACGAACCTTGCGAGTCACAGCACTTCCAATCCGACTTCTATTTCACAATATGCAGCGATTGCAGCATATGACGGGCCACAAGAACCTGTAGAAGAGATGAAGCGTGCTTTTGAAGACCGTTTGAATAAAGTGTATGAAAAATTGATTCAAATCCCTGGATTCAAGTGTGAAAAGCCGAAAGGTGCGTTCTACTTGTTCCCGAATGTAACGGAAGCTGTCGAGATGACCGGTTTCGAATCTGTAGACAAATGGGTTGAGGCACTACTTGAATATGAAAAAGTGGCACTGGTTCCAGGAAGCGGATTCGGTTCTCCTGACAATGTACGTCTATCCTACGCAACATCCATGGATGTGTTGGATGAAGCGTTGGACCGCATCCGTAGCTTTATGGAGAAACATCAAAAATAAGAGCCGGTTGTTTAACGGCTCTTGTTTATGTACAATATAAAAAGCTAAATTAACAATGAAGAATCAAAAATGTTGATACATAACATTGGGTGGAGGGAATAGTGTGAAGACCACAGTAACGTTATTAAAAAACCATATTGATGAAGAAGTCACCCTTGGTGCATGGCTTGCCAATAAACGATCCAGCGGAAAAATCGCTTTCTTACAGCTTCGCGATGGGACAGGCTTTGTGCAAGGTGTCGTCGTGAAGAGTGAAGTGGATGAGTCGGTTTGGAACCTGGCAAAATCGATTACACAAGAATCCAGTTTATATGTAACTGGAACTGTACAAAAAGACGATCGTTCTCCAACAGGTGTAGAACTTGTCGTTTCCAACATCGAAGTGATTCATGAATCGGTCGATTATCCGATCACTCCAAAAGAACATGGTACAGAGTTCTTGATGGACAACCGCCATCTTTGGCTACGTTCCAAGAAACAGCATGCCATCATGCGAATCCGTAACGAAATCATCCGCGCAACTTATGAGTTTTATAATAAAGAAGGATTCGTCAAAATCGACCCGCCGATTTTGACAGGAAGCTCAGCGGAAGGTACGACAACCTTGTTCCACACGAAATATTTTGATGAAGATGCTTATCTTTCTCAAAGTGGACAACTCTATATGGAAGCAGCTGCAATGGCATTCGGACGTGTATTCTCTTTCGGACCGACATTCCGTGCTGAGAAATCGAAAACACGCCGTCATCTGATCGAGTTTTGGATGATCGAGCCTGAAATGGCGTTTGTGGAACATGAAGAAAGCCTCGAAATCCAAGAACAATATGTGTCTTACTTAGCACAATCCGTCCTTGAGAATTGTAAAATCGAGCTTCAAACACTCGGTCGTGATATCTCGATGCTAGAGAAAATCAAAGCACCATTCCCGCGTATTTCATACGATGATGCCATCAACCTTTTGAAAGAAAAAGGATTTGATGATATCGAATGGGGCGAGGATTTCGGTGCACCTCATGAAACGGCGATTGCTGAAAGCTTTGACAAGCCAGTGTTCATTACGAATTATCCGAAAGATATCAAAGCCTTCTATATGAAGCCGCATCCTGAGCGTGAAGATGTCGTTCTTTGTGCAGACTTGATTGCGCCTGAAGGTTTTGGTGAAATCATCGGTGGAAGTCAACGGATCGATGACCTCGAGCTGATGCGTAAACGTTACGAGGAACATGACCTTTCTGCTGAAGCGTATGAGTGGTACTTGCAATTGCGTCAATATGGTAGTGTACCTCACTCTGGTTTCGGTCTAGGTCTTGAGCGTACGGTGGCATGGTTATCCGGCATCGAGCACATCCGTGAGTCAATTCCATTCCCACGTCTGTTGAACCGCCTTTACCCTTAAGCAACGTACGAACGTCATTGTGATGATGAAGAAATGCCTCCTTTTGGGGGCTTTTCTTTTTTAACTAGGCTTACTGCGGAAACCGAGCATCCTTAAGCGGAAATCAAAGAATTTTTAAAGAAAACTTGGCGAGACCAAGCCTTTTGTAGGTCGAGCCTTAGTTACCCTTATACTGAAGAAAGTATTTAATACTTTCTTTAAGTGCAAGAGCAACAAAGTTTGCTATGACAGCTTATTTTAAGGTGCTTATTTTCATTCATGTTTGCCACTTATGAAAATTCCACTTTTACATCAAACATGGTTGCCCTACAGTTTGTTATAATGATGAGGAGGTGTAAGAGATGAAAAAAGAAAGCTTTATCAACTGGCTTGAAATGGGGACGATCTCCATTCCGAATGCATTATTGGTGAATTACAACAAATTAGGCTTAGATGAACAAGAAATGATGATTCTCATACATATGCACTCCTTTATCGAAGGTGGCAATTATTTTCCGACGCCAGAGGAATTGTCTGCTCGGATGTCGATTAACACCCAACAATGCATGCAACGTTTGAGGACTTGTATTCAAAAGGGATTGCTGAAGATTGAAGAACAGGACGATCATGACCAACATATCTATTCTGAAATTTATACGTTACGTCCACTATGGGAGAAATTGATCCGTGTCCTTGAAGAAGAAGAAATCGATCAACAACAAGAACGTCAGCAGCAGGATGAAATGCAGATCTATACGATCATGGAGAAGGAATTCGGTAGACCGTTATCGCCTATTGAATGTGAAACACTCTCCATGTGGCTCGATCAAGATGGACATGAACCTCCCATTATTGTCGCAGCGTTGAAAGAGGCTGTGCTTTCAGGAAAATTGAATTTCCGATACATTGATCGTATCCTTTTCGAATGGAAGAAAAATGGCATACGATCTGTAGATGAGGCAAAACAGTACGGTGAGAAATTCCGCCAACAACGTTACAAGAGGACGCCAACCCAACGGGATCAAGAAACCGAAAAGTCGGATTTCCCTTACTATAATTGGCTGGAACAATCCTAACAAAGGACGAGATAGGTTATGTTGACGAAAAAACAGATCAGAGAAGTATTGGATGAAATGGGTGAAATGTTCCCGGACGCCCATTGTGAATTGCATCATTCGAACCCATTCGAATTGACCATTGCGGTCCTGCTTTCCGCCCAATGTACAGACGCTTTAGTCAATAAAGTGACACCAGGATTGTTTGAGAAATATAAAACGCCTGAGGATTATTTGGCAGTGCCTTTGGAAGAGTTAGAACAGGATATCCGCTCGATTGGTTTGTACCGGAACAAAGCAAAGAATATCCGGAAGCTTTCAGAATTGGTGATTCATGAGTATGGAGGAGAAATACCGAAGGACCGCGATGAACTCGTGAAACTCCCGGGTGTCGGGCGAAAGACGGCCAATGTCATCGTATCCGTATCTTTCGGAGTACCTGCAATAGCGGTGGATACGCATGTAGAACGTGTCTCAAAAAGACTAGGCATTTGCAGATGGAAAGACAGTGTTTTGGAAGTGGAGAAGACATTGATGCGCAAAATTCCTGAAGAAGAATGGTCCGTCTCCCACCATCGCTTCATTTTTTTCGGTCGTTATCATTGTAAAGCCCAGAACCCGCAATGTACGGTATGTCCACTCTTGTATCTATGTAGAGAGGGACAAAAACGGATGAAGAAAGTGAAAGTGAATGTCTAAGCAAAATGTTTCGATCCCTGAGACTTTTAAGAATCCCTTATTCTTCCCAGATGGGGATTTTATTTATGATGACCAATGCAATTTAGAACAATTGGCAGCCGTACCTTTTTTGATCGACCTTCTTTATTATCAAGGGAAATTCGAACAAGAAGAGCTCAAGTATGAACAATTGGTAGGCAACCTTTTTTATCTATGGGAAAAAGAGAAAACCGAGATTGCAGATGATTTCAAACGGAGAGATCGGACTGCTGCAAGATCGAAAATGATAAAGGGGATCGGATGGTACCTATCCTTACTGCACTGGATGGATGGACGTGGTGTCGATGATTTAACGGACATTTTCCAATCCATATCGAAAGCTACGGTTCAACCTGTCAATTTGAATGAACGTCTTTCCTTTATACTTGATGCACCCGATCATTATCAATCATTCATCCAGTTGTCAGCGTTGTTTGATGAAACCGAAAAGAAATGGCATACGATAGAACGAAAAAAACAGCATACGGACAAGAATTGACAACATAGGATAATAGCATGATTACGTCGGCAGGAGGTAGGATTCATGCAAATACATGTTGTCAGACCAGGTCAATCCTTATGGGGAATCTCTCAGTTGTATGGTATACCGTGGCAGCAAATCACAGAGTTGAACGGACTTGAATATTCCGACGAGCTCGCGATTGGACAGACGCTGCTCATACCGACTCAAAACCGTTATACGGTTCAACCGGGAGATTCTTTTTTTTCAGTTTCACAAAAAACGGGCGTTTCGGTTCCTGAACTGCAAAAAGCCAATCCTCAGGTAGAAGGTTCTGTCCTTTATCCAGGTCAGGTTTTGAAGGTTCCACAAAAGCCGAAGACAACCACACTCGTGAATGCATATGCCGAACCTTACAAAGATACGATCGATAATGCGAAAACAGTCGGGGATGCACTGAGCTGGCTTGCTGTATTCAGCTATCATGTAGATGAGAAAGGGAACATCAGGCCGCTCGAAAACGATCAGCAGCTGTTGGATGTCGCCAAGGCGAACAATATGAAACCGATCATGACGATCACGAATATCAAGGAAGGTGCTGAATTCGATACGGACCTCGCTACAGCCATTCTCAAAAGCGATGAGGTTCAGAATACTCTCATCTCCAATATTGATAAGGAGATGAAAAATAAAGGCTATAAAGGTATAAACGTGGATTTCGAGTTTCTTGGCAAGGAAAACAAGGAAAGGTACAACTCATTCTTACGGAAATTAGTCAAAAAGATGAGGCCACAAGGCTATGAAGTTTCAACGGCAGTCGCACCTAAAGTGAAAGCCGATCAGAAAGGTGTCCTATATGAAGGGCATGACTACAAAGCACATGGAGAAATCGTCGATTATGTCATCATCATGACTTATGAGTGGGGATGGAGCGGGGGACCGCCTATGCCGGTAAGCCCCCTTCCGGAAGTTGAAAAAGTCCTCCAATATGCCCTTACAGAGATTCCGAAAGAAAAGATCGTGATGGGTGTCAATTTATATGGGTACGATTGGACATTACCGTATGTAGAAGGAGGGAAGTTCGCGAAAGCTTTAAGCGTCCCTCAGGCTACAAGACTCGCATATACGAAGAAAGCGGAAATCCAATACGATCAGGATTCCCAAGCCCCGTTTTATACGTATTATGATCAAGACGGGAAGGAACATATTGTTTGGTTTGAGGATTTGAGGAGCATGGCTGCCAAATTCGATCTTCTCAAAAAGCTCGGGCTGGCTGGAATGTCTTTCTGGAATCTTGCTTTTCCTTATACACCGTTGTGGCCATTGATCAAAGACCGGTTCAACGTAAAAAGGTAAATAATCTGAGCTGTTTTCAAAAACATACTTATAAGCATTTAGAAAAGAGCTCTAATAAAAAAAGGCTGACAGATGACTGTCAGCCTTTCGTATTCAATCAGGCAGATTGACGAGATTGTGTTGTTGGTGGGAGATCGATGCCGAGAGGTGAGGAATCTTCGTCACCACCGTCTCCGTCGTTACCGGATTCTCCATTTCCACCACCGGAATCACCTTCACCACCAGTATTGCCTTCTCCTTCATTACCGCCTTCTTCATTGCCTTCACCGTCGCCGTCACCTTCACCGTCTTCATCACCATCTCCATCGAGAGGAGGGAAGTCACCTTCATCTTCCTCTTCAGGCTGTGTTGTGGTCACTTGGACTGTTGCAGGATCACTTTCTTCGCCGCGTTCTTCACTTACTGCTACGACAGCGAATGTAATCGTTGCATTCGGAGAGAGATTCTCTACGACAAGTTCTGTTTCTTTTTGTTTCGTAAGTTCTTGATATCCGCTGCCATCAATGGAATACAACACTTTGAACGTTGTTCCTTTTTCAAGCAATTCTTTCGGATAAGACCATGTCAATTTTGCTTCTTGTTTCTCCTGGTTGTAATCCGCCTTCAGGTTTTGAGGAGGATCCAATTTGAAATACTCCTGAGAAACATCCGGAAGACTGGTACCACGTACGGCAAGTTCGCGTACGATTTTGTCCTTCGGTGTGAATTCACTTGCACGTTTACCGGAGTCTTCTTCCATCGCAACTTCAACTACCGATTTCGGTCGTTTCCAATCTGAGTTCTTCAAGTTTGCACTTGCTTTTTCCATTACATAATCGAAGAGGATCTTCGAGTAGTCATCCGTTTTTCCTTCAAGGTACAACGGATTGCCATCCTCATCCCGTTTACCATCGTAACCGGTCCATACGGCCATGGTCAGCTCAGAAGAGTACCCAGCGAACCATGCATCCTTCGTCTTATCCTTGAATTCAGCACCATCATCTGCACTGAAGTTGGTCGTTCCCGTCTTACCTGCGACAGGGAAGCTCAAGTTGACTTCATTACGAGCGGTTCCTTTCGTAATGACATCCTTCAGCATATCTGTCACCATGTATGCTGTATAGTCCTCCATGACAGGTTGAGGATCTGCCTCATGTTTGATTTCACGCCCGTCTGGGAACTTGATTTTTGTAACTGTATAAGGTTTGTTATAGACGCCTTCATTACCGAATGCGGCATATGCGCCCGCAAGTTCCATTGGAGTTGGACTCTTACGGAATCCGCCGATTGCATATGAAGGGCTGTAATGCTTATCTTCAACTTCGATTCCGAGTTTCGCTGCGAAATCTTTCGCTTTATCTGCACCGACTTCTTGCCAAGTACGAATCGCTGGTAAGTTGTAGGATTTGTATAAGGCTTTACGGATAGACATGTCACCATGGTGCTTATCATCATAGTTGTGGAATTCATGTCCGTTGATGACGAGTTTGTCATCACTTACTTGCTTGTATGTTGGCCACTGTAAATGTTCGATCGCTGGTCCATAATCTAGGATCGGCTTGATCGTTGAACCGGGTTGTCTTGTATCCATTTGCGTGGCGTAGAAAGCACTGGACGTACTTTTTCGACCGCTTCCGATCGCACGAACTGCCCCGGTTTTCGTATCGGTCACGACGAGACCACCCTGAAGATTTTCTTCTTTGATGATGTTCGTCGTATAAAGAGCTTCTTCTACAGCTTTTTGGGCAGTCGGATCCAGGGTCGTATAGATTTCAAGACCGGATGTGTACACTTGACTTGTGTCCTCGAATCCTGCCATTTTTGCAGCTTCTTTTACAACTTGCGCTTTAAAGGTCTCATAGGAATCCTTCTTAGATTCGATTTCTTTCTTGTCTACATACTCTGACACTTTCATCGCTTTCGCTTTATCGGCTTCTTCTTTCGTAATGAAGCCGTATTTCTCCATCTGGCTTAAAACGACATTACGTCGTTCTTCAGCACGCTCAGGATGTTCGTCAGGTGCATAGTAGGAAGGTGCTTTCGGAAGCCCTGCCAGTAAGGCTGCTTCATGGAGTTCAAGGTCCTGTATGTCTTTTCCGAAATACGTCTTTGCAGCAGTGGCGACTCCATACGCCTGGCTACCATAATAGATCTTATTGAGATACATTTCGAAAATCTGATCTTTTGAATAACGTTGTTCCAATTTGATCGCAAGGTATGCTTCTTTGATTTTACGGGTCATCTTCTTATCACTCGTCAAAAGGGTGTTTTTGATGACCTGTTGTGTGATGGTACTTCCACCTTCAGAACCGAAGCCACTAGTGACGTTGGCAATCGCTGCGCCACCGATCCGGCGGATATCGATTCCGAAATGGTCATAGAACCGGACGTCTTCCGTAGCAATGACAGCATCCCTCATCACTTGTGGAATTTCGTCAAACCCTGCCTTGATCCGTTTTTCATCGCTCGAGATCATACTGAATTCATTGCCTTCCTTATCAAAAAGCTTAGAAGAGACGGGTGTCTCTAGTTCTTTAGGATCCAATTCAGGTGCCTGACTTATCACGGCGAATACTACAATCGCACCAGCAGTGATTCCAATCAACCCGAAAATGAGAAGGAGGGCAGTCACCTTTTTCATGACGCTTTTATTCGGTTTTTTCGATTTCTTATTAGAAGACGTTTGTTTTCGTCTCTGTTGTCGAGAGTTATAATTGTCACTCATCGTTGTTCCTACCTTTCTAAACAGTACCTAACGTAATAACATTCGAATCGAACAAATGGTTTATTACCCTTCAATCGTCAAGGAAAAACAATTGATCGATGATTTTCAAATAATCGATTCTTGGATTGAGACCTAGTTGGATCGGATGTCCATTTTCTTCAAAGTACGTTTTCGGAATCGATTTCCGTCCACCTGTAAATTGCTCGTCCCAGAAATGAAATAAATGTGATGAATCCAAATAGTATACTTCCTGTGTCGATTTGAATCGCACGAGGATAAATGAAATCCCTTCCTGGCCGATCACTTGTTTCATATGATCGATCTGGTGTTGGTGGAAATTCGTCAATGGAAAGGACGTTTTATTCCGTGTTTCTTTCGCTTCAAAATCGATGTATTTTCCTTTATAGACGCCATTGTAGTCTGTCGTGGAGGGTTGCTTGAAATAAGCCTCCTTGATTACCGCCGCACTCCGTTTCGGATAGTCGACGGAAACGATCTGGACTGGAGTCGGTTTTTTGTGAATAACAGACTTGCCGGTCTGCAAATAATAGTCATTGGAATGGTTGATATCCTCTTCAAAAGTCATACCTCTGTTCGCATAAGAACGATCCGGTTGTTTCCCTTTTGAGTTTTGCCTTACCGGTCGTTGAATGGATACGGTAGACTTACGATTCGGATAACGAAAGTCCAAATAAGCCACCTTCCTTTCACAACATGAAATGGATTATAACATTCTAGACGAAATAAAAGTAAAATGGTTTCATGCTGTAACGGATGTTTGTCCATCATCCTTTCAGTATACATGTATAAAAATATACCATATTTATAGTGAATGTCGAGTAAGATCACACATTTAAACGAACGGATGTTTGTAAATGGAGGGAATGAAATGAGTCTGGATACGGTTCTGAAACAGAGACAACATACGAAATTGACAGACTCTGAAGTCGCCCTCGTTACACAGATCAACAAACAGATCGAAAAGATGAATGTCGATAATATATCTCGGACGAAAGCTTATCAAGATTTCTACTTCCGTAATCGAGAAATCTTATGGTCTTTCCTTGCCAGTATGGTGTCTCGTAATGCAGGGTGGAACATGGTCGATCTCCATCTGAAAGAATACAGGCAAATGCTGACTCCAAATGCACGACGATCGATCTTCTATACATATGAACGTGCCAATTGGCTCATCTTCTCGGATGCCTATCCTCAATTGCTTGTTTATGAAGCTTCTAAAAATGCCCGTCGTCCGCTTTTTTACCTGCTCAAGGAATGGAAGGTTTCCGCTTTTATGGAATTGGAGTGGAATCGTTTCTGGCAGGAACAAGATCATGGCAGGATCGATATTGCGCTTATCATCAATGAACAGAACCTGATTCAACACCCCGTCCTGGAACATCCTGAATATCGGAAGGGCGTTTTTTCAACATTGCCTTTCTGGCTTCAAGAACGCTTTCATTTCAGTACGGTTCTATTTCCGACATTAGAAGGGGACTTATTCGGAATATCGGTTTATGGATTCAAGAAGTTGAATAAACGGATCAATGTCGGAAAAAAGCTCCTACAAATCCTATCGAATCCTGCTTATCAAGAGCGATTTGAAACATTCGCCTTGCAAACCGAACCGACTGGAGCAAGAAATGATTATGAACGTTATCTGTCACAAAATCCACGGACGGATCATCGGTCGATCCTCAGGATGGTATATCCAATTATCCGACATGAGCGGCACGATTTTTCGGATTGGTCTTTGAACCATCCGAAAGTTGAACCGTTCTTCCGGGAAGTGAGACTACCGAAGCAGATCCATCTGAATGATTGGTACGAACATAAACGAATGGAGTTATCCCTACTTGCAAAAGTTAAGAGCCACCTCATCAAGAAAAGAGGATGACACGAGTCACGTCACCCCCTGAATGAAATGTTTAAGTGGAAGGGCGGTTCGGTCCTTCTAGTTTCTTATC
This sequence comes from Pseudalkalibacillus sp. Hm43, assembly GCF_054170705.1. Classification (NCBI taxonomy): domain Bacteria; kingdom Bacillati; phylum Bacillota; class Bacilli; order Caryophanales; family Fictibacillaceae; genus Pseudalkalibacillus; species Pseudalkalibacillus sp. Hm43. The sequence continues at coordinate 400,302 of NZ_CM135129.1, forward strand.
TCCATAACCTGTCCGTGTTTCTTCTTGAGCTTTCTTCTGCTCTTCTTTAACAGGACCACGTCTTTTTGTCATGATGCGTCACCTCCTAGTGTTAGTATGGTATTCCATACATCATCTATTCAAAAATCAAAAGTGGACAACTGCTGTCGAATCCGTGTCCTCCTAGTGAAAATCCACTTTCTTTGCCGAACGGATACTACTTTTGTCATGCCTGAAGGGGAAGGAAGGTAGGCTCTAGAATAGTAACGGTACCATTATTTCGGGAGGTCCGTACTATGGAAAGATTGGTGAAAACGAAAGTCGTTTCCAGGAAGCTGAATGTCAACCCGACCACCATTCAACGCTGGGTAAAGTATTTCGATATCCCGTGCCCGAAGAACGATCATGGACATTATCTGTTTCGACCTGAGGATATCGAACGGTTGGAAGAAATACAGGACATGCTGCAGCAAGGTTTGCAAATGAGCGACATCAAGCAACAGGAAGAGAAAGGGATCGAAGTAGTGCAACCGAAAAAAGGCAATGCACTGAAGGAAATGGATGCATGCTTCCAACAGCTGCAGGGGCAGTTGGACCAGCTGGAGTCGAAGGTATCACAAAAAGCGGATGAAGTCCTTTCATACCAGGTTCTGCAACATCGTAAGGATATGGATCAGATGTCGACGAAACTGACTGAATTGGAAGAGAAGATGCTCGTATTGGAAGAGCAGCTCCTATTACAAGTGACGGCTACGAATGAAATCAGAACGGAATTCAATCCGACGGTGATCAAACCGAAAAAACGGAACTGGCTGATCAGCCTTTTCACCTTGTAGACAGCATTCGATCGATGGCTTTTATCGACCTCGTTTGATAGGATAGATTCAGCGAGGTGAAAGCATGGACAATAACCATCAAAAATTGAAAGAGCTGACGGTCCGTCTGCGGTCTTTGAACGATCAGGCTCATGCACAATATATCGAAAAGACGACGAAAGATGGGTATGAAGTGGATTTTTACGGAGAAGTGAAGCCTTTTGCGGATGAAGTACAGGAACTGGCTGATCAATGGAAGCCACTTGCGACGAATTGGGCGATTGAAGAGAAGCCGAAGTATGTGTATCCGATTCAAATCAAAGACACACATGAAAACATGACGATCGTCGCCGTTCAAGCTTTCCAGAAGGATACGAGGGAAAAGCGATTCATTGCGATGACGAAATCGATCGAGTACATTTTGAAATCGATCGATGAACAAATCGAAACGTGAGAGGCTGATCTCATCGGATCAGCCCTTATTCGTTTATTCACGAAATTGTAATAGCTCTATACAGACATCCCCATGGGGATGTCTGTTATAATGTAGGAAGCTAATCAAAGAGAGGGCGTGACGCGTATGATGGAGTTTCTTTATTTTCCTGACGATAAGACAGAGTACATCCCCTCCGTCATCATGTTGATCATATTCATGGCAGGGGCCATCATCGCAACGATATTCATCCGTAAGCATTCCGCTAAGGAATTGAGCAAGTTCGAACAGGAACATCAATCCTTAAGTGATGAAAAGGTCTCTGAACCGTCAAATGAACGTAAATGAACAAAGGCTGCCTTCGAGGGCAGCCTTTTCTGTTGTTCACGATTCCGACTCTCCAGATTTGATATATCTGCGGTCTTTCATGAACAAGCGCCAGAAATAGATGAAACCAGGGATCAAGATCGCAAACCCGACGATGTAAGAGACGAACAATGCACGGAACATATTCGGATTCGTAAAACCAGACTCGATCGTCACGGATGGATATACGATATACGGAAGATGACTCGTGCCATATGCATAACTTGCGAGCAAATATTGGATGACGATAGCAAGGACTGCAAAACGCGGCATCTGTCGTTTCGTCCATAATAGAGCGTAGCCGATTAGAAAAACGATCACCGACGAGCCTAACCAGAAAGTGCGCTCCATCATGTTTTCATATAACCATGGAGCTTCCGTCCTGATCGCCAACATGATGAAAAAGGCGAACAATAGGACTACCGGTCCGATTAGCTGAGCATCCCGACGATAGATGACGAAGGCTTCATGGTCGTTCGCTACATTGGAATAATCATAGAGAAGAAGCGAAGACAGAAACAATGTACTGGAGATCGCAAACCCGACAAAGGCGTACGTACTCCAGCTAGTCCATAAAGCCATCATGCTCAATTGTTCGTTTCCATTGATCACATCGATGTAACCACCATGGGAAATCGGCAGAATCAGTATGAGTAGCCCAGGGATCAAGAATCCGGACACCCCTGAAACATATGTCAATATCTTCTCATACTCCTTAGCGGTATGGGAGAAGACGAGGAAGGCACTCCGGACAGCGAGCAATAGGATGACCATACTGCCTGGAATCAATAAAACCGTGCCCAACGTATAAGTTGCACCAGGAAAGAAACTGACGAGTGCGACGACGATCAGTACGATGAACACGTTCGTCACTTCCCATGATGGTGAAAGGTAACGGTTTGCGATTCTCGTCGCCCTCATCTGCCGTTTCCCGAGATAGATCATCGACCAGAACCCTGCACCGAAGTCGATGGTGGCAGCGACTGCATAGATGAACACGAATACCCAAAGTAATGTGATTGCGAGCAAAGCATCTGTCACTGAAAACCCTCCTAATTCTTCTCGATGTCCAATTCCTTTTCAATAGGATGTCTGCGGAAGTAATACCGAAGCACCAGGACGGTCGCGACCATCAAGATGATGTAGATGATGATGAAAAAGATGAACAAAGTACCCAGGTTAGTGGCCGTCGTCACGACTTCTTCCGTCTTCAAGACCCGATAGATGACCCATGGTTGCCGGCCAGTACAAGCAAAAATCCATCCGAATTCAATGGCAAGGATCGACAGAGGTCCAGCAGATATGAAGAGCACCATAAGCCAACGGGGGAACTGTTCCTTTTTGAAAATATGTCGGATCGCAAAACCGATCATCGATAGGAAGATCAACATCGTCCCGATACCGACCATAGCATTGAATAGTGTATGGACGAAAAGCGGTGGCCACAATTCTTCAGGATAGTCATTCAAACCTTTCACTTCCGTGTCGAATCGATCACCTGCAAGGAAGCTGAGCGCCCAGGGGATTTCAATCGCCCATTTCACTTCTTGTGTTTCACGATCTGTGAAGCCTCCGATCGCAAGCGGGGCATATCGTTGCGTTTCAAATAATCCTTCCGCGGCTGCCAACTTTTCCGGTTGATATTCATGTAATAGTTGTGCACTTTCATGTCCGTTCAAGGAAGTCGCTATTGAAAATATGCCGCCGACGACGAGACCGAGCATCAACGCTTTCTGATGAAAACGATAAGCTCTGTTGATCTTCCGTTCTTTCCACATTTTAAATGCAGCAATCGAGGCGATGACGAATGCGCCTGTCATGAACGCGGAGACTGCGACGTGTCCTCCCGTTACAAAAAAGCTGGGATTGAAGAATGCAGCCCATGGATCCACATCCACGAATTCTCCATTCTCGATCCGGAACCCAGCCGGCGTGCCTTCGAATGCATGGACATTCGTAATCAGGATTCCAGAGGCAGCCGCTCCTACGAAAACGAGAAACACACTTAATATCCGCATTGCAGGTGAGAGTCGATCAGCAGCATACACATAAATGGACATGAAGAGCGCTTCTAGGAAGAAAGCATAGATTTCGATCTGGAAGGGAAGGGCGATGACTTTTCCGACCACTTCCATGAACCCTGGCCATAACAGGGATAATTGGACACCTGCGATTGTCCCGGTAGGGATGGCAACCCCGAGCAGGACGGCGAACCCTTTCGTCCATCGGTTGGCCATGATCGCATAATCCCGATCCTTCGTCTTCTGATACATCAGCTCTGCAATAAGGATCATGAGTGGAATGCCGATCCCAAGAGTCGCGTAAATGATATGTACACCCATCGTCGTTCCGAATAGCGTTCTTGCAATCAATAAATCATCCATTTTGAATTTTCCTTTCGAAGTGCCAATGAATGGTAAGTCAACTGCTCTTATTTTGAACAACAAAGAATGATTTATTCGAAAAAAAGAACCGGCTAGTGAAAAGCCAGTTCTTGATCATTTCATTTCTCCATATAATTTCAATGCTTTTTCTCGCTGTGTCTTATGGTCAACGATCGGTTCAGGATAATCTTTACCGATTGTACATCCGTACTCTTCTTGATCAGACTTGCTCATTTTCCAAGGTTCATGGATATATTTTTTCGGTACGTCTTTCAATTCTGGAAGCCACTTCCGGATATAGGCACCCTCCGGATCAAACCGTTTACTTTGCGTTGTCGGGTTGAAGATGCGGAAGTAAGGCACAGCATCCGTACCTACAGAGGCTGCCCATTGCCATCCGCCGATATTGGATGCCGGATCATAATCGATCAATTTACGAGCGAAATATTGTTCTCCATAACGCCAATCCATTAGCAGATCTTTAGATAGGTAGGAAGCGGTGATCATTCGTAAACGGTTGTGCATCCAACCAATCGAATTCATCTGCCTCATGCCAGCATCGACAATCGGAAATCCAGTTTTCCCCTCACACCAGGATTCAAACAGATTCCGATCGAATCGCCAATCCATTCCTCTGTATTTTTCTTGTATTTCTTCATTTCTAGCATAAGGATATTGGGTGAGTACACAATTATAGAAATCTCTCCACGCCAATTCTTTCACATAAGTTTCTTTCGCATCGGAGTCGGATTCTTCCTCTACGAGTGAAAACAGCGTCCGGATGGACAGTGTACCTGTTCTTAAGTAAAAGGATAAGCGGCTTGTTGCATCTTTCGAAGGAATGTCACGCTTGTCATCATAAGAACCTAACCGTTCATTCACGAATTGTTCTGCGTCTTCGAAAGCCTTGGCTTCACCCATTCGTTCCCATTTCGCTTCACATCTTTTCAGAAGATTCCCGAAATTCGTACTCCTAATCTTGTCAGGTAGATGATGATGGTCCTTTAAGGTCTGGAGCGGAACTTGATAAGGCTGTGGTTTATCGATTGTGCGCCAGACTTTGTAATAGGGTGTAAACACCTGATACAGTCCGCCGTCATTTTTGCTAATGTCATAGCTTCCGTGAAGATTGTAATCGAGAAGCTGGTGGAAATCGATATCATAGGCCTCGCATAACTCTCTTACCCGATCATCCCGTTCTTTTCCATATCCCCATTCGTCTTCGTTCGTATATATCCCTTTGATATTTCCGACACTTTCTATCAGATGCTTGATCTGTTCTTCCGGTTTTCCTTCCATTATATGAATCGGAATTCCCTCTTTTTCACAGGTCATCCGGAAATGCTCGACTGTTTGGAAAAAGTAATCGTTGCTCAGATCGATTTCTTCAGTGAATGTCGGATCGACGATGAAAAACCCAAACCATTGCCCACCTGATTTTGTAAGCTCTTCGGCTAATTTATATAGCGCATGGTGATCTTGAAGGCGGAAATCCCTTCGGAACCATAATGCATAAACCTCATCCATTGGAACCACCCTAGTTGAAAGATTTGTCTTTATTCTACTGATAAGAACGACGTAAAGTCCAATCATAAGCGGAGGTTGAATTTATGGATGAATATGAAGGAAATCTATTGAGTGGGGAGTGGGATGCCGAGTCATCTCACTTTATACTGAAGCGGGTGAAACAGATTGAAGTCCAGTCCGTCTTGTCTCAAGGTCAATTCGAAAGGCTTCAGCGATATCTTGCTAACCATGGTGTTGAAGAATCTGTCATGATTACATTACATGACCAGATCCCGATCATCGTATCTTCAGAACAAAGAGAGGAGCTCGATTCTGACCTCCACGGAATCTCCCAATATTGGCATCAACAATAAAATTTCACGTACCGTGTGTAAAGAGGATTTTTGAATCGTACAGAGAACGTATATAAATAGAAGGAGGAGAGGGAATGGAGGAGTATTTGTACAAATTGACGCCTAAAAGGCAAGATTTCATCAATCAAATCACACCAGAGGAAGAAGAAATTCTACAGCAACACTACAAGTATTTAGAGAAGTTGCTTGAATCAGAAGAACTTATTCTGGCTGGACCATGTTTGGATGGCACACTCGGACTGGTCATTCTTCGCACGTCATCCCATGAGCGTGCGATGAAGTTGATGGAAGGGGATCCTGCTGTGTTGAACGGGATCATGGACGCATCGTTGCATCCTTATCGGGTCTCTTTGATGCAGCAGAACTCGCTACATATTGATGGATAAGAGGGGATGATTGAAAAATGGAATTCAAAAGTTATCAAGAGTTTTGGCCGTTTTATCTACAACAGCATTCCAAGCCAGCAACTCGTGCCTGGCATTTTGTAGGGACTAGTTTTGTATTCGTATGTATCGGTGTTGTCCTGTTGACGATGAACTTCTGGTATCTTCTCGCGGCACCGATCATCGCCTATTCATTTGCCTGGATCAGTCACTTCTTCATTGAGGGGAATAAGCCAGCTACATTCGGACATCCGTTCTGGTCGCTTCGTGCTGATTTCCAAATGTTCGGCAGTATTTTGACAGGGAACATTGGAAAAGAACTCGAAAAGCACGTAAAAAAAGAAAAAACGGCTTCCTAGGAAGACCGTATTATTCCATGATTTCACTTTCGACCAATTGATGAACTTCTTCAATCAATTGTCCAGGTGGAATGTTCAGATGTTCTGAAATGATGAAGATCGTTTTGACTGTAGGTACTCTTCTCCCGCGTTCCAACAAGCTGATGAACGACCGGTCGAAACCGGTTAATTCAGCCAGTTTGAACTGGGAGATTTTTTCTACAGTCCTATGTTTACGTATTACAAGGCCGATCGCTTGTTCCAACTTCATAGTAAGTCCTCCAAATGATTTGAAAAAATGACAGCGGACTATAGTCAACATTCTATATTTTAATACAGGTTTCGTCAGACAACAATATGAAATTCATTGATAGCAGAACCATACTTTCAAAATCGCTTGAACCGTCACTCGTTGAGGTTGAATTGGTGTTGTAGCAGCCTGGAGGAGTTCGGTTTTGTAAGGAATGCCATTTCGAGAGGCGGGTTGTTCCTGGACTTTCAAAGGGTTCTTTGTCATACGTACACCCATCACATTAGCAAGAGAACAAGCTTTTCCAAGAGCGTCTTCGTAAGCTTTTTGTAAAGCGACACAATAATAGTCAGATGGATTTGATAGCTCGAAAGATAGACCTCTTGCGACATTTGCACCGGCTTGGATGGCAGTGTCATATACTTCTCCTGCCATATTCATTTGATTGAGGCGTATGCGATACAGATGTTCGACTCGGAAGCCTTTTAAATTCGACTTCCCATCTTCATACTGATAAATGGGTTGTATATTATACTCGGTCGTTTCAATTTGGTTGGTAGGTACTCCAATATTTTGGAGAGCTTTCAAGACTTGTGTTGCACGGTATGCATTCTCTGTGGTGGCTTGTTTGACATCTTCATTCTCCGTCTGTACACCAATCGTCATGTAAATCTGGTCCGGATCTGCCTTGATTGTCCCTTCTCCGTACATTTCCATGACATGAGATAGGTGAAGGAGTTGATTTGCAGGTGTTTGATAAGGATACATACAAACATTCCTTTCCTTAACGGGAAGTCTATATAGTAGACTATGAGCCGGAGTGAGGCGGAAATGTGTAGGATTGAAAAATATTTTTGTTGTAGGTTTGACATTACCGCCAAGATGTTTTATAGTGGGGTTAACGCTATAAAGTTAGTTATATAGACAGTGGGTAGATTGAAGTCGTAGCTGCAAGATGTTGTAGACGATGATGGAATTGTTGTCTAACAACAGTGCAGGTACGAATTTTTTAATACAGCAAAAAGTATAACGTTTAACTTTAAGTGAAATTTGTAAGATTTTCAGGAGGTACAGTATATGAATACTGGTACAGTAAAATGGTTTAACGCAGAAAAAGGTTTTGGTTTCATCGAAATTTCAGAAGGTAACGACGTATTCGTTCACTTTTCTGCAATCCAAGGTGAAGGATTCAAGACTTTAGAAGAAGGTCAAAACGTATCTTTCGACATCGTTGAAGGCGACCGTGGACCACAAGCTTCTAACGTACAAAAAGTTTAATTGAGTTTTTTAACTGACTAAGACTTTAATGGGTGATGTACGTTGTGCATCACCCTTTTTGCGTTTATTAACGCAAATGCCTTCACCCAAATCAATGGAGGTTCCTCGACAAAAGAGGAACACATGCTCCTTACCAAACTACGTATGCATTGCCGCATACCAACCCCTCTATTTATTCTCCCAAAATGATTATTCCTAACAAGAAAAATTTTAAGAGTAGAAAGGAGAAAGGTAAGAGTTAAGCAATAACTGATTCACACTGGCGCGACCTAGGAGTCGTAAGGACGGAAGAGAGGTAGGGCTTTCGTTGTATGAGTTATCTGTTCATTCAAGTCTCGGGTTGTACATGCCTGATTTTGATCGGCATATAGTCACTTTATAGCAAGCGATCTATTCACTAGAGATAGGAGCATGAATCACTGGTTGGAGTGAACATCTCACGGTTTCATTCGACCAGACTTACATAACTGAAATAAATTCATCCGCCAATCTGAAGAAGAACCTTCATTCACACTCCTCAATAATGATCCCGTTCTTTTCTTTTCAACCATCCACATGTATGATGAATAGTATGAAAATTCAAAATTGAATAACGGATGCATTTATGAATAAATGTTTATCTATCAGGTATTCATAAGTAATCTTCATTCGGAAACATACAGTTAAAGTATTCATATTTGCATAACTCTAATCATGCATGTGGAGGGTTTTACATGAAGAAAGGTAAATGGAATGAAGCTGAGGCGATTCTTGACTCGCTACAAGACGATATTGTCGTTACCGATAGGAACGGTGTCATTGTGAAGGTAAGTGACTCAACTGGATTGATTTATGGGGTCAAATCCAAGGATCTGATTGGCAGATCGGTTTATGAACTTGAACAGGAAGGGCTTTTCTCCCCGCTTGCAACCCCATTGGTTCTAGAAGAAAAGAAGAAAGTCACATTTGTTCAAATGACGAATGAAAACAAAAAGCTGCTTGTAACGGGTGTACCTGTCTTCAATGAATCTGGTGAAATCTACAAAGTCGTCAGTTACTCGCATGACGTAACGGAACTTATGGAAATGAAAAATTATATGGAAAATCTCGAAGGTGAAATGGAGCGCGTCAAAAACGAATTAGAAATCCTTCGGAACCGCTTCAATCAAATTGGAGGCATCATATCAAAAAGTCCTCGCATGGAACAAGTATTGAAAACTTCCATCCAGGTTGCTTCAGTGGATGCAAATGTACTGATACTAGGTGAATCCGGAGTAGGAAAGTCGATGTTGGCCCAATTCATCCATAAAAAAAGCCACCGGAAAGAAGGGCCTTTCATAGAAGTCAACTGTGGTTCAATCCCTGATCAGTTATTCGAAGCAGAGTTTTTCGGGTATGAAGCCGGTGCCTTTACAGGTGCAAACCGGAAAGGGAAAGTCGGCTTGGTGGAACTGGCAGAAGGGGGTACCCTTTTCCTGGATGAGGTCGGAGAACTACCGATCGAGCAGCAAGTGAAAGTGTTGAAGCTCATTCAAGAAAAACAATTCTACCGTGTTGGAGGCACGAGGCCTCGCTTCGTCAACTTCCGATTGATTGCAGCTACAAACAAAGATTTGTTGGAAGCGGTAAATGCGAAACAGTTCCGGAAAGACCTCTATTTCCGATTGAATGTCGTTCCTATTACAATCCCATCATTGAAAGAACGGCAGGAAGATATTCTGCCTCTCATAGAGATGTATTTGAAACGCTTCTCAGAAAAGTATGACCGGATGCGCACCATTAATGATGAAGCGATGCGTCTGCTGCTGAATGCAGAGTGGGAAGGTAATGTGAGAGAACTGATGAATGTCATTGAACGATTAGTCGTCACGTCCGGAACAACAGTCATTTCCCCAGAGTACTTACCTGAATCCATCCGGACGAGGGAAGCTTCTTATTCCGATGAAACAGAGGGCACTCTTAAAACGATCATGGATGAGGTAGAAGAAAATATATTGAGAAAGGCACGGATCCGTTATGGTACGACGACAAAGATCGCTTCCGCTTTAGGAATCAGCCAACCTACAGTAGTCAGAAAATTAAATAAATACAAAATAAAGTGACCTTTTTGGCATGAAACTTGCAATTACCTAAGAGTAAGGAAGTACATTTTCCATGCAAAAGGAGTGATCGAGTTGGAAGCGAAAAAAAGACAAGTCGACTTACAGCAAACATCCACTGTATCGATACCTGATAGTGGAAGCCATTCTTTAGGCTCTTATTTGAAATTTATCATCCCATCATTGTTAGGTCTTCTCCTGTTTCTGATTCCAGTGTCCTTTCAAGGTAAAGTGACCATTGGAGTAGGAATACTGGCTGAGTCAGTCAACGGGTGGTTTGCCGACTATATCCCATCCTTCATGACAATCGTATTCGGTTTATCTGTTCTTCTCGTTATTTATGCGAAGATGGTAGATCCACTTTGGTTGAAAACACATCTATTCTTGAAGGAATTATTCGACATCCATCCATTTTGGTTCTCGATGAGAGTAGTCGGTTTACTGTTTGCAGTCATGACCTTATTCAAGATCGGACCTGAGTGGATATGGTCAGATGTAACTGGAGGGACTGTCTTATACGCACTTGTACCGGTGCTTGCCACGTGGTTCTTATTCGCTGGTCTTTTAATGCCATTGCTACTTGAATTCGGATTGATGGAATTCATCGGAACGATGGTCCAGAAATTGATGAAGCCACTGTTCCAATTGCCAGGTCGATCATCGATCGATGCAGTCGCATCCTGGATGGGTAGCGGAACGGTTGGCGTCCTCATCACAACGAAACAGTATGAGGAAGGCTATTACACGAAGAGGGAAGCAGCAGTTGTAGCGACGACCTTTTCGATTACATCCATTGCATTCAGTCTGGTGGTCATCAGCTTCATCGGTTTGGATCACATGTTTGTACCTTTCTATTTGACAGTTGTCGTTGCCGGATTGATCGCCGCAATCGTCTGTCCTCGAATCCCTCCGTTATCTAGAAAAAAAGATACGTATTATGAGCCGGTCGGAAAACAAATTGCGGAAACCGTACCAACGACTACATCCCGATTCAAATGGAGTATTCATCAAGGTGTTGAAAAAGCAGGCCAAGTGAAAGATTTCAAGATCGTGATTCATAAGGGATTACAAAATGTGCTCGATATTTGGTTCAGTCTTATCCCGCTTGTTATGGCGCTTGGTACACTTTCACTCATTATTGCTGAGTTTACACCATTCTTTTCATATTTATCTTATCCATTGATTCCCTTACTTGAATGGATGCAGATTCCCGAGGCATCAGAAGCAGCTCCTGCAATGATTGTCGGTTTTGCAGACATGTTTTTACCTGCCGTATTAGGAAGCGGAATTGAAAGTGAATTGACCCGTTTCGTCATCGCGGCTGTATCACTCACCCAGCTGATCTACATGTCTGAAATCGGAATTTTATTGATCAAATCGAAAATCCCGATTTCATTTTTGGAACTTGTCATCATTTTCGTCCAACGAACACTGATTACTCTTCCGGTCATTGTTCTCATGGCACACCTATTGTTTTTCTAAACGATTTGATTTCCTTAAACAAATGATTGAACTTGGAGGGATAGATTATGTCAATGTCAACTTATGATTGGAATCACCGTTTCGAGAAGATGCCCGATTTGTTAGCTCCCTCGATGGCGAAAGATCATCCGAATCTTCCTGTCGTGAAAGAGGAAGGTTGTTATTATTACGGTGCGGATGGGAAACGATATTTGGATTTTACTTCCGGGATCGCCGTTACGAATACCGGACATCGGCATCCTAAGGTCGTACAAGCGATCAAGGAAGCTGCAGATTCACTCGTTCATGGACCGTCAGGGGTCATCATGTATGATTCCATTTTAAAACTTGCAGAAAACCTCCAAACGATCCTGCCTGAAAAATTGGATTGCTTCTTTTTTGCAAACAGCGGTACCGAGGCTATTGAAGGTGCGATCAAACTGGCTAAACACGTAACCGAAAGACCTTTCGTCGTTTCATTTACTGGATGTTTCCATGGAAGATCGATGGGGGCACTGAATGTAACGACTTCTAAGAGTAAATACCGCAAGTTCCTCAACCCGACGGGGAGTTATCAAATTCCATATGTTGATTTGGATGAGTGCCCTTCGGGAGTCGATGACCCGATCGATTTCGTCGTTTCTAAATTGGAAAAGGACTTTGAAAAGCTATTCAGACATCAAGTATCCCCTGACGAAGTGGCATGTGTCATTTTAGAGCCAGTGTTAGGAGAAGGTGGGTATATCATTCCGCCATCTGAATGGTTACGAAAGATAAGGGAAATCTGTGATCGACATGATATTCTCCTCATATTCGATGAGGTCCAGACAGGATTCGGACGAACAGGGGATTGGTTTGCAGCACAGAAATTCGGGGTCACCCCGGATATCATGGCGATTGCAAAAGGGATTGCTTCGGGATTACCTTTGAGTGCGACAGTCGCCTCCAAAGAACTGATGAAAAAATGGCCACTCGGTAGTCATGGTACGACGTTTGGAGGTAATCCGATTGCCTGTTCGGCAGCTCTCGCTACACTTGAAGTGATGAAAGAAGAACAACTTTGTGCAAATGCAGAAGTCATGGGTGAATATGCCGTCCAAAGACTGATAGAGATGCAACAGAAACATCAGGACGTGATCCAAAGTATACGGGGTGTCGGACTGATGATTGGAATTGAAATCATGGATCCTCAAACCTATAAGCCGAGTGGAGACGCCTTACTTCGCATACTGGATCTCGCACTGGAAAATGGGGTGCTTTATTACTTGTGTGGGAATGAAGGGAATGTCATCCGGATGGTACCACCACTCATCGTAACGAAAGAACAAATTGATGATGGTCTACGGATGCTAGATGAAGCGATCACGATGTACAAAGAAGAGCGGAAGAGAGTAGCTGTCGGCATTTAGAAAATCAATAAGATTGAACATTCTATTAATGAACGGCCCGTTTGGGGTCGTTTTTCATTTTAAATAAATTGTAGTTTTCTGTCATAAGGTTTAATATTAGTTGTAGATAGGTATATGACGTGTAGGAGGTCTCTGAGATGCAACGAAATGAAAAACTATATACATTCCTTATGGAGAAAGCGTCCCAGTTAACAGATGATTGGTATGAATCATTAGATAAAAGTGATCCCTCAGGGGTTTACGCATCAAGCGACCCTGATGTAATCCAAAACCTGAAGAAGCAAAATTATGATTTCCACACGAATCTCATTCGAATTTTCAATGTAGAAGAGAAAGAATTTTTCAGGGATTTCGAAGAATGGGTGGTCAGTGTCGCCAGAGATAAAGAGCATCTCGAAACACCAACTCATTTCATCATGCGTGAATTCATCCGAGTCCGAAAGCAATACATGGATCTGATTGATGAATTCGTAGAATTGCATCCAGGTGAGTATTCATCTTCACAGATTCAGTTATGGAAAGATATGATTGCAAAAGAGTTTGACATTGCGATGGTGAGATTCACTGAGGAGAAGAACAACTATTTGAACGATCAATTGAACGCCCAGAAAGAAATGATCAACGAATTGAGCTCTCCAGTGATTGACCTTTCTGATAACAGAGGTCTACTTCCTTTAGTCGGGGACATCGATACACACAGAGCAAAAGTCATACTGGATAGTACGTTACAACAATGTGCAGACCGGAACATCGAACATCTTTACGTTGATTTATCCGGTGTGTTCATGGTGGATACGATGGTGGCACATGAGTTATTCCAACTCATCAGTGCACTGAAATTGTTGGGTGTCAAAACGACCTTATCCGGAATCCGTCCGGAAATCGCTCAGACTGCCGTTCAACTAGGCATCGATTTTGAAGATATCAACATGACTTCAAAACTTGCTATCGCTTTAAGTAAGTAATATCGCTAGATCTTGAAAGCACCCTAAATGTTGGTGCTTTTTTGTATGGAGAGACATTCTTACCATTCTTGTAGGTATCCCTTTTCCTACGAACGTTTATTCGATAAAATGGAGGGAGAATGGAGTGAACGGTATGAGATTCAGAAAAGATTTGAATGAGATTCTGAAAGTGATGAATCAGGATGATACGATCGCAGCTAACATCGCGCAATGGAAAACACTGCCCGAAAAAGAAGGCAAATCTGTTGAAATTCCAGAGCTTGTACACCCGAAAATTCGTCATGCTCTAGAGAGAAGAGGAATCAATTCTTTATATACACATCAAGCTACAGCTTTCGAGTCGGCAAGGAACAAGGAAAGCTTCGTAGCTGTAACGCCTACCGCTTCTGGAAAGACCCTTTGCTACAATCTACCCGTCTTGCAAGAGGTAGCGGAGAATGAAAACAGTCGGGCGCTCTATCTGTTCCCGACGAAAGCGCTGGCACAGGATCAGAAAAGTGAAATGAATGAGTTCATTGAAGAAATCGGATTGGATATCAAAAGCTATACGTATGATGGGGATACACCATCGAATATCCGGCAAGTGATCCGTAAGGCAGGTCATGTCGTCATGACCAATCCGGATATGCTGCATTCAGCGATTCTTCCTCATCATACGAAATGGGTATCCCTATTTGAGAACCTGAAATATATTGTCATTGATGAACTGCATACATACAGAGGGGTTTTTGGGAGTCACGTAGCCAACGTCATCCGCAGGTTGAAGAGGATATGTGCTTATTATGGAAGTCATCCTACGTTCATTTGTACATCCGCCACCATCGCCAATCCTAAAGAATTGGCGGAGAATCTGACGGGAAATCAAGTCCGGCTCATCGATAACAACGGTGCGCCAGTGGGAAGAAAGCATTTCGTATTTTATAATCCTCCGATTGTAAACAAACCTCTCAACATTCGGCGTAGTGCTACTCTTGAATCGAAAAAGCTTGCCTCTTTGTTTTTGGAAAATGAAGTTCAGACAATCGTCTTTGCAAGAAGTCGAGTGCGAGTGGAAATCCTATTGACCTACCTTCAGGAACTGATCAAGCGGAAGATCGGAAACAAATCGATCAGAGGCTATCGAGGAGGCTATTTACCGAAACAAAGGCGTGAGATCGAACAAGGGTTGAGAAGCGGCGAAGTAATGGGCGTCGTCAGCACAAATGCCTTGGAGCTTGGCGTGGATATCGGTCAGCTTCAAGTCTGTATCATGAACGGATATCCAGGTACGATCGCAAGTACATGGCAACAAGGCGGCCGTGCAGGAAGAAGACAGGGTGAATCTGTTGTCGTGTTGGTGGCAAGTTCATCCCCACTCGACCAATATATCATCCAGAACCCGGATTACTTCTTCAATCGAAACCCGGAAACAGCAAGAATCAATCCAGATAACTTATTGATTTTGGTAGACCATCTGAAATGTGCAGCTTATGAGCTACCGTTCAGAAATGACGAAACATTCGATGGCGTCGAGATAGACGAAATCATGTATTTCCTAACAGAAGAAGGCGTCCTGCACGAACAAGGGGATCGTTGGTACTGGATGAATGATTCTTTCCCTGCTCATAACATCAGCCTTCGCTCTGCATCCCAGGAGAACGTCGTCATCATCGACCAGACGGACGTCGCTAACGTCAAGGTCATCGGAGAAATGGATCGGTTCAGCTCTATGACACTTTTACATGAAGAAGCGATCTATCTACACCAAGGCATCCAGTACCAGGTGGAAAAGCTCGATTATGAAGAGAAGAAGGCATTCATCAGGGAGGTGGATGTCGATTACTATACGGATGCGAACTTAGCTGTTTCACTGAAAGTGTTGGAAGAGGACAAACAGAAAGGGTATCCTCGAATGGATGTGGCGTTTGGAGATGTTACGGTCAACGCGATGGCGACGATCTTCAAGAAAATCAAATTCGGTACACATGAAAATATCGGTTCAGGTCCGATATCGTTGCCGGAAGAAGAACTTCATACATCTGCGACATGGATCAGCTTCCCGCAAGAAATGGTAGAAGGGCTATCCGAACAGGAATTGGAAGAAGGGCTCGTCGGTATATCCAATGTCATGCGTCACGTTGCACCATTGTTCGTCATGTGTGATGTTAGTGACTTGCATGTCGTTCCGCAAGTGAAAGCTTCCCACTCTCAGTTGCCTACCATTTTCTTCTACGATCGTTATCCAGGAGGGATCGGTCTGAGCGAATACGTGTACGAACATATTACCGAAATTCTCAGTGAAGCTGAGCAAGTCATCAAAAGGTGCCCTTGTGAGAAAGGATGTCCGTCCTGTGTCGGAAATGAGATGCAGGCTACTGACATCAAAGGATTGGCATTACGATTTTTATCAGAAGGAAGGAACGATTCGAAACATGTCTTTACAAAATAAATTGAATCGTTTTAAAAAAGAGCTCACGCATGTCGGAACAGATAAGCAGAATATGGAAAATACTGCTCGAAAGGTTTCTCCTGCTCAAAAGACAGATCCTGCATGGACTTCATTTGATGCGATCCAGGCGACATTCGAAGATCAGTACTGTATACTCCGGGAGAAAACGTATGATTGCAACCATAAAATCGGCCCCTATCGAGTAGCGGATTTGTATGATTCCGTATCGCTTTGGAATGATTGGAATCAGTCCCACCCGCTTTCTTCAGCTGGAAGGAAAGCAGAGGACTTGTTGTTCTTTGATACGGAGACGACCGGATTGGGTACTGGAGCGGGAAATACGATTTTCCTTCTCGGCGTCGCGAGGATCATGGAAAACGCAATCCAGGTCAGGCAATATTTCCTCCCGGGTCCTGGCCATGAGACAGCACTTTACCACCATTTTCTGACCGATGTCCAAGATATGGGCAATCTGGTGACATACAATGGAAAGGCATTTGATTGGCCGCAAGTGAAGACAAGACATACATTTGTCCGAGACATGGTACCGAAACTCCCTTCATTCGGACATTTCGATTTACTTCATGCTTCACGACGAATATGGAAAAAGTCTTATGAATCGTTGCGTCTAGCAAATGTCGAACAAGAAATATTGAATATAGAACGGAAAGAGGACACACCAGGATATTTGGCTCCGATGCTCTATTTTGAATATTTAAGAGAGAAGGATCCTGCCATTCTGAAAGGTGTCTTTGAGCATAATGAACTCGATGTACTGACGTTGATTGCATTGTATACTCACTTATCCAATGTGCTGATTGGACAAGGGAAAGAAACGTTGAGTGCTGTTGAGCAATATGAAGTCGCTCGATGGTTCGAAGCAGTGGAGGATGTTGAAGAAGCCAAGCGAAGATATGTTGAATTGAAAGAATCCACACAATCGTTCAAAGCGAAAAAAGCGTTGGCACGCCTCTATAAGAAGGAAAAGAATCTTCCGCAAGCAGAGGTCTTGTGGAAAGAGGTCCTTGGTGAAAAGGAGGATCCAGAAGCTTTCATTGAATTATCCAAGATTTATGAACATACTCATAAGGATTTTGAACGAGCATTGCATTTTGCACAGAAAGGGTATGATACCTGGAAAAATGCAAACCGTATCATCCGAAGGAACGATGAAAAGGATCGATTGTCCTATTGTAAAAGGATTGAGCGTTTGGAAGGCAAAATAAGCTGAAAATTGAGGAAATAATGCAAATGAAATATTCCCCGGGTAAGCGCAAAAACCGATTCTTTTCGCGCTATACCGGGGTTTTTTACATGTTTAGAGACTTTTGTCATAGAAATATTGAAAAAAATGTCGAAACGCCCTATTATTATGAATGGATCATAACATTTTTAGGGGGAATCCGACATTGAGAAGGATGTTAGTTGCACTATTCTTTTTGATGATCGGCCTGACCGTATACTTCATGAACGTAGGTGCTTGACCATTTTCATCAGATGAGGGGGATAACGAGGCGGTTGCCTCAGACAAGTCTCATAGGTTTCTCATACATTAACTACAAAGCAGTAAATAATTCAAAAGGAGAATCTATGGGATGCAATATAATAAGCCTCAAATGATGTGCCCGGTGGTCCATCCACCCAAAAAGTGTGTCAAGCATTTCTGTCATTATAAGGTCGTGCCGCATATCCATCCAGTAATCGAAGAACACGTACACCACAACATTTACCAGCATAAGCATATGCAGAAACATTGTACAAAGTCTTGTTGTAAGACCCATCATAAACATTGTATGGTTCCGCCAAAGTGCGGTTGTCAACATGGCGGAGGCTATGAAGGCGGCTATGGTGGAGGTTATGGTCAAGGACCTCGCCCTTGGTGGTAAAGGTGTATGAACGGACCGAATTCTTTCGGTTCGTTTTTCTTTTTCCTATTTTCAAAAACATGATGGATTTGTCTTTTTTCTACAATTTTGGCAATGGAAAATGTGATACACTAGAAGGGAGTCCATTTCCCTATAAGAGAAAAGGAGTCGAGGGATGATTAAAGTAGTAGCTGTGACAGGGTATAAAGCGCATGAACTCGGCATATTTTCAAATAAGCATGAAGCTGTACCATACATACAAGGAGTCTTGAGAAATCGTCTGATCCAGTTGATAGAAGAAGGATTAGAATGGGTGGTCATGACAGGACAGCAAGGGGTCGAGCTCTGGGCTGGTGAAGTTGTCCTGCAACTGAAGGAGCAATACCCAGAACTTCAATTGGCAGTCCTGACACCATTCGAGGAACAAGAACACAAGTGGAAAGAAGCATCGCAAGAATATTATCATCAGATTCTTGAAGGTGCGGATTTCGTGGACAGTGTATCCAAAAAACCTTATGAAAATCCGGGACAACTACAAGCATGTAACCAGTTCATCATTGATAAGACAGATGCACTTCTTGTGCTATACGATCCTGATCAATCAGGGAGTCCTGAATATTATTTGAAGACTGCGCACAAATATCAGGAAGCGGGTAACGAATATCCTATATTATCGATTTCTTTTTTTGATGTGAACGACTATATTGAAGAACAGAAATCAAACACAGAGGATTGGGCAACATAAACATTAGATGAATATTTCTTGGAAGTTGGTATAATGTTTGATAGAACTTAGCGCATTTCCTCATTATGATATTATAAAGTACTAACGGGGTGACGGTATATATGGATAACAACAAACGTGTTCAATTAACATCAAAGGAAATTTTAGAAAAAGACTTCAAGTCGGGCTTTCGAGGCTATGACCAGGATGAAGTCGATCAATTTCTCGATCTTATCATCAAAGATTATGAACAATTCCAAAAGGAAATCGACCGTTTGACAGAAGAAAACAATAAACTGCGTAAAGAAGTCCAACGTGCAGGAGAACAGCCAAGGCAGCAAAGCAACGGTGCTGGAATCACGAATTATGATATTTTGAAACGCTTATCCAATTTGGAAAAGCATGTTTTCGGTAGCAAATTGTACGATTGATCCAAGGCTACATTCGTTCTGGTTATTATTTACATTGAAAACGTGATGAGCGTCATGTATAATGGAAGTTGACTCTAGCGGTCATATCGTTTGGGTAATCGCTGTACCTCCTTTGAGAGGTATAGAGGAAAGTCCATGCTCGCACAGTCTGAGATGACTGTAGTGTTCGTGCCTAATGAATTCATAAGTTAGGGTACTCTGGTCAAGACTGGAGTAACGGCAAGGAAAACACCTACGTCTTCGGATATGGTGTGAATACTTTGAAAGTGCCACAGTGACGAAGTCCTTCAGGAAACTGCAGGAGTGGAACGAGGTAAACCCCACGAGCGAGAAACCCAAATTACGGTAGGGGAGTCTTCTCGGAGGAATTGAACGAAGAGAAGAGCAGATGTTGGAGAACATCTGGAGATAGATGATTACCACCCACGTACGAGGAGCCTTGCTCTGCATGAGTACTGGGAACAGAACATGGCTTACAAAACGATAGACCGAAAGCCCACTTAAAAGGGCTTTTTTTTATTTTGTCGTTGATTTTCATAGAAATTCACTCCCTTTCCAAAGTTGACCGTGGGAGGATTGTGAATTTCCTTTAAATCACCTTTTTAGAATGACCCTTGAACTGTTATTCAGTATTATGTTGTTGGATTTGAAGCATTTTTGCATGTTTCGGGTATAATGGGAATGAACATACATAGGATTGGAGTCTTTATTAATGAATTTAACGTTGATTGCGACTGCAGCAATGGGGCTGGAGTCCATCGTAGCAAACGAAGTGAAAGCACTTGGATATGAAAACGTACAGGTTGAAAACGGGAAAATCATCATCGAGGCAGATGAGCGGGCCATTCCACGATTGAATTTGTGGCTAAGGACGGCTGATCGGATCAAAGTGCAAGTCGGCTCGTTCAAGGCACTTTCCTTTGAAGAGCTGTTCGAGAAGACGAAAGCCTTACCATGGGGAGATTACTTACCAGAGGATGCAGAATTCCCTGTCATCGGACGTTCAGTGAAATCCAAACTATTCAGTGTATCTGATTGTCAGGCGATTGTGAAGAAGGCGATTGTCGAAAATATGAAGGAAACGTATGGTGTTTCTGGCTGGCTCCCAGAGGACGGTGCGTTTTATCGTGTAGAAGTCGCTTTGCATAAAGACATCGCTACACTCACGATGGATACAAGTGGTGAAGGACTTCATAAACGTGGGTACCGCTACTTGCACAATGAAGCACCATTGAAGGAAACATTGGCAGCGGCATTGATTCAATTGACGAATTGGCGAGCTGATCGACCTTTCCTGGATCCATTCTGTGGTTCTGGCACCATTCCGATTGAGGCGGCGATGATCGCGAAAAAAATCGCACCGGGGCTCAATCGAGAATTCGCTTCTGAAAATTGGTCCTGGCTTGATAAAAAACTTTGGTATCAAGCAGTTGAAGAAGCCCACGACGTGGCTGACTTCGACCTCCCTGTAGATATCATGGGTTGCGATATCGACCATAAGATGATTGAGCTGTCTGAGAATAATACAGACGAAGCGGGATTAAAGGGAGACATCACATACAAACAAATGCAGATGAAAGATTTTCGCACCAAGAAAGAGTACGGATATGTGATTGGAAACCCGCCGTATGGAGAGCGTCTGAATGAACGAGATTACGTAGAAAAGCTTTATCGTGAACTAGGCGAGGTGTTCGGTGCACTGGACACATGGTCGCTCTATATACTCACATCACATGAAGGTTTTGAAGGCTTGTATGGCAAGAAAGCTTCCAAGAAAAGAAAACTGTATAATGGGGATCTTAAATGCCATTATTATCAATACTTCGGGAAAAAACCGCCAAGAAAACACGTCGAGGTTTAAGGATGACGGAAACCACCCATACTAAGTTAAGAAAGACTTAGAAGGGTGGTTCCTTTATGTACGAACGATTCACAGACCTCGAAAGGGTTTCGAAAGCGATGAAAGCGCTCGAACATATCAACAATGGAGATCCTTGTTACACGGAAACCTGTCAGCAAATTAAAAATCAATTGCACCAGGCCATCTCACATGAAACAGGTTACCACAGTGGAATGAGCCAATACTCCAACTTATACGATTGAAAAAGGAAGTGTCTGACCTCCCGAGGGACCAGACACTTTTTTAAATTTCACGTACCGTACTTAATTCTAAAATTATTAAAAGATGTTGGTCCTTAAAAGGGTTTTTTCGATTTTCGTCTAATTAGTAGGATGGAGCACTTTGATACTGGTATATAGAAGGGATTGTTACATATGACGAATACAACAGTACATAAGTCAGAACAAAAGTTCCATGAGCTTACACAACGAATTACAAGCTATAACGAAGCAATCGGTCTTATGGTATGGGATTTAAGAACAGGGGCACCTAAAAAAGGTGTAGAACAACGTTCAGAAGTAATCGGAATGTTATCATCTGAAGTCTTCAAGTTGTCCACATCAGACCAAATGAAAGAATGTCTGGATGCCTTATCAGATGATTCTTTACATCCGAATTTAAACCCGGTCACTAAACGTGCCGTTGAAGAGGCAAAACAAGAGTTTGAACGGAACAGAAAAATTCCGGAGGCGGAATACAAAGAATATATCATTACCCAATCCAAAGCGGAGAATGTATGGGAAGAGGCAAAAGCAAACTCTGATTTCTCCATGCTTCAACCTTATTTGGAGAAGCTCGTCAATTTCAAAAAGAACTTTGTGGGTTATTGGGGATATAATGAACACCCTTACAATACATTGCTTGACCTGTACGAACCAGGTGTTGATGTCAAAACGATCGATCGCGTCTTCAATCAATTGCGTGAAGCAATCGTACCGCTTGTACAGGACGTAGTCGCTTCCAAAAATCAACCGGATACCTCCTTTTTATTTGATCACTTTCCGGCAAGTCAACAGGAGGCATTCAGCATGCATGTCCTAGAGCAAATGGGGTATGATTTCAAGGCTGGGCGATTGGACACGACGAACCACCCGTTTGCAATCGGTTTGAACCCTGGGGATGTCCGTGTTACCACGAAGTATGATGAGAAGGATTTTCGTACAGCTGTATTCGGTACCATCCATGAAGGCGGGCATGCACTTTATGAGCAGAACATCAGTCAAGACTTGATTGGAACACTATTATGTACAGGTACCTCCATGGGGATCCACGAATCCCAATCCCTATTCTGGGAGAATTTCGTTGGACGAAACTACTCTTTCTGGGAAAACAATTATGATACGTTCAAATCCTATTCAAACGGTCAGTTCGACAACGTATCGATGGATGATTACTATAGGGCCATCAATGTTGCCGGACCATCATTGATTCGTATTGAAGCAGATGAGATGACATATCCGCTCCATATCATCCTTCGTTATGAAATCGAAAAGGGACTCTTCAGCGATCAAATCCAAGTGAAGGACCTTCCTGAAGTTTGGAATGACAAGATGAAGGAGTACTTAGGAATAGAACCGAAAAATGATGCAGAAGGTGTACTTCAGGATATCCATTGGTCTGGTGGAGACTTCGGTTACTTCCCGTCTTACGCACTAGGCTACATTTATGCTGCACAGTTGAAAAATGCAATGTTGAAAGACATCCCTGACTTCGATCAAAAACTGAAGGAAGGCAACCTTCTTCCAATTAAAGAATGGTTGACGAAGAATGTGCATCAACACGGTAAAATGAAAAAACCGATTGAAATCATCAAAGAAGTGACAGGAGAAGGATTGAACGCAGAACATTTAATCCAGTATCTGTCCGATAAGTACCGAGGCGTTTACAAAATCGGCTAAACTTAAAGAATCCCCATCTCCTCCTTTAGAGGTGGGGATTTCTTTGTTGGATCTTCATCAAGATCTCTTCTTTTTCTTTTTCATCGATGATGGATAATACATTCAGCAAACAAGTATAGTATGATAACTTCTTCTTGATATGGTTAGACATGAATATTCCCTCCATTTTTTGCATTAGAGCAACTTATTTAGTTGATTACAATATATGTTGCTGTAAGAAAAAGTGGAACCAACAAGTGCCTGTAATAGCAGGAAATCCATTACATCACCACGAATATTATATGGAGGATGTTTGAAAAAGGGCGTTTCGTGAAAGGTTAGAATTAAATACATTTCAATGGGAGTGGTATCAATGGCTTTTCAAAATCCAGATCAATCGAAAATAAAAGACATTCTTCAAACGAAAAAGAGAATCGCTGTTGTTGGGTTATCTGATAAACCCGAAAGGACATCTTATCAGGTTTCCAGCTACATGAAAGACAACGGTTATGAAATCATTCCTGTCAATCCGACAATTGAAGAAACCATGGGGTTGAAAGCTTACCCATCACTTAAAGATGTGGAAGGTCCTATTGATATCGTAAATGTTTTCAGACGTAGCGAAGAACTTCCGGCCATTGCTGAAGAGGCGAAAGAGTTACAACCTGATGTGTTCTGGGCGCAATTAGGGATATTTAATGAAGAAGCTGCGAACATGCTAGAAAATACAAAAACGACAGTCATCATGGATCGTTGCATTAAGGTTGAACACGCATCCATGTAAACGTAATGAACCACTCCACGCAGAGTGGTTCATTTTGGCTTTCAAAAGGAAAATTGAATGAAAACCACTCAAAACGGGCAAAACGAATGGTAATATAAGATTAGAACGGCTTAAGCCTTATGATATAATGGTTCATTGCAGGCATGAATAAAAGATAATAGATGTATAACCGATACTATTGATGAACAATGTAACAAGTAAAACGTTGTATGTGAACAAATGTTCTGATACGATACAATTAAAAAATGTTTGTCTGAGTTTTGAAAGGGGCACGAGGGTTTTGGCTACAAGAGAACAGCTTTCATATAATGATGATGCCATTCAAGTTCTGGAGGGTCTTGAGGCTGTCCGCAAACGACCTGGTATGTACATCGGAAGTACAGATAACCGGGGATTACACCATCTCGTATATGAAATCGTAGATAATGCAGTCGATGAAGCATTGGCTGGGTATGGGAATGCCATCACTGTCAAGATACATAAAGATAACAGCATCAGCGTCGTGGATGAAGGACGTGGGATGCCAACAGGTATGCACAAAACAGGTAAACCGACACCAGAAGTCATCTTTACCGTCTTACATGCCGGGGGGAAATTCGGTCAAGGTGGATATAAAACAAGTGGTGGACTACATGGTGTGGGTTCATCTGTCGTCAATGCACTTTCGGAATGGTTGGAAGTGACCATCCATCGAGACGGCGTCATATACCATCAACGGTTTGTGAATGGTGGAAAACCAGCAACGACGCTCGAGAAAATCGGTACAACTAGAAAAACCGGTACAATCGTACACTTCAAACCGGACCCGAGTATTTTCTCTACAACGACATACAACTTTGAAACGTTAAGTGAGCGTCTTCGAGAAGCTGCTTTCCTTTTGAAAGGCATGAAGATCGAATTACATGATCTAAGAGATAATGATAATGAAAAAGTGGAGTTCCAATTTGATACGGGAATCGAAGCATTCGTCAATTATTTGAACGAAGAAAAAGATACCTTGCATCCTGTCGTCTCTTTTCAGGGATTCCAGAATGCCATAGAAGTCGAATTCGCTTTTCAATTCAATGATGGATACTCCGAGAACATGCTATCCTTCGTCAACAACGTACGGACGAAAGATGGTGGAACGCACGAGTCTGGTTCCAAAACGGCAATGACACGCGTGTTCAATGAATATGCACGGAAAACCGGACTTCTGAAAGAAAAAGATAAAAATCTTGATGGTTCGGACATCCGAGAAGGCTTAACTGCCATCGTGTCGGTTCGGATTCCTGAAGAGAAACTTCAGTTCGAAGGTCAGACGAAAAGCAAACTAGGTACGAGCGATGCTCGATCATCCGTTGACGCGGTCGTTTCAGAGCAGCTCAACTATTTCCTTGAGGAAAATCCGAAAGTAAGTGAGATGCTCGTTCGTAAAGCTGTCAAAGCTTCTCAGGCACGTGAAGCCGCTCGCAAAGCACGTGAGGATGCTCGGAACGGCAAAAAGAAGAATCGTAAAGATTCCATGCTGAGCGGTAAGTTGACGCCAGCATCATCTCGTAATGCTAATAAGAATGAGCTCTATCTCGTCGAGGGGGATTCTGCAGGCGGATCTGCCAAGCAAGGGCGCGACAGACGATTCCAAGCGATTCTTCCGCTCAGAGGTAAAGTCATCAACACCGAAAAGGCTAAGCTTGCCGATATCTTCAAAAATGAAGAGATCAATACGATCATCCATGCCATCGGTGCAGGTGTCGGGGCTGATTTTACGATAAAAGATTCCAATTATGACAAAGTCGTCATCATGACAGATGCCGATACAGACGGCTCCCACATCCAGGTATTGCTGTTGACCTTCTTCTATCGTTACATGAAACCGATGATTGAAGCCGGTAAAGTGTACATCGCCTTACCACCGCTCTATAAAGTGAGCAAAGGAAAAGGCAAGAAAGAAGTCATCGAATATGCATGGGATGAAGACGGCCTCAAACAAGCCATCAAAAAAGTCGGAAAAGGATATACGATTCAACGCTACAAAGGTCTTGGTGAGATGAATGCGGATCAGTTATGGGAAACGACGATGAACCCGGAGACCCGTACACTCATCCGTGTGAAAATTGAAGATATCGCGAGAGCGGAACGTCGAGTATCCGTATTAATGGGCGATAAGGTCGAACCGAGACGTAAGTGGATTGAATCCAATGTCGCTTTTGGACTGGATGAAGAAACCAACATCTTAGAAAACGAGAACTTGGCTGTAGTTGAGGGGGAGTAATGTTTTGGCGAATGCAGAGAAATATTTAGATTTACCATTAGAAGATATCATCGGCGATCGTTTTGGCCGGTATAGTAAATACATCATTCAGGAACGTGCACTACCAGATGCGCGAGATGGCTTGAAACCTGTACAACGACGTATTCTTTATGCCATGTATCAGGATGGCAATGTGTCAGATAAACCGTACCGGAAGTCGGCTAAAACAGTCGGTAACGTGATCGGGAACTTCCATCCACACGGCGATACGTCTGTATATGATGCGATGGTCCGTCTCAGTCAAGATTGGAAAGTCAGGAACGTCTTGGTTGAGATGCATGGAAATAACGGTAGTATTGACGGGGATCCGCCAGCTGCGATGCGTTATACCGAAGCAAGGCTATCACCGATCGCTTCCGAACTGTTAAAAGACATCGAGAAAAATACCGTTGATTTCACACCGAACTTTGATGACACACAAGAAGAACCGGTCGTCTTACCGGCACATTTTCCTAGCTTGCTCGTCAATGGTTCCACAGGGATATCTTCCGGTTACGCAACTGAAATTCCACCTCATCATTTAGGTGAGGTCATTGATGCTGTGACCATGCAGATCGACAATCCGGAATGCACCGTGGACGAATTGATGACGGTCATCAAAGGTCCTGATTTCCCAACTGGCGGAATCATCCAAGGCGTGGACGGCATTAAACAAGCCTACGAAACAGGTAAAGGAAAAATTGTCGTCCGTGCAAAAACTGAAATTGAGGATCTACGAGGTGGACGTCAGCAAATTTTGATTACCGAAATTCCTTATGAAGTGAACAAGGCGAACCTCGTCAAACGTATGGACGAGCTTCGATTGGATAAAAAAGTGGACGGTATTTCTGAAGTGCGTGACGAGACCGATCGTACTGGTCTTCGAATCGTAGTGGAATTGAAAAAAGAAGCGGATTCACAAGGGGTATTGAATTTCCTCTTCAAAAATACTGATCTGCAAATATCGTATAACTTCAACATGGTTGCGATTCACAACCGTACCCCACAATTGATGGGCTTGAGACAATTGATTGATGCTTATATCCAGCATCAGCGTGAAGTGGTCACGAACCGCTCCAACTATGAGCTGAAGAAAGCACAAGATCGTCAACATGTCGTTGAAGGTTTGATCAAGGCCATTTCAATCTTAGACGAAGTGATCTCCACGATCCGTGGTTCGAAAGATAAGAAAGATGCTAAGCAAAACTTGATACAACAGTTTGAATTCACGGAGCCACAGGCAGAAGCCATCGTAACGCTCCAGCTTTACCGATTAACGAATACGGATATACAAACACTCGAAAAAGAAGCGGAAGAACTGAATAAGCGGATTCAAGAATTGCTTGCCATTTTGAACAGTGAACGTAAGTTGCTCTCCGTTATCAAAAAAGAATTATCAAGAGTGAAGAAAACGTATGCAGATGACCGAAGATCCGTCATAGAAGCGGAAATCTCTGAAATCAAAATCAATTTGGAAGTCATGATTCCATCAGAAGATGTCGTCGTTTCTGTCACGAAAGAAGGCTACGTGAAGCGTACGAGCCCCCGTTCTTATGCAGCATCTAATGGTGAACCGCCTGGGATGAAAGAGACCGATCGGGTTCTGAGAACGTTCAACGCCAATACGACCAACACGATGTTGATCTTTACGAACAAAGGGAATTACTTGCACATACCTGTTCACGAGCTGCCGGATATTCGTTGGAAAGATGCCGGTCAACACGTCACGAACATCGTTTCGATCGATCGAGACGAATACATCATCGATTCAATGGTCATTGAAGAATTCAAAAGCGATGAGTTCATCCTGTTCTTTACAAAAAATGGCATGGTGAAGCGAACCGAATTGAGTAATTATAAAGCACAACGATATTCGAAACCGCTCATGGCCCTTAAATTGAAAAATGATGATGAGTTAGTAGATGTCTATATTACAGATGGTCAGCAAGAAGTCTTCATTGCTACACGAAACGGTTATGGTCTCTGGTATGAAGAAGAAGAAATCAGTATCGTTGGACAAAGAGCGGCAGGTGTCAAGGCGATCAATCTAAAAGATGGTGATTATGTCGTCAGTGGCTTTATCAAGGATAAGGAATCGAAAACAGAGATGGTGTTGGTTACAAATCGCGGCGCCGTCAAGAAAATGCGATTGGAAAACGAATTTGAGAAAACAACCCGAGCGAAACGTGGCGTAGTCATGCTACGTGAGTTGAAAAACAATCCACATAGGGTGGTTGAAGTCATACATGTCCAAGACAAGGATTATATCATCATGAAGGCAGAAAAAGGGAAGGAAGAAACCGTTGATCCTGCACAGCTACGTCCAGCTGATCGTTATAATAACGGTTCCTTCATGATAGATGTCACTTCAGAAGGCCCAGTTACGGAAGTGTGGAAAGTGGAAAGAGAAGAAGAGGAATAACATAGTATGTCAGGCTACCTATGTATTTAGGTAGCTTTTTTTCTTATGAGGTTTGTTAAACTAGATACATATCCTGTAATTCGTAAGGGGGGATTCGTTTGGACATTTTTTCAATTCTGATCGGGGTTGGTGTCTTTTTCTTTATCATTTTTCTTGTAGCGATTTCCGCTTCGATTAAAAATCGAAATAAAAACTAGATAGAGGTTCTTTTGTAGTAAGAAGGAACTGTTCGGCAAAACCTAGCTCTAATTTCGAGAAACACATTCCTAATATCGAGAAACGCATCCTTATTTTCGAGAAACGTACAAGGATTTTGGCAAAAAGAACACTTGTATTCGAGAAACAAGCTCTTATCTCACCCCAATTTGCGGTTAGTTTCAATAGGGGTTGTGCAAGTAAATTATAGCGTCCGTATATTTATGTAAAACACTAGGGAATGGAGAAAAAGACGTTGGGAAAGTCAATTTATAAAAGCTTAAAAGGTAAAAAACACATTGAAGAACACTATGAATCGTATATGGCTTCCTTTGAACATGAATTCGAGCGGGAACATGTCATGACACGGTTTGGAAATACACATGTTTTGGTAGGTGGACCTTCTGATGGGAAACCTCTTTTCATCTTACAAGGGGGCAATTGCATCAACCCGATGACATTGTCCTGGTTCTTGCCATTATTGGATATATACAGAGTATACGCTCCAGATACAATCGGACACCCCGGTTATAGTGACGAAGTACGTATATCTGCCAAAGATGATAGTTTTGCAATTTGGGTAAGTGACTTGATGGATCATTTCGGAACCACTAGTAGTGCGTTCATTGGCCCCTCTTATGGTGGAGGGATCATTTTACGGTTGGCTACCTATTTTCCAGAGCGGATTAAAAGTGCAATATTGGTTTCTCCAGCAGGCATTCGCTTGGGATCCAAGTACGATATGATAAAAAGGATTCTCATACCTCTTCTTATGTTCCAGATGACTTCTTCAGACACCTATTTGAGAAGGATAACGGATACCATGTCTGATCACTCCATGAAAGAGGTAGATCATAAAATTATCGGTGATATTTTCAAGCATCTTCGATTAGAACAAGACATGCCGAAACTTACTTCGAGGGACGATCTAACGAATTTTCATGCCCCTACTATGGTCATTGCTGGGATCAATGATGTTTTCTTTCCGGAAAAGAATTTAAAAGCTGAAGCTCATGAAATCATTCCTAATCTGAAATCTTTCATAGGGTTTGAAATGGGACATTTTCCTTCGGGTGATCATCTCATCGAAATGAACAAAGAGATCATGTCATTTTTACAAGTTCACTACTCATGATGACGAGATATGGAGGTGGAAAGCTTGTTCCAAGCAGTATTCATAGACAGGGATGGAACGATAGGGTGATCGATGGACTGATATGGTCGCTGCAGAGGATGCAGGTTGTTATAAGATCTTAGTCAAGACCGGTTCAGGTATGGATGCTTCTGAAAAATACCGAGGTTCGAAGTACTATGGGAAATGGGGAAAGGTAACTCCGGATGTGATAGCGGAAGACTTTGTGAGCGCAGTAGATTGGATCGTAAATAAGGGAAAGAAAGATGGTTACCACACAAAGGGAAAAATGAAGGCAAAATGATCCTCTTTTTCGTTATTACATACTAGTAAAATCAACTTAGAACAACTGAATTGTTTGAAAGGATGTTTCTTTGAAAAAATCATTTTTATTTGGCATTTGTTCATTATCAATATTAGCAATCACTTTGTTTTTTGATGTATCGTTGTTCTTCAAAATATCAGCAATCATGAGTGTTGCTACCATTGCTTTATCTGGCATACTATTAGGTTCATTTGTTCGGAGAACGAGAGATGTACAAAGCGGAGATGCGGATGAAGATCGAAGAAATCGAGAACTTGGCCAAAATGTCGTCTTATTTGGATTGCCCTTTATAGCAGCTACAATTTTTACAACGTTTATCATTTATTAAACAGTAAAAAGCTGGCCATTAAGCCAGCTTTTTAAATAAATTTATTTGTTATTGCTGTTATTCTTCAATAGAACTTTGAGACCTTGTCCCATATCTGAAGCTAGAATGTAATTCTGATCAACAAACACTCCCCAGAAGAAAGCCTGTTCAGGTACATATTGACCGATTTGTTCGGGATTCGCCGGGTCTGTAATGTCTACAGCCCTTATCCCTCCTGCATAGTGAGAGAGATAGAGGGTGTTACCGTGAACCTTAGGATCGTGGACGGTATTTGCAAAAGTAACGCCATCTTCTACATGATCCACGAGATCCGTTTTGAAAGTACTAAGCAGTTTAGGATTCGTTTTATCCTTTATATCAAAAATCCGCGTATAGCCATACGATCTTTCATAACCTTCTCTTGTAGGGTGGTATACTTCTCTTGTTTCAACCAACACATTCCCACCTTTTGCAAGCGCAGAAGAGTGAGCCGCTCCTTGTACATCTGGCCCGAAATCGGTTCTGCCAAGATACTCAACATCATATGGATTTGAAATATCTAGAATGATTGTACCTAGATCCCAGAACGAAAGGAATGCCGTTTTACCTGTCTGATCCGTCATTGTACTATGGTTGAATGCAGGACGGGTTTTTCCGTCTGGTGCATGCCAGTGATATCCATTGAAGTCCTCCGGAACCTCTTCAATCATCCTTGGGTCGAATTCATAAACCGTTTGTGGATTTGAAGGATCTGTGACATCTACTAATGCGAAATCCTTCTGTTCTCCATGCGTATAGTAATCTGCATAAGGGTTAGCGGTCAATACGACTGGTTTGTTCCCTTGAACAGTCAAGTATAGTTCATGTGTGCCTCGTACTCTTTTATCAAGCTCCCAGAATCCAAGCTTTTTCGGGTTGTGTGGATCGTTTACATCATATAAAAGGAAACCACCCTTTGAAAGCGCATTGTTGACATTTAGCTGTTGTACACTTACAACCGCTAAATCTCCTTTGAAATAAGGGGTGTTGACCGTTTTAACAATGACTTTTTCTTGCCATGTACCAGGAATGTCGTCAGCAAACTTCGCAATTTCTACTGGGTTAGAAGGGTCCTTCAAATCGAAGATCCTTACTCCACCGTTCCCGCCACCAGAAGTATGGGTGCCCAGATATGCAAACCCTTTATGGGCATAAACATCAGCTGTGGAATTCTTTTTCCCGTTGTACTCTTTGATTTGAACAGCAGCCGCTTCATTCCAATGGTTGAGGTTCTTCGTTCCTTCCAACTTTGGAATTTTATTTAATTGTTCACCATCTTGTGCTCCCTTTTCTATGGACACATCATCCAAATTATCATGGGCCGAAATTGACGGAGATAACAAAGACAAGCTCATGATCCCTGCTAGTGCTACATTCGTGACAATTTTCTTATTCAAAATAACGCCTCCTTTTGTAAATACTTCCAACAAAATACCACAATACGTTTGAATTTTCAGCAAATTTCTGATAAATGAACCCATTAGCACGCCTTTCGTTTACAATAAATGGGAAATGCTGACTACTTCACAAATAATTTAACCAAATACATGTAAATAGACCTGATTCCAAAAAAGGAGAACAATGGCCAAGTACGTTATAAATTGAAAGGCTGTTTTTTATGCATATAAACCACAAACTCGCTCAACACTATGTTAGAGGAGGTTGTGATGATGGAAAAAGAACGATTTTCTGCTGTACGGAAAGACGAGAACGGAAATATCCAAATGTTCAAAACGAGTTTTGGAAGAGAATTATCTTACCCGGAAGCTATTCAAGAAGTCGATCAAGAGCGGATTGAAGGGGTCAGTGTCATCCGTGAAAAGGATGGGGAAACTTATATCCGCTCCAACCCGGATAACCGAAAAGACAATAATCTAGACGGTCTACCCATTTTTTAGGGCTGGTAAAAAGCCAGCTCTCTTTTCGTGCAAGCATATTTCTTTGCTTACTTTTTGTTAGGTGATATTATACTATATGTAAAATAAGTTACTAAATAAAAGTAACAAAATAACAATTATTAGGAGGAACCAACATGGCAGAAGTACTATACATTACTGCAAATCCTAAATCAGTGGAAGAGTCCCTCGGCTTAACCGTAGGGGAGGCATTCATTCAAGAATACCGGGAAGCCAATCCGAATGATGAGGTCATCCGCCTTGATCTTTATGATTACGATATCCCCTATATTGATACCGATGTTTTCAATGGGTGGGGCAAACTTCAACAAGGAACAGCTTATGAGGAATTGAGCCCAGATGAACAAGACAAAGTAAGAAGAATCAATGTACTTACCGAACAATTCAAGAAAGCTGACAAATATGTATTCGTAACCCCACTTTGGAATTTCAGTGTACCTCCAAAGATGAAAGCGTATATTGATACGATCTCTATTGCTGGGTCCACTTTCAAATATACAGAGAACGGACCAGTTGGTCTCTTGGATAACAAAAAAGCATTACACATCCAAGCACGTGGTGGTATATATTCAGAAGGACCTGCTGCAGAGCTTGAAATGGGTGATCGTTACATTAAAGCGGTCATGGGCTTCTTAGGCGTTGAAGATACAGACTCCATCATCATCGAAGGTCATGCCTTCATGCCGGAAAAAGCGGAAGAAATCAAAACCGCAGCATTGGAAAAAGCTAAATCTTACGCAACACAATTTTAATAAAAAGAGGTTGAACCTGTAATAGGCTCAACCTCTTTTTTGTTTATCTTATTCATCATGTGGTCGATAGGGTACTTGATCAAGCGGGACAACTAAGGAGTAGTCGTATCCAGAAGATTGTGATGGTACTGCACCGTTTTGATAATCCATGACTGAATCATTGAGTGGATTGTCATTCTTCACATTTTCGAATGTGGGAACATGATTAGACGGAATCTCTTTTTGATGATCGAACATTACTATCCTACCTCCTAATTCTGGAAGTTTATTTTCATTTATATTCCACACCAAGTGACCAATACCTTTATACAATATGGAATTTCATGATTTCTTATTCTTCTTGTCCATACCACTGGAATAAATTGCACAAGGTACAGTATTGTAAGTTAACGCCTGTTATGTTACCTTATAGTCACAAGTTACTTTTGAGTCACATTTTAGGAGGAGATAAAAGTGAACAAAGATTTTACAACGATTCTGGATATTCCGGTATCCAGTTCAGAACTCTACAAGGCGATTCACACTGAGGAAGGTGTACGGAATTGGTGGACGAAGTTTGCTAATATCAGTGAAGAGGTAGGAGGCATATCAGAGTTCAGGTTTCCTACAGCTGGATTTTATGTTGTAGCAGAGAATGATCAATTACAACAAAATGAAGTTGTGATCTGGAAAGTCATTGAGTCTCGACACCCTGAAAAGAGCGGGTTTAATGACCTAGAGGATTGGGTCGGAACAACTATCCGGTTTGAAATTGAGCATGTGAACGAAAAGGATTCCCGTCTTCACTTTGTCCATGAAGGCTTAACACCGAAACTGGAGTGCTACGAAGCTTGTGAAAACGGATGGGCGCACTATTTGAACAGTCTAAAGAATTATGTGGTCAATGGACAAGGTGAGCCTTACACAGATGATTCAGAAGACAACATCAAACAAAGTGGAAAGAAGTGAGTGTATACAGGGAGATGCTGTGATCAGCAGTATCTCTTTTTGTATTTTGAGCATAATCGAACACACATTTGCATTTCCGTGATAGAATAAACGAAACACCAATGAAAAGGGGGATTCACGTGCCGCAATTTCTGTTCAAAGTGGTAGAAGTGGAAACGTTGGAGTCGGAATCCGATGATCCCCGTCTTATCAATCGCGTTGCAATCGTAGACGCCGAGGTGATTGATAAACAATCTGGGGATACGATCTACAGAGGCAATTTCGACGTTTTGTTCAATGAAGATGGCGTTTACCCTTCCATAAAAAAAATCAATGCAATCAATGTACCTAAATACATAAAAACGGAATTACTCTTTCAATCCAAACGCTATATCAAACGCTTAAGAAGATGGCTTTAAGTAAGGGCTCGTCCGAGAAGTGATTAACACTTTCTATGGATGGCTCTTTTTTTATGGAAAAAAATGAAACCATTTTGTAAGTCCCTCGTCTAAGTTACGATTTTAAACAATACAGAGAGAAAGGGGTGAATCAAGTGCCTGAATTGGAAGAAGGACGCTCTAATTATACAAGGGATGAAACCATTGTCTATCTTATGGACGAATACGGTGACATGGTGAAGAAACTGGCATTTACATACGTCAAGGATATCAGCCTTGCAGAAGATATTGCACAGGATGTCTTCATCAGTTGCTATCACCACTTACATCAATTTGAAAAGCAATCCAGTTACAAGACCTGGATTTATCGGATAACGATCAACCGTTCATTGGATGTCCTTAAGAGTAGTCATTTTAAAAAATGGCTGCCTTTTAAAGTCGAACGACACAAAGCCGGAAGTGATCTAACACCTGAATTAAAGCTCATCCAAAAAGACGAAAAGAAGTTGATAACTGCATCCCTTCTGGGTATCCATCCAAAGTACAGAGGAATTCTTTATATGTTTTATTATGATGGATTGAAAATCAGAGAGATCAGTGTGATTACAAAGCTAAAAGAAGCGACCGTCAAAACCCGGTTAAGCCGTGGGAAGCAATTATTGAAACAGGAACTTGAAAGGAGAGGTTTAGAGCTATGAAGAACGAACAGTTTGATAACCTCAAAAAACGGTTGGATGATGAAGTTTATCGAGACCTGAAATTTTCTAAAACTGAAAAAGATGAGGTGATGATTCAATTGAAAACGGATCAAAGAAAGAAAACCCGTCCTATTGTCAGATGGAGCATGAGTGTAGCAGCCATTGTAACTTTGTTGTTGTTCGGAGGGATTTTACTTACCCAAGGGTTAGATTCAACAGAAAAAGCAAATCAGCAGACGACCGAACCTTCAGAAGAAACGCTTGCTTCAGATGATACACAAAAAGATCAAACCAAAGAAGATGTCACAGATGATGCGGTGAGCGCAAGTGGGAATGGTTTAAATAAAGAGTGGAAAGATGTATCCGATTTTCACAAAAATGATCCGGAAAACGATGCTGCAGCTCATAGTCTTGGGGAGTTCATACAACAGTATGCAGAAGAATTAAATGAACCTGTTCCAGTTCAATATGAGGATGATCCAGTTTATTACAGATGGCTCGCTGCAACCGTTTCAAGTACTGATCTCAGAAATAAACTTGTGGATGGTGAAGCGATTGAAAAAGATTTCAAAAACTTATTCGATTTAACACTCATCATCCATTGGGAACAGATCAACCGCTATTTACCTTTAAATAAAGAAGGAAATCCTATGGACTATCGCGATGAGTGGCTTGAGCCGAGCGATCGATTAATCCAAGCCATTGAATATTCAAAACAGCTAACCCACGATTTGAACGTGGTAATCAATAAGGATGGGCAAGGAGAAACTTACGGTGTTGCCCATATGCTGGATGGCGAAAAAGCAACGGAAGTAGAACAATTCATTCAGGCGGAAGAATTTAAAGACATGTGGATTGAAGACTAAATAATTTTGCATAGAGTACCGAAAATAAACCGCTTCTCATATGATGGAGCGGTTTTAAATTGTTTGTAAAATTCTTAATCTTGACAACTTTAGCGGATTAAAATAACCTAACCACATACGTTTTCAAAAATGAGGAGGTATCCAATTGATTCGTGTTGCTTTGTTAAGTAAATGGCATGTCCATGCAAAAGATTATGCACGCGAAGCTAGCGAGATAGGAAATATACAGATCAAAGTGGTCTGGGATAACGATGTGGACCGTGGTTCTGAATGGGCAAACGAGTTGGATGTTCGATTCGAAGATAATCTGGAGAATGTCCTCAACGATCCAGATGTTGATGCGGTCATTGTGAGTACTGCGACAAATCTACATAAAGAAGTGATACTAGCTGCTGCAAAGCACAAGAAACATATTTTCACAGAAAAAGTTTTGGCATTCACAGTTGAAGATTGTCAGGAAATTTATCAGGCGGTCAAGGAGAACCATATTGAATTGATGGTATCCCTACCAAGATTGAAAGACGATTATTACTTATATGCGCAAGACGTCGTTGACCAGGGACTCTTGGGTGATTTGACAACCATTCGCTGTAGGGTTGCTCACAATGGTGCCGTTTCTCAGGAGGGTCATCCGAACGGATGGTTGCCATCCCACTTTTTCAACAAAGAACAATGTGGTGGGGGTGCCTTGATTGACCTAGGAGCCCATCCCATTTATCTGACGAACCGTCTAGCAGGACCTGTAAAATCAGTCATGGGTCAACTGCAGCAAACAAAAGGTTTTGAGGTGGATGACAACGCAGTAGCAATTGTTGAATATGATTCTGGAGCGATCGGTATTTTGGAAACGAGTTTTATATCGACTGGAAGTCCTTTTCAGCTTGAGCTATATGGAACAGAAGGTACCTTGTTGATTGAAGACCGAATGATTCGGCTGAAATCTCTACAGTATGGTGAGGATTGGCTAACGCCAGAGGAGCTTCCACGACCAGACGAGACACCTATGGAGCAATGGGTGAATGTAATCCAACACGGAGTGCCTACACGCATATTGGAATCTGATGTGATGGCATTGACCATGGTTAACGAAGCGGCAAAAATCTCCCATGAACAAAACCGGAGAGTCTTAACGAAGGAACTGAGCAATACCATAAAAAATGCATGATCAGGAGGGTGTCCCAATGACGAATAAATTGAAAGTAGCCATAATCGGCGCTGGTGGAATTGCACAAGCCGTACACATCCCTAATTATCTCAAATGTAGTGACCGCATCGAAATTGTAGCAATTTGTGATGTTGTTCCAGAAAAAGCTCGTGAACTCGCAAGTGAAGTGAAAGCTCCTTACGCTTTTTCTGACTACGTAGAAATGTTCAATATGGTTGAAATTGATGCAGTGAGCATTTGTACACCGAACAAATTCCATTACCCTGCAACGATGGCAGCGATTGAAGCGGGATGTCATGTGCTCTGTGAAAAGCCACCTGCAATGACGGTCGAGGAAGCGGCTGAAATGGCAGAAGCAGCAGAAAAGGCAGGCAAAATCCTCACTTATGGATTCCATTACCGTCATGCACCGGAAGTCGAAGCATTAAAACGATTCATCGACCATGATGAGCTGGGGGAAATCTATGCAGCCAATGTACGCGCCATGAGACGGCGTGGTATTCCGGGCTGGGGTGTTTTCACCAATAAAGAGTTGCAAGGTGGTGGACCGCTGATCGATATCGGAGTACATATGCTCGATACGGCACTTTACCTTATGGGATACCCAGAACCAGACACGGTGTTCGGAGTAACTTATCAGAAGCTTGGGAAGCAAAAAGGCGTCGGACTGATGGGACCCTGGGATTGGGAGAACTTTACGATTGAAGATATGGCACGCGGCATGATCACCTTCAAGAATGGTGCGTCCATCCTTTTGGATTCCGCATTCGCTGCTAATGTGGAGAAACATGATGAGATGAACGTGACACTTATGGGAGATAAAGGGGGAGCGGATGTCTTTCCGCTAAAAATTTATCAAGAAAAGCATGACGTGTTAATTGATACAACACCTTCTCATCTTCCTGTAAAAGGGCATCACGAACTTGAAATCGAACGATTCGTTGATGCTTGCTTGTCCGGCACACCAACGATCAGCAATGGGAAAGAAGGGGTCTTCCTACAGCAAATCATCAATGGCCTTTACGAGTCTGCCGAGAAAGGTGAAGCCGTAAAAATCGAATCGATCATCAAAGTATGACTAGAAGGAGGAGAGGCAGATGAATCGTTTGAAAGCCGGCATCATCGGGACAGGATTTTCCGCGATGTCACACTTGGAAGCGGTTAAACGCCTTCCAAACGTTGATGTAGTCGCCATCGCTTCAAGCCAGATGGAGAAAGCGAAAAGCGTCGCACAACACTATAATATCGATAAAGCATATGACAATGTGTCTGATCTGATTCAAGATCCTGATGTGGATGTCATTCATAATTGCTCTTCGAATCAGCTTCATTACCCATTCAATCGGGCAGTTTTAGAGGCTGGTAAACATCTATTATCAGAAAAACCATTAGCCATGAACGTTGAAGAATCCAATGAGCTCTTAGAACTGTCTAAGAAAGTGGGAAGTGTGAGTACAGTCTGTTTCAACTATCGTCACTTTCCTATCGTGCATGAAATGAAAACTCAATTAAGTACCGGTGAACATGGCAGAATGAATCTGGTATATGGCGGGTATGTGCAAGATTGGTGTTTATATGAGACGGATTACAGTTGGAGAATGGATCCAGAAAAAAATGGTCCTTCCCGTGCCATTGCAGACATCGGATCCCATTGGTGTGACACGATCCAATATGTCACAGGTCAAAAAATCGTGGAAGTGTTTGCAGATTTGAAAACCGTGCATCCTGTTCGTAAAAAACCAAAGCAAGAAGTGGCGACCTTTGGAGCCAATCAAACGGCTGAAACAGAAGACGTGAACATTGGAACAGAAGATTACGGCAGTGTACTCGTCCATTTTAATAATGGGATGCACGGGGTTTTTACCGTATCGCAAGTAAGTCCGGGACGTAAGAACAAGTTTTATTTCGACATTACGACGGAGCACACCACCTTCTCCTGGGATCAGGAGAAGCCGAACCGTTTGTGGATTGGAAAACGGAACGAAGCGAATCAAGAGCTGGTGAAAGACCCAGGTTTGCTTTCAACAGGTGCTGCAGACTTAGCGCATTATCCAGGCGGTCATCAGGAAGGATGGCCAGACGGGTTGAAAAACTTGATGATTGACTTTTACAGTACGATTGAAGGAAATAAAGGTAGAGATGCTTCATTTGCAACCTTAGAGGATGGTCATCGTATCATGCTACTGATTGAGGCAATACTCGAAAGTCACCAAACGAAAAAATGGGTCAAAATATCAGAACGGTAGGTGAATGAAATGAAATTAGGTGTTTTCACCGTATTATTTGGAGATCAATCTTTCGAACAGATGTTGGATCATGTGAAAAATAACGGGCTACATGCAGTTGAGATTGGGACAGGCTGTTATCCAGGGAATGCACATTGCAATCTTGATGAATTGTTGCATGATGCAGCAGCAAGAAATCATTATTTGAGCCTTGTAAAAGAGCGTGAATTGACAATCAGTGCATTCAGTTGTCATGGGAATCCATTGTCTCCAGACAAGAATTTCGCACACGAATCCGATGAAACCCTTCGTAAGACGATCAAATTAGCTGCTCTCATGGACGTTCCCGTCGTAAACTGTTTTTCGGGTACAGCGGGAGATGGGGAAGGGGCAAAGTATCCGAATTGGCCAGTTACACCTTGGCCGGGTGAATATCGGGAGGTTTATGAATGGCAATGGGAGAACCGGTTGATTCCTTATTGGAAGGAAATCGGAGAAATAGCTGAAGCGCATGATGTGAAAATCGGCCTAGAACTCCACGGAGGATTCATGGTCCATACACCCTATACGATGCTGAAATTAAGAGAAGCGACTTGTGACGCTATAGGTGCGAACCTCGATCCAAGTCATTTGTGGTGGCAAGGAATCGATCCGGTTGCAGCCATCAAAATTCTCGGTGAAGCGAATGCCATCCATCATTTTCATGCGAAGGATACATACATCGATCAAGATAATGTCAATATGTATGGTCTGACAGATATGCAACCTTATGACAATGTGAAAACTCGAGCATGGACGTTCCGTTCAGTTGGTTGCGGTCACAGCCTGGAAGTGTGGTCCAATATCATTAGTACACTTAGAATCTATGGATATGATCACATCATCAGCATTGAACACGAAGATCCAATCATGTCGATTGATGAAGGGTTCAACAGAGCTGTGGCGAACTTGAAAACGGTCTTAATTGAAGAAAAACCTTCTCAGATGTACTGGGTTTAGGAATCGTTCATCTGAAAAATCGCTCATA
This sequence comes from Pseudalkalibacillus sp. Hm43, assembly GCF_054170705.1. Lineage (NCBI taxonomy): Bacteria > Bacillati > Bacillota > Bacilli > Caryophanales > Fictibacillaceae > Pseudalkalibacillus > Pseudalkalibacillus sp. Hm43. The sequence goes on from NZ_CM135129.1 coordinate 440,996, forward strand.
AGACTTATAACGGGTTTACTTCAGAGGTGCAAACAAGTAAATATTAAAGAGAAACGCACTGGAAATCACAACGAAAATCAACAGTGCGTTTTTCATTGTTTTATCAGCCCTTCCCTAAACATTTGAGCCAAAACAACATATGAATTCACATATCATTTCACAAGGTCTGAAATAATTATTGGAGGGCTGTGAATTTAGATGTGATTTGTGTATGAATTTCAAAGGAAACTAGAAAAATTTGTTAAAAAATTAGAATGAAACCATATGAAAGTATTTAATAATCGGGCAGTTATCAGGAAGAAAGAATTCTCCTTAATAAAAGGATCTGATAGGGTGAAAACACCAAAATCGTCAAGTCACCTAACGAGAGAAGCTTATTGGTAGGGTGAAAACGCTGAAACCATACAAGTCACCCAACGAAAGAAGCTTTATGATAGGATGAAAACGCTGAAATCATACAAGTCACCCAACGAAAGAAGCTTTTTAATAGGGTGAAAACGCTTAAACCATACAAGTCACCCAACGAAAGAAGCTTTATGATAGGATGAAAACGCTGAAATCATACAAGTCACCCAACGAAAGAAGCTTTTTAATAGGGTGAAAACGCTTAAACCATACAAGTCACCCAACGAAAGAAGCTTTTTGATAGGGTGAAAACGCTTAAACCATACAAATCACCCAACGAAAGAAGCTTTTTGATAGGGTGAAAACGCTTAAACCATACAAGTCACCCAACGAAAGAAGCTTTTTGGTAGGGTGAAAACGCTTAAACCATACAAGTCACCTACCGAAAGAAGCTTTTTGATAGGATGAAAACGCTTAAACCATACAAGTCACCTAACCAGAGAGGCATTCTTATGGGTTGAAAAGCCAAAACCGGTTATCAAGTATAGGAAGGATTACGCCTTTACATTTATTTCGGTAATAAGAGGGAATAGAACACTTAAATCTTCTTTGATACCAACTAATACCAGATATATTGATACTCTATTATTGGGGCTATTCCTTAATAGGATGGAAGTCTCGCTGCCGGAAGTTAGTGACTATAGCATAAATAATATCAGTTTGGAATATCCACCCGAGAGTAATCTTGGGGAACCAATTGGGGACCGCCACGTTGTAATAATTTCTTACGTAGATGAAATAGGTGAAAAAGCACATCATAATGACAAACAGTCGTTCATTTAACGTGAAAAACGGTTCATTTCAAATGATCTTTCACTTAGATGGATCATTGACAAAGGAAAATGGAAATTTATTGATGAGATTGTAAAAGAAAACAAATGACTTCAAAACTTGAAAATGTATATACATAATGAAGATCATAAAATAAGCTTTTGAGCTTAAAGATTCAATTCTGTCTCACTATCATGAGTATACTTTGATATTGAGACGTATTTTCTTTGTTTTTTTATTGAGGGATATAATAAATATTATGTAAACTAGTTAAAGGTAATTAAATTGGGCTAGGTAAGTATTTTCGCCTAGCCCTCTTTTTATGATTTATTGCTATTTCAAGACTCCATAACTGATGATGTTCACATCCGTCTTGATAGATACTTCCGCTTCTGCTAACGCTTTTCCCCAATCGTCCTGGACTGTCTTCCATGCGTCATATTCATAAGCTCTTGCAAACAAGCCTAATCCGATCGGATCGATTTCATTATCTTGAATCTTTTCCAAGAGCCCTTTGTACTCTTCTTCCAACGCTTTCGATATCAGTTTTTCGATGACGTTCTTGTCTTTGTTCATATTGACTTTAAATGGCATTTCGGTGATTAAAATATTCAATTCAGAGTGTATATCGAATGTGAACCTTCCATCTTTGTGTTTGACCTTCACTTCTTGGTCCACCGTTGAAATGTGAAAACTTACCTGCCCCAACCCATTCTTTTTTATTTGAACATGTTCTGGGATTTGGATGATGATATGGACAGGATATTTCACTTCCTTTTGAAGAATCTGAAGCAAGGAACTCTCTCTCGGGTTCAAAGATGTTACGAATTTTCCATCATTATCGAGTAACGCTACCCCTTTGACCACAATTTTGCCATCCTTCTTCTTCAATTCAGAAAGATAAGGTGTGAGTCCTTTTTCGTAATGTTGGTAATGGTAATCTCTCAAGGTTGTCGATGCTGTTATTCCCTGATCATAAGAATTGTCGATGAGGTTGGACAAATACACAGAGATGATTGGTTTTTCTGGCATTTTTGTATTGAGAATATCTGCAATGGAGTCTTCAGTCATGACGAGGCGCGCGTTTGTTGAATTTTTTGCATCTCTATACAGGACATCCAAAACCGAGTAAAGTTCCTGCTGCTCTAACAACTCTTTACTGACCAGGAGGATTTGGAGCTTCCCCCCTACAACAGGTCCATTTGCCTCTGCATTCATCTTCTCTCTTGCTTCACGTAACGTTAACGCAGTTGCAGACAATGTTTCAGTGTTTTCAGCAATCTCTTCACCGAAGATCGGATTGGATTCATATGCGATGATTTGGTTATCCTCAGCAACATCAATTCCAATCGCCAAAGCAATCGTCGTTTTTTCCAAGTCCTTACGATCGCTGCAAGCTGTCAACAAGAAAATCAGCATAATTAACACGATGGTAAACTTTTTCATATTGTATTTCTCCTTACTTTGAAGAAGATCCAAATGTAAACCCAGAGCAACACTGGGAAGACATATGAGAACAAAATGCCAGCGACGCTGATGACCTCACCTGCATAATCCAGTTTTTGAAAGGATGGTTGATAGAACAGGGCTACAACTACTATGGATAAAGTGATCATAATGAGCGGTCGGTTCGAATTCATTTTCCCCGTAAGATGGTTGATTCCGTAGACCGTAAAAAAGAGATAGCTGATGACGGTCATAGATAATATGACAAAGTAAAGTGCCAGGAAGAAGATTTCAAATCGCTCGATAAATGTAAATTCAATCGTCTTCAATAAATTCAAAGTCGGCCATTTAAATTTGTCGAGTTGATCCGGGCTGAAATAGATGAAGCTCATAAGTACTACGATCAGATACACGAACAAAGCGAGAGAATTCGCTATGATGACACCGAGATAAGCTTTACGCTTGTTTCGTAAGAATGGATAGATGAGAAAAATCATTTCAAACCCCAAAAACGAGAGCACAGTTGTTTGCAACGCTCCGAACACAGGAGTCCACCCTTCTTTCAAGACGGGCAAAAGATTCAGCCAATGACTTTCAGTTATAGCGAGAAGCAGGAGTGGCGGCATCCATACGCTGAAATAATACACGAATTCGGAATATCGCCCTATGACAGTAATACCGTTCTTTGTTATGTAATAGATCGGAATCAAGAAAAGTAGAATGATCCAAAAATTCGGAGTCATCGGCAAGATCCATATTTGCATGACATACACACTTGTGAAAACCACGTAAAGTGTAATGAAGGCTAGATAGACAACCCAACAGAGTGAAAATGCTTTACCACCCCATACGCCGAACAAATGCCGAAACAGATCAAATAAAGTATCCTTCTCAAACTTCTGCATGATATTGATAAGAATGAGACTGACGATGACAGCCAGAAACCACCCGATGATGACTGCGATCCATCCATCTGTACCTGCATGGTCAGACACTTCCCTCGGCAGAGTCAACACACCAATCCCGATTTGCGTTTTGTAGATGATGAATATGAATTGTTTAAGGCTGATTCCATTTGCATTGTATTGCATCATTCTTCCTCGCCATCATTCCATTTAGGACCATGTCTATAAGCTTGAATAGGCTTAATGGACCTTGGACGCATTTTCATATATTTAAGAGGAACCCGGATGATCGTATCTTTTAAATCAGATAGAAGTAACGGTGCTACCGGTCTACTATATGGAACGCCTAGTGATCTTATTGAAACCAGATGACCGACGAGAATCATCAATCCAAAAACGATTCCGATGATCCCCATCAAAGAAGCAATGATCATCATCGGGAACCGGATTAACCGTATTGAAGCAGCCATATCTTGATTCGGCATGATGAACGTTGTAATTGCTGTCAGGGCCACGACGATCACCATGATATTACTGACTAATCCCACCTGGACAATCGCTTCTCCAATAACAATTCCCCCTACGATTCCTACCGTTTGGCCAATCGGGGCTGGTAGTCGAATCCCTGCTTCTCGAAGCATCTCCAATATAAGCTCCATTAATAGGGCTTCCAGTATTGTCGGAATAGGCACTTGAGCACGTGACTCCCCGATGGAGATCATTAGATTGATGGGTATCACTTCGTAATGGAATGAGATGACGGCAATATATAGGGATGGTAAAAAAACGGCGATCAAAAAGCCTGTAAATCGTAGGAGTCGGATAAACGAAGCGACAAGCCATCTACTACTATAATCATCAATAGATTGAAAAAAAGAGGTGAACGTCATTGGACCCACAAGCACGCCGGGTGACTTGTCCACTACAATTGCAATCCTCCCCTGAAGAACTTGTGAAGCCGCTGTATCAGGACGTTCAGTCACTTGAAATTGTGGGAAAGGTGAAAACGGGTGGTCTTCAACATACTGCTCAAGTTCACCTGTATTCAAAATCGCGTCAATATCAATCCGTCTAATACGTGTCTCCATCTCTTCAATTAATTCTGGATTAGCAACATCCTCTAAATACAGCATGGAAACTTTCGTTTGTCCTCGTCTACCGACAACCTGCTCTTTCAGTTGAAGTTCGCGATTCGGTAAATAACGTCTGATGAGTGCGATGTTGGTCTTTCCGGATTCAATGAATCCGCTATGCGCGCCTTTGATTGCAGATTCTGCTGTCGGTTCTTCAATCGCCCGTTCCGGCCATTTTTCTGTACCTAGAGCCAACGCAATATTAGAACCTTCTATGAAAAGAATGGTCTTTCCTGAAAGCAATCCGTTCTCAACCTTTGACCAGTGTTCAATGTTCATTACATCACCGACCGTAACGATGGAACGATAATCTTCTACCTTGGTCTTGGCATGAAGCAAGGGCTTGATGATATGCTCATTGATTACATCTATATCCACTTGATTAGTAAAATAGGCAATAGCTGCCTCTCTGCCCGTTTTAGTTTCCAGTTTTCTTACGATTAAATCGGGCGTGTTGCTGAACAATAAATTTAAGGTTTCAAGGTTGGAGTCTAGTTTCTCATATAGAGGGGTTTGGAGAATCTGACGCATATCAGGAGAATGACGATGTTTTCCTCTATTCCATTTCATTCTGCGCATAGTTCAAACCCTCTTTTATGATTTATAGATTGCTTATAGAGTTAGGATGTACGATACATGTCTTCTTATTCTGAACATAAGAAAGAGACTGGCTAGCCACCAGTCTCTTTCCATTCCGTTCCACGATCGTCACCTAATGGACAGGTACTAAAATCACGTGTGATAAATCGAATAAAATCAATTGGGTTTTTCTTGATCCGTCTACAATTTCTATAAAAGCAAACGTAGCGCATGTTTTATCTTCATTCATGTTAACTAAAGTGAATAATGTTGGTGAGGTATCACTATTTTCTAGTGTTAAATACTTTCCACCAAGAATGATGTAATATTGATTGACTCCCGTTCGTCCCGGTGCTGGTGAGTCTGGTGAAAGAGAGATCAAGAGTAGTAATTCTTCATCTGGTCGTAATTGGACGGTGGTGTTATATGAAAGGTATCCATCCCTTGACGCCCGAACTCGATAAGTACCAGCCGGTATTCCTGAAAAAGCGTATACGCCTTCCGAATTCGACGTAACTTCTTCTACTCCTGCCCCATTCTCGTTGTTCAGCTGTATCAATACCCCTGGAAGTGGTTCCCGAGTTCTACTGTTGGTCACTTGCCCTTTAATTTCTCCATCCGCTCCAGGACTTAAAGCAAAATTGATTCCGTCCTTATTTTCACCTCTTTCAAAGGCTAACTCGATTGAGACGGTCAAATAGCCATCCGCATCTGCTGTTACCGTAAGGACCCCTGCAGGCAAATTGCCGATAAAGTAAGTGCCATTTTCATTCGTTGAGGTGTTTCCGACTACGATCCCATTCTGATCTGCAACCGTTACCGTGGCATTATTCAGTGGTTGCCCCTCAATGGATGTCACACTGCCTGAAACAGAAGCAGGATTTACGCTTAAAATGAAGTTTTCAATTTTGCTGTCATTCACGAGTAATGACGAAAAGCGGGACATAGAGCTATACCCTTGTGCGGATGCCCTGAGAGTATAGGTGCCATCATTTAGAGCAGGAAGCGTATATACGCCATTAATATTTGTTAACGCAGCCGCAACTGGGCGATCTAACAAATCATACGCTTCTACGAGAGCTCCAATGATTGGGAGTTCCGTTTCTGCATCTATTACTGTGCCTGTAAACTGACTCGGGAAAGCTTGCAAATTAAAATCGACAAGACTTGGAGACCCCGGTTCAGCTAGGAAGGAAACGATTTGACTTCGATAGTCTGTATTAAGGGCTGCGATGCTGTATTCACCAGGCATAAGTCCTTCATAAGTAAATCTACCGCTCACATCCGTCTGGATTTCAGCAATGACAGTCCCGCCTTGGTTAGCAATTCTGAGAAGTGTATTCTGAAGGGGTTGATCACCTTCACTATTTCGAACCGTTCCGTTTATACTTGTCGTTATCCTAGCGAGTTGTAGATCTGCAAATGTCGTTGAATTCATTTGTACTGAGATGAACTCCGCATCAGCTCCATATAGTCGGTGTGTCGCGATGACAGTATAGTTTCCGCTTGTGATGTCAAGGAATCGATAATGACCTTGTGAATCCGTCAGCGTGGATGCAATGACCGGACCTGATGGGCTGATGAGCCGCAGTTCTACATTCGTCCTCGACAAGAATGCGCCTGTTTCTGTATCCGTAACGATCCCTTCAACACTTCCGGGTGCGGATTCAATGATCAAATTGTTCCTTGAAGTTTGACCTGCTTCTATATATGCACTAAGAGACTGCTGTTCATATCCAGGATGATTGATGAGCATCGTATAGATTCCAGGTGCTAAATCAAACACGGCAAACCCGCCATCCGTTTGGGTTAATACAGTTGTTACAACAGATCGTTTAGAGTCCAGGATTTGTATAGTGACTCCGGCGAGTTGTTCTCCACTCGGAGCGGTTAACGTACCTTGGAGTTCTCCCGTCTCCGGTGTAACAGCAAGAGTGGTCTCTTTCGTTACGCCACTTTCAATAATTGCTCCTTTAGAAGCATTGGTATAGTTTGGAGCTACAGCTGAAACGACAACTTGCCCTTCTGGTAATTTCTCGAACGTAGTCTTCCCCTCTTGATCTGTAACGCCAGAAGTAATGGGAATTCCGGTCTCATTGTAAATATCGGTAATGACTCCTGGTATAGGAACACTAGTATCGTCTTCAATGACCTGTACGGACAGATTGCCACCTAACACACTCAACGGGACCGTTAAATCCGTAACTTCATCCGGTTCGACCGATACACCAGAGGTTTTTGATTCATATCCCTCTGTTGTCACTGTCAGCAAATAATCTCCTGGCTTCACCTCTGGAATTGAGAATGTTCCGTCGGGTTGAGCTAGTACGGAATATACGAAACTGTCATTTTGATCAAAAACATTCAGATAAATGGTTTTATTATTGAGTGGGTTTCCATCTGAATCTGTAACAGTTCCGCTAATCACTCCGAATATGGAAAGCAGGTTGAAATTTGCTGTAGCCGTCTCGTTACTTATTACGACTGCGCCAATAGAAGCCATACCATATCCAGGTTGATCTGCAGTTAATTGATAAGACTGTGGTTGGAGATCCTGGAACGAATAGCTGCCGTTTTCATCTGTTAAATTAGAACCAATGATTAAACCATTCAAGAGGACATTAATGACGGTCCCTGAAATAGGTGTTCCGTTTTCATCTAATACCGTACCAGCAATTGAACCTGGTTCCGGAACCAGGGTGAAGCTAAGCGTTTCAAATTCACCTGGAGAAATGGTGACTCCTTGTGAGATGCTATGATGATTAGCAGCAAGGATGGTTACTGCAAACGTTCCTACTGGTAAATTTCCAATGGAGAAGGTGCCGTCTCCATCTGTTATACCGGAACCTATACTCGATCCATTCACATCAATGACTTTCACTGCCGCTCCTTCTAGCGGACCTTCTGTCCCCGTAACGGTACCAGAAATAACGCCTGGATCTGGTGCTAAGAAGCCGTCAATCGTTATCGTTTCATTTGCATTAATGATCGCTCCTGTTGTGAAAGTCTTATAGTTTGATGATGTCATTGTTAATGTATAGTTTCCTGGAGCAAGGCCTGAAATGACATAGCTTCCTTCAGGGTCTGTTATAGCACGATTCGCAGGCTGCAAACTGTCTGCATAGAAGACTTGGATGAGAGCACCGGGAAGTGGTGATCCCTCTTCGTCAAAAATGGTTCCGATTAAACTACCTGGTTGAGCTATCAAATCAAAATCAAGGTTAATGGCTTCCCCAGGTAGTGACGTAAATCCTTGTTTTCCAGTCTGATAATCTACATGATTGACCAACAAAGCGTAACTACCAGGTTTGAAATTTTCAATCAAGTATTGCCCTTGTTCATCTGTTTGAACCTCAAACACATTTGCCCCAGAGGTGTCTACAAGCCTAATCAGTACGTTCGTTAAAGGTACACTTCCGGTTGTAACAGTTCCACTGATGCTGGAAGGATTGAGCGAAAGTGAAAAGTCGTGTGTATGTGTTACGCCATTCTCAATCAAAACAGAGCCACTTTTATCTCCATAGTTGTCTTTCGTGACAACGATCGTATAGGTACCGACAGAGAGTGTTCCGAAGTTATAATTCCCCTCACTGTCAGTCAGAACATTATTGATGACTGGTCCGAACGGACTTATTGATCTGACTTCGACAGACGCCCCAGTTAATGGTGTTTCTGTATCAACATCAATTATGTTACCGATTAGTATTCCGCCAATTGGAGTCAAGGTGATATTGACGACTGTTTCTTCATCTGCGCGAATGGTCCCGGCAATTGAATTGCTCCCGAAATTAGTGGCATTTGCCAATATGGTATATTCATCTACTTGAAGCGTAGCGGTGTAAGATCCATCTAAATCTGTAATGAACGTTGCGACGGTTGTGTTGGTCGGGTCAACAATTTGCACCGTGCTGCTACTGATCGGTATGCCGTCTGGATCCATGACTGTACCTGATAAAAGACCAGTGATCGGTGAGAGGGTGAGTTGGGTGTTCGATATTTCTCCAGGTTCAACAATAATTCCAATGGAGGAAGGGCTGAATTCTGGAGCAGTTGCTTTCAAGTTTAGCGCACCTGGCTGAATATCTGTTAGAAGGAATTCCCCATTCTGGTCACTCGTAATGGTAGCTACGATCACTCCCGTGACATCAAAGATTTCGATGAAACTCCCAGGAATCGGAATGCCTGTTTGGGATGATACAATCCTTCCTTCAACGGTGCCGCCTTTTAAGGTAAGCGGAACTGTCAGGTCAGCAATTTCACCGTTTTTTATGTTCGCTCCTACTGTTGTCGTTTGATAGGTGTCTGCAATGACATTGACTTGATATGTCCCAGCAGAAAGGTTCAGAACTTCAAACGTTCCATCAATCAACGCCTGTAGAGTTTGCAGTAATGCCCCGTTATTGTTCAATAATCGAATGGCGATTGGAGTATTTGTAATAGGATTCCCGTTTTCATTAACCGCTCTTCCCTTAATCGAACCGCCGATGCCTTCAAGTTGGAAAATTACTTCACTCGTCTGATTGGAAACGATGATAACGCCTTTTTCATCCTGGACGTAATACGGCGAGCTTGCGATTACTGTATACATACCTGGTGATAGCAGTGGAGATACGAAATTCCCGATTGGATCAGAGTTGGTTGATATGATGGGGATTCCTTCAGGTGTCAGTATGGAAATGAGGACTCCTGCTATCCCTTCACTACTTTCAACACTGGTTACATTTCCTCTGAACATCCCTCCAAGTGCGATCATTTGGATGTTTAAATCATCATATTCTTCGCCCGGCTGTACAGAAATGCCTGTAGTAAACTCTGCATAATCATCTATACCTGCTATGATTGTGAAGTTACCGCTCGGGAGATTTCCAATGGCAAAGTTACCGTCGATATCTGAGATCCCATTTCCGATTTCAACTTCGTTTTCATCAATGATCCGCACACTGACATTCGCTAAAGGATTATCATTCTCATCAAGTACCGTTCCTGATACGGTCACTGGGTCAGGGTCAAGTTGAAATTCCACTTCTGTTATCCCGTTCGGCTCAACGATTATACCTTTGATTTCCTCACTGTAATTAAGTGTATAAGCCGTGATGGTAAATGACCCCGGAACGACTCCTTCAATGAGGAAGTCTCCGCTTGCCCCTGCTGTTCTTCTGGCTACCGGTACGGTTGAACCGGGGGAATACACTTCAGCCTGAGCGCCGACTAGAGGAGATCCTGTCTCGGCATCCAGTATCAGACCCGATATTTTACCTGGTTCAGGTTGGAAAAAAATATCTGCAATGACAGTCTCTCCAGGTTCCGGATTTATAGAGATTTGAACTCTCTGATAAATTGGAAAGATGGCGGAAATAAGATACTGACCGGATGTGAAACCCGAAAAACGATAAAAACCATTCATATCGGTATTAATAACTTGAATGGAGCTTCCATGTATGTCTAACAATCTTACGAAAACATTCGGTACAGGTTCTCCGGTTGCTTCGTCGCGTATTGTACCTTCAACTGTAGATGGGAACGGTTCTAGTGCAAAGTCCACTGTTCGTGTACCGTTCGCTGGTATCATGACGGATGCGCTTGAGGATCCGTAACGATCATCCGCAAACACGATGACTGTATAAGTACCTGCATAGAGGCCTTGTGTTTGATAATTCCCCTGGTCATCGGTCAATGTATTTGCATACACCGGACCCGCAGGTGTCAAATAACGCACTTGGATATTGACGCCAGGAATAGGTGCACCTGTAACAATATCTGTAATGGTACCTAACAAATTCCCTGGCTCTGGTGTCAGTATGAAACTCAGTGAAGTCGTTTGATCGGATAATACAACGAATGTTGCACTTTGACTTGAGAATCCTTCTGCCGTGACGAGCGCGCGGTAAGAACCTGGAGAAAGGTTTGGAAACGTAAATTGGCCATAACTATCGGTCACAACGTGGTTTTCTAATGATTTCCCTGCATTGATGACCGTCACGACTGCAGTTGTTAGCGGGTCACTTGATAGTTGGTTCGTCACATAACCCGTTACTGCTCCTGGATTTTTGGTCAGGGCAATATCGATATCTGTGCCACTTTCAGGCACTGTTACCGTCACGATTTGATTACCGTAACCTTCTGCATTCACGTTCAACAGATAGATTCCAGGAGATAAGGAATTGAATGAAAATAGTCCAGTTTCACTAGGGTACTGGTTCGTCACGAATACGCCAGTATTTTTCGTTAAAGAAATAGTAACAGCTGTTCCCGTAATAGGATTTCCTGATTCCGAATCCACTACTGTACCAGATAAGGTTGTAAGAATAGGAGATAATTGTATGTTTATGTTATTGATTTCACCAGGTGTCAGGATGACGGATACGAGATTAGAAGTATAACCTTCTAAAGCGGCTGTAACGAAATACGTCCCTTCAGACAAATTGGGTATGATGAAAGAACCATTTGGCTGAGCCAGCAGTGCTTGCAAGAGTTCTCCATTTGCTCCTTTGAGCTTGATTTGTACATTGTCACCACCAATTGGATCTCCCTTGTCATCAGTGACCTGCCCAGCAATGTTTCCGACTAAGCTTTTTAAAGCAATGTTGAGTCCCGAAGTTTGTTCACTCTGTACAATCACCCCTGATATCTCTGTCGAATAATTGGGAGCTGAGGCTGTGACAGTATAAGACTCAGGCCCAATATTCCTGAACAAGAATTTTCCGAACTGATCGGTGGTCGTGTATTTGATGAGAATCCCTTGACTGTTACGTAGCAAAATGGAAGCTCCTGTTATCACACTACCAGAAGTAAAATCAAAAACGCCGCCAGAAATCGTCCCTCTCGTTCTAGCCATGTTGAAATTTATATCCGTTACATCCTGCCCCGGACTTACGGTAACTGTACCTGTGGTCGTTGTGTGCATCATCAATTTAGCAATGAGGGCATAGCTTCCGGGAGGAACATTACCTATATAATAATTCCCATCAATATCGGTATTGCCATATGCAATTGGTGTTTCGTTCGCATCCAATAACGAGATCGTAACGTTCGGTAAGACAGTCCCGAGATCATTGATCACATTACCACTGATTGAACCAGGAGAAGGCTTGATGGTCAGTGAAACGTTCGTCTCCGAACCAGTTTCTACGTAGGCGCCTGTGCATGCTATTGAATAATTAAGCGCAGAGGCTTTAAGGATGTAATTCCCTTGAGCAAGGTTTTGGAATTGAAAAGTACCAGTAGGATCTGCAGCAGTAGAGTTGACGAGCTGGTTATCCATTGAGATCAGCTGTATGATTGTATTCTCAGCAATTGGAGTGACGGTCCCTCGGATGGAACCTGGATTAGGTGTCAACTGGATATCGATACTTTTAGTGAATCCCCAAGGAACAATCTCCCCGACAAGGTTGGTTTCGTATCCTTCCGCAACAACTGCAAGTGTATAGATACCCGCTGGTAAACCCATCGACAAAAAGTGCCCATCTGTACTCGTAATCATAGAGTCTACTTGGAATCCAAGTGCATTACTGATATTAATCGTCGCACCAGCAATTGGATCCCCTGAGTTGATGTCTGTTAATGTACCGGTTATGAATCCAGGTAATGGTTCCAGTCCGATACGTGTCGAAGTAGTTTGGCCGGGTTCGGTTTTCACACTTGCATACGAACTACGGAAGCCGTCTGTGCTCGCATTGACGGTGTAGGTATTCGGCAAGATGTTTTCAAAAATGAATTCACCCTCTATGTTGGAAAACGTTGTCGCCAATACCACTCCATTCGAATCAATCAATTGCATTTGGATGGATTCGCCTTTGATTGGCTCTTGTGTATCTATATTGATGACTGAACCTATGATAGTAGATGGATTCGGTTTAAGTGAGAAGCTTAGCTGTGACTCGTTTCCGGAAGTAACAATGGCTCCACCTAGTTGTGTTTGGTAATTCGTGAAGGATGCAGTCACAGAATAACTGCCTGGATTGAGGTCATTCACATTATATCCACCATTAGAATTGGTGAGGATTCTTGCAACGAGAACATCTGAATCTGAATTATTCACAAGGATAACAGCACCTGGAAGCGGATCACCGTTTTCTTTGGTAACTAAACCATTAATCGTGCCAAAAATCGTTTTGATGTTTGCATTGAGAAGAGTCGTTTCATTGTTTTCAATGATGGCACCAAGAGAAGTAGTTGAATATCCATCAGCTGTGAAAATCACCGTGTACCTACCAGGACTCAATCCACTGATGGTATATGTGCCATCTGAGTTGGCAAACGTTTTGGCCATGACCACGTGGTTGGACACAACATCTACTTTGGCTCCACTGACCGGTAGCCCATCCGACCGTACCGTTCCGGTTAGAACACCTGTCAACTTTTTTAGTGAGACATTCAATTCAGTCGTCTGATCGGGCTCAATGTATGCACTGATGTTTTTGGCTCCACGTCCATCTGCAGCAATGGTAATGACATAATTCCCTGGTGTGAGTGAGTCCACGGCATATTGTCCATTTATATCTGTTATTGCATGTGCGTTTGTGATACCAAAGGCATCGGTTATTTTCAGACTAGCCTCTGATAATGGATCGCCTGTATCCTCGTCTGTAATGGTACCGGTTAGTGAACCCGGATTCGGTAACAGATTCATGTTGACTTCCTCAGTCTCCCCAGATCCTACTGTGAAACCGATATTCCTTGTTTGGAACGAGGTAGCACTTCCTCGTAGTCGATAAGAGCCTGGAGCAAGTTTGTTGATTACGTATTCCCCAATACCATTTGTAGTGGTAGAAGCTACTACGATCCCAGTAGCTCCGATTACTTCCACATTGGCATTTGATAATGGACTTCCATCGCCACTTATGGTTCCTTGTACGGTTCCTGGGTTAGGTGATAAGACAAAATTGGTTGTAGTGGTCTGATTTGGGAAGATATCTTCTCCGATTGACGCAGATTGAAAGTTATTTGCTGTAGCGGTTATGACATAGTGGCCAGGTTGTATGTTCGGAATTACATATTGCCCTGTAGGAGAGGTCGTGGTCGAAGCGACAACACCCCCTATATTGTTTGCTATGAAAACATCGGCATTGTTGATCGGGGTTGCATCATTGGCAGTTACGGTTCCTTGTAGGTCTCCGGACAATGGAACTAAATAAAGGTTTAGGATTGTCACGTTATCTTCGGTTATTTGAATATTACTTGTCGCAGTCGAAAAATTGGATTTCGTAAATTCTAACGTGTACGTTCCAGGAGGAATATTCGTAAAGTTATAATCTCCGTAAAAATCGGTTTGTGTCACGGCTACTTCGGTTCCACCAGATAGTAGACGTACATTTACATTTTCTTCTGGTAGCCCATCTACATTGTCAAGGGCATTTCCTGCCGCACCACCTGTTGATTGGACATCAACTGAAACAGCGGTCGTTACAGGGATGAGCTCTCCTCCAGTGAACAAGTCATAGCCAATACCAGTCGCTGAATTCAATATTTGATTACCAGAAGTATAGAACAATCCATTTTCCACAAAGTTCAATGTTGCACTCTGACCGGCCTCTAAATCTCCAACCGTCCATGTAAGCGTTTTGGTAGCTTGGTTATATGCAGTAGAACCTTGAGTGGTTGATTGGACATTAAATGAGGAGACCACATCTAAATTGACCATATCGAGCACATTCAATATGGTAGCCTGACTTTTCCCAACATTTGTGAGTGTGATGCTGCCGCTCCACTCTTCATTTTGTCCTGCAACCGGCGAACTCGGTCCAGAATCAATTTCTTTCGTAATCTGGAGGCGAGCTCTTACATTTCCATCTTCCATCGTGACCGGGTCGGATAGTGCATCTTTAAATTGATAGTCTTCAGATCTTCTTAATGAGTCTTTATTATAATTGTTGTTATTCGCTGCAGTGAATGCGACCATTTGTAAAGGACTGTTTGGTGATACATCTAAATAAGAAAAAAATGTGGAAGCTGGGATCAGGAAATCAACAAAATAGTTTTGAGTGTTTCCGAATGTGGAGTCAGCTTGCAACACACGAGCCACATCGAAGTTGATGATTTGTCGTGAATAATTTGGTTCTCCTCTCCCATTCGTTCCCTCGGCTCGATCAGTCCAGGAATTAAATCGCTTTTTGACATTTTGAATAAGATTGACTCTATTCTTACGTCCATTGACAGCTAGTAGCCAGTCGTAAGTCCCTTCTACTCCTGTTGTGTTCAATAAGACACCCCAGGCGTAATTCGCAAACGAAGTTTTTGCCTTGTTTCGTGGATCTGAACGGATACGCATTCGAAAATAGACGTTAACAGTATCATAAGCGAAGTAAAAAGAAGGGAAAATTGCGTTCCCTACAATATCCGTACCTGCGGGATTGATATCCTTCACCACATCTGCATAATCATTACCACCTACTGTTATAGGGGTAAATTGACGAGTATTCGGAAAAGGCATTTCTACACCCCCTAGAAAAGAAAATAATCCCATTAACATTATGCAGAAATGTCAACATAAATTACTTTTATACTTCTAGTATCTAGTATGTGGATTTAAATGACATTTTTGGATTGATTGAATTAAAAAACATCAACTGCTTTGACCAAACAGTTGATGTTTTGGATGTTGAGGTGCAAACGGCAAATTTACTTTACTTTGATAACAATTTTACCTTTCGCATGGTGCGTTTCACTAAGAGCATGTGCTTCTTGAAGGTTTTCCTCTGTGAAATCAAAAGCTTCCCCAATGATCGGTTTTAATTGACCTGCTTTATATAATTCTGCAAGTTTTTGCAGTTGATCTCCATTTGGTTCCAACCATACAAACCCTGCCTCGACTTTATGTTCATTTGCTTCATCCTCGTTAGGTGGTTGTACGATCGATACAAGCTTTCCATTTTCTTTCAAGACTTCATAACTCTTGGATTGAACTTCTCCGCCAATTGAATCCAGAACGAGATCAAAGTCTTGAAGAATATCAGAGAAATCTGCATGCTTATAATCAATCACTTGATCTGCTCCAAGTGACTTTAAGAACTCATGGTTTTTCTCACTGGCCGTTGTCGCTACATATGCTCCGTAACTTTTGGCAATCTGAATAGCGAAATTACCGACACCACCAGCACCAGCGTGAATAAGAACCTTATCGTTTTCCTTGATTTTACCGAAATCAACTAAACATTGCCAGGCCGTCAGTCCTGCAAGAGGAATGGAAGCGGCTTCTTCGAAGCTCATTTCCTCAGGCATATGCGCAAGTAGATTCTCCTCAACTGGCACGTATTCTGCATAAGTACCTTGGTTGGTTGTAGCAGGTCTTGTGAAAACCCGGTCTCCAACATTGAACCCAGTGACATTTTTCCCTTTTTCCACTATTACACCCGCTGCATCCCAGCCAAGAATCAACGGAAATTCGAATGGTAGCATATCTTTAAGATAGCCTTCTCTTACCTTCCAATCTATAGGGTTGATGGATGTTGCATGAATCTCCACTAACACCTGTTCATCATTGATCGTTGGTCTTTCGACCTCTCTTTCCTTTAAGGTCTCTTTTCCTCCATATTGATCAATTACGATAGCTTTCATGATTCAAAACCTCCTTCTGAGTGGAAATGATAATACACTTTCAACAAAAGATAAAACTTCCTGCTTGTTAGGATGACGTTATCCCGACAGCATTATTCAAAATATGGATGAAGTTGAATACATTAACTAACTTATGAATAAAAGAAAAAAGAAACTGGAATAAATTCAGTTTCTTTTTGTACAGATAAGGTGTCTCTATTGTTATATTCGGACCCTTTAGTTCCTCACCTCATAGGTCTCCCTTAAGAATTCTATGGACCGGTTGATAAGTGCTTTCAGTACATCTACGTCGATGTCTGCCACTTTATTGATATACACACAAGCTTTCCCAGAGGTGTGCTTTCCGAATTGATTTAGTAATTCCTC
Organism: Pseudalkalibacillus sp. Hm43; assembly: GCF_054170705.1. Taxonomy (NCBI): domain Bacteria; kingdom Bacillati; phylum Bacillota; class Bacilli; order Caryophanales; family Fictibacillaceae; genus Pseudalkalibacillus; species Pseudalkalibacillus sp. Hm43. The sequence continues at coordinate 458,154 of NZ_CM135129.1, forward strand.
GCGTTTTATATCATCACCAGTAGCGAAATACAGGCTGATTTTTGCTTTTCTTGGAGAAAATCCGACTAGTGGTGCATCTCCTTCATGTCCTGTTTTATATTTGTAATGGTACGAGCCGAAGCCGATAATGCTAGGCCCCCACATTTTCGCTTTATAACCTGTCGTTTCCGTAAAAATGTCCAATAGTCGGTAGGCATCTTCCTTTTTCTTCGGACTTTCTACATTTTCAATGAACTCGATGACACTGTTGTCATTTTCTTTCGTTTTCAATTCATACATTTTCTGCTCCTCCTTTATCTTCCCATACATTGAATACCATTCCGTAAGGGTCCCTCACATAGCAGTCTTTCCCTTTTCCTTCCCATCGGACAATGGCACAACCGTTATGAACGAGGTAATCCTTCGCCTCTGATAAATCCTCAACAATCAACTCCATGACAGGTCCCATGTTTTCCTCCCCATCAATGAGAAAAATGTTGTTATGAAAAGTTCTGAATTCAACTTCGTCTACAACACTGTTACGCGGTTGCTGAAAGCCTAGGACTCTTTCATAAAACGATTGGGCTTCTGAAACATTATGTACTTGGAAACCGATATTTTTTGAGACTTTAAATTTCATATCTGCGCCCCCTTCTTTGCCTATTGGCTCTTATCTTCTTTCGTTTCACTTCTATCATTCTCCTCCTTGAGCATGAAATGTTTAGCACACACCCCGGAGTGGAAGGTACAGAGTAACTTTATTTAGGGAGGAAGCGCTTTTGCAGACACATCAACTTTATATTAATGGAGAATATGTGCAATCCACAGGAAATGAAACGATAGATGTGATCAATCCTGCTACCGAAGAGGTGATCTCTCGTATACCGAACGGAACCGAAGAGGATGCAAATAAAGCCATTGAGGCGGCATACAATGCTCAAAAGAAATGGGCTAAGGTCCCTTCCAATGAACGGGGTCAAATCGTTCGTAAGCTCGGTGATGAGTTGGAAGCGAGACGCGAACGATTCATCGAGCTCTTAATAGAAGAACAAGGAAAAAGCTACGAGCATGCGTCTGCTGAAGTGGAACTTGCGATCGACTATTTCCGATACATGTCCGAATGGGCGCGAAGAATTGAAGGTGAAATATTACCGAGCGATCGGCCGAATGAAAACATATTGATCAAACGCAAGCCAATCGGCGTGGTTGCAGGTATCGTGCCTTGGAACTTTCCTGTCTTTATATTGGCACGAAAAGTGGCAACTGCACTGATTTCAGGATGTACAATCGTCTTAAAACCGAGTCAACAAACCCCGAATACAGCAGTTGAATTTACCCGTATCATCTCAGAAATGGATATTCCAGCAGGCGTTTATAATCTTGTGACCGGGAAAGGGTCAGAGATTGGGAATGCGATGGCCTCCCATCCAAAGGTGCGCATGGTTTCTATGACAGGTAGTATCGGAGCAGGTACGAAAATCATGGAGGCTGCTGCTCAGAATATCACGAAGATGAATCTGGAACTTGGCGGAAAAGCGCCAGCGATTGTTTCCGAACATGCCGATTTGGATCTTGCTGTAGAAAACATCAAGCTGTCCAGAATCGTTAATGCCGGGCAAGCGTGTACCAATGCTGAACGCGTATATGTCCACGAAAAAGTAGCGGATACATTCATAGAGAAGCTGACGAAAGCCTTGAGTGAAGTTCGATATGGCAATCCAGCGGAAGATCGCGAAGCGGACATTGGTCCACTCGTAAGTAAGGACCGCCTTGAAACCGTCCATGAAATAGTCGAACGTGCCAAAGAACAAGGTGCAAAAATTCTTACCGGTGGAAAACCAGCTGATGTAGAGAGAGGTTTCTTCTATGAGCCCACTCTTATCACCAATGTCACGCAGGATATGGAAATCATGCGAGATGAAATTTTCGGACCGGTCCTCCCTGTTATGACCTACAAAACGTTTGATGAAGCAATTGAATTGGCTAATGACACCGATTATGGCCTCTCCTCTTCCATCTATACGGAAAATGTGCACGAAGCGATGCGAGCTGCCAACGAGTTGGAGTTCGGTGAAACTTTCGTGAATCGCGAAAACTTTGAAGCTGTGCAAGGATATCATGCAGGTATGAAGAAGTCAGGACTAGGAGGCGCAGATGGGAAACATGGACTAGAAGATTTCTTAGTCACTCATGTCGTATACATGCAGTATAAAGATGACATCCAGTAACCAAAGCGTATGGAATATGAAACAGGGTGACACGATACGTGTCACCTTTTTTTGAATTGAATCATCTTCCATCCAATATTTCGGATACTTCTTTTAAAGTAGGGAGAGCTGTCATTGCACCTTTCGTAGAAGCGGCTAATGCTCCAGATACGCTTGCAAATTGAGCCATCTGGGTAACCTCTTCAATTGTAATTGATTGTACCTCACCTTGATATTGATGCAAGGAATAAAGGAAAGCGGAAACGAATGCGTCTCCTGCTCCCGTCGTATCGATCGCTTTTACATTCATGGCCGGAATGTGAGCTTGATCGTCCGTTGTATGTACATAACTTCCTTCACTTCCAAGAGTGACAAGAATGAGTGGTATGTCATATGTCTTTCTCAGCTGTTCGATGCCACTCTCCATATCCGTTTCACCCGAAAGGAATGAGAGCTCCTCCTCTGATACCTTCAGCACATCGACTTCATTCAGTACACTCATAATTGTATCACGTGCCTGTTCTTCAGAATCCCACAAAGCCATTCGAAGGTTAGGATCATATGACACCATCATTCCATTTTCTTTCGCAAGCTTGATGGCGCACTTTGTCGCATCTTTAGCAGGATTGCTGATCATCGAAATGGAACCGAAGTGGAGGATTTTACTTTCCTTGAAGAGTTCTGTATTTATTTCGTCCTTGTGCAAAAACCAATCAGCACTAGGATTGATATAAAAATCGAAACTTCTTTCTCCATCCTCATTGTTCGTCACGAAAACAACACCAGTCCGTACTTCTGGTGTCAGGATCATGTTGTTCGTATTCACGTTAAATCCTGTTAATGTCTCCATTAGGAAATGCCCTAACACATCATCTCCTACTTTACCGATAAAAGTGGAAAGCAAGCCTAATCTCGCTACACCAACTGCTACATTCGCCGGGGCACCTCCAGGGCTTTTCTGATAATTGGTATTGTCATCATCCAATGGGATGAAATCGACGAGTGCTTCGCCGAGGGACAAAATTCCTCTTTTCAAACCTCTAACCTCCCATAGACATTTTCGCTAAACCTAGTTGTAGCTTATCACGAACCATCTTGGAAATCCGCTAATATCCTTTTCATCGATAGAAAAAACTCAACCGGACGTTTCCGGGTGAGTTCATCGTCTAACAACTTATTTGTAATTAACCTTCTAAAAGAAGTGATTCTGGATCTTCAAGAAGCTCTTTTACTTTCACTAAGAAGCTTACGGCTTCACTACCGTCTACGATACGGTGGTCGTAGGACAATGCGATGTACATCATCGGACGGTTTTCCATGCGTTCCTTATCAATTGCAACCGGACGCCATTGGATCTTATGCATTCCAAGGATACCGACTTGAGGTGCATTCAAGATCGGGGAAGACATTAATGAACCGAACACTCCACCATTGGTAATCGTGAATGAACCACCTTGCAACTCATCTAGCGTCAATTTCTTGTTACGTGCTTTCTGTGCAAGGTTCTTGATTTCTTTTTCAATACTCGCAAAGCTCAACTTATCTGCATCACGTACGACTGGTACGACGAGTCCTTCTTCTGCACCTACCGCGATACCGATGTCATAGAACTTTTTAAGTACGATTTCATCGCCTTGGATTTCAGCATTCAAGCGAGGGAACTTCTTCAACGCTGCAACAACAGCTTTCGTGTAGAAGGACATGTATCCAAGCTTGACATCATTTTGCTCTAGGAACTGTTCTTTACGACGTTCACGGAGCTCGTTGATGGCTGTGAGATCCACTTCGTTATACGTTGTCAACATTGCAGCTGTTTGTTGTGCTTCAACGAGACGCTTTGCAATTGTTTGACGACGGCGAGACATCTTAACGCGTTCAACTGGTTTTTCATATTGCTGCTGATCAGAAGAACTTGTGGTCTGCTTCCCTTTTGACTCTTGTTTTGGAGCGGATGGTTGTTCTGACTTAGGTCCCTCTGCATGCGCACGAACATCTTCAGAGCGTACTCTTCCAAGTGGATCCGTAGCTTTCACTTTGTTCAAGTCGACACCTAGCTTGCGCGCCAACTTACGAGTAGCAGGAGATGCCATCGGACGATCCGTATCGTCACGATCTTCTTCCGCCGCTTCGTTCTCTTCTTTTTGTTCTTCTTTAGTACTTGGAGCTTCTTCTTTCTTATCTTCTTTAGAAGCATCCTTACTTTCTTCCTTACCGGACTCTTCTGATTTCGCGCTGGAAGCTTCACCGTTTTCGTTCAACTTCGCGATCGTTTCACCAACTTCAACTGTATCGCCAGCTTCTTTCAAGAATTCTTCAATGACACCATCAATTTCTGCACTTACTTCTACATTGACTTTGTCTGTTTCCAATTCACAGACAGGGTCACCTTTGCTGACTTTGTCTCCAACATTCACTAACCATTCGGAAATGGTTCCTTCTGAGATAGATTCTGCAAGTTCTGGTACTTTGATATCGCTCACGATACATTACCTCCTTCAGTTGTCACAGTGTTCGTTTGATTTAGGTTCAATGCTTGATTTAGGATGCGTTCTTGTTCTTTTTTATGAACATCTGGTTCCCCACCAGCAGGGCTGGATCGATCAGGGCGTCCAACATAAGAGATCGTTACACGATTGGAAGCGATGGACTTGATTCTGGATTCGATGTAGAACCATGCTCCCATGTTTTTCGGCTCCTCTTGCACCCATACGATTTCTTCTAGGTTTTCATACTGTTCAAGGTGTTCAACGATTTCATCTTCTGGGAATGGATACAGTTGTTCCATACGTAGTACGTCGACCCAATCCCAATCTTTTTCGTTTGATTCCATTGCTGTCTGAAGATCGATTGCCACCTTACCTGTACATAAAAGAAGTCGTTTCACTTTTTCCTTCTTCACTTCACGGTTCGGTTGTTTCATTACAGGCTTGAACTCACCTTCACTGAATTCTCCTGGTTTAGAAGCTACCCGTGGATTACGAAGCAAGCTTTTTGGTGTCATGATGACCAATGGCCGTACTTCATCCCGTTCTAGAATAGCAGCCTGTTTCCGTAAAATGTGGAAATATTGTGCTGCGCTTGTCAGGTTTGCGACTGTCCAGTTGTTTTCTGCAGACAGTTGAAGGAATCGTTCTAAGCGTCCGCTTGAATGCTCTGGTCCTTGTCCTTCATAGCCATGAGGTAATAAGAGGACCATTCCGGAGCGTTGTCCCCATTTCGCCCGACCAGCAGAGATGAATTGGTCGTAAATGACCTGTGCCGCATTGGCAAAGTCACCATATTGAGCTTCCCAAAGAACGAGCGTTTCCGGAGCAATGACATTATAGCCATATTCATATCCGACAACAGATGCTTCGGATAGTGGGCTATTATGAATTGCGAAGGATGCATTCGCTTCTGTCAATTTGTGCAATGGTGAGTACACTTCTCCTGTTTCAGGATCATGTAAGACGATATGTCGTTGAGCGAATGTTCCGCGCTCCGTATCCTGACCGGTAAGGCGGATCGGAGTTCCGTCCTTCAAGATACTTGCATATGCCAGTATTTCAGCGAGAGCCCAGTCGACTTTACCGTCTTCATCCAATGCCTTATCACGACGGGTCAAGATCTTCTTCAACTTAGGATAAACTTTGAATTCTTCAGGCCATTGTAGCAAACCTTCATTCATTGAACGCAATTCATCCAACTCAACAGATGTTTTGATTTTCGGTAATCCGTTTACGATTTCTTCGGGCGCATTGACTTCATCGATTTCACGCTTGTCTTTTGACACTTTGTCATATTCGGACTGAAGCATGTCCTGAACATCGGATTGGATTTGTTTCGCTTGTTCTTCATCGATCGTTCCATCATTTTGTAGAACTTCAGAATAAAGATGACGGACGGTCGGATGGTTGTTTACGATTTCATAAAGCTTAGGGTTCGTTGCATTCGGATCATCCATCTCGTTATGCCCATATCGACGGTAACCGATCAGGTCGATCAAGAAATCTTTCTTGAAGCGCATACGATACTGATACGCCAGATGCATCGCTGCAAGGCAAGCTTCCGGATCATCAGCGTTTACATGGACAATCGGTATCTCAAATCCTTTTGCAAGGTCACTCGCATATTTCGTAGAGCGTGAGTCTGTACTTTTCGTTGTAAAACCAAGTAGGTTATTCGCAATGATATGTACAGTCCCACCGATTTGATATCCAGGCAATTGACTCAAGTTCAATGTTTCCGCCACAATTCCTTCTCCAGGGAAAGCTGCATCCCCGTGGATCAAGATGGAAAATGCTTTGGATACATCTTGCTTCGGATATCCTGCTGAGCTTCGGTCCTCTTGGGCTGCACGTGTATATCCTTCTACTACAGGATCGACATACTCCAAGTGACTTGGATTGTTTGCGAGTGTGAGTACCGCCGGTTCAGTCGTTCCTTCTTCAATTTCACGATTTCCACCTAAGTGGTACTTCACATCACCCGTCCATCCGTAATTGATTCCCATAGAACCTTCTGATGGTACAAGTTCTTTGTTTGGTGAGTGCTGGAATTCTGCAAAGATTTTTTCATACGGCTTCCCTAATACGTGAGCAAGCACGTTCAATCGACCACGGTGAGCCATTCCAATCATCACATTTCGTGCTCCATCCTTTATACCCGACTGAATGATGTTGTCGAGCATCGGAACCATTGAATCCAATCCTTCGATGGAAAATCTTTTCTGACCGACGAATGTACGATGAAGGAAGTTTTCGAATCCTTCGACTTCTGCCAAACGCTTCAGCAGTGACACGCGGTCATCATTGGATAGCTTCTGGTAGACAGAACCGCTCTCCACCATTTCATAAAGCCAGTTGCGTTCTTCATCTTCATGTACGTGGCTGAATTCGTACGCTAGAGATTTCGTATAGACCTCTCTTAGACGTAGGATGGCATCGTAGCCTGTACGGATGTTGTTTGGTGCTTCGGACCACACGATATCGGCAGGAATCTCTTTCAAGTCTTCATCAGAAAGACCGTATTCCTTAGGATCGAGTAATCGTACTTCTTCAGCATTTTTCATTATTGGGTTAGTTTCTGCAGCTAAATGACCATATGTGCGGATATTCTCTGCTAGTTTGACCGCTGCAACCACTTTCTTCATTGTGCCTGCGTCCTGTTTCATTTCAACTGGTGCAGTTGAATGGTCAGCAACATCATCACTAGAAGTTGGTGGAGGTCCCCATTTATCAAATAATTCCTTTAATTCAGGTTCGACCGAATCTGGATCCTCTTTGTACTGATCGTATAGTTCGATCGCATAGCCAAGGTTTGGACCAGAAAATCCTTGCCATGGCTTCTCGTTGTTTGGTCCATTTGTAGCCATTTCATTTAACCTCCTAGTTACATATGGGATAACTGTGTTTGAACCATCTTCAAGCTTTTTATCAACAATAGAAATGACAGTCGTTTTCGAAGTCTAATCTACTCTTAGAATTCCTTAAAAGCAAGTAAACTAAACTTCCTAGACCATAGTAACATAACAACGCTTTCAGTGGGTTATAAAGCGTTCAATTTCTGATAAATTTCGAACAAAACCGACAATTTATAATATTAGAAAAGGCTGAACGTTCAAGTTCAGCCTTTCAACCTCATCTATTCCGACTTTTCAGCTGATTGCACAGCGGTTTGGACCGACTTCCATCTCTTGTTGCTCTTCCGCATCAGGAGTTTTTTGACCCATGTTCGTTTTTCGGATTTGTTCATGACTGTTCGGTTGTGGTGGCAAATTATCCGTAACCATATGATTGAATTGATCCGGATCTTCTATATTCAATCGTTCGTTTTCCTTATAAAGAGTACTTAGTTTGGCTTGAACACTGCCATCCTCATTCATCTCTTCCATTTCTCCAAAATGTGAAGGGAGTACTGTCAGGTCATCTGACAATTGTTCGTATCGTTCGTATAAGGTGTTTCTCAGATCGTCTACCCAGTCGTCAGCTTTCCCAGCCAGATCCGGACGTCCGATCGAATCGACGAATAAGATATCTCCTGTCAATAAATATTCATCATCGACAATTAGGCTCGTACTACCAATGGTATGTCCAGGCGTATAAATCGGCTTGATTTCGGTATCTCCTACCTTAATAACCTTCCCATCTTCTAAAGGTTGATATTCAAATTGAACACCTTCATCATCTTTTGGCGGGAACCAATAATCCGCATTTGAATCGTCTGCCAATTGTCTTCCTCCGGATATATGATCTGCATGTAAATGAGAATCAACGACGACTTTGATGGTCCATCCTTTTTGACGCACAAAATCTTCATAAACCTCAGTCATCCGGTTTGAATCAATGATTGCGACTTCCCCATTTGATTCAATCAGATAAGACAAACAACCTTTCCCGATTCTTACGAATTGATGGATTGAACCTCCATTCTTCGTTTCTCCAATATGAATAGGTTCGAGATGTTCACTCCAAGCAGTCATGCCTCCTTCCACATATGTGATATCTTGTACACCTGCATCCTTCAATATCGATACTGCTTTTTGTGAAGAAACGCCTTTTGCGCACATGACATAGATGTTTTTGTCTGTTGGCAGTTGCTCCTTTACATCCTCGACGCCATTTTCCAGTTCATTAAAGGGTATATTCATGCTCCGGACGGTGTTTCCTTCAACCGACCAATCTTCATAGTCTTCTTGTTTCCTTACATCCAGGAGAAATACTTCTTCTTTGTTTAAGATTTTCTGCACGAGTTCTTTGACTGTTAAAGGTTCCATAATTGATCTACTCCTCCATTCTTGGATTTGTCTCATCATAGCTTTCCCTGTAGTACTTGATGAATGCCCTCATTTTTGCCATACCCCAATACGTATGTAAGCTAACATAAATCATGGAGCTCCTTTAATTGTAATTGTCAGAATATTTAGGTGTATCACTTGCAAAATGTAGCGAATCGAGGGACAATAATAGTAACAATCCAATAAAATACTCGTGAGGAGTGACGAAAAAATGCATTCGTTGAGGAAGGGCTTGCGGATTTTCGTATTTTCTAACCTTGCAGTCTTTGGATTCTTGTTATTGCTCCCTGCACTCATGATTACAGGTGATCTCGAAATCGTAAAAGAGTTCATCAGTTACCTGAACAAAGATAAATAATTCGAATCTTCTTTAAGAAAACCAGCTGTTACGCTGGTTTTTTTGTTTGGTAGCAAGAGTACAAGCAAGAGCGTCATACAATACCTCTAGACAAATATCTATAAGGAGGGATTGTATTGAGACAGAATAACATTTGGGAACCAACAGCTACTGCAATCAACAGAAGTTTGTACGGTGAATTGATGGTCTGCTCTATGAGCACTCAACTCTTTTATATTCCAGAGACGGCACAATTGGAGGGCAATAAACAAATGCATGACCATCTCGTACCCGCTTCTTATCACCGTGTTACAGCTGCCGGCTCTGCACTGAGAATGATGAACGGCGAAACTCAGCCTGCAGTCATTCAGACGTACGTGGGATGTATTAAAAATGCAGAAAAAGAAGACCAACAGGTACGTGCTGGTTTAGAGGTCATGTTAGAAAATGCTCCGAGCAACTATGAATCATTCGTACAAACCATCATCCAATGGCAAGACTATGCTGAACAAAACTTACAAGAAGCGAAAAAATCTGCAATGCAAGTGACTGGTCCAAATGTTTGGCAAAGTTAGACGACGTGTTCAATCATTTTACATGGTATAGGTTTTGTATTATGATTCCTTCATATCCGAGTAAACAAATAAGAAATGGAGGAAATTAATTTGGCTATAAAAGAAACAGCTTTGCATGAAGATACGCCACTTGGATCACCCGTCCTCCCATCGCCTCAAGCTTTACTTGTCACGGGTGGACTGATTACGACTGCAGTGCTGAGTTATGCGATTCTTTCTTCATCAGGTTTGCAACAAAGTATGACGATGTGGCTTGGTCTTTTACTAGGTTATACATTATTCCATGCTCGATTTGGATTCACATCTGCATTCAGAAGGCTGCTCTCGGTTGGAAATGGTGAAGCGATGCGCGCGCACATGATTATGTTGGCGGTCGCATGTACTCTCTTTGCACCGATCCTTTCCATAGGAGTCGGATTCTTCGATCAAGCACCTGCAGGTTATGTTGCGCCAGTAGGCACGAGTGTCGTCGTCGGAGCGTTCCTGTTCGGTATCGGTATGCAGTTAGGTGGAGGCTGTGCTTCAGGAACCTTGTATGCGGTCGGTGGCGGTCGTTCCGCTATGTTCATCACATTGTTCGCGTTCATCATTGGTTCGGTTTTGGGTGCGTGGCATTGGGATTTCTGGGTGAATCAAACCCCTTCTTTCCCTGCTATTTCTTTGGCAACTAGTACGAACCTCGGCTACACAGGCGCTTGGGTTGTACAACTCGGCATTTTTGCAGCCATATTTGGTGGGACATACTTGATTGCAAAAAAACGTAGACCTCCTTCTATTAAACCCTTACCTACTACAAAAGGCTGGAAAAGGGTTTTACGTGGCTCATGGCCATTATGGGTAGCAGCAATCGCGTTAGGCGTACTGAATGCTGTGACTTTGATGGTAAGAGGAAACCCTTGGGGAGTGACGAGTGCTTTTGCATTATGGGGTTCCAAGATGGCGATGGCACTTGGCATTGATGTGACTCAGTGGGTCTATTGGTCAGGCGATCGAGGAAATGCATTGAACCAATCCATTCTGGCTGACTCCACAAGTGTATTGAATTTCGGAGTCATTTTGGGTGCATTCCTTGCATCAGCAACCGGCGGTGTGTTTGCACTGAAGAAAGTCGGTCTGAAACGAGTCGCAGCTGCGATTGTTGGTGGTTTACTGATGGGTTATGGAGCACGAATAGCATTTGGTTGTAACATAGGAGCATACTTCGGAGGAATCGCTTCCTTCAGCCTTCATGGTTGGGTTTGGATGGTGATGGCACTTGCCGGAACTTTTCTCGCACTTTATCTACGACCGTTGTTCGGCATGTCTGTACCTAAACCAAAAGACACCTTTTGTTAAATGGAAAAAAGGACTGTCCCAGAGTTTCGTATTGAACTCTGAAGGACAGTCCTTTTCTTATAACAAACCTGCTCCATCACAAGCTTTACAAATTTGATTGCGATCCACCATAGTTGATCCTCCTTATCTAGGCTGTTATTTCTGGCGATCTCTTTCCCAATTGATTAAGCCACCTTTTAACATCATCTCTACCTGTCGCTCGGACATGGTATGCTTCGCTTTAATTTCTTTATTTTTACCTTTCACTGTTACCGTGATTTCTTTACCGGATTTCAATTGTTCCCTCAAATTGGAAAGTTGGAGGATGTCTTGGTCATCCAATGCATCAAAATCTTCTTCATTACTGAAGGTGAGTGGCAGTACCCCGAAGTTCACGAGATTTTGCCAGTGGATCCTTGCAAAATCCTTCACCAAGGCGATCCGTAAACCTAAATACCGCGGAGCAAGTGCGGCATGTTCTCGACTAGATCCCTGACCATAGTTGAATCCGCCGACAATGGCATGTCCGCCTTTATCCTTGATATCCATTGCACGATCATAATAGTTCTCATCAACGATTTCGAAGGTAAACTTACTGATCTCAGGGAGATTGCTTCGATACGGAAGGACTCGAGCCCCACCTGCTAATATCTCATCGGTCGAAATGTTATCTCCCATCTTCAATAGAATCGGTAACTCCATTTCGTTTGGAAGTTCGTTCATTTCAGGAATGGATGCGATATTCGGTCCTTTTGCCAACTCTACCTGCTTGGCTTCCTCTTCAGGGAGCGGCTGTTCCAGTAATGCATCATCCACAGTCGGATGGTCTTTATCTTTTACAATTGGATAATCCATGTCCAACTTACGAGGATCCGTAATTTTTCCTGTCAATGCTGAAGCGGCAGCTGTTTCTGGACTGCACAGGAATACGCTGTCTTCCTTCGTACCTGATCGTCCAGGGAAATTCCGTGGTGTCGTCCTCAAGCTGTTGCGACCAGTTGCGGGTGCTTGACCCATCCCGATACAACCGTTACAACCGGCCTGATGAAGTCGAGCTCCAGCCGTTAAAAGACTCCCGATATGCCCGTCCTCAACCAAATCTGTCAACATTTGACGAGATGTTGGATTGATATCGAAAGAAACCCCTTGAGCGATTTTCTTCCCTTTCACGATTTCCGCTGCAATCGCAAAATCACGGAACCCAGGATTTGCTGATGAACCAATATAAGATTGATAAATCGGTTCGCCTTCCACTTCACGAACTGGGACCACATTCCCAGGGCTTGAAGGTTTTGCAATCATCGGTTCAATTTCAGAGAGATTGATCTCTTCATGGAGGTCATACTCTGCTCCATCATCTGCTAAAAGCTCTGTCCAGTCCTCTTCCCTCTCCTGACTTTTCAAGAATCGCTTCACTTCCTGATCTGATGGGAAGACAGTGGTCGTCGCACCAAGTTCAGCACCCATATTTGCGATGACATGCCGATCCATTGCGGTCAGATTTTCAAGTCCAGGTCCATAATATTCGATGATTTTACCGACTCCGCCTTTTACGTCGTGACGCCGTAAAAGCTCTAAAATGACGTCCTTCGCACTTACCCATTCCGGAAGTTTACCCGTCAATTTGATGCCCCAGACCTTCGGCATTTTGATATAAATCGGCTCACCTGCTATCGCCATCGCAACGTCGATCCCCCCTGCACCCATGGCAAGCATTCCCATGGACCCGTTTGCACATGTGTGGCTATCTGAGCCGAGTAATGTTTTACCAGGTTTCGCTAATCGCTGCATATGTACTGGATGACTGACCCCATTACCTGGGCGACTGTAAAATAATCCAAACCGTTTGGTCGCACTTTGCAAGAATAAGTGGTCATCCGGGTTCTTGCTGTCCTCCTGGATGATGTTATGGTCAACGTACTGAGCTGATACTTCTGTTTTGGCTCGATCGAGTTTCATCGCTTCAAGCTCTAACATCACCATCGTACCTGTCGCATCTTGAGTGAGGGTTTGATCGATTTTCAAACCGATTTCACTCCCAGGTTTCATTTCTCCAGAAACTAAATGGTCTTTGATTAACTTTTGTGATACGTTCATTGCCATGACTCTTCCCTCCTAGGATTATTGGTCTAAGTTCACGTACGGTGTTGATGTGATCATGGTCCAATTTCACATCATTTAATAAACCTGTACCCCTTTTCAAATCGTCTTACACGTTGAAATCAGGCTTTTCTTACTACTTGTGTTTTCCATTCAAGCATGAAAATTGTCATTAGAATGGCAGCTGCACCAATCAATGCCAAAACGATAAAAACAGCGTTCATTGAACTTTTAAGAAGGATGGAAACGATCGGTGGCCCAACTGCTACACCAATGAAACGAGTGCTGCTGTAAAAAGACGTAATCGTCCCCCGCTCTTCCTTTTCTATCCCTTCCGTAATCAACGCATCTAGGCAGGGTAACGTAATTCCGATTCCAAGACCTGTCACAGATAACGCAATTAGGATGGTGATCAATTGAGAATCTAGAAACAGCAGTGACACGAGTGAAAGCAAAGCAATGAACCCGCCAAACAAGACGATTCTGTTCATCAGCATCACTTCTTTTCCGATTTTCTTCCCGGTGAAATAAGATGCGATACATAAGACGAGTAATGGAACGGCTAAATAAACCCCTTTTAACACGCCTTCAATTTTATAGGTCTTTTCAAGGATAAAGGACAAATAAATCAGGAAACCAAACAATATGAAAGTCATCATTCCACCAATGAATAAGACGCCTGCTAACCAACGACCGTTTTGATGGAAAATCTTCTTGATTTGCTTTACAAATTCCCCGAACGGAATCGGTTCGTCTTCACGTTTAGGAGGTTTAATGAAAAAAAAGATCAATATGATTGCAATAATCGATAAAAATGGAACGGACCAAAACGGAATATGCCAAGCCCAAATTGCAAGAAAAGCACCTAAGATCGGGCTGAGCACTTTACCAAACGTATTGGAGGTTTCAATTAGTCCTAGTCCTGCGCTCACCTCTTCTTCTGTTTTGAAAAGGTCACCTACGGTAGGTATGACGACTGGGAAGGCACCAGCTGCACCGGCACCTTGAAGAAACCTGCCTAGAAGGATCATCCCGTATGGGTCTTTCAAAGAAACTGCAGCCCAACTGCTGATCAAACCACCTATACCTACTAGAACTAGGCTAGGGATGATGATCTTTTTACGTCCAAAGTGATCGGATAAATAACCAGCAATGGGTATTAAGAAAATCGCGACCACCGAATAAATGGTGATGATCATGCTGGATTGAAACGGTGTGATATTGATTTCTTTTTCTATGATAGGAAGTACCGGGATGAACATGGAGTTCCCCAGAGTCATCAATAACGGAATGGATGCTAATGCGTATAAGGACCATTTCAGTTCTTTCATTTCCTTCTCTCCATGGGTTCAGATCGATTGATTGGGTTAGTGTGTGGGTAGATATCGGGAGCAAGCATGCCCTACACATTTTTACCTATTTAAGTTGAAATATGCATGCTAAGGTTATTGTGTAAGCCTTGAAATGTCCGCTATAATGAGCGTTATAAGAGGAAAAAAGGGGAAATGAAAGTGGATTCAAAAGATCTGGAGAACAAAATCATTCAGAACTACCAAAAAGACGAACATATGATGATCCTTGTATTTGCACAGTGGTGTATCAATCATGACCTGGACCCTCACGCTTTATACGTAAAAGCCTATCCGAATCAAGCAGCGAATCCTGCCCTTCAGCAAGCGATCGACCTGACCGTATCGAAAGAGGAATCTGAAGACATTGCCGATCAGACATTGCTTGGTGTCTTATCGTTGTTTGGGAATGATGATCTGGCTTTTGTGGTGAATGAAGAAATCGATAATCGGAAGAAAAAATAACCGCCGGACTCGGCGGTTATTTTTTAAGCATTCACTAGTTCTTCTTCAATTGCTTTCATGATGAAAAACGGACCGTCAGCTTGATTTGATGGAATCGCGATGATCAAACCAAATTCAGGGTATACAGCAGAGTGGAAGCTTACCCCAGGGTCATATCCCATGACATGGTATTTTAACAATTGCCCATCTTTCATGTTCAACCAGACGCCATAGCCGTAATAAGCATCCTCACGCGCTTTCATATGTCTAGACAGTAAGGTTTTGGTCATCGACTCACTCAATAATTTGTCCGCTAACAATCCTTCCCAAAGCTTGATCATATCGGCAGAGGTCACATAAGCCCCACCATCGGATCCACCTTTCAACGGCATAGTAAAGGTATTCGTCCGGTATGAGCCATCATCTTCATCAATATAGCCGATTGCCGTGTTACGAGGTAGACGGTCCAGTGAAAAATAACCTGAATTCGTCATATCGCACCGCTTAAAAATATTCTCTTCTACATAATCTGTGAAATCCATTCCAGTCAATTGTTCCACGACAAGTCCTAACACAATGTAACCGGCGTTATTGTAATGAAACCTTTCGCCAGGTTTGAACATCTGTTCTTTTTGTTGGAACAAAGGTAGAAAGTCTTCCAATTTTCGTACTTGGTACATGGGGATCGTTTTCCACAGGTCTTCATAATCATCCATTACGGATTCATCAAAATAGTCCGGAATACCAGACGAATGTGTGAGTAGGTGATGAATGGTCAACTCCCTTGAGAAGTTCGGAAACGCGATATCCAAACAATCTGTCAAACGGGTATCAAATGTTAACAATTCTTTCTCAACCAACTGGCAAATGGCAATGGCCGTGAACAACTTGCACCCGGATGCAATGGCGAATCGGGTATCGGATTGTACAGGAAGTGATTCTGACCGGTTGTAAAGGCCAGAAGTTTTTTGAAGTACGGTCTCTCCCTCTTTTTTTATGTGGACAACTCCAGAAAAAGAGTGTTCCTCTATTATTTCATCTACTCTCTTTTCAAAAGTTAAGCTTTTCATCATTCTCAATCATCTCCATATTGTTAGAACTGCTTAACTACCTTCTCTATTCCCATCGGGAGACCTGCAATGAATTTATAAATGAGCCAACTTACTCCAAATTCAGTAAAAAAGCTGCTCCCTTTCAAAAAAAGGAAACAGCCTACCTTCATGATCCATTCATTCTTTTACCTTCTTCAAGACGTTGCTCAAGCCAATCATGTAGTTCTCTGAACCCATCTAGGGTCAATTGGATGGATTGTTTCTCGTTCTGTTCATCCATCATATCAATTGTGATGTTGTTATCATTTTCTGTATAGGTGAATGAGTAGGCTCTGTTCTCCCCCTGAATTTCTTCTTCCCAGTTGCACATATAACTTGTCTTAAATTGTATTTTCTTATCTGATTTAGAAATCATAGATCGTTTTCTCTTTTCTACTGGTTGAGCTAGCGCTGTCTGGTCTGACTCCTGTTCAATCGCGGTTGCTTCAATTGAAGCTGCGACCTCTACGGGACCAATTTCAGTGGTTGGAATATGGTTAACATTCTCTACCATGCTTACAGACTCTTCCACTACTTCTTCCTCTATAACATCATTCTTCGGCTCTTCCTCATCTTCAGGTGTCAGGGGTTTTAAATGGGGTTCTGCGTAACGTTTAACGATTTCTTGCATGTAGTCTGGTTTGAATGGCTTCATAAGGTATCCAACTGCTCCTGCATCCAATGCTTCTTGAATCAGATCTTTTTGATTGCTTGCAGAACAAACGAGAATGACGGCTTCCGCATCATACACTAATATCTCCTTAATCGCATCCAACCCGTTCATTTCAGGCATGGTCAGATCCATCATGACTACATCCGGTTCCAATTCCTTGAATTTTTCCACAGCTTCCTTTCCGTTCACCGCTTCACCTACAACATGGTACCCGTGTTGGATCAGACATTCTCTTGCCATTTTTCTCATAAAGCTTGTATCATCTACGACTAGAAAATTGTAAGACATCCCATTTTTCCCCCTTAATCAATTTAAATGCAAACATTGATTCATTCCTCATTGGATATTGGTTAGAACGTCATCGACGGTTGTTATACCCTCTTTGACTTTTGTAAGGCCATCGTGAAGGAGCGTTTGAAATTCTTTTTCTTCCAGGTGTTCTCGGAACGCTTCTGCTGGACGGTTCTGTAAGATCATGTCTCTAAGTACATCGTCGATTGTCAATACTTCGTGGATTCCGACCAATCCTTTATAACCTGTATTGTTGCACAGCTTACATCCATCACCACGTACAACAGCAATCTTCGAACTTTTATTTGTCGTTACGAAGGAGCGGAAATTCCCGATTGCACTTTTGCTTTTCGCATCATCTGAAGGAACCAGTCCATGTGCTTCAAAAAGCTTGGATTCTTCATCAGACGCAGGCATGCTTTTCGCACACCGCTCACAAACCTTTCTCACCAATCGTTGGCTAACGATACAAGTTAAGGAGGTTGCGAGGAGATATGGCTCGATGCCCATATCAAGAATTCTTCGGATCGTTCCAACTGCATCTTTCCCATGGATCGAACCTAGAACGAGCCGTCCGGATAGTGATATTCGAGTTGATGCTTCTACTGTTTGTTTGTCCTCTAGATGACTGACCATGATGACATTAGGATCTTGAGTTAGCATTGTGCTTAATCCATTCGTGAAATTAAATCCGATTGAATCATTCACTTCCACTTGGGTAATTCCATCCAGCCGTCTATCAACACTTTGTTCAACGGATACAATTTTATGTTTTGGGTGATTGATATGGTCGAGAATGGAATACAGTGAAGTCGTTTTTCCACTCATTGATGGTCCTGAGATAAGGACAAAGCCGCTGCGACGATCAATGGCTGATTCCACTTGTTTCAGGTTGTTTTCACTAAAGCCGAACTCATTAAGTTTCAACAATTGATCCGTACGATCGATTAATTTTAAGACCGCACTTTCCCCATTAATGGTTGGAACCGTAGAAACCCGAATGTCGTAATCCGTATTATACGCTTCCTTATGTATGTACCCGGTTTGCGGGAGTCCCCTTTTTGACGCATTTAAACTCGCTATTGTTTTGATCCTACCTATAATTGATTCTTTCAGATCGTTTGAAATAACCTTTTGTTTTTCAAGCATCTGATTGATGCGATACTTGACTGAAAGACCATCTTTTTCAGCATCCAAGTGAATATCACTCGCATTTTGCTGGACAGCATACTCGATGATATCATTCAGCTCTTTAACAGAACTCAAAACCCCATAGTGATCGATAATCGCCATCTCTAGTTCACTTCTTGTTGCAATACAAGGTTGGACGATCATACCAGTCGTCTCCTGGATATCTTTGATGGCCTCTTGATTAAGGGGATCCACCATAGCCACTTTAAGCTTTCCACTCATTTGTTCAATCGGTATGAAGCAATGTTTTCTGGCTAGGGCTTCATGTATGAGTTGAATGGTACTACGGTTCGGTACAATCTCATCCATATTCACGACAGGTATGCCAAGTTGAAATTCTAGGGCTTCAGCGAGTTGACGTTCGGTTATGAGATGATCCTCTACTAATATTTCCCCTATCTTTTTAAAGGAATGGGTTTGTTTTTGGAGCGCGTTTTCAAGTTGATCCTCTGTAATCAGTCCATTCATGACCAATAATTCACCTATGCGCATATACAACCTCCTTTTGGTACTATTCCGACATTGATAGAAATAAAAGGATATTAATAGACATAAAAAGCCAATGTTTGAGCGGCCCGACGATCATGCCTCGTGAAGAGGATTAGACTCGTAGCTTTGCGTCCCCAACTTTCGTATGGGTTTGCCTTTTTTCATTCATTTGGCTTGAGTGGAATTTATTTTCTGTCTAGGAAAAATGACCCTTTTCTGTATGTTTCAATTATACTGTAAACCTATAGTTGGAAAAATAGAGCATTATCACTAAATTGAATGCTAGATAAAAAGGACCAACAAGTGAGTATTTTATGTTTTCAGAAAATAATACATAGGTATTTGTAACTAAGTTACAAACCAAGGGATTAGGTATAATGATGTGTTTCTAGATTACTCGATTATGTCGAAATAAAGAATATTATAGATTTTTAATCCATGAACCCTACCTGATTATGGTAAAATACTCATTACATCATGTTCTTAGGGTGATCTTACATAATGAAGGACTTAATATTTCACACAACACTGATCTTATCGTATTTGTTTTTAGTTGGATTCATCATGGGTTGGCGTGAACAGAACTTTTCACGGTTTGTAAACAGGCTGTTCATTGGAACTGGTACAGGGCTAATGGGAATCGTATTGATGTATTATTCTATAAGAATCACAGAAACAGTAATACTTGATATGCGGCACTTGTTCATGATTATCGCTGCCTTGTTTGGTGGTCCTATTTCGGCAATGCTTTCAGCAGTAATTATTGCCTCCGGAAGAATTTTACTCTTCGGAGTTACAGAAGCGTCATTGACGGTAGCTGTCTTGTTTGTATTCATCGGTGTCATTTACAGTTTGATTGCGAAATTGAGATACAACAATTACATTAAAGGATTCATCATGAACATGGTCACATTAGTGCTCGTATTCATGGTCATCAATCATCTTGTCAGTTTTACTCAAGCTATGGAAAGCACCATTTATCTATTCGCCATCTCAATTCCAGTCGGTTTTTTGACCGTTTCCCTTTGGATCTATCTTTATCGGTATAACGAGATGGTCAAGACTTATAAAGCACAAGCGAAGGTCGATTTTTTGACCAGCTTGAACAATGTCCGTAAGTTTGATGAAGAGATGAACGCATTTAAAAAACACCGGCTCCCAAAAGGCGAACGGTTATCGATTTTATTGATTGATATCGACTTCTTTAAGAAAGTGAATGATACTTATGGGCATGAAGCTGGAGATGAAGTCCTCCGCCAATTAGGTCAGGTATTGAAATCGAAAGCCAGGATGAAAGATATCGTGTCCAGAAATGGTGGCGAAGAGTTTTCGATCTTACTTCCAGATTGTGATTTGGAAACTGCTGAGGAAATAGCAGAACGCATACGAAATGCTGTAGAGAACCATATTTTCGATTTACCGGATGGGTCTGGCATCCAAATTACTGTATCCATCGGTGTAGCGAGCTTTCCGGACACCGTTAAAGTGTTTGATAAGTTATATAAGGAAGCGGATGAGGGTCTTTATAAAGCAAAACGCACAGGCAGGAATAAAGTTTGTGTCCCTACATAAAAAAGTGCGACCACGATGTTTTTCTAACTCATCGTGGTCGCTTTTTCATTACATCGGTTTAGGTGTTGGAGTAGGCTCCATCCCACTTTGACCGTATTTAGCTTCAATCATTGCTCTAATGTCTTTCAGGTCTGTCCCTTTTTCATATTCGAATTTAGCCTCACGGGCTATATTGACACAAATTCCTCAGCCAAGTCCCATATCATCCAGAACCGCCACGTTGTCTTCGATCTGATCTACGAAACAATCGGTATTGTTATTGTGGCCGGCATCATGGTGACACCCACAATAACACGGTATGTAATCCAATACTTCAGGATGGTGGACAGCAAAATCATAGGCTTCAATAGTAGCAGCATCAACCCCAAGATCCTTGAGGTGCGTCCAATCATTATTGTGCATATCATGGGTCATTTTGGTTGGTTGTTCTTCACTGCTACAAGCAGAAAGGAATAGAAACAGAGAAACCATCAGTAGGAAAATCCTTTTTCGGCACATGTTGTTCACCTCATACCTATCGTTACATAGTAACAGTATATCTGATAAATCAAAATAAAACATGTACCGATCTAACCTTTTTTGTTACTTTTTTATGAACGATTATTACTTCGTATAACGGTTCGCATAACTGGAAGCGACAAGTGACTCAGGTTTGATTTTTGCTTCAATGCCGTGCGCTTCAATCCGTGCGACCATTTCGGCGACGAATTCCCGTGTCTTATTCTGTTTTCCTTTCCCAATATCTAGATGCCCTTCCATAATGAAGCTTGATCCTTTATATACATGAGGAAGGACGATGTTGATGAACTGATTCTTGAGGTTTTCATCGAAAAGTGAGGCGACTTCTTCTGTCAAAGAGGTTTCATAGGAGATTTTCTGATGTAAATTCCGTATAGGATCGGGGTATCGGATTTTTCGATAGCATGCCCATGCTCCTTTTCCGACCCGTTGCATAACAAGCCCGGTAATGAAGATCGTTTCATTTTGATATACATGAGAATCGGTTCCAATCATGAGCTTATAGTTACCTAGTGGCTCTTTCCTCATGAAAGTAAGCATATGTTCACGGACTTCTTCAAAGGTCAGATGAGCGAAGGTCAGATTTCTGAAAGTCATCGGCTGATCCGCAAAGAAATAATGGTCTACCATATGCCGTTATCTCCTTTTTCTTAGCTTTGGAATTCTGAAATTCTGAAATATCAAATCCTGAGAGTAAATATAATCTTAAAATACCCATAAAACACTTTTGTTATAAAAATCATATGTCATTTCTTGTCTCACATACATAAATCATTGAAAAACTTACAGGAAATTTACAGTGTTATACTACTATCTTATTCAACCGAAGTACAAGATGTGTGGGACTTTACTATATGCAAAAAAGGAAGACCAATGATGGTCTCCCCTTCAACCCTTTATTCTGTCTATCATTTCAAGTGGATAAAATAATTCTCTGCATTTAGAGTGGATTTCCTCTTCGTGATTGATTGGATAAGATACGATCGTGCATGTGGAAGGTCCTGCGGATGCATGGAGGTCAAGTTCAGAGTTAACTTTAAAATCCTTGTGAAAGATTTGTTCCAGTTCCGCTTGTATTCCTTTTGAACCGACTGGCCATAAGTAAACATCCTCAAGTGCAGAAAGAGATTTAAACATTTCCAAAGGGATGACGAAACTCGAATGATCCATAACGCCTTGTCCGACCAAAGGTTTTCCAATGACAGCCCATCCGAACTCAGGACGAAACGATGGCATACTCCTTTTGACATGTTTGGCCTTCCCCGCCACTGCAATCCCGATGGCGGACTGGACCATTGAAAAATTACTTTCCGAACTTCCAGAAACATTTATGTGTCGCATTTCTAGCTCTTCTAGACCTTTATGTATCCCTTTCATCAATGAATGCCAATGACCTTCACCGTTGAAATTATGGAGGATGATCGAGGTTGGCTCACCACCTGCAGCCAAACACTCCATGACGGCAACTCGGAAGGAGTAATAGGCTAAGATGTCATATGGGACCTTTACCTCATCATTGTCTTTCTCACCAATTCCTCCACTGTTATCGCTTGTAAATATCAAGAATTGTTCAGACGTAATAGGTTGAATGACCGCATTTCTCAAGAGCTCCACTCCTTCATCGGACTTTTATTGAACATATTAGCACCCTTATGAACACTTATGACCGCGAGAATTGTATTCACGACTGCGCTCAACAATAAGGAAGGAACGATTGCGGTGTAAAAGGAAGCCCCGATGATCCAAATGAACGGTAAAGGCGCTAACAAAGCATTGCCACATACGAAAACGACACATGCTAGTCGCTTGATGCCTCTTTGGTATAGTCCACTAAAAAGGTATACAAAAAACGCCATCTCAAGACTGATGAGGACATGAAAAGGTCCAAGTGGCATACCTCCGAACAGAGCAGAAATCAAATGTCCAATGCCCGCCACAATCGCTCCAGGTATGCTGCCAATAAGCATACCTGCCATGAGGGCTGGAAATGTGTCTAATCCGATACTCCCAATAACAGCGGGTATCTTAATGGCGCCACCGATTGCCGAAAATGCTGTGAACAATGCTACTAGGCTGATGATTTTAGTTCGCATCTTCCGATCTTCCTTTAGGTTTTTTGAAAACAATCGCACTCCTCGCATATTCAACATCTTTCACATTCAGTCTGAAGTTGATGACTCTTGATAGCGCAAAAAAATAGTCCGATAGACGATTCAAGTATTGGAGTGGGCGTTCAATATCCTCAGCACCTGATTTCATAAGGTGTACGACCAATCTCTCTGCTCTTCTTGTAATCGTCCTGGCTATGTGGATGGATACTGCCGGTTTTGTACCGCCTGGAAGGATGAACTTTTCCAATTCAGGCGTTTCTGCAATCATTATATCGATCCGTTTTTCCAAGTAGGTGATTGATTCATGAGTGAGCTTCGGTTCATTCTTTTTCGTAATGTTGGAAAGATCTCCTCCACAGTCAAATAATTCATGCTGGATTTTCTCCAAATCAAAGCACACATCATTAAACAAGTCGGCATCCAATTCCGCTATCGCTTGGCCCACGAAAGCATTCAATTCATCTATGGTCCCATATGCTTCGACGCGGATATCGTCTTTATCGACTCTTCCTCCAATTACACTGGTTGTACCTGAATCACCTGTACGCGTATAAATTTTCATCATTTCGCCTCCGATTTAATGGTTTGATGAATGCCATACCAGATCAAATCTACCCGGCTAGCATGTTTGCTGATTTGTTGATAGCACCTTCCTGTGAGATCTCTCCAGTTACGTTCCTCGGACGAAATAGGGACAATTCCTTTCGTGATATCCGTACCGATCAGGATCATCTGTTTCGTGGTTTGTCTCTCCCAATCCATCCATCTTTCCAATAACTGCTCCCAATAGAATTCTGGTTGATCTTGCCTCATCACCTCATGCCGAATCCAGTTTTCTAGTCCTTCAAGGACGACCAGTGTGTGAGACAAATGATTGACATCTGTTGGTAACGAAGCGTTTTCATATTGTGATATCCAGATATACTCATCCCTGAGCGTTAAATTATAGTGTTGCTTTACCCAAGCACGCTTCCCGTTGAAGGAACCTCCTGTAACGAAGTGCATCGCTCTCCCCTCCTTAATTGACTCTCGGTAAAAGTAAGTTCGTAACCTGCTGCAAACGGGACTTCCCATTCCCAGAAGTTCTTGGGAACCGGAGCAAATCGGTGTAGCAAGCTTCGAATGACACCACCATGTGTGACGAGCGCAAGCCGTCTTCCCTTCCGATCGGCTAGTATTTTACTCCAGCCTTGCATAATCCTTTCTTGAAATTCATCCAACCCTTCTCCATCGGGAGGAGCGATTTGATCAGGATCGTCCAGCCATTTTTGGTAGTGAAGGTCGTGTTTCAGAGATTCATAGGTATGTCCTTCCCATGAACCGAAATTCATTTCCCTGAATTCCTTCAACAAAGTCGGTTCAGAATGTGGAAACAGTCGAAGACATGTTTGCTGACATCGCTTCAAGTCACTTGAAAAAAATTGGTCATATTCCTTGTGTGCAGGAGATATCCTATGTGCTTCATCTTCACCCAAAGAAAGATCATCCCATCCACAATATGTCCGGGTTCGATTGGCTTTCGTTATACCATGTCGATAGAGAGCAATATCCACCATGTCATCCATGCGAATAGTTCAACACCTTCCACTGAAGCCCCTATTACATCTCCGGTCATCCCGCCGAACCACTTCACGCTCTTCTTTCGAATGAACAGAAAAGTAATAAGACCCATTCCTGTTAAGGTAACGAAAAGGAAGATATTTATATCTGTTATTACCCATACGATAAACATGATGCCCCAAAATACCCAGTATTGAGGCATTCTCTTCTTCTTCACTGACTGATGGAATAAAGAAGCTAATCCTTCGTCTTTCGCGGGTGTGACGTGGACTAACAAATACCCCATGACCGTTCTGCTGATAAACGGAATGAGAATGATCGTAATGAATGCCTCGTTATTGGTAAATGATAAAATTTCATATATGAATAGGAACTTAGCGGCAAGTAGAATGATGACCGAAAGAACACCAAAGGCACCTGTTCTAGGATCTTTCATGATTTCAATCCGTTTTCTGACATCTTGATGAGAAAAAAACGCATCACTCGTATCCATCCAGCCGTCCAGATGGATCCCTCCTGTCAATACAATAGACAATACCCAGAGAGCAAAGGCAATGGCTATGGTTGAAAAAGGAGAAAACTGACTCAAAGCCACCACGATTAGATAATAGATGATACCTTGTAAAAGACCTAACAACGGAAATGTTTTGACCGCACGCTCAAGATGTGGCTGGTCCATCGGTATTTCCATTCGGATCGGTATGGAAGTGAAAAATTGCAGGTTCAGTAAGAACCCTTTTATGTATCCCACTTAAGTCACCCCTTTCATTACGATAGGAATGCCACATTCAACATGGAAAGCTTCGGAAGCTCGTTCCACAACTTGTTGATGGATCTTCCCCAGGACTTTTTTATAAGTCAGGACAACCTCGGAGTCCGTAGCTGCATCAAAAAAGACATCATTGCTGACAAGGATAAGGGTATGACAAGACCTGGCGATCATCTCAATATCCTCTACCATTTTAGCTCTGATGTGCTCTCCCCTTTTTTCACCGCCAATAAAAAACTCATTGTTCAACCATGTTGTCAAACAGTCCAAAAGTACAATATCTGTCTTTTGAAAATGCTTCGCTACAACTCGGATGTCTGTTGCTTGTTCAATGGTATTCCAGCTATCTAGTCGTCTGTCTTGTTGATGTCGTTGGATGCGTGATTCCATTTCTGGGTCGGTGGGAACCCCTGTTGCCACGTATTGAAGTTTACCAACAGAGTTCAGCGAAGCCTTCTGAGCCAATTTTTCTGCAAAGCGGCTTTTTCCACTTCGTACACCTCCACTGATGAAGACGATTTTCATCCTTATCCCCCTTCTCCTGATAAAACAAAAAGGAGCATTCACTCCTTTTTGTACATCCGTTTAATTGTCCATTCTTTTCCGATAATGCGCGATTGCTTCACTTGTACATGTGTAAACGGCCTGGCTGATCATTTTTCCTAATGGGGTGATGGTGCCTCCGAATTCGATCTCTTCTCCCTGCTGGGTAGAAGCGATTAAGATGCTGTCGGTTGCTGTCCCTGTGGCTAATGTCCCTGTAACCGGATCACGGACTTCCAGATCATGAAGTACCTTCGTTTTCACCTCTGTAGCGGTCATCATGCTTTGAATGAATGCTTCTTCGGTCATGCTCCCATTCACAAAAATCCAAGTATTGATTGTACCTGGCTGCAATTCCATCTCGTGGTGTCCACTCTTCGAAGCATCGATGGCATGTCCTACTCCAGCAGTAACGACGACGAACATGGAGAATCCTTCGCCATCCAAGAAGAGGTAAGAAAAATCCTCCAGATTGACTGCTGTCATCATCCCTACACAATCAGAGGGCTCATAACCGGTTTCTTTCAAATAATGCCGCATTTCCTCCCGATGGTCATTGCAATCGTAATCGAGTCCGACTCGACGATTGATGAACGTATCATGCCAACCCGTTCCGGAACCGATGACCCCGGAAGATAAGGTTTTCATGGGCTGAGGGGTTCGGATGACAATTCGTTCTTGGGTTCTATTCAACATCTCTGCATTGACTTTAAAAATGTGTCGGTCTTCCTGCTTTTCTGGAAGAAGCACCATTTGTGGTGCCGGGACCTTCGGGTGTGCCTGTTTCTTTATTTTCGTCCGGTAAACCGCCTGCACCCGATCTTCTCTTAACACTTCATTTGGTTTATGATGGATGTTCAGTTTGCCGTCTTCCATCAACAGCAATTGATCACAATATAATCCTGCAAGATTCAAGTCATGGAAGATGGAGATGACGGTCAATCCTTTTTCTCGTGTCCATGCTTTCAGCACATCCAATAATTCTTTCTGGTAAGACAGATCTAAATGGTTCGTCGGTTCATCAAGCAGGAGGATCTGAGGTTCTTGTGCAAGAGCTTGTGCGAGGAACACCCGTTGTTTTTCTCCTCCAGACAACGCTTGTATATCTTTGTTTTGAAAATGATGAATACCGGTTTGCTTCATGACAGATTGAACGATTGCTTCATCTTTGGGACTCCATGTTTGGAACCAACCTGATTGATGAGCATACCTTCCTAGCGCGACCGTATCTTTTACCGAATATGAAAAGCTCTGATTCGAATGCTGTGGTAGAACGGCTATGATTTTAGCCAATTCTTTCGCGGAGAAGGATTGTATCGGTTGATTCGCGATATCAACTGTACCTTTTTGGAAGGGTAAGATTCCGCTGATCATTTTCAACAACGTCGTCTTCCCACTTCCGTTGGGACCCAGTATACCGAACATTTCCCCATTGTTGACTCGAAATGATAGATCTTTGACGATCGGTACGCCAGCATATCCACCTGTCAGATTTTGAACGTTCAACATATTAACCACTTCTTTCTGATCTGCTCTTCATTAAGATCAGTGCAAAAACAGGCGCACCAATCAATGCAGTGATGACCCCGATCGGGAGTTCAGTCGGAGATATGATCGTCCGAGCAACAAGATCTGCTAAAATTAAGAAACCACTACCTGTCAAGATGGAAAGTGGCAGAAGATGCTTGTGGTCCGATCCCCATAACAATCTCGTCAGATGCGGAATAACAAGGCCGACGAATCCGATTGTTCCAGAAACAGCGACGGCAGCCCCAGTCAATATCGAACCTGCCGTCAGCACCGATAACTTTCTACGGTGAACATCTACACCGAGATGATGTGCCCGTTCTTCCCCAAAGGACATCGCGTTCAATTCTCTTGCATTGAAAAGGAGTATCCCAGCTCCTATGATCAAGAATGGCAGGATGATCTTGACATACACCCATCCACGCATGGATACACTGCCTAACAGCCATCCAATGATCTGTCTCAATTCATCTCCAGTAAGTGCAATCATCAATGAGATGACGGCGCTGAGAAAGGAACCGAATATGATACCCGTCAATATGATTGTTTCCACTCTCATGGATTTTTCAATTTTACGAGCAAAACTTAAAACAAGGACGATTGTCATAAACGATGAAACAATACTCAATAATGGTAATGTGAATGCTCCGACAAATGGTATGGATATTTGAAAAAACAACGTGACGACTGCTCCGACGGATGCACCGGAAGAGACTCCCAAAGTATACGGATCAGCTAACGGATTTCGGAGTAAGCCTTGAAAAGCGGCTCCTGCTATAGCAAGAGATGCGCCGACAAGGCTTGCCAGTATCACTCTTGGCAGCCGGACATTCAATACGATGTTCGTATGCATAGAATCAACTTGAGCTAAAGATATAAACGGAAAAATTTCATGACCTACAATGCGGATAATGCTTGAAATTGGTACATGCACGGTTCCGATTGAGATTCCGAGCACCATACTGATCAGTAGAAACAAGACGGAGCAAGCATAAGCGAGCAGTCTATTGTTCGCCAAACGCTTCCGGATAGACCGATTTTGCAAGCTCCTCTACTCCTTCAACCAATCTCGGACCTGACCGAGTGACCAGATCAGAGTGCACATCATATACCTGCTCCTCTTCAACAGCTGTCACATTGCTCCATCCTTCTCGTTGTAACACTTGTTGTTTTGGATTCTCTGTATAATAGCCATAGGTGGTAATAATGACATCTGGATTCTTATCAATGATCGTCTCTTGGTCGATTTTGGCCCATCCATCTATATCCTTTGAAACATTTTCTGCATTGATGATTTGGAGCATTTCATGCATGAACGTGTTTTTACCTGGTGTATAGATTTCCGGCTCTGGAGATACCTCGATGAACACAGATTTCTGATCTTCTATTTTCGCTACCTTCTTTTTAATGTCTTCCACTTTTGTTTTCATGTCTTCAATGATGGTATCGGCTTTGCTAGTTTCACCAGTTGCTTTACCGATCATTTCAATAGAGTCATAGACCTCTTCGAAATTTGCCGCTTCATTCACAACGATGACTGCGATGCCAGAATCACGTAGCTGTTGAATCGCATCAGATGCCATTTGGACACCAGATTCATGTGCGAGTACCAGGTCAGGATTCAAGGAGATGATTTTCTCCACATTCAGTTCTTGACCTCCAACCTTCTCTTTTTCACTTACCTCTTCAGGGTAGTTGTCATAGTCAGAAACCCCGACGATTTTTTTCCCTAAACCTAATTCATAAGCAACCTCTGTATTACTCGGTATGAGAGAGATGATGTTTTTTGGTTGGTCCTCAATCGTCACCTCTTGATCTGCGGCATCTTTAATCGTTACTGGAAAAGAAGCTTCATCTGTCTGTTCTGCAGTCTGATCGTTCGAAGAACCATTTTCAGATTGAGTTGGTTCATCATTACAGCCTGCCATTAAACCAAGGACGAGAAATAATGATAGAAAGATAGATAATACGTTTTTCATGAAGAATCCTCCTGAATGTTAGTGTAGTACGCTTTCATTTTCTGCAAAATAAAAAACATCTCCACGTAAGAACATGAAGATGTCGTATTGAACAAGTGATCGTGCAGAGCAATCAAATATCCGTGACACACCTCCCTATCCGCGTAGGTTTCAAGTGCTTGCAGAAATGGCAGGTCTCCTGGCTCATGGTCATTGTGGTCTACACCTTCCCGTACTTGACCGTACAGTGGCTAATCGCAGATTCACTCCCAATTACAGTGGCGGGACCGCGTTGGAATTACACCAACTTCCCTTTTAAGAGTTTGATGTTCTAACATCAAACTCACCAATTTCTTTATGTATGAAATTTTCCTAATATCGATTATACACCAGACTGATGGTTCAAAAGCAACCTTTTTTCGTAGATTGTGTAAAAATTTGATAGACGATGTCTACTATTCCTACAACTATTAATGAGCATTGTGAACGGTAAGAGAGTGATCTTTGAGTAAGGACCACCCTCCTAAGCACCTATACCAACCCATACTTGTTCCGATAATGACTCAATGCCATAAGTGGCCAAATATACCGGTAACTGTGGTAGTGGATGTAAAATCCAGCTGCCATCCCCTGACCTTTCGGGTATTGTTCGGTCCATCCTTCTTTATTGCCATTTCTGACTAGAAAATCGATGCCATTGTCTATCTTCGCATTTGGGACGTCTGATATCGAAATCAGAGCATCTAAAGCCCAGGCGGTCTGTGTCAACGTACTTTCTCCAAGGGGGATGTATTTTCGTTCAATATCACTATTGCAGGACTCCCCCCATCCGCCATCCTGGTTTTGTATGGAGTAAAGCCAATCGACGGCTCGCTTTACGGTCTTATCATCCTTACCTTTTCCACATGCAGCCATGCCGGTCAGAGCCGCCCAAGTCCCATAGATGTAACAGATGCCCCACCTCCCATACCAGGAACCATCTTCACGTTGGTTTTGTGCGAGCCATTTCAGCCCCTTTTTGATGGCGGGATGATTTCTATTCAATTGCGTATAGTTCCCTAGAAACTCTAACGTTCTCCCTGTCAAATCTGCAGTAGAGGGATCCAGGAGAAGGTATTCCGCTCCTTGAATGGGAGCAAGCGCCAACCATTTCTTATCAACCCCTCTTTCAAAAGCAGGCCACCCACCATCCTGATTCTGCATCGACAGTATCCATTTCAGGCCGCTCTTCCAATATTGCTGATAGGAGGGATTTTCGGACACTTGCGTTCGAATGGCACGTAGACTTGCGGTCGTATCATCTACATCTGGGTTGATTGTATTGATATTGGAAAAACCCCATCCTCCTGGAATGGTGTCTGGATTGTTCAACACCCAATCACCGAATTTGTATTGTTGACGGGTCAATAAATACTGATTCGCTTTTTGTATGGCTGGTATTGTGTAAGACAAACCAGCATCTTGTAGCGTATGACTGATCAAGGAAGTATTCCACACATCTGCAGTCGTATATTGCATATGGATGGTTCCATCCATATGATCCGCCATGCTGAAAATACCTCTACATGCGTTGATGATTAATGGATGATTTTTAGGATAACCGAGCGACAACAGAGCAAAGATCATGAAAAAGGTCGCACTGTAGTAGCTTAGGAGTGTTCCATCAGGTTCAATTCGTTTCAGCATATATTGTAAAGCCGCTTCGATGCTTTTTGCTTTCAGTTTCTCAGGTGTTTCTGATAATTTTTGTAATTGTTCATTGATTATTGTTAACATGCCACGCCATTCTCTCGTCTGAGATACACTCGTTCTCTTTTGTTCAGATGTATACAGATGCTTAAGATCTGGAGTATATGAAGTTGGCAATTGAAATTTCTTTTCCCTAAGAATCAACACGGGGGCAAGGTTCGCTCTCCCGAATACAGAAAAATCATAAAAATTTAATGGAGCTTTTAAGGGGAAAAGCATAATCTCAATCGGCATGGATACGATGGAAGACCAGTCATACTGTCCTGTAAGAGCGAGCAGGAATTTCGTAAATGTACCAGCATGCTCTATACCTCCCTCTCGTGTTATGAAGGATGAAGCCTTCTCCATATAGGGATCATCTTTCTTTACATAGCCTGAATAGAGTAAGGCATTATAGGCTTGAATAGTCGATGACAAGTCTCCATTCGGTTGGTCCTTGAACAGTTTCCACGATCCATCTCCCTCTTGCTTTCGGAGGAGTCTTTCCTTTAACGACTGAATGAAACCCTCCTCATGTATTCCCAAACTTCGTAATAAAATGATGGTATAGGCATCGGTCGCTATACCCGTTTCAAATGCATAATTCCAAGATCCATCTGAAGATTGATTGCTCAACAATTTGGCTACGATCCGTTCCATTTCTTGTTCAATGTTATCTACCAACGTCATCAACCTCCTTTCACCATCTTATTCAGAGGTTTGAGTGGACATCACACTTAGAGGAGGTGCAAATATGCATGATTCTCATTATATGGAGCTTGTACACTCCATCCAACAAGAGACCAAAGCATTGAACGTAAACAACGTAACCAGGACGATGGCTTACTTGGACTATTTTCGAAGGAACCCTGAAATTGACTGGTCTTTCCTTGCCCACATGGTCTCGAGAAATGCTGGTTGGAATATGACGGATCTGAAAGGAGAATTTCTTCCTAAGCTTCTTTCTGAAGAGGAAAGGACTCATTATTTCATGTGGCTTGAACGGGGAAATTGGTTGATTTTCCAGGATGCTTTTCCTCAGTTATTGCTTTATGAAGCTAGTAAGAGACAGCGAGCTCCTTTGTTTTCATTACTTCATCATTTTCATGTTTCACGTTTCATGGAAAAGAACTGGAATGACTTTTGGCGCGACGAGGATCAGTCCAAGTTGACCATCGCTCTGATCATCAATGAACAGAACTATATTGAAACAAGAATTATCCAGAATGAAGAATATAAAGTGAAGATCATGGACAAAACATCGTTTGCCCTCCAAGACCTGTTGAATCTCAACTACATTCTATTTCCCTATGAAGAAGGATCCAGTAGAGTTAATTTACTTGGTCGCATCGTTCACGATTTTACGTCCCTAGAGGAACGAATCAGCATCGGAAAATGTCTGTATGCGATTCTTTTCCAGTCTTCAGGTCACCTACAATCCGTACTCAACTGGGCTTTCAAACAAAATCATACGGCATCAAGAAAAGACTTCTGGCCACACCTCTTCCATGATGTGAAAGTTTCCTTGCCAGGTAGACTATTCAACCCACAAATCAAATCCTGCAACTTGAAAAAAGGTGTCCCGAAACTTTACAGTCCACAACTTCAATATGTATGGCCTGATGTGGACCATGAAGCTCCAATGATTCACGATTGGTACCAAGGAGCATTGCCGAATGACTTGTTTTCTCCAACACTTGGAGATGAGAGTAACAGTGTTAAAAAGAACTACTGCAGCTCACTGGAAAAACTCAGCCTTGCGGTATACACAAAGAAAGCGATATTTGAGCGTAGGTGAGGTTCAATTTAGTGTATCTTCTCTTCTTACGAGGGAAACGCCCCATAAAATGAGAGGAAACACAAATCCGAACAGAAATACGTAAATTTGCATCGTTTCGGTGAACTCAATGAGAAATGCCACATTTGGAAAAATATTATTTGCCAGTACGTACATAAGCAATCCTAGTGGCAAAGTCAGCACTTTATAATCCTTGATTTCGAGTGTCTGTGCGAGCCCTAGCGATACGACGTATGTTAAGATCGTCAGCTTCATGAAGACCGTTGTAAACCAAATGAATGCCACCATCGCTTCAACTCGTTGGAAGAATCCTCCCAGATTGATTTGTTTTGCAAGGTCATAACTTGAATATATGCTTTCTGTCGTCTCTTCTACTCCAGCAACCAGTATAGAAACTGATGAAACAAGTATAAGAAGAACGCCACCAACCATTGTGCCGATCAACATTCCATTCTTCGTTTTTTCAGGTCGGTTCACATACGGTATGATCATCATGAATACGATGAGTTCTAAAAAAGGAAATGTGAGAAAGGAAAAGCTTGCATGAAGGACCGGTTTGAGTCCGTTCTCTAACACAGGTTGTACCTTACGTATGTCGATTTGAGGAGCAATCGTGAACAATAAAACAAAATATAACAGAAGGACCCAGGGAAGAAATAATTCACCAGCACGGGAAAACGTCTCCAACCCTAGTCGAACCGCTAGGATGACAACAAGTAGAAAACTGATATGGATAGCTTGTATCGGTGTTTCGACCATCATCACCGTCACCATGAAATCCCCTATGTCCCTAAGTACAAAAACACAAAGCAGAAACACGAACAAGATGAGGTAAATGATGGAGACGATCTTTCCGATCCATTTCCCAAAGAGGGCTTCCAGGATCTCCGCAAAATTTTTCTCTGGGTACTTTGATGCAAGCTTATAATATAAGAGGGTTACAGATAACCCTATCCCTAAACTGATTAAGCCGGATATCCATGTATCTTGTTTCGCATTAGTAGCAAGGATAGATGGAATGACCAAAATCGTTGTTCCGATGACATAAAAAAGAACGAGGATCGTAAATTGGCGGACACTGATCTTTCCCTTTTCAATCATCTCCATCCTCCTTTGTTACTTGAAGATTTCATAAAACTTTTCTGTGATCGGACTTAATATCGATTGTATCCATAATAATGGTGATGGAATCATTCTTCCCGTATTCTGATAGATCAACAATCCGAGACCGATACACAATGTAACCCCGAATACCAACAATGCCCTTTTGTTGCGTACCTTCCATAAGGGAACACCATCCATACCGATAATAATAATGATTGCAATGAAAATGAATAAGAAATTCCACATGGGATTACTCCTTCAAGTTATTGATGAATGGATTACTTCTTCTTCCGGATTGACGGATATTCACCTCAACCTTGACGTTAATTGGCATATCGACGAAAGTTTCATCCCATTTTGATTTGATGCGTTTCCAATAAGCAGGATGTGCACGATGGATCTCATCTCCAAAACCAAAAATATCAAGCTGGAAATCTTCTTTCGCTACAGTGATTGCATGGTTGATTTGCATTTCAATATCTTTCTCGGTTTGCTTCTCCAATCGCTCGATCGTTTCGGAAGTCTGCAAATTGATAGGACACTCGACCTCTCCTACGTTCCCAGTAGCTTTTACATTTACCTCCATATGAGGCTGACCATTCATCATTTTGCTGGTCATTTTTGAATTTGTATTCAATATCTCTATGGATATGCTGTCCTTTTCTTCCTTACAAGGAATGTTCACAATTGTGCTGGTGACATCACTGATGATATAGTTGTACCCTTTGCTCTGAGACTCATCCAGCCAGCCTTTTAATCGATCCCCTTCAAAAACTGCCAAATCATTGTATTGAAGTCTCGTCGATGGATCTACTGACTGTAAATTTTCCATCTGTTTTCCTGCTTTCTCATCCCCTATAATCTGTACACCACTGATGACAGGATGCTTACCCTGGCTTGTAAACTGATCCAGCAAATCTCCGAATTTCAAAGCGGCGGTAGGTGCCCAAACTTTTGATGAAGTTTCCAGCTTGGTAAAAAGGTTTTGCGCTGTAATCTTTTCGACAGGTACCAAGAGATCAAGAATGTCTTGTGCATCGTGATCCTTTGCAATGACGACGTAAAAATCAGGTCGGAATTCCTGATCACGTTCCATTAAATCTAGCGAAGTGGCAATACCTTCTTCAGCAGCCTTCTCTCCAATTACGAGCATCCGTAGGTGTGGAAAATACGTTTTACGAGGGACGGTTTTGGTCATCCTTCGTAAGGCTTCAAACAGTGAATCCCCTTTTTCTTGATACGTTACAATCGGTGCACGTGATCCACCGGATTGTTTTGTCGAGATTTCAGCAGGATTGACCAGTTGGACAGTGAGAAGAACTTGATCATCTTCTGTCTTATCGATTCCTAAACCCACCGCTATTCCAATTTCATTCAATTCCCTGCTGTTCCAACACCCGCTTAAGATGAGAAGGGAAATATAGACTACGATCAATCTCAGTTTCATCACGATCTCCCTTTCATTTTGACCCTTTTGTCTTTTGTCGGACGACATCCTTCTGACTCAACAGTTTAGGTCGAGTGAATAAAAGATTTTGTGGCAAACGGATAAGGGTATCTTTCTGGTCTTGCAAATTTGATGGTGCCAATGGCGACATGTATGGAATACCAAATGAACGTAAGCTACAGAGATGTAAGGAAAGCGCGAATAATCCTAAAGCTATTCCATAAAGACCGAATGTAGCAGCAAACATCATAAATAAAAATCGAAGTATACGGATTGAAATGGCCAAATTGTACGAAGGAATGATGAAATTTGAAATCGCTGTGATGGAAACGACGATGACCATGGCAGGCGAAACGAAGCCAGCTTCCACAGCTGCCTGTCCAACGACTAATGCCCCTACAATGGATATCGTCTGTCCAACAGCGACAGGCAATCGAATTCCCGCTTCTCTCAGTATCTCAAGCGTCACTTCCATTAAAATCGCTTCGAAAATGGCTGGAAAAGGGATCCCTTCTCTTTGTGCAGCAAGACTGATCAACAGATTCGTCGGCAACATCTCTTGATGGAATGTACTCAGTGCAATGTAAAAAGCAGGCCCAAGCAAGGAGACGAAGAAGCTGAAAACCCTTAATAATCGCAGTAAACTTGATATGTCCCACCGCTGGTAGGAATCTTCTGCTGAATGGAAGAATTGTACGAAAAGGGCTGGAACCAATAAGACGAATGGGGATCCGTTTACAATAATGGCGACTTTGCCTTCCAACAATCCAGCAGCGATGACATCCGGTTTTTCAGAATTGAATGTAGTTGGAAACGGTGAATACGTCTCATCTTCTATCAATTCCTCTATGTTTCCACTTTCTAAAATCGCATCGATGTCGATCCGGTCAAGCCGTTGATTGACTTCTTCTACGATCTTTTCATTGACCACTCCTTCAAGAAACAAGACTGCTACATCTGTCCGGGTGGAGCGTCCAATGACCTTGGATTTGACCCGTAAGTTCGGATCTCTGATTTTTCTCCGAACCATAGCTGTATTCAGTTCAATGGATTCCGTGAAGGCCTCTTTCGGTCCCCGGACCACAGGTTCAGCCGTAGACTCCTGAACACCTCTGAAATTTTGATTGTCCGCATCAATTACATAACCAAGCTCTTCACCCTCCATCAGTAATACCGCATCACCTGATAGGATGGATTGTATTAATTCATTCAGATTCTCAAACTGTTCAAGTTCACCGATCGGCAATTCCTTAGATTGTTGAGTAACCTCATCCGTTCTTTGAATGACCAAATTCGTCGTAAAATGATTGACTGTTGAAGCATCTACAATCCCCTTCAAAAAGATCAGAGACGCGTTCTTCGATTTTGCCGACATGAGCGTGAATCTTTTCACTTGTAAATCGGAACTGTTTCCCAGGGCTTGTGTAATGACCTCCACATTTTCTTCCATGTTTGAAGAAAGCGGTCTTGGTCGATCGGTAACTTCGAAAGCGTGAGGTTCTGACTTGTCTAAAGATTTTCGGATCGGTTTTTTTCGATAGCCCATGAAGAACTCTCCTGCTGTTCATTTCTTTTAGCTTTCCATGTAGATTCGCCTTTATGCATTATTTGGAAATTGTTCATCTCAGACTTTTGAATGAGAGATGTTTCTACTTATGAAGGATTCAAGATGAAAATCGTTAATTTAAACTAATAGGTGTAGAAAAACAAAGGAGGGTTCACATGTTGGAAGAAAAAATCGAAGCAGGATCAATTGAAAATTTGAAACAAGAAGGCGCAAAAGTCATTAAAGGCGGGAATCATGGAATTGCTGTCTTTGTGCATGATGGAGAAATTCACGCTGTGGATAATCGTTGCCCACATATGGGGTTCCCGCTTCATATGGGAAGCTTGTGCGATGGTATCCTCACTTGTCATTGGCACCATGCACGCTTTGATGTGAAAAGTGGCGGAACACTCGACCCATGGGCAGATGATGTACCGACTTATCCGGTTGAAGTTGTAAATGATCAAGTGTATGTCGTACCGGTCCCTCATCAGAAAACCACCATCCAGAAACTCCAAAGACGGTTACGAGAAGGACTAGAACAAAGTTTAAGCCTTGTAATTGCCAAGGCAGTCGTCGGGTTGGTCGAAGCAGGCGTGTCCCCTACTGAAATTTCCAAAGTAGGAATTGAGTTCGGCACGAAACATCGGCAAAGTGGCTGGAGATCAGGTTTGACAATTTTGACAGCCATGACGAACGTCTTGCCCAAACTTGATAAAACAGGTCAGATTTTAGCGTTGTATCAAGGATTGGTACATGTTGCAAGAGAAAGTTCAGGGATGGGGACACGTTTTTTGTTAGGCTCTTTGCCGCAAACCGATCTTGGAGAAAATCAAACGAAAGAACAATTGATGAAATGGTATCGACATTGTGTCGAAGTCCGGGACCAGCAAGGTGCTGAACGAGTACTGTTGACTGCAATTGAAACGTGTTGGTCCGATGAACAGATTTCAGATATGATGATGACTGCTGTTACAGACCACTTTTACATCAATGCCGGACATACCCTTGATTTCCATAACAAAGCGTTCGAAATATTGGAGCATATCGGGGATGAATCTCGTCCGTACATTCTTTCTTCCCTCTTACCAGGGATTTCGAATGTAACTCGAAGTGAAGAATCACACAGTTGGCAATCGCCGGTCAATTTGGTTAAACCCTTACACCAAGCGTTTGAAAAACTTCCTGATATTCTAAAAAATGAAGGATCAGAGACATCCATTGATGAAGAAGCGATTCTTGAGCAGATCCTATCTGATCGACCTGTGGAAACCGTACAGGTTATGATGGAATCATTAGAAAGTGGTCTTTCTCCTGAGAGACTTGCGCAGCTGGTTTCATTAGCAGCAGCCGAACGGATCGCCCATTTTCATACGCAGAATGATTTCAGCGATTGGATTACAGTATTGCACACTTTCACCCATGCGCATGCGGTGCATCAATCGTTGAAACGTTCGAGAACGGTTGAATTGACACGCGGTGTTTTCCATGCGGCGATGAGCGTTTATTTGGACCGGTTTTTGAACATGCCGAAAGCAAGAAAGCCGAAACCGACCGACGAGCCGTTAGATTCTGATAACCTATCTGAACTGCTGGATCTTATGAATAAGCAGCAGCAAGTTACGGAGGCTGCGAAATGGGTGGTGACCTATCTTTCCAATAATGGTGATAAATCAAGTCTCTTCAATACATTAGGGCATGCTTTATTACGGGAGGATGCTGAATTCCACTCTTTCCAAATGTATGAAGCAGCATTAATGGAACATGATGAATGGGAAAAGGATGAAAGTTCTCTCGCAAAACGGGCTCAGGAAACGTTGATTGTTGCTGTCACCCGCTATCTTGCAGGTCACGCTCCAACTTCCCGCGAAATGCCACACATGGCTACCATTGCGATGAGGCTACAACGCGGAGAGAGGCTATTTGAAGAAGAATAATGGTAAAAATAATAGTGCTCTATCGGCCTACACGCTGATGGAGCATTTTTATGTAAAAAATCACCGCAACTTCCTCACATGTATCTCATTTAAGAATAGAAAAAGGTGACTATGATAGCCACCCTCTTTACTTACCTCACCTGACTTCTACAGGAAAGGTCCTACCAGCTTACGAAAGCACACCCTACAATGATGAGTAGGACAAACAATACGACGATCAAAGCGAAACCATTTCCACGTCCGTATGACATAAAAAAACTCCTTTCTCCAGTGAATTAAAGAAGGTTTACTTCTTATTATCACCGTATGCATGTCTGGCACTTTTGTTTGGACAAGTGTACTAGAAGGTTGTACACATTTTTTGCAAATCTTCATTAAGAGCCAGTCTTTTCCGTGAATTGTTAGGTGTTCAAACAATCCATCCCATTGGACAAGTCATATAGTATTACTAGTTCATAGATACCTAGTAGGTGACAAGGGAGGTTCAAAAAATGTTTGAAGATCGGCGAACCAAGAAGGGTTTTTGTATTTTTCCAGGTTACAGATATTGTGGACCCGGCTGCAGCGGACCAGGGTTTCCAATTAACGATGTTGATGCTGCTTGTAAAATACATGATGAGTGTTATGAAATGTATGGACCTTGTTTAGAATGTGACCTGGAATTCATGGAGAGGTTACGAGAGGAAATGCAATATGACACAGAGGTAGGTCGACATGCACGAATCATGTATCGTTTCATGAGAATCAAGACTTTCTTCGCCCGTTATTAGTTTAATCTTATAATCATTTCATAAAAAAAAGAGGAACTCTGAAGAGTCCTCTAGATACATAGAATTCAGGTTTTATTGATTTTAGACTACTGACTGGTTCCTGGGATTTCACACCCTTCAGGACCACAATCAAGCTCACCGTTCTTCTTCGCCTCTTCTTCCCTCTCTTGTTTCAGAAGCGTTTGTTGCCAGTCGGTATCGATCTTATCCGTAAATTTCTCAGGGTGGCGGATATACCATCTTTGCTTTCGAATAAGGAAGTTATCCGGATCTAACTGAAGGGCTTCGTCCAGTTCCTTCAATGCATCTTCCTTTTGTTCGTTTTTCAAGTATTGCATACCGAGCTTGTATTTTGTTTCGGCCAGTTGGATTTGCACCTGTTCGACTTGGGATGGTGGTGAATAATAGGAGTCTTCCAACTCTATCTTTTCTACTTTTTCGTCCAGTAACTGCTTGACGGCATCGAGATGTGTTTTCTCCGTCACTTTAAAGCCTTGCTTGATCAACCTAATCGTTCCATTTTCATCTACAAAAATTCCGTTCGGGACAATTTTAAATTGGAAAAGACTACTCAGTTTGTTCTCCGTATCAACGACTGTCGTGAATGTGGTTCCTTCCACATAAGGTTTGACCACTTCAGGACCTTGTAGATCGACTGCTACAGATAAAATCTCAAAATCTTCTCTTGCCATTTGCTCATAGAATTCCTGCCATCCAGGCAGTTGCTCCCGGCATCTTCACCAGGATGCCCACATGAAGATCAGTGCTTTCTTGCCCTTCAGTTGTGCCGTTGAAAAAGTTTTCCCGTCAAGGTCCTGTAGTTGCACATCCGGTATAGTTTCAAGCAACATGACATCATCTCCTTTGCCAACCATTATAAAGGCTCCTGAATTAAATGAAAAAATATATGCCCATTTTTCTTGTAGCTATTCGATAGCCTGTCCACATCGAATCCAATACACATATAGTAGATATGAAAGGAGGTTTTGAATATGAGTGATGATGCTGTAGGTGGAATCAGTGGGAGAACTTTTGCGCTTCTCGTAATCTTGTTCATCCTATTGATTATCGTAGGAGCTGCTTGCGTTGGTGGTACTCGACGTCGTCGAGGAGGATTCTGCTGCGGAGGTGGCGGCGGGTTCTTCTATTAATTGGAATGAGATGAGGTTGACGTTTGTCAATCTCATTTTTTTATATGTTTTCTGACAATTCTATAATCATTCGTCTTGGTCGTACATATACTGTTATAAGACAATTTTTCAGTTCTAATATCAAGGGAGTGAGGTCTATGAGGAACGTCCCGAACTACGGTGAATTTTATCAGAGAGCTCTGATCACCATCGGAGAATCTGATCGTAGTTCAGTAGATTGTGAGACATGTACACATTGGTTGATTGTATTAGAGGGTAGTGAAATGGATAAAGATACAGGGGCTTACCATTGGAACGTGGTCGTCTTCCCTTCGAAAAAGTGTGGAGGATTCAATTATAAGCTTCCTTACTTCGTATCTGAACGTTTCTCTTCCATTCATAAAGCCATTGACTACACGAGTCAGTTGGAGAAAATGGCGAAAGAAGATCAGTTGGTTACGATTGTTAAATAAAAAAAGAGAATGAAGCCTACCTTCCTCTCTTTTTGAAGTGGTTTGTGAAATAGTGTACATAAACAAATACATATGTATCTGATTGATAAAAAGGCAACACCTTATGATGAGGTGTTTTTTTGATGGATAGAAAAAAAGAGCTGGTTCTTATTGAACCAGCTCTCCAACCTTATCTAACCTAACCTGAAGATGATCCCGTGACCGCCTTTCGGGTAGACCCAGTCGATGTTTTCATGTGGACATCCGATTCGGCAGCTCCCACACTCATGACAACCTTCATATCCGATGTGCATCCGGATGTCTTCCCACTTATAAATTTCTGCCGGACAAAAAAGTGTACAGATCTTATCTGGACAATCGGTCATACAGATTTCAGGATTCTTCACATGAAGATGGGACTTCGTGTCTGCGTTGAATCGGACGAGGTACTGCTTTTCTTCAATGGATTGTGTTTTCTTCTCCTCACTCATTATTTCATCACCTTCCATGCCCGGTACATATCCCGGGCGATTTTGATCTTTTCCCTTGGAGATCCGATGTCTTTCCAAATCT
The DNA here is from genome assembly GCF_054170705.1 of Pseudalkalibacillus sp. Hm43. Lineage (NCBI taxonomy): Bacteria > Bacillati > Bacillota > Bacilli > Caryophanales > Fictibacillaceae > Pseudalkalibacillus > Pseudalkalibacillus sp. Hm43. The sequence continues at coordinate 500,013 of NZ_CM135129.1, forward strand.
TCTTCTGCTTTTCCCATTTAGACGTACCGTCCACTGTGAACATCTGACTGGCAGCACGATTCATCATAGGAATATACTGGTCGAAGTATTGCGGGAATTTATCAAAATGATGAGTGGAGTCTTTGTACTTTTTCATATCTTGACCGACGAAGCTCGCCATCAGCTTCACACGGTACTGATCCAGTGTCCCCTCTGAAAAATCCTCTTTTTCCATTGCATCCAGGACTGTTTCAGCAGCATATCTTCCGGAAGTCATCGCAAGGTTCGATCCTTCACGGTGAATAGCGTTCACGAGTTGTGCAGCATCTCCAACCACGATGACGCCATTACCAACGACTTTCCCCATTGATTTATAGCCGCCTTCTGGAATCAAGTGGGCCAAATATTCTTGCTGCTCTCCCCCTTGCAGATACGGTCTGATCATCGGATGACCTTTCACGTAATCCAATAATTCGTATGGTCTAATCTTATGTTTGATCAATCCGGATAATAACGTTCCGACACCGATGCTTAACGAATCTTTATTTGTATATAGGAAACCGGTCCCCAGGATGCCTTTCGTGGCATCTCCGAACAATTCGATTGTACAGCCTTGATTCGGTTCGAGATTGAAGCGGTCTTCTATGATCTTCTTATCGAGCTTCAAGATTTCCATCGTGGCGAGTGCAACTTCATCAGGTTTGTATTCTTTATGGAAGCCAAGTGATTTTGCCAGAAGTGAATTCACACCATCTGCTAAAACGACCACATCAGCAAATACGTCTCCGTCCGGTCGATCGGTCCTGACGCCGATGACCTTTCCTTTTTCAACAATACATTCAGTTACGACGGTTTCATTGACTAACAAAGCTCCTTGTTCAACCGCCTTCGATGCGAACCATTGATCGAACTTGGCACGCAAGACGGTGAAGTTGTTATATGGTTCTTGCCCCCATTCCATCCCTTTGTATCCGAAAGTGACGGCAGACTCCTTATCCATCATCATGAACCGTTGTTCAACAATCGGTCTTTCAAGGGGTGCTTCTTTATAGAAATCAGGAATGACGTCCTCCATCATTTTTCTGTACAGGACACCGCCCATGACGTTTTTGGATCCAGGGTACTCGCCTCTTTCCAATAGAAGAACCTTCGCTCCTCCTTTGGCTAGTTCGAAAGCACATGAAATTCCAGCTGGCCCTGCACCGACGATGATACAATCAAACTTCTCTGGCATGGTCGACCTCCTTCCTGGACAATTCCTGATCAAACGCTTTGATCATTAACGGGAGGATTTCAAAAGCATCTCCCACTATTCCGTAATGACAAGCTTCAAATATGGCTGCATCCGGATCTTTATTGATGGCGATGATCATACCGGAATTTTTCATTCCGACGAGGTGTTGGATCGCTCCTGAAATGCCGACCGCTATATATATTTTCGGAGTGACGGTAACACCTGTCTGCCCGACCTGATGGTGGTGCTCGATCCAACCGGCTTCGACGACATCTCGGCTCGCTCCGACTGCTCCGCCTAATGTATTCGCTAATTGATGAATCAGCTTGAATCCTTCTGCACTTCCTAGTCCTTTTCCACCAGCCACCACGATATCGGCTTCATCAATTCGCACTTTCTTTGTCGTCGTTTTGACGATTTCCAATACTTTTGTACGAATATCATCTTCCTTAACGTCTATCGATTCCTCGACGAGCTCACCAACTCGTCCTTCTTCAGGCTCTAGTGCTTTCATCACCTTCGGACGGACTGTCGCCATCTGAGGTCGGTACTTTTTACATAAAATCGTTGCCATGATATTTCCACCGAATGCAGGGCGACTTGCGAGCAATAACCCGGTGTCTTCCTCTACATCCAACTCGGTCGTATCAGCAGTCAGCCCCGTTGGTAAGTCTGTCGCGACAGCGCTTGCAAGGTCTTTTCCTGTTGAAGTTGCACCAAACAGTATGATTTCTGGTTTATGCTTTTCACTACAATGGAGCAACGCCTTCATGTAAGATTCGGTCCTGTAATGGGTGAAAATCTCCTGATCATAGACATAGACGACATCTGCCCCGTATTCAAACGCAACGGTCGACAGATGCTTCACATCATTCCCGATGATGATGCCGCCCAGTTTAACGCCTCGTTTGTCCGCCAGCCTTCTACCAGCCCCTAACAATTCAAGAGAAACAGGAGCGACCGAATCTCCATCTTCCTCCAAAAACACCCATACACCGCTGTAGTCTTCAAAATTCATGATGAAGAACCTCCTTTCAAACGGAACAGTTCTTTCTTCTCTAAAACGACAGAAAGAAGCTGATTCACTTGTTCTTCCGCATTTCCTTCAAGCATCTTACCGCCTTCAGGTTTAGGAGGTGCCCAAACTTTCGCTACGATGGTCGGAGAACCCTTCAATCCTAATTGCTTAATGTCCACCTCTTCTAAATCATCGACTGACCAAATATGTGGTTCGTATCGTGCAGCTTTGAGCATATTCGGAAAAGGCGAATAAGGCACTTCATTAATTTCTTTCTCTACGGACATGAGACAAGGAAGACTGGATTGGATGACTTCATGTCCATCTTCAATCTTACGGTGGACGATGACATATCCCTCGTCTTTATTGATAACCTCTACCTTTTTGACCGAGGTCAAAGGTGGAATATCCAAACGCCTGGCGATTCCTGGACCGACTTGTCCAGTATCACCGTCGATGGTCATCTTCCCACACAGGACCAGGTCGACAGGTCTGATTTTCGAAATCTTTTCAATGGCTTTCGTCAGAGCATAACTCGTTGCCAATGTGTCAGCACCAGCAAATTTCCGGTCAGAAATCATATAGCCTTCATCAGCTCCGATTTCAATACATTTCTTGATGGCCTTGACCGCTGGCGGCGGTCCCATCGTCAATACAGAAACGATACCTCCATATCGTTTCTTGATTCTGACAGCCTCTTCCACAGCATGAGCATCATATGGGTTCAAAATCGCCGGCGCACTGGCCCGATCCATGGTATTGGTTTTAGGATTCATCTTGATGATTTTCGTATCAGGCACTTGCTTGATGCAAGCGACGATATGTAGCATTGGACACCTCTCCTTTTCTACGAAAATCGTACAATTCTCGTACTTATGAATTGTCTATACACTTTAACTATATTAACGAGAGATGGTGATAATGCTGATTTTAGAGATGAAATCTAACCAAACACGGAAAAGGAATACGACTAGAGTTGTATTAATTAGTTCATTCCTATCAATCTTGTTCTATTTTCGTTTTAAAATTTAAAATATTCAAACATTTAATGTATAATTTTGGATGAAAGAAAATAGAAGATTACCTTTGTATTGAAAGGTGGTGATCCATCAAGGACCATGAACCTTCATCCATCTGTCGAATTAGTCACGGAACATGATCAGGAGGTGTAGTAGATGAAAGACATCGAACAAGACATGACAAAAAAGCAGCATGAATATTGGAAGAAAAATACTCGTCTAATCAAGGTGCTGCTCGTCATTTGGGCACTCGTTTCCTTAGTCGCTGCCATCATACTTGCGAAACCTCTCAGTGAAGTTCAGTTCTTTGGTGTTCCATTGGCTTTTTGGTTTGCACAACAAGGTTCAATCATCATCTTTTTGATCTTGATTTTTTATTATGCTAAACGGATGGACAAGCTCGATGAAGAGTATGACGTACAGGAGGTCATATTGACGAAGAAGAAAACGAAGGATAAGGGGGTATCGACATGAGTGTAGAAACCCTTACCTTGACGCTCGTCGTTCTTACCTTCGCCATCTACCTCTATATCGGGTGGCGCTCAAAAGTGAAAGATACGAGCAATTTCTTCGTGGCTGGAAATGACATTCCGGCAGTCGCGAATGGAGCTGCAATTGCTGCGGACTGGATGTCAGCTGCATCGTTCATCTCGATGGCAGGTCTGATCTCATTCCTAGGGTATGACGGCACCATCTATTTGATGGGCTGGACAGGGGGATATGTACTCCTTGCCCTCCTCTTAGCACCGTATCTGCGTAAATTCGGTCGCTATACGGTACCGGATTTCATCGGTGACCGCTATTATTCCAATGGTGCACGTGCGGTTGCGGCAGTAGCCACAATCTTCATCTCACTTACATATGTAGCGGGACAGATGCGTGGTGTCGGAATCGTATTCAGCCGTTATCTACAAGTGGACATTGTCATTGGCGTACTTATAGGAATGGCCATTGTCGCATTTTTTGCCGTACTAGGTGGAATGAAAGGAATCACCTGGACACAGGTCGTCCAATATTCTATCCTGATTGTCGCTTTCCTGATTCCAGCAGTTGCCATCTCGTTCAAATTGACAGGAAACCCTGTACCTCAATTGGCTTTGACATTCAGTGATATTGCGAAAGAATTGAGTGTCCTACAGGTTGAACTGGGACTGAAGGAATATTTAGCTCCATTCCAGAACATGTCCGCTCTCAATGTATTTGCGGTCACACTGGCGCTTATGATTGGAACGGCTGGTTTACCTCACGTCATCATCCGATTTTATACAGTCAAAAACGTCCGTGCAGCAAGATGGTCTGCTGGATGGGCATTGCTATTCATCGCATTGCTCTATACAACAGCACCCGCGATAGGTGTTTTTGCAAAATATAATCTAATCAACAGTTTTAACGATCAACCGATCAACGAAGTTCGTGAAACAGCATGGGTCTCGAAGTGGGAAGAAACGGGGTTACTGACGCTTGATGATAAAAATGGAGACGGCGTTCTAGCCTTCTCATCCAATGAAGCAACGAATGAAGTGACTATTGACCGGGATATCATTGTGCTATCTACTCCGGAAGTAGCTGGTCTTGCTCCAATCGTTATCGCGCTGGTAGCAGCAGGAGGTCTAGCGGCTGCTTTATCCACCGCATCAGGTTTATTGCTGGCCATGTCCAGCGCAGTTTCCCATGATATTTATTTCAGAATCTACAGGCCGAATGCAAGTGAGGAACAGCGTTTGAAAGTCGGTCGACTGATGATTTTTTTGGCTGTTATCGTTGCTGGTTATTTCGGCATCAACCCACCAGGATTTGTTGGCGAAGTGGTCGCATTCGCCTTCGGGTTAGCGGCAGCCAGCTTATTCCCTGCAATATTACTAGGCATCTTCGATCGACGGATGAATCGTGAAGGAGCGATTTGGGGAATTTCAGTGGGTCTAGCCTTTACTGTTATCATGATCCTTTTGATGCGCTCACCTCAAATCTTCGGTACAGACGCACCTGTTCTGGAAAGTTTCTTTGGCATCAACGCTCAAGGAATCGGAGTAGTCGGTGCATTGTTGAATTTCATCATCTCTTTCATCGTTTCACGAAGGACAGCAGCACCACCAGAAGACATTCAACAAATGGTGGAAGATATCCGCGTACCGAAGGTGATGGACAAGACAGGTTGAACAATTGGGGGAGAATCTTCCCCCCTTTTTACATATCGAGGAGGAAATGATTTATGACGGTTTTCTTCGGACTACTTACGCTTGCGTTATATATGTTTCAACCTTATCTGGATTTGAAAGTGATCAAGAAAGCACTTGGAATCGCTCTTTTCCTGGAGATTTTTTATCTGCTTGGACATTACATCGCAGATTGGCCATTCCCGACACCTACCGTCATATTTCAAATCATCATTGTATCCGCATTAGGAGTAGCGTTAGGGGTCATCTTTTCTCGGATTTGGCCACTACCGAGAAACAAAGGTTTCGAACGGATCATGCGCACCCTGCTCATCGTCATCCCATCCCTCGGTATCGGAGTCGGTTTGCAGCTCGTTCTACAAGGAAACTTTGCAACACAGGCCATCTATCTCATATTTGCCTTGTCCGCTTGGTTAGGATCCGGACATTTCATAAAAGAAAACCCGAAAGAAGGATGAATACAGGTTATTCATCCTTCTTTCTTTTGTATCGTATTCTTTTGAAAAGCTGGTGAAGACGACTTTGTTTCGGGATGACTTCGTACGGCCGCATCATCTCTTGATCCTCGTGTTCGAGCATGTGACAGTGCCATACATACCGGCCTGTATAAGGTTGGAATTTTCCGATGATACGTGTAACCTCACCTGGGTTCGCACTTACGATGTCTTTCCAGCCCTTTTCGTATGGTTCAGGTCCCCTTCGATCACCTGTGTATTTCAAGTTTCCCGTTTCGTTAAAATAATCGACATCAAACGATTGCCGATCCAAGATTTGAAACTGGATGAGGTGGAGATGAATCGGATGTGTGTCGTCGCTGATATTGATGAGGCTCCAAATTTCAATTGCCCCTAACTCAGGGTTCTCCGTTATCGGATCGTCCCATCTAAGGTCATCCAATAACATGATTGGTCGACCGTAAGCATCCTCTCGGTGAACTAAAGTCAAAGGTCGGATGATGGACGCTTGGTTTTCATTGTAGTATTTGATCTTATTCAATGTTTTCGGTATCACAGATGTGTCCTTTTCAGTGAGAGGTTTCGTCACCTTAAAAGCCATGATTTGCCCGGTCGTTGACGGATCTGGCAGTTCGCCATCCGGAAAAGGCGCTGGTGCCTTATTCCTCAATACGATCGTCTGCCCTTTCAAATCCGAAAAATCAACGATCAGATCAATCCTCTCCCCGGGTGCGAGTAAGAAACTTTTCAATTCCAGAGGTTCTTCTCTAAGTCCCCCATCAGTTCCAATCTGGTAAAAAGACTGTTGGTTGCTCAAGGAAATCCGGTAAAATCTTGCGTTTGATCCGTTCACCAATCTGAAACGATATTTTCTTGGTTCAAGCTCTAAATAAGGCCATACGACTCCATTAACAAGATTGGTGTTACCGAAGAATTCCGGTACAACCGATGGATAGACGGGTGTCGTCATATTATCGGGCTTCGCAGGATAATAAAATGTTCCATCGGGATTGAACGATCGATCTTGAATCAGCAATGGAATCTCAAACGCTCCTTTAGGGAGGTTCAATTGTTCCTCATGTTCATCTCTTATGATATACATTCCTGCTAACCCAGCATAAATGTTCAGGCGCGTTATGCCGATTGCGTGATCATGATACCAGAGCATCGTCGCTTCCATGTCATTCGGGTACTCATATGTGTCTTGTTCAAAAAAAGATCCAACCACCTGATAATTTTTCGTAAACCAGGCGTCCGGGTATCCATCACTGTCCGGTTTTACACGCGCTCCGTGCAAATGGACGACGGTGCGAACATCGGGAACCTGTACTCCAGCACCATGGACAGTGTGATCAAGTGGTAGGATATGTTCAGCCGGCAAATCATTCATCCATCTTACTCGAATCTTCTGATTCCGTTTCACTTCCAATGTAGGACCAGGATAAATCCCTTGATACCCCCAAATGACAGTATCTGGTAAGTCTTTATGAAGCTTTTGATACATTTGTTTCATGGTCACTTCATAATAGGCAACCCCTTCTTTCACATACAAAGGTCTCTGTATTTTCGGAATGGGAAGAGGTGTATTGAACGGGTTGATCTTCATGGTACCCCTCCTAGTTGTGCTGTTCCTCCATTACTTATGTATGCGCCTCAAACCTGTACCATGTTCAGCGTAATATTAAAAAGCGAATGGGAAACCATAGAAATAGAAAAGATGAATAAAAGGAGCTATCCAATTTGAATATCAGACATATTGTTGCGATCTCTTCTAAATTTGTCATTGTATACGGTCTTTGCCTTTCTGTTTTGACGCCGTTTTTCGGGGTGTCGATACTGAATGCTTTATGGGTATCCGCCTTGATTACGGCAATCGGTTACCCAATCGGGGATCTGTACGTGTTGAAGAAACTAGGCAATTTCTTTGCTACTGCGCTTGATTTCGGGTTCGTGTTCATCGTCCTGTTTCTTTTAGCCGAGCCGATCGTCGATACAGCCTATAATCGCCTCCTCGGAGCAGGGATCACTTCCTTAGGTATTGCGGCTTCGGAATTTGTTTACCATATGTTTATAGAAGTGACGAATCCTCTCCACCCATCCAAAGCAGATGTTAAAGGACACGGATACGCTGTTGAAGTTGGAGAAGAGTTTGCACCAGCAGATGATAAGTTAATCAACGAAAGCGACGAAGACAAGTAGAAAACAAGAAAGGTGACGTGGCATTCTGTTTCAGATGCCCGTCACCTTTTTTATTCGAAATGGAAAGAGAAATGTTCGGTGTTCAGTTCACCATCAATTAAACTTCTTTCAGTCAAATCTACGTAGCGATTCAAACCGAGTTTCAAAACCGTCGAAGAACGTGTTCCATACCGTTCCGATTCAATGAAGATGGAAGACAATTTTTCCTCCCATTCCAAGCCAATCCCAGTGTCCGGTAACAGGTGGCGGTCAGCCGGATCTCGGTTATTCAATATTTCAAACAAGCATTCTTCATCCATTTCCTCTGATTTCGAAAGACATTGCTCCAAGTCTTCCTTCCCTCTTTCAACTTTCGGCCAAGGGGTATCTAGGAAATGATTGCTGAGTCCATAAATTCCAGGTGGAAGCTCTCTGATTTCATTTTGGACATTCGAATAATAAAAGAGTGCCTCTTCATTTCCAACAATCAAGTTGTAGCCACGATAATGGTTCCGATCTTCTTGCTTTTCTTTTAGAAATTCAAATGTGTCTTTTTTACTCTTTAAATAATCTGAAACGAGTTGGCCTCGTGAAATTTTGTTTTCCGTCGGTTCATTGGGATCCCTGAAATTCGTCAAGGCTGCAAATCTTCCTTTTGTCGATACCCCCATCCACGTCCCCTTTTCTTTCAGGTCTCGTCCTGCAAGAATGGATGGGTCATCCTCCCAGAAATGAACAGGGGCAGTCGGTCTTTCATAAAATTCGTCTCGGTTTGCTGCAACAATGAGTGGATATTGATTGTGTATTTTATAAGCGAAAAATAAGACGCACATTCGCTACCCTCGTTTCTGGTCTTTTTCTTTTAATCTTATGATTATTGTTCCTGACGAGAGACCATCGTACACGTAATAAGCCCTATTATTTGGAAAGAACCAGTCTTCTGTCGATCAGATTGGCTGAAACAGGCTTGCGACCGATTTCTCTTGACCAAATGGAGAGTTGTCCACTATGGTGGATCTCATGCGCTATGATATGGCGGAGGATCTCACCTTTCCTGAACTTGTTGAACCGAAGATCCAACTCTTCTTCCATTTGATTGGTCCAATTCCCTAGGTATGCTTCCACTTCCGGATGGCATTCTTCAGAAAGATCAATGACCTTTTGTAGCGAATCATACTTATGGAAAGCTTCTTCGATATCAGGTTTTCCTTGTAAAATTTGAATCCAGCTATATTCTACGTCGACAATGTGGTACAACGTTTCAAGAATACTTCCGACTCCACCTGTACGCTTTGCAAGTAATTCATCTTCTGGAACTTGCTTGCACCATTCAAACCATTCATTTCGGACCTGCCAATTGTATTGGAATAAAGTGAGCATTCGGTACCCTCCTATTGAGTTTTACTTTGGTTTACAACATCCATGTGAAAGAATTCCTCCACTGTTTCCAGTATGTGATCAGGTTCTACTGCAAATTCCGCTACTTGCGTATTCGGTAACCACTGTACACCGATCGTAAATACGCCTGCTCTCTTCCCGGCCTCAATATCAGCGTCGCTGTCACCAAGAAACATCGCTTCTTCTTTCTTTGCGTCCATCATCTGTAAAATTTCAATCAAGCCTTCTGGGTCCGGTTTCGTCTGTTCGACTTCATCCCCCGCCACTGTGACATCAAAAAATGCTTCCATCTGCAATTCTTTCAAAGAAATATCAAGGCTTCTTCGGGATTTACCAGTTACGATTCCGAGCTTGAATCCATTTCCCTTTAATTGTGATAACAATTGATGCATGTCCTTATTGAAATCAACAAACTTAGAATGTTGCTCAGCATATGTTTCAAAATACCACTCTATTGCCTCTTCGTACCGATCGTTTTCCAATTGATTTCGTATGATTTCCGTTTCAGGAGGTCCAAACATGCTTTTGATTTCTTCAGGGTGATATTCTTTCTGATCGAATTGGTGGAAGACGGTGTTGAAGGAATGAAAACAGAGAGGTAATGTATCTGCCAAAGTTCCATCGAAATCGAAAATGATCGTTTTCATGATAATCATCCTTTCCGCTATTCTACTGGGAGAAAATAATAAAAATGATCTGTGTCCTTTTGGTATCCTAGTTTTTCATAAAGCGCTTGAGCTTGGACATTATCATCAGCTGTTTCAAGCAAAATACCGGAAGCATCGGTATGCTCTGCAAGTATTTTCGCTTTGGCCATCAAGGCTTCAGCCACTCCTTCACGACGATGTTTTTCAGCCACAAACAGGTCATTCAATAACCATTGCCTCTTCAGACCTACGGATGTGAAAATGGGATAAAGCTGTACGAACCCCATCGGTCGACCTTCCTCATCGTGAGCAATGTATATGATGGATTCTTCATTTTTTATACGTTGACGAAGAAACGCTTTCCCTGCTTCAAAATCAGAGGCTTTTCCGTAAAACACTCGATATTGATCAAAGAGGTCTGCAATATCGTCCAATTCATTCATTGTCACTGGATTGATGATCATAGAATTACGTCACTCCTCATGGTAATAATTACTAACTCAAGGATATCTCAGTACGGCCGATTTTGCACTTAATTAGAAAAAGGCAACCCAGTCAGGTTGCCTGAAAAGAGTACCACTCAAGCCTTGTGTATCATCTGTTTCACACCTTTGAAAATCAGAACCGCAGCAAATACAATAACCGTGATGATTCCAATGATATCAATTGCAGAATCGAAGCTTGCCAAAAAGGTGCCTTCTAATGAAATACCTAGCAACAAATAACCCGCTACCAACGCTGCAAAATACGTGAAGATATTCCCTTGCACGTCATTCACCCCTTTCATCCTGTTTTTGAAAACAAAAAAAGGGAAGTGGTGCAAGTGTATGACGCAAAATCAAGATTTATACAGGGACAAGCATCGGTAATTGGCTCACTCTGCTTTACTGATGACACCACATGCTACACGACTACCAGCATCTCCAGATGGCTGGGACTCTTGATCATCAGCACCTTTATGAATGATGAACGCAGTTCCGGTTGAACCAATCAGTGAATTGGGTTCGCCGCTTTTCAGTGTGACTTTTTCGGCGAGTATGTCTTCTTGAACGGCTCCATCCTCATTGACATGAAGGTTCGGCAAATCCCCAGCATGAGCTTCGTTTCCATGATCGGTGCCGTGACTTGCATCATTCGGGTTGAAGTGACCTCCAGCAGACTTAAAATCTGGTGCCTCACAAATGCCTTTCTCATGAATGTGAAAACCGTGTTCTTCTGGCGATAGATTGGATGCCTTGATAGTGATCAATACCCCTTCGAATTGCTGTTCCAGATCGACCGTGCCGATCTTGTCGCCATCACTATTCTTTAGATCAACAGAGACCGGAACAATGTCATCCTTAACGTTGCCTTCATTTTCATTCCCACTCAATGTAGGGTTATCTTCGTCATTAGGAGCGTCTTCACCTACATTTGTGCTACATGCTGCTAGTGACATAACAAACAGAAATAAGATGGAATACAATAGCCAACGTTTCATCCAAATCTCCCCCTGCAATTATTTGTTACAGGACCCTTCACAGATTTCCCAGATTTTAAACGTTTTGCAGGATAATGTGGCCTTCTTTCCTAATGAAAATCCACCCTTCTTCCTACGAAAAAACGGTCACATCATTATATTTAAGATTATCTACTTTTTTCTATGTGAGCTTTATCAAATGCTTTTGGCTATCATAGATTTCTAATGGTTTTCCTCTCTCGAGCTTTGTTACAAAATCTGGATTAGCAAGCAATGGCCGACCGAATGCTGCTAGATTGATAACATTATTTTGAATTGCGGTTTCAGCCATTTCAGGATTAAGATTTCCGACACCTATAATATTACTGTCCCAGTGCTTTCGAACAACTTCATGAAATGTCTGGCCCCTTAGTAACACTTTGTCAAATTGATGTACCGAGGGATGAATGATCTTAATACCCACCTCTTTAAAAGCTTCCGTAAATGTCTGAATGGTGGTTTCCGGGTCTCTCCACTTGTATTGAGGTGCATCATCTTTCAATTCAGAAAAGCGGATGATTGTATTATTATCTCCAGCTTCAGACATAACGGCTTGAAGAACTTCTTTCATAAACGTTATCCGCTTAGCCAGATGTCCACCATACTCGTCTGTACGATGATTGGAGACTTCCGAATTGAACTGATCAATCAAATACCCATGAGCCCCATGGACTTCTACACCATCAAAACCAGCTTGCATTGCATTATGGGCAGCTGTGGCATATTGTTTGATTGTTTCTTTGATATCCTCTTCCGTCATTTCCTCAGGCCTATCAAACGGTTTTCCATAACGATGTACATGTCCTATTGCTCTGATGGCAGAAGGAGCTTGAGGAGGTAAACCAGCCGCTACTTCATGGTGTGTAAGTCTACCTACATGCCACAGTTGGGCAATGATGGTCCCATATTCTTCATGTACAGCATCTGTTACTTTTCGCCATCCTTTAACCTGTTCGTTTGTATATAAACCAGACAGGTTGAAAGTACCCTTCGCACGTGGGCTGATTATGATTCCTTCTGTAATGATAAGACCAACTCCATCAGCAGCTCTCTTCCTGTAGTACTCGACAACATCATCTCCCACAACACCAGTCTTGTCATCAGCAAAACCACGTGTCATGGGAGCCATCGTTATTTTGTTCTTAAGCTTCCAATTACCAATCCGGAAAGGGCTTAGTAAATTTGGATAAATGTCTTCCATTTTGGATTCTCCTTTTCTGTATGGATTACAATAATGGTAATGAATTGAAAAGGAATTTTACATGCATAATCCAATGCCTTTTAAATGATTCTGTTATAAAATTAAGAAAATAATTGAGCTTAACAAATGAATTTAAAGGTGTAAATTTTTGCGTAAATTTACATGGATAAGGGGGAAAGAAAGTGGATAAAACGGATATTGAAATATTAATCAATCTGCAAAACAATGCACGAATTTCAATGACTGAATTAGGTAAAATGGTCTCAATGTCACAGCCTGCGGTCACAGAGAGGATAAAAAGGCTTGAGGAAAATAAGGTGATTGATCATTACCGTGCAATCCTAACCCCGCAAAAAGTTAACAGAACAACAACGGCTTTCTTATTATTTCATACTAAGAATTGTGAAAAGTTCATCCAGTTCTGTAAAGGATCATCAGATGTGGTTGAATTACATCGAATTAGCGGTCGATACAATTACTTACTTAAAGTTGTATCTGAATCAATGGAAACATTAGAAACCTTTATTGATACTAGTGGAGAACACGGGGATTCTACAACTTTGGTAGTCTTATCTTCTCCGATCGACTTCAAAAACATTACACCTATCATCAAAGATTAGTGTTTGTTTAGAATATTCTTGCTGCCTTGATTTAAATGAATTCGAATTTCCATACTAATGAAGGGGTTGCCCAATAAATGAAAGTATTTGAAACTGAACGACTGACACTCCGATGGATAGAAGATAGAGATGCAAAGTTTATCTATACGCTTTTAAATGAACCAGGATGGATCAAGTATATTGGGGATAAAGGTATTCATAATTTAGGTGATGCTACCTCCTATATTAAAAACGGCCCTCGTGCTATGTATGAACGCGAGGGGTTTGGACTTTTCTTAGCACAACTCAAAGAATGTCAGACGCCTATCGGATTGTGTGGTCTGATAAAACGAGAAGGACTTGTGGACGTCGACATCGGTTTTGCCTTTCTTAAAGATTATCAATCTAATGGATATGCTTTTGAAGCAGCTAGCAAAACATTAGAATATGCTAAAAACATTGGGTTGAAAAAAATTGTGGCCATTACCACTAAAGATAATCAATCATCCTCTAAGCTCTTGGGGAAACTCGGAATGAGCCATGATGGTTGTGTGACTCTACCTGGTGATAGGGAAGAATTAAATAAGTATACAGTAGTATTGTAAGTGAGATGACTGGTACCATAATACGCTTATCGTAGCACTGTATTTTTCGACCAAAACAAACCCTCAAACTATACGGTTTGAGGGTTTGTTAACCATAATCATATGATGTTAACATCGTCCATTTCATGATCAGGCTCAAATCTGAACTGGCTTAGATCAACCCGATTTGATGAATCCACATGTACGCCTTCTTCTTCCAACGCTTCTATTTGCATTCGCGCTAAAGTTTCTTCCTGAATGGAGATTTCCCCTTTTGCGTTGATGACCCTGTGCCAAGGCAGCTCATAGGCTTTGCTCATGGTATGGAGTACGCGGACTACTTGTCGTGCTCCTCTCGGGCTTCCTGCCAGTTTTGCAATTTGACCATATGTCATCACTTTTCCAGGAGGAATATCACCGATGATGTTGATGACTTCATTTGTGAAAGGTTTCAAGCTGAATCCCTACCATTCTTTTGATAGATTAATGATGTAAAACCAAGAGAGATTCCCAGTCCTATAAAAATGATTGCAAATGTCTGGGATTGCTCCACTTTCAATAGATTCATCATACATACAAATCCAAGCGCGATAAAGATCACGGATAACACGAAGTTCATTTTACCAAAACGAGTGAGATTATTCATTCAAGACTCCTTCAAACTTTTCTTTTTTAGATCAAAGATCAATTCATTAGCTTCACGTTTATTTAATTTGTACGTTTTGGGATTGAGTTTCAATTCGTTTGTTAAGGTTTTGATTTCCTGTATTTGATTATCGGTTGGGGGCTGATTCTCGATCAACCGTTCATAATTCTGATAAGCGACTTTTCCAGCCGTTTCAGGAGTAAGCAAATGAATTAATTCGTACATCGCTTTATACGCATTTTCCAAACCGATTTCGTAACCTGAATCTGATCCTAAAAAGAACTGATCAGAATACTCTTCAATGAGCGGAACAAAATCTGCCAGCTGTTGTTCACTGTTTTCATTATAACGGGTGAAGCCAGGAAAGAAATCAATATAGAGATGATCATGATTCCTTAATAATGATCTTAAATTTTCAGGTGTGTTATGGACATTCGCATGCGCATAAACAAAAATGGTGTCTGGGTGAATTCGTAGAGCCTTCTTCAAGTAGGCCATGTTCTTTCCGTTTGGTGGGTCGATATGAAGTAAAATCGGTACCTGATACTCAGCACATAAATCATAGATTTCAGGTAAGAGACCCCAGTGCGGGTGTTCAGCTTTCCACGGTAGACCGGAATGACTCGAATAAGTGGATGCAGCAAAGAGTTCACCAATATTAAGGTATCCTTGCTCCAACTTTTGTCTAACCTTTTCAATGCCATCCGAGTCCTCTGATAATGGAATGCCTGCAAATGATGGATAAATATGATCCGGATATTTTTCGTAATACTGCCAAGCTAACTTGTCAGTTTGAATGGCTTCGGGTTCAGAGACGTTCCCAAATAAAACGGTACGATCAATACCATACTTTTTCCAGGTTTCCAATAGAGAGCTACTTAGCTCACTTTTCCGTCTCTCTGAAGCATCTAATAAGGGAGCGTCGTGACTATGTACATCTATGACAGTAAGTTTTTCGTACACTTCGTGTAGAGGGGTGGAGCTATCCGAGTCCTTTCTCATCTGCTCAATGGTGTTTGCAACGTTCTCTACCCTTTTATAATCAGTTGTGCTGATTACGTTCACCTGGTTTGCATCGTTGTATATGTACCAGGTAAGGAATAAGACAGTACCGATCAATGCTGGAAAAATGATTTTTTTCATTTAAGAACCTCTTAAATCCGTATCTTGCATTAAATGATCCAGAATACCTTTGATGAATTCAGTTTTACCTGCGGTATAAGCTTCACGATGATTTGACGAGTTTGCCAGATTCCTTTTTAATTGACCGTACTTTCTAACGATTTCAGGATTCGTTCTCAAAAAATCTCTGAACATGATATGCTTTTTTAGCTCTTCGTTATCTTTTGTACAAACGTACAGGTGATGTTTCATCCAATCATTCCGATGCCAATCTTCAGTGACACTTGAGTTTGTTTTACGGAATGCTTCACGCCCAAGTATTCCTAAGTCACCTTCGTGTTCGTACCCTAACTTTTTAAATCTAGTTATGATTTCCGGTAGTAGCTCATTGCAGTCGATAACAATATCGATATCAAGAATCGGTTTAGCGATAAGTCCAGTCACAGACGTGCTTCCTACATGTTCAATTGCTAAGATTAAATCTGATAAATCATGTTGAATTCCTTGCTTGATTAGATTAAAACTATTTTTCCATTCTGGGTCGTAGGGTCTGAGATCTATCTTGTTTGTACACATACTCTATTACTCCCCTATTAACAATTGATAGACTTCTTTCCAGGAATCAACTCTCGTGTATTTTTGTTCGTGAATGTTATGTGACGCAGTGAAAAGGATGCCCTCTCCTTTGAAATTTGCAAAGTGTTTCGGATTATCATCAATCAGATAATCTGCATGAATGATACTTTTATCCCCACAAAATACGAAATTCATATCATTCAAGAAAGGAAAGTGTTCTTTAAGCCATTCATGTTTTGCTGTGAATGAATTGGGATGCTCCATAGCCGCTGTCGTAATATATACCTCGTACTGTTTTGTCAGTTCGCGGATCACTTCTTGACTACCTTCCATTACCTCTAAATCACGGAAAAACGTTGGATCGTCCACAAAATCTAAGATTTCTCGAGACAATGATGCTCTTATTTTCCATAAACGAGTACCATTCAGATCCTCCATCTTCAAATCTTCTTTATAGGCTTCGTTATAAACTTGAAGATGTTTTTTTGTGAAATCAGCTATGACCTCATCCATATCTATCGCAATTCTTTTCAAACTCTACTCCCCCAACTGTCTGCTAATCAACCTAATAGATTTTTGACAAATAAAACCTTATCATTTCCTAGTCCATCGTAGTTTGAGTGAACAGGTAACCCATTTATATCCTTGTCTCCAGGTATGATTTCAAAACCAATATGTAAGTGGAATTCGATTGAGTTTGCATTAATTGGTGATGTGATGACGTATACCTTATTTACATGTTGTTTTTCTATAACTTCAAAAAACGTCTCATAGAGCCGTTTCCCCTTCCCCAATTTACGCTGTTTTGGATCAATACCTACGAGATGGATGTAAGCTTCATCTTCTCTTGTTTGGGAGATGAATCCAATCAGAAAACCCGTAACTTCATTTTCTTCTTCAACTACGAAACTCGTATTCTGAAAATGATCGCATAAAAAGCGGGGCAATAGATGAGATACCTCTCGTCCGCCCCACCAATCATTCATTTTAGGTAAGATTGTTAAGAAATCATCAGAGGTGATGTGTCTGATATACATTGATACCATCCTTATCTCTGCATTTCTCTTTTGTGCTGACCTCTCTCGATCATGGACCAGATGATGTAGATGAATGCAGATATCCCTATGATGATGAGAGCGCTATCCAACAATAAGTCGACATCCAGTTCATTGATTGTTCGGATTGCTTCTCCTCCACCATCACCCATGTGTTGTATGGTCATTCCACTATAATCCAGGGTGAAATAAGCAATCAGTGCTCCAATAATAATGCCCGCGAGTATGGAAACCAGACCTTTCATCACTCATCCCTCCATTCACACTTTCCATACACTTCTATATATTGTGATGATTTCCTTTAATATGGGTGAAGGTTTCTATTAGTTGCTCTTGTAAGGATCTTCTCCATCTTAGGTACTCATAAAAATACCTGCAGCTCTATTAGACTGCAGGTAACTTTTGTTTACACTTTTACTTTTTTCTCATGCTTGCGTACTGCGTTCATCACATTGTGGATGATTTTGATTCCGATTTGATCGGCCGAACTGACAATTGATTCTGGGTGGAACTGAACCGCATAGATGGGAAGGTCTAGATGTTCTATCGCCATCGGGATATCGTCATCAGACCGCGCCGTTAATTCCAAGGATTCCGAAATCGTTTCGGCATAAATAGAATGGTAGCGGCTGGCTTGAAATCGCGTTGGTAACCCATCAAACAATTGAGATACTCCCATTTTAGTGATATGGGCGGTTTTCCCATGTTGAGGGTAATCAAGGACACCTAAAGATCCTCCAAAGTATTCTACAATTCCTTGAAATCCTAAACAAACGCCGAAGATCGGAATCTTTTTTTCGATACATCGTTCAATGGTTGAAGAAACATCAAATCGTTCAGGCAGTCCAGGCCCTGGAGACAGGACAACCAAATCAAAGCGTGATTCATTCATCAATGCTTCACGTGCAAAAGGTGCTCTGAGCGTAACGACTTCAGCTCCTGTTTGTTTAAAGTAGTTGGCTAACGTGTGGACGAAGGAATCTTCGTGATCCACAATAAGAATTTTTTTGCCATTACCAGGTTGGGTTGATTGAGCTGTTTCATGACCGGTATTCGACTGCTTGATCGCCTTCCGAAGACCTGCAGCTTTCGTCAACGTTTCTTCTTCTTCCGCTTCAGGGATGGAATCATAAAGTAAGGTTGCTCCTACACGAATTTCGGCGACATCATCCTTCAACCGTATCGTCCTCAAGGTCAATCCTGTATTCAAATCTCCATTGAAACTGTACCATCCGACGGCACCACCGTACCAGCCTCTTGGGGTCTCCTCATGGTTTTCGATCCAATCGATGGCTGCTTTTTTCGGAGCACCTGTAACGGTTACTGCCCACATGTGTGTCAAGAACGCATCCAGCGCATCAAATTCCGGTCTCATATAACCTTCGACATGGTCAACCGTATGGATCAAGTGGGAATACAGTTCGATCTGTCTTCTGCCCACAACGTTAACAGAGCCAGGTATGCAGATTCTAGACTTGTCATTCCGGTCGACATCCGTACACATCGTCAGCTCTTCTTCATCTTTTTTCGAATTGAGGAGTTTCCGAATTTGTTCGGCGTCCTCAATCGCATTGTTCCCACGTTTGATGGTCCCGGAGATCGGACAGGTTTCCACCCGATTGCCTTCGACTCTGACATACATTTCAGGAGATGAACCGACCAGTATCTCATTCCCTAAGTTGATGATGAATCCATATGGGCTCGGATTGATTTCCTGTAGCCGTTCAAATACTTCAGATGGTTTGGACTCACACGATTCATAAATGGTCTGGGATGGTACAACTTCAAACATATCCCCCATTTTGAAGGCAGCTTTAGCTTGATGAACGAGATTGGCATATTTACCCGGCTTATACTCCTGCACAGATCGTACGGAGCTTTTATTTTGAGTTATCTTTGTTCCTGATCGCTTGAAATGTTCCGTATGCTGATTTCCGTATTGAAAATCGTACGATAACTGGTAAGCCTGTTTCGTTTGATGATCAATAACGGTGATTTCATCGGGGAGATAGAGGACCAGATCCGCTTGATTTTTCTCTCTCCTCAATTTTTGTTGGATGGCTTCAAATTGAAAGACGAGATCGTATCCGAATGCACCATACAAACCCAGGAAAGAGTCTTCCTCAGACGCAAACAATGATTTGATTGCTCTGATGACCGTGAAGATAGATGGTTGCATACTTCTTTCTTCCTCTGTAAAAACAGCCTCCGTCTCTATCACCTTTCCAGTCAGTACCGTTTTATCCAATGAGAGAGAAGCCAATTCCTCAATGCTTTCTAAATGCGTCTGGATCGCATTCAGCAATACATTGCCTCTCGCATTCAACGCCTTGACCGAGAATTCCCTTCCTTTTGCTCGGATCACTATGGGTGGATGGATGAAACCCACGTCCCATCTGGAATAACGGCCAGGGTACTCGTATCGGCTTGAAAATAGCCCACCTTGGCTGTGGTCGATATCCTTTAGGATCAGCTCCAGCTCCTCTGAGCCTTCCACAACAACTTTTGACCGAGAGATCTTCATTCCGCCTTCTGTCTCATACTCATGTAAAGTTTGTTTGTTCATCAATTGTAAGAAGTTCCTCATGCTCAACTAACTCTCCTGTCTCAGCTTTTCTCAACTATTTTGCAGCTTGAAGAGGGTTCTCTTCCATGCTTTTAGATTGCTCATAAAACGCTACGTACTTGTCTTTCAATTCATCCTTTTCTCGTAAAGCGATCGCTTTCCTAGGATGATCATTCATCTGACCTGAAATGGCATAAGGAATCAGATAACCCCATTCCATTTCTTTACGAAGCGGGATTAGGCTTTCTTCTATGGCCTTTAGAACGGGTTTAAGATCATATTTTGGTTGTAGATAACCAATCAACAATTCGGTGGGACAATTGCCTGCTGCTCTTCCCATTCCATACACTGTCGAATCCAAAAACCTGCTTCCTGCTTGCTCTGCTGCAATGGTGTTGGCGAAAGCAAGCTGCAAATTGTTGTGTGCATGGATACCGATTTGTTTATCTGGTAACATGCGCTTGTAAATTTCCGCCAATCTACGGATTTCTTCCATGTACAAGCTTCCGAACGAGTCGACGATATAGACCACATCGACTGAACAATGTTGGACTTTCCTCAA
Organism: Pseudalkalibacillus sp. Hm43; assembly: GCF_054170705.1. NCBI lineage: Bacteria > Bacillati > Bacillota > Bacilli > Caryophanales > Fictibacillaceae > Pseudalkalibacillus > Pseudalkalibacillus sp. Hm43. The sequence continues at coordinate 520,524 of NZ_CM135129.1, forward strand.
CTTTTGTTTCAATTCCACCTGATCCACATTCGATACTGCCATGATGTTCAGACACGTCTCATATCCTTTTTCATGCAACACATTGACAGTGGTGATGGCTTCTTCAATTTGAGAACTGTAGCAAGCAACACGGATCATGTCGATCAGACTATCTTGTGCTATCGGTATATCATCTAGTGTAAACTTTCCGATATCCACCATAACGGACAACTTGGTCCGCTTCTTAATGGGAATGGTTTTCGTTAATAGGTCTTCCCGACAGAAGCGCCAAGGTCCAGTATCCTCATCTCCCACTAACCCAGGTGCGTTTTTATAACCGATTTCCATATATTCGATCCCTGCTTGATCAAGCGCTTCATACAAATTACTTACGAACTCGATGCTGAAATTCCAATTGTTCACGAGTCCTCCATCTCGAATCGTACAGTCGATGATTTTAGCTGTTGACATGTTGTTCACCTTTTACGAGTGAAGATAAGTAAGCTCTAAAGGCACTTCTGAAATCAGCAGATGGATCTTCTCTCAACTCGTGTGCTTTCTTGATCAATGAGCTACCGATGATGACTCCGTCACACACTTCCCCTACATCGATGAACTGCTGTCTCGTTGAGATCCCGAATCCTAATGCCACCGGCACATCTGTATAGAACTTCGATTCTTGCAAAAGTCTTTTCGTTTCAGGATGGAAGTCTTTTCGTTCACCTGTGACTCCTAGAGAAGAAACACAGTATAAAAAGCCTTGGGCGGACTGAGCAATCTGAATCAACCGCTCAGGGGAGGTCGTTGGTGCGACCAGAGATATGAAGCTGATGGACTCTGCATCACATCTTTCCCGCAAGTTTTCACTCTCTTCAAATGGCAGGTCTGGAATCAATAACCCATCAATATCGTTCTCTTTAGCCAATTGGAAGAACTGCTCCTCTCCAAGTCGTAGGAAAGGATTAATATAAGTGAAGATGAGGACTGGAATTTCCAAACCTCTCTTACGCATTTCTCCGACAAGTTTCATCGCTTTTCCGATGGTCATTCCTTTAGCACGTTTCGCTGCCTCTTGAATGACGGGGCCATCAGCAAGCGGATCCGAATAAGGAATTCCAAGCTCTAGAACATTCGCTCCTTCTTCTTGTAAAATCAACGCGGTCTCGATGGTGTCTTCCGGTGTAGGATCTCCTGCCATGATGAACGGGATGAACAATGGTTTAGAATCGTTTTTCAATGATTCGAATCGCTTATTCATTGCTTCCTTCCTCCTCTAGCAAATTCATGATGGTTGTTACATCTTTATCACCACGTCCGGAAAGACAAACGACAATGGACGTGTGTTCAGGCTGGACTTCTGCCTCTTTAAATGCTTGCGCCAAGGCATGTGCACTTTCGATCGCGGGTAAAATCCCTTCTTCCTCTGAGAGAATTTTCAGTGCATCTAACGCTTCTGCGTCTGTAATCGTTTTGTAGGTCACCCGTTTAGACGCAGCCAGGTAAGAATGTTCCGGTCCTACACCTGGGTAATCGAGACCTGCAGAAATGGAGTAAGGTTCAACGATTTGACCACTCTCATCCTGATTGAGATATGTCATTGAGCCATGTAACACACCGATTGAACCTGTCGTGATGGAAGCGGCATGTCTGCCTGTCTCGATTCCTAGTCCTCCAGCTTCTACTCCGATGAGATTCACTTCCTGATCTTCCAGAAAGGGATGGAACATGCCCATCGCGTTACTGCCACCACCCACACAGGCGATGACGGTTTCTGGAAGTTTTCGTTCAAACTCAACATGCTGCTCCTTCGTTTCCAAACCGATGACCCGTTGGAAATCCCGTACGATCATAGGATAAGGATGAGGTCCAACGACCGAACCGATGCAATAGAAGGTATCCTGCACGGCACCTGCCCAGTACCGGATCGCTTCATTCGTAGCATCTTTCAAGGTTTTGCTGCCGCTTGTCACTGAGACGACCTCTGCTCCCAGCAGCTTCATCCGGAAAACATTCAACGATTGACGTTCAATGTCTTCTTTACCCATGAATACTTTACAAGACAGTCCGTAACGAGCACATGCAGTCGCGACTGCTACACCATGTTGGCCTGCTCCTGTCTCTGCAACGACTTTCGTTTTGTTCATTCTTTTAGCGAGTAAAACTTGTCCGATGGCATTGTTGATCTTGTGCGCACCTGTGTGGTTCAAATCTTCACGTTTCAAGTAGATTTTTGCTCCACCAAATCTTTTGGTCGTGTTTTCCGCATAAGTGAGCGGTGTCGGTCTACCGGAATATAAGTTCAATTCTTTATGAAGCTCTTCCTGAAAGTCGGGATCCTGAATGGCTTCATGAAATTCGCCTTCCAATTCTTCTAGAGCGAACATTAACGTTTCAGGAACATATCGCCCTCCGAATTGCCCGAAACGTCCTTTTTTATCTGGATACAATGCTGTTGGCATATGCGTTCATCCTTTCTGTCAGTTTGCTGATTTCCGTTTCACTTTTCCGTTCATTTTGTTCTACACCGCTCGACAGGTCGATCCCGAGAGGTTTTTTAGAAAGACACGCTTGTACATTGTCTGGATGGATACCACCCGCGATCAAACAAAGCTTTTCATTCTTTTTTGCGAGTTCTGTATAAGCAGGAATCGCTTCCCAATCAAAACGAATACCTGTCCCACCGGTTTTTCCTTTCACCTTTGTATCAATGACGAATCCATCAACTACTGCCATGTAGTCGGCCATTTCATCGAGCGTCTGTTCAGAATGAGGCAGTGCCTTCCAGATAACTTTATCCGTCTGGGCTTTCACTTGCTTGATGAATGAGACAGATTCTGTGCCATGGAGCTGAAGGACATCTAGATCTACCTCTACCAATGTTTCTTTGATTTGCTTTAAGGTCGGATTTACGAATACACCGACATGAGAAATGCCTTGGTTTCCGATGGTCCAACGCTTCACGTCCTGAGGCGCAACTCTCCTTTTGCTTTCTGCAAAAATGAATCCGGCATAATCGGCCGAGCTTTTTTGGATTTTCACATAATCTTCACGTGAACGTGCTCCACAAATCTTCAATTTGGTCATTCTATATCACCAAACAAATCGGCTATACATTTGGGGATGGATTTCGCACGCATCAACGTTTCACCGACCAGTATCCCTTTTGCTCCAGCTTTTCCGACCAATGAGACATCCTCCTTCGTAACGATGCCACTCTCACTTATGAAGGGGACATTTTCTGGGATCTGTTCAGCAATTATCCGCGTATGCTCCACTCTCGTTTCAAATGTCCGGAGATCACGGTTATTGATACCTAGTAGATCTGGTGTAAAGTTTGAAAGCGCGGTGTCCAACTCATCGATGGAATGCACCTCGAGTAACACTTCCAGTCCAAGTTCTTTTGCTACTACAAAAAGTTCTTTTGCCTGCACCGGTTCCAAAATAGCTTGGATCAACAGGATTGCATCGGCCCCAATCGCCTTGCTTTCCTCTACCTGGATCGGATCAATGATGAAGTCCTTTCTCAGAAGAGGTAGATGGGTAGCATTCCGGATTTCCGTCAAGTACGCCTTCGATCCCTGGAAGTAATCACGATCTGTCAGAACGGAAATTGCATCGGCACCAGCCTGTTCGTATGTTTTTGCAATTTCAACAGGTTCGATATGTTCACGTATGAGCCCTTTTGAAGGTGATGCTTTCTTCACCTCTGCAATGAGTCCCAGCTGACGAGTCGGGTACTTTATTGCATCAGACAAAGACCGGATCGGGTAAGCATGATCTTCAAAGGATGTTGGTATATCTAAGAGTTCCTGCTTTTTCGTTTCGACGATTTTGTTAAGCATACGAACGCTCCTCTGTGTTCGTCATGCTCAAATAGTGGTTCATGACCCTACCAGATTCCAATGCGTCTTTCACAATCGGGACGGCTTTTATAAAAGAATCCGCTTTTCCAGAAGCGACTAGACCGGCAGCTGCATTCAGGATGACGATGTTTTTAGCTGACGAATTGGAAGTGCCTCCGAATACCTGGCGGATCAAGTGGGCACTTTCACTCGGTGAACCGACTTGTATGTCTTTCAAAGATCCTCTCGAAAGCCCGAAATCTTCTGGAATCAGTTCCATGGATTCAATGGAATCCGGCGTCACCACCAGCACTTTTGTGGAGGTCGTAATCGTGCACTCATCCAAGCCATCTGAGCCTGTGACAATCAGAGCTTTTTGAATGCCGAGTCGTTGAACGACCTGCGCCATTTTATCCGCCAACATCGGTTCATAAACCCCGATCAATTGTCGGCTGCAGCCAGCTGGATTACAGAGCGGTCCGAGTATGTTGAACACCGTACGGAAACCGATGTCCTTTCTCGGCTGCACAGCATGTTTCATCGCAGGATGATAGAGTGGCGCGAATAAGAACGTCATCGAATGCGAATCCAAAGCGTTCAGCGCTTCTTTTACACCAGATTGTGTCGGAATGTTCAGTTGTTCAAGAACATCTGCGCTTCCACTTTTCGAAGAGAATGAACGGTTACCATGCTTCGCGACCTTTACGCCTAACGCTGACATGACGATGGCTGATGCTGTGGAAATGTTGAATGTGCTGGAACCATCTCCGCCAGTGCCGCATGTATCTACAGCATCTTCAAGGTTCACGGGGAAACGGACGGCATGTTCTCGCATTGAACGTGCAAAGCCTGTCAGTTCATCAACCGTTTCACCACGCATCCTTAAAATGGTCAGTAAACTAGCAAGCTGACTGGAGTTGACCTGCCCCGTCATGATCTGGTCCATGATCGATTTGGCTTCTTTTTCTGTAAAAGTAAAGCCCTCTATTGCTCTCTTTAATTGGATTTGTATCATTTGTAGTCTCCTCTCGATCTATTTGATTCATAGGTAGATCAAGAGAAGTTCAAGGTGGGATAAATTTGAGTTGTACATCAATACATAGAAGTTCCATCTCTATCACTCTCCATTTCTGAACGGAGTACGGATAGAGCTGAGGTATGGAAATAGGAAGGTATAAAAATAAAAAAATCCTATGGACATAAAGGTGCCCAAGGATTTGTCTTCTGTAAACGTACCTTAGCTCGCCTCAACTCTCTCAAACTCGTCTCTCATTCTCATCTCAACTAATCTAATTTCATTCTAAAAACTTAAACTTATAGTAGTAAATTTACTGACAATTTGTCAAGAGATTAATTTTATGTTCCTCTTTTTGCATACAATGGATTAGTTGAATGGTTAGGCTCTTTTCAATACAACGAGAAAAGGAGATCATGATGGCCAAATTGAAGTCATTGCCCTTCGTGAAATGTGGAAAAGTGTTCGATTCTCCCTTGCCAGATTCTCTCGATATGAGTATGCCCCCGATTGTACTTGGAGAGGTCAAGGTGGAAGTTCCTAATCAACGGGATGAACGTAATGTTTGTGTTCTCGTAACATTCTCAGAGTTCATTAACTTTGCCTTGCTGGGTCTTAACCCAAAGCTATCGATCATTTATCGTTTTGTGCGGATGAATCATGGCTCACATGATGCTCAAATTCTGCAAGAGTACGAATTTCTGTTCGAATCTGCTCGAGCAGATGAAGTAGCGAACGTGACTACGAACCAACCGACTGTCCTTACTGTGTGTGATTGCATGGATAAGGGCACATCAGGTTCGTTTACCTATCGCCTGGAGATCACTCAGATTGATTCAAACAGTCTAGAGAATCTAGAAATCGTGAACAAAAGCATCACTGCCACTGTTTTGGATGAACAGACAGAAAACAACGATATCCAAATGCGGAGAGGCCCAAGAGGTCCGTTGCTATTCCTCGATCGAAATTTTTCACTTCCGAAAAAAACAACGAACGGGCAGGCTTTTGTCGCTTGTGGGAGAGTGTTCAATCCAGTGTTACCATTGCGCCTTTCCGTTTCTGACCCGCCCGTAGTTCTGACTCAAGTGACTGTTCGACCAGAAGTGGTGAAAAAACCCTGTGTGTTGGTCAATTTTTCAGGATTCTTAACGTCGATTCTACGGAATGCAGACTTCAGTAACTTGACGTTCCGTTTGGTCAAATCAAGAACAGACGGCTCTGGCCGAAAAGTGCTGCAAACGTGGCCATTTTTGAGGGAATTCGTGAGTGACACGAATATTAAAGAACCGATTGTGTTCAACTTTTGTGACTGCTTGGACGACGTAAAGGCGGATGCTGAAATCCTGTACACTTTTGAACTCATTGAAGCTACTCTTTCTCAGCAATCCTCCTATAACATTACTCAGAAAAGCATGACCGCCCAGGTCTATACCGGTATCGACCAACAGAAGAGATCAAATCATAAGGAGAAGAACTGATGCATGGAGATTCGCAAACACCTATTTTGAATTGTGGACGCATCCGACGAGTGAAATTTCCCCAACAGTTGTCGATGGATGACCCTCCTGTCACACTTGCTGAAGTTGCTGTGAATACAGGTAAAGTGAACCTGCCGAGTGTTCTGTTCAACTACTCTCAAGTATTATCGTTTCAAACGACTGGAGCGAACCTCGATTTGACGATCACATACCGGTTGATCCGGATATCGAGAGCTTCCAAAACGGTGAAAAACCTTGAAGAATGGACATTCAGAGGTGCAGAGATCATCCCTACAGATGTACCGGATCTGGATACGATCGAACCCCTGGTGGTCAATTTCTGTGATACTGGTTTGGAAAAAGACCAATCATTTGTGTATCGGTTCCAGCTCGCTGAAGTAATTACCAATAATGCGAGGTATCGCATTTCCGATCAAGTCATTACGGCGATTGTATTGGATGGAGCCAGTGATTAAGAAATTTAATGGAAAAATGCTGCCCGGAAGTGTTGGGGCAGCATTTTTTGGTAGTAATATGTACCCGATTTGCAAAACATATGTCTGTTTTTGTTAGAATCTATTGCATTTTTGTCCGAACATGCGCAAAAATTGTCTGAACCAAGCGTGATTTGGTCCGAACATTAGAGAAAATTCTAAAACCCAACATCCAATCACTCTCATTTCTGCAAAAAATCATAGTATTTTGCTCGGTCATTCCAACTTTTGAACAAAAAGCGATGAAGTGTTCCTCGTTTTGATGAGTTTTTAATCGAACTGCGATTCAAAATCACTAATTTTATGCAAATTCCCAACCACAACCCCGATTGTCATAATTCGTATACAAAAAATACGTATGTTTTCTGATCTGGATTGTTATAATGGCTTTGAGTACAAGTTTTTAGGAGTTGAGAGATTTGAATAATTTGCTGAAAACGTTTCGTATTGTTGGATATTCTGAAGGGGTTTCCTTCCTGCTCCTCCTTGGGATCGCCATGCCTTTAAAATATATGTTCGATTACCCAATGGCGGTAAGCGTTGTCGGTGCAATCCACGGTGGTCTCTTCGTTCTTTATTGCATGATGGTCGTCTATCTGAAGTTCAACTACCGCTGGTCCATCCGAAAAGCGGCAATGGGTATCATCGCATCTGTCCTACCGTTCGGTCCATTCGTATTTGACGCTAAAATGATCCGCAGTTCATGATCAAATAAGGTAACCATCAGCTTCTGCTGATGGTTTTTTCTTTTTCAAAAACGAAAAGACTGCCTCAAACGGGCAGCCTTTCTTCATCAGTCGTTATCGATTTGTTTTACTGTAAACGAATGCAAGAATCAGTGCGAAACCGAGATGCGTAACAAGGTTCATCAATTGAGCACCTGTAAATGCCTGCCCGATCATGACACCCATACCGAGCATCGCTGGCATGATCAATAGTGGCCCTACTACCCAAAGCACAATTCCATAGATGATGGCTAAACCATAAATGTTTTTCCTACCAGATGCTAATACTCCGAATCCTAGACCGAAAATCACGCTGATCACCATATGCACAAACCATCCGACCGCGACGCTTTCTGAACCGACCAACATTGCGACCATTGGCAACTTGCCCATCAGTTGCATGAAAATACCGAAGATGATACCCGCTACAACGCCTCCGATTGCCGAAGCTTTTAATGAAGTTCCCATTGTCAACGGATTCGTTTCACTCATACTCTTCACTTCTGCCATTTTTCATTCACTCCTTTTCATAAGTTACTTTTATTATAAAAAGGAAGCGCTATCATTACTGTAAGTTAAATTACAAAACATTCAAAAAACGGATACCATTTATAGGAATTGTTATAGGCATCCGCACAATAAACGAAACAGATTCATATACTGCATCAATTCAAACCGATCTTTAGGAGGATCATGATGCATCATTACCACTACACTACCATTCTGAGACTTCTCGGTTATTGGCCGGAGCCCCAACGTCGTATAGGTTATGAGTTGATTCAGAAATATGGAATGCCGGATGAGTACACAACGAGTGCACTCCTATGGTTTCACCGAGGACCTTGGAATAATATCATGTTGTTCCGCGAGTCGGTTCCACATGACTTCCCGACCCCACACAAAGATTTCCTGGAGCAGACGATCAGCTACAAAGTACCCATTGAATTTTACGACGACATTGCCAAGTTTGATGGCAGTGTCTATCCCGACCGTACGAGTGGTGAACTCTCGGTCAAGTGTCATAATGAACCGATGAACATTTTGACGTTGAATCTCGTTCATGATCTTGTTACTGGAAAAAGGACCGTTGAAGAAGCGAGAGCTTTCTATGGTCAAGTCGCAAGTGCCTTCAACAAAGGAGATCATAGTTCACCTTTTACTCAACGTCTGCTCTTTGCAAAACAAACCAACACTGCCGATCCAGATGTGGCCATCATTTGATAAGTCCGTACATTCGTTTTTTCAGAGTCAAAGCCTTATAATGAGAAGCAATTCACCATATTAGGAGTTAGACATCTTGAAAAAAATCGGTTTATATTTGGTACTTATCTTCATTGTTCTTTTATTGATTATAAAAGGTGATCAACTGATTGGCTTATTGACGAGTGGATCATTGGATCGAGTCGTCGGGTACGTGCAATCATGGGGAATTTTTGCACCACTCATCAGTATAGGGCTGATGATTTTCCAGGCGATTGCAGCGCCCATACCAGCTTTCCTGATAACTGCAACGAACGGCTTATTATTCGGGGTTGTTTGGGGATTCGTCATTTCCTGGATCGGTGCCATGTTAGGAGCAATCGTATCATTTTATCTTGCCAAACGACTCGGTTATGATTTTGTGAAAAAGAAGGTCAATGAGACTGGGTGGTTGAATCATTTAGAGCGGCTTAATGGAAAGTATGGATTCTGGATTGTACTGATTGCAAGGCTTGTCCCGGTCGTCTCATTCGACTTGATCAGTTTTGCCGCTGGACTCGCAGGTATGAAGCTCAGAACCTTTTTGGTTTCAACCGGCATCGGCATGCTACCAGCTACAATTGCTTATACGATGCTAGGTCATGACATGAGGAACATTCAACAATTCAACGAACGGATGTTGATCATCATCAGTGCTTTGGTGGGAGTGACCTTAATCGCCATGCTACTGAAAAAGAAATACAAATCTGAGAAACCAGGGGGCTGAAATCGGTCGTAGACCATCAACTTGCCCTGGTTTTATTTTTTCAACGATCGTTATTAAAACCAAAATCTCCATTGATCAATTGTTGGATTTCTTCCAGCCGATCTCCTTTAATGGTACGATTACGATAGATGAAAAGAGGAACGTAAACTTCACCAATCTGTTCCTTCACATCCTTATGTCTAGAGGGTGTTTCAGATAAGTTGACCTCATTGAATTCTATTTGGAACGACATCAGATAGTTTTTCACAGTCTGACATCTAGAACAACTGTCGATGGTATACAATACAGGTGTATCACTCATGACACAGACCTCCTATTCCCCATCATTTTACCGGAACAATAGGACTGAAGTATGTAATATATCTTACTTTTCCTTCGATCTAATCCTTATATAATAAAAGTAGCTAATAGGAGGGTATACCGATATGGACAAACTAACCTATCTCTCACAAATCAACTTATTTGAAGAAATGCCGATGAATGAACTTGAAGAAATCGATCGTATATCTGACATGCAACCTTTGAAGAAAGGGTCCACGATCTTTACACCAGAAACGAATATACAAGCGTTATATCTGTTGAAAAAAGGACAAGTACGTCTTTATCGTATGAGTGAAAATGGCAAGCAATTTACGGTAGATATCTTAGGTGACGGGAATATCTTTGGAGAAACTGCCACTTTCTCCTTAACAGAGGAACAAGATTATGCAGAAGCGATGTCCGATGTCTATTTGTGTGTCATTGGAAAAACCGAATTCGAAAAATTGATCGAACAAAATCCGAAGCTTGCCATCAAGCTGATCGAGATCTTATCTGCCCGCCTCAAGGATATATATGAAGTCAGTGAACAAATCGCTTTAAGAGACGTTCGTTATCGTGTTCTGTCTCTTTTGCTGAAGCTAAGTGAGAAGTTCGGAAAGCGTAGTAAAGAGTGGCAGACGATCGATGTGAAGATCACCCATCATGATATTGCAACCATGGTCGGTTCCAGTCGAGAAACCGTCAGTTCAATCATAAGTCAATTGAAAAAAGAAGGACTGATCAAAAAGTCGATCGTTTCGATGAAAATCAATGCCGATAAGGCGAAGAAAGAGCTCGAATAAAGGTGGTGACCAGTCTGGTCACCACCTTTATTTGGATCAACGGAAGATTTGTATATACTTTTCTGTAATTTTCGGTATGACGCCTTCAAACAATTTTTCTCTCCAGAATTGATTGGCCGCATTTTCCAAAATAGCGCCATGAGTAGGATAAGGATGTATGACGTTCGAAAGATCTCCGATTTTGTTCCCTTGTGTTTTTGCAAACACGATCTCTTGCATCCAATCTCCTGCATTTCTCCCAACAGCATGAGCACCGAGGATTTCCCCTTTTTGTGAAGTGATGACTTTCACCAACCCAACGTCATCTCGATCTGTTGCAAATCGGTCGACATCTTTGTTTTCCACTTTAAACACTTTTATGGAATCTCCGTGCTTTTCTTTTGCTTCCTTCTCCGTCATCCCAAGATGATATACTTCCGGATCCGTATACGTGACCCATGGAAGATTTTCATAGTTGATCTTGCCTTTGAATCCAATCAAAGCATTTCTGACGACCAATTTTCCTTCCATCCCTGCAGCATGAGTAAACGGATATTGTCCATTTGTATCTCCCACTGCAAAGATATTGGACACTGTCGTTTGGAGATGCTCATTAACGACTACATTACCTTTATCCAGCTGAACACCGATCTCCTCCAGTCCGAGATTGTCGGTATTCGGTTTCCGACCGGTTGCGATCAGTATGTCATCGGCTTCAAGATCAATCTTGTTGCCTTCTTTTTCAACCGTTAGAAGTTTAGTGCCATTTTCAAGACGAACGCTCTTGGCCATCGAATTGTACAGAAAATCCATTTCTTTCTCTAGTTCACTTTTAATAACCGGAATCATGTCTTCATCTTCACGACCGAAAATCGTATCGGAAGTCTCTACGACGGTCACTTTTGATCCAAAACGTGCAAGTGACTGAGCCATCTCAAGACCAATTGCTCCTCCACCGATGACGACGAGGCGTTTCGGAAGCTCCTTTAAATTGAAAATCGTTTCATTTGTCAGGTAATCTACCTCTTCAATTCCCTCAATCGGTGGTATGAATGGTCTGGAACCAGTCGCGATGACGAACCTTTTCCCTTTCAGAATCTTGCCGTTATCCAGCTCGAATTGTTGAGAGTCGACGAAACGTCCAGTACGTTGTGAATAGATATCAACGCCAAGTGACTCAAAGCGTTCATGGCTGTCATGATGTTGTAAGTCTGAAATGGCGGAACGGACTCTTTCCATTGCTACAGCTATGTCGGCTTGTCCATTAACAGTCAATCCGAATTTTGCCGCTGCCTTCTGAGCGTTATAAACTTCTTTTGCACTTTTGATGAGTGCTTTAGATGGAACACATCCATAATGAAGGCAGTCTCCTCCGAGGAGCTCATTCTTTTCAATAAGAGCGACCTGTGCCCCCAGACTCGCTGCACCGGCGGCAACCGTCAGGCCACCCGCTCCGCCTCCGATTACTATCAGATCATATGGTTTCATCATCAACTAGCACTCCTTCCTTCTCTTTTTGTTTCTTCATCCATCTATTTCTCACCCACATCGGAATCAAAGTTAAAGTGGCGAAAACACCGACTGCCAATAGAATGATTTTCGGGTCCCCTGTTACGAGACTGCTCCCAAGGAAGTTATAAGCGAATGTACCAGGGATGATTCCTATTAATGTTCCCAAAAAGAAGTCACGAAAACGGACTTTCGATATCCCAGCAGAATAACTGATGAGATCAAAGTTGAATAAAGGGATGAAGCGGAATAGAAGGACATAGAAAAATCCGTTCTTTTCAAGTTGCGATTGGATGGCTTTTCCCTTTCCTTTCCATTCTTTATTGGCAATGTTCTTCCCGAGTTTACGGGCTACAATGAAGGATAATAATGCCCCTGCTGTCGCACCAAGTACGGTATAGATTGTACCGAACAATGGTCCGAAGGCTAGTCCCCCTGTTATGGAGAGGACAGACGCTGGGAAGAAGATCAATGGCCGGACCGTGTACAAAAGCATGTAGATGATCGGTGCAAATATACCGAAGCCTATGATCCAATCCCTGATTTCATTTGCGTTTATGTTCAATTGAGTTGTACTGAACCAGATTGCGACAATAATGAAAACACCAATTAAGATCCATTTCAACCATTTATGAGTAAGCAACGATTTCATTCTCTCCTTCTCCCCCTTTCTTCCTCTTACGAACTTCATCAAAATGATGAATACTGTTTTTTGTATATTTCAACACTACAGATGAACCTTTGTTGATATCATGCTTTTTTGAAGAAGGGATGGTGATTGTCTGTTCTAATTGAGGAACTCGGATATGGTAGATCTTTTGTCCGTACTCTAAACTTTCATTCACCACTTCCCCTTCCATTTGAAGGTTTGTTGAAGGAGCATCAGAAGGTATGAGTGTCAACTTCTGGGTTGGAATGAAGCCCTCTTCTAATACCAAACCTTCTGAAAAGAATCCCGCCACGAAAGGGTTGCATGGATGTAAGGATAGGACTTCCGGATGACCGACTTGTTGAATCCGTCCCATTCCCATAACAGCAAGACGATCCCCCATAAAAGATGCTTCTTCTTTATCATGAGTGATGAACAGAGCCGTCACTCCTTCTTCGACAAGTACATTTCGAACGTACTGTCGCAATTCATAGCGAAGGGATTGATCGAGGTTGCTGAATGGTTCATCCAGCAACAACAAGTCCGGCTTTGTGACAAGAGCACGTGCGAGTGCAACTCTTTGTTGTTGACCACCGGATAGTTCATATGGGAACTTCTTTTCATGATCACTCATATCCACTTTTGCGAGCATCTCTCGTGCGGATCGTATTCTTTCCCTTTTTGCGATCTTTTTCATTTTCAACCCGTAGGTTACATTTTCTAATACATTCATGTGTGGAAAGAGCAAAGAATCCTGGAACATTAATACGATGCCACGATTATCCGATCGGTCGGACAAATCTGTTCCATTCATTCTCATGATGCCTTCATGCCTTTCAAGTCCTGCCATACATCTCAAAAGAGTTGTTTTCCCACATCCGGATGGTCCGACGACACTTAAGATCTCGCCTTGTTTCATAGAAAGAGAGAGATCATCCAGAATGATCTTTTGATCGTTATAATGTTTGGTGATGTTCTGTAATTCAATGTAATTCTCCATATATAAGAATTCCTTTCCATCAAGGTTGTCGAATCATCGTTGTTACACTTTTGCAAACCAGTTCGATCACGAACCAGAAGAAGATCGGCAAGACAGCAAATAACAAAGTGAACGCTGCCATGATCGGTTGATCTGCACTAGAGAAATAAGGGTAATAGATGATCGGCAAGGTTGTGATGATGCCTCCCCCGATAATTGCAGTCAAGGCATATTGACTGAGGGTGATGACAACTGTAAGAACGATGGCACTTCGGATGCTCGGCATCAGCATCGGCACTGTAATCGTCCAGAATTGTTTTTGTCGACTTGCACCAAGGACGGTAGCTTGTTCATACCACTTCGTCCCTACCCTTTCATATCCCGTACGCAAGATTCGGATTGCATAAGGAACACAAGGAAGTAGGTGGACTAAGATGACCCCCGATAGTGTGTCTGCTAGATTGAAACGTATCATGGTTAAATGCAAACCCATGACGATGAAGAGCAGCGGTATCAATAATGGAAGCATCAGAGTGGTCTCAATGAGTGTCTTTCCTTTAAACTGCTCGAATGCGAGTGCTCGTGCCGCAGGCATGCTGATGACCATAGTCAACATGACGACCGCAGCTGTAATGACCATCGAATTTCCTAATGCTTGAAGCAAACTTGGATCCTCCAAAACAGCTCTCCATGCCCTCATTCCAAAATGTTGAGGCAAAAGATTCGGCCACATCCAACGGGAAGATAAGCTTTGGATGCCCACTAACAAGACGGGACCTATCGTTAAAATGATGGAGAATACCAACAACGTTTTTAAGAATATGTTTTTAACCATCCTTAACTTCCTTTCATCAAACGGTGTCGGTATTTTTGGGTGGAGGAGTATAACGCGATCGTCAACACCACGATGATTGCTGTTACAACAATCAATGAGGCAAATGCGACCGGTCTTTGATCCCAGTTTCCATCGTAAAACCAGTCAAACGCCAGCACTGGTGTCATTTGTGGAAACGTAACCCCAAGTAGATAAGGTACTTCAAATGCTGCGAAAATAAATGCGAATAAGATGATGGCAACCTCAATGATCGTTGGCCACAGATATGGCCATTGAGCCGTAAAGAACTCATCACGCTTCTTGCCGCCCAATGTCTGTACGACATCTTTCAAACGTTGGTCCATTTGTACATATACCGGGAGTAACATCAAAACGACAAAAGGGATCTCTTTCCAAACATATGTCAGTATGATTCCGATCCCACTTGTATCATTTACTAGATTCGGAAAGTCAGTCAACTCGGAGATTGCGCCGAATTGAAAAAGCAATCCGGAAATCCATCCGCTATCTGAGAATAATAAAACGATTAAATATCCTGCAGCGAAATGTGGAAAAAGCATAGGAACCCATATCACAGCTTTCCAACGATCCTTCACAAGATAAGGATAAAGAAAATGAGTCAAACAAAGACCAATCAGTAAAGAGATGATCGTAGAAACCAAAGTGATATAAAGGGTGTACCCAAGTGATGTCCAGAACGTACTATTTGCAAAAAGTGTCCGATAAGCTTCAAATGTCCATGAAAAGTCCATTTGTAAGCTTTCCAATATACCATTGAACACGCCATACCCCAACAGCCCGGCAATCAGGAGGAATGCCGGGGCAAGTTGCAGGTAAGGGAGAGCTCGTTTATTTTTGTACAACTTCATTGAGCCAATGCTCCTTAATCCAATCAATGTAAGTAGAGTTCAGTTCAGGTAAGTAAGCTTCCTCCAGGTCTTTTGTCGACAATACCGAATCACCTCGATCCAGTGCTTTCAACTCTTTTTGGATGTCGTTCGGTAAGCGATCTGATTCAAGTACCATGCCTTCCCCCCACATTGAAGGATTCATCTTAGCCAACTGAGCTTCAGGTGACTCCATAAAGTTGATCGCAACCATTGCACCTGCCGGGTTCGGACTATTGAAAGGAATGCTCAGATAATGGGTATTCCCGATGGAACCGACATCCAATACAAATGACTTTGTAGAAGGAGGGAATACGCCATCCTTGATTAATCCTTCTCCACGGGCTTCGTTGAATCCGAGTGTAAACCAAACTTCCCCTTTACTGTAAAGTTGGTCAAGTTGAGATAAGGATTCTGGATACGTTTTACCTTCTCTCCATAAATGAGGCGAAATCTCTTTGAGATCTTTCCAAAATGCTTCATCTTCTCCTTCAAGCCAGGAAGGGTCATCCTTTTCGGTCAAATTCGGATTTTGTTCGGTCTTCTCATATAGGACATGTCTTAAAAATGCGTTTCCTGAAAAATCTTTCGGGTTTGGATAAGTGAACTTACCAGGATGCTCTTTCACGAACGATTTCAACTCATCCATGTTTTTTGGAGGATTTTCCACTTTGTCAGAGTCATACCACATGACAAATTGCACATTCCCCCAAGGTGCTTCCATACCATCTATGTTTGTTCCCATATCAGACTTCGTAAAATTTTTGTCCTGATTGATGTATTCTTCATAGTTCGGAAGTTTGGATGCAAAGGAACCGAGCAACAGCTTATTTTCCTTTGCGTTTTTGAAGTTTTCACCGTTGATCCAGATGATGTCGATCGTACCTTTGTCTTTCCCTGCTTTCTTTTCGGTTTGAAGCTTTTGTATGAATTCATTTGTATCCATAGGGTGTCTTTTTAGAGTAACGTCATGATCCTCTTTCAATCTTGGGGCCACCCACTCATCAATATAGCGATTGATCCCATTATCCCCGCCCCACATGAAGAGATTGACTGTCGACCCTTTTGCTTCTTTTTCGATGTCTTCCCATTTTTCTTCAAGGACCTTTGATGTTTGACTCTCACCGTTACCTGCAGAATTACATGCTGCTAGAAACATTGAGACTATCATTATTAGTGCTGTGATTTTAAGCTTCATTCGTCCTGACCCTCCGATAATATTTGATTTTCATACAACTCTAATGTAAGTATAGTAGTTATCCACTATGATTTATGTAAGGTGTATTACAGTATCTCTTCCCTATTATGGGTAAACTTAGTAATATATTCACACAATTTAAATGATTGATTACAGTATTTTTAATAAGGTGGTCATAACATGCTGGATACTCATGCAAGGAAATATGTACAGCCAATCATAGAAAAGACGGCAGATTTCTTTATAAAAGCAGGACTCAGTGCCAATCAGGTCACGTATCTTGGATTTTTCGTAGGAGTATCCACAGGTATTTTTGCCTATCTCGGATATCCAATCATAGCAGTATTCGTGCTCTGGCTCTCTGGTTTTCTAGATGCAGTGGATGGAACGATGGCTCGAAAGACAAAACCATCCCCATGGGGCACCCTATTAGATATAACGTTTGATCGGCTTGTTGAGATCAGTGTGATCATTGGTTTAGCGTTCAGATTTCAGGAATCCATGTGGGCGTTGCTACTTTTGAGTGTTTCCATCATTTTCGCTATGACGGTTTTCCTCACTGTAGGAGCTCTTTCTGAGAAAAATGGCATCAAGTCCTTCTATTATCAGGCAGGACTTGCAGAACGAACAGAAGGCTTTATCCTTTTCTCTCTCATGATTTTGTTTTCACAATATTTGACTGTCATCACATTGGTGTTTCTGGCAATTGAGTTGTTCACAACCTTCCAACGGCTTTTAGAAGCTCGGAAACTGTTAAAGGGTTGACGTAAATACGTCAACCCTTTTCAAGTTGATGTTATTTCTCCAACTTTACACCAAGGCCTTCAGCCATTCGGTTTACAAAATTGAAATAGGATGCAATTTGGCATATATCAAGAATTTCAAGGTCAGTACATCCTAGGTCCTTCAGCAAGTTGACATCCTCATCTTTTACCGCACTGGGCTCTTGTGTCAATTTTACAGCATAGTCAAGGATCACTCTTTCCTTTTCAGTCAGATCCGCTTCTTTATAGTTCTGCTTGATTTGTTGGACAAATTCCTCATCTTTCACAAGTAAATGGAGCGCCGCCCCATGATGTTCAATTCAGTAAAAGCATTCATTCGTCGAAGAAACGACGGTTGCAATCATCTCCCTCAACCTTCTTGGTAATGGAGATTTTCCGAACATGATGACCCGGTAATAGTCTAAATGGGCTTCTAATGATTTTGGATTCAAGGAGTGGACTCTCAAAATGTTCGCCATTTGACCATTGAAACGGTCATATAGTTCCTTCATTTTTCCTTCAGCTCGTTCATGATCGATGATTTCAATTCGTGCAGACATATGTATGAACCCCCTTTTCAATAGTTTATCAAATGTTTGATCTTTTCTTCGACTTTTTAAGCTTCACTCTTTCCACAATCAAGTAAACGATTGCCGCTACGAAGAAAATGGAGTGGGTGATGCTGAATTCTCTCCCATAAAAATCAGGGTCCCAATAAGAAATAGGTCCTCTGACAATATAATCATTCAACGGATATAAAATGGGAACGGCATCTTCGACATGTGTTAGAAGATCAATGATGATATGGCCCAACCATCCATAGAGAACGGCTTTCCATGGTGACAGCCGCCATTTTGTCAATAGGATCGTAATGATCATAAGGAAGAGCCATACAGGAATCGAATGCCCTAGTTGTCTTAACACGATGACAAGCGGGTGATCAAACATTTGGTGGACGATACTATGTAATTCAAAAGCATTTTCTTCTATCGGAAAACGTATCGCCATATAGAGGAACATGATGTAGTAAATGATATCTGGTAAGATGCTCCCGAAAACGAAAAACTTAGCAAGGCGTTTTTGTTTACGGAAGATAAAGTATGTCCAGAACCCATGATGAATCGTGTTCATAGACAACCTCCTTTTGAGAACACTTATCTTTAAGTAAATCATGTGACCTCAACTGAATCTGTAAGTTATATTACATATAGAAGAGGTGACCCCTTAGGTGCTGGACGAACACGCTCTGAATGGGTCACCTTCAATAATGGATCATATCATATTGGTTTTGTACCAGGCGTTGGCCTTCTCCACTTCTTCTCTAGTCAACTGGTGGCCACCATTGGTCCAGAACTCCTCAACTGCTGCTCCAGATTTACGAAGTTCTTCAGCTAGTTCTTGCGTTTCATCCATCGGAATGAGCGGATCGTTCTTACCTGCTCCGATAAAGACGGGAATTCCATCAAGAGAAGGCAATTGGAAGTTCTTCAAAGGCACCATCGCATGAAACAATATAGCACCTTTCAAAGCATCTTGATAGTGATATAACAAACTGCCAGCTATA
This sequence comes from Pseudalkalibacillus sp. Hm43, assembly GCF_054170705.1. NCBI lineage: Bacteria > Bacillati > Bacillota > Bacilli > Caryophanales > Fictibacillaceae > Pseudalkalibacillus > Pseudalkalibacillus sp. Hm43. The sequence goes on from NZ_CM135129.1 coordinate 539,490, forward strand.
TTGGCACCGTTCGAATAACCGATTGCGACGACATGGTTACGATCAAATCCGTATTCCTTTGACATATCCTCAATGAAATCATTGAGATCATTCGTACGGCGTTTCAAATCTTCTTCGTCAAAAACCCCTTCACGCAGTCTTCTGAAGAAGCGAGGCATGCCGTTCTCCTCAACATTTCCTCTTACTCCAAGAATCGATGCTTCAGGATCGATCATTTCGGCTAATGGCAACAGGTCCTTTTCATTTCCACCTGTACCGTGTAACAATAGTAAAGTTGGTGCATTTTTGTCTTTGCCTTCTATAAATATGTGTTGGTGTTCCAAGTAAGCGTCCTCCTTCGTGTCAACTTATTCTTTCGTATCGAGTGGCTTCAATCGCTCTTCAATCTCTTTACGGTCATTTTCGAAGTATGGAGGCAATGCGAGGCTTTCACCAAGAGATTCGAACGGTTCATCTCCTTCAAAGCCAGGTCCATCTGTTGCTAATTCGAATAAGATTCCATTCGGTTCTCTGAAGTATAATGATTTGAAATAATATCGTTCTACAAAGCCTGAGTTGGGGATTCGCAGCTCTTTGATGTAGTCGCCCCACTTTTGCAACTCTTCTTCACCTTCAACACGATAAGCAACGTGATGAACACTTCCTCGTCCGGGTCTTTCTGGAGGTAGATCATTTCGTTCAATCAAATGAACTTCAGCACCATTTCCACCCTCACCGGTTTCATATACATCAACTTGATTGTTATCACGTTGATAGCTTCCTATTTTTGTGAATCCAAGTACATTTGTAAGAATTTGTTCTGTTTTATCAATCTTTGGGATCGTAAGGAATACAGGACCGAGACCTGTAATACCGTATTCCACTGGTACAGGACTCTTTTCCCATGGCTTCCCGCTCTCCACGCCAGTGTCGTGTTCATCAGAGATGAGCATGAGGCGTTGACCTTCAAAATCCTTGAAAGAGATCGTCGCTCTATCGTTTATGTGATGAATCTCACCATGCTCTACTTCATATTTGATGAATCGTTTTTTCCAGAAGTCTAACGCTTCATCTGATGGTACTCTCAATGAAGTCGTGGAAATGCTACTCGTACCTTCATAGGTTTGACCGGCCATTGGGATTTCAAAAAAGGTAAGGTCCGTTCCTGGATTTCCTCTTTCATCCGCATAGAAAAGATGATAAACGGACGGATCGTCTTGGTTGATCGTCTTCTTCACAAGACGCATACCTAATACTTTTGTATAAAACTCATAATTCCTCTTAGCTTCTCCTGTAATTGCAGAAACATGGTGTATACCTTTTAGCGGCTTTCGTTCGCTCATACCTCAACACTCCAATCCAGCATATTAATTACTAACTAATAGTAAGTGACCTTCATTTAATAGTATACCATTAAATGACGATTACAAAACATTTGTGCTCAAATCAGAGAAACCATAAAATGGACAGTAGTAAGACTATGAGGAGGAAATCTACAATGGCAGAACATCGTTTCCATTTGAAAGCAGATTGGCCAGGCCATAGAAATGACGTAGGAGAAATAGAAACAGCAAATTTAAGGACAAAGGTTTCCATTCCACCTGAAATGGATGGACCAGGAATCGGAACCAATCCCGATGAAATGTTATTAGGTGCCGCTGCAACTTGTTATATCATCACGCTAGCAGCGATGTTGGAAAGAAGTCGGATGGATAAACAGTCACTCACGATGGAATCGGAAGGAATCGTCGATGTGACCAATCAAGTGATTACATATAAGGCGATCATCCATCGTCCTAAACTCATCTTGAAGAATGGATCGGACAAAGAGATGAAGAAAGCTCAAAAACTCATTGATAAAGCAGAAGAATCTTGCATGATATCAAGGGCGATCAAAGGCAATGTCCATGTCAGTGTAGAACCCCTTATTACCTTTGAATAAGTTTTTTCGCCCATCTGATAACGGAATGATCGGCATCGACAACAAATTCCTGACCTCGGGCGACAGATTGAAAATATTCCTCTTTCCAGCTAGTCGGCTTATGGTAACTGATCGGACAGTCCCTGAAACATTCGGGTAAATCCCAGCAAGACTTATTCATGCCTTTCTTCGTCAATACATACTGTTCGTCATAGTTGAAAGTCCCGTATCCTGCCTTCTTTTCACTCCAATCCAGCGTATTTCGAGCGATGTAGATGGTATTCCTCTCTTTCTTTCGCTTGGCTGGAGTGACATGAGGGTGGTCCTTCATCCAATCTTGGACAGCCGCAGATGGATGGACTTGATGAATTTCATCCACTTGGAGGTACCCATAAATGATATGCCTGCCTTTTTGATCTGCAGGGTCGAAAATCAATCGATTCCCTTTACGCAATGTGTTTCGAAACCAGCCGAAGAACAGGAATAGGTCTCCTTCTTCTACCCCTTGATTTTCCAGGTGGCGTTGGGCAGCTCCACTTTGACCGAAGATTCCCTTCCAACCCTTTTTCCTTCTTAACGTATTCTTCTGAAGGTCAGGGTCCAAATGACAGTAGGTTTTTTCATCAAGAGACGTCCATTGATTGTTCACCTTTACTTTATCTTTAAAAGAATGCATCACATCCATATATGATTGTTGATTGAAAGCAAGGTTGTTGTACGCTATGCTAGAATCTTGATCAGGAATGGGCAAAGACAACAAGGTTCCATCTGGCAAAATCGGACTAGGATAACCTCCAGATGAAGAGTCGAATCCCTTCCTGCTTAAAACGATTTTCATGTATTTCACCTCTCTTGACTATGAAACCATAATCGGAGCACTCTATAAACTCATTCGCACCTATTTGTAAAAATCCTGTCGTAGAATGAAAAAGTAGGCTGTCCATTTTACTTGGACAACCTACTAGATTGATCTTCCTTATTGGAATCCTCGATATTCTTCAAGGGTCAGTTGCTTAGAATGAATATACCCTGCAGCTTTCTTTCCAACGTATCTTAGATGCCAAGGCTCATAACTATATCCTGTAATATCAGATTCACCTTTCGGGTAGCGGATGATGAAGCCATACTCATGAGCGTGATTCAGCACCCATTGTCCTTCCTCGGTCTGATCGAACGATTGGATGAGTCTGTAATCCACAGCTGGAGACGTTACGTCCATCGCTAAACCGGTTTGATGTTCACTTTCCCCGGGTTGAGCACTGACTTTATTCGCTTCCTCTTTACTGCCATAACGGTCTACATTGGAAGCAAAGATGGCTTCTTGGCGATCATAGGAGCGGTAACCGGATTGGGCGAACAACTCTAAACCTTGACTGTTCGCATCTTCAAACATTTGGTCTAGCGCTGTTGCAGCTTCTGAGCGGAGTAACTTCTTCGGTAGATCCTCTTCAAATGGAAACGGGACTGGTGTTTCGACTAGATCATTCGGTACATAGGAGTCGGGTAAATGACGTTTTTTATTAACAACTGCTAATATGGAGCTTGGCTTGTCAACGATCACAGGAGAACTTTCTGTTGGTTCAGGATCTTTGTGTTTTTCAGGATCCTTGGATGCTTGATTTTCTTCGCTTGTGTTTTTGTCTTCATTTTGTTGTTCCGTTTGCTGCTTCTCTTCTTTGTTTGTGTCTGAATCATCCGTGGATTGTTTTTCCTCAGTCGAATGCTTTTCCTCTTTGTGCTGCTCTTCCTGTTCGGTTTGTTCCTCTTGTTTCACTTCTACTTCCCTTGCTGAAATTTTCCATTGATCTTCTGTATACTGATAGGTGATTTTAAGCGTATATTTTCCTCTTAACTGATTCTGTGTTGTTTGGATGACGACATAGGTCGTTTCCGATTGTTGTTTCTCTTCAAATTCTTCATCTGTATTCAACCATACGGGCGCATCTTGTTTTTTGAGATAAAGATCATCATTTTTTTCTTCGAAGTATTGGTCAACATAATGTTCAGCCACATCTTTTGCTACTATGGCTTCAAGATGCTGGATGAGTGATTCTTTATCGGAGAATGCTTTCACCCTTTGTTGTGCATTCGTCTCTTGCATCAGCAAATCTTTGAAAGAAGATTCAATTTTTGCATAAGCTGGCTCTTTGATGGGATCCTCATTTTCTTTATCTCTTTGTTCTTCACCATTTGCAACCTCATGATTTGGCTCATTGTCAGTACCGGCTTCATCATTTTGACAGCCTCCTAAAATGATGAACGTAGAAATCAATAGTACCGACAAAAGTCTCATTGTATGACCTCCTTATCCTTCTTCTTTATATTCAATGTCATATTTGGTAATCAACCATTTTCCATCCATCCACTCGAACTCCGTTTGAATGACGTAGGTTCCGTTTAATTCATTAGAACGTAGTTGTTCGATTTTGAATTTGCCTTCCCCATTCTCTTCCAAACGAATATCAGAGAAATCAAATCGTTTGATTCCATGGAATGTTTTAGGTTTCAGTTCCCCGTCCTTTTCTTCCATAAAACTATTGACCCATTTCTGAGCAACTTCTTCAGTCGCTGACTTTTTCACTTGAGTGATCGCATCCTCCACGGAGTCATACCGGGTAACCGTGTTGTTCTCGTCAAGCTCAGGGTACACATCCTCATAAAACTGTTTAAGTAACGCTTCTGCTTTTTCTTCTGAGAACGTTTCAGGTTGTTGCTCAGTGTCCTGATCATCTTGCTCTTTTTCATCCTCTGAAGGTTGTTCCTGGGATGGCTCCTGTTCCTCTTGCGGCTTTTCCTGTTGACCAGTCTGCTGCTGTAATGATTGGAAGCCGATAGCTGCAACAATGATCAATAGAATGGATAATGTTGCAAAGCTGAGTGTTTTTTTGAAAAAGAAGGTACCCTTCGGTTGTTTCTGTTCCAACTCTTCAAGCTTCTGAAAAGTTTCACGTTTCTTATCCTCAGAGAAATGAATTTCATCCAAGGATGATTTTTGCTTCAAATCATTTAGATCCCTTTTCATACTTCTTCATTCCTTTTTTCTAAATACTCTTCTAGCATTTGTCTGGCTCTTCTCAATCTCGTACGTACCGAAGTATCCTTCAAATCCAGAATTTCACTGATTTCCTTTGTGGAATAATCTTGATAATAATGCAAAATGGTCACTTCACGGTATTTGACTGGTAATTGTAATACAAATTGGGTCAACGCATCATGTTCCATCTGAGTCGTCACTTCCGATTCAGGGGTTTCATGCGTTTTCGGTTGACTGAAAAAAGGCAAATCAAATTGCATATACCTCTTCCAACCACTTTTCAAGTGATCTTTACACTTGTTGATGGTTATCCGGTTCAACCATGTTTTCAGAGAAGAATTGCCTTTAAAGCTATCGAGTTTCGTATAACATTTCAAGAAAACGTCCTGAGCAATATCTTCTGCTGTCGTCATATCTTTCACATAGGAATAAGCCAAACGAGTCATATGGGACCCATGCTCGTTCATGACCTCTCGTAAAACATCCTCTTTATTCAATTGGTTGGTCTTGTACCTCTCAATCAAGCTCTCCACTGTCAACAACCACCCTTTTTCCGCTCCGTATATTTAGACGAAGATCTTATCCATTACAATTCAAAAAATTTTCTCTTATATAATGTGTACCCAGGAAAAACAAAATAAAAAAGATAGAATGCCATAAAAAAACTGCACGGCCAAATGTGACTAACATTTGGTCGTGCAGTTCTGCATGCCCTCGGATTCAATAGGCTTGATTCCAGACAATTTTACCTGATTTATTATGATAATCAACTTCTACTTGAAAGTTATGCTTTTCATAAAAATGAATGAGTCGATCTAAATGATCCCAATCACGATCGGAGATGTCTCCTGTAATATAAGGGATGTTTTTATCTTTTGCGAGCTCTTTCAAATAATGGATGCATATCGTTCCGTAACCTTTGTTCTCAGGACCTTTAATATCACCAATATGAATGCGATCTTCATCTGGGAATAGAGCCTGCAGTGCAAAATCCCAAACGCCTCGGAAAGCAGAATCACAGTCATTAAGCATAAGGTTGCAACGTTCTTCTTCTTCCGCTTTATAAACGATGACCAAGTTGTCCTCTTTCGTTTGATCGACACCGACAACGTCCCACTTTTTCGCGATTTCCTTCATGTCGTTTTGCATACGGAATACTTGCATTTCCATTTCTTCTAGATCTCGGTCGTTTTCTTCAGTAAAAACAGATTGATAGGCTAATGACATTGTGTTTCTCCTTTCTTCAGCAATGATTTGAATCGTTGTTTAAATGTTTTGTGTTAAAAATGATCCAACACACAATTTTCCATTTTACAAGATTTGAATCACTTTTTCAAATCTCCACTAAAAAAGACTCCTTAACAGGAGTCTGTAACGTGACTATTCACCGTTTCCCCCATGCAGTGCTCGACGTGCAAGTGTCTGTATGACAGCATCATCCATTGGTGGATTGTGTAAACCGGCACGAACATCCCGATAATACCGTTCGAAGCTAGAGGATTTCGAGAGCCCCCTTCCACCGACAATCCGCATGGCGAGGTCAACTACATCATTTGCCGTATTGGTTGCGATTGTCTTTACCGCAGCAAGATCTGGCCCTAATTCACTTCGCTTATCAGGTTGTGCATCCCATTTTTCAGCAACGGCGTACATGAAGTAACGAGCATTTAATAAGGCAAGGTCCATCTTCCCAATCTTTTCTTGTATATGAGGAACTTCAGATATGGGCTTGTTCAGGCTGTTCGGTTGATAGGTTTGTGCGAATTCGATGGCATCGTTTCTTGCTGCCAGTGCTATACCAAGGTAACAAGCGGGTATATGGAGCAACCAGCCTTTTGGGATGGATTTCTCTGGATTAGGCTTCTTCGTCTCAACCATCCTGCTTCCAGCTACATGTACAGTATTCAGCACTAAATCATCACTTGCTGTTCCTCTCATTCCTAATGTGTCCCACGTATGCTCGATTTCTACCCCTTTCTGATTTCTTTCTACGAGAAACCATCCTATTTCTTTTGTATCTTCTATAGAGGCTGAAACGATATAATAATCTAGCACATCTGCCATGGAGGTAAAGGATTTTCTCCCATTCAGTATATAGCCATCTTCTGTTTTCGTCGCATTCGTTTCAGGGATGCCCCCACGGGTAGGACTACCAGTAGCAGGCTCTGTCGCCGCACGGTTAATGATTTTGTGTTTGTCTATTATTTGTGATCCTAACCAGTTGAACATGTCATCCGTCCATAATTGTTCATCTCGAAGTTCCATCACAATACCAAGGTGCCAGCCTATAGATAGTGCAACGGAAGGATCTCCTTCCGCCAGTTTTTCCTGTGATAGGAGAAATTCATATAAGGAAGCGTTCTTGCCTCCAATCTCTTCAGGTAGGGTTAGTGTTATGTAGCCAGATTGTTTGAGATCATTTAAATTTTCAAGGGAGAATGTTCCTTCCCTGTCGGTCTCCTTCGCTCTTTTTTTCACTTTATCCGACACAGACTTGGCTAACGAGTACAGTGCTTTCTGTCGATCTGTTTTAACAAAAGGCTCATCCATTTTCCACATCTGAAAACCACTCCAACTCATTCAATTGTATAAAGCATACTAAACCTGTCGGAATTTATTCAACTGTGATGCTTTCTACACAGAAAGAAAGGGCCTTTTCTGGCCCTATTTACTCTCACGGAGGCAATTTCTTTTTACTAGATACTTCAGATGCTGGACAGGCATGGATCCATACCCTTGTTGATCCCCTAGATTAAATGAGACCACATTCCGGAAATGAGATGTGATTTTCAATGTTGTAGCTGAATTGAAGTTGACGGAACCTGGATCTGTAATCTGATAAATCGTGCCATCTTTAAGGTTCATGGAGACACTCCTCAAACTATTTTTATTCTAGTATCTCCAGACTCAGCATCATTATATGTTGATACAAAAAAAATCCCTGGACAACTTACATCCAAAAGATTTCTAGAGTTTATTTATTCACTGGTTCTTTCAAATTTTCAGCCAATCCCTCTTGATAGGCCATTTCTAGATACATGGAAACAAGTTGGCGAATTTTCGGTTCTACCCCTAAAACCTCCAGGTGAGTCATACATTTCCTTATGGAAGAACTACTTGGATCAACGTTCAACACCTCTAACAACTCCCTCCGAACATGGATTCAACAAAATCATGTACGTGGCCCTAATCCCTAAGCACGAATGTTGTTAAATCAAGTATGAGGGTTGTTAGTCATTAATGATACCCCTTCGCCCAAACTTCTTATTGTTCGACAATAAAAATAGTCATTTTACTCCTTCTCGATTCCGTAATAATTCAACTTCAGCCTTCAGGTTCTCTAATTCGTCGAGTAAAGACAGAATCATCTCATCACTTTTTTGCATTTCATCATTCAAATACTGTATCGTCTCTTCTTCCCAAATGAATGGATTCCCATTAGAAGGGGACATAGGTAGGTTATCATATACAATTCCGTCCTCTTTAGGAGCAGGCTTAAAGTAAATCACAACTTCGCAACCGGGATCCCCCATTGCAATCCGTTTCTTCAAATGTACCTGTCCAAAACCCATCTTACGGGCTGCAATCCCTCCAAAGACGCTAGAAGTCATCATACAGAGGTGTGGTGCATCTTGAACAATTTCCCCGAAAGGACATCCAGTAGCTTTGACGACAGCATAATCCTCATTGATCTCAGATATGCGGAAATGCCCCCCAATCGAATTCTTTAAATCGACAATCACTTCAGCATATCGATCAACTGTCCAATCATCTTCTGGATTACAATAGAATGATTCGATCCACTCCCCGGTTTTTATCCCTAATTGTTTGATATACTCCTCTGCATGTTCCCCTACTGTCCGTCTGTGTAAGTGAGCATATTGTGTGACCAGTTTTGACAGAAAGATTGTTGCATTGAAACTTTGGTTCTCTGACATAGTAATCTCCCTTCCCAAAACCTTTTTCCTCTATTATACAGAATATTCTAATATATTTATATTAAAAATATTGTTTAATATAAAAAAAGGCAGGTTCCCCTGCCTTTTTTTCGTCATTAACCTGCGATATCTTTCTTTTGTTTGACGCCATCTCCCCAGCACTCTGTATTTTCAATGCCGAGTTTGACTGGATCGAACGTAGGATCTTTTCCTTCTTTACGTTGCATTTCATAGTCTTTAAGAACTTTGAAGGCAACTTTTCCAAGAAGTGCAATCCCTACCAAGTTGATCAAAGTCATCAATGCCATGAATAAGTCTGCCAGACTCCAAACGAATGCGAGTGGAAGCATTGCACCGACCATGACCATTCCCATTGTAGCTAACCGGTATACAAAAATGGCTGGCTTGCTTTCCTTGATGAATTCGATATTCGTTTCACCATAGTAGTAGCTTCCGATAATTGAACTGAAAGCAAATAAGAAGATTGCAACTGCGATGAAGATCGTAGCTGCGTTACCAACATGATCTCCAAGAGAATCCTGAAGCAACTGGATTCCGGCAACATCGCCAGTTTGGTAGATCCCTGACATCAGGATGATGAACGCTGTCGCAGAACACACAATCAATGTATCAAGGAATACGCCAAGTGTTTGGATGAACCCTTGTTTTGCTGGGTGGGAAACACTTGCAGTCGCTGCTGCGTTCGGCGCACTACCCATACCAGCTTCGTTAGAGAATAGTCCACGTTTAACACCATTCATGATTGCGGCACCGATTCCACCACCGATAGCTTGTTCTAATCCGAATGCACTCTTGATGATTAACATGAACATTTCTGGGATTTGTCCAACATTCAAAATGAGTACGACAATCGCCAGGATAATATAAAGAACAGCCATGATTGGAACGACTACAGAAGATACGTTCGCGATACGGTGTACGCCACCGAAAATGACCAATCCAGTAAGGACCGTAATGACGATACCAACTACTGTACCATTGAAGTTGAATGCATTTTCATATGCAGCAGAAATCGTGTTACTTTGTACCGAGTTAAAAATAAGACCGAAAGTTAATGCAATTAGTACTGCAAAAATGATTCCAAGCCATCTTTTCCCGAGTCCTTTTTCAATGTAGTAAGCAGGACCTCCACGGAATGCTGATTTATCCTTGATTTTGTAAACCTGAGCAAGTGTACTTTCTACAAAACTCGTTGCTCCACCTACTAATGCTACGATCCACATCCAGAATACAGCCCCTGGACCACCAAGACCGATCGCTACGGCAACCCCAGCAAGGTTACCTGTACCAATACGTGTAGCTGCACCGATACAGAAAGATTTGAATGAAGAAATGCTTTTTCCATCTGTAATCGTTGATTTCTCAAATAATACTCTTGTCATCTCTCCGAGGTAGCGGAACTGTACGAATCTTGTTGCTACCGTGAAGTATACTCCTAGCCCAAGTAAAGCGGCGATCAGAACATACCCCCATAAATACGTATTCAAAAATCCTACGATGTTTTCTAACACAATACCTAACCCCTTTTCCCATTTTTTGTTTTTTCTGAATTTTTAACTTAAATATTATTATAATAAAAGCTTGTCTATTTGCAACAACTTTCTGCATATTCTTACATTTCGACTTCCGAAATATCGCGGATTTTACCTTATAAAACAACATTTTGTTACATGATTATTCGTGTGCAAATTATTTTTTTTGTAAAGAAGATCTTGTGTAAAAAATGGAAAATCCAACATTAGAATGCTGGATCATGACTTCTATTTGGATAGAATCCGTAGATACTCTTTCCACGGTCCTACATCCTGGGTATAACGATTTGCCATCACTCTTGTGATTTGTGAGATATGATTCAGATCATGGACGACCCATGTAGAGAGTAATTGATGAAGCGATACCTCTCCGAACGCTGGATGTATCCCTTTTAATTCAAGCTCTGCTACGTTTGAAATAGAATCGATCTCATTGAGATTCTGATCGCGTAACCTTCTGAATTCTTCAAGTAACTCTTCCAATGATCGGTCTTTGTTCCGAGTCAGATGTTCGAATCGATCAAAGGGTTGAAACTCCAAGTTGTCACCTTGTGAACGAATGATCTGTACTCTTTCCAGCCAATCCCTTCGTTCCCCGTCTATGAGATGACCTACAACATCAAATGGAGACCATGTATCCTTTCCTTCATCAGTCCGGATCCAGTTCTCCGACAATCCGGAGAGCAATGACGCCAAAACATTTGGGGTGTTCCTTAATATTTCTTTTGCTTCTTTCAAATCGAAATTCATCTTCTCCACCTCCAATAAGTTACAAGTTAATTGTACACGAAAAAAAGAGACTTACCCGATCATTCCGGCAAGTCTTCAAGTAATTGATCGTTACTATGATTTGTTCCGTTGGATCCTTTGATAACGGTATCGACTCCATTGATATCGAACGAAACAACCTATACAAAACCCCATTATGGCAATGAAGGAAGCAGCTGCGACCATGCCACTCGATAAGTAATACAAAGTTTCTGATCCTATTCGTTCTCCTATTAACGCACTTATCAATAAGATTACAGCGATCAATTGATTGAATTGTTGTTGTTCGCGATCTTCTTGTATATAGGATGAATGATCCTTTTTGAGAAAGTGGCGTGCCAGTTTCATTACTGGATTATATTTAAATAGTAAACCGGAAAGTCCAGTAATCAACGGGAAAAGTAAAACCCATTCCGAACTGGTGAACCAAGCAACAACTACGGAAAGAAAAATGAACCATTGATTCGTTCTTATGATGGGTCTAGGAATGGATTGGATAGAATGAGACATTTATATAAGACCTTTCTTATATGAATGATATGGTTATCTTAACCTTATTCATATGGAAAGGGAAGTGTGAGCACTCGGCATTATGGTATTTCAATTGCACCAATCTGCTCATATGTCTTCATTTCGTGTGTGACGATACTGTTGTTGGAAAAGCTGTATAAGTGATCGTCGATATAGATCAATCGATGAATTTCCTGTTCCCACGGCGATTGATATAAGTCTGAAACGTCCGCATGTGAAATCTCTTCTATTAACTTTAAACCATCTTTCATCGTGATCTGGTAAACGTGGGCTCCGTTAAACAAGTAGCCCCCCGTTTTTTCATTGTACATTTGTAATGGAAAAGCGAACAAATTCTTTGAAGGTTCAAACAAGAGCGCTTTATGGTCATGGTTCAAAGGTGAGTAGGTTCCGCTTCCACCAATGATTTTGGTGTGAATTTCTTTTGGATCATGCATATCTTTTACGTTGAAGATCGAAATTTTTATGCCGTCTGTTTGAATCATCGGTTCTCGACTACCCTTAAGGTTCACCAGTTTTGTGTGGTGACCGAAACCGATGATATGGTCCTCATCATAAGGGTGCAGATAATTACTGAAACCTGGAATTTTGAGCTCTCCCTTTACTTCTGGGTTCCGGGGATCACTAGCATCAATTACAAAGAGAGGATCCACTTGTTTGAACGTGACAATATAGATCCTTTCATTCATGAACCGTGCAGAATAGATCCTTTCCCCCTCAGCTAATCCCTCTACTTTTCCAATCAAGTTCAAGTGTTCGTCATAAATGAACAAGTGGTTAAAGGATTGTGTACGATCATCTCCTGAAAATCCACTAGTTGTCGCGATTCTGAAATTCCCCTCGAATTCATCCATAGAAAACTGGTTCAGAACCGTTCCTTTAACAGTTACGGAAGCTTTGTAATCTATTTCTCCATCCTCGATGGTGAACTTATAAACATCAGTGTCCGGTGTATAACTTCTCCTGAATTCTGAATCATTAACTACATTTGTTTGGACAGCAATATAAAGGTTCTCCTTGGACATAAACAACTCTCCGCCTCCACCAAGAAATGTCTCGTGAAATGCTGGACTTTCCGGTTTATCGATATTGATGGAAGAGATTGTCGTGTAATGGGATTCATTTGTATCAGGAAAGTACTGAATCTCATCATAATCAATGACATTCATCTTGTTGCTCATAGCCGTATCTCTGAACCTTGGTCGAAGTTCGACTTTTTCATCCCCCTTTTCGAACGTACGCCAAACTGGAGGGTGATATTGGGAAATCAAGTAAACATGTTCCTGAGATCTTCGAGCAGACAAATAGGACCCTTCGATTTCCACTTCCCTTTCCAAGATTGGGTTGGATACATTTTCAACATCATATACCTTCATTTGAACACTATGAAAGGCAGTTCTTGCAATAGAATCCTCAGAGCCAGATGACTTTTGTTCGTGGGATGTTTCGCTTTGATAGGAATGACCCATTACGATGAGCTTATTGCCATATAGGAGTAATTGGTGTGGAGAAAATGCCATATCCTCAAAACGGATGGTAGTCATCAATTTCAATTCGTCAGCAGGTTTTGCTCTCGTGATATGGAGTTTGTTACGGACTAATTGGTAAATGAAATCACCATCATTCTTGATCGTGTCCGGTTCATCTACACCCTGTACCTGGATATTCGTAGTTGAATGACTTTGATCAGAATTCCCACTGCTGCTATTGTCAGCCATTTCCATTGATGATTCACCATCTGCTGAGGATTTTTCCATGACATGTACACTGTTCTTATGGCTCTTTTCAAAATAGGCCTGAAGTCTTTGTTTTGATCCAATTACGGGTAAGCGATCTTTCACAACGAATTGAATGCGCTCTCCATCGAGCTTTCTTCCACCAACGGATTGAATGTCTTCAGTAAGATGGAGTGTGAAGTAATTACTTTCTGAGTCATAACCTTCGTGTGGAGATGCAATGGAAATGGACCTGTTATCTTCGTTCAGCTTAATGGATACAGCTTGTTTCTCCCCATCCTCATTTGTGACATACACACTTTTATCTGTTACCGAATGTGCATTCAATTCTTTTGAAAATGCCAAGTCCAGATTTTTATTTTGCAACAAAATTTTCCCTCCATCTTCCCATTCATTAAGCACCTTCAGTTCGGTTGTATAATAGACAGCAATGGTGAATATTGTGACAAACATTACACCAGCGAGCAGCCACCATTTCTTCATAAAAAACGCCCCCTTTTTCCTAGAGACGTTTTCCATTAAGATTCCGTTACAAAAACTTCCTTTTCAAGAACATGAAGTTCTGGTAGGTTTAAATAACGATGGATTCAGAAGGGTTGGATGACATGGAAAAATACCGTTTATTAGTGATTGGTGCAGGCAGGATGGCAGAGGCCGTTACATCTGGTCTGCTGAGTCAAGAGGAGTCCCTATTTTCGACAATCCTGGTTGCAAACAGGTCTGATCAAAAACGCTTGGAGACATTTGCTAGTAAGTATGATGTAGAAGTTACGACAGATTGGAAGTCAGCAGTTTCCAATTCGGACGTGATTCTATTGGCTGCACCTCCGAAGGCACATGAACATCTGTTGCACGAACTGTCCAGTCAATTGGATGAGCAACTCATACTTACCGTTGCAGCTGGCATAGACCCTACCTATATGGAAAGTCAACTACCCGACGGTACACCAGTCTGTTGGTTGATGCCGAACACAGCTGCTCTCGTTCAAAAATCGATGACGACTTATACATGTGGTAGGCATGTGGATCAGACACACCGAAAAATCATCGAACATATTTTGGACTCAATTGGTGACTATGAAGAACTGACAGAACAACAGGTACATGATTTGACAGCTATAACCGGTAGCGCTCCTGCTTTCCTTTATCTGGTTACTGAAGCGTTGGAAGAAGCCGCCCAAGCTTATGGTCTCACAGATGAACAAGCACAGCGGTTAGTTACGAAAATGATCAGCGGTTCAGCTGCAATGCTGGAGACTAATACACCCGCAGTAGAGTTAAGGGATCAAGTAACGACACCGGGAGGTTCAACAGCAGCTGGTGTCGAGGTTTTGGAGCAATCTGATTTGAAAAAAGTCTTGAAACAAGCCGTATACGCAACAAACGAGCATGCCAGAAAAATACATTAGGTAGGAAATTCTGCTCAAATCTCGAATGGTATAGGTAATGTATAAGGAGGGATTTCAAATGGGCATTTTAGATGGTTTGATGGGCAATGCATCAGAGGCAGATCTGAATGCAGTCGCTAAAGACCTCGAACAGATTGTAACGGAAGGTGAACGCGTCGAAAAAGCATTCAAAATCATCCGTGACATGATTGTATTCACAAACAAACGATTGATTTTGATTGATAAACAAGGTATGACAGGTAAAAAGGTGGAATATCATTCTGTACCCTATAGAAGTATTACGCATTACAGTGTAGAAACCGCCGGAACATTCGATATGGATGCAGAGTTGAAAATTTATATTTCGAGTACTGCACAACCGATTTCAAAACAATTCCGTAAAGACAACAGTATATTTGATGTCCAACGGGCACTTGCCACTTATGTGAATGCCTGATGAATAAAGGATGACCGGAAACGAATTTCCGGTCATTTTTTTATGTTTCAAATTAGTAACGATCTTTGTTTCGCTCTATTTGTTTATTAAGTGCATCTGCTGTTTTGTCTACAGCATTCATTGCGGCACTTTCTGTAGCTTCCACCGCATTTTGAACACTGTCAAAAGCGGTATCAGCGCCGTCCTTAATATTCTTTGCAGCTCGCTCCACTGCACGTTGTCCATCATTTCGTTTATGAGACATTTTCAGTCCTCCTTTGCTGTCAGTAAAGAACATTATTAGGTTTTTACTGTTGATTGAAATTATGCGCCAATCGTACTATTGACAGAAACCACCATATCCATAAGGAATTCGAACCATTTATCTTTCTATTTGTTGCCCTAATGCAAAAACGAAGTCTATAATGTGTATTAGCGCTAAAATGTTTCCTTAAGGAAAAACACAGGAGGTTTTTACATGTTTTTGTCTTTTATTAGGCGTAACGTCTATGCAAGTTATGGTTTGACCTTAATCCGCGTTTACTTAGGATTTATATGGTTGCAAGCAAGTTGGGGAAAGATAACGGGTTCATTTGATGCAACTGGCTATTTGAAAGGGGCTTTGTCAAAAGCGGAAGGCGAACACCCTGCTGTCTCTGGGTGGTGGGCATCTTTTATTGAAAATGTTGCTTTACCGAATGTTTCAATCATCAACTTCATGGTTCCATGGGGTGAATTTTTGGTTGGAGTTGCCTTAATACTTGGCGTATTCACCAGTTTTTCAGTATTAATGGGGCTTATCATGAATTTTTCTTATATCTTTTCAGGATCTGCTGGTCAGAATCCATCTATGGTGATTATGGGGTTCCTCGTTCTGATTGCAGGGTATAATGCTGCTCATTTCGGAATGGATCGCTGGATTTCGAAAAAAGCTCGTACAACTACTGAAAGTTCACAGCCGAAGGATCCGGCATATGACAATTAAAAGATATGAGGGTGACGGAAACGATCCAGTCACCCTCTTTTTTATAGTATTCTAAGGATTCCATAGCCTAGAACAATCCCGATCCCAGCACTTAATAAACTTCCGATCAAATAGTATTCCGCGAAGGATTTGCTTTCAAATTGTTTGAAACGGGTCAAGGATTTTACAGCAATTAAGAATGTCATCCCGTGTGGAATACCTTGGACGATGAAGATCATGATCAACACTCGTTCAATCATGCCTATATAACGTCCGATCTGTTTTGGAGAATCTTTATAATATTGATCGGTACGAATAGTCGTAACTTCATTCACTTCTTCCCCTTTTTCATTGAAAAAGGTTTTGATTTCTGTTTTTTCATCGGTAATACTGTACATATTTTTTTGCAATGTCGGGTTGGGACCAAGATCCCTCAATACGATACCTAAGAAATACCCGGCTCCTTCTGTTGCTAGGATGAGGATGACTCCAATCATGAGCAACTTCGATAAATCCGTTACTTCTACTCCATCAAATAAAAATGTCAATAGTGCATTATTCAGCTCAATCCATGAATAGGAAGACAATCCAAAAAGATTGAAAAATAGGAGTATGAACGTGACGTGAACGAATTGATCGAGTATGAATAAGCTCGCTCGAATACCCACCCTATCATGCTGCCGATTGATCCATTCCTTCAACCAATCCACAGCATAGTGCGTAAGAGCTATTGAAATTAAAACACCACAAATACTAACAATAAGGGTAGTAGGATTCGTTTCGCCCCAGGTGAAGTAAATTACAGTACCTATCAACATGACCACGAAATGTATCAATACATGTAATCCTAAACCTTTATGCAAATGGTCCTTTTTCAGTCGGATGATCCGATTCGTCTGTAAAACGAAATCTGCCAAAAAGTGAGTGAAAAGAATGACTAAGAGAAATTGGAACACTTTATCTCTCCTCGCTCTTCATTCTGTCTTGCATGTCCCCTAATAACGCCATAAGGCTATTCTCCATTTCAATGACTGTATGGTATTGAGCTCTAGATAATAGATAGGAAACGGTCGATTTTGCAGATTTATATCCAAGCTGCTGACCAATTTGCTCATAGGTAGCATCAGGATGCGTTTCAAGTAAGCCAATGACTTCCTTTTGCTTTTCACTGCGACCGATCTTCTTTTCAGTAATAGCATAATTGAGGGCATTCAATGCTTGATAAGGGAACTTCTTTGAGTAAAAAAAGACTGTGGAACGTTTCGTTTCGATGATCCATGGCTTGATCTCTTGATGCTTGTCCTTCAAATACCGATCCCGAGCATCAAGTGCATTCAGGACAGCAGACCCGTTCATCGTGTGTATCGTCGAGTCTTGTGTATCAAGAACTCCGAGTCCGATGCCGATATACAGATCAATTCCTTCTTTGGACAGGAATTCTTCAAGCCATCGAGAAACCTGGAATCCAGTACGGAAACTTTCAATCACACCAAGTAACTCATCTCCGTTGCGCACGTCAAATGGCACGAGAACGTCATCTCGATGTCGATCATTGATGTATTCAGCGCACCGCAGTAATGCTAATCGAAGCTGTTCTTTATCTTTCTTCCGAGAGTCTTTAACATCTACTGCGATACACATACTCGCTATTCCCATAAAACTCACCACCTATAGTTGATGTTTTTTCATCAATATCTATTTAGTTGATGTAATTATAACAACTATAACAAACTATAACCAATATACAATAGGAATATCGGAGTAATTAAAAAAGAGGATTCTGATTGAGCAAGAATCCTCCGTTGTAGTGCTATTTGACAGTGAAGTAATGAATGCTGAAATGTCCCTTTTCGTCCAACCATACTGCTTCTCTCTTGAACCCACATTGCTCTGTGATTTTTTTGAATTCCTCAGGTTCATATTTGTAGGAATTTTCTGTGTGGATTGATTCACCTTCTCTGAAGTGAAAAATGTCTTCATCAATGGACACTTTTTGATCAACCGTACTGATCAAATGCATTTCAATTCGACCGATTTCTTCATTATAAAATGCATGGTGGCGAAAGGTGTCTAGCTTAAAGTCAGCAGAATGCTCCCTATTGATTCTTTTCAGTAGGTTCAAATTAAACTCAGCTGTAACATTTTGGCTGTCATTGTATGCATCTTCCAATATTGGCAGCTCTTTTTTTGTATCAACACCAATCAGTAGTCCATCTCCTTTCTGGAGAAGTTTTGATGTCCGCTTCAAAAAATTTTGCCCTACGAGTGGTTCGAAATTGCCATATGTGGATCCGGGAAAAAAGACAACTCTTTTCTTGGCCTTCCTTACTTCAATCGGTAGCTGGAACGGTTTTGTATAATCCGTACAAATGCCTTTGATCATCAGTTTGGGAAACCTATGAGAAAGATGGTTGACCGATTCCTCTAGGATGGATTTTGAAATATCTACTGGAATGTAAGCTGCTGGCTCCTGTAAATTTTCCAGCAATAGACTGATCTTCGTATGACTCCCGCTTCCAAACTCTAGTATTGAAGTGTCCTTTCCTATCATCTCGGATATCAAACAGCTATACTCCTTCATGATCTTCAATTCGGTTCGAGTAGGGTAGTATTCCGGTAATACTGTAATCTGTTCAAACAGTTGTGAACCTGCTTCATCATACAAAAGCTTCGGATCAGTCTGTTTGGGATCCTTTCTCAGTCCCATTACAATCTCTTCTTTAAAATCCATCAATTTCGGTTGAAAATCCAAAACTTCAACGTTTTTCATTTTGGCCTCCATCATGAATTTATCTTTGTATTCCTATATTAGCACTTGGGTTTTTGGAAGGCATGTGAATAGTCTTGAGATTTCATACATTTCTGACCATTCAAAACCTGTCCCTTACCAATTGTTGATTTCTTGGCATATGTGTCAAAGAAATAGCGATCATCTCGCTCTCAAAGCAAGAACGTGATATAATTCCTTCGTAGCTGAATTATGGAGGAATGTAAAAAATGATTACTGTTACAAATGTAGGTTTGCGATTTGCCGATCGCAAACTCTTTGAAGACGTCAATATAAAATTTACTCCTGGGAATTGTTATGGATTGATCGGGGCAAACGGTGCCGGTAAATCGACCTTCCTTAAAATTCTTTCTGGAGAAGTTGAACCACAAAATGGTGATGTTCATGTCCCACCTGGCCAACGCTTGGCTGTATTGAAACAGGACCACTTCGAGTACGAAGAATACGAAGTGATGAATACGGTCATCATGGGGCACGAACGCCTTTATGAAATCATACAAGAGAAGGACGCAATTTATGCAAAACCGGATTTCTCTGAAGAAGATGGAATTAAGGCTGCTGAACTAGAAGGAGAATTCGCGGAACTAAATGGTTGGGAAGCAGAATCCAACGCAGCTGTCCTTTTGAAAGGTCTTGGTATTGAAGAAGAACTTCATACGAAGAAAATGGCAGACCTGACAGGTTCCCAAAAGGTTAAGGTTCTTCTTGCTCAAGCTCTATTCGGAAATCCTGACATCCTTCTACTGGATGAGCCGACGAACGGTCTTGACTTGAAAGCGACTCATTGGCTGGAAGAATTCCTGATCAACTTCGAGAACACAGTCATCGTTGTATCCCATGACCGTCACTTCTTGAATAAAGTATGTACGCATATTGCCGACCTGGACTTTGGAAAAATTCAAATTTATGTCGGTAACTATGACTTCTGGTATGAGTCCAGTCAACTTGCTCAAAAGATGGCGTCCGAGCAAAACAAAAAGAAAGAAGAAAAGATCAAAGAATTGGAGAAGTTCATTGCGCGGTTCAGTGCGAACGCTTCGAAATCCAAGCAGGCCACTTCTCGTAAGAAGTTGCTTGATAAAATCACGCTTGATGACATCAAACCATCTTCCCGACGTTATCCATTCGTAGGATTTTCACCTGCACGAGAAATCGGTAACGATCTTCTAAGAGTCGAAGGTCTCACGAAAACAATCAATGGTGAGAAAGTATTGGACAATGTCAGCTTTGTCATGAACAAGGATGACAAGATTGCCCTAGTCGGTAAAAATGAAATTGCCAAAACGACGCTCATGAAGATACTCATGGGTGAGATGGAACCAGACAGCGGCTCATTCAAGTGGGGTGTCACGACTTCTCAAGCTTACTTCCCGAAAGACAACTCAGAGTATTTTGAAGGATGCGAACTCAACCTTGTGGATTGGCTCCGTCAATACTCCCCTGAGGATGACAGTGATACGTTCCTGCGCGGTTTCTTAGGCCGTATGCTCTTCTCCGGCGATGAGGTCAAGAAGAAAGCAAGTGTCCTGTCTGGGGGAGAAAAAGTACGCTGTATGCTATCGAAGATGATGCTGAGTCATGCGAATGTGCTATTGCTCGACGAGCCGACGAACCACTTGGACCTCGAATCCATCACGGCTTTGAACAATGGTCTGATCAAGTTCAAAGGTTCGATGCTATTCGCATCTCATGACCACCAATTCGTACAAACCATTGCAAACCGCATTATCGAGATTACCGATCATGGAATCATGGATAAGGAAATGGCATACGACGAATACCTTGAAAACAAAGAAATCCAACAGCAACTTGAAAAAATGTATGCTTAAGTATTGAGGCTGCACAAATAAACTTTGTGCAGCTTTTTTCTATGGTGTTGGGTGCGGGTTGTGGTAGTAAGATTGTCCTGATTTCTAAAACCTACCTGCCAAATTCTAAAACCCGAGCTCTCTTTTACAAAACCAACGTCCGTTTTTCCAAAACCAGCTTCACTTTTTCTAAAACATCCATCCAAATTTCTAAAACAAGTCCCCACCTTTCACATCCCAGCCCCTTCTCAACCACACGATTGTGACTTCGGCACCTTGTTCGTCAAGTTGTATAGGAAAAAATGGCTGTTTTTTTAAAATAATAGGAATTTTTCACAAGAATCATATATTTCTCCGTTATTCTCCTTTATAATGATAATAAGATAACTGTACGGTTCTTATTACATTTCTTAAGCATTCTACGCTTTAAACTGCGCTTGGTGATGACAAGTTCTCTCCTATTTGATCCAATTGACGTCAAACCACTCATTTCTTATTCCTTTTTAGAAAGTAGGTAATCCTATGGAATCTATCGTAATCCGCTCTTTCCAAAATGATGAAGTACGCTTTGCATTCGTTTATAATGGAAGATTATATACGATGATTATGAATTGGTCCGTTGAAGAGAAACGCTGGAATCTTCAAACCTATGATCAGGAATTGTTGAAAGATCCGGATCGACATAACTTTATCGTGACTCAGTTACTCTCAAATGAGCGGGTGCAAGAGTTTTTCAAAGAGAAAAACATCCATATGGAACAAATAGACTGTAAGGAATGCGGAAATGTTGCGGTTGAATAATCGTCAAGGTTGATACGATGTGTATCAACCTTTTTTATTTGATTTCTCATAAGCTCAGCTTATATGTTACAAGTCCTACAGATAAGCAACTTGTCATTTACCAGCTTTTTGAAGAGGTTTAAAATTTATGGCAAAAGGAAGAACAATACTGTACACCCTTTTACAATTAGCCACCGAAAATTATTATGTTTGGAGGGTTCCCCTTGTTCCGCAAGCGCCTGGTAATCGTAAGCATCTTCGCAGGTTCGTTTCTTGGAATGGCAAGCCACGTAATCGGTTAATGCAACCCGAACATCCTATCCCCTTTCTAAAAAGGGGATTTTTTTCTGAAATCAAAAAACGACGGATTGCCCGTCGTTTTCATCATCGTAATCATGATGATTTCTTTTCTGAACTGCTTTTTGATTCCGATATTTTACCTAGGAAGAAACCGTCGATTTGATCCAACTTTCCTCTCCATAAAATCTTTCCTTTAGAAGGAGTCGGTTTGCTGTCACCACAGTAAACGCGAGTATTTTTCAAATGGATGAAATTTGCTTCAGCATCATTATATTCATCTGTCGCTTCACTCGCGGCAGCTAATTCTTCACTCAGTTTCTGAGAGATGTCATTGCCGTTCTCAAGCTTTCCGCTGAGCGCTTCGAAATATTCTTTTGCAGAGATCATCGTGCCAGAAACGACTGCCCCATTGACATTCAAGGTGATATCAAGTGATAAGTCCCCTGTATTGGATGCTTTTACGAAATATTCAAGAACGTTGTCTTTGTCGGTTACTTTTTCCGAACTCATTGAGATCACTCCCTTATGATTTGCTCAAGATGACGTATCATCATCGCTCGTCAATGCAGTATCGTCATCCTCTTTCTTTTTAGTCGAATTTTTGGAGCTAGTGGAGTTGTTGTTACTTTTATTGTTCGTTGATTTACTCTTTTTGCCATCCTTATCGTCATCGTCTTCTTCATCGTCCTGATTTTCAGTCTGCTTTTTACTTTTACTGTTTGTCGTTTTCTTTTTCGCTTTCGACTCATCCGATGATTCTTCGTCTTCCTTCTTTTCATCTAACTCTTTGTCGAGCAACTGATTGATCTTCTCTTCTAATGAATCGAGCTTTTCCTGTAGTTTCTGATTTTCATTTCTCAGTTCTTCTATCTCTTCAGTGTCTACTTGTTCAGTAGTCGCTCCTACTTCTGTTTCAGCACCTTCTGCATTCGCATTACGCCTACGGTTTATGAAGTCTGTAGTGGACGTTTTTACAGAGTTGAACGCTGACATGGATTTCTCTTTTGCCGAGCGACCCAAAACCATACCTCTATTTTTGATCGCTTCCTTGTCGATCCTCTGCAACATTTTCTTGCCATTTTCAGGTGTAGCAAAGTATCCTAGAGCTGCACCAAGAATACCACCAGCTACTGTCCTTGATAGTGGTTTACCGGATTCATTATTAGTAGATGACTTTTTTTCTTCTCCCATATTTGACGCCTCCTCTTATTGATCATTCATTTTCCTTCGCATTCCAGCGATTGGTATCATCCAACTTATGTTCAAGCTGTTCTAAACGGCTTTTCAATTCTTCATTCTCTTCTTGTAATGCTTGTGTATGTTTTTCTGAAGCTTTAGAGCTTAAGTAAGGATCGTTTTCCCACCAATCCATGCCGATTTCCTTTGCTTTATCGACTGATGCTATGATGAGGCGAATCTTGATGGACAATAATTCCACATCCGCTAATCCGACTCGGATATCTCCTGCAATGACGACACCCTTGTCCAGCACCTTTTCCAAAACATCTACGATTGAATGTGATTGCACAGGATGTTCAACAGACATCTCTCATCCCTCCTTGGTCCCGTTCAGACACATGTTGCTATAGCAAATGACCTAATGGGCCGAGATCGATATTCAAGTCTTCTTCATCAAGATCAAAGAGATCTTTCAGTTCTTCCATCTTTTCTTCAAGATTCATCAAAGCTACACCCAAGTCTTCGATCTGTTCTTCTGAAAGCGCGCCACCTTCTACTCTTCTCAGTGCATTCCGTTCTACAACCTGTCGTAATAATTCAATGACGGTGAGCACTAATTGGGCAAGACCTTGTTGTGCATTATCCGGGTCGATTTCTATTCTTGAGTCCGTATGATTCATTGACTGCATTCGTCAGATCACCTCTCTGTTCATCTAGTTCTACCGATGTAATCGTTGAATCTCCTTTTGCTTGCACGAGGGTTTCAACCGAAGAGATCATCACGCGTAGATCTAAATAAACCAAATCTACTCCCGCTACTGATATGATGATATCACCCTTTATGGCGACACCTTTATCCAAAATGACATCTAATAGATCGATCAGTGCAATATCTTTGTTTTCAATTGATTCATGCATCCCGTCACCCCTCTGTTCAAGACAATCCGGAAAAGTGATAGGCTGGCCAAGGACCTGATACTTCGAACTTCCAGCCTTGAGGATTCAAGTCCTTTTGGAGACTCTTGATTTCTTCCAGATACGAATCGACTGTTTGGTCGGGAAGTAAGAAGACACTGTTCCAAGCCATACGTTCATTCATACCTGTGACATCCTTGTTCCAATTACGCTTAACTTCTGCTTTCTGCGAATACTTTTTCAAGCGGTCATGTACATCCTCACATAATGTGTTCTTCTCTTTCTCCATTTCTTGCTCGATCAACTGGTCTAATTTCTTCTTCTCGAAAAATCGCTTACCGGGAGACAACGAATCAAGATTTCGTCTCATCTCTTCCACGGCTGGAGAATCACCTTGACCTTTCCACTTTTTCTCGTCCAAGTAGATTTTGAGGTTCCATTCCTGATTCCCATCCAATGAGTCGAAAATGTCCATCAGTTTATCTTCATTTTCGCGGATCGTTTTCTTTACATTTTGCTCTGACTCATAAATCGTACAAAAGGAAGAGGGGATGATATCCGGGTACACCTTATACAAGGAAATCAAGGTCTCATGATGATGGAAAGCTTTCGATTTCAACCATTCCATGTCCTGATCGATTTTCGATTTGATGATCTCTTCTGAGTAATCATCAGGATCCAGCGCACATAAGATTGCTGTAATTTGACGGTCTTCAATCATATAAAGCTCTGTCTCACCATCAAATCCTTGTAAAGATGGAAGGTGATTCTGGTGTCGTTTAGAAGTAGGTATAAATCCATATAAATAGCTTAGATACTCCATCTTTCATCCCTCATTTCTTGGTCAATTCTTCCCACTGCTCCAACTCTCTCAGCTTTGCGATTTCATAGCGTTGCAACAGGATCTCTTCCTTTTCTTTAAAAACTTCTTCTGGAATTTCTTCGAGCTCATACATCATCTGCAATTGAATCAGCTTTTGTTGAATGGTATTCAAGTCGTATAATTCCTTGTCCACTTCCTCTTTCACCTTTTCACCGACTTTGACGACGGCATTCATTGGTGCAGTTACTAATTTATGAAGCATCAGCCTTCCTCCACACTCAAACGGATATTGACGAAATTATATACAGGCCAGGGTCCTGTATATTTGAAATCAACTTTGTCTTTCCATTTTTCATGTGCTTCATTCACTTTTGCATCAAAGTCTTCCTCTTGTTTTCTGTCAATCAGAAATGATGCGTTCAGGAGCATCTTTTCACCAAGGGGATCATTCGCTACCGCAGCTTCCGCTGTTTCTTCAAGAGGCTGATACACTTCGGATTTTATTTCACCTTGAATTTGAGAAACCATCTTCTGGGCAAAGCCCCCTAATTGGATACGATCATAATAGCTTGCAGCTTCTGACTTCCCTTTTACAGAGTTGGCTTTTTTCATCATCTCTGGATGTTCGTTGACTCTTGATTCGAGCCATTCTTTTTTGCCGATGACTTTCAAACCGAGCTCCATTTTGCCTTTTATCTTTGGGAAAAGTTGTTCGAATTGCGGATACAGGTTTTTAAGGAGAACTTCTACATCCTCTACACTCTTGAAAACATTACCGAAACTGATCGGTATGACGGTGTCCTTCCGATTCATCACTTCAGAAATGGTATTTTGATGAAACATCAAATTCTCTTTATTAGGATGGTAGATTTTCAATGGCACTTGAGCTACGACCATCGCAGCATCTTTATAGCGGATGGTGAAAATCTCGTATTCTCTTCCATCCATTTCAACGATTCCGAATTCATCTTCTTGATCGGTCTGTATTCCACAAAACAAATAGATTCCCATCTTGTCTTGACGATCCAAATGACTCACTCCCTATACCGACTTTTCATTATAACTTCTCACATGCTTGGATGACCCGTTTCGATGCTTCTGATGATGTGATCCCCTCTTCTGTAGCTGACTGACTCAATGGATAAGCAAGTATATCGATACAGAGTTGTTGGAATTCCTCGTTCTGCCCTTCAATAGGGATATCATCTTCCATCGCAATTCTGGCAATCATTAATGATGATCTTAAACTAGGTCCATTCCAATCTACTGTGCCTTGTTCTCTTAATAAGGAGACCAAGTTTGTAATCGCTTCTGCATCTTCTAAATCCATACCTAGCTTTTCAGAAACGATTTCTGCTTCTTTCTCTTTGCTTTTGTACTCGACGAATAACGTGATCATCCGGTCGAATAAAGCATCGGGGCTATTGAATACCCCTGCATATTCCCCGGGGTTGCTTGTAAAGATCACCGAGAAATCAGGATGGACCTTCACAAAAGGTTCTGTCGTTTTCGATCCGTATAGCGGTAGAACCCCTTCTTCCAATATGGATAAAAATAGATTATTCGTCGTCGGTCGAGACCGAGTGAACTCATCATACACAAGGGTGTATCCATTTTTGACCGCTTCTAGGAGTCGTCCATCCCTCCATGTTTCAGTAACGCTTTCATCCTTTTTATAAACGGAACGGACATATTGGTCGACCACTTTTTTGCTTGTATATCCCGTAAAATCTCCAATCAAGTCTTTATTATCGAGCTCATGATTACCGTGAATGAGCATCACAGGTCTTTTTCTTTTCTTAGCAAGGGCTAGAGCGAGGGAGGTTTTACCCGAACCCGTCGGACCTGTGAAATGTACTGGATACCCAGCTTTCAAGTATTGTAAGGATCGGTATAGGAGATGTGTCATTTCTTGGTCCTCTATCAAAGCCCTTGAATCTTTCATTCTTTTTTCTCTCAATTCAGCCATTGAAGCCTCCTACTGCTCTCCTTTAGACTTCAACATGGAGTGCGCTTCGATATCTTATATCTTGCCGTTTGAAAGAAGTGACCTCTTTATTTTTGTTGACCAGCACTTCATAAGTACCGACCATTTCGTCTTTTGCGTATTTCTTCATATACTCTTTTTCCTCGATCACTTCTATGGTGACACTCCAACCTTCATCTTCCCGCGCTTCAACAGAAGTAATTTTATGCGGCGGGGCCACATGTTCATTGAAGAATTCTGCAACATTATTCATGATTTGTTTGATTTCCATAGCCGCCTCCACTTCAATCTGATGGTAGGAGCAGGGGCTTTAATGAAGCCCCATTTCCCTATACACTGAATTGTGCACTTCTTCTTTCATTGCTTTGAGAAGGTAGTCCTTCTTCTTCAACTCCATCACGTAAAAGTCCCACTGCTTCTGCATATCGAAGCCAGGTGTCTACGCTTGCAATGACCACACGTGCTTCCACTGTAAGAATCTCGATTCCTACGACAGAGACCCGTGCAAATGCGTCAATGACGATTCCTTTATCGAGTATCCGATCGATTACCTCTGCCAAACTTGAGCTATCCGTCGTTTTTTGAACAGACATGATGAATGTCTCCCTTCTGTGTTTTAGGATCCTAACGTCTTGATATCTGTAGAAGATTTGATATTTGTTGAACTTTTAATCTGGGTAGAGCTTTTGATGTTCTGAGAGCTTTTGATCTCCTGGACACTTTTAATGTTCTTTACGCCTTTTATCTTGGTATTTTCATTAGAGGACAGCTTTTGTTGGAATTCTTCACCTGCATCCTTTACTTTCTCAAGCTTGTCCCTTACAGATAATAAGACATCCTGTACCTTCTCTTTCGCCTTTTCTGCCTGACCATGTACCTTTTCTGCATTTTCTTCTTTCGCATCAGCCATACGATCCGATACTTGGTCCGCTTTTGATTGGACATGGTCTTCTACTTTTTCAACGGCGTGCTCTTTTACTTTTTCTTTCGCTTTTTCCTTCAGGCTGGATGGTGCGAGCTGTACAGCCTTGTTGATGACTTTTTTGATAGGCTTGGATGCCATGTGATCCCCCCTTCACAGAGTCAAGGGTTTTCATTTCTTACTTTCCATCAGGGCATCGAGCTTCTCTTCTATGCGTTGAAGATGTTCATTCAATTGTTTGTTTTCTTCTTTCAACTCTTGATAACGATCTGAATCATCATTTTCCTGCTGGTTACCTTGGGAAGCATCACGTTTAAGCCTGTATCCTGCTGCAGTTTCACGAAACGTCATCACTAATTGATCGGTGATGATTTGTTGTGCTGTTCGTCTCAACTCGTTTCCTGCAGCTCTCATCGTTTCGGATTGATTGATGTTCTGAATCACTTTCTTTCCCGTACCAGGAGTAGTCAGTAGTCCGATGCCAGCACCAATAATTCCTCCCAATACAGCGAAATTCATCGATAACGTTTGATTGGAGTCATCTTTTTTTGATTGATTTGCCAATAGGTATCACTCCCTTCTAATCTTGCTTAATAAAATGTGCATCAAATACTGAATTGAGCCTGGCGATTTCTTTCTTCAATCTGTCCTTCTTCCTGGACATCATCTCGAAGCAATCCTACCGCATTGGCATATCTAAGCCACGTATCAACACTTGCAATGACGACCCGAGCTTCAACTGTCAAAATTTCAATACCGACAAGTGAGACCCTGGCGAAGGCATCTATCACTATCCCTTTGTCCAAAATACGATCGATGACTTCTGCTAAACTCGAGCTGTCCGTGGTCTTTTGGATACTCAACTGAATCGCTCCCTTCCTAGAGATCAAATCATTGAAAATCTGAATATTTTTTCTTAAATATAATGGGGATATACCCGCTAACAAATTGGAATAAAACCGCAAAACCTATCTATTTGATGGACTTACCAATATTTTCATATATTATTATCGAATAAAGTTTATTCGAAATGGAAAATTGCCTGCTATGTAAAGGTTCTCTGCTGAAAACTCTTTCTAATAAGACAAACATAACAATTTGATTACAGTTTATATTTTTTTATATTGAATGGTATTTTCTCTATTTCAGAATAGAAATTGACCGTTGCTCATATGGAATGCCTTTTTAAATATTTTCCTTGAAAATACACATCCTAACGATAGATGTTAGGAGGAGGCTTTCTGATGAGAAGTAAAAATTGGACACTAACCGTTGCTGTTCTCGCGTTGATTACGGGCGTCATTCTCTTACTCCCTGCTGATGAAGTGGAAGCACCGCTCGTTGTAGGAGAAGATTCTACAAAACGGATCATTCCAGACAAACTCTCTACAAAGCAATCTAATCAACTAGTGAAGATGGATTCCATTCAATATGGTAAAAATCTGGTACGGAAACTAGATACAAGTTCATCGATTGGTGTCATTCGTCATAAAACAAAAGTAAGCAGTCACTATCAAGACCGTGAAGTTACCGTTAAATTCAATCGGAAACCAACGAAAGAAGAATTGAGTCGTTTTGCCAATGAAATTGATGGTCAGGTGAGAAAAGAACTGGATTCGACTTATATCTTCAAGTCGAATACCCTTTCAACTCCGAAGCTTGTTCAATATTTCAACGAACAAGATCGTATAGTTTATGCTGAACCGAACTACATCTACTTGCAAAACGAAACGGATGATGAATTATATAGTCGTTACCAATGGAACCTGCCTGCTATCAGAACGGAAGACGGATGGAAGATATCCAGAGGAAATGAAGATGTCATCATCGCTATCATTGATACAGGTATTGATATGAAGCATCCCGATCTAGCTAAAAGAATTGTGGATGGTTACAATGTGTTGAATGAATCACCAATGCCGAATGATGACAACGGACATGGCACCCATGTCGCAGGAATCATCGCTTCAGAGACGAACAATGGTGTCGGTATTGCCGGTATGACCTGGTATAACCGGATTATGCCAATCAAAGCGATGAATGCAGATGGATATGGAACATCCTTCGATGTCGCTCAAGGAATTCGTTGGGCAGTAGAGCATGGAGCTGACGTCATCAACATGAGCTTAGGGAACTATAAAGCCTCTAAGGCATTGAAGGAAGCGATTGACTACGCTTATGAAAAAGATGTCATCATGGTTGCCGCTTCTGGGAATGAGAATACGAATCAGACGAGTTATCCGGCAGCCTTTGACAACGTCATCGGAGTTGCAGCTGTCAATCTGAACTTGAACCGAGCTGAGTTTTCGAATTATGGAGATTATATTGATGTCGCAGCACCTGGGGTGGATATTGCAAGCACTTATCTAGAAGGACAATATGCATCGCTTTCCGGTACTTCGATGGCGACTCCGCACGTTGCTGCACTTGCTGGTCTCATCAAGTCTTATCAACCGGATCTGAAGAATAGCGACATCATACGAATCATTGAAGAGACGACAGATGATGTTGGCGATCCTGGCAAAGATATTTACACTGGAAACGGTGTGATCAACGTTGCATCAGCTCTCGAATCTGCTAATGAAACGAAAAATCCCCTGAGCAACTTTGGAAAATGGTTCAAAGGTATACGATAAAAAGAGGATGCCCGGACTTTCAACGGGCATCCTCTTTTACAGGATTGTCACTCTTGGTCAATTTCAATAATTTGAGAATGGTTATGGTTACCTTTAGGAACTTTAACTGTCAGACGATTGCCGGACATAGAAGCTTTGATGCTTTTAGGAGCAACATTGGGGGGTAAAGGCAAATATCTTTCAATCCGTTTTGAGAAATTTTCTTTCTTCAGGATCTCCCCTTCATTGTTTTGAATCTGTTCGGTCTCAAACCGTTGAATCAAGATTCTTAACTGATGGTTCACCAAATCAAGATTCACTTTATCTTGGTCACTTACCGGTAAAGTTGCCTGAATGATCACTTCATTTTCTGTTTCAGTACTATCGACATGAAAGAAATAATTGTTTTGAAAGTGGTTTAAGTGATGGTCGAATTCTTTCAGAGAATGTGCCAATTGTTGATCGATCGATTTCAACAACCCATCCAATCGTTCATCGTTAAAAAGGTTTTTCAATTGTTCCTTCCAGAAGTCCACTGTATACTCCCTCCTTTATCCTATCATCAGAAGTTCGCTAAGTTGTTGGAATCGCTGATATCAGGATCCAACGTATTCGTCATATTCCAGAAGTTGTTCACAAGCATGAAGTCGCCAGTGTTACCTCCACCCGATCCACTTGCAGATTTAGATGTGGATTTTGGAGAAATGTACAATGTATCCCCGAAGTTCACGGTTCCATTACTTTCAACTGTACTGATTTTAATTGGAGCTAAAATGACCGAAGGCAAAAGACTCTCCCCTTTCTTGAAAGGATCCTTGGGCTGATTTACTAAGGTATTGTATGCATATCAATAGAAAGGGGTACTCATTAACAATCAATTAGGTATATGCATATGTTGAAAGAAATAACTTCTAAAGGATGTTTTACACATGCCTGCCATGGTTGGAGCTATCAAAATCAACGAAATATCCGGCACAGCCATCTTCAATGTGGGAGATGTGTACCATATGTCACCTCAAAGTCAAACGAAGACGTTTGCCGGCGCAGGCTCTTTCAATACGGGGGATTACCTTCAGGTCAATAATGGCTATAGTGTGACACACACCATAGACTCGGATGTCATTGATTCAAGTAATATCGGAAATCAGGGCTAGCCGCTCTATCGAAATTCCACTTCATCCTGACGACTTGTTTCATATATTTATGCGGAGGCTGTGTTAAAAACTTATCCATTCCGCATAGGTTAGAAATAAGGGGGTGATGGGCTTGAGCAACATCAATTACTTACACCAGCGAATCCAACAGCTAGAAGAGATGATCAGACAATTACAAGCGAAAACGGATTCGTTTGAGAACATGATCACATCCCTGCAAAACGAATTGAGCCAATTGAAAAGCTCACCCCAGACATCCATTGAATACAAGTTCGATCAATTAAAAATAGAAACCCTTGAAGGTACGTTGAATATCGGTCTCACCCCTGGTGGGAACGGTTTTGAAAATATTGAGGATCTCGGCGTAAATGGAGGAAACTTCAAGGTCAATCAACAGCAACAAGATACAGAAGCACCCTATACGAATGAAATGTATAACTGGATCAACCAAGGAGTCGATCATTATTTAAACAATGATGTGTTCAATGATATTAAGAAAGTCGAACGACAAACCCAGTACCGATTGAATGAATCCCAGTTGAAATTGGTGGTAGAAGATATCAAGAAACAGATGGGGTTACGACTACCACATTATATGATGGCTGCGAAAAAGGAAAACATCCGATCCAATCCTTCTCAAGAGGCTGATCGAATCATGACACAAATCAAAAAAGATATTTTGACGGGAATTGAAATATACTTAAATAATGAAAAGAAGAAATCTCAAGGAGGCCAACAGGATGGAACTTAATGTCATCAACCGGGATATATCTGTAGGAGATATCCGAATCATCGGTATTGGTACATCCGCGATGGTACTTGTCGGAGATAGTGATGTGATCAACTGTCAATCCATGTTCGACACGCCACCTGAATCATTGATCATTGGTACGCCTCTCGTCCCGTTATCAAAGGAATAATCAGATGGATCGCACTTCTGTTGTTCAGAATATGCAAATCACTTCCCTTGTTTCTGCGTCCATTGTCCAGATTGGTGATACCAGAATCCTCACCCCTTCTTCCAAAGCCTTGGCTGTACAAAGACAAGAATCGACCTATGATCCAAAAGAGCACGAGTTTGATATGTATCCGATGTTTACCGCACCATTCCCTCCATTCGAATATGAAACCATTCCTGTCAACACGGTTCAAGAAGTACCAGCAATTCATGTCAACTCCATAAAAATCATCGGTATAGCTGCTTCTTCAGTAGTACGTGTCGGAAAGACTGATTACATTTGCAATGAAGCACGTGTGAAGCATATCCGACAGTTTACTTTGAATCCATATGATTAGGAGGGTTTGGGGATGAATGTATACGTCAATCAAACGATCTCAATCCAAACCATCCGAATCGATGGTCTATCCAACTCTTCCGTACTTCAAATTGGAACGAGCGGAGTCATCAAACCGGTCTCATACCTTTCCAATACGGGAGGGTATACCGGACCTGCACCGGCAATTGAAAATCCATTCGGCAGTGTCATTGAGCAACCTTTTGAAGGACCTCTTGTGCCTTTATCAGGTCCACGTGAACCAAAAGCAACATAATGTGAGGAGATTGTATGGATACTTGGTCTAAAATGATGGAATGGAAGCAAGTTGCAGATAAATACATGAATCAAAGCTTCTTTCCGGATTATCAGCAACCTAAGAAACAAAGTCCGCAGGTGAATATTTATGAATCTGATAATGAACTGTTATGTCTCATATCCTTGCCTGGATTGAATCGTGTAGATGATGTCGAAGTGTATGTATACAAAAGTTCCATAAAATTAATTGGCAATACGACGTTACAAACGCATGGGATGTCATTGAAACAAGATGAAATATTCCAAGGGAGATTCGAGCGGGATATCACTTTACCTTATTCAGTCCGTGAAGAGCCGATTGATGCCTATTATCAAAAAGGTGTTTTATATATTCGACTTTATAGACTTTTGACCGATGACCGTCCAAAAAAGAAGGTACAAATCAAAGATCATGGAGAATAATAGTAGGGCTTGCCCGAAAATTTTGCACACATCTCATGTCGCTAACACCCTTAAGGTGTATGAGTTGTCCCAAAATGATCGGTAAGCCCTTTCCTTTTATACGTTTCCAACATTGTTGCTATCCGAGACATCTGGATCAATAGCTACAACTGCGCTGAACAGGTTATTCACTTGAGAAAAATCCCCAGTATTTCCTCCCCCTGAACCTGTAACTGATTTTGAAGTAGAAACGGGTGAATTATAAAACAGGTCTCCAAAATTGACATTTCCATCATTGACAGTTGAAATCTTGATGGCACCTAATATGATAGATGGCATATATACACTCCTTCAGTTTGTCTCAAAAGAAAAAGAGTCGGACCCACCTGGTTATATAGGCCAACCCTTCAATAGATGAATGTTTATTCTATATTATATTCATTTATATATAGGTAGTAAAAGGAGTGAGTACCCCTTTCACTTACCTAAGTAGGTTGGTTCCTTAGTATAGGAAACAAGCACATCCTACAATAATAAGGAGAATAAACAATACTACGATCAAGGCAAAACCTGCTCCATAGCCGTAACCCATGAAATACATCCTCCTCCCTTAAGGTCTTGAAAGAATATTCTTTTCAATACATCCTATGTATGTGTGATTTTTTTGATAGGTACAAGTGGCGATATTTTTTAAAGTTTTTTTATTTTTTTAAGAAAAACGCTCGAAATTTCACCTTTTTTTGAAAATTTAAGTATGTTATAATTATACTGTTTCGTTTTTAGAGATGCATCGTTATGCACTCTTTTTTAATTGCTGCCTCGTATTCATCCAAGCAAAAACTCGTATCCTTTCATGTTTATTCAGTCTGGATCGATATGGGCAAAGCTTTGAATATCAAGGTATGCGGAGAGATTAGGATTTCATATTTCAACAGAGAGGTGAACGAACTAGATGGACCAACAAAAGACGAACTCAAATCAACTTACATTATTCAATTACTTGAAATTCGCCATTCCTTCTCTAATCGGTATTTTCCTGTTTATGATACCGATTACTTTCAAAGGAGAAGTCACGATACCTGTCGCACTTCTCGCAGATTGGGTACAACAGGTGTTGGAAGGAAAACTTCCTGCAATTATGACGATCATCATTGCTCTTACGGTTGTCCTGACCCTATTTGCATCAATCTTGAAGCCTACATTCCTAACGGAAAGACCATTTCTGAATTCTCTATTAGTGGTTCGCCCAATATGGGTGTTTGCTAGAGTACTAGGATTGATTTTTGCAGTCATGACTTTATTCCAACTTGGACCTGAGGCTGTATGGTCAGATGCAACGGGAGGTCTTCTGCTAGAGGGGCTTATCCCAGTCCTCTTTTCCGTATTTTTATTTGCGGGATTATTTTTACCATTGCTTCTGAACTTTGGGTTACTAGAGTTGTTCGGAGCGTTATTGACAAAAATCATGAGACCGCTTTTCACATTACCAGGCCGTTCTTCGATCGACTGTCTTGCATCCTGGTTGGGAGATGGTACGATCGGTGTGCTATTGACAAGTAAGCAGTACCAGGAAGGGAACTATTCCAAGCGTGAAGCAGCTGTAATCGGAACGACCTTCTCAGTCGTATCCATTACATTCACGATCGTTGTCCTTCAGCAGATGGAGTTAGAAGCGTATTTCGGTCCATATTATCTGACGATCGTGTTGGCTGGACTAGCTGCGGCATTAATTATGCCTAGGATTCCGCCGCTATCAAAGAAAAAGGACACATATGTGGATGAATCTGACGTTCAAAAAAGCGAGGAAATTCCTGAAGGGATGACCATTTTGGGGCATGGGCTTCGTTCTGCAGCCGCAACTGCAAAAAAGACGCGGAGTTTTGATGCCATCATCAAAGGCGGAACTCAAAATGTGCTCGACATGTGGATGGGTGTCATTCCGATTGTTATGGCAATCGGGACAATCGCATTGATTGTTGCTGAAAATACACCATTCTTTGAGTGGATCGGTGCACCATTTGTACCTCTCCTTCAAATCATGCAAGTACCAGAGGCTGCAGCTGCTGCGCAAACAATGGTTGTCGGATTTGCAGATATGTTCTTGCCGGCACTGATCGCGTCTGAACTTATCCAAAGTGAAATGACAAGGTTCATCATAGCTTGTCTATCCGTAACACAATTGATTTACATGTCTGAAGTCGGTGGTTTGTTACTAGGTTCTAAAATACCAGTGAACTTCAAGGATCTCGTAATCATATTCCTAGAAAGAACATTGATTACGTTGCCTGTCATCGTCATCATGGCACATATCATATTTTAAAAAAAGACGGCTGACCTGATTAAATTGGGTCAGCCTATTTAATGTTACCAGTTAAACCAGAAGTTGCGTATACGTTTTTCTTCGTCATCAACTTCTTCTTCTGTCTCATCTTCTTCCCGTTCCTCATCAAGTTCTTCTTCGTGATCTTCTAGTTCCAGTTCTTCTTCATCTGAATCATCAACACCGATCCCCCACATTGCGTCCCAAATGTTGACTTCTGGTCTTTCTCTTTCTTCGGCCTGATTCGTTTCAACATCATGGTTAGCATTACCACTCGATTTTCTTTTCATATTCACCTCTCCCTTCCATCTGTTATTACAGTATTGATGGAAGGGATATTTGGTAACGGATAATCGCCTATGTTAGGTGAATAAAATAAAAAGAGGTAGGGCTGTTTAGCCTACCTCTTATCTCGGACAATTATTGTTCCTCAAAGAATGAACGGACAGATTCAGGTGTTTTGGCATTTGCGCTGTGCAAGTGACCTTTTTTCTCACCTTTTTCATACACAAGCAAACTCGGAATCCCCATCACTTCGTATTTTTCAGCTAGCTCAGGAAAATCGTCCTTGTCGATCTGATACCATTGCTTATCATTATTTTCTTCAATGATATCACCAATGAACATATCAAGACGCTTACAATCCGGGCACCAATCTGCTTCAAATTTCACGACTGACTTTGTATCTTGGTTGATGATTTCATAAAATTCTTTTTCACTTGTTATTGTTTTCATACTGGTTCCCCCTCTTGTTCTTTCAATACTAGTATACAAAAGAGCAATACGTTTGTTAATCAATCTGTTTTCAATATAATGATGTAAAATAAGCGGGTTCCGAGTATCCTATAAAAAATGACATGGTCGGGAGGAAGGCAATCATGGACCACCATCAACACGAACATAACTATGAGAATAAAAATGCGTTGCGAATATCGTTTTTCTTGATCAGTATATTCATGACTGTCGAAGTAGTTGGCGGGTTATGGACGAACAGCCTTGCATTATTATCTGATGCAGGTCATATGTTCAGTGATGCTGCATCCCTTGGACTGAGCTTTCTAGCCGTTCATTTCGGAAGCAAAAAACCAAATGATTCTAAAACATTTGGTTACAAAAGATTTGAAATTCTCGCCGCATTCATAAATGGTTTAGCGCTAGTTGTGATTTCTTTATTCATCATATATGAAGCGTATGAGAGGTTTATGGACCCTCCCGATGTAGCTGGATATGGGATGCTTTCCATTGCGGCGATCGGATTGATAATCAATTTGGTTGTGGTCTACATACTGATGAAAGGAAATCACCATGACAACTTGAATGTCAAAAGCGCTCTTCTTCATGTTATTGGGGATCTACTAGGTTCTATAGGTGCTATCTTGGCTGCAGTGATCATCATATGGACCGGTTGGGGTTATGCGGATCCTTTAGCTAGTGTCATCGTTGCCATATTGATTCTGATCAGCGGGTGGCGGGTAACATGGGAAGCGATCCATGTGCTAATGGAAGGCACACCACAACATATTAGCATAAGTGATATTAAGGTATCACTTGAATCACTTACACAAATTAAAGGTGTACACGACTTGCATGTATGGTCGATTACATCTGGCTATGTTGCATTAAGCTGCCATATCGTAGTGGAGCCTGGGAGTAATTATCAAGGCATATTGAACCAGGCATCGGATCAACTAAGAAGGGATTTCAACATCAATCACACAACGATTCAGATTGAAGAGGAACCAGAACATTGTGATGGCTGTAATTGATGCGATTTTTAACATCATTCCTTCCAAACAATACTGTCCAGTACCTCTTTAACTTCATCCGGTTTTTGGGTACCGATTAGCATGTTTTTTCCATTCTTGAGTTCGATTCTTATCCCATGGTTCCCTTTTACATTATATCCTTTTTCTCCATCTAGGCTAATCCGAATCCCATAACCCCAAAACTCCCTTATCGGATGATAGGTTTCAACTTGGATAGAATTGATTTCTGAAAAAAGAAAGGTTTGTTTCTTGATCATCAATGGTTTAAATTGAACGTGGATGGACTGATCCGTAACCTTTATTTCCAGTCTCAAGGTAAGAAAGAAAATGGGAAATCCGATACCGAACAAAACCCATAACACGATCAAGACTGGATCAGAAGCAGGATTGGTTCCGAAAGGTAGTCCATAAATGATTTGTTGTATAAAGCCGTACCACATCAAACTGGTTAAAGCGACTACAATAAGAACAACCCACCATAACGTCATCTTTTGCTTCTCTTCATACATGATCTTTTCCACTCTAAACCACGTCCTTATCTGTCAAACTGAAAAACGACGGAATCTCCGATCGGGTTGTAACCAATCTTCTGATAAATGCTGTTGGACGTCGGATTGGATAGATCCGTATACAACGTACAGAATGAATATCCCTCATTCAACAACCGATCGCTCAGTTCAGTTACACAGGCAGTAGCGTAACCTTTCCGTTGATGCTCAGGAGGAGTGTAAACAAAATTAACGCTGACTCCATTTTTCGTACCGCGTGCTTTCCGAGCCATAGATACCGGTTCATCATTGACCAGCCATAGATAAACACTTTGTTCCTGTATGAATTGCCTTGCTTTTTCCTCTGCCTGCTCTTTAGTGAAAGGATTTTCGGTAACAAATGAAAACTGATATCCCCATTCTTTAATGACATCTAAATCATTGAATGTAGCGAGCCGTAATTTCCCGGACCTTTGGATATCTTCTTTCACTTTCGTCAGTTTATAGATACGTTGATCCATTGCCATTTTATATGATTTTCCTGTTTTTTCAGCCCAAATGGTTGCGAAAAGCTTAGAAATCGATTTCTCTCCAATGACACCAGGTAAAGGAACCCCTTCGGTCAACAAATAGTCGATGGCATATTCGACTGCGCTTTTTATCTTTGGATTTAGCGGATCGCCAAACACCCCCATTTTGTATGGTGGGGTCATCAACAAGTACAGCACAGGTTCATGACCGTTCTGTATGGTTAGAAAATAAGGAGGTGGATCAGTCTGCGTCCCTTCTTGTTCCTGTTTTACACAGCGATTCAATATGCCGATAGGAAGATTGTTTAACGCTTCTTGTTTATACAAATCGTGATGAGCATACTCTGCGTACTTCCTTGCACTAGTAAAAGTTATAGCTTCCATTTCTCTACCCTTCCTTCGAACGTCTATTGTAATGTCAGTACCCTTATAATTACATACAAAAAGTACGGAATCCTTCCTTCCGTACCCACTTTGTCTCTACACATGATGAGAATCGTCTATGAAGTTTCGTTCCGGACCATCAGCAAAAGACTCAGTTCCAAGAATACGAGTAAAGTGATAAGGATAAAACCAATCATAACCTATTCTCCGTTTCTTTAAGGTATATAATCAATCATAAGCCATTTCACTATTCTAATCAATAAGTAATTATAAGTAATTTTGCGTAAATACTTTTTGCTTACTTTACTTAAAACACTTATAATGGAATTAAATACTACTATGCGTAACAAGTGAGGTCGATTATGTATCAAGATGAACGTTTAATTGAAATAAAAAAATACTTAAAAGATCATAAACGTATAACCGTAAGTGAAATGATGGAGAGGTATGAGATATCTAGAGATACAGCTAGAAGGGATCTTGTAAAACTGGAAAAGGATACTGACGTAATCAGGACGAGAGGTGGTGCGAAATTACGTACATCATCTTTACCTGAGCTTAGTAAAAACAGTGAATCAAACGGGTATTCCGCGCTCTCGATACAAAGGATCACGAACTATGCGAAATCCATTGTAAAAGAAGGCGATTCTCTACTGTTGGATGGATCTAAAACAGTTGAGTCTTTAACGAATGTATTAACAACACCTCATATTAAGGTCGTTACAAATGCCATCGCCTTGCTTCATATACTCTCTGAGCGTGAACATGTACACATTCATCTCCTTGGTGGAAGATACAATAAAAACAAAAGTTTTTTGTACGGTCCAACATTGATCAAAAGTCTAAATGATTTTCATACTGATAAAGTGTTTATTGGAGCTGAAGGAATGACAGCAGAAGGGATTTCATACAGCAGCGAGGAAGAAGCCTTGGTGAATCAGGCTATGATTAAACGAGGAGACGAAGTAATTGTTCTCATCAGACATTCATCTTTTGGTTCAGAAGCGTTTTATAGAAGTATTCAGTGCCATCAAATCGACAAGGTCATTACTGACAAACATCCTGGAGCTGTCTTTGAGGAGATATTCGAGGAAAACAATGTGGAATTGATTGTCGCTGACAAATCCACAAAATAAAATGCACAAAACAACCCCCATCTTATTGAAGCTGAGTGCTTAAAAGATGGGGGTCGTCTTTATAGATCGGTCATTTTTTGTGCACGCACAAATAGGAACTGTGGACGTTTTGTCAATCGCTCATATTTTTCAGGGAGAACTTTTCTGAACTCTTCTGTCGGCATTGGTTCAATGATTTTTTCGATGACGAATCCATTCAAGTATAACGGCTTTAATATTTCATTCAAAGGGCGGCGATAGAATTGCACTTCCACTGAACCCTCAGGCGTTTCCCATTCATCTGTCAATAATTCCGTTGCAAAGTAATTATCGCAATTGAACAGTGTGAAATCCATGAATGGATGGTGTACGGAAAAAATGAGTCTCCCTTTGTTTTTGAGTATACGATTGAATTCCTGCATGGTTCCTTCCCAATCTTTTAAATAATGAAGCGTAAGCGCCGAAACGATGACATCATATTTGTTAGATTGGATGTTTAACGGTTGATTCAAATCAGCAGTGAACACTTCTGCTACTTTTCCAACACGTTGTTTTGTCATGTTGATCATGTTTTCGCTGAAATCAACAGACGTCACTTTTGCACCATGATCTAGTAACCACTCCGTATACCAACCTGCACCACATCCTGCATCGAGTACGGTTTTATTTTCTACATCTGGCAATAAGGATAACGTGCCTGGTCGTTCATAATACGCATTAAATGGTTTTGTATCTACATGGCGGAAATAATAATCGGCTAGCTTTTGATATGACTCGTATGAGATAGACTTTTCCATACTGTACACTCCTGTTTATAGCTGATCATTTTCGTCAAAAAGGCTGGTATGTACGTGTAAATTAATGCGGACTATAGTCAACTATACTAAAATAACAACATCTTAAGCCTTTTGAAGTCGGTTATTGTAATCTAATGCATGACGCAAATCGACATCTTCATCAAGGTGTTCAGGGGTCCAAGGGATATGGTGGTCAGGCTGTACACCAATATTGTCAATCCCTTTTCCTTGTTGGACTCGATCACTGATTGATGTAGGATACCAGAGTTCGAACCCCTTGGAAGGGAAAGATTCTTTGGCAACATTGCTATAATCCAATACCCCCTTTGTAGGTCTACCTATCATCCTAACTTTAGGAGATTGTGAAGCAATCAAGGCAAATTGATCTCCCGAACTGCCGCAATATCGATCGGTTATGATCATCACAGTTTCAGGTGCTGTGAGTCCATCAATCACTTCTTCATTAGTATCCAAATCGAATTGGACAAAACCTTGTTCCTTATATTTCTTCATATTATCGATGAATGAGAGAATAACATCGTCTTGCCCATATTGTTCGAGAAATCCATTGAATAGGTCCATTCTGTTATCGTAGTTCCGTTTTGTAATCAGATGATAAGTTGAATCATATGTGATGATGGATTCAGGTGGGAAGATATACTTCAACAGAGGTTCATATACCGCATCCATGCCCCCTCTGTTACTCCTAATATCGATGATCAATTTTTCTTTTTTAATGATCTTGTTGTGATTCTCTTTCAACAAAGTCACCATTTGTTCCTTGTCCATAAAGTCATTGATCGATAACAATCCGACATCGGAGCGGATATCCATATATGTATACTTTGAATCATGCTTCGGATTTTCATAGAAGCGGATATCCATTTCAAGCACATTTCCTTGCAGATCTTCAATGGAAATACATTTTGCTCTTTCCAATACGCTTGACCAATTTTGTTCATTTGTATCGTATGTATGAAGAGGCTGTTGATCAATCTGGGTGATTTTCATACCAGGACTCAGCCTTTTTTCCGAATCTACATGGGTAACATACAATTTGTTAACATAATATTCTACTCGGTAACCTATGTAATTTAAATTCGATGTTCCTTCCATCATCTTAAATTTAACATGTTGATCCTTGAAAGCTGACAAGTAATCAGTAACGATCTCATAAAAGGTTTGGTTATCTAATGAACCGTTCTGATCGGCTAGTTTAAGCTCTCTAAAGAAGTAGTCGGGATCATCCCAACCCTTTTTCGCTTCACATCCTGAATAATCCTCATGCATGATTGAGACAATTTCTTTAAAAATCTCCCTAAATCCCATACGAAACAAACTCCTCTATTTTAAATGTAATAAATCCACCCTTCTTCTGTTGCGGTTTCTTTATGTATGCAAGGGTCTTGTAAGGTAACATTCTCGATGAATTGCCCATTCCCTTTAAATAGTAAAGCTAAGATTGAACATATGGCTGCATCATACGCATCTGATCTCGGATTGATTTCAGATGGGATCCGTTTAAGAATCTCTTCCTTAATAAAGGACTGTTCCATAGACTTCACCAACGCAGGATAAACTTCAATCATCACGTGTTTACTCGATTTGTTCCCTTGCTGAGGAATCATTTTAAAGCCTTCCTCTCGGCTCCATTTCAAGGCATAAGATAAAGCCAACGTAGTATTGTTGCCGAGTTTGTCAAATGGAGCAGAAAGCGGTTTTTTGCCAAACTTCTCAAAAATATGTCGCTCTGTATCGCGGTATGCAAACGGGTTTTGTATTTCTTTGGATGGGAATTTTAGCTCATGATCTTCCTGATTCACGAGCTTTCTGTAGGCTATAGGAAAGCCTAGAGAAGCATCCATTCCAATTGTAACTTCCTCAAATTCTTCTATACTTATTTTAGGGTCCAATGCTTCTAATATGGATTGAGGTGTCCAGTGTTGATGTTTTTTCAGATTGGTGTTCCTCGGTGTGCCAATCCATTCGAACTTTTGTGTGTCAAGATTGAATGTGGCAGCGGCAATCCCTTGTTTGGATCCCATCCATCCACCGACATCCCAACCAATACCTAATATTTTTGTCATAAGACTCTCTCCAATCGTTATTTCCCTTCAAACAACAGCCGGATAGAGAAGAATGCGAATACCAACCCTTTCATGCGGTTGATCCATTTGACGATTATTGGATTCCCCCAAAGTTTCTCTCCCACTGTTCCTGCAGAAATAGACAATACAGTGAAAATGATCAGTGCCTGAACAATGAATAATACTCCTAAAATCGTCATTTGCAATGGTACGGCACCGCTTTTCACAGATACAAATTGAGGAAGGAATGCAAGAAAGAAAATGGACACTTTCGGGTTCAAAATGTTCATGAAGATGCCTTTCCTATACAACGCTGATAAGGTATACTGTTTCACTTTTTGTTGCTCAGGCTGGGCGTTCTCTCTGAAGGCTTGGATAGCAAGATACAATAAGTAGATGGCCCCGATGAACTTTATCAAGTTGAAAGCGAGGCTAGATTGATAGAGAATCGCTGAAATCCCGATTGCTGCAGCTAGTGTGTGACCGATGAGGCCTGTACATAACCCAAGACCTGTGGCAATTCCTGCTTTCTTTCCATGCGAAACGCTCTGCGCAAATACGAACATGAAATCTGGTCCTGGTGTAATTGTCAATAATACAGATGCTAAGATGAAATAACTGATCGTGTTTATATCCAATGAACTATTCTCCTTTTATGTACTATTTATCTAGTTTATCAAATTATATTGAGCTGACCCAATATAAATTGAATCAGCTCAAGTATTCTTGTATTCTAGTTTGAAGGTTCTGCAACTCTTACGATGTATTTGCCGATATTCTCGCCCTTGAATAGTCCTATAAACGCATCTGGTATTCTTTCAAATCCTTCAACTACTGTCTCTTTGTATTGTAATTTACCTTCCTGTAACCATTTGGCTAAATCGGATACTGCGTCTTCGAAGTGCGCGCCGTAATCAGATACAATGAAGCCTTTCATCAAAGCGCTATTTACGAGTAAGTTTGGCTGAACACGTATACCTAAATCGGGTTTTTTCAAGTTATAAAGTGAAATCTGTCCGCAAACCGGAATTCGTGCGCCTTTATTGATTAATCTGAGTACGGCATCTGAGACTTCTCCACCTACATTATCAAAATAGACATCTACTCCATCTGGGCAAGCTTGTTTCAACGATTCTTGTAAATCATCAGACTTATAATTCACCACTGCATCAAACTTCAGCTCATCTTTAAGATAGGCAAGTTTCTCTTCCGATCCTGCAATACCTACTACACGAGCGCCAGCGATTTTAGCAATCTGTCCAACGACCGTTCCGACCGCACCAGCTGCTCCAGAAATGACGACTGTTTCGCCGGGCTCTGGTTTTCCGATATCCAATAATCCGAAATAAGCTGTAATACCAGGCATTCCGATCACACCTAAATGAGTTGTGAGAGGGGCTTGAGAAGGGTCGATTTTACGTAGGGCATCTTCATGTGCGAGTTGATAGGTCGCCCACCCTAGATTGCCGATGACGAAA
The DNA here is from genome assembly GCF_054170705.1 of Pseudalkalibacillus sp. Hm43. Classification (NCBI taxonomy): domain Bacteria; kingdom Bacillati; phylum Bacillota; class Bacilli; order Caryophanales; family Fictibacillaceae; genus Pseudalkalibacillus; species Pseudalkalibacillus sp. Hm43. The sequence goes on from NZ_CM135129.1 coordinate 583,947, forward strand.
TCTCCTTCCTCCAATTCCGTGCTGTTCGATTGGTGGACTTGAGCAATCACCCCTCCTGAGATGACCTCATCCAAGCCATAAGGCTCTACATAGGATTTCTGATCATTCATACGTCCTCTCATGTATGGATCTACAGAGATGTATAGCGCCTTCAGCACCACTTCTCCGGTATCTGGAGCTCTTAAGTCCTCTTCAGTCCATTTGAAATTGTCTTCATTTGGCATACCAACTGGTCTCTTACCTAAACGGATTTGTTTTGCTTTCATTCTCACATTCCACCTTTCCACTTGTCATCCATTATAAATTTCAAGTAGAAAGAAAGGAAATAGATTGCTTGGATATGTATAATGGATAGTTGTAATGAATTTTTGAAACAGAGGTCGTTATTATGTATAAGACAGATACGATATCAGGAAAATTACGTCAATTCATGGTCATTCTCCTACCCATACTGATTACTCAAGTCGGTTTGTTGGCCATGAACTTTTTTGATACGGTCATGAGTGGTCGTGCTGGAGCAAATGATCTTGCTGGTGTTGCAATCGGTTCAAGTCTTTGGGTACCGGTTTTCACTGGATTGACAGGTATTTTAATGGCTTTGACACCGATTGTGGCTCAATTGATCGGGGCGAAAAAGGAAGGTCAAGTATCATTTTCAGTATTACAAGGCGTATACCTTGCCATCTTCTTGTCGGTTGTCGTTGTTCTTCTCGGTTCTTTGGTACTGGATTTGATCTTAAATGGTATGGATCTTACCGATGAAGTGACTTATATCGCAAAGCATTACTTAATCGGATTAGCCTTTGGAATTTTGCCTTTATTCGTGTACACCGCATTAAGAAGTTTCATTGATGCATTGGGAGAGACGAGAACCACTATGTTCATCACTCTCCTATCTTTACCGGTTAATGTATTGTTCAACTACTTATTGATCTTCGGAAAACTTGGCTTCCCTGAACTCGGAGGAATCGGAGCTGGATATGCATCTGCTATCACATACTGGTTCATTTTTTTCGTTGTCCTATTGGTAGTCCATCGGATACGACCATTTTCAATTTATGGCATCTTCAAAACTTTTTATCGAGTATCGTTCGGGAAGTGGAAAGAGATATTGAAGATCGGAGTTCCAATCGGTTTATCTATTTTCTTTGAAGTGAGCATATTTGCAGCAGTTACACTTCTAATGAGTCGATTTGATACCGTCACCATTGCTGCCCACCAAGCCGCGATCAACTTTGCCTCCTTACTTTACATGGCGCCCCTTAGTGTATCGATGGCTTTGACGATTGCAGTAGGGTTCGAAATTGGGGCTCATCGACCGAAAGACGCCAAGCAATACAGTGTCTTGGGAATAATCATTGCTGTTGGTTTTGCACTCTTGTCTGCTGTCCTGCTACTTCTGTTCAATGAACAAATCGCAGGCTTGTATACGAAAGATCAGGCCGTTTTACAGTTGATTGCGCATTTCTTGATCTATGCAATCTTCTTCCAACTTTCAGATGCCATTGCGGCTCCGATTCAGGGTGCACTGAGAGGTTATAAAGACGTCAACATCACACTGATCATGGCATTGATTTCTTATTGGGTCGTGGGACTACCGCTTGGATTTGTTTTGGCAAACTATACTGATTTCGGTGCTTTCGGATATTGGATCGGTTTGAGTTCGGGACTGACGAGCGGTGCGATTACACTCTATCTCCGACTTAGATGGCTACAAAATAGATATGCTAACAAGCTTACAGAGGATGTTCCTGAAGGCACTTCATAATCAGGAAGACGCATCCGATATTATGGATAAGTCTTGCATTGGAGGTGTAGAACGGAATGGAACTTTCATCATTCATGGCGAGCAATTTGCAACAATTACGCCATACGTTGAATATGAATTTGTTGGATGGAAATCTTGCTAAACAAGCTGCCCAATCCACAGTCATGCTGAAAGATTTTCAAGAAGCACAACAGCAGGTTCAACACCCAACATCCGGACATCGAGTGGATGTGAAAGTGTAAGTCGTTATAACGAAGAGGCTGAATCAAGAGGAGTTTCTCCCTTTTGAAATCAGCCTCTTTTATTATGATGGTGAGGAACGGATTCGGCTTATAAATTCTAAATTAGGATAATCATATCAGAATTTGGCTTATAATCATCATTTTTCCTGCGAAGTGCCCACGCACACAACCCTCCATTCACAAAAAAAACAGAGCCGACGCTTCGTCGGCTCTGTTTTTTAAATTTTCTTATGTCAGTATAATCTCTGCCTGCAGCGTTCTGCTACCTCGTAACAGATTTCAGTCAAATTGTATTCTGAAGAGATCGGATGGGATTTGCATTCATTACCACATGCTTCACAGATCAATTCACAAAGCTGGCAAACTTCTTTCGAAAAAGGAGTTTCTCGTTGTAAAGTTAATGCGGTATAAGCACATATATCATAGCATTCAAGGATCAGTCTCGAGCATTCATCTATCGATTCATCAGATGACTGGATGTTGCTGCGTTTGAGCCAATCTTCGCAGAGGTCACGACATTCCATACATAATTCAATTAGGTTTTGATCGGACTCTTTAGCCATCTCTTATACGCCTCCAACAGTATGTTACTATACTGTATCCGTTCTACAGTGAACGTAAACTCCGAGGCGACAATATTTTTTCATTGATTCAAAACTTTGTTGAAAGTTGTTCATAAATAGAGACCACTTCGTCTAGTTTCATCCTTACAAGACCGCTAGATGAAGGAGCAACGAAATCTCTCACACCAGGCACAACCGACTCTTCCTGGAAGCCCCAATCTACTTTTCTTCTGCCGCTGTATTGTTGATAAACGCCTTTCCCAACGAAACATACGACTTTTGGCTTATATTGTTGAATCTTTTCATTTAGTTGGAGCTTACCTTCTACATACTCTTCTTTCGTAATATCTGCAGCTTCCTTTGTCGGTCTGGAAACAATGTTCGTGAATCCATAACCATACAGATCGATGAATTTTCGCCCATCTTCAGGCTTATGCAATTGGTCCGTCAAACCAGATCGATAGAGGATTTTCCAAAACCGGTTATTCGGATTAGCGTAATTATGACCCGTTTCGCTGGAACGTATGCTAGGATTGAAGCCTACAAAGATAATGTTCAGATCGTCATCAAGAATATCGGGTACAGGGTTAAGCATGTGTATCCCCTTCTTTTCTCCGTTCGTTCTTTCTGACACTCATTCCACCAGATAATACGAATTTCATAGCATCTTCTGCCTTCATATCCAATATTTCAACTTCCTCTTTCGGAATAAGGAATGTCATACCAGCCACCTGGAAGGTTTGTGGTACGTATACGGCTATATGATCGACTAATGGATCGGCAATCGAATCAACTTCTTCAGACGTTACAAAGCCAATGGCTTTCATATTTGTGCCAGGTATATAGACCAACGCCACCTTGGAGAATGACTTTTTATCTCCTGCAAATGACTGGAGCGTATCCTTAATAATGGAATATAAACTCTTCACTAGAGGAATGCGATCCAACCACTTATCAAGCAGTTCGACTACTTTTCCACTTATATATTGTTTAGATAACCAACCTAGCAGTGTAATCAAAAGAATGGAAGCGAGCAACCCTAGACCAGGAACATAATCTTCTTGTAAAATCCCTCTGAATGTCTGTCCAAGAATGTTGTCCAGAAATTCAAAAACTTTAATCACGACATAGATGACCAGTATGATAGGAACCACAGTTACGATTCCGTTCAGAAAATTTTTCGCAAATGCTTTCATCCTATACCTCCAAAGATAAAGAAATAGGAGCAACAAATGACTGTCACTCCCTTAGCTTCATCTATTATAGCATTTTTAACGATAAACACCGTGTTTGATGACATCGATGTACTGATTCAACCGATTCAATAAAGGGTCGGGATGTTCCAATAATTCCTCTTCCTGACCTTTATATTGTTGCAGAATGGACCGATTGAATTGCTCCATCACCGTCATGACATATTCCAATACAAAGGGTACAGTGAGACCTTCACGTAAATCAGACTCATTCAAGTAGGCGAACAAAAGCGCTTGATTCTGCTCAATCGCCTGTTGTTGAATCTCTTTGAACAAAGCTGCGATTTCAGCTTCAATCTCTTTAGGTGTATCCAGGAAGGACTTCAATAACACGTGATACTCATCGGGATACCTTGAAAATGTCTCCATCTTCATGATCGCCGTTTTCTTGATGCGTTCGAAGAAATCCTCCTCTTGTAGGTCTTTTAATCGTTCATAAATCTGAACATGCACGATATCAGCTGATTGCTTCAAAAGATACAAATACAAACCTTTTTTATTCTTGAAGTAATGGAAAAGCAAGCCTTTCGAGATTCCTGCTTTTTCCGTTATCTTGTTCGTTGAAGTGTTTTCATATCCGTTCGTTGCAAACTCTGCCATGCACGTTTTGATGATTTGTTGTTTCTTCTCTTCTGGTAAATTCTCGAATGTACGGTTCATTGGGAACCTCCCACTTTAGACGGCGATATCTTTTTTACGGTAATACAAGTACGTACTGATTGTACAGATGATCATTATTGATAACATGATCGCTAGGTATAGTCCCTTAATGGATTCATTCGTAATGATATCTGCTGCATCCACATATACGAATGGACTCATGTATTTCAAGTTCTCGAGTTTATCCGAAACGCTTGAAATCACCTGCAGAAAATAGGTGATGAAAACCAATCCTACCGTAATCGATAGAATCTGACGTCCTTTTCTAAAAATACTTGATAATAGGAATGCGATGGATGCAAAAGTTAAATGCAAGAGAATTGGAGCGATTGACATCAACACGAATGGGTAAAATTCAAACGTGCCATCATCAACGAGCATGAACCCTGTTAAATTGATCAATGAAACAAACAAGTTGAACAAAACGACATTGACGATGATAACGAGCATTTTTTGGGTAACGAGAGACGTTCTAGAAATCGGTTTGGATAGAAGGAATTCAATCGTCTTCTCTCCTTCTTCTTTCGCTAGCATATTTCCAGCCAAGAGAACGACATAAATGCTACCGATCAAAGTAATAAGCATATAACCTTCAATCGCATAGAATCCTAATACAGTTCCCAAACTCAACTGATCCATATTGAATGCTTTTTTGATTCCTTCAGGATAGGCTTCTAATAATGCTTCCAGATTGCCCTGTTGTTTGGCGAAGTCAGGATAGATCTGCATCATCAAGAAGACTAAGCCTCCAAGGATGACCGACCAGATCAATAATGATTTGAAATTCCATTTCAATTCTTGCTTAAAGATCATCTTCCATCCCTCCATTCTCCGTTTCATAGAAATGCATGAAAATTTCATCCAGTGAGGGTTCTTCTATTACAACGTCTCGATAATCTTCTTTACTTAATGCATTGATCAGTTCATGTATATCGCCTCTGAACAGAATCGTCAACGTAAGACCAAGTTGTTCTTGTTGGATGATACCATCTACATTTAAATTCAGGGTTTGACCTTCTGAAAGGAGGATGCTCACTTTCTTGAACTGATTTTTCGTCAGATTTTCAATCGTATCGTTCGCAATCAATTTCCCTTCTTTAATGATGGCTACACGGTCGCACATTTTTTGTACTTCACTTAAGATGTGCGATGAAAAGAAGATGGTTACTCCCTTCTTCTTTTCTTCCATCAACAGATCAAAGAAGGTATGCTGCATTAATGGATCGAGGCCGCCAGTAGGTTCATCCATGATCAGGAGTCGCGGTTCATGTATTAAGGCTTGAACAATTCCTACTTTTTTACGGTTACCGAATGAAAGATCCTCGAATTTTTTATGAACGTCTAAATCCAAACGCTCTGTCAGTTCATTCATTCGTTTTTTATACGATTTATTTTGATAAAACCCTGCAGAATAATGAAGGAGATCTTTCACCTTCATGTTTTCATAGAAATGGACTTCTGAAGGCAGATATCCCACTTCTTGTTTAATGGCCATCGATTGAGTCACAATGTCTTTCCCGAAAATCTTTGCTGATCCACTCGTTGGAAAGATGAAGTTCAACAACGTACGGATCGTCGTACTTTTCCCTGCACCATTCGGACCTATGAAACCATAGACCTCTCCTTCTTCCACACTGAATGTTAGATCCGAGACGGCTTGATGTTTTCCATAGTACTTCGTGAGATGATCCATCTCAATAACCTTCATTTCAAGACCCCCTTCAATTGATTGACCACCTAGTCAATATTAAGTATATACCGATTTGACCATGTGGTCAATAACCACATAAAGAGAAAAGGCTGTCCAAAAATGGTTTCCCATTTCAGACAGCCTCCTACGCTTTTACCCTTTATATGAGATGTCGGAATCTTGGATCGTACCCGATTCTTTTGCATCTGTAAGAAGTTGTAAAGCTGCTTTTAACACCGCTTTTTGTTGATCGATGTTCTTCGGTTGACCAACAGGGCTTCCGAAAGGAAACCTGGAATACAGTGAACGAGCAGGCTTTACAATCTCGGCGATCTCTTTTGCCATAGTCAAAGTAACCGTCGGAATATCGTGTTCCTCAATTGTACGTGCGACCAGACCGGCCGTCTGTTGACAGATTGGTCAGGACGGTACCAGAATAGCAAAATCCACTTGTTGCAGCTGTAATTTTTCAGCTACTTCCTTTGCAGTCACCGTTTTGAGAGGATGTGGAATTGGAACGTAACCCATGAATGAATAATGGACATCCGCTACTGATCCGATAGAACCTTCTTCACTTAGGTGTTTTAACATTTCTAGCGGGAATACCACATTGCGGTCTTCGTTCGCCTTCGAGTGATCATAATGCTCATGGGCGATGGAAAGTTGATCATAGTCCACATCATGTCGTATTTCTCTGTACGAAGGGTCTCCCAAACCATAATGGTCTTGAAAAGGAGGTTGTCCTTTCACATAAATGCCACCCGTTGTAATGATGACCCCTTTAGCTTCTTCAATCGGCTTGTTCAATGTTGCAAAAGCACCGGGCTCATTCCGCTCATACTTGAACGAAGGTACCCAGCGTTCCTGAACCGCTTTTTCCACTTTCTCGATCACACGATCACCTCTTCAAATTGTAGGTTGCAAGAAAAGTATTCCCAATGGCGTGCCGACCATAACTTATTTAAGTTTAAAAATCGAAATTGTCCGGATCTGGACCGAACCGTTCATTCTCATTCAATTGGTCGATCTTTTTCATTTCATCATCCGTAAGTATAAAGTCGAACAGCTCGGAATTTTCGCGGATCCTTGATGGATTTACGGATTTAGGAATGGTGATGATGTTATGTTGCAAGTCCCAACGAAGGATGACTTGTGCTGGTGACTTCCCATACTTCTCACCAATCTCTTTTAATGTTGGATGATCCAGTAATTTACCATGCATGAGCGGAGACCATGCTTCCACCAAGATGTTTTCCTTGTCGCAGAAAGCGCGTACGTCTTTTTGGGTCAATTTCGGGTGGAATTCGATCTGGTTGACCATCGGCTTGATGTTCGCATCTTTTATCAAATCCTCTAAGTGATGTACATTGAAGTTACATACGCCAATTGCTTTCGCACGCCCATCTTCATAAAGTTTCTCCATCGCTTTCCATGTATCATTATACTTACCTTCTACAGGCCAATGAATCAAATAGAGATCGACATAGTCGAGTCCTAATTTTTCAAGGCTTTCATCAAACGCTTTCAAAGTGCTTTCGTATCCTTGATCTTTGTTCCATACTTTTGTCGTGATGAACAGTTCTTCACGAGGAACATTCGCATCCTTGATTGCTTGACCTACACCTTCCTCGTTTTTATAAATGGCAGCTGTATCAATGCTACGGTATCCAACTTCTAAAGCAGTCTTAACAGAATCAATGACTTCAGAGCCTTCTTCGACCTTGAATACACCGAACCCTAAGCGCGGCATTTCAATTCCATTATGTAATTGTACTGTGTCTTGGATTTTCGTAATCAACATGGATCACTCCTTTAATGGATATATCGCAATTATATGGGAAATTCAAAAAAGGTGTAAGCGATTTGCTTACACCTCTTTATTGGATGGAACGGTGTAACTTTAGAAGTCGGTCAACGATAAATGAAATCGTATTGTCGTCTTTTACGTACTGGAAGTGTGATAACGGAGTCCAGCTCGTGAGGAGATTGCCAGTATTGAATTCAAGATCTTCGACCACCGCTTGTTCATAAGCTTTATTGAGTGTTTTCAGAGGATACCCGAGTACATCATCCTTATCAAAAATATTCCACCATCCTCCTTTTGCATCCGGAAAGTGCCTCTGAAACGGCTTGGCTGGCACTTGAATCGGTCTGTTGAAGTCAGCATAACGTAAACTCCATAATGCAAGAGGAGAGCCCAAAGATATGAAAGCTGACAGTGTTTCACCTTTCATAAGAGGCGTTGCGTCACGAAGCCAATTACGTACATATGGCAATTGATCTTTTTCTTTCTGGAGGTCATAGAAGAAATTACTTGTAATGACTGTCCCCAGACTGTGACCGACTACAACAAGTGGTGCTTGATCCCCGACCTGCTCATTCAAACGCTTCAATGCATGAAAATATACTTCATGGACCCGTTCATAGTTTTGGAACTGATCACTGGTCGGTTGATAAGCGATCGCATCTCCTAAAAATTCAATGATAAATTTACGCAAAGTACTGAAATCAAGTTGTCCTCCTTTATTCAGGGCTTCCCACAACTCTTTTTCACGATCATTGAAAACGGTCGCCCAGTAGATAGGTATAAACGCAAAGTCATCAATGGAAAGGTCGTATTTATCCTTTTTCGCCTTTTCGATGATTTGCTCTTTCAAGCGTGTAATGAGGATTTCAGCAAAATCTTCTTTCTGAATACCAGCTCCATGTATGACTGCAATGCCAATCTTTTGATTCATGGAATCACCTCTCTCGTTTCTTCTCCGTTTTTCCTAGTTGGAATCCATCGAACAACCTTCCACCATGTGGCTCTAAAATGGTGTCTGCTAGGTCGATGATCTTGCTGTCATCATTCGTTTTATAGTACTGATCAAATGCGTTCATGAACGTGTTCGCAAAGCCTTTATCATAGTGTTTCAAAGCGCGATAAGACCATTTCGAGCTGCCGACCCATCTCCCATTCGTCCAAAGTAGAAATTCTTGTAGACGATCGGCCAACGTATTGACGATGAATATTTGTTCGAATCGATCTGGACGACCGATCAAATCATCAAGTAGATCCGTAATAAAATACCTCTTCATGTTGATCGTTTCTTGACTCCAAGGTGTCGGTCCTTTTTCAAGAAGCCCTTTCGCCTCTGCCTTTATTGCTTGTAGGACTCCTTTATCTTGAATGACGACTCCTTCTGCAACCATCCTTGGCATAGAAGGAGTACCTCTGTCACAATCCGATTGAAAATACTGCTGATAAGAGGAGAGGTTATGTACGAATATTTCAACTGGCCAACCTTGAAATATGAATGATCGGCGGTAAGAGGCGAGAATGCTATCATCAAAAATGACCACGTCCAGGTCAGATGACGGTGTGGCTTCACCTCGGACAACACTTCCTGCCAGTAAGGCACCTTGGCAATTTGAATAATGTGTATCAATCAGTTTTTGTGCAGTTTCTAATGGCGATAATCGATCCATGAATGTATACGCTCACTTTCATTGGAAATGTTTTTACATTTCATTTGTAATGTCCCTTTTCACTCCCTTCCTTTCGACAATCATCAAATCAATCCCTCCTGACCATGCTTAAGATCATAGTAGTCGACATCTCGTTATGGAATCTTTCTGTGTGGATGAAAATAAAAAAACCCTAGAGAAATGTTTTTTCATCTGGGGTCATTTTTCAACTACTTTTTCTAGATTGAATACCTTTCGATAAATCCAATACGCCCCTCCCGACGGAAACACGATCAAAATCCAACCTTTGGGTGTTATTCATCAGGAGATTGTAGATTTCCCTTTCGGTCAACCTTCTTCTTAATTGGGATTCATATCCTTGGATCAGTAATGCCGCTGCACCGGCTACATGAGGTGTTGCCATAGATGTACCGGAGGATCTAGCGTATTTACTGTTAATGTATGTGGATGTGATGTTCACTCCTGGAGCTACTAGATCAATTTCATCATTCGTGTTGGTAAAACCAGCTGGGTACAATTTCTCATCAATTGCTCCAACGCAAACGACTTCAGGGTAATACCCTGGATATGTTCGTTCAAAAGAATATGCCCGTCCATCCCCAAGATTTCCAGCTGCGCACACGACCAGTATATTTTTTGCGACTGCCCTTTTGACAGCTGCATGGAGTCTGGGATCATCAGCTGGTCCACCAAGCGACATGGAAATGACCCGAACTCTTTCTCGGTTCGGTCCCCTCCAATTGATGGCATAATGGACACCACGGATCAAATTCTCATAAGAGCTTGCGCCGCTTGCGGGTATGACTTTCAAGACCAATAATTGGGCTTCTGGTGCAACACCTGCGACCCCGAATCCGTTCAAGTTGGCTGCAATTGTTCCAGCTACATGGGTACCATGGAAGTGGTTGTCGGAATAGTCCGTTGGATCGCCACCATGATCGGAAGTAAAGTTACGACCGCCGATGATTCGGCCTTGGAGATCTGGATGATCTGGCTGACATCCTGTATCCAATACCGCTATAGTAACTCCTTTTCCTCTATATCCAAGATCCCACATCTTTCTGGCGTTGATCATATCAACACCATAAGGTACTTCCCGTCGTAAAACGTTTGAATTCACCATTTGAGAGGGGAACCAATGTAGATCTGACATCTTTAATCTCCTTTACACTCAAATCACTTTGCTCATATACCTATTAGATTCAAGTGAAAGGAAAACGGTATGGTGTCTTGTCCATAGAACAGGAAAAAGGGGCTGAATCCTTTTTGGATCAACCCCTTTGTAAATCAAAGGTCTTTTGCTAACCTAAGACCGCTGAATTGCCATCTCTTATCCGGATGGAAGAAATTCCGATATGTCAGTCTCATATGAGTGGAATGGGTGGCACAAGAACCTCCTCTTAATACCATCTGATTACACATGAATTTTGCATTATATTCCCCTAATGTTCCTTCCAAAGGTTTAGACCTCGGATATGGAACATACGGGCTTGAGGTCCACTCCCAAACGTCTCCGAACGTTTTCATCATACGATTACTTTGATCGTTGTATTCTGCTGTGGGATGATAGTAACCTTGATCGGCAAAGTTTCCTTCAACATTCTGATTCTTCATAGCATGCTCCCATTCCGTTTCAGTCGGAAGCCTGTACCCTGCCCATCGTGCGAACGCATCTGCTTCATAAAAGCTGATGTGTGTAACAGGTTCGTCTTCATCCACCTTTTGCATACCTGATAGTGTGAACAAATACCATTCCCCATCTTTTTTCTCCCAATATAACGGGGCTTCCCATTGTTCCTCTTTTACAATCGACCATCCTTCAGATAGCCAATATTCAGGCTTTTCATAGCCGCCCTCTTCCATAAAGGAAATGTATTCGCCATTTGTAACGGGCCTGTTCGCTAAGGCAAAGCTGTCCAGCCAGGATTTATGGATTGGTCGCTCATTGTCGAATGAAAATCCTTCATCTTCACAATGACCCGTTGCAACGATCCCCTCCTCAAAACTTACCCATTCCAGTGTGGGCGCAACCGTTTTTGAATTGGGAATGGGCTGTTGATAGACTGGCTTCAAAGGATTGATGGAGAAATTATACTTGATGTCTGTAACGAGTAACTCTTGATGCTGTTGTTCATGCTGCAATCCGATCTCAAGCAACGGTTGGATCCGATCACAGGTATCCGTATCACATCCTTCAAGTAAGCGGGTCATCTGTTCATCGACATAATCGCGGTATTGGAAGATCTCATTCACAGACGGTCTAGCCAATAAACCTCTCGCATGCCTTGGATACGGCTTCCCGTGAGTCTCATAATAAGAATTGAACAAGTAATCATATGTATCATTGAACCTTGTAAAGCTCTCTAAATATGGAACAAGGATGAAGGTCTCGAAAAACCAGGTCGTGTGGGCAAGATGCCACTTTGGCGGACTCACATCAGGGATCGCCTGGATGACGAAATCTTCAATTTCCAATGGAGAAACGATTTGCTTGGAGAAACCTCGAATTTGTTTATACTGCTGTAAGAGCTTGGTTGTTTGATGATTTATGACAGACATTTCGCTCTCTCCTCTCAAATGTACTACACAAAATATACTCTTCTTTTCCCTGATCTAGAATCCTGCAAACAACTGAAAAACGAAAGAAGCTGAACCTGTTTGGCTCAGCTTCAATTTATCGTTCGTTTTTTTCGTCTTCTTGTTTTTGTAAGTCGATCGGTTCATCTCTGGCGAATTCTTCGCGAGCAATTTTCGATCCTTTCGGTGGTCGATTGATGGTTCCCTGACGCTTATGCTCAAAGTTTTTGCCTCTTCCCATAGGACGGGCACCTCCTTGGAGAAATTAGGTGGTCATATTAACAGGTTGCCCATAGAACAACTGTTTTATCATCCCATCAAACGGAAACAGCTGACATCTTAGAACTCATCAAATAGTCGTGTACTTCTTTCGCAGCTTCCTGTCCTTCACGGATCGCCCATACGACAAGACTTTGACCTCTTCGGGCATCACCAGCTGCAAATACGCCATCTACACTCGTCTTATAAGTTGTTTTTTCCGTCCAGACGAGCCCTCGTTCCGTCGCTTTCAAGTTGAAATGGTCCAAGATTTCTTTTTCCGGTCCTGTAAACCCGATTGCAATCAATACGAGCTGTGCGTCCCAGTCTTTTTCAGTACCTGGGATTTCAACCGTCACAAGTTCACCGTTCTTGTTTTCCTTCTTGACTTGCATCGTCCGTAATGATGATACTTTTCCGTCTGCTCCCCCTTTGAACGATTGGGTCAAAATTTCATATTTACGAGGATCGTTTTTGAATTGTTGATGAGCTTCTTCATACGCATATTCCAAGGAAAAGGTCATTGGCGTATGCGGCCATGGATTATCTTCAGCCCGTTCTTTTGGAAGTTCAGGATGCTTTCCGAACTGGACAACACTTTTACATTTCTGGCGTAATGCGGTTGCAACGCAGTCTGCACCTGTATCTCCTCCGCCAATGACAATGACGTCTTTCCCTTCTGCTGAAATGCTCGGTTCGGTTTTCGAATTCAATGATTTCGTCGATTCCGTCAGGTACTCCATAGCAAAATGAATGCCTTCACTTTCGCGTTCTTCTATCGGTATATCACGCGGTTGTTGAGCCCCTGTACAGATTACGACGGCGTCAAATTCCTTCTGTAACTCTTCCCGGCTGACATCCACTCCTATTTCTGTGTTCAACCTGAACTCGATCCCTTCTTTTTCAAGAAGATCAATTCGTCGTTCAATCGTCCTCTTTTCCAATTTCATGTTCGGAATCCCGTACATGAGGAGACCGCCAGGACGGTCTTCTCTTTCAAAGATCGTAACCAGATGTCCGGCTTTATTCAGTTCGTCAGCAGCGGTCAATCCTGCAGGACCTGAACCAATGACGGCAACTCGTTTCCCTGTACGGGAAGAAGGAGGTTCAGGTTGAATCCATCCATTATCAAACCCGCGCTCAATGATTTCGTTTTCGATTGATTTGATCGTCACAGGGTCATCGTTGATACCGAGCACGCACGATCCTTCACACGGAGCAGGGCACACCCGACCTGTGAATTCAGGAAAGTTGTTCGTCAACTCCAGACGATCTAAAGCTTGCTTCCATTTCCCTTGGTGCACCAGCTCGTTCCACTCTGGGATCAGATTGTTGATTGGACAGCCGATCGAGGATCTGCCCCACTCCATACCTGTATGGCAGAAAGGGGTTCCGCAATCCATGCATCTGGCACCTTGTTGTTTCAAATCTTTCTCGTCATGACGTTCTGTATATTCATTCCAATCATTGATCCGCTTTTTCGGATTTCGCTCTTCATTGTCTTTCCGAGCATATTCTAAAAATCCCTTTGGATTACCCATGATGAGCTCCCTCCTTATTTGGTCAATGTTTCTGTGCCATTTGAAGCTTTCTTTCTCCGGTCATCATCTTGTTGGAGTTTCCGTTTATACTCCTCCGGGATGATTTTGACAAATTGGCTCACAGCTTCCTGCCAATGGTTGAGAATGTACCTTGCCCGGGCACTTCCGGTATATTGGACATGCTTTTGAAGCATTTGTTTGATGTGTTGGCTCTCTTCATAATCCTCCAGGTCTTCAAAAAGGACCATCTCTGGATTACATCGGGCTTTGACAGATTTTCGATCAGTAGTCCAAATATACGAAATGCCTCCTGACATTCCAGCTGCAAAGTTTTTACCGATAGAGCCGAGTACGATGACTCTGCCTCCAGTCATATACTCGCATCCATTATCGCCTAAGCCTTCAACGACAGCATGAGCACCGCTGTTCCGTACGGCAAAACGTTCACCAGCTGCTCCGTTGATGTATACCTGACCGGATGTTGCACCAAATAAGGCGACATTTCCAATCACCACTTCCTCCATTTGTTGGAACGTGCTTGCACGAGGAGGTGCGATGATGATTTTACCTCCAGATAATCCTTTTCCTACATAATCATTTGCATCCCCAATAACTTTCAAAGTGATTCCTTTCGGAACAAATGCTCCAAAACTTTGCCCTGCAGATCCTTCAAAGGTAAGATTGACTGTATCCTCTGGTAAGCCTTTCGCACCGTGTTTTTCAGTCACAGCATAGCCGAGTCTCGTACCTACAGCGCGGTCCGTGTTCCGGATCGGTGACTTGACGAACACCGGCTTGTGATTCAATAAGCTTTGCTCCACTTTAGGAATCAGATGTGCCTCATCCAAGTGGTTCTCGTTATATTCAGTACGATATGGTCTTTTTTTCGTTTTCCAAGCATGGTCCGTTTGCAATAATAGCGGATTGAAATCCAAGTGCTGCGCTTTCGGATGTTCCAGTGCTTTATCATTCACTTTCAGCAGTTCTGTTCTACCGATCAATTCGTCGAGAGACCTCACTCCGAGTTGTGCCATTAATTCTCGGATTTCCTCTGCGATGAAGCGCATATAATTGACGACATGATCCGCTTGACCTAGGAACTTCTTTCGTAGTTCGGGGTTTTGAGTTGCAATTCCCACTGGGCAAGTATCCAAATGACATGCTCGCATCAGAATACATCCAAGTACGACGAGCGGAGCCGTTGAAAACCCATACTCTTCTGCTCCGAACATTGCGGCTTTCAAGACATCTGCACCTGTCATCAACTTTCCGTCTGTTTCGAGCACGACTTTATCTCGCAAATTATTCAGGATTAATGTTTGATGGGCCTCTGCTAAACCGAGCTCCCAAGGTAAACCAGCATGACGGATGCTCGTTTTTGGAGATGCACCTGTACCACCTTCATATCCACTGATCAGAATGACATCGGCTTTTCCTTTTGCCACTCCAGCTGCAATCGTTCCTACACCTGTCTTGGCAACCAATTTGACGCTGATGCGTGCTTTCGGGTTCGCATGCTTCAAGTCATAAATCAGCTGAGCAAGGTCTTCAATGGAATAAATGTCGTGGTGTGGTGGAGGTGAAATCAAACCGACTCCAGGTGTTGATCCTCGAACCTCTGCAATCCACGGGTGTACTTTTTTACCCGGAAGGTGCCCACCTTCTCCAGGCTTTGCCCCTTGAGCCATTTTGATCTGGATTTCTTCAGCACTCGAGAGGTAATGGCTGTTTACGCCGAAACGTCCAGAAGCCACCTGTTTGATGGCACTCTTTCTGCTGTCACCATTAGCGTCAGGAATGAAACGGTCCGGGTCTTCCCCGCCTTCACCGCTATTACTTTTACCTCCGATCCGGTTCATGGCGACTGCGAGAATTTCATGTGCTTCCTTACTCAATGAACCGTAAGACATTGCTCCAGTCTTGAACCGTTTCCAGATTGCCTCGACCGGCTCAACTTCATCTAACGGTATCGGTTGAACATCGTTGGTATTGAAATCGAATAGATCTCGCAAATAGGTCACTTTCTCCGTGTTAACAAGCTCGGAAAACTTTTTATATAACTCTTTGTCGTTCGTTCGACAAGCGTGCTGGAGTGTATGGATCGTTTTCGGATTGAAAGAGTGATGTTCTCCCGTACTTCTCCATTGCATATCTCCGCCTGCTTCAAGAGTTGGATTCAAAGTGAAGTAAGCCGTATGGTGGCGTTTGATCGATTCGTCCGCAATCGTAGTGAGATCGATTCCGCCTAACTTTGAAGAAGTCCCTTTAAAGTATTTTGAAATGACGGATTCTGAAATCCCGATCGCTTCGAATGTTTGAGCTCCACGATAACTTTGAATCGTGGAAATCCCCATCTTGGACATGACTTTCACGATCCCTGAAGTAGCGGCATCTCTGAAACGATCAACGGCTTCCATGTAGTCGTAATCGGTCACATGTTCCTGATCAATCAAGCTTTGGATCGTTCGATAGGCGAGATACGGATACACCATGTCTGCACCAAAACCGATCAACACCGAAAATTGGTGAACATCTCTTGCTTCTGCCGTTTCCATAATGATGCTCGCCTTCGTACGTAATCCTTTTTCCACTAAGTAGTGATGGAGTCCACTTACGATGAGTAACGATGGAATCGGAACTCGATTCTCATCCATTTTTCGATCGGATAAAACGATCAAGGAAACACCTTGGCGTATCGACCTTTCGACTTGTTTAAACACGTTTTCCAGCGCTGATTCCATCGTTGCACTTTCACCTGTGAAGCACGTCGAGATTTTCGTTGATCGGAAATCATTCCGCCCGTTATGGATGATCTCTTCGAACTCCTCTTTTTTCAATATAGGTGTATATAACCGGATTCGTTTACAATGTTGCGGACCTTCATCCAGCACATTCGCTTTCGCACCAATGTAAGAAGTTGTTGAGGTGATCGCTTTTTCCCGGATGGCATCGATCGGTGGATTGGTCACCTGAGCAAACAGCTGTTTGAAATAATTGAACAATAGCTGTGGTCTGTCAGATAGCACCGCTAGTGGCGTGTCATTCCCCATCGACCCAATCGGATCCTTCTTTTCATTCACCATTGGCAATATATTTTTCATGATCTCTTCATTTGTATATCCGTGTGCAAGCTGATAGGTCAAAAGCTCGCCTTCAATCATTTTTTCAAAGCGAGGGCCATCATTTTGTGCATGCAAGCTGACAAGAGACTCGTTCAGCCATTTGCGATAAGGATATTGCGTCGCAATCTCACGCTTAACATCTTCATTTAGAAGCACTTCGTTTTTCTCAAGGTCGATCAGAATCATTTCTCCAGGAGCCAATCGTCCTTTCTTCACGACTTTATCTGGCTCGACATCCAACACACCTACTTCTGAAGAAAAGATGATGGTATTATCATCCGTCAAATAGTAGCGTGCCGGTCGTAGTCCGTTCCGGTCGATGGAAGCTCCGATCTGCTTGCCATTCGTATATGCAAGTGCTGTCGGTCCATCCCACGGCTCCATGATGCAACTCATATACTCGAAACAAGCTCGTTCCGGATCCGTCATCTGGTCGTTGAAATCCCAAGCTTCGGGAACCATCAACATGGCGGTGTGCGCCAACGAACGGCCATTCATGACAAGGTACTCGAAGGTCTGATCGAGCATTCCAGAATCGCTGGAATCTTCAGACACAACAGGGAGCAAGTCATCATGGCGTTTCCCATAGACCGTGGAAACAGCCGCAGACTCACGGGTTTTCATCCAATTCACATTCCCTGTAATCGTATTGATCTCCCCGTTGTGCATGAGCATGCGGTTCGGATGAGCTCGTTCCCATGACGGAAACGTATTCGTACTGTAACGGGAGTGGACCATACCGAACATGGAGGTCGTCACTGGATTCGCTAAATCCAAATAAAACTGATCCAGCTGATACGACGTTAGCATTCCTTTATATACGATTGCATCTGGGGATAAGCTCGCAATGTAAAATGGACCTTTCCCGATATTGTCCAAATCCATAACACGCTTTTCGATCACCCTTCGAATCAAATACAAGGATTGATTGAACTTTTCGCTCGTAAAAATGTCATCCGGTTTACGAATGAACATTTGTCGGATGTATGGCATCGTTTCTTTCGCGGATGAGGTGACAATCGTTTCATCTACAGGGACCGTTCTCCAGCCGATGAAGTGGTGTCCCTCTTCATTCACAGTACGCTCAATCGTTTCTTCGATCTGTTGGCGCAAAGACTCCTTTTGAGGTAAAAAAACCATCCCTACTGCATAATCGCCTTGTTTCGGGAGGGTTTCATTCCATGTTTTACGGAAAAGTTGATCCGGCATTTGTATCATGATGCCTGCCCCGTCTCCGGAGTCAGGGTCAGCTCCTTGCCCGCCTCTATGTTCCAGCCGGCATAGGATCGTCAATGCATCCTTAATGGTTTTATGAGTCGAAGTCCCGTCGACTTGCGCAACGAAACCGATACCACAAGCGTCACTTTCATATTTGGGATCGTATAAACCTTGCTTCTCTGGTAGTCCTGTTCGAATCATCCTATCACCCCATAGCGCTTATATTTTTTAAAAAGGAATACCCCTAAACTTGAAAGAGTACTCCTCTAATCGTTCGAAAATTTCTGACAAAAGGTTAGTTTAAATGTTATGGGTTTTCTGTTATGCTTTCAATATATAAATTAGATTGAATTGATCTCATTTTGAGATTAAGCGCTTACAAGGGTTGATATAATGGAACTGAGACAAATCAGGTATTTTATAAAAGTTGCGGAAATAGAGCATGTCAGTGAAGCAGCAGCCGAATTGCACGTTGCACAATCTGCGGTCAGCCGACAAATCGCAAACTTAGAAGAGGAACTCGGGGTGAAACTCTTTTTCCGTGAAGGACGAAACATCCGTTTGACCCCAGTTGGGAGGATCTTTTTGGAGCGTGCTCAGTTGGCCGTATTGGAAATCGAGAAAGCGAAACAGGAAGTGTATGAGTTCTTGAACCCTGAAACAGGGACAATTCGGCTCGGTTTTCCGAACAGCTTAGCTGCGAAGACATTGCCATCCGTCATCTCCGCCTTTCGGAAAGAACACCCGCAAATCGGCTTTCAGCTCCGTCAGGGCACTGTGAGCGAGTTGACGACCGCCGTCATCCAGGGGCATATTGATCTTGCATTCGTCTCCCCGGTTCCTGGAAAACAGGATGACGTGAAGGGGCATATCTTTTTTACCGAGAAAATCATGGCATTGTTGCCTGAGCAGCATTCACTGGCAGGTGAGCTTCATTTGAGACTTAGCCAGTTGAAGCACGATCCGTTTGTCATGTTCCGGCAAGGATATGTACTGAGGGATTTAGTAATGAGAGCTTGTCAGCAGGTCGGCTTCAACCCACGTATTGCGTTTGAAGGAGAAGATGTGGACACGATCAAAGGGCTCGTATCTGCTGGACTTGGCGTGAGCTTACTCCCTGAGATCACCTTACATGAGCGACCGGATCGAGATACTGTGGCGATTGAGGTCATCGAACCGAATGTCAAAAGAACGGTCGGTATCATCATTCCGCAAAACCGGGAACTCGCCCCATCCGAGAAGATTTTCTTCCAGTTCTTAAAGGAATTCTATGAAAAGCTGAACCGATTCGGACAATGAAAGAAAGCTCAGAGCGTTTGCGCTTTGAGCTTTTACCTTATTTAGATGTGGTAGATGCGTTCTATCCTTCATTTTGGGATTTTGCCGTTTTGAAGGATAGAAAACACCTCTTTCTATCCTTCATTTTGGGATTTCGCTGATTTGAAGGATAGAAAGCCCCTCTTTCTATCCTCCATTTTGGGGTTTTGCTGATTTGAAGGATAGAAAGCACCTCTTTCTATCCTCCATTTTGAGATTTTGCTGATTTGAAGGATAGAAAGCACCTCTTTCTATCCTTCATTTTGGGATCTCGCTGATTTGAAGGATAGAAAGCCCCTCTTTCTATCCTCCATTTTGGGATTTGCAGATTTGAAGGATAGAAAGCCATTCTCATACACCGCTACCCATTACATGCACGATTCTATTGAATTCGATAGTACGCTTGGACCTAGTTTGTTGGTAATTGAGTTAGATAACCTAACTTGAACGAACACGTTTTTCATTTCAGCTGTAATTAAACCAATTCGACCAGCCCAAGTGGGTGCATCGTCTTCTGGTGTTGGATAAAGAGTGAAACGCCAGCTGATTTCTTCTGGTATGTAAGCGAATCCTTCGTACCGATCGTAATCACCAAAGAAAGCTGGATCTGGTAAATGTACTGCTAGAATGCTTATATTTGTTCTGGCAAAGCTCGGGGGATTCAATTGCACTTTATAGATTAAAGCACTACCCATAGCATTTTTCAGATGATCTGGTTCGTTTGGTTTCAATACCATGGAACAAGGCATTGATAAGGCTATAGCTTCTAATGGAAACAAGAATATACTCAATAACAGGACGATGACAATGAATCGTTTCATGGAGACCTCACTCACAACTATGTCTTTCCTCTATTGTTGCCTGCTACTTTCAAATATTTATTACAACCAATCCCGGATATTCACATAGATCAACGTGATGATCATCAGGCCGATGAATCCGATCCAAATGTAACCTATGATGCGGATTGGTTTAGGCAGTCCCTTCATATTGATGCGACCAACATTTCTGGTCGGATAACCTTCGATGCGTCCGAGGTGATCCAACGCACTGTTGATTGGTCGCGAGGCAGAACCTTTCCGTCTGTGGTACTCCAATCGTTTCTCCGTTCTTTTTCTCACTTTTTCAAGTTCTTTTTCCATTCGTTCTCTCCACTCCTACAATTCCACTTCATATTTACAATGCTGACCAAATTTGTTTTTGACTTCCTTTAAAGGATAACGCTTCTGATAATAAGCATTTAAACTTTCATTGCTTGCTAAACAATCGAAGCGCATCGTATTCAGTCCAGACTCTCTTACATAGTCTTCTGACCAGTCGAGGATTTGGTTCCCTAAACCTTCCCCTGCAAAATCTCGATGTACAACGACTCTATGTAAGTAAACGACAGGATCATTCGCTTCATCTTCCCACATATCAAAATCCCACTCACTTGGTTTTAATTCCAGTGTAGCGGTCGCGATCGGTCGTTCCTTTTCGTAAAAAAGAAACGTACTCCCATTTCGGATAGAGTCCTTTACCTCTTGCGTGTTGCCTTCCAAGTCGTTCAGGTAATAGTCCCATTGGGTCGTACCCTTCGTTTGGATCCATTCAGCTGCGTTAACCAACAGATCCAATACTGTATTGATATCTTCCATCGTCGCTGTTTTTACTTTCATATTTTCCCCTACGTATGCATTCACTTGAACGCCTCCTTATATGAACCTGTCTACAACTTCCATTATGCACTCTCCATTTCCTTCCAATGATTATAATTCTATGGTACTCGATATCTCTACCCCGTTCAGCGCTTGTGTAGCCAGTTTATCCGCTTCCTGATTCTTTTTCCGGGAGAGGAGCTCATACTCAGGTTGAAGTCCAAGCCGATTCAGTTTTTGATCAATACGATCCGCCCATCTGGTCAACTCTTCTTCAAAGCAGGCCCACTCTCCATTCAGCTGATTGATGACCACTTGTGAGTCCCCTACGATTCTAATAGGCAAATGATGCACTCCTAAATTTTCAAGTTCTTTCAACGCTAGATGAAGCGCAGCATATTCGGCCTCATTATTGGATTGGAGCTCATCGACACTTGCATTCTTCCGTAGCCGAAAAGACTTTCCGCTTTGGTCATAATAGATCACACAACCCAAACCGGATCGCCGGGATTCTAACTCATATCCTCCATCAAAATACACCTTTATATTGTGCGGTTCCGTTTCGATTCCTTTTAAAAATTCCTTTAATTCCTTTACCGACCATGTAGAATCTTGAGAGTCGATGAACGAAAGGTTCTTCACCCGTCCTGTCCGTTCTAAGTCCTCTGCCATTTTTATCGCTTTGTCCGCGTTCATCTCATCGGATTGGAAAAGGGTTTCTAGACCCTTTGGCGTTCGGTATGTAAAATCAATTCGTACGTTCATGTTGAAGCCTCCTTCGAACCTATTCTTCCCTACATAAACAAAAAATTCCTTCATGTATGTGGATGAATATTTTACAATGAAAAGGAAGGAGAGAAACGTTATGCCAGATTGGTCTTATCACACATTTTTTAAACCGTTGTTATTCAACTTGAAACCTGCTAAAGCCCGTTCTATAACCCTTAATATGATGAACACCCTTATTTCGATTCCTTATGGATATCGGATCATCGAATTTTTTGGCCATATGGCTTCATCCCCTGCCATCCGCAAAAACGTATGTGGTGTAGAAGTGGAAAGTCCTGTTGGTTTAAGTGGCCAGGTGGATCCTAAGCTTCAAGGGATTTCAGCACTTTCGAACCTAGGATTCGGTTACATTGAAGTCGGTCCAATTACAATTGACCCTGTTCATGAACCAGAGATCAAACTTCATCAGGAGTACAACACGATAGAGTACAGTCACCTACAAGAAAACACAGGTTTCACTCATGTTGAAGAAGTATTGTCCAACAGAAAACTGAAGATACCTGTACTATTCCGTATTGGAGAAGCCTCTCTTCAAGATACTCTGAAAATCATACATAAGCTGAAGAAATATGCTGATTGGTTTGTGCTTGATACATCCTTCCATGCGGAAACGTTAGCTGAGATAAAAGAAGCTGCGGGTAAACCTATTCTAGTAAATGTAGAGAAACAACATGAGATTGATCATTCCATCGAATGGATCGATGGATTTTACATCCCAGAAGGAAAAAAGGTTGAACAATCTAATCATGTAGGGCCTCTTGAATTGGATCATCATTTGGAAAGGATTCATCAACTACAATCCTATGAAAAATCGATTATCGTTTCAGGTGGGATCCATGAACCTGCTGATGCTATTACCTTAATGGGAGCTGGAGCAGACTTGGTTCAAATACATAGTGGATTCATTTTTTCGGGTCCAGGTCTACCGAAACGGATCAATGAAGCTTTAACATATGAAGTGAAACAGAAACAGCCAACCCAACCTGGATGGTTGGCGAGTTTTCTCATGGGACTTGGGGTCTTCATTGCGGGTATCATCGCCACTTTTGTCGGTTTGACGGATGTCATTCTTTCGCCTGATGAGCGATTTCTCGGCATGACGAAACAAGAAATTCAGCATTTCAGTGATCATCTATTCAAATTCATGTCTCATGATCGCATCAGTCTTGCGGGGGTCATGATTTCGGCTGGTTTCTTGTATATGATGCTCGCTTATCATGGCATCCGGAATGGATCACATTGGGCAAGAAAGGTATTTTACATAGCCGCGACACTTGGTTTTTTGAACTTCTTTTATTTTATCGGTTTCGGATATCTGGATCCGATTCACTTGCTATACAATGGGCTCATTCTACCTTTTTTCCTCTACGGATTTATTAAAACACGGAACATGCCTTTGGGAAGTGAAGGAAGCAATACACGAAATACAACAGCCTGGAGGAAGAGTCAATTTGGACAAACGATGTTCATCATTCTCGGAGGAGCTTTCTTGACGGCTGGAATTGTCATTTCTTACATCGGGATGACGGACGTTTTTGTAAAAGAAGATCTCGGATTTCTGGAACTTGATCCTGAACACATCCATGATCATAATCAACAGTTCATATCGTTGATTGCTCATGATCGCGCTGGCTTTGGTGGAGCTTTGATATCGGCAGGGATTATGATTGCACTGATTGCGATGTGGGGATACCGTGAAGGTGAGGAATGGATTTGGTGGACGTTGACACTCGGAGGTATTCCTGGCTTTGCAGCTGGTATCGGCATTCACTATCATATCGGTTATGTGGATCAATACCATCTAGCACCTGCCTATTTTGCAGTCTTACTATATGTTCTAGGTGTGGTCTATTCTTACCCGTACTTAATGAAACGCTAAAATAGCGCTCGACAAGAGCGCTATTTTCATGCGGTGAAATAAGGTAAGTAATAGATGAACGTCACTACACCACTTGTAACCAGGTAGACGATCGTTCCAACCATGAAGGAATTGAGCGTTACCGTAAAAGGTTTGGACACACCAGTACTAACCCCCGTAGTCCCTTTGATGGTTGCATTCAGTATATTTGTAGATTGATTGTGATTCAGAAGAATCATCCAAACCACTCCAAAAACGAGCAACCCACTAAGAAAAATGGTTTCCATGTAACTCCACCCTACTAACCTTGAAAATAACCAAGCAATACCTGCGTTCCCTAGGATCGATGCTGTAAAATACAAGAACTTCATGAAACCCCACCTTCTATGTATCGTTAGTCATACTTACGTATGAGAAGGACGAAGGTTTCAAATATTTTACATAATATCCCTGCAAGTTTTTATCTCGTACTCTTTTCCCAACTTCATTCCTCGCTACGCCTATATAATAGAAGGAAGTGTCGTTTTTTAATCCTAGTCACTTCTCGCTTCCCAATTGATGACGACATTGCCCACTTTATGTCCCTCATCTACGTAACGATGAGCCTCCGCAATCTGTTCTTTTGTATATTTTCTGTCGATTACTGCTTTGATTTTCCCTTCTTCAATAAGCTCTTTCAGATATTTGAGATCTCCTGGATCTTCCCCCGCAATACCACTTATGATTTTTTTCTTACCGAATTTCGATGTGATGAGGATTTGTGCAACTTCTCGATAGTCGACGACTGCTGTAACGTACAAGCCTTTCTCTTGCAATGATTTTTTGCTCCTAGAGAAAGGCGACTTCCCTAACGTATCAAAAATCAGATCGTATTTTTCACCGTTCTTCGTGTAATCTTCGTTTTTATAATCGATCACATGATCTGCTCCTAATGATTTCACTAGTTCAACATTTCTAGTACTGCACACTCCTGTAACTTCTGCTCCAAAAAGTTTCGCCAGTTGAATGGCATATGTCCCTACACTGCCGGAAGCCCCGTAGATCAAGACCTTTTGGCCAGCTTGGATTTTACCTTTTCGAAGGAAATCAAGTGCCGACACGGCTCCAAAGGGAACGGACGCTGCTTCTTCGTATGACATGCTGGAAGGTTTCAATGAAAGTGACCCAGCTTCTCTTACGCTGATATACTCCGCATAAGTGCCTTTTCCACAGAATCCATATACCTGGTCACCTTTACAGAACTGTGTGACGTCCTTCCCCACTTCTTCAATTTGACCGGAGAAATCCATTCCAAGTATGTTCTTTCTCGGTCTTCTGATTCCAAGCGCCATTTTTGAAATCGGCCATAATGGTAAGGTCTTACGATTGCCGTTCCGGATTCTTGAATCTCCTGAACTGACCGTGGTGGCATGGACCCTGATCAGCACTTCGTTCTCCTGAAGCTCAGGTTTTTCCAGTTCATGCATTTCCAAAACGTCTGGTGGTCCATAGCGATTACACAAGACAGCTTTCATCGATCTTCCTCCCCTTACATGTGTCCATTACGAAAATATAATATGGGAAATTTCTCTATCAAATCACTATTTCCTTCTTTTATCTTGTGTGACATTAAGCTGCTGTAAAGTTTCTGCAAGTGACGTGACCATTGATCAACAGCTGGATATATAAAAAACTGTGGATTTTCTCCACAGTTTTTTACTTTCTCATAAAATGGATCGTCATCCATTCGTCGTTTATATGCTTTTCTACAGCTTCATAACCATATCGCTCAAAGTAGTCCAACAGTTTTCCATGACTCCACTCAACTACACCAGAAATGAGGAAATGTTCAACTTCGTTTTTGAAAAAAAACTGTTGTTCTAGAATTTGAATCGTCTCCTCCGTACCAATATTGATAAAGACCCAATCCAACTTCCCGTAACTTTCCGGCTTTTCATTGATGAGGTCTTTTTGCTGTACTTCGATTCGTTCCACACCATTCAATTCAGCATTCGCATACACTTCTCTTTCACTTGGTTGAATGTCTATCGCAATCATTTTTTCAGCATTCTTCTTCGCTGCTGCTATGCTCAGTATACCGGACCCCGTTCCGATATCCATGACGCTTTGTGAAGTCAAATCATTATGAAGCAATACACGCAAGCAATCACGAGTCGTGACGTGTGCTCCCGTACCGAAGCCTCCCATTGATTCTAGGAGAATCTGCTTTTTACCTGGAGTTGGATCGTGCTGAGGTGTGACAATCTCCCACTCCTCATCCACTTCTATTCGCGGAATGGGCTGCTGCCACTCTTGCAATTCATAAGGTTCATTTTTAATCTGACCAGTGTCATGATCCAGAAGTCGAGCGAGTTTCTTCGTCGTATCGGACGCATTTTCTGTTGGGATGATCACATGTAAATCAACGTCCTGATCTTCTGTTACCTCATAATCATAGCCGTTTTCATTTCGAGACACTTCAATCGGTTGATCGTAAAAGGCATTGTAATAACCCTCGATAGCAAGTTTTTCAATCGCTTCCTCTACCGTTGGAAAAGGTAATCGGATGATAAATTCATATTCCATAATCCGTTCGTCCTCCTACACTTGTATGTATATCTTGGGATTTGGCTAGAATGGATACTAAAAAGGTGATTCACTATGGAATTATACCGCATCTTTTATACGTTTCGCACGAGGGATCTTAACTTCATCACCATTACAGGAATGGATATGATCAACCGGAAGCTTTTTTCCGTGCTCGTCTATTCTCCCGACGACTCAATTGATCTCCTACATTCCCTGACTCGGGATCTTCCCGAGCCATTGTACGATCTGATTCTGGAAGAAAAAGCAAAGATTGACCTGGGTTATTATGACTTGGCTACCTGGGAAAGGAACGTCATCCACTAGGATGATGTTCTTTTTTATGACATATAAAAAAGCCCTCTCTCTAATCCGCGTCAGGAATAGTACTTCGAAAGGACTTCTACACATTCAACCCTCGTCTTTTGACAGCTTGATCAAGGAGACGACTTTCTTATGGATTTCTCGTTCTGACAACTTCTTACTTGCATGTTGATTTTCCAGTTCCATTATTTTCATGAAGATTTTCTTATCCGGTGAAACCGTTACTTCCATTTCTGGGTATTTTGAATCCATTTTCTTCTTTACTTTCTTTTCAATGCCTTCTATTTGGAAGCGATCGATATTTGTCACTTTGATAGCCACCAACAGTTTATCTTTGGAATGGATGATTTCTACATCTTCGACACCTTTCATATCAATTACTTCTTTCTCAATGGATGTCGATTCATTCGTCGATAACTCTTGTGTCGAAATCGTATTCTTCATATCTGTTTGTGGTTCGTCTTTACATCCTGTTAAAAAGATAAGGGCTGTAATGGTAAGTACTGATCCTTGTAAAATGATCCTTTTCATAACATCTCACCTTTCTCATTACTATGATTTAATATTCTCATTCGTGGTTTGAGCGATACTCTCATTGATTAAATTGAGGATGGATTTGTCAGTTAGCCGCGTATGATAGACGTCCAACTGTTTCTGTAGGACTTCAAATTCCCTTTTATCATCCAAAAATCGAAGCAAATACTCTTCTGCCCCTCTCCACTCCCTCAGATTTTGGACGAGATTCTGACTTCTCAAGTAAGTGAAGTTGTATTCCTCTTGGCCTGGCAGGTAGTCATAGATGAAAATCGGTAGCCTCGACTTTAAGCACTCCGACATGGTGACGCCACCAGGTTTAGATATGATCCCATCACATCGCTCATACAACTCATTCAGTTGTTCCTTGCATTGGATATAAGAAAACGGCTTGATTTGAGGATGTTTCCAGGCTTCTATCCGAGCGAATAGTTTTTGATTGTTCCCACACAAAACGTTGTATTGAATGCGACCTTTTGGCTTCAGCGCGTGGATGAACCTATTGAGCTTGCCGGTGCCTTGAGCTCCACCAGAAATCAAGATTTCATAGTGATCCTTCCGCTCATAATTCCTACGATCTGTTATTCGAATAGCACCGTCTGTCGGTATCCCTGTCATGACGATCTGACTTTCATCCACCTTTCGCTGTATCAATTCATGCGTGAAAGGTGCATCAGGGACCATATGCAGGTTGATGTATTCGTCCCCCCACAAATGATTGATGAAATAATCTGTGTAGATATTGATGACAGGGACATCCACCTTCCCTTTCCTTTTCAAGATGTTCAGTAAATGAGAGGGAAGCGCATGTGTACATATCACAACATCTGGCCGGTAATCGGATAAGATCTTCATCATGTTCCTCAAGAACAGTTTTTCGTAAAATTTGAAAGGTAGGCTCGTGTTACCGTTCGGAAGCGCGATCCGCTTATACACCTTGCTGTAAAATGCCGGACTATATGTAATCCATTTCAAGTACGCCTGAGAAACGATCGTCTCCCCTTTTCCGAAGGTATACGAAAGAAGTTCAACCTTTTGGCAGTCAAATTCATTGCTGATTTTTTGTTGGACACTATCTGCCACATGATGATGACCAGAATTGATCGTCAGGAGCGGCATGATCAATGCACGTTTCATTCTCCATCCACCCATTTTTTCTTTTTAGTGTTTGAAGAAAGATGAAAATCATTCAACTGGTTCAATATCCTGTTATTACCTCTTTTACAATGGTACGTCCGTGAGAAAAATAAGAACGATTCAAACTGTATGATTTAAAGGAGAACGTCAACATGGAATTCATTAGAGGATATGCTTTGTCCATCTGGAGCTTCTTAGATCCGTTGTATTACATGTTTACACGATTGACCTATCTGGATCGATGTGCAGGCTCACGTGGATGTATCTTCCGTGTCAGATTGACCCGTTACAAAGGAAGAACAATCACACTGTCAGATGGAACAGTGTTCAAGAAGAATGATGTATTAGTGAAAATCCATCTGCATAACGTTCGTCTACTTAAAGACATGGCGGGTATAACGAACGATTTCCAGAAGATGATTTACTTATATAAGAAAATACAAACATCACTACCACACGTTGCTGACTATATAGAAAAGCATCATCAACAAGGCGAGATCAAAGGCATTATCGGAATTACCTTATTGGATCGAGGATGTAAGAAACTCGGCTTTGAACCCTATACCATTCAGAGTCATTGTTACCGTATATTCAAGCTATCTGCACTGCTACCGATCTCCCTCCTTTCAAGAGGAGGAGAAAGGCATTTTTTTCATGCCAAGCCCCAATACTTGATGATGTCCAAAGACAAGTTGTACCAACGTTATAGACAACCAAGATAGTGACTCCCAGCATTTACCGGTTCCAATCCTCTCTCAATTTCCTATAATTGTATATGGGAGGGGATTGACTTGTTCGTAAGTGCTTTTTTTATTTTTATCATCGTTGTTGCAATAGTCAAGGCCCACAAGAATACGAAAGATATACAAATGGAAAAGGTCCGCATTGAGGCGAGGCATACTCGTTCTGGACAGTCACTAAAGGTATTACAGATTTCAGATATGCATTTGGAAAACCTGTCGATTAGTCCAAAGGAGCTTTATACTCGATTGAAAGACGAGGATTTCGATTTGATTGCTTTGACAGGAGATTTCCTGGATCGAAAGCGCACTTTGAAAAAGCTGCCTGACTATCTTGAGACCTTCCAAAAGCTCAATCCCCCGCTTGGCATGTATGCCGTGTTCGGGAATCACGATTATGTATTGAGAGAAGGACACTTTAAGCAACTTGAGCAGCTGTTGAATCGATATGGTTGCCAAACCATGCGTAATGAACATACACAAATCGATGTGAATGGGGTTAAAATCAACATTATCGGAATTGACGATTATGGTACAGGTCACAGTGACCTATTCGCTTCTTATGATG
The DNA here is from genome assembly GCF_054170705.1 of Pseudalkalibacillus sp. Hm43. NCBI lineage: Bacteria > Bacillati > Bacillota > Bacilli > Caryophanales > Fictibacillaceae > Pseudalkalibacillus > Pseudalkalibacillus sp. Hm43. Next base: position 613,779 of record NZ_CM135129.1, read on the forward strand.
GATTAGAAGAGTCTGACTACAATCTAGTACTGACACACGATCCGAACGTTGTACTTGATATGGATGGTTCTCAGTTCGACTATCTGTTATCTGGTCACTTCCATAATGGTCAGATTCACTGGCCGAAACCCTATCATCTTGTAAAAATGGGAAAGCTTGCACGGATGAACATGGTAAAAGGGTTGTTGTATATGCATGAAAAACCGTTTTACATCAGTGAAGGCTTAGGACAGACAGGACTGAACATCCGAGTCGGATCAAGACCTGAATTGACCATTCACGAGATACAAATCGGTAAAGCACAAACACAGAGTGTCGCTGTTTCATAAATGAGAAAGCTGATAAACGGACGATTGTTGTAGAGACAATCGTTTTTTATCAGCTTTTTTCTATGCAGGGAAATAAGTAGCGCCTATCCATCAGTGAAGCTAGTGGATCAAATCCTGTTTTGTCTAACGCATCGGCAATGATGGTATATCCTATTTTGTTCGGATGAAGCCCGTCAATCGCAAGTGCATTCCTTCCGTGTTCTTTGAAGCCTTCAAAAATGTCCGCCATCAAGATTCTTTTCCGGTTGAACCGCTTCAATTGTGTATTGAAAGTATGGATCCATTTATCACTGAAATCCAACTGGGTATAAGGGTTGTATAGCCCCACTAATCGGACGTAATAATCCTCTTGACCGGTTTTTATTTTTTGGACCTCTTTCAACATAGATGCTATGTTCAACATACTTTGCTTGATCGTCTCCTTGAAGACGACTTGATCTTTCTTCTTATAATACGTCCGCAGTGCTCGCTTAAGATCATTCCCACCTGCAGTAATTGTGATAACATTCGCATTTTGTATAGCTTCCCGGACTTTCCGTTTTTTAAAAAACTTAAGTATTTGTTTTGTTGTAGCGCCATTCCGCGCATATACGAACCTGTCTACATCCATCTGAAAAACACTTTCCAACGCTTGAGTATACAGGGTTACGAAATTCGGGTTCATCAATGAACCTACTCCAATCGTCAAGGAATCCCCGATCGCTACATATTTTACCGTTCTTTTCTCCAAACATTCTCACCACCCTTATACTTCTATCGCTCTCTATAAGTTATGTAAATGATGGATGATTGAAATGGACAACTGTGTAGGAGATTAAAATGGTTAAAACGCCGAGAGCCTTTGTGTTTTTCTGTTTTTACAGTTATGATGGTAATGGATATTTTACTAGGAGGTACGTCATGGAATTCGAATCGCAAAATTTCTTGAAAGAATTATTATCTACCCCTTCACCTTCTGGGTTTGAAATGGGGATACAACGCAAATGGATGGATTATGTGCGTACATTTGCTGATAAAATTGAAACGGATAATATTGGAAACGCTTACGGAGTGATCAACCCAGATGCTCCATTCAAAGTATTGCTTGCTGGTCACTGTGATGAAATCGGGTTCATGATCAATCGCATTGACGAAAATGGATTCCTGCATTTTACTAAGCTCGGCGGAATCAGCCCAAAGCCTTCCATCGGCATGAAGGTAGAAATCCTCGGGAGCAAACAGACCATTTCGGGGGTCATCGGGGTAAATGCAGAGCATCATGGTGGCATTAACGATGACTTTGGTTTTGAGGATCTTTACATAGATTGTGGAGCGAAAAGTAAAGAAGAAATGGAAGAATACGTTCAAATCGGTGATCTCGCCATCTATCGTAGGAACGTTGAATTCTTGTTGAATGATCGCATCAGCGGTCGAGGATTGGACAACCGTACAGGGTCTTTCATCGTTGCTGAAGTATTGCGCAGAGTGGCTAAGAAAAACCCGAAAGTAGGCGTCTATTCTGTCAGTACAGTGAATGAAGAAACCAATATGGGTGGCGCATATTTCGCAGCTTCCCAGGTGGAACCGGATTTTGCACTTGCAGTTGATGTGACATTTGCGACAGATTACCCAGGTGTGAACAAGAATAAGCATGGGGATATCCGACTCGATGGTGGTCCTGTATTAGCAAAAGGAGCACCGATCCACCACAAGCTGAACAATATGCTGGAAGAAACGGCACGGAAGCACAAGATCAACGTTCAATACGAGCTGACCCCACGTGTAACCGGAACTGATGCTGATCGCATGCGTCTTACGGGTAAAGGTGTACCTGTATCGCTTGTTTCTCTCCCACTTCGGTACATGCACTCTCCTGTGGAAACTGCAAGCCTGCAAGATATTGAAGATGAGATTACTTTGATAACAGAAATGATCCTTTCATTGGATGGAAACGAAAACTTGAAACCTGTAGAATGATGATAAAGAAAGGTTGATCCAGATACGAACGGATCAACCTTTTATAATGGAATCGATTTTTGAAGAGATCGTTTCAAAATAATCATCTTCATGCGGGACAAAATGATTTCGAGTCACCTTTTTGTGAATCGGTTGTTTGTCTCCATCATCAAACATCTGAAATCCTTCTACTTCTAACTCCTCTATTTCTTTGAAGCAGAATTGTTTGAACAAATCGAATTCTGACTTCACAATGCCTGAAACTTCATCCTCTTGGACCTTGAACGTGGGTGCTTCGTCATTATGCATTCTGTGTAAAAAGGTATGGGCAAGCTCATTATCAATGAAATCTTCCCTTTTTAAAGAGTAATGAATGATACCTAGCTGGTCCAGATCTGCCAATTCCACATCCAAGCCAATCTCTTCTTGTACCTCTCGTTTACCATCTTCAATGGATTCATTCGCCATCAAATGACCAGCAGCTGTGATGTCTAAGAGTCCAGGATAGTCTGCTTTATGCTTGCTTCGGATTTGAAAATAAATGTAGGGGACGTCATTTTCAAAACGGATCAACCAGTAATGAAAAGTATGATGCCAGTACCCCTTTCTATGGACTTCGTCTCGTGAAAAAACACCAATCGAATTCTGATTCTCGTCGAAAGCTTCTATAAGTTCTGATGTCATTTTTGTACTCCTTCAAGTCTAGGTGCTTCAAGTTTAGTTACTTTGGATTATGAGGTAGATGAATTTTTACGGTTGTTCCTTCCCCCACTTTACTTTCATAATGAACATGCCCTTTATGATTGGAGATGATCTTTTGGCTGATCATCAGTCCAAGGCCGGTACCGTTTTCTTTCGTCGTAAAAAACGGAGTCCCGATTTTCTCTAAATCTTCTTTGGATATCCCTTTTCCGTTATCTTTTATCAGTACGACGATTCCCTCAGCTTCACGCTTAACAGAAACGTCTATTTTTCCACCATAGGAACAAGCTTCAATTCCATTTTTAATATAATTGAGAAAGACTTGTTTCAGTTGGTTTCCATCACAATAGATAGTTGGAATGTCATTTTCGATATCGAAGGAAATTTCTACATTTTCCATAATGGCCTGACTGTCCACTAATGCTAATAGATGGCTTAACAAATGATGAATGTGTGTTTCTGAGAACTTTGAAGTCTGAGGTTTTGCGAGCAGTAGGAATTCACTGACAATCAAATTGATGCGCTCGACTTCTGATAACATCAGCTCATAATAGGTTTTCGTCAAGTCGTCTCCATTGGAGTGAAAATATTGCAGAAAACCTTTCAACGATGTGAGAGGATTACGAATTTCATGGGCGATGCTTGCTGCCAATTGCCCAATGACTGCAAGCTTATCAGAGTTCCTCAATAATTCTTCTGTATTTTTACGTTCTGTTAAATCACGGATAACCATGACGATAGATGTAATGGTTCCGTTCTCATCCAATACCGGCATGCATCTTGCTTCCACTGGAATCCACTCACCCTTCGCATTTTGCTCACGGTATTCGATATTGACCGGTTGCTTCATCTTAATCATCTGCTGGTAAAGCTCATTCGCTGAAGACAAGTCTAGCGGGTGTACATATTGAAAACCGTTCCTGAACTGGTAATCGGACTCGCTTCTTCCTAAAATCATTTTATGGGAAGGAGATGCATAAAGGATCGAATTGTCCAAATCCAGTACACGGATCATATCGGCTGTATTTTCGGCGATCAACCTATATTTCGCTTCACTTTCACGCAATACTTCAACATTCTTCTTCCGTTCGGTAATGTCTCGAAGAATGTTTGCCATCGCAATCATTTCCCCGTTCTCATCATAAATAGGAGAATACGTGATTGCTACATCGATCAGTTGACCATCTTTACGTTTACGTACGGTCTCATATTCGACAACAGATTTACCGGATTTTACTTTCCGCTGCAGAAAGTCAACCTCTTCTCGATACGATTCATCTGGAATGGTCACCACCTTACCGCCAAGTAACTCTTCTCTAGAATACAAGAAGATATCTTCCGTTGCCCGGTTCAGTTTAAGGATATTTCCATCCATGTCAAATAGGCCGATGGCATCAGCAGAATGATTGATGAACGATTCCCAGTATGCATTTTCGGATTTCAGATCTTTCGTTTCTTTAAGTTCCTCTGTTCGATCTTTCGTTTGGATGAAACGACCAATGATTTCATCGCGGATGATGATCGGTATGCTTGTCATCTCAAAGACAATGGATTTCTCGGAGTGACGTGTTTTCATTTTGCCTTTATAGTGATGGGTATCTTCAGAGTATAACGTTTCATATAATTCGTTTTCATCATCAAAGGTAATCCACTCATGGATCGGTGTATAAAAGTATTCTTTGGAGTCGGCAGGTAATAGAGTTCTTCCGGCCTGGTTCACTTGCAAGACCATTCCATTCAAATCGATTGCCCAGATTGCATCACTGTTATGCTCGAACAGTGATTGGTACATATCTGAGTTCAACAACTGATGAATGTCAGAGCTGCATTCCAAAGCTTTCAAACGTTTATTCGAATACATTCTGGTACCTCACTGATTGGTTTATTTTCTAATTACATAGTTTGACAAAACCTCTCCATTACCTCCCGCTTCTTGTAAAATATTTTGAAGTTCCTGTCGAATAGAGCGTTACATTGTCGAGTGCTTAACTGCAGCATGAACGTTTAGCACCCGTCCAGTTGTGGAATGGGTACGTATAATACGAAACTATAAAGAGGTGATGAGCATGACCGAACGTAATACGTTTTTTGTATCACCAAAAGGGGATATTTATCCTACACCCGTTGAGTCTCAGTTTCAATTATTCGAGATCAGAGCGACAGACTATGAATTGAATGAATTCAAAGTAGCAGTAGAGGAATTCAACTCGTCTGAAGATGTGGAAAAAGAGGACTTCTGGTCTTTGAATCACTTCAAGGAGAGCGAAGTGGACAAAGATCGTGAAGTAACGTATACGAAGCTTGTAGAGATTTATAAGTGGATTTACACACTTGGTACTTCAGAGACTAAAAAACATATCGAGGGCATGAATGTATTGCCTAGATTAAGTGAACGACCACAGTTATGACGCAAAAAAACAGGTTGGACTCCCCAACCTGTTTTTTTGCGTCAACATTTGTTAAAAGCGTTCCCACGGTTTTTGTGTTCCGAAATTCTGAGCTAGCTGCTTGCTTTCATTTCGTCGCTTTCGTCTTCTCTCTGCACGTTTGGGTGCCCCTTCAAATAACCATTTCTCTTCTTCTGTTTCAGCTATGACATTCGGGACAGGCGCTGGATTTCCGTCCTCATCAACAGCGACGAATGTCAAAAAGGATAAGGCACATAATTTGCGTTCTCCTGTAAGGAGGTTTTCCGAAATCACTTTTACGAACACTTCCATGGATGTCCGGTGTGTCCAAGATACAAATGCCTCCAGGCAAACCGAATATCCTTCTTTAATCGGATGGAGGAAGTCGACCGAATCACTTGAAGCGGTTACGACATGCTGACGGGCATGACGCGTCGCTGCGATGGCTGCAACATCATCGATATACGCCATCAACTTCCCACCGAATAATGTTCCATGTGTATTTGTATCCGGAGGTAGCACATGACTGCTCTTTACCGTCCTGGATTCTCTGACACTTTTTGCTTTTACCGTCATAATCACTTACCCCTCAGTTTCAGTTTGTTAGTAGCTTTTACGCGGTTATGATATATCATACACAGAATGGAAGCAAGTAATTGATTTAATCGAATCAGTACGTAAGCGATCCTGCGATTGTCAGGCCAAGAGCGATGGATACGAACAGTAAGAACAATCCTACCGCTTGATTATCATCATCAATCGCTTTCGTAATATGAAATCTAGGTGTCATCCATTCCACAATATAGAAGGCAACAATTTGGACGATAATCGCGACAGCGCCCCACACGACCATATCATACAAGCTGATCGAGTTTGCAATCGAAGCGTAAAGCACGATTGATAAACCGATGATCTTACCGCCAAGTGCGTACGCTGCAGCCTTGTTTCCTTGTGAAATCAACTGGAACTCCTTATTTTTCGTCGTCATTTCAAATAAGAAGATCCCCACAATCAATAAGCCTAGCCCAACAGCAAAATATGATAAAAAGTTCAATAATAGTTCCATTTGCCTCTTCCTTTCTAAACGGTTTATTTATTTCATTCCTAGTGGCAAAAAGTACGCTTTATTATCCGTAATTTCGTTACCTGCACGAAGACCGATGGCACTTGCTTTTCCTTTGATCAGAAAACTTCCAATCAAGAGATGGCCTTTCTGTAAGCCATTGGATGTCCTGATCGACGTCGATGGTAACGTGACAAATTGTTGATAGACAGGGATGGAACTCTGATAGGTACGGTTTTCATCCGCATTGACTAGGTTGCCACTGCCATTGAATACTTCAACCGTATCCCCTTCCCGTCCGAAACTTGGTTTTTTCACATAAGGAACTCCGCGTTCTTTAAATGGTACGTCATCCAAATAAGTCGGTAGGAAATACGTACGTATCCACTGTCGTTCTTCTGCAGTGTAGTAAGGATTCTGTTCCTCATACAATCCCCATATGACAGCTTGAACCGCTTTTGACTGAAGGAGAAAGGCGGATAAGGGATTGAAACAGATGACGCTTTTGTCATGAATCAATTGTAGAAGATCTACTCCAACTTTTGCTCCGGTATTTGGGTCCTGGTCATTAATGAGATGCTCCAAAGGATAAGTCTGTCGGTAGAGTACATCAATCGGTTCTCCTTGATCGTCCAACAGCAAGCGGGTATCGCTATCCTTCCACAATTGTAATTGGTGTAGAGGGACATAGCGTGCGTCCAGTTCACTGATTTCCATCAAGTATTGTGTCGTCAGACGGTCTTCTTCATGATCCCCATGAGATGTGAACACGATGTTGGCATCATCCGTCTTATGAAGGGAATGTATACTTTTCGTCACCGTCGTATGTATGGTTTTTGCCAGGTCCCTCTCATATCCTTCGTTTGGATCTTCGTATCCGAAGTGTTTAGCTGCTGCAGCATTAATATGGAACACTTCTTTTTCAAATGTAGGTGTATCTGCATTCACTTCAAGTACTTTCAATCCATCAGAAGTTTTCACAAAATCCACCCGGGATATCAACATTTCAGCAGATATACTTTTCGTTCGGATGAAGGGTATGACTTCTTCTGGGATATCCAGTTGCAACAACGTTTCGTCATCTAGATTACGTAACAATCCAGCAGTCTTCTGATAGATTTGACCTACCTTTTCGGTCGCATTTCGGATTTCATCGATTTCACTTCGGGACATTGGATAGCAATCATATAGCGCGTACTCCTCACCGTCTAGATCATGCCAGAAATCTTGGAATGTCCCGTAGAATGTTTCTCGGTTTTTAATATGTTGATCGTTTGAAAACACAATCAGCCTCCGAACCCTCCTTTAGAGCCGGACCCAAATCCGCCCTTGAAACCTTTACTGGAGCGATATTTTTTGTAGGCAGAACTGCCGAGCAATTTGCTCTTTGATTTATAATACTTACCAGCATAGAAATAATGGCCGTAGAAGTTTGAGTCATGATCCTCACATTCATAAACGCCTTCATCCGCTTCCCACTCCCACTCATCACAGTTCTCATCATCTGGTTCTGGTGGTAAGCTTTGTTGACCACAGCCTGTCAAAGAGGTAGCCACGACTGTAGACAAAACTCCTGTCATCAATTTTTTTGTTTTTGATCCTTTCATCCGTATCCCTCCTTTTATATAATCAAACTATCCGATGATTAGGTGGTGAATAGATTGAATACCCTCACAGATCGCTTGGAATATCGACTTTTCGATGAAAAGAATGGATTTCCTGCTCTCTATCATTATGAAGGCTTAACCTCTGGTGAACTTTTTGCTCGCCGTATGTGTGATTTTTACATAAAAAACAACCAAATATACACGAAGACGTCAACCGCTTATGAAACCGACTTGTTCGTGATCTACCTATCCGTAGATGCGAAGGAAGAAGTTTTTGACGATGCTCCGATCTATGAATATGTCACAATCGAGCTGAGAGAATGGAAAGAACATGTTGATTCCCCAGTCCTCCATACGATTGAATGTCAGAACCATGAAGAAGTGGTCGGTTATATCGGTTCGGATTACATCCAATTGAAAAATGCCGAATATGAAACAGTCGCCTCTGAAATCGATGAGGATCGCCGCGCTTATGTCATGTATATCAAGCCGTCTACAATGTAACGTACGATTGAGGTAGTAAAAAGATTCACATTACATGAACATATTCCACGATGGACGCTTCATTTTCTCCGATTGTTTCTAACGTGATTCGATCAACCGTTAAAGTAACCGGTTCATTGATCAGCTGTGCAATTTCATTTTGCACAGCTTTCGCTTTTTCCAGGTCATTGAAGCGTCCGATGGTGATGTGCGGTATGTATTGGTGAGTAGTTGATCTGTATTCTTTAAACGGACCAGAATATAACTTCAAATTCAATTGTTGAATGATCTCTTTACCATCCTTCACCAACCAGAATAAGCATCCATCCTCAGCTACTACTGTGTCTTCTAAAGTGATCTGGAACGGATTGAAGTCTTTCAATATGCGTGACATGTGATGTTGGCACTGTTCCGTTGTCATCTCATTTTTAAATGGAAAGACCAAAGTGATGTGAGGTGGAATTTTTCCATACAATGGATCATGTTTTGCCCGAATTTGCTCTACGATCGGAAGTATATGACGATTAAGGAAAATGGAAATGGTCCTTTTCTTTTTCATGCCTGTTCCTTCCCCTTCAACATTTTCAGGTGAGCAACAATCAAGAAACTGACGATAACGAGCAAGAACCATGAACTCAGTTTTCCTAAATCAACAAGAGACCATGCTTCCTTTTGATAAGGGTAGTGCCATGCTTTGAAAAAGGTTGCAATGTTCTCAGCAATCCAGACGAAAAATCCGATTAAAAAGTACGCAAGGATAATCGGCATTTGATACGTATTCCCTCTTACTTTGAACATGACATAGGTTCTGAAGAACAATAGGAATAGGATCCCGACCAACCACCAGCGAATATCAAAAATATAGTGGTGCGTAAAAAAGTTCAAGTAAATCGCAGCCCCTAACAGTGTTGTCAATAAAACATTCGGCCAGGCAATGATTTCGACATGAAGCCTTCTCCAAGCCTGACATAAATAGCTGGCAACACTCGCATACATGAATCCACTATATAGCGGGACACCTAGGATTTTCGTATAGGCCTCCTCTGGATACGACCATGATCCCATATTCACTTTGAATAACTCTAGTAAAAGTCCAATGATATGAAACACACAAATGACTTTCAATTCGTCCATCGATTCAAAACGACCAACCACCATGAGGATTTGAGTTGCAATACAAATCAATAACATTAAATCATATCTCGGGATCGCTATGTATGCCTGGAATTGGTCCGTCAAAAACAAGCTCGAAAAGATGACGAGAGGAAAGATACAAGACATGGCTTCATGATAAGTGAATACCGTTAAGTCTTTTAAATATCGAGACCCTTTTTCATAAACGACCTCCAACCCAATCCCTCCTTGTTTACAAGCCTTTTTTTAAGGCAGTTTTCGGAAACTTTGTCGCTATTGCACTTGAAGAAAGTATAAAATACTTTCTTCAGTATAAGGGCAATTAAAACATGATGTTGCAATTGTGTTGAAGTGTCCGAGTGCCTTTATTAAACTGTTTTATTAAATTTTGTTTTTAAAAATTCCATTTCTAGTACGGTACGTGAAATTTTTATTTTGAGATTTTGATCTTGGCACCTTTTAAAGATCGTTCCTTTGCCTTTTCATTCATATCCATCACTTTTTTAGAAAGTTGGCTTACTGGTAAGCTTTCTTTCCCGACAATCACTTCAGGATCGATCAACCTCATCTTTTTCTTTACTTCGATGTCGTAATCCTGGTCGTTGGCATGGACCACAACAGAATCCGATAACTTGTTCCGTAGTGATAGAATCTCAGGTTCTTTACTGTTCTCTATCAGCCTCAATAATGCATCGTCTGTCATTAAAAAGTCTTCTTTTGTTATGATCGCCTTCTTTAGTGAAGCTTTTAATAGTTCAGACATCATATGATTGCTGTAAATGTTGAGCGGGTGTAGAAAAAAGTCCAGTACTTCTTGATAATAGTGGTCCACAAACCATTCAGCAGCACTTACATCTTTTACATGGATTCTACCATTATACAAACTCAGGCTTTGCAGGAAGTCCTCTACTTCTTGCTTAGTAATTTCGCCATATTCATACAGATCCCTTAGTGTATAATCGATGCGATCCGCACATAAGCGTGGTGCTGGCTGTTCGAGGATCTTCCAATTGGCTTCTTCTAACACATCATCTAGGTTTACATTGTATTTTTCCAGAATAGATGGTAGGTCTGACTCCATTACCATCTGTTCCTTGATCTGTTCATGGTAATCCTCATTTTCTTGTTGCAAAGCATCATCTACAACATGGGAAAATGCGGTGTGTGATACGTCATGAAGAAGTCCTGCAATTTGCTCTTCTAGGCTACCTCCCAGAAGTCTTATCAAACACATCACTCCGACTGAATGTTCGTATCTCGTATTCTTCCACTTCGGATTGACGAGATAGCTTGCTCCATTTTGATGGACACCTTTTAAGCGCTGAACCGCATCTGAGTCGATTAAATCTACTAGAACCGGTTCCAGCTCAAAACGTCCATATAAGGAATCCTCTATGTACATCCTTCCACTCCTTTGTAAAAAAGAAGAGTGCCTGACTTCGGTCAGACACCTTCTACGTCGCTCTCATGATGTCAGTCTGTCTTACGGTCGTAAACACAGAAATAATAGTCGTACGGGTTCTTTTCGTCTTTGATCCCTATTTCTTTTGAGGTCAGTTCCCATTCAGATTCATCATACTCCGGGAAGAAAGTGTCCCCTTCAAACTCTTCATCAATGTAAGTCATATAGAGGCGATCCGCATCATCGAGTACTTGCTCATAGATTTTCGCACCACCGATGACAATCGTTTCGTCCCCATCTTGTTGCAACGCTTCTTCGATTGAATGTGTCACAATACATCCTTCTGCTTCGTATTCTTTATCATTGGTCACAATGACATTTTTACGATTCGGGAGGGGTTTACCGATTGATTCATAGGTTTTCCGTCCCATGATGACCGTATGTCCCGTGGATACCTGTTTGAACCACTTCAGATCCTCTGGTAATCGCCACGGCAAATCATTGTTTTTACCAATAACGTGGTTCTTTCCCATTGCGAAAAGTAATGAAATCATACAGAAACGGCTCCTTTGATGTGTGGATGTGGATCGTAATTTTCCAATGTAAAATCTTCAAATTTGAAATCAAAAATCGATTTCACTTCTGGATTAATGGTCATGGTCGGAAGCTCACGGGTGTCTCTAGTGAGCTGCAGTTCCACCTGTTCAATATGGTTCAAGTAGATGTGCGCATCTCCGAAGGTATGTACGAATTCACCTGGTTCGAGATCGCACACTTGCGCAATCATCATGGTAAGTAGTGCATATGATGCGATGTTGAAAGGTACTCCCAAGAATGTGTCAGCTGATCTTTGATAGAGCTGACACGACAACTTGCCATCGTTCACATAGAATTGGAACAAGCAGTGACATGGTGTGAGTGCCATATCATCGAGTTCTCCGGCATTCCATGCATTGACGACAAGTCTTCTGGAATCCGGGTTTTGTTTGATTTCCTCAACGACACGTGTGATTTGGTCGACAGTCCCGCCATCCGGTTTCGTCCAGGAACGCCACTGTTTCCCGTATACCGGACCAAGGTCACCATTTTCATCCGCCCATTCATTCCAGATCCGAACGCCATTCTCTTGAAGATATTTGACATTCGTATCGCCATTCAAGAACCATAGGAGTTCATGGATGATAGATTTCAAATGGAGTTTTTTCGTCGTAACCATCGGAAAGCCTTTTTGGAGATCGAATCTCATCTGGTAACCGAAAACACTGATCGTTCCGGTGCCTGTACGATCTTCTTTCTTTGTGCCATTCTCTAGAATGTGACGGCACAAATCCAAATATTGTTCCATGGAATCCCTCTCTTCTATTCAATTTATAATGCTTGTCCCAATTATAGCATTATGCATTCATGGTCGAAATGTAATTTAGAAATTCTGTGGCAAGGTAATTCGGCCTATAAGAAAAAGCAACCTGTACTCAGGTTGCTTAACTCATCCAATTCGGTGGTGTATTTTTATCCCAGTAGATGCTCCCTAGTTCATGATGGCTTTCAAAGTTGTCTTCTGATACATGATAGTGGAACGAAAACCAGTATCCTTGCCCTGGTGGATGTTCTCTTCGTACGTGTAAACGAAACACATCTTGATTTGTGTGTTCATTTTTGATGTGGAAGATCTTTTCGCTCTTCCCAGGGGTAGGTCGTTCTGTAATCGTCAAGTTCCTTAACATCTCTTCTTCAAGATGTGCACTCAGTTGCGAGATCGTTTCTTCAATCTTTGGCAAAATAACGGTTCGGAATTCCTCGCCACGTTTTGCCTCGATCCGGTCTCCGAATTTTTCTTTCGTCTGTTCGGTTGCTTGATACACAGAATAAGCAACGAAAGCTTCTTTTAACTCATCTGTTTCTTCGTATGTAGCTGCAACCTCTTGCCAAGGTTTTTGGAAGAGGTCGACTTCTGGTTCGTCATCTATTATTTGTTCAAAATCAAACGATTCTAAGTTGGCTTGATTAACCGCAGAAGTCGTTTCTGTCGGAGTTCGTTCATCACTCTCTGCTAACAAATGCGGAGGCGGCGTAACAGTTCCTAATGTGAAGACCGTAATCAGTACGACGAGCGTTTTCCTTAACCAGTTCGGCATGTGCATTCAACCTCAGTCTACTTAAAGATTTGTAACTTCATTATCTCACAACGAGTTTGTGATAAGTGTGAGAATAATGTGAAGATTTACTCCACTTACATAATTCGTTACAAATCAGTTACCTCCTGCATTCACTTTCTCATCTTTCCAATAATATTCAGCAAACACTTCTGCGAAAGCTTCCATTGAGCGTTGAATTTCTTCGAGGTTATTGTCCACACCGCCGACCTCCATTAGAGCTGCACGATCTGAGAGGTCTTGATTATAAAGTCCGTTGTTCCCTGCAATCTTTGGTTTTACAAGAATCCCGCGGCTGAGTCCGGGATACTTCTCCTCGAGCAATTTGTGGAGTTCACTTGCAAGTTGTTCGTTCTTTTCATAATCAGGATTCGCTTTACCTATGACAAACATGAGTTTTGCGTACGTTTTACCATTAATCGTAGCCGTTGTTTTATCTCTTCTGAGAGAATCTCGATGCAGATCGAAACTGAAATCAATGTTGTTGTTAACTGATACAGCTTCCTTCACAATCTCTCTGGACAATTGATAAGCATTTCCATGCTCCCATCCCCGACTTTTCAACATTTCTCCAGTATTTGTCCGATCTTGTTGGGAACCAATTCCCCTCTTCTCCAGTTCGCTGGCTAGCATTTCCCCTACTCGAACCATGTTCGCTTTCGGATTAGAACTGTTGGCATCATTCGGTACTTTCGCATCTTTCAACAATGGAAGAAAGGACTCATAGGAATGCGACTGATAGATATAAACGACTTTTCGCCCACCTGTCGTCATGTTCGGTTCGGGTGTGTCTTTTGAACCTTCTACATTCAGTTTTTCTTCTGCAACTTCACGTTCTTTCAAGAGGACATCCAAAGGCGGAGCGGATTCAATTGGCAACGTCGTATAATCCGTTCCTTCTCCGGCGACAAGAATTTCTGTATCAAAGATCGCGAATCCAGGTAGTTCCCGACCAAGTAAAGAGCGAATATCGCCTGGTTTGATATTCGTCGCTAACTCGAACGAGAGGCTTTGAATGGAAGGGGGTTCATATGAATTCGGAAGCCCTTGCTGGAAATAGGGATTCACAGTGCCCATGAACGTCACCAACTGTTCAGTGGAAAAGATATTGAGCGTGCCTTTCAAGGAACTGGATTGAAATCTTTTCTCGAAAAAGGAGGATGCTAATATGGAAACAGTGATGAACAGGATCAACACAATGACAGCATAAATCCCTGCTCGCTTGACGAACGTTTCGTTATTCGACTTTTTCAGATTGTAGATGAGTCGATTGTGTTTCATGCGCTCTCATTCCTTTCAACCAGCTTTATACTCTATGAATATGTACAAGCCAATCGAAATAGAAGTAGATTTGATAGAAAAGAAAACCCGCATCAATCAACGATTGACGCGGGTTAATGAATTATTTCTGATAATCTTTTGATAGAATCTCGAGCTTTTGATAGGATGCTTTAGCATATTCGCTTTCCTCATCCTTCAGTTGATCCATCTGTTTATGAAGAGCTTCCATCAAGGACTCATCATACCCCGGAATCTCTCCTTCATACGGTTTAATGCTTGAAAGTGGAACGAGTGCTTTTTCCGTATACGCCAGGGCTTTCCGCTCATGGAAAAGCTGAACGTCCACCTGATTCGGTGAATGGAGGTCCCCTTGTTTCGGATGGACGATGACCGCCAAAACCTTCACGACGGCTTTTTGTAGTTTCGGCTTGAAATCAATGACCTCACCGATGTATCGACCTGTTTTGTAAGTGGCCGTCACTTTATCTCCAATTTCGATTGACATGTACTTCACCTCAATTATTTGGATGCTGTGAAAGCTTCTTTACATTCATTTGAACAGCAGCTTTCATATTCTTCTTTACAATTCTCGCATGTGATGTGGAGCTTGTCACACTCATCAATTGGACAATTCACGAATTGTTCAGCTTGCGTTCCGCAATGATGGCATTTGCCGACGATTTTCTGATCGTCCGTTTGATTGATATCCGTTGTCATCCGCTCATCAAACACGAAACACTTCCCATCAAAGTGGGCACCTTTCGTCTCTGGGTCTTGGCCGTATTTGATGATGCCACCATGCAGTTGATTGACATTTTCGAATCCTTCTCGAACAAGGTATCCGGAAAACTTTTCACACCGAATTCCGCCGGTACAATACGTTAAAATCTTTTTGTCCTTCTTGTCTGCTAGATTCTTTTGAATCCATTCCGGCAAATCCCTGAATGCTTTGATATCCGGTCGGATAGCATTTCTGAAATGGCCGATATCATACTCATAGTCGTTCCGCGCATCCAGTACGATGACGTCTTCATCTTCCAACGCTTCCTTCCATTCTTTCGGGGAAAGGTGTCTTCCTGTCACCTCGTTCGGGTCAAGGTCATCATCCAGTCTCAATGAAACGATTTCATCTCTTGCTTTGACCGAAATCCGATTGAATGCGTGCGCGTCAGATGCTTCGCGTTTGAATTCCATATCTTCAAATCGCGGGTCTGCGTGCAGAGCTTTCATGTACGCTTCAGTTTGTTCCAAAGTTCCGGATACGGTTCCGTTGATCCCTTCCCTCGCTACGAGTACACGACCGAAAACGCCAAGTTCCTTGCAGAATTTCAGGTGCTTTCGTGCAAAATACTCAGGATCTTCAATATCTACATATTTATAAAACAGCAAAATCTCATAGTTGTTTGTCTCTTCTATCATTCTGATCACCTTTTTGTATTGTTTTCCACCGTTTATCTTACCAAAAAACGCTTCATAGTTCACATGTTATTGTATCTTATGGGAATCATGTATGTATCAGGAGGTCGAATGTTATGCAGAAAGCGGTGTTCTTGGACCGGGATGGCGTCATCAACGACAACAAACGACCGGTGAATCGTCCAGAGGAATTGATATTATACCCGAAGGCTGGTGAAGCGATACGACTGTTGAATGAAGCCGGCTACAGAGTGTTCGTCGTGACCAATCAGGGCGGTGTCGGGCTAGGATATTTGTCTGAACAAGACTTGAAAGAAATCCATGCCAAAATGGAAGAAGACCTAAAGACGGCTGGTACTGGTGTTCACGAAATTCGGGCGTGCACGCACAAGCCACATGAAGGATGCGTATGCCGCAAACCAGATGCAGGGATGATTCTGGAGTTGGCTGAGAAACATAGCATCGATCTTCACCACAGCTATATGGTCGGAGATCGTATCACGGATATTCAAGCAGGAGAAAAAGCGGGAACGCAAACCATTTTTATCGGTGATGAAGATGTAGAAGCTGATTTCATTACTGACTCTCTTTATGAAGCAGTCCAATGGATATTAGAACGTGATGAACATGGTTGTACGATAGAATAAGAAAGAGGCAGCCTTTCGCTGCCTCTTGTTGGTTACTTCGCAAAGATATGCTTTCCGATTTGGGTAATTTGGGTTCTTGACCAGATCCAATCGGATGTCGCAGTGTTCGGATTGAAGTAGAATGTCGCACCTTTAGATGGATCCCAACCTTGGATCGCATGATAAACAGCGCGATAAGCATCCTTATCAGGAGACATGTTGTATTGTCCGTCCGCTACTGCAGTAAATGCGAGACTCTCGAACAGGACATCCTCTACTTCATTTGGAAACTTAGATGAGTCAACACGGTTCAAGATAACGGAAGCGACCGCTACCTTCCCTTTATAAGGTTCACCACGAGCTTCCCCGTGGACCATTTGTGCCATCATCTGAATTTCTTCCTCACTGAATGTTGTGTTGTATATTGTTGAAAACGTTTGGTGTCCAGCAATGCCATCAACTTTCAGTCCATGCTTACGTTGAAATTGGACCACCGCGTTTTTGGTTTGCTGTCCATATACGCCATCTATTTTTGCTTCATAAAAACCTAGCTGTTGGAGACGGTGTTGTAAGTTCCAGACTTGACCATACTTGTCACCGACCTGAACCGTCTTCGTGTGAGCTGAAGCTTGTTCAGTCGGGATGGTTACAACCGTACCGATCGTCAGTGTAACAGCCAGGAGTAGTTTTCCTATATTTTTGAACATATGGGTTGCACCTCCTAGTCAAACACTACTTTTATATTGTAAAAGGAGCCTAACTTCTGTCTCAATAGGAGGTTAGCGGAAATAGATGAAGGTTTTTCCAGCGTGTTGTAGTCTACATAATATTGTTATGGTTGCATATGAAAAAGACAGCTAGGATAGCTGTCTTTTTACGCGAGGTTCAATAGTTTTGTCAGTTGATCTGGATCAAATCCTGTAATCACTTGATCACCGATGATGATTGTCGGTGTTGACATGGAATCGTATTTCTCAATCATTTCGTCTCTTGCTTCTGCATTTTCAGCCACATTGTACTGTGTGAACTCAACATTATGCTGTGAAAGAAACTCTTTCACCATATGACAAGGTGGTCAGGAAGGCTGCGAATAAACGATTACGTTTGGTTGTGTCATTGTACATTCACTCCTTTACTTTTAAGGTACCAAAGTTGGAGGAAAATAATCAAAGAGTTTGCTTCATCAAGCCAATTCTTTGTTTTTCAATGTAAAAATGGAAGCAACCAACAGCATGATGACCAATACCAGCGTTACGCCAGCCGTCCCCCATAGCTCTGTCGGGATCACTCCGGTGTTCAACGTATCCATGATGTATTCTGATAAACGGTTCGGGCTCCATACAAGATATTTATTGAATATGTTTGTCAGGATGCTTGATGCGATTATGGTGATGAACGTCAAAAATGCTACAACGCCTGAATTTTTGACGAGCGTATTCATGAAAACGGAAATGCTCACCACGAGGATCAACCACAAGCTGTAGAACAGCAATGTATGCATGAATTGGCTGAACGAGAGTTCTCCGAACAATACGCTTGTATAATACCAGCTCATCAACACGCCACATGCCAGTGATACCCATACGAGTAACACCGTTGCAGCCCATTTAGCGGTGATGTACGTACTGTATTTGACCGGTTTCACAAGGATCAACTCTGCAACTCCGCTACGCCGTTCACGAGCGATCATACCCATTGTCATCAAAACGATGATCAAAACACCGAGCTGGCTGAACTGGCTAAGACTTGCCATCAAGATGTCTTCCGCCAGGAATTCGGGGAGGTTGATGGTTGCGCCGTCCGGCATACCCCCAACAGCATCAAGGATTTTCGGCAAATAATATGTACTGATT
The DNA here is from genome assembly GCF_054170705.1 of Pseudalkalibacillus sp. Hm43. Lineage (NCBI taxonomy): Bacteria > Bacillati > Bacillota > Bacilli > Caryophanales > Fictibacillaceae > Pseudalkalibacillus > Pseudalkalibacillus sp. Hm43. Next base: position 632,171 of record NZ_CM135129.1, read on the forward strand.
GGATCCATAACACCAAGCAAAACGAAGACGATCGGTACCCAAATCCACTTGAAGTTACGCCATAATTCAAGATTTTCTCTCTTGAAAACCGCTGCCCACTGCCTCATTTCTGCACCACCTTCATGAACATATCCTCAAGCGTTGTTTTTCCGACTTCGAATTTTGTCAGCGGCCATTTGTTAAATTGAACTGCATCTAAAATTTCTTCACGGCCTTGATTCATATTTTGAACGAACACATGAATAGAGTCTTTATTCATTTCCACTCGCTCGACTGATGGAAGCTGGCTGATTAGATTCTGATAATCAGCGGTTTCATTCGCAAAACAAATATCGATTTTCTCCACTTGATGTCTGTTACGTACTTCGCGGATCGGACCTGATTCTAGAATCTCACCGTGATGCATGACAAGCAGCTCATTACAAATTTCCTCCGCATCGTTCAGGATATGGGTCGAAAACAGCAATGTCGTATGTTCTTTTAAGCTGTCCATCAGTGTGAGGACCTCCCTACGCCCGATTGGATCAAGAGCTGAAACAGGCTCATCCAGTAGGAGTAGTTTCGGGCTATGTATGAGCGCTTGAGCGATACCAAGTCGTTGTTTCATTCCACCCGAATATTTTCTGATCCTCTGACCGGACGCATCGATAATACCCACTAGTTTCAACAGCTCATCTGCACGAGTGGACGCTTCCTTTTTCGTTAAATTAGCGAGCTGCCCGACATAGACGAGAAACTCTTTTCCAGTCATCCAATCATGGAAAGCGGGATATTGCGGAAGATAACCGATATGCTGGCGGATGTCCTTCGATTCCTTCAACTCTTCGAATTGAATTGAACCAGAGGTAGACCGGATCAAACCAGAGAGCATTCGGAGTGTCGTCGTTTTCCCCGCTCCATTCGGTCCCAGTAGTGCAACACACTTTCCTGGCTCAAGGTCGAAACTGACATTCTTGACGACATGCTTCCCATCGAACTGTTTATTGAGACGATTCACGTTAATCATGGACATCGTTATTGCTTCCTTCCAAAAATGAAATATAAAATCGGTCCGAACAAGTTTACCAATAAAATTATCAAAACCCACATCCAACGTGGACCATTCGTCTCTTTGTGGCGGATTAGATCCACTAAAGCGACAACAATCAAAATCAATTGAATGATGATGATCGGAATGACCAAATCCCAGCGGATCATCTGTAACTCTTCCATCGTGATATCCCCCTTTTTCTCAAACCTACATTACTATATACGATTATGTAGTAAAGAAGATTCAAATGGTAGTAAAAAATGATGACAGTGCCAGGTACCGCTCACAAACGTAGTGATATCAACGGTTGCCGAGCGGTACCTGGGACGACTGAAGCATTAGAAAAGCACTGCCACGGATGGCAGTGCTTCTTAGTTCGTTTGATTTATGCTTCTTGAGTTTCTTGTGCTTTGTTATAACGGTTGCGTGGGTGTTCACGGCACTCGTCTGAGCAAGAGCGCATATGCTCTTCTTCACACTCAGGACATGCTACGTGCTGTAGGTTACACTCTGGGTTCGCACAATTAACGTAGCGATCCTCTGGCTTACCACAATAATAACATTTCCCGACAACCTTTTCCTCCACCTGGTTGATTGGCACTGAAATTCTTTCATCGAAAACGTAACATTTTCCGTCGTAAAGTTGACCCTGCGTTTTCGGGTTCTTGCTGTAGTTGATAATACCACCGTGTAACTGGTTTACGTCTTCAAATCCTTCTTCTTTTAAGAATCCTGAGAATTTCTCACAACGGATTCCGCCTGTGCAATATGTGAGGATCTTTTTGCCTTCGAATTTTTCACGATTTTCTTTGATCCAATCCGGTAATTCACGGAATGTTTGGATGTCCGGACGAATCGCTCCTCTGAAGTGTCCGATGTCATATTCGTAGTCATTACGAGCGTCGATGATGATCACATCATCCAGTTTCATCGCTTCGTAAAACTCTTCAGGAGACAAGTGCTTTCCTGTCGTGACATTCGGGTTGATTTCTTTCAGGACACCAGAGTTTACAAGTTCCGGACGATAGCGGACGTGCATCTTTTTGAACGCATGTCCATCTGCTTCATCTATTTTAAACTCAGTATCTTTAAAACGTTCATCGCTTGTTAGAGCTTCGATGTATGCATCCGTTTTTTCAACGGGACCTGAAAGTGTACCATTGATCCCTTCATCAGCTACCAAGATACGGCCTTTCAAACCGAGCTCTTTACACATTTTCAAATGTTCATCTTTAAACTGTTCTCCGTTCTCAATCGGAACGTACTTGTAATAAAGTAAAACACGATATGGTTTTGTCATGTTGAATCACCTATTTCATTAGTATTGTATTGCAGGTACAACACCAGTTACGACATAATATATTAGCAAAAAGAACCTGCATTTGGCAAGTTCTTTTTGACTAATTTCAATTTTTGTCCATTATTTTTGCACAGGCTGTAAAAGTTGATGGAACACTCGAAGCGTTTGTTTGATATCGCGATCAGTGATGTGATGGTGTGTCGTCAAGCGGATTGTGGTAGGTCCGAATGGAACCGCTAGTATACCTTGAGCCTTCAAGTCCTCTAGCAATTGTCCAACCGATTTTCCCGTATTTTCAATGTCAGCAACGACAATATTCGTATCCACTTGGTTGACGATCTCCAACTCTTCGATCGCTTTCAGCCCTTCCGCAAGATTCCTCGCTCGAACATGATCTTCCTTAAGTCGATCTGCCATCTTCGTTATAGCAATCATACCAGGTGCCGCCAAAACACCGACTTGTCGGAGTCCACCTCCAAGACGTTTTCTCCATTTTCGTGCTCGTTGTATGAATGCATTGCTGCCTGCGATGATGGACCCAGCTGGTGCACCGAGTCCTTTGGAAAGGCAGATCTGTACTGTCGTCGTGTGTTCCGTGAATGCAGAAACAGGTAACTCCAATTCCGCAGCGGCATTGAACAATCGAGCTCCATCGAGGTGGACTGGAATCTTGTGTTCCTGTGCGACTTGATGAACTTCTCTCATGTTCTCGATCGGTACAATTGCACCACCTGCGCGATTGTGCGTGTTTTCTATACAGATCAATCCCGTTTCAGGAAAATGGATATCGTCACCGCGCACCGCATTTTTCAATAGGTCTGGTCGGATTTTACCCCGTTCGCCTTTGATTGTTCTAGTCTGAACGCCTGCAAATGCTGATATCGCTCCACCTTCATAGTAAAAAATGTGAGCATCCTCCTCGAGCAATACCTCGTTCCCAGGCTGACAATGAGTAAGTACGGCAATCTGGTTCCCTTGCGTGCCACTCGTCACGAATAATGCTGCTTCTTTTCCAAGGATTTCAGTCGCTTTCTCTTCAAGACGTTGGACAGTCGGGTCTTCTCCGTATACGTCATCGCCAACTTCTGCTTCATACATCGCTCTTCGCATTTCTTCTGTCGGTTTTGTTATCGTGTCACTTCGTAAATCAATCATGAATGACCGCTCCTTTTCAAACTTTTAGAAAGTAGATGATGTCGTTAGAGCATTTCTAATATCATTTCGCCATCGATTAAGAAACCCCTACTCCAAAATGGGAGTAAGGGTCGGTTAGTGTTCATTTTAACATAGCTTATTGGTTTACAGTCGAAACATTTCCCTGAGTGACGGAAGACTCTGCACTCGGGCGGTCATCTACCCAACGATCAAGTGAAAGATAGATGATTCCTGCAATGATACAGCCGATACCCAGGATCGTGTAAAGGATGTTTCCAAGTCCCAGATCAAGCAAGTAACCTCCGAGCAATGGACCGGTTACACCACCAAGAATCCATTGAAGACCTGCAGCCCCCATATAGGTTCCTCGTAAGTGTTCCGGTGCAAGATTGGCTACGAATGTCATTTGTACAGGTGACATGAGCATCTCACCTAATGTGTAAATGCCATAAATCGCAAGGAATATGAGCATGATCGCCCAGTAACTTGTTCCGATGGCAGTGAACGCTTGTGGAAGCCAACCGACTGCGAGAAGTCCGAATCCAAACAAGATACAGCCATAAAGCATCACTTTTCCGATTGCCCGGTTCCCTGCCCATCGTGAGATCGGAAACTGGAACAAGACGACGAGCAATCCGTTGAACGCAAGCATGTAAGTGAACGGATTCTGTGCATCTGTCAAGTTCGGCAACGTTTGATCGAAGTGGAGCGGCAGCATCCCTTCCGTTTGCGTGAACGACATCGAAATGACGACTCCAGTGATGATGAAGATGAACAATAACTTGTCTCGTAAAATCACTTGGAATGGGCTCGGAAGATCTTGCTTCTCTTCTTTCTGAGAAGCTTCCTCAAGAGTTTCTTTTTTCTCAGATTTCGGTAAGCTTTCCCGGATCCAGATCAAGACGATGAGCGCATAGAAGAACATGCTCACCGCAGAAACCATAAAAATGACCTGCTTCGAGAAAAGCACGACCGAAGCACCGATTAAAGGTCCGATGGCAGCACCGATGTTGTGCCCCATCCTTAAAAGGCCGAATGCTTCTGTCCGTTTATCCGGCTCCGTCACATCCGCAACCATTGCAGAGGCAGCAGGATGGAACAACGAATTGAAAAATCCTAAAAACAACGATAAGATAACGAACGCCCAAAACCCGTCAAACCAGACGAATCCAAGCATCACGACTGCATTTCCTGCCATTGAGCCAACCATCAACGGCTTCCGGCCGTAAATGTCTGCGAGACGACCACCGATCATCGTCCCGAAGACGGATGCTAATGGTGAGACACCCATGACAATGCCGACTTCCCAAATATGATCGACCCGGTCTTTCAAATATAAGGCCAAGAAAGGAAGCAACATCATGAATGCAATTCCATTGATGGACTCTCCGATGAAACGGATCCAGACATTCCGGTCCATTTCTTTGTAAGCTCTCCATGTTTCTTTCATTTTTTCTACCAACTTTCTGCATGTGCGTTAGTACGAGGAAGACTACATTTGATCATTGAATCATTGGTATCATAAAACTTGGCGAACAAAAAAAGCCATGGGATAGAAAACACCCATAGCTTCACACGTATACAAAACACCCGTTCAAAACAAAGTTCGTGTTACGTCGCCAAGTGGTATCTACCTGAAATTCGGTCCATATGTAGTTGAACGATGAATTGCTGTTGCTGCTGTACGAATTTCATCAATACCACTCCTTCCAAAATTTTGTACTCTACAAACCAAGTATAAAGAACCCTTCTCTAAAAGTAAACGGTTTCTGAACAAGTGCCTACTCATTGCTTATTTAACTTTAATGTGGCCGAAGTGAAAGGCAGAGGTCTTTCGAATTTCGACATCGAAACCGAATTGGGCGAATCGGTTGCTCTTATAATGATCTTTCAACACGACACGCTCTCGAGCGACCCGCTTTGCCTCTTCGATGATTTCTTCAGAAATCGGTTCGTACACTGCAAAGTCCTTCAGCGGTGCAATGCCATCTGAAGTGACGATCGTTTCCTCGAACATCGGATCGAAATAGACGACATCAAAACTATCTGTTTGACATTGCCGCAAATAATCCAGATGATCCCCCTCCTTCACCTCAACACGACGCATCGCTTCATAAATCAGAGGATTTTCATCTTCATAGACTTTCAGGCCAAGTGTTGTAAGTAAAGCAATCGTCGAACTCCCTTCAATACCGACGACTTTACCATTCTTTCCGACTACAAAGCTCGCAACGATACTGTCCGAAGCCCACCCCAATGTACAATCTAAAATGGACATCCCTTCTCTCAATCGAGCATTTCGTACAAGAGGGTCGTCCTCTCCTCTCATCAATCGTTTGATTCTGAAAAGCGAGGAATTCGGATGGAAGAATACAGGACTGGAAGACCCTTTCGGATAAAAGAGAAATCTTTCTCTTCGCACGACAATGATTCCGTCTTCCACGAGGTCCATCATTTTATCAATCGAGCGATCCTGCCGATCCACATACGGTATCCCTAGCTCGTTACCGACTTCTTTTGCCCGATGTTTCAATTCGATTTTCGCTTTTCCACCAGTCGTAATGATCATTTCTAAACACCTCGAAAAAATAGGTTTGTACACAAAAATTCCACTAGTGTCCCCGTTGCATATAAGGCAATTGTACATATTTTGTAGTAAGACAGAACAGATTATATCAAATTTGGAGGGGAAGTCTGTTGGAAAAGATGAAAAAATATATGCCTAAGAAAAAGGAAATGGACTACGGATATGATCATTGTTATCCGATGCACCATGGTTATGGATACGATGGATACTGCGATGGATATGGTCATGGATTCACGATCATCGTCGTTTTATTCATTCTCTTGATCATCGTCGGTTGCGCCTGTGCCGGTGGGGGAAAAGGTAAAGACCACTAATCGCTGATTCAAGTGAATTCGCTCAATGCCTACTAAAGTGTAAACTACTCCAGTGTGTTTTTTTGCATGTCAAAAACAGCCAAACTCATTAGATCTGATTGTAAGATATCACAATCGGATCTTTTTTTATGCAGAATTATCCATACATTCCCATCATCAAGTGTATAATATCCACATATCATCTGTTTGATTTGGAGGAAATCATGAGAAATTCATTTTTACATACGTACAGTACCCTTTTGTTCCGTTTCAAGAAAACCATCATCTTTCTATGGTGTATCCTTGCGATTGCACTCGGGCTGTTCGCCTGGAAAATGCCTTCAATTCTTGAAGGCAGTGGTTTCGAAACCAAAGGCTCTTTCAATGAGACTCAAAAGATCCTTAAAGAAGATTTCAATCAACCGAAATCGTCCATGACGATCGTCATAGAGTCAGAAAGCTATAAGGCTGATTCAGATGAATTCAAGAATTACGTGCGAGATACAATCGAAGACTTAGAGGGAGTGGATCATCTTTCAAGCATCACCTCCCCCAACCAAAACACAAAAATGGCCAAAGACAATATCGCTTACATTCTTCTCGGATTTGATAAAAGTTTTACCGAACTGAAAGATTCCATTGAACAGATCCGAGAGAACCTGGAAGACACTGAGGATTTCAATGCGAGTCTGACAGGCGGCGCGGTCATTTCTGAAGACATGAACAAAGCTAGTCAAGAAGATTTGAAGCGAGCTGAAGCCATTGGTATCCCTGCTGCGCTCATCATCCTTCTTTTCGCATTCGGTGGCGTTGTGGCAGCATTCATTCCACTACTCATCGGCGTCGTAAGTGTCGTCAGTTCTCTCGGGATCCTTTATTTCATCGGACAGGAGCTTGATTTGTCCATTTTCCTGTTGAACGTCGTCCCGATGATCGGTCTTGCACTTGGAATCGATTTCGCATTACTCCTTGTTAATCGGTTCCGTGAAGAGATCGATAAGAGATCCATCGAGCAAGCGATTGACGTTTCAATCCAAACTGCCGGCAGGTCGATCGCCTTTTCCGGGCTCTGCGTGTTCCTAGGACTCTCTTCCATGCTGTTCATCGACATCGATATTTTCCAAACGGTGGCGATCGGGGGGATGGTCGTCGTCATCTTATCGGTGATCTGTGCCCTTACATTCCTCCCTGCAGTTTTAGGGATACTGGGACACAAAATCAATAAATGGAAAGTTTTAAAAGCAAAAGAAAAGAAAGTGAGCAACTGGTATCGATTCGCCCAATTCGTCATGAAGCGTCCGGTTTCCATGTTCCTGATTGCACTCGTCATTCTCATCACGGCGATCCTGCCCCTAGGCAACTTGAACTTGACCATTCCGGAAGCCGAAGCCTTACCGAAGTCATACGAATCGAGACAGGCGTTCGAGACGTTCAAAGACACGTTCGGTGAACAAGAGTTGTATCCTGTCACGATGATTGTTGATGGTGGAGAAGAGCTCCTCGACTCGAAGGAAACGTTGGATGATCTGGAAGATCTGCAAAACGAACTGAAAGATGAACCCATCGTAGATCGAGTCGAATCCGTCTTCTCAACAACAGGTGTACCACCCGAACAACTCCATTCCATGGTGGAATCCGAAACACTTCCTTCCGGTCTGAATAAAGCGGTTGAGTCGTATGTTCAAGAGGATAAGTCCATCTTCCGAGTCTATCTGAACGTGGATACGACATCCAGCCAAGCGAAAGACTGGGTTCGAGAGTGGAACGGGACTTATGAGGAATATGAACTGATTCTGGGAGGAAACAGTAAATTCACCCAGGAGATTTTCGATGAAATCTATGAAAAAGCACCATATGCCGTGGCTTTCGTTCTCCTTACCACCTATATCATATTGTTGATTGCGTTCCGTTCACTATTCATACCGTTAAAAGCCATCGTGATGAATGTGATCAGCTTGAGTGCAACATTCGGCATCGTCGTATGGATTTTCCAGGAAGGGCATTTCGTCGACCCTGTTAATGGCATCGGTCTGATGATTCCAGTATTCACGTTCGGTATCGTATTTGGACTCAGCATGGATTACGAGGTCTTCCTCATTTCCCGCATCCAAGAATATTACGAGGAAACGAAGGACAATGACTATGCGACCTTGATGGGCTTGACATCAACGAGTAAAATCATCACATCCGCTGCGTTGATTATGATCGTTGTGACAGGCGCGTTTGCGTTTACCGGCGTTGTGCCCGTCAAACAAATGGGGGTATCGATCGCGCTCGCAATCTTCCTCGACGCAACACTCGTCCGGATGGTCCTCGTTCCTTCCCTTATGAAGCTGATGGGCCACTGGAATTGGTGGATGCCGAAGCTCAGGAAACAGCGACAACCGAATCATTGACTTAAAAAAGGACCCAAGCACTGGGTCCTTTTTCTATCGTTTTATCCGCGACTGACCGCTTTCTTCGCGTTCAATGCAGCAAAACTGATTGTGATTACACAAATGATTACGATCGCTGTCAAACCTTTCACAAGTTCTTCCCACACCCAACCGTCGATCAACACCGCACGCATGCTCTCAAATATGTACGTCGTCGGGTTGATGACTGCTGCTACTCTCAGCCATTGCGCTTCAATCAGCTCATACGGAACGAACGTGGTACTCAAAAAAATGAGAGGGAAAAAGATGAGCGTACCGGCCTGTGCAGCCTGTGCATTCTTCGTCCGTAAAGCGACGCCAGCAGAATAGCCTGCAAATGCAAGCCCCCATCCGATTGCGATGAGTATGACCACAAGCATCCCACCGACACCGGTTGCCACTTCCAAGCCTAACAGAAGTCCTACGACAAGGATTAGTATCGTCTGGACACAGAGCTGGAGCATTCCGGCGATAATCGGACCTAGAACAATCGCCAGCCGTGAAGACGGCGTCAACAACAGCTTGGAGAAATATCCATTTTCCAGGTCTCGAACGAGGGATTGCCCCGCTCCACCAGCCCCACCGATGGCAGCAGAAACGATCGATACCGGTAAAATGAATGCCAAATAGTTGGCTCCCTCGAATTCCGGTAGCTCAGAAATGCCACTTAATCCGCCCTCATACACGAATAGGAAAAACAAACTGATCATCAAGTTCGGAATGAAGGTGAAAGGGTTACGGAGCGTGACTAACACGCTTCTTTTGGTATGTAGATACGTCTCGACGAAAAACGAAGCTTTGCTCATGCCTGCTCCACACTCCTTTGTGACTTTTTCAAACGCTCACCCGTAACGTTCAGAAACACATCATCCAATGTCGGAGGCGAGACGTTCAGTTTTACCAATGGGATGTGGGATTCATCGAGTTGTCGGATCATCTCTGGCAATTGTGCCGTACCGTTTTCAATGTAAATTTGCAGTTGCTCCTTCAAGTCGATGACATTCTCGGATTTGTTTGTGAACAGTTCCTTCGCGCTCAGTGCGTCATCCCGCGATTCAAACTGTAACGTGACGAGATCCACACCGATCGAGCTTTTCAATTCCTCTGCGGTTCCCGTTGCGACGATGGTTCCCTTGTCTATGATACTGATCCGATCCGCCAATTGGTCCGCTTCTTCCAGGTATTGTGTCGTTAAAAAGATCGTCGTACCGAGCTCTTTATTGAGATGCCGGATTTCTTCCCATACCGCTTTTCGGTTCATCGGATCAAGTCCAGTCGTCGGTTCATCGAGAAAAAGCACCTTCGGGCTATGTACGAGAGCGAGCGCCAAATCAAGTCGACGCCTCATACCACCGGAATAGTTGCCACACTGACGATCCGCATCACTAGTCAAATCTACAAGTTCAAGCAGCTCGTTTGCCCGCTCTTTCGCTTGCGAACCATTCAAACCGAACAACCTCGACTGGAGGATGAGAAGCTCTCTGCCTGTCAAGTTCGGGTCCACACCCGTTTCTTGCAGTGCAACTCCGATGTTTTGGCGAATTTTTTCGGGTTCTTTTTCCGTATCATAACCTGCAACGGTGATGGATCCTGCTGTAGGAGTCAATAACGTGGTCAGCATTTGGACGGTCGTCGATTTCCCAGCTCCATTCGGTCCGAGAAAAGCGAAAAACTCCCCTTCGTCTACTTCAAAGGTCACATCCTTCACTGCTTGTACATTCCCCTTGAACGTTTTCGCAAGATTTTCAACACGGATGATTGGTGAAGTCATTGCCATCACTCCTTTTTGTAATAAGAAGAAAAAACCCTATCAAATCAAAATTTGATAGGGTCTGCATCGTTGTCATCCTGTTTTTTGTATGCCCTTTTTATTTGCAGTGGGTTTCAAATGCGTTCGTCAGGTTCTGGACGATATCTTCCGGATCATGGTCTTCAATTTCTTCTCTTGGTACGAAGTGGACCAATTCTTTACCTTTCAACAGTGCGATTGAAGGAGAAGATGGTTCAACATCCAAGAAATAAGAACGCATGACTGAAGTTGCGACTTTATCTTGGCCGGCAAATACAGTTACAAGGTGGTCTGGTGCGTTTTCAAGTTGAGCTGCTGTACGTACGGCAGGACGTGCTAGACCTGCAGCGCAACCACAAACAGAGTTGATCATCACGAGTGTCGTACCTTCAGCGTTTTCCATATATTCATCGACTTCTTCAGGTGTGCGAAGCTCTTTGAAACCTGCTTCTGTCAATTCATCTCTCATTGGTTGTACAAGTTGTCTCATATATTCTTCATATGCCATGGACATGGAACATACCTCCATTATTCTTTGTCTTTCATTAACTTTATCATGAGGTCATTGAAACATCAATTGACTTTCCGTTACTTGCCTTTTTGAATCGTTTCCGTCATCTGTTTCCATACGGAACCTTTCGCTTCTTCCCCGCCTTCAATCCGTTCTAAAGCCATATTCACTTGCATCGCCACTTCGAATTCAGGGTCGTCTTTCGCTGCTTTCAATGCTGGAATCGCTGACTCGTCTCCAACTTCATATAAAAACATCGCTGCACGCCAGCGGACGAGTTTGTTCTTGTCCTTCAACGAATCGATCATCACTGGAATTGCCTCTTTAAATCCGAGGTCCGACATGCAATCTCCGGCCGTTCGACGGACTGTCACACTTTTATCCTGGAGTGCTTTCGTCATGTATGGAAGCACTTCTTGGTCTTCAATCATACCTAGGTAAACGGTTGCCAGACGACGAATAGATGTTTTCTCATCATCCAACGCTTTTTCCAGTACAGGAAGATCCATTTTCGTCGGTTCCATCTGTTCGAGCGCTGCGTAACGATCTTTCCAATCAGGCTGTTCCATCATATCCATCGTCACTTTGTACGCTTGTTTTCGCTTAGAGATGTCAGCCGTATTTTGTTCAAATGCCTGCTCCTTCAAGGCAGATAGACGTGCGTCATCATAAGCGGCACTGATTTCTTCTGCCACTTCTTTACCGACCTCATCCATGTCACCGTAACGTGGACTTTGCTCGATCCATTGACGCTCCATCACAACATTGTCTGAAGCACTTTGAGCCGCCATGACGGTTTCCATGAATCGGTCTGGTAAACCGACTCGCTCTTCCGTTTCACCTTTGATCAGTTTGATTTGCATCGGAATACGACGGAACTTTTGGATGAACACTTTGATCTCTTCAAAATCTTCATCCTTTTCCTCTTGCTCCGCCTCTACCTCAGCTGTTTCATCTCCCATCACTTGACGGGCTTTCGGCAGAATCACTTTCCAATCGTGCTTCGCATTCCGTTCGAGCGCGATGAAATCAGCAACATAGTAAAGTCCTTTCACACCTTCGATGCTTAACAATGCATTCAACGGTGCGGGTGCTTCATCTATCTGGTCTGCTTTGAAATTCATGTTTTTCCCGCTCGGTAAGGCTTCATCTACAATCAACTTCATTGTATTCGGACTTGGTGTCGGTTCGATACCGCGCAGTTTCATAATACAAAAACCCCTTTCTGAAACGTTCCTTGCCTCTACTCAAAATATAACATACGTATGAAGAAATCTCATATCGTTCGGCTCGCAGAGAATTGTCTTTCATTGTCATATGTTTGTAACTTTTGTAGTTTTATGTTAAAAATGTTCATTTTTCTGAAAAACGGGTATATAAAAGTATAGGTTTCATCCATTCATTATTTTAAAGGAGAGGATATGATGAAGAAGCTCCCAGTCGAAGGCAGAGTCATCCGCATTACAGAAGACCGAATCGTCACTGTACAAGGACAACAAGTCATCACCTATAATCGAGCTTATTATGAGATTGTCCCTCCAACCTATCAGGATCAACCTGCATAAGCACTCATACTTAATCAACAGCATACGCAAGTCAAAAGGGTTGACCTGATGCAGGTCAACCCTCTTACTGTCTTTTCTTCAATTCGTCCATCACCGATACAACACGAGCATGGACCGTTTCAATGTAATCCTTGTTTGGTATGTTTCGGCTTCCTCTATACGAATGGAGCTCTAAAATTGAACTCGTTTGTGCTGCCACTTTTTGTTGCAGTTCGTTCAATGGTTCTTCGATTTGTGCCGATCGTTCCATTCTAACCCTGTCTTCTGTATCTTTCTGTTCCGTAGACAGTTCATTCAGTATGAAAAACATCGTCGCACAAACGCCATGTTTACAGATCGGCTTCTCATCAGGACAGGAGCATACCACCTCATAATCGTTCAAAATCGGTATACCGTCTTCCAGCCTGTAGTATCCTCGAACTTCATACGGATCATGCTGCCCTTCAATCTGGCACTCGAAATGATTCGGAAACACCTGAAAGCCATGGACACGATGATCGTTGTAAAGGTTCATTCCTTTTTGGAACCTGGTATAGTCCACACGTTCTGAAAACTGATTCAACCATTGTTGGAGTTTCGTTTCCGACTTTCGCCCTTTTTTCGTCATGAGTGCAGCACCTTCTCCCGTAACCGAATCAGCTCAATCAATTCTTTATCGCTCATTTCCGTCACCCATTGATCTTCATGACTGACGATTTGTGAGGTGAGATGGGACTTCCGATCAATCAATTTATCGATTCCTTCTTCAAGCGTCCCTTTCGTAATCATTTTATACACGCTCACGTTTTGCTCCTGACCGATCCGGTATGCACGGTCCGTTGCCTGGTTTTCAACCGCAGGATTCCACCAACGGTCGAGATGGATGACATGATTGGCTTCGGTCAGATTCAATCCGACTCCACCCGCTTTAATTGACAAGATGAATACGCATTTCTTCGATTCCGTTTCCCGGAATTGCTTCAGCATCTGTTCACGCTTCTGCGACGGAATGCCTCCATGTAAAAAGAACACCTTCATTTCAGTGGTTTCCTTTTCCAACAATCCCTTCAGTAAATCACCCATTTTGACATATTGAGTGAAGACGAGGGCTTTTTCCCCTTCCTTCACCTTACTGTCTAAAATTTGCAGAAACTCGGTGATCTTCCCGGAGTGAGAAGCAATCGGTTCATCCCACGTCAACAAGGATGGATGGTTACAAACCTGCTTCAATTTCGTGATGCCACCGAGTATCGTGCCTCGTCTTTCCATTCCAGTCGTAGACTGAAGCTTTTCTCGGATCTGATCGACGACCATCTGATAAAGGGAGGCTTGCTCCTTCGTCAGCTGACAATGGATTTTCGTCTCCGTTTTTTCCGGCAACTCTTCGACAATGGACGTCTGTTGCTTGGATCGCCGCAATAAGAACGGCTGTATCAAGCGTTTCAATACTTCGACCCGTTCTTTTTTACCTTCCTTTTCAATCGGACGGATGAACTGTTGGCTGAAGGAACTCCGGTTGCCAAGGTAACCGGGATTCAAGAAATCCGAAATCGACCAAAGCTCCTCCAAGCGGTTTTCCATGGGCGTTCCGGTCAGAGCAATCCGGTGAACTGATTTTAACGAACGGACCAGACGACTTTGTTTCGTAGTCGGGTTCTTGATCATTTGCGCCTCATCTAGGATGACCGCATTCCACTCCTCGTTTTCAAATAGATGTTGATCCCGTAAAAGCAGCGCGTAGCTCGTAATGAGTACATCTTCACCTTTAAGTTCATGTTGGAAGGTGGGCACATCTTTAGCCCGGTCCGCTCCATGATGCACTTTTGAATTCAATGATGGGGCGAAGCGTTCTAATTCCCGTTTCCAATTGCCAAGAACCGATGTCGGGCAAATGATCAGATGAGGCTTCGCTTCCCGCTTGATATCCAACAAATACGTGATTGCCTGGATCGTTTTCCCGAGCCCCATGTCGTCTGCAAGGCAAACACCGATCCTTTTGTCCCGATGCGAACGCATCCATTGAAAGCCTTTTTTCTGATAAGGACGGAGCACACCTCGGAAACTTTCTGGAATCTCATATTGTTCTTCGGTTGGTGTTAGGAAATACTTCAGATAGTCTTGCACTTCACGGTCCATGTGGAGATCGATGTCCGAATCGAAATCCTGATTTTTGGCGTTCACACCAACTAATGTCGCAAACGATGCTTTACTCCGGATGATCGGATCTAGCTCACCGATTTCCTCGAAAATCTCTTCAATTTTCGATTGCGGCAGCATGATCCATTTACCGTCTTTTTCAATGATGTATTGCTGTCGGTAGACGAGTCGTTTGAACTCTTCGACTGACAGCTCGATATCACCGATCGCAATCTGCCAGTTGAAGTTCAATAAACTGCTCAATCCGACCCCTTCTCCATGGTCGTTTTTCACGTTCAGAGAGACCGATACATCCTCTCGATCCATCGATTCGAGCGTCAAGCCAGCCGGGAACGTCAATTGGATGTCCATCGACTTCAGTACACTCAAGTTTTCATGGAGCGTACGCATCGTATCGAGCGAAATTTCTGCCGTCCCGGATTGTCGAAGTTTCCGTTGGGACTGATAGAGCGCATCATCCATCTGAACGAGGTAATTGATGCGGTCATCTACCCAGTTTTTAATATATGAACGGACGATCCGCTGATCATCCATCGGTAGTCTCAATGATTCCCCTTCTTGTTCACCTGTGATGTAGATCTGCACGCCCCAATGTCTCATCTCTTCGTCATCCATAGGGAAGCAGTTGATGTCCATCGATCCGACGGTAAAACCTGTCTGGATGAACGGCTGCTTGAAGTTGACTAGCCCTTTTTCCAATGTACGGAAGGAATCTGTGCTGATTGGCGCATGCCACTTCCGCACTTCACGAATCAGGATGTGCAATTGTTGAAGCTCCGACTTCTGATCGACGATATGGAAAAAGCTCGCATTTGAAGTTAGAAGCGCTTTTTCCCATCGGACCATGATATCTGAATGTTCCACAGTTAAGCCTTCCAAATCGATTTCAGGTCCAGAGGTGAGATGGACTTTGATGATCTGGTCCGCCCAGATGTCGATCATCAGATTTTGCCACTCGCGGATTGGGAACGTTGAAAGATGCTCAAATGAGAAGATAAGTGGTGAGGCGGATTTCAACCAATCGGAAAGCGCTTGACCTTCGAGTACGGTTCTCGCAATCATCCACTGCGCATAGGCATAATGCCGCTTCTCTTTCGTGATTTCATAGATTGTCGGGAAGTATTGTCCGCCCCGTATGAGTGTTTCAAGACTTCTCGCGACTGTCTCCCAATACACGAAACTTTCACCGAAATAAAAGGAGCCCTTTGTCGTATGTGCGACTGGCTGCTGTAAAAAGAGGTACACCCGCCACATGTCGACGAGCAGTCCTTCCACTTCGTAATGCTTTTCATCCCAATCTACGATGAGCGTTTTGCTCTCTTCTTTTTCACTTGTGAAAACATGCGAAATCCCCGATTCCCCAAGCAGCCAGTGCAACCTGGACTTGCTGATGGAAATCGGTTCGCCATTCGGGCGTGTGACCCATATGAGAAACTTCCCGCGTTCGTCGAGGGAAGGTATGAATGTCATTTGTAAGTGATAGTATGTAATCATCGCCTAACTCCTATTGGAACGAATTTATCCCATAAAGACCATTTTATCACAAAAAAGCACTCCATAAAAACTTCCATCGGAAGGGATCGAGTTGTTGTCAAAAAAAGCCCACGTATGTATCGTGGGCATTTGTCTAACGGGACGTCAGTTGGCGGATCGGACTATCCATCGCAGCCATCGAACGAACCTCTCCTAACGGGATCGGCACTTCAAGAAATCCATAGACGTAAGGTGTGTATTCATACAGCTGGTAAAAAAGCACGAGATCCTCGTCTGTTAGGTAAAACTCCTGATCATCCGTAATCGTCTGTATCTCGTTGATCAACTGGATGTTTTCCTTTTTTACATAGTCCTTCACATAGCGGGTCAGTCTCGTTTTGTAATAGCTGTTCTTCGAAAACAGTTCAGGGAACGTATAGTTGTGCCCTGTGAGCGTTGAAAAAGTGAGTGCCTTCTGGATTTGCATCGGGTGGGCAGCATGCTCTATGAAATAAAAGAGGATGAGTACGACGCTGTAGACGCCATTCCGGTTCACTTTCGTTTCATATCGGACCTCCACAGTGGTGGCATCGGGTTGGTTCCCCTCCTCCACTAGCTCATCCACTAACTCCCGGATCTCCCTATTGATCTTTGCCTCCGCTTTTTTGTCCTTCATATCCACAAGTTTTGGATACGAAACTTTCACAATCTCATGTTCTTTCTTTATCGTAATCACTTTAACTGGTTTAAATTTATCATACATTCCATTCCCTCTTTCCAATTGGGGACTAGGCGTCTATCATGAATGGTATATCTTATTCATTTCGGGATGGAGTGGTGTCTATGATTCGGAAAGCGACGATTGATGATGTGACGCAAATTGCTGAAGTCCATGTGTCAAGCTGGAAAACGACGTATAAAGGGATTGTGAGTGATTCGTTCCTTGCTCAACTATCGGTTGAACGTAAAATTGAGCAATGGACTCAGGTCATCCAGCAGACTGGCGGATTCATGTACGTAGCTGAAGAGAATGGGAGAATTGTAGGTTTTGTGAATGGCGGCAGACGTCGGATTGAGGAGATTCCTTACGACGGCGAGATTTATGCAATCTATTTGTTGAGTGAATGTCAGGGGAAAGGGTTTGGGAAGCGATTATTTGAAGCGTCCGTGGACTGGATGAAAAGCGAAGGCTTGAATTCCATGTATGTGTGGGTGTTAGAAGAGAATTCATCGAAGTTTTTCTATGAAAAGATGGGTGGACGAGCATTTAAAGAGGATCAGCTTGAAATTGAAGGGGTTAAACACACCGAAATTGCATACGGGTGGGAGTTTTAAAGTGAGGTTTTAGAAATTTAGGGATCGGTTTTAGAAAAACAGCTGGGTGTTTTAGAAATTTCGGGGGTGGTTTTGTAAAAATCCCTTGCGGTTTTAGAAAAATGACCACCTGTTTTGTAAAATAGGTCTTTAGTACGACAAAAATCTGACCCCGCTCGTTTGGGATCAGATTTTTTTACCGCTAATCAAAGGATTTTTTCTCGACACCATCGTAGATGTCTTCCAATTCGGTCAGGAAATTCAGCAGGAGAGGTCCTGGAAGCTGCTCCTGAATTTCCTCTATTTCAGGCATCGCTTCCAGCTCATCATAACTCGGGGGCTTTGGTTCTAGCTGCTCATACCAGAACTTCAGCTTTTCTACCATCTCGTAAAAATGCTGTTCAAATCGCTCTGCCCACTCAGCCCCTTCATCTCCAGAGGTTTTCTGCATGTGGCTCCAATCATCGAGCGCTTTCTGAAACGTATTTTTCACCTGTTCAAAATCACTTGCTGACATTGGATCCTTCTGCGGCATTAACGACTTCAGCGCCGAGCGTATTCTTAAAGTGGCCAAGCGCCCATTCATGACCAGCCTGGTTGAAGCTCTGGACTGCATCTTCGTGAACGACGATCTTGAATCCTTTGTTGTAGGCATCAATTGCAGTATGTAGCACGCAAATATCGGTACATACCCCGACGAGATGAAGCTCTTGCACTCCGCGTTCGCGGAGTTTCAGTTCCAGGTCCGTCCCTGCAAAAGCGCTATAACGCGTTTTGTCCATCCAGTACACTTTATCTTTCACTTTTTCATAGTACTCGCCAAGTGAACCGTATTGATAGCGTCCAGCAGTGCCACGGATGTTATGAGGCGGGAACAGGCTGTTCTCTGGATGATGCGGATCGTTTTCGTCATGCACATCCACTGCGAAAACGACATACTCCCCTGCGTCCACAAACGTCTTCGTCAATTCTGTAATCCGAGCTTCAATAGCCTGGCCTGGCTCTCCACACGTCAAACGACCGTCATCTGCCACAAAATCATTCGTATAATCGATTACGACTAACGCTTTCACGTCTTGAATACCCCCTTCATTATTCTACTTTCATTATAACAAAGTCTTTGTCAGGAAGTTTCTACTACAATCCCGGATTTTTCTGTGAAAAATCTCCGATTATCTGTAAGAATCCAATTTTTTCTGTAAAAAATTCAATTAATTGTGTAAGAATCACAGTTAATTCTGTAAGTTTTCCGATTTATTCTGTAAAAATGAAAAAGGACTGACTCCACGTCAGTCCTCTCATCATCAAATTATTCTAGAACAATCCTTCTGCTTTCCCGTCGTCGGTGACGTCCATGTTCAGTGCAGCTGGTTTTTTCGGCAAACCAGGCATCGTCATGACGTTTCCTGTCAGCGCGACGATGAATCCAGCTCCGATGGAAGCTTTCAACTCACGGATCTGAACGCGGAAACCTTCCGGACGTCCGAGCAGCGTCGGATCATCCGACAGTGAATACTGTGTTTTTGCCATACAGACTGGAAGGTTGTCCCACCCAAGATCTGTGTATTCTTTCAATTGTTTCTTCGCTTTCTTCGAGAAGTCTACGCCTTCAGCGCCGTAAACCTTCGTCACGATCGTCTCGATTTTCTCTTCGAGCGATTGGTCCAATGTATAAAGCGGTTTGTAGTTGTTTTCACCCGTGTCGATCATGTCGACGACCTTCTGAGCAAGCTCTTCGCCGCCTTTTCCGCCGTCAGCCCAAACTTTTGCGACCGCAACTTCGACGCCTTTCTTCGCACACCATTCTTTTACAAATTCCACTTCGCGGTCGGTATCCTTCACGAAATGGTTCAATGCAACAACGAACGGCAATCCGAACGACTGAACGGTTTCAATGTGCTTCTCGAGGTTGACCATTCCTTTTTCCAAAGCGGCCAAGTCTTCTTTCTGGAGCTCATCTTTCGGTACACCACCATGCATCTTCAACGCACGGACCGTTGCGACGACAACGACGAGGTTCGGGTCGATTTCACCGTAACGAGCTTTGATATCAAGGAATTTCTCTGCCCCAAGATCCGCACCGAAACCGGATTCTGTCACAACGTAATCGCCAAGCTTGGAAGCCATTTTCGTCGCGATGACACTGTTACAGCCGTGCGCGATGTTCGCGAATGGTCCGCCGTGAATCAATGCTGGCGTATTTTCTAATGTCTGAACGAGGTTCGGCTTGATCGCATCTTTCAATAAGAGCGTCAACGCACCTTCCACACCTAGATCTTTTACCGTAACAGGCTCTTTATTTACATCATAAGCCACGACCATGCGGGATAGACGCTCTTTTAAGTCGCGGACATTACGTGCAAGGCAGAAAATCGCCATGATTTCAGAAGCGACCGTAATGTCGAAGCTGTCTTCACGCGGTACACCTTGCACAGCGCCGCCAAGCCCGACCACCACGTTACGTAACGCACGGTCATTCATGTCGATGACACGCTTCCAAACGATGCGGCGCGTATCAATGTTCAGTTCGTTCCCTTGATGGATATGGTTATCAATCAACGCAGAAAGTGCATTGTTCGCTGTCGTAATCGCATGAATATCACCTGTAAAATGAAGGTTGATTTCCTCCATCGGCATGACCTGGGAGTAACCGCCGCCCGCAGCACCGCCTTTGATTCCCATGCTCGGTCCAAGGGATGGCTCGCGGAGTGCGATGACTGATTTTTTGCCGATTTTATTAAGAGCTTGTCCAAGACCGACTGTTACCGTCGATTTCCCTTCCCCTGCAGGTGTCGGGTTGATCGATGTGACGAGGACGACCTTTCCGTCTTTCGTATCCTTCAATCGGTCCATCACATCTAATGAAATTTTCGCTTTATAACGTCCGTATGGTTCCCACTCTTCTTCCGTCAAGTTCAATTGTTCAGCAATTTGTTGAATCGGTAAAAGCTCGGCCTCTTGGGCAATTTCAATGTCTGATTTCACTTTCGTATTTTCAACCATTTGACGTTCCTCCATCTTCTACATGATTTCTCTTTTTAACGTCTGCACATGAATAGATGTGCCTTCCATTATCAACGATAACAATAGTTTTTGGAAAATGAAAGCACTTTCATATAGAAAGGATTATTTTAATTTCGTACCTTCAGGAGACTGTTCTATCTTCTTCTCTTTCATCAGTTTCCCCATCGCTCGTTTGAAAGCTGCTTTCGATAATCCGAATGCCCGTTTGATGTCATCCGGGTTGGATTTATCGTTAAAGCGCATGAAACCGTCGTTTTGTTCCAGGTACGAAAGAATCTGTTGCGAATCCTCTTCGTAAGCGATCTCTTTGGGTGCTTTTAACGAGGCATTGACGCGACCGTCTTCCCGCACGAAGGTTACGCGCACCTGTAGACGTTGTCCCAGTCGGAGACGCTGACCACCTTCATCTCTATGTAAAAAGGCGATGTGCCGGTCGTCCGTGAAGATCATTGCTCCTTGTTCATTGAAGCGGTATACGTGACCCGTTATGTACTGGTTTCGGAGCGTTTCAGGAGCAGGCTCTGAAAGCGTCTCGATCTCTTCATTTGAAGCACGATCTGCAAATAACCGACCTTTTTTATCTGTACGAAGTCCGCAATACAACTTGTCACCTTCCTGTGGCCAGATAGAACGTTCATTCGGTAGATCGTCCTTTGATAAAAGGATGTCTTTCTTGATGCCGATGTCCATAAACACGCCAAGCTTCGGTTGTACGCCGACAATTTCCAGCCACGCGATGCTGTTCATGTCAATGAATGGCATTGTCGTTGTTGCAGCGAGACGTCCTTCATGATCATGATAAAGGAACACTTTCACTCTTTCATTTTCCTCAAGACCTTTTTCCGTTTCTGCTCGGTGAAGAAATACTTCTTCCCTTTTGGCGTTCATGAGCATATATCCAAGCTCGGTTTCACGAGAAACGACTAAATTTACAATTGTTCCAACTTCTAATGTATTCATCTATACAACTTCCTTTACTCGCTTTGTCTTCATATTCTATCCCATTATATCAGAATCATTGATTGGGATAATCGCAAAATTCGATAATGGTTCCTTGGGTGGAGGCTGGGTTCAAGTAAATGAGCCTTCTGCCTAACTGGTTCGTCCGATACGTATCTTCTAGGAATCGGATCCCATCTTTCCGACTTTCTTCAATAGCTTTATCCAGGTCTGGTACCCGGTATGCTATATGATGGACGCCTTTCCCTTTTTGCCGGATGAACCTGGCGACTGGTGACGTATGGGAAGTCGGCTGCAGGAGTTCGATCAGATCACCCTTCACTTTTACCGCAGCAACATGCACTTCAACTCCAGGCGTGTCGCTAGTATATCGATGATCGAGTTCACCTCCGAGAATATCTATGTAAAATTGGAGCGCTTCATCCAAGTCACGGACGGCAATACCGATATGATCCAATGTTTTTTCCACGGGTCATCATTCCTTTCACTAGTTTAACGTTGTATGGTTCAGGTAATGGTATAGTATAATAAGTAGGAATTCATCTCTAAAGGAGGAAGATCATGCCAAAAGTTACAGTACCCGACCATGGAACATTTGAAGTAGAAGAAGGTAAAAAGCTCGTCTTAGCGCTTGAAGACAATGGAATCAATATCCTCCACCGCTGCGGGGGAAAAGCGAAATGCACCACATGCCGCGTCGATGTTGAAGGCGGTGACTTTGGAGATCTGACCGACATTGAACAAGAAGCTTTCTCCAAAAAAGGCATTCAGGAAGGATTACGTTTGTCTTGCCAGGTTCGTGTCACTGAAGATGTAACTGTACGACCAATCATGACCGAAGAAAACTCCGAAATGGATGCAGGACCACGCCCAGCTGAATAATGGACTCATGTTTGGAGGACTTCGGTGAGCCGAAGTCCTTTTATATTATTGAACGTCTTTCCCTTCCCACTCTGCTAAAAATTGTTCCACGAACTGTTCGATGAATGTGTGGCGTTCTTCAGCTAGACGAATGCCTTCTTCTGTATTCATCAAGTCCTTCAACTTGAACAATTTTTCATAAAAATGATTGATGGAGGTGCTTTTTCCTTGGCGGTACTCTTCTTTTGTCATCTGTTGTGTTCGGGCAGGGATCGCTGGGTCGTACATCGCCTGACCTTTTGCACCTGAGTACATGAACGTCCGAGCAATGCCGATCGCTCCTAGAGCATCCAATCGGTCGGCGTCTTGCACCACTTCTCCTTCAAGCGTACTCATTCCCTTTTCGGGACCACTGCTAAACGACATCGTCGTGATGATCTCGACGATATGATCCATCTCTTTCTTTTCGATTCCTTCTTTTTTGAGGAGTTGAATAACTTCCTTAAGAGCAGTTTCTTCATCGCTGAACAGCTTGTCATCAATGAGATCATGGACAAGGGCTGCCAGTTCGCAGATCTTCAAATCTGCTCCTTCCACTTTTCCGATTTGTATCGCGAGCATACGAACCCGGTCGATATGCGCCCAATCATGCCCAGTCGAGTCCTTTATTAACTTTTCCATGACGAACTTCTCAATGTTCTTCAACATTCTTACCTCCCACAAAAGTAAAAAACAGCATCTCAGGAATGCTGTCGCTGTTATGAACTGGGTACGATTTCTTGATTTTTCACGAACCGCTTCGCATCATATGTACTTTGAGCACCAGATTGTTTCATCGCTTCCAATAAGGCAATGTAATAGCTGCCATCAAACCGGACTTGTACCTTCAATGTTGTTTCAATCGCAACATTCACGAGCTCATCGTCCGCATCCGTATACTTTTTCCCGAAATAGATGAAAGCAATGTCATCATCTGATAGATGAAAACCTTTGCTGCTCAAAAATTGAATGAATTCACCCGTAGATCTGTGACGCATATGTCTTTTGCCCTACCTCTATCTGAAAATTTATACATTCATTTTACCATAAATGAGAGGAAGTGGAACAAAAGCTCTAATATTTCGCTAACCTTCTACACGTTTCGACGATAACGATTCCCCAAGCATCTGCAGTCTTCTACCGATTGAGCAATCGCGGTTGCAGAAGCTTTGTGCATAATTTTTCCCATAGTCCTTTTTGAACGCTTCACACACGAAACAATCCCTGCAATAGGTTTTCAAGGTCCATTCAATTTCCTCTGTCACAACCTTTCTTTCCAATCGTCTCACTCCTGTACGTTCATTTACTTTCAGTATGCCTTTTCTAGTTTTATTTTATTGATGGAATCGTGGTGTATACCTTTTATCCAAGAGAAAACCACTCGCTATGGAGTGGTCAGTCTCTGTTGTTCTCTTCTAACACTTTGATGAGCTCCCGCGTATAGTCCGGTAAGTCAGGCGGTCGCCTGCTCGAAACGATGTGACCATCCACCGTCACCGCTTCGTCCCTCCAGACTGCGCCAGCATTTGTCATATCATCTTTTATGCCTGGTGTACTTGTCACCACTTTATCTTTAAGGATGTCGGCTGAAATCAAGACCCATCCAGCATGACAGATTTGTCCGATCGTCCGTTTCTGGTCATTCATGTACTGGACGATTTCAATCACTTTCTTATCGCGACGGAGTTTATCGGGTGCCCAGCCGCCTGGAACAAGAATTCCGTCGTATTCGTAGTAGTTCACGTCTTCATAGCTGTAATCGGCAACTGCCGGTACACCGTACTTTCCTTTGTATTCCTTGTTCTCTTCGGCACCGACGATGTGGACGGTGACGCCTTCTTCACGTAAGCGGAGTACTGGGTACCATAGTTCTAGATCCTCGAAATCATTTTCAACCAATGCCATAACTCTAGTGTTCGACAGCCTCATTGTGTGAACCTCCTTTTTACAAAACATTCGTACAAATGTCCATCTTACAGACCGTAAAAGAATCTGTAGCTAGATATGGTAGTACCTATTCCCAACTTGTATGATAAAATAAACGTTAAGTCGAGGGGATTTTTGGAGCTGCTCACTTCGTTCGGTGCTCGAAAAGCGTTTTTTCCCGTTTTCAGGGTGCGAAAGTGCCGCATACGGGGTGCGAAATCTGATTTTTCCCGTTTTCGGGGTGCGAAAGAACCTCTTGCGGTACCCGAAATCCGATCTCCACCGATTTCGGGGTGCGGACGGTAACAAATTTTTACAATTATAGGTGATTAGATGATAGACGTTTATGTAGATGGTGCCAGTTCAGGTAATCCTGGACCGTCTGGCGCAGGTATATTTATAAAAGGAGCTCCGGATGGAAGTCATTCCTACTCCATCCCGCTCGGTGAGATGTCGAACCATGAAGCAGAGTACCATGCTCTTATCCACGCATTGAAAATCTGCATCGACAAAGGTTACAAAATCGTTTCATTCCGGACCGACTCACAGCTAGTCGAACAAGCCGTCGAAAAGGAATATGTCAAAAAGAACGTATACCAGCCCCTCCTTCAACAAGTTCTTGTGTTGAAAGACGAGCTGGATCTGTTTTTCATCAAGTGGATTCCGAGTTCGCAAAACAGGAATGCTGATAAACTCGCTCGTGAAGCCATCCAAAAGAACGCTTAAATCTTTGTAAAATCCAACTCTGTAGCTGTCTTCTTTCGAAGGCGGCTTTTTCGTTCGCGCTTCTTTTTAACATATGGATTGATTTCAAGCGTTTGTGTTAAACCGTGTACCAGTAAGTTCATCATCAAAATGACGAACGAAAACCCTAGAATCGGTCCAAAAACAAGCATCGGGTTGAACATATATTCAGACCAATACTTTCCGATCAGTCCACCCCACTCATTCGACATCGTAAATGATTCCGTTATGATGACAACTTCTTTTCCTTCTATACGTTCATCCATTTTATATGTCTCACTTCCACCGATGAACACCTGGAGGATTCCTAAATGGACAAAGATGATCAGGACCGTACTGATTTGTTGAAGGAATAACACAAACATTTTTGGTACTAGGAACCTAGATACATGTTTTCTAAAAATGTGGAAGACGCCTCCCCCCAATGTAGGCGCATTTTGGATGAACTCGACTTTATAAACCTGTTCTAATTCCTTTGCGATCAGATTTGATAGTACGGGAACAGATAAAAAGATAATGACGACCGCAGGAAAGACGATCTTCGTTTCTAACGTATAGCTCCATGTAAAAATGACGAGGACAGGTCCAACGAGTAAATAAATGAAAATCACAAATGGAGCATAATGGAGTGTATCAAATAAACCATCGAATGTAAGGCGAGCTTTTTTCGGTGAAAGATACAATAAAAATCCGCCAAAGAAAGACAAAATCATTTGTATGAGACTGATGATGGCCGCTAGTGCAATCGTGTATTTGGCCCCGTCTATAACCCGATACAGATAATTTTCCCCCAGGTTATCTGATCCTAAAGGATACTCTAAGGACGGTTCGAAAGGCGCACTGTCATAAGGAAGACCCTCCTCATCATATAGGATCGTTACACGTTCTCCATCATATTTCAGCCAGGCCTCATACCCGAAGCTTAGCGTAAGTAGAACCGTTAATCCGATAAAGCTGAATACAATCCATGGATTTCTAATGAGTTTAAGCAGCATCTTCCATTCCCCTCCTTACTTTCGTTTCCGCAACTGACATCTTAATAAGTGAAGACAATACACTGATCAAGAAGTAAGGAAGGTAAATCATCAAGACCCCTACGATGAACAATGATGGATTCAATGGTCCATTCTCCACCAAGAACATCATGATTCCATTATAATTCATGAAGATCTCTATCATTAGCCAATTGGACAGCATGATCCAAAAGATCGTCTTGAAATGATTCCTTAAAGTCGGAATCGCATTGCGGAAAATATGGATACTGACGATCTTGAACCTTGCAACTCCCTTTCCTTTTGCGAGTTCCACGTATAATTGGTCTTCTTGATCTTCAAAAGCCAGCAATAGATATTTTACGAAATACACCGTTGGCAATATGGATAAGACCAATATCGGAAAAAATATGGCCTCGTCTCCATATGAATGGGTGGTATTGAACAGTACCACCCCCGTTTTTTTGAACACCATGATGATGGCAAGTTGAACGATCATGATGAAAAACACATCAGGAAGTGATTTTAAGACTGTGAGCATTGCCTTAAAAGCTCTTCTTACTTTTTTATTTGTCATCATGATGATGTGAACTGAGATGACAGAGAGACAAACGGCTACAACTAATCCACCTAAAAAGTAGGATGCAGACTTGAAGTAAAGTTCACTCAGTTCAGGGAATACAGGCAAGTCCTTACCGACTTTCGTCGAATAGGTCATCTCCCAAAACGTTCCGACTTCTCTCAGTGAAAGTGCAACTTGATCGAGGTATCCTTTCCAGTTGAACATGATGTCATCTGACATGTAGCTCGCATTTCCTAATATGTCCTTATTGAGCAGATAGAGGATTTCTTTGTTCACTTCCATGTTGAATAACAGAAATGGAAGACACCCGAACAAGATGATGCTCAAGACTGTCAGTAATGCTTTAAAACCGGATATTGCTAGAAATTTCCCCATAAAAAAGACCCCACTTTATTTTCTATAAAGTAGGGTTTCGACAAAATTCTCTTATTCCCTTTAATTGTTATTTATGTTATGTTCTTCCTTCCGTTAAATCTTTGAAAAATCCAATTCAGCAGCTTCCTTGTTTTGAAGGCGGCTTTTTTGTTTCCTTTTCTTTTTACCATATGGATTGATTTCAAGCGTTTGCGTCATGCCATGCACGAGCAGGTTCATCATCAAAATGACAAACGAAAACGCCAAAATCGGTCCGAAAATGAGCCAAGGGTATGCTATATAAAGTGACCAATACTTACCGATCAATCCACCCCACTCATTTGATAAAGTGAAGGTCTCAATCATAACACCACCATCTACACTTTCTGCCATTTTGTATGTTTCACTACCTCCGATGAACACCTCTAACACGCCTAAATGGACAAAGATGATCAACACCGTACTGATCTGTTGGAGGAACAATACAAACAGCTTCGGGATGAGGAATTTGGAAACATGCTTCCGGAAAATGTGGTAGACGCCACCTCCCAAGGTTGGTGCATTTTGAATAAACTCCACTTTATATAAATCCTCTAATTCCTTTGCAATCAGAGTGGAAAGCACAGGAACAGATAACAAAACGATGACGATGGCAGGAAAAATGATTCTCGTTTCAAGTGAGTAACTCCATACAAAGATATCAATGACTGTTCCCGCCAACAAATAAATAAAAATGGCGAAAGGCGCATAATGGAACGTATCAAATAAACCATCTGCAGTCAGTCTTACTTTTTTAGGTGCAATATATAGTAGAAATCCACCGAATAAAGATAAGATGATCTGGACGAGGCTGATTGAAGCTGCCAATCCGATCGTATACTTGGCTCCATCTACTATTCGATACAGATAATTTTCTCCTAGACTATCCGACCCTAACGGATACTGAAAAGAGGGCTCGAACGGCGCACTATCATAAGGCACACCATCCTCATCATATAAAACAGTAACCCGATCTCCATCATCTTTTAGCCATGCTTCATATCCAAAACTGAATGTCAGTAAAACCGTCAATCCAATAAAACTGACTAAAAACCACGGGTTACGTATCAATTTAAGCAGCATCTTCCATTCCCCTCCTAACGATTACTTTTTGAACAGACATCGTCATGAGTCCTGATAGTAAACTGATCGTATAGTAAGGGATGAAAATCATGACAACTCCTAAAATGAACAATGTCGGATTCAACGGTCCATTTTCCAAAAGGAACATCATGATCCCATTAAAGTCCATGAATATTTCAACCATCAACCAATTGGACAGCATAATCCAAAAGATTGTCTTGAAATGATTTTTTAAGGTAGGAATCGCATTACGGAAAATATGTAAACTCACGATACGAAAACGAACAACGCCCTTTCCCTTCGCAAGTTCCACATATAACTCTGACTCCTGATCCTCAAAAGCCAATAATAGAAATCTCACAAAATAAACCGTCGGCAATATCGCTAACAGCATGATTGGGAAAAAGATTGCTTCATCCCCGAATGAATGTGATGTATTAAACAACACCACATCCGTACGTCTGTATACCCAGATGATGATCAGTTGTGTAAGGATGATGTAAAACACATCCGGAAGGGATTTCATGATGGTCAATATTCCTTTAAGTACTCTTCTCACTTTCACGTTAGTCATCATAATGATGTGGACTAACATGACAGACAAGCTAACCGCTACTACTAATCCACCGAGAAAATAGGCAGCTGATTTTACATATAATTCTCTCATTTCTGGGAAGACAGGTAAGATTTGACCCGTTTTCGTCGAATACGTCATGTCCCAAAATGTAAATAGTTCCTTAATTGAAAGCGCAACTTGCTCGAAGTAAGCTCGCCAGTTGAAAATGATATCATCAACCAAGTAGCTCGCATTCGACATCATCTTTTTATTGATCAGATAAAGAATTTCTTTGTTCGACTCCATATTGAATAACAAATACGGAAGACAACTGAACAGGATGATGCCGGTAATGGTAAGCCCACCCTTCACCAATGAAACAGCCAATAAATTTCGCATAAAAAGACCCCACTTTATATTTTCTATAAAGTAGGGTTTCGACAAAGTTCTATCGTTTCCTTTTTTTGGTTTTATTAGTATACAACTTACATCCGAACGCGTAATTCGAGTCGTTCCACTTCTTGTTTCAGTTTTTCACGGTCAAGTCGTAAGGAGAATCCATCCCATGGCGTTTCATTCAATATCGGAATCTGTGTATCGATGGTTACGAGATCCTTACTGAGGAATGCCATCTCACGACCGGCAGCAATCTTCTTCAAGTAACGCTTGAAAATCGGATCCAGCTCTTCTTCCTCATAAATCGCTTCGACCGATCCGTACTGCTGGATCATCGGGAGCGCTGCTTTTTCCCCAACACCATGCACGCCAGGAATGTTGTCACTCTTATCACCAAGTAGTGCCTTCACATCAATCCATTGAGCAGGCGTAATCCCGAACTCGTCAGTGAAATGCTTCAGAGTGTATGCATTCTCTTCTTTCTTTTTCGCTATGATCTGAGACACTTTATCCGTTAAAAGCTGCAGCAAATCACGGTCGTTACTGTAGATGTAGCACTCTCCGTCCATTTCTTCCGACCAACGGCGTGACAAAGTACCCATGATGTCATCCGCTTCATATGGGCTGATCGCCATTTGTGTGACTCCTACAATATCGAACAGTTCCGTTACAGTTTGATACTGCTGAATGAGAGGTTCAGGCAGTTCGTTTCGTGTATCCTTATAATCTGGATACTTTTGACGGCGCAACGTTTCTTCACGCTTCACATCCCATGCAATCATAAGATGTGTCGGATCGTAAATTTCAATTAGATTCAAGAGCTTTTGAATTTTGACACGGAGTGCATTCGTGTACAATCCTTCACTGTTTGTCGTCAATTCATGGTCTTCTCGACCATAGCTCGTCGCAAAATAACATCGGCTTAACAGGTTGAATCCATCTATGATAATAAATCGGTTACTCATTTTTTTGTCCCCTTTTCCCCGGCTTTTCCTCTGTTCATTGTATCACATTTTACTTTATAAATAGAGAAGGACTGACCATTGCTGGCCAGCCCTTTCACAATATGTATGAGTTCCCGCACTTGCCGTGACACTTCATGACTCATAAACCCACTTTCGGCAGGTGGGTACCCGCATCAATCCGTTCGTCTTCCGCTTCCGAAGTTGCGGCATGACGTCTAGATCGAGATTTAGGGTTCCCTATGTCATGACATCGGTTTAAGACATAAACGTGTCACTAACAATGCAGGAACTTTATTATAACTAGGAATGGGTTGTTTGTAAAGAACTCCGATCATTGTCGAGTTGTTACAATTTATGGTATCTATCAGACCTTTCCTAATCGCTAAATCTAGTATGTCACTTTATCATCCACAGCATTCGCGTCAATATGTAGATAATCAGGTAATTTGTC
Source organism: Pseudalkalibacillus sp. Hm43 (assembly GCF_054170705.1). Taxonomy (NCBI): domain Bacteria; kingdom Bacillati; phylum Bacillota; class Bacilli; order Caryophanales; family Fictibacillaceae; genus Pseudalkalibacillus; species Pseudalkalibacillus sp. Hm43. The sequence goes on from NZ_CM135129.1 coordinate 662,711, forward strand.
GGATATTTCTGTCAATACGACAAAATTAGAACGAATTTTCATCGTAAACTTACAACTTTTGTAGTAGGCATTCTATATGATAGATAGTATAAAAATGGAAACCCTCCTTGCAAAGGCAAACCCGTTGAAAAGCGGCGACGCAAAGTCACAGATCTACGGATATACCAAGATGGCTGGGCTACCAAGAGGCAAGTTCTTAATTAGGAGGAATGGGTAATGGAAAAACGAGTTGAAAAAGAGAAGTTGGATTTAGAGTGGGTTGAGTTGATGAAAGCAGCAAAAAACAATGGCCTGACAAAAAGCGAAATCCGGGACTTTATTCGTAGTTTTTCCTTCAAAACCGTCCAATCAAAAGCGTAACTACACAGAAATACATAACAGATCACCAAGTTTTATGGTATAATGGGTTTAATTATCCAGAAGAATTTTGACTTGAAGGAGTTACAATTATGATTGGGGATCGTCTTAAACACTACAGAAATGAAAAAGGATTCTCTCTATCAGAGCTTGCAGAACGAGCGGGTGTGGCTAAGTCCTACCTCAGCTCAATTGAGCGTAATCTACAATCGAACCCTTCCATTCAATTCTTAGAAAAAGTATCGACAGTATTGAATGTACCTTTAGATAATCTATTACATGATGCAGTGGATGCAAAACATGAGGACCTAGATGAAGATTGGATGAGACTTGTACAAGAAGCCATGCAGTCCGGGGTTTCAAAAGACGAATTCAAAAGTTTCCTAGAGTATAATAAGTGGAAAAAAGAACAAGAATAATAATTAAGCACTCCCATTCTAATTTGGAATGGAGTGCTTTTTATTTTGCATCAAGGGAGAGAAATTGTTGCTGTAATATGAAGTTCCGTATTTCCGTTCTTGAAAGTCCTAACTGCCTTGCTTCCTTAATCAGATCCAACCATTCAGGATCAACGTACAATTTATCCATCTCATATACATCCAATCCTAATTCTTTTGCAATACGTACAACGGTAAAAAATGATGGATTTTGTATGATACCACTCTCTAGATTCAATATGTAAGCCTCCGTTACCTGGACAAGTTTCGCCAGTTCTTTTATAGAAATCTGTTGGGCAATCCGAGCTTGCCTTACTTTTTCTCCTAAATACATAACTGGGATCCCCCTTCTCCAAGGTCTAAACTTGAATATTAATCAGTGTACCTACCTTCAATTCTCTAAATAGAATTTCATCGTCTTGAATATAGATTTTTTCTCTACTCTTCACTTGTTCCATACGTTCTATAGATGATTTAGCATAAGAGTAAGAACATTTCCCCATCAGTTGGTTATTGATGTAGAGTTCTCCAATGTCTTCTTGTAAGTATCTCAAGGTAACCTTCTGATTATTAATATAGGAGATCGAATCACCATTTAATCTACGAATCATGGCAATCACCTTTTCTTATGGATTTTGTATACGTTTTGAAAACGATAACTTTTCAACGAGGATGTTCGTCGACGTTGAAGAAAAGTAATAGATAAAAGTATAAGAGCAACTAAGGTTCAACCTGCGCCAAGGCTTGGCTTCACCAAGTTTTCTTTATAGAAGCTTGAACAATCAAGCGATGTGTAGGGTCTTTGATAGGGTCACACGTTATTAAGGTTATGATGGATTGATCTTGATTTGATGCTAATACTGAAGTGTCATCTGGAAGAACACGCAAAGTGTTGTCCACAATATATGTGTATGTGGAAGTTTCGGTTGTAATGATGATCTCGTCACCATCTTCTAACTCATCAAGGCGGTTGAAGTCTTTTCCGTAGGTATAGCTGCGGTGTGCAGCAATCGCTGCATTCCCCTTCTCTCCTAATAGAGCAGTACCTTCGAGACGGCCAGCTCCTTTTTTCAAGTTCGGGATTGTTGCTCCTTCAAGAATTGGTAATGTAAGATCTATACTTGAAATTGAGATTGTGCCTATTAATTCACCTGTTGTTGGAAACGTTTTTGTTTGTTCTTTATTCTCTTCTGAAGCATATACCTTTGATAGTGAAGTGAAGCTCTGTCTTGCGGTTTCCTGATTAGATTGGTTCCATTCAGTAAGGAGTTGTTCTTGTTGATGAAGTGAGTACTGAGATTTGATAAAAGGGAAAGAGGCAACACCTATACCAATAAGTATGAGTAAAGAAGCCATAAGTAGTTTCATAGTGTGTTACCTCTTTAACCTGATTCTAGGACGATCACCTTTTAAACTTTGACGCAATACACCAACACCAACACCAGCCAACATAATTCCTGTTAAGTAATACCAGATAGGATTGGATTCACCAGTTTGTGGAAGAGCACTCTTAGGTGATTCATTTTCTGTTTTATCAGGATCTTTAGGTTCTTGAGTCGGGACTTCTTCTTTGGTAGCTTGAGCTGAAAACTCTAATTCAAAAGTCGTTCCTAACCCTTGAAACTCGTTTCCGGATTCAGATGGGAACGTTACTGTCACAACAAATTCGTCTGTATGGTGATGATCCAACTTACGTTCAGTTAGCTGATCAAACTTGTAAAGCTTATCCTCAAATAGTACTACTCCAGTTTGATCTTCAATCTTTAGATCCAATTGGTCGTAAAGCTTTTTAGATCCATCTTTAAATTTTGCTAATGTTCGATAATCAAAATCAATATTACCGTCATTACTAACGACTAACTTACGCTCAGCCCAATCACCAGGTTTTAAATTTTGCAAATCGAATAAATAGCTTGCAGGTGAAGTACTGATGTCCAACAGCGGGGCACTTTTCTCAGCACCAGTATCTTTTACAGGATGATAAAATACATTTACCAACATAATTGCACTATATAAGATTATTACTCTAACAAGTAATCTTTTTATCAATCTCATAAATTGACTCCTCATAAGAAAATTTTGTTATCCAAGGAGTTTCAAGTTTTTACTTTAATTAAGAGGAAGGTGGGATTACCCACCTTCCCATTCATTAAGTATTTCTTATTATCGTTCTTCTCCATCTGTTTGGTGACCAGTAAATGTCCACTGAAGGTTCAATGAATCTTGTTGGAATTCATTTTGATCAGTACCATCATCCACGAATTCAAATTGTACATAAAGTAAATCACTTGAACCAGCTACTAATCCTGTGCTACCCCATCTATCTCCGAAGATATGCTCCCATGTGTTTTCTACAGCTTCAGGAGACATTGACGATAAATCAGCAAGAGTAGTAGAGTAAACTGGTACATCCAACTTATCGATATTGAATAAGAAGTTTACTCGTATATGCTCACCCAAATCACGAGCATTATTGTTGCCATGATCTGTTACAGAATAAGAAGTATCGAGAATAACATTTTTGATATCGAGTGTACCACCATTGACAAGCTCAAAAGAACGAAGCATAGTATCCCCTGGCTTTAAATTGTCAACATCAATAATAGTAGTAGGATCAACTGATAGGTCCAATTTTCCTGCAGCAAAAGTATTACTTGCTGTTGCTGTATCACTAAAGTATGCAAAAGTCCCTCCACCGACCAACGACAATCCTAGTGCTGCTGATGCTACGCCCAAACCAATCTTCTTTTTAATACTCATGTTTCTTTTTCCTCCTTTACCCTATTGGGTATGTATATTTTTTATTTTGAACCCGCTGAATAGCGGTGATTCAACTTATTCAATTACTAGTAGTAGAACTAGATTCTTCTTTTTTAGGTACTTCAATTTCCTTAATAGCCTTCCAGATAGAGTAGGCAGAATAAATGATCAACAGTAATCCTGGAAGGATCAATAATATTGCTGTACCAATTTTTGAATTTGCAAAATTCATAAAATAGCCAAGTAACGGGATATTGAAGCCATCATATTTTCCAACAACATTTTCCGAAAGAACTGGGGATATGTCAGCACCATCATTGTTATCCCCTTTGGTGATGTATTGCACATGATTGGCGGTTTTTTTAACTTCTATAATTCTATGAGTGATTAACTTTTCTGCATCTTCCATGAAGGTGATGATGTCACCCTTTTTTAGTTTCTCTTTATTAATAGATGGATCTATAGCAATAATTGATCCTGTATCGAATGTGGGTTCCATCGAACCTGAAAGAACAGATTTTAGTTGATAACCCATGAACGTTGGTTCTCCACCTGATGCTTTCGAAGTTACAACCATGAAAACCATGACTATAAAAATGCCGAACAATAACCATGACGTAATGTTACTAACCCATTTCAATGTTGTTTTCATATACATCACTCCGTTGTTTCTTGATTATTTTCATTTTGGGGTTCATTACTACTTGTCTTATTCTCCTCTGTTTGTTTTGGATCAGGAACTTCAGGAGTCTTTTCTGTGTTTTGTCCTTTTCCTTCAATTACGTTATTTTCTTCATCTTCTTCAGAAGACTGAGATTGTGGCTCAGTTTCATTTGACCCATCAGTTTCATTTCCTTCTTCAGCTTCTTCAGATGATTGATCAGATTCACTTGCTTCAGTTTCATCATTTTCTGAGTTTTCTATTTGTTCTTGACTATTAGTATCATCTTGTACTTGATCTTCTTTTTCTTGTTTTGTATCATTTGTTTTGTCTGAACATGGAGCACCCGTATGATCATCACAATCTTTTTTGTTATGACCAGGGTTGTCTGGATCAGTTTGTTCTCCAGTATCATCGTCTCCATCTTCTGGTCCGTTTCCTAAACCTGCATTATCTTTACATAATTCTTTATGAGATTTTTTATATTCTTTGTCTGCACAAAAGTCAGTTGCTGCTGTCATCGTGCCTGATACTCTAGCTTGATCCGAGAAATAGGAATATGTACCTTGAATTGCATATCCCATTAGAAAAAATACAATAAGTGCCAGTGAAAAGTTTAGTAGTAATCTAAATCTCCTTTTTCTATTACCTTGACTCCTACTTCTTTTTTTTCTGCTTGGCAGTTCAAGCACCATTCCCACCTACTTTGTTATGGGTTTTGTAAGTGTTGTTCTTTTTAAAGAACATCTTACACTTGTGATTATATACCGTTATAAAGAACGTTTAAACCCTTCTATAGTACCATATCGTTCGTTTTGAAGAACAATACCTTAGTAATACTCGCTTATACTCCCTTTTTCGTAGTTTTTCAACTTTTTTACTATGTTCTTTTTACAGAACGACCACAAAGAAAAAGACCCACACAACCGGTGTGGGTCCTAAATATTTACTTCTGTATGTGGTGTTTTCTTGTTGTCATTTCCAGGAAAGCTTGGATCTCTTCTTTGGTCAGTCCGAGCGACTTTGCTTCAAGGATCAGTGCAACCCAGTCTTGGTCAATGATTTTAACAGGCACTTCATTCATTGGTAGCCCTCCTCTTATCACGATCCTGGATTTTAGTCTCCTGATATGTCGGGTCGGTTGCACCACTGACTCCGCGCAGCATAAGTGCCCAAATGTATATGCGCTTCATTGTCTCCCATAGCTATAACGAACTATTTAATTAGTTCTATTATATACATCTATAGTACTATGAAGCAACATTATTGTCAGAAAATTTTGTCATATATGGGAGTTGTTCTTTTGCTCAAATAGAACAAAAAAACAGTCCCTCTATTTCATTCGCTCTCCATCTTTTTCGCTTCTACTTCAGCGAAGTTTGGCATTTCACCTGATTTTGCGCGTTTTTCCATTGCTTTTGCATTATTGTTTCGTTGTGCGTTTGCATTTCCTTTTTTCTGTTTGCCCATTGGGATCCCTCCTATTCTTTTTCTTAGTATGAGCCATTCCGATTTCATAATTCTTCAAAATCTGGTCATTCTAAGTGATAGGAGGTGTTCGCTATGGGTGGACCTTATTTATGTCCCGGCTGCAAGACCAACCGAACGCGCTTTAACATGATTGAACAGATCCCTAAAGGTGTCAAACTGGATCCACAGTCAGGTGATGTGGTTGAGGAATATTCCAACGATCATTTAGATACGTTCCACATTCCTTATAGTGGATCCCATTATCGCGTCCAGTGCGGTGCTTGCGGTTTGATTGAGAATGAAGAAACGTTCAAGGCACGTGCAAGCTCGTCCCAAAATCCATTTTTGACATGAAAAAAGCCTCTATAATAGAGGCTTTTTCGCATTATACATTCTGCAATAGACCGAGTTGCTTCGGAATTTCGTATTCGTTGAAGCATACATAGTTTTCATAAATTTTTCCGTCTTTAAATTTGAAAAACGAACTGCCGTGGAGCTCTATGCGTTTATAGGTGGCAGGATAATATTGTAGAGGGGCTTTGTTCGTTCCTTTCATCTTCCAGTAGACGACGACACAACTCCCGTCCTGGTACATGTTCTCCGTACAATAGGTCAAATCTGGAAAAGCCTGCTGGTAGTCATTCATGTGTTCGGCGAAAGCATCCAATCCGAAAACACAGCGATCATCGTTTGATTTGAAGGTGAAATCTCGATGACAGTAGAGAAAAAAGTTGTCGTAACACCTCTCGTTCAATACTTCATCCTGAAACTTCTGAACGATCTGTTTATAAATCATCTCGTCTCCTCCCTCAAGTGTGATAAGACTAATTTGTATGCAGGTGGGACGGTGATTAGTACTTTTACAGATAAAAAAACACCTGAATATGATTCAGGTGTCTAATTCAAGCGGAAGGTGCTTTCTTTTTCATGGAAGTTAACTTGTTTTGAAATGTTGTATATTTTAATGTGCAGCGCTTCTACCTTTTTGAAGTCTTTTTTAGTCAGGCCGATCATTTGGGAAGCACTGCCCGACGTTGGCAAAAGATTGATCCGTACAGATTCCCCATCCTGATCGCGCACATCAATAATCGGATTGGCATGTAAGGGCTCTTCTTCATCATCGGGTCTGAAGTGTAAATCACGATCACCCTCCGCTTCAACCGCTATCGTAATAGCGTAATCGCTACCTTCAAAAACCTCTCCTAAGCTTCTGATATCTTCTAACCTGAAGGACACATCATGAATTTCCCCGATATCACGCTCCAATCGTCGCTCCTTTCCTCCGTTCTGAACCGCCTGAAGATGTTCTTTTTCAATTGTAAAATCGAGTTCATCTCCGGTGGTATAAAGTCCAGATAATAGCGAGAATTGGATTTCGTCATTCAGTAGGCTTGGATAATGATGGAGTTGAATGTAAGTATGACCTTCTTCATCTTTTAGAATGGAGCTATTGCCCATCATACCATTCACTCTAAATGTTAACGTCCGTAGCTCAGTTTTCGTTTGTAGTGAAAAATAGAGACGATCGTCATATAAATGCTTATCGAATTTCGTATAAGTGATGCTGGATTGTTCCTTCAAATCAACGGATTGGTCGAGTTGAAACGTTTCCAGTTTAGGATTGAATTCCTGAAAGCGATAAGGAATTTCAACATCCTCCATCGTCTTGGTTTCTGCACCATTTTCTTTTTTCGTCACAAGCTCGATGTTCTTCAGATCCACTTGATGGATGGATTCCGCAGCGTCATTAAAGTTGGATGGACCTTCTGACCAATTTCGAATTTGGTCATACAGATCTTCTGTCATGACAGGAATCAAGACCGTTCTTCGGTACAACCGGTTCTCATAAACGACCCCATCATTCGGCCAATAGTTCCCACCCACCTGATTATGAGTTTGGACGGTCATATTCAAAGGGTCATCATCGTCTGGATGATAGGTTAACTCATTCACACGAAGATGTGGAATTGCCTCTGGAATTTTATCGCTCGGCAACAAATTGAAACTATAAGTCAGGATCAAATCAAGTCGGTGATTCCACATGGATTCGACCCTAAAATCTCTCTGTTCATCAATCAATGGGACTTTTACACCTTCAATTTCTTTCATCAGATCATATTGATAAGCTTTTATTAAAAGGTCTCCGTTATACCTCGACTGTCCAGCTAACAATGATTCAAGTTCATCTTCCGTATCTACAACTTTAAAATTCTCACGGTCAACCTCAAACGAAGTAGATGCTTCTTCTTTTGCATAGTTGCTAACAATGATAAAAGCTGCAATAAGAATCAGCACTGGGAGCAGCTTCAAATATGTCTTGGATTTCATCTCATCCCACCTTAACACCGACGTTGAAAAAGCACCCACACAGGTGCTTTTTCATCATTCACTTCCCAATGATACTTCATTTTCGGCAAAATCAACATACATTGGAAGATTGAATATGCGGATGTTCAATTCCTCAATTTCATCAAAAGAATGAGGTTCGAAACCATAGAAATGACCGGATTCATCTGAGTAGTGTTGATCTGCCCGAACCGGATTACCATCTTGATCTTTCACTTCCATCATGGGTTGCCCCCTAAAATGCATTTCTGCTTCAGGATGTTCTTTAATCGTTTCCAAGTATCTTTCATAGCTTTGGAAGTATATATGACGATCATACTCATGCTCTGGATCTACCTTTAAAAAGAAACCATAATTGTCCTGATGTGGTCCATTCGGGTTTATTTCCAATTTGACGAGTTCAAAATCTATCGTATTCACCACACCTAAATCACGATTGATTTCGTAAACATTTTCGTCTTGTTCCATTTTTGCTCGAAACTTTTGAAATTCATCCTTCGTAATCGTAAACGTTAATTCTTCATCTGTTGGATAGGATCCTGATAGGAGTGAAATCGTCGGCTCATCAGGTCCCAAATCGCCGTTGTAGGGGTCATGATAAATTTCGATATATTGTCTACCGTCTGCATCTTTACGAACGGACGATTGACCCTCGATTTTTCCATACTTGTAGTAAACTTCATTCAGTTCTAGAGGTGAATTCATCTCAAAATAAAGACGTTTCTGATGAAGCCTTGTTTCAAAATCTGTATAAGTGATGGACCTCCCATTCCCAAGATTGGTTGATTTGTTAACGGAGACGGATTCAAGCAACGGATCCTGACTCTTCATCTGGTAATCGAGCGCAATGTCCTGGAGTGCGAACTTTTCACCACCTGCATTCCCCTTCTTTACCAATTCCACCTCTTGAAGTTCGATTTTGGATATTTTCATGATTGCTTCATTAATATGATCAAAGTTATCCATTTCCTTACTATTTACCCAGCTGGATAATGTTTTTAAAACTTTTTCATTCCAGTCTGGTTCATAAACTACTCTACGGTAGATTCTGTTTTGAAAGACGACACCGTCACTTTGCCAATGTTGGTCCTGGAATCCACCATGTCTACCAACCCCGAGCTCGAGAGGATCTTCTCCATCTGCTGTCAGTTTTAACCGGTCAAACTCAAAGTAGGGAATATCATCCGGGCTTTCATCGTTGGGCAATACATCTAAGCTGTATGTCATGAAAAGACCTAGCCCTTGATTATATAATGATTCAATTCGGAATTCCCGTTGCTCCTCCACAACTGGGATATTGACGTTTTCAATTTCGGTGATAAGGTTATGTTTTTCCATGAGTTTGAACATTTCCGGGTCAAAGTATTGAACTTCTCTTCCGAGTCTTTCTTTCAATTCCTCTTCGGAATCGACGACAATGAACGCCTCACGATCGACTGCAAACGACGTTCGCTCTTTCTCTTTGAACATTTCACTAATAAAAAAGAAAGCACCTAAAATCAATAAAACTGGCAAAAGTTTTGCGAGCGTATTTTTCCCTTTCACAATTTTCCCCCTTAAAAATTACTCTGTGTGAATTGGAATCTCGATGAGTTCCATTTCTAATGGATACGGTTTTGAAAAATGGAAGAACCTGAAATTTAATTCATTCTGATCAATAAATACATCCTTAGCTATTTCAATATTAATATTAATACTATTTGCGCTCGGCTGACTTCTAACTTCCATAAGTTCTAACCTTTCCCCGTTACTGTTTGTCACTTCGACCAAAGGATCCATAAACAGATGCTTTTCATTTGGATCATGTTGTTTATGCTCCAAATACTCCGCATAATCTCTGAACCAATAGTCTTGATAATCGATGTTGTCCCCTTTTAAGTTGACATTGAAGGAGACAGCGTTTCCGTCAGGAGTTTCACGGTAATCCAGGCTTCTTGCTGTAAACGTATCATCACCGTTGATTTTTCCGAATGTTTCATTCAATGCAAGCATTGGTGGTTTTTCTTGAGATAAATCATTCTTGAAATCCTCCATATTCTTACCGGTTAGTTGATAGGTCGCTTCTTCATTGCTCGGAACAGATGCCTCTGTAAAATGGATAGATAATTTTCCAGAATCCATAGGCTTCTCATTGGCTTGAATGTATAATTCCCCTTCTCCATCTGATTGGATTGAAGATTGCATTCCATGTCCGTTCAAGCTATAAGTCAGCGCTTTCAACTGATCTTTATTTTCACCAATGTCTATATACAGCCGCTCTTCAAAAAATGACACTTCATAACGCTTGAACAGTAAGGTCGTATCAGGTGCCAATTGGACAACCCCATCCAATTGAGCGGATTCGAGTGGTTTTGTGAAATTTGTCATTTTCATATTCACAGTCAGAGGATTGAGTGATGTCATGTTCCAATCTTTATCAACCATCTGTAGATTGGTAAACGTCACACCATTTACCAATTCAAGCCGTTGCTGGACTGCGTCTCCATCTTCAACAGTTGGTAAGTTCCATTCCATGATTTCCTCGTGGAAACTAGGACTGTCCATCCCTTCAATCCAAATACTTCGGTAAAATCGCTCCTCATATACGAAACCTGTATTCGAGGTCGAATTCATTTTATTGTTTGGATTGGTTTCATATGGATCAACGAGAATACGTGCTTCTTGATTTTCTTCATTATGTAAAAAAATATCGCCGAACGTCATGTATGGGATGTCTTTCGGTTCTTCATCACTTGGCAATAGACTGACACTATAAATGATGAAAAATTCGGTATTGGCGTTCCAAACCTCATGTATTTTAATCGTTCGATTCGATTCCATGACCGGTATTTCTTCATGCTTAACCTTTTGAATTAAACCGTATTGATCCGCCTTCTTCAACCATTCACGTCGATAATCAGACCCCAGCCGACTGTATCGCTGTATCTTTTTGTAAGAATCGACGACATCGAAATTTTCTTCGCTCACTTGGACGTTCTGTACTTCTTCTTTCTGAAATTGATTACCTAACAAGATAAATAAGATGATGACAATTGCAATTGGTATTAGCTTCTTGATGATCGGTCCCTCCCCTTTCCCTTCATCCTACCATAAGTTCAATATTCTGGGAGAGGTTATCGGCGAAATAATCGGATGATTCTGTAAAATAAAAAAATCTGTCCTCAAGTAATAACAAAGATCCCATCGGTTACGATGGAATCCTTTTTAGAGCCCTTCCCCTTCACACCACTCATAGATGACGAGGCTGAAGATCTGAGCGACTTGGAACACTTTTTCAAGCTCGATGTATTCGTTCGGGTAATGCGCGTATGCCGTGACACCTGGGCCGAACACGATGGACGGTGTGTTTCCGACCTGAGTCAAAAGTCCACCATCTGTTCCCCAAGGAGACGCCTCAATCTCAGGAGGTTCACCCAATACTTCCTCATACTTGCTTTGAAGGATACCCATCAATTCGTGCTCGACGTCTATAGAACCTGGAAGCCACTGCGCACCGAACCATTCCACTTGAACCGGATGCTGTTGAATCCAGTTGTCCTCGATCTGGCGCATCGAGTGTTCGAATTCAGCTTTTATCTCTTCTAACGTCTCTTGAGGTCCAACTCCGATTCTGCCTTCAATCAATACTTCATCTGGTACAGAGGACGGCCAGCTTCCGCCTTCAATTTTTCCAATATTGATTGGTAGAGGGATCGGCGTATTCCTGTAAAGTGGATCATCCACCCGCTTGTTGCGCTCGTGTTCAAGGTTTTGTATCGCATGGATGACCGGCATCGCTTTCTCAATCGCACTGATGCCTTCATACCGGGTTCCACCGTGCGCGGATCGACCGTTGATCTTCAGTCGGAACCACATCGATCCTTGTTGTTTCGGAAAAATCTTCATGTTCGTCGGTTCGGGCACCAGGGCTGCATCAGCGGTATGACCTCTTAAAATCGCAGCCAGCGTGCCAGCCCCACCGCTCTCTTCTTCTATCACACTATGAAAAAGCACATCCCCCTTCAGCTTCACACCCAGTTCTTTCAAACACTGGATCGCCAGAAGTAGAGCGAGGTTGCCGCCTTTCATGTCAGTGACACCCCTGCCGTACATCTTCCCGTCTTCCATATGACCACTGTAAGGAGGATAATCCCACTGGTTCAAGTCACCGGGAGGCACGACATCGATATGCCCGTTCAATACGATCGACTTACCTCCACCGGTTCCTTTCCATGTACCTACGATGTTCGGACTCTTGGAAAAATCCTTTCGAGTTGCACAAAAGTAAGGGTGATTAAGGAATGCCTCGTCACTCGGAATCCAGTAGTCTACGTCTAATCCAAGATTTTCGAGATGCGCTTTTACGAGAAGCTGGACACCTTGCTCATTTCCCTGTTCACTACCCTCTTGGACGAGTTTCTGTAAAAGGTCCGTCGCCTCTTCCCGGTGTTCATCAATCCATTTTTTAATTTTCGTTTTCAGGATGAACGCCTCCTCCCAATATGTAAAAGATCGCTCACGATTGGATTGTCGTGAGCGTCGGACTCACTTGGAATGTCGCTTCTGTGGCCTTTTCAATCTGTTCGAGCGTATACGGATGCATGATTTCAATCAACTCAAGATGGTCGTCATTTACTTGGAAAACCGCCATTTCAGTGATGATCATGTGCGCCCCTTTTTGAACGGTCAATGGCAAATTACAGCGGTGAACGATTTTCGAGCCGCCATCCTTATTTGTATGATTCATAAGGACAATCACTTTCTTCGCTTTTTGAGCGAGATCGATTGCGCCTCCCATTCCAGGTACTCTTTTCCCAGGGACGATCCAATTGGCGATGTCGCCTTGTTCACTCACTTCAAGCGCTCCGAGAATGGTCATATCGAGATATCCTTTGCGGATGATGCCAAACGCAGTGGCACTGTCGAAGTAGGAAGCACCTGAAACAAGCGTCACTGGGTAACCACCAGCATTCGAAAGATGTCCGTCTTCCTCTCCATCCTCTGGTGATGGACCCATACCAAGGATGCCATTTTCCGTATGAAGCATCACACCAAGCTCTGGTTTCAAATAATCAGCAACAAGAGTCGGAATTCCGATTCCAAGGTTGACGATCATGCCATGCGTTATTTCTTGTGCGGCACGTTTGGCGATCCGTCTGCGCGTCTCAGCTCCCAAACCCATTTCCAGTCCACCCCTTTACTCGGTACGACGTAATCGACGAATGCACCCGGTGTCACGATACACTCGGGATCCAATTCACCAGCACCGACAATCCGCTCCGCTTCAACGATCGTGATGTCTCCAGCCGTTGCGATGAGCGGGTTTGTATTTCTTGCACTTTTATCAAACGTCAGGTTCCCGTATATATCTGCTTCCTTTGCAAAAACGATGGAAACGTCGGCTGAGAGTGCCGGTTCGATCATGTACTCTTTATCTTCCACATTCACCTTCTGCTTTCCTTTTTCAACGAGCGTTCCTAAGCCGACATCGAGCAGAATGCCTCCGAGCCCCATGCCCCCCGCTCTAATTTTCTCCGCTAACGTACCTTGGGGATAAAACACGACCTCAAGCTCTCCGTCGTGCATCTGTTTTCCGGCTTCTGGGTTAGAGCCTATGTGAGAAGCGATGAGCTTTTTCACTCTTTTCTCGGTAATCAACTTGCCTGGTCCGATCCATGGAAAACCAACGTCATTGGAAATGAGTTCAATGTCTTTTGTTCCGAGGTCCAAAATAAAGTTTACAAGAGTCGGAGGAGCACCGACTCCCCCAAACCCTCCGCACATCAATGTCATGCCGTTTTTAAAACAGGAAGCAAGATGTTCCATTTCAACAACTTTAGAAGGGACATTCGGTTCCGTCATCTATTCTCCTCCTTTCTAACTGATCGACCGGTGCTGTAAAAGACCTTCCTGGTCGAGATCATGACTGATTTCAGCAATCGCTTCTTCCAATGTCGTCAACAACAGTTTCACTTCTTCTTTATTGATCGTGAGGGGTGGTGCTACGATGACTGCATCACCTGAAGTACCATTGATTCCACCAACTGCAGGATAGACGATCAATCCCTTTTCAAAGCATTTCTTGATGGTCCGCTCTGTCACGAATGTGTGGATCGGGAAGCATTCCTTCGTGTCAGGGTTGCTGACGAATTCAAGGCCCCATAAAAGACCTTTTCCTCGCACGTCTCCGACCAAAGGATAACGATTCGCAATTTGATGTAGCTCCTGTTCAACGAACGCTTCAAGATCCGCTGCGTTATCACACACTTGATGCAAGTTCATGTAATCGACGACGGCAAGGGCTATGGCCGCTGATTGAGGGTTTCCGCTCAGCGTATGCCCGCTCATAATGACTTTCGAACCTCTCTCAATCGTGCTGATGATTCTTTCCGAGGCCATCGTTGCGCCAATTGGTGTATATCCACCACTCAAGCCTTTTCCGAGTGCCATGATGTCGGGTTCCACGCCCCAATGCTCCATGGCAAACCCTTTTCCGGTCCGACCGAATCCTGTCATCACTTCATCGGCAATCAGAAGGATGTCATACTTGTCGCAAATTTCCTTGATTCTGTTGTAATAAGGGTCAGGTGGAACGATTGCGCCTCCTGCTGCCCCGATGATCGGTTCAAACACGAATGCTGCCACTTTATCCGGACCGATGCGCTGGATTGCGGTTTCCAGTTCATTCGCACACTTCAATCCACATGTCGGATAGGTTTCGTAAAAAGGACACTGATAGCAGTACGGTGGTGACACCACCGGGTAATCTGCGAGCAATGAAGAGAAGCGGTTCCGCCTCAGCACATGGCCAGACATGGATAAAGCTCCGAGTGTTATTCCGTGGTAGCTGGTCCATCGAGATATGACGCGGTTCTTTTCCGGTTTCCCTTTTTCCTGCCAAAATTGGATGGCGATTTTGAGTGCCGTTTCCATCGCTTCAGATCCACTGTTGACGAAAAACACGTAATCAAGGTCACCTGGAGCCATTTGTGATAACTTTTCAGCGAGTTCTTCTGCTGGTCGATTCGTGAACTGTGAGCGATAGACGAAAGACACTTTTTCCGCTTGCTCTTTCATCGCCTGGATGATTTCCGGGACACCATGCCCAATATTCGCTGTGACTGCACCAGAAGCGCCGTCCAAATATCGGTTTCCGTCTGTATCGTATAAATAGATCCCTTTCCCATATGCGACTTCAGGATAAGATGCGCCAAGCAAAGGTTTGATGAGATGTGATTTGTTCTTGGCCATGGCAGATAACACCTCTCTTCTATAATGAAAGAAGCACCGAATGGATCGCTGCTCCTTTCGTATCTGTGATGAATCAGATCAGATGTCCGATACTCTACAATTTAAAATAATTCTTCTTCAAAAACCGCGGGACTTCCATCAGTTCTTGGTAGGTCAAGGAATTCGGCAGCGGCTTCGTATCAATCAACATAAGCTGGTCTTCGATCTCTTCAACTAAAGTTTCATCCTGATATTCCATTCCACAATCCGGACACTGGACAGATGGAATCGCCACAATTTCTATAGCTCTTGTTCCGTCTGGAAGTTCCCAGTAACAAGTCGCAGCTGCATTGGTCGCTTTTTTCGATTCACACCACGCACATTGCATAGAATCCCCCCTTATTCCCCAGCCGTCTTGTTCTGTTCGGCTTGCCATTTCCGCTCGATCATTTCATCCCGTTTCGATCGGCGATCCTTCAATGAACTGTGATCCGGATCATCGTTGTAAGTTTTCCGTCTGTTCAACCGTTGCAATCCTTCAGGTACAAGATTGAACGCCTCATCCCTCATCAAGCCGGCAATTCCGACGCTCTTCGGTTTTTCTGCGATTTGATAGAGTTCATCGAAATACGCTTCGGCCCGGCCTGGTACATAATTTTCTGGCTCTGGATATGTCGTGATCACACCTTCAAAATTCCGCAAGACCACTTTATCGGCACTTTGCGAAATGATGTAGTTCGGCTGCACGGAAATCTTACCTCCGCCACCTGGTGCATCAACGACAAACGTCGGTACAGCATAGCCCGATGTATGACCGCGGAGCGATTCAATGATTTCCAGACCCTTGGAGACAGGTGCCCGGAAATGTCCGATTCCTTCTGACAGGTCACATTGATAGATGTAATATGGACGGACTCGTATCTTTACGAGGTCGTGCATCAACTTTTTCATAATGTAAGGGCTATCATTGATACCCGCTAAAATGACAGCTTGGTTTCCGACTGGTACACCGGCATCGGCCAGCATTTCACACGCTTTTTTCGACTCTTCGGTAATTTCAATCGATGTATTAAAATGTGTATTCAGCCAAACCGGATGGTATTTCTTCAAGATATTGCACAAGTTTTCCGTAATCCGCTGCGGGAACACGACCGGTGCTCGGGTCCCGATCCGGATGATTTCAACATGCGGAATCGCCCGTAAATTTTTCAACACATATTCGAGGATGTTGTCGTTGATCAACAATCCGTCTCCACCGGAAATCAACACGTCCCGCACGACCGGTGTATTCGCGATGTACTCGATGGCGGCATCCAATTGTTTCTTCGGTACACCCATTCCGATCTGGCCCGAGAAACGGCGTCGCGTACAGTAACGGCAGTACATCGAACATTGGTTCGTCACCAGGAAAAGGACACGGTCCGGATATCGGTGAGTCAGACCCGGGACAGGTGAATCTTCATCCTCATGAAGTGGGTCTTCGAGATCGTACTTCGTCTTGTTGATCTCTGCGGATATCGGTACCGACTGCATCCGAATCGGACAACGGTGGTCATCCGGATTCATGAGTGAAGCATAGTAAGGCGTGATGTTCAACGGAATCGTCCGAGTGGAGATCCGAACCCCTTCTTCCTCTTCTGGTGTCAAATTGACCACTTTCTTCAATTGATCGACGTTCCGGATCGTATGGGTCAGCTGCCAGAGCCAATCGTTCCATTGCTCATCGGTAACATCCTTCCAGAGCTCAACATCTTTCCAATGACGTTTCGGCTTATAAATGAACTCTTTCATGTCATTCCCCCCATTAAAAGTTCTGCTCACCTATATGAAATGCAAGTTTCATGCCAATTTCTAATTTTTCAGAAAATAGTTCCTCTACATCATATGAGACATAGGCAGAAAAGGGTGAATGACTATTTTGCGGAGGATTGATTTGTGATATTTTTGTTTTAAAAAAGAAACACACCGCCTAATTTTCGGCAGTATGTTTCTCATTGATTTTTGAGAGCTTATATTGCAAGGTTTGTCGTGGTATTTTCAAAAGTTTAGCCGCTCGCTGGATGTTTCCGTCCGTCGCATCCATCGCTTTTTTGATCCATTTCGCTTCGGTGTCCGAAATTGCTTCCCGAAGTGATGGGATCCGGACTTCTTCACCCGGGAGATCGGACGCCTCAATCAAGTGGATCGGGATGTGCTCAAAGGTCAGGGTATCTTCGCTGATCAAGTTCAAAGCCGACTCAATCGCATGCTCCAATTCACGGACATTGCCGGGCCAATGATACTCGTTGAACAATCGCTTCACTTCATCTGAAACCCGGATGACGAGTTTACCAAATTTGAAGTTATACCGTTGGATGAAATGGTCCATCAGCAGTGGAAGATCTTCTTTTCGGTCCCGTAACGGCGGTATTTTTAAAAAGATGACGTTCAATCGGTAGTAGAGGTCTTTCCGTAGCGTTTCCTTCTCGATGCACACTTTCGGATCTTCGTTCATCGCAACGATGACACGAACATCTACGCTTTTTTCCGTCGTACTTCCTACACGGCGGATTTTTCCGTTTTGAAGAACGCGAAGCAGCTTCGCCTGGGTGTCGAGCGGCATGGAATTCAGCTCATCCAGAAACAGCGTGCCACCATCAGCGAGCTCGAACAATCCCGGTCGGTCCACTGCTCCGGTATAGCTTCCTTTCGCTGTTCCGAATAGAATGCTTTCCAGCAGTGATGACGGAATCGCTGCACAGTTTTGAGCGATAAAAGAACGTTTGCGACGATCGCATGCATTATGGATTGCCTGAACGAGCAGTTCTTTTCCAGTACCCGTTTCCCCGTACACGATGACTGGCGAAGTCGATTCTGCCGCTTTCATCGCGGTTTCCTTCACTTTTAAAAACAAATCATTCTGTGTCAAAATGTCGTTCATCTTGAAGTTGGTTCCGTTTTCGTATTCCTTCGGCCGTTCATTCGTAGTCGAACCTTTGACCCTTGCTTCCAGATCAAGCAATTTCCAGGAAAGCTGTTGGATTTTCGAGAAGTCCTTTGCAATTTCAACTGCTCCGACAATTTCCCCATTTACAACGATCGGAAGGGTCGTATTGACCGTCGTGATCAGCTTTCCTTTTACATTCGGATAGCGTTGATGCTGGTTATAGATTGGTTCACCCGACTCCACGACCTTCAGCAATGTGCTCGTTTCTTTTGAAAAGGTCGGAAACACATCCAGCAAGTGATTGCCGAGTACATCCTCAACTGCAACACCATCATGAATGGACGCGATATCGTTGTAAAATACGGTAATGCCCTCTTTATTGATGACATGAATTCCTTCGTCAATGGAACTTAAGATGGCTTGGAGCATTTCGCGCGTATTGGTGACATCCAGTAGCATGTTCCTTACCCCCTTGAAACAAGATGCCCAAAATTCATCATCTGCTGCCGGTTTTTCGGCATCTATTTCCGTCTTGATAAATCACAGACCCATAGGTTCATATCTTCAAGTTTGTTATAGATGTTGCAGTTTTTTGTGAATCGCCCTTTATATTGATAATATCGTTGGTGGAAAACCGCATTCATCCCAAATGAGAGGGCACGTGCGATCGAGTAAGCACAGTAAATCTGCTTCTCTTTCAACTCACATTCCAGCTTGGCGATGAGGATTTTCATGAGACCTTTCTTCCGATGATCAGGCAAGGTCGCACAGTCGGTGAGCTCAGCATTGTGGTAGGTGGTGTTGATGTCGGCCGATGCCGCACTGACGATTTTTCCATCGAACTCGGCAACATAGAAAATCGAGTCTTGGTTGATCAGCTTTTCGATGTATTTCGGATCGTTCATCGGCGTCGGGTAGATTTCAAAGACAGCCTGGTACAGTTCTGATAACGCATACGCATCCGTTGCCTCTGCTTTTCGGATTTTATAATGTGCAGCTGTCGGGACGTCTAATGTTCGTTCCACCTCTTGCACTTGCTGCAACGTTTCATCTTCATACACCCAGTAGTCACTCGTGCGACGGGCATTTTCCGTGAAAAGCGCCATGGAATAGGCATCATTTCCGCTGAAGTATCCAGAGAAAAGTGCCTCGAATTGATAACCGAGAGATAAGAAGTTCTTCCAGTCTTCTTGCCTAGAATAGACGATGACTTTTGAGAACGGATTGTCGGCAAGTAGTCTCATAATCTGTTTGTGGATCGAATCAACGTTTCCTCTATAATCCTCTATTTTCAATCGTTCATTAAAGAAATCCAGCGAGACATCCACCGTAAAATCGGTCGATGTGATTACGCGATCTTCCTTGAACACCTTCGTTTCCTTCATCCTTGCCATGCCCCCAATCGAGATTTGATGACAACTATTTTTCTATATGATTCCATATGTTTATGTCCTTTTCCTGCAAGTATGAGAGGAGAATAATTCGCCGATTTATGGGAAATCTCTGATTCTGGTCTATAAATTTTTATTTTTATGGGAAATGCACTCAATTTTATGGGAAATAACCAAAAACAGATCTATACGATAAAAAAAACACAACTTCCATCCTGGAAGTTGTGTTGATATTTCAAGTTTATAAGGTTTGCAAGTATCGATGAGGCAATTTCCAGCGGTACCTGGCTGAAAAAAGTCTCAGCGTGATCAGTATGATGCATAATGCATACAGTTCCCATGCCTGTGAAACGAATCCCGTTCCGATGCAGATCCCTGCAATGATCGCCCATGCGGCATAAATGTCATACCGAAGCACCGTCGGCTTTCGCCCTGCAAGAAGATCACGGACAATTCCGCCTCCTGTACCTGTCATGACCGCCGCCATAATGATTGCCGTCAACGAGTGACCTGCTGCATACGCATAAAGAGCACCCTGGATGGCAAAAGTCGATAATCCGACTGCATCAAAAAAGTTCAGCCAACCTCTCGTCCAGTGAATCCAGCCATCCGGTATGATAAACACGATGACGATAACGAGAACCGTCACTTTAATGAGGATGTCCTGTTGCCACAGTGTCGACATCGGTACATCTATCAATATATTTCGTATGATTCCGCCTCCGAAAGCGGTCGCTAATCCTAATATCAAAACGCCGAGAAGATCGTAGTCCTCTTCCATCGCGATGATGGCTCCACTGATCGCAAAAGCCAACGTACCGATGACGTTCAAAACCTCCCAAGTCAATCCCGTTTCTCTCCTTTGGTTCATTACTTTTTCGTTATGCCAAATAGAGTTTACACCGTTTCCATCGGGATGGCAACGGATAATGAGTTTTTATTAAAAACCATTTAATGACGGTTTGGTATTCAATTTATCAAACTTCAGTACGGTACGTGAAATTTAATAAATATCATCCTTATTTCTCGTTCGGTTCCGTCTTAACTGCGTGCTCATCATATGAGCTCCAGTCACTCCAGCTACCTACGTATAACTTGCTTTTCTTACCGATTTCATCAAGAGCAAGTACGTTGACGCATGCGGTGACCCCTGACCCACAGTAATTGATGACTGGCTTGTCCTCCGCTTCGAACCGTTCCTTCAATTGATCGGTTGATTTCCAAGTTCCTTGCTCGATATTGTCCATGAAAAAGCGGTTGCGAGCCCCAGGAATATGTCCTGCTTTTACATCGATCGGTTCAGATTTACCAAGATATCTTGCTTCATCTCTTGCATCGATCAACACGATATCTTCTTTGTCAGTCGCTTCCCTTACTTCATCCAGATCTGCAACCATATCTTCCTGGATGTCTGGTTTGAACGTGGTTTTCTCGACATCCGGAAGTTTTTCCGTCAATGGATAATTCTTTTTCTCCCAAGCCTGGAAGCCTCCATCCAACACGTAAACTTTTTCATGACCGAGATATTTCAGCATCCACCAGAGTCGGGCAGCCATTGCGGTGTTCTGTGCATCATATGCGACGACCGTTTTCGTTTCATCCACTCCCATCGATTCCAGGAAACTGACGAATTGGTCCAGATCTGGTAACGGATGCCGTCCACCACGATCTCTGACTGGACCCGAAAGGTTTTTCTCGAGATCGGCATAATGCGCACCCGGAATGTGAGCATCATGATATTCTTCCTGTCCTTGGTCTTTATTGTTCAAATAAAACCGGCAATCTACGGGAATGACACCTTCGTCATCGAGCCATGAATACAACCAATCCACTGATACGATATTTTTCATGATCCATTCACCTACTCTTTTCATTTTCTTCATTGTATCTGAATCGACTTGCCGATGACAAACGAATGGACA
The DNA here is from genome assembly GCF_054170705.1 of Pseudalkalibacillus sp. Hm43. Classification (NCBI taxonomy): domain Bacteria; kingdom Bacillati; phylum Bacillota; class Bacilli; order Caryophanales; family Fictibacillaceae; genus Pseudalkalibacillus; species Pseudalkalibacillus sp. Hm43. The sequence goes on from NZ_CM135129.1 coordinate 684,190, forward strand.
CCTTCATTGACGGGTGCTGTACAAACGATTAAACTTCAGTTAGATGAAGAAAGAGAGGTCGTTTTACATATGGAGCAATGGATCAATCCAAGAGTGAAAGAGATACAAATTTCAGGCATCCGGCAGTTCTTCAACAGAGTTTCCGCTTATCCTGATGCCATTTCTTTGACGCTAGGACTTCCGGATTTCCCAACACCGGAACATGTAAAAGAAGCCGGTAAAACGGCAATTGATGAAAACAAGACAACCTATACACATAACGCAGGTTCGATCGAACTAAGAAACGCCATCGGACGATTTGTAAAAGAAAAATACAATCTCGATTACGAGACCGAAAACGAAATCATCGCCACGAGCGGCGCAAGTGAGGCGATCGACATATCGCTGCGCACGATCCTCGTCGAAGGAGATGAGGTCATATTGCCGGGACCCGTCTATCCTGGTTACGAGCCGGTCATCCGCTTATGTGGTGCAAAGCCGGTCCACGTGGATACGAGGGAAACGGAATTCAAGCTGACTGCATCACTTATTGAAAAAAACATGACGGACCGGACGAAATGCGTCATTCTTCCATACCCTTCCAATCCAACTGGGATGACGTTATCGCATGATGAAAGGAAAGAAATCGCTCACCTTTTGAAAGATACAAATGTGTTCGTCCTATCTGATGAGATCTATAGTGAATTGACTTACGATCAAGCACATCAATCCATCGCCACGTATGAAGGCATGAGGGAGAAGACGATCGTCATCAACGGGCTATCGAAATCCCACTCGATGACAGGATGGAGAATCGGATTTTTATTGGGGGATGCTGATATCACACAGCATATCCTCAAAGTTCATCAGTACAACGTGACGTGCGTATCTTCAATCACCCAGTCTGCCGCAGTCGAAGCGCTAACAAATGGTAAAGATGATGCGAAGCCGATGAGGGAGATTTATGAACAGCGGTTGGGCTACACCTACTCGCGCCTTCAAGACATGGGTCTTGGAATCCATAAACCAGGTGGCGCATTCTATCTCTTCCCTTCAATCAAAAAATATGGCATGAAATCATGGGATTTCGCAACCCAACTGTTGGAGGAAGAAAAGCTCGCAGTCGTTCCAGGTATTGCATTTTCCGATTACGGAGACGATTATATCCGGATTTCCTATGCGTATCATCAAGATCAGCTGAAGGAAGGTCTCGACAGATTAGAACGCTTCCTTAATCGACTCGAAAAATAAACGAGCAGGCATCCCCTGCTCGTTTTGCTATACATCCACATATTTTTTCAACAAGATAAAGTATCCATAACAGACGATATACGCAAGTAAGTAGGAAACGAATGTCCAGAGGATCGTCCAACCGTTGTAATAATGGACCATGCCGATCACCACTCCCGTATACTCAATGATCGTCGTCAACAAAGTGAATAAAAGAATCCAGAGAATCGGGCTCCATCCCGAACGTTTAATGAAGTAGAAAAGGAAACCCGTGAGGATCGGATAGACGCCGAAATACATCGGTAATGCGGCGAAAGTCTCTATATCATGCTTTGGATCGATTCGCCAAAACTTCAAATGGAAGCCGACAACATCAAACGTAAACGCCACAACAGCCGCAAACGGTGCAATCAACAGAAAGATTTTCGTGTCTCTCTTTAACAAAAAGATCCCTGCAATCCACGGGATCAACAAACCGAACAACGTATTGATGAACATTTCGCTCAACTCCTTATGTAAGGTTTGAGCAATTTAAGCTGTTTTTATACCTAGCACAGTTTTTTATAAAGAAGATCCTTATGTAAAGAGGATTTCTGCAACAAAGGGAATGTCCCGTGCTGGACCTGCTCTTTCAGGCGATTCAACTCAGTCCATGCTTTCTCGTATTGTGATGTCCTGATGATCTTTTTCTGGAGTGCTTCCTCCAGTTCATCAGCATCCTTCACGATCATCTCACCAGATGGAAGGATGACCAGATCCAAAAACAGATCATCCAACCATGGAACCCCTTCATCAAATCCAATCTGTTCACATACATCGATATACCACTGGACTGGCGTGCCCGTTGAATCATACATCGTCGTGACGGAATAATGTTCACCAATCGGGAAGTGCTGAAGCCAGCAGTAACCGTCATCGATGATACATACTTCACTGTTATCGTATTTTACAATCAGCGGTTCGGTCACACTGTTCATTTTTAACAAAGAAAGATGACCTGTGAAGTCATCTTCCTCAATGAACGCTTGTGCATATTGGTGATCGATGAGCCTCGTCCAACCCGGACGGTTTCCATACAATCTTTTTAACATGTGCCCCTCTCCTCACGTAATCAAGTATTCAATTCATATATTTTGCTCACTTGAGATTCCAACGCATCCATCTGTACGAATCTTGCTTCTCGGATGTATTCTTTTCCTTCTACGAACAGTAACAGGACTGGAACGGTGAAAATGGAAAAATGGCCTGCAATGTCTGGCACTTCATCTGCGTTGATATGGCCCATCTGGATCTCCGGATAATCAACCAACATCTCACGGACCTTTGGAAGTAAGGCATGACAGACGCTGCAATTCGTTCTTGAAATATAGATGAAGCTCAAACGATGATTCTCTACAAAGTGATTCACTGCCTCGATGGAATGAAGCTCTTTCATTTCTTTCATGGTTTACCTCCGAAATTTATGAAAAGAGTGCGATGTACACCATCACACTCTTCGCTCTTTATTGCTTTTGACAATATTCTTTGATCATGTCTTTCGTTACATTCTTACGTTGTGGAACGATGCCTTTCCTCGCCAGCTCATTGATCTGCTCGGTAACTTCATTGATTTTTACGAGCGCTTCTGAAAAATCATCATCCGCTTTGCATTTCTTCAAGGCGATCTCGATCCATTGCTCCCGTTTTTCGTCGAGTTGAGCGAATTGACGTACTCTTGCATGTTGATCATTGCTATGTTTAGAAATCTCGTGATGTACAGACATGTACGTTCCTCCTTTTAATCTTCCCTATTTTTCTTATCCATCAGTTTTTTTACATGTTCTTTCGGCTTCCAGCAATTGAACCGATAATCCGGCTTCGTTTCATAGCCGAGTCGCTCACAAAAATACGTAATGGAACCTGGTTTCTTATCGACCCGAAAATGGATACAGGTCGCACAACAATGGAAACGTTCCTCATTCATGATTGACACGAACCTCTTGTTGGATGATTTGGTCAAGCTCATGTTTCATCGTTTGCAACGTTTCCAATTGTTCCTTCGAACCGAATGATTCGATCAGACCAATATAGTATTGCTGAATTTCATCTATCATCTGTTCTTTGAGTCGGTTCAATTCATCCGTCATTTTTTCCTTATAAAAAAGGTTGAACTGTTCTGTGAAGCGATCGACGACCATCTGTAGTTCAGGTAGGAACTTTTCAGAAAGTTCTTCCCTAAGTTCATCGCGTCCATTCCCTTCAAAGAACTGCTTCGGATTTTTGAACCGCTTCAACGAAGGTCGTAAGTTTTCACGTGTTGATTTGGACCAAACTGCTTCGACTTCTGGCGTCTCAATCGAGAGCTCAGCCATCTCCATGTATTCATATTGGCTTTTTGCAGATGTGAAATCCGCAATCATATCAAAGAATTGGAGACGCTGGTCATTCAATTTCTTCTCCACGCGTAATGTCGTCGCCCGTAATTCTTGAGATAGTTGGAACGCCATCGATTCCAACAATTCCTCTAAACAGCGTAGGAGTTGTTCTTTCCCTACATTTTTCTGTGAAAGGACGGATGGATTGAAGGCAATCTTGAATTCATCATTGAACGTGAGCATCAAACGATGAACGACATAATGGAGCAATTCATTCGTTTCTTGGACAACTGCTTTTTCATATGGTTTCGTCGAGCTAGAATGGATTTTCTCTTCAATCTCAGTTTGATCTGTTTTCAGTTGATCTTTTTGAGCGGCTTGCGTCTCTTTATCCGCTTGTGCGTTTTGGATCCATTCCGTTAAGCGATCTTTCGCTGCTTGCAGTAATTGATTGGCTTGCTGCTGTAGAATGTCGTCCCGTTCACGGATGGTGTTCGTATGGAAGGACTCCGCAAATGAACCAAATTTCGAATGATCTTCTTTCGACTCTCCTTTACGTTCATTCAAAGCTTCCTTACTGGATAAAGCATACATACGAGGGTGCCGGATGCCGTATGTGTTCAATTGGGACCTTACATAATCGACGACGGCTTCCCGTTCTTCTTCATCTTTCGCAAGATCGGCTGCATTGATGACGAAATACATTTTGTCCATTGAGAACGTATCTTTTACACGGCCGAGCTGTATGAGAAAATCACGATCCGCTTTCGAGAATGCATGGTTATAATAGGTCACGAAAACGATCGCATCCGCGTTCTTGATATATTCGAACGCAACGGAGGTGTGACGCGCATTGATCGAGTCCGCACCTGGCGTATCCACGAGCGTGATCCCTTCCCGGGTCAGTTCACAATCGTAATACAGTTCCACTGATTCTGTGAAGCATGCACGTTCTTCTTGTGCCACAAACGAACCGAAGTTCTCATGATCGATGATCTGTTCTGAACCTAGGTAGTCCTTCATAGCCGCGTATCCCTTCGATACAGCCATCAAGAAGTTGTAATGAGGGCCCGGTTTCTCACTATCAAGCGTTTGAATGACCTCAACCGCTTCTTCGAGGGTTCTACACTCTTTTCCGAAGCGTTGTAACGAATGATTCACTTCTTCTAAGATGATTTCGACCGATTTTAGTTGAATTTTGACGGTTCCGTGTTTGTTTTCATCGGTCACAGGTAAAATTTTATTGATCGTCGCCGTAGTCGGATTCGGTGATACAGGAAGGACATCCTGTTTCATCCAGGCGTTAGCGAAGGATGATTTTCCTGCACTGAATGCGCCGAACAATGCGACCGTATATTCTTTGTTCTTGATTTTTCCAGAACGTTCCTTCATCCGTTTCGTCAAGTCACTGAGAGATGACCAATCACTTAGTAGTTCACTCGCCTGATCCAGCTGGGAAGCAGCTTGTTCAATATTAACTGTTGACCCTTCGACGATTTCTTCTTCTTCAACTGTAAAATCAGCTGCATCTGCTTCATGCTTGTCTGGCTGTTTGATCCATTTTCCTTCTTCAACTTCTGATTGAAGGTGATCTAGTACGTCTTTAAACCATTCTTCCGTACCGTTCGCTTCTTCATTTGAATGAAGCAGTTGGCGGAGCGTTTCCTGTTCGTGCATGTAAAGGTCGTTTTCAACCGAAGCCCCCTTCACCTTTTCAAGTTCTACCTTCAACTGTTGAAGTTCATCGTTCAACTTCATTTGTTGGGGTTTCACTTGTTCGTTCAAATACATTTCTTTGATTTTCTCGAACAACTGAACAACATCTTTTCGGTACCGTTTCTTTAAATCATCCTCGACATCACGATTATATTGAAGCACATATGCTTCGTTGAACGTCGCCCCTTTTTGTTGGAGACGCCATATATCTTCTGGCTCGAACTTATGCTCCATTTCCAGGATGCTGTTTTCGATGTCTGCATCATGGACGTTCAATTTTTTCATTTGCTTTTGCAATTCATCTTTCAAGTGCCATTCCAATTCCGTTTTCGCTTTCTCATTGACCGCTTCGACAAAGCGTTTGATTCGCGATTCGCGTTCTTCTTCCGTTTTCTTCCTTGTGAAGAAAAGACCCGTTTTGAAGTCTTCCTTCAGGCTCTCAAGCACCGCTCTCCCCAGTTCTCTCACTTCATATGGGGCAACACGTGCATTGTCGATCAGTTTTCTCAATTCGGCGTGGAACTCTTTTTCCACTTTCTGATCCTGCTCTTCCAATGCCGCTTTTTGATCTTCGAACGATTCGATCTCATGGATCAATGACTTGGAATCCTTTTGATTTCCTTCATCAACATCAGGATACTTTTTTTCCAAATATTCATTGATGATTTGTGCGCTCATCGATTCCAGTGTTTTTCGGATATAAGCTTGCTTGTTCGCTTTGATTTGCTTCAATTCTTGCTGTAGACGATCCAACTGATTTTCAGTATGATCTGTTGCTTTTAACGACGTAAAAAAGGTTTCCTTCGGTCGCACGCCCCAATGCATGAAAGCTTCAGTCGTCTGACGCTTGAAGTCCGCAAATGAAAGCTCCTTCTCACTATGTTTGTCGATCTGATTCACGACAAGATAGACCTCTTTTCCGAGATCCTGCATTTCCTTTGTAAATTCGAAATTCAGTTCAGATTGAACGTGGTTGTAATCCATCACGTAAAAGATCACGTCAGCCAGATGGAGCATGGATTCCGTTGAAATCCTGTGGGCATCATCCGTTGAATCGATTCCCGGTGTATCCATCAACACTGTATCATCATTCAAGAAAGGGTGATGCTTAAGGATTTCGATGGTACGTATCCCTTCACCATCTTTAGAAGCTTTCTTCACTTCATCTAGATCCATCTCACCTTCATAAGCGATCTTTTTACCATGTTGATCGGTCAGGATCACCCGAGGTTCCCCTTCCCTCAAAGCGACGATGTTGGCGCTTGTCGGAATTGGAGATGACGGCAACATATCGTCGCCCATGAGCGTATTGATCATACTGGATTTACCAGCACTGAAATGTCCACAAAACGCAATCGTGATTTCTTCAGCATCCGCTTTCTGAGCGAGCTGACGAATTTTATGTAAAAAAGCTTGATCGGCTTGATTCTGTGCAAAATGTTGGTCCATTTGATAAAAGCGGTCCAACCAGATATTCGTTTTGTTTTGTCTATTCGTTGTCATGTTAACACCTGATTTTTTATCGTTTTATTCTTACTTTATCATATTTACCAACTTCTGTGCGTTCCTTTAAACTTGTCCTGCTGTTTTCGATATAATAGAAGATGAAGAATTTGGAAAGATATAGAATGGAGCCGTTGAGAACGAACAAGACTTATTGGACAATTTTGGGAGAGGAGTACATATGGAAACACAATTCGAACTCGTATTATTATTGTTAGCAATCGCCGCAGGAATTACTGCAGTCGCAAAAAAGTGGAGGCAGCCGTATCCAATTGCCCTGGTCATCATTGGTGTCGTGATCGGTCTGATGCCATACAGTGGATTAGAAGAATTGAAAGAGACATTTGCAGAAGATGAGTTTTTCCACTTTGCGATCATCTCGATCTTTCTACCGACTTTGCTCGGTGAAGCAACACTGAACTTGCCTTTTTCTCATTTAAAAGAAAACAAAATGCCGATTTTGCTGCTAGCAGTCATCGGTACATTGATTACATTCGTCACCGCAGGTTGGATGACCGCTTTGTTTCTCGGGCTCTCCATCCAAGCGGCACTCGTCTTCGCGGCATTGATGGCCCCGACGGATCCCATCAGTGTGCTGTCCATCTTCAAATCGATGGGTGTCAATCACAAGATTTCGACTGTCATGGAAGGTGAAAGTCTGATCAACGACGGTTTGGCTGTCGTCTTGTTCACGATTGCTGCTTATCAGTACGATGTGATCCTCGACGCTGGGACGGGTGGCATCGGCATCGCCTTAGGCGAATTTTTCAAAGTCGTCATCGGAGGTCTACTAGTCGGTGGCGCGTTCGGTTACTTCTTCTCCAGACTGACAACCTTTTTTGATGATTACCCATTAGAAATCGTCTTTTCGATGCTATTGTTCTATGGATCCTTTTTCGTGGCAGAAGCCTTCCATGTTTCCGGGGTGATCGCCGTTGTCATCGGAGGAATCATTTTCGGTAACTTCGGAACCCGCATCGGGATGAGCCCGACAACGAGCCTCAGCATCCGGACCTTTTGGGATGTCGCTTCACTCGTGGCCAACTCTCTCGTCTTTTTGCTCGTAGGTCTCGAAATCACGCGGATGGTCCATTCCGTCAACTGGATTCAAGTACTCATCGCGATCGGAATCGTTGTGCTTGCGAGAAGCATCGCCGTGTACAGCACGATCAGTTTCATCCGCTCCCTGCCGAAAAACTGGAAGCACATTTTCAATTGGGGCGGATTGAAAGGGTCTCTATCACTTGCGCTTGCACTCAGCCTACCCATTGATTTTCCATTTCGTGAAGAGATTCTGATGCTTGCTTTCGGAGTAGTCTTCTTCTCCCTTGTCGTTCAAGGATTAACAATCAAGCCGCTCGTATCCTTATTAGGTGAAAAGGCGACGAAAGAGGAAAAATTGGAGTATGATCGTATTCAAAGCCGAATTTACCGTTATCATTCAGGGCGTAAACAGTTGGAGAGGATGACGGCTGAAGGGACATTGTCGTCCATCGTCTACAATAAATTGGTCGATCAATATGACGGAGAATTGAAGGAATTGAATGAGGAACTGGAACGACTTTATCAACAGGAACCCGAATTGAGAAAAGAATCGACTGCCCGTGCGATCAAACAAGCTCTATATGCAGAGCACGAAGCGCTTGAGCAGTTGGAACGCCGGCATCTTATCTCCAATCAAATAACAGAGGAAGAGAAGCGCTTCATCCGAGATCTTCTCGAACGGGAAGACATGGGTGACCAAGTCGCCCTTCATGAACACAAAAAGGAATGACCCATCCCGGTCATTCCTTTTTTTAGAGTTGCTCAATGAAAGAAGTACGCCATATAAATCTCGTCTTCGTACTCCCCTTTTATGCAAAGCTGATCTTTCTGGGTGCCTTCATGAACGAATCCGTATCGCTCATACAATTTGGAGGCAATTGGATTGTTGGAAAAGACCGTCAACCAAAGCTTATGAAGCCCTTCCGTCTTCCCCCATTCAAGCGTATACTCCATAATTTTCGTCCCGATCCCTTTGCCCTGAGCTTCTTCCGTTATCCAAGTCCGGAAAACGCCACAGTGCCGCTTCATTTCGAGCTCACCTCTCAACACCCTTGCAATACCGACGATATTACCGTCCACTTCAACAACAGCGTACATGTTGTCCGACAGTTTCACATCAGTTATAAAGGAACGCTCCTCTTCGATGGTACGCGTTTTCTCTTTCTGGATGAATGAACGGCTTTTGACAATTGATTCTGCAGCCTGGATGATGTGCTCAGCATCCCGAATGTCAGCTGGTCGAATCGTCACAACACTACCGTCTTTCGCTTCAAATGTATATACATGGGGTTCACGTTTCAACGTCACACTAATCCCTCCTGTCGACAGGTCTAGAAATAGTGTGTCTCAATTTGGAGAGAGTCATGAATCGTAAGCCAACCATATGAATAATTCTTTTGAAATCGTTTGGCAGTCGCTGATCCTGGATTATAAAGGATTATACCGTCCACCTCTTCATGATGAGGAATATGGGAATGTCCAAACACAATGACATCGACTTCCTCTTCTTCGAATGCACGTAAAGCGCGTTTCGGTGTACTTTTTCCTTTTCCGAGATGACCATGAACGAGTCCAATTCGATAACCTTCTATTTCCACAACTTTCTTATGGGGAAGTCGCTCCTGCAGTTCATCGGAATCCACATTTCCATACACCGCTTCGACTGGTGCATATTTCATCAACTCTTCCAAAACACTTGAATCCATGAAATCTCCTGCATGTAAAATCAGGTCTGCTTTTTCCATCTCTGTTAAAAGAACTTCTGGGAAAGGTTTCCCAGAAGTTCGTAAATGCGTATCCGCTAACAGGAGGATTTTTTTCATGAAGCATCACTTCCTGTTTCACTGAAATTGTCTTATTTCACTCGTTGCTTGTAAGAACGGTGAGAACGGTTCTGTCTGCCGCCACCAGAACGGCTGTTCTGAGGTCGGTTACCGCCGCCACGCTTTGGAGGACGTCCACCTTTTCCTTTATGCTTGTTGTAAGGTCGACCGCCGCCACCTTTATTGGATTTTTTCTTGGAATCCAACGGCTTGATCGGTGTGATGTCAACTGGCGTCTTATCCGGCTCTTTCGTATAACCTTTAAGTGCTGCAGCTACCAAATCACGAGGATTATATTGGGAAAGCAGTTCATCTGCAACAGCATGATATGATTCAAGATCATCATTTTTGATGGTATTCGTCAGTTGATCCGCAGCCATACGTTGTTGACCTTCCAGGGCATCATCCGTTGTAGGGATCGTCATTTGTTCCATGCGCTTCTTCGTGATCTGTTCGATCGTCTTCAAGTGATCGAATTCACGAGATGTCATGAATGTGATTGCCACTCCTGTTTTACCAGCACGACCTGTACGACCGATTCGGTGTACATAGCTTTCTGGATCTTGAGGAATGTCGAAGTTGTAGACGTGTGTCACGCCACTGATGTCGATACCACGAGCTGCAACGTCTGTCGCAACGAGGATGTCCACACGATTTGTACGGAATTTCTTCATGACACGGTCACGTTTTTGCTGAGAAAGATCACCATGGATACCGTCCGCAGAGTACCCACGTTTGTTCAATGCATCCGTCACTTCGTCTACACGTTTTTTCGTACGACCGAAAATGATGGCAAGTTCAGGTGCTTGGATATCCAACAAACGGCAAAGGACATCGAATTTCTCTTTTTCATGGACCTTCACATAACGTTGGTCGATTTTCGTAACCGTCATTTCACTTGCTTTCACTTGGACGATTTCGCGGTCCTTTTTCATGAATTGGTTCGCAAGTGATTGAATCGCTTTTGGCATAGTTGCAGAGAACAACATCGTTTGATGTTCTTCTGGAATTTGACCAAGGATCGCTTTGATATCATCAATGAATCCCATGTTCAACATTTCATCCGCTTCATCGAGGATGACGGTTTTCAATTCGCCAAGGCGGATCGTCTTACGGTTCAAGTGGTCTAAAAGACGACCAGGTGTACCTACAAGAATTTGTGGTTTTTTCTTCAATGCTTTGATTTGCAATCCGATGTGCTGACCACCGTAAATCGGTAGCGTACGAATACGCTTATGGTGTCCGATTTTGTTAAGCTCTTCAGCAACTTGGATCGCAAGTTCACGTGTCGGTGTTACGATCAATGATTGGACACCTGTTTCTTCCTTATCGATTGCTTCGATAATCGGGATACCGAATGCGGCAGTCTTTCCTGTACCCGTTTGAGCTTGCCCGATCAAATCTTTCCCTTTGATTGCTACAGGGATGGCATCTCTCTGGATTGGTGTCGGTTCTTCAAATCCCATGTCATTAATCGCTTTTAACGTACGTGCTTCAATTCCTAAATCTTTAAATGTTGTCAAATCATCTAACTCCTTTTTTAAATAAGGCAGCGTTAGCATGTCATGTTGACGTTCGGCTCTACCGTCAACCAAAAATTCCTCACCTTTGAGGATATTTGTCATCAAAATCTATATGTTTTCAATAAGTAACTAACAATGCCTTTCCTAATACCATTACTCTTATTATTGAAAGTTCCACAGCTTCCAATACCGTAAACCAAAACATGCCATAAGACATACAAAAGCACTTCCCGTTTCCGGAAGTGCCTCACTACGTTTACGATTTAATATGAGCTACCGGTTATTGAATTCAAATTAAAATATACCATGGTTAATGAAGAAACACAAGAAATCAATTTTCTACACTTTGATTTTGTTGAATACGTTGATTGAATTTCTCTTGAAGCTTCTTCGTTACAGGACCCGGTTGGCCATCGCCAACCTGTTTTCCATCGATCGTGACGACGGGCGAAACCTCCATAGTGGTACTCGTGATGATGACTTCATCAGCATTCATCAGATCATCCCTCGTGAATGTTTTTTCTTTTACGTTAATAGCCGATTGTTTCGCGAGTTCAAGCAACACATTCCTTGTGATGCCATTCAAAATATAATTGTTCGCTGGGTGTGTGAACAATTCACCATTTTTGATGATGAACACATTGGAAGAACTACCTTCCGTCACGATCCCATCCCGAATCAGGATCGCTTCATCACAGCCCGCTTCCTTCGCCTTTTGTTTACTCAATACATTTCCAAGCAAATTCAAACTCTTGATATCACAACGTAACCAGCGAATATCTTCTGTTGTGATGACTGAAATGCCTTCCTTCATTTTATTGAGAGGACGTGGCGCTTCTTTCGTATAAGCGACAAGGATACCGCTTGCATGATCCGGAAAATGGTGCGTGCGCTCTGCTACTCCTCGTGTGATCTGTAAATACACTTGACCGTCTTTGATCGAATTGGCAACAGCCAGTTCCATTAGTCGTTCTTTCAGGACTTCTAACGAGAAGGGAAGCTGCATTTGGATTTCATTGGCACTCCGTTGCAGTCGCACCAAATGTTCATCCATTCCGAAGAACTGTCCATCATAAATTCGGATGACTTCATAAATGCCATCTCCGAATTGATATCCTCTGTCTTCCATTTCAATATGTAGTTTGGACTGCTCCATCAGTTGATCTTGTACTAGGATCATTTCCGTTCCCCTCCGTTTTTTATACAGTATAATATTCAACCCACTTCACAAGCTAAAAGAAGTTCTTTCAGTACGTAAAAAATGTTCTTTCAAGTATACAACATTTCAGTTAATAGGTGGTCTATTTATGGACGGAAATTGGCTCTCCATTATACCTTTTTTGCTGGTCATACCGATTGCGATGATGACCAAACAAGTCCTTCCAGGGATTCTCGTCGGTTTGATAGCCGGAGCATACTTGATGAATCCTTCTGTCATCGGAGGAATTGAAACGATGTTGACCTATCTGGTCACTGCTCTCGTTGATAAGAATAACATCAAGATCATCGTTTTCCTGTACGTGTTTTCCGGACTCGTCGGTATGATCAAGATCGCAGGTGGGATCAAGGGCTTCGTCGAAGCTGCGTCTGAAAGGGTCGATACTAAAAAGGAAGCTATACTCCTAACATATGTCTCAACCCTCGGAACATTCAGTGCACCAAGCTTCCGTTTTGTCACCATCGGACCCATCATGCGCGCCTTGATGAAGCGAGTGAGCATGACGAAAAAAGAGCTTGGATTCGTGATTGAAACGACGACCACTCCCATCATCGTCCTCATACCGATCGCCACAGCCTTCGTCGGTTATATGGTGTCGGTCATCGAGCTCGGTTTGCACAACCAACAATTAGAGGGTGACCCTTATTCTTTGTTCATCCAGAGTATCCCTTTCAATTTTTTCGCAATTGCCATTTTCCTTGTGGGGATTTACTTGAGCTTTTTCCATCATTCATCTGATGGTGAACAGGAGCAACCAGCTGATGAAGGTGACGAAGATGATTGGCACAACTGTGATCCGGCCGTTTCCCTTGATCTTCCTTCAAAGCCGGTCAATTTGTTGTTGCCCCTGTTTCTTGTCATCGTATTGACGCTAGCTCTCACATGGTACGACGGAGCTCAGCAAGGCTATGGCTTCTTCCAGGCTTTCATCAAGGCGAACGTCTTGGATGCGATGGTCATTGCACTATTGATCACCACACTCTTGACCGTCTTTTTGTTCCTGTTCCAGAAATTCGAGCTGAAGATATTGATTGAGAGCTTCGTTTTTGGTGGAAACAATTTGATGTCGGTCATCCTTTTGTTATCTGTCATCTGGGGATTGGCTTCTGTTACAGAGGATCTCGGGTTTTCTTCGTTCATCACGGAAAATGCCAGCTGGATTCCACCGATCCTCGTGCCCCCGATTCTGTTCTTATTCGGTTGCGCAGTATCCTATTTCATTGGTTCTGCTTGGGGAACATGGGGAATCCTCATGCCCCTCGGTATATCCATGGCAGCTCTCGCTGACGTTTCCTTGCCACTTGTGATCGGTGCTGTTTTTGCAAGTGGTACATTCGGTTCGTTCGCTTCTCCCTTGAGTGATGATATCAATACCGTTAGCCGAATTTTGAACCTCCAGGTGATGGAGTATGCTCGTTTCAAATTGAAAGCTGCTCTCATTGCAGTTGGCATTTCAGCCCTTCTATACGCTGGGATTACATTCATCTTATAAATCTTTTTTCTAAAAAGCGAGCATCCTGGAACGGAAATCAACGACGATCAAGAGCAACAAAGTTTGCGAAAACAGCCTAATAAAAAACCTGAGAATCTCATTCATAATGGGTTCACTTGTGAGGTGCATAACGCAAAATCACAGACTAAATCACAAGGTATAACACATACTTCTAGAGTCCACTCTTGAGTCTTAATGGAACCAGTTACTTATTCAGCAAGTGCACCTGATAATTGATGAAGAATGACTAATTCATAAATCTAACGGACATTGAGGACCTTATTTCTATACATTATTCACTTTTACTAAACCTAACGGACATATGGTACCTTATTTGGGCCAAAATCATTAAAAACCATATACTTTTTAAAGAATAGCGTCTCTGATGTCCGTTTGCACCCCGAAAGGAGCGTTTTTGTCACAAATAACGGATCTCCTGTCCGTACAACACAAATCACATCTAAATTCACAGCCCTCCAATAATTGTTTCAGCCCTTGTGAAATGGTATGTGAATTCATATGTAAATTAGGCACAAAAGTTTAGGGAAGGGCTGATATAACAATAAAAAACGCACTGTGAATTCCAATGTGAAATCCAGTGCGTTTCTCTTTGAGATTTACTTGTTTGCACCTCTGAAATAAACCTGTTAATCTCATTCATCCTCAGGTAAATTTAAATACTCCTGTATCCGATTTGCCATCTTCACGTACCCTTTTTGGTTCGGATGCAGTTTGTCATTCGCAAACAGTTCGTCACTGTCTTCTTCAATGAAGATATCGTCGACTGGAATGTATTGCGTATTATCATTGATATCTGCAACTAATTCCGCAGTTTTGTTCCAATCTTCGATGACACCGTCGATCTCTTTGATATCCTGGAAGAAGTTATGGAAAGGGTTGAACATTCCGATTAAATACACATTGGCATCCGGATTCAATGCCCTGATCGTCTGGACGATGACGAACAGGTTTTTCCTATATCTCACCTTCCCGGTTTCAAACAAGTCCATATTCAGACTGAAAAAGTTGTACTCCACGATATTCAATATATCATTGCCACCGATGGTGATGAATATGTGATCCGCCTTTTCAATATGCTCGCGGACGTTCTCCTCATCGACTTTCGGTACGAGTTTTTTACTAGGTAGTCCATGGATTCCGAAGTTCTTCAGACTAACGCTCTCCTCAGATTGTTCTTGGATGTATTGAGAAACGGGATGGATATAACCACCTTTCGTCTTGTCTCCTGATCCTTTCGTCAAAGAATCCCCTAGTCCTACAATATGGACATCCTCTATGACGGATTCCGTTACTTCTTCTTCCTTCTTATCGTCCTTCTTATCCTCTTTCTTTTCCTCTTCCGGCTTCTCTTCTTCAGTCTTCTCTTCTTCTGGTGGTTCGTTTACGATCGGACCGATTACCGGATCGGATTCTGGTTCCTCTTCCGGGTTGTTTATGAATAAAAGAAGACCGATAATAGCTACCAGAGGGACAAGGACCAGGAATATCCATTTTTTCATACTCATAAAATCCCCTCGATCTATGGAAATCTTTCTGTGATTTATGCTTTAAATTACCTTATGAACGGGAATATAAACCGTAGTACATTGTGATTGCAAATCGGTTGCATTCCCGATAGGCTGTTGATACAGTTATTGCATCCGAATCAGATGATGTATTGTAATTTCGATAAATGGATAAGGAGGATCGACAATGGATTTCTCAATTACAAAACCTGCCGTTCAATGGTTCATCAATGAACTAGACTTATCAGAAGGTGATCACGTCAGATTCTTCGCACGAGTAGGCGGTTGTAGTACCGTTCAGTCAGGTTATTCCTTGGGTATTTCAAAAGAAAACCCATTCGAACCTGCGAAAACATTCGAATCCGATGGTGTTACTTTCTTCATTGAAGACAAAGACCTTTGGTATTTCAACGATCATGATTTGAAGATCAAGTATAGCCGTAAATACGATGAAATATCTTACGAATATACGGAACAAGATTAACGCAAACTCTACATGCACATACTCCCGCGGGGAAAAATTCTCACTTTACCGCGGGAAGGGCATGTCGCAACCACAATCCCCTCACACCGATCAACCATCCAATTTGAATCTTTCAATCTGCTCCCATTGATTTTCTGCTTTCAGCACTTTCAATTGCCGTTCCCCCACTAGATCAAAATGAGGAAAGTCCCATCGGTAGTCAACCCACTCTTTTTTCAACCCATAGCGTTGTCCCCATTCGAACAACTTCTGAAGATCCTTGCATCCTACTTTTGTGACTGTATTGCAGTCCGGAAACCGCTCATCTATCCAATAATGCGTCAGAAAAGCAATTTGATTTTGATTTACTTTCTCTTTCCATGACTGCAACTCATCTCTTTTTATCCCAAATGCCATTCCGTTCGTTACCTTTCTTGTTGTAAAGGCTTCATTGCTTCCTTATATGCCTTATGCCAATCTGGAAGGACCTTTTTCATGATCAATGGTTTGAATGTTTCCTTATCTACAAGTACATGTGAAGATGTGCCTGTTATGCACAGTTCATCTTGTTCATTATAAATTTCGTAGCCGTAAATGGCACGGAGACCCGTATAATCATCCAGCCACGTTTTGATCGTAGCCGTATCACCATAACGGAACGGTTTCTTGTAAGAAATATTGATATCCGTAACAGGTGCAAGTACACCATCCTCTTCCATTTTCGGATAACTGAAACCGAGTTCTTTGATGAAGCGTGTCCGACCTAGCTCGAACCAGACAAGGTAATTGGCATGATGGACAACTCCCATTTGATCCGTTTCCGCATATCGGACTTCTATTTCAGTATGTGTTACATGCACGATATCATCCCCTATTTCACTTCTAGTATCGCTTTTTCGAAATCGATCTGTTTCAACTGTTTGAGTGAATTTTCGTCCAAGTCCTCGCTCGCTTTCATAATACGATGTGCTTGGAGCTGGATTGCGGTATCGATTAAATCTGTCGCAAAACGACCATTCCCATCGATGTCTATTTCTTGGAGGCGTTTCAGCAAGTAGTCCTTTGTGGACGCCTCCCACGAATAACCGTAACGATCGGAATACCTTTCCATGATTTCAATCAATTGTTCCACCGTATAATCTTCGAAATGGAAAAACTTCTTGAACCGTGAAGAGAGTCCAGGATTACTGTTGAGCAGCTGCTCGGTTTCTTTCGGATAACCGGCTAAAATGACGACAAGATTTTCATTATGCTTCGTCATTTCTTCAACCATCGTGTTGATTGCTTCTTTTCCGAAGTCTGCACCTTGACCTGTGTAAAGAGAATACGCTTCATCGATGAACAACACCCCTCCAAGCGCTTCTCTCACTTTCTTTCGGGTTTTGATCGCGGTTTGACCCGTATAGCCGGCTACTAGATCGGAACGGCCAGCTACGATGAGATGTCCCCGCTTTAAAAATCCTTTCTTTTTTAACAGGTTCGCATAAATAGACGCGACGGTGGTCTTTCCCGTTCCAGGGTTACCGACGAATACGGAATGAAGCTGGATCGGCACGGATGGCAAACCACGGTCCCTTCTCATTTGTTGAACTTCAATGAACGAACTCAGCGATTGCATTTCACTTTTTATCTTTTCCAAGCCGACAAGCTGGTCGAGATGCTCATCTGGATCTTCTTCATAAGTAGACGTGTTGATTTGTACGTCATCTTTTACGATCAACGTCAAATCCTGAGCGGTAAGATCCTGGTCTGCAGGAAGGTTCGCCCCTTTTTGAAAAATGACATCCAGTACGAGGTTCCTTACAGTCCGGGCATTTCCGAATGATTCGTCGACTCTTGCATAGTCGATTTTCTCTTCCATTCTCTTCAGAGCATCAGGAGTGAAAGTATAATCGTTTTCAAAAGCGACCTTTTCGGCAATTTGCAAGAGCTCTTCATTCGAATATTGTGGAAGATAGATGTGATTGCTTTCAGGAAACCGGCTCTGCAAGCCTGGATTCATTTGTAGAAACTGTCTCATCTCTTCCGGATACCCTGCTAGGATGACGGCGAATTGACCCGCATATTCACTATTCGTCATGGCGGACACGAGTGTATCGATCACTGTCTGTCCGTAATCATTACCTGATGCGCCTTCGCGCTTCAACGTATAAGCTTCATCAATGAATAAGACACCACCGACAGCCCGTTGTATCACTTTCATTGTGTTCTCTTCGGTCTGACCGACATACGCGCCTACAAGCTGTGAGCGGTCCACTTCTGTAACTTCGCTTTTCGGGAGAATCCCAAGATCATGATACAATTTAGCGAGAAGACGTGCGATTGTCGTCTTCCCTGTACCCGGGTGTCCTGTCAGAACCATATTCAAGCTCAATTCATCTTTCATTCGATACCCTTTTTGCTGCCGTACCTTTTGGAATTGCAAGAACTGATACAGCTTGTGGACCCGTTCTTTCACTTCATCCATACCGATCATTTCGTTCAACTGCATGAGTGCCGTACTCGAATCATTTTCCCTTTCGGCTTCTTCCAGCCACTTTTCTTGAATCATCTTGAATTCATTTATGAGCTCTTTCATTTCCGATTGAAGAGCAGATGGGTGGAATGATCCGGATAAGGAAGAACGGTATTCATCCGCAACTTCATGAAGACGGCTGAACAAATCGAATAAACGGTCCACTTGTTCGGCTTGTTCTTCTATCGTTTGAATCTTAGACTGTTCATTCAAAACATTTGAAGAATGTCTGCCTTGCTCCACAAGTTGTTTGATGTGGCGCTTTTTACTTTGTACTTCCTCTGAGGTGTAAATGGCATCATCCGCTGCTTTTCGTTTTGCAGGAACATTGTCTGTTTCCCGGATGACCGGCAGGTTGATGGATTGAATCCAATCGTCCAGTTCAATCAAGGCGTAGTTGTATGCCACATCCTGTACGATGACGTCTTGTTCTCCAATTTTCATTGTCAGATCAAGCCGTTGTTTCATGGACGAATCGATACTGTGCGTTCGTTCCATCCTTACCTTAACGATCAAAGCATTCAATTGCGCCATCAATTGATTCAATGTACCTTCGTCTTCGTTCTCCGTCTGTTTCCAGCTTTCAACGGATTGAAGATACTTCAGCAATTCAATCTCCGCATTAGGTGGATATTGTTTTTTTCTATATAAGTCGTTGATTTGTTTCTGAATATCTTGTATTTGTATTCGTTCTGCATTCATTTTCTTTCACCACCTGCATTTCCCAATCGGAATCATTATATCATACGAACAGGGCTACTTTCTGCACTGACGATTGCATAAAGAAAGCTGCCATTCCGTATGGCAGCTCTTTATAAAAGCGGTTTGAGTATCCGTTTGAATACCAGATTACAGACAAACCTTATTCACGATGATTGAAGCATGATCGGAGTCGTATGTTCAACTGATGCTTCACAAGCTTTCCTCAGATTATTCCAATAGGAAACGATCGATTTGTCTTCTTCTTCAGACATCGACATTTCCAACCAACCTAATTCTTCAAGAAGCCTTACAGAAGAACCGATCCATACTTTCTTACTCCCGATCGACATATAGAATGGATCCTCAAAACGGAATGGCAGGTATATGCCCGTGTTGTTCGGGTGTAAGATGATGTGCTGATAAATCGTGCCTTTCGTGAGCTTTGCATAAAGCAAAAGTACGCCATCATTCTTGGCCGTCTTCTTCCTGAAATTTTTCAACGTTTCAAGATCTCCGAGATCGATCGTTGTTATAGGTGAATCCCAATTCAATTGCTCTTTGAAAGGAATGAGATGACCGAGTCTTTGCATATGGATTTCGAGTTTTCTATAAAAAGGATCTTGTTTGTCCCGATTTGTTACATCAAGTGGTTGAATCATTGCTTGTACTGTCATATCTTCCACTTCTCCCCCTTCGTTCTTCAAAAGAATTCGTTTCAGAGAGCAGTTTATAGAGGGTTTCTACAATTTTTAGTCCGTTCAATGATGATTTTTTTGTTGATTGAAAAAAGTGTGCAGCCATTCACTGCACACTTCGGTATCTTATCCTTTTGGAGGAGCATAGTCCGGCTGTTCATCGGACTTGTTGCTCATCTGCTTCCCCTTGTTCCCACCAGCCGGTTTTTGTTGCGTCCCGATGTGGTTCGGAACGAAGTCTTTTGGATGACGTTTAGGATTGCTCAATTCATCAGCCTCCCTTCCGTCTTATCGTTCCCCATTTCAAAAGAAACTTGAAGAAGAAATTTGTAAGAAAATGTACAAAAGAAAAAACAGGATCACTCCTGCTTTTCAGCTGTTTTTCAGATGTCTGTTCTCTAATCGGATTTCAAGCTGTTCCATCGCTTCTTGATCTTTCAATAGCTCTCTTTTGTTTTCGAGTACCAGATCTTTGAAGGATCGCTTTTTGCTCTTTCTCATATGTAACCTCCTCGCACTCTTGACACTATCTTTATTCTTTCCCGCTTTTGGCCTATTTTATTCCAATTATCAGAAAGTTTATATAAAAATGTTGAGTGCCTAGAAGATTACCTGCTAGAAGGTCTAAAGCCTGCTTTCTCCGCTTCTTTTTCAGAACAGAACATCTCTTCAGCTTTCGTCACCTCATAGTAAGCTCCGTCCGGCATATGGTAGATCTTTTCTCCATCTGAATTGATATTCCCTTTGATATCACACGCTGCATTCTCGTTTGTAGAAGATCCTTCCGTTTCACTCTCAGTGTCTGAAAATCCATCAGAGGTTACATAGTTCTCTAAACTCCAAATTCCAACTTCCCGTTTTTGGGCATCCTTCTGGATCGTTTGAAACCGTTCCACATATTTCGTGTTTGGTGGAAAAATGTAAGCGACACGTGCAAGACCTTTTTGTAAAAGCAGTTCATTCAGCATGTTTCCTTCCATGTCGTATGCGTAAGCCAAAATCCGTCCGTATTTATCCCTTTCCGAGACGTCTAACTCTAGCTCCACTTCTTGTCCTGCTAACTTTTCCTTCATGAATTGGCTCGCCTCTTTCCCGTATGGCTGGACGGGTTTATTCGGATGGACCGTTTCGGGTGTATCGATCAGCAAGAGTCGGATCGTTTCTTCCTCCCCTTCATAGTCGACTTTGAACGTATCTCCATCGATCACTTTTGTTACAGAATAAATTCCTTTCTCCGCTGTTTCCGTTTCTGGTAAGGAACAAGCGGACAGAATGATGACAAGTATGACGACAAAGGTCATCCAATTGAAGTATTTCACCTATTCGTTCTCTCCCTTTATGTATGGAAATAGCAGCCCCTCAAAAAGGAGCTGCTATCTATAGTCAAAGACTTATGCGTTTTGAAGTTTATTACGTAGAACCATTTGAAGGATACCACCGTGACGGTAGTAGTCGATTTCAACTTCACTATCGAAACGAGCGACAACTTCGAATTCTTTCTTATTGCCTTCTTCGTCCGTAGCCGTTACTTTCAACATTTGACGAGGTTTCACATTTTCGTCGATGTCGACATCGAATGTTTCTTTACCTGTCAAACCTAGTGATTCAGCGCTGTCTCCATCCTTGAATTGAAGTGGAAGAACACCCATCAAGACAAGGTTACTTCTGTGGATACGCTCGAAGCTTTCAGCGATGACTGTCTTAATGCCGAGAAGGTTTGTACCCTTTGCAGCCCAGTCACGAGAGCTTCCCATTCCGTAGTCCTTACCAGCTAGTACTGCAAGTCCTGTACCATCTTGTTGATACTTCATGCAAGCATCATAGATGTACATTACTTCTTCAGTCGGCCAGTAAGTCGTCCATCCGCCCTCAGTTCCGGGAGCGATCTGGTTCTTAATTCTAATATTTGCAAAAGTACCACGCATCATGACTTCATGGTTACCACGACGGGATCCGTAAGAGTTGAACTCGGATGGCTTCACGCCGTTATCCATCAAGTATTGTCCTGCTGGGCTGTCTTTCGCAATTGCACCTGCTGGTGAGATGTGGTCCGTTGTTACGGAGTCACCAAACTTACCAACTACGCGCATGTTGTCAAGCTTCTCAATCTTACCTGGCTCCTTGGACAAGCCTTGGAAGAATGGAGGGTTTTGGATGTATGTGGAGTCATCATCCCAGCTGTATAGCTCTTCTTCTGTCGTGTCGAGATCGTTCCATTCCTGGTTGTCATCAAATACACGCTCGTATTCTTTCTTGAAGAGTTCAGGTTTTACAGCATGATCCATCGCTTCCTTGATTTCAGCAGTTGTAGGCCATAGATCCTTGAAGTACACTTCATTTCCGTCTTTATCTTTACCGAATGAATCCTTTTGGAGATCAAAGTCGACAGAGCCAGCCAAAGCATAAGCGACGACAAGTGGCGGTGAAGCCAGGTAGTTCGCTTTTACAAGCGGGTGGATACGTCCTTCAAAGTTACGGTTACCGGAAAGAACAGATGAAACGACTAGATCGCTCTTCGCGATGCCCTCTTCGATCTCTTCTGCCAATGGACCGGAGTTACCGATACATGTTGTACAGCCATAACCGACAAGGTTGAAACCAAGCTTATCCATGTAAGGCATTAGACCGGACTCTTCAAGGTAACCAGTAACAACTTTGGATCCCGGTGCCAAACTTGTTTTCACGTATTCAGGTACTTCCAATCCTTTTTCAACCGCTTTTTTCGCGATGAGTCCCGCTCCGAGCATAACACTTGGGTTGGACGTGTTCGTACAACTTGTGATCGCTGCAATCGCAAGGTCACCCGTCTTCATGTTGGAAACTTTACCGTTCGGGTGCTTGATTTCAACAGATTTGTTGATTTCGTCTTTCTCTAGACCGAATCCGCTGTTTCCTGCTGGAGCAACCAACGCACGGTTGAACGCATCTTTCATTTCAGATAGTGGAATCAAGTCTTGAGGACGTTTAGGTCCAGACAAGTTCGGTTCCAATTCAGAAAGATTCACATCTACAACATCTGTGAATTGTGGATCTTCTGTTCCTGGCGTGTAGAACATGCCGTTTGCTTTCGCATACTTTTCAACTAGTTCTACTTGTTCTGGTGAACGTCCAGTCAAACGCATGTAGTTCAATGTTTCATCGTCTACTGGGAAGAATCCGCAAGTCGCACCGTATTCAGGTGCCATGTTGGAAATCGTTGCACGGTCAGCTAATGTCATGTCTGCAAGACCTGGTCCGAAGAACTCGACGAACTTACCGACAACATTCTTTTGACGTAGAACTTGCGTTACCTTAAGTGCAAGGTCTGTTGCAGTTGTTCCTTCAGGCATTTCACCTGTCAACTTCACACCGATGACTTCTGGTACCGGGAAGTAAGATGGCTGGCCGAGCATGCCTGCTTCCGCTTCAATTCCACCAACACCCCAACCGAGTACACCGATTCCGTTGATCATTGTCGTATGAGAGTCCGTTCCGACAAGGGAATCCGGGTATGCTACGTGTTCTCCATCTGCTTCATGAGAACCTACTACAGATGCTAAGTATTCAAGGTTAACCTGGTGGACGATACCTGTTGCTGGTGGCACAGCACGATAGTTGTCGAATGACGTTTGTGCCCAACGCAAGAATTTGTAACGCTCAAGGTTACGTTCGAATTCTCGCTTCATATTGAATTTCAACGCATCGTCTGTACCATATTTGTCAACTTGTACGGAGTGGTCGATAACGAGGTCAACCGGAATTTCAGGGTTGATCTGGTCTGGTGAACCACCCATGTCCGCCATCGCCTTACGAAGAGATGCAAGGTCAACGACTGCAGGAACACCAGTGAAGTCCTGCAAGATGACACGTGAAGGTTTGAAAGGAACATCAATGTCCTTGACGTCTTTCGTTCCCCATTTTGCTAAGTTTTCAACGTGCTCTTTTCCAATCACTCTACCGTCGTATTGACGTAAAACTGATTCTAACAATACCTTAATGGAATAAGGTAGACGGGATGTGTTTCCTACTCCCGCTTGGTCAAGCGCTTTCAAGTCATAATAATGATACGTTTTTCCGTTTGCATCAAATGTCTTTTTAGCATTATAAACATCATTTGTGCTCATGCGAAAAACCTCCTTCTCCTGTCCATGATACATCAATTACTGGAATGCTGTCGAAAGATTACTGTTGCTGTTTCTATTTGTTTTATCCTTCCTTCTACACTAGTGTAGTATAGAGCAGAACATAAGTAAATTTCAATATTTTTATGGATAATCATAAGATTTTCTTATGATTAGGCTGTTTTCGCAAACTTTGTTGCTCTAGTCGTTGATTTCCGTTCCAGGATGCTCGCTTTCCGCGGGGCGTGCGGTGAGCCCACTCGTCGCTTTGCGACATTGAATGGTCTCACCTGTCCCGCTAATCCCGCAGGAGTCTCGCACCTTGCTCTCCAATCACTTTCACAAGGTGATTTTTAAAAATGACTTAGAAGCAAAAATCTTTCAAAAAGAATAACTATGATTAGAAACACTATATTGATTTTTCGATATCTATAAAAGTAATAATGAAGTGTGTATGTTGCTACGCTTTGGAAACACACTATACTCGTGGAGGTGAAATCCATTGGCTAAACCGAAAAGAGGTAAAGTGAACGCATCTTTTTCCGACAAACAGGCCGTACAACAGTCTTCGGAGTTCGATCACGAATTTGCGAACGAACCGTTGACTGCTAATGAACGCCAAAACAATAAGAAACGCAAAAAGAATCAATAATGAGCATATAAAACAGGGTTGTCTGTCGGGACAACCCCTTTACCATTTACACTTTTGTATTAATAAAGATCTTTTCTAAGATTGTACAAATCCTCTTGATATTGCTTCAACTGCACTCGCTGATGCTCACTTGCAACTTCTAAAGCGTTGTCGATCTGTTGCAATGCTTCATTCAATTCCTGAGTGAACATTTGCTCTTTCGTAGCAAAATCAGGATCTGCTGAACTCTCAAGTGCTGCGCCATTCGCTTTGATCGCCTGCTCATAACCTTGTTGAGCCGCCTGGAATGCTTGTTGTTTATCCTTATGATATGGCATGAGAATCCCTCTTCCTTTCATAATGGTCTTTCATTAATATGAAACAGGACAAGCCGATTTATTCCAACAACGTGATGAATATCCTTCCGTACCCTCCTGCATACTAAATTTTAAGGTCTGATATTTAATGGAGGGTTCCGAATGACAGAAAGAAACACATACAAAGACCAGAGGAAAAATGCTCCGAAAGGTGACAATCCAGGGCAACCTGAACCACTTGATGGATCCAAAAAAGTGAAGAAAGCGAATCATACACGCCAAAAGCACGGTGGCCATATCTGATTTTTACGTTCAAAAAAACCGTACGGTGAACCCTAGGAAGGGTCATCTTACGGTTTTTTTACCCATTTATATTGAAATTAAACGAAAATCGTTTCAAAAATTTGCACGAGTTCCTTTTGTTCTTCTAAAGTGACTGTGCGGAAGTCCAAGAAAAACTGTTCGTCCTTTATCCTTCCGATAATCGGGGTCTCCGCTCCACGAAGTTGAACAAACAATTCCTCGCTGGTCAATGTATCATGACGGACTGAAACAACGTACGTCGGGAGCTCGACTTCAGGCATCGTACCTCCACCGATTTTAGAGACACTTTCCTGTATGCTGAAGGACACGTTCTCTAATCCGCTGACTTGATCAATGAAATGTTGTGCCTGGGTCTTGATCTCCTCAGCAGTACGCAAAATATCTCGGACAGTCGGTATCTCTTCTAACTGATCATATTTATACGATAAAAGAGTCGCTTCCAATGCAGCCAAGGTGAACTTGTCGACTCTTAGCACTCTCGCTAATTGATGCTTCTTCAGCTTCCGAATCAGTGAAGCTTTTCCAGCGATAATGCCACATTGTGGACCACCTAGCAGTTTGTCCCCGCTGAACGTGACGACGTCGACACCTGTTCCTACGACTTTTTTTACAACTGGTTCGTCCCCTATTCCTTGTTGCTCGAAATCATAAAGGGCCCCACTCCCTAAATCTTCATAAGTGAGTACTCCTTCGTGTTCAACAGCCACATCCACCAATTCTCTGGTTGAAACAGAATCTGTAAACCCGACGACCTTAAAATTGGATGTATGGACCTTCATGAGCATGGCCGTCGTCTCATCAATGGCATCCTCATAATCGTGGCGATGCGTCTTGTTCGTAGTGCCGACTTCTTTCAGTTCTGCACCACTCTCTTCCATTATAGAGGATACACGGAATGAACCACCGATCTCGACGAGTTCACCCCTTGAAACCACGACTGACCGATCTTTAGCCAAAGCACGGAGTACAAGGTATACAGCAGCTGCATTATTGTTGACGACCATAGCCGCTTCCGCACCAGTGATCTCCTGTAGCACGTCCTCTACCAAATCATGACGGGAACCGCGCTTTCCCTCCTCGATCTTATATTCGAGGTTGGAATAATGCTTAGCTACATTCGTCATCTGTCGAAGAGCTTTTTCACTCAGTCGGGAACGTCCCAGATTTGTATGGATGACCACCCCTGTTGCGTTGATGACCGAACGCAGATTATATGTAGAATCCGATGATACTTTTTGGTCCAATTCATCAAAAATGTAATCCAACATACTGTTCTTGGTTTCAAAGCCTAACGCTTCTCCATCGAGAATCCGTTTTCGGATCGAACTCAAGATTTCTTGTGTGATGGTAGTCAAGCCCTCTGACGAGTACTCACTCTTACTCAGGATATCTTCAAACCGGCTGTCTGACTGTATAAGGTGGACTGCAGGTAGCAGTCGCAATTGTTCGTTCAACATCGTTCACTCCTCTGAAGGCGTAAGAACACCTCCAGGGAAAGCCTCAGGAGGTGTCGTACCTATCTATTCAAAGAATCAAATTCTGCAAATAACTGATCGCTGTCTGGAAACTCACCCGTTTCCAGCTTGGAATACAATTTCGTTCCATTTACGGTGACTTCGAATGCCCCGCCAGAACTCGGAATCAAATCAAGAGAAGTCACGTCTGAACGAAAGTGATTGAATAACTGTTCCGCGAAACTCGCGGCCTTTGGAGCGTAGTTTCACTGCATGCAAAATTCAACGGATACTTTGTAACTCATTACAATTCCTCCTTAGAATGATGTTAATTCCTTCTAAATTAACATTACCTTACCTTCGTTTTCTGAATTATTTTCATTCTAGTATATTATTTCTCAAATCGCAAAAAAGATGTTTATACTATGGAGAGGAGGTGCTTTCATTGAGTAAGCAAGAAAAGATTCGTTTAACAACCTTATCTTCCAAAGGTGGCTGAGGATGCAAAATCGGTCCTGAAGACCTGGCGCAAGTTTTGCGTCAATTACCAGAACGTGAAAAAGATCCAAATCTATTGGTCGGTATAGATACTTCTGACGATGCTGGCGTGTACAAGCTGACAGATGATCTCGCCATCATCCAAACGGTCGATTTCTTTACCCCGATTGTCGACGATCCATATCAATTTGGACAAATTGCAGCAGCAAATTCACTAAGTGATGTATACGCAATGGGGGGTCAACCGACGACAGTATTGAACATACTCGGATTCCCTATCAAGTCACTCGGTCCTGACATTTTAGCTGAAATCCTTAAAGGGGCAGCTGATAAAGTACAAGAATCTGGTGCTGTCATCGCAGGAGGGCACTCCATTGACGATAACGAGCCGAAATTCGGTTTATCCGTCACAGGTGTCGTCCATCCAGAAAAAATCTTCAAAAATGTCGGTTCCAAGCCAGGGGATGTACTTGTCTTGACGAAACCGATCGGAGTCGGTATCCAGACGACGGCCATCAAAAAGGAAGGGTTGACTGAAGAACAGCTCGAGCGTGTCTCAACTGTTATGGCGACCTTGAATAAAACAGCAGCAGAGCAACTAAAGGATTTCCATCCAACTGCCGTAACAGACGTAACAGGATTCGGATTGCTAGGTCATGCTTCTGAAATGGCGAAGGGTAGCAATGTTTCAATGGAAGTGCGTTTGAACGATGTACCGGTCCTTGATGGAACGATGGAGCTTGCTGAATCCGGCTTCGTTCCTGGTGGTACGAAAGCCAACCATCGTTGGATTGCAGAAGATGTTCAATATGAGGGATTATCTGAACTGGAGCAATGGCTGTTATGCGATGCCGTAACGTCCGGTGGTCTGTTGATCAGCATGCCAGCAGAAGAAGCTGAACAATACGTACAGCTGATGAAAGAACATGGTGTACCTGAAACATCCATCATCGGTTCTGTTTCTGAAAAGAAAGACTTCTATTTATATGCAAAGAAATAGCAAAAAGAGTGATCCAGTTGGATCACTCTTTCTTATTCGTAGATCGTTTCAAGCAATTCTTCTGTCAATCGTTCAGGTTTTCCATCGAAAATCAGTTTACCGTCTTTCAAGGCGAGTACTCTCGTCGCATATTTCTTCGCGAGATTTACATCATGGACGTTGATGAGCGTCAACAATTGATGCTTTTCGTGAATCCTCTTCAGGAGTTGGAAGATTCGGTTAGCGGTACCTGGATCGAGACTGGCCACAGGTTCATCCCCGAGAAACACTTTCGGTCTTTGCAGCAACGCGCGTGCAATCGCAACCCTCTGCTTCTGTCCACCGCTTAGATGTTCCACCCGTTTGTTCGCATGGAGGCTCAATTCGACCGCATCAATCGCTTTATTAGCTTGCTCCCTTTCCTTTTGATTGAAATAGCCTATCAAGCTCAACATGTCATTCCTTTTCCCGAAAGTTCCAGTCAGCACATTTTGCATGACCGACAATCTCGGTATCAAATTGAAGTGCTGGAAGATCATGCCCATGTTCGTCCGGACTCCCCTGAGTTTTTTCTCTTTATAGGCTGTAATGTCGTTCCCTTCAAAGAGGACATGACCTTCTGTCGGGATCTGCAAACCATTCAAACAACGGATCATCGTCGACTTTCCCGCTCCACTTTTACCAAGTACACAGATGAATTCTCCGGTTTCCATCGTGAGAGACAAATCTTCAATCGCAAAGTGATCGGCCCCTGGATATTCCACGCTTATATTTTGCAGTTCAATGATCGCTTTATTCTCCATCAGATCACCGCTTCCCTGATTTTACTGCCGGCAAAGTCGACGAGAATGACCATGATCATGATCAACAAGACATCGACCGCGACAGACTGATATTGGAAGGTTTTGAAATGATTGAACAATTGCTGTCCGATTCCTCCACCACCAATAAATCCGAGAATGAGCGATGTCCGAATAGCGACCTCAAACCGGTAAAAGTAATGAGATAAGACATTCGGCCAAATTTGCGGGATGATTGCAAACAAGTTGGCAAGCCACCTGCTTGCACCTACGGATTTCATCGCTTCTTGCGGTCCGACATCCGCTGCTTCAATCAATTCAGAGATCAACTTACCTAACACTCCGATATTATGAAGAATGATGGCAATGACTGCAGGGAAAGGTCCCAATCCGAGTGCAGTCAGCAAAATCAGACCGAATACGATTTCAGGAACAGATCTCAAGAAGCTTAATCCGATCCGAAAAGCGCCGTATAAAAAAGGAGAACGGCTCGTATTTCGAGCCGCTACGAATGCAAGTGGCAATGCAACGACAAGTCCAAGGAAACTGCCCAGAAACGCCATCGCCATTGTATCGAGACTTTCCATGATCATTCTTGGAATGATTTCGGTTTCAATCGGGTACCAGCCTGAAAGGAATTCGATCATGTTCCGGAAATCCCGGAACTTGGACAGATCGAACTCCATCGCTCTCATACTGATCAGTACTATTATCGATATTAATAGGGTTGTGAAGATGTGACGGCGTTTAAACCAGGCCATGTGATCCTACTCCTTAATGACTCCTTGCTTGATAGCTGCTTGTCGAATGCTTTCATAATCTTCGTTCGAAGCTTTGGTAAAACCAGATGCACCAAATGCATCTAAAATTTCTTTATCGTCGATGTTGACGAAGATATCTTGTAGCTGTTTGACCGTTTCGTCATCCATCTCTTTATTGACAGCCCAAGGGTATTGGAAAAGCTTATCGGATTTCCAAATCACTTTCAGTTGGCTTTCATCGATTTTTCCAGACTCGATCAGCTGATCATAGATCGCACTATCTATCGCACCAGCATCAACTTGCTTGTTTTGAACAGCTAACGCAGTGGCATCGTGAGAACCTGTATATCGTACCGTATTGAATTCATGTTCGTTCTCATCTGTAAAAACGCCACGATCTCCAAGTTCAATGCTCGGTATGAGTGACCCTGAAGTGGAATTCGGATCACCGAACGCAAAGTCATACTTTTTACTCTCTTTCAGGAAGTCTTCTAATGAGTCAAATGCGTTGTCTTTATGGGTGATGATATAGGAATGATAGAACGGTTCTCCATCCACCAACTGAGTGATGATGGCTTCTGCTCCACTCTTTTCATGAGCAATGACATACGTCAACGGTCCGAAAAATGCCATATCGATCTTATCGAAGTTCATCGCTTCGACAACCCCGTTATAATCCGGATATGTATCAATTTTCACTTCACGGTCCATCTTTTCTTCAAGTAAGCTTTCCAGCTTTTCCATCGCCCCTTGCATTTCCCCTTCTGTCTGAGCCGGGATGACTCCGATTGTCAATTCTTCTTTCTGTTCACCGGAATCTTCTTTCGTCTTATCTGCTCCTCCACATGCTGCTAATACGAACAGCATGAAAATCGCGATAATTGGCATGAATACTTTTTTCATTTTCGTTCACCTCGTTATTTGTTGATAAATTTCTTTAAAGTGTTGAATCTCTTTCTGAATGGAAAATTCACGATTCATCATGGATCTTCCATTATTGGCAAACTGGTCATACAGGCTTCTGTTTTCCATCAATCGAATGAACATCTCATCAAAGGAGTCTGGTTCTTTATAAATAAATCCATTCTCTCCGTGACGTATGAGACTTTCATTCCCTGCGTTAGAACGAGCGATGACCGGCACACCGTGATACATCGCTTCCATCAGCGCGATCGGTTGACCTTCTGATATGGACGTATTCAGGATCATATCCGCCCACTGATATACATACGCCATTTGCTCTAGCGGCAGACTTCCAATGTAATGAAACCACTCGTTTTTTTGTTCGAATTTTTTCACCTGGCCTAAGATTTCAAGATCCAAAGCTTCCCCAACAATCATGAATTGAAGATCCGGGTACATTTCTTTCAGCCCTGCAATCCGATCCATGATATGGAAAACATCCTTTACTTCTCTCAAACCTGCGGGTAATAAAAGGTGTGGTCCCTTCCCTTCAGGGAGGTCCACATCGGGTTCTTCGTGACGCTTAGGGATGTAGACGCTTTGTGGGATGACATGCACCTTCTGTTCCAGTTCAGGATAAACAGACATGACCTTTTGAGCAGCTTCATCGGTAAAAACAGTGATGGCTTCTGCTTCTGCTAATAAACGCCGTGATATCGGGTCTTCCATCTGCTCATTCACGTCCGTGCCTCCAGAAGTAATTACATAAGGCTTTGTCAGCTTGATGTCCTTCGAATCCATCCATGAGGAAAATCGACTGAAGTGAAGGATATGATAAAGGTCGCAAGATTCCATCCTCTTAAGATCCTGATCCGACCATTTTTCTTCCTCAAAAGCGAACATTTCAACTTGATACCCCTCGTCACATAAACCGGCAGCAATTCTTCTAGCTGTTGTGGTATTTCCACGATTCGAATGGAGATAAGGCGTCCAGAAGCCGATTTTATTTACTTTTTTCGGGTTTGAGATAGGGTTCAAGTTTATGTTTCACCCACTTCCGTTGATCATCAATTCTTGTTGTCAAACCGAGTGCGTCCAGCTTTTCTAAAAATAGAATACAGTACTTACGTGACAGATCGAGAATACCTTTAGCATCCTGTACAGTGAATAAATCGCCACCCGTACCGTCATACAAGTTTTTCAAAGCATGGTCGAAAACTTCCTGGTGGATGAATGTGCCATCCTCGAGTGTTACAGCTCGGTTCGTTTCAAGTAAATATCTTTCAAACTCAGGTAACAGGGAGTCTGGTATTTCTTGGTCACGAACCATTTCAGCTAAACCTTCATGCTTAATCCCAGCATAGCGCAGCTGTTCAACAACGTTGCTCATCCTTTTTGCCCATTGTTTCGGGAATGTAGGTTGATGCTCGGCTCTTTTCAAGTACGGTCCATTCTTAATCATAACCTTTTCATCGAGACATCGCGTAATCGCATGCTCAATAAGCAAAGTCGGATAAGATACTTTGAACTCTTGAACCACTTCTGCTTTTCCTGGACCTAATCGCATTGGGTACATCTGATGGAACTTAGAAAGATGTTCGATTAATTGTTCGGAAGCGCGCTCTAGTTCAGCTTTCAAGGCTACTTTATCTGGTTCAAGGTTGACGACCTCTCCGCTTTCCTTCATTTCTGATAGAGTATCTGCCGTCTCCTCTTCTGTAGCCCCAATTGATTCACTCAACTTAAGGATTGATGCAACCTTCATTGATTGGAGAGAATCGATCATTCTATCAAATAAGGAACCTTCCATTTTTTGTTGAAGCATTTCAATCGTCTTCGTTCCGAATCGATATTTGGCACCGAATGGATCTAAAACCCATCCACCACCGATTGTTTCAACAGGCGAAGGCCTTCTGATGATGAATCGATCTCCTCTTAGAACCGCTATCGGTTCATCTAATCTCAACTGACAGAGGATGCTTTCCTGTGATCCCTCACTCAGCTCATTCCGATCGAAATAAACGAGTGTTCCCATCACCTCTGAAGTTCCCGTATGCAATTTGACTCGTGAACGTTGTTTCAATTTGTACTCCAACTGCTCACGGACATGAAGGACGAGATCGACAGTAGTGGATGGACTGAGAGAGGTGTTCGAAGTCAAGGTGTCTCCTCTTGATATCTCGTTTGAAGATACTCCTCCTAGGTTGATTGCAGCACGTTGACCAGCTATGGCGACCTCAACCGTTTCCTTATGTACTTGAATTTGACGAACCCGAACAGGTGCTTTACCCGGTAGAAGGAAAAGCTCATCACCCGTATTGACTGTCCCTTCGAAAACGGTTCCTCTAACGATTGCGCCTTTCCCTTTCAACGTGAATGCCTGATCAATCGGCATTCTGAATTTGGCAACCGGATTCCTCTGCTCGACTTCAGGCAAACGTTCGAGTATACCATCTTTCAGATCATCAATCCCTTGACCAGATACACTGTCCACGAAGAACATCGGGACCTCACCGAATATCGTGCCGGAAAATTCACTCCGGATGTCTTCTTCAACAAGATCGAGCAGTTCTTGTTCCACTTTATTGGATTTCGTTACCGCGATGACAGCGTTTTCGACTCCTAAATAATTCAAGATCAGAGCGTGCTCTCTCGTTTGAGGCATTACGCCCTCATCCGCAGCAACGACCAGAATGACAAAATCGATGCCGGCAACGCCCGCAATCATTTGCCGGATGAATTTCTCATGCCCTGGTACATCTATGATGGAAACTTGATACCCATCCCCTAGATCAAACGGGGCATAGCCTAATTCTATTGAGATGCTCCGCTCTTTTTCTTCCTTCAACCGATCAGTGTCTACGTTCGTCAACGCTTTCGTCAGCGTCGTTTTTCCGTGATCGATGTGTCCGGCCATTCCAATTGTATAATAGTTGGTAGACATGCGTTTCACCTACTGTTTTCTGTATCATTTTCTACTTTATCTACTGTTATGGTAAGAAGCAACAAATCGGCTTACTCCGTTCCTTTTTTCCTTTCAATATACCGATAGATCGTCGCTCGGCTCAATCCGGTTTCCTCTACAATCTCACGCATCGTATGTTCTTCCGATTGATACATCTCAAACGCTTTTTCCTTCATGGATCGACTCGCTTCATTCCTGCCTAGTTTGACACCTTTCTCTCTGGCATTTTCAATACCTAGCTTGATTCTTTCACTATGTAACTCCCGCTCGAAATCTGCGAATATATCGATCCAACTATAAATATCGTTCCCATGATCCGTGGTCGTATTGATGTTTTGGGTGATTGAAACGATATCAATCTCTCTGACTTTCAAGTCATCAATGATTTGCTGAAGTTCTTGAATGCTTCGAGCTAAACGGTCCAACTTCAAAACGACTACGATGTCGCCCTCTCTTGCATATTCCAACATCGCATTCAAACCATCTTTATACGTATTTTTAGTTGTCTTATCATCGGTAAAGATTTTCTTGCAACCAAATTCTTTCAAAGCGTCAACCTGTTCTTCAAGTGCATCACTACCAGCTGCTACCCTTGCATAACCAAGTTTCGCCAATCTACTTTGCTCCTTTCTTAAAACCAACCTTTTACTCTATGATATATCAAAAACATGATGTTTCATAATTATATCTCATTAAGTTTGTTGAGACGTGTTTGTGAGACGATGGTATTATTGGGTCTTAAGTCCTAGTTTCGTTTCAAAAAGGAGTGTTTTTGATTCTGGCGTTAGAACGGTGGATAACTGTGGGTAACCGGGGATAACTTTGTAGCATGTTTGTAACATTGAAAATAGATTCAAAATGCTAATTTTTTGAGAAGATTGAAAAACAGTGGAAAACTCCAGATCATTGTGGATAATTTCAATTTCATCTTTTGGGTGTTGGATTTTGTAATAAAATCCTATCGTTTTGAGATGAAGGGAAAAATCGTGGATAACTCTCTGGATTGGGGATAACATTGTTACGCGTATATTACAACGGCATATTTCGACACGCTTTTCCATCATAATATAAATGGGCCTATTCTTCAATAGAAATTTAAAAAGCACTCTATATTTAGATCCAAACGTACGGATCCTACATACAGAATGCTTTGTAGTGAGTAGAACACCTATTAAATTGTAGAATATTGTTGTATGTTGACTATAGTCTTCAACAAAATTTGTCACATGAGCTGTGATGTTTGATATTTTGTCGAAACCGATATATAATGAAATCCTGAAATAACATGGGGCTGGCTGCGGTTCTGGTGTCCGCCTAGGTCTTCAAAACCTCTCGGGAGGCGCGTGCCGTCTCCGGTGGGTTCGATTCCCACACAGTCCCGCCATTTTTAATTTCAGTTATTTTGTTCGAGTTTCAAATGCATTTTTAAACTTCTTCAATTGATCTCCGTCCGACTTCTTTATTGCCACCTGGATCAATGGTGACAATAACTTCATCAAACCTGACGCCTCACAATTAGCATTTAAAGTCATCTTCGTTCCATTGTTTTCTTTTCTGAATGAATAAATGTAATCTGCCCGAAATTTTCCTTGTTGAGAAGTTAAAGTCACGGTATCCATCGGTCTATACTTTGTAATGGTCGTCGATAATGGCTTGCCACGGGATTCGAATACATAACTTGTCCCCTCCTCTACTCCACCTGAGCTAACCTTATCCAAAGACGAAATTCCATTCATCCAGGATGGACCATTTTCCTCTAGGTTGATAAAGTATTCCCACACTTCTTCCAAATCTGCGTTTACTGTCATTGTACATGTAAAAATTCTATTCATATGTAAGCTCCTTTATGAAGTCCCTTGTCTGATAGATGATATGGTACCACTTCATTCTATAGCTTTTATGTGTGGCCCTTCAACAAAGAATGAACCGTTTATGTAGAAAGTAGCTGGAAAAGCTACTTTCATTTATTTTAGCTCGGTGGTGTGAAGTTGTTGAGTGCATTGTATGCCTGGTTCATAATCGCTCTCATACTATCTAGGAATTCTTCATTTGCAATCGATAATGAGACGATATCACGGCAATCAATGATCGTCGTAATTTCTTCCCGAAAGACTTCTTCTGTAAAAGTCGCACAACACGTCTTTTTATCAAAGCATAAGAATCTTCCTTTGATCGATGATTTAATTCCACCTGCTTTCGTCCTTACGAAAACCGGTGTACCCGTATCCAATTTAGAAAGCTGATCGCATACACACGTGTCGCACTTATCTTTCTTTGAATTTTTCCAATCGTTGCAGTGATGTTCGAACAAACTCATCTTTTCATCCCTCCCCCACTCAGACGTACTACATCATATGTCTATATATGTTGAATTGAGTGGGACAATAACCATACGAGAGGACTTGTATTCATTACATCACTCTACTTTGTTTACATAATTTTGTTATGGTAATCTAATGTTATGACGACGGAGTCCTATGTCTTGATAATCAGACTTGATTTGCTTTTTTAAGAGCTAGTATAATGGGGAAAGAAACGTAACGTTAGACTGAGGTGGCTTTATGTTAGAAGGTTGGTTCGGGTGGTTCATCGTTTTATGGACCCTTTTCTTGATATCCATGTTTGCGATAGGCGGATACTTCATGTTCCGGAAGTTCTTAAAACGAATGCCAAAAGAAGATGGAATGTCCATCCTGGATTGGCAAGACCATTATATAAAAGAAACAAGACACATGTGGACTCCTCAACAGTCCGCTCTGCTCGAGGAACTTGTCGAACCCGTTCCGGAACTGTTCAGAGATGTCGCCCGAGATAAAATTGCAGGTAAAATCGGCGAATTGGCAATTGAGGAAAAACGAAAAACGATTGATCAGGATCTGATCATCCGCGGTTACATCATTGCTACACCTAAACGTGACCACAAATTCTTGATCAAAAAGTTGAATCAAAAAAATATCGACCTACAACCCTATCAGAAGTTGTTAGGCTAAAACGAAAGGTTGACCGTAACGGTCAACCTTTTCTTCATTCTGTAATTGTTTGAAGCTTCTTGAATTTAAAATACATCGCTATCCGCCAAGGAGCAATCATACCGAAAGCTAAAATAAAGAATAGTCCGCTTGTTTCTTCAATGGATATCTGTTGCCCTAGATAGAGCTTCAGTACAATTCTGAACAACAACAATCCAATCAGAATGAAAACGAATGCCTTGGACCGTCTCAAATAAATTTCATCTGATCGCTTTTCGAAAGAGGATGTGCGGATGAGCAGCAATGAGAACAATGCTCCTACAAGAAGAGCTTCCAGAGCTTCATCCAAATTGACCCTTGCTGGAGGGTACAAAAACATAAGGAATCCCGTTGACATGAACAACGGGGGTAAGATGATTTTCTTGATGGATGCAGGCTTCCGTGCAGCCCGCATTCTGATGAAAAGTGCTACACTTGCCATCACAATCGCAATGATTGTACTCGCTACTACCAACACTTCATTTACTTCCCTTCCTGCACATTTCCTTGATCCCGATCTTCTGCGATTGTCAAGATAATCGTCATCGTAACTCCGATTACCGTCAAATACACACCAAGGTCGAAAAACATTGCAGTGGCAAGCTCCGTCTTCCCTAACAACGGCAGTTTGAAATAACCGAATGTATGACTAAGGAATGGTTGATTAAAGACGAAAGAACCAATTCCAGTTAAGAATGCTACCATCAAACCTACAGCAATAAAATATCGGAAATTGACTTTCAGCACTTTGTTCATCGTTTTCAAACCAAATGAGATATACAAAAGTATGAATGCTCCAGCTGCCATCAAGCCACCAATGAATCCTCCGCCGGGTGCGTTGTGACCTGCAAGGAATAAATTGACGGAAAACGCAAGTATGACGAAGACGATGATAGCTGAGGTCGTTTTTAAAATAATATCATTAGATTGCATCGTCTCGAACCCTTTCTATCACTATGTATTTTTCTTTTACCCTATTTAACGATATAACAAAATGGGATTATAGGTCAAATTGATGTAAAAGAGGATGTTCTACGAAACATCCTCCACTATAATCGAATAATCAGAATCCATAAAAGCCATTGAAGAAACGATTGGATAAGAAGGATGTCAGTGTCGACATCCAATCAAAATAAAGGAATACTCCCATGAAGATCATCAAATAACCACCTACCAACATGACTCTTCTGCTGTATTTCTTGATCCAGGTCATTCGCCCGATAAAGAAAGACATGATGAAGAATGGTAATGAAAATCCGATGACGTACGCAACCATATAGAACATCGCTTGTCCTGGATTGGTTGTTGCCATGTAGATGACCGCTCCTAAAATCGGTCCTGTGCATGGCGTCCATCCAGCAGCGAATCCCATTCCGATTGCAGAAGAACCCAGATATCCTGTCGGTCTCCTCTGAAATTTGAATTTCCTTTCTTTCATAAGAAATTCAGGTTTGAATACTCCGATCAGGACAAGTCCGAATATCACGACTAATATCGCACCAATCTCACGGATCAAATCTTTATATTGGAAGAAGAAGGTGCCAAACCAGGAGGTACTCATCCCTAAAACGATGAAGATCGTTGAAAATCCAATCAAGAAAAAGGTGGTATGTAATAAAGCCCTTTTCCGTAGTATGCCTCTTTCCTCTTTCAATTCATGCACGGACATTCCTGTAATGTACGATAAGAATGCCGGGTACAATGGTAAACAACATGGCGAAATGAAGGACAGAAATCCCGCACCGAATGCCAAGAACAAATTCACATCTGCTGCCAACGGTTTCAACTCCCCCTAATACCGACTCTACTCTCTTTCATATCTTTCAGTTTACTCGGTAGAGTTGACGGCTTCAACTTGGACACCCAGATATTCTTCAAGTGTCATATTTTGTTCATGAATTCGCTCGGCATGGACTTTCCCAACAAAACGTAAATGCCATGGTTCATATTGATAGCCTGTGATTTCTTCCATACCTTTTGGATAGCGGATAATAAAGCCATATCGATGGGCATTTTCCTTCACCCATTGCCCAGCCTCAGTCTCTCCGAATTCCTCGATGAGTTTGAATTCAACCGCCGGTGACGTCACATCGAGTGCTAGTCCGCTCTGATGTTCACTTTGACCTGGATACGCACTGAACTTGTTCGCTTCTTCTTCTCCTACCCTTTCAGCATTAGAAGTAAAGATCGCTTCTTGCCGATCATACGAACGGTAACCGGATTGTGCAAACAGTGGTATTCCATCTTTTTCAGCCTGGCTGAACATCTCTTCCGCCGCAGAGGCAGCTATTTTCTTCAATTGTTTTTTCGGTAAATTTTCCGTAAATGGAAAAGGGACATTCGGTATGACGAGGTCTTCCGGTTCATAGTCAGCTGGTAAACTACGTTCTTTATTGACGAGAACAAGTGGATCATCAACATTGGTGACGACTTTCTTTCCATCTGCTGTCACCGTCACCGTGTCTTCTAAAGAAGGTAGATCAGGCTCATCTGTCTGTTTGTCATCTTGACCATCCGACTGATCATCCGATCCTTCATGATCCCTGGATTCATCCTGATCATTGTTGGATGGATCTTTCTGTTGTTCATCTGGTTGTTCACTGACGGAGGGTTCTTCCTTTTCAAACGGATTCGGTATAGAAGAACACCCTCCCAATATCAAAGTTAAACTTGTCAGTCCTATGATGGCCTTATTTTGTTTCATTTTTTCACACCTTTATCATTCTGAAGTTCGTTATTTCGGATGAACGGGAGCAAATTCCACAAGAAAAGCAGACTGATCACCAAGAGGATCAATTTTCCGATCCAGTTCCATTCCATTACTTGTTGGACGGCTAAAGCTTCTATTAATAATGCTGGAATCTTCCCTATTGTACTTGCAAAAACAAAGGTCAAAACAGAAACGACCCCGATCGCTGCAAAGAAGGTGACGATTCCGGATGGCATGAATGGCATCAGCCTTAGCGTCAAAATGAATTGGAATGCTCTCCATCCACTTAAATTCATTAGTGGTTCAACCCTTTTATATTTTTGCAGTTTATCTCTAGTAAATCTGCGAAAACCTTTCCTATAGATAAGAAAGGCGACATAAGCACCAATCGATTCGCCAACAATGGAAAGAGTTGTCCCGCCCAAAAATCCGAAAAAGTAGATATTTGCTGCTGTGAGAAAATAACTAGGAAGGAAACCAGAAACCGCAATTAAGATATTGATGAGTAAGCTTATGGCGATTGCCACCTCGGCATTTTCCCGAAACAATGTCAATACCGTTTCTCCCATATGTATGCCTCACATTCTACATGATTCGTCTCTTATGATGTCTTTGCGTACCCGCTAGAATTACAAATCACGTACGTTCTTGAATTGTTCATAATCTTGAAGGATTTCCCTGACTTTTGCTAAACCTTCTCCCAAGTCCTCCATATGGACATGGGTCGGCGATGTGACGTACTGATCCGCAGTAAATTGATATCTCGGATCATAATAATGTTCAAGTAAGACGCGGACAACATTTTCATACTGATGCTTTTGGAAATCATTCATAAGATCATGAAACAATTCTGGCTTCATTCTTTTCTTTAATCTCTGTAGTGCCTCACCTAAGTGGTCATGATGATCTTCAGGTTTATAAGTGGCACAGATCGCCTGAACCCTTTTTTCAAATGGATAATGGATATGGATTCTTTTCCCGTAGGCTTTACCACTTAAAATCCAATCGGGAATAATCACTTTACCGATCCGTTTGCTTTCCGATTCAATCAAATAGTAATCTGTCTCACCAATATCTGAAAGTCTATCGTAGAGGTTACGGTCAAAGGCTTTTTGTGATTGTGCTTCGGTGCCGACCTGCCCGAAGATAGAACCTCTATGCCCTGCCATTTCCTCAAGGTTCAACACAGGATAACCTTCTATTGAGAGCCTTTCTAGTATATCCGTTTTCCTGGAACCGGTCAGTCCCTCCAAGACGACAAAAGGTACTTGGTTTTGGTGATAAAAACGTAAGCCTGAAACGATCTTTTGCCGATATGCGCGTATTCCGCCTTGTAATTGGTAACACGGTAGCCCCATTAATGACATGACGGTTGCAAAACTACTACTACGCATACCTCCACGAGCGCAATAGACGAGAATGGGCTTTTCTATAGAATGATGAATGTCCTTCAAACGGCTAACCATCTCAACAAGTTTCGGAGACACGATGGAAAGACCGAGCATTTTCGCTTCCTCTTTCCCGACTTGTTTATACATCGTACCGACTTTAGCCCTCTCCTCATTTGAGAATATCGGTACATTGATCGCCCCATTGATATGGAATTCTCTAAATTCTGATGGAGATCGTACATCTATGATATGAAAATCATTCCATTCAACGGATTCAACTGAAACAACTTGAACGTTATCCATTTCCATCAAGTCCTTTTCTTCATTCATCTTAAAGTTCAAGATGATGTGTAATGAGTCTAATTGGCATACAGCTCATTATACTATAATGTAAAAAAAGCACTCAACCAAGTGAGTGCTTGTCCACCATCTATTTCATCTGTTTTTGCATTGCTTGCATCATCTGATTGATTTTCTTTTGGGATGGTTTTTGTCCCATTTGCATCATCATTACGCGTAACATATTTTCGTTAATAGGTGGATTTTTCTTAAGATAACTCATCATGTATTTGCGGGCGATAAAAAAGCCAATCGCTACACCGACGAGTAGTGCGATTAAGCCCACAACGACTAACATCCAATCCATGTTCATATTTCTCCCTTCTCGTTGTCTAGAACTAGTGTACTATAAATTCCGATCTGAACTCAATATATGTAAACGAAATTTCTTTGACGTTTTGACTCAAATGAAGTGGGCTTGTTTAACAGGACTTAACCACCCGATGCTATTCCCTTCGATATCCACTGCAACAAATGTTTTGTCGACTTTTCTCAAGTGCTCGAACATGAGTGTCTCCGCATCGAAATTACCAGTAGAGATCAGTGTCAATTGGTGATCCAGCTTCCTAAGAACAGCCTTACTTACATCAGAATAAATGATAAGCATTTGTTCATCCTTCTTCAAGTTGAAACCTTTTGAAGTGGAATCTACCTTTTTCAATTCATAGTTAAACACGAAGCTAGGAATTGCTTTCGTAATATAGGCGAGCTGCCTTTCTATAATATTCCTTAAACTTGGTACTGGATTAACAGCTTCTACGAAAAATTGATACAAAACCTGTTCCCGCCCAAAATAATAGTACGCTACTTCATCTTCGAGTAAAAAGATCTCATATTTCCGCACAATCCATCACCTCGGCATACCATACTTATCCAGTCAGTATACCAAAAATATCCTGTAAGCGCTGTCATTATATGTAGAATTAAATGGCGTCTTTTGTCGAAAGAATTTTCGATCTGAACTTTTTGAAGTAAAAAGGATTGACCCTTACCGGGTCAATCCAAAAATCATTAATTATTTAACATCGCTTTTACTTTCGCTACGACATTTTCTACTGTGAATCCGTATTCCTTCATGACTCGATCACCAGGAGCTGATGCTCCGAAACGATCAATACCGAGGACTTGTCCTTCATCTCCAGTATATTTATGCCAACCATGCGTTGCACCCATTTCAATTGCAAGACGTTTCTTCACAGCTTTAGGGATGACACTCTCTTTGTAATCCTGTGGTTGTTCTTCAAAACGGTCCCAAGAAGGCATGCTGACAACCGAAGCCTTGATCCCTTCTTTTTCGAGCTCCTCTTTCGCTCCCACTGCAAGGGAAACTTCGGAACCGGATGCAAGGAGCATCACATCTGCAGGTCCCTCGTGTGCTGGAGATACGACATAAGCACCTTTACGGACACCTTCTTCGTTCGTGCCTTCCAATGTTGGAAGACCTTGACGAGTAAGAACAAGTGCAGTCGGCTTCGACTCACTTTCTAGAGCAAGTTTCCAAGCTGCAACCGTTTCATTTCCATCAGCTGGACGGATGATACCGAGATTCGGCATGGCCCGAAGTGAAGAAAGTTGTTCGACCGGTTCGTGTGTCGGTCCATCTTCACCAACTGCGATGGAGTCATGTGTCAGTACATATGTGACTGGTAGACCCATTAGTGCAGAAAGACGCATTGCAGGACGAAGGTAATCTGAGAAGACGAAGAATGTTCCTCCGTAAACTTTCAAACCGCCATGTAACTGCATTCCATTCAACGCTGCAGCCATAGCGAATTCACGTACACCGAACCAGATATTGCGTCCGCTGTAGTCATTACGAGAAAACGTTCCTTTATCTTTCATCATCGTTTTGTTCGAACCAGCTAAATCAGCAGAACCTCCAAAGAAATGAGGTACACTGTTTGCGATTGCATTCAATGTTTCTCCAGAAGATGCACGTGTTGCAAGCTTATCCTCACCTGCTTTGTATTGAGGAAGCTCATTTTCCCAGCCTTCAGGAAGTTTACCATTGATCGCATCCGTCAATTGGCTTGCAAGTTCTGGATACGCTTCTTCATAGGACTTGTATAGGTCATTCCATTCTTGTTCCTTTTTAGCACCATCTTCTTTCAATTGTCGGAAGTGCTCTTGGACTTCTGCTGGAACATGGAAGTCTTCTTCAAATGTCCACTTGTAGGATTCTTTTGTCATCTTCACTTCATCTGTACCAAGTGGAGCACCGTGTGAGGCTGATTTTCCAGACTTGTTAGGTGAACCGTGACCGATGACGGTCTTCACTTCGATCAATGTCGGTTGATCAGTGTTTGCTTTCGCTTCAGCAATCGCTTTGTCCAACGTATCCAAGTCTGTTCCATCTTCCACAAACAGTACTTGCCAACCATATGCTTCGAAACGTTTTTGAACGTCTTCAGAGAAGGACATGTGAAGGTCCCCATCCAAAGAGATATCGTTGGAATCATACATGACAATCAGACGACCGAGCCGTAGATGACCTGCAAGTGAAGCAGCTTCAGAAGAAACACCTTCCATCAAATCTCCATCACCACAAATGCTGTATGTGTAATGATCGACAACATTGTAGTTTTCACGATTGTATGTAGCAGCAAGGTGTCTTTCAGCCATCGCCATACCTACAGACATTGCAACACCTTGTCCTAATGGACCAGTCGTTGCTTCAACACCGGGCGTATCTCCATACTCTGGATGACCTGGTGTTTTACTTTCCCATTGACGGAAGTTCTTCAGATCTTCCATAGATACATCGTACCCGAAAAGATGTAGCAGGCTATATAAAAGCATAGAACCGTGGCCAGCCGATAATACGAAACGATCACGGTTGAACCAATCTGGATTGGATGGGTTATGATTCATATGCTTACTCCATAATTGATAAGCCATTGGAGCCGCACCCATCGGCATTCCCGGATGTCCAGAGTTCGCTTTTTCGACACTATCAATTGATAATGTACGGATTGTGTTTATTGATAATTGCTCAATAGATGTTGACACGACGATTCATCCTTTCTTGTTACACCCTTATTCTATCATTCCTTTCTCATGATATACCCTCTTGTTAAAATTCACAAGGCAGATCTATAATAGTCGAAAAATTGTAATTCGTGCATGTTTTCTTGGCTTTTAATAAAGGGATTCCAGTGTTGTTTTGCACATCTCCCTCTTTATCATTCAAGAGGAATTGAAGGTACACAAAAATGCCTGCACCATCTGTTGTGGTACAGGCATTCAACCTTTAAGCGATACTTGGAAGTTCAATCGTAAATCGATCGTCATAATCATCGTAATCCATTGTCATTTTTTCAACGAACCAGACTTCATGTGGCCGGACAAAAAATTGGATACCGTCAATTTCTTGAACATAGTCGTCTTCCCCAGGCAAACCTCGTTCTACTCCAATGCATAGACCTGCTTCACTCCCAGCATATCGGCAAAACAATTGTATGCCATCCCCATTCTTCAAGCCTAGTTCTTCCTTATATAACTTTACAGCCGGACTTGTTATAGAGAACATCAGATTATCCACCCCTCACCCGTTGTTATACAACAGTATACCAGAGTTTCATTCTGATGCAATACAAAGACAAGCCTGATTTGAAAAAATATTCAAATCAGGCTTGTTATCAATGTTTACGC
This sequence comes from Pseudalkalibacillus sp. Hm43, assembly GCF_054170705.1. NCBI lineage: Bacteria > Bacillati > Bacillota > Bacilli > Caryophanales > Fictibacillaceae > Pseudalkalibacillus > Pseudalkalibacillus sp. Hm43. Next base: position 728,805 of record NZ_CM135129.1, read on the forward strand.
TTTTTTTCGTTTTTCAATTTATCGGGAGTTACATCATTTCCTTCCGGGTCGACGACTTTAATCGACTTCAGTTGGTTTTTGAAACCTCCGCGGAAAGCCTTGAGATATTCTGCTCTCAGTTTTTGTTGTTCGTCCTTCTCTTTTGGACTAAGTCCTTCAGCTTTCGATTTTCTTGCAAGTTCATTGATCCGATCTATTTTTTGTTGTGAAAGCATATCGCTAAACTCCTTTAACCAGATTCATTTTATAAGTGTAACGTATTTCGATTCATATTTCTAATTTTGTGCATCCACATATTCTTGATACCGCCGGTGGACTGTTGCTTTAGAAATATCAAACCCTAATCCGTTAAGAGTCGTCGCGATTTCCTTAAATGTCAACTCAAGCTGCCTAAGCCTTACAATTTCTTCGATGGGGACTTCCTTGCGTTCTCGTCCACCTTTTGTCAAATTGGACAGGTTCCGTTCAGGTCGATAGCCTTTGTTGACTGCTCTTCTCATTCCTCGTTTGATCTTTGCATTATGTAACTTCCGTTGATAGTCTTCTACTAGGCTCACGATTTCAAGCACCATTGAATCCGCTTCTGTAAGTTGGATTTCCCCTTGCTCACTGATCGTATAGCATTTTACACCATATTTTCCCAGTGTGTGAAGAATGGCGATTTTGGCACTTCCCCTGCCGATCCTCGTTTCGTCTTGTACTAGTAAAACATCCGCATAGCCTTCTTTTGCTAGATCCATTACTTGAAGCATGCCGTCTCTTTCAATCTCAAAACCGCTTTTCATTTCTTGGATGACCTCTATAATTTCAAAATGAAACTCGGCTGCGAGTTGTCTAAGCTCCATTTCTTGACGCTCGAGAGAAGATGCTTGTGTTTCTTTTTCTGTGCTGACTCTACAGTATATGACTGCTTTCATGTAATTCCCTTCACTTCTGTTCGGTTATTTGGATGCAATCTGGTTCATATCCAATTTAACAGGGATCGTGACCGTTTGTCCCGGTTGGAGGCTTTCTGCTTGTACACCATTATTTTTCTCTACCCAATTCACGAATGCTTCAGCTGTAAAAGTATGATCTTTTTTATATTTGGAGGATAAACCCCAAAGCGTATCCCCTTGTTCAATCTTGATCTTCACGTATTCTGCTTCCGCTTCAGAGTTCGCTTTTACGAGTGAATAACTTCCCATTATTGAGACAATCACAATCAATACAATTACGAAAGACCAACCGTTCTGTCTTTTCATTACAAATCCCTCCGATACGAATATCTGTTCTCATTTGATAAATTCATTGTAATAAGAACGCCTGTTCTTGTCAACCGTTTTTCTCGAACTTATGTTTGTATGTTCGCCGAACACATGATATACTTAATGCAACAAACGAGGAGAATTGAGGTGGACAGAATGAAACTATCACGCCGGCAACAAGACATATTGAATTACATAAAGTTTGAAGTGAAACATAAAGGATATCCTCCTTCTGTCCGTGAGATCGGGGAGGCAGTTGGACTCGCATCCAGTTCGACCGTTCATGGACATCTATCACGTCTTGAGAAAAAAGGGTTGATTCGTAGAGACCCTACCAAACCTAGAGCGATCGAAGTCATTACAGAGGATATGGATACGACCATACCGAAGAGCGAATCGATCAATGTTCCTGTCATTGGTAAGGTAACTGCTGGTCAACCTATCACGGCTATCGAAAACATAGAAGAGTATTTCCCTCTACCAGATCATATGGTAGGAGATGACAATGTATTCGCATTAGTTGTCCAAGGTGATAGTATGATAGAAGCTGGAATCTATGATGGAGACATGGTCATCGTGAAACAACAGTCCACTGCCATCAATGGGGATATCGTCGTAGCTATGACAGAGGAAGATGAAGCGACAGTCAAACGATTCTTCAAGGAAAGAGATTATGTCCGACTTCAACCGGAAAACGCTTCTCTGGAACCGATTATTCTAAAAAATGTATCTATACTAGGAAAAGTCATTGGAGTCTATCGAACCATACACTAGATTCCGTGGTAAGGAGGAGTGCGGATGATCCGCACTCCTTTTTTTATTGCATATGTTGTGCGTATACACTCTACAACTTAAGCTCTAAAACTTTTCATTCCTATGACCGTTCCACTTCATTTACAAATGTGTGAAAATAAAGATATGAAAAGCAGCCTATTCAATGTTATTTCAATGGAGGTGTTGTACATGAATGAATTGTTCCGGAAGAGGATTGGAATTTCGAGCCAGGAAACGGTTGATTTCCATAACCTGGAGCAGGTACTCCAAAACTTATCAAGGACCATTCCTTTTGAAAACATACGCATCATGCAAAATAAGACGCAACCTCTGACAGAAGATTACCTGATTGACAAGCTTCTAATAAATGAAGAAGGTGGACTTTGTTATGAACTGAATCCTTTACTTTATCTATTCTTGATTGAAAATGGTTTTGAGGCGTATATGGTGCGTGGAGTCGTTCTGAACGGTGAACCGCTCGGAAGAACCCATGTCGCCATTCTACTGATTCATAACAGCAAAAAATATCTTGTCGACACTGGTTTTGGTGGTAATCTGCCATTGAAGCCGGTCCCTTTGAGTGGTGAGAAAGTGACGTCTTCCAACGGGGAATTCTTTGTGAAAAAATCAGAAAACGATCTGGGAGATTATACGCTCGAACTAAAATTGAAGCATAAAGATAAAGACTGGAGAGCAGGTTACACTTTTGATTCGACGGAACAGATCGAAGATGTCACAGCGTTCAACGATATACAAAAAACAATCATTGAACATGAAAAATCGCCATTCAACAAAAACCCTCTGTTAACCCGATTGACTGAGAATGGGAGAATTACATTAACCGATACCACCCTGACCCGATGGGATCATGGTCAGCACGAAAAGGTTGAAGTCAAACCCAATCAATTCCAAGAGTTATCAAAAAAACACTTCAAATTGGATACCGAAATGATGGAATAATAAAAGGGATCACCTGAAATGGTGATCCCTTCTCTCTTATCAGACTTAGAAAAATTGTCGTGGATTGATAGCATTGGATTTGCTCATATTCCATTGACCTTTATGAATTTCAAAGTGTAAGTGCTGTCCAGTCGATCTTCCTGTATTCCCCATAATTCCAATTTGCTGTCCTTTTTGGACAGATGCACCGTTTCCAACATTACGACTTCTTAAATGAGCGTAAACGGTTGTGTATGTTTGTCCATTGAGATAGTGGGCAATAAAGATGACATTTCCGTAACTGCTAGAGTAGTAGGATTTGATGACTGTCCCTGACGCAGATGCGACAACTGGAACTGTCCCACCACGCGCAATATCGACTCCAGGATGCATGCTTCCCCAACGAGGACCGTAACCGGATGTGAAATATCCAGCCGATGGTTTCATGAACAAGCTGCTTGAAACAGATGGTTTCTTAACAGCCGGTTTGCTGCTGGTTGAATTGCTGTTTGAAGAAGAATTACTGCTCGATTGGCTTGAAGACGATTTCTTTGCAGCCGCTTTCTCTTTTGCCGCTCTTTCAGCTGCTGCTTTTCTTGCCGCAGCTTCTGCAGCTGCCCGAGCTGCTGCAGCCCGTCGCGCCTCTTCTTCCTGTCGGCGTTTTTCAGCTTCGAACGCAGCTTGCTGCTTCCTTAGAAGATCCTGTTCATCTTCCAACTTACCAAGCTCTTCATGCATGTGCTTTTCTTCTTCTTTCAAGTCGCTCAAGAGTGCATTCTTACGATCGACTTTTTGCTTCAAGCTTGCCTTTAAACTTTCTAATTCTTTCATTTGTTGATTCAACTGCGCAAGTTCTTTTTCTACTTTCTGCTTCGTTTCTTCTAGTTTCTGTTTATCATTCTTATGTGCCTCTAAAATCTCTTTATCTTGCTCCGCAATTTCATTCAATGCGAATATACGATCAAGGAAGTCTCCAAAACTTTTGGACCCAAGTATAACCTCTATGTACTGGACAGTACCTCCATTTTCATACATCGCTGTTACTCGTTCCTTGAGCATTTTATCCCGTTCTTCAATCCGTTTTTTCAGAACGGCAATTTCAGCTTTCAGTTTTTCGATTTCTTCTCTCGTTTTTGCTATGTCTTTCTCTTTTTGATCAATTTTGGTTTCCGTCTCGCCCATTTGTTGATCAAGCTTTTTGATTTCTGCATCAAGAAGGTCTTGATTGTGTTTGATCTTTTCAATCTCTTTTTTGGTTTGATCTTGTTCTGATTTATTCTCTTCACGCTTTTCTTTTACATCATGAATCTTATCCTTCAACGACTCGGCTCGTACAACATCGTCGCCTATAAAGCCGAATCCACCTAATACCAAGCTCGCTGAGGTCAATACCGCAATGGTTGCTTTTCCTTTCAATCTTTCTCCCCCATTTATTTAAATGATCATAGAAATCATGTCAGATTTTGAACTTTTTTGTCCCTCTATACAATACTAAAAAATCCCACATAAAAATATAGTCAAATAGTACAAAGAATTGGTTAGCTTATCCATTGCAGGCCATGAACCATTGTTAAATAAGGGGAAAACAGAAAAACCCTGGACCAAAAATAGGTCCAGGGTACTAGTTGATTAATATAGTTGGATATACTGTTCACGTTCCCAAGGGTGGACTTGCGTACGGAACATATCCCATTCGATCTCTTTCAACTCGATGAAGTGTTCTGTAGCGTGTGCACCTAGAGCAGAAGTGATGACTTCGTCTCGTTTGAAGAGTTCTAGTGCGTCCTTCAATGTTGCTGGAAGGTCACGGATTCCTGCTTCCTCACGTTCCGCTTTATCCATTGCATAGATGTTGCGGTCGATTGGTTTCGGTGCTTCCATTTTGTTCTTGATGCCGTCCAGGCCTGCTGCCAACATCGCTGCCATCGCCAAGTATGGATTTGCAGCAGGATCGACACTACGTACCTCGATACGAGTACTGATCCCTCTTGAAGCCGGGATACGGATGAGTGGACTACGGTTACGCATAGACCAAGCTACATAACAAGGTGCTTCATAGCCCGGAACGAGTCTCTTATAAGAGTTCACTGTCGGGTTGGTGATCGCTGTAAATGCTTCAGCATGTTTCGCAATTCCAGACAAGAATTGCATGGCCGTTTCACTCAATTGCGTTTCTGTATTTTCATCAAAGAAAGCATTGTCTTTCCCTTTGAATAAGGACATGTTCGCATGCATTCCAGAACCATTCACTCCGAAAAGTGGTTTCGGCATGAACGTCGCATGAAGACCATGCTTTCGTGCGATTGTTTTGACGACTAATTTGAATGTTTGGATGTTATCACACGTCGTGACAGCATCTGCATATTTAAAGTCGATTTCGTGCTGACCAGGTGCAACTTCGTGATGGGAAGCTTCGATTTCAAAGCCCATGTCCTCAAGCTCAAGGACAATATCACGTCGGCAGTTTTCACCTAAATCGGTAGGAGCAAGGTCGAAGTATCCACCCTTGTCATTCAACTCAAGAGTAGGCTCACCTTTTTCATCGTTTTTAAATAAGAAGAATTCCGGTTCAGGTCCAATGTTGAAGTCTGTAAACCCAAGGTCTTCCATCTCTTGCAAGATTCGTTTCAAGTTTGCACGAGGGTCACCTTCAAATGGTGTACCATCCGGATTATAGATGTCACAGATCAAACGTGCGACTTTCCCTTTTTCAGAAGTCCAAGGGAATACGACGAAAGTATCAAGGTCTGGATACAAATACATATCTGATTCTTCGATTCGGACGAATCCTTCAATGGAAGATCCATCAAACATCATTTTGTTGTCAAGCGCCTTCTCTAATTGACTTGTAGGAATTTCGACGTTCTTGATCGTACCTAGCAAGTCAGTGAATTGCAAACGGACGAATCGTACATTTTCTTCTTTCACCATTTTGAAGATCTGGTCTTTTGAATACTTCGAACCCATGTTTTGTTTCCTCCTAATTTTTTAAATGAATTTTTCATTGCATATACAAGTAAATCGCATTGCCTCAATTAAAGAAACGTGATAGTTCTCCCTGGATCAGTGAAGTCTTTCCGAAACGCCCCGCTTGATATAATTCTTTCTTCAAGTACTTATGGATTTCTCCTTCAGTCGGTTCTTTCTTATAGTGGGGCTCAGGAGCCTGAATTCCTCGTTCCTTCATTTCAAATACTTCTCGGATTCCAGCCAGGTTGATACCACGCTCCAGAAGAGACTTGATCTCAAGCAGCCGATCGACATCATTGAATGAAAACATTCTCCGGTTACCTTCGGATCGTGCCGGTGTAATCAGGCCGTTTTCTTCATAGTAACGGATTTGTCTTGCGGACAGTTCTGTCAACTGCTTTACGATACTTATGGGAAATAGAGGCATGTTACGTCTTACGTGATCTCCCATATCGGTCCCTCCCTCCTGCTGAATTACTATAAGTATATGCTATTGTTATGTTTTGTGTCAAACATATGTAAGAAAACCTCACATATTTTTTTGAGCATAGAAAAGGGAGTGTTTTTTCCACACTCCCTTTAAAACATTCCCTATATCAGAATCTTTAAACCACTTTTTGTCATTTCCTTTACAGCAGATGTGACGGCGATTTTCACATGCGAATAGGTCAATCCACCTTGAACGTATGCTTCATATGGCGGTCGGATCGGACCGTCTGCCGACAACTCGATACTTGACCCTTGTATGAAAGTGCCAGCAGCCATAATCACATCATCCTCGTATCCAGGCATATAACTTGGGTGAGGTACGACATGAGCATTCACTGGCGATGCTTTTTGGATTTCCTGGCAAAACTTCACCATTAATGAAGCTTCATGAAATTTTACGGACTGAACGAGATCTGTTCTCGGTGCGTTCCAAGCTGGTGTCGTATCAAAGCCCAGTTCACCGAGAAAGGCTGCTGTAAAGACGGCGCCTTTCAACGACTGGCTGACCACATGTGGTGCTAGGAAGAATCCTTGATACATGTCGAGTAATGTATCAAGAGAGGCACCCGCTTCTCTCCCTAAACCAGGTGAGGTCAGACGGTATGCACATAACTCAATCAGATCTTCCCTACCTGCAAGATACCCACCGATTTTCGCCAACCCGCCACCTGGGTTCTTAATGAGCGATCCAGCCATCAGGTCTGCTCCTACTTCTGTCGGTTCTCGATCTTCTACAAACTCTCCATAACAATTATCCACAAAAACGATGACATCTGGTTTTATCTTTTTCACAAACGAGATCGCTTTTTGGATTTGTTCTATGGTGAAAGAAGGTCGATCGGCATAGCCTTTTGATCTTTGGATCCCAATCATTTTCGTTTGGGAATGGATCGAATGACGGATTGCATCAAAATCCATTCTACCCGCTTCCGTCAAGTCAACGGATTGGTAAGAAATATCGAATTCTTTTAAAGAACCTTTACCGTCCCCACGGATTCCGACAATCTCTTCCAACGTATCATATGGTTTCCCAGTGATGTATAAAAGCTCATCTTTAGGTCTTAGGACACCTGATAGCGCAATCGATATAGCGTGGGTGCCAGAAATGATATGTGGTCTAACGATTGCCGCTTCAGCTCCGAATACATCTGCATACACTTTCTCCAGTACATCACGTCCAGTATCGTCATACCCATATCCTGTAGATGGAGTAAAATGAAAATCACTCACCTGATGATTCCGAAAAGCATCTAACACTTTCTGTTGGTTGAAAAGCTCGATACGCTCGATCTCTTCATGAATCGATTTGATTTTTTCTTCAATTTTTTCCGTTAATGTGGATAGTCTTTCTTCGTTGCTGTTCTCATCATATACGTTCATTCTTAATTAGAGTCTCCCTGTTCGTTCAATGTTTGAATCCGGTCATAGATCGGAAGAGTCGGATGGACAAAACCTTCACATACGTAGACATGTGCTTCTTCGTCCCACTCTCTTCTGTTCAGGATCGTCAAACGCTGCAATTCACTCAACAACTTTCCATCATGAGAAGGAACCGAAACCTGATAATGTACCATGGAGGATTTGATCGTCTCTTCCATCGAATTCAAGAGCTTTTTCGCGTCTTCTTCTCGGAAAGCAGATACATTCAACGATTGATATTCTGTCAATGCTTCATGCTCTAGATCACTTTTGTTGTAAACCGTGAGGACTGGGATTTGATCCGCTCCAAGTTCTTTCAATAAACCAACGACCGTTTCCTGATGCTCGTCCCGATTTGGATCAGCAATATCGACCATATGTATGATCAAGTCCGCCTCTGTCACCTCTTCAAGTGTCGACCGGAAAGCTGCGACGAGTCCAGTCGGCAAATCCTGTATGAAACCTACTGTATCTGTGAGCAACGTCAACATCCCACTCGGTAGCTTCAGCTTCCTTGTCATCGGATCAAGTGTAGCGAACAATTGGTCTTCCTGATACGCATCAGCATCCGTCAATACATTGAACCAGGTTGATTTCCCCGCATTTGTATAACCTACCAATGCAATTTGATAAGCTTGGTTCGTCTTTCTCCGTTCACGGTATCTTTGTCGATGAGAGGCGACAGTCTTCAATTGGTTCTTGATATCTGTAATTCGGTTGCGGATATGTCTCCTGTCTGTCTCTAGCTTCGTTTCACCTGGTCCTCTTGTCCCGATACCACCACCAAGTCTTGAAAGTTGGGTACCTTGTCCAGATAACCGGGGTAACAAATACTCAAGCTGCGCCAATTCCACCTGTAGTTTCCCTTCCTTGGACTTGGCTCGCTGAGCGAAGATATCGAGGATCAATTGTGTACGGTCGATGACTTTGACGTCCCACGCTTCACCCAAATTGCGCAGTTGACTCGGTGACATTTCATGGTTGAAAACGACAAGATCGACTTCAATTTCTTCTATAAGAGATTTTATTTCTTCTACTTTCCCTTTTCCGATCAAGGTTGCTGGATGGAACCGTTCCCGCTTTTGGCTCACTTCCATAACCGGATCTCCCTGAGCTGTTTTTACCAATGCGGCGAGCTCGGACATAGAAGATTCAAAAAGGGTGTCGCTTCTGTCCTGCAACTGACACCCTACTAATAATGTTTTTTCTTTTTCAATCGGTAATCCTGCCAATCTATTCCCCTGCCTTTTTTCAGTACAGAATGCTCATTCTATTGCATTCATCTTATCAAATTCAGGGGGTTTCTGCTAGATGGAGGTCTCTCTCTGTCAACAAGATTAAATAATCCCGATCCACCCTACCTTCTTTCAATAGCCTCATGGACTGTTTCCGCATCGATTTCTCTAACAGATTGCGGATATATCGACCATTGGAGAACGTGCTTCCTTCTCTTGACCGAACGGATTGCAAATGGGAGCGAAGCTTTCTTTCTGCATCCAATGACAGTTTATATTCACGATCCTTAATCATCCGTTTTGCAATTTCCATCAATTGATCGACTGTATAATCTGGAAAGCTGACGACAACAGGGAACCTTGAAGGCAAACCAGGGTTCAAAGTGAGGAAGTGATCCATTTCATTCGAATAGCCAGCTAGAATCAGGATAAAATCATTCTGTTGGTCTTCCATCGCTTTTACAAGCGTATCTATAGCTTCCTTACCGAAATCTTTTTCACCACCGCGTGCCAGAGAATAAGCTTCATCAACGAATAAAATCCCACCAAGGGCTTTCTTGACCAGCTCCCTCGTCTTTTGTGCGGTATGTCCGATATATTCACCAACCAGATCCGCTCGTTCCGCTTCAATCAAGTGCCCTTTGGAGAGTACGTTCATATCATGAAACAGCTTACCGATCATCCGCGCGACAGTGGTTTTTCCAGTACCCGGATTACCTTTGAACATCATATGAAGCACTTGCTTCCCTGTCTTCAGGTTGGCAGTTTCTCGACATTTATTTATATAGAGCCACGCATAGATTTCATTGATCAATTCCTTCAATTCATCCATTCCGACAAGAGCTTCAAGTTCTTTCTGGATACTTTTGAGTGGTGCGTGCTTTTCGCGTCCTTTTGCATCAGTTAGCCAGTCGTCTTTTGTCATAGATGAAGGAGAGCCCGAACTAAGCACGACGTTGATCTGGCTTTTCGTGTTTCGACTGATCGCCTGTTGCATGAACCTTCACCTCACTTTCAGATTCTTGTGTATTATACGCCCAGTAGCAGAATGTGTGACAAATGCCTATGAACCACTCATATACTAATTAAAAAGACCCTGGTTTTACAGGGTCATTTTTTGATATCCGGTAATCGGTGTCGATCCAAATATTCTTTTGAAGGGTTGGATTTGCGGATTTGCAGGTCTTCGTTAGGCTTGATATGGCTGATCATTACGCCTAGACCGTTATAAATATCAATCTCTTCGGTCATTTTATTATTTTTGATGGCGGTGCCCCACTCATCCAATGTACGGATATGCTCTGGATTTGCCGTCACCAAAGCGTTCGCACCATGACTATGGCTACTAAGCCGTTCATATACGGCTTTTACCGTTTCGTTTTCGCCAGCCCCTTTTTCAAGCTGAATGCCAACAACGATGTAGATGCCACTTACGATCGCTCGAGCACTTTCCACTCCATTCACCTGCTCAGTCAACTCGACAAGCTCTTTCGCGTTTGCAGATTCTGCTGATGTTCTTTTCACAATCGGTGTATCTTCTAAGTTGTTCTTGTTGGTCCGGAAGTTTTGTTCTGTAGGGTTGCTGTAATTCTCTTGCCCCTCTTCAGCATCGATATAATTACATGCAGCTAAGAAATGAAGGACGAAGAGAACGGTGAGTACTTTCTTGAACATCCAATCCACCTCGATGATTTTTTTCTTAGCGTGTGAGTTTTCCTTTATGGTTATGCATTTTCATCTTCCTCACACGTGCTATAATGGAAACAAATGACTCCAAGGTGGTGGAAAAGGCATGAATACTGAGGAAACACCGAAAAACACGATCGACTTCATTCTGGATTTGGAGAAACGGGGAAAGCGTCCCTCAACGGTCAAACGGTATCAATATGACCTGGAAGATTACCTTGCATGGATCCGCGTGAACGACTTGTCTTATGAAGATCCGAAAGTCTTCACGACAACCTTCATACAGACGTATTTCGATTTTTTGAGTGAAGAACGAACGTATTCATACCGGACGTTGAAACGAGTCTTTAGTGTTTTGAAACAATATCACCATTACCTTAATTTACATAATAAAATTCCGAGCAACCCCGTAAACGATATCCAGTTGCACAGCCTTGCTGAAGAAGGATTCTCTGAAGAAATGTTCATCAAGGACGCGGAAAGTGAACGGTTGATGGAAATCGTACCAACAGCGGAAGGTCTTACGGAAAATCAACAAAAAGCCTATCCATACCTGGCAAAAAGGAATTTGGCACTATTCACCCTGCTGTTAAACCATGGACTGACATTGCATGAATTATGCTCGATCGACATGAGGCATGTTTCCTTCATACAAAAGGAACTGAAGGTGGAAACGGATGAACCGTCAACCCATCGGACCATCAATCTCTCCAAAAAGGATAGTGAAATACTTTTCGCCTATTACGAGTCCATCCCTGTTTCAGTCCGTCCTGCGCAGTACAGTGCAGATCCATTTTTCGTGGCGTTCGATTTTAAGCGACTGACCTATCGTTGGAGTTATGAGGATAATCGACCGAAGCGTCTGACGGAAATCGCGATCCAAAAGATGATCCGCCAAGAAGTAGCCCGTTCTGGTTTGCGGAAAGGGATTTCAGCCCAACATTTCAGAAGAACCGCTATCCTCCACGCCCTCTTATCCAAACAAGAGAACGATTATATCCAGTACCATTTCGGAATGAAAACACCACTGACATTGAAACGGTACTTGGAATATGTTGAGGAAATGAATTCGCCTATTTCGTAAAACCAAAAAAGGATTGACCGCACGCGGTCAATCCTTTCCTTATTTACATCCAGGCAGGGTACCTGGAGATGGATTAATTATTTTGATTGTCAGAGCTGAATTCGACTGGACGTTGCGGAGTGAAGGTGGAAATGGCATGCTTGTAAATCAATTGTTGTTTCCCGTCTGATTCGAGGACTACTGTGAAGTTGTCGAATCCTTTAACCAGCCCTTTAAGCTGAAATCCGTTCAATAAGTAGACTGTTACGAAAACATTTTCTTTTCTTAGGGTGTTTAAGAATTGATCTTGAATATTAATGGATTGCTTCATGTGTATAGGCCTCCTAAATAAACGTTCATACATTAATTCGATTCAAGTTGTAGCTTTCCTGCCACATAACGCAAAATAGATGGAATTTTTTCATCAATCGTTCCACCCGTTACATCAAACCATTCCACATCCATCTGATGCCGAAACCAAGTCAATTGACGTTTTGCGTATCTTCTCGAGTTTCGTTTCAGTGTGACGATTGCCTCATCCAGTGTACAGTTTCCTTCGAAGTAATCATAAAGTTCTTTGTAGCCGATTGCCTGAACAGCTTGTGTGTTTCGTACGCCTGCCTCATAAAGCGCTTGTACTTCTTCAAGCAAGCCCTCTTCCATCATCAAATCCACGCGATGGTTGATGCGATCGTAGAGCTCTTCCCGATCCATCGTCAATCCAATCGTAATTAACTCGTATGAGGATACCTGATGTTCATGGGAATGCTCTTGATCCAAACTGCCATTTGTATGGATGATCTCCAATGCTCTGATGACCCGGCGAACGTTATTCGGATGGATTTGGGCTGCCCGCTCTTCATTTTTTTCTTTCAGCAGATCATGAAGGGCTTCAGCTCCTTTTTCTTCACCAAAACGTTCTAGTTCTTCACGATAGGCAGAATCAGCAGTAGCATCCGAAAACTGATAATCATGGGTGACGGACCGGATATATAAGCCAGTCCCGCCCACCATGACGGGAAGTCTCCCTTTTTCATGGATCTGATGGATCACTCTTTTGGCATCCACCTGATATTCAGCTGCTGAATAGTCTTCAAAAGGACTTTTGATATCAAAAAGGTGATGAAGAATTCCCTCTTTTTCCTCTTCTTTTATTTTTGCTGTACCGATATCCAGATCTTTATAGACTTGCATCGAATCACTGTTGATGACTTCCCCACTGAACGCCTTCGCGATTTCGACGCTCGTCTTCGTTTTGCCCACTGCCGTCGGTCCTACAATAACAACTAAGGGTGACTTCATCCATCCTACCTCCAACTAACGTTACATAACCCGTTTGAACATCTTTTCCATTTCATACGTCGTGAATTGGATGATGATCGGTCTACCATGCGGACAGGTGAACGGGTCTTCTGATTTTCTCAACGTATCAATCAACGTGATCATTTCATCGTTTCTCAAATGCCGGTTCGCTTTGATTGAGCCTTTACATGACATCATGATCGCTGCATCTTCCCTGAGCTTTTTGATGTCTGTTTTCTTATCGGCCAGAACTTGATCGATGATTTCCTGTATGGTCTCCTTCTCTTCCCCGCTCGGGAACCATTGAGGATGAGAGCGGACGATGAACGTGTTACCACCGAACGGTTCTAAAAAAATACCGATCGTGGACAGCTCTTCTTCATGTTCCTTAAGGATGGTCGCTTCCGTATGTGTGAATTCAAAAGTGAGCGGAACGAGAAGTTCTTGGACTTCATGCTCATACATCCCCACTTTTTCCCTGAAATACTCGTACTTGATCCGTTCCTGGGCAGCATGTTGGTCGATGATGTACATCCCTTGATCATTTTGAGCGATGATATAGGTTCCATGTACTTGTCCGACCGGATACATCGTCGGAACTCGTGAACTAACCGGTTCTTGTTGTTGAACCGTGTCCTTCACAGGCTCCTTTTTGATCAGTGGTTCCCCCTCATCGAAAACATAACCTTCCTCAGGTTCTTTGGAGACCGATTCCTGATGATGTTTCCATTCGGTACTGGTGAAATCGGGTTGATCGTGTTCCACTCTTGGAGGAGTGAATGAAGGAGTAACCAGATCATCTTTCTGTTGGAATGATGCCAGCCTCCGTTCTATGTCCTCCCTGGACGTATCAAATGAAAAACTAGATTGCTCGGTCTTCGGTTTGGATACATGACTTTTTCGAGAAGCATGAGGAATCAATTCAGTCTGTTTGAGCGCGTTTTTGATTCCTGTTTCGATCGCTTCTGAAAGTTCTTGTTCTTTACTGAATCTCGCTTCTAGTTTTCCAGGATGTACATTCACATCTACCAAGATCGGATCAAGTTCAATTGAAAGAATGACAATCGGATGACGACCGATCGGTAGCAACGTATGATAGGCGCGCTCGATCGCTTTATAGATCTTATAATTCTTGATGTATCGCCCATTGATGAATAAAGAGACATATTGACGGGATGCACGAGTGATCTCCGGTTTCACAGCAAAGCCTTTGATCTCATAGTCCAACGTTTCATTTTCGACCGAAATCATTTTCTTAGCAACAGACATCCCATAGATGGCAGCAATGACTTGAAGAAGATCGCCATTCCCTGGTGTTTTCAATACGGTTTTCCCATTATGTTTCAAATGGAAAGCCACTTCAGGGTGTGCCATTGCCTGCCTGTTGATTACGTCTGTTATGTTTCCCAATTCAGTATGGACGGTTTTCAAATGCTTTAGTCGTGCAGGTGTATTATGGAAAAGGTGTGTCACCTCGATGGTCGTTCCTTTTCGACTGTCGGACTTCTTCTGTTCGACCACTTTTCCGAAATGGATCGAAACCTGATCCCCTGCATCTTTCCCGGTGGACGTCTTCAAATCGACTTTGGAGACGGATGCGATACTTGGTAAGGCTTCACCACGAAAACCCAACGTACGAATATGGAAAAGGTCATTCTCATCCTGAATCTTACTTGTTGCATGGCGTTGAAAAGCTGTCAGAAGATCCTCGCTCTCGATCCCGTCTCCATTATCGATGACGATGATTCTGGATAAACCGCCTTCTTCGACTTCAACGTCGATGCGTGTGCTGTTCGCATCAATGGCGTTTTCGACCAATTCTTTCACAATGGAGGCTGGCCGTTCGACCACTTCACCCGCTGCTATCTTATTGGACAAAAGGTCATCTAGCTGTTTGATTTTGCCCATTTAGATTCCTCCTGTTTCTCTTGTTTGATCGACAATTGCAGCTCATAAAGTGCATTCATCGCTTCAAGAGGCGTCATCGAAAGAAGCTCCATATTCTTCAACTGATCGATGACAGGGTGATGTTCGATCTTCTTCTGGGTCTTTACAGAGGGTGCTTCCGGTTCGAAGAGAGACAGCTGCCCTTCTTCATGCACTTTTGATTCCGCCTCTTTTTTCGCAGGACGTTCTGTATGGTTTGTATCCGATTCGAATTCAGTAAGCAATTCATTCGCACGTTGAATAAGCTTTTCTGGCAGTTGAGCAAGCTCTGCCACATGGATTCCATAACTTCGATCGGCTTTACCATCTTCGACCTTGTGCAAGAATACGACTTTGCCCTCTTCTTCGATCGCTTTGACATGAATATTATGCAATCGATCCAGCTCATTCTCCAAAACGGTCAGTTCATGGTAATGAGTGGAGAAGAGCGTTTTTGCACCGATATGGTGATGGATGTATTCAATAATGGATTGTGCTAGAGACATGCCGTCATAAGTGGATGTCCCTCTACCAATCTCGTCGAGCAACAACAAACTCTTGTCCGTTGCATGGGTGAGCGCATATTGCGTCTCCATCATTTCGACCATGAATGTACTCTGTCCACCTGCCAGGTCATCCGCAGCTCCAATCCGTGTAAAAATTTGATCGAAAATCGGTAAGGTTGCTGACTGTGCTGGTACGAAACAACCGATTTGTAAGAGTATCGATGAAAGAGCTACCTGTCTCATATACGTACTTTTACCGGCCATGTTCGGTCCTGTTATGAGTAGGACCTCTCTCTCCGGATCCATATTGACGTCGTTCGATACGTAATCCTGGCGATCCATCATCTGTTCAACGACCGGATGTCTGCCTTCTTCGATTCGAATCGTCCCTTCTCGGGAGATGATCGGTCTACAATATTGTCCCTCTTCACTCACTACCGCAAAAGCTTGCAGCACATCAATCTCGCTGATCTGTTTGGCTAGTTTTTGCAAGTGTGGTATGAACGCCTTGACTTGTTCACGGATTTCTAAAAATAGTTGGTATTCCAGTTCGACTGATTTCTCTTCCGCTGATAGAATGATGTCTTCCTTTTCTTTCAGCTCTGGCGTAATGAACCGCTCAGCATTCGCCAATGTCTGTTTCCGCTCATACCTTTCCTCGTCTATGAGGTGAAGGTTGCTTTTGGTCACTTCGATATAATAGCCGAACACTCGGTTGTAACGGATTTTCAAAGAACGGATCCCTGTCCTCTCCCGTTCGGATTGCTCAAGTGAGGCAATCCACGATTTCCCGTTTACACTTGCATTCCTGTACTCGTCCAACTGTTCGTTGTATCCGCTCTTGATGATGTTACCTTCCTTAATTGAGATTGGAGCTTCTTCATGAACTGATGCTTCCAATAACCGTTCAAGATCGACACAAGGGTCCATCGCCTCTGAACGACTCGTCAACCCAGGGTGGTCCATATCCAATAGACGATCTTTCAACGTCGGGATATTTTGAAGTGAACGTTTCAGTTGAATAAGGTCCCTAGCATTCACATTCCCGAAAGCGACTTTACCGGCCAATCTTTCTAAGTCATACACTTCCGTCAATTGCTCACGGATCTGTTCTCGATTGAAAAACTGCTTCATGAACGTCTCGACGATCGATAGGCGTTCTTCGATCGGTTTTGAATCGAGCAAAGGCTGTTCAATCCATTGCTTGAGCATCCTTCCACCCATCGCGGTGACCGTCTTGTCCAACAACCATAGTAGTGAACCCTTCTTTTGCTTTTGTCGGAGCGTCTCAACGAGTTCGAGGTTCCGTTTTGAATTCGGGTCGATTTTCATGTAGGAAGTGGTCTCGACATATTCGAACTCCTGCAGATGATCAAGTGCTCGTTTCTGGGTTCTCACGAGATAGGAAAGCAGCTGTTTGCCTGTTTTTTGTAGATCCTCCGTTCCTAACGTAGTGATGATACTATGTAAACTTTCAGGAACTTCTATTTCCCGTTCATTGGAAACTGTAAATTGATAAAGATCCCTCAACATGTTCACTTGGTCTTCAGCTATATTACCTGGTACGACAACCTCTTTGATCTCTAACGATTGAAGCTCTAAGCATACAGACTTCCAATCTTCCTTGAGAATTTTCACAGAGTTCTGACCCGTCGAAAGGTCGCAGGTCGCTATTCCATAGCCTTCAGAGAGCGGGGTTATGGAAGCGATGAAGTTGTTCACCTTTTCATCCAACATCGCGCCTTCCATCACTGTACCTGGCGTAATCACCTGGACGACATCCCGTTTGACGACACCTTTTGCGACTTTCGGATCTTCAACTTGTTCACAAATCGCAACTTTGAAACCTTTTTCAATAAGCTGCGCGATATAATTCGGAGACGAGTGATGGGGGACGCCACACATCGGAATGCGGTTTCCTTTTCCCCCGTCTCTGCTTGTTAATGTTATTTCAAGCTCTTGTGACGCTCGTAATGCATCGTCAAAGAACAATTCATAGAAATCTCCTAATCGAAAAAATAAAAAGGCATCTTCATAGTCTGCCTTAATCGATAAATATTGCTGCATCATTGGAGTATACTCAGCCATGTCAGTCCTCCGTCTTACTTATATTCTTCACCCCATTATAGCATATTTTTTCACGATGAATGCAGGGGCTAATATAAGAGGATGAACAACTTGTAGCTGCTTTTATCCAAGGGCGTTCTCGTCTACATTGTGGCTCTTGTATGAAGCCCTAAAAGGAAAAGACTGACCCAAAAAATAAAGTGTCAGGCACCTCCAATCGAACGGAATGGTCCAATCGGAGAGAGTCAGACACTTAAGGGTCAGCCCCGTGTTCACTTACTCTTCCAAATCCCCTAACAAGAAATTCGGATCGAGGTCTTCAAATTCTTCATCATCGACTTCATCTTCCCAGCTGTCGTCCTCAAGCTCTTCGATGACCCCATCCTGGTTCACTTGTACCCACACTTTTGTCTCGCCGATGACTTCAGCAATGAATTCACGCTCAACTTGGACGAGAATCTTGTTCCCATTTGGTGAAATGGTTGCTTCTAATGTATTCGGTTCCTGCAATGCCCTAGCGCTCACTTCAGTATGTTTGCCGAGTGAATTCTCATCTCTTTTCGTGAGGTTACACGTATCTTTATACTTGATCGTCTCTGTTACGACCTCTGTTTTCGTATTGTTATTGTAGGAGTACCAAACATTGATATCATAGCTTCCTTCTACGTCTACAGAGTTCCCGTTTTCTACAGGTTTGTAGTTGTGATTGATGATCCAGCAACCGAGGATGCTGGAAGGTCTGTGAGCAGGTGTGACCGTGTGGGTGGCCTGTGAAAACTTCCGACCTTTGCCGCAAACCGCTTTCGTAATAATCTCTCTATAGCTGTTATCGTTTTTGGCCATGTGACTAAATCCCTCCTCTTCCAATCTTCAATTCATCCTATGCAGGGCGAATGTCTAGTGTGCCTAAAATTTTTATAAACTCGTTCATAATGTCCCGTTAGTTCAGTCTATGAAATTCTTACAGAATTATTTTATCTTTTTTTCTACTTTTTCAAAGTTCGTACGGTACGTGAAATTAGTGTACGAGGATAGATTTGAGTTTAACTGATGTAAATTTGGATCGGCTATTTCGTGCATACGACTGAATCTGGGTAACGTCATGCCCTTGGGCGTTTTTTTTACTATGAAAATCGGACATAAGAAAAGGACTGTCCCTGTCGTTCTCGATTTAGGAGAACGTCAAGACAGCCCTTATACAATATAGATTAAAATCGGTTATGCTTGACCGCTGATCCTGTCATGCCTTTCAGCTGGTCACCTTCCGTTTCACGGATGATTTCATCGGTCACCGTGTTCGAAATCGTAGATGTGACGAGTTGTAGGAGGTCGTTCACATCCGTTTGTGATTGCTTGAATTCTTGTACAATCGGAATGGAATCGACTTCTTTATGAAGGTTTTCAAGCTTTTCTTCTACCTTCTTCAACGCTTCATGCTTTTGATAATGTTGAAGATTTACAGCTTCCTGCTGATACATTTTGATCTTACCGATCAATTTCTGTACTTTATCGTTTTCATTGATTTTCTCTTCGGCACGCTTGAAGAAATCGACTTCTTCTGTAGAAGAAATCATCTTCGCTAGCTCTTCTGCCTTTTTGATGACTTGATCTCTTGTATATTCTGCCATTATTGATTCACCTCAACTGTTTTTACGAGCTCACCATTCAAGCTCCATGTCTTTGCTTCATGTATTTTTACATTGACCAGTTCACCGATCATCGATTTTGGAGCACGGAAATGGACGACTTTATTCGTGCGGGTATGTCCAGTCAACACTTCAGGGTTTTTCTTGCTCTCCCCTTCGACGAGCACTTCGACCACTTCGCCTTCCAATGCTTTATTCTTTTTCAAGAAAATCTCGTTCATGACTTCATTCAATCGATGAAGTCGTTCCTTCTTCACTTCCATCGGCACGTTATCTTGCATCTTAGCTGCTGGAGTACCGTCTCTCGGCGAATAGATGAAAGTGAACGCCATGTCATATTCGACTTCTTTTACAAGAGAAAGTGTCTCTTCGAATTGTTCTTCCGTCTCGTTCGGGAAGCCGACAATGATATCCGTCGTGAAGACGGCATTCGGAATCTTCGCTTTGATTTTATCAACAAGATCCAAATAATGCTCGCGTGAATACTTCCGCGCCATCAGCTTCAATACGTCGGAACTTCCATGCTGGACTGGAAGGTGGATATGCTCAACCAGATTGCCGCCTTTCGCCAGGACGTCGATCAGGTGATCATCAAAGTCTCTCGGGTGGCTCGTCGTAAAGCGTACGCGAGGAATATCGATCTTGCGGATCTCATCCATCAGATCCCCAAGTCCATAGTCCGTATCTTCAAAATCCTTGCCATATGCATTGACGTTCTGACCGAGTAGCGTAATTTCCTTGTAGCCGTTCCGTGCAAGATGGCGGACTTCTTCTATAATATCTTCCGGACGTCGGCTTCGCTCTTTTCCTCGCGTGTACGGCACGATGCAATAGGTGCAGAACTTATCGCAACCGTACATGATGTTGACCCAACCTTTGATATTCCCTTTACGCACTCTTGGAAGGTTTTCGACGATGTCCCCTTCCTTCGACCAAACCTCGATGACCATCTCTTTTCCAAAAATCGCATTCTTGATTAACTGAGGAAGTCGATGGATATTATGTGTACCGAAGATCAAATCGATATGCTGATGCTTTTGCAGAATCTTATTGACGACGGATTCTTCCTGGGACATACATCCGCATACACCGATTATCAATCCCGGTTTTTCCACTTTCAAGGATTTCAAGTGACCGATTTCACCGAACACCTTGTTTTCTGCATTTTCACGGATGGCACATGTATTCAATAGGATGACATCGGCATCGTCTGTGTCGGTTGTCGATTCGAACCCCATATCTGATAGGATCCCCGCCATGACTTCCGTATCATGTTCGTTCATTTGACAGCCATATGTACGGATCAAGAACTTCTTCCCTACACCGATGTTTTTCAAATCGTCATCAATTCCAAAGTCTTTATGGAATTGGATCTTTTCTTTTCCTCTTCTTTTCGCATCTTTTAAAGAAGGAGGCTGATACGTCGTTTGAAAGTATTTGGAGTAGTCTTTTTCTTTCGTTTTCAAACTGTTCACTCCCAACTGCTATGCTGAATCAATTCGCTAACGTGCGAAGTGCCCGTTTAAACATTCATGTTTGTTGATATATAACTCATTTATTATAACAAATCCAGGGTGAAATGACCATAAAACGTCGTATCTTACTCCTCATAGAGATGATGATCTCCGACTATAAAAAAAGAGAAGGCATCCGCCTTCTCTCATTACATCTTTACTTGATGATGTTCAGTTCCTTACCTGCTTTTTCGAAAGCGTCAAGTGCATCTTGAAGCTCTTCTTTCGAGTGTTGAGCAGTTACAATCGTACGCACACGCGCAGACCCTTTTGCAACAGTCGGGAAGCCGATGCCTTGTGCAAACACACCGTAATCGAACAGCTTATCGGATAGTTTGTGCGCAAGGGCAGCATCTCCTACAATCACTGGAGTAATTGGGGTTTCACTTTTACCTGTATCGAATCCAAGCTTGCTTAAGCCTTCTTTCAAGAAGTTGGCATTATCCCATAGCTTGTCGATCAATTCCGGTTCCTCTAATAGAACATCGATGGCTGCCGAGCATGCTGCTGTTACAGCCGGTGGATGTGAAGTACTGAAGAGGAAAGGACGTCCTTTATGGATCAAGTACTCACGCAAAGCTTGCGTACTCGCTACATAACCACCGAGGACACCAATCGCTTTACTTAAAGTACCTACCTGGATGTGGACACGTCCGTTCAGGTGGAAATGGTCGACAGACCCACGGCCATTGCGTCCAAGTACACCGCTGGAGTGAGCGTCATCTACCATGAGGATTGCATCGTACTTTTCACATAGTTCGACGATCTCCGGTAATGGTGCGATGTTACCGTCCATTGAGAAGACTCCGTCCGTTACGACAAGACGGACGCGATAGTCAGAAGACTCTTTCAATGCACGTTCGAGGTCTTCCACATCCACGTGCTTGTAAATTTTACGAGCCGCCTTCGTTAACCGGATTCCGTCAATGATGGATGCGTGATTCAGTTCATCTGAAATGACGACGTCTTCCTTTGTAAGGATGGAGGACAGGACACCTTGGTTCGTTGTAAAACCAGATTGGAAGACGAGGGAAGCTTCCGTATGTTTGAATTCAGCGAGCTTGCGTTCGAATTCTTCATGCATGCTGAGTGTACCAGCGATCGTACGGACCGATCCTGTTCCGACACCGTATTTCTCTACTGCATCTAAAGCAGCTTGTTTCATTCTAGGGTGATCAGTCAAACCAAGATAGTTGTTAGAGGACAACTGGATGACTTCTTTTCCTTTGATGACGACTTTCGAACCTTGTTCGGATTCTAATGGAATCAACTCTCGGAAAACACCTTCGGATCTCATTTCATCTAATTCGTTTTGAAGATATTCAAAACCTTTCACAGTACATTCCTCCTATCAAATTAATGTTTCTAGTTTTTACAGCTGAATTTAAGGTTTAAGGACAACTTTTCCACATTTGCCTTCAAGCATGAGGTCGAAACCTTTTTCAAAATCTTCAAGTGCAAATTCATGTGTAATCATCTTCTGTACGTCGACTTGGCCTGATTCGAGCAATCCTGCAACTTGTCTCCACGTTTCAAACATTTTACGTCCGGTAATCCCTTGAACCGTAATTCCTTTGAAGACGACGTCATTTGTAAGATCAACTTGAACCGGTTTGACAGGTAGACTGAGGATCGACATACGTCCACCGTTCGTCAACATTTTGAATCCTTGATCGATGGCGACGGGATGTCCAGACATTTCACAGACTACTTCGACGCCGTTTCCATCCGTCAAGTCCATTGCAACTTGGACAGGATCTTGTTCTTTCGAATTTACGATTGTCGTTGCGCCCATTTCTTTTGCGAGGTCCAAACGATAGTCGTTCAAGTCATACGCAATGACTTTTGAAGCGCCCGCTGCTTTCGCGACGCCAACCGCCATCAAGCCGATTGGACCACAGCCGATGATGGAGACGGTTTTACCCGCTACATCTCCAGCGAGAACTGTATGTACCGCATTTCCCATCGGTTCTTGGACAGATCCGACTGACATTGGCATCTCTGGGTCGTTGATCCATAGATTTTTAGCAGGCAACGCCACGTATTCTGCAAAACATCCATCGATATCGACACCGATGATTTTCGTGTTACGGCAAATGTGGGCATTCCCTGTCAAACATTGTGGACACTCTCCACAAACGATATGAGTTTCAGCTGATACTGAGTCCCCGATCGTCACATTGGTAACGTTTTCACCGATTTCCACAACTTCACCAGCAAATTCATGACCGAATACGTAAGGTGGATTGACACGGCTTGCAGACCATTCGTCCCAAGCGTAAATATGTACATCCGTTCCACAGATCGATGTCGCCTTCACCTTGATCAACACTTCGTCTTCTTTTATTTGAGGGATGTCCACCATCTCTAGTCTAGCGCCTTTGTCACGATGGTGTTTTACAATCGCTTTCATTTTTCCTTGCAAGATGAACACTCCTTTAAAGTTCACAATAAGTTTCCCTTGAAAATTGTATCACGACAATATTCAAGAGTAAAGATGTGTCCTCCTGACATGAACACGTGCGCATCCATGCTGGATGTGTGCCTAATATTCATTTTCTGCTTACTACCTTAAACTATACCTAAAAACGGCGACAATTCAAAATAAGACACCCAGACTCTTTCGGGGTGCGATCTTGTCAATTTTGTGTTTTCGGGGTGCGAATGAGCCTTTTGCGGGGTGCGATTTCGTCATTTCTCCGACTTCGGAGTGCGTAAGAGCCTCTTGCGGGGTGTGATTCCGTCATTTCTCCGACTTCGGGGTACGAATGAGCCTCTTGCGGGGGGCGATTCCGTCATTTCTCCGACTTCGGGGTGCGTAAGAGCGCCGACCCGAGGAATAACGAAAAAACCTCATCCGAATTGGATGAGGTTGATGATGCTCTTATTTTACATGAATTCCGAAATCAGCTCTTCGAATTGCTTTTCGTCAATTGAGAGATCCGCTTTCGAAAGTGATGAATCACTGTATCCATGTGCAAGATCTTGATATGATTTCTTGTCCGTATTTTGATAGATCAAGCCTTTAACCAGACCGTTATTCTCCATCAATGTCTGCATCGCAACCATTCTGTTGTTCGCATCATAATTTTCGATATCGGAAAGGCTGACAAGATTTTCTTTAAACCAATCATATGTGTTCACTTTGTTGTATGTGACACATGGGCTGAATACGTTGATCAGTGAGAAACCTTTATGTTGGATCCCCTGTTCGATCAATGAAGTCAACTCCTTCAAGTCACTGGAAAAGCTTTGTGCAACAAATGTCGCTCCAGCAGTCAAAGCGGTCTCCATGATGGAGATGGATGATTCAACTGAACCTTCCGGCGTACTCTTCGTCTTGAATCCAAACTCGGAACGAGGCGAGGTTTGACCTTTCGTCAATCCGTAGATTTGGTTATCCATGACGATGTAAGTGACATCGATGTTACGACGGATTGCATGGATGGTATGACCCATACCGATCGCAAATCCATCACCGTCACCACCAGATGCGATGACCGTCAAATCACGGTTCGCCATCTTCACACCTTGCGCAATCGGAAGGGAACGTCCATGGATGCCGTGGAACCCGTAAGAATTGATATATCCAGAAATACGCCCGGAGCATCCGATTCCAGAAACGACGGCCAAGTCTTCAGGCTCAAGACCGATATTCGCTGCAGCACGTTGAATTGCAGCTTGTACAGAGAAATCTCCGCAGCCTGGGCACCAGTTCGGTTTTACTTGGTTACGAAAGTCTTTGAATGTTGCCATCTTATAACAGCTCCTTGCATTTTGCGTAAATTTCTGAAGGCAAGAATGGGTTGCCGTTGTATTTCAATACGTTGTTGATTTTTTCAAGGTTTCCAATGTTCATTTTCATGATGTTCGCCAATTGACCAGTCGAGTTGTTTTCAACGACAACGACTTTCTTAGCAGAATCGACTAGTTCTTTCATCTCTTCGGCAGGGAATGGATGAATCAGACGAATATGAGCATGGTTCACCTTGACGCCATCCTCTTCAAGACGTGGCATCATTTCTTCGATCGCCCCTCTTGTCGAGTTGAATCCAACAACGAGGACATCCGCTTCATCATGCTTCGCATTTGTATAGATCGGTGTATTGAACTTCAAGTTGTTCAATTTACGGTTACGCTTATCCATCTGCGCTTGACGGTTTGCAGCCACTTCTGACGGCTTACCAGTCTGGTCGTGCTCAACACCTGTCACATGGTAGATACCATTCTTCGCACCTGGAAGGACACGAGGTGACACGCCATCTTCCGTCACTTCATAACGCTTGAAATATTCCTTCGCTTCGAGCTCAGGCAGTTCATTCGTTTCAAGCTTACCGCGACGAATTTCCGTTTTACCATGTTCCAATGGCTGTACGGTCTGCTTACCGAGTGAAAGCTGCAAGTCAGACAATAAGATGACTGGACATTGATATTCTTCAGCAATGTTAAGTGCTTCTACTGCATCGTAAAAAGCTTCTTCTGCTGTACTTGGCGCCATAACGACTTTCGGAATTTCACCATGTGTACCATAGATCATCGCCATCAAGTCGGATTGCTCCTGCTTTGTCGGAAGACCAGTCGATGGACCACCACGCTGGGTATCAACGATGACAAGCGGTGTTTCGGTAATACCGGAAAGACCGATTGCCTCCATCATGAGGGAAAGCCCTGGACCAGCAGATGCTGTAATCGTACGGACTCCTGCATAGTTAGCGCCGATCGCCATTGTCGCTGCAGCAATTTCATCTTCTGTTTGGATGACCGTTCCGCCATATTTCGGAAGATGCTTGATCATATACTCCATGATTTCAGATGCAGGTGTAATCGGGTAGGCAGACATGAATCGTACCCCACCGACTAAGAATCCTAAGGAAATTGCATCGTTTCCGATCATGAACATACGCTTTTTGCCGTCTGCTTTTTCAAGCTGAAGACGCTCGATCGGACCGCCTGCTTGTTCATTGAAATATTCTGCACCCTGTCTAAGCGCTTCCATGTTCTTTTCTACAACTTTTTCACCTTTACGACCATATACTTCCTGGACAATTTCACGGTACTCTTCTGTTGATTGCCCGAGAATAGCACTTGTTGCTCCGATGGCAACCATATTTTTCATCAATGATGTACCTAATTCATTTGCAATTTCAGTAAATGGAACAGCGAATAATTTGGCTTTACAATCTTCTGGAGCAGTCGGATTAAATTTGGAGTCTGCGATGATGATGCCTTCATTATGTAACTCGTGATAGTTCACATCGATCGTTTCTTGGTCGAACGCAACCAAAATATCCAAGTCATCAGAAACTGCACCAATTTCTTTTGTGGAAACGCGAATCTTGTTGTTCGTGTGACCACCTTTAATTCGAGAAGAAAAGTGGCGGTAAGTATAGAGGTAATAACCTAAACGGTTTTGAGCAAGTGAAAATACTTCACCAGTACTGTCAATTCCTTCTCCTTGTTGACCGCCAACTTTCCATGAAAGTTGATCTACCATTCAAAACTCCACCCCTTCTAATGTTCCAGTCCTTTTTGATTAATCCAAATCGATGGTAATATGTAATAACCCTCTAAAATTTGGGAAGAAAAATGGTTTATAACGCTTACAATAATAGACCTATCCCTATTAAAATGCAAGTAGTCTACTGAAAATTCTTCCATCAATCCGACTATTCCAAATTTACTAAAAAGTAATTCTTTCAACGAAATTTTCATAACAAAAGCCTCTTACTTCTTCTTCTGAAAAGTGTTTCTGAAGTTCGTTGATGAGCAGGTCGTAGCCGAAATAGGAATCCAGTCCTTTGACTGTTTCCGATATGCCGTCAAAGTCCGATCCGAATCCGATGTTGCGAACACCACCAAATGATGCGACATAATCGATGTGCTTGATGATCTCCTTGATATGAACAGGGGATCTTTCGCTCAAAAAGTATGGAACGAATGTGATACCCATCATCGCATCTTTTTTAATGAGGGCTTGGATCTGGTGGTCATTCAGGTTCCTAGGATGGTCGCATAACACCTTCACATTGGAATGGGAAGCGATGACCCGATCGGTCAATTCCATCACATCCCAGAATCCCGCTTCTGTCAAATGCGAAACATCAGTCCATACCTTCTCAGCATCCAGCATTTTGACTGCTTCAATCCCGAGGTTCGATAAACCTGCTTGTCTCTCTTCAAGGACACCGTCTGCCAGATCATTGGCATAATTCCAGGTCAATCCAACGGATCGGACACCCAGACGGAGCAATGTTTGAAGACGGGTAAGGTCGTTCGCAACAGGGCCGCAACCTTCCAACGTCAGCATGACTCCGATCTCATTTTCTTCCAATCGATCGATTTCCTCTTTTGTCCTGACAGCTTTAATGTCAGGATAAGGTTTCACGACTTTCTCATAAAAGAGGTCGATCATATCGAGAGCTGCTTGAAAACGAGCATCCCCAACAATATCATCTGGAACGAATACCGCAAAACATTGTATCTTGGCTCCAGCTGCTTTCAATCCTTGATATGAAACTTGTAGATGATGAGAACTTTGAAAAGTGAGTTCTGGATTTCTCCACAGCTTCAATAATGCATCACAATGTGCGTCGAACACCTTCATTCCAACATGACCTCCTCAGAAACAGTTCCGTAAAAAACCGTTTCAGCTTACTAGTATAGTTAACTATGAGGTTTTTTAAACCATGAAAAAACCTGGTCCTCCTCAACAGGTGCCAAGTTTCCATTATCTATTATTTCGTTTCGAACATGCAAAAACCTGCTTGCTCTTGTGAACAAACAGGTCGAACGTTTCTTATCTCGGTTCTACAATCAACTTGATTGCCGTTCTCTCTTCTCCATCAATCAAGATATCTGTAAATGCAGGGATACAAATGAGGTCAACTCCACTGGGTGCTACAAATCCTCTGGCGATCGCTACAGCTTTCACTGCTTGGTTCAAGGCGCCGGCACCGATTGCCTGTATTTCGGCAGCTCCTCTTTCACGGAGGACTCCGGCTAAAGCGCCAGCTACAGAATTTGGATTGGACTTTGCTGAAACTTTTAATATTTCCATGATTTGTACCTCCTTATTGATATCCTACCACTTCTACTATATTCAGGATTTGAGCTTGTATTCCTCCTAAGTTACCAATTTGTAAAGAAAACTTGGTGAAGCCAAGCGTAAGCGCAGGTTGAACCTTAGTTGCGCTTATACTGTGAACTTAGCCTTTTCTACTACGTCGACACACTTCTTTTGTTGAAAAGGCATCCAACACAAGTGTAAAGAAAACTTGGTTGAGGCAAACGTTGGTGTTAAATAAAGCTCAGGAGTCGCGAGAAGTCAGTTGATTATAGCTTCCTGTAGTAAAATAGTAGCGAAAAGGAGCACGCTACTCAGTGAAAGGATGATCATCATTTATTTGGATTCTTCGAATCGATTTAGCTTGACCGGTCTCTTTATCCAAATCGATAACGACTCCACTTAACTGTTCCCGCCCATTTTCCACTTCAAACCTGACAGGCAGATTTGTCAGAAATTTTTTGAGAACCGCTTCCTTACTCATGCCGAGGATCCCATCGTATGGACCCGTCATGCCGACATCGGAGATATACGCAGTTCCTCCAGGCAGGACACGGTTATCGGAAGTCTGGACATGGGTATGCGTACCGACAACAGCAGAAACTCTTCCATCTAGGTACCAACCCATCGCTTGCTTTTCACTTGTAGCTTCTGCATGGAAATCCACGAAAATATACGGTGTACGACTCTTTACTTTTTCAATGATTTCATCCGCCTTCTGGAAGGGGCAATCGAGCGGCGGCATGAACGTTCGTCCTTGTAAATTGACGACTGCTACTTCAATATTGTTTATTTTTACAAAAGTATACCCTTGACCAGGTGTCCCTTCCGGAAAATTGGCGGGGCGTACCATTTGAGGTACATCGTCGATGAAATCGAAAATCTCCTTGTTATCCCATGTGTGATTTCCCATCGTAATCGCCTGCGCTCCCCATTGCTTCAGGTTGCGAGTTATCTTTTCTGTGATCCCACGACCATGTGCTGCGTTCTCCCCGTTCACGATTGTGAGTGTCGGATTGTATTTGTTTTTCAATTTAGATAAATAGGTTTCGACCATCGCACGACCAGGTGATCCTACGACATCTCCTACGAATAGAATTCTCATTCTCAAACTCCTTCTATATGTAATAATGAATAGCTTACCTTACTATGCCATTTTCCTTATCCTGTGTCCAATCTCTCGTTACTATGAACAGCATCACAAGTCTTGGTTGATCCATAAAAAATAAAGTGGCGGAAATCGCCACTTTATTTAGCATACTCGACTGCTCTCGTTTCCCGTATAACGGTGACTTTGATATGTCCTGGATAGTCGAGTTCTTCTTCAATTTTCTTCGTGATGTCTCTCGCCATACGATGGGATGCAATGTCATCCACCATGTCTGGGCGAACCATGATACGAATCTCACGACCAGCTTGAATGGCAAAGGACTTCTCAACGCCCTCGAAGGACTCTGAAATCTCTTCAAGCTTTTCGAGTCGCTTGATATACGTCTCAAGTGTTTCTCTACGTGCACCTGGTCTTGCAGCAGACAAGGCATCTGCAGCAGCGACAAGTACAGCGATGATTGAAGTCGGTTCCGTATCTCCGTGATGGGATGCGATACTGTTGATAACCACCGGGTGCTCTTTATACTTCTCAGCGAGCTCGACTCCAATTTCGACGTGACTGCCTTCCACTTCATGGTCAATCGCTTTACCGATGTCATGAAGCAATCCAGCTCTGCGTGCGACTGTTACATCTTCACCCAGTTCAGCAGCCATAAGACCAGCTAAGTGAGCGACTTCCATGGAGTGTTTCAATACATTCTGACCATAACTTGTACGGTACTTCAATCGTCCCAATACTTTGATCAAGTCAGGATGCAATCCGTGTACACCCATTTCGAATGTCGTCTGTTCACCGATTTCTCGAATATACTCATCCACTTCTCTTCTGGATTTGTCCACCATTTCTTCAATACGTGCAGGATGGATTCGTCCATCTGAAACAAGTTTATCGAGAGCAATTCTTGCAATCTCTCGTCTGATTGGATCGAAGCCTGAAAGAATGACAGCTTCTGGTGTGTCATCAATAATCAAATCAATCCCCGTCAATGTTTCAAGGGTACGGATATTTCGTCCTTCACGACCGATGATTCTACCTTTCATCTCATCGTTCGGCAGGTTGACAACGGATACCGTCGTCTCCGCTACGTGGTCAGCAGCACAACGCTGGATGGCTAGGGATAGAATTTCCTTCGCCTTCTTATCTGCTTCTTCTTTCGCGCGAACTTCACGTTCTCTCATCATAGCTGCAAGCTCGTGGTCGATTTCCGACTGTGCTTGATCCATGATCATTTGCTTCGCTTCATCGCGTGAAACTCCAGATAATCTTTCGAGTTCCAGTTGCTGTTGCTGCAACACTTGCTCCACTTTGCTTTCCATCTCTTCGATTTGTTGTTGTTTTTTGGTGAGAGAATCCTCCCTTTTTTCTAATGATTCCTCTTTTTTGTCCAAGGTTTCACTTTTACGGTCAAGGACCTCTTCTTTTTGAACCAAGCGATGTTCTTGTTTTTGAAGTTCAGTTCTGCGTTCACGAATTTCATTCTCTGCGTCTACTCGTTGCTTATGAATCTCATCTTTCGCTTCGAGCAGAGCTTCTTTTTTGCTAGCTTCAGCTTCACGTTTTCCATCTTCAATGATCTGCTTCGCTGCATGCTCGGCACTCGAAATTTTCGCTTCAGCAATGGATTTACGAACAAGATATCCAACAACTGCAAATACTACTGCAGAGACAAGCAAAATGGAGATGAGGACAAATATGTTATCCATACCTATCACCTCCTCTTGCTATCTGATTGTTGGTTGTAAAATTGAATAGTTTCTTAAAAGCTAGCTATTCACATACAGCGGTTTCATTGTTTAACAAATGTAAAAGTAATCAAACAATATACCCTAATTGTATAGTTGTCCAAATTCAATGTCAAGAGCTGTCAGAATGCTCGTACTTTACCAGCTCAAGGACTTTGAAACTCTTTTATATAACAAAAGATACCCGGGAAATCCCGGGTATCTTTATCTAAGCGGATTAAACGAGTTTATCGCTTTCTTCCTCTTCTGTTTCAGCAGCTGCTGCCGTTTCGTTCGTACTCATCTGATAGTAGGAACGGATCGACGAGTAGATCTCACTTTCAATCGCTTCGTTTTCTTTCAAGAACTGCTTCGCATTTTCACGTCCTTGTCCGAGACGTTCGCCATTGAAGGAGTACCAAGCCCCGCTCTTTTGAACGACATCGATGTCTGAACCGATATCAAGAATCTCACCTTGCCTAGAAATTCCTTCTCCGTACATGATATCCACTTCAGCCGTCTTGAATGGAGGAGCGACCTTGTTTTTGACAACCTTGATACGCGTCTTGTTACCGACCATATCGTTTCCTTGCTTCAATGTTTCTGCACGGCGTACTTCTAGACGGACGGATGAATAGAACTTCAACGCACGTCCACCAGGAGTTGTTTCAGGATTTCCGAACATGACTCCGACTTTCTCACGAATCTGGTTGATGAAGATTGCTGTCGTCTTCGACTTGCTGATTGCGCCGGAAAGCTTACGAAGTGCTTGGGACATCAAACGGGCTTGTAGACCTACGTGAGAGTCACCCATCTCCCCTTCGATTTCAGCTTTCGGTACGAGTGCAGCAACGGAGTCGATGACCAAGATGTCTACTGCACCGCTTCGTACTAATGCTTCTGCAATCTCAAGCGCTTGTTCACCTGTATCCGGTTGGGATAGTAATAGTTCGTTAATGTCGACACCGAGCTTTTCAGCGTATACCGGGTCTAATGCGTGTTCCGCATCGATGAAGGCCGCTTGACCGCCGTTTCTTTGTGCTTCTGCAATCGCATGGAGGGCAACGGTCGTTTTACCAGATGATTCAGGACCGTAAACCTCGATGATTCTTCCTCGTGGATATCCGCCTACTCCTAGTGCGATATCTACAGCGAGTGATCCGCTTGAAGTCGTGGAAACACGGTTTTCAGTTTGTTCCCCCAGCTTCATGACAGATCCTTTACCGAATTGCTTTTCTATTTGTCGTAATGCCATATCTAATGCAGCTTTGCGATCACTCATGAAATCACTCCTCTAAATTGACTAACCTCATCATACCGTTTTTCATTACATTTGCCAATACTTTTTACGAACATTTATTCGCCTTTTTTCAATTCTTTCAACAAGTAGAACAAGCCGTAATTGACGGTCCGACTGCGTACCGCATTTCGACCACCCGCGAGGTTCAACGGATATATGTTCGTCCCACCTTCAGAGGCGATTCCGATATAGACAGTACCAGGTGATTTCCCTTCCATTTCATTCGGACCGGCAACACCTGTAAAGCTGATGCCATAATCACTGCCGAACTGGGAACGGATATTTTCAGCCATCAATCGAGCACATTTTTCACTGACAGCTCCTTCATTGTCCAGTACTTCTTGCGGGACTTTCAGAAGATCTCTTTTAATATCATTCTGATAGCAGATCAACCCCCCGAGGAATACTTGTCCAATCCCAGAGATTTTCGTCAAGTCATGTCCGAAGTAACCTCCAGTCAAGCTTTCAGCGCATGCCAGTGTATGATCCGTATCTTGAAGTTTCTGCATGACTTCTGCTGACAGGCTCGTCTCGTCATAACCGTAAAAATACTCGCCTACACGTTCAAAGATCTGACCTTCCAGCTTATCGATCAGAGCCTCTCCTTCGGCTTTCGTCTGACATTTCGCTGTCAGTCTCAATGTCACTTCAAAGTTCCCCGCTAGAGGTGCAATTGTCGGGTTTGTCTGTGCATCAATCAAATCCATCAGTTTCGTTTCAAGAGCAGATTCCCCTATACCATAGAAACGAAGGACACGCGAATGGATGAGTGAATCGTCCCCACGGAACTGCTTCACGTAAGGAATGGCATAATTCATGAACATCGGTTGCATTTCCTTCGGTGGTCCAGGTAATAGGATATACGTCGTACCGTCTTGATGAAGTGCCATCCCTGGCGCCATACCATTATTGTTCGCTAGAACATCCGCGCCTTCAAATACGACTGCTTGACGACGATTGTTTTCGGACATCGTCTGACCGGTTTTTTCATAGTACCCTTCAATCAAAGCCATCGCTTCTTCGTTTTCCACGAGAGACAAACCAAGGTGTTCCGCAATCGTTTCTTTCGTTAGATCATCTTTCGTGGGACCGAGACCGCCTGTGAAGATCAGTAGGTCTGACCGCTCTGAAGCCGTTTCAATTGCTTGGATCAAGCGGTTTTTGTTATCTCCCACCACTGTATGATAGAAAACATTGATTCCTTCCTCAGCTAGTTGCTTGGAAATGAATTGTGCATTCGTATTGGCGATCTGACCAAGTAATAGCTCAGATCCAATTGCAATGATTTCAGCGTTCATTCAATCCACCTCATTTTCAGGAAAGTATAAACCGCCCTTTAAGTAAGGACGGTATGAGTTCTGTTATTTCGACTTTAGCATAATATGTTTGTTTTTCATAAAATAATCCCATCCGGAATAGACCGTGATGATTGTCGCAGCCCATAGTGCAAGGCTTGCGAACGGGATGGACAGCGCAGTGAAAGGCACGTTGTGAAGCAGCAATGCGGCTATCGCAATGATTTGGATCCATGTTTTCAATTTACCCATCTGACTCGCCGCAATCACATCGCCATCTCCTGCAGCGATCAAACGTAATCCAGTTACAGCAAATTCACGGCTCAAAATCAAAATGACCATCCAAGCAGGAGCCAGCTGTAATTCTACAAGTCCAATCAACGCTGCCGTGACGAGTAGCTTGTCAGCTAATGGATCTAGAAATTTCCCTAAGTTGGTGACCATGTTAAGCTTTCTTGCATAATAACCATCAATCCAATCCGTACAGGATGCAATGATGAAGATGAGTGCTGCAATGAAATGATGGGTCGGGATCTCTCCCGAAAAGATTTCAATCGCGCCCCAGTCAAATGGCACTAATAAAAAAATCATAAATACCGGAATCAATAATACACGTGAAAAAGTAATCTTATTAGGTAAATTCATAACTTCCTCCTGAATCAATATGAACGTAAACATGTCTATTTTACCACAATCCATTTAAAAGGAAACTTCAATATGTAAAAAGAAAAGACTGTTTTCGCAAACTTTTGATGCTCTTGAAAGTAGTTGATTTCCGCTTCAGGTGCTCGCTTTCCGTGGGGCGTGCGGTGAGCCCACTCATCGCTTTGCGACATTGAATGGTCTCACCTGTCCCACTGATCCCGCTGGAGTCTCGCACCTTGCACTCCAATCAAATTGCACAAGTGGTTTCTAAATACCATTGATTTTAAAGTAACAATCCTTAAGAAAAGAGCCAATGAAAAAGGATTGGCTCGAGACCTTATGACTTGAGCCAATCCTATGTTTTTACTGAGCGTTTTCTGTTCCTTTTTCATATTGAATGACGATTTTTTGGTGAACTCTTTCAGACGGTTTCACGGTGTAGGTGAAAGGTTCTCCATTGACCGTGATGTCAACATAAGGTGTTGCACCGATATTGAAAGTGACCTTCGATTGATCAGTGAGAGAATACTGAAGTGTTTCACCTTCAGGATATTCCTTCCCGCTCGGTTGTATCAATTTATTGTCGGCACCCTTCACATCAATATATGATTTTCCAGTCGTCTTCAACTCAACATTGAATTCATCTGTATTGGAAAGGGTGTACGTCGTTACAATACCTTCTGTTGAAACCTGTTCAATATTTTGCTCTTGAACCGGTTCCTCTTCTTCAGATTGGGTTTCTGTACTGTCACCTTCAGTTGTATCATCTGCACTGGAGTCATCCTGAGTATCTTCTGCAGGCTGTTCAGGTTCCTCAGGCTCATCCCCCTGTTCAGAGTCATAATCATCAACACTGTCCTGAGTCGGTTCGGATTTCGCATTGTTTACGTTATTCGATACGAACCAGTATCCCGCAATCAACAATGCAATCAGGAGCATGACCGTGAAAATCAATGGCAATACTCTCGCAATCTTACTGTCTTTCGGTACGTCGCTCTTCGCTCTGGATGCCCGTGGAGCAAATTCGGTCTTCGCCTGATCAGTGGCAGGAAGATCACTTGCATGTTCTTCAAACAATTGATCTGGATCGAGATCCACCGCTTCTGCATAGTTTTTAATGAACGCTCGGGCATAGAAAGCACCTGGAAGAATGCTGTATTGTCCTTCTTCAATGGCTTGCAGATAGCGTTTTTGGATTTTAGTCTTGTCTTGCAACTCATCATAAGATAAACCTTTACTTAAACGCGCTTCTTTTAAGCGCTGACCCAATTCTGTCATACTACCACCTACCACTATTCAAAATCAAAGGATGTAACGTTCGTTTCAACAAGATCGTATGTGATTTCTTCATCTGGGTCATCCCGAAGTTCGATGATGTAATCGAAGTCATCCATCGTATATTCCGATTCTCTTACGAAGATATCCGGATGTTCCACGATTTTTGTAGCTGGAAGCCTCATCACTTCACGGATGAGCTGCCAATGCTTTTCAGATGATCGTTTCAAAGAGACAATCCCATCAATGAGGAATACGTGATCGTTACTATATTCATCATCAGCAAGTTGGCTGCGGATCGTCTGTCTCAACAAGGTTGAAGAAACGAATACCCATCGTTTATTCGCACAGACACTCGCTGCCACGATGGATTCGGTTTTCCCGACTCGTGGCATCCCTCGTATCCCTATCAGCTTATGTCCATCCACCTTGAACAATTCGGCCATGAAATCGACAAGTAATCCGAGTTCATCTCTTACAAAGCGAAATGTTTTCTTGTCATCGGCATCTCTTTGTATGTATCGTCCGTGTCGGACTGCTAATCTGTCACGTAGCTTCGGCTTTCTCATCTTCGTAATCGTAATATTATCCATCGTTTCGAGAATGGTCTTCAGACGTTCGACTTGTTCAGAATTGTGAACGAGTAATAGCATGCCTCTTCTCATATTGTCTACACCATTGATAGTGATGATATTGATACCAAGCATCCCGAGCAATGAAGAAATATCCCCAAGTAGACCAGGACGATTTTTATGTATTTCATATTCTAAGTACCATTCCTGCGCTTCCATTGCTCATCTCCTTCCGTCAATTCCTCATTTTCCGACATCCTTTTCTCTAATGATAAATGATTTTCATCTGTAAGAAAAGTAAAAATAAAGATAAACTTGGTAATCCTTCATCCATGAAAAAAGCTGACCCATCTTGAATCAACTTCTTAACCTGTAAACAGGTATCCGTCAAGAGGATCAGCATCTTTCAACTATTCACGACGGTCTTCAACTAACTTGACCATCATGCTTGCGATAGAATGGCGTTCTTCTTCAGAACCAACATTCCAAAGGTCAGCAAGTACCTTTTCTTCCGCATTTTTCGGTTCTACTTGCTCAGCTAAGTATCCACCGATTTCTGTGGCAATTTCAGTAATGGCTTCGTGTCTCATCCCTTTGCCTTCTGCATTGCGTAGACGGTCTCCGAGAAAACCTTTCCATTCTTCCCAGTTATCAAGAACAGACATTTGCAGTCCCTCCTAGAAAAAATTAAAGTCGTTCACGGATTATCATTTCTCATTTCAGGATGGATTATGCACGAAATTTCTTCAACAATACCAAGCGCCATTTACCGGTAGGATATGACCGGTGATGTAGGATGATTTCTTCGAGATCAGATATCCGACAGCATCTGAAACTTCCTCCGGTAGTCCGAAACGCCCGATTGGGATTTCGTCAGCAATCTCATCCAACTCTTCTTCTGAAAGATGTTCGTTCATTTTCGTGGCGATGATTCCTGGAGCCACTGCATTGACCCGGATCCCGCTTGGGGCTAGTTCCTTGGATAGCGCTTTGACCATCGTGTTCATTCCCCCCTTGACCATGGAATACAAGACTTCACACGATGCACCTGTTTGCCCCCAAATGGATGTAATCATCACGATCGATCCTTGCTTTTTTTCCACCATGGTCGGAAGAAGCTTCTGCAACAAACTGAAGGGACTTTTCAATTGTAGTTGAACCATGCTATCCAGCTCTTTGGGAGAAACATCCGTCATCAATCCAGTATGAGAACTTCCGCAATTATAAACGAGGACTTCCACCGGCTTGTCTAACTGTTCATAAAGAACGGAAGGTCCCTCAGAATCAGCAAGATTCGCATTGACGAGCTTGCATTCGACCTTTGTTGAAAATTCGAACTGCAGCTTCTCGACGGCTTCTTTATTTTGATAATAGTGCAAATAAAGGTTGTAACCCTGATCGGCAAGCTCTCTTGCAATGGCTTGTCCAATTTCCCCACTCGCACCTGTCACTAAAGCATATCGAGACATAGCATTTCCCCTCCCCAATATATCAATATGAAGTAGAGACTGACCTCTCAGCCAGTCTCCCTCTGTGCTATGCTTTTTTTGGTCTAACCTGACAACTTGTGAACGATTTCTGATTGAAATGCTCTTTCATGATCGTTTCTAAATCCTCATTTGTAATCTTATCGTACATTTCTACGACTTTGAATAGATTCATGCCTCCGAATTGGAACCGGGTGAATTGATTTGCGATATATTCCGGTGAATTCATGGATCGTAAGAAGCTTCCGATTTTTTTCTTCTTCAAACGGTCGATGGACGAACCTTCAATCCCTTTGGATTTTTCTGCCTCGATCATTTCAACGATCCGCTCCGTCAATCGGTCAGGATCCGTCGTGTCTCCACCTATCAAGGTGAATCCGAAGTCCCCTTCTTCCGTGTAATCAAAAGAGAAGGATTGGTCGATCAGCCCTTCACTATAGAGATCTTCATAGTTGTTGGAACTTTGACCGAAAAGGTAATCCAACAGAAGATTCATGCAAAGCTCATATTTCAAACGTTCGTCACCAAACCTGCCCGGATTCGCCTGTTTGAAACCGACCATGCATTTTGGCGTTTGGACCGTCATCTTGATGACAGACTTTTTCTTCGCCACCTCGGCTGGTTCATCGTCAAAGAACCGTTCGATTTTTTCAGGAGGTGCGAAATCTTTACTGTTCTGGTTCTCTACAATCAGATTCATGATCTCTTCTGGTTCCACATTCCCAACGATGAACAGTAACATGTTGTTCGGATGGTAGAACGTTTCATAACAGGTGTATAGGTCATCCTTCGTAATTTTTGCAATGGAAGGAACGGTTCCTGCGATATCGATTTTCACCGGGTGATGATGGAACATATTTTCAATCACACCGAAGTACACACGCCAATCCGGATTATCATCATACATCTCAATTTCTTGCCCGATGATCCCTTTTTCTTTTTCAACTGTCTGTTCGGTGAAGTATGGTGCTTGAACGAAATCAATCAGTGTTCGCAAGTTTTCGATCACATTCGATGTACTTGAAAACAAGTAAGCCGTCCTTGTAAAAGATGTGAAGGCATTTGCAGATGCCCCTTGCTTACTGAAATCCTGGAAGACATCGCGATCTTCTTTCTCGAACAATTTATGCTCTAGGAAATGCGCAATTCCATCCGGTACTTTAATCGCTTCTTCTGCTCCAAGAGGAGTAAAGTGATTATCCACTGATCCGTATTTCGTCGTGAACGTCGCGTATGTCTTGTTGAACCCTTTTTTCGGTAAAATGTAAACTTCGAGACCATTATCAAGCGTATCTGAATACAACGTCTCCTGTAACTGATCGTAATAGACTTCTTTCATGATTATTGACCCTCCCCTTTAAGGAAATAGATCGTATCTAAAGTAACAGTATCTGCAACTTCCAACACATCCCGCATCGTGACAGCTTGAATGCCTTCGATCCATTCATCAATGGAGCGTTCGATGCCTGCTACTTTTGAGTGATATAGGAGATCGACCCAACTATTCGGGTTATCTACAGACTCTAGGATTTGGTTTCGAAGCATTTCTTTTGTCTGTGCAAGTTCTCCGTCAGAAATATCTCCGTTTTTCATCTTATCCATTTGCTCTCGGATAATGGTTACTGCCTGCTCATAATTTTTGAATTCAATACCAGACATGACAAAAATCGCACCGATATGGCTTTCCACTCTGGAAACAGCGTAATAAGCGAGGCTCGCTTTCTCCCGGACATTGATGAACAGCTTGGAGTGAGAAAATCCTCCAAAGATCCCATTGAACACTTGCATAGCATAATAGTTTGGGTCGGAATACGTAATGGATGTGCGGTAACCCATATGAAGTTTCCCCTGTTTGACATCTTGCTCATCGAAGATTACGTTTTCCTGATCTTTTCGATTGATAGCAGGTGCAGACATTTTTTCAGGAGCCGGTCGTGAAGAAAGCTGGATTTTCGATTGGATTAGATCCGTCACTTGATCTCCATCGATATCACCAACGACATAGACGTCAATTTCATCATTCTCGATTACATCCTGATAGTATGTGTAAAGCTCCTCGGCTGAGATGCCATCGACTTCTTCTTCTTTCCCGAATGCATGGAGTGCATAACGGTCACCTTTGAACATTTCTTCAATCAAGCGTTTATTCGCAAAGCGCATTTTATCGTCGTAAATGGATTGGATCTTCTGTTTAAGGACACGTTTTTCTTTTTTGACATTCGTTTCATTGAATTTCTCGCCATCCGTCAGAGGATTCAACAATACTTCCCCTAAAAACGAAATCGATTGTTCAAGCAACGGGGTTTGATCCAGTAGAAATTTCTCGTTGGAAACATCCATACGGATCGTGATGATCTGATACTCGCCCTTCTTACCGATTGATGTGACGAACCCGGCACCATACATATCCTCTAACAATCTGTGAATATGTAATGAGGAAGGATATGACTCCGTACCTGCTTTCAAAACTTGAGCCAACAATGCTCGTTTTGTGACATTTTCTTCTTCAATCTTCCGTTTGATCTGGATGGAAAATGTCGTGGTTTTATATTTTTCTGTTTCTAGAAGATGGAGTGTATAACCATTTGATGAAACCACTCGTGGTTCTTTAGTCTTCGCCATATTCGGACCTCTCCTTCTTTTTTTGTTAGCATACCCGAATCGGAGTAGAATCATGAACACTTCATATATACTCGGATCAGGGACGTACGATAACGTCAAGCTTTGGAATTGAGGAGGTTGATTTCATTTAATATCAATGATGAATCTAATTTAGACAAAGTAAAAAGAACTCCTCATAAAGAGAAGTTCTCTAAAAGTTAGCGTTTTCCTTTTTCGTAAGGCTTCCCGATTGCTTTCGGTGCATCTGCCCTTCCGACGAATCCTGCCAGGGCAAGGATCGTCAACACATAAGGAGAGATCAAAAGGAACACATAAGGGATTTCTTTTAAAAACGGAATCTGCTGACCTGTGATACTCAAGGATTGCGCTAATCCGAAAAACAGTGCCGCCCCTAAAGCTCCAAGTGGATGCCATTTTCCGAAGATCATCGCTGCAAGCGCCATGAACCCTTGTCCTGCAATCGTCGAGTGGGTGAAGTTCCCGCTGATGGATGTAGCGTAGACCGCGCCACCCAGCCCTGCGAAAGCCCCACTGAGCATGACTGCAATGTATCTCATTTTCGTAACGTTGATTCCCATCGTGTCTGCCGCCATCGGATGCTCACCTACAGAGCGTAATCGTAATCCGAACGGTGTCTTGTAAATGACGAACCAAACGACAATTGCAAGTGCAATCGCCACATAAGACGTGACATAAGCTTTACCGAACAACAATGGACCGATGATCGGGATATCAGACAGGATTGGCACATCCGACTTGAAAATACGTTCGTTCAAGTAAGGTGTTTGTCCTGCATCGAAAATTTTCTTCACAAGGAAGATCGTCAAACCTGCTGCAAGGAAGTTCAGCGCTACACCACTGACGACCTGATCCGCTCTGAATGTAATACTTGCAACGGCATGTAAAAGCGAGAAGATCGCTCCAAGTATGATTGCAACTACGAAAGAGAACCATGGTGATGCACCACCGAAGCCCCACGTTTCTCCATAGAACGTGAATACTGCTCCGACGAATGCGCCCATCATCATGAGACCTTCAAGTCCGATATTGACGACTCCGGATCGTTCACTGAATACTCCACCGAGCGCAGTTAATATAAGAGGGGCTGCTGCAAAGATGGCTGTTGGTATGATGATGCCTAAAATTTGCATGAGATCCATCTAGATTTTCCCCCTTTTATTAATGCGATTTCTCAGCCAATGCACGAGATAACTGGATGCAACGAAGAAGATGATCAATGCAATGACAATCGTGATCAGTTCAGGTGGAACTTGAGCGATGGCTTGCATGTTCAATGCACCAATTTTCAATCCACCGAAAAGAGCGGCAGCAAGAATGATACCGATCGCACTGTTCGCTCCTAAAAGGGCAACAGCGATACCATCAAAACCAACGCCGGTGAACGCAGCGTTAATCGTCATGTACTGGTACGTTCCGAGACCTTCCATCGCTCCTGCGACACCTGCGAAACCTCCAGAGATGACCATTGACAGAACGATGTTTTTCGATACATTGATACCTGCGTAGTCAGATGCATGTTGGTTGAACCCTACCGCACGCAATTCATAACCAGTCGTCGTTTTCCACAGAAGATACCACATCAGGATCGCAGCAAGGATTGCAACGACGATCCCATAATGGAGACGTGAAAAATCTGTGATCTCTTGTAAAAACATTGAGGATAAGGACGCGGAAGGTTGGATTTCCTCCGTACGCTCCCCTGGTGCCAAAAGGTACGATCGAATGATGGAGTTCGTCACATGTAATGCAACATAGTTCATCATGATCGTTGTAATGACTTCATGGACTT
Organism: Pseudalkalibacillus sp. Hm43; assembly: GCF_054170705.1. Taxonomy (NCBI): domain Bacteria; kingdom Bacillati; phylum Bacillota; class Bacilli; order Caryophanales; family Fictibacillaceae; genus Pseudalkalibacillus; species Pseudalkalibacillus sp. Hm43. The sequence continues at coordinate 770,489 of NZ_CM135129.1, forward strand.
TGAACCTTGCCTTCAAATAACCCGGCACTAGACCCCATAATCCACCTGCAAGTGCTCCAGCCAGGATGGCAAGCGGCACATGGATGAAAGCAGGTACGCCTTCTACAGCGATTCCGACATAGACAGAAGCGAGCCAGCCGACTAACAATTGACCTTCCACTCCGATGTTGAATAAGCCTGTACGGAAAGCAAATGCTACTGCAAGACCCGATAAGATCAACGGCGTCATTTGACGGATCGTTTCACCAATGAAGTATGAATCTGTAAATAGGACACTGAACAATGCGTAATATGCTTCGAATGGGTCATATCCGCTCGTCAGCATCAGAATCCCACCAACGAGAAGGGCAAGTGCAACTGCTATGACTGGTACACTGAGTTTGAAAAGAATCTTTTGCAATTTCACCTACTGTTCCCCCTTCTCAGCTTGTTTGGATCCTGCCATCAACAATCCGAGTTCTTGTTCGGTAACTTCCTTCGGATCGACAACAGCTACAATTTCCCCTTCGTATATGACAGCAATCCTGTCACTAACATTCATGATTTCTTCAAGTTCGAAAGAGATAAGCAAAACTGCTTTATCCGCATCACGCTCTTCAATCAACTTGGAATGGATGAATTCAATAGCTCCGACATCCAATCCACGTGTAGGTTGCGCTGCAATCAATAGGTCAGGACTTCGATCGACTTCCCTCGCGATGATCGCTTTTTGCTGATTTCCACCAGATAATGCACGTGCTTGTGTATGCACACTCGGTGTACGTACATCGAACTGGTCAATCAACTCTTTCGCTTTATTCAATATGTTCGTTTTCTTCAATTGCTTGAACTTTGAGTAAGGTTCTTGATAATACGTTTGAAGAACCATATTTTCACCAATTGAAAAATCCAGGACAAGACCATGTTTATGACGGTCTTGAGGAATATGGCCGACACCCGACTCGGTCACTTTTCGTGGCTTACGATTCGTGATGTTCTTACCGTTCAGCTGAATCGAACCACTCGAAGCTTTACGAAGACCCGTGATCGCTTCAATCAACTCAGACTGACCGTTACCATCGACACCAGCGATACCGACGATTTCCCCAGCTTTCACAGTCAGATCAAGACCTTTCACAGCTGTCACACCCCTGGAATCCTTCACGACGAGATCTTTGATTTCCAGGACATCCTGTTTAGGTTTGGCTGGTTCTTTTTCAGTTGTAAAAGAAACTTCACGCCCTACCATCATGGATGCTAGTTCGTCCCTGTTCGTAGTGGCTACGTCGACCGTTCCGATTCCTTTACCTCTTCGGATGACGGTACAACGGTGACAAACCTCCATGATCTCTTTCAACTTATGGGTGATGAGGATGATGGATTTACCCTCAGCGATCAATCGCTTCATGATCTGAATAAGTTCTTTGATTTCTTGCGGTGTCAAAACCGCTGTCGGCTCATCGAAAATCAAGATGTCTGCACCACGATAAAGCGTTTTGAGGATCTCCACGCGCTGCTGCATCCCTACGGAAATGTCTTCGATTTTTGCATAGGGGTCAACTCTCAGTCCATACTGACGGGAAATTTCCTCTACTTTCTTTGCAGCCTTTTTTACATCGACCTGACCTCGATGCCTAGGTTCACTACCAAGGATGATGTTCTCTGTAACTGTGAAATTCTCGACTAACATGAAGTGCTGATGAACCATTCCGATTCCGAGATTGTTGGCAATATTCGGATCGGTTATTTCAACTTTCTCTCCTCGTACTCGGATCTCACCCTGTTCAGGCTGATACAATCCGAACAATACGTTCATCAACGTGGATTTCCCTGCACCGTTTTCCCCCAAAAGTGCATGGATTTCCCCTTTTTGTACTTGTAACGTTACATTGTCATTGGCAACAATGCCTGGAAACTCTTTTCGAATCCCTTTCATTTCAATGACGTATTCCAAAAGTAATCACTCCTACACCTGTTGTTCCTAAAACATAGCCTACAATTGTTGTATGATCGATGCTCCCTATTCTCTCGAGTGTAGCAAGGAAAGCTACATTGAGCGTGTAAGACTTGCCTTGTTACACCCAAGAGCTATGACGTCTTACCTTACTGATTCTGACTTGAGAGCATTTCGGATTACATGCGTGCTTTTACACCCTGTATGGATGGTTTACATGAACAAAGGCCAGTAGTAACTACCAGCCTTTGTATAGAGCTATATGGAGATTACATGTTTTTACTTATTAAATGATGCAAACTCGTCGTCTGTTTTAGGAACTTCCACTTCACCTGCAACGATTTTCTCTTTGTACTCTTCGACCATTTTAAGAGCTTCTTCTGATACGTTGTCTTGAGTAGGGGCAATTCCTACGCCGTCTTCTTCAAGACCGAATTCTACGATTTCTCCACCAGGGAAGTTTCCTTCCATCGTTTTCTTCGATACTTCGAATACAGCTGTGTCAACACGTTTTACCATTGAAGTCAACGTTACACTCTTGTTAGCGTCTTGATCATAGATACCTTCAGCGAATTGGTCACGGTCAACACCGATCACCCATACGTCTTCACCGTTTTTCTTACGGTTGATCGCTTCTGTGAATACGCCTGCTCCAGTTCCACCAGCTGCGTGGTAGATAACATCTGCACCTTTACCATAAAGTGTAGCAGCGATCGTTGTACCTTTTGCAGCGTCGTTGAAGTCACCAGCATATTGTGTGAAGATTTCAGCGTCAGGGTTAGCCGTCAATACACCAGCTTTGAATCCGTTTTCAAATTTCTTGATGAGTTCAGATTCTACTCCACCGATGAAACCGATTTTGTTTGATTTAGACTGAAGTCCAGCTACAAGTCCAACTAGGAAAGATCCTTGGTGCTCTTTAAACGTGATGCTTGCTACGTTATCCAAATCAACGACACTATCTACTAGTGCAAATTGTGCGTCTTTTTGCTGTTCAGCTACTTTTTTGATGTCTTCTTGCATAAGGAATCCGATTCCGAATACAAGATCGAAGTCTTGACGTACTAGGTTGTTCAAGTTCGGACGATAGTCACTTTGAGCGTCTGATTGAACGTACGTATATCCTTCTTTTTCTTTCAAGTCGTTTTCATTTCCGAATTCTTGAAGACCTTCCCAAGCAGATTGGTTGAATGACTTATCGTCAACTCCACCTGTATCGGTAACCATTGCTACTTTAAAGCCGTCTTCCTTCTGTTCCTTTTCGCCATCCCCTGATGCATCGTCACTTGCTCCACAAGCAGATAGTAGTGTACCTGCTGCCAATACCATAGACATTAAAAATCCATAACGCTTTTTCATGAATCCTATTCCCCCTTAATGTATTTTCAAAGTTTCATAGTACACGTATGATGCTTGAACGCTCTCTTTTTCAGCACTCACCCCCTAAAATTGGTAAAAGGCCTTACACCCGACGTCTGACAACATGGAAGTCAAATTTATCTGCACGGAAGTAATTGACAGAGTATAAGACAGCGTTGTCATTTTGATCATAATGCATCTGCTTCAACACAAGTAGAGAAGTCTCTGGTGGACATTCAAGGATCTCTGAAACCCTTTCGTGGTAACCGACCGGTTCGATATGTGTAACCGCATACAAAACACGTCGATTTGATTCCTTTTCAAGCAAGTTGAAAAGAGACTCTTCCTCAGTCGTCTTCTGATTCACTGGCATGAACTTCGCTGGAATCTGATCCAGGCAGTATACGACAGGTCGTCCATCTGCTGTACGTACACGCTCCACAACGACCAATTGTTCGTCTTCCTCTGTATTGAAACGTTGCAGCTCTTCCTCCGTAACGTCCCTAGTATCTGAACTTAGAAAATTCGTACCCGGGCTTTTACCGCCACGTTCGATCATTTCAGTGACACTGAAAAGCTCTTCGATTCCAGATGAAAAGACCGCACGAGAACGTACGAATGTACCGACACCATGGCGTCTGACTACGACGTTTTCATCTTCTAGGATCCGTAAAGCTTCCCTGAGGGTCGCTCTGCTGATCCCGAGTTGTTTAGAGAGTTCGAATTCACTTGGAAGCCGCTCCCCCTCTTCGTAAACACCTGCTTCAATATCTTTCTTCAATCGATCTATTACCTGCAAATATAATAGACGATGGTCCGTTTTAATGGTCACACGTCTTCACCTCAGAAGTACTACTAATCTATTTAATTTAACAATATTCGACAATACTATATCATTTTTACAACAATAAATAAATACTAATTTTACAGAATAGGAAAAAATGTTACACGAATGTTTCAAAAAGTACACTCAAATTCATAAATTAGATGACAATCGAGTGACCTTGTCAGAACTTCCACAGGATGTGGTGACTTCGAGGTTCTCCACAGGACGGACTTGTACAGTATGTACTGACTTCGACGTTCATCACAGGATGTGATGGTACTTAGTCGAAGATCCTTTAGTGGTGAAAGCTGCTGTAGGGTCTCGCCTGGCTCGCTTTTCCCGCTGGAGTGTCGAAAATTTTTAAAATAAAGAAAAGAATTTAAAAACGACCATTCATTTCGTAACGGGTTCACTTGTGAGGTGCAAAACGCAAAATCACAGACTGAATCACAAGGTATAACACATACTTCTTGAATCCACTCTTGAGTCTTAATGGATCCAGTTACTTATTGATAATTGATGAAGAATGACTAATTCATATATCTAACGGACATTGAGGACCTTATTTCTATACATTATTCACTTTTACTAAACCTAACGGACATATGGTACCTTATTTGGGCCAAAATCATTAAAAACCATATACTTTTTAAAGAATAGCGTCTCTGATGTCCGTTTGCACCCCGAAATGAGCGTTTTTGTCACAAATAACGGATCTCCTGTCCGTACAACACAAATCACACCTATATTCACAGCCCTCCAATAATTATTTCAGCCCTGTGAAATGGTATGTGAATTCATATGTTATGTAGGCACAAAAGTTTAGGGAAGGGCTGATATAACAATAAAAAACGCACTGTGAATTTCATTGTGAAATCCAGTGCGTTTCTCTTTGATATTTACTTGTTTGCACCTCTGAAGTAAACACGTTATTCATCTCGAATGGTCGTCTTTCTTGTGTTAACTGGATGAGGCATCTTGATCATGATGTGAAACTAGCACTTCACGTGGTTTGCTGCCTTCATATGGCCCGACGATCCCCCTCGCTTCCATTGCGTCGATGAGTCGCGCAGCACGGGTATACCCGATTCGGAATCGTCTTTGAAGCATAGAAACTGAAGCGGTCTGCATGTCGAGAATCAAACTGACCGCATCATCGAACAATTCATCCTCGACATCTTCAACCTTTTGTTCAGGTTCATCTGTAGGAATCATTTCTTCTTGGTATTTTGCCTTCTGTTGACCGATGACAAAGTCGACGACATCTTGTACCTCTTCATCCGACAAGAACGCTCCTTGCACCCGTGTCGGTTTGTTTGCTCCAATCGGGAAGAACAGCATATCCCCTTTTCCGAGTAATTTTTCTGCTCCACCCATATCGAGTATCGTCCTTGAATCGGTTGAAGAAGAGACACTGAACGCTATTCGTGATGGAATATTCGCCTTGATGACACCTGTGATGACGTCCACTGAAGGTCGCTGGGTTGCAATGATCAAATGAATGCCTGCTGCACGAGCCATCTGAGCCAGTCGAGTGATTGCATCCTCAACATCACCCGATGCGACCATCATCAGATCCGCCAGCTCGTCAACGATGACGACGATGTATGGTAATAAGGCTTGCTTCGCCTCTGATTCTTCATCATTCTTCCGTTTGATCATATTGTTGTAACCCTCGATATTCCTTGCGCCACTATGGGAGAACAACTCGTAACGACGTTCCATCTCATTGACGACGCGTTTCAGTGCCTGTGCGGCTTTCTTCGGTTCCGTTACCACAGGAGCCAGAAGGTGTGGAATGCCGTTGTATACATTCAGTTCGACCATTTTAGGATCGATCATCATCATTTTCACTTCATGCGGTTTCGCTTTCAACAAGATACTCGTGATAATTCCGTTTACACATACACTCTTACCACTACCCGTTGCACCTGCGATGAGCAAGTGCGGCATCTTGCTTAAATCCGCTAAAATAGGCTCTCCTGAGATGTCACGACCTAATCCGATCGTCAGCTTCGAATTGAGATCATTCCGTTTCGTATCAACGACCTCTCGTAGAGAAACCATTGAAACTTCCTGGTTCGGGACTTCGATACCGATTGCGGATCGTCCTGGAATAGGAGCTTCAATCCGTAAATCTTTCGCAGCGAGAGCTAAAGCCAGATCATCCGTCAGATTGACGATTTTACTGACCTTGACACCGATAGCCGGTTGAACCTCATACTTTGTCACCGCAGGCCCTAAGTGGACTTTGACGACTTTAGCTTTCACGCCGAAGCTTTCGAAAGTTCTTTCCAGTTTTCTCGTATTTTCAGATACATGTTGTCTTTCTCGATGTTGACCCGCCTTCACTGGACGGCTGAGCAGATCATACGATGGCAATTCATAAGACTCATTTTCCACTTCCGCTATTGAGAAACCAGGTGACTCTTCAGTGGATTCAGGTGCCTTCCCTTTATTTTGGGATGAATCGGACATCTCTTTTTTCTGTGCAGCAGTTTGGTTAGCCGCTTTCTCTTCTTTCAGCTCTTCGAATTCGAAAGCCCCTTGATACACATTTTCGTTATATTCCTGAATGATCGGTTCTGTATAAGTCTCTTCCTCTGACACTTTTTCTTCTGGAACAGGAGGCTTTCTCTCACTCGTTCGCTTCCCTCTCGACTTCCGCTCTTTTGTACGTTCCGCTTTTTTCTCCTCTTTCTTACTTTCAAAATGCTCTTTCCAGTCCGAATATGTATGCACGATGAAATTTTTCATTGGAACGACGATCTTTGATAATATATCGCTCATTGAGAGACCTGTAATCAGAAGTACAGCTATGACCCACATGAAAAAGATGATGACCTGGGTCCCTTCAGGTGCGAATAAGACGTAAGTGAATGCAAATCCAATAGCTCCAATCATTCCTCCGCCAAGGTCAGCTGTACCCGGTGCTGCCCCTTGCTGCTGGATGAAGAGCTCCCAAGTATTCTGGATGACAGAAGGGTTTTCCCATTCTCCGTTCCGGGTAAGCAGTTCGAACAGCTTCACATGACTTTGTAGTAGCAGTCCAAGCACAAACAAGTATATACCTGCTAGTCTTCTAGTGAAGAATGCAGGCCACGAACGTTTCCAGATCACGTACATGGATAAAATGAATACGCCAAGCAACAGCAGGCCATACCATTCACCACCTAAGAGCTTGAATAAGTTCGCGAATACACGCCCGACTCTACCAAACTCTGCTGCAGCAATCAATGTCAAGGCTAAAAGCGACAATCCGAACAATTCAAAGGTCAATTGAGACTTCCAGCTTGATGACTTTTTATTTTTTTTCTTTCGTTTCGCCATGATTTCACCTCTCTTGGTATATCCATCTATAGATGTATGTGGTGTTTATTACACGAGGTTATGTAGTGGAAAAGGGTTGGCCCTTTCCATCTGATAAGACATGGGCCAACCCTTGAGTAGTGTTATTATATCATACAGAATTACAGCGAACTAGAAGGATTTTGATCTGGGGCGACGGTCATTTTCAACACTGTGCCTGGCTGTAGATTCGCATCCAGATAATGAGCGGGGTCCGTGCTCATCATCCTTACGATTCTGCAGTCTTGATTCTCCAGCTGCTCAACCATCAAAGGTATGCCGTTCATCTCGATCATTGAATGTTTTTCAAAATCGGACTGGACTGCACTGAAAACGACTTCGTGAGGCATCGATGTGTAAAGTATCATTGGACGAGATCCTGTTCTTCGTTCGGTCTCTTCGCTTCGATCAGCTCATTCAACTTTTTCATCGCTGCACCGACCCCGCCTACCTCGTCGATCAGTCCATAAGCGACTGCATCATCACCGATTACATTGGTTCCGATATCCCTTGTCAAATTTCCTTTAGAGAGCATCAATTCTTTGAACTTCTCTTCTTCAATGTTCGAATGTCTCATTACGAAACTGATGACACGTTCCTGCATTTTATCAAGGTATTCGAACGTTTGAGGCACCCCGATCACCAGTCCGGTCAAGCGAACCGGATGGATCGTCATCGTAGCTGTTTCTGCGATGAAAGAATAATCCCCTGAAACCGCAATCGGTACGCCGATCGAATGACCTCCACCAAGGACCAGACACACTTTCGGTTTTGATAAGGAAGCGATCATTTCAGCTATCGCAAGTCCCGCTTCCACATCCCCACCAACAGTATTGAGGATGACAAGTAAGCCTTCAATCTTCGGGTTCTGTTCAATGGCAACCAACTGAGGAATCATATGTTCATATTTCGTCGTTTTGTTGTTTGGAGGGAGTTGTACATGACCTTCTATCTGTCCAACTATCGTCATACAATGGATGTTCGATTGTTCCATTTGGGGAACATTGGTCTGACCCATTTGTTGGATTTTATTGATCAGACTAGATGAACCCTCTTTGTTTTGATCTTGTTTTTTCGGCTTATCCGGTTGAGATGGTTGAGATGGATTGGTCGGAGAAACCGTCTTCTGATCGTTAGGCTGTTCGTTCATGATGGACTCCTTTCACGACTTACTTTGGTCTCCTTATAGTATTGTCATAATCGGTTTCTTTCTATCCATCTGAATCCCTTGTACTTTTAACGTATCTGACCTTCAGAACAACCATAGAAAAGAGGATGATCTCTTGAGACCATCCTCTTATAATATGGATTCTATTTTACTTTAGCGAAGTCATTCAACAATGAATTCAATCTTACTCGTTCTTGCTCAGATAAAGGTATGAGCGGAAGTCTTACACCGCCAACATCGATACCTAATATCTGCAATGCCGTTTTCACGGGTGTCGGACTAGGTGCAGAGAACATTTCGTTCATAACTGGTAACAACTTACCGTGCAATTGTGCTGCCTTCTTCACATCACCTTCTGAATAAGCTGCAATCATGCTCTGCATTTCATTTCCGACTACGTGAGCGGCTACGGATACGATGCCGTCTCCTCCGATCGATAACGTCGGTAGGGTCAATGTGTCATCTCCACTGTAAACTTTAAAATCATCCGCTGTTTTCGTAATGATTTCTGTAATTTGATCCAAATCCCCACTCGCTTCTTTTACACAAACGATGTTGTCGATTTCAGATAATCGAACGATCGTATCAACGGACAAATTGACAATGGAACGTCCAGGAACGTTATAAAGCATAACTGGAAGCTTAGTCGTTTCCGCAATGGATTTAAAATGAAGATAAAGCCCTTGTTGATTCGGTTTATTGTAATAAGGAGCCACTAGCATGACAGCATCAACACCTGCTTCTTCCGCTTGCTTCGTCAGCTCGATGGAAGCATGGGTGTTGTTACTACCTGTACCAGCGATAACTGGGACTCTTTTTTGCACGACTTTCACGACATGTTTGAAGAGGGCTACTTTCTCTTCTTTCGTCAAAGTCGGTGACTCTCCTGTCGTTCCAGCAATCACTAGACCATCTGAACCGTTCTTGATCAAGTACTCGATCAATTTAGTCGTCTTGGAAAAGTCGATATTGCCTTTATGGTCGAAAGGCGTCACCATTGCAGTCAAAATTTTTCCGAAATTCATTTCGATATCTCCTCCTTATAGAAAATTAGATGAAATCTCCTTTTTCAAGCGCAAATACTTGATGTAGTGCATTTACCGCATCAATCATATCATCTTCTTGCACCAATACCCAGATCGTCGTATGGGAATCGGCAGATTGTAGAATATGGATGCCTTTTTGGGAAAGTGCTTCGACGATTTTGGCTGTAACTCCCGGTACCCCAGCGATACCCGCACCTACTGCAGAGACTTTTGCACAATTACGCTGTATATCCGCTTCATACCCTAAATCCTTCAAGATTGAAACCGCTACGTCTGTAAGGTGACCGTTAATCGTATAAATCACACCGCGTGGACTGATATTGATGAAGTCCACACTGATCTGTCTTTCCGCCATGGCCTTGAAGATCTTGGATTGGAATTCGTAATCTCCTTCAGGAGCTTGCACCTTGATCTGTGTGACACCCGCAACATGAGCGATCCCTGTGATCAAGCGGTCCTCGATATCTCGACCTGCTCCATCTCCGGTAGTAGAAGTAACAAGTGTACCTGGATGGTCACTGTAGGTTGAACGGATGCGGATCGGTACCTTCGCTTGCATCGCAATTTCAACTGCCCTTGGGTGGATAACCTTTGCTCCCTGGTACGCCATATTACAAATTTCGTTGTAAGTGACAACATCAAGTGGTCTTGCATCCTGTACGATCCGAGGATCGGCTGTCATGACACCTTCTACATCTGTAAATATATCAATGACTTCTGCCTTAAGAGCTGCACCGAGTGCTGCTGCAGATGTATCACTGCCTCCACGTCCAAGAGTCGTTATATCCCCTTCATCCGATTGACCTTGGAATCCTGCCACTACGACAACATCCAATTCCTCGAATGCTTGGAGAATCTTTTTACAGTCCATTTCCATAATTTTAGCGTTCATGTGTTCAGCGTTGGTTTTAAAACCTGCCTGTGCGCCAGTAAATGCTATGGAAGATACACCTTGTTGCTTCATCAGATTAGAAAAAACGACGGAAGATATGATCTCGCCACAAGACATGAGTAAATCTGTTTCCTTTGGACTGATGTCTGTCGGGTTGCCAGTGATCAAACCAAGCAATGTATCGGTAGCATAAGGATCGCCTTTACGTCCCATCGCTGAAACGACTACAACGACTTTGTTACCGTTGCTTACAGCATTCGTTACGTGTTGTACGGCACGATCCCGACCATCTTCCGTTTTCAATGACGTGCCGCCGAATTTTTGTACGACGATATTCATGAAAGCACCTTCTTCATTTCAATAAATTCAATTTCACTAAGCTTTCAGCAATCTGTACGGAGTTCAGTGCTGCTCCTTTAAGGAGGTTATCCGACACGACCCACATGTGGAACCCGTTCTTGCGATCCAGGTCTTTGCGGATTCTACCTACGAATACATCATCTTTACCGACACAATTCGCTGGCATCGGATAAAGCTGTTCAGAAGGATCATCTTGTAATGTTACGCCTTCAGCTTCTGCCAATAAGGACTTCATGTCAGCAACCGAAACATTTTCATCGTCTATCTCAATGTATACCGACTCTGAATGTCCTGTCTCAACCGGTAACCGTACACAAGTAGCTGCAACTTCGAGCTCTTGCATGCTCATGATCTTCTTCGTTTCATTGATCATTTTCATTTCTTCGAATGTATACCCGTTATCTTGGAATTTATCGATTTGGGGTACAGCATTGAAAGCGATTTGATAGTGCTTTTTATCACCTGAAACAGGCAATACTTCTGGTGTGAACTCTTCACCATTCAAAATGGACTGCGTCTGATCATTCATTTCATCGATCGCTTTCGCTCCTGCACCGGATACAGCTTGATACGTAGAAACGATTACTTTCTTCAGACCGTATTTTTGACGGATTGGTTCTAAAGCAACGACCATCTGGATCGTTGAACAGTTCGGATTGGCGATGATGCCATTATGATTCTTCAATGCATCTTCATTTACTTCAGGTACTACAAGTGGCGTATCAGGGTCCATGCGGAACGCACTCGTATTATCGACCACAATCGCGCCTCGTTTCGCCGCCTCTGGTGCCAGCTCCTTCGAGATAGAACCGCCTGCAGAGAACAACGCAAGTTGCACCCCTTCAAATGCTTGGGGTGTGGCTTCTTCAATCATATATTCATTTCCATTGAATTGCATTTTCTTTCCGGCAGAACGTTTACTTGCTAATAACTTGAGAGAAGCGATCGGAAAGTTCCTTTTTGCTAATGTGTTCAGCATCTGTTGACCTACTGCTCCAGTAGCTCCAACGACTGCGACGTTAAATCCTTTATTTGAATCCAAAATCTGTCCCTCCTCATAAATCTTGCTCTGTGAATGACTTTGACCTATCTTGTGAATATGATAACTGCAAATCTTCAAGAACGATAGAAGGAGAAACAAGATCGTTTCTCCTGAAATACTTGGTCATATTGTCATTTATTTTACCATATCATTGAGTACAGAGGTATGGTTTTGTTTACGATTATACTTGGCTTCCTCTGTTCTTCTATTCATATATTCGTAAGACAGGTTGTAATTGTTGACCATCAAGTGCAGCTTCTACGGTTTCAAGGAGTAGATCCATATGTGCGACTAATGAATTCGGTTTTTTGTTCGGCGAATCTTGACCATATGGGATAAAAAAGATATTTTTCGTCGACATCAATCTCATGATGTTGACCCCGTTCAATCCGAGTCCATCGTTTGTAGAAATACCAAGAACAACTGAATTCAGATTACGCATGGTCGCTTTTGCTGCCATCAAGACGGGAGAATCTGTCATCGCATTAGCAAGCTTACTGATGGAATTTCCAGTCAACGGCGCAATCACCATACAATCCAATGGTGTTTTCGGACCGAATGGTTCCGCTTTGACGATCGAATTCACAACTTCGTTACCTGTCATTTCTTCGATTTTACGAATCCAGTCTTCACCTTCACCGAATCTTGTCGTCGTATTTTGGACGGTATAGGTGGCGAACGGCGTCACTTTTGCACCAGCATCCAACAATCTTTGGATTTGCGGAACGACTGCATCATACGTGCAATGGGATCCTGTCAATCCAAAGCCGATGTGTTTCCCTTCAAGTTTCATTCTACTTACCCCTTCCCCATATTCCTTTCTTCCATAAGTAGTTGTGTCAACACGTTTGCAATGATCTTACCAGCTGTCTTAGGCGCGACAATTCCCGGTAATCCTGGAGCAAGCATAGCTTTTATGCCCCTTTTCTCTGCAAAACGAAAATCCGTACCTCCTGGCTTGGAGGCAAGGTCGATGATTAGGGTATGAGATGGTATTTTAGATATGACATTGGAAGTGATGATCGGTGCTGGAATTGTATTGATACATACATCAACGGCGTCCACTTCATTTTCCAGGTTGCTAAGATAAAATGGTCTGAATCCCATTTCAGTAATACGTGCGATATGCTCAGATCTTCGAGCTCCGACGGATACATTCGCCCCTAGATTGGCGAATGTCCTCGCAACCGTAAATCCGACTCTGCCAAAACCAAGCACCGCGATATTGGATTGGTGAATGGTGAAATCGGTGTTCTGGATGACCATCATGATGGTTCCCTCCACAGTGGGTATCGCATTGTAGATGGCTACATCATCACGCTCAAATAGTTTAATATGCTTTCGGCCGGCACCATTGGTACAACCCGTCAGATAAGGATTGCTTATACCTGAAAAAACGGTGCAGTCCTTTTTCGTTTTTTTAAGGAACTCTTCTGTAAACTGGATTTTTTTGTTGGAGAAGATCGTTTCAACCTCACCATTCGGACCGCTGCCGCTTACAGGCAGAATCAACGCATCCAATTCACTGATTGGTAATTCATCGAGATCCATTTTCGTCGCTCCTGTAAAGCCGTGATCGAGTTGGTCGAATCCGACTAAATAGAGGCGTGCGTCTAATTCAGTCAGCTTCCTGATGACCTCCAGCTGACGAGCATCTCCACCTATGATGGCTGCTTTAATTCCTGTTAACATCGTTCCTCCCCTTTCTCATTCGTCGTATGTTACGGAGGAATAATATACTTGAGTGCTGATTCTTCAACATCATATGAAGAAGATACTTGCAAGGTGATTATTTATATTCGGATTGCACATCGGCTTCTGAAGGGTCAACCAGAATCGTTTCTTCACCTACACGATAGATCTTATTCCACCTGAATTGTATGATGGTCTTTCTCTTTCGCAAACCGTTCCATTGGGTAAGTGGGATCTCCAACGTATCAATATACCCGGCATTTTCATCTATGATGAATTCCGCATACGATAAGACCCCCAACTTTTCTCCCTTCGTATAATCAATGAGTTCTTTTCCAAGAATTTCACTTAATCTCATGTTCGCTCCCCCTTCAAGCATGTCATTCTATATATATGTCCACATGTAGGGAGAAATCCACATCTTGACTCGAAAAATAGGATGAATGGTTGAAGGATACGAGCGATTAAATCATTATGATTTATTCCATTCCAAAAGAAAAGTGTCAAATCCCTTGTTGGGATCAGACACTTTCGTACGATTTGTTCATTAATGAGGAAAACTCTTCGGAAATTCCCCGCTCGGACTGATCAATGAACTTGAGAAGTCCCCAGCAAAGATTCGATGAATCAGTTGATCAACGTTCTTCTTATTGACGCCATCAATACTTTGAAGGATTTCATCCAATGTCCGTTGCTTTTTCAGCATCAGTTCATGCTTACCGTTACGACTCATACGGCTGTTCGTACTCTCAAGACTCAACATGAGACTACCTTTGATCTGTTCTTTGCTGTTCGCAACTTCCTTTTCTGAAACGCCGTCCTCTTTCAACGTTCCGATGATGGAGGAAATGGTCTCATACACTTCATCCAGTTGTCCTGGTGCGGTGCCTGCATATATGTTGAAGACCCCCGTATCCAGATGTGCGGAATGATAGGAGAATACTGAATATGCAAGACCTTTCTGTTCCCTGACTTCCTGGAACAACCGGCTACTCATACTGCCTCCGAAAATATTGTTCAAAACAATCAAATCGAAGATACTGTCATCTCCCACAGGAAGACCCTCAAACCCCATGCACATATGAGCTTGCTCGGTATCTTTCTTTCTAGCTTTCTTTTCCGTACAGAAAGAAGGTTTGACCGCTTCAGGTTTCGTACTTGTAGAAGTGTATCCACCGAAGTGCTCCTCGACTTCTTTAATAAGAGCATCGTCTACATTTCCAGCAATGGATATGACGACATTGTCAGGTGTATAATACTCTTCCATATACTTACGTAACGTTTGACCATTGAATGAGTTCAACGTTTCTTCCGTACCTAAAATCGGATAAGCAAGCGGATGGTGATGATAAGTCGCTTGGCTCAATAAGTCATGGACAATATCATCAGGGGTATCTTCGTACATTTTGATTTCTTCTAGGACGACATTCTTTTCCTTCAATAATTCATTCTCATCAAATGTAGAGTTAAAGAACATATCCGCTAAGGTTGCAAGAGCATTGGAAGCATGGTTATCCAACACTTTGGCGTAATAACACGTATATTCTTTCGAGGTGAATGCGTTCACCTGTCCTCCGATCGAATCGAAAGACTCTGCTATTTCCCTTGCATTCCGTGTCTTGGTTCCCTTGAAGAACATATGCTCAAGGAAATGTGAGATGCCATTGTTGTCTTGTTGTTCAAAACGAGAGCCCGTACCGATCCAGATCCCAATTGCAACGGAGCGTACACTCGGTATGTGCTCTGTAATAATTCGTACACCATTTTTACACGTATGTTTCGTTATCAATCTGTCTCCTCCTAAGTCAGTACAGGAAAGTTATGTAGGTAATTTGGTTCTAGCACTTAGAACCACTATACCATTTAAGCTATCATTCGACAATTACTTGGAAACATCAGACTTTTGTTCGGGCTTGACGATCCGTTTTTCACTCATTAACTGGGAAACTGTGCCGATCGTATACCCCTTCGATTGAATGTCTACAATCATCCTTTCGAGACCCTTTGCTGTAGAAGAAGTCGGATGCATGAGTATCATCGCTCCAGGATGGACCTTAGATACGACTCTTGCTGCCATCTCATTCGGATCTGGCTTTCTCCAATCGACCGTGTCTACAGACCAGAGAATCGTGTACATATCCATCTGGTTCGCAATTTGTACGACATCCTCTCTGAAGCTTCCGCTAGGAGGGGCGAACCACTTTGGCGTTTCTTTCAATGTGCTTTCAATGATCTCATTCGTTTTACGGATTTCTTCAGTGATCCTATCGTTCGACAAACGACTCATGTCAGGATGGGAATAAGCATGATTCCCGATTTCATGACCTTCTTCATAAATGATTTTGGCAAGATCTTGATTTTTCTTGACCCAGGATCCATCCAGGAAGAAAGTCGTATGTACTTTATGCTTTTTCATCGTTTCCAGGATTTCTGGCAAATACTCATTTCCCCACGCTACATTGACAAGGAATGTGACCATCGGTTTATTCGGGTTCCCTTTGTAAATAGGGGAAGGTGGTAAATCTTCCAAAGAAACTTCAGGTGGCGTCTGTTTATATACAATCAATGATTCATCAAATTCCCCTTTTTTCTTCATTCTTTTATAGGAAGCATCTTCATCCACAGAAAAACCATTATATCCGGGAATTGCTTTCCAGACTGGATCAATCCTTGCATTTACAGGCTGGATGTTATGCTCAGCCGCAAAAGATTCAATTTCTTTCCGTAAAGGTTCTTTCACTGCATTCGCAGTAACAGTCAAGGTATCTTCCTTCAATGTAGTCAAGTATCGGTCCGTCAGTGGGTTTTGGACACTTGTATAGGAAATCAATAAAATGATCAACACACCGAGTACTATAGGAGCATTTTTTCTCACCTGAGCTCACTCCTTCCTATAGTCACATTATGAAAGAGCAGGACAGGTTAGAACATGTGCCCATAAGGGGTTAGAAAGCAAAAAAAAAAAGAGGCGGATTCAACATCCGTCTCTTACTTTTGTTCCTGTGCTTTTTTCTGTTCTTTCAAAACAGCTTTTCGAGATAAGTTCACTCGACCTTGGTTATCGATTTCCGTCACTTTGACAAGAAGTTCATCACCGAGCTTCACAACGTCTTCAACTTTTCCGATCCGTTCTTCTGCTAGTTCAGAAATGTGGACGAGACCGTCTTTACCGCTGAACAATTCGACGAAAGCTCCGAATTTCTCAATCCGCTTGACTTTACCTAGATACATCTCTCCAACTTCAACTTCACGAACGATATCTTCAATTGTTTCTTTCGCTTTCGTGTTCATCGCTTCATTCGTTGATGCGATGAAGATTGTACCATCTTGTTCAATATCGATTTTAACACCAGTTTCTTCAATGATCTTGTTGATGATCTTACCGCTTGGACCGATTACATCACGGATCTTATCCGGCTTGATTTTCATCGTCAAGATTTTCGGAGCATATTCAGACAATTCTTTTCTAGACTCACCTAACGTACTGAGCATGGAATCTAAAATTGCCATTCGCCCATCTCTAGCCTGGAACATTGCTTCTTTCAATACTTCCTGGCTAATACCAGAAATCTTAATATCCATTTGAAGCGCTGTAACACCTGTTGCTGTTCCCGCAACTTTAAAGTCCATATCACCAAGGTGGTCTTCCATACCTTGAATATCCGTTAAGACCGTTACATCTTCTCCATCACTGATCAGACCCATCGCAATTCCTGCAACTGGTGCTTTAATCGGAATACCTGCATCCATCATTGCTAGAGTACTTGCACAAATACTTGCCTGTGAGGAAGAACCGTTTGATTCAAGAACTTCACTTACAAGACGGATCGTATAAGGGAACTCTTCTTCAGATGGGATGACGACTTCTAGAGCCCGTTCTCCTAAAGCACCATGGCCGATTTCACGACGACCCGGTCCACGCATGAATCCAGTTTCCCCGACACTGAACGGAGGGAAGTTATAATGATGCATGAAACGCTTAGATTCTTCAATATCCAGTCCGTCCAACACTTGAACGTCCCCTAAAGCACCTAGCGTACAGATGCTCAACGCTTGAGTCTGTCCACGAGTGAACAAGCCAGATCCGTGCGTTCTAGGCAACAATCCTACATCAGAAGAAAGTGGTCTGATTTCATCAACCTTACGACCATCAGGACGTAACTTATCTTTAAGGATAAGACGCCTTACCTCTTTCTTGATGATTGTATGTAAGATTTCCTTCGCTTCACCAGCTTTTTCTTCATCTTCCTCATAATGTGTTGCTACTTTTTCAGCCACTTGATTCAATGCTTCTTGTCGAGCATGCTTTTCAACGACTTTAACTGCTTCTTTAACATCATTAAGGAAAAGTCCAGAAACTTCTTCCGTTAATTCTTCATCCAATTGATGAAGGGTGACTTCCATTTTCGGCTTACCGATTTCTTCTGCAATCTTTTCTTGGAATGCAATCAAGCGTTTGATTTCTTCGTGACCGAACATGATTGCTTCAAGCATCACTTCTTCCGGCACTTCATCTGCGCCTGCTTCAACCATATTGATTGCATTTTTCGTACCTGCGACGATCAGGTTGATGTCACTATTGTCTTTTTGTTCGATAGTCGGGTTGATGACGAATTCCCCATCAATTCTTCCGACGGTAACACCTGCAATCGGACCTTCAAATGGAATATCCGAAATCGTCAACGCAAGTGATGATCCGAACATTGCTGCCATTTCAGAAGAACAATCCTGATCCACACTCATCACCGTACTGACGACTTGTACTTCATTACGGAATCCATCTGCGAATAAAGGACGAATCGGGCGATCGATCAAACGGGAAGCCAATACAGCTTTTTCACTTGGACGACCTTCACGCTTGATGAATCCTCCAGGTATCTTACCGACAGCATATAGACGTTCTTCATAATTTACTGTAAGTGGGAAGAAGCTAAGGTTCTTAGGTTCTTTGGACGCTGTAGCCGTTGATAGTACAGCTGTATCGCCGTAACGTACCATGACGGATCCGTTGGCCTGCTTAGCTAAGTTTCCAATTTCAAGGGTCAGCTTACGGCCAGCCCAATCAATGGAATAAACATGCTTGTTTTGCTCCATTTCTGCGAGAACTCCTCTCAAACTACATTGTATTAAGGTTACACTGTTCTATTATAACCCAAAAGTAGGTGTTCAAAAAGCCGACTCCCTTAAGAAATACAACTCCTAGGGCATACACACCTATTATGTATCCAAAAAACGTTTTAAAGCTAACAAAAAAGCGGGTATAAACCCCGCTTTTAAGTGACTATCGACGTAAACCAAGTTTGTTGATAAGAGTACGGTATCGAGTTACGTCTTTTTTACGTAAGTACGTTAACAAATTACGACGCTTACCAACCATTTTTAGTAGACCACGACGAGAGTGGTGATCTTTCTTATGAGTTCGTAGATGATCGTTCAATTCGTTAATTTGCTCTGTTAGGATAGCAATCTGTACTTCTGGAGACCCAGTATCGTTATCATGAGTCTTATACTCTGCAATCAAGTCGTTCTTTCGCTCTTGTGAAATAGCCATCCTTTTCACCTCCTTTTTCATTAATCCCCTTCTCCCTAGCAAACGTCGGTGAATCGTTGTGCCAAGAAGCGGTTCTGTACATTTAGTACAACTATTAGAATACAACTTTTTTCTAGTGAATGCAACCGATATATCCTATGAATTTTGCAGAACCTGTTTGGCTGCGTTTACATCCCTGGATATTTGTTCTTTCAGATCATCAATTGACGAAAATTTCTTTTCATCCCGTATGTGATCACGCCATTCGACAATGACATCTTCACCATATATGGATGCATCAAACGAAAACAAATGGACTTCAATACTTGGCTTGTCCGGTTGCTTTTCTTTGAAGGTAGGCTTATAGCCGACGTTGCAAACACCTGCATACCATTCTCCATTCACCTTCATTTTCACCGCATAAACACCGGTTTTCGGAATCATATACGTATCGGATAAATGGATGTTGGCAGTTGGAAAACCGATCGTGTGACCTCTGCTGTCTCCGTGTATGACCGTTCCTCTCACTTGATAGTTACGAGCGAGATATTTCGGTATCTCTTTGACTTGTCCTTCTTCAATCAAGGTTCGGATAAGCGTGGAACTTACTTTATGCCCATCAATGGATACTTTATTTACTACCGTATGTTCAAAAGCACCTCTCGAATGGAAAGGAAGGGTTTCCATCGTCCCTTCTCCTTTCTTACCGAAGGAAAAATCAAACCCTGCTACGACATGCTTAACATTGAAGCCGATGATGAATTCATCCACGAATTGCTGTGGTGTCAATGCAGCGAAAGCCTTATTGAAATGAACGATATATAAACGATCGATACCTAATTCTTCAATGACTTTCTGTTTATCTTCAACTGGGGTGATATGGGATTTTTCGGTTCGTTCCCTGCCTAATACGACGGAAGGGTGAGGGTCGAAAGTCATCACGGCCGATTCCAATCCTTTTTCATCTGCTATGGCTTTGGCTGTGCAGATGACTTCACGGTGCCCCATATGGATTCCGTCGAAGTAACCGATTGCCATAGCTGCTGGTTCGAATGTAAGTTGATCTTTTAATTGTGTGTGGTCAATCCTGTACGTTTTCAAATTTACCACCCTAAGTTCTATTTATGAATTTTGAGCACCTTTTCCGGTTTCACCCACCCCGGTCGATCGGGATGTGGTTTATAGATCGCTAGACACTCTCCACGTTCATTATAAACGGCTGTTCTAGGATTGGAAAGTTCTTTCGTCTCCTCAAGAACAGTACCATTCAAAATTTGCTTTTCCACTTCTTCTGATACCGTTGCAGACGGGAATATGGTCAACGCTTTTTCAATCGGCATTAACATCTCAGAGAAGGAGCGTTCTTCCTCTGCCAGTGCTTCAAGGTCTTCGAATGTAACAGTATCTTCCAATTTAAAAGGTCCCGATTGTGTGCGAATGAGCGAGGACATATGTGCCGGGACACCCATCGCTCTTCCGATATCCACTGCCAATGTTCTGATATACGTCCCTTTACTGCAGGTCACACGAATGTTGAATTCGATGTTCCCACTTTCCGGGTTCTTTTCAGGTCCACCGAGCCACTCAAGTGATAAGATGGTCACTTTCCGAGTCGGACGCTCGACCGAAATACCTACCCGTGCATATTCATAGAGCCTTTTCCCTTTCACTTTGACAGCCGAATACATCGGAGGGGTCTGCTCGATTTCACCTCGAAACGACTCTAATACCTTTTTGATCTTTCCCGAATCGATTTCATCCATCTCTATTTCCTCAACGACATCTCCAGTCTGATCTTCCGTTGTGGTGGACGATCCTAACGAGACGGTTGCTTCATAGGTCTTGTTATATGCACTCATATATTCCGCGACTTTCGTTGCACGATTGATACAGATTGGCAGCACTCCTGAAACCGCAGGATCCAATGTACCGGTATGACCGACCCGTTTCGTCTTGAGGATTTTCCTTAATTTCACCACACAATCGTGGGAAGTCATTCCTCTCGGTTTATGTAATGGGAGAATTCCATCTTCTTGCATCTCATACACCACCTCTGTACATCCATCTATCAATTAGCATGAAAAGGGAAAGAGGTTTCGCCCCTTTCCCTTTCCATTTTTATTCTCTGTTATCGTTGATTTCATCTAACAAGGTTTCAATCCTGTTTCCGTATTCAATCGAATGGTCGAATTGAAAAAGGATTTCAGGCGTTTTCCTTAGACGGATACGCTTTCCGATTTCGGATCGTATGAAACCTGTCGCTTTTGCGAGACCTGCAAGAGTATTCGCTTTTTCCTCTTCATCCCCGAAGACGGAAATGAAGATCGTTGCTTGCTGTAAGTCACCAGTGACTTCAACAGCCGTAACGGTTACGAAGCCTACTCTTGGATCTTTGATTTTTTGTCCGATGATTTCCCCGAGTTCTTTCTTCATTTGCTCTGCTACGCGATTCGCACGTACATTGCTCATACTTACACCTCATTTCATTTCAAGGAGCCTTATGAATTGGAATTTAAAAGAGTTCTATTGAGTATTCCCTCTTTACAGGAAAATTCACGTTTTGTGTACCGTTTAAACCTCTTATAATAATTCCATATCATAGGATGTCACTTGAAATTCCTCATAGCGATCGAACGATTCGAGAACTTTTTGTAGTTCTTTCTCGACCATCTGCTTATCTTTTGATATGGTCACGACGCCGATTTCAAAACGCTGCCATAGTTCGTGATGATCCGTTTCAGCAACGGCTACATTGAACTGGTTTTTAAGTCGTTGCATCACTTTTTTCACGACGGAACGTTTTTCTTTCAAAGAGTGAGCGTCAAAAATTTGACACTCACACTTCAAACTCCCGATCATTTCGGTTCTACTTCTTCCATGACATACGCTTCAATGATATCGCCTTCCTTGATATCATTGTACTTCTCAAGTGTAATACCACACTCATAACCAGTCGCTACTTCTTTTGTGTCATCTTTATAACGTTTCAACGTGTCTACTTCGCCTTCGAAGATGACTACGCCATCACGAATGAGACGCACTCCGGAATCACGAGTGATTTTACCTTCGGTTACATAACAACCTGCAATGGTTCCGACTTTGGAAACCTTGAACGTTGTACGCACTTCTACTTGACCGATAATCTTCTCTTGGAAGACCGGATCGAGCATACCCTTCATCGCAGACTCGATTTCATCGATTACGTTATAGATGATGCGGTGGAGGCGGATGTCGACCTTTTCTGCCTCAGCAGTACGTTTAGCATTGCTATCTGGACGTACGTTGAATCCGATGATGATTGCATTGGAAGCAGATGCCAGGATGATATCTGATTCTGCAATCGCACCTACACCGGTGTGGATGATTTTGACCTTCACACCTTCAACATCGATTTTCTGAAGCGAGCTAGCAAGTGCTTCGACCGATCCTTGAACGTCTGCTTTAAGGATGACATTGATTTCTTTAATGTCCCCTTCTTTAATTTGTTCAAAAAGGTCATCCAGATTCAATTTGGAGCTTTCTTTTCGTTGTTGTTCGATTTGACGCTTCGCACGTGTTTCTCCGATCGAACGAGCTTTCTTCTCATCCTTGAAGACTCTGAACTGGTCTCCTGCGTTCGGTACTTCATTCAAGCCCGTAATTTCAACAGGTGTAGATGGTCCCGCCACTTTAACACGACGTCCTAAATCATTGACCATCGCACGGACACGCCCGAATGTATTACCAACGACAATCGGGTCTCCTACCTCAAGCGTTCCTCCTTGGACAAGAAGGGTCGCAACAGGTCCACGACCTTTGTCAAGCTGTGCTTCGATGACTGTTCCGTTTGCAAATCGATCTGGATTAGACTTATGCTCTTCCACTTCTGCGACCAATAGGATCATTTCGAGCAATTCATCGATACCTTCACCACTTAGGGCAGATAGCTTGACGAAAATCGTGTCTCCTCCCCAGTCTTCAGGGATAAGACCGTGTTCTGTCAGCTCCTGCATGACTCGATCCGGGTTGGCACCCTCTTTGTCGATCTTGTTTACTGCAACGATGATCGGTACTTCAGCCGCTTTGGCGTGGTTGATCGCTTCAACCGTTTGTGGCATAACACCGTCGTCCGCTGCTACGACAAGAATCGTGATGTCCGTCACTTGTGCACCACGGGCACGCATCGTCGTAAAGGCAGCGTGACCTGGAGTATCTAAGAACGTGATCGGTTTATTATTTTCTTCAATCTGGTAGGCACCGATATGTTGTGTAATACCGCCTGCTTCACCCGCAGCAACCTTCGTCTTACGGATGGAATCGAGCAATGTCGTTTTACCATGGTCAACGTGTCCCATGATGGTTACGACAGGTGGTCGGATTGCAAGTTTATCTTCTTCTTCTTCAATCTCGTTTTCTTCGAAGTTCGTCTCATCAATGATGATTTCTTCTTCTACTTCAACATCGTAATCTGCAGCAACCAATTCAATCGTCTCTTTGTCAAGCTCTTGGTTGATCGTTGCCATCACGCCAAGACCCATCAACTTCTTGATGATATCAGAGCTTTCGAGATGCAACTTCTTCGCCAATTCTCCAACTGTAAGAGAGCCCTCGAACGTAATCTTTTCAGGTCTTTTCGGTTTAGGTGCTTCCTTACGCGGTTGTTGTTGCTGGTTGTGTGCAGGACGGTTGTTCTTCCCTTTACCACCACGAGGAGGTCGGTTATTACCGCCTTTATTGTTGTTGTTACGGTTGTTATTGTTGTTCCCTTTATTGAAGCTCTTACCTTGGTTGTTACCACTTGGACGGTTGGTGTTTCGTCTCTCACCGCCAGCTTCAGAATTGTTTGGTTTGTTCCCACGTTGTTCAGGTTTCTTCGAGTTTGGTCGATTGGCCTGATTGGATGGTTTTTGTCCCTTTTGTTCTTTCTTTTGTTCTGCTTTCGGTTGGAAGGCAGCATCCAATTTGTTCACGGTTGAATCTTCAATCGTGGACATATGGTTGGAGACTTCTATATTCATCGTCTTCAATTTTTGGATTACATCTTTACTTTGTACATTGTGTTTTTTTGCATATTCATAAACGCGCATCTTACTCATTTGGTCACCCCCAAAATTATTGATCGAATAAGGTTTTCATTTTTTCTGCAAATCCGTTATCGATCACTGCAACGGTTACCCGTTGTTCTTTCCCAATTGCGTTACCTAACTCGGTACGGTCAGGTACTGTATAATAAGGAACTTGATAGTAAGAACACTTATCTATCAATTTCTTTTTCGTATTGGCGGATGCGTCCTCTGCAAGCAAGATCATCTTGGCACGTTGGCTCCGAATTTCTTTAAGGACCAACTCTTCCCCTGAAACACATTTTCCAGCACGATTAGCCAATCCAAGTAAGGAATTCCATCTTGATTTCATCTATTCCCTCTTTTCTTCGACTTGGCTTTGCAATTCTTCGTACACTTCATCTGAAATAGGGGTATTCAATTGGTTCTGTAATGCCTTTTTCTTCTGTGCCAACTCAAAACATGAGACTTGGTCGCAGATGTAAGCACCTCTGCCCGATTTTTTACCGGTGAGATCAATTGAAACTTCTCCTTCAGGAGTACGGACGACACGAATGAGTTCTTTTTTCGGCTTGTTTTCCTGACAAGCGACACACTTTCGCATCGGTATTTTCCGCTTTTTCATCGTCTCCCTCTCCTTTAATCTTCCAGTTCTTCTTCGTAGGAGTCCGGCTCTTCCTCCGGTTGTTGATTCGGATCGTACAATCCTTGTTCGATGGCTTCCGACTCACTTTTGATATCGATTTTCCATCCAGTCAGTTTGGCAGCTAATCTAGCATTTTGCCCTCTTTTACCGATTGCAAGTGATAGCTGGTAATCCGGTACGATGACCCTCGTCATCTTCTCTTCTTCATTCACTTGGACTTCAAGTACTTTAGAAGGACTTAGTGCATTTGCTACATATTCTACCGGGTCGTTCGACCAGCGTACGATATCGATCTTCTCACCATGCAACTCATTGACAATCGTCTGTACCCGTTGTCCTCGTGGACCTACGCATGATCCGACTGGATCTACTTCAGGATCTTCAGCATGAACTGAGATCTTAGAACGGTCTCCAGCTTCACGGGAAATCGACTTGATTTCTACCGTTCCATCATAGATTTCAGGCACTTCCAACTCGAACAATCTTTTCAAAAGTCCAGGGTGTGTTCTTGATACCATGATCTGAGGACCTTTTGTCGTCTTTTCAACTTTCGTTATGAACACTTTGATCCGATCGTTCGTTTTATAGTTTTCCGCTTGAATCTGTTCAGTAGTAGGAAGCAACGCTTCTACTCTACCAAGGTCGATATACATGAAACGGTGGTCTTGTCTTTGAACCACACCTGTAATGATATCTTCTTCGCGGTCGATGAATTCAGAATAAATGATTCCTCTTTCAGCTTCACGGACTCTTTGTGTAACCACTTGTTTAGCGGTCTGAGCAGCAATCCGGCCGAAATCCTTCGGTGTGACTTCCAATTCGACGACATCCCCAGCTTCGTATTGCGGGTTCATTTCTTTTGCCTGGTCGATTGAAATCTCAAGTCTGCTATCTTCAATTTCTTCGACGACATTTTTTCTTGCAAAAACTTTTACACTGCCCGTATCTTGATTGAAATCTACGCGGACATTTTGAGCCTGATGGAAATTCCTTTTGTATGCTGAGATCAAGGCTGCTTCAATCGCTTCCACGATTACATCCTTGCTTATCCCTTTTTCTTTCTCAAGAACCGTTAGCGCATCCATTAAATCGCTCATCCGTCTCTCCCCCTTGTTTAAAATGATACCGCCAAACGTGCATTGGCAACTTTATCAAACGGTATCTCAATTGTTTTCGTCCTCGTCTTCACACGGACTTCCACTGATAATTCTGTCCCGTCAAAGGACTTCAGAATGCCTTCAAACTCTTTTTGGCCATCGATCTGTTCATATGTCTTAATGAAAACATTCTTTTCAATTGCCTTTTGGAAATCTGATTCTTTTTTTAATGGCCGTTCAACACCAGGTGAAGATACTTCGAGAAAATAAGCTTGAGTGATCGGGTCTACCTGATCCAGTTCTTCACTGAGTTGTTCACTCACTTTCCCGCACTCTTCTATATCCACACCTTCTTCGCTGTCGATGTAGACTCTTAGAAACCAGTTTTTACCCTCTTTCACAAATTCAATATCCACTAGTTCAAGGTCCATGGAATCTAAGATCGGTGTGACGAGTTCTTCTGTAATCTCGGTCACTTTCTGACTCATGAATGGTCCTCCTTTATCGTTTGGAACGTATTAAGACGTCTTTTGCTGTTTCAGCCAATCAAAGAAAGGCTTCACCTTTACAACGGTTTGGCCAAAATGCACTTATCCGTAATATGTAGCCGTAGTTCTCCCTCTTGAAAGTGCAAAAAAAGATCAAACATAAATGAAAGAGTGGGCTGGCACCCACTCCTTCCGACGACCTATTCACTAGTATTTCCAAATTCAATATACCATAAACGTGAGCCTGATTGCAACTTACTGCCCGCCTAGAACAGGGACAGCTGATTGGCATCTGGCAATCCTTCAAGACAACCCTGATCTTCAAGGTATTGAAGAACCGTTTTAGAAATTTTACTTCTCTGTTGCAGATCCTCTTTAGATAGGAATTCTCCGTTTTCTCGCGCCTTCACGATGTTGATCGCTGCGTTTGTCCCCAACCCTGGAATCGCATTGAATGGAGGAATCAACTGATCGCCATCCACAATGAACTCTGAGGCCGAAGATCGATATAAGTCTACCTTCTTGAAGCCGTATCCTCTTTCGCACATTTCAAGAGCCAGCTCCAATACAGTCAGCAACGATTTCTCCTTCGGTGAAGCGTCAAGTCCTTTTTGATTGATTTCATCAATCCGGTTGCGAATGGATGTTGATCCTCGCACCATGGATTCCAGGTCAAAGTCATCTGCACGTACAGTAAAGTACGCAGCGTAGAAAAGAATAGGATGATGGACTTTGAAGTAAGCAATACGGACAGCCATAAGTACATATGCAGCCGCGTGGGCTTTCGGGAACATGTACTTGATCTTTTTACAAGACTCGATATACCAATCAGGTACATCATGCTTCTTCATTTCTTGGATCCATTCATCCTGGAGGCCCTTCCCTTTTCGGACGAACTCCATGATTTTGAACGCGAGAGATGGTTCAAGACCTTTATAGATCAAGTAGATCATAATATCATCACGACAACCGATTACGTCTTTCAGTTCGCAAGTACCATTCGCAATCAACTCATTAGCATTGTTCAACCAAACATCCGTACCGTGGGACAGACCTGAGATCTGAACAAGTTCCGAGAACGTACTCGGTTTTGTATCCTCTAACATCTGCCGGACGAATCTTGTACCGAATTCTGGTATTCCATACGTACCTGTCTTACAAAGGATCTGTTCTTCCGATACACCTAATGATTCCGTTCCACTGAACAACTTCATCACTTCAGCGTCGTCAGTCGGGATCGTCTTCGGATCGATTCCGCTGAGATCCTGGAGCATTCTGATGACAGTCGGATCATCGTGACCAAGTATATCGAGCTTCAACAAGTTGTCATGAATGGAATGGAAATCGAAGTGCGTCGTCTTCCATTCAGACTTTTTATCATCTGCAGGGAATTGAATCGGACAAAAATCAAATATATCCATGTAATCAGGAACGACGATGATACCTCCAGGGTGCTGACCGGTCGTTCGCTTGACCCCAGTACAGCCACTTACGAGCCGATCGATTTCTGCTGAACGATAATGGATATCGTAATCGGATGCATAACCTTTTACAAACCCATAGGCTGTTTTTTCTGCGACTGTACCGATCGTACCAGCACGATATACATAGTCTTCACCGAACAGCTCTTTCGTGTAGTTATGGGCACGAGGCTGATATTCTCCAGAGAAGTTCAAGTCGATATCGGGTACTTTATCCCCTTTGAACCCAAGGAACGTCTCAAACGGAATGTCGTGTCCGTCTTTTTTGAACTGGACGCCACACTTTTCACATTCTTTATCAGGAAGGTCGAACCCTGAACCCACCGACCCGTCATCGAAAAACACCGAGTGTTTGCAAGTAGGACAAACGTAATGCGGCGGGAGAGGGTTCACTTCCGTAATTTCCGTCATCGTCGCAACGAAGGAAGATCCGACAGAACCTCGTGAACCTACCAGGTATCCATCATCCAATGATTTCTTTACGAGTTTATGAGAAATGAGATAGATGACAGCAAAACCATGACCGATGATACTCTTGAGTTCTTTCTCAAGCCGATCTTCTACAAGCTGTGGAAGTTCTTCACCATATATGCTTCTGGCCATGTCATAACTCATGTTACGGATCTCATCATCTGCTCCCTCGATTTTAGGAGTGAACAGATCATCCGGTATCGGTTTCACTTCTTCAATTTGCTCGGCAATGCCTTGGGTCGCTTCCACGACGATTTTCTTCGACATATCGTCACCGAGGAAAGAAAACTCTTCAAGCATCTCATTTGTCGTACGGAAATGGACATCAGGATGTTTCTGCCTGTTCAGCGGATTCGCATTCCCTTGACTTCCAATCAGGATTTTACGATAAATCTTGTCCGTTTCATTCAAGTAGTGGACATTCCCCGTCGCTACGACTGGCTTACCAAGCTTCTCTCCTAGCTTAACGATATTCGTGACGATCTCTTTCAGAGCCAGTTCGTTTTGTACAAGTTCTTTTTCAATCAGATGGGCATAGTTTCCGAGTGGCTGGACTTCTAAATAGTCATAGAATCTCGCAATCTCTTCTACTTCCTCAGGTGATTTCTGCATCATGCCTTCAAACACTTCACCCTTGTCACAACCAGAACCAATCAGAATGCCTTCCCGGTATTTCTTTAGCTTGGATCGAGGAATTCTTGGTGTCCGGTAAAAGTAATTCAGGTGAGACTCTGTTACGAGTTTGTATATGTTCTTCAAACCTTCCTGATTTTTAGCCAGAAGTATGCAGTGAGAAGGTCTTGTTCGTTCAAACCCTGTTTCACCCATATGATCATTGAATTCATCATGATAGGTGATTCCTTTCTCCAGGCTATCTTTCAGCATCTTTACAAGCAAATAACCTGTCGCTTCAGCATCATAGATCGCTCTATGATGCTGGGTCAATTCAATATCGAACTTCTTACACAACGTATTCAATCTATGGTTCTTGAATTCTGGGTATAGGAAACGGCCCAGCTCAAGCGTATCGATCACCGGATTCTTCGCTTCTCCGATTTCAGCTTTACGGAATCCTACATTCAAGAAGCCCATATCAAAGCTCGCATTATGGGCGACTAGAATACTATCACCAATAAACGTATGAAAATCTTTTAGAACCTCTTCGATTTCCGGAGCATTTTCGACCATATCATCAGTAATTCCCGTCAACTCGATGGTAGTCGCTGACAATGGGTGATGAGGGTTGGCGAATGCTTCAAATCGGTCGATGATTTCCCCACCACGGACTTTGACGGCAGCAAGCTCTATGATTTTGTTATAAACAGCTGAAAGTCCTGTGGTCTCAACATCGAAAACGATATACGTTTCATCTTCCAATAACCGATGCTGATCGTTATATGCAATCGGCACTCCATCATCCACCAGGTTCGCTTCCAGCCCATAAAGGACCTTGATACCATGTTTCTTACCTGCAGAATACGCTTCAGGATAAGATTGTACGACAGCGTGGTCCGTTATCGCTACAGCAGGATGCCCCCATTTTGCAGCTTGCTCGACCAATGCTCCTGTAGAAGTAATCGCATCCATCTGGCTCATCGGTGTATGAAGGTGCAGCTCGACGCGCTTCTCATCTTCCGGTGCATCATCCGTTCGTAAACGGGGGCTCAACTCTTCCACATCATTTGCGATCATGACAAGGTCACGGACGAATGTATCGTTTTGAATTCCTCCTCGAACCTTCACCCACATGCCTTTTTTCAACGCTTGAAGTTTCGGAATGTCTTCTTTGTCACGGGAGAACATCTTGATCAGGATAGAGTCCGTATAATCTGTTATTTTAAAGGTCAAAAGCGTTCGTCCGCTTCGCAGTTCTCTCGTCTCTGCATCAAAAACATAACCTTGCAATGTAATCTTACGTTCTTCATCGACGATTGATTGTATTTGTACAGGATCGTCCTTGATTCCATAACCGATTTTCAATTTTTCATCCCGAACTCCATTGTCGAGTTTCTTTTCGGCTTTTTCTTTTTCCATCAAGGCTGCCATTACTTTCGTCTTATCTTCTTGTTCTCGTTGTTCTACGAATCTCTGATAATCCTCTTCATTCTGCTCCACTTTCGTATTGAACATCAGAGTCGGAAAACCATATTGCGAAAAGACAGAACCGATGGTCGGAGCCAATTTACGCTGGAAGAGCATAGCTTGTGCGTCATTGGAGACCGTTACTGTAACCTTGTTCCCTTCAACAACTGGCTTCTTCTCACTCAAGATATCCAATGTCGGAAACGACTGCTCTTGCATCTGATTGACACATAGATCCCAATAACCATTGAAAAGATCATTCGAGAATTCTCTCTGTTCACAGTGAATATGACAATGGACATCAGCGATGGAGTGGAAGGCTTTCTTCAGCATGGTCACGAACAGCTGGTAGCCCTCATAAGGGAGAGGAGAATCAATCGCGATATGGAACGTCCATTTCTTCTGTTCCTTTTGAATGGAGAGCTTTTGTAAGTAGCCCCCTTCAAACAGCGTTCTTTTTTCATCTGGATATCCGATTTGATCCAGTAACAATGACAAGCGCTGCTTACGGATTTCTATATCTTCCATCTGGCTTGGTACTCCTTTCATTTCTTAAAATGGCTTAAAGCTCGTAAGAAAGGTAAGGGACTGACGTAAAACAGTGATTGTCAGTCCCGGAAATCTATTGAACTAGAGATAGTTTTGTCCAAGATAGGCTTCTATTTCAGAGGCTGGCATTTCAAGCTTCTCTCCGCTCTTCCGATCTTTCACTTCGACGATGCCCTCTGATGCTTTCTTCCCTACGATGATTTGGACAGGCACACCGATCAGGTCTGCATCTGTAAATTTGACCCCTGCGCGTTCTTTCCGGTCATCGTACAGGAGATCCATTCGTTTGGAGCTTAGCTCTTCATACATTCTTTCACCCAACTCCGATTGTTCATCGTTTTTAGGGTTCACACAAATCAAGTGGACGTCGAATGGAGAAAGAGCTGCCGGCCATAATACGCCATTATCATCATGCATTTGCTCAACGACAGCTGCCAT
This sequence comes from Pseudalkalibacillus sp. Hm43, assembly GCF_054170705.1. NCBI lineage: Bacteria > Bacillati > Bacillota > Bacilli > Caryophanales > Fictibacillaceae > Pseudalkalibacillus > Pseudalkalibacillus sp. Hm43. The sequence continues at coordinate 801,979 of NZ_CM135129.1, forward strand.
CGTCCTTGAAACACCGATTCCATAAGAACCCATGATGATTGGAGCAGACTTTCCGTTCTGGTCAAGAATGTTCGCACCTAACGATTCACTGTACTTCGTGCCGAGTTTGAAAACATGTCCAACCTCGATCCCTCTTGCAAACACGATTGTACCTTGTCCGTCTGGTGAAGGGTCACCTTCTTGTATGAAACGAAGGTCTGCATATTGCTGAACCTTGAAATCTCGTTCTGGATTCACATTCTGGTAATGCTCATTCACGCGATTTGCTCCACAAACCCCATTCACGATCGATTGGACCGCATGATCAGCGATGATGAGTACATCATCAGAAACATCGATCGGACCAATGTAGCCAGGCTCACAACCGAGGACTTGTTTCGTTTGTTCTTCTGTTGCCAATTCGACTACTTCAGCATCCAGAACATTTTTAACTTTGACATCGTTGATCTCATGGTCCCCTCTGGAAAGTACGAGGACAGGCTTCTCATCCACCATCCATAACAATGATTTAATGCAATCCTCTTTAGGTACATCCATGAAGTCGGCCACTTCGCTAATTGTCTTCTGGCCTATGGTTTCAACGGATCCCAGTTCTTTTTCTGGATCATCCTTTTTGGAATATTCGACCTTGACTGGCGCCATTTCAATATTAGCTGCGAAATCGGATTCGTTCGAATAGGCGATCGTATCTTCACCAATATCAGCCAGTACCATGAATTCATGCGTATCTTTCCCGCCCATAGCTCCTGAATCAGCAATGACCGCTCGGAAATTCAAACCGCATCGTTCGAATACCCTCTTGTAGGCATTGAAAATATCGTCATAATTCTGGTCGAGACCTTCTTGGTCGACGTCAAAGGAATAAGCATCTTTCATGATGAACTCTCTGCCACGTAACAAACCGAATCTAGGACGTTTTTCATCCCGGAACTTCCCTTGGATCTGATAGAGAACCATAGGCAACTCCTTGTAAGATCTTACTTCATTTCGGAGCAGACTCGTAATCAATTCTTCATGCGTTGCGCCAAGTGCAAATGTCCGATTATGTCGATCGTTCAAACGCATGAGTTCAGGTCCGTATGTATGCCATCTTCCAGACTCTTCCCATAGTTCTGAAGGTTGTAGTGCTGGCATCAGGACTTCTTGTGAGCCGATGCGATCCATCTCTTCGCGGACAATCGTTTCGACTTTCCGTAGCACTTTACGTCCGAGAGGTAAAAAGGAATAAACTCCCGAGACGCTCTGACGTATGTATCCTGCTCTTACTAACAGCTGATGGCTTTTTGCCTCAGCATCAGACGGTACTTCTCTCAATGTTGGAATATATAGTTTGCTTTGTCTCATTACGACACCTTCTTTATCGAATTACTCTCCTTTTAATTTAAAAGGTAGTAGAGCTAAAAATCAACCGTTTAATTAGAAAGCTTTTATAAATGATTGTGTGATTCCTTCGAAATGCACTCCCTTTCCGCGGGCGAACCGCGAGCCTCCTCGCTCATAGCGTGGTTCTGATGGGAATAGTTTGCTGTGGGGTCTCGCCTGGCTCGCTATTCCCGCAGGAGTGTCGTGAATTTCGTGCAAAATCTGGCAAACGTAAAGTTCTTTTTTCAACGATATTTTCTGAAAGATTGTTGCTGCCCTTATACTGAAGAAAGTATTTTATACTTTCTTCATGTGCAAGAGCAACATAGTTTGCAAAAACAGCCCTTACAATACAAAGATAAAAGCCTGATCCGATGAGTGACCATCGGGTCAGGCTTACGTGTTTATACATATTAATTGAAAAAATTAATTGATGAAGAACTTGTGAATGTCATTCCAGGTGACGACAATCATCAGCAGCATCAAGAGTGCAAATCCGATGAAGTGGACGAGACCTTCTTTTTGAGGATCGAGCGGCTTACCGCGGATTCCCTCAAGCGCTAGGAATGTCAAACGTCCGCCATCAAGTGCTGGTAACGGCAATAAGTTGAAGATACCAAGGTTGATACTGAGGAATGCTGCCCATTGTAACAGGACGAACACGCCTTCATCTGCAACCTGGTCCGTATAATTATAGATGCCGACAGGACCTGAAAGATTATCGAATGCGATTTGTCCGGTAACAAGCTGGCCGATCGCTTGTATGATCGCAACGGTCAAATCACCTGTTTTCTCGACCCCGTATTGAAGTGATCCTAACACAGATACTTCTGTTGGCATGTATACGCCGATGAATCCTTCTGCTTTACCGTCTTGACCTTCCCGTTCATTCGGTTTGACCGTGACATTTTGCGTTTCGCCTTCACGTTGGACCGTAAACGTGAGTTCTTGATTCGGATTTTGCTGGATGACGGTTACAAGCTCTCTCCATGTATTCACTGCTTGACCATCAACAGATAAAACTTTATCCCCTTCCTGGAGACCCGCTTCATATGCTGCTCCTTTAGGATCGAGTTGTCCTAATTTTGCTTGGTCGACAGGAATTCCTTGTGTCAACGCATAAACTGTCAATAATACGAATGCCAGCAAGAAGTTCATGAAAGGTCCTGCAAAAATGGCGAGGAACCGATCCCACAACGACTTTGAACCGAACTGGCGATTGTATGGCGCGATTTGCATCGGCATACCATCCTGGACATAGTCCGCTTCAGGATGAACCTGATAGGTCTCCGTCAGTTCATCATTCACGTGACCTCTGATCAATAGGTCCCGTTCAAGATCTGCTTTTTCAACTGTCACGACTTTCGCATCCGGATATCTGGACACTTGATTGGCGATGATTTGTTTCACTTTGCCTTCAGAATCGAACAACATCCCGACACGAGCGCCAGGCTTGATTTCAATTCCTTCCGGGTCTTCTCCAGCCATACGAACGAATCCACCTAGAGGTAAAAGTCGGATCGTATATAACGTCTCACCCTTCTTTGATGAAAATATTTTCGGGCCGAAACCAATCGCGAACTCACGACATAAGATTCCTGCTCTTTTCGCCAGGAGTAAGTGACCGAGTTCATGGAAAAAGACAAGGGCTCCGAAAATGATGATGATGGAGATGATTGTGTTCATTTAAGTGACCACCTTTACACGATAAGTGATTGTACATATTGTCGTACTCTAGCATCTACTTCATGGATATCTTCGAGCGATGGATTTCTCATGATTTCAAAATCATTCAAAGACTTTTCAATGAACGATTCGATTTCTAAGAATGAAATCTGTCCTTTCAAGAAAGCACCTACTGCAGCCTCATTCGCAGCATTCAACACCGTAGGCATCGTTCCACCTGCTTTCCCAGCTTCAAATGCATAGGCGAGACAAGGGAAACGTTGTAGATCCATCTTCTTGAAGTGCAATGTTCCGATATCAACTAAGTTTAACCTTTTTCCACTTGGCACTTCAAGTCGGTCTGGGTGTGTCAAAGCATATTGGATCGGAACTTTCATATCTGGTGTTCCTAAATGAGCGATGATGCTTCCATCTACAAATTCTACCATAGAATGGATGATGCTTTCACGATGGAGTACAACTTCGATATCCTCATATGGTGTACCGAAGAACCAATGAGCTTCGATGACTTCTAACCCTTTATTCATCATAGTTGCTGAATCGATTGTAATTTTGGATCCCATCGACCAATTCGGATGGTTCAATGCTTCTTCTACTGTAACGCCTTCTAGATCCTGTCTAGATTTGTCACGGAAACTTCCTCCCGAAGCGGTCAGTATCATTTTTGACATTTCTGATTGATTTTCTCCATTCAAGCACTGATAGATCGCTGAATGTTCACTATCTACAGGCAGTATTTCCACCTGGTTTCGTTTCGCACGATCCATCACGATGTGCCCTGCGGTAACTAAAGTCTCTTTATTTGCAAGAGCGATCGTCTTCTTTTCATCAATCGCAGCTAGAGTTGGTGCAAGTCCAACACTTCCCATGACGGCATTGATCAACAGATCGGATTCTGGATCTGTTGCAACTTCCAACAACCCTTCTTCCCCATAGTATACGATACAGGAATGTCGGATAGTCCTTTTTAATTCATCCGCTAGATCTTTTGAAGATACGGAGACACGTTGCGGCTTGAATTCTTCAACGAGCTTTGCTCCTAACTCGATGTTCGTTCCGAATGAAAAAGATGTAATGCGAAAATGCTCTGGATGTGCCCGGACCACTTCGAATGCCTGTGTTCCGATCGAACCAGTAGCACCTAGAATGCTGATAGATTTCATACTTTCCTCCCAATGTACTGAATGCTAGGACATCAATTGTATAAGGTGTAAAATCGGCAAAACGAACAGGATGCTATCGAATCTGTCAAGAATCCCTCCATGTCCAGGTAGGATCGTACCCGAGTCTTTCACTTCATAATGTCTTTTGAAAGCAGACTCGACCAGATCTCCAATCTGTCCGAATACACCGATGACCAACGCTGCAAGGACAGCTAGAATCATGGTGGTATAAATAGGGAAGAAGAGTTGGAATATCAAGGCTACGACAACGGCACAAACAAGACCACCCAACGAACCTTCAATCGTCTTGTTCGGACTGATAACCGGCCAAAGCTTCCGTTTCCCAAGTGATTTTCCAAAGAAATAAGCGCCTGTATCCGTTGCCCAAACGATGAATAATACGAAAAACAGGCTCCTTACCCCATTTTCGAGTGCTCTAGTTTCATTGAAATAGAGAAAACCGATTCCTACGTATAAAGTCGACATGATGACGAAACTGGCATCTTCAAACGTAAATCGATTCTTCGTTATGACAGTCCAGGTAAGCAGAGCAAACAGGCCGATAATGATCGTATCGATCTTGATCGTATTCAAATCATATGGTAGTTCTAGAAAATCTTTTGGAATGACCAGGACAATCACTGTAATAAGTGCAATGATCCCTGGTATGTTCTTAAGTCGGATTCCTTTCATCCGTAGTAACTCTTTCAAACCGATCGCGGCGAGCAATGCCATCACACTGTAAAACCATCCACCACCGATGAAAACAATCGGTAAGAATACTAGAGCAGCAAGGACTCCGGTAATGATACGTACTTTCATATAAGCCTCCTAGGGTTACACCCCGCCAAACCTTCTACCTCTGTTCTGATAGTCAAGAATTGCTTGATCCAAATCAGACGCTGTAAAGTCCGGCCAGTACACATCCGTGAACCATAATTCCGTGTAGGCCAGTTGCCATAACATGAAATTGCTCAAACGGATTTCTCCACTCGTACGAATCAACAATTCAGGATCCCCGACTTCACTCGACATCATATAGGAACCGATCAGCTTCTCGTCCACCTCTTCGGACTTGATCTTTCCTTCTTCGATCTCAGAGGCAAGCTGCCTGACAGCTTGTGTAATTTCATATCTGCTCCCATAGTTCAGAGCGAAATTCAATATTAAACCATCGTTATGCTTTGTTCTCTCTACTGCTTCATGAACAGCTTTCAATGTATATGAAGGAACACCCTTCTTCTCTCCCATGATACGAACCTGCACATTTTCTTCAATCAACTCTGGTAAATAAGTCAATAGAAATTGCTCAGGAAGCTTCATGATGAATTCTACTTCTGGTTTCGGACGCTTCCAGTTTTCAGTAGAAAAAGCATACATGGTCAAAGCTTTGACCCCTAATTCGTTTGCTCTCTTGACGACCTTCCTGACAACCTTCATTCCTTCACGGTGTCCTGCAACTCTCGGCAAGCCCCTTTTCTTCGCCCAGCGGCCATTTCCATCCATGATGATGGCGATGTGCCTCGGAATGCGACTTAAATCGAGTTGAATGTCCTTTTTTGATTCTTTATTATTCGTTTTTGTCAAATTCGTAAGCTTGTTCAGCATTATTATGTCCCCCAGAGAGAATAAATCAAACCACTCGTAAGGTTTGTCCAGCATTGTTTCAATCATTTTACTCATTAAGGTGACGATTATGTATATGGGATGAAGGCAGACATGTTTTGGGTAACATATCACTCCTCCATCTTCTAAAAACAGATGCTGTCTTTATGTGCAAAAAACCCTCTATGAAAAAGAGGGTCTTTTTCTTTATCTTATTTTAACTTGAATCAGGTTATACTTCCATGATTTCTTTTTCTTTGTCAGAAGCGATGGAATCGATCTCTGCAACATAACGGTCTGTCAACTTCTGAACTTCATCGTTGTAGTGACGTAGATCGTCTTCCGTCATATCACCGTTCTTCTCAAGCTTCTTCAATTCGTCATTTGCATCCCGACGGATATTTCTGACTGCTACTTTACCTTCTTCCGTATACTTCTTCACAAGCTTCACAAGCTCTTTACGGCGTTCTTCTGTCAGTGCAGGGATTGCAATGCGGATTACATCACCATCATTTGTTGGTGATAAACCGAGTTCCGCTTTTTGGATGCCCTTTTCGATGTCACCGATGACGGATTTGTCATACGGTTGAATCAACAATAGACGTGCTTCAGGAACTGAAATGTTCGCCATCTGATTCAATGGTGTAGGTGCACCATAGTAATCAACGGTTACACGATCCAGCAAAGATGGATTCGCACGTCCTGCTCTTAATGTCGCTAGTTCTCTTCTGTAAGATGCGATTGCTTTTTTCATTCTTTCTTCAGCTTGTTGAATGATTGTGTTTGACATGTTATTTCCCCCTCACAACGGTTCCGATATTTTCACCTTCAATAACTCGTTTGATATTACCCTCTTCCATGATTGAGAATACAATCAGAGGTATATCGTTATCCATACATAAGGATGAAGCTGTAGAATCCATTACCGCAAGTCCTTCTTTCAAGACTTCCAGATAGGAGAGACTGTTGTATTTCTTCGCTGTTTCATCCGTTTTAGGATCAGCTGTATAGACACCATCGACGTTGTTTTTCGCCATCAAAATGACTTCAGCTTCGATTTCAGCAGCACGTAGCGCTGCAGTTGTATCTGTAGAGAAATATGGATTTCCAGTACCAGCAGCAAAGATGACGACACGTTTCTTTTCCAGGTGACGAATCGCTTTTCTACGGATATAAGGTTCAGCCACTTGTCGCATTTCAATAGAGGTTTGAACCCGTGTTTCAACTTCTATATTTTCAAGGCTGTCCTGAAGAGCAAGTGAGTTCATGACAGTAGCCAACATACCCATATAGTCAGCTGTAGCTCTGTCCATTCCCATTTCACTTCCAGCTTTCCCTCTCCATATGTTACCTCCACCGACAACCACTGCAACTTCGACGTTCATTTCGACGAGTTCTTTTACTTGTCTAGCAATCGATTGGATGATTGTTGGGTCGATTCCATATCCGATACTACCGGAAAGTGCTTCTCCGCTCAGTTTTAACACGACTCTGTTATATTTAGGCGTACTCATTTTTTCCCTCCATCAGCGATTCCTCATTTAAATAAATCGATCAAAAGAAAAACTCTGTTATAGGTTTGTAAACAAAGCTTTTTGAAAAAGAGGGAACACATGCTGTGTCCCCCTTCTTGTAGTTGATGTTAAGAAATAAGTTGTCTTTAGGTCAATTATTTCTTAACTTGAGACATTACTTCATCAGCAAAGTTCTCTTCACGCTTTTCCATACCTTCGCCGACTTCGTAACGTACGAAACCTTTTACAGTGCCGCCTTTACTTTCAACATATTTACCTACTTTTTGATCTGGATCTTTTACGAAGCCTTGATCTAACAAGCAGATCTCTTCGAAGTACTTGTTGATTCGGCCAGCAACCATCTTTTCGACGATGTTTTCAGGCTTTCCTTCATTCAATGCTTGTTGAGTCAATACTTCTTTCTCACGAGCAACTTCTTCTTCAGAAACTTGGTCGCGACTGATGTAACGAGGATTTACAGCAGCTACGTGCATAGAAACGTCTTTCGCCACTTCTTCATCCGTTGTACCAGCGACAACAGAAAGTACTCCGATACGTCCTCCCATGTGAAGGTATGCACCAAACGCATCTTGGTCTTCTTTTTCAAGGATAGCGAAACGACGAAGAGAAATCTTTTCTCCAATTTTTGCAATCGCATTGTTGATGTATTCTTCAACAGGAATACTTTGTCCAGTCATTTCTTGCTTAAGAGCGTCTTCTACAGATGCCGGTTTCACTTCTAATAAGTGTGTAGCGATTTCAGCAATCAATTGTTTGAAGGAATCGTTCTTTGCAACGAAGTCTGTTTCAGAATTGACTTCAACGATAACTGCTTCGTTCCCTTTTGTTTCTATGTGAGTAAGACCTTCTGCAGCAATACGGTCTGCTTTCTTAGCTGCTTTAGAGATCCCTTTTTCACGAAGCCAATCGATCGCTTTGTCCATATCTCCGTTGTTTTCTGTAAGAGCTTTCTTACAGTCCATCATTCCTGCGCCAGTTTTTTCACGTAGTTCCTTTACCATTTGTGCAGTAACTGCCATGATAAATTCCTCCTTTAAAATATGTAGCTTCATAAGCTTTGGTTTCAAACTAAATCATTAAAAGGTTGTCCGCAATCATTGTTGCCTAAAACATCACCTTTTGTTTAAAAAAGGTGATAAAGGGTCAGTTCCCCTCTATCACCCTTAATGAGCATTCATTTACGCTTTAACTTCTTCTTCCTCTTCAGAAGAAACTTCTTCAGCGCCGCCTTGGTTTGCTTCAACCACAGCGTCCGCCATCTTGGAAGTCAAGAGTTTGACAGCACGGATTGCGTCATCGTTACCTGGGATGACTACATCCACTTCATCAGGATCACAGTTTGTGTCTACGATCGCAACGATCGGGATGTTCAACTTGCGTGCTTCCGCAATTGCGATGCGCTCTTTACGAGGATCGATTACGAAAAGAACATCTGGAAGTCCGTTCATGTCTTTGATTCCGCCTAGGAATTTCTCAAGACGATCCATTTCCTTTTTAAGAAGGATAACTTCTTTTTTAGGAAGAACATCGAACGTTCCATCTTCTTGCATCTTCTCAAGGTCTTTCAAACGCTTGATACGCTTACGGATCGTGTCAAAGTTAGTCAACGTTCCACCTAACCAACGTTGGTTGATGTAGTATTGACCAGCACGTACCGCTTCGTCTTTAACAGACTCTTGAGCCTGTTTCTTCGTACCGACGAAAAGGATCTTTCCTCCGTCAGCTGCAATGTCGCGCATATAGTTATACGCTTCTTCTACCTTCTTGACTGTCTTTTGAAGGTCGATGATGTAGATGCCGTTACGCTCTGTAAAGATGTAACGTGCCATCTTTGGGTTCCAACGGCGTGTTTGGTGACCGAAGTGAACACCAGCTTCTAACAATTGTTTCATTGAAATTACTGCCATGAATGGCACCTCCTAAGGTTTTTTCCTCCGCCCGCTTCCGAACAACCAAAACTTATTCAATAGTTAAACTTCAAATAAGCACCGATGGTTGAATCCACGAACGTGTGTGGTAATGTTGATATAAATCCTATATCACTAAACACCGAGAATAAATATAACACATACTGTGTGAATCTAGCAAGTATCTATCGCCCATCTTGGTGAAATTTTATGAGCAACTCGATCTCACCCTTACCTTTATCCACTTTTTTAGCGATTTCTTCTATTGTATATCCTTTGTCTTTGAGAGATAGTACTTGAGACAATAAGGATGGACCGAACGTCTCTTTCGTATCGTCAACCGGTGGAGTGTATGGTTCACTCACATCCTCGGTTCGAACAAAATCGGATGTTTCTATTTGGCGTTCAGAATCATCCGAGATTTGCAGATCTTTATATTGTTCGGACTTTTGGAGGTGGGGTTCCTTCGATTGCGTCACTTGTTGCAACTCTTTAAGGAAGGCATCATTCTCTTCTTTCATTTCGGTCGTATAGGCAAGAAGGATGTCTTCCATTTCTTGCTTAGCCTTTTTCACATCATAGTCGTCTGTTGCCTGGAATTTCTTCCATAATATAATAATGGAGAGAAGTGTGATGATGTGTATGAGAAAACTGATACCGAGTAAAAATCCTGTCATCTTCTCCTCCTAACCAGAAAAATCTACGTTGTGACCTTTATAAGGGTGTTTTGCGTCACCGTCTTCTTGTTCCTTGTTGTTTTTATGGCTTCTACCGCTTTGGGAACTTGATTGTTCATTGTCATTCCATTCGGAGTGAGTGGTCTCTTCGTGCTTTTCAACGCTCTTTCGCTTCATCTCTTGCGCTTTCTTTTCCGCTTCAGCAGATTGAGCTTGATTGATTTGTGATTGTTGCTGGAGCTGTTCCTGGACCTTACCTGCATCTTGTGTTCTTGGTATCGCAACTTGTAGCTCTATCAATTTCAGACTCATCTTTTCACTCCTCCATGCAAAAAATCGTTATTCTTTGATAGGTTGAATGATGACTTCGCCTGATGATAGCTTCACTTCTACTGCCTTATAGTCCGATTTGATCACTCGTTTGTACTTTCCGAATGTGACTTCTACGCCTGGATAAACAACACCTTTTACATATAAGGATAGATCATGGACATCTATGAAATCCTCCGCAACGAGATCGAGCTCCCCCTTCAGTTGCTCAATAAAACTCTCGGATTGCAAGTAGGTATTCTTTATCCTGAGAAGTAAGAGCCGCTCCTTCGTTGTACGCTGATTTTCGTCTTTTTGTTCGATTTTAGCCTGTAGCAATCTTAGTTTTTTCAGATTATCCTCTTCTTCTGTAATCTTCTTGGATAGATGCTCATGCTTTTGGATGACATGGGGAGGGACTCCGAAGTAGAAGTTGGTTTTCGTCATCAAATCATTGCCAGCTTGATTCAAATGAATATTGCCCCCAGAAGTGATATTCCCCCCATGGACAATACCTTTACCATTTTGACAGAAGATATGACCGTCCACTTGGATATCGCTATGGTTGATCAGACCTACATGCAAGTCACCACCAGCGATGACTTTCCCTTGATTGATATGACCTGTGCGGATATCACAGCCAGCTTCAATCTTCCCTTTCCCTTGACCGGCAATACCATTCCGGATGAATACAGAACCTCCCGCTTTAATATCAGAAGCTTCCACCGAACCGTTGATCCGGACATCTCCATCCGCACGGATCGTATAACCTGAAGGCACATCACCATGGATATGGATGTTTCCGGTAAAAGTTAAATTCCCTGTCTTCAAATCCAGATCTCCATGCACTTCGTAAACAGGAAAAACGTGAACGGATCTCTTTTGGTAACTGACTTGTCCATCTGTCAGGGAATAGACCTTGTTTTCTTTTTCAGCAATACGGATGTTTTTCGTTTTCTTAACCCGAATCGGCTTGCCTGGTTTCGCTTTGACGGTATCGCCTAGAACATTGACACCATCTGTACCTTCGGTGTGGTGGACAATTTCAGCAATCAAATCCCCTTGTTTGACGGATTGGATGTAAGTAGGGGATCTCAGGTCAATGTAACGTTCGTCCAGATCAGGTGTACGCTCTTCTTCCTTCAATACTGGGCTGATATACCCCGGTTGACCATTGACAGGTTTCGTACCTTTTGCCACGACAATGGGTTCCATCCAATGTTCAGACAGCTGTACCAATTCATCGATGATGTCATGTTGTATGCCATTCACGACATCATTGTCAGATAGATACTGGATGAGTCCCTCGGATGTCAATTCACCTTCAAATGAGGAGACCGGCACTAATATCGCTGTCATTCCACTGTCTTTGATTTTTAGTTGTACGTTTCCTGAAACAAGATCAATCCCCACAAATGAACTTCCTTCCTTAATTCAAGTATTTGTTCAGTACACCACGTAATTTGAATAGTGCCTTGGAGTGGATCTGTGATATCCGGGAAGTTGATAATCCAAGAACCTGTCCAATCTCAGTCAATGTCAGTTCTTCATAGTAGAAGAGACTTACGACGAGCTGTTCTTTTTCATTCAATTCATGGATGATATCCGTCAGATGTTTATGTAACTCTTCTGTTAAAATCATGCTTTCAGGTGTGTCTATTTTCTTATCTTCAATCGTATAACCGACCTTTTCATTCGTATCGCTGTCTTTATTCTCTTCATCAATGGAGAGGACATTCGCCAGAAAGCTTTCGGACATGATGCTGAGTACTTCATCTTCTGACAGGTCGATTTCTGATGCGACTTCTGATGCGCTCACTGAACGCATCTTTTCCTGCTCCATCCGTTCGATGGTCATTTCAATTTTCTTCGTTTTCTCCCTCAACGATCTTGGCAGCCAATCTTCACGACGAAGTCCATCGAGTATGGCACCTCTAATCCGGAAAGAAGCATACGTATCAAATTTCAAGTCTCTCGTAGGATCGAATTTTTTCAAGGCATCATACAATCCTAACAGTCCATGACTGCGAAGCTCATCCTTATTGACATTCCGTGGTAATCCTACAGCAATCCGTTGAACATGATATTGGACCAAGGGTAAATGCATTTCCAATAAGGCTTGACATGAATCTTTGTCACGGAATTTCGACCAGTTATCCCAATGTACACTCGCTTCAGAAGTTGCCCCTTTACGCATCCAATCCCTCCTTACCTTCATTCTAAATCCACCGTTAAATGGACTAAATCGTTCTCATGCCTTTGTGGATCGTCCGAATCATCAATTCTCCGTTATCTGTATTGAACTCGATCGTTCTTCCGTTTTGACCGCCGACATCTTCAGCAACGATCTGTATGTCAAGTGTCCTCAGAACTTCTTTGACGGCCTCTGCATTCCTTGGTCCCACTCTCAGCGCTTCACTTTTTCCTGTAAACTGGAACATTTGAGCGCCACCAGCCATCTTCGCTTGCAAATTCCTTCTATTAATTCGATAAGTTTGCACCATCTCATTCACCATCGCAGGTATAGCCGTGTCTGCATATTTAGCTAAGTTGAAAGTAGTTCCTCTTGTCAGCTCGGAACTCGGGAGCATGACATGTGCCATACCAGCCACCTTAGCAGCGGGTTCGTAAACAACCACTCCGATACATGAGCCGAGACCTGTCGTTTTCAGGAGTTGAGGTGATTTGGCAAGCTGGTAATCCGATATTTTGACCTGGATGGTTTCAATGGTTTTATTCATTAATCGAAACTCCTAAAGAATGAAAGATCTTTTCGAAAGAGTCAGGGTCAGGCAACAACAGAAAGTGTCCATCAATGCCGGTCTGCAACCCATCTGATTCTTTCAACTGTGTATCTATGATAATGGCATAATCACTTACTTGTGACATCTCAACAAGACCGAATGATAACACTGCCGCCGCCATGTCGATCGTCAAATAAGGCACCGAGGGCGATAGCTTCAATCCGGTAAAATCAGAAAAGGAAGAAAGATAGGATCCCGCTAAAATATTGCCTGTTTCCTGTAAAGCTGAACGTGTCATTTCACAATCATAAAAGCTGTTTTCATCGATACTCTCATCGCCTGTCAGTTGTTTAAGATAGGATACAGCCTCTTCAATGGTCAGAATGAAGTACATGTTACCAGGCGCATCCCCTGTGACACGGAGGAAAGTGGCCGCAACTACGGTGTCTTCTCCTCCGAGCAACTCAGTCACTTCGTGAAAAGGAGCCAACTTGACAGATGGAACATTCATATCGATTGACTTGTTGACGAGTTCAGATAACGCGGTAGCGGCATGCCCCGCTCCGATATTACCGATCTCTTTCAGTATGTCTTTATGGAAGTCTGTCAATCTTTCAGGTGTGATCATTCACCCTTCTCCTTGAATTGTCGGAGTGCGATGATCTCTTCTGGGTTCAACACTTTATCCAGGTTAAGCAAAATCAATAATCTCTTTTCGAGTTTCGCCACACCATCCAAATATTCTGCATCAATTCCACCTACGACTTTAGGAGCCTGTTCCACAGCGTTTGCTGGTACATCAATGACGTCATTCGCAGAATCTACAATCATGCCTACTTCGAGATCATTTGCATTGACGATGATGATTCTTGTTTCATCCGTCGGTTCGGTTTCTTCGATATCGAAACGGCTTCTTAAATCTATGATAGGAGTAACAATTCCTCTTAAATTGATGACACCTTTTACGAAAGAAGGCGTTCTCGGGACTCTAGTAATCTCTTGTAGACGCTCGATGGAACGGACTTGATGAACATCCACACCATATTCTTCATCTTTAAGCTGGAATACGATCGCTTTCATTTCGGTTTCTACTGTTTTCACTTCGGACATTCTGAATCCTCCCTTATTTGATTAGATCGTTGCAATCAAGTATTAACGAAACCTTACCATCCCCAAGAATCGTAGCACCAGATATGGCGAAGACATTGGTCAGGTAATCTCCTAACGGTTTAAGGACGACTTCTTGCTGGCTGATGAATCGGTCGACGATCAAGGCTGCCATCTGATCTCCTTTTCGGACGACCACGATGGAATAAGTATCCTTTTCTTCTCCCACTGACTCGACTTCCAAAACATCTTTCATAGACACAAGCGGGACAACCTTGCCTCTGAAATCAATGACCAATTGGTTGTGTGCTTTCATCACATCACCCTTTGGAATGATGATGCTCTCCACTATGTTGGAAAGAGGAATCGCATATGTTTCGAGTCCGATCGTGACCAACATGACCGGTAAGATCGACAACGTCAACGGCAATTGGATTGCGAACTTGGAACCGCGTCCCGGCTTGGAGGTTACATGGATGTGACCTCCCAATGATTCAATCTTACTCTTGACGACATCAAGACCGACACCCCGACCTGAAATATCGGAAACAGTATCTGCAGTACTGAATCCAGAAGCGAACAATAGCTGAAACACTTCTTCGTCTTCCAGCTTTTCTGCCATCGCTTCATCGACGATATTGTTTTCAATCGCCTTCTTCAGGACCTTATCACGATTGATTCCGCCACCATCATCCTCAATATCGATGTAGATGTGGTTACCACTGTGATAGGCGGTGAGTGATATCGTACCAACTTCAGGTTTACCAGCTTCTGATCGCTTCTCCGGCATTTCGATTCCATGATCGACGGAGTTCCTTAACAGATGGACGAGTGGATCACCGATTTCATCAATGACCGTACGATCCAGTTCAGTCTCTCCACCAGTTACATTGAACTCGATTTTCTTGCCTAAATCTTTTGAAAGACTTCGAATCATACGCGGGAATCGATTGAATACAGTATCGATCTGCACCATCCTCAACGTCATGAGTGAATCTTGTAAGTCACTGGTCAAACGAGTGATATGCTCAACGGTATCTGTCAAACTACCGTTATCTATTTCTTTCGCGAGTGCTTCCAACCTGCCCCGGTCGATGACAAGTTCTTCGAAGAGGTTCATCAAACTATCCAATCGATTGATGTTGACTCGCATCGTCTTGTTGCTTGCTGCGGCTTTCGCGTTTTTCGTATTTTCCGGTTCTTTTTCCTGTTTCTTCTCTACAGGTTTATCCGTTTCAATTGCAGCTGCCGCTTCCTGAGTTGCCTCACTCGCCTCTTTCGTTGCATTGAATGGCGTAACCGAAACTGTCTCTACTTCTGAAACCTTACCGATTTTCGTTTGGACTTCATCTGCGTCCAAGTCAGTGATCAAGGTCACCGTAAAGTCTTGATCGAACTTCTCTTCTTCCAAATCGCTGACTGCCGGTGAAGAGTGGATGACTTCAGAGATTTTTTCAATGACTTCGAAAACCATATAAACGCGGGCAGCTTTAAGCATACATGTGCTCTCTAACGTTACCTTGACCGTAAATGCATTCATTCCTTGATCAATGGATTGCTGTAGGATCGACTTCTGAAACTCATCTAACCCAGTATCCTCTGAGCCAGTTTGAGATGATGGAGTTCCGGAATCTGAATCCGGATCCTCTCCTTTTTCGATCAAATTCAATGTATGGACGATGTCTTTCACATCCCGTTTACCATCCCCGCCTGCGATGATGGATTCAACCATCGCTTCAAGATGATCAACTGATTCGAACAATGCATCCACAGTGTGATCCTTGACGGTAATTTTCTCTTGTCTGATCGCATCCAATACGTTCTCCATCTGATGGGTAAGACTCGCTAAGTCTTCATATCCCATTGATGCAGACATCCCCTTTAATGTATGTGCAGATCGGAAAATGTCGTTGATGATCGCTATGTTTGATGGATCGTTTTCAAGCTTCAACATATGTTCGTTGATAGCTTGAAGGTGTTCCCGACTCTCCTCAACGAAAATCTCAAGGTATTGGTTCATATCCATATGTACAACCCCCTACTTTAAATAATGGACGATTCTTTCAGCTATGCTGTTTACAGGTACGATTTCATCTACTTTAGTCGTAGCGATGGCAGCCCTCGGCATTCCGAACACTACACAAGTCTCTTCTGATTCAGCAATGGCAATCGTCGATTCATCCTGCTTTAAAGATAAAAGACCGTTTGTGCCGTCTGAACCCATCCCGGTCATGATGACGGCAATCTTTTCGTAGTCTTCGATCTGTGTCAGGCTATTGAACATTTCATCTACAGAGGGACGGTGTCCTCTAGTCGGCGGTGTTTCATCATCAAGCTGGACATATAAGCCTTCTGTATCTTTCTTCACTTTCAGGTGGTGACCTCCCGGTGCGATATATACACAGCCTTCTTTGATCCGTTCACCTGTTTCTGCTTCTTTTACATTCAATTCAGATAATTTATTTAATCGCTCAGCCAATGATTTAGTGAACCCTTCCGGCATATGCTGCACGATGAGCACAGGAGCGTTGATTTCTTTCGGAAGTTTGGATATGACCTCAACAAGTGCTTTCGGACCACCTGTAGAAGTTCCGATCGAAATCAGTTTTTTCCTCTCGCCTTTTGCCCCTGACTTCAATGGTACTTTCGGTGTGATGGGGTCAGGTTGGATAGGAGGTTGTTCAGTAAAGTCTTTCGGTAAGTTCGCCTGGCTTGCGATTTTGACCTTTTCAACCAATTCTCCTTGAATTCTATGTATGTCTAATGAAATGGATCCAGATGGTTTTGAAATGAAGTCCACTGCACCGTTCTGCATGGCTTCAATCGTTTGCTTCGCTCCAGATTTGGTGACACTGCTGACCATGATGACTGGCAACGAATAATGATCCACGATTTTTTTCAAAGTGGTCAACCCATCCATCACCGGCATTTCTACATCAAGTGTGACAACGTCCGGAGAAAGTTTCGAGATTTTGTTTAACGCATCTTCTCCATTTCTTGCAGTACCAACAACTTCTATAGATGGGTCGCTGGATAGCAAATCTGAGATGACTTTCCGCATGAAAGCGGAATCATCAACAACCAACACCTTTATCATGTTCATTTGGCACCCTGCTTTCTAAAAAAGTATCGCGAAAATCGTTGTAGAAACCCTTCCTCTTGCATCCCCTTCATTTCAGATCCTTTTTTGTAGGCGTCGGACAACTGTTTCATTCCCCTGGAGACAGGAGCATGAGGTGAATGGAGCGTGTAAGGGATTTGTTGTTTCACGGCTTTAAAAACCAAACCATCATCTGGCAGGACACCTAACACCTCGATTTCCTTCTGTAAAAATTGCGTCGCGGCCAGTTGGATTCGCTTACCGATTTCTCTTCCTTCCTTCGGATTCTCCACTCGGTTGACGATGACAGATACTTTGGTCATTGGCTCTTGCCTCAAAATGAATTTCAACATCGCATATGCATCTGTAATTGCTGTGGGCTCGGGGGTAGTAACAAGCAATACCTCATCTGCAGCAGTGATGAATTGCAAGCTATCCTTTGAAGCACCTGCTCCCATATCAAGAAAGATATAATCATAAAGATCATGGATCACTTGAAGTTGCTCAGTGAAATGTTGAAACTGGCGCTCATTCAATTGGAACAGTTTATTCAATCCGTTACCGCCTGCGATGTAATCGATCTTTCCAGGACCGTTCTCTATGATCTCTATAATGGAAAGTTCCTGTTCTACGAGGTCGACGATATTCGCTTTGGAATGGACCCCCATCAAAATGTCCAGGTTCGCCATGCCGATATCGAGATCAAGCACGATTACCCTTGAGCCTGACTGTGCAAGCGAGATGGCAAGATTGACCGTTACATTTGATTTTCCGACGCCACCTTTACCGCTTGCGATTGCACATACTTTCGCTTGCTTCTTGTCATCCCCCAACCGTTTTCGGAGCATTTCCGCTTGATCATGCATGTTGGACATCTCCGATGACAAGGTCTATGATTTGTTGATGACTCGCTTCTTTTATATCATCCGGTACATTTTGACCAATTGTGATGTACGCTACACCAATGCCAGTTTGATGACTGATATTCAAAATATCTCCGTATGTTTCCGTTTCATCCTGCTTCGTGAACACTAGTTTATCAATTGGAACTTTTTCAAATTGGCTTACAATCTTCACCATATCAGCATGCTTGGATGTAAGTGAAAGTACGAGGAAATTTTCCATTTCCTCATTGAATTGATAAATGTGTTCCAGGTCAGTTACATATTTTGCGTTCTTGAAATTACGTCCAGCGGAATCGACGAGTATGACGTCATAATCACGGAACTTTTCTTTCGCTTGAATGAAATCCTCATGGTTGTAAGCTACCTCGAGAGGAATATTCAAGATCTCTGCGTAGGTCTTCAATTGCTCGATTGCCGCAATCCGGTATGTATCTGTCGTAATGAGTGCAGCTCTCTTCTTTTTATTCAGGACTGCATCTGCAGCGATTTTTGCTATGGTAGTCGTTTTCCCCACACCAGTAGGTCCAATCAGATTCAAAAATTTCTTATCATATTGAAAACCACCAAATCCTTCTTCCGGTAAAATGGAGAGCACGATCTCCCTCACCCAATCCAGTAGTTTATCATTTGCTTCCTGTTCAGAATCTTCCTGATACCATTTTTTCAACAGCTGTTTAGAAATGAGATCTCGCAGTTCATGATGGACACCTTGTTCCTCCAAGTGGTTCATGATGGTTACGATTTCTGGAGGAAGATGGCTCGAATGGCTTTTCTCCGTTGCCAGACTTCGTAACAGTTTCTGCATTTCATCGTAGTCAGAACGATTGAATTCTTTGGTTTCAGTCTTCTTAATACTGGTTGGTCTATTCGGCATCTTGAACTGTTCGGTTTCTTTGCTTTTGTCCGTATAGATCGGCTCAGGGTCTAAAGCAGCCACAACCTCCAAGGAAGGTTTTGTGAAAAAACCGAGAAAACCTCCAGTCCTGATTTCCTTAGAGTTCAAAATGACTGCATCTTTACCAAGATCGTTTCGAATCTTCTTCATCACTTCGGGCATAGTCGGTGCTATATACTTTTTCACTTTCATCAGACATTCACCACCCCTATGCTTTGTACTTCCAGATCAGGTTCCAACTCATTGTAGGACAACACAGTGACGTCAGGTAGATATCGTTCTATCAACTGTCGAACATACATCCTGACGGCCGGTGAACATAATAGAACCGTCATCGGACTGACTTCTTTCACTCTTTTGATTTCATTCGTAATCGAATCAAAGATCGCTTGTGAATCATTCGGATCCATAGCGAGATAATTGCCATGCTCGGTCTGCTGGACAGATTCAGCAATGCGTTTTTCAACGGTTCCCGCCAATGTGATCACTTTCAAACTGGATTGTTCATCTCCGAATTGCTTGGAAATTTGGCGTGACAACGATTGACGCACGTATTCTGTAAGTAGGTCTGTATCTTTCGTCATTTGTCCATAATCAGCAAGTGTTTCAAAAATGATCGGCAGATTTCTGATGGAGATATTTTCTTTCAATAGCTTGGAAAGCACTTTTTGAATATCCCCGATGTTCAATGGATCTGGAGTGACATCTTCAACAAGGGCAGCATGCGATTCTTTCAAATGCTCGATTAGCTGCTTCACTTCTTGTCTTCCCAGCAATTCATGGGAATGCTTCTTGATGATTTCGGTCAAATGGGTCGATACGACAGATGGTGGATCGACTACCGTGTAACCAGACAACTCAGCACGCTCTTTCAGATCTTCTGAAATCCACAGTGCTGGCAAACCGAATGCTGGTTCAACCGTCTCAATCCCTTCAATCTCTTCATCATCAACACCTGGAGACATAGCCAAGTAATGATCCAGGAGAAGTTCTCCCCTTGTGATTTCATTCCCTTTGATTTTGATTCGGTATTCGTTCGGTTGTAGCTGGATATTGTCCCTGATCCTAACGACAGGAACGACAAGACCGAGTTCCAGAGCTAGTTGACGGCGAATCATGACGATCCGATCGAGCAAGTCTCCACCTTGGCTCGTATCGGCCAAAGGAATGAGGCTGTACCCGAACTCGAATTCAATCGGGTCTACCTGTAAGAGATTGACGACACTTTCCGGACTCTTGAACTCTTCAGTCTGAACTTCTTCTTCAACCTCTTCTTCAGATACTTTTCGTTGTTTTTCGACACGACTCAACTGAAATCCTCCAAAAGCAAGCAATAATGCAATCGGAATTGTGAAACCATCGTGTATCGGTGTGAAAAGTCCTAGAAGGAATACGGTTGCTGATGCAACATACAACATGGCGGGATAGGCAAGCAATTGCTTCGAGATATCTTGTCCAAGGTTCCCATCAGACGCTGCACGCGTTACGATGATTCCTGTTGCAGTTGAGATGATCAACGCTGGGATTTGGCTGACTAGTCCGTCACCTACGGTCAACAACGTATAAGTTCCAGAAGCTTCTGACAGTGGCATACCTTGCTGGACCATACCGATGATGATTCCGAAAATCATATTGATGATGACGATGATGATTCCGGCAATTGCGTCTCCTTTTACGAACTTACTTGCCCCGTCCATCGCTCCGTAGAAATCTGCTTCTTGTTCAATCTTCTGTCTACGCTCACGAGCTTCCCTTTCGGAAATCAAACCGGCATTCAAGTCCGCATCGATACTCATCTGTTTCCCTGGCATCGCATCTAGCGTAAATCTTGCAGCAACCTCAGAAACACGTTCCGACCCTTTGGTGATGACGACGAATTGTATGATGATCAGTATGACGAAAACGACAAAACCGACGAGTACATTCCCTGCCACAACGAACGACCCGAATGTATCGATGACATTACCTGCCTTCGCTTGGCTCAGGATCGATCTCGTTGTCGAGACATTCAGACCAAGTCTGAAGAGCGTGACAAGGAGCAACAGCGACGGAAAGATCGAAAACTGCAACGGTTCATTCGTATTCATCGCGATGAGGATGATCAGCAGAGCTAAGGATATATTCGTGATGATAAGAAAATCGAGCATCCACGTCGGAAGCGGTATGATCAACATCGTGATGATTAATATGACACTGAGTAGGACTGTCAGATCTCTAGGCTTCATCGTTGTACGCTCCTTCTAATTCTTCAATGAATCTCTTAAACTAATTTCTTCAATCGATAGACATAAGCGAGTACTTCTGCAACGGCTTTGAATAAGGTTTCTGGTACTGTATCTCCAATTTCCGTCTGGTCATAAAGGCTACGGGCAAGAGGACGGTTTTCGACCGTTTCAATTTGATGGTGCTTCGCTACTTCACGGATCTTTAGTGCGACATAATCGACACCTTTCGCTACTACAACGGGTGCATCCATCTTTCCGTCATCGTATTTCAATGCAATCGCATAATGAGTCGGGTTCGTGATGACGACATCCGCTTGTGGAACTTCTTGCATCATCCGCTGCATCGCCATCTGTCTTTGCTTTTCTTTGATTTTTGACTTGATCAAAGGATCCCCTTCGGATTTCTTATGTTCATCTTTGACATCTTGTTTACTCATTTTGATGCTCTTTTCAAAGTCATACTTCTGATATGTGTAGTCCAACACAGCAAGGAAAATCAGCAGAACGGAGGCTGCGAGCCCCATCTGGATCGTCAGGGTGCCGATGACCGTCAATGAATGTTCAGCGGTACCTTTTGATAGGGTGAGTACGTCATCCCTTTTCAACCAAAGGATGGCGAACGTCACGAATCCGACGAGAGAGATTTTCAGAATTGATTTAAGCAATTCTACGATTGCCCTCATCGAATAGATTCTCTTGACGCCTTTCAACGGATTGATCCGTTCTAGCTTCAGTTTCAACGGATCCGTCGAAAAGAGGACACCGACCTGCAGATAGTTGGCAGCTACTCCGGCCACCATTGCGACCAGGAGTACTGGGGCAACGATCTTCGCTGCCTCAAAGGCTAAGGATGCCATGACTTGCTGAATGTTTTCTGTTGTAACATCGAAATGTATGAATTCACGGAAGCTCATCTGAAAAATGCCGAGTAATGAGTTCAACATGAAGGGACCAATAAGCCATAAAAATAAAAATACGATTAATAAGATAATGGCAGTATTCACATCGCTCGACTTGGCAACCTGACCTTTTTTACGGCTGTCTTGCCGCTTTTTCGGGGTTGCTTTTTCCGTCTTTTCCTGAGAGAAGTACTGTAAATCAAGCGAACGATAGGACATAGGCTATTGACCACCTAACAATTTCATCATTTTTCTCATCGTTTCGAGCATATCGATCGATAAAGCTTCGATCATTTGGAACATGATCGGAATGACAAGCAACAATACAAAGAAACTGACAAAGATCTTCAACGGTAAACCGACGATAAATACGTTGACTTGCGGTACGGTCCTAGAAACGATACCGAGTGCGAGATCGACTAGAAACAGA
Source organism: Pseudalkalibacillus sp. Hm43 (assembly GCF_054170705.1). Lineage (NCBI taxonomy): Bacteria > Bacillati > Bacillota > Bacilli > Caryophanales > Fictibacillaceae > Pseudalkalibacillus > Pseudalkalibacillus sp. Hm43. The sequence goes on from NZ_CM135129.1 coordinate 824,528, forward strand.
CAGCCGACAACCGGTATGGCCATTTGGAACGCGATGTAAAACATCGTCACTACAGTATCCGAAACGAGCCTCGCCACATTCCCCTCTCCGAACATAAAGATCCATTCATCGATGGGAGCGAATTGATAACTCTGATAAATCCCATTCAATATCATGTGATGCGCATCAATGCTCAACAGAAAAAGAATGGCGAAGATATATAAATAACGCCCGATCAGCGGTGATTGGATCCCAGTCTGGGGATCGAACACGTTGGCAATCGCAAAACCCATCTGCAAATCGATGAATCCACCTGCAACTTGTAAAGCATACAGTAGGATTGCGGCGATGAATCCGATGCTCAATCCAACCATCAACTCTTTGATCAACAACAGGAAATACTCTCCATTGAGTGCAATGAGCGGACTTTGGATTGTTGTAACAATAATGAATGATAACGCGACAGAAAGTCCGATTTTATGAATCACCGGGATGTTGCGGTATGAAAAAATCGGTACTGTTGCCATGAAGCCGGTGACCCTGACCAATACAAGCAAGAAAGCTGGAAGCATGTTTACAAATTCCATATACGATTACAATCCTATATATTGGTTGATATTGCTGTATAGATCATGCGTAAATGTGATCATCTGGGTCAACATCCATGGACCGAAAAAGATGAGTGATACAAGCACTGCTGCGATTTTCGGAATGAATGCAAGCGTTTGTTCCTGGATCTGCGTCGTCGCCTGAAAGATACTGACGAACAAACCGACCGCGAGAGCTAAGATCAGAAGTGGTCCACTAATCAACAGAGTCGTATAGACTCCTTTTTCTGCAAGTGATATGACGAATTGTGTATCCATGGAAAGCAGCACCTTCTCTTAAATGATCTAATAACTCTCTAATAGGGAACGGACAATCAAGTACCATCCATCGACCAATACGAATAACAAGATTTTAAACGGTAAAGAAATCATGACCGGTGGCAACATCATCATCCCCATCGCCATCAACACGCTGGCAACCACCATATCAATAACCAGAAACGGAACGAAGATCATAAAGCCCATTTGGAATGCCGTCTTCAATTCGCTTATGGCGAATGCAGGGACGAGTGTAGTGAGCGGAATGTCCTGAACGCTTTCAGGTCGTTCTTCTCCTGTATAATTCATGAACAATGCCAGGTCTTTCTGCCTCGTATGCTCTGCCATGAACTCTTTCATAGGTATGCTCGCTTGTTCCATCGCTTCTTCCTGAGATATTTCACCTTCTAAGAAAGGGGTCAGTGCTTGATCATTCACATCTGATAAAACAGGGCCCATGATGAAAAAAGTCAAAAAGAGTGCGAGTCCGATAAGAACCTGATTCGGTGGCATTTGTTGCGTCGCCAATCCGTTCCGGACGAATGATAGAACAATGATGATCCTTGTGAAAGAGGTCATCAGGACAAGAAACGCCGGTGCTAATGACAAGACGGTCAACAGGACTAACAATCGAACTGTAGTAGCTACGTTTTCTGGACTATTGTTGAACAGCTCATTGCTGATACCTGGTACTTCAATCATTGTCATGCCCCTTCTTCATTGCTTCCAAAATCGAGTTTCTCTTTTGTTTGGAGTCACTTAACTGTTTATCAAGGATATTCCTGAAATTCGATTTGCCTTGTTGTGCATCGTTGTTCCTCAAAGCATTGAACCAGCTATTCAAGCCTTTGATCGAGTCTCCAGGTGATGATGGGGACTCATTCATCCGTAATAGTGAGTCGATTTCGTCCGGGTCTTCGATCTCTTTGATCAGTTCAACGTTATCACCGACTCCGACGACGAGAATCCGGTTACCAACCTTCACCAATTGGACGGATCGGTGATTTCCCAACATCGTACCGCCGAGTGTTTGGATTCCTTTGCCTTGCTGGACGACTTGGGTACGTTTATGTAATAGCTTCAGCACAAGAATCAACAATGCCACGACAAACGCAAGAGCGAACAGTACTTTGAACATCGTACCTACAGAGGATACACTCGAATTCGTATTGACTGTCTCCACGCTCCCGTTGTTTGACTCTGACTGTTCTTGATTGTTCTCTTCTTTCATGCAATCTGCAACCGTTGTACAATCGGTTGGAGTCTGTGGTGTGTTCGCATGGATGGGAGCGGGTCCTAACCCAAGTACAATAACGATTAACAGGACCCGTACAATTCGTTTACAACTCAAAAATAGCACCTACTTATGCATCTAGTGTTTTCTTGATAGCTTCCAAAACACGATCCGCCTGGAACGGTTTAACGATAAAGTCCTTTGCACCTGCTTGAATGGCATCGATGACCATCGCTTGCTGCCCCATAGCTGAACACATGATGACTTTCGCATCCGGATTCATGCCTCGAATTTCCTTCAACGCAGTGATTCCGTCCATCTCTGGCATTGTGATGTCCATCGTTACAAGGTCAGGCGTATGTTCTTTATATAATTCAACTGCTTGTGCGCCGTCTGCAGCCTCACCTACAATTTCAAAGCCATTCTTACTAAGAATATCCTTGATCATCATTCTCATAAATGCTGCATCATCCACAATTAAAATTCGATTAGCCATTTTTATTCCCCCTAGGATTATTGTAATTTCTCTAAGCGATCTCTTTGACTGATGATTTCTGTAACTCTGACACCAAAGTTCTCATCGATGACGACAACTTCCCCTTTTGCGATAAGCTTCTGGTTGACCAGGATATCTACCGGCTCCCCAGCCAGTTTATCAAGCTCGATGATCGACCCTTGCGACAACTCGAGGATGTCCTTCACGGATCGTTTCGTCCGTCCGAGCTCCACCGTCACCTGTAATGGAATGTCCAACAACATGTCCAAATTGCGCTGATCCACTGTTACAGGCTCTTGTTGTGAAAAGTCCGTAAACGCAGCGGGATGGACATTTTCCTGTCTTCTATTTTGATAAGAAGGTTCCGCTCTCGGCTGAGGTGCAGGCTGAGGCGTCGGTTGTTGTGCAGGACGTTCGGCAGCTGGTTCACTGACATGTTGAGGTTGAGGAGCAGATTGTTGAGGAGGTTCCTCATAACTCATTTCCTCTTCCGGATTTTGCATCGGTTCTGGATTCATCAATTGATCGACAAGATCTTTACCGAAATACAGAGGTACCAATTGCATGATCCTCGAATCGATCAAATCTCCCACCTTCAATTTGAAGGACACTTGGACGAGCAATTCTGAGTCCGGGATGTTATCTGTGCCTTCATCTGAGTTGATGTCCATCAAATCAATACTCGGAGGTGAAATGTCGACCCTTTTGTTAAAGACTGTAGACATCGACGTCGATGCTGACCCCATCATCTGGTTCATCGCTTCCTGAACGGCGCTCAAGTGAAGTTCTCCAAGCTCTCCGTGCGGATTCGTCCCATCCCCTCCAAGCATCAAGTCTGCTATGATCTGTGCATCAGTGGTCTTGATGACAAGTAGATTGGATCCATCAAAGCCTTCAGTATAACTGACATTGACAGCTACATGTGGCTTCGGAAATTCATCAATAAGTTCGGATTTACGAACGACCGTCACGCTTGGTGTCGTGATTTCCACTTTTTGATTCAATAGAGTTGATAATGCAGTCGCAGCACTACCGAAAGAAATGTTCCCGATTTCGCCGATCGCATCTTTTTCGATGACGGTCAGCTCTTCTTCTTCACTGGAATCTGAAGAATCATCACCGCCTCCATTCAATAGAGCATCGATTTCTTCTTGGGAGAGCATGTCATCACTCATCGTCAAATTCCTCCTTTTTATAAACATCTATGATTTGAACGGCCATCTGGTTTTTCACTTTACCTGGTTGTCCAATGAATTTGTTCTTTCCCTGGACATTAATATTCAATGGAGCGGATATTTTTTGATCCAACTCCAGGACATCGTTGGTTGCCAGTGACAAGAATTCCTGTACGGAAATGGCACAGCGACCTAATTCAGCTGTAAGAGGAAGCATCGCATTCTTGACACGTCTCTCAAGCTTTTCAACTTCTTCTGGCAGCTTATCCCTTTGCTTCTTCTGCATCCAATGATGGACAGAGAGTTTTGGGATGATTGGTTCCAATACGACATGCGGTAAACAAATATTGATCATTCCGCTTGTCTCTCCGATCGTTGTCGTGAAAGAAATGACAACAACGGTCTCGTTTGGTGAAACCATCTGAAGGAATTGCGGATTTACTTCGAAATCAACCATTTCTGGTTCCACATCGACAATCGTCGACCATGCTTCACCGAAGCTATCTAACGCTTTTTCAAACAGTTGGTTCATGATTTTCGTTTCGATCTCTGTCAAACTATCAATCTTATTCATGCCTGCTCCCTGTCCACCCAGGGTACGATCGAGCATGGCATATGCGATGTTCGGATTGACTTCGATCAGCAACCGCCCTTCAAGAGGCGGGGCTTCAAATAGGTTGAGAATGGTCATCTTCGGTATCGAGCGGATGAACTCTTCATATGGAATCTGATCGACAGAAGCGACAGAAATCTGTACATATGTACGTAATTGTGCTGAGAAGAAAGTGGTTAGCAGTCTCGCATAATTCTCATGGATCCGGGTAAGACTCCTTACCTGATCCTTTGAAAACCGCAAAGCCCTTTTGAAATCATAGACTTTGACTTTCTTTTCAGCTTCTTCTTTCTTTAATTCTTCCGCATCCATCTCTCCGGTGGAAAGTGCGGATAACAGCGCATCGATTTCGTTCTGAGATAATACTTCAGCCAACAGCCTCACCTCTTTTCTGCATCAAGTCATGGAGTTATTGTACGATTTTCTCGGTTGTGAAGACCCTGACGACTTTTCCGTTTTCCAAAAATCCATTGATGGTCTTTTGTAAATCTTGCTCGAGTTTGTCAATTCCTTCTGGACCCTTCAGATCTTCTGCCTGTGTACCTGATAATTGATAGATGATCGAATTGCGGATCTGAAACATCCTCGTCTCCAGTTCCTTTTTGGCTTTCTGATTATCCACCTGGATTCGGAAGGTCACTTTTGCAAAACCTTCATCTGAAAGATTCGTCATGATTTCTTCTGTCGTTACAGATAATTCCACCAGTTCATCGGCTGATAATTTCCCTGAAGCTTTTTTGTCATCTCCAGAAAGATTTATGTATAGGACTACGCCGGCAATCGCTAAAACTGTAATAGCAGATAGCATGACCAGCATCGTTTTGACGAGGCTACCTTTCATCGTCATCCCCCTTTTGTATCGGCAAGCCGATGATTGAGATCTGTTTGTAAAACTCTTTCACCGCTTCCTGGACTTCGTTGACGGAATCTCTGACTAAGAACTTCCTTCCATTTGTGAGAGTGATCGTCGTATCCGGGAACGCCTGGACCTGCTCGATATAGATTGCATTTAGTGTGAACTTCTGCCCATTCAACTTTGTAAGTTCAATCATAATGTAGGTGGGGCTGGACTTATCCAGCCCCGGTCACCTCACTTTATCTCTTTAGATTGACTAGTTCCTGGAGAATTTCATCTGAAGTCGTAATGATTCTTGTATTGGCCTGAAAACCACGCTGGGCAACGATCATCTCTGTGAATTCCTCAGATAGATCGACATTGGACATTTCCAATGTACCCGCTACGATTTCACCCGCTCCAGCAGTCCCTGCAGTCACTACATTTGCAGCTCCGGAGTTAGTTGTTTCTTGATATAGGTTGCTACCTGCTTTTTCAAGTCCACCGTTGTTCGCAAATTTAGAGATGCTGATTTGGCCAGCCGAAACGACATTTCCAGCATTATCAATGTAATTCACGGTACCATCGTTCCCGATACTAAAACTTTCAGCATCGGTCGGAATAGTAATGTCACCACCTGCACCTTGAACTCTTAATCCGTCAGCGTTTACAAGTGTACCGCCTTGGTCTAAGTAGAAGTTACCTGCTCTTGTGTAGAAATCATTCGGACCGTCTGAAACGACGAAGTAGCCATCTCCTGAAATGGAAAGGTCAAGCGGTCTTCCTGTAGTCTGCAAGCTTCCTTGCGTATGGATGGTATCGATCGTCGATAACTGTGATCCAAGACCGACTTGCTTTGGATTCACACCCCCGCGGTTTGCATTAGGTGCACTTGCTCCGGAAATTTGCTGGGAGACGAGATCCTTGAATGTCGTTCTCCCTTTTTTGAATCCGTATGTGTTGACGTTTGCGATGTTATTCCCTAAAACATCCAATTTGGATTGAAAGTTTTTCATCCCACTAATACCTGAATACATGGATCGAAGCATTACATCATTTCCCCTCTCAATTTTAAGTCCTGCCTCTGTCATTCGGCAGAAGTACGAGCCCCCTAATAGGTCCAGCTCTTAATTCATTACGATTGCGCCATTAATGTTCGTAAAAATATGTTCTGAAGCTTCATGCCGGTTCATTGCAGTGATGACTGTATGGTTGTCCGCATTGACAACAAGTGCTGCATCTCCCACAAGAACCAATGAATCCTTGATCCCTTTCTGCTTTGCCTCAGACAACTTCTCATTGATTCTGTCCCAAGTCATCTGATCGATCGTGATGTTTCGTTCTGCTAAACGGGAATTTGCATGTTTTGAAACTCTGAGTTCTTGATTGTGTACCTGGTTTCTTAGAACTTCCTTGAAATTGGTATTTGATTTCTGATCATGTTTGACCACTTTGCTGTTTGGCGGTATAGCTGAAGTGATCGGAGTTTGATAGATTCGTTGCATTTGACCACCTCGATATTTAATTTACGCAGAAAGTGTCGTTACTTGAGCTGGTGTCACTTTCGTTCCATCCTCCAACTCGATCGTCGTTTCCCCTTGTTCAAAGTGAATTTTAGCGACTGTTCCTGTATGCGTTTCGTTTCCATCTTCACCTGAGTCCATCCAAGTCACTTTTTTCCCGATCAATTCACTGTATTGGAGAAGTTGGCCATTATTTTGGTGGGCAACCCAACTGTTCAATGTCTGGTTCATGTTCACCATCTGCTCAAGACTTGAGAAGTTCGCCATCTGAGAGATGAATTCCCGATCTTCCATCGGCTTCAATGGATCTTGATTGGCTAGTTGAGCGACCAATATCTTCAAAAAGTCATCTTTCCCCAAATTTGAACTGCCGGTCTTCCTGATCTGTTGATCTGGTAAGAATAGACTTTGTTGAATCTTATTGTCCATTCTGGATTAAACCTCCCCTTCAACCTCTAATTCTTCCATCCATTGCTGGAAAGTTTGAGGTCCGTTCTCTTCGTCTTCATTCTCATTTTTTTGTTCTCTTCCAAAAGGATTCTCTGAATTCTGCTTTTCGCGTTCATCATTCATCCAATCGGGCACATGGTTGCTGACCTCAATTTGGTTGACTGTAATGTTCTGCCCCTGGAGTACATGCCTAAGTTGATTCAGGTTCGTCTCGATCAACTCTTTTGCCTGTGCTGTAGAAGCGATGATCTTTGCTGCAATTTCACCATTCCGTTGGACGATTTGGATGTCTAAGGCCCCAAGGTTCTCAGGGAATAATTTTATGGATAATTGCGTGTTCCCGTTCGGTAGGCTCATGAGTCTTCCGCGATTCATCATTTTTGCCATTTCATTGAGAAATCGCGCCGGTGATTCTTGTTCTTGAGGAGCATGAAGAACATATTGTTCTACTTTACTCATCAGATTTGGAGATGAAGATAATCCAAGTATTTGCGGAGCTTCTATCGTCAATCCTTTGATAGGTTTGTTGCCATTTGTCTGTTCGTTAGCCTTTTGGGATGCTGATTGATATGTATGTATGAGTGCATGATGCTTGTTTTGCAGTGTTCCCAATTGATTTGACAATGACGTCCTCTTATCCCCAGATTGGGTTTGTTGAAGCTGGTTCTGAACCTGATTCAACAAATGTTTTAAATTGGTAAGTTGGGGTAGATATTTACCAGTGTCTGTTTTGCTCATAAATTTGACGAATTCATGGAGTGTGCTTTCGGCTGTACCAGACGACTTCAACAAATCCACGAGGTGTGAAATCTTGGATTGCTGAGCAGCGGAATCGGTCTTACCAGCTGAAGCATTCGTTCCACCCTGAACTTGTAAAAGAAACCCACTACCACTCATATTTGATTTGGAAGGAACGGTAATCGGCAATGTCCGATCCACCTCTTTCAAGAGAGATTGGAAGTTACCAAAGCCTAGTGATTCCAGTTCATTTTGAAGATGGTCCACGATTTCTTCCAATGTCAGGTCTGTTCCATTTTCTGCATTGAAAGAACGCTTAAAATCCTCAAGCAAGGTCATCAACTGATCAATGCTTACATTAGATGTTCCGGATGCCGTACCATGGGTCATTTGGGAAGCAATCATTCCTTTGAATGTATCGCTTTTTGCTCCTGAATGTTTCGATTGTGTAGCTGTATTACCATTCATGACCGTGGATTGCATCATCATCGTAGGGATCGATGTCATTCGTGTTCACCCCCTTTCAATTCATATGAATTATCCATTCGTTAGTAATTTCGTCAGTTCAGCGGCTGTAGCAGGATCCATTTCAGCTAAGATGGCAGCTTGTGCATCTGTCTCAAGGTTCGTCAGGATGATAGCAGCTTCCGATTGATCCATTGTTTCAAAAATCTGAGCAGCATTTCCTGCAGGCATCGTGCTGTATACTTCTGAAAGTCGATCTAATGAACTCTTCTGGTCGGCTTGTTCAGACTCTTTATCTTGCAATTGGTTCTTTAATCGAGCAATGTCGGATTGTTGTTGCTTGATGACTTCCTCCTGTTGCAAAACTTCAGCTTCCGCTTTCTCATTTTCCGCTTGTAAGGTCTTCACTTGACTTTCCAAAGTCAACATCATCTCTTCTGTCGAGCGCTTTTTCACATCCGTAGGTTCAACCCACTCTGAAATGACGGGGACGTTAGCGGCATAGTTTTTCCCTTTTTCAATCAAGTTCACGCCCATCAGAGAGAAAATGATGACAGACAAGGAAGCTGCGAATAAGAGCGGAATGACGATAACTAGTAAAAACCATAAGGCTTTATTCGGTTTCTTCTCCAATGACCTCACCTGATTCCATTTGTCGTATGTCGTAAAACTGCAAGTTCATCGGTGATCTTCATCTCTTCTGACTTTACATATTCTTGATACCGATCAAACTGTTTTTCCTTCAACTTTTCATATTTCTTTACATCGATGGTCTGATTCACCAATCGCTCATGGGTTTGATTCATGGTGTCTCTAGCTTGTTGTAATTTCATCTGAAGAAGTTTCACTTGTCCATCCAATCGATCGATAAAGTAATTGATCTGTTGAATGTTCCTCACTTGCTCTCCATGCTGGATCCTTTGAGATTGCTCTTCTATTAAAACTTCCTTTTTCTTCAGAAGGCCATACAATTCGTAGCCGACTTCTTCGAAGATTGTTTGGCTTTCCATATACTCCTTGTGTGTACGTTCTTTTTCATGATGTTTATAGTCTAGTACTTGATCCATCCTAAATTGAAAACTCACGATTTTCACCTCTCATGAAAAAGTCTTGCCAGTTCTTCAGCGGATTGAGCAGCTGTTACATCTTCATACGTCTCTTGTCGAAGGTATTCCATGATTTTCGGCTGATAAGCGATTGCCTCATCCACTTTCTTAGAGGTCCCGGTTTTGTAGGCACCGATGGAAATGAGGTCTTCAGACTCTGCATAAGCCGATAATAATTCCCGGCCTTTTGATGCGTATGCAATATGCTCAGGAGTTGCGATATTGTTCATCACTCGACTGACGCTTTTCAAAACGTTGATGGAAGGAAAATGGCCTTTGTTCGCTAAGTTCCGATCTAACACGATGTGTCCATCCAGTATTCCTCGAACGGTGTCCGCAATAGGTTCATTCAAGTCATCACCATCCACAAGAACTGTGTAAAATGCGGTAATACTACCACTCATACTCGTTCCTGAACGTTCCAACAGCTTAGGGAGTGAAGCGAATACGGATGGGGTATACCCTTTCGTTGCCGGTGGTTCTCCGACGGCAAGACCGATTTCCCTTTGAGCCATAGCAACCCGGGTGACAGAATCCATCATGAGCATGACGTTCTTACCTTGATCGCGGAAGTATTCTGCAAGTGTTGTAGCAGTGAGTGCTCCTTTAATCCGTAGCAAAGCTGGTTGGTCAGATGTCGCAGCGACCACGATGGACTTTTTCAATCCTTCCTCACCGAGATCATGTTCAACGAACTCTCTTACTTCTCGACCACGTTCTCCGATTAAAGCGATGATGTTCACATCGGCACTTGATTGTCGAGCAATCATCCCTAGAAGTGTACTTTTCCCAACCCCACTACCAGCAAAAATACCGACACGTTGACCATTTCCAATGGACAGGAAGCTATCGATCGCTCTTACTCCACAACTGATCTGTTGGGATATCCTCGGTCGGTGCATCGGATTCGGTGGCGGCGTATCGGTCAACCGCGATGACAGACCGAAGGGTAAGGAATCACCATCTAGCGGCTTCCCCAGTCCATCGAGCACTTTACCGATTAATGCTTCACCTGCTTTGATCTGCAAAGGTTTTCCTGTCGCTTCCACCAGACTCCCTGGTGAAATTTCCTGAATGGAAGTGAAAGGCATCAACAAAACATTCTCTTCCCGAAATCCGACCACTTCTGCCGGAATCCGTTTATTCAGTCCTTCGCCGGTATGGATATAACAAACATCTCCAATGGAAGTTCTAGGTCCTTTCGATTCAATCATAAGACCGATTACACGATTGACTTTTCCATACCGTTTGTAAGGATCGATTTTATCAAGTGACTCCAGAACCCGAGTGATGTTCATTATGTTCACCTACAAGCTCTAATAATTTTTCCTTCAGTTCTTCTAGCTGACTATCAATTGAAGCGTCGATTTGTCCGTACTTCGTTTCAATGACACAACCAAGATCCGTTTTTGAATCATCCGGGTAAACGATGATTTCTGTGTTGAAGATGGATGATAGGTTTTTAGCCAACTCCACTGATGAAGTGTAGTGTTTGGGCGGGACGAACAATTTAATATCCTCTTCTTGTTTCACCTGATTCAACGCTTCACTGATGAATGTCTTCCATTTGTCCTCGAAATCCAGATTTTCGCCGATGATCTTTCCTGCAACGGAAACACTCAGTTCAATCAACTCCGGTTCACATTCCATCATCTTCTGATGATGATGGGATTGTGCACTGGCAAGAATTCGATTCGCTTCTGCGATCAGAGAACGGTATTCTTCTTCTCCATTTTTCTGCCCTTGCTCATAACCTTCTTGATACCCTTTTTCAGCTGCCTCTTGTTCGGCTTTCGAGATATAGGACTGCAGGTCAGCTTCTTTTTGTGCAAGTTCTTCCAACTTCTGATTTATCTCATTTTGAGCTTCTGAGACGAGCCGCTCTGCTTCTTGTCTTGCTTCTGTCAAAAGCTTTTCTGCATCATGCTCAGCCTTATCTCTCAAATTGGATTCATGATTGGACTGCTCTGCAGAGGATTCCTTGGATTGGAACGCACTCAGTCGTTTAATTTCAACAGGCTTTGTATCACTGTTCTGGATTACAGGAGAAAATTTGATGACTCTAGACAATGATATCGTCTCCTCCACCACGTGCAATGACCACTTCTCCAGCTTCTTCCAATCTTCGGATGATCGAAACGATTCTTGATTGTGCTTCTTCTACATCTCTCAATCGGACAGGGCCCATGTACTCCATTTCTTCTTGGAAGTTTTCGACCATCCGTTTCGACATGTTCTGGAATACGATTTCTTTCACTTCTTCGCTTGCAGCTTTCAGTGAGAGTAATAGATCTTCGTTCGGAAGTTCTCGGATGACACGTTGAATGGAACGGCTATCCAACGTGACGATGTCTTCAAATACGAACATCCTCTTCTTGATCTCTTCTGCCAGGTCTGGATCTTGTACTTCCAGTGCATCCAGTATCGTACGCTCGGTGCTTCGATCTACTCCGTTTAGTACTTCTACAACTGCTTCGATACCACCAGCTGATGTGAAGTCCTGGGTAACAGTCGTTGAAAGTTTTTGCTCTAGAATCTGCTCAATTTCCGTAATGACTTCGGGTGATGTCCGATCCATTAATGCAATCCTTTTGGCGACATCTGCTTGAACTTCTTGAGGTAGCTCTGAAAGTATTTGTGCAGACTGGGTTGAATCCAAATATGATAATACAAGTGCAATCGTCTGCGGGTGTTCATTCTGGATAAAGTTCAAAATCTGGCCTGGATCGGCTTTCCTGGCAAAATCAAACGGACGAACCTGCAAAGTCGACGTCAGCCGTTGAATGATCGATGAAGCTTCATTCGAGCCGAGTGCTTTTTCCAAGACGGTCTTGGCATATCCGATTCCACCTTGAGTGATGTATTCTTGCGCTAATGCAATTTGATGGAATTCATCGATGATGTCTTCTTTCACTGTAGAATCGATTTTTCTTACATTCGAAATTTCTAAAGTCAATCGTTCAATTTCCTCTTCGCTTAAATGCTTGTAAATCTGTGCAGATACGTCAGGTCCTAATGAGATTAACAGGACCGCAGCCTTTTCTCTTCCCGATAATTTTTGCAATCCCCTTGCCACTGGTCCACCTCCTAATCTTCAGAAAGCCATGAGCGTAATAGCTTGGCAAATTCATCAGGCTTGTCCTTCGCTAATTTCTCCAGCTGTTGTTTGCGTGTAGATTCTTCAGTTCGTTGAGGTTGTAGATCCGGTACTTCCTCGACTTGATAATTGATTGAACTGTAATCCTCATCAGTGTCCTCTTTTTCTTTTCTCTTTCTAAGCAGAAGGATGATCAATAAAATGATGAGTACAAGTAGTGCGCCTCCTACTATGTAAACCCAAGTCGGAATGACGGGCGTCGGTTCCGGCATCTCCATCTTCCCTTCAAAGGACTGAGCCGATACGATGATCTTCTGTTGAACTTCATCATCTGTAATTTCGTTGGATATGTCTTTTGAAATCGTCGTTCGGACAATACTGCTTAACACCTGTTCGATATCGGTGATCCGTTCAGCGGGTAGAGAATTGAGGTCATCCGGTGTCGGCGGCTCTACCATGACCTGGATACCGATGTCTCTGATCTCATAAGGAGCTTCTTCAACTTCTTTATGTATTCTGTTCACTTCATTGTTGATTCGCTCTTCGATACGCTGGTAATCCCCTGATCCTCCATCTTCTCCTTGATAAGAAGGAATATCCTCTTCACCAGTTCCTGCCACCCCTCCTGGAGGTGCACCATTACCAGTGTATGTTTCGCGGATACGCTCCACGCTCATCTGTATGCCTTCCATCTTGTCTTTATCGACAGGCTCGACAAGCTCCTCTTGTCTTTTTTCTTTCGTAAAATCGATGTCGGTCGTAACAGATACGACGACCTTTTCAGGACCCATCATGGTAGCAAGCATTCTCTGGATGTTTCTTTGCAGATCCTTTTCGATGTCTTCCTTGATCGTCTTCTGCTGTTCATATGCGGTCAACGTGTTGGACTGCTCATTTGGATTATTTAAGTCAAAATAGTTAAAATATTGATCCATAATGACGATATTATCGATAGGTAAGGACGGTACACTTTTCGAAACCAAGTGATACAACGAATTCACTTGTTGCTCCTTCAATGTGTATCCTGGTTTCAAATCAAGTACGACAGAAGCTGAAGCAGTCTGTTCGGCATCTGTGAGCCACACATTCTCTTTCGGTAAATTGATCATTACTTTGGAATTTTGAACGCCGTCTATACTTCCGATCAAATCTTGCAGTTCAGTTTGCATTGCTGCACGTTCCAGAACCCCAAATTCTTTATCTGTCATTCCAAAACCGTTGTTCTCACCAAAGAATTCATAATTGATAGCACCACTTTTAGGTGTACCCTCTGCTGCAAGTTCTACTTTCAATGCATCCACTTGCTGATCAGGCACCAGAATCACTGTGCCGTTACTTGATATTTCATAAGGAATCCCTTTGGCTTCTAGGCTGCTTTTCACTTGCCCGGTTTCTTCCGGGGAGAGCCCGCTATACAATGGAACATATTGATCGTTTGAAATGATGACCGTTAGTATGGTGACGAAGGCGAATAACCCGATGATAGAACCAAGGATCAACGCTTTTTGTTTCTTTGAACGTTCATTCCAATATTGCGACATTTGATTCTTGTATGACGTGATCTTTTCGTTCATTTTATCCCCCGGTCGTCATCCATCGAAAAAAATTATTTTCCATGGACAAAAAACATTTTCACATTTCGAAAGTTATGTACGAATAAATTAATAGTTTAAATATGCAATTAAACTTGCATCCTCATAACTTCCTGGTAAGCTTCAATAGCTTTATTACGCACTTCAACAGCGGTTTGAAGCGTAACGCTTGCCTTTTCCGCTGTGATCATCACATTATGTAGGTTATCCGTCTTTCCAGAGATCAGTTTCTCCGTTTCGACATCCGACTTGATTTGTGCGTCATTGACCTGCTTTAACATCTCTTTGAAAGATGATGCCATTTCAGTACGAGCTTGGTCAGGAGTTGAGCTTTTGACAACTGTCTGATTCGACAGTTTGTTCATTAAAGAAACGGATTCCATAAATCATCTTCTCCTATAAAAAGATTTTATCTGCCGATTTCCAACGCTTTCATGTACATCCCTTTTGCTGCATTCATTACAGTAACATTCGCCTCATATGAACGCGTCGAACTCATCAAGTCCACCATTTCCTTCAACGGATCCACATTAGGAAGTCTGACATAACCTTGATCATCCGCATCAGGATGTTCCGGTTGATACACCAACTTGAATGGTTGTTCATCCTCTCGCAACTCAACAGCTTTGACGCCTTCCATTTGGTTACTGCTCTGTGCTTTAGACAACATCGATTGAAAACTAGCAGACTTTGGTTGAAGGACCACCATCTTTCTGCGATATGGCTGCCATTCACCATTGACGAATTCACCTCGAGTCGTATCCGCATTGGCTATGTTTGAAGATGCGACATCCATCCTCAGTCTTTGTGCTGTCAGGGCAGAAGCTGAAATATTCATTGAATCAAACATCCCCATCTATCATCTGCCTCCCTTCAACACCATTTTCATAGAATTCATTTTTCCATTTAATCTTTGAACAAGTGCTTGATAATGCAATTGATTCTCTGCGAGTTTCGCCATTTCTTGATCGACGTCCACATTGTTTCCATTATGCGAATAAGAAGAATTCTGGTTCGTTCTTATCTGATAAGAAGATGTAGATCCCGCTTCTGAAGAGAATGGCACATGTTTCGCATCCGTCCGATAAGCCTTGAGTGACTCATTGAACGTCTGCTTGAATGCCACCGATTTCGCTTTATAATTCGGTGTATCAGCGTTCGCAATATTGTTGGCGATAGCCTTGTGATTTGCAGAACGATAGTTTAATGCATGTTCAAGATGTCGAATCATACCTGAATCTAGCATATCTATCCTCCTTATAGTAAAATTTCCTTAAAACCCAACAATTTCTAAGTAGCTTTCAGATGTATTTTATAGAAATAATGTGTAACTGTCTATGTAATTTGCAACATTTCGATTTTTTTCGATATAAAGCCCCATTAAAAAACCGGGACTATTTGCTTATTCGACATTTATGGTATTCCATTACTATCTATTCTCCATTATAAACGGCAATACCTGCCAATAGATGTTAAGATTCGACAATTTTTTCATTAAGTTCTTTAATTCTTCTCCTCTCTGCTTTCATTATTTTTTGAGGACACCCATTAATAAAAATAGAGAAAACAAAAAGAGACTAGACCCTTTCAGGTCTAGTCTCTTGCATGCTCAGCGTTACATAGCTTTCAATTTAGATAGTTCGTGAAGGAATTTGTCATTCAGTACTTTGATGTACGTCCCTTTCATACCAAGTGAACGAGACTCGATAACGCCAGCACTTTCCAGTTTTCGGAGTGCGTTGACGATGACAGATCGTGTGATTCCTACACGGTCTGCAATTTTACTGGCAACAAGTAGTCCTTCGTTACCATCAAGCTCTTCAAAAATGTGCTCAATCGCTTCTAATTCACTATAAGATAATGAGCTGATTGCCATTTGTACGACAGCTTTGTTACGAGCTTCTTCTTCAATTTCTTCTGTCTTTTCACGAAGAATCTCAGTACCAACAACAGTTGCACCATACTCAGCCAAAATCAAATCATCGTCCTTGAAGGATTCATTCAAACGAGAAAGGATCAATGTCCCTAGTCTTTCACCTGCACCGACAATCGGTACGATTGTTGTAAGACCTTCATTGAAGAGATCCTTGTTTTCAACCGGGAATGCCGTATAGTCACTGTTGATATCAAGGTTAGAGGAAGTATCTGTAATATTGAACAAGTTTTTCGTATACTCGGTTGGGAATTGACGATCGACCAACATCTTTTTCATTCTCTCGTTTTCAATTTCCTGTACGAGGGAATATCCAAGCAGTTTTCCTCGGCGACTGACGACGAAGATGTTCGCTTCGATGACGTCACAAAGTGTTCCCGCCATTTCTTTAAAGTTAACTGGTTTACCACCAGACTCTTGTAATAAGGCATTGATTTTACGTGTTTTCTCTAACAAATTCATTTGGAACTCCTCCTAAGTATTATAGAATGTATTGACTCAAGTCTCGGTCTTTTGCAATAGCTCCTAGTTTATCATCGACATATTCAGGAGTAATTGTAACCGTTTCGAGTGAAATATCCGGGGCTTCGAAAGATAAATCTTCTAACAGCCTCTCAAGGATCGTATGCAATCTTCTCGCACCGATATTGTCGGTATGTTGATTCACTTCTGTAGCGATCGTTGCAATTCTACGAATAGCATCGTCAGAAAATTCTATGTTTATACCTTCCGTTTTCAAAAGTGCTTTATATTGTTTTGTCAGTGCGTTGTCAGGGTCTACTAGAATAGAAACAAAATCATCGATCGTTAGACTGTTGAGCTCTACCCTGATCGGAAATCTCCCTTGCAATTCAGGTATCAAATCAGATGGCTTTGCGATATGAAACGCACCTGCAGCGACAAACAGTACATGGTCGGTCTTTACCGGTCCATATTTCGTGACGACTGTCGATCCTTCTACAATCGGTAAGATATCCCTTTGTACACCCTCACGCGAAACATCTGCAGATTGATTCCCTTTACCTGCGATTTTATCAATCTCATCTATGAATATCATACCCGTTTGTTCCGCTCTTGTAACAGCTTCTTGGCCGACTTCATCCATATCGATCAATTTCTGGGCTTCTTCATGGGTCAAGACTTTCCTTGCATCCTTGACTGTAAGCTTCCTCTTTTTCTTTTTCTTTGGCATGAAGCTGCCAAGCATATCTTGCATGTTCATACCCATCTGCTCTAAGCCAGAGCCCTGGAACATATCCATCATATTCTGATTCTGTTCTTCCACTTCAACGGTGACATAACGGTCTTCCAGCTCACCTAGTGCCAGCTGGTGCGCAATTTGCTTCCGACGCGCGGCAATCTGATCTTGCTCTTGGTCTGCCTGTGATGTAGTATCGTTTGGTTGTTGGTTTCCACCAAACAACATTTCCAACGGGTTTTTGTACGCGCTTTGCTCTGTCTTCTTCGAAGGGACAAGCAATTCGACGAGACGTTTGTTGGCATTCTGTTCTGCACGCTCTTTCACATCAGCCATTTTCTCTTCTTTTACGATCCGGATGGATGTTTCAACGAGATCACGGACCATAGATTCAACGTCACGACCTACATAGCCCACTTCAGTGAATTTCGTAGCTTCCACCTTAATGAAGGGCGCTCCTACAATCTTCGCCAACCGTCTAGCGATTTCTGTCTTTCCCACTCCTGTAGGACCAATCATCAAAATATTCTTCGGTACAACTTCATCACGAATCGATTCATCGATCATGCTTCTACGGTAACGATTTCTGAGGGCGATGGCGACCGCCTTCTTCGCACTTTTCTGACCGACAATGAATTGATCCAGCCGTTCGACAATTTGTCTTGGTGTGTAATCCATTTTCATCGTGTCAAACTCCCCCGTTTCACGTTAATTGTTCTACAATAATTTGATCGTTCGTATAAACGCAAATGTCAGCAGCAATTTCTAAAGCACTTTTTGCAATATCTTCAGCACTCAAGTGTTCACCGTGACGTTTCAACGCTCTGCCTGCTGCTAATGCATAGTTCCCGCCTGAACCTATGGAAAGGATTCCATCGTCCGGTTCGATCACTTCTCCTGTACCTGAAACGAGAAGCATGGATTCTGTATTCATGACGATCAGCATCGCCTCTAACCTTCTGAGAATCTTATCCCCTCTCCATTCCTTAGCAAGTTCTACAGCAGAACGTTGGAGATTTCCATTGTACTCTTCCAGTTTCGCTTCGAACTTTTCGAAAAGAGTGAATGCATCTGCCACAGATCCCGCAAATCCTGCAAGCACTTTTCCACCATACAATTTACGGACTTTCTTGGCAGTATGTTTCATGACGACAGCATTTCCGAAGGTCACCTGACCGTCACCAGCCATCGCAAATCCTCCATTATGCCTTACTGCGAAAATCGTTGTTGCATGAAATGAACCCATTCCGAAAACCTCCTTCCATCATTCTTTTTCTCTTCCTAAGCTCTTGGATGATAGGAACGGTATAACTCTTGTAAACGGTCTTTCGTAACATGTGTATAAATCTGAGTGGACGAGAGTTGTGCATGCCCTAAGAGTTCCTGTACCGCTCTCAGATCAGCTCCTTCATTCAATAGATGGGTCGCAAAAGTATGACGCATCATATGGGGAGTGATTTTCATCGTCAAGGAAGTCGACTTGATCATTTTTTGCAATATTTTTCTGACCCCTTTATGAGAAAGTGGTTCCCCTCTATAATTCACGAACAACTTATCGTGTGAATGTGTCTTCATCAGTTTCTTTCTTCCATCATTCAAATAACGATTCAAAGATTCCAATGCATAGCTTCCGATCGGAACATACCTCTCTTTCCGACCTTTTCCTTGTACTAGGATCGTCTCGATGTTCGTATCAATGTCTTTCACGGTCAATTGACAAAGTTCACTGACACGAATCCCTGTGCCATAGAGGATTTCGAGAAGAGTCTGGTTCCTCTGCCCAAGGGGAGTAGTAAGGTCTGAAACCTTAAACAACTCCTCAAGTTCTTCTTGATAAAAGAATTTGGGGAGTCGCTCTGTTTTCCTTGGTAACGAAGCCATTTGGAATGGATTTTCAGACACGAATTCTTCTCTTAGCAAAAACCGATATAAACTTCTTAAAGAGGAGATCTTCCGTGCCACTGTTTTTCGAGCATATTCTTTCTCATGCAAGATGGTGAGATAATGGCGCACATGTACATAAGAAACAGCAGCAAATTGGTCCAAGCCTTGCTGCTTCGTAAAGTCTACAAAATCTTCGATGTCTTTTTGATAATTCAGTATGGTATGGGATGAACTGTTCTTCTCAATCTGTAGATATTCAATGAACAGTCGAATGTGCTCTTCCATTTTTGTAATCAACTACCTATTTTCTGAATAGTATTACAATTAGCATAAAGACCCCTAAATCGTAACACAACATAGAGGCCTTGACAATATATATTCACATTTTTGTTAAAAAATTCTGAATTGTTTCCAGTGCTCTGGAAGCAATCATTTCGTTACGTTCTTTTTTGTTTTTAATCCGCTTCTCGAGCGGTGGGAACAAACCGAAATTGGAATTGATCGGTTGGAAGTTGTCAGGGTTGGCAGTCGTGATGTATTCAGCCATGCTGCCTAACGCGGTTTCAACAGGAAATACTACCGGTTCTTCTCCTTGCACGAGTCGTGCAGCATTCATTCCTGCAATCAACCCGGAAGCTGCGCTTTCGACGTACCCTTCCACACCTGTCATCTGCCCAGCGAAGAACAAATCATCGCGATCTTTATACTGATAAGTAGGACGTAACAGGTTCGGAGAGTTGATGAACGTGTTACGATGCATCACACCGTATCGAACGATTTCTGCATTCTCAAGTCCAGGAATCAAACGAAGGACCTCTTTTTGTGGTCCCCATTTCATGTGGGTTTGGAATCCTACAATATTGTAGAGAGTACCAGATTTGTTATCTTGTCGGAGTTGCACAACCGCATATGGTGTCTTGCCGGTTTTCGGATCTTCAAGTCCAACCGGTTTCATCGGGCCGAACAATAACGTTTTCTTTCCTCTTTGCGCCATGACTTCAACGGGCATACAGCCTTCGAAGAAGATTTCCTTCTCGAATTCTTTCAATGGGACCGTTTCAGCATTGATCAATGCATCGTAAAAACGATCGAATTCTTCTTCTGTCATCGGGCAATTCAGATAGGCTGCTTCACCCTTATCATAACGACTTTTCAAATATACTTTATCACGGTCGATACTGTCTACTTCAAGGATTGGAGCAGCCGCATCGTAAAAGTATAAATATTCTTCACCCGTCAACGATTTCAAGGCATCCGATAAATCTTTCGAAGTGAGAGGACCTGTTGCAATGATGGTTGGACCTTCTGGTATCCCTTTGATCTCTTCATCGTGGACAGTCACATTCTCATGACCTTTAACTCTTTCAGTCACTCTCGCCGCAAATTCATGACGGTCTACGGCAAGTGCTCCTCCCGCTGGGACAGAACAGTCATCCGCACTTTGAATGATGACGGAATCCAATTGTCTCATTTCCTCTTTCAACACACCGACAGCATTCGTCAATGCATTGGATCGCAAGGAATTACTGCAGACAAGTTCTGCGAATTTATCTGTATGGTGAGCAGGGGTCTGCTTCTTCGGTCTCATCTCATAAAGATGGACGTGAATGCCGCGTTTCGCTAATTGCCACGCAGCTTCACTTCCAGCTAATCCCGCTCCTACAACGTTTACTTCTTGTACATTCACTTTCAATCACCCTAATTCTGTTTCTCTTTGTAGTCACAGTTCGTACATTGGATCGATGTACTCTTCTTCGATTTCTTCTCAACAAGCAAGCTGCTGCATTTCGGACAAGGACGGCTGATCGGTTTATCCCAAGAAACGAAATCACATGATGGATATCGATCGCAACCATAGAAAATGCGTCGCTTTTTACTTTTCCGTTCTACAATGTTCCCTTCTTTACACTTCGGACATTTGACCCCGATTTCTTTTACAATCGGTTTCGTGTTCCGGCAGTCTGGGAAATTGGAACAAGCCATGAACTTACCGTAGCGACCCATCTTATAGACCATTTCGCTGCCGCACTTCTCACAGTTCTCACCGGCGGGTTCATCCTGGATCTCTACTTCTTTCATCTCTTCTTCTGCAATCTTCAGCTTTTTCTCAAACTCTTGATAGAAATTATCGATGACCTTCTTCCATTCTTCTGTACCTTCTTCGATATGATCAAGAGACGTTTCCATATCAGCAGTGAATTCTACGTTGATGACTTCCGGGAAGAATTCCAGAATCAAATCGAGAACGATTTCTCCAAGTTCAGTCGGTACGAACTTTCTTGCATCAAGCGCTACATAACCTCGACGTTGAATCGTATCGAGAGTCGGCGCATACGTAGAAGGTCGACCGATTCCCAGCTCTTCCATCGTTTTGACAAGTCGCGCCTCAGAATATCTCGGCGGTGGCTGGGTGAAATGTTGACTCGGTTCAATGTCTTTCGATTTGACTTTGTCCCCTTCATGCAGCTCCGGAAGGATTTTATCTTCGTCCTTCTTGTTATCGTCATTTCCTTCTACATACACTTTCATAAATCCAGGAAACTTGACTTTAGAACCGTTCGCACGGAAGACGACTCCGTTGTTTTCCAAATTGACTGCCATTGTGTCCATGATTGCTGGAGCCATCTGACTGGCAACAAACCGTTCCCAAATCAACTTATACAAACGATGTTGATCTCGGCTCAAGAATTGCTTGACGATTTTCGGATCACGCAATGTCGAAGTCGGACGGACCGCTTCGTGGGCATCTTGTGAATTATTCGACTTCTTACCGCCTGAGCGGTTTGTCGTATATTTCTGCCCGTAAGTGTCCTGAACGTACTGTCTTGCTTCATCCTTGGCAACTTCAGAAACACGTGTTGAATCGGTTCTCATATAAGTGATGAGACCGACTGTTCCTTCTTTTCCGATATCGATACCTTCATATAATTGTTGGGCCAGCATCATCGTTTTCTTAGCACGGAAATTAAGTTTCCGAGCTGCTTCCTGCTGGAGGGAGGATGTTGTAAAAGGTGCCGCTGGATTCCTTTTACGCTCTTTCTTCTGAACTGAAGTGACGTCGAACGAATTCCCGTTCACGTGCTTCAGAACATCCTTTACATCCTCTTCTTTGGATAACTCTACTTTTTTTCCATTCAACTCAAAGAACGAGGCTTCAAATTCTTCCCCACTTTTGTCGAAGATCGCTTTGATTTTCCAATACTCTTCTGGTTTGAAGTTTTGGATTTCCTTTTCTCGTTCAACGATCATGCGCAATGCGACGGTCTGTACACGTCCTGCACTGAGTCCCTTTTTCACTTTCTTCCATAATAAAGGACTGATGTTATAACCTACAAGTCGGTCAAGAACACGTCTTGCTTGCTGTGCATCCACAAGATTCATATTGATAGCTCGTGGTCTCTTGAAGGAATCTTTGATCGCTTGTTTCGTAATTTCATTGAAAACAACACGGCAGTCCGAATGATCATTTATTTCAAGACTATGGGCTAAATGCCAGGCGATGGCTTCCCCTTCACGGTCAGGGTCGGCTGCGAGATAGATTTTCTTCACTTTTTTGGCAGCAGTCTTCAGTTCTTTCAGAACAGGACCTTTTCCGCGGATCGTAATATATCTAGGTTCGAAGCCTTCCTCAACATCTACACCCATTTGACTTTTAGGTAAATCACGTACATGTCCCATTGAAGCTTTGACGATATATTTTTTTCCTAAGTATTTTTCAATCGTTTTTGCTTTAGCGGGAGATTCTACTATTACTAAATAATCAGCCATATCTTTTTCTGTCTCCCCCTTTTCTCTTATTTTGAAATCTTCACTATTATTGTATAAAGTATATTGGTTTGTCAAACGTTTGTCGTAAAATCAACCAGTTCTTCAAGTATGTCTTCAGCACATGTAGTGAGCTTCGCACCTTGTTGTATAAGGTGGTTCGTACCCGCTGAGCATGGTTCTAAAATCGAACCTGGAACAGCAAAAACTTCTCTTCCATCCTGTAGTGCCAAGTCCCCTGTGATGAGCGATCCACTTTTTTCACGGGCTTCTATAATCAATGTTCCCCTAGAAAGCCCACTTATAATCCGATTACGTAAAGGGAATTGCCATTTAGCGGGTTTTACATCTGGAGGATATTCCGATAACAGAAGATGTTTCGAGGCGATTTCGTCTGAAATTGGGATATGCTCTTTAGGATAGATATGTCGGAATCCGCTTCCTAATACCGCAATTGTTTTCCCTGATTGCCTCATGGCTTGTTCATGGGAGTGCAGATCGATCCCATATGCTAAACCGCTGACGATTACCCATCCTTTCTGAATCAAAGGAGAGAGTATCTTTCGAAGACTATTCTTTCCATTGATTGTCGGATAACGAGTTCCAACGACACTGAGCAATCTAGGATGGGTGAGTAATCTCCGATCTCCCTTCAAGTAAAGAACAATCGGCGGGTCATAAATCTGTCTGAGTTGTGGTGGATAGTCGGCATTAAGGATCGTGATTGTTTCAATGTTGTCTCTCCTGTATGCTTCTCCCTTTTTTAAGAAATTCTCCTGATTCCTTGGATCAAGGAAAAGATCTATGAGATCTGGTTGAAGCTTGTAGCGTTCAGACAGTTCATCGGGCTTTCTGACAAGGATGCTTTTCAGGCTTGGATCTTCATTCAGCCATCGGGTCAGTTGTTTCCTTCCAACACCCTTACATTGAGACAGGTATGTAATCCGATCTTCGACGTTATTTAACAAACGGGTTCTCCTTCTTCTATTAACTAGCGTGCAAAAATAGTGAACGATATTAATCGCCTTCACCATTCGTTCGATATGTAGATCATGATTTCCTCTTTTTGAAATTGATCTCATATTGATTTCTTTGAAATTCACTCCCTCTCCACAGGAATGTCGTGAAGGAACAGGAAATCAAATTCAATTCTTCAGAGGTTTAAGCATAATAAAACAGGACTGACCCATTGAGTCAGTCCCATCGAAGTGTTTGGATGCTTATTTTACAGTCTTACATTTTTCAAGAAGATCGTTTTCTTTCAATACTGAAATCAACGTCTCACCCATGACAGATGGCGTATCCGCCACTTTGATGCCACAAGCGTTCATCGTCTTGATTTTCTCTTCCGCAGTACCTTTACCACCAGAGATGATGGCACCAGCATGCCCCATACGTTTTCCTGGAGGTGCAGTTTGTCCACCGATGAAGCCGACGACAGGTTTCGTCATGTTCGCTTTCACCCATTCAGCTGCTTCCTCTTCAGCAGTACCACCGATTTCACCGATCATGATGACTGCATAAGTGTCTTCATCTTCATTGAAAGCTTTCAATACGTCGATGAAATCTGTTCCATTTACAGGGTCTCCACCGATTCCGACAGCAGTAGACTGACCGATACCTGCTTGAGACAGCTGATGAACAGCTTCATACGTAAGAGTCCCTGAACGAGAAACGACTCCGACATGACCTTTCGTATGGATGTAACCAGGCATGATTCCGATTTTACACTCATCCGGTGTGATGACACCAGGGCAGTTCGGACCAACAAGACGGGTCTTCTTGCCTTCCATGTAACGCTTAACCTTCACCATGTCCATTACAGGAATATGTTCTGTGATACAGATGGCAAGATCCATCTCTGCATCCACTGCTTCTAGAATAGCGTCCGCTGCGAATGGAGCAGGCACATAGATTACGGAAGCATTCGCGCCTGTCTTTTCAACAGCTTCTCCGACTGTATCGAAAACAGGTACTCCTTCTACCTCTGTTCCACCTTTACCAGGTGTCACACCGCCGACGATTTGAGTTCCGTAATCAAGCATTTGTTTTGTATGAAAAAGGGCTGTAGAACCAGTGATCCCTTGTACGATAACTTTCGTATCTTTATTAATGAAAACGCTCATCGTAATTTCCCCACCTTCCTACTTGACTAATGAAACGATTTTTTCTGCGCCGTCTGCCATAGACTCAGCTGCAGTGATATTCAAACCAGATTCGTTCAATAATTTTTTACCAAGATCGACGTTCGTACCTTCCAAACGCACAACAAGTGGCAATTCAAGACCGACTTGTTTCGTCGCTTCAATGACACCTTCAGCAATGACGTCACATTTCATGATGCCACCGAAAATGTTTACGAAGATACCTTTTACATTCTTATCAGATAAGATGATCTTGAAGGCTTCTGTAACTTTTTCTGCAGTTGCACCGCCCCCAACATCAAGGAAGTTAGCCGGGTCTCCGCCATAATACTTGATGATGTCCATTGTAGACATAGCAAGACCTGCACCATTTACCATACAACCGATATTTCCATCTAGGGAAATATAGCTGAGGTCATGCTTGGAAGCTTCGATTTCCTTCTCGTCTTCTTCATCCAAGTCACGGAATTCAACGATATCCTTATGACGGAATAAAGCGTTCGGATCGAAGTTCAACTTCGCATCAAGTGCCATTACATTCCCATCACCCGTTGTGACGAGAGGATTGATTTCTGCGATTGAGCAATCCTTTTCAACAAATACAGTATATAAGCCCATCATGAACTTAACAGTTTTGTTCACAAGTTCTTTAGGGATGTTGATGTTGAATGCTAAACGACGAGCTTGAAAGGCAGTTAGACCGACTACAGGATCGATCACTTCTTTGAAGATTTTCTCTGGTGTTTGTTCTGCAACTTCTTCAATTTCAGTTCCGCCTTCTTCTGAAGCCATCATGACGACACGTGAAGTCGCACGGTCCAATACAAGGCCGACATAATATTCTTTCTTAATGTCGCAACCCTCTTCGATAAGTAAGCGCTTTACTTCTTTACCTTCTGGTCCCGTTTGATGAGTCACCAGTGTTTTGCCTAGAATCTCTTCAGCATATGTACGTACTTCATCAAGATTTTTGGCAACCTTAACACCACCGGCTTTACCACGTCCACCAGCGTGAATTTGTGCTTTAACAACATTGATTTCAGTACCGAGTTCTTTTGCTGCGTCTACTGCTTCTTTAGGCGTGTACGCAACTTTTCCATTCGGAACAGATACCCCGTACTTTCTCAAGAGTTCTTTTCCTTGATACTCGTGGATATTCATTCTCCATCCTCCTATCATGTGTCTAATCTATGCAACACCGTTCTTATTGTATAAATAAACCGCTCTCATGTCTACCGTTGCGGTTGGAAATCCTGCGAAAAACGAGAATATTGCTGAAACTGAGGAATTGAATGTCATAAAACTTGGAAGATTGATGTTAAATGTGGTAAAGTGCGTGATCACTATGGGAATATTTGATTTCTTTAAAGTTCACTCGCTTTCCTACATTCAAAGGAAAAACGCCAGTATCGGCGTTTTCCTTAGCAATCCTTTTTCTTGTTTTCGTCCACTAGCTTTTTGGTAATCGATTCTCTTTCTGCTGCAGGTCGATAGATCCCGAATTCTTCAGCAAACTCTTCTCTGAAGCCTTGGACACATTGTTCACAACCTGGTACTTCAAGTGCATTCTTTTTCAACTCAGATCACCTCACTTTTTTTCAATAGTATGTGGTGATTTCCTCATCCTTATTACGATTTCGGTTTAGCCGCCTGGTCAAGTTGATAAATGAATGCAAATACTTCCGCAACCGCTTGGTATAAGTTAGGCGGTATTTCACGATCGATATCAAGCTGGGATAGCAGGTGTACGAGAGAATCGTCCTGTTGTATCGGAACGCCGTTTTCTTCAGCTAACCTCATGATTTCTTCAGCTGTTTCACCTTTCCCTTTGGCTACGACCTTTGGAGCGGAGGTATTCGATTGGTCATACTTCAACGCAACTGCTGATTTACGTTTTTCATCTGTCATATCGAGAGGTCCACTCCTTGTATGGAAGCTTCCATCATGGTCGAATTGAGGTGTTTCTTTGACTCATTAACAGATTGTTCCACTTTTATGGTCGACAATGTATATCCATGCTCTACTAAACGCTCTTTCAGCATTTCTTTGAATGGAGGAATCAATTGATTTACATGCATTTGATCATTCACGATCTTCAACGAGATGACACGGTTTTGGACGTTCATATCGATTACTGTCTCGTTCAAATGTTGTAAATCAAGGTAGAACAGAATTCGACTATAGTCCTCATCGATCTCCCCGGATTGGTTTTGCTTTAAATCCCATCTCATCATCAAATCGCTTTTCCATTCTTTGAAATGTATAGGCATTTGATAAAACAGCGTCATCAACGATTGGTTCTCACTCGTATGCAGAAGTTGCTGTCCTGTAAGACGGTGCATGAGGGATTCTGCTTTATCGCGAATCGTAGAGGGTAATTCTTGATTCAGCAACTCTAGTAGTGCAGATTTTAATGATGGGTTTCTTTGTAACTCACCTATTTGATGGCTGATCAGATCTTTTTCCAAAGACAACCCTAACCCTTTGACCATCTCAATCAAACTGAATTGTGGTTTCTGATCCATCGTTTGTGTCAGTTGTTTCAGGTTACTCATTTGCGTTTGATTAAGTTGAGAAAACTGTTCTCGCAAGTAAACTTCCGCATTCCTAGGTGACATGTTCAGCTTCAAACTTTGTAACAGCATTTCATCAGTAGGTAAAGAAAGCGTTGTTCCTTTAACGGTTGACTGTTGATCATTATGTTGTGTTGGTAATGGCAGCTTCAATGACTGGAAAAGATCCTGAATCTGTTGCTTAACCGCAAGACTCGTATCAGGTTGCTGGTACATCATAAACAAATGTTTAACCGTTTGAAGATTGGTTAAAGGTGTGATACTTGTTTTCAATGTTTGAATCGCACTGGTCACATTATTGATGGCTTTTTCATTACCAGACATGCGCTGTTGTTGTAATAACTGCATCAGGTCATCTATTTCTGCAGACATCGGTGTTGACGATTGTGCATGATAAAGTGCTTTGAAGACGCCATCGGTTTGCGGAAGATTCTTAAGCACCATCGTCTTGATAGCCTGAATGCCTTTTTCATTAGAGCTTACCTGAGCGAGCCATTGTTCTGCCTTCCCTATCGTCTCCTTTGTCATCGGAAGTTGTTCCCGACTCAATGCCTCCACGAGTAAACGGAGCTGTGGATTCAACTTTCGTATGCCTATACTTTGAGGTGGAGGTGTCTGGGTCCCCTTGGCCCCTTCTATCACTTGTAAGAGAGGTACGGATCCGCTCGAATTCGGTTTGACCTGGAACCAATACTTTTCTCCAAGGGATAAACCTGTCATCAATTGTGCCGTCATGTTTTTGCCAGCAAGCTGAATCTTGGCCATATCATTCGGGTACAAAGCCAGCACTTTACCCGAAAAAATCTGTCCAGGTTTAAGCTCTATTTTCGAATTGAACCTGGTCAGGTTCGTCATAATCGTCTCAATGGATAATGCTTTCATACCATCACGCCTCTTTTAAGATCTCACTACTTTATTTATCGTCATAGAGGGATAATTGTTTGGTATTTCGTTCTGAAACAGGTGCGAATGTTTTTCGGTGTTCCGGGGTGACTCCGTGGATATTCAAGGCTTCCAAATGTTGAGCAGTCCCATAACCGACATTGGAATGAAACGCGTAGGCAGGGTACTGTTGCCCGACTTCTTTCATATACCGGTCTCTCGTCACTTTCGCGATGATGGATGCTGCAGCTATTGAATTGCTTCTGCCATCACCTTTGATGAGTGATTCTTGAGGCAGATCTATATCCAATTTCATTGCATCGATCAGCAAGTAGTCTGGTTGGATTGGTAAGTCCTCAAGCGCTTTCAACATCGCAAGTTTACTGGCTTCATATATATTGATGCGGTCGATTTCTTCTGCTGTTACCATTCCAACTCCGATTGCTACCGCTTTTGAAATGATTTCATCATATAGTGCTTCCCTCTTCATTTCAGGAATCTTCTTCGAATCATCCAGACCGATGATGCTAGCATCAGGATTGAGGATGACCGCACTGGCCACTACCGGACCTGCAAGCGGACCACGACCGACTTCATCGATTCCTGCAATTTTACGAAATCCTTGTGTATAGCATTTTTGTTCGAACTGGGACATTTCTATGTAACGCTGTTGACGACTTTCCTCTTCTTGTCGTCTTTTGCACCACTGAGCCCAAAGTTTCTGAACCCCTTTACGCTCGTCCTTTTCAATCTCTTGAATGACTTCATTGCTCACGTTACCTTCGACACTCTCTAAGTATTTCTGAATCTCTTTTATGGATTTGTTCTTCATGTGGAACTCCTTATCTGTTTGCTGAATTCTTTCTTATGTAAATAAAACAAGACCCTGTCAGCCGATATCCAACAAGGTCTTTGTCTTTAAAAGTCAGATGGACGCTCGAACGAGAGAGGTCCGAGTTTTTCTGAACGAAGATCTCTTAAAATGATTTCTGCAGCTTTCTCATAATCGATTTCTCCACCTTTTATAAGGCATCCTCTTTTTCTGCCGATTTCTTCGAAAACCTCAAGAGGGGGTGCAGATGTGTCTTCGAGATTGTATCTTTCCATAAGCTTGTCAGGATACATCTCCTTCAAATATTGAACGGCAAAGAAAGCAATGTCGCCGAAATCAAGTATTTCATCCTTGATCGCACCGGTGACAGCCAATCGATACCCTGTCGTCTGGTCCTCGAACTTCGGCCAAAGGATTCCAGGGGTATCCAAGAGCTCGATTTCCTTCCCCACCTTAATCCACTGCTGACGTTGTGTAATTCCAGGCCGGTCTCCAGTTTTTGCAATCTTTTTGTTGGCCAGACGGTTGATAAGGGTAGATTTACCAACATTCGGGATACCCAAGATCAATCCTC
This sequence comes from Pseudalkalibacillus sp. Hm43, assembly GCF_054170705.1. NCBI lineage: Bacteria > Bacillati > Bacillota > Bacilli > Caryophanales > Fictibacillaceae > Pseudalkalibacillus > Pseudalkalibacillus sp. Hm43. The sequence continues at coordinate 854,482 of NZ_CM135129.1, forward strand.
TCACTGCTCGAGGCTTAATTCCTTTTTCAATCATTTTATCGATTTTATCCTTCATCAGGTCCTTTGCAATGTCTGAAATCCGATTCAAACCTTGGCCTGTTTTCGAATTGACTGTTACCGTCCGCAATCCTTTTTCAGAGAAGTACACTTCCCATTGTTTCGTAACAGCGGGATCAGCCATATCCGACTTATTGAGAAGAATCAGTCTTGGTTTGTGCTCGACGATTTCATCAATCATCGGGTTTCTTGAAGAAAGAGGTACTCTAGCATCTACAAGCTCGAATACGACATCGATCATCTTCAACTTCTCAGTTATTTCTCTTCTAGCTTTTGCCATATGGCCAGGAAACCATTGGATTTGTTTCATTGTGTATTCACCTACTCTAATACATTCAAATGATCGACAGGCCAAAAAATGACGTTTGCTTTACCGATGATTGCATCCATCGGGATCGCTCCAATATTCCGGCTGTCCTTACTATGTTGTCTATTGTCTCCGAGTACGAACAGATGACCTTCAGGGACCGTTTTCGTTCCGATTTCCTCACTTAGTTGAAAATTATCCGTCAATGTCCCGTCAGGAATAGATTGTTTATATTCGTTCAAATAAGGTTCAGGAACTTCTTGATCATTGACAAATAGGGTGTCGTCTCGATACTCGATTTCATCACCTGGGAGACCGATGACTCTTTTGATGTAGTCTTTCCCCTCAGGGGCATTAAATACAATGATATCAAATCGTTCCGGCTTGCCGATATCATAGCTGATCTTATTGACGATCATCCGGTCGCCATTATGCAATGTCGGCATCATCGATTCACCATCTACTACAATCGGAGCGAACAAGAAATACCGGATCCCTGCGGCAATCGCTAAGGCAATCACAAGTGCTTTTATCCACTCCCAGGATTCACTTTTCCCCTTGGCCATTTCTCCACCTCGTTTAATCTATTTCCTCTTTATATACTACTATTTCAACTATTATTCAATCAATATGTAAAATAAGCGCAGTCGCCATTGGTCCACTGAATCTTAGACGCCTCTTTACTTTCTTTACGTATATGAAAAAAGGAGCTTGTCTCCAAGCTCCTTCTTACGTCTTTGATTTTGCTTATCTGCGGATCTCTTTGATACGCGCAGCTTTTCCACGTAGTGCACGTAGATAGTAAAGCTTCGCACGACGTACTTTACCGTGACGTACAATGTCGATCTTAGCGATTTTTGGAGAGTGTACAGGGAATGCACGCTCAACTCCAACACCGTAAGAAATCTTACGTACAGTGAAAGTTTCACTGATGCCAGATCCACGACGCTTGATGACTACACCTTCGAATACCTGGATACGCTCACGCGTACCTTCGACAACTTTTACGTCTACACGTACAGTGTCTCCTGCACGGAATTCAGGCAAGTCTGTCTTTAACTGCTCTTTTGTAATATCGTTAAGTAGTTGTTGCATCGGGTATTCCTCCTTCCATACAAATGCTCTTGTTTATGCCTTTTCCATCATAACAGCGGAACATCGTAATCAAGTGACATTAGCCACAAAGAATATCATAGCATATAGAAGCCTATGAAGCAATATATCTCATAAGATTTTCTCTATCAACCATTGTTTTCCTTGAGCGATTCAAGGTATCGTTTTTCTTCTTCCGTCAATGAGCTTTCCTTGATAAGATCCGGTCGTCTTTCGTAGGTCCGTTTCAAGGACTCCATACGGCGCCAATCCTCGATCTTTGCGTGATCCCCTGACAAGAGTATCTCTGGCACCTTCATACCTCGAAATTCAGCCGGACGCGTATAATGGGGGTGCTCCAAATATCCAGATGAATGGGAATCCAGTTTAGCCGATTCTACGTTTCCGAGCACTTCAGGAAGTAAACGGGTCACACCATCAATGACGACCATTGATGCAAGTTCACCGCCGGTGAGCACGTAATCTCCAATGGAGATTTCATCGGTGACGAGATGCTCCCGGATCCTTTCATCATAACCCTCATAATGACCACAAAGGAAAATCAGATGTTCTTCTTCAGATAGCTCTTCCAGTTTCCGTTGGCTCAGCCGCTCACCTTGAGGGCACATCATGACAACTCTCGGTTGATGCTCGGTCCCTTCTTTCATCGCATCAACAGCATCAAACAACGGCTGCGGCGTCAACACCATACCAGCCCCGCCGCCGTATGGATAATCATCGACTTTCCGATGTTTGTTTTCGGCAAAATCCCGAAAGTCAGTCACCCTATATTCCACAGCACCTTTTTCCTGTGCTTTTTTTAATATGGAACTGTTGAGCACGCCGTCAAACATTTCCGGGAAGAGAGTTAGAATATCAATCTTCATTCTAACAGCCCTTCCATTGGTTCAATTTCGATCCGTTTATTTTCAACGTCGATCTCTCTCACAACTTGTTCAATATAAGGGATAAGATACTCTTTCTTGTTCACTTTTGATTCTACGACCCAAACATCATTCGCACCTGGAGAAAGAATCTCTTTCACTTTACCGATTTCTTCTCCAGAAACCGTGAAGACATCACATCCGATGATTTCATAATAATAGAACTCGCCTTCATCCAATTCCTTCAGGACATCTTTCTTCACTTTCAAGAGTCCATCTCGCAATGGCTCTACATCGTTGATATTCGGATAGCCTTCGAAAGCAACGAGATCGAATTGCTTGTGTTTACGATGCGACCGGACGACCAATGGAATCGGTTCAGCTTTGTTCGGATGAAACAAGTGCAGCTCAGCACCTTCTTCATATCTTTCTTCTGGAAAATCCGAACGCGTGATGACTCTTACTTCCCCTCTGATGCCGTGCGTATTCACAATCTTCCCTACATTCAACCATTCGCTCATCTGTTCTCCTCCGATTAGCGTTTTCTACTAGCTTGATAAAAATGAACAGAACCTATACGTTAATCCGCCGTTCATCATTCGTCAGATATAAAAGAAAGGCGGGGTTGCCCCCACCTCTTTCTCAAAACTCAAACGATCTCTAAATGGATCTTTTTGTTTTCGTTCGTACCAGCTGCATTGATGACGGTACGAATCGCTTTTGCAATGCGACCTTGTTTGCCAATGACTTTGCCCATGTCTTCACTATGGACGCTGAGCTGATACGTAATTGAAGAATCTGTCTTCACTTCTTCTATGCGTACTTCTTCTGGGTGATCGACAAGAGCTTTTACGATTGTTTCGATTAACTCTTCCATTATCGTCACACCTTACTTATTTTTGGTTTTTTGCGTTGTGAAGCTTTTCCATAAGACCTGCATTTGAGAACAGGTTACGAACTGTGTCAGAAGGTTTTGCACCTTTCAACATCCACTCAAGTGCTTTTTCTTCGTCGATTTTTACGTCGATTGGTTGAGCGATCGGGTTGTAGTAACCAATCTCCTCGATGAAACGTCCATCACGAGGTGAACGAGAGTCTGCTACGACCAAACGATAAAATGGAGATTTTTTTGCTCCCATACGCTTTAAACGAATTTTAACTGCCATCTATAATTCCTCCTAGAATTTGTTTTAAATTATTTTTACGGTAATGACTACCGGTCCACACAATGTTACATGAATGGGAATTTCATGCCACCCATTCCGCCTTTTTTCTTGCCTTTTTGCTGCATATTGGACATTTGTTTCATCATCTTCTTCATGTCCTCGAATTGCTTCAAGAGTCGATTGACCTCTTGTACGGTACGACCGCTTCCTTTGGCGATACGTTTCTTTCGACTTGCGTTAATGATTTCGGGTTGAACCTTCTCAGCTTTTGTCATCGACTTGATGATTGCTTCTACATGGTTCAACTGCTTCTCATCTACCTTGACGTTTTTCAGTTGTTTCATCTGTCCAGAGCCAGGCAGCATGCCGAGTAACTCATCTAGTGGTCCCATGCTTCTTACCTGGGTAAGTTGGTCAAGGAAATCCTCAAAGGTAAAGCTCATCGTACGCATTTTCTCTTCGAGCTCTTTCGCCTTCTTCTCATCTACATTGGTTTGCGCCTTCTCGATAAGGGACAATACATCTCCCATTCCGAGGATTCTAGACGCCATCCGTTCAGGATGGAATGGCTCCAGTGCGTCCAGCTTTTCACCCATACCGATGAATTTGATCGGTGTATTCGTCACGGACTTGATGGACAATGCTGCACCACCGCGCGTGTCTCCATCGAGCTTCGTCAGAACGACTCCGGAGAGTCCGAGCTGATCATGGAAACTTTGTGCGACATTTACGGCATCTTGTCCAGTCATTGCATCGACAACGAGTAGGATTTCATCAGGCTTCGCAATCTCTTTGATTTGAGAGAGCTCGTCCATCAATCCTTCATCGATGTGCAAGCGACCTGCAGTATCGATAATCACATAATCGTGATGTTCTTCTTTCGCTTTCTCGATCCCTTGCTTCGCAATTTCAACCGGACTTACATCCGTTCCAAGATCGAATACGGGCATGCTTAGCTGTTTTCCAAGTGTTTGCAATTGGTTGATCGCGGCAGGTCTGTAGACGTCTGCTGCGACGAGCAATGGTTTGCGGTTGTTTTTCTTGCGCAAGTGATTGGCAAGCTTCCCCGTTGTGGTCGTCTTACCGGCACCTTGCAAACCTACCATCATGATGACGGTCGGTGGTTTGTTGGCGACAGCGATTTTACTCTGTTCTCCACCCATCAACTCGGTCAGTTCCTCATTGACGACTTTGACGACTTGTTGACCAGGTGTGAGACTCTCAAGTACCTCTTGACCGATTGCTCTTTCTTTCACTTTAGCGACGAATTGCTTTACAACTTTAAAGTTGACGTCAGCTTCCAATAACGCTAGTCGAACCTCTCGCATCATGACTTTGACGTCCGCTTCGGTAACTTTACCTTTACCACGGACTTTCTGAAGTGTCTGTTGAAGTCGGTCGGCTAATCCTTCAAATGCCATCTAGTGCCGCCTCCTAATCCAATTCTTCGATACGATCGATCGTACCAAGAACGGTTTTCTGATCCTTCTCCTCAGCAATCTGTTGACGGAGTGTCTCGAGAAGTTGCTGGCGTCTCTGATATTTTTCGAGAAGTTCTAGCTTTTCTTCGTATTCTTCAAGCATAAGCTCTGTACGTTTGATATTGTCATATACAGCTTGACGGCTTACATCATAACTTTCGGCAATTTCTCCAAGGGACAAATCGTCGAGATAATAAAGCGCCATGTAATTTCGCTGCTTTGGAGTCAAAAGTGCATGATAGAAATCGTACAAAAAATTGACTCGTGTCGTTTTTTCGAGCACTTTTTCCACCCCTTGTTAAGCGAAATGCCTTTACGATTAATCATACTACACCCCATAGAAACCTTTGTCAAGTTTTTTTCTTAACATCAGTTTGCAGTGCCAGGTACCATTTTTGAAGCCTGTCACATCAAGCTTCCTCTATGGTACCTGGCACCACCTAAGAAGCTTGATATGACAGCATTTCTGAGCAGTACCTGGCACTGCTCAGGGTTCCAATGAAAAACACACGCGGTGTGCGTGTGTTCTCTTTTCACATCTCTTTGATCAATTGATGGTTTCGTCTTGTTCTTCCATAATCAGGTCTGAGAATAATCCATATACGAATCGATCAGCATCGAACTCATATAGGTCATCGACTTTCTCGCCAAGTCCGACCAATTTTACCGGAATCTCGAGTTCATGACGGATCGCTAGGACGATTCCACCTTTAGCCGTTCCATCCAGTTTCGTCAAGACAAGGCCGCTGACATCTGTCGTTTGGCTGAATGTCTTCGCCTGGCTCATCGCATTTTGACCCGTTGTTGCATCGACGACGAGAAGCACTTCATGTGGAGCGTCTGGAATCTCACGTCCGATGACACGTTTGATTTTCTCAAGCTCGTTCATCAAGTTGACTTTATTCTGAAGTCGACCTGCTGTATCACATAACAATACATCTACCCCACGGGATTTTGCGGACTGGACTGCATCAAACACCACCGCTGCAGGGTCTGAGCCTTCACTATGTTTGACAACATCTACCCCGACTCGGTCGCCCCATACTTGCAATTGATCGATTGCACCTGCACGGAACGTATCTCCTGCTGCCATCATGACCGTCTTACCTTCCTGCTTCAGCTTGTGCGCGAGTTTTCCGATCGATGTCGTCTTCCCGACACCATTCACTCCAACAAACAAGATGACAGTCAATCCATCCTCTTGTATGTTCAGTTTGTTATCTTCATCTTCTTTTTCCAAGAACTCGGCAAGCTTTTCTGATATGACGACTTGCAATTTTTCAGTGTCTTTGATGTTCTGACGTCTCGCTTCATCTTTCAATTCGTCAATCAGATCCATGACGGTCGCAACACCGACATCCGCTTCGATGAGGATCTCTTCTAATTCCTCAAAGAACTCCTCATCGACTTTACGGTAATTTTTGACGAGCTCGTTGACCCGTGTTGAAAAAGAATTACGGGTCTTCTCCAGACCATCTCTAAACTTCTCTGTTACGGTTTCACTTTGGTTCGTGAACTTATCTTTCATTCGTTTGAAAAAACTCATGTTATCCTCCTAAACTACGTCGTTACTAATTCTTTCGTATCTTCTAATTTCACTGAAACAAGATTGGAGACGCCTGATTCCTGCATGGTGACGCCATACAGTACATCTGCCTCTTCCATCGTTCCTTTACGGTGTGTGACCACAATGAACTGGGTCTCTTTACTGAAAGCACGCAAGAATTTTGCAAACCGGCTTACGTTCGCTTCATCCAGTGCAGCCTCTACCTCGTCCAAAATACAGAATGGCACAGGCCGGACTTTCAGGATCCCAAACAACAGTGCGATTGCGGTTAGTGCTCGTTCTCCTCCAGAAAGCAGGGCCATATGCTGAAGCTTCTTCCCAGGAGGTTGCGCGAGGATGTTGACCCCTGTGTTCAACAGATCCTCGGGGTCAGTCAATTCAAGATCCGCTCGTCCCCCTCCGAAGAGTTCACTGAATATCGTCCGGAAGTGTGTGCGGATCTCAAAAAATGACTCCTTGAACCGTTTCGTCATTACTTCATCCATCTCTGTAATGATACCGTATAATGTAGCTTTTGCTTCATTCAAGTCGTCACGCTGATCTGTCAAGAAGTTATATCGCTCAGAAACACGCTCATACTCATCAATTGCACCCAGATTGACCGTACCTAATTCTTCGATCGCCTGCTTGATCAGTTTCACTTTCGTACGAGCTTCATCGGGGTCCATCTCCAGTTTGTACTTTTCTTTCGCCCGCTCATACGTCAACTGGTATTCTTCACTCAAGTGAGTCAATCGATTTTCAAGCTCCACATCCAGGCGGTTCATCCGAACTTCTTCTTGGTGAATGCCGTCTGACATCTGCTTATGGACTCTTTTCAATTCTTTCAGTTCCATTTCGTGCTTTTCGATATTCTCTTGTCTTTCCGTCCGCTCTTTACGACGGTCACCAATCAACTGGATGGTCGCATCCTTATCTTTTCGATGCTGTATGATCTGCTCGTCCAACGCTTCTTCATCAGAAGAACTCGTGTTCACTGCTTCCTCTAACAACCAGAATTCTTCTTCCGCTTCCTCTAAGACTTGGACTGTTTCATCCAAATCATTCTGTAGACGACGAACAGTATCTTTTGAGTTCGTGTACTGTTGCTCACATTGAGCGACGTTCACCTTAAGCGTCGTAATGGACTCATTCAAGTCTTCCTTCGTCGTTTGGGCGTTTTTCTTCTGATGCGTCAAACGTTCGACTTCAGTTTCAAGTTCAGACGCTTTATCTTCAGAGGTCTTTAACGATCCTTTCAAGGTTGATATCCTTTTTTCCATCGTTTCCTTTTCTGAATGGAATGCACCTTTCTCACGGTCATACAGATAGAGATGCTCGTTGATGTTTTTGCTTTCGAGTTCAATCTCACGGAGTTCGCCTTTCAACTGTTGTTCCTTAAGACGAATTTGCTCCCCGTTCTCGCGCATCGACTCCATACTCGACTTCTGTTCTTGCAACTCAGCTTTCCCGTTTTTCACTTCCATTTCCAGCTTTTCGGTCTGGACTTCCATGGAAGATAATTTTTCAGTGATTGTTTCTAGTTCTCGTTGTCTCGATAACAGGGAGCTGTTCTTCTGCTTCATGCTACCACCTGACATCGACCCGCCCGGATTGACGACATCACCTTCAATGGTGACGATTCTGTATCGATGCTTCAAGAGCCTAGCCAATGCGTTCGCACCTTCTAAATTTTGTGCAATCACTACATTACCAAGCAGATTTTCAATGACGTTTCGATAACGATCGTCAAAGGTGACAAGATCGGAAGCAATCCCGATAAAGGAGTTATGGCTGCGTACCTTCTCTACCTCTTGTGAAGGCAGTTTTCGGCTTCGAATGACCGACATTGGTAAAAAGGTCGCTCGTCCAAGTCGTTTCTGTTTGAGGAATGTAATGGCGGCTCGCGCATTTTCTTCAGAATCTACAACGACATTCTGCGTAGCTGCACCAAGGGCTGTTTCCAAGGCGGTCTCTTGTTCCTTCTCTACTGTCACAAGCTCAGCAACTGCCCCTTCAATGCCCTTCAAACGTTTTCTACGTTCCTTAAGAATCTCTCGGACTCCCTGGAAAAAACCACTGTAATCGTCCTGCATTTCCTCAAGCATTTCTTTTTTCGAACGGAATTGTTGGATGAACTGATAGGCTTTGTAAAGGTTCGATTCTTTTTCAGAAAGCTTCGATTCATCTTGCTCAATTTGTCTTTTCAACTTCAGAAAACCGTCCATCTGTGTTTCCAGCTGCTCTTGCACAACCGACAACTGCTCCGTAAGTTCAGCTTTTCTGGTGGTGATTTTCTCCCGCTCTTCAATATATTGCTCATGACGTTCATCGAGTTTGCTCGTTTTGTTCGATTGCTGCTCAAGCTGCTCCGTCAAATAACGGATTTCGTTTTTGATCGAGGTCTGCTCATTCAAGCAATCGAAGAATTGGCTTTTCAACTGTTCAAGCTCTTCTTCAATGTTCTTGTCCATCATGACGAGCTGACCTTCTTCATCCTTCAACTGCGCCTTCAATTGACTTAGCTTGTCCTGATGCTGTTTCAACACTTCTTTTTCACTGGTCAACATTTTATCAATGGATTGTTTCTTCTCTTTGTAACTCGCAATCTTCTTTGTCAGCTGTTCTTTATTCTGATGATAGTTCTTCTTTCTCTCCCGCATGACTTCACGTTTACCTTCATGCTTTTCAAGCTCTTCGCTGACGTTCAGCAAGACATCTTGCAATTCATCAATCGACTCATCCAAAGCAGACAACTCGTCCCGGATCTTATCGATGGAAGCCTCTTTTTCAAGCACTCGTTCTTGAAGCTTCACTTCTTCCTCTTTCAATCGTTCAATCTCTTTGGACTTCGCTTCCCAGCGACTATGTAGATCCTCTATTTCATGGACGATCAATGCGGATTCGATGACCTCAAGCTCACTTTTTTTATCAAGATAATCTCTTGCAATGGAAGCTTGGATCTTGAGAGGCTCGACTTGATCTTCCAATTCATAAAGAATATCTTCCACTCGATTGAGGTTCTCTTCTGTTTCCTTAAGCTTTTGCTCCGCCTTGATCTTACGTGTCTTATATTTCAAGACCCCAGCCGCTTCTTCAAAAATTTTTCTGCGGTCTTCTGGTTTACTGCTTAAGATCTCTTCGACTTTACCTTGTCCGATGATGGAATAGGCTTCTCTCCCTAAACCGGAATCCATGAACAAATCGATGATGTCCTTCAATCGACATTGCTGACGGTTGATCAAGTATTCGCTATCTCCAGATCGGTACACTCTACGAGTAATACTGATTTCATTATATTCAATCGGTATATGCTGATCTTCGTTATCCAATGTAAGTGTCACTTCGGCAACATTCAGTGGTCTACGTGTATCACTACCTGCAAAGATGATGTCTTCCATTTTAGCGCCACGCAGCGATTTGGCTGATTGTTCACCAAGCACCCATCGGACTGCATCCGATATATTACTTTTCCCACTGCCGTTCGGGCCAACAACAGCTGTAACCCCTGGAACGAACTCGATTCCGATTCGTTCAGCAAAGGACTTGAACCCTACGACATCTAAACGTTTGAGGAACATGTAAGATTCCCCCTTCCCTTGAATACATACCTATATATTTTATCATAAAGAGGAAAGCTGAAGAAGAACACAAGTGAAATTCAACAAGTGCCCATGATTCATGCTACAATGAAAATTGATCAACGAATCGTAGAAAGGATGGTTCTGTGAATCTTAGTGTCAAAAGCCAGGAAAATATGGCGTATATGCTTGAGCAAATGCAAAAACAAATGCAAGTTGTCAATACAGGCGTCATGCGCTCTGAAGACTTTGATGTCGATCAATATGAAGATCTGAAGGACTTATATGAATTCGTCATGAAAAAAGACCATTTCAGTGTCAGTGAGACTGAAGGCATCATTCAAGAATTGAGTGAGTTGCGCAAAAGTAAATAAGTCAAGAAAGGGTTGCCTCCATAGAGGCAACCCTTCTTCATTCCGCTCATTTAGAGTTCAAGTATTGTAATGCTTCTCGGGCGGCCTGCTGCTCCGCTTCTTTCTTGGAACGGCCATGCCCTACTCCTAATCGTTCACTGCCCAAATATACTTCTGATGTGAATTCACGGTTGTGTGCAGGACCTGTTTCTTGTACGATCCGATAATCAAGTGTACCGTGATTTTCACGTTGTATGAATTCCTGTAGCTGACTCTTGAAATCCATCACATGGGAAAAAGCACCTTCATTAATCTTAGGATACACATATTCGTCCAAAAAGCTCTCTACCACTTCTAGTCCCTGATCGAGATAAAGAGCACCGATGAAGGCTTCGAAAACATCCGCCAATAGCGCAGGTCGAGTACGTCCACCTGTATTTTCTTCCCCTTTACCTAATAAAACAAGATCTCCGAATTTCAATTGATGTGCAAAGGTCACTAGTGATGGTTCACATACGATGGCTGCACGTAGCTTGGTCAATTCACCTTCGGACATATTGTGATATTTCTTATACAAGTACTGTGAAATCGTCAGCTCAAGGACTGCATCTCCTAAAAATTCGAGGCGTTCGTTATCGTCACTTGGACGTTTACGATGCTCATTCACATACGATGAATGAGTAAAAGCTTGAAACAACAACTTTTCATTATTGAAGTGGATGTGCAATTCTTTTTGAAACGCAGCAAAACGGACTGAAAGTTCTTCTTTCGTAAAAGGTCTGCGTTTCGGTCTTGGATATTTATTCTTTGATGAAGTACGGTTGGACATAGTGACCTCCATAATTCCTTTCGCATGTCATTTTTCTAATGTGTATTCCATTTGTTTTTCCTTTATATTAGCAGAAAATTAGATAAAGGGCTGACCGGTAAGGGTCAACCCCGACAAACTATTGATGGCTGTTTATGTAATTCACTACATCGCCAACAGTAGCAATCTTTTCTGCATCTTCGTCAGAAATCTCCATATCGAACTCATCTTCAAGTTCCATAACAAGTTCAACAACATCTAGAGAGTCTGCTCCAAGATCTTCTTTAAAAGAAGATTCTACTTTCACTTCTTCCTCATCAACCCCTAAACGGTCAACGATGATTTTTGTAATACGCTCTTGAATGTCTGCCATGTCCGTTCACCTCCTCTCAAGTAATTATACGAGAAGTATACGACTTCGTAAATTGTGATTGTCTTAATCTTTTAGGTTTTGTTAAATAGTCATGTTGATTTCTTCAAAATCACTCCCACAGGATGTCCCGGCTTCGACGTTCACCACAGGAAGTGGTGGCTGTTAGTCGAAGATCCTTTTAAAAAGTGTGGGGTCTCGCCTGGCTCGCTATTCCCGCAGGAGTGTCGTAAATTTCATGCGAAATCACCAAGGAACAAAGCATCGTGATCTAAAAGCTTCAAATATTCTAAATGAAAGCTAAAAATTGAGGATAAACAGGGCCTCGAAATACAAGGCACGGCAGTTGCGAGGACCGGAGCGTATATATAATACGTGAGGATCCGAGCAACAACGTAACGCAGTAGTTCGAGAGACATGTTTACCAGAAATTTTTAGTTACATTACCATGCCGCCGTCTACGTGGATAGTCTGCCCCGTAATATAACTCGCCTCATCCCCCGCCAAGAACCTCACAGCAGCTGCGATATCTTCCGGTCGACCGAGTCTTGCGAGTGGGATCTGCTTGAGCATTTCATCTTTTACGTTCCCTTCAAGCGCGTCAGTCATGTCCGTTTCGATAAAGCCTGGTGCAACTGCGTTGACTGTGATGCCACGGCTGCACAATTCTTTTGCGGTTGATTTTGTCAGACCGATGACTCCTGCTTTGGCTGCAACATAGTTCGCTTGTCCTGGGTTGCCGGATACACCGACGATGGAGGCGATGTTGATGATACGTCCTGAGCGCTGTTTCATCATTTGACGGGTCACCGCTTTCGTGCAGTTGAAGACACCTTTAAGATTCGTGTTGATGACAGCGTCCCATTCTTCTTCTTTCATTCTCATCAACAGATTATCACGTGTGATTCCTGCATTGTTGACCAGAATATCAAGTGATCCGAACGTGGAGATGACTTCTTTGATCATAGAAGTTACGGAGTCCATACTCGCTACATCCGATTGGATTGCGAAGGCGTTACCTCCGTTTTCTTGGATCTCTTCAACAACTTTACGTGCTTTTTCTTCACTTCCAGAATAGTTGACGGCCACGGAAGCTCCTTGACGGGCAAGTTCAAGTGCAATTGCTCGTCCGATTCCTCTAGAAGCACCTGTTACTAACGCAGTTTTACCACTAAGCATCGTTTCATACCTCCTTCAGTTTTTCCATCGCAGCAGTCAATGATTCAGGATCAGATATGGCGATGGTCGTTGCACGACGATGGATTTTCTTCACTAATCCAGATAGAACCTTACCTGGTCCGATTTCGACGAATGTATCTACACCTTCGTCTAACAAGAACTGAATCGTTTCTTCCCAACGGACAGGAGAATATATTTGTTCGATCAATTTCTTCTTGATTTCAGAAGCTTCTGTGACTGCAGTAGCTGTTACATTCGCAACGACAGGGATCGCAGCATCAGAGAACGTCAATTCATCGAGGACGTCTCCCATCTTGTCCGCAGCTGGCTTCATCAATTCAGAGTGGAATGGACCACTGACTTGAAGAGGGATGATTCGCTTCGCTCCTTCTTCTTTTGCAATTTCAGAAGCTTTCTCTACTCCTTCTTTCGTACCGGAAATGACAATCTGACCAGGGCAATTCAAGTTCGCTAATTGGACAGAATCTCCTGCTTCCGTCACCCGGTTAGTGATGGTCTGAAGTGCATCAGCATCCATACCGAGGATGGCTGCCATCGCCCCTTCCCCTGCAGGAACCGCTTCTTCCATGAACATGCCGCGCTTTCGTACAGCATAAACCGCATCTTCAAACGAAAGTGCACCTGAAGCAACCAGAGCAGTATATTCACCCAGACTGTGTCCAGCGGTAAAGTCTGGTTGGACCCCGTGTTCTTCCATTGCTTTCAAGATCGCTATACTTGTAGTCAATAGTGCTGGTTGTGTATTCTCCGTACGTGTCAACGCATCTTCTGGACCGTTTTTGATGATATCCGATAGCGCATATTCAAGTCTTTGGTCCGCTTGCTTGAACACTGCTTCAGAGCGTTCGTTTACTTTTGCGATTTCTTGACCCATCCCTACTTGCTGGGAGCCTTGTCCTGGAAATAAAAATGCTACTTTACCCATTTATTCCTCATTCCCTTCCAATCGAGATGCCTTTTCTGTAATAATGTCCACCACGTCATGCTCTACCATATGGCGCGCTTGTCGAATCGCGTTCAAAATCGCATTTGCATCCGAAGAGCCGTGGGCTTTTATGACAGGAGCTCTTAAGCCGAATAAAGCGGCTCCCCCATACTCACTGTAATCCAGTTTTGCCTTCAACGCTTTGAATTGTGGTTTCAAGACCGCAGCTGCCAATTTACTTTTCATTGAGCTCATCAATTGTTCCTTCAACATTGAAAAGATCGACATCGCTGTTCCTTCAATTGTCTTCAAGACGAGGTTTCCAGAGAAACCGTCGCAAACGACAACGTCAGCAATTCCATCCAAAAGGTCACGTGCTTCCACATTTCCGACAAATTGGATGTGCTCTGAGTCTTTCAACATCTGATAGGTCTTCTTGGAAAGTTCATTTCCTTTCCCTTCCTCAGTGCCAACATTCAGCAAACCGACTCTCGGGCGTTCTATATCCCTTACTTTTTGACTGTAAACCGTACCCATCAAGGCGTACTGATATAGGTGTTCTGCTTTTGCGTCCATATTGGAACCGACATCCAACAACACAAATCCTTGTCCGTCTAGCGTAGGTAATGTAGGTGAAAGTGCTGGACGATCAATGCCTTTGATTCGACCTACGTGAAGAAGCCCGGTCGTCATCAACGCGCCAGTGTTCCCAGCAGAAATACAAGCATCCGCTCGACCTTCCTTCACTTCGACAGCAGAAAGGACCATTGATGCATCCTTTTTCCTTCTTACAGCTCTGACAGGTTCATCTTCACTCGTAATTTTTTCTGTTGTATGTAAAATGTTCAATCGGTCGGAATCACTTAAATATTTCTTGATTTCGTTTTCGTCACCGACCAATGTGATCTCTAAATCTTTATATTCTTTGACGGCTTCCATGGCACCCAGAACGACTTGCTCTGGTGCATGGTCACCTCCCATTGCATCAATGGCAATTCTCATCGATCCTTTTACGTCCCTTCTGTTTGCCTTTTATTCGAACGGAACATTGTGAAAATGCCCTCGAAGACCAGTTCTTGTTCTACATAACTTCTCACTTCGACAATTGTCCGATCAGCTTGATGTTCTTGGACCACTGCTTTAGCAACTACACGCTCGCCAACTTTCACCTGTCTCGTAAATCGTATATCCGATTTACTTGTGAGCGCCAGTTCATCGTTGATGATTGCAACAGCTAATGAATTGGCTTGTGCGAACAAATGATGACCACGTGCGATATTATGCCTTGAGAAAACATGCTCTTGTTTGATGTCGAGTATCGAGATAGCTGACTCATCAAGCTGCAAGTCGATGATTTCACCTATGACATCCTCAATGGAAAGAGCCTTGACTTCATCTAATTGTTGCTGAGCTACATTCTTGATCCTTTCCCGCAACTCTGGAATCGAGAGTTCCAGCCGATCCAGACGAATGGTCTGCACGCTGACCTGGAATTGATTCGCTAAATCTTCATCTGTAATGAAAGGATTGATTAGAATGGTCTCCTTCAACACTTGTTGACGTTCCTTCTTATTACGCTTCATTACTTCACCATCTCTTACTCTTATGAGTAGGTACTAAAAGTAGTATATAATGATTAGTCCTCATTTTCAAGGATAAGAGGACTAATCAAGCTCTTCCCAATGCTCAACCTGACTCATCAGCCAATTACGTAAAGAAGCGTACTCATCTTCTTTCCAAAATACATCGGAATTGACCATCGTTGCTGCATCTTGTCTGGCAAACTCGAGTGCACGATAATCATGCACTAAGTCAGCAACTTTAAATTCCGGGAGTCCGCTCTGCTTTTTGCCGAAAAAGTCTCCTGGACCACGAAGTTCGAGATCTCGTTGTGAAAGCTCGAAACCGTCATTCGTCTCGGTCATGATTTGCATACGTTCCTTTCCTACGTCCGATTTTGGATCTGCAATCAGGATACAGTAGGATTGCGCATCACCACGTCCGACACGTCCTCTCAATTGGTGAAGTTGGGCCAACCCGAAGCGCTCGGCGTCATAGACGACCATGACGGTAGCATTTGGAACATTCACTCCGACCTCAACGACCGTCGTCGATACGAGAACTTGGACATCATTCTTACTGAACCTCGTCATCATCTCTTCCTTCTCATCGACAGCCAACCTTCCATGCATCAAACCGACATTGAAATCCGTGAAATATTGTTGAAGCTGCGCATGCACATCTACAGCATTTTGGAAATCCATCTTATCCGATTCCTCGATCAACGGACAGATGACATAGGCTTGTCTTCCATTTTCAAGTTCTTTTTGGATAAAAGCCAGCACCCGATCCAACATGCCGTGCTTAGCCCAATAGGTTTCGATCGGCTTTCTACCTGCAGGCATCTCATCGATGGTCGACACATCCATGTCTCCGAACGCAGAAATGGCTAACGTTCGTGGAATAGGCGTCGCGGTCATGAACAGAACATCAGGAGTAATGCCTTTCTCCCGTAACACTTTCCGTTGATTCACACCGAACCGATGTTGTTCATCCGTTATGACGAGACCGAGATTTTGAAATTGAACTTCTCCTTGAATCAGAGCATGTGTACCGACTAGGAAATCGACTTCCCCTTCTTTCACCCGTTTCAAAATTTCTGCACGTTGCTTGCCTTTGATAGAACTCGTCAACAGCTCTACTTGGATGTCCATCTCTTTAAAAAGATCGGTCAAAGATTCATAGTGCTGCTCAGCTAAAATTTCTGTAGGTACCATCAGAGCGGATTGCATTCCTGCGGTTGCTGATGCATACATGCTAATTGCGGCAACAATCGTTTTCCCCGAACCGACATCACCTTGAAGTAACCGATTCATCCTATATGGGGAGCTCAAATCTTTAAGGATCTCATCTGTCACACGTTGTTGGGCTCCCGTCAATGGGAAAGGCAACGAATGGATGAACGCTTGCAGCTTGGCTTGATCAAATGCTCTCGCTTTTCCATCGGTTTTTTCCTTTTCTTGTTTGCGCCACCATTGCATCTTCAATTGGAAAAGCAACAGTTCCTCATACACGAAATATCTCCTTGCATGTTTCAGATGCTCATGGCTCTCGGGGACATGAATCCATTGAACCGCTTGCCTCCGCTCAATCAATTTGTACTGCTGTCGCTTCTCTTCCGGTAATATGTCCTCGATGTATCGGACATATTGATGAACGGTTTGATGGACGACATTTTTCACACGTTTGACCGTCCAATCTCCTTTAACAGAGTATACAGGCTCAATCTTTTCATCCTGTTCCTGATGACCAAATGTAACATGCTGCCCGGTGATTGTCAGTCGATGTTGATCCCATTTCCCAGTGATCGTCACAGGTTGCCCGATCGAGAAATTCTTCTTCAAAAAAGCTCGATTGAAAAAGACTGCAGTGACGAGATACTTGCCAACAAGGACTTTGACGGTCAATCTTGATTTCTTCCGGCCATAATAGCGTAAAGAAGGTTCGCTATGAACCTTCCCCTCTACAGTCGCTTTTTCATCATGCTTAAGTTCTGTCAGATCCTTTACTTGAAAATCCTCATAACGATAAGGAAAATACAAGAGCAGATCTTCAATTGTATAAATGTTCAGATCGGCAAGCTCTTCCGCACGAGCTTCACCGATCCCTTTCACTTGGGTAACAGGTTGATTCAAATCCATTATTTCTTCTTTAACGGAACTCCGTAGATCTTCGCTTCTAGCTCTCTACCTGTAGGAGTCGCCGCTAATCCTCCTTGTGCAGTTTCCTTCAATGCTGTCGGCATGGATTCGCCGATCTTATACATAGCGTCAATGACTTCATCACATGGAATTCGACTAGTGATGCCAGCTAAAGCCATATCTGCAGCGGTAATGGCGATACTTGCGCCGATTGCATTTCGTTTTACGCAAGGCACTTCCACGAGCCCAGCGACAGGATCGCAAACGAGCCCTAACATATTCTTCAACGCAATTGCCATCGCCTGTGCAGATTGCTCAGGGGAGCCACCTGCAAGTTCCACAATGGCTGCTGCAGCCATTCCAGTCGCTGATCCGACTTCAGCTTGACATCCTCCAGCAGCACCAGATATGGATGCGTTATTCGCCACGACAAATCCGAATGCGCCAGAAGTGAACAGATATCTGACCATCTGTTCGCGAGTCGGGTGAAGTTTATCTCGCAACGCAAACAAGGTACCTGGGACGACGCCAGCAGAACCCGCGGTCGGTGTTGCACAGATTGTGCCCATCGCAGCATTCACTTCATTCGTCGCTACTGCTTTACTGACTGCATCCAATACCGTAGTTCCTGCAAGACTTTTTCCACTCTCGATATATTTTTGCAAAAGGACAGCATCCCCGCCGGTGAGGCCGGAATGGGATTTCACGCCTTCCTTG
This sequence comes from Pseudalkalibacillus sp. Hm43, assembly GCF_054170705.1. NCBI lineage: Bacteria > Bacillati > Bacillota > Bacilli > Caryophanales > Fictibacillaceae > Pseudalkalibacillus > Pseudalkalibacillus sp. Hm43. Next base: position 872,670 of record NZ_CM135129.1, read on the forward strand.
ATACCTTTTTCAACCGCTTGCTCCATGACATCAAGATTTTTTTCCATCAGGTCCATCACGGTTTCACGATCTCGCCCAGTCACATCCATTTCTTGCTGGATCATCACTTCAGAAATCGGGATATTCTTTGAGACGGCTCGTTCAACCAATTCACTGACATTACGGAACATCATATCGATAACCACCCTTCTATTTATTCATGAATTCGAGTTGCCTTGATGATGTGCGGTAGCTTTTCAATTTCTTCTAGGACGGAATCTTCCAAGTTCTGATCGACCTCGATAGTCATCAACGCTTCACTACCGACTTCTTTTCTGCCGACCTCCATATGTCCGATGTTGATTTCCAGTTTGGCAAGGAGATTGGCAACACCTGCAATCGCCCCATATCGATCATTATGGACGACGAGCAGAGCTGGATGATTACCGGATAATCGAAGTTCAAAACCGTTCAACTCAATGATTTCGATCTTTCCACCACCGATTGAAATCCCTACGATTTCAAGCTCCCCTTGCTCATCCCCCATCCGTATCCGAGCTGTATTGGGATGGTCGGTCAAAGCATCTTCTTCCGTCATTTTCACTTTGATCTTTTCTTTCTTTGCGATTTTCAAAGATTCACTGATCCGTTCATCGAACGTATCAAAGTCTAGGATTCCACCGACAATGGCTACATCGGTCCCATGACCTCTATAGGTCCTTGCAAAGGAACCGTAAAAGGATATATGTACCCAGTCCGGTTTACGTCCAAATAATGAGCGCGCTACCCGGCCGATTCGGGCTGCACCGGCTGTATGTGAACTGGAAGGACCGATCATGATTGGTCCGATGATATCAAAAACGCTTTTAAACTTCATCCTACATTCCTCCAGGATAAGCGGTTTTTTGGAACTATGATGGAAAAACTCCCCTGATATAGAATATTCCTACCCGATCGGTCTTCAGAAAGATCATGGTAGGAATATGTTTAGCGTTTATTCAACGGAAATGATATACGAATAGATGGGTTGTTGACCCGGATGGATTTCAACTTCCGCATCTGGGTAGTGCTCCGTAATATAATCTTCTAGCGCTTCAGCATCTTCCTGATTGGCATCTTCGCCATAAATGATTGTGACGATTTCATCATCTTCATCAATCATTTCAGACAAGAGAGCTTCCACCGCTTCTTTCTGGGACTTCTTCGACGTAACGATTTTCCCATCGAATATACCCATGAAGTCGTCCTTTTTGATTTCCACGCCATCAATCGACGTGTCTCTTACTGCGAACGTGATTTGACCGGATTTCACATGGCCAACCGCTTCAGTCATACTCTCTTGATTCTCTTCAAGAGATGCGCTTGGATTGAAGGCCAGTAGGGCTGAAATACCTTGTGGAACTGTTTTCGTCTTAACGACAGCAACGTCTTCATCTACAACAGAAGCTGCTTGTTCTGCTGCCATTACGATGTTCCCGTTGTTCGGTAGGATGATCAGCTTTTCAGCATGCGCTTCTTCGATGGCTTTCACGATGTCTTCCGTACTTGGATTCATCGTTTGACCTCCTGCAATCACGACAGTTGCTCCCAGGCTCTTGAATAATTCTTCAATGCCCGATCCCATTGATACTGTAATGATGCCGAAAGGTTTTTTCTTTTCTTGGACTTTGACTTTCGGTTCGTCCTTTTCACTTTCTAATATTGCCGTGTGCTGCTCGCGCATGTTTTCAATCTTAATATTGATCAGATCTCCATACGATTGCGCAAGAGACAGCATATCTCCCGGCTTTTCCGTATGTATATGAACTTTGACAAGTTCCTCATCCGAAACGACGAGCAAAGAATCACCATGTTCATTCAGCTCGTTACGGAAATCGTCTTCAGAAAACGGATTTTGATCCGTCTTCTCTTTCTTGAACTTGACCATGAACTCCGTGCAATATCCAAAATGGATATCTTCCGTTTTCATGTGCATTTGAGCTTTATGGTGCTCCGCGCTTACCAGTTCATCCATAGAAGGTCCGGAAATGCTTACTTCTGGCAACTCTTTTCCTTCAAGTACAGCTAAAAACCCTTCATAGATCGTGACGAGTCCTTGACCGCCAGAATCAACGACACCGACTTCCTTCAAAACCGGTAACAGATCCGGTGTACGATCAAGTGATTCTTTCGCTTCCTTCAACGTTTGCTCCATCAAGGAAACGAGATCATCCGTTTTACGGGCTGCCTTAGATGCTTTCTTCGCTGCATCCTTTGCAACTGTAAGGATTGTCCCTTCTACAGGTTTCATGACTGCTTTATATGCCGTTTCCACTCCGGCTTCCAATGCTTCCGCAAACAGCTTTGCGTCCACTGATTTTTTCCCTGTAAGTGCTTTAGAGAACCCTCGGAAAAGCTGGGAAAGAATAACACCAGAATTTCCTCGCGCTCCCATCAAAAGACCTTTAGAGAATGTAGATGCAATCAAACCTGCATCGTCCGTGTCAAGACCTTTCACTTCCTTCACACCAGAAGTGATGGTCAAATTCATATTGGTTCCTGTATCTCCATCCGGAACCGGGAATACATTCAGGGCGTCGACCATCTTCACATTTTTGTTAAGATTGTCCGCCCCATAGATAAACATCTGGGAAAGCTTTTTCCCGCCTAACTTCTTCTCTGTCACGAATTCTTCCTCCTCGTTACGGGTTCGTCACCCTCACGCCTTGAACAAAGATATTGACGGAATCAACTGATAATCCGAGCATTTGATCAAGCGTATACTTCACTTTTGTTTGAACATTGTGAGCTACTTCAGAAATTTTCGTTCCATAGCTGACGATGATATACATGTCTATGTGTACTTCATCCTCTTCTTGGCGCACGACGATTCCACGGCTGAAATTGTCACGTCCTAGAAGCTCTGTAATGCCATCTTTAATTTGCTTTTGCGATGCCATTCCGATAATACCATAACAATCGATTGCGGCTCCACCTGCAATCGTAGCGATCACATCGTTAGAGATATCAATTTCTCCATACTTAGTTTTCATTTCTATAGACATGTAGAATCCTCCCTTGGATTTAATACCTATGACTAGTGTCATTTTACTATAATATCTAACATTTTAAAAGAAAATATCAATATTGGCCAATATCATGTCAAGTAAATAAACTTGATAATGCTTGTTGCAATCTAAGAACACTCGTGCTACTATAGTGTAGTGTTTTCGTATAAACTATAAACTGCATTATTTCTCTTATTTGCAATAAAGGAGGTACATTCATAATGGCTAGAAAATGTGTTGTTACTGGTAAGAAAACAAGCTTTGGAAACAAGCGTTCACACGCATTGAACACTACGAAACGTAAATGGGGAGCGAACGTTCAGAAGGTTCGTATTCTTGTTGACGGTAAGCCGAAGCGCGTATACGTTTCTGCTCGTGCCTTGAAATCAGGTAAAGTAGAGCGCGTTTAATTGTATGAAAAGAAAATGAACCCAAGATCGGGTTCATTTTTAATTTCTGGGACCTGAAGCACCTCGCTTCCGGTCCTTTTTCGTATATTCGAGTACCGCAAACGTCTCATTCGCACCCCGATTTCGGCTTTTTCTCAGTTTCGAGTACCGCATAGACAAAACAAAAAAGCACCTCGGTTGGTGCTTTTTTGCTTACCCCTTCTTAAAGGACCCTAGGACCGCTCTTACAAATCCCCCTAAGAACTTCGGCAGTTTGATGGTATAAAATTTCATGATTCCGCCTCCTCCAACGTTAGTTTCCGCACCCAATCTCTTCGGAAAATTAACATTCTATTTAAGTATATTCGTCTACTTAAAAAAAGTACCAGGAGTTTACGTTTGCAAATCAGTCTTTGCTTCTTACCACCATAATTATGCCGTCTTCAAATGAATAAGTACCTTTTTTTGTTACAAGCTCATTTGAAATGCAGAGGGTCGAACCCCACACTAGTTCAGCTTGATCGAGGGGATACTTGAATCCTTCCAGCGTAATCCCTTTCACTTCAGCGCTAAAAGGGATGAAGGATATATAAGGGTATCGCTCGTCATGCTCCAACGAGTAATGGCCCGGATTTTTCATCATCACTTCATTCGTTCGATCGATGATCACCGTTTCAATTCCCCGATCGAGACCTTGCTTCAGCAGTTGCATGTTGATCAACTCATGATCGAGCCGGCCCCCCGTTGCGCCGTATAACTCAATACGATCAGGATCTTGTTCGAATGCCCATTGCAAAGCCAGTTCCAAATCCGTCATATCCTTTTCTTGTTCAAATGTGAACATCGCCATTTGTTCATCTTTAAGAGCAGTGATATCTTCGTCTGTTATGGAATCGAAATCACCAAAAGCAGCTGCGGGAACGATTTTTCTTTTCTGAAGAAAAAGAATCCCTTCATCTACTCCGATAAATATCGCATTTTCCTTACCCATCTGTTCAGGTAGCAAGTACTCAGGCCCTCCTGAAACTAAGCAAATCGTCTTCAATACTATCACTCTCCATGAATCAGTTTAGGAGCAGTCTTAGATAACAACACGAGTAAAATGACTGTCAACACGAATGTTGGGCCAATGTATGAAATGTTATATAGGAACGAGTACATGAATGCAGGTGTTCCTTCAGGTGCTTGGTCTGCAAAGAATGCAACGCCCGATATAACATGGCTGGCAAGTCGTAACACGCTTCCGATAAAGGTTCCAAGTATGATCATAAAGACTCGCTTGCCAAAAGTATCACTCCAGCCTGGTCTTGTGAGTCCAGCTAATCCTACCAATAAAAATGCTAGTGGGTAGTCCAGGATAACTTGTAAGAAATAATAGATATATGGATTAATCATTAGTTGTAGAAGTCCAATGAGCAAACCTGTCAGGACGCCAGGAAATAACCCTCTACGGAATGCCATGATAAAAATTGGAACCATCTCTAGTGATACAGAACCACCGAATGCCCAGGGACCACTCAGTTTAATAAATCCTAATATAATTCCTAATGCTGCCATGATGGCAACTTCCGCCATCAATAAATTACGGTTTCTCATATTCTCTCTCCCCTTCATCTCTACAAAGAAATCACTGATCTGGAATAAAAAAGCGACTGCCCAAGAGGACAGCCGCTTTCGAATAATTTTATCTATCTATTATCGATTGAAAGCCAACTTCCCTCCGCAGGTATGATCCTGTTCAGGTTCTCAGGGTCAGAAGCCTACACTTCACTCTCAATCTCTTTCGGAGATTCCCCTAGTGGTTTCTTTGTAACTATTTAATTTCTACTCCACATTATACACCACGGATGGCTTCGATTGCATCCTTCCTGTTTTCCTTTTTGTAAATCGCAGAACCTGCGACAAGGACATTGGCACCATGCTCGCGGCACAGCTTTGCGGTTTCCGGATTGACACCACCATCGATTTCGATATCGATGTCGAGTCCTCTTTCCTTACACAGGTCCGATACTGCCTTCACCTTTGGAAGAACTTGTTCAATGAAGGATTGCCCTCCAAAACCAGGATTGACCGTCATCAACAAAACAAGATCGACATCGTCAATGATGTGCTCAATCATGCTGACAGGCGTATGAGGGTTGAGGACAACGCCCGCTTTCACCCCTTGGTCTTTAATCAATTGAATCGTCCGGTGGAGATGTGGACAAGCCTCTACATGGACGGATAATATATCCGCGCCGGCCTTCGCGAACTCCGGAATATATTGATCCGGGTTTTCAATCATCAAGTGGACGTCCAAAGGGAGATCCGTAACCGGGCGAATGGCGTCTACAATCAATGGTCCAATTGTGATGTTCGGTACGAAGTGTCCGTCCATCACATCCACATGAATATAATCCGCGCCACCTAGTTCAACATCTTTAATCTCTTCTCCTAGCTTCGAGAAATCAGCAGAAAGGATCGATGGTGCTATTTTCGTCATCGTCAGTACCTCCGTTGCTTTTGTTCATTGATTTCTTGTAAAAACTTTTCGTAATGTTCATAACGGAATTGCGCAATCTCTCCATCCGCTAACGCGGCTTTCACTGCACACTTCGGTTCGGATGTATGTGTGCATCCTCGGAATTTGCAATCCGGTCGTCTGTCACGCATTTCAGGAAAATAAATCGTCAAGTCCTCAGGTTCCATATCTACAAAATCAAGAGAACTGAACCCTGGTGTATCCGCTACTAATCCTTCCCCGAAAGGAATCAATTCGACATGTCTGGTCGTATGTTTCCCACGTCCGAGGTGATTTGAGATTTGGTTCGTTTCCAAGTTCAACTCTGGATTCAACGCATTCAACAAGGTCGATTTACCGACACCCGATTGTCCAGCAACAACCGTTACTTTATCTTCAAAAACGGTTCGAACATCTTCAAGTCCGATTTCTTCGGTAGAAGAAGTTTCAATTACTTCATATCCGATTTCTCGATACACATTAAGATCGTCCTTAAGTTCTTCCGGTTGATCGAGTAAATCCAGCTTACTGAGACAGATTACTGGTAAGATATCATTAGCTTCGATATGGACGAGGAACCGATCCAAAAGGAGCGTATTGAACGCTGGCTCTTGTGCTGAAAAAATGAGAAGTGCCTGATCCACATTGGCAATCGGTGGTCTGATGAGCTCATTTTTCCGTTCAAGGATTTCTAAGACATAACCGTCTGTCTTATTGCTTGATTCGAATTCAACATCATCACCAACTAGTGGGGTCAGCTTTCGTTTCCGAAAATTGCCCCTGCCACGACATTGATACACTTCACCTTCACTTTTCACATAATAATAACCGCTCAACGCTTTAATAATCGTTCCTTTTGGCATGCAGTTCATCTACTCTCCATTCTGGAATTTTTTCGCTTCTTCATACGTATACGACTCGCTATAGTATTCTTCACCGTCGACAAATACTTTATAGCTGCCTTCTTCGTTATAGGCGATCGTCAATGGGATTTCGTACATCTTCGTCTCTTTGATTTCTTCTTCAATAATGGTTTTTTCACCGTTCACATCATTCGTGACGATTTTAACCTTATGTTTCTTCGGTTCCTTCTTATCCTTTTCATTACCTTGTCCATCACCTTCTCCTGGATTTTCCTCGATTTCAACCTCTACCATGTCTTTGATTGATATCGGATCTGGAATACCTTTCGATAAGGTGACGGTGATTTCATCTCCTGCACGGACGGATGAACCGGCAGATGGATCGGTTTTGATGATGCTTCCTTCTTTCACATCTTCAGAGTATTCCCGTTCACTCGCTTCTTTAATAGTGAGTCCGTTCTCTTCAGCATAAACTTTTGCTTCTTCAATCGTTTTACCGGTCAAATCGGCTAAATCGAATGATGGCGGTCCACTGCTCACATATAAAATCAGAACCTCTTGACCAGGAATCACCATTTCCCCTGCTGCAGGGAATTGGTCGAGGATGACACCTTCCTCATACTCCTCGCTTACCCGTTTCGTCGTTTCCACGCTTTTGAACAGGTCATTTACATTCGTCCGCTTCACGTCCTCTTCCTCTTGACCGACGTAATTTTCAACTTCGAACTTTTCAGGACCGGTACTGACAAACAACGTCACTTTGTGGTTCTCTTTTACATTCGTACCAGCAGAAGGTGTTTGCCTGATCACATTTCCTTCCTTGACCTCTGCACTCGGCTGCTCTTCTTTCTCGGGATCGAGACCGGCATCTTTCAATTTTTCATAAGCATCTGTATAAGACATGTTGATGACGTCCGGTACAGGTACTTCTTCTGTTTGTAGAATTTCCGGCCAAATCGTCAATGCAGCGACACCTGCAATTCCGACTAACAGAAAAATGGCTACAAGGATAGCGATCCAGTTTTTCTTTTTCTTCTTTTTCTTTGGTTCAGATGGCGCCTTAGCCTCGGTTTCCTTTTTAGGAGGTTCTGCTGCTGGCTTCACTTGCTCCTTTGAACTCCCGATCGGGGTCAACACCTTTGTCGCTTCTTCATCCTCATCAATGAATAGCTTAGGTTCATTTGGATGCTGGAGAGCGAATTCCAGCTTCTCCCCAAAATCTTCTACACTATCAAACCGTTGACTCGGATCTTTCGCCATCGCTTTCAGTATGATATTTTCCAGGCTTTGAGGTATATCAGGATTAAGCAACTTCGGTTCCGGAAATTGCTCTTGTAAATGCTTCAGCGCCACAGACACGGCAGATTCACCTGAAAACGGCAATCTCCCTGTGACCATTTCATATAAAACGACACCTAACGAATAGATGTCAGACTTATTGTTGGCTATTCCGCCTCGAGCTTGTTCAGGTGAAAAGTAATGAACACTTCCAAGGACAGAGTTCGTATGGGTGATGGTCGCTGAAGTAGCCGCTAACGCAATACCGAAATCCGTCACTTTGGCGTTACCTTTTTTATCTATTAAAATATTATGTGGCTTGATATCCCGATGAACGATGTGATGGTCATGGGCGTGTGCAATAGCCGAAGAGATCTGTTTCATGATTTCAATGGATCGTTCTGGCGATAACGGTCCTCGATCGCGGATGATTTGTTTGAGTGTTTGCCCTTCCACATACTCCATCACGATGAAGTAGATCTGTTCTTCCTCACCTACATCGACGATATTGACAACGTTTGGATGGTTCAAGCTTGTTGCAGATTCAGCTTCTCTTCTAAATCTCCGGATGAAGTCTTCATCTGTTGAATATTCGGACCTTAATACTTTAACCGCGACGATTCGATCAAGGATCAGATCTTCAGCTTTATAAACGACCGCCATACCACCATCACCAATGATCTCTAAAATCTTATACCGATCACTGATTCTTCTGCCGATCATTCAGACGCACCTTCTTCAGGAGCGACATCATTATGCAATAGGATCAGGGTGATGTTGTCTTCGCCACCAGCGTCATTCGCCATATTGACAAGTTGATTGGCTTTTTCTTCAATGGTTGCCTCTCCATTGACGACTTCCACGATGGATTGTGATGAAACCTTGTTGGAAAGCCCGTCCGAGCAAATGAGGAGATAGCTCCCTGATGACCATTCATAGGTCAAGTCATCGATATCAACTTCAGGATCTGTTCCAAGTGCCCGCATGACGACATGCTTCCTTGGGTGATATTCCGCTTCTTCAGCCGTGATTTGGCCGGACTTCACAAGTTCGTTGACGAGTGTATGATCGTCCGTCAGTTGGATGATTTCCTCTCCTTGGATCCGGTAACAACGACTGTCACCGACGTGTCCCAGGTGGACCTCATTCCCCTTTGCACGCAATACGATTACGGTCGTCCCCATCCCTCTGCATTCAGGATGGCTTTGTGCATAGGAATAAATTTCCTTGTTAGCGTCTTCAATTAATGAATGAATGATTTCTGATGATGTTTCTTTCTCGTTTATGTATGTATCCAAATGCTGTTTGACAAAATGGACTGCCATTTGGCTGGCTACATCTCCAGCTTGATGTCCACCCATTCCATCTGCAACCACAGCAAAAACATCGGAGGCAGAGATCGGAATCACTGCCCCGCTGTCTTCATTGTGAGGTCTCACTTTACCTTGGTCTGTCTGAAAGAATGCCTTTAACAACCTTCCTCACCTCTATTTACGTCGTTTCGTCCTTACGCTCTTTTGCACGGAGCTGACCACAAGCAGCATCGATGTCATGCCCTTGCTCTCTACGGATCGTTACGTTGACACCGCGTTCACGCAGGGTACGCTCAAATTTGAAAATTTGATTCTTAGGCGTACGGACGTAATCTCTCTCTGGTACATAGTTGACTGGAATCAAGTTCACATGGCATTTGATATCCGAAATCAAGTCGGCTAATTGTTCTGCATGTTCCACTTGATCGTTCACACCACCGAATAAACCATATTCGAATGTCACCCGGCGACCTGTTTTACGGATGTAATACCGGATGGAATCCATCAAGTCATCCAGTGGGTACATTCGATTGACAGGCATGAGGCGACTTCTGATTTCTGTTGTAGGGGCATGCAGGGAAATGGCAAAGTTGATCTGCATTCCTTCATCAGCGAAATCGTAGATTTTTGGTACGACTCCACTTGTAGAAATCGTAATGTGACGTGCGCCGATGTTCAGACCTTCATCATGGTTGATGATTCTCAAGAAGCTCATCAAGTCTTCATAATTATCGAATGGTTCCCCGATACCCATAACGACAACAGAGCTGACCCGCTCATCCGTTTCATCCATAGCACGTTGTACTTCCAATACTTGTGATACGATTTCTCCAGCCTTCAGGTTACGCTTCAATCCACCTAGTGTGGATGCACAGAATGTACAACCTAATCGGCAGCCTACCTGTGTCGTAACACAAACACTGTTTCCATATTCATGGCGCATCAACACGGTCTCGATCGAGTAACCATCTTCCAATTCGAACAAGAACTTGATCGTGCCGTCTTTTGATTCTTGTTTGATGATGGTTTTCAATGGTGTGATGACATATTCTTCTTCAAGCTTCTCTCGAAGTCCTTTAGAAAGGTTCGTCATGTCTTGAAAAGATTCAACCCGTTTCTGATAGAGCCATTCGTAAATCTGTTTTGCTCGGAAAGAAGGTTCTCCTTCCTCCTTCAGCCATTTTTTCAAATCTTCGTATCCTAATGAAAAGATCGATTTCTTGATATCAGGATTCGTTTGTTTCTCGGTTAACGGTTTTAACAATGTTCCATCACCGCCTTTTCTGTTATTTTTTCCTCAAGGATGCAATGTAAAATCCGTCACTATCAAAGTATTGTGGGAGCACTTGCAGCTCACCTTTGTTATTTGAAATGTAAGGTTGTACGGATTGAGGCATTCGTTCGTAAAATGAGACGTCCCAGACAAACTCTGGATGTTCTTGCAGGAACCGCTCGATTTGATTACGGTTTTCATCTGCTTCTATTGTACAGGTACTATACACTAATAATCCACCTGGTTTTAGCACTCGGGCGACTGATTCGAGCAAATCGTACTGGACCTGTTGAATCCTCTCGATATCTTCCGGCCGTTTGGACCACTTGATATCAGGTTTTCTCCGGATGACTCCGAACCCAGTACACGGAGCGTCCAAAAGCACCTTGTCAAAACTTTCTGCTTGGAAAAGGTTAGCCGCTTTACGAGTATCCATGGCAATCGTTTGGACGTTTTCCAATCCGAGTCGTTCAATCTGTTCATCAATCAACTGAACTTTGTGTTCATGCAAATCGATGGCTGTAATTTCACCCTCGTTGTCCATCCGTTCAGCAAGATGGGTCGTTTTCCCACCAGGAGCGGCACAAGCATCCAGCACTCTTTCGCCACTTCGGGGATCCACTGCGTAACCGACTAACATCGAACTTTCATCCTGGATCGTCAAAAGACCGGACTTATATACGTCAGTTTTCGGCAAATTACCGGATGTGACCTTGATTCCATCTGGTGTAACTTCACTCGGTTTTCCACCAACCGATTCTTTCTCGAGTCGATCAATGACTTCTTGGACCGTCGATTTCAGCCTGTTTACTCTTGCTGTAACCATAGGTGGCAGATTGTTGATCGTACACATGTCCATCGTGTTTTGTTCACCTAGCTGGTCGATCCAGCGATTAATCAACCATTCCGGGTGACTACACTCAATCGCCAATTGTAACTCTTTTTCCTTGATGGATGCAAGTGGTGGAACGCCTTTTCTTTGAACATTCCGTAACACACCATTGACGAAACCGGATGTACCTTTATGACCTTTCTTTTTGGCAATCGCTACAGCCTCATTGATGATTGCATGATCCGGTACTCTGTCCAAATAGACCATTTGATAGAGCGATAATCGAAGAAGTACGACTACCCAGTCATCCAATTTGGTCAATGGTTTATTAATGAAGGACTTCAGATAGAAATCCAATGTGTTCTTCCTCTGTACCGTACCATAGACGATTTCAGTCAACAGACCTGAATCTTTAGAGCTGAGATCATTTTTCTGGATTGCCTGATTCAACAGGAGGTTGCTGTAGGCTTGCGAGCGGTCGATCTTCAACAACAGATCCGTCGCAACTTCCCTTACGTTTTTCTTCACTATTCTTCACCAAGTTTCATGTCTGTACTAAGTTGAGCGCCAGCCACATATTGGGAAGCATCCATGCGCTTCTTTCCTGAAGGCTGAAGCTCAGTGATCCGGATCGCAATGTCATTCCCTGTTGCGACCAAAATTCCTTGTTGATCGAATTGAAGGATCTGACCAGGCTCTCCACCTTTTGCGTCTGATACCTTTTCGCCCCACCAGATTTTCGTCTGTTTACCATTCAGAAGCGTGTATGCAACCGGCCAAGGTCGAAGTCCTCTGATCTGATCATAAATCTTTTCACCGTCAGCTGACCAATCGATCTTTTCCATTTCTCGTGAAATGTTGGGTGCATAGGTGACGAGTCCTTCATTTTGCACTTCTGGCTCAATTTCTCCATTTATGAGTTTCGGTATCGTCTCACTTAATAGATCTGCCCCGGCTACACTCAATTTATCATGAAGCGCACCGACATCATCGGTTTCTTCAATTGGCACACTCACTTGTGTCAGGATATCACCTGCATCGAGTTTATCGACCATATACATGATCGTAATGCCAGATTCCTTCTTGCCATCTAATATCGCTTTATGAATAGGAGCTCCTCCACGATATTCAGGTAAGAGGGAAGCATGCACGTTGATACATCCGAACTTAGGATATGATAACAGCTCGTTCGGTAAAATTTGTCCGTATGCTGCCGTTACAATCAGGTCTGGTTCATAAGCCAGTATTTCTTCATATTCAACCCGAACTTTTTTCGGTTGGAGCACAGGAATTTCATGTCGTAAAGCTTCGTGTTTAACGGGAGGCGGGGTGATGACTTTTTTCCGTCCTACCGGCTTGTCCGGCTGGGTTACGACGGCAACGACTTCGTAGCCATCCTGGATGATTCTTTGTAGTACCGGAACCGAGAAATCCGGTGTTCCCATAAATACAATTTTCATATTATCACCTATCTCTATTACAGGATCGTTTGAGGATGCATATCGACGCTGATCGTCAGTTGGTCTTGTTGCATCCGTTTTTGATAATGCACGAGTATTTCGTTCAAGATTTCTTTCAAGTTTGGTTCATTTTTGTATTTTATCACGCATTGATATCGATATCTATCTTTCACACGAGGGATGGGTGACGCTACAGGTCCCAGTATGATCGCATTGGAGCTTAAAGATTCCTGTAGTCTCGCAGCAACCTTTTCACATATATCCACCACATACATCAGTTCTTCATGAGAAATCGTAATAAGTGCAAGAAAATAAAAAGGTGGATATTGATGAAGTTTCCTCATTTGCATTTCTTTATTGTAAAAAGTGAGGAAGTCATGCTGCTGCGCTAGCTGGATGCTATAATGCTCAGGTGTATACGTTTGAATGACGACTTCACCGGAAAGAATGTGACGTCCGGCTCTTCCGCCCACCTGGGTAAGCAATTGGAATGTGCGCTCTGCTGATCGGAAGTCTGGTAGGTGGAGCATGGAATCTGCAGCCAGGACCCCGACCAATGTGACGTTCGGAAAATCTAAGCCTTTTGCGATCATCTGTGTCCCCAGCAAGATATCCGCTTTTTGCTCGGCGAACGTGTTCAAAAGTTTTTCATGCATCCCTTTCCGGCTCGTCGTATCGACATCCATACGGATGACCGATGCTTCAGGAAGCAACCGATTCAATTCTTCTTCCACTTTTTGTGTTCCCGTTCCGAAGAACCGGATATGTTCGGATGAGCATTCGGGACAGTGAGAAGGGTGTGGAGCTTCATGTCCGCAATAATGGCATTTCAACACATTTGAGCGTTTATGATACGTCAATGAAATATCACAATGCGGACATTGGGCAACGAATCCACAGTCCCTGCAATTCACAAAGGTCGAATATCCTCTTCGATTCAGCAGCAGGACGCTTTGTTCCCCTTTCTCCAAGCGATCTTTCAATCGTTCAAAAAGAGAAGTGGAAAACAAAGAGCGGTTCCCTGAGCGTAACTCCTCTCTCATATCGACCACTTCAGCCGATGGGAGTTCTCTCTGATTCACCCGTTCATGAAGCGTACATAGTGTGTAAACGCCTTTTTGAGCACGAGCATACGATTCAAGAGTCGGTGTGGCACTCCCCAGCACGACAGGACATTGATGGAATTTCCCTCGTTCAATTGCTATGTTTCGTGCATGGTATCTCGGATTTTCTTCTTGTTTGTAGCTCGATTCATGCTCCTCATCAATAATGATGATACCTATGTTCTCAAACGGCGCGAAAATCGCCGATCTCGCCCCTACGACCACTTTTGCTTCTTTCCGTTGGATCTTCCGCCACTCATCGTACTTTTCGCCGACAGATAGACCACTGTGTAACACAGCGACTTCTGAACCGAATCTCCCTTTGAAGCGGTGAACCATCTGTGGAGTCAAAGAAATTTCAGGTACAAGCATGATGGCATCTTTACCTTGCTGGATTACCTTCTCGATCGACTGTAGGTAAATTTCCGTTTTTCCACTTCCTGTCACACCGTGGATCAGAAATGTTTCATGTTGGCGGTTTTCAATATCATCAAGGATCGGAGTGATTGCCTGTTGTTGTTCCTCAGTCAATGGAAGTGGTTCTGTATGTTTGAACTCCCTATCTTTATAAGGGTCCCTGTATACTTCTTCTTCCGTTTCCTTGAACAAGCCTTTGTCGATCAAGCTTTTGACCGTCGCCCGGGATGCGCCCGTCTCTTCCATCAGCTTCAAGGTCGGAATCTCCTCTTCTCCATGGTCAAGAACATACTTGAGAACATCTGCTTGTTTGGGCGCCTTTTTCTTCATCGCTTCAAGTGAGAGTGCCAATGCTTCACTCGAAAGATCGATATGGATGACCTTATGTTTCTTTTTCTTTCCCTTTGAGCGGATTTCATACTGTACTTCCAGTTCTCCATCACTCAAAGCTTGTTGAATTTTACGTACATCCGCTTTTTCATGCTTCAATACTTCATCCCATGTCAAACCATCCTCTGAAAGCAGACCCGGATGGAACACTTCAGGAATTCCAGATAAATCGGCCTGATCCGTCAAAAGGATTTTCTTCGAATAATTCATTTTCATCGCTGCAGGTAGCATCGATTGATAGGCCGAATGCAAAAAACAAAGTGTGTTCTCCGCAATCCATTTTCCGAGTTCGATCAATTCACAATTCAGTATCGGCGATGGATCCACAATGTCTTCAATCTTCTTCAAACGGTTATGCTCAGATGTATCTTTCAAGGCAATAACGAATCCAGTCAATTTCCTCGGTCCAAACGGTACGACCACCCGCATCCCGATACTGATGACTTCTTCCAGGTGCTCAGGAATCCGGTAATCAAAAGTCTTATCCGTCCCCATCGCCGGGACATCTACAATTACTCCTGCTATCATTTATGATCAGGACCTTCCAAATATCTAAGGCATTCCTTCAAGACGATTTCAGCAACTTGCCTTTTTGATAGAAGTGAACTTTCCATTTCATGCCCATCCCGACCATAGATGAAGACTTGGTTCGTATCTCCTTCAAATCCTGAGCCTTGCTGCGAAACATTATTCGCGACAATCATGTCGAGATTTTTCTTTTCCATCTTTTCTTTGGCGTAACGAGTGACATCATCCGTCTCGGCAGCGAATCCGACCAGGACCTGGTGATTTTTTCTCTTGCCGAGTTCTTTTAAGATATCTGTCGTCCGTTCCATCTCAATGGATAGGTTGCCGTCCTTCTTCTTCATCTTGGATTCAAAAGTTTCTTTCGGTCGGTAATCAGCTACTGCAGCAGATTTGATGACAAGATCTGCTTCGTTGTACTTTTCCATGACCGCCTCATACATTTCTGCAGCACTTTGGACTGGAATGAAATCGACACCGTATGGCTGTTTCAAATGCGATGGTCCACTGATTAAAGTCACATGGGCTCCAAGGGAAACTGCAACTTCCGCAAGAGCATATCCCATCTTTCCGGAAGAGCGGTTTGTAAAGAAACGGACAGGGTCGATCTGCTCTCGAGTCGGTCCCGCCGTAATCAATACGTGCTTACCACTCAATACCTGGTTCTCTTCCTCTTCAAAAAATTCCTGAACGGCTTTTAAGATCTCTTCAGGTTCGGCAAGACGTCCTTTCCCAACGTATCCACAAGCCAACAATCCTTCACCTGGCTCGATGAAGCGGTGTCCGAAATCAGCCAAACGCTCCATATTCGCAAAAACGGCGGGATGCTCATACATATGGACATTCATAGCCGGTGCAATCATGATTGGAGCCGTTGTAGCCAATAAGGTCGTGGAGATCATATCATCTGCAATCCCATTCGCCAACTTACCGATGCTGTTCGCAGTCGCTGGAGCGATGACAACGAGATCTGCCCAATCTGCTAAATCGATATGGGCAACCCCGGATGGGTCCTTCTCATCGAACGTATCATGATAGACGTGATTTCTTGACAGCGTTTGGAAAGTAAGTGGCGTGACGAATTTCATTGCCGATTGAGTCATCATCACTTTCACGTCATAACCTGCTTTGCTCATTTGGCTAGTCAATGCCGCAGCCTTGAATACTGCAATACCACCAGTTACACATAACAAGATCTTTTTCTTTTCAGACACTGAAACCATCCCCCGGAATATATGGTATACATAATATTTTTCCCGTTACTCGTTTATTGGTATTAATCTAGAATACTAACATCATTCAAAGGCTGAATGAAAAAAAGAACAACCTATGAAATAGGTTGTCTATCCTTCTCGATTGCTGTTCATGTCATAGCTCAGTTTGCCTTCAATGATTTCTTCCAATGCCTTGCCTACAGGCTTGTTAGACTTGGACTGCTCTAATGCTGAAGCAGGTGATTGTTGGATGATGCGAGCTCGTTTTGCTGATAACGTAACCAATGTGTACTTTGAATCTAATTTTTCCATTAAGGAGTCAATAGATGGATAAAGCATTTATTCTACCTCCAATAATCGTAGATATTGTTGTTTAATGCGATCTTTCTTACAATGTTCAGCAATCGCGATGGCTTTGATTCGGTCGCAAGCTGCCTGGATTTCATCATTTTCAACGACATAGTCGTAATGATCCATCATTTCCAATTCCTCTTTCGCGACGCTCATGCGATTGTTGATGAGATCTTCGGTTTCGGTACCCCGACCGACGATCCGGTTTCTCAACTCGTCCAGACTTGGTGGTACCAAGAAGATGAATACCCCTTCCGGAACAAGCTTACGTACTTGTAATGCACCCTGAACTTCGATTTCTAACAGTACATCTTTTCCAGATGCCAATGTATCTTCTACATATTTCAGTGGTGTGCCGTAATAGTTTCCAACATACTCTGCATACTCGAGTAATTCGTTATGCTCGATCATTCTTTCAAATTCTTCACGTGACTTGAAAAAATAATCGACACCATCTTGCTCCCCTTCACGAGGATTCCGGGTCGTTACGGATATGGAAAACTCCAATCCATCCCATTGTTGTCGTAGTGATCGATTCACTGTCCCTTTCCCAACTCCGGAAGGACCAGATAAAACGAATAAAATGCCTCTTTCTTTTTTCATTTCTCCTTACACCTCAGTCAATCTCTATTCTTCAGTCAAATCCTCTTTATTCAATAACCGTTGTGCAACCGTTTCTGGCTGTACAGCCGAGAGGATGACGTGATCACTATCTGTGATAATAACGGCACGGGTACGTCTTCCGTAGGTTGCATCAATTAATTTATGTTGAGTGCGTGAATCGGTAATGATCCTTTTGATCGGAGCTGACTCCGGGCTTACGATTGAGATGATTCGATTGGCAGACACGATATTTCCAAATCCGATATTGATTAACTTTATGTTCATGGTTACCTCCTGCGTTCTATATCTAGCGTATCCAAGTTTTAAAGCTTACAACCATCTTGCTTGGTGTTATTCAATGTTTTGTACTTGCTCTTTGATTTTTTCAATTTCGCTTTTTAATTGTACAACATTTTTACTGATTGAATAATCATTTGCTTTGGAACCGATCGTGTTGCTCTCTCGATTCATTTCTTGAACGAGGAAGTCCAGTTTCCTGCCAACTGCTCCCGTCTCTTTTAAAATATCCTTGAATTGATGTACATGACTTTTTAGACGGATAATTTCTTCATCAATATTACTTTTATCGGCAAACAAGGCAACCTCTGTCAAAATCCGGGTCTCATCTGTTTCAAGATGCTGATCTGTCAGATCCTTGATTCGTTTATAAAGACGCTCCCGATAAATTTTTTGAACCTCAGGGGCGAACTTTTCAATCTCGATCAGGGTGGTTTCCACATTTTCAAGTCTTTGTTTCAAATCCCGTTCAAGATTTTTGCCCTCTTCTTCCCTCATTTGACATAGCTGGTCGGCAGCTCGTTCTACAGAAAGAAGGACTTGTTTAGCAAAATGATCAGTCACCTGTTCTTTTTCCTGTATATTGACAATGTCAGGTAAGGTTAGCAACTGCTGATAACGAATATGCTCGTCTACTTCATATCTCTCTCTAAGTTCTTCTTGTGCAGCAACATATTGATCCAACAGAGCCCAATCAATCTTCAGTTTCCTCTCGATCCCTTTCTCACCATCGATACTAATCCAAACATCCGCTTTGCCGCGATTTATGTATTCGTTGACGCATCTCTTTATCTTATCTTCGATGATGGAGAGTTGTCTAGGCAATCGAACCTGAATTTCACAGAAACGATGATTCACTGACCTGATTTCCGTTGTAATCGAATACTGCTCTTCTTCAACAACTGCTCTTCCAAAGCCCGTCATACTTTTTATCACGTTATCACTTCCATTGTACTATTCTATACAATTTTACAACAGTGGACAAGATTATGAAAGAAAAGACCCACAAGTGATTTCCACTTATGGGTCTCCCATCTATTATTCAACTGAGCTTGCAAAATTGCCTTTTGCTTTCTGCGTACGCTTGAATAGGTGTGAGCCTGCCAAAGCGAAGGTCGGAAGTCCTGCCATTCCAAGTACTAACAAGCATTCTCTCAAATTCAATGCGGTTGTATGGAAGATCGGCTGCAGCGGCGGATAGTAGATCACGATAGCTAATAAAACAATAGAAGAGATGACCGCCCAGACAAGATAAATGTTGCCGAACGGATTCCTGTGGAAAACTGACCGTTCACTTCTGCAATCAAAGACATGGATGAGCTGTGCCATGACTAATGTGGAAAAAGCGATCGTCTGAGCTCTCACCAGGTTTTCCGGGTTTTCAAAATAGGCGATGGCAAATGCGATGATGGTTACGATCCCTATCAGAAATCCTCTACTGATGATTTTCCATCCTAACCCTCTCGAGAACACCCCTTCATTCGTCCTCCTCGGGGCTCGTTTCATGACGTTTTCTTCGGCACTGTCGATTCCTAAAGCCATCGCTGGAAGTCCATCCGTGACCAGGTTCACCCACAGGATCTGGATGGGAACGAGTGGTAAAGGTAAGGCCATCAACATCGCAAAGAGCATGACCAGGATTTCACCAACATTAGATGCTAACAAATATCGAATGAATTTCCGTATGTTCTCATAAATGTTACGTCCTTCTTCTATTGCTGCTCGGATAGTGGCAAAATTGTCATCCGATAAGACGAGTGAGGAAGCTTCACGAGCAACATCTGTGCCGGTAATCCCCATTGCTATTCCGATATTCGCTGCTTTTATCGCAGGTGCATCATTTACACCGTCACCGGTCATGGCAACGATGTGCCCTCGGTTTTGCAAGGCTTTTACGATCTTCAACTTATGCTCTGGAGAAACTCTGGCAAATACATAGACATCATCCACGATATCTTCCAGCTCTTCTATCGACAGGGAAGCTAGTGTACTGCCCTCCATGACCTTTCCATCAGGCGGCAACATATTGAGCTGTTTGGCGATGGCTTTCGCGGTTACGACGTGATCGCCCGTTATCATGACCGTTTTGATTCCTGCCTGTTGACATTCACGTATCGATTCAATCGCTTCAGGTCTTGGGGGATCGATCATCCCTTGTAATCCGATGAGTGTAAGGTTTGCTTCAGCTTCAAAGGCGGATTTTACCTGTTCCCCTGTTTTTAAAGGTCGGTAACCGACCGCAATTGTCCTAAGGGCATGAGACCCCATTTTTTCGACAGTCCGATGGACATCTTTTTTCCGGTGATCATCCAACAGTGATTGTCGATCATTCCATAGAATGCGTTCACATCTGGAAAGGACGACATCCGGTGCGCCTTTCGTCACCACATATCTCTGCCCATCAGCTGACTGGACAATGACACTCATCATCTTCCTTTCGGAGTCGAATGGAAATTCATCTTCCAACTTATAGGAGCGTTCAACGACAGCATCTTGTATCCCCGCTTTATATCCTGCAATTTTCAATGCGATCTCAGTCGGATCGCCACTCATCTGGATTTCCTTCCGACCTTTCGATTCCACGTTCCGGATGGTTGCATTATTACAGAGCACACCAAAAGTGAGAAGCTGCTTCAATGATGGGGTCCGCTCGATATCAATGAGATGATCACCACTCATGAAATGACCTTGGAGATCTGCACCAGTTCCGGTCACTCTCCAACTCTTCCCGCTGCTCCATAGCTCAGTGACGGTCATTTTGTTCTGTGTCAGTGTGCCTGTCTTATCCGAACAAATCACCGTTGCACAACCTAACGTTTCGACGGAAGGCAGTTTACGAACAATCGCTCTGCGCCTGATCATCTTCTGTACCCCTAAAGCAAGGGCAATGGTAACGATGGCAGGAAGTCCTTCTGGAATAGCAGCCACTGCAAGAGAAACACCTGCAAGGAACATCGTGTAAAGGTCATGTCCTTGTACGACCCCGACGACGACCACTAAAGCCGTCAAAGCGAGGGCGACGAGGATAAGTATTTTACCCAACTGCTCTAAACGTCGTTGCAGTGGAGTTTGTAATCCTTCTTCACTCGTAAGTAAGTGTGCAATTTTACCCATTTCCGTCTTCATTCCAGTACCGATGACAATTCCGGTTCCTCGCCCATTGGTCACCATCGTACCCATAAAGCACATGTTCTCTTGATCACCGAGTGGCTGCTCTCCAGTTAAATGTGCGCCTGCCTTTTTCTGAGAAGGAATGGATTCACCTGTTAAGGCAGACTCCTCTACTGACAATGATTTCGAATCGATGAGGCGGACATCTGCACTGATTCGATCTCCAGCTGAAAAGCGGATGATATCCCCAATGACGACTTCCTGAGAAGGAATGGTCACCCACTCGTTGTTACGAAGCACGTTGACTTTCGGACTGGATAATTGTTTCAGTGCATGAAGGGATTTCTCCGCTTTCTGTTCCTGGACAAATCCTAATATTCCGTTCACGAAAACGATGAGCATGATGGCGATTGCATCCATATACTCGCCAAGAATGCCTGATATAAGGGTTGCAACCAACAACACGAGTACCATAAAGTCTTTAAACTGGGATAAGAAAACGATGATCGGTGACATACGTTCTTCCTGGTGAAGTTCATTCGGACCGTGGTTCATCAATCGTTTCTTAGCCTCTTTTTCAGTTAAACCTTGTTTGATATCCGTCTGAAGCGTATTTTCAACCTCTGCTGTTGAAATTGAGTACCATTTCATCCTTCCACCCCGTTTAAACCTTCTTATACAAGCCATCTATATTCAGGATTGTCCCAAAAAATGCTATAATGGAACGGATATTTAAGAGGCACAAAGCGGTTGATTGGAAGAGGATCATACATATGCTTTCCCCTTTAGCTCTGCTTCAGCACAATAACGTTTACACGCAAGCGTGACACTCTATTGTGCATTCGCAGCGCCTTCGCTTCACTCAAAAATTCTTTTTAAAGGGGAAAGCATAGATGATTATTCATAGAGGTCCTCACTTTTAGCCTGCAAAAAAAGTCTTTGATCTAGATGAATGTAATGAAAGTCACAACCAATGACTTTTTAAAGAAATCATCTCGTAGCTAAATAAAGAAGTATTTAATACATTGGAGTGAACACAGTATGTCCTTTGACGGAATCATGACCAGAGCCATCACACATGAATTGACTGAACACCTTTCAAAAGGAAAGATCACGAAAATCTATCAACCCTTCCCGACGGAACTCATTTTTGTCATCAGATCAAAAGGGAAGTCTCATAAACTACTCTTATCCGCTAATGCTAGTTATCCAAGAGTTCATATTACGGAACAGCAATACGAGAATCCGAAAGTTCCACCTATGTTCTGCATGCTGTTAAGAAAGCATCTGGAAGGGGGTGTCATTGATGAGATCGAGCAACCAGGGATGGAGCGGATCCTCATTTTCAACATTGCATCCCGAAATGAGATAGGTGACATTACTCATAAACGTTTGATCGTTGAGATCATGGGACGCCATAGCAATATCTCTCTTGTCGATGCAGATACAGATTTGATTCTGGACTGCGTGAAACATATCCCACCGTCTCAGAATCGGTATCGTACATTACTACCTGGCAGTCCGTATGTGTTCCCGCCAGCCCAAGACAAAATCAACCCACTGGAAACAGATGAAGAGACGTTTATCAGAAAGCTGGATTTCAATAGTGGTAAAATCGACCGGCAGATTGTCCAACAGTTCGAGGGATTAGCGCCTATCGTTGCGAACGAGATCGTTCATGGCTCCCAACTGGGGAATAAGCAATCATTATCCTCTTCTTTCATGACACTGATGGAAAAAGTGAAGTCACACGATTACTCACCGCAAATGGTCATCACCGACAAGAAAGAGTATTTCTCAGTGATCGAGCTTTCCCACTTGAAAGGTGAGGCAACAAGATTTGAAGATGTAAGCACCCTTTTGGATCGCTTTTATTTCGGAAAAGCTGAAAGAGATCGGGTCAAGCAACGAGCATCCGACCTAGAACGCTTCCTAAGAAATGAACTGAAGAAGAACGAACAGAAAATCCCGAAACTGAAATCGACCTTATCAAACTCCGAAAAAGCAGACACTTTCAAATTGTACGGTGAGTTGATTACGGCGAATATCTATCAGCTCGAGCGAGGCATGAACAAAGCGGAAGTACCGAATTACTATGATGAAAATGCCGAAATGATCACAATACCGATGGATACGCAAAAGACTCCATCTGAAAATGCCCAGCAATATTTCAAGAAATACAATAAGATGAAAAATTCAATTGAACATATCCACCAACAACTTGATGAGACAAATGACGAAATCCGTTATCTGGAGTCCCTTTTACAGCAGTTGGAGTCCGCTTCCGCCAGTGATGTCGAGGAAATCCGTGAAGAACTTGAAGACGGACATTATCTGAAAAAGAGGAAAAACGTTCAAAAGCGAAAGAAAAACGATAAACCTTCGATTGAACGGTATCGTTCTACAAAAGATGTGGATATCTGGGTCGGCAAAAACAATAAACAGAATGACTATTTGACGAACAAATTTGCAAATGCTTACGACACATGGCTCCACACGAAAGATATTCCAGGTTCCCATGTCGTCATCCGTGATAGCGAACCGGATGAAACGACCTTGATGGAGGCGGCCAACATCGCTGCCTATTTCAGTAAAGCGAAGCATTCCGGCTCTGTTCCAGTCGACTATACACATATCAAACATGTGAAAAAACCGAGCGGTGCGAAGCCTGGATTTGTAACATATGACCATCAAAAAACAATCCATGTGACACCGGATGAAGATCTCGTCTACCAGCTCAGACAACGGAATAGTTGAAAATAGACTTTAAGAGGTTTATTTCTCTGTGTAGTAGTGAATTATACTTCTAAGACTTCATATAACGATTCATAAAAAATTTCGAATTAAGAAAGGAAGTATGAATTATGCTACGCACTATTCTAATGATTATCGGAGCAATCGTCGTTATCAGTTTTATCATCAACATGCTCTAATGTCGGATCATGCACAACTATTATAAAGTACAAGAAAGGCAGCCACTTAAGTGGCTGCCTTTCCTCGTTCCTCCTTTTTTGTCCAAAGCCTGTAAACCAGAAAGACGACAAGCAAGAACAGGAGATAAACGAACAAACCGATGACGAGATTACGGATGGAAGAAAATAGTTGACTTCCTCCGAAAGCGAACATGAACATCGGTGGAATTTTACCGATAGAAGATGCTGTTAAATAGACAAGAAAGGACATTTTCGTCAATCCAGAATAAATATTGACAACAGGTGGGGGTACAATCGGTACCATACGTGCGAATAGTATCGTGATAAAAGCGTTTTTCTCGATTAATCCATTGAATTTATGGATTCCATCAAACTTTTGTATGTAATTCCTGAAATAGTCGGCAAATAGATATCTTGCGGATAGGAAATAGATGAGAGAAGCTGTAACACCACCCCACCAATTGATGAGAAGACCGATCCAAATGCCATACTTCGCACCCATGATCCCGGCAAACAATGTATAGGGCACAACGGGGATCGTCGCAAAAAAAGATGAGAGCAAGAACATGATGGGCAGTTTGGAAGTGTCGCTTTCTTTGATCCAGGCCAATAGGAACTCCCGGTTCATGAATACCAGCACCACAGCAATGATGTAAAATACAAGGATGAACCACTTTTTCTTCATCAGAACGCCAACTCTCTTCTCCTTCATGATGTTAGCGTTCGACGAATGTATAATCTTATACCCATTTGATGATTTAATAAGTGATTTCCTCTCCAATCAACTTGCACACCGTTGTACAAAGAAAAAAGACGCTTCAATAAATGAAAGCGTCTTTCGAGATTTTAGACCTTTGCAGTTGTAATCATGGCAAGTCCATCTAAAACTTCTGTATTGATGACTTCCGTTGCTCCCAAATGCATGAGTAAGTCTGTCATGTCCTCTTCCGAATATCGATGTCTTCTCGTAGAGACATTCGACCATTTCAACAATGTAGTTTGTTCGAATCCTGTAATCTGGTGTGCCTTGCTATATTCAAAGGCATTCATCTGATCCATTTTTTTACTCGGGTTCAACATTGTGATTGTCCCACCTGGTTTGGTTACGCGGATCATTTCCTTAAGACCTTTTTCGGGCTCAGGTAACAAAAACATGACACAAGTCGAAAGAGCAATATCAAACCGGTCCTCCTCGAAAGGTAACGCATAGGCATCTGCAATGAGGAAAGTGCTCTTCTCAGCACGGTTATGTAAAAAGAAATTCTGTTGACTCGCTTTGATCATTTCAGAAGAAAGGTCAACACCAGTTAGATGCTCGGCCTCTTCTACTCCCTTCAGAAGCAGGCGACCCGTTCCGCATCCGATATCAAGCACTTGCGCACCTTCCCAATTTCCCGATTGTTCTTTCAAACGCTTATGGATAGAACTCAACCAACTTGTCCTCGCCATCCCATCAAAGAACGAGACAAGCTGATCGAATTCTTCCCCATCCATTTTTCTCAAGACTGCTCACTCCAGAACTGTTATTTCGTAACCGCGTTGGACCACGCTTCAGGATCCTTACACCATTCCTTCAAATGTACAATCGAATCATTTGTAATCCTTCTATCATTTACGGCTACATTCACTAATGTACTAAAATCCGTGATCGTTTGCACGTTTAATCCAGCTTCTGAAAGAGCTGTTTTTCCTTTTTGCAATTCGTAGGTGAAGATTGCTGTACAACCCAAAACTTCAGCTCCCCTCTCTAATAAAGCGTTCATCGCATTCAATGCACTTCCACCAGTGGATATCAAATCTTCAATGATGACAACTTTATCCCCTGGTCGGATTCTCCCCTCAATCTGAGAACCTGTTCCATGCGCTTTCGGTTTGGATCGGACGTAGACCATCGGTAAATTCAATCGGTCTGCGATAAGAGCAGCATGAGGAATCCCAGCAGTTGCTGTACCTGCAATCACGTCTGCATCAGGATAATGTTCTTGGATCTTTTCAACGAAGAATGACGCAATGTCTGATCGTATTTCCGGATAAGAGATGATCAATCTGTTGTCACAATAAATCGGTGAACGTAATCCAGACGACCAGGTGAAGGGTTCATCTGGACTTAAGGTAACAGCTTCTATATCCAATAAATATTTAGCGACTTGCTCTTTCATAAGTTTGCCCCCATTCATTCATGATGGTCTGATAGGTTCTGGAAGGATTTTCAGACTTTGTGATCGTTCGTCCTACTACGATAAAATCACTGCCTAATCGTTTTGCATCGAGTGGAGTCGTCACTCGTTTTTGATCATGTCGGTCATCGGTATCCAAACGAATACCTGGCGTTACAGTCAAAAATGAAGGGCTGCAATGGTCACGGATGAGTGGTACTTCTAGTGGTGAACAAACGACACCATCCATACCTGCCTTTTCAGCATTCGATGCAAGGTGAATGACGGAATCTCCCACCGTCCCCGAAAGACCGACTTCGTGATTGATCATTTCAGAAGTTGTACTGGTCAATTGTGTCACGGCGATACATTTCGGTCTTAGTCCTTGAGCTCCTTCTTCAAGGCCTTCCAAAGCCCGACGCATCATTTCAGTCCCACCCATGGCATGGACATTGACCAGATCCACCTCCAATTTAGACAGTCCGACCATCGCTTTATGGACTGTCGTCGGTATATCGTGCAGTTTCAAGTCCAAAAAGATCGAATGACCTCTTTCCTTCAACATGCGTATTAG
This sequence comes from Pseudalkalibacillus sp. Hm43, assembly GCF_054170705.1. Taxonomy (NCBI): domain Bacteria; kingdom Bacillati; phylum Bacillota; class Bacilli; order Caryophanales; family Fictibacillaceae; genus Pseudalkalibacillus; species Pseudalkalibacillus sp. Hm43. The sequence continues at coordinate 899,278 of NZ_CM135129.1, forward strand.
CTCGGGACCTTCTTGATAATATAACTCCATACCAACCTTTAGGAATAGGCGCTCATCACGATAATGGCTCAAAAACGAAGTTACATCTTCTTTAGAAGGAAAATCTAGTGCGATAATGACGGGCTGTAACATGACTTCCAGCTCCTTCCGATCAATTCACTGATATGGTCGACTTTCTTATCTATCAAATTTTGTTCCAACTCATCGATGATTTCTGGACAGATGAATGGATTAACAAAATTGGCTGTGCCCACGGCAACTGCGCTTGCACCTGCCAGGAAGTATTCCAATACGTCATCGGCTGAAGTGATACCGCCCATACCGATGATTGGAATCGAGACACGTTGGCTTACTTCATAGATCATCCGGATCGCTACCGGTTTGATGGCAGGTCCTGACAAACCACCTGTACGATTAGCGATGACGGGTTTCTGAGATTTTAAATCGATCCTCATACCGAGGAGCGTGTTGATCATCGATAAACCATCGGCACCTGCTTCTTCCACCGCCACAGCAATTTCAGTAATGTCCGATACGTTAGGAGATAGCTTCACATATACCGGTACTTCTGAAACCTCTTTTACCGCTCTCGTCAGGCCAGCTGCAATTTCCGGATCCGTCCCGAAGGAAATGCCGCCTTCTTTTACATTCGGACAGGAGATGTTCAATTCAAGTGCAGTCACGTTCGGTGCCTTAGATACTTCCTCCGCAACCTTCACGTAATCCTCCGTTTTCGTACCTGCGATGTTCGCGAGAATAGGTACATCATAATCTGCCAAAAAAGGCAGCTCTTCTGATAAAACTTTCTTGAGCCCTGGATTCTGTAAACCGATTGCATTCAACATGCCTCCTGGCGTCTCAGCAACACGAGGAGTCGGATTTCCGAACCGGCTTTCTTCTGTCGTCGCCTTGATCGCAATTGCACCTAAGCTGCTCAAGTCATAATATCTCGCAAACTCTCTCCCGAATCCAAAACAGCCGGACGCTGGCATGATCGGATTTTTCATAGAGAGGCCTGGTAATTCAAGCGCCAATCTGCTCATAGCTGGATCACTCCTTGTGGAAAAACTGGACCATCTGAACATATTTTACGGTATTCAGTACCCGTTGGATCTTCTTTTACTGGACAGACGCATGCGAAGCACGCACCTATGCCACACCCCATCCGCTCTTCGAATGAATAATAGGCACGGGCAGGATTCAGTTGTTCTTCAATCGCCTTCATCATTGGTGTAGGTCCACACGTGTACAACACGTCGTATTGTGGATTCTCTTTCAGAACATAATCGGTTACGAAGCCTTGATATCCGAGAGAACCATCAATCGTAGTCACAAACGTTTCACCAAGCTGATCGAATTTCTCTACATAAAATGCATCTTTCTTAGAAGCGTACCCTAGCACATGCTTCACACGAATGTTGCGTTCGACCAATTTACGAGAAAGATAATACAGCGGAGGTACTCCGATTCCACCCCCGATTAGCAGGGCGGTTTCCCCTTCCTGCAACGCATCAAGTGGAAAACCGTTCCCTAGAGGTCCCAAAATGTCCAGCGAGTCACCCGCTCGCTTCTTCGATAACAGGCGGGTGCCTTCTCCTTCAGCACGGTATAAGATCGTACACCGCTTTTGCTCCAGGTCCACATCACAAATGCTGATCGGTCTTCTTAAAAGTGGCATATATTGTTCTCCGACACGGATGTGGAGGAACTGGCCGGGCTCTGTCATCTGCTCGACCAATTCTCCTTCAAATGTCAATTCGTAGATTTTATCCGCAATCTGTTCCTGGTGTAGAATCGTCGTCCATTCTTTTATCAAACGAGCACACCTGCCTTCTTTCTTTCGAAGGAAGGCATTTCATTCGCCGAGAAGGTCATGGATTCAATCACATTCAATAGTGCTTTGACCGTATCGAATGAGGTCAAGCAGACCGCACCGTTCTCAACCGCTTCACGGCGGATCCGGAAGCCGTCTCTAGCAGGTTGCTTCCCTTTTGTCAGGGTGTTCACGACAAATTGCACTTCCCCCTGCTGGATCCGATCGAGCAAGCTTGGACTGCCTTCCTGGATCTTATTGACGACCGTAACTGGAATACCGTGCTCAGATATGAAGTTGGCAGTTCCTTCTGTCGCAAGGATTTGATAACCGATGTCATAGAATCGCTGCACGAGATCGAGCCCTTCTTCTTTATCTTTGTCAGCGATGGTGAACAAGACTGATCCGAACGTAGGCATTTTCATTCCTGAAGCGATCAACCCTTTGTATAATGCTTTTTCCAAAGTACGATCCCTTCCCATGACTTCTCCAGTCGATTTCATTTCCGGACCTAAAGTGATGTCGACTCTTCGCAGTTTCGCAAATGAGAAGACAGGTACTTTGACGAATACGTCTTTCGGTTCGTCATGGTATCCTGTTTCATACCCTAAATCGACCAAACGCTCTCCAAGTATCGCCTTTGTAGCGAGGTTCGCCATCGGAACTCCGGTAATTTTACTAAGGAAAGGTACCGTCCGGCTTGATCTCGGATTCACTTCCAGGACGAACAGGTCATCGTTACAAATGACGTACTGGATGTTGAGCAACCCAACGATCTTCAATCCTTCTGCCAATTTCGTCGTGCACTCGATGATTTGCTCCTTCATACGGCTGGAAATCGTTTGCGGTGGATAGACCGCGATCGAATCGCCTGAATGGACACCTGCTCGCTCGATATGTTCCATGATGCCCGGAATATAGACCGTTTCTCCATCAGAGATCGCATCGACCTCAATCTCTTTTCCGAACAAGTAACGATCGATCAATACAGGGTGTTCAGGGTTGATTTTCACTGCATTCTCCATGTACTGGAGGAGCTCTTGTTCTTGATAGACGATTTCCATCGCGCGCCCACCAAGTACATAGGATGGTCGGACAAGTACAGGATAACCGATCTCTCTCGCTATCTGGACTGCCCCTTCAACCGAAGTAGCCGTTTTCCCAGGAGGCTGTGGTATGCTGAGTGATTGCAATGTCCGTTCGAATTTGTCCCGGTCTTCCGCTCGGTCCATGTCCTCTAGGCTCGTTCCAAGAATTTTCACACCTCGTGCACTCAACTCAGACGCCAAATTGATGGCTGTCTGTCCACCGAACTGGACAACAACTCCGATCGGATTTTCCTGACGGACGACATGCATGACATCCTCAACCGTCAAAGGCTCAAAGTAAAGCTTGTCGGACGTACTGAAATCGGTCGATACCGTTTCTGGGTTGTTGTTGATGATGATTGCTTCGTATCCTGCTTCCTGGATCGCCCATACCGTGTGTACCGTTGCATAGTCGAATTCAATCCCTTGTCCGATTCGAATCGGACCAGAACCTAGAACGAGTACGCTTTCTTTTTGGCTGACTTCAACTTCATTTTCCATGCCATATGTGCCGTAATAATATGGAGTTGCAGAATCGAATTCCGCTGCGCACGTATCCACCATCTTATAGATCGGGAACAGATCCTGCTCTTCACGGAAACGGAAGATGTCCACTTCTTTCGTGTTCCATAGCCGCGCAATCACCTTGTCAGAGAATCCTCTCAACTTCGCCTCTTTCAACACATTGATTTCGTATGGATGGGAGGCGAGTTTCTTTTCAATCTCTGTAATGTTCTTCAGTTTGTATAGGAAGAATGGATCGATCTTCGTCCAATCGTAAATCGTGGAAACTTCCACACCCACTCGCAACGCCTCTGTTACGTTGTATAGTCTTTGATCGTCGGTCGTTTTCAGGACTCCTTCCCAATTTTCAACCTGATTTGAATCGATAGAACTATGCAAGTGATCGATATCCGTTTCAAGCGATCGGACGGCTTTTAATAAAGACTCTTCGAAGTTGCGGCCAATCGCCATCACTTCACCTGTCGCTTTCATTTGCGTGCCTAACGTACGGTTTGCCGCTTCAAATTTATCGAATGGCCATCTTGGAATTTTCGTGACCACATAATCCAGTGCTGGTTCGAAAGAAGCATACGTCCGACCAGTGACTGGGTTCTTCAATTCATCAAGAGTGAAACCGACCGCGATTTTCGCTGCAAGCTTTGCAATCGGATAACCGGTCGCTTTAGACGCAAGAGCTGATGAACGACTGACCCGTGGGTTGACTTCAATGATGTAATAGTTGGCACTATCCGGATCTAGCGCGAGTTGGACGTTACATCCACCCTCGATTTCAAGAGCTCGGATGATTTTCAAGCTTGCGTTACGGAGCATCTGATACTCCCGATCCGTTAAGGTCTGGCTCGGTGCAACGACGACCGAGTCACCCGTGTGTACTCCGACCGGGTCGATGTTTTCCATGTTACAGACGACGATCGCGCCATCGTTTCCATCTCGCATTACTTCATATTCGATCTCTTTGAAGCCTGCGATGCTCTTTTCAAGCAAGACTTGAGAAACCGGACTATATTTCAGACCGCTTGAAACGAATTCATTCAATTCAGCTTCGTTGTTGGCGATGCCTCCACCTGTTCCACCAAGTGTGTACGCCGGTCGAATGATGACGGGATATCCGATTTTTTGGACGAACGCCTTCGCTTCAGGTAAAGAACGGATGATTTCGCTTTCCGGAATCGGCTCATTCAATTCGTTCATCAACGTTCTGAACAAATCGCGGTCCTCCGCCTTTTGAATTGAATTGAGGTTCGTCCCGAGCAATTCGACGCCATGCTCTTCCAGAATTCCTGCTTCAGAGAGTTCCACAGCAAGGTTTAAACCGGTTTGACCTCCAAGTGTCGCAAGGACCCCATCAGGTTTTTCCTTACGGATGATCCGGCTGACGAAATCGACTGTTAATGGTTCAATGTATACTTTGTCTGCCATCGTCGTATCTGTCATGATCGTAGCTGGATTGGAGTTGACGAGTATGACTTCATAACCTTCTTCTTTTAACGCTTGGCAAGCTTGGGTTCCGGCGTAATCGAATTCAGCAGCCTGACCGATGACGATCGGTCCTGAACCGATGACGAGAATTTTTTGGATATCTATACGTTTTGGCATAATACATTCCCCGCTTTCTTTGAAGTAGACATCAGAGCCAAAAATTGTTCGAACAGGTCGTTGGAGTCGGTTGGTCCAGGTGAAGCTTCTGGATGGAATTGGACGCTGAACGCTGGGAATTCTTTATGACGATACCCTTCAATCGTTCCGTCATTGATGGCCACATGCGTGACGATGAGCCCAAGTTCTTCAAGTCCGTTCGGTTCGACCGTATACCCATGATTTTGAGAAGTGATCATCACTTTGTTCGTATCCAAATCTTTTACTGGATGATTGACGCCTCTATGTCCGAATTTCATTTTCATCGTTTTCGCTCCACAAGCCAATCCGAGCAATTGATGACCTAGACAAATGCCGAAAACCGGCACTTTTCCGAGTATGCTTCTCACCATTTCAATCGCTTGTGGAACGTCTGTCGGGTCTCCAGGGCCATTACTGAGCATTACGCCATCCGGCTGCAGTCTGAGAATCTCTTCTGCACTGACATCATAGCGGACGACTGTCACATCACAACCGCGCTCAATCAAATCTCTGAGAATACCACGCTTTGCACCGAAGTCGACAAGCACAACTCGCTTCCCTCTACCTGGCAACGTATATGGCGTACTCGTGGATACTTTCTGTACTTGATCTGTCGGCAACGGCATCTGTTGAAGGGATTCAATCACCTTTTCAACTTGGACATCCATGCCACACATTTTCCCCTTCAATGTCCCATGTGTACGGATTTTTTTCGTCAGTGCACGTGTATCGATCCCGGTCAGTCCAGGTATATCTTTCACTCTCAGCAATTCATCAAGTGTACTCGTCGATTGCCAGTGACTTGGCTCAGATGCCGCTTCGCTCACGATGATGCCTGCAGCTGCTGGTTCGATTGATTCGAAGTCTTCATGATTGATTCCGTAATTTCCGATCAAAGGGTACGTAAACGTGATGATTTGATCACAATAAGAAGGATCTGATAAAGTTTCCTGATAACCCGTCATTCCTGTCGTAAAGACGACTTCACCAGTCGAGTCCCGATCACTCCCTATTGCCATCCCTTCGAAAATACTGCCATCTTCTAAAATGAGTTGTCGCTTCATCATGCAAATACACTCCCATTCTTGTATGCTACTTTTCCAGCTACTAATGTCAGGACTGGCCATCCGTTACAGATCCGGTCCGTAAACGGTGTGTTCCGCCCTTTGGACAGAAAATGATCCGGTTGTATCGGTTTTTCGTGCTCCATATCTAACACGACTAGGTCAGCAGGTGCACCTTCTTCAATTCTTCCATATGGTAATCCGAAGCACTCGGAAGGTTTTGCTGTCATACGATCGATCAGGAATGCCAGATCACAGATTCCTGGTTTCACAAGGTAGGTATATAAGAGTGGGAATGCTGTTTCAAGACCAACGATCCCGAATGGCGCTCTTTCGATCCCGACCGATTTTTCTTCCTCAGTATGTGGTGCATGGTCTGTTGCAATGAAGTCGATCGTTCCATCCAACAGCCCTTCTATTAGGGCATCTCGGTCCTCTTCACTCCGTAATGGTGGGTTCATTTTAAAATTGGGTGATTGCTCGACGATATCTTTTTCACAGAGTAAAAGGTGGTGAGGTGTCACTTCAGCGGTGACATGAATACCCGCTTTCTTCGCATCGCGTACGACTCGGACAGACTCCTTCGTACTGATGTGGCAGACGTGATAATGGACGTCTGTCGCTTCTGCAAGCAACACGTCCCTTGCAATCTGCACACTTTCACAAACAGAAGGGATCCCTTTCAATCCTTGTTGTTTGGAGTATTCACCTTCATGCACACAGCCACTATGTATGAGGGAATTCTCCTCACAATGAGCGACGATCGCCATGTCCAGCTCAGATGCTTTCTGCATCGCTCGGAGCATCGTGTCTGCATTCTGTACGCCGACACCGTCATCGGTAAAAGCGAATGCCCCTTCCGCTTTCAAGCCTTCAAAATCGACGAGCTCGTCTCCAATTTGTCTGATTGAGATGGAAGCATAAGGCAAAACTCTCGTAACAGCTGTTTCCTTGATACGCTTTTGAAGGTTGCGCATCGTTTCCACACTGTCCGGAACAGGACGTGTATTCGGCATTGCAGCTATGGTCGTGAAACCGCCTTTCGCAGCGGCAAGCGAGCCGGTTTCTATCGTCTCTTTATGCTCTCCACCTGGTTCACGCAGATGGACGTGGAGATCGACAAACCCTGGTGCTAGCAAATTACCTTCCAGATCAAGGACCTCGTGACCATCCGCCTCTATTTTTGAAGCGATTTCTGATACCTTCGATTCATTGATCAAAACATCCACCAATCCATCTTGCTCTTGATTCCATAACCTTGCGTTTTTAAGTAGTAATCCCATAGCTTTCTACCTCCTTGAGTTGTAATGCCCATTCCAGGACAGCCATCCGTATTGCTACGCCATTGGTCATTTGTTTAAAAATACGAGAACGATCACTTTCCACGAGTTCATCAGCGATTTCGACACCTCGATTGACTGGAGCTGGATGAAGGATGATACTTTGCGGCTTCATCCGCTTTTCCCTTTCCACCGTCAAGCCGAATTGCTCGTGATATTCCTCTTTCGTCATGTCCATCATGTCGTGATGCCGCTCATGCTGGATCCTCAGCATCATGACCGCGTCTGCTTCTTCGATTGCCTGATCGATCGGCATATAGGTTCCATTCGGCATCTCTTCATCAAACCATTGTTCCGGCCCTGAAAAGAGGACTTTCGCACCCATCTTCTTCAGTAAGCTTGCATTCGATCGAGCTACACGACTATGTCTCAAGTCCCCTATTATCGCGACTGTCAGTCCTTGTAATACGATGAACTCCTGGCGGATGGTCAACAAGTCCAACAAAGATTGGGTTGGATGGTTTCCACACCCATCTCCCGCATTCAACACCGGAATGCCAACCTCTTTCAGCTGTTCAAAATATCGATCCTCGTCATGACGGATGGTGACAGCGTCCGCCCCGATTGCCTCCAGCGTACGGACCGTATCATACAACGACTCCCCTTTTTGGACACTGGACCCTTCCGCTTCGAAGTTAAGGACATGTAAGCCTAATCGTTTCTCCGCAACTTCAAAACTGAATTTCGTCCGGGTACTCGGTTCATAGAACAGGTTGGCAACGAACTTTTTTTCCTTAGGCTCAGAGATCTCGAAATTCTGATCGAGAATTTCTTGTGCGCGATCCATTATGTTTTCAATGAAAGCAGGACTCAATGTATCAATTGTGAGTAAATGATTCATGGGAACCACTCCTAATTATGGTTGTGTAAAAAAACACGCCTTAGACTAAGTCAAGGCGTGTTGAAGCAAAAGGTCCTCGACGAACTTCGGACCTTTTGCAAAACAGCCCACCTTTATAAGCCTCTCTGGACATTATTTAAAAGATGGTACATCATGCTGCAGATTCTTTTGATTTCTCTTGCTCGATTTCACTGAAAATCGCGTTATTATGGACGTTCTTATCTCGTCCTGGGATAAGTAGGTTTAAGGCTATACCAGTGATGGTCGCAAGTGCCATGCTAGCCACTTGGAACTCGTCTGTGATCTGTAGTGTCGCTCCTCCGACTCCTAGTACGAGAATGACAGATGAGATGACGAGATTGCGTTTTTCCCCAAGATCCACTTTATTATCAATCAACATTCTTAATCCGGACGATGCGATGATACCGAACAACAAGATGGAAACCCCGCCCATGACAGGCGTAGGAATCGTGCCGATCAATGCTGAAACCTTTCCGACGAACCCGAACAGGATTGCGAGGACGGCTGCACCTCCGACCACGAATACACTGAAGACTCTTGTGATTGCCAGTACACCGATGTTCTCTCCGTAAGTCGTATTCGGTGGTCCACCTAAGAAGGAAGCAATCATCGTCGCTACACCATCCCCTAAAATTGAACGGTGGAGCCCAGGTTTTGCAATGAAGTTCTTTCCGACTACTTTACTTAAAACCATTTGATCACCGATATGCTCTGTAATGGTGACGACTGCAATCGGAACCATGATCAATGCGATCTGCCATGAGAACACGGGAGTATAATTGACGAATGGAACCATCAAGTCTGGCACTTGGAACCACTGTGCTTCTCGCACCGGTGTAAAGTCGATCAGACCGATAAAGAATGCATACGTATATCCCCCGATGATTCCCACCAATACTGGAATCAAGCTGAAGAACCCTTTCAGGAAGACAGCAGCCAAGATTGTAATTCCTAATGTGACCAATGCTGCTGAGAAGTGAGTCAGGCTATATTCCTGAGGATCTGAGCCTGGGACGTACATCGCCATGTCGACTGCTGTTGTAGCAAGTCCTAACCCGATGACGATGATGACCGGACCGACAACGACCGGCGGCAGGATTTGAAGCAACCAACGTATCCCTAACGTACGAATCAGTAAGGCGACTCCTCCGTAGACGAGACCTGCCAAGAAGCTACCGACCATGACGGCTTCCATTCCGCCTAGCGATTTCGCCAGAACAATTGGCGCGATGAAGGCGAAAGATGAACCTAGATAAGCAGGGATTTGCCCTTTTGTAATCAATAAGTAAGCTAGTGTACCCAATCCACTGGATACGAGTGCGACTGCTGGACTGAGACCGACCAGGAATGGCACTAAGATCGTTGCTCCGAACATCGCGAACAGATGCTGGAAGCTCAACGTCAACCATTTCCCTGAGTTTGGCACTTCACGGATTCCGACTTCTTTTTGATTCATAATTGATTTCCTCCTCAGATTCGAGGCCCAAAAAAATACCTCTTTGCAGGCATGCAAAGAGGTTGGATGAAAGGGTGCTCCAGATATACAGATCTCCTGCATGTCCTGAACCGCACCATCTCACTCCCCTTTGCCAGCCTCACGGGACTGACTTAAAAAGGGCCTTATTAATTTTTTTGTATGATGACTTGATCTTTTTCATCGACTTCAGTTAGATCGACGCTTACGATTTCCTCACGGGATGTCGGTACATTTTTACCGACAAAATCTGGTCGGATCGGCAACTCTCGGTGTCCTCTGTCAATGAGAACGGCCAGTTGGATTTGCGAAGGTCGTCCGAGGTCCATGACCGCGTCCATTGCTGCTCTTACGGTTCTTCCCGTATAAAGGACATCGTCTACCAGTACAACTGTTTTATTCGTAATGTCTACTGGAATATCGGTACCTCTCAACATCGGTTCTTCATTCTCCGTCTTTTTGGATAAGTCATCCCGATATAAAGTGATGTCAACTTCCCCTTTGTTGACTTTTTCGCCTTCGATTTGCTCGATCCGTTCGCTAAGCCGGTTTGCAAGGTACACACCCCGTGTTTTGATACCGACCAGGACGAGGTTTTCTGTGCCCTTATTTCTTTCTAAGATCTCGTGGGCAATTCTCGTCAAAGCCCTTCGAATTGCTTGTTGATCAAGCAGTACGGTTTGTTCCATCACCGTTCACCCCCCTATTGTTGATTGACCACTATTTTACGTAAAAAAACCCTTTCACCGTGATGGCGAAAGGGTATACTTCTCCTGAAAAATCCATAGAGATGCAATTACTCTCATGGATTGACCGATTCCCTTCTCAGCCTCACGGGACTGATTTTAAAGGTGCTTTTCATATGTTGAACTGATTATCTCAAAGCCTCAGACAAGAGTCAAGCATTATTTCGACGAAGTTCGTCTAACAAAGTCGACATGTCTTCAGGAAGCTCAGAAGTGAATTCCATCTCTTCACCCGTCCGCGGATGGACGAATCCTAATGTCTTAGCATGCAAGGCCTGACCGGAGATGTCCAGTGTCTTCTTCGGTCCGTACTTCGGATCACCTGCCACAGGAAAATCGATGTAATGCATGTGGACCCTGATCTGATGTGTACGACCTGTCTCAAGGATACATTCGACAAACGTAAATTTGTTGAACCGTTCAATCACATTGAAGTGGGTCACAGCGTCTTTACTGTTTTTATCAGTGACCGCCATTTTTTGTCGATCATGGACATCTCGCCCGATTGGCGCATCCACTGTGCCTTTATTGTGAGGTATGACGCCATGTACGATCGCCTCATACTTTCGAGTCGTTGTCTTATCTTTCATCTGTTGACCTAAATGTTGATGAGCCTTATCGTTCTTCGCCACCACTAATAGACCTGAAGTATCCTTGTCAATCCGGTGGACGATGCCTGGTCTCAGCACGCCATTGATTCCGGACAAATCTCCACAATGTGCCATCAAGCCGTTCACTAACGTCCCTTTTAGATGACCTGGAGCAGGGTGGACGACCATACCTCTAGGTTTGTTGACGACTACTAGATCCTGGTCTTCATAGATGATATCCAATGACATCTGCTCAGGTACGACTTCCAATGGTTCCGGCTCTGGAATTTCAATCTCGATTTCATCCCCTGCCGAACATTTGTAATTCGCCTTTACCAATTCACCGTTCACTTTCACCCGTTGTTCTTTGATCCATTGTTGGACTTGTGTTCTGGATGCATCTTCCTGTTCATTGGAAATGACTTTATCGATTCTTTCACGGTTGATCGAATCTGCTACTTTAATAAAAACGTGTTCCATATTATGTCTCCTTAGAAGTTCTGCTTTCAAATAAAAATGCAATCGCAATCAGTCCGACACCGATCACTAATGCGGAGTCCGCAATATTGAAGATCGGAAAATCGTAAGTGAAGATGTAAAAGTCAAGGAAATCTACAACCTCACCACGAAACAATCGATCGATGAAATTGCCAATCGCACCACCAAGTATGAGTGCGAGAGATGTACTTAACAATACATTTCCTTTCGCTTCCGTATGTAGATAATATATGACTGCGATGATGACGACGATGGTCACAATGATGAACAGCCACATCTGTCCCTGGAGGATGCCGAATGCTGCCCCTCTGTTCCGATGAGAATGCAAATAAAAGAAATCCTCGATCAAGGTCACTTGCTGACCTAGTTCCATACGAGTGACGACCACCCATTTCGTAACCTGGTCGATGATCAATACTAAAATCGCTAATAGATAATAACGAGCGTTCTCCATGTTTCCCCCACCTTTGTTTCTATCCGTTTGATTTTAGCATAATAAAGGTACTTTCACAACGCTGTGGAGTTAGGTGGAGCAGTTCGTTGAAGCGATGTTGATTTCTTGAAAATCCACTCCCTTTTCGCACTTGCACAGGATGTTGTGACTTCTACGTTCCCCACAGGACGTGGTGGTGCATAGTCGAAGTTCCATTGTAAACCTAACTTTCAAGTTAGCAAGAAAAGAACAGTCAACTTATGACTGTTCTCCTTCATCTATGTTCGATTGCTCGTTCATATATTCATCGTATTGTACATTACGCTCGAATTTCACATGATCTGCTCCTGTATATCCTTCGATATCTGTAGAGACGAATTGCTCATATTCCTCCACATAACCTGTTTTGTCCTGGTTATCGATCAAGGATGAGTCTTCGTACGTCATACTGTTTTCATTGAAGGAAGCCACTTCGTAATATACATTCGGATCGTTGATTTCATTGTTCGTTTCTTCTGAGTAGTTTTCTTCCATAGATTGTATGATCTCTTCTTCGACAGGACGGTCCCTTGATATTTCTTGGTTAGGTGAGGCATCTTTAATGGTCCTCGCCGTAGGTAACGCTTCGAGTCGCTCCATAGGAATTTCCTGCCCTGTCACTTCACAAATTCCATAAGTACCGTTCTCCATCTGGTTCAACGAATATTCAATGTCAGATAGCTCTTCTTTCAGGTGTCCATCTAATGCTATATCTTTTTCACGTTCATATAGTTCAGTTCCTGAATCAGCGGGATGGTTATCATACTGTGAAAGTTCACCGGATGACGTATCGCTTGCGAAGCCTCGATTCAGACCGTAATGGTCATTTTGTTCAAATTCATGCTCGATTTCTTTTTTTCGCTGCTCTAGCTGTCTTTTCAAGTGATCGTATTTCATGTCCCAACTTCCCTTCTTGAAGAATCCTACGTTTAGTTTGACCAGAGCAGACCTTTTTACACCACTCAATCGTTAATGATTAGATCCATGAATACAAATATCCGATATCATTGGGATTTTGACAGATAAAAATTGGCAAAGATCACTTATTTAAGATACGCGCAGCATACAAGAAGATAGAATGTGAATGCTCCTTGTGAAAATGTAATACTGAAACCCGTGAAGTTACCTAACCTGAGGAGCTTTTGATAGGGTGAAAATGCCAAAACCAGTGAAGTCACCCACCCAAAGAGAGCTTATTGATAGGTGAAAACGCTGAAACCGGTGAAGTCACCCACTCAAAAAAGCTTTTTGACTGTCTGAAAAAACACGAACTCCTGAAGTGAGAGCGTTAATTGAATAAGTCATATAACGAAAAGGCTTAGAGAAGAAAAATTCTCCTCTAAGCCTTTTTTTTAAATAAATATCAATAGTTATTCTTTACGACTGTCGCACAACGTTGACAGAGGGTTGGATGTTGTTCGTCCTGTCCGACTGTTGTTGTAACCGTCCAGCAACGTTCACATGTTTCACCTTCTGCAGCTCGAACAACGATGGCAACTTGATCGTATGCTTCAGCGTCTTTTGGCGCTTCTTCTTTCGTACCGACTACTTCAGCATCGGAAACGATGAAGAATTTATCAAGTTCCATTACGCTTTCCAATAATTCTTTTGCATCCTTAGATGGGTACAGCTTGATGGATGCTGCAAGAGATTTACCGATGACTTTTTCATTACGGGCGTTTTCAAGAGCCTTCAATACTTCGTCACGGATATCCAACATTTGATCCCATTTTTTCAACAATGCATCAGCGTTATCGTATTCCTTCACTTCAGGCATGTGGCTCAGTTGGACACTTGCTTCCTTATCGCCAGGGATGTATTCCCAAACCTCTTCTGCAGTGTGCGCAAGAATAGGTGCAACCATTTGCGTCAACGCAACAACACTGTCATAAAGGACTGTTTGCATAGAGCGACGTTTATGATCGTCTTCTGCTTCAATGTACAACGTATCCTTCGCAAGATCGAGATAGAAGGAGCTCAATTCGATCGTACAGAAGTTGTGAATTGCATTGTACACCGATAGGAATTGATAATCATCGTACGCGTGTTTGACACGGTCGACGAGTTCGTTCACCTTCACAGCCATGTATTGATCCAATTCATTCATATCTTCATATTGGACACGATGCTGTGCAGGGTCGAATCCGTTCAAGTTACCAAGCATGAATCGAAGGGTGTTCCGGATTTTACGATACACTTCCGAAACTTGCTTCAAGATATCGTCTGATACACGTACGTCAGATTGGTAGTCGACGGACGAGACCCAAAGACGGATGATATCTGCTCCAAGCTGCTTCATGACCTTGATTGGGTCGATGACATTCCCAAGGGACTTACTCATCTTTTTACCGTCACCATCTAACGTGAATCCGTGCGTGATGATCGTTTTGTAAGGTGCTTTCCCTGTCACAGCGACGCTAGTAGAAAGGGATGAGTTGAACCAACCACGGTATTGGTCGGTACCTTCTAGATAGACATCAGCCGGACGTTCGAGTTCAGGGCGTTCGTTCAACACGCTTTGGTGAGAAGAACCGGAGTCGAACCATACATCCATGATGTCGGTCTCTTTCGTGAATTCTCCGTTCGGGCTGTGTTCAGATTTGAATCCTTCCGGAAGCAAGTCTTTCGTGTCCCACTCGAACCAGACATTTGAGCCATGCTCTCTGAACAAGTTCGAGATATGTTCGATCGTTTCTGGTGTGATGATCGGTTCACCGTCTTCACCATAAAATACAGGAATCGGAACACCCCAAGCCCTTTGACGGGAGATACACCAGTCATCTCGGTCCTTGACCATGTTGTGGAGACGAGTCTCACCCCAGCTAGGGTACCATTTCACATCTTTGATTTCGGATAAAATCTGATCTTTGATTTTATCAATCGATGCAAACCATTGGTCAGTCACACGGAAGATGATCGGCTTCTTCGTTCTCCAGTCATGTGGATAAGAGTGTGTGATGAACTCAAGCTTCAATAACGCACCGAGTTCTTTCAGCTTCTCAGTGATCGGCTTGTTCGCTTCATCATAGAACATGCCTTCATATCCAGGTGCTTCCTCAGTCATATATCCCTTGTCGTCTACAGGACAAAGGATGCCCAGGTTATAACGTTTACCGACTTTGAAGTCATCCTCACCATGACCTGGTGCGGTATGGACACAACCGGTACCAGAATCAGTCGTGACATGATCACTCAACACGACAAGTGAATCACGGTCATAAAGTGGGTTCGTCGTAACGACATGTTCGAGTTCTGCACCTTTCACTTTTTTCAATACTTCTGCGTTTTCCCAATCCAGTTCAGTCGTAAGGTGATCGAGAAGGTCTTCTACGACGACAAATTTACGTCCATTCGCTTCGACAACCACATAAGTGTAATCAGGATGTACGGAAATACCTAGGTTGGCAGGAAGCGTCCAAGGCGTCGTCGTCCAAATGACAACGGAAACATCCTGTTCCAACACGCCTTTGCCATCCTTCACAGGGAAAGCGACGTAGATGGATGGAGAACGCTTATCTTGATATTCGATTTCAGCTTCAGCAAACGCTGACTCAGATGATGGAGACCAGTAGACAGGTTTCTTCCCTTTATAGATAAGACCTCTGTTCGCCATTTCTCCGAATACTTTGATCTGTTCTGCTTCATACTCTTTGTTCAACGTGATGTATGGGTTCTCCCAATCACCGCGTACACCCAGGCGTTTGAATTGTTCTTTTTGAAGCTTCACTTGTTCCATCGCATACTCCGCACACATTCTACGGAACTCGGCAATGGAATGTTCTTTACGGTTCACTTTTTTCTTTTTCGCTAGCGCTGTTTCAATCGGCAATCCGTGTGTATCCCAACCAGGAACGTAAGGTGCATTGAAACCGTTCATCGATTTATAACGGACGATGATGTCCTTCAGAATTTTGTTTTCAGCGTGACCGAGATGGATATCCCCATTTGCATATGGAGGTCCATCATGGAGAATGAACTTTGGAAGGTCTTTGTTCTTCTCCTGCACTTTTTCATAGATCTTTTCGTTTTCCCAGTTCTCCTGGATTTTAGGTTCCTTATTTGGAAGACCGCCTCGCATTGGGAAGTCTGTCTTCGGCATGAGCAAGGTATCTTTATAATTCATCCATCTTTCCTGCCTTTCTTATTTTCTTATCTTTTTGGCTGCTTTGTGGTAGTAATCGAGAACAAAAAAACCTTCTCATCCCAAATAGGGACGAGAAGGTTGCTCGCGGTACCACCCTAATAGGTGCATGACTCAGATTAACGAAAGTCATGACCCACTTAAGCATTCGTAACGTGAATGACCCGCCCTCGCTTACTTTATATTTCAGCGCAGGAACTCCGGGGTGATTTTCCGATATCAGAACCTTTGTCAGGCTTCCACCATTCCCGACTCGCTCGGAAAGTTTCTGAAACGTACTGTCCCCATCCTAGTTTTCGTTTTAGACTGTTCTAAAAGTATATCGGATTCAAATTCACTTCGTCAAGTGACGTTTGCATTTTCAGTTTCGGACTCTTGAATTTGGTACTCTTCATCCTCATCTTCTGGAGGCATGAGCTGATCCCAATCTTCATTCTTCAGCATTTCCAATTGAGCCTCTATCAACATGCGGAACCGTGTACGATATACAGATGATTGCTTTTTCAATTCTTCGATATCCAACATGACTTTACGAGACTTCGCTAGTGATTCATTAATGATTCGATCAGCGTTCTTCTCTGCTTCCTTGATGATAAGACGCGCTTCTTTGTTCGCGTTGCGCTTCACTTCTTCCCCTGTTTCCTGCGCAACTACGATGGACTTGTTCAACGTTTCTTCAATGTTAGAGAAATAAGTCAATTTTTCTTCCATCTTGGCTAGCTTTTCTTGCAAGTCTTTCTTTTCGCGGATCACAGTCTCATAATCCTTGATGACCTGATCCAAAAACTCATTCACTTCATCTTCATCATAGCCACGGAATCCTCGATTGAATTCCTTATTATGAATATCCAATGGTGTTAAAGGCATGACGCCACCCCCGTATCGATGTCTTACTAACTGTTTTTTCGACATATTGTCTATTGATTCCTGCTGTCATTTCGATTTTTTTGTTCCGTAAGAGATTTTCCACTTTCCCTTTTTGCTCTGTCCATCTATGGAAATGAGCTTTGCCCGGCCTAAACCTCGGACTGAAATCTGGTCACCCGCTTCAAGTAAGCTCGATGGTTGTTCGACAACTTTCCAGTTCAACTTGACCTTTTTATTCGTGATGAAAGGTACGACTTTCGCACGTGAGAGACGGAATATCTCCGCAAGAATGACATCAAGACGGAGTGAGGAAACGGTGCTCTGTGAGTCAGCCCATTCGTCATCCGTCTGGATCAGTTGATTGCTTGGAATCTCACTAACCTTCACCTTGCTCTTCCCTATTGATGTCAGATTCAAACGGACATAATCAGCAATTTCTCCAGCAACGACGATCTGGCATCTTTCGTCCGCGATAAGGATATCCCCGAATTTCTTCCGCTTTATTCCCAGGCTCATCAAGGCACCGAGGATGTCCGAATGCTTCAACGTCACGAACTTGGAAGGATACTCCACTTCAAGACATTGGACTTCGTAATCATCCGCTTCAGGTTCATAATAAACGGGGTACAACAAGGTTCGAGTTCTCTCGATGCCCTGGTACCCCTTCCATAAATCGAATTGTATCTCATCATTCTTACCCATCAGAGCAACTAGAATCTGTTGTTCTCTTGGATCCAGAAAATCTGTCACTTTCATCCGATATTGGTCTGTTACAATCCTCCGCCATTCCAAGACTTGATCAATGAATGGTTGTTCTTCTGGTCTGAAATGTTCGTAAATAGACATCCTCAATCCAACCTAAAACATGTTGAATAACGAAACGATTCCGATTTCAACAAAGTAAAGTGCAAACAATGCGACGATTGGGGAAAGATCAATCATCCCAAGCGGCGGAATGATCTTACGGAACCAGGATAAGAACGGCTCACAAATGGATCCTAAAAATTGTCCAAAGGAAGATTCTCTGGCATTCGGTACCCAGGACATGAAAATGTAAATGATGATCAGCCATCTGTAAGCGCTGACTCCAAACAAGATTATTTCTAATAGCATGCTCTATACCACCCTTTTGTTCTACTATTCTTCTCCAGCCATTTCTGAGATGGCACCTGACACATCCACATTATCTGGAGTGCACATGAACGTATTCGGTCCAAGCTTCTGTATATCTCCACCGATGGCATACACGGTGCCGCTTAGAAAATCGACAATTCGCTTCGCTTGATCGAGTGGGATTCTCTGGAGATTCATGACAACCGCACGGCGGTTTTTTAATTGATCTGCAATTTCTTGTGCCTCAGAATATGTACGCGGCTCTAGCAAAACCACTTTGACTTGTTGTTGGACACTTTGCAGACTGACGATGTTCTGACTCTGGCTCTTCTGATCCCGTCGAGAACGGCTCATCGTTTCATATTCTTCGCCGTTTTCTTCATCGACTTCATATACTTCTTCTTCGTACATGTCGTCATCAAATGCAAAAAAATGTTTCAACTTCGATTTGATTCCCATGGTGAGCCTCCTTATAGTATATGTTCAATACCATTTATATTTCTTTACCGACTAAAGAAGTGCCGATTCGTACGAATGTCGCACCTTCCTCTACGGCAATCTCATAATCATTTGACATGCCCATGGACAGCTCTGTGCAAGGAGCAAACGGAAGATTCAGAGCTTGTACATCTGTCTGCAGTTTGCGAGTCTTTTTAAATATGTTCCGCAATCGCTCCTCGTCCTCAATATGCGGTGCCATCGTCATTAAGCCTACAACTTCAATCGAGTCATAAGGCTCGAGTTGTTTAATGAAATCAATCAACTGCTCAGGCTCTATTCCATGTTTCGACTCTTCACCGGAAACGTTGACTTGAACGAAGCACTTCACTTTACGATCAGCCCGTTTATTGATTTCTTTTGCTAATGACTTGCGGTCGAGCGAATGTATGTAATCCACCTTATCGATGATGGATTTCACTTTACGGGACTGGAGTGTCCCTATGAAATGCCATCGGATGTCGCCGGTAACTTGTCCATGCTTATGTAAGAACCCTTCATCCCGATTTTCCCCAAGATGAACAACTCCAGCATCAACCGCATTTTGTGTGGTCTCGACGCTCACGTATTTAGTGACAGCAACCACAGATACATCTTCAGGATCCCGACTTGTCTTCTGACAAGCCGTTTCAATTCTATGACGTATGTGATTCAAGTTATCTTGGATATTCAAAATTACCGGTTTCACCTCCTACTCTTTCATCATGATGAAAGCTAGCATTCTGCCGGTGCTTCCATTTTCTTTACGATGTGAAAAGAAATCTTCAACCCCACAGCTCGTGCAGTGGTCGGTGACATGAATATGTTCTTCTCGTATCCCCGATTGGAGCAGCAATTGCTTATTCAACATCTGCAGGTTCAACATGTACTTTCCTTCACTTTTCTGCGTATAAGGTTTCGAGGACCCTTCTGGTAAGATGGCTTCCACATGAGAAATGACGCGCTCATCCACTTCATAACAGCATTGCTGTATGGAAGGACCGATCCAAGCTTCGATATCAGAAGCAGGCACATGCTCATTCTTTTCCCATTTGGAAATCATTTCTTGGGCAATTCCAGAAACCGTGCCTTTCCACCCTGCGTGGACCACCCCGATGATGGAATGACTTTTCGATATAAAATAGATTGGCACACAGTCCGCATAACCAAGAGCAAGTACTGTATTCGGATCCTTCGTGTACAAACCATCAGTACCCATTATTCCCGTATTATAGGAAATTGAACCCTTGCCACGATCCATTTTGGACACTTCTTGTACCTCTTTATCATGGACTTGATCTGCAAAAATCCACTGATCGAGTGTTGTCCCAATCGATTCTGCAAGACGCTTACGGTTTTCAATCACTTTGTCAGTTTCATCGTTGACATGAAGACCAAGATTCAAGGATTGAAATGGAGAGTGGCTGCATCCGCCATGCCGGGTGGAAAATCCGGCGAATACCTGCTTGTTCGGGGAATCAATACCCTCGATTTGGAAGTATCGCTCATGCTTTTGTCGGAATGATTCAACCATATTCAACCCTCAAATCTCAACAGTAATGTCGACTTTTTGTTGCGCTTTCCTTATTTTATCACAACTTGTTGAATTGTTGGAGAACTGCTTCTCGGCTTTTAACTTTTCGTAGAATTATGGAATCCTTGTGGTGAAAGTTGATTTTCCGAGTGATCTTCAAAACGGACCAGGATGACATCTTTTCCGATCTTTACAATATCTCTCCATGGGATGATGATATCATTTTCCTTCCTCATGAAGCCCATCATCCGTCCGGCTCCGGGAATGACGATGGCTTCAATTTTACCAGTACCAAGATTGATTTCAAGGTCTGCAATATGTCCGAGCTTACGGCCGTTAGAAACGTTGACAACATCCTTTACTTGGAATTCAGAGATCTTTATCACGTTTTACTCCCTGCCTTTCATAATTGGCTAACGTTAAACAAGGCTTCTCTATTAAATATATGAGGCTCTGATTTTATATGAACAAAAAAAGCACTGACCCGGGTTTCAGTGTCGTTAGGACACTTCGGGTCAGTGCTCAATTATTCTTGATTCAACTGCTCTGTATACTCTTGTTCATCTGATTGATGGCTGCTTTCTCGAGTCGAGAAACTTGGGCTTGAGAAATGCCGATTTCATCAGCCACTTCCATTTGCGTTTTTCCTTGGAAGAAACGCATCGTCAAAATCATCTTTTCACGTGAGTTAAGACGAGTCATGGCTTCGCGTAGAGCTATCTCTTCAATCCATTGATAGTCCTTCTGCTTGTCATCACTGATCTGATCCATCACGTAGATCGGTTCGCCACCATCATTATAGATCGGTTCAAACAATGAAACCGGATCTTGGATGGCATCCAGTGCAAAAACGACTTCTTCTTTCGTGACGCCTAATTCCCGGGCGATTTCAGTCGGGTTCGGTTCACGCGATTCCTTACTGACGATCTTGTCACGCACTTGAAGGGCTTTGTACGCAATGTCCCTCAATGAACGAGATACACGAATCGGATTGTTATCCCTTAAGTATCTTCTGATTTCTCCAATGATCATCGGGACGGCATAAGTTGAAAATTTAACATTTTGTCCTAAATCAAAATTATCAATGGACTTCATGAGACCGATGCATCCGACCTGGAACAAATCATCGACATATTCTCCACGATTATTGAACCGTTGGATGACACTCAAAACCAATCTCAAGTTACCATTGACTAATTTTTCTCTTGCTGATAAATCACCACTCTGCATTTCTTTGAACAAAATTCTCATTTCTGTGTTTTTCAAAACTGGAAGCTTAGATGTATCCACACCGCAAATTTCAACTTTATTTCGTGTCATATCTTCCCCTCCAATTGGGAGTAACTGTAAAAATAAGTATCTCCTCAGGAGGGAAATTTATGCACAAGCATTCAAAATGTGTCGAATGTCCTGCTACATCATCTTATTGAATTCTTTTTGAAGACGCTTGATAATGCGCTTTTCAAGCCTCGATATATAAGATTGGGAAATGCCCAAAAGATCAGCCACATCTTTTTGGGTCTTTTCTTCACCACCCGCAAGACCAAAGCGGAGCTCCATGATTTGTTTTTCTCTAGGAGACAAGGAATATAAGGCCTTAATCAACAGTTTCCGGTCGACACTCGCTTCAATATCCCGTGTAATGATATCTTCATCTGTGCCTAATACATCGGATAAAAGGAGTTCGTTCCCGTCCCAGTCCACGTTCAATGGTTCATCGAAGGAAACTTCAGAACGCGTTTTGTTGTTCCTTCTTAAATACATGAGGATTTCATTTTCAATACACCTGGAGGCATATGTGGCAAGTTTGATTTTCTTTTCCGGGTTGAATGTATTGACCGCTTTAATCAGACCGATTGTACCGATGCTGATCAAGTCTTCGATGTTGATGCCGGTGTTCTCGAATTTCCTTGCGATATAGACGACAAGCCTGAGGTTTCGTTCGATGAGGACTGCTCTTGCTGCTTTATCTCCTTTCGGTAACTTTTTCAGGAGTAAGGCTTCTTCATCTTTCGAAAGGGGCGAAGGCAGGGCCTCGTTACCACCTATGTAGTAGATTTCCTCTTGCTTCACCCCTAATTTGATCAACAACTTATACCAAAACAGTGTAATGCGAAGTTTCAGCTTCCCCATTCCTTATCCTCCCTCGAAAATTTGGTTGAGTCTTAAGAGGCTGATGAGACGACCGTAGCGTGAGACAGCATTTTCGGATGGAGGATTGCCTGGTATTCCCCCTCTCCAGAAACATTTGTGAAGGTGAGACCTACGATGAAGTTTCTGGTCTCATATTTCACCCCATCTGCCCATATCGTCATTTGATCGGCTTTGATCCCCATTAGAAATTGATTGCTACTACCTACTGCGCGGTATGGAATGATGCGCATCCGGTCAATCCATGGATTCTCTTCATCGTCCATGTCTCCAAGCTGGTCTATGCTTTTTGCTTGTTGTACGACTGGGTCTGGCAACTCATTTTCGAACACAGTCAGATCTAGTATCATGACAGGTGTTTTCGTTATCGGGTCATGGAGTTGATTCCCACTGTCCAATAGACCCTGTCCTTTCAGGATTGTCGAGTCTATTTTCAACTCAAAATTCATAATTTGGTCATACCGCAGTTTCCGGACTTCAATATCCCCGACTCTACGTTTCGTGAAGTAAATCATGACAGGAACCATGAGTAGAACGAATAACCAACTGATTGGATCTCCCATACCGGTTGACTGGGTCATTAGAACGCCGTTCATGACCTGTGCTTCCGATTGAAGAAAATAATGTGCTCCTAATATCCCCCCTCCAGTTATGAATGTCGCAAAATAAAACATAAATAGGCCTTGTACAAAATAACGGAAACGCTTGAAACCGAATGTACACATAATGATAAAGACAGAATAAATGAATTTCACAATCGGATGGTAAACGAGACTGGAGTCTAAGAACAAAAACAGTACGTAAAGAGATCCTAAGAATGATCCCAGAATCAATCTTCCCATTTTCGTGTTTCTTTTTAAGATGATGGAAGTAAGCCATAACAACATGAAATCGATACAGAAATTCAGAAACCAAATGACATCCAAATATATCGTCATTGGTCGCTCCTTTCACAGCTTGAACTGTGAAATCAGTATAGCTTAAACCGCTTAAAATTGTCTGTCGGTTTATGAAGTGTACAACCCATTAATTTTGGAAGATTTATAGAGGTTTTGTCGGTGGTTTTTCGGGGTTTTGTACATGTTTCAGCTCATAAAATGATTTGCGAGACAACGGACTGGAATTCTTCCGCTTTTTAGAGGGAACAAATCGATGGATTTGGGAGACGAGACTGCTGTTTCTCGAAAA
The DNA here is from genome assembly GCF_054170705.1 of Pseudalkalibacillus sp. Hm43. Lineage (NCBI taxonomy): Bacteria > Bacillati > Bacillota > Bacilli > Caryophanales > Fictibacillaceae > Pseudalkalibacillus > Pseudalkalibacillus sp. Hm43. The sequence continues at coordinate 922,838 of NZ_CM135129.1, forward strand.
TGTTCGTTTGTTTCCCGAAAAAAGGAATTCATCTCTCGATAAAAGCGGAACGTCTTGCCAATTAGTCACATCATACTACGTACACGAACTACCTCCCTTAACATGAAAAAGGACCGTCCCATAAGTGGGACAGGCCTTCATAATCGTTATTAACGGCGACGGTTACGGTTACGTAAGAACGCTGGGATGTCGAGCGTGTCGTTGATATCCGTCTGTGGTGACGAATTCGTAGAACGCTGACTTTCCTGACGTTGTGGTTGCTCTTCACGGCTCTTTTGAGGTGAAGGTTGTTGATTTTGGTTGTTCATCGTTTGCTTTGGACGTTGCGGTTGTTGTTGCTTCGCTTGATTTTGAACTTCATCAAAACCTGTCGCAATGACCGTCACAAGGATTTCGTCTTTCAAATCTTCGTTGATGACAGAACCGAAAATCATGTTTACATCTTCGTCAGAAGCAGAAGATACGATATCAGCAGCTTCGTTTACTTCATAAAGACTCAAGTTCGATCCACCAGTGATGTTCATCAATACGCCTTTCGCACCATCGATGGATGTTTCAAGCAATGGACTTGAGATCGCTTTTTTCGCTGCATCGGACGCACGGTTCTCACCAGCTGCAACCCCGATACCCATCAGTGCTGATCCTTTAGAAGTCATGATCGTCTTGACGTCTGCAAAGTCCAAGTTGATTAAACCTGGTACAGCGATCAAGTCGGAGATACCTTGTACACCTTGACGAAGTACGTTATCCGCTTCGCGGAACGCTTCGAGCATTGGCGTGTTTTTATCCACGATTTCCAATAGTCGGTCGTTTGGAATGACAATCAACGTATCTACTTTTTCCTTTAATGTTTCGATTCCGCCGACTGCATGAGTCGAACGCTTTCGGCCTTCGAACGTAAATGGACGTGTGACGACTCCTACTGTCAACGCACCGATCTCTTTTGCGATCTCTGCAATGACTGGAGCTGCACCTGTACCAGTTCCGCCACCCATTCCCGCAGTGACGAACACCATGTCTGCTCCTTCAAGAGCTTCTTCAATCTGCTCTTTACTTTCTTCAGCAGCTTTTTTACCGATATCCGGATTAGCACCTGCACCTAATCCTCTTGTAAGTTTCGAACCGATCTGCATTTTCGTCTCCGCTTTGGAAAGGTTCAATGCTTGTGCGTCCGTATTGACGGCAATGAATTCTACACCTTGTACATTATTTTCGATCATACGATTGACGGCATTACTACCTCCACCGCCGACACCGATTACTTTAATCTTTGCGAGGCCATCCATATTCATATCAAACTCTAGCATTTGCGATCCTCCTAATCATCTGGTTTTCTGATTTTGTGTGGTTATTCGAAGAAGGTTCCGAACCATTCTTTCATTCTATTCTTCACACCCGGCTTTTCTTTCTCTGAACGTTGTGGTTCTGTGTTACGTCGCTTTTTGACGGGCTGTTCTTCCATATGTTCTTCTGATATCGCGGCAGCAACTTCCTTTCCTTGAACTTTCACATTTTTGAAAGTGAACTGGATCAATCCTACTCCAGTCGTGTACTGCGCTTCACGGACTCCGATGTAATCCGGCATGGATATTCGGACATTCTGATCCAACACTTCACGTGCCAGTTCTAGGACACCCGGCATTGCAACGACCCCTCCAGTCAGGACAAAACCGCCTGGAAGTTCCTGATAACCATTACGATTCAATTCTTCTACAATCAAACCGAAAATTTCTTCCATTCTCGGTTCGATGATATGCGCTAATTCATATTGCGAGAATTGCTGCTCGTCAGAGGAACCAATTCGAGCAACCTCGAATGTTTCTTCATCTGAGGCATGGTCAATATAAGAATGCCCATGTTTTACCTTAACACGTTCTGCGTCTTCTGTGGTCGTTCTAAGTCCAATTGAAATATCTTTAGTAACAAAGTCTCCCCCGATTGGAAGAACCTTTGTGAATTGGATTGAACCTTGATCAAAAACGGTAAGAGTGGTTGAACCTGCACCCATGTCGACTAATGCGACACCAAGGTTGCGTTCGTCTTTATTCAGTGCGACTGTTCCTGCTGCTAAAGGTTGTAGACATATATCTGCAACTTCTAAGCCAGCTCGTTCTACACACCTTAGTACGTTATGTAAAATCGTTTTTGATCCTGTAATGAGTATGCCTTCCATTTCTAGTCTGACGCCAATCATGCCCCGAGGGTCATTGATTTCGGCTAACCCATCGACCACAAATTCTCTTGGGATGACGTCGATGATTTCCCTTTCAGGAGGTATGGACATTACTTGAGCAGCATCTATGACTCTTGTAATATCTTCATCTCGTATTTCACGATCCTCACTGGATACGGCAACAACTCCATGACAAGGTTGGAGTTGGACATGGTTTCCGGTAATTCCGACAATCACGGAATTGACTTTTATTCCTACCATTCTTTCAGCTTGTTCAACCGCTTTTCTTATTGAACGAACAGTTTCATCAATATCAACGATGGAACCTTTTTTGATTCCTTCTGATATTTCATTCCCTACTCCAATGACATTAAAGGACTCATCAGACATTTCTCCAATGATTACTTTAATATTGGATGTACCGATGTCTAAACTAATCATAACTTCGCTGCTGTTCATTCTGTGGCACCTCCCTCAAAATATCTACTTGCTCGATCCATTACGAGATCTGATAGGTTCCATTCCTATCCTAATGAATAAGCCGAAAATACTGGTTTAAAAGCGTATTTAAGGAATGTATTCAACACTAAGCAAGTATTCCCTTTATTTTTTATAAGTTTTTTCGCTCTGTGGCATCTAATTTTGTGTTTTTTGATAAAATCAAACGACGAATGACCGCAATGTTGTTAAAAAGCCTTACACCGAATGCAAAAATTGCAGCCAAATACAAGTCTACACCAAGATGGACACCTAGAAAAGCCAAACCTGCGGCAAGCAGGATATTGAAGAAAAATCCCGTTATGAAAACTTGATCATCGAACGTTTTTTGCAGCTGGGCGCGAATCCCACCAAATAATGTATCAAGAGCCGCTAAAACGGCGATCGACAAGTAACTCGTATACTCATCCGGAATTCTTATTTCTGACATGAACCCAAGAAGGAGGCCGATCAATAAACCTAATACAGGTAGCCACATTTAGGATTCCCCCTTCTCTTCCATATACTTGACACGAATTTGCTTGTCATATGCAGGAATTGTGACGTTATCCACCAATTCAGAAGACAACAGAAGGTTATCTCTAGCGAAATCGTCACCTGATTGAGAAGTGAGCATTTCGGTATGAAGTTTGTTTGAATCTTTTGAAAGGACTTTGATCCTGATCGGAAATGAGGATAACGGTTCGTCATTTACAAAGGTCTTGCCGTTCACTTCACGAATCGGGGTCGTATTGATGATTCGTTTTCCATCAATGGACATTTCTCCTGCACCATATGTATTCAGTTCATTGATCAGACGACGCAGTAATTCTGGATGGATGGTTTTCACATCTGATCCGGCTAAATTTTCGTCGTTTAATAATGGTTCGATGGTCAGAATGATTCCGTGACCGCTAACTTCTGTCAAGCCTGCATCTTTTTTCAGCTCTGATAAAGTTTTCTCCAACGCCCTTAATTGATTCGAAGTACTTTCTCCGGAATACTCATCAATCAGTTGTTCATTCTTATAGATCTCATTATAGAGTTCTTGTTGAACCTTCTTTTGTTGCTCGAGATCTTGTCTTAATTCCCATATGTCTCGTGTATCTCTTACAATCGGCTCTTGGGTCGTATGAAATTGAACAGCAACCATGAACCCTAAGATCAACGTTGTTATCGCAAAAATTACACTTCTCCGCATCGTTGCTGTCATCCTTCCCGATCGATGAATGGTGGAATCTCGATGCTAGATTCTTTTTTCATTGTAACCTCTACTCCATCATCTACTAATTGATCTGTCACATTACCTGATAGATTCAATGAACTCCACAAAATATCCGTATCTCCGATGGCAGTGATGACAAATGGAGCAGGATGTTTTACCCCATCGACATTCACGACAGGTCCAACGCAATTGATGAAACTCGTCTTGGAGATCCGCTGACCATTGATGGCAATGGTCTCAGCACCTGTAACATATAACTCATGTATGACTTTTCTGATGTGCTCTTCATGTACGATATAATCATTCGGGTTTTCGGTTTCTGGAATGTAAGAACTGTCTTCTAGTTCTACTTTGAGTCCAGGACCTTCTACACCGACTTCCCCGACAACTTTTCTCAGTTTTTTGACCTCTTCTACCATGTTGAAGGATCTTTTCTCTTGAGTAGCAATCTTTTCTTCCATGTCATTGACGACTGTTTGGGCATCTTCCAGTTCAGTCTGCAACTGTCTGTTTTCCCGTTGTAATGACAGTATCGAAGTCCTCAACTGGTCTTCCCTCTTCCACTGGTCATTGGTCGGACGCTTGTCCGCCTCGCTTGTGTATTGAAAGGAGTAGGAAATGATGAAGCCCGTAACCAGAAGAACCAACGAGTATATTGCATGTTTACCCCTGACTTTCATTCTCCGTTTCTTCCTTCCCTTCTCCTTGTTCATAAGGTTCGAACCTTGGTGACTCAGACATATAAATGATTCCTTCTTTCTGACCATCCAATTTCTCCACAATGGAAGGGTAGTATTGCATGTATGTAGCAAAATTGGAAATACGGGATTTTACTTCGTATCCATCGTTCATATAGAGTGTGATTTGCTGTTCATCCTTCTCAACTGGCGTATGATGAATTTCAGAGATTCGGATACGGATGCTTTCATCCAATTTATTCAACTCTTCTGCCATGCTCGGAATCCGTTCTTTGTCATTCCAACCGATCAGAATCGGCGCATTTGTTGGAACTGTATTTTCGGAGACTCTTGGAAGTGATTCCCCGTTTTGTAGTAGCGGATAATAGACGCCTTCTTTTTCAAGAAAAGCGACCTTTCCGAATTCAGTAACATTTATGATCACTTTGTTTGGAAATACTTTTTCAACCTTCACTGATTCCACTTGGACCAGTTTTCGGACATCTGATTCGATGGCAGCCGCATTGACTGACCAATAGTTCGTTTCCGTCGTAAGGTCGATGTTGGACATGATTTTTTCTTCGGTTATGACCTCGTTCCCTTTGATCGCAATCGTCCGCACATGACTGAGCGGCGATTGGAAATAAACTATGATAAGAATGAGCAAAAAGAAAAAGGAAACATAGAAGATCATTCTACGATTCGCTTTTTGTTTCCGTTGTTGCTTCAGTTTAGGAATACGGTCTTCGAGTGTCGTAACCTTTTTATTTTCCATAAGGTCTCCCCCAATAATCGAGGACTTTGAAAGAGTGAAAAAGGGTCTGACCTGCACCATCTCGTCAGACACCTTCAAACGTACATGTCCACTATGATCAAATACATCCATTTAGATGTATTATAGCATATTGAAATGGAACTTTAATCCAACTTTATGCATCATTCTCCATTTTTTATGAGTTTTCTCTTCCAATCATCTCTACTTCTGTTTCCATATCGATATCATGTTTCTCTTTTATCGTCTGTTTGACCAATTGAATCAGGTCGAGTACATCTTTTGCTTTGGCATCTCCGGTATTCACAATGAAGTTTGCGTGCATATCCGAGATTTGTGCACCACCGATTGAATGTCCCTTCAAACCAGAACTCTCGATTAATTGTCCTGCATAATTCGGTAACGGATTACGGAATACACTTCCACAGCATGGATGATTCCAAGGCTGGGTTTCTTTACGGTAATCTTTGTTCTTCTGCATGACTTCCGTGATGGATTCCCGGTCTCCTTGCTTCAGTTGAAGTACGGCCTCAAGACAGATGCCAGGCCTTTTTTGAAGGATGGAAGTACGATAGGAGAATTCCATTTCTTTGCAAGTAAGCCATTCCATCGTACCGTCTTCGAAAAGAATAAGTGCTTTCTTCAAAATTTGTGACATATCTGAACCGTGGGCTCCAGCATTCATGTAAACGGCTCCACCTACTGAACCTGGTATTCCACTTGCAAATTCAAGCCCAGCCATCCCTTTACGACTCATGATGGTAGACAGCTTGACGAGTGAATATCCTCCACCAACTGTAATTTCTTCACCATTTTCTTCGAGATGGTCCATCCCTTTACTTAATTTGATGACGACACCTTCAATGCCCTCATCCATGACAAGCAGATTCGAGCCACGACCGATGGCCGTCCAACGCAGACCACTATCTTTTACGATCTCGACCGTTTTTTTCAAGTCCTCGATCGAATTCGGTTCCACCAATATGTCGGCTGGTCCCCCGATCTTCATCGTTGTATGTTTAGCGAGCGGTTCGTCCTGAGAGACTTTCCCGACATTCGCATCTTCTAATTTTTTTATCAATTCATTCATTTCACAGACACCACCTTATACATCTCTATAATATGATATGCACTTTACATGTCCATAGCTAAACATGGCATTTTTCGTAAAATTGATCTCAACGTGCAACCGACCATATTATTCGTAAGCAAAAAAAGAAACTTGGCAGAAGCCAAGCTGTTTGGAGAACGTATTCTACCACTTTAAGTCTAATCCAATCCACACATAATGTCCACACTCAATACCTTGCGTATCGGCTTATATTCAATAGGACGCCAAGGGCCATGAGCATGAGTGTAAGAGAAGATCCTCCGTAACTCAAAAATGGAAGTGTGATACCTGTAACAGGCATGAGCCCGGTAACAACTCCAATGTTGATCATGACTTGTATGGCAATCATCCCGATAATACCGATTGATAAAAGGCTGCCGAACAAATCCGGTGCCCCGAGTGCAATCCGTATTCCTCTCCAGAGGAGCAATCCGAACAAAAGCAATACGAGTGATCCCCCGATAAAACCGAGCTCTTCAGAGAGAATGGCAAAAATGAAGTCCGTTTGCGGCTCAGGCAAATAACCGTATTTCTGGCGACTTTGTCCAAGACCAAGACCTAATAATCCACCAGGTCCGATCGCATATAAAGATTGGATGATCTGAAATCCACTACCGAGCGGATCACTCCATGGATCGAGGAACGATGTGATCCGTTTGATCCGATATGGTGCGGATATGATCAAGCCGACGAATCCGATTAGACCGATGAAGCCGAGTCCGACGAAATGACTGACTCGTGCACCTGCCACATAGATCATGACCACACACGTTCCGACGAGGACCGCTCCTGTCCCTAAATCCGGCTGGAGCATAATCATTCCGAACGCGAGCATGACGACACCAAGCGATGGCATCAATCCTTTTTTGAAGGAAGTGATCTTCTTCTGATTCGATGCTAGATAACGAGCCAGAAAGGCAATCATCGCCAATTTGGTGAATTCAGAAGGTTGGATCGAGAATGCACCGACACCAATCCAGCTCCTTGCTCCACCTCGGACCATTCCGATGCCAGGAATCAGCACAGCGATGAGAAGAACGAAACAGGCTAATAATAGAATTTTGGACCAATTCGACCAGTTCCAATAATCGACCTGCATGATCAAAAACATCGCAAAGATTCCGAGGCCGGCGAACAGCAATTGACGCTTGGCAAAGAAAAATGAATCATCGAATTTTATTTCCGCCCATTGAGCGCTTGCACTATAAACGGTGATGATACCGATGGCAAGCAATGTCATCGTCACAATCACTAATACGAAATCTGGTGTTTTCTTAGCCTTAGGCAATCAAGACACCTCGAATCTAAAGGTTTACACGTCCCTATTACCTAAGTTTATGCACCGCTTGGATAAACATGTCCCCTCTTTGTTCGAAAGAAGGATATTGATCCCAACTGGCACATGCAGGGGATAACAACACGACATCCCCAGATTCAGCGTAATGGTTTGCAACAGGAACGGCTTTTTCAACATTATCAACATGTTCAATCGCCTTTATTCCTGCTTCTTCCGCTACTCTGATCAATTTCGGAGCTGTTTCACCAAATGTAATCAATGCTTTGACGTTATCTAAATACGGTTTTAACTCATCAAATTCGTTTCCTCGATCCAAACCACCTGCAAGAAGTACCATCGGTTCATTGAATGCAGCGATGGCTTTTTGAGTCGCCAGAATGTTGGTCGCTTTTGAATCATTGTAAAAGCGTATACCATCGTGGGAAGCGACGAATTGCAACCGATGTTTGACTCCACTGAAGGTGCGTAGCACTTTGGTTATTTGAGCATTAGAAGCCCCTGCCAGTTTTGCTGCTGCTATGGATGCCAAAATGTTCTCGAGATTGTGCTCTCCAGGGAGAACGACATCCTCTACGGGTATGATGGCTTCCTGCTTGAACATAACATTCCCTTCGAGGAGATAAGCACCATCTTGCATGGTTCTTTTCGTACTGAATGGAATCTTTGTGCTCTTCACTTCTTTGACGAGTTGAACCACTTCTTCATCTTCAGCATTGTACACACAAAAGTCCTCAGATGTCTGATTCATGAATAGTCGAGCTTTCGCCTTTCCATATTCCTCACGCGTGCCATGATAATCGAGATGTGCATCGAACAGATTCAAAAGCACCCCGATGTTCGGTTTGAAAGAATCGATTCCCATTAATTGAAAGCTTGATAACTCAGCAATGATGATATCCTCGTCCGTTGTCTGATCGGCAACTTCACAGAGAACAGTTCCAATGTTCCCGGCAACGTGAGGTGTCTTTTTCCCATCTTCAAGCATTTCTCCCACAAGTGTCGTTGTAGTCGTTTTCCCATTGGAACCTGTTATACCAATCAATTCTGCATAGGTCAGATAGGAAGTCAACTCTACTTCGGTATAGATCGGTATCTTCCTTTCAAGTGCAGAATGGATCAACGGGTTTTTATATGGAATCCCTGGGTTCTTTACGATGAAGTCGATCTGCTCGTCCAACAGGCTGAGAGGGTGACCTCCGCAGTGCACCTCGATTCCTAGTCCTTGAAGCTCTTTCGCCTCTGGGTTCTCTTCCAGCGGCTTTTGATCGTTGACGATTACCCGCGCTCCGTGACTATGCAAAACTTTTGCAGCTGCTGATCCGCTTTTGGCAAGGCCAACCACTAACACGTTTTTCTTTTCCAATTCATGTTTCCGGTTCAATTTAGATCAACACCTCAATATAGATTCCGAGACTTGCGAGCAATAGTCCTACTGCCCAGAAAGTGACAACGATGCGCCATTCACTCCACCCGCTCAACTCGTAATGATGGTGAAGTGGACTCATCTTGAATACTCGTTTTCCTGTCGTTTTGAAGGAAACCACTTGAATCATGACCGATAAGGTCTCCATGACAAAGACTCCGCCGATCAAGACAAGGAGTAATTCAGTTTTTGTTAATATAGCGACTGCAGCAATTGCGCCACCGAGCGCTAACGATCCTGTATCTCCCATGAATACTTTCGCGGGATGTGCGTTGAATACGAGGAAGCCTAGCAAGGAACCTACGACTGCGAGACAGAATAATGCTACATCCAAGTCAAGCTTACTGGATGCGATGACCGCAAATGCACCGAATGCAATCGCAGCAGTTCCAGCGAGCAATCCATCCAGACCGTCTGTCAAGTTGACAGCATTTGAAGCACCGACGAGCATGACGATGATCAATACGAAATAAAACCATCCAAGCTCAATCGACCATTCCGTTCCGGGGATTGATAATGCGGTTGAAATGCCTGCTTGCCTCATCCCGAAATAAAAAATGATTGCAATGACAAGTTGCCCAAGCAGCTTCTGCTTGGATGTTAGACCTAGGTTCCGTTTCATGACGACTTTGATGAAATCATCAATGAATCCGATCACTCCGTAACCAAATGTCACGAATAACAAAATCATCGTTTCTGTTGTAAACAATCCGAAATACAATGCGATAAACAGAGTCGAAATCAATAATGAAACAATGATGACGATTCCACCCATTGTGGGTGTTCCAGATTTCTTTTGATGTGATTTGGGCCCTTCTTCACGTATGCTTTGGCCGAATTTTAGACGTTTCAAAAATGGAATGAATATCGGCGAAAGGACGACAGCTACAATAAATGAAGCCAGAAGGGTAACGATTAATGTGGTTTCCATTTGAACTAACCCCTCCCAGTAGATGATAAGTTGCTACATATTTGAATAACTTTCAACATTATACGTCAGACCGTTTCTTGATTGCTTGTCGTGCCACTTCGCGGTCATCAAAATCAATTGTCTGATCACCGATGATTTGATACGTTTCATGACCTTTTCCAGCAATCAGGATGACATCACCTTTTTTAGCGATATTCACAGCTGTTTCAATCGCTGCTTTCCGATCTATGATTGAGGTGTAGGAGCCTTTTTCAATGCCAGCTTCCATATCCTCTAAAATCTGCTCTGGCGCTTCTGTTCTTGGGTTATCGGACGTGAAAATCGCATGGTCTGAATAATTGACAGCTATTTGTGCCATTAACGGTCTCTTGGTGCGATCACGGTTTCCACCACAACCGACGATCACATGGACATCGCCTTCAGCAAACTCTTGGATCGTTGTCAGGACATTCTCCAGGCTATCTGGTGTATGGGCGTAATCGACGATCACCGGAAATGGTTGTCCTTCGTCAATTACTTCAAAACGTCCAGGTACACCCTCCAATTGTTCGACAGAAGTGATCATTTTTTGCTCATCAAGTCCTGCTGCAATTCCAGCTGTCATCGCTGCAAGGACATTATATACACTGAACTTGCCGACGAGCTTCATGGTGACATCGTATTCACTTGTTAAGGTTCTGATTTTGAATTGGGTACCCTTCCCAGAAATACGGATGTCTTTCGCCATGACATCACATTCATTTTCGATGCCATAGGTCATGATTTGAGCCGAGGTCATTCTTTTCAGCTGTTTAGAAGCATCATCATCAGCGTTCAAGATTGCGAGTTTTTGCTTCTTTCTATCATATGTATTACCTAGCTGAGAAAACAGAAGACCTTTCGCCTGTAAATATTTCTCCATCGTTTCATGATAGTCCAGGTGATCCTGAGAAAGGTTTGTGAATACAGCAATATCGTAATCACACCCACGGACACGCCCCATTTCCAGTGCATGAGAAGAAACTTCCATGAATGCACTATCGACTTTTTCATCAATCATCTTAGAAAAAGCTTTCTGAAGGAACGGTGCTTCGGGCGTCGTATTGGCGACCGGGTATTTTTGATTGTTGATCCGCATTTCAATCGTACCGATGACACCTGTCCGTTTGTTCTGGTCCTGAAACAGATGGTCCATGATATGCGTGACTGTCGTCTTACCGTTCGTACCGGTAACGCCAATCAATTGGAGATCATGTGTCGGTTGATCGTAGAAAAAATCCGACAGGACAGCCATCGCATGCCGACTATCCTTCACCAGAATGACTGGGACGGTCGTTTCAATCATTCGTTCAGCTAAGATCGCTGACGCGCCTTTCTGCACGACATCGTCAACATAGTCATGTCCGTCAAACTTTTCACCCTTGATACAGATGTACAAATTCCCTTTTTCCACTTTTCTCGAATCCATCTCGATACTGGTGATGGAAGGGTCATCTTCATTGAACAATTGATAGACCATCAAGTGGTCCAATAGTGATTTCAAGTTCTTCATAAAATTCATATCCATCCTTTTATTCAACATGATTCATTTAACATGCAAAAGAAAGTGTCGGACACTCTATCAACATTCTCGGTCTGGTACCATCCAGATGATGTTGAAAAGAAAGAATGTCAGACACTGTTCCGCTTAATGAATGCTATAGCTTACATTTTAATCTTCTGAAGCAGATTTGTCACCCATATATAGTCGAATCGTTGATCCGACAGCCAATTTGATACCAGGTTCTGGTGCCTGGTCGATAACCGTATCACCTTCGCCGACTGTTTCAATCTTCAGCTCGTAAAATGCCTTATGGATATCTTGCCTTGATTTCCCTTTTAAATCCGGAATTTCGATTAAAGGTTGATCCAGCCATGTCAATTCCTTTTCAATCTGATTCTTTCGTTTCGGAACATTCATCGCTGCCAAACTGTCTTCAATGATATTCCCGACGATTGGAGCGGCTACGATCCCCCCGAATTGCAGTGTCCCTTTCGGGTTATCCACGGCAATATAGACGACGATTTGTGGATCATCCGCAGGTGCAAAACCGATGAATGACACGATGTGATTGTCTTTCAAATATTGTCCGTTCACAGCCTTCTGTGCAGTACCCGTCTTACCTCCGACCCGGTACCCATCAACGAACGCCCCTTTACCCGTTCCTTGAGCGACAACACTTTCGAGCGCTTCCCTAACTTGCTTGGAAGTTTCTTCAGATATGACTCTGCGTTTCATCTGTGGAGTTGTTTGTTCCACAGTCTTCCCCGTATCTGGATCGAGCCATTCTTTGGCTACGTATGGTGTGTAAAGGTATCCTCCGTTCACAGCTGCTGCAACTGCAGATACTTGCTGGATCGGTGTCACCGAGACCCCTTGCCCAAAAGCAGTCGTAGCCAGTTCCAATGGGCCGACTTTATCCAAATTGAAGAGAATTCCTGTACTCTCCCCTTGAAGATCAATTCCTGTTTTTGTCCCGAAACCGAAGTCTTTAATATAAGAGAACAACTTTTCTTTCCCTAACCTCTGACCCAAGACAACGAACCCTGGGTTACATGAGTTTTGCACGACTTCTAGATACGTTTCACTTCCATGACCGCCTTTCTTCCAGCAACGCAGCTTTCGTCCAGCCACTTCAATCGAGCCTGGGTCGTGGATGCGATCATTTTGCAGGTCCACTTTACCTTCCTCTAACGCTGCAGCCAGTGTGATGATCTTGAACGTCGATCCTGGCTCGTACGTGCTCCATACCGGCTTATTACGGTTATAAATCTCTTGAGGGACTTCCCGGAAGTTTTCCGGGTTGTAATCCGGCCTGCTCGCCATACCGAGAATTTCACCTGAATTCGGATCCATCGCAATTGCGACGACCCCGTCCGGATTATACGTTGCTTCCGCAATATCGAGCTCCCTTTCGATGATGGATTGGACGTTTGAATCGATCGTCAGTTTCAAGTCCATACCATCTGTAGGGGGTTTGTATTCATCAGATAATGAAGGCATACGGTTCCCTCGTACATCAGTGTAAAAAGAAACATATCCTTTGTCGCCTTTCAAATAGTCATCGTATTGAAGTTCCAGTCCTGTCAGCCCTTGATTATCGATTCCGACAAACCCGAGTACATGAGAGAGATAGCTTCCATTCGGGTAGTGCCTTTTACTGTCTTCTCCGATAAACACACCCGGTAGATCGAACCCTCTGATCTCATTCGCTTTTTCATTGCTGATCTTCTTTCCACCTTTGATCTTAACGATCGATTCTCTCTTCGTAATCGTCTTATAAACATCCGTTTCACTCAGGTTCAGTGCAGCCGCTAATTTTCTGGCGGTTTCAGAAGGATCCTTCACCTGTTTCGGTACGACAAATACCGTCGGAGCACTGACATTCATTGCAATCGGAACACCATTCCGATCAAGGATCTCTCCTCGCTTCGGTTCAAAAGGGACATTACGGCTCCAGGAATCAAGCGCCAATCCGGTCAACCAATCCCCTTTCACAAACTGAACATAGGCTAAACGACCCGTAATAATCAATAAAAATAAGAGACCAGCTACAAAAACAAAAATAAGCCGTCTCCGCACAGTCACATTTGAAACGCGCAATAGTCCAACCTCCTCGGCAGATAAGCTCGTTCCAATTATATGCTTGTACAGAAACGACTAGAACTTGTCAGTTGTTCTTCTCTTTCTTGTCTTCTTCTTTCTTCTCTTTTTCTTTTGACGCTTCTTCTAGCATCTTTTTCAGTTCTTGTGGAGACTTAAGCTCGACCACGAGCGGTGAGTTCTCCTTCACGGCAGATCCTTTCGCTATACTTTGTAAAGCTGCAAATCCGCTCCCTGTGAACTCAGGTGTCTTCAAATCCAAAGCCTTCGCAAGTCTGAGCACTTCAGAACGTGACATACCAGTCAAATCCGGCATCGTCACCTTCCCATCCGTTTTCAAAAAGACCGTTTCCCCTTTTAAAAGGTTTGTGCCCGCAAAAGGAGCTTGGTTGACGATCGTATCTCCTTCTCCGAAAACCTGAACTTGAAGCCCTTGTTCTTCCAGCTTCTTTTTCATCTCAATGGATGATTCGCCAGTAAGATCATCGAGCCCGATCCCATTACCAGATGACCCTTGGACTTCTACTGAACTCTCATCTGGAGTGATGTTCAAATACTGCAAGCTGCTCTTCATGACCGGGTTGAATACTTTAGATACTGGGACTGATCCGGATTCATATTTTGCATCGTCTAGGTCGGGACGATCTATAGCTACATATACAATCAAACGAGGATCATCTTTCGGTGCCATCCCTAAGAAAGAGAACAGGTAGTTGTCCCACCCCGACATAAGTTTTCCATTTTCGTATAGCTGTGCAGTTCCTGTTTTTCCTGCAACATCGTAACCTTCAAGCTCATAGTTTTTACCTGTCCCGTCGGTTACTACCGTCCGTAAAATTTCTCGGACTTTTTTTGCCGTTTCAGAGGAAATCGGTGTACCGACAGTTTTCGGTTCAGCATCTTGGATTGTTTTCTTGGAATTCGGGTCTACCATTTTATCAATGACATAAGGCTTCATCATATTACCGCCATTAGCGATTGCGGTTGCTGCTTGTATTTGTTGTATTGGTGTAATGGCGCTACCTTGTCCAAATGCAGTGGCCAACCGATCTATTTCACTATAATCTTGAATGACGGAATTACCCTCACCAGGGATGTTAATTCCTGTTTTCTCATCAAATTCCCAACGATTATTAATATACTCATACAACTTATCAAAACCAAGTTGTTCGTTTGCAATTTTTGCAAAAGCTACGTTTGAGGATTTACGGACACCCTCATCATACGAGATGGTCCCCCATCCTTTTCTGCCATTGTGATCTCCTACACTACTATACTTTGTCTTGTAGACTCCTGATTTGTATTCATCATTTCCTTTGTATACCCCTTCTTCAATCGCTGCCGCCAGGGTGAAGATCTTCATCGTCGATCCTGGCTCAAATGCAGAACTGATGGCGAAATTCGTATAGTTGGTGATGTCGCGGATGTTCGGATTGAAGCTCGGGCGGTTCGACATCGCCAAGATCTGTCCTGTCTTCGGATCGGCGACTATCCCGATCATACGTTCCGGACTATATTCCTCATCTACGTTGTTCATCGCTTTTTCCAGGAATAGTTGAATCTTCTCATCAATCGTCAAGTAGACACTCGCTCCATGTTTCGGTTCTTTAATCACTTCATTCGGGTCAGGGAGCTTATACCCAGCGCTGTCACTTTGATACTTCAGCATCCCGTCTTCTTCTTGCAAGTATTTGTCTAATGCCTTTTCAAGACCCATCGCACCAGTACGTGTCCCGTCATCATTGTTCGCTGCAAAGCCAATGATATGGGATGCAAAATCCTGGTTAGGATAATACCGCTTCGTTTTTCGGTTAAATTCAATACCTTGGACGCCAAGCGCTTTGACCTCTTCCATTTTAGAATGGCTGATTTTGTCTCCACCAGGGCCTAGCTCAACCTGGAACGCTTCTCTCTCGATTCCACTTTCCAATAAATCTCTGATTCTTGCTTCTGACATATCGAGAACAGGAGCCAGTTTGGATGCGGCTTTCGAAGGATCTTCAATATGATTTGCGTAGTCTTGATTCAGAATGGCGATAACCGTATAAGAAGGGATGTCTTCTGCAATCGGTTCTCCGTTCCGGTCATAGATCGTTCCTCGATTTGCATCGAGTTTATTAGACCGAGTCCACTTCTCCTCTGCCCATTGTTCCAAATCGACACCTTCCGCTTTACCTGTCCAACCTAAGTAGAAATACCTGCCAATCAATAAGAAAAAGAGCAGGACAAATATCAAAGATAAAATCACTGCTCCTTTGTTGATATTAGAACTCTTCTTTTCAATCATCCGAACCACACCTAATTAATTATTGACTACTTTTATATTTTTATCGTCAAATTTCATGCCAAGTTTAT
The DNA here is from genome assembly GCF_054170705.1 of Pseudalkalibacillus sp. Hm43. Classification (NCBI taxonomy): domain Bacteria; kingdom Bacillati; phylum Bacillota; class Bacilli; order Caryophanales; family Fictibacillaceae; genus Pseudalkalibacillus; species Pseudalkalibacillus sp. Hm43. The sequence goes on from NZ_CM135129.1 coordinate 938,901, forward strand.
CTTCAGCATAATTCATAATTCGGAGAGGCTCGCTCAATTCTGCCTTTTGTAGCTCAAGATCGTTCACTTTTTTATTATGCTGATCGATTTTTTGCTCCATCACCTGAATGTCTTTGTTCACGGTGTAGATTTCAGCATAATTTGAAATTACGAAGATCGAAGCGGCAATCAGCATGAGACCAGCGATTGACCATAATACCTTTTCACCTTTCGTAATACGTGAGAGCTTGCGTTTGACGACTTGTGGTTTCGGCTGTGGATTTTGAACATGATTCGTATTTCTCTGTACTTGATGGGCTAGATTACTCATACCCCTCTCCCCTTTCTAGCGTTTTTCTGCGATTCTGAGCTTCGATGAACGAGCTCTTCTATTTTTATCTGTTTCCCCAGTGTCTGGTGTAATCGGTTTACGAGTGACAAGATCCATATTCGGTTGGTATTCGTCCGGGATGACCGGCAAGCCTTGCGGCAAATCCGGTGTGCTGCTTTCTTCCTTCAAGATCTTTTTGCATAACCGATCTTCAAGGGAGTGGAAGGTGATCACGCAAATTCTTCCACCTGCATTCAGCATTTCAATCCCGTCTCGTAAAGCCTCTTCGAAAGCATCGATTTCATCATTCACTGCAATCCGGATCGCCTGAAAGGTTCTCTTAGCCGGGTGGCCGCCTTTTCTACGCGCCCTTGCTGGGATAGCTTCCTTAATGAGATCGACCAATTCACCAGTCGTTTCAATGGCTTTTCGCTCTCTGTACGATTCGATTTTCCTCGCGATCGATTTCGCGAATTTTTCTTCTCCATATTTGAAAAGAATCGAGACAATTTGTTCATAGGACCATTCATTCACTACATGATAGGCAGAAAGTTCGCTCGTCTGATCCATTCTCATATCCAATGGGGCATCCTGATGGTAGCTGAAACCTCGTTCTGCTTCGTCCAATTGTGGAGAAGAAACACCAAGGTCAAACAAAATCCCGTCAACACCACTAATCCCTATTTCCATGAGCTCTTGTTTCAGATGTCTGAAATTCGACTTGATGATCGTGAATTTCCCTTCATACTGTGCCAATCTCTGTTTTGCATTTTCAATTGCGTGAATGTCTTGATCGAAAGCATATACATGTCCTGTGGTGAGTCTTTTGACGATTTCTTCTGTATGACCCGCTCCACCAAGCGTACAATCCACATATATGCCGTCTTCTTTGATGTTCAGTCCTTCAATTGCTTCTTCTTTCAATACTGTTTCGTGCTCAAACATACGGTTCCCTCAATTTCTACATGTCCACAAAGTCCGGCTGCACTACAGGTCGAAATCCATAAGACTTTCAGCAATCTCACCAAATGAGTCTTCTGATTGGGAGAAGTATTCTTCCCAGATCTGCTTGTTCCAGATCTCGATTCGATTACTTACCCCGATGACGACACAGTCCTTTTCCAACTTTGCATATTGTCGTAGTGTCGATGCGATGTTCACACGACCTTGTTTATCGAGCTGACATTCAGCAGCTCCTGAGAAAAAGAATCGTGTAAAAGCTCTAGCATCTTTTTTTGTAAATGGGAGTGCTTTCAACTTTTCTTCAAGCTGTTTCCATTCATCAAGAGGGTATCCAAAAATACATTGGTCTAGTCCTCTTGTAAGTACGAAAGTGGATCCCAGTTCGTCACGGAATTTTGAGGGGACGATCATTCTTCCCTTATCGTCGATGGTATGTAAATGCTCTCCCATGAACATAGACGGATCCCCCTCCCCACTTTCATCCCTAAGTCTACCACAACTCCCCACTTTGCACCACTTGTTTTAGTATTCGTTTGAACAAAAAAAAATCCTGCTGTTGTAAGCAGGATTTTTCAAAGTTTTTATCGTCTATAAACTACACGATTGGCAGTCTTTTTCCGACAGTAAATCGGTTATTCAGTTAAGAACTTCCACCTTGGAATACGTATGCTGTAGACGACCGTAGAATGATCCTATCCAGTTCAAGTACAAGTGCATATTTTGTATGCGTCCGATCATGAATCATGGTGAATTATACGTACACCGCTTTCGGATTTCCATTCCATTCATATTGTCCGCTCATGAGCGTATCGATCAAGCCCATTCCACAATGATTAATATAATAGAAGACATTAAGCACCCGTTCTTGAGGTTGTCCGTGTGGTGAGATGTGGGTGAATAGATAATCGTATTTCCGCATTTCAATTTCGTGGCGTTGATAAATCGAATGCTCCATTTTTTGTTTCAAATACGAGATTTGTCCCTCTATGATTTCCCAATTTTTCTCCACTATAGGCTGTAACCCCTTATCCAGGTCGACTGCTATCTCTTCCAAACGCTCATGTTCCTTTTTCAAGTGGTGGAGGGAAGTGGTGAATTCTTCGTCAAGATCGTAATCGGTATGCTCCTTCAACCATTCTTCCTTTACAGAAGAGACATCGGACTGCTGAATCATCTCCAAAGATAACCCGGTATCGTCCATCAATTTTTTTGTCGTCCGATCGATGACAGAGATCGATAGACGAGGAATAATTGGAGGCATCTGGATGTCATAGGTATGGAATGTCTTCCTTAACATGCTCCAATAACTGATTTCCCCAGGACCCGCTACAAACGCCAGTGTTGGCAAGAGTAGATCCTGCATCAATGGTCGAGTGACAACGTTGTTACTGAAGCGCTCAGGTGTCTGCTTCGCGATTTCTCGCATTTCTTCTATAGTATATAAGCATTCATTATGCTTACCTCTGAATTGACCATCTTCTCGGATGAGCAGTACACGTGTATCTCCCTCATCGATGAATAGGTGGGAATTCGCTTCCTCTGATTCAATGATGGTAGAGTATCCTAACTCAGAAACCTCTTCCATACCTTCTTGAAAAGCATGATCGGTTTCACGGTTCTGCTTAATCATCTCAAGAAAATAGGGCGTTTCGATCTTTCGAATTTCCGGATGATTTGAATCAAGCATAACGATTCCATAATCCTTGAAAAGAGTTAGCATCAGATACGAAAAGAAGTCTGTCATGGAACTTGTATGTTCAATCACTGCTTCCATCATAGACTTTAATTCATTCGTATGTTCTTTTTCACCGAACGATCGGATCACTTCATCTATCCATCGATGCATTTGTTCTTTTTGCAACTGAATATAGGAAACGGACCTTTTCCCTTCACTTAAAGAAAGCTTCTTCTTACGGACCATGCTCTGTTCGGGTACATGGATATGATTCACTTCATCGAAATCATGGTCTTCACCTGCGACCCAGAAGACAGGGACAACAGGGGTTCCAAGTTGCTTTTCTTTCTCTTTTGCAAACAGGATCGCTGACATACATTTATGTATCGTGTAGAGTGGTCCAGTCAGAAGACCCGCCTGCTGCCCTGTCACGACGACTGTTGTCTCCGGGTCCTTGATTCTTTCAATATTCGAATACGTATGCTCGGAAGCTGGTAACTTCCGATGGTAATCCATCAAGTGTCCATAGACCGCTTCTCTTGGAAAATGACGTTCCTTCAACTCTTTCCACCGGTCGATGTATGATTGCTCTGAAGTAGGATCGTAATCAAATAGACCAAGCACATTCGCATCGCCAGAAAGGTAAGCGGAGTATAGATCGTTTTTATGTTGGTAGGGTATATCTAGTACATTCATTATGCTCTTCCTTTCTACATTCACACCGTCACGTTGCGATTATGAGTATAGCAAATCCCATGGTCTACCATAAACAAATTTGCTTACCATCCTATATTGATGACCCGAATGATCAGACCATACAGACATAAGAACAAATAACCGGTTGAAAATAATAAGAAGTTGAATCGCCACGAGGTTTTAATGATTTGATAGATCCCAACGTCCTTATCTTGTTTCCAAAATACGAATGTAATACCGATGACGACCAATAACAACACAACCATGATCGGCCAAATGAAGGACAGACTCCATATCGTATACATGATGACAAGCACGGATAAGATCAGGAAAAACGTCGTCACATCTGTTGCCAACAAGAAGGATCTCTTTTTCTTCTTCGTCAATCTTTTGGTGATCCAGTACACTGCTATCCAAGCAAGAATCGGCACTGTCACGAAAGTAGCTAATGAACCAAGTAAAACGTCAACCATCGTTTCCCCTTCTTCCCTTTTCCATCCCCTTTATCGCACGATAGACGAATTCCTGATTGGGAATCTTCAGATTACTGTTCTCTGCTAGACGTACTAAGTACCCATTAATTGCCTCGATTTCTGTTTTCCGTCCTTGTTCGATATCCCTGAGCATGGAAGATTTATTTAATGAAGTATTCTTGCAAACCGCCATCAAATCCTCCCACGCTTCCTTTTCCGCCAGCTGAAGAACTCGACATGCTTCGCGGCTTAAACTGCTCATCAGTTTGATCCACTCAGGATGATCTTGCAATTCTCCATTCCTTACCTTTAATAATCCCGTCAAAGGGTTGATGACCGAATTGATATGCAGCTTACGGCTAAGCATTTCATACCAATCTGATTGTAGGATGAATGGAAATGCATCAGAAGAGAGCTTATTCCAGTTGATACCTGAGTGACCATCCAGATAAGGTGCCACTTTTGTACGGCCGATCCCGGTATGTTGGATCACACCATCTGATTGTCTCAACGCACCATGCTCTACGATTCCGAGAAAGAGGGAATGACTTTTCAATTCTGGTATCAAATGTATATGTTTCATGCCATTTTGCACAAACAGGATTGCTTTCGTCCGCTCAAACCTCTCTGAAATGAACTTCATGATGGATTCTAATTGGTACGACTTCACCGCTATGATGAGAAGGTCCTTTTCAACCAAGGCGTCTTCATCAATCAGACTTACTCCAGGACGGGTTGAATACTCTCCTTCTCCTACCTTCAATAGCAGTCCGTTTTCTTTAATCGTTTTTACTTGCTCTTCCCTACGGACGAACAATTCCACCTCGTGCCCCATTTTCGTCAAATGGGCGGTATACAATAATCCGACCGATCCCCCACCGATGACCGCTACCTTCATCCGAACCCCTACTTTCTACTCATTCTTTTTCCATATTAGCACAGCAATCCATCCTAAACACTCCGCTTTTCCTGATCGAGATCATCTTTTATGTAAAAAAGATCAACCCGAACATAGGTCGGATTGATCTTCAGCAAGCATTCAAACTTTGGAGTTATACCGGATACACCGGGTGCTTACGTTCACTGAACGTCATTTCTTTGGATTCGTACATGCTATATCGATCAATCAACTCTTCACGAAGGTCATCTCCTGAAACGATTTCATCCACAATCATCTCAGAGGCAAGCTTGTAGATATCAATATGTTCTTTGTACTCTTGATGTTTCTCTTGAACATATTTCATTCGTTCCTTCGGATCTTCAATTTCATTGATCTTGTTGGAATAAACCGCGTTCACGGCAGCTTCTGGTCCCATGACGGCAATTTGCGCTGTCGGTAATGCAATACAGCAATCAGGCTCGAATGCAGGACCTGCCATTGCATACAGACCTGCACCGTATGCTTTTCGGACAACGACCGAGATCTTCGGAACGGTCACATCACTCATCGCTGCAATCAACTTCGCGCCATGACGGATGATACCTGCACTTTCCACCTTCGTCCCGATCATGAAACCTGGTACATCCGCAAGGAACAATAACGGAATGGAGAAGGCGTCACATAATGTGATGAACTTCGCCGCCTTATCGGCTGAATCGACAAATAGGACCCCGCCTTTGACTTTAGGCTGGTTGGCTACGATACCGACTACTTTTCCGTCGATTCTCGCAAAGCCCGTCACCATCTCAGGTGCAAACAGCTTTTTCATTTCATAGAAGCTTCCTTCATCCACTAGGCCGTCGATGAATTCATACATATCAAACGGTACATTCTGGTTTTCTGGAACGATTTCGGATAGATTGCGCCCTTCCTTCGGGATGACCGCTTCTACCTTTTCAGGCTTATGCTTGTAATTGGATGGGAAGTATGAAAGATAAGAGCGCGCAGATTCAATCGCTTCCTCTTCATTATGCGCGAGTACATCTCCACATCCACTGACGCTGCAATGCATGCGTGCGCCGCCCATCTCTTCGAGTGTCACTTTTTCCCCGATGACCTTTTCGGCCATACGTGGTGAACCTAAGTACATGGATGCATTCTGATCGACCATGATGACCGTGTCACAGAATGCCGGAATGTAAGCCCCACCTGCTGCTGATGGTCCGAACAGCACACAAACTTGCGGAACCATTCCGGACATTTTCACTTGATTGTAAAAAATCTTCCCTGCTCCTCTTCGGTTCGGGAACATTTCAATCTGGTCAGTGATTCGCGCACCTGCCGAATCGACCAAATAGAACATCGGTACTTTGAGGCGCATCGCTGTTTCCTGGATGCGGATGATCTTTTCAACCGTTCTGGCACCCCAAGAACCTGCTTTAACAGTTGAATCGTTCGCCATCACACAGACCGTCTGACCATTCACTTTACCGATCGCTGTGACAACACCATCTGCCGGAAGGCCTTCAGCCTGGTTATTGGCAAACTTTCCATCTTCAACTTTATAAGATCCATCATCAAACAATAATTCAAGACGCTTTCTTGCGAATAGCTTGTTCTGCGCCTTCAGCTTTTCATGGTACTTCTCCGCACCACCGGCTTCAATTCTTGCTTTCGTCTCTTGCAATGTTTCATTTATCGTTTTCAACATCTGAATCCTCCTTCATTGCTAGTGAGAGAACGAGCGCTCATTCATTTTTATTTCATGACGACGAGTACGTCACCTTCATTAACGAAATCACCGACATTTACATTGACAGTACCTACTTCTCCTTCTTCTGTCGTTTCAATCGGGATTTCCATTTTCATTGACTCAAGTGTAAGAACAGCTTGTCCTGTTGAAACATTTTCTCCTTCAGATACCAATACATTCAATACTGTTCCTGCCATAGATGCTTTAATCTCTTTCATGTTGTACCACTCCTAATTGTTTACTTTTGTTTTTACTTGGTTCAGGTAATTTGTTGTGTAATTCCCTTTTTGGAAAGACTCTTCATTCAGGATTGTCGTGAATAAAGGCCCATTGTGCTTGATCCCTTCCAATTTCCATTCATTGAAGAACGAAATGGACTTTTCTAGAGCGTCTTGACGGTCTGTTCCATAGATGATGACTTTTGCGACCATCGGGTCATAGAAAGGTGTTACCTGGGTTTGTGATGCAAATCCAGTATCCACTCGAACACCATCTGCTGTAGGATAATCGAATGTCTCGATTTTTCCTGGAGAAGGCATGAAGTTGACTGGATCTTCTGCATAGATTCTGTACTCGAAGCTATGACCTTTCGTTGTCAACTCTTCTTGCTTTTTCGGAATCGGATTTCCTTGCGCGATCTTAACCTGCCATTCAACGAGATCCAATCCTGTAATCATTTCTGTGACAGGATGCTCGACTTGTAAGCGGGTGTTCATCTCCAAGAAGTAGAAGTTCTCTTCTTCATCTACAATGAACTCGACAGTACCCGCATTGGTATAGTTTACATGATCCCCTGCTTGGACGGCCGCTTCACAAATCTGTTGGCGGACTTCATCACTCAAGAAAGGAGATGGTGTTTCTTCAATGACCTTTTGATGTCTTCGTTGGATCGAGCAATCCCGCTCGAACAGATGGACGACATTCCCATGGTCATCACCGAAAATCTGCACTTCAATGTGGCGACTGTTCGTAATGAATTTCTCCATGAACATTTCGTCATTACCGAAGTATGCTTTTGCACGATTCTGGCTGGAAACGAATGCGTTCCGCAACGACTTTTCATCTTCACAACGCTGCATGCCAATTCCTCCGCCACCTGCACTTGCTTTGATCATGACTGGATAGCCAATTTCACCCGCAAGCTTGACAGCTTCTTCAACATCTTTCAATGCCCCGTCACTACCTGGAACGACAGGAACGCCTGCTGCTTGCATCGTTTCTCTTGCTCTCACTTTGTCCCCCATCGCTTCTACCACATCTGCAGAAGGTCCGATGAACGTAATGTTAGCGTTTTCAACTTCACGTACAAAATTTGCATTCTCGGATAGAAATCCGTACCCCGGATGGATTGCGTCGACTTTTTCTGTTCGTGCAACCTCTAATATCCGTTCGCTGTTCAAATAGGATTTTGCGACTGGCGGCTCACCTATTTCATATGCAATCTTAGCATTTTTCACGTAAGGAAGGTCACGGTCGGCTTGTGAATAAACGATCACAGGCTCGATTCCTAGCTTTTCGCATGTTTGTACGATTCTTGCTGCGATTTCTCCTCTGTTCGCGATTAGTATTTTCTTCAAACGATCTCCTCCTACTCCAATGGGCTACAATCTACTACTTTCAACAAGAATAGGGTAGATTCCTGTAGAAATCTGCAGAAATTTTTCACTATTGCAGAATTTTTCGTAATTTTATTATATAATAAAGTTAGACATATAGGGAGAGTAAATGAAGGGGGATGCGATTATGTATAAAGTGCAAAAACTTCTCGTTAACTATAAAACCCTTGAGGAATTCAAAAAATTCAAGGAATACGGGATTCAGGAGCTATCCATGCTCGAGGACCTTCAAGAGAATATCATCGAAAACGATAGTGAATCACCGTTTTATGGAATTTACTACGGAAACAAGCTTGTTGCTAGAATGAGTCTTTATCGAATTGACGGGCATTATGACCGTTATTTCGATCCACCACAAGACTACTTGGAATTGTGGAAGTTGGAAGTATTGCCTGATTATCATGGAAAAGGATTCGGAAGCGCGCTCGTCCAATATGCCAAGTCTTACAATCTACCTATCAAAACGAACGGACGACAACGTTCTAGCGAATTCTGGGAAAAGATGGGCTTCAATTCCGTCACCTACAACCCGAATCGTGACCGCGGTGAGAACCCTTATGTATGGTATCCTGCCGGTGTACACGAGCAACAAGACGCCACGACGAGTGAAGGTCCATTGAAGGAAATGGATCTATCCTCAGAAAGCATAGAATCTTAAAACGTAAAAAAGTGGTCGATCAATAATGATCGGCCACTTTTTTCTTATGGGGTATATCGATTATTTCTCTACCTTCTGGAGGTTTCCGTTATAATCCATCTGGAACTTTACTTGTGAAGCTTCTTCATCGTCTTCTGTTATCGCCATTTTTCTCGCTCTGTCCATGAAATTCAATAATACCCTGTAATCTTCATGTACTTTTTCGTATTCATCCTGGACTTTCCTGATCTGACACTCGAGTTCTTTATTCTCCTCAGCCAATTGAGCATAATCTTCCTTCAATTGTTGGTATTCTTCCAATATGGATTCTGCATTCATTTCTGTTTCTTGTATGTTTTGCAAATAGTTTATGACATCCTCCATACATAAACTTTGATTGTCGGTATTCATGACTTTTACTTGATCCTTTTCAGGTTGTGCCGACTTTTTCTTCGACTTGGACGAAGCTTGATTTGCTTGTTTGCGTTGTTTTTTTGCGATGGTGATGGCTGCATCATATTTTTTCCGTATTAAAGAATTCCACCGGAAACCGCATGCAGCAGGTGTCCTTGATAATTTCTTCCCTACCTCTTCAAATGCCGCCAATTGAGTTCCACCTTCACGTATATGTCGGAGAACGACTTCAGCTAGCAATAGATCTTCATCGTGATTCCATGCATCTTGGCGTGTGGAGCCCATCTGCATCCCTCCATACATTTCTACTTTTATAACCAACATATGCACATAGTAGAAAAGATAGACTTCGTTCTAGTAAAAGATGCAGGAGCACCAATAGGTTGAATTAACGCCGCTTCAGGAAGGCAGCGACAGCCTCGTGGTGCTCATCTGACGCCCATAACTTGGAGCACTCACGGATTTCCGCTTCCATGTTTGCTTTTGTTTTCTGGAGATTGATCTGATCGAGTCGACGTTGCTTGTAGGCCTTGAGAACACCGATTGTTTGATTGGCGATCGGTTGTAGCCAAGTCTGGAATTCATTTTCCGTATATCCGAGTTCTTTTTGAATGAATCCTTTCGCAACTCCTTCTGCAGCCGTGTATTTTTCAGAGCTGAGCAGCCATTCGAGTGCTGTATCATTCGCCACCCTTTCCATGAGGAAGGTGGTTCCTCCCCAGCCAGTGGTAATCCCTAATGTTCCCTGAATGAAACCGAATTTTACATGTGGAGCGGCTAGCCTGAAGTCACACGCTGAAGCAATTTCACACCCTCCGCCGACCGCCACGCCATTCAACAGCGCGATCGTCGGTTTCGGAAAGGTGAACAGCTTGAATAAGACATCCCCCATTCTGGACAGCATCGTATAGGCCTCTTCTTCTGTATGCAATTGATGGAACGCCGATAAGTCTCCGCCAGAACAGAACGATTTGTCGCCTGATCCGGTTATGACAAGGACTTTTGCGTTGTCATCATGCTTCAGTTCATCAATCGCGTTGTCGAGCAGATCCATCATTTCGTAATTTATCGCGTTGTATCGTTCTGCATGATTGAGTGTAATCCATCCGATTCCGTCTTTTACTTCCACTAGCAATTTGTTCACCACAGTCGTTTCCCCGCCCCTTCACAGCATTTTATTTAACATTATACACGTTTTAGAAAAATAACCGGGTTCAAAAACCACAGCTATCGCCTCTATGTGGTATCGATATCGGTGTTTCTCTGTTTTCAGTACCAGCTAGCGGCCTCTCTATGCCCAATAAAAAAACAAGGAGGACAATTCCTCCTTGTTATCTTATAACTTACTTTTCAACTACTTCTTTTCCTTTGTATGTGCCACATTCGCCACATACTCGGTGAGAAAGCTTGTATTCGCCACAGTTAGGGCATTTGACCATTCCAGGTACTTTCAACTTATAGTGTGTACGACGCTTGTTTTTACGAGTTGTAGAGGTTCTTCTAAAAGGTACTGCCATGGTTTTCCACCTCCTTGAAGGAATTGTTCAGCTAGAGCATCTCAATGCTTCTTCACTTTTCATCATTTTTATCAAAGAATTTGGCCAATTCGGCCATCCTAGGATCAACTTTTTCTTCTTGATCCGGTTCTTCCTCAACGACATCCCATCCTTTACCAGATGGTGGTGCGGGAGGGTTGTCCGTTGGTTCAGAGCTGATGACCTTCAACGGCTTTTCCAACAGAATGTTTTCCTGAATATAAGGTATCAGGTCCACTGTATTTCCTTCAACGACGTGGATGTCCTCTTCATTCGCATCCATTCCATGATCAGGGTCGAACATGAAAATTTCAGTCGAATGGATATGGAACGGGTAGAGCACATCTTGGAGCGTTACCGAATCCGGCAACGTCATCGCCCCTTTGATCGTCAGATGGAATACAGCACGATTTTGGTTGACTTCCGCGTTCCCAGTTATGTGGACCGGTGTCAGATCGCGGATTTCAGGCTCCAAATCGCTTATTGAATCCAACTCAATGGTTTCATCAATTTCTAGTCCTTTACGTTGAAAACTTCTCAATTGTTGTATGGACCATTTCATTTGTCATCACCTCAAGGCAACAGTAGTAATTATAGCTTTCCACAAAAAAATTGTCAACATTTTTTCTTTACAGTCGTTTTCAATCTTTCGGCAGAATTTGGTACAATAGAATTCCACATTCATATTTACTTTAAACATACCAACAGTGTAACGCAAACTCTTTTTTACTACCAAATTATAAGGAGTCAAAATATGAAGGCATTAGGTTTAGTGGTGGAGTACAATCCCTTCCATAATGGACACTTCTATCATCTCCAGCAATCCAAACAGTCCTCTCAAGCGGATGTGACGATTGCGGTCATGAGCGGGAACTTTCTGCAACGGGGAGAGCCCGCACTCGTGTCAAAATGGACGAGAACCCGCATGGCACTTGAGGCTGGCGTGGACATCGTTGTAGAACTTCCATACGCTTACGCTACACAACGGGCGGATCGCTTTGCTTACGGGGCGATCTCCATTCTGGATGCGTTAAAGACAGATGAAGTTATTTTCGGCAGTGAATCCGGAAATATACAACCTTTTATTGAAACCGTCGACTTTTTGAACACACATGAAAAAGAATACAACGAGAGCATACAGGAGAATGTCAAGAAAGGCATCAGCTATCCAGCAGCCGCTTCAGAGGCATTCACTCAACTCACCAATCGACCTGAGGATATCGTAGATCTCTCACAACCAAACAACATCCTTGGCTATCATTACGTGCAATCGATCCAACACATCAATCCGGACATCAAGCCCAATACGGTAAAAAGAACAGGCGCAGGCTACCATGAACATGGTGAAGGTGAGAATGATATCGCCAGTGCGACAGGTATCCGGAAAATGCTTTTTGATGGGGATGCAGACTTATCTTCCATTCAGCGTTTCGTTCCGGCATCTACATACACCGGACTAACCCAACATCAAAAAGAATTCGGTCATTTCATGAATTGGGAGCGATACTTTCCCCTGTTGAAACACCGAATCATTACATCGACAGACGAAGATCTGAGACAGATTTATGAATGTGTGGAGGGAATTGAAAATCGGTTGAAGGAGTGTATCGTTCATGCAGGAACGTTCACGGAATTCATCGAACGGGTCAAAACGAAACGATACACATGGACTCGATTGCAAAGGCTCTGCACCCATATTCTTACGAATGCAAAGAAACACACGATGGAAGTCGCACTCACCGAAGCCCCTTCGTATGTCCGACTATTAGGTATGAGTCCGGACGGTCAAGCGTACTTGAACAGTGTTAAGAAAGACATGAAACTCCCTCTTGTCAGCATGCTTTCGAAATACAGTGACCCATTTTTCGAATTGGATAAGACCGCAACGAATACCTACATTCTCGGATATCCGAACGAACAGCACATTTCACTATGGAAACGTGAATACGCCACACCTCCTATACGACTCCATGTAAACACATAAAAAAGAGCCGGACATCCGTTCTTCTACGGGTATCCGGCTCTTTTCCTACTATCTCATTCGCTGTGTTTAAGTTCTTTTAAATAATCGAGGGCATCCTTGAATGTTTTTACAGGGACGATTTCCATATCGGTATTGATATCCTCTGCAGCTTCTTTTGCTTCTTTATAGTTGTCAGCAGCTACGGGTGAAAAGAATACATCCGCTTCCGCATTATCTGCTGCCACGACTTTTTGTTTGATTCCGCCGATCGGTCCGACTTCCCCTTTTTCATTCATTGTACCTGTACCCGCTATGTGATACCCCTTCGTCCAGTCTGTGTCCGTCAATTGATTGTAGATTTCTAACGTGAACATCAAACCAGCTGAAGGACCACCGATCTGGTTCGTATCAATCTTCAGTTTTGGATCGGTTTTGATTTCAGTGAACGTGACAGGGTAAGTGATGCCGATGCCGGCACGTTCATCACCATCTTCGTCCATAAGCTTTTCAGGGAATGGTTTCAGTGGGATGTTCACCTTTTCTTCCTTCGAATCACGGACTACCGTCAATTCCACTTCTTCATTCGCCTCAAACTTCTTCAGCCCTTCGACGAGTTCTTCTGCTGTTTTGATTACTTTTCCGTTCAATTCAGTTATGAGATCTCCTACATTCAATAGATCATCTGCAGGCATACCTGAAATGACACCCGTTACGAATACGCCTTTATTTTTGATTTCAATTTCCTTATCCGCTTCCTTATAGGCGACGATGGTTGCTGCGTGTTGAGAGCTTTGCATCAATTGCAGTTGACGGGACTGATATTCTTCTTCCGTCTCATCTGAACCTCTGATATGATCCTCCGGATACACCTCTCTATAGTCGCTCAGCTTTGCCCATAAGTATTTGGCTCCATTCGCTTTTCCGACCAATACCGTTGTCAACATGAAGGTGCCTTCAGCTTCATTCCTGTCTTCCACTTCGATAATTGGAGTGAGTTCCTTTGCATCTCCAGGTTGTGTGAAATAATACGGAATCGGTACGAACGCCAGTAATATTGCGAGTAGGAGACCTGCCCATGGCCAATAACCTCTATATCTCTTCATTCTGTTTCCTCCAGTTTTGTATTACAGCTTCGATATCCGCAATTCGGCCATTCGTTTCTTTTTCGCCGATTTCGATGATCTCTTCTATGTCTTTGAAAGCGGAGGCACTGAAATTTTCCACATGGGGCCTGATCAAGACATCCGTCGTGATTTCATGTGCTTTGACCAATTCGCGCTGCATGATATCGATGCTTTGCATGATCACATCGAAAATCGTACTGATCTCAGGATTCTGTTTAATATGGGAAATGTCGACGGCAATGATGATATCTGCTCCCATTTGTTTCACGACCGAAACAGGTACACGATCGATGACACTCCCATCCACCAGGAGCCGTCCGTCCTTCTTATACGGGACAAAAATTCCAGGTACCGCAATGCTCGCTCGAACAGCTTCTGAAATCAAGCCTTCCTGGATGACGACTTTTTCCGCCTTCAGCAAGTCGGTCGCGATGATTGAAAATGGAATATCGAGCTCTTCTATCTTCTTCCGTTGGGTCAAGGCATAAATCAGCTGCTCGACTTTCTTGCCCGAAACGAACCCCATCTTCGGAACAGTATAATCCATATAATACCTTCTACGAAACATTTTCGCCATCTTCACCATCGTGGCGGGCTCGTGACCAGTACAATAAAAAGCTCCTACAAGTGCCCCCATACTGCTACCTGCTACCATGTCAATCTTGATACCTGCATGATGGAGCGCCTTCAAGACGCCTATATGTGCAAACCCTCTGGCTCCACCCGAACCGAGTGCTATACCGATTTTAGGTTCCTTCACAGCACGTCCTCCTTCGTGTAGGGACAATTGGTCTAATCTGTACAAGCGTACGTATAAATAATAGGGACAACTTCTTCTAGATCGCCTATATATTTAGACTATTCATAAGGAGGCTTTAGATTGTACCTTTCGCGCATAAAAAATCTGATCATCGCCCTTCTGACGACCTTATTCGCCTTCTCTATTATGATATACCCTAAAGCCGCCTTCGAATCATCCTTGAAAGGGCTTGAAATGTGGTGGGAAATCGTCTTTCCTTCCTTGCTTCCATTTTTCATAATCAGTGAATTATTGATTTGCTTTGGTGTCGTCCGTTTTATCGGAGTTTTAATGGAGCCGATCATGAGGCCATTGTTCAACGTACCTGGTTCAGGGGGGTTCGTATGGGCAATGGGGTTAGCTTCAGGATTTCCTGCAGGTGCCAAGTTGACCGCCCGTTTAAGACAAGAAAAAGAAGTGACACAGCACGAAGCTGAACGTTTGGTCGCTTTCACCAATTGTTCCAATCCTCTTTTCATCCTCGGGGCTGTAGCCGTAGGGTTCTTTCATAATGCAGAACTGGGTATCCTGCTTGCCGCTTCACATTATATGGGTAACATCATCGTCGGTATCATCATGCGATTTTATGGATCATCTGAAATCGCGGCACCGGTTTGCAGGAAGCCGACAAAAATCAATCTATTCATGCATGCATTAGAGCGAATGTATCACGTCAGACAGATGGATCCCCGTCCGTTCGGTAAACAAATGGGAGATGCAGTGAAACATTCGATTCAAACGCTGTTGATGATAGGTGGGTTCATTCTCCTATTTTCTGTACTGAACAGAATGTTGACGGAATTCAATATTACGATGTTATTCGCTACCATTTTAGCTTCAGTGGCTAGCCTGATTGGTTTTTCTCATGACATCATTTCGCCATTCATCTCCGGATTGTTTGAGATCACGCTAGGAAGTAAACAAATCAGCGAGACATCCAGTTCCGCACTATTACAACAAGCGATCGTCGTCAGCTTCATACTCGCTTTCAACGGCTTTTCCGTACAAGCTCAAGTGGCGAGCATACTAGCTGAGACGGACATCCGGTTCAAACCATTTTTCCTTGCGAGGATCATGCATGGATTCATAGCTTCTGTATTGACTCTGATCCTATGGAAACCACTTTATTTGAATCATGGTCATCAACCCACCGTGGTTGAAACATTTTCGACTCATCCATCGATTTCATGGATTTATGATGCCTGGGAAAGCCTGCTATCGGTCGGTGCATTGATTACATTCATCAGTCTGCTAGGTTATGTAACCTTACACTGGAAATCACTCAAATGGAAATCCGCCAGGTAAAAGCTTATGTATCTAACGCATTATTTAGCAAACTTCTTCTTCAGCGCTTCTTCTACGATTTTAGGGACCAAGTCGGAAACAGGAGAATGATATTTTGCTACTTCCTTTACGATGCTGGAGCTTAAGAAGGAGTATTGATTATTTGTCATCATGAAGAAGGTTTCCACAGATTCATCCAACTTTCTGTTGATTGAAGTGATCTGCATCTCGTACTCGAAGTCAGAAACGGCACGGAGTCCTCTAAGAATGACTTTTGCACCAGTCGTTCTCACATAATCCATCAATAGACCATTACAAGTATCCACTTTTATGTTGGGAAGGTCCTTCGTCGTTTCTTTGATGAGTTCCATCCTTTCTTCAACTGAAAACAATGAACTCTTGCTCTGATTATTCGCCACTACGACAATCACTTCATCAAAGACACTTGCACCTCTTTGTATGATGTCGAGATGTCCATATGTAATCGGGTCAAAGCTTCCCGGACAGATTGCTAGCTTCTTATTCATGTGTCATCGTCCTTTCGTCCTCATTCACAAATATTGTAACCGCTGTTGTACTGTTATATTGCTCATGTTTATGCATTTTACAGGTACCGATTTGCTCAGGTAGTCGAAGTTTCGCATCGTGCTCAGCCACAATCAGTGCTTGTGACTCTAACAGATGATGTTCGACGAGGAATTCAATTTCTTTTGCGATCTTCTGTTTCCTATAAGGGGGGTCTAGAAAAACGTATCGGAATCGAATCTCTCTTTTTCGAAGCGCTTTCAAAGCTCTGTATGCATCATTTCGGAACACCTCTACCCGATCCACCACATCAAATGTTTGGATGTTTTCTTTGATCGTTTCAATCGCTTTCGGTTCTGCATCGACAATCGTGGCCTGTTCTACCCCGCGACTTAGCGCTTCGATGGACAGAGCTCCACTGCCTCCATATAGATCAAGGGATCGTCCACCCTCGAAAAATGGACCGATCACATTGAAGATCGATTCGCGTATTTTATCCGATGTAGGTCTTGTACCGGTTCCCGGAACTGCCTTCAATCTTCGTCCTTTAAAATCACCAGATATGATTCTCATTTCGTATACCTCACATCGTTATATTTTCCTCCACTATCCTACCATAAAAGAAGCAAATTCTTAAATACAGTGTATATCTGTTTTTGAACTGTACAATAATAGGATTAACAACATCATAGATGGTGTTGTTAGTTGAACCACGGAGTAAGCTTAATTTCCCCATAGGCTTAACTCCGGTTTCTCCTCTCCCATTGTTCCATTCTTACGGCGAAAAAACATTTCAATGATGTTTCCAGCATGTTTTGATATGGAACAGCCCGCAGGCATTCCTACCTGCGGGCATTTTTTTATGGGTAGATGAACATATGTTGAAGAACGCATTTCCACGACTCTCCTGATGGCCTACAACCCTATGGAATCGGTAAATGGAGAAATCGTTCACACATCAATGGATTCGTGCTACAGTATGTATGTAATGAAAGGAGTCTTACATATGATACAACGATTCATAGAACTAGGTGAGGGTTACTCAGACCTATACGAACTTATTGAACTAGCGGATACGAATGAAGCCCGACTGAGTAAATTCGTTGCGCTGAAAACAGTCAAAAATGACCAAGAAATCTGCTCACTTGCCATCGTTCTGCAACCTGCAGGTGAATCCAACTTCCAACCGATCTACATCTGTCGGGAAGGGATTCGCGAACACTCGAAACGTTGGGACCTATTCGAGCAATGTGCTGTGCGCCATAATAAAGAAATCCAACTCTTGGAGGTTCGTCCGTCGAGTGGATTTAATGAAATCGACCTATATTATCAGTACCTTACGGGTATTCTGAGATTGCAACATATCATTCCTGCCTGGCAATAATGTTTTATAACCCGATTTTATAATCGTATTCTTTTGCCTTGTCCGGCATTGCGTTTTGATATTCAGTCTTGATATGCGCCTTATGTGAAGGCTCTACCTTCTTGACGAAGTGTAGTTTTTCAATCTTTTCGATGATTCGCTCCTTTTGAGCGGTATCACAATAAAGTACTGCATATTTCATACGCTTGGAAACATAATGGATGTTCCCGAATTTCCGAAGCTGTTTTATGTATTTTAAAGAATGTAGCCAAATCGCTAATCCTGTCCGGTTCGTCAGCATAAGCACACTCCTTTATCCCGGTTTTTATTCAGTCTAGCACGAAGATCGCTGACATGGCAATCTCAATTATCGATTATCCAAGGTGTGTGGTGAAATGGATCTTGATAAGGTATGGACTGTTTTCATCCAAAAACTTCAAAAAGAAGATGGTATTCAATCTGTTGAAAAAACACAGATGGCAGGAATTCCATTCTTCTATTTGACGGTTCACGAGGATATAGTCCATAAACAAATGCAAAAGCTGATCGAAAAGGCAGCCGTTCAAGCTATGAAAGGAAAAAGGCTTCATTCCGAAATGATTTTTGTTAGGAAAGAAAACAATGTATACGTATACCGAGGTAGATTCTTCGTACCCCAGGAAAAGATGTTCTGCTGCGGCAACCTATGCCATGACTGCATACGATTCAGGAGTTGAATGATCCTTCTACCTATCAAAAAAAGGGAAACCCGAACGGGTTTCCCTTTATCGATTAAGTACATCAACCACAGCCACAAGATCCACCGGAACCACAGCCTCCACCACATGACATGTTGTCAAAGAATGGATTTCCTGTAGGGACCTTGATATTCTTGGAGACTTGACCTGCGATGATTCCGCTGATTTCATTCAGCAGTTTTTCGAGGGCTTTCTCCGCGACTTTATATTCGTACACTGTATCCAGGAGATCGACTTCACGCTTAAGAACTCGGATATCCTTCGAAACCGTCTTGTAATCCGGATGATATTTACCGAATCGCTGGACTTCTTCGTACTTCTCCTTCATCTTGCTGAACTCATATATGAGGCGCTGGGCCTTTTTATCATTCTGAAGCTTTCGTTTAGCTTCTTTATATTGCTGTGCGACATCTGAATGGACCACCATTGCTGCAAGTTCATCTGCACCATCCAGAATCTCAATGCCTTCAATTGTTGCTAACATGTGATACACCTCCACCCTTTTCAATGGGTTATCACTATTATGCCACACAATCGCCACACATTTCCATGCTTCTAACCGAATCGATTCCAACTACTTGCAATACAACCATTCAAGGGAGGGTATTTCGTTTAAAAAGGCTCTTATCTGAAAGATTATTGCTTTTTAGTGACTTTTAGAAACTGACCTTGTGCAAGTTGATTGGAGAGCAAGGTGCGAGACTCCAGCGTGCCTACTACCTGAATAATCTCCTGGCAAGGCATGCGACGAGGAAGCTCGCTCCACAGGACTTTCTTGTAGACGCAGGAGCACAAATGGCTTCTTTGAAAATGTATCATTTTTGTGTTGACATCCTGTGCAAGTGAGTGGGCTCACCGCACGCCCCGCGGAAAGCGAGCATCCTTGAGGGAATCGACAACTTTTAAAGAAAACTTGGCGAGACCAAGCCTTTTTTAGGGTCGAGTCCTAGTTGCCCTTATACTGAAGAAAGTATTTTATACTTTCTTCAAGTGCAAGAGCAACAAAGATTGAGATAACAGCCTTTTAAAAAATCAATTGACAGAATGTATGAATGACCATATAATTTTCTCGTTTAGTACATTTTTTAGGGGATAGAAAATTGAAATTAGTAACGTTTAATCCGTTTCGCACCATCGGTATTCCTGGCGTCCATTACATCAAACCGGAATTGATGTTCCGTGAAAGTTCTTCTATCAAAGACGCTGAAGTCATCCTGTATCCTGAACACTGGCAAGTGAATTCCATTGTGTATGGATTGAAGAAACCAGTGTTTCCTAGCGTAGAAACCATCCATCTTGGATATGACAAGGTGGAAATGACCAGAGCTTTCTGGACGGTATGCCCAGAACACGTTCCCTATACGGAAATCTTAGGTAGATCCGAATCGAACATCAGACATGTTTTGGATACATTTCCTTTTCCATTCGTTGCAAAAGAACCTCGCAACTCCATGGGTAGAGGGGTATTTTTAATCAACTCGGAAGAGGACTTCCTTAAGTATTCTGAAAAAAACGAAACATTCTATGTGCAAGAATACTTGGAAATGGACCGTGACTTGAGAGTATGTGTCATTGGTGACGAAGTTGTTGCCGCTTATTGGCGAGTTAGCGAAGGCTTCCATAACAATGTTTCAAAAGGTGGTCTTGTCGATGTCAATCACATACCACAAGAAGCGTTGGAGTTGACCATGCAAGTCGCGAAACAGTTGAATGTGAATCACGCAGGCTTTGATCTTGCCTATGTGAATGGGAAGTATTATTTCATTGAATTCAATACATTGTTCGGAAATGATGCTCTTCGAGAAATGAAAATCAACTTGCAAGAAAAGATTTTTCAATATCTTTTGAAAGAATTCAAACCGTTACAACCGCCGAATCCATTCGGTTCTAAACAAGTGACGCCACTGAGCTCATAATATTCAACGGACTTGTACAAAAAATTGCTTTTCCAAGCCATCGATTTTTTCACCATCGGTATCGACAAGGGATACGCGGATATGGTGGTTTCCTTTGGCTAGATCCTTAATAACAAATGCAGCTTTATATACCGGAAAGGGTTTTTGATGATTGACAGAGATCTTCAAGTACCCTTTTTTGTCGTGCTGAGATTTCCCTTCCCCCTTGGTGAATTCAAATCCCGGAACATAACATTCTACGGATATATCGTTGTTCGTCACCATATGCCTGACTGTCATGCTCAATTCTTGGGCTGGATTGGTCACTTCCATCGCCTGAAACGAATCCGGTCTTGATTCAACGACGACTTGTTGCAATTTTTCATCATGATCCCATTGGCAACCGGACAACAATGCTATGGTAATAGTGGATAACATAATACGATTCTTCATCATGATCAGGTGACACCTCCTCACCCGATATCTTTTGCGGACCATAAAAGATTTATCCACTTGCTTGTCCAAAATAAAAAGGCTGACTCGTAAGTGCTATTAGCCTCGCAGCCTAAATGGTTCTGGAGGTGTGGAACACTTTTATTTGAGTCAACCTGCGTTATTGTTTTGCAAAAAGCTGTAAAAGCTTAGAAAAGGACTCGATTTGTCCATTCAATCGGTCCACTCTTTGACCGAACGTTTGACCATAGAAGGTTTTTGCTTCTTCTTCAAGTTCCTGGATGGAAGCAGGATTACGAGACAATTTACGATACCAGTGGGGTTGTTCTCGGATGATGAATTTCAGATCCGGCCGTTGATCCAAGTATTGGATGATTTCTCTCCGCATAGTTCTTACTCCCTTATCCTAGTCTTTGAAATATTGATTAAATGGGTTGTTATTCGTCGGTGGTCTCGTCGGACCTTTCGATTGGAAGGACTGGAGCATCTCTTGAATGCCTGTTACTGCAGAACTGAACTGAGATACATACTCCCTCACTTCTTCCATATCGAGGTTTTTGAACATATTCAATAACTCCCCAACGGACAGATCGTTGACACTTGTTCCTTTTTTCTTCGTTTTTTCTTTTGTATTTGCAACCCCTATTTTTCGCTCAATGTATTGACCCCATTGCTCATGGTCTTCACCAAGTAAGTTCCATTCTGTAAAGACTTCTTGCCATGACTGGTTGCCAGTTTTTACGTGATCGATTAATCCAGGGTGTGAGCGTACAAACATCTTGAATTGTTCGACCTTTACGTTTTTATTCGCTTGCTTACTCACCTTAATGCCTCCCCATTACGTTCAACTCAAGCCTACAGTATATAGTACAATGAAACACGTTATTATGTTCGCCTATTTTATAGTTGCGGAACGTATTTTTTCATTGATAAACTTACAATGCGCATACATAAAGGAAAAGAGGAACCCATATGGATTTGAATAAAGAAATTCTAAACAAGGTGCAAGATGTCCTGACTTCAGCAACCGATGAAGATAAACGTGTTCTGACACAAGTATTAAATGGCCTTCAATCCAAACACAATGGTGAATATAAGACTTACATAACAAGTTTCATGAAGACGAGCATACAGGAATCTGGTGAACAGCTTGAAATGAGTATTCCGATTACACCGTTTCTTAGTAATTCCGTAGATATCGTACATGGCGGATTCACGGCTACACTTGCAGACACAGCAATGGGTACCCTCGTCAATCGAAGGATTCCAGAGAATCTGGTTGCAGTCACTTCAGAGATGAAGCTGAATTATATCGCTCCTGGTGTTGGTGAAGCTTTACGCTGTGAGGCTACCATCCTTCATCTGGGGTCTAAGACTTCCGTTACAGAGTGTAAGATTTACAATGATGTAGGAACACTCGTAGCAGCAGCCTCAGGCAGTTTTTATTTGATCCCCAGATAATAAAAAAGGCTGGTCTCAAGAGAACGGGTTCTGATACCTGTCACAAAACCGTAATTTACTTAAGAAATTGCATATGGAAATGCATAGATAATTGCACTGTATTTCATATTGTATTAGATATAAAATAAGCCGAACTTTCAATCCATTACGGATCGATGTGCGGCTATTTTTTTCAGTTTTTTAAACTAAAGCGCGCGATAATTAATGAAGAATGACTAATTCATAAATCTAACGGACATTGAGGACCTTATTTCTATAACTTATTCATTTTCACTAAACTTAACGGACATATGATACCTTATTTGGTCCAAAATCATCAAAAACAATATACTTTTTAAAGAATAGCGCATCTGATGTCCGTTTGCACACCGAAATTGGCGTTTTTGTCACAAATAACGGATCTGATGTCCGTTAAACCCTATCTCCCACCTTCAACAATCCTGTCCATTTGTTGAATAACAATAAGTTTAAAAATCTTGATTACCTTCCGCATTCTAACAAAAACAATTAATAGTAAAATGCAGGTCAATTTGCAAACATACAGGGGATTCTGTAAGGTTACAAATTGTTCTATTTGAGCAATAATCCTTATTTATCAACAAAAATAGTGCCTCAAATTGCTATGCAATTCGGGCACATTTTAGTCAACATATTTATTGTTTGTGATAGATAACCGAACCGGCTGGTCTCAAGCTTTTTCTCTAGAGAACCAGCCTTTACATTTTATTCAAATGGAACAATGAAGTTCTGCGTGTAATATTTTTCATAGACTCCAACACCAAGATGTGTGAAGTCTTTATTCAGCAAAGCCTTTCGGTGTCCCTCACTGTTCAACCACCCGATTACAGCTTCAATACCGTCAATATAATTCGCCGCTATGTTTTCACCCGCTTGGAGATAACGAATATCCCCATTTTCTAAACGGTCTGATAAACTCCCGGATATCGGTGACTCATGAGCAAAATAATTTTCTTCACTCATTTCCTTACTGTGTCCGTAAGCGACCTGAGCTGTATTCTCATGCCACTGTAACGGTGCCTGACCGTATTGCTGGCGGATGACATTTGTAATTGTGAAGATTTGTTCCTCTTCCCCATCCCGGATCTGCTTCCGCTCATCTGACGAGATTTTAGGCTGCTCAATCAATTCACCACGGTACTCTAAGGAATATGGTCGTTGCATGACCAAAACTTTTGGATCCAGGTAACGGGCACCTACCAATGTACCGTCAAATTGATCCAAATACAATTGCGCCCAAATACCGTTGATTTTCACGAGAGGTCTCGTATTCAACTCTTCTTGTGTCAGCTCGAACCGATAACGATTCCCATCAACATTCAAAGGGACTTCTCCTTCTATGTTCACCTTCGATTGTACTTCGGACGTCTTTTCACCTATTTTCAGTGGAGATATGTCGATATTCTTTCCGAGTACGAATACCGTTACAATCTTCCCTTTTTCCACCCCAAACTGGATATATTGGTCTGGATTTTGCTCATAAATCCACCATTGGTACCCATAAGAGGAAGAATCGATGCGATCTGGTTCACCAAGTTCAGCAATCAGCTCTTCCTGATTCATGGAGAAGTAATGATTTATGCCCCCTTCAGGAAGATCCAGATTTTCTGAAGCAGAAGAATTTTCGACCGACTCCTGTTGGGCTTGGTTTTCTTTATTTACTTCCGGGAGATGCTTCAGGTCTTCGTACAGAATACTGAAACCATACATGATAATGGCAATAACGATGATCAACCCGAAACTCTTCATCTTAGCCCTCCCCCATCCATCGTATAGACTTTAACCTCACATTACATGAAAGAGGCCAGGTTGTCTATTTGGACAAACCAGAAGTGTTTCTATACATCCTATTCAACATCGTAATGATTCATACAAAAAAGGTTGACCTTCTGTAAGGTCAACCCGCTGATCATCTTAGTGATAAGGTTGTTGATCTGGATCTGCCTCAGATATATCCGTTAATGCTACACCAGCTTGTTCATTGGTTTCTCTATGCTTCGCGAGATCTCCAAGTGAGACAATGCCAATGAGCCGGGTTTCTTCAACAATCGGGAGTCTGCGAATTTCATGCTGCATCATTAAATGGATTGCCTCATCCACCGACATCTCAGGAGTTCCAGTAATGATGTGATCACTCATCACATCTGTGATTTTCGATGCATTAGGTTTCTTTTCCGCTACACCTCGAACCACGATATCCCGATCTGTAATCATTCCGACTAACTTGTCATTTTCACAGACAGGAATAGCACCGACATGATCGTCCTTCATCTTTACAGCTGCCTCATAAACATTGTCCAGTACGGTACAAAAGTCTACTGGCTTGGTCATGATGTCTCTTAATTGTTTCATTCGATCACCTATTTCCTGATGAACATTTGTGTCCAATAATACCTTCCGGAACCACCCTTAGCATAACCGACACCAATGTACGTATAATTCGAACTTAAGATATTTTTCCTATGACCTGGACTCTTCATCCAAGCATCCACGACCGCTTGTGCGGAGGTTTGTCCCATTGCGATGTTTTCACCTGCGGATGTGTAGTTGATATTGAAATCCCGCATCATTTCGAATGGAGATCCGTATGTCGGTGATTGGTGAGAAAAGTATCCGTTATTCTTCATATCATTGGATTTGTATCTCGCCACCCGTGATAATTGCCAATCCGCTTTCAATGGTCCGAGGCCATTCTCGGCACGTTTTTGATTCGTAAGTTTGATGACCTCATATTCAATCGACTTGATCTTCTGTTTTCTCGGAATATACACTTTATCTCCAGGATAAATCAGATCAGGATTTTCAAATTGGGGATTCGCATTGATGATTTCAGACAACCCGATTTGAAACCATTTTGAAATTTTCCAAAGTGTATCTCCAGATTTGACGATATGGACTGATTGACCTTGAGCCTGTGCAGGTGATTGAAGACAAAAACTCAACATCAATGCTAATGCTACAACCATCCATTTCTTCATCTCATCTCCTCCATTTCACCGTTTAGTTTGACCAATTTTTCAATTTCTTTTCAGTTTTGATTGCAATTTATTTCAAATCAGTTGTGGAAAGATTGCATCTTTAACAGTTTCGTACTATTATAATGAAGGAAAGAACATATCGAAGGATGTGGAGGATTACTCATGAAATTTGAAGAGATCGGCTTGGCCGGCAAGGTTCTGGACTTTGAAATGCTTGAGCATTTGACGAATGAGGTTGGTTTCGTTCGAGCAGGCCAATGGGATTACGAACGCATTACATACGATTATAAGTTTGAAAACATGGATACGGGTGAAGTCTTCTACTTGCGTGTTCCTTGTTATGCTGTCGAGGGTGAAGTGGAAACTGGACATGCACTCATCAAATTGATGGAACCATACTTAGGGAAGCATTATTATCCTCATGGTGTCGAGTATGATGAAGATTTCCCAAACAAGATCGTAAGTACTTGTAAGAAGCTCTTGAATCAGCTAAAAGAAGAAATCGATAAACACCATACGGATTAATGGAGAAGGTCTGGCTAAGCAGTCAGACTTTTTTTGTTGAGAATTAAAGAAAGATGTCTGTTCATATTTTCACATTACCCATATAATATATAGTAAGGAGTACAAGGGGAAGGGGGACTATATTGAAACAACTGACACCACGTAAACGTTGGATCGTTTATACATTGATTACACTTATCATTGCAGCACTATTCATCTGGATTTTACCGATTTCTCTCCCGATCGTCTTCGCCCTTTTAACAGCGTTTTTCTTAGAACCTGCCGTGAGGATGTTACAGAATCGGTTCTCCCTCAAACGAAATTTTTCTGCTTTCATCGTCTTCATGCTTTTTGTCATTTTAATGGGGATGGGCAGTTATCTTCTCGTTACGAAGGTTGTTACCTCAGCAATCAATTTCATCGAAAATTCTCCGATGTATATTTCTGAAGTGAACAATGTCTGGGATGATATTGAGCAAAATTTTGAAAAAGCTGCACAAGACTTGCCAGAGGAATTCGTCATTGAAATCAATAATCAAGTTAATCAGTTCTTGGAATCGATCAGGGGAAAATTACTTGA
Organism: Pseudalkalibacillus sp. Hm43; assembly: GCF_054170705.1. Classification (NCBI taxonomy): domain Bacteria; kingdom Bacillati; phylum Bacillota; class Bacilli; order Caryophanales; family Fictibacillaceae; genus Pseudalkalibacillus; species Pseudalkalibacillus sp. Hm43. The sequence goes on from NZ_CM135129.1 coordinate 965,537, forward strand.
AAAAAATTATGTCGAGACGCTTACATCTCTTGTATCGCTAATACCGAGTTATTTAGTGAGCATCATCGTCTATTTGATCACCCTATTTTTGTTCCAATTGGAATTTCCTCGCTTGCGCCGTCAATTCTATTCTCATCTGACAGAAAAGACAGCTGAGAAAGTGCATTTTATGACAACTAGACTATCTTATGTTGTCTTCGGCTTCATGAAGGCGCAATTTCTCGTGAGTATCGTCATCTTCATCGCTGCGTTGGTCGGTCTTTACATTATCGTGCCGGATGTAGCCTTATTGATGGCTTTCATCATTTGGATCATTGATTTCATACCGATTATCGGATCCATTGTGATTCTTGGCCCCTGGGCTATTTATTACTTATTGATCGGCAACATTGTCCTTGGGACAAAGTTAGCTGTTTTAGCAGTCATTCTTCTGATCATCCGAAGAACAGTCGAACCGAAAGTGATGGGACACCATATCGGTCTATCAGCGCTTTCTACACTAATCGCTATGTATCTTGGTTTGAAACTGCTTGGACCAATAGGCTTTATTGTCGGTCCACTCATTTTGATCCTGTTCAATTCAGCGAAAGAAGCGGGTATCGTCAAAACGAATTTTAAAATATGAAAAAGGTGACCTGAACGTTACGAGCTAAGCTTCGGAAACGTCGGTCACCTTTTTTAGTTTTGTGTGACAGGCGAGACCAAGCCTTTTGTAGGTCGAGCCTTAGTTGCCCTTATACTGAAGAAAGTATTTTGTACTTTCTTCAGTATAAGGGCAACAAAGTTTATCTTAAAAGAAGTCATACAAAAACGGTTTGTGGGAGCCGATCAACTTTTCCAACCGCTCGATTTCCGTCTTGCTACCTGAGATCCACCCTTGCTCTGCTAATTCTGATGGTCGCATACAGTGGAAGAACATTGTTGATAAAGCATTGATATCACATAAGACCCCTCTCTTGGGCTCTTGTGTACAGCTGCTGTGGTCCTTAGGTGGAATATGCTCTACTTCATTCTCAGCATCCTCATTCATTCTAACGATGAAAACCCCATTGTTCCATTCAGCGAATGAATCCGTCACTTGGAAGATGAAGGGCTTTTCATCTACAGGCTTTTGAAAAGGATATTCTTTCAAGAATTTTTCGACATCAACGATCCGGCTCATAAAATAAGAACTGATTTCTTGTTTGATTTTAGGGTCCGACATCCAAAACGCAAAGCTCTCATGGACAGGTGGGTGTATCGTAATCTTATCCACCATCGAATCGTGATTGGAAACATAATCAATCATCGCCCGTTTAGCTTCACCATTCAGATTGATCCACTCCTCAATCTCCATATGCTCTTTTTTGACTTTATAGATCATATATCCCTGATCGACTCCATTGACGTCCTGATAGACGGCTACGATCTCTCTCTCGTTAGGTAGAATGGATTGTTTCCACCATAACTCAGATCGCTTCAACATCCCTGAATAGTCTTCTGCATATCGTTCATACATCGCATTCAATCGTTCGATATCATGATTGATCCGGAATACTCTTCCTGAATAGTCCAGTTTCCTCTTCGGTAACTGTACTGGCTTGATTTCATATTTCATCACTTGATGGGTCATCTCCCATCCATAATTCCGATAGAACGCAAAAGAAAAAGGATGCAGCATAGAAACATATTGTCCTTTCTCCTTCATGACTTCAAGTGATTTCCTCATGAGCGCTTTAATATGACCTTTCCTTCGGTGTTCTGGCCATGAAGCAACTCCAGCGATTCCACCCATCGGCATTTGCTTTCCAGCAAGCCAGATTTTCATCGGATGAATGGTCAATTTCGAAGCCATTTCTTCCCCTTCGTACAGTGCCCAGCAATTTTCCAGCTCCAACAACGATTTGCGATTCTCTACATCCTCATCCGACAACTCATATTGGAATGCAAATTCTCCCATCCGTAAAAAATCTCTGAATTCATCATCTCGTATCGTTCTGATTTCCATATGTAATGTGTACCCCCTTGTTGATCCCTCTCCACTAATATTTCACCAGAAGAGCTGAAAACCCTTTATCCAGCTTAGTTAATAAGCTTCGTTTGAACTAAAAAAGGTTGACCCTGAATTCAGGATCAACCTTCTTGTGCCAAACTACCAGATAAGTCCCATCAATGTACCGACAGTGATGACAGCGATCAAAAGACCACTTGCAATTCCCCACATTGGGAATTCATGTCCTTTATGTCCTAGATGCATCCAAACGTAAAGTTGGAAAAACACTTGAACAGCTGCTAGTACCAGGATGAATAGAATGGCAACTTTGTTAGAGACAGCATCGCTCGCTATCGCTGCAAACGCTACGATCGTCAACAAGATCATCATAACGAAAGATACATTATGTTGACGACGTTCTTGCTTCAACTTGATTTTCTTCTGCAAGGACGTGTGGTGATGGACAGATTTTGTTTCTTCGTGACTAGCCATCAATTACCCCACCTTTCCCATTAGATATACGACTGTGAAGATGAATACCCATACAACGTCGACAAAGTGCCAGTATAAAGCGAAAAGGTAATACTTCGGCGAGTTGTAGAGCGTCAATCCTCGTCCGCGGTTACGTACAAGCAAGGCGGTGATCCAAAGGACTCCGAAAAGAACGTGTCCTCCGTGGAAACCGACAAGCGTATAGAACGCAGATCCGAAGGCACCTGAAGTAAAGGTGTGTCCTTCATGTACATAATGCACAAATTCATAAATCTCTAGGCCAAGGAACCCAACTCCAAGTAACAGTGTTACAAAGAACCAGCCTCTCATGGCCTTAACTCTATTTTCCTTCAAAGCCAGAACGGCATACACACTCGTCAAACTACTTGTAAGTAGAATCATTGTCGCGATGAAAACAATCGGTAATTGGAAGATTTCAGATGCTTCTGGACCTTTACCGAATGAGTTACGCAACCCTAAATAAGTTCCGAACAATGTCGCAAATAATACAGTTTCTCCACCTAAAAACAACCAGAATCCTAAAAACTTGTTTTTACCTTCGAGAGTTGCTTTTTCAGGGGATTCAGGGAAGTTTTGATCCGTTAAGCGTTGCCCTACGTCCATTATGCATCAACCCCCTTGTTCTCTTTCAGTAAATCTTCTTTATGGATATGATAACCATGATCGTCGATCCATGATCTTAAGAACATACATACAAGACCGATCCCAATACCGCCAATTACCGCAATCAATGCCGGTAAACCTAATGTATTGATGTAAATGAACCCTAGTCCCGCAATGAAGAATCCTAAGGACATGACAAACGGCAAGATTGAATTGTTCGGCATGTGGATGTCACCAATCGGTTCTGCTGGTGTCATTCCTTTGTTTCCTGCCATTTTCTCAATCCATAATGCATCCAATCCACGAACTAGTGGAGTTTGCAAGAAGTTATAGTGAGGAGTCGGGTTCGGCATCGCCCATTCAAGCGTACGGCCATCCCATGGATCTCCACTCACTTTCTCACCTTTAGCATGCGTAACGAAGATGTTGATGACGAATAGGATCGTCCCGATTGTCATTCCTATGGCACCTATCGTACTGATGAAGTTCAATGAACCAAGTTCGAACTCTTCTGGATAAGTGAAATAACGACGTGGCATACCCATCAACCCTAAGAAGTGCTGAGGGAAGAACGTCAAGTGGAATCCAATGAAGAATGTCCAGAAATTCCATTTTCCAAGCGTTTCATTCAACATCACACCGAACATTCTTGGATACCAGTAATAAAGTCCAGAGAATAGTCCGAGAATCAATCCACCAACGATAACGTAGTGGAAGTGAGCGACTACGAAATAGCTATCATGATATTGATAGTCTGCTGGAGCTGCAGCAAGCATGACCCCTGTCACTCCACCCATAACGAATGTCGGGATGAATCCTACTGAGAAAAGATTCGCTGTTGTAAAACGGTTTCTACCGCCCCACATCGTGAAGATCCAGTTGAAAATCTTAACCCCGGTAGGAATCGCGATCGCCATCGTCGCTACTGCGAAAATGGAGTTCGCTACTGGTCCCAATCCAACTGTGAACATGTGGTGGGCCCAAACCATGAATCCTAAGAAACCGATCAATACGGTAGCGAATACCATTGCGCTATAACCGAATAGACGTTTCTTAGCAAATGTTGCTACTACTTCTGAAATAATACCGAATGCCGGTAAGATCAGAATGTATACTTCCGGGTGACCGAAGATCCAGAAGATGTGCTCCCAGATGATCGCGTTACCACCCATATTGGCATCAAAGAAATTCGCTTCGAAAATACGGTCGAACATCAATAGGAAGAATCCGATTGTCAAAGCTGGGAAAGCAAATAGAATAAGTCCAGAAGTTACGAATGCTGTCCAAGTGAACAATGGCATACGCATGAACGTCATTCCAGGCGCTCTCATGTTAATGATCGTTACGAGGAAGTTGATTCCCCCCATTAACGTACCTGCACCAGAGATCTGCAATCCTAGTACATAAAAGTCGACTCCGTGACCGCTAGATTGCGTAGATAGCGGCGCATAAGCCGTCCATCCGGCATCCGGAGCGCCACCTAGGAACCAACTAAGGTTAAGTAATACTCCTCCGAAGAAGAATAACCAGAAACCTAATGAGTTAAGAAATGGAAAGGCTACGTCTCGAGCCCCTATCTGCAGTGGTACGACAGCATTCATAAATGCAAAGATGATCGGCATGGCTGCCAGGAAGATCATCGTTGTACCGTGCATCGTCAATACTTGGTTATAAAGGTCCCCTGTCAAGAATGTCATTTCTGGACCCATCAATTGAATACGGATCAATAAAGCCTCTAAACCCCCGACTAAGAAGAAGAACCCGCCGGAAATGAGGTATAGAATTCCAATTTTCTTATGGTCGACTGTCGTAAGCCAATCCCATAAAACGCTTTTATTCGCTGCATATGCGTTACTCACGATTGTACCTCCTTTTTAAAGCGATTGAAACTACGCTTACTCAGCGGTTTTAAGTTCCAATAGGTAATCAGCTAGTGCATCTAACTGTTGTTCATTGAAATTGAAGTCCGGCATGTTGTTACCAGGCTTGATGTCTTGTGGATCGTTAATCCACTTTTTGATGTTATCTTTGTTATGTTCAAGGATCCCAGCAACTTTTTCGTTGTCAGCAAATCCAGTCAATGCTGGTCCTACATTACCACCTTTATCGCCAACTGCATGGCATGAAAGACAGTTGTTTTCAAAAATCTTTTGGCCTTCAGCGACTTGAGATGGTGCATCATCATACTTCGTGTTTTTCATGCTTTCCATCCAAGCATCGAACTCTTCTTTTTCAAGAACTTTAACTTTGAAATACATCAAAGCATGTGAGTCTCCGCAAAGCTCAGCACATGCACCTTGGAAGGTACCTGTCTTTTCTGGGTGAAGCCACATTGTGTTCTCAAGCTTATCTCCAGGGTTGGTATCCATCTTACCGGAGATCGTCGGAATCCAGAAAGAGTGGATAACGTCTGCGGAAGAAAGGTTCACATTCACTCGCTCGTCAACTGGAAGGTAAAGCTCTTGAGAAGTGATAACACCTTGATCTGGGTATTCAAACTCCCACCAATACTGGTGTGCTGTAACATTGATCGTCATAGGTCCTTCCTTATCACCGGAAGCATCCTTCGATTCTTCAGCACTCTTCTCACTAACAGCCAAATCGAAAGTCGTCATGACTGTCGGTACAGCAAGTACCAGTAGCAATACAATCGGAATAGCAGTCCAAAGAACCTCTAGAAGATGGTTCCCTTCGACTTGCTCAGGAATTGTATCGTCACCTTTACGTTCTCTGAATTTCACCAATACATATCCAAATAGAATAAATACGATTACAAGCACGACAACCATGATGGCAAGACTTAGGATCATAAGATCAAAAAGAGCACTTGCCCCTTTACCTTGTGGTTGTAATGCAGATAACTGAGGGTTTCCACAACCCATTAAGCCAAGCATCAGAATTCCGAACAATGGAATAATGCGCCCGATTCGTAGCCATCGTTTCATTACTAAATCATACCCCGCTTTCTCTGTTGTACTAAAGAACGAATTTTACAAATTAAAAATATGTAATCGCCAGAGGGCGTGTCCACCCTTAGCGATTGACGATAATCATAACCACGAACATGATGGTCAAATAGTTCAAGGAATAGACGAACATCATTCTAGCCCACTTGATATCATCCTTCATGAAGAATCCTGAGATACCAAGAGCTAACCATCCAAGTCCGAGAACCGCGGCAACGATCACGTAGACGATGCCGAAGTGATACAGGTATAAACTTACCGGAAGCAACGCTGCTACATAAACTACCATCTGCCGCTTCGTCATTTTAAAACCTGATACAACAGGAAGCATAGGAATTCCGGCTTTGCGGTACTCTTCACATCTTTTCATTGCTAATGCCAAGAAGTGAGGAGGCTGCCATAAAAACATAATCAAGAACAAATGCCATGCTGTCATATGCAGGTTCGGATCAACTGCTGCCCAACCAATCAGTGGCGGGATTGCGCCAGAAATTCCACCAACAACCGTATTAATGGAGTGCGTACGCTTCAACCACATCGTGTAAACGATAACATACACAAAGAGTCCTATCACACCAAGGAGTGCAGCCATCAAGGAGGCGAACATCAATAGCAATGTTCCGATTGCTGACAAAATGATCCCAACCCACAATACCTGATTGGCATCAATCTTGCCTGTTACGGTCGGACGTTCATGCGTTCTTTCCATCAAATGATCGATATCACGATCGATATAGTTGTTCAGACTACATCCCCCAGCAATCACAAGTGCTGAACCTAGTAGGGTCAACAATGCTGTCGGAATGTTTGCGATCAAACTGGACTCAGTGACTTTCAATGCGATCCAGAAACCAGCGAATGTCGTAATGAGGTTCGACATGACGATCCCCATTTTTGCGAGTGTCAGGAAATCTTTCCAAGTACCAGTCGGATTAGCTTCTGATAAAGGTCCTGGCTCCATCACTCGGCTTGATGCTTCATAAGTTGTCGTATTCGTTTTGCTCATGCTTCCACCTCCTTTAAAAAGCTCTATTTCCATATCTTACATCAATCATAAGCGTAAGGAAAACACCTATTCTAATTTATCAGTAAATAGGCTCCGTGAAAACAAGTTTTCGTAAATTGTCTATGGTTGTTCACATTTATAATGATTTGCTTCCAAGACATATGTTACGATATTCACGATTGAAATGTCCTTTAACATTATAAACGAATTCAATAGTTTTGTATACTTACATAAGACTCCATTCGACATTAGAACTTAGTTTCTCTTATACGATATAATCTATGCTTCTATAATATAAATCTAATGGTGTACTACTTTGTGAGAAGGTGTCGACGATGAATCGAATTTTGAAAATATATGGAATCTTGACCAGCTTCGGTATGCTCATGGTCCTCCTTATGGGAGCCATCGTAACGACGACAGGATCCGGAGAAGGTTGTGGCAACTCATGGCCATTGTGCTATGGAGAAGTACTCCCTACCCAACCTGAATTAGAGACCATCATTGAATACAGCCATAGAATTGTGTCGGCTGCTCTTGGATTGATGGTCATAGTTCTAGCAGTCTGGTCATGGTTAACAAATCGAAAATCAAAAGAAGTGAAAGTATTAGCCATCCTATCGGTCTTCTTTATCGTATTCCAAGGACTGTTAGGAGCAGCAGCTGTCGTATGGGGGCAATCTTCTTTCGTGCTCGCCCTTCATTTCGGCTTCTCACTGATCTCATTTGCAAGTGTCGTCCTATTGACGGTCGTCATCTTCCAGGGCGAGAAAGGGAGAGTCGTACTGAAGATCGATCGCGGCTTCAGGTGGAATGCTTACTTTCTTTTCATCTATTTATATACACTGGTTTATACCGGTGCACTGGTCAGACATACGAAAGCGAGCCTAGCATGTTCCGGATGGCCTCTATGTAACGGACAAATATTACCACCTACGAATGAATTGGAACTGATCCATTATAGTCATCGGTTCATGGCTGGACTATTCTTCGTATGGGTATTACTCAGTTTCATCCAAATTCGCATGTATTACAGAGACGTCCCTACACTCTATCGTTCATTCTTGATCCTTCTGATCTTAGTTTCCATGCAAGTCACGACAGGAGCACTGATCATCTTTACGAAATTGAATCTATTTATAGGATTAGCACACGGCTTATTCGTTTCTCTACTCTTTGCGACATTAAGTTATTTGATCATGGTACTCCTCCGAAAGTCTTGATTATCGGTAAAATGAAAAGAAACACGCGTCGTAGGACGCGTGTTTTTTCATGTCTTTCGGAATCCGATCCTCTAGCGGGTACTCAGATTTTGGGTTTGGTTTTTTCAGTACCTGCTAGAGCTTCCAGCAGGAACTCATATCTCTTTCTCACAAAAAAAACCATCTGGCCCGCGGCCAGATGGTTCATTTTAGATTAGCTCAACTCTATAAGTAGGTCTCCTGGTTGGAGAGTGTCTCCATTTTTCACATGGAGGTCTTGAATTTCTGCATCAAACGGAGCTTGGATCGTCGTTTCCATCTTCATGGCTTCAGTGATCATCAAGTGATCACCTTTTTTGACAGACTCCCCTTTTTCCACAAGAACCTTGATGACTGTACCAGGCATAGATGCACCGATATGTTTTTCATTGGACTTATCAGCCTTCGGTTTTGTCACGACATTCGTTTTCACATTTTCGTCTCGGACGACAACTTCACGAGGTTGACCGTTCAATTCGAAGTATACGGTTCTCGTTCCATCAATTTGTGGTTCTCCAATGGAAACCAACTTCACAATCAATGTTTTTCCTTGCTCGATTTCGATCTCAATCTCTTCGCCTAAGCGCATTCCGTAGAAGAAAGTTGGCGTATCGAGCACGCTCACATTTCCGAACTGCTCTTCCATTTTCTCACGGTCCATGTATACCTTAGGATAAAGGGCATAGGAAATGAGGTCGTGACTCGTAACTTGACGATTGAGTTTATGATAGAGAACTTCTTTCAGCTCTTGGAAATCGACCGGCTCTAGCATTTCACCAGGTCGCACCGCTAGCGGCTCTCTTCCTTTCAAAATGACCTGTTGTAATTCTCTTGGGAAGCCTTGATGTGGTTGGCCTAAATACCCTTGGAACATTTCCACAACAGAGTCAGGGAAGTCGAGTGATTCACCTTTTTCAAAGATATCATCCTCAGTCAGTTCATTTTGAACCATATAGAGCGCCATGTCTCCAACTACCTTGGAAGATGGTGTTACTTTAACGATATCACCGAATAGGTCATTGACTCGGCGGTACATTCGTTTCACTTCATCCCAACGATGGCCGAGTCCGACTGCTTTCGCCTGTTGTTGCAGGTTACTATATTGGCCACCTGGCATTTCATGTTCATACACTTCTGTATGTGGTGCATTCATACCACTTTCGAAGCCCTGGTAATACTTACGCACATCTTCCCAATAATGCGAGAGTTCTTCTAGGTTATGGATGGAAACCTTCGGCTGTCTTCCGCTACCTTCCAATGCATAGTACAAGGAATTTGCACTCGGTTGAGAAGTCAGCCCAGACATTGCACTGATCGCCACATCGACGATATCGACTCCCGCTTCGACTGCTTTCGCATATGTCATGATTCCGTTACCACTCGTATCATGCGTATGAAGATGGATCGGAATATTGATTTCTTGTTTCAATGCAGAAATCAGTTCGTAAGCTGCTTGAGGCTTCAAGAGCCCAGCCATATCCTTGATTCCTAAAATATGAGCGCCAGCCTGTTCCAACTCTTTCGCCATTGAAACATAATAGTTCAAGTCATATTTCGGTCGGTTCGGATCCAAAATGTCTCCTGTGTAACAGATTGCTGCTTCTGCTACTTTTCCAGTTTCGCGGACAGCTTCGATCGCCACTTTCATGCCATCGATCCAGTTGAGACTGTCGAAGATCCTGAATACATCAATACCTGCATCTGCAGATTTTTCAACGAACTCCTTGATTACATTGTCCGGATAGTTTTTATATCCAACCGCATTCGATGCTCTCAACAGCATTTGGAAAAGGACGTTCGGTGATTTCTTCCGCATTTGAATCAATCGTTCCCATGGATCCTCATTCAAGAACCGGTATGCAACATCGAATGTCGCTCCACCCCACATCTCTAACGAGAACAATTCCGGTACATGTCTTACAGTTGGTTCTGCAATCTGAAGCAAGTCATTCGTACGAACACGGGTTGCTAACAAGGATTGATGAGCGTCCCGGAAAGTCGTGTCCGTCAACAGGACTTCCTCTCTCGATTTAATCCAGTTCGTCAGTCCTTCTACACCTTCACGATCTAAGATCTGCTTGGTACCTTCCTTGATCGGATCTGTATAGTTCACATATGGAATTCTAGGTTTATTGAATGCAGGTTTCTTTTGAACGCCTAACCCTGGGAAACCGTTGACCGTGACATTCGCAATATACGAAAGCATTTTCGTACCCCGGTCTTTCCGTTTAGGGAAAACAAACAATTCTGGAGTAGTGTCGATGAACGCTGTATTGTATTCACCTGATACGAACTGTTCATGCTTGATGACATTCTCCAAGAAGGCGATGTTCGTTTTGATTCCACGGATACGGAATTCTCTTAAGTTCCGGACCATCTTGGATGCAGCTTGTTCGAAAGTCAGAGCCCATGTGGAGAGTTTTACAAGCAACGAATCGTAATGCGGCGTGATGATCGCTCCCTGGAACCCGTTCCCTGCATCAAGTCGTACTCCGAAACCTCCACCGGTACGATAGGCCATGATTTTCCCTGTATCAGGCATGAAGTTGTTGGCAGGGTCTTCAGTTGTAACACGTGCCTGGATTGCCACTCCGTGACAAGCAATTTTGTCCTGGGTCGGGATGGACAACGGGCTGTCATACAGCTTGTATCCTTGTGCAATCATAATTTGGGATTGGACGATATCAATCCCTGTTACCATTTCAGTTATCGTATGTTCAACTTGCACACGAGGGTTCACTTCGATGAAATAGAAAGAACCATCTTGCGCGACAAGAAATTCAACTGTTCCAGCATTCACGTATTGTACATTGTTCATCAATTTGACTGCAGCAGCACAAATCTCTTCACGTTTTTCGTCTGTTAGGGAAACACTTGGAGCAACTTCGACGACTTTTTGATGACGACGTTGGACAGAACAGTCTCTATCATACAAATGCACAATATTACCGTGTTCGTCTGCGACAATTTGAACCTCGATATGTTTTGGGTTCTCTACGAATTTTTCTACATAGATTTCATCTTTACCAAATGCTGCTTTGGCTTCTGATTTTGCGCGGTCGTATGCATCTTCAAGTGATGCCATATTGCGGACGATCCGCATTCCACGTCCTCCGCCTCCGAGCGTAGCTTTGATGATGATCGGGAATCCGTTTTCTTTCGCAAAGCTTCTCACTTCTTCAACTGTCTCAACTGGTCCATCACTTCCAGGAATGACTGGAATGTCAGCTTTTATCGCTTCAGCACGTGCACGGACTTTATCTCCGAACATGAGCAGGTGTTCAGTTTCAGGACCTATGAATTTGATGCCTTCCTCGCCACATCTTTTGGCGAAATGGAGGTTTTCAGATAAGAATCCGTAACCAGGATGGATCGCATCCACTTCATAACGCTTCGCAACTTCAATAATCCCTTCGATATCCAGGTATGCATCAATCGGTTTCTTGCCTTCACCGATCAGGTAAGCTTCGTCTGCTTTGTATCGATGGAAAGACCCGGAGTCTTCCTTGGAATAGACTGCAACTGTACGAATATTCAATTCCGTACATGCCCGGAAAATCCGGATCGCGATTTCTCCACGGTTGGCAACTAGAATTTTGTTGATCTTTTGCATATAAGTGATTCCTCCTTATTGAGATACACGTTGTTGTGATACGACTCTCAGCTTCGTCCGTTGTTGTGATGATGGGATCGAATGATTGGCTGGAGGTGATTGCTCTTTACGGTATTTTACGAACATGGATATATTGACTAGAATTCCTACACTCATCATCAAGAGGATCAGTGACGAGCCTCCGTAGCTGATAAAAGGTAGTGTAACACCAGTGACAGGAAGTATGCCAGAAGCAGCTCCCAGATTGACGATCGTTTGAATTCCGATCATACCGGAAATCCCGATCGACAGAAGACTTCCGAATGCGTCTTTACAATGCAATCCTGTGTACATCCCTTTGAAGACGATATACATCAACATGAGAATGATCACAAATACACCGGCAAAACCAAGTTCTTCAGCGACAATCGTAATGATGAAGTCTGTATGCGGTTCAGGCAAGAAGCCATACTTTTGTATGCTTTGACCTAAGCCTTTACCGAACATCCCACCTGTTCCGAGTGCCAAATAACCATTGATCAATTGAAATCCCGAATCTGTCGGATCTTCAAATGGACGATATGCTGCGGAAAAACGGGACAATTGTTCGCTACTTAAGAAAAACTTGAAAGCGATGAACCCGAGAAAAAAGAGTACCGAGCTCATGATCGTAAGATGCTTCCATTTCATCCCTGAACAGAATAGGATGACTCCTGCCGTCATCGCCACAATCATCATACTTCCCAAATCGGGTTGGATGAAGATGAGGAAACAAACGAGAGACAAGACGATTAATGGAGGTGCTACACCTGTCTTGAAATCGGATATGTAACTCTGTTTTTTTGAGAAAACAGACGCCAAATACAATATGATCCCCAATTTCGCATACTCTGCCGGTTGGATACTGAAGCCCCCGACGGAAAACCAGGATCTTGCATTGTTGACTTCATTACCGAAAAAGTAGACTGCGACCAATGACAGTAGCATCGTGACCGTAATGGGCACAATCAATTTTTGATACATTTTATACGGCAGGATCATGAACACGGAAAATACGATGATACCAAGAAACACCCATATCAAATGCTTGTTGAAGAAGTGATCACTGCTTCTTCCATACTTCGTCACCGCTTCGATCATGCTTGCACTATAGACCATCACAAGACCGATGGCACATAAAGCAAGTACGATCGCAATCATCGTATAATCATAGTTTTTAAACATTTTTTTTAGCATGTTTGCCAACCCCACATAAATCTTTATTAAGAAACTATTCGAGTCAAAAAACCGATTTCCTTCCACATACCACTAAATCATTTATTCGAGCTCTCAGGAATTCAATGTGCTGTTTTTCTCTTGATGACTTTCCATAAGCTTTCAAATACGATCCATCCATCTGATTTTTTCCCCTTGATTTGAAAAGGAATCAAGTTGCCGATGGCTATCCAGATATTGATGAATGCAAACAACGAAACAAGGGCTTCAGATAGATCCCCTTGCAGCGTATTCAATATCAAATAAGCATAAAGTGCTAATACAAGGTTGACCAGTGGACCATTCAACGAAATGAGCAATCGCTGGAAATCACCTGTCTGATCTGAACCTCGCGAAATCGTATAGGCACCTAAAAAAAAGAATAGACCGACTTCTATATGTAAAGAAGGTCGATGGATTTTCATAATGACAGGTCCCAATCCCATGCGAATCTCGGACGCTTTAATCCCTGTCATACGAGCAGTTATGTAGTGACCCATTTCATGTAAAAAGGTCGAAATCGGGAATAAGATCAAGATGACGATAATCGGGATCATCTACGCACCTCCTTCGGTGGTCTCTTCAACATCGTACCATACGAATATCGGTCATAAAGTTAAAATTACTTGTCAATTTCGGAGAAAAGGGCGATATGACCTCATAAAAAAACTCAAGCTGGAATCCACAGCTTGAGTTTTATTTATCCATCAATGTTCAACTGGAGCATAGTCCAGGGTTCACTGATATCAAAGTCTTATTTAGACCAGGCATCGTGTAAAGCTGTAAGCTGACGTTCAAGCGATTCTAATAATGCTTTCCCTTGTTCAGCTTCAATCAATTCTAAACGCACTGCAAAATCTATCTCTCTGGAAAGTCCGAACATTTGAGTATCGAGTACTTCCTCATAGAGAGGGCATTGCGGCATCGTTAAGTTTTCCATCTGAACTTCAATCAACTTTAGGATTTTTTCTGCATCAGCCTGCAATAGGGCAAATGCTTTTTCACGATGACCGGTAACCATCTCAGTCGACAAATCGAATCCCTCCGTTCCAAGTGCCTCTCTCTATTACTAATAGTATCGTTTCATACCCGAAAATGCAACATAAATCAGACGTCTCACATTAAAATATACTTAAATCATAGCGTTGAGATAACATTTCCAAAAGCTTCACTCCTCCGATGCTATTTCCTTTATCATTCAGCGCCGGACCATACACGCCGACACCCATCGATGGAGGTACCAAACCTAAAATCGCACCTGACACACCACTTTTTGATGGAATCCCCACTTGAATCGCAAATTCACCTGAAGCGTTATACATCCCGCAAGTAACCATGAACGTCTTGACGATCGTTGCAATCCTAGCCGGTAATATCCTTCTGTTACTTTGAGGATCGAGCCCTTTATTTGCCAAAACGGCTCCGATTCTCGCGAGGTCGTAGCATGTTACTTGTATCGCACACTGTTTCGTGTATAGATCGATGAGTTCGTCTACATCCCCTTCTACAACACCATGCTGTTTCATGAAATAGCAAAGAGATCGATTCAAATTCGCTGTTTCATATTCAGATTGTGCGACCTCATGATCGATATCAATGTCAGAGTTGTTGGTCATGTCGTGAATGATTGAAAGGAGCCTCCCTAACTTCTGATGAACAGAATTTCCTGCGATCATATCCGTCACCACAAGCGCTCCTGCATTGATCATAGGATTAAGAGGCTTTGCAGGTACTTGTGTCTCCAGTTTCGCAATCGAGTTGAAAGGGTCACCAGTCGGTTCCATTCCAACTCTGCTGAAAACCTCCTCTTCCCCTCTATCCATGATTGCAAGTGCAAGGGTAAGGACTTTCGAAACACTTTGCAGAGTGAACTTCTTTTCTACATCCCCAGCCTTTACGCAACGACCATCTGTGTAATATAGTGCCATGGAAAGGTCATTCTGATCCGCTCTTTCCAGCGCTGGTATATAACTTGCTACTTTCCCTTGTCCCGTATAGTTTCGAGCACGTTCCACTAGTTCCAATAATTCTTCATCCGTTTCACAATACATTGTTGTCTCGCCACCTCCACATGTCACAATCTAGTTATCGGTCTTTTTGCATGGTAACACTTATTAGTACTATACCCTAATGTGACAAAATGAAGATGGAACGATATACTTAGTACGAATTTTTTATTAGGAGTGAGATACATGGAATCCATCGTATTCATAAAAGGTAATGTCAACTTTCCGATCACACTTGATCCGGGTGTATGGATATTCGATGATCGAAAGGTTGATTTGAACACATATTTTGATGAAAAACCATTGGAAGCGGAAGATCATTATGCAAAAGAAGTTGCAGAGCATTGGGACCGAGAACGAAGAGATGGGGCAAGAGGACCCGTCAATACGAATCAAAACAAAATCCAATATGATAAACAGGAACTATTCTCAAAATCCTACGGAATTCCTTTTGTAAGCTTTCTCGACAACTCAGAGCCGAAAGAGGATGCGTCGGAAGTTGAACTTTGCACCTCTGAGAACGAGACAAGAACACTGCCACTCGAAGAAGCAAGAGCTGGAATTCTCGGGTTTTCACTGGACGGCAAACCGCTGAAAGACGGCCCGGTCCACTTCTACTTCGGTGATGGATCCAACCGTGAAAATCCGATTCGTCACATCGTACAAATCAATGTTAAATAGGACGTACAAAGGAGCTGATCCAATGCATTTGGAGAGGCTTCTTTTTTCATCCTCTTTTACTGTATGTCCGTTTGTATAAAGATAGAAGATTAAACGAAGAATAACGGTAACTTGATATACACGAAAGGATGTTCAGCCTTGCGTAATATTCCTCGTTTATTGATACTATCTTCATTCCTGATACTCATTTCTTGCCAGAACAACCAGCAAGATGAAAGTATAGCGAACGATACCAAGCCGATCGAAGTTCGACAGAGTGTAGAATATAACAAAGAAGAACGTAAAAGTTCCAGACAGATTTCCAAGCGGCTCGTCGAGCTTTCGATGAAAGTTCCTGATGTAAAAGATGCAACAGCTGTGGTCGTAGGTAAATACGCAATCGTAGGGATCGATGTGGACGATAACTTGGATCGTTCAAGAGTAGGATCGATCAAATACAGTGTTGCTGAGGCTTTGCAACATGATCCGTACGGTGCGAATGCAGCCATTACTGCAGATCCGGATATCTTCACACGTTTACAAGAGATGGGCAAGCAAATTGCTGAAGGTAAACCGATTGGCGGCATCATGGAAGAGTTGGCAGCGATCACTGGAAGGTTGATTCCTGAAGTCCCAGGACAATTGAACAAAAAAGAACCGGATCCTATCCGGAAGAATGATAAAAACCTGCCACAAAACAAAGAAAATGAATTGCAGAATCAACAAGAAAAGCAAGGAAAGAGCAAACCAAGCGACCCTGATCGCGTCAAAGAGCAACAATAATAAAAGAAGGTGACCGAAATGGTCACCTTCTTCTTTGTATGTTATTTCGCTTTTTCTTTAAGTGCGTTCATGACCTGCTTATCCAACTTTGCAGCTGCCTGAGCATCATATGTTTTTTCATATTGAGGGGGTTGCGCGATTTTCGCACCATAAAACATCGCATCTCGAATTTCATATATTTTCACTTTGATCATCGCAAGTTTGATTGGTACTGAATCCATATGTTCTTCAATCACTTCGGCAGTCCCGTTGATGACAGACGTCGTTTCATCCCCTATGAAGGTGATCGATACATTTTCATTTTCGTAAACATTGCGTACCGCTTTGGAACGGTTATCGACCGCAAACAAAATCGTTTCCATGTCAGGTGCATATACCCAAGAGATCGCATTCACATATGGGGTATGTGCCACAGGGTCGACAGTATTCACAATCACATAGCATTCTTTCTGCAATAACTGGAATTGCGTTTCATTCAATGAAGATACACTTTTCGTCGCCATACCGAACAGCTCCTTTCACGTATCAGGTGTGCAGTTGATTTCAAAGTATCACTTCCGTATACCTTTACCTTCGACAGAAATCTTATTATCCCTGCTGCTGCATGATTTATACACACCGGGATATTCGTGGTATACTTGTCCTAGAAAGAGGTGGATATCATGCGTGTCAAATGTGTCCTATGTGATAAAATCGAAAAACTAAAAGACGAAAGCCCATTGGCTAAGAAACTGCGGAACAGACCGATACACACCTATATGTGTCAATCATGTCATCATCGGATAAAAGAAAGAACAGAAGAACGAAAAGCATCGGGAAATTTCATCATCTATAACGATTCATCCAAGGAAGAAACCTGGTAAGTCAGTTATACTTCGGTTCAGACTCTATTGAATCGTATAGAGCATCAATCAACTCGATAGGGAATTGCTTCTGATGAGAAGTCCCTTCAATGGAGTAATGGATGATATACATCGGCGGTTTCGTCTCTACTCTTAAATCTTCAACGAGATGATCTTCTGTCAACATTTCCTCGAAGAAATCCAATGTGTCTTTTGCAGCTTGATCGTCTTGCCTTTCATCAGCAACCCTTTTGATGCTCAACCAATTGTATAACGTATCTTGAAGGTTCATAAGATGCTCCCCTTTCCAAAGATAGTAAAACAGCTCAGTCGCAACTGAGCTGTTTTTTTATTCGCTTTGTTCCTTTTTGTGCTGGTTCAGACGCACTTTATAAATGATCAATATCGCCGCTGCCACCATCAAGCCTTCCGTTACAGGCAGGAAGACAGCGAAGAAGGTTAGAAACGTACAGCCTAATGCAAGGAAAACGTAAACGACTACAGCTTTCAGTACCGGAAGTTTCCTTGAAAATCCTAACTTGAAAACCACAATCGAAAGCAATAAGACTGTCAGATACAAGAACCACATCCCGAGCTCCGGGTTCTGGTCCACTTGATATAATCTTGCAAAGAATTGAAGACGTTCATTGACATCGACACTCATTCATACCGTCTCCTTTTCTCTTTTTAAGAATTCTGTTCAGCAAGCTTGCGTTTCTTCTCCAAACGCTCACGTTCATTCTTATCAAGAATCTTTTTACGTAGACGGATGGATTCTGGTGTCACTTCACAGTATTCATCATCGTTCAAGTACTCAAGCGCTTCTTCAAGGGTCATCACACGTGCTTTCTTCATTGAAACCGTGTTGTCTTTCCCTGCTGAACGCATGTTGGTCAATTGTTTCACCTTCGTAAGGTTGACTGTGATGTCATTCTCACGGTTGTGTTCTCCAACAATCATTCCTTCGTAAATGTCCGTACCCGGTTCTACGAAAATGGTTCCTCGATCCTCGACATTCAGGATGCCATATTGAGAAGCTTTCCCAGATTCCATGGATACGAGAACACCTTCTCTACGTCCACCGATTTTTCCTTGGATGACCGGCTGATAGCTATCGAAAGAGTGATTCAAGATTCCGTATCCTCTAGTGAGTGTCAAGAATTCAGTCGTATATCCAATCAATCCACGCGCTGGAACCAAGAATTCCAGTCGTACTTGACCGTTACCATGGTTCAACATGTTGACCATCTCACCTTTACGAGCACCTAGTGACTCCATGATCGCTCCAGTATGCTCTTCAGGTACGTCGATTTGTACTCGTTCTACAGGTTCACACTTTTGACCGTCGATTTCACGGATGATGACGACTGGCTTTGAAACCTGCAGCTCGTATCCTTCACGTCTCATGTTCTCAATCAGGATGGACAAGTGCAATTCTCCACGTCCTGAAACTGTCCATACATCTGGAGAATCCGTGTTTTCAACTCGCAGGCTGACATCCGTCTCCAATTGTTGATTCAATCTTTCTTCAATTTTACGGCTTGTCAGATACTTCCCTTCACGGCCTGCGAAAGGACTGTTATTGACAAGGAATGTCATTTGGATCGTCGGCTCATCGATACGCAAGATCGGTAATGCTTCTTGATGATCTTCTGGACAAACCGTTTCTCCTACGTTGATTTCTTCCATTCCGGAAATCGCAATCAGGTCACCAGACTTCGCTTCATTGATTTCAATTCGCTTCAATCCGAGGAAACCGAATAGCTTAGTGACACGGAATTTCTTGACTGATCCATCTATCTTCATCAATGCAACACTTTGACCGACTTTAATCGTCCCACGGAAGACACGACCAATTCCGATACGGCCAAGGTAATCATTGTAATCCAACAATGCCACCTGGAATTGTAATGGATCATTACTCGTATCAGCCGGTGCAGGGATATTATCTAAGATGGATTCGAAAATCGCACTCATATCATTTTCTTGTTTTTCTGGTTCTGGATCTTTACTTGCTGTCCCATTCAAGGCAGAAGCATAAACAACAGGGAATTCAAGTTGATCGTCGTCTGCACCGAGTTCGATGAACAGATCGAGCACTTCATCCACTACTTCTGTAGGGCGAGCGAACGGTCGGTCGATTTTATTGACGACAACAACCGGTGTCAACTTTTGCTCCAATGCCTTCTTCAGAACAAAGCGCGTTTGTGGCATACAACCTTCATAAGCATCCACAAGCAAGAGAACACCATCAACCATTTTCATGATCCGTTCAACTTCTCCACCGAAGTCTGCGTGTCCAGGTGTATCCATGATGTTGATTCGCTTGTCTTGATAGTTGATCGCTGTATTTTTCGCAAGAATCGTAATTCCGCGTTCCTTTTCTAAATCGTTCGAATCCATAGCACGTTCGCTGACTTGTTCATTCTCTCGGAATGTACCTGATTGGTGCAATAATTTATCGACCAATGTGGTTTTACCGTGGTCAACGTGGGCAATGATGGCTATGTTTCGAATTTCTTCTCGAAGATTCACTTCAAATCTCTCCTTAACGTGGGGAAATCCCCCTACTTATTCGTGTAAAACAAGTTCATATTCAACTTTTCTATTATAGCATAAAATGAAATCTTTTTCTTTCTTTGTATTTTCGATACACTAGAGAGAGGAGGTAAAGCAATGAACAAACAATCCTTAATATTCATCTTAATCTCTGTAGCGGTCACATTTTGCATCGCTTTGATCGGTGTTGCAATCGGTGAACAAAGCGGTTTATTAGCATTCATCGGATTTGCAGGTGCTTTCTTGTTGATGGGTGTAGGTTTCACATTGAAAAAGAAATTCAGAGAACAAGAAAAAAATTCTTGAGTAAAAAAACAGGGAACAATCTGTTCAATCAAACCCACAGATCATTCCCTGTCCTACTACTCTTCAATCGGTTTAGCCATCTTCAAATATTTCCTTCCGTTCTCCAAAACATCCAGACCTATTTGTTCAAATCCGCTTTTCCCGAGAAATTGAATCCAACCGATCCTGTCAAAAGGGCATCCCGCAAAGACGATCGGATAGCCGGATCGCGCCACCTGTCGGAGAATCTCTTCCAAGACTTTTATGCCATAACCTAGTCTTCTCAGCTCAGGTGCAATCATGACCATGCCGATCCATGGTTTAGTATTGGATGGAGCGTGAAGAATATGATGACTGAAGCCAATCAGACCGTCTTTATTGAACCAGACCAACCATTCACCATTATAGCGATCGTAAAGTGACATCCATACTTTGAGCCTCGCTGGACTCATTTCAATCGCCAACAATCCTTCTTCCTTGAGCCATTCTTCTGATTGTTCAAACCACTTCGATAGGACAGAGTGATCTTTTTCCTGTAGTCTTCTCGCTTGAATCATTTTTTATCATGTAAAAGATGTTCATCCAAAATGTATTGGTGCAAATTCTGTGTTCCTGCAAATATGGAATTCTTGCCAAGCATATCAAGCTCTTCCCCATCCAAGTTTGTAATCGTGCCGCCGACTTCTTCAATCAGAATCTTTCCGGCTGCAAAGTCCCAAGGTGATAACCGCATTGTAATATAAGCATCCAGACGACCCGCTGCAACGAAAGCCAGTTCAATGGCCGCCGAACCATAAGACCTCGTTCCTCGACATCGATCAACGATCGGGATCAGGATGGATGGGTCCATTCGTTTATTGCTCGTAATCCATGTCGCATTGATGGCGATGATCGACTTCTCAAGTTCTACATTTTGTAATTTTGGCAAGCGATGCTCATTCATATAGGCCCCATTCCCCTTGATGGCATGGAACATTTCATCATTGACGACATTATAGATCAGCCCGACTTTTCCTTCCCCTTCATGGTACACTGCAATTGAAATGGCGAAATTCGTTTGTTGATGGACAAAATTCATCGTTCCATCTATCGGGTCGATGATCCAAACGGTTCCTTCCATCGACTGTACATCATCTCCACTGCCTTCTTCCCCAAGGATCTGATGATCAGGATAATGTTTTCTGATTTTATCAATCAAGAAGGTTTCTACTTCTCTATCCATATTCGTCACTAAGTCATCCGCGTTCGACTTTGTCTCGATGGTCAATTGTTTCTTGAAGGATTCACGGATTACAGTCCCTGCCTCGTATGCCCAATCCATGGCATGATTACTAATATGATTCCAATCCGTTGCCACTTTGTCACTCCTCTATGTATTTTTTTATTCACAAAAAACGAACCCCATTAGTGTAGGTTCGTTCTATCCAATTTACAATTATTATGCCTCTAATTGTAACATTTCTTGTCTTAATCGTTCTAATTTTTTCTTTGACCTTTTGACCTGATCAGAATCTTTTGCGACGAGTGCATCGTGTAGAGTTGCCAATTCATAATCAATCTCTAACCGAAGAACTGGGATCCGGCGCTCCGCTTCTGTCTTTTTAAGCGTTTGAATCACTTGTTTCATGGTAACTCACACTCCTTTTCTTTTTTGAAAGCATTGGTTCATACTGATAGGGATCCAATCGGATGGGCGATTTGACTTACGACTCCAACTTGTATTATCATACTATTCTGAATATTTAAATAAATATTCCACATTCTTCAGGCTTCCCATATCCATATCACTTGATCGGAGCTATAATGTATCTGATTTTGATATGGATTATTCCTGTGGTAAACTCAATTTAATATTTCAACGAGGTGAATCACATGAGTTTCAATGGTTTCTCGAAAGACGATTTCAATGTATTTACAATCCAAGGATTAGAAGCAAGAATGGAAGGGATCCAAAACCATATCCGTCCTAAGTTAGAACAATTGGGTGAACATTTTGCTCCTACTCTTTCAGCAGCCACAGGTGAGGAAATGTACTATCATACTGCCAAACATGCACGGAGAACGGTCAATCCTCCTGATGATACATGGGTAGCTTTCGCGAATAGTAATCGAGGTTACAAGAAACTACCTCACTTCCAAATCGGTCTGTTCCAAAGCCATCTTTTCGTTTGGTTCGCGGTGATTTATGAGTCTCCCATCAAGCAGGAATTTGCTGATAAAATAGCAGATCACCAAAAGGAAATCTTAAAACAAATTCCGAATCATTACGTTTGGTCTACAGATCACACCAAACCAGATGCCATTCCACATACCGAAGTGGATGTGGACAAATTCAATGAAATGACTAAGCGACTGAAGGATGTCAAGAAAGCTGAATTACTTTGTGGTATTCATATTCCACATGACGATGAAATACTACAGGATGGAGAAGCTTTACTTTCAGAAATGGATCGCACTTTCCATACTCTGATGCCTTTATATGAATATGCCAGGGGCGTATATGTTTCTAGCTGATCCATTTAAAGTTAATGTATTATATTAACGGGTTGAATCGAACGTATAGGTATTTATCATTAGAAAACAAATAAATCTACAATTGGATGTTGTCCAGTAATCTTATGAAGAAGGCTGACTTTCAGATGGGGGTAAATTCCACCATTTGATGTCAGCCTCTTTTTCATGATAATTGGCATGAGGGAGGGTTTGGGTTGTCATTCTTGGATTTGATCTATAATTTCTGAATCTGATCTATAATGAAAAAAGCAGAGCCCCGTATGAGCTCTGCTTCCCCCAATTTTTCACCGGAAATTCATTCAGTTCCCCCATCTGTTCCTGATATCTTCGGCTTCAGTAAGGATTCGACTGAACAATTCCTCTACAGTCGGCACATCATTAATTCGGCCGATGATTTGGCCAGCCCAGCCGAACCCACGGTCGAGATTCCCTTCATTAGCAAAAGCTTGATTCGCTTTTCCAGATATGTAATCTTTGATTGCTTCATAGTTCGGTTCAACCTTTTCGATCTGCAAAATCTTTTCAGCCCATTCATTTCGGACGACTCGC
Source organism: Pseudalkalibacillus sp. Hm43 (assembly GCF_054170705.1). Lineage (NCBI taxonomy): Bacteria > Bacillati > Bacillota > Bacilli > Caryophanales > Fictibacillaceae > Pseudalkalibacillus > Pseudalkalibacillus sp. Hm43. The sequence continues at coordinate 988,882 of NZ_CM135129.1, forward strand.
CCAGGTGTACCTAATGATTTCTTGATGAGCATCGTATCTGTTTCATTTCCATTAATCAAGGCTTCTTTATAAACAGGATGTGCATGGGTACATTCCACAGTAGCGATGAACCTTGTTCCCATTTCAATGCCGTCTGCACCGAGAGCAAGAGCTGCCATCAAACCTCTTCCATCCCCTATACCTCCAGATGCTACAACTGGAATGGAGACACTGTCCACGACCTGAGGTGTGAGCACCATCGTACTGACATCTTCCTTTCCGATGTGCCCTCCACCTTCTTGTCCAACGACCATAACTGCATCTGCTCCAAGCTTTTCCGCTTTTACAGCTTGTCTTTTCGAAGCAACAAGTACGAGCTTTTTGACATCTATACCTTCAAGTTGTTCAAATACGGGCGTTGGGTTTCCACCGGTCATTGAAATGACTGGGACTGCTTCATCAATCGCTACCTGTAACATGTCTGAGAAAGGTCGACCATGTTGACCGATAGCGTAATTGACCCCGAATGGTCGATCCGTTTTTTGTTTCACATCCCTGATTTCTTTCCTCAACGCGTCTGGTGATGGGAGGGACATGGCTGTAATCTGACCTAATCCACCAGCGTTGGAGACTGCTGCGGCAAGCTCCGAATAGGCTAAATATGCCAAACCTCCTTGTATGATCGGATATTCGATGCCTAAAAGTGTCGTAAGTCGAGTTGTAAAGTTCATCCTCTCACTCCAGTCTTTTTTTATGTAGTTTCTTCCTATTCACCTGTACTGCCGCAAGAATGAAAAAAAAATTACTTGCAACCGGACGCAGATTTGATATACTTTGTCTTGTTTTATCATTCTATCATATGTTCGACGATTCATTATTTTATATAAATGAGGTGTACTGATTGTCACAAAACGAAACACCCCTCTTTACTGGTCTATTGAACCATGCAAAACGCGACCCGATACAATTCCATATTCCTGGTCATAAAAAAGGGAGAGGTATGGATCCAGAATTCAGGGATTTCATTGGCGAAAACGCCTTATCAATCGACTTGATCAACATTGGTCCATTAGATGATCTACATCACCCACACGGGATGATCAAGGAAGCTCAGCAACTTGCTGCAGAAGCTTTTGGAGCGGACCATACCTTCTTTTCAGTACAAGGTACGAGCGGTGCGATCATGACGATGATCCTTGCTGTTTGTAAACCTGGTGAAAAGGTACTCGTGCCACGAAATGTCCACAAGTCTGTCATGTCAGCAATCATTTTTTCAGGTGCTGTTCCTGTATTCATCCATCCAGACATCGACCCTACTCTCGGTATTTCACATGGTATAACGACTCAATCAGTGAAGAAAGCCCTTGAACAACATCCAGATGCGAAAGGGTTACTTGTCATCAATCCGACTTACTTCGGTATCAGTGCCGACTTGAAAGAAATCGTCCGACTCGCTCACTCATATGACATACCAGTACTTGTGGATGAAGCACACGGAGTTCATATCCATTTCCATGACCGGTTGCCCCTCTCTGCAATGCAAGCAGGTGCAGACATGGCCGCAACAAGCGTCCACAAACTTGGAGGGTCGTTGACACAAAGCTCAGTCCTGAATGTCCGAGGCAACCTCGTATCACCGGAGCGTGTCCAATCCATCCTAAGTATGATGACGACAACATCGACTTCCTATATCTTGCTTGCTTCACTTGATGTGGCAAGAAGAAGATTGGCTACTCAGGGGTATGAGTTAGCGGAACAGGCCATTCATCTCGCCGAGTCGGCTCGTAGAAAGATCAATGAAATTCCAAGCATCCATTGCGTCGGGCAGGAGATCCTTGGTACTCCTGCAACGTATGATTTCGATCCTACGAAACTGATCATTTCGGTGAAAGAATTGAATATCACTGGGTATGATGTAGAAGTATGGTTAAGGGAGAAGCATAATATCGAGGTGGAATTATCGGACCTCTATAATATCCTTTGTATCATTACGTCTGGAGACAGAGAAGAGGAAGTCCATAAGCTGATTGTAGCTTTGACTGAGCTATCTCACATGCATCAGGAATCGATCAAGGAAATCAAAGCGAAGATCCCTGTAAGTGTTCCAAGTATTCCTGTCTTGTCCCTCTCACCTCGTGATGCGTTCTATGCGGAGACGGAAAGCATACCTTTTGAAGAGGCGACTGGCAGGATCATCGCTGAATTTGTTATGGTCTATCCACCAGGTATTCCGATATTCATTCCTGGAGAGATCATCACCCAGGAGAATATCGACTATATTTTCGAAAATATTGAAGCTGGATTGCCAGTCCAAGGACCAGAGGATGAATCCTTGAAGATGATCCGGGTGATCAAGGAACATAAGCCGATTTTCTAAGTTAGATGTAAGGATTGAAATCTCAATCTATATAAAATGAAGAAGACCGCCTCAGGTTATGCTGAGGCGGTCTTCTTTTCTTCATATATTAGGCGGTCTTCTTGCCATTCTTTCTTTTCCGTTTACAGTCCGGACAGTTGGAGTATAAAGTAGTCACCTTATCCACTTCAAAATGTTCAATCGTCATATCACAAGTTTGGCAAATTACTGTTCCCATTGTCCATCCCTCTCCTTCGCTTCTTGAAAGCGCTTTTATTATGTCGTTACATTCATATTATGATGTCACATTTAAATTGTCAAGGATAAATTGTATGTCACATTAAAGAAAAGTATGTTTAATTAGAACAGAGTCGTTTTTCTATTAAAAAAGCCCGTACATTCCTGTGAATGCCGGGCTTGATGTCTCTTATTCATATTGTTCAGCAATTGGAGAGAACGGGAGCGATTCTTCAAAAAAAGATGACAACTCTTCTGCCTCTTTCCTCGACTGGATTTTAAAAGCTTTTTGAATACTTTCTGTGTTCTTCAGATCAGTCGCATCCATCAAAGTGGAGCGCCCGGTCTGCATGCACACGACGAGCGGTTTACCGAAGAACATGTTCGTGTAGACGATCCCGAAATCATATCGGACATGTTCGGTAGTGAACCCTACAAACCTGACTTTAACCGTTTCGTCTTCATCATAAAGTTTGTCAAAAAGATCCATACCACGCCCTCCTTCTGAATTTTTTGAATATTATAATTAATTATACTCCTTGAAACCATAAATAACAACGTTTTCGACAATACTTTTCATTTCAATTGGATGACATTCGTAATCTTTGATCCTCCTCCTTTCAGAAATATGACCAGTGGATTTCTCATCGTCTACGTCTGTCAATTTTCCAAATCTAATGATACTATTATAAATATCCATGTACTGACAGGAGTGAACGATATTGTCTAGTAGTGCATACGTCAAATTAGTGGAAAAATCCAAACAGCAATCCATTACATTGGATGATGTTGAAAATCTCATACGATACTACAAAGAAATCACTTCAAAAACCGGAGAACAGCTTAGTTGGGAATATGGTTCTGCAGCCTTTCCTTACTCCATAGAACTCCGTGAGTCCAAGGAATTGAAATACTACGAATTGAAAGGTACGGAGCAAGGCTATCATTACATACTTGTCGGAGTCGGGTCAGAACCTGACTCCGAGAATGCGAACCAAGTTCAAATTGTCCTACCAGATGGCGCTACACATGGTGATAAAGGAAAAGCTGTAGAATTCAGCAAGTTTCTCGCCAAACAGTTAGATGGAGAACTCCATCTATTCAATGGAAGGATCATGTACTATTACAAGCGATAATCAAGATAAACAGAAGGATGACATCGATATGTCATCCTTTCTTCATTCCTCATTGTACGATCTGATCCGGATCTACAAAGGTATATCCTTTCGCTTCCAGGCCTTTAACGATATCCATGAGCGCTTCATTCGTCCAATCACGGTCATGCATCAACAGGATTGCTCCATCCGTCAATAGAGGTGTGTTGACCATGATATCTGCAATGGATGCACTCGTCTGATATTCTTTCTCCCAATCGTATCCATAGGTCCAATTCATATAAATCATTTGTTGTTCTTCCATCAGTTGCTTTGAAAAATCTGTATTGACCCCGAAAGGTGCTCTGAAGAACTTCGGTGCTTCCCCTGTTACGTTTTGGATTTCTTCAGATAACTGTGTAATTTCATATCGTTGTTTATCTACAGACAACTTCGAAAGGTTCGCATGGGTCATCGTATGGTTCCCGATTTCGAACCCTAACTCATGAATCTGCTTTACAATCTTTCTTTCCTCATCCGTATCCATGAAGTGACCATTCACAAAGAATATAGCTGGTACATTCAGGTCCTTCAACTTTTGAGCCATTTCCAATGCATGTTTGTCTGGTGCATCGTCAATGGTCAACAAAACGGTTTTAAGCTCTGTTTCACTTTGAGGCTTTAAAGTCCAATTGGCAGGATGTACGGTATATTGGATAGGATCTGGTTCATTTTCTTTTTCGTCATTACCATTTTCAGTATCCTCTTCTGAATTTGAATCCTCATCAGTCTCTGGATCTTCCTCATTCTCTACGTCCTCTTCTGTTTGCTTCTGATCTTCATTCATCTGTTTCTCTGCATGTTCATTTTCATCTGGCTTTTCTGTTGTTTGAGCACTGCACGCAGCTAACAACACAATCAACAATAATAATAGTGTTTTTTTCATGATGACTCCCCTTTTTCTATACTCTTATGGCTTCATTCAGTATAAAATTTCTATTGTTGAAACGGAAGAGACAAAACACCCATAGACATGAATAATTTGGTTATCTAGGTACAAAATAGGGTATAGCTAAACTGTCTTTAGTATATTGTGACTATCAAAATCCTTGAAAATGAATTAGGTATTTCGGTACAATGGGATACGTGCTTAAAACACCATAAAATAAGAAAGGAGAAGTTTAATGAAGAAATTCACCAAAGTTTTCATCATTTCACTCATTATTTCATTAGTCTTCATTGCCTGGGGCGTCTTATCCCCAGAAGGGCTCCAAGAAAAGACTGGTGCAGTTCAGAGCTTTCTTCAGATTAAGTTCGGATGGTTCTATCTCTTGTCTGCTACAGCATTCTTGATCTTTGCCATCTATTTGATTTTCAGTAGATACGGGAAAATCAAACTGGGGAAAGATGACGATGAACCCGACTACAACCTGGTTACATGGTTCGCCATGCTATTCAGTGCTGGAATGGGTATCGGACTTGTGTTCTGGGGTACGGCAGAACCTCTCTACCACTATTACGATCCTCCATCCGGAAACGGGGAGACCGTAGAATCCGCTAGAGCATCACTCCGATATGCATTTTTCCACTGGGGATTACACCCTTGGGGTATTTACACCGTTGTCGGTCTAGCTCTTGCTTACTTCAAATTCCGTAAAGGTGCTCCTGGATTGATCAGCGCGATTTTCAGACCTTTATTAGGTGACCGCGTCAATGGACCTATCGGAATTTTAATTGATGTCATCGCAGTGTTTGCGACCGTATTCGGTGTAGCTACCTCACTTGGTTTCGGTGCTGCACAAATCAGTGGTGGTTTATCCTATGTCTTTGAAGGCATACAAAACACGAAGCTGACCCAATTGGTCATTATCGCGATTGTAACGGTTCTTTTCATCATTTCAGCCTCAACTGGACTGAACAAAGGAATCAAATACTTAAGTAATACGAACATCGTTTTGGCGATTGGTTTAATGTTCTTCTTACTGTTCGCTGGACCAACGAATTTCATCATGGATGTATTCACACAAACGTTAGGTTCCTATGTCCAGAACTTGCCGAGCATGAGTTTCACGCTTGGGCCGTATAGCGAAACTAAGCAAGGTTGGATTCAATCTTGGACTGTCTTCTACTGGGCTTGGTGGATTGCTTGGGCTCCATTCGTCGGTATGTTCATCGCCCGTGTTTCAAAAGGACGTACGATCCGAGAATTCGTTCTGGGTGTACTTCTAGTACCAACAATCTTTGGTGGTCTTTGGTTCTCTGTATTCGGTGGATCAGCGATCTTCAAAGAACGAATGGAAGGAACAGGCCTTTACCAGTTAATGACCGACCAAGGGACAGAGGTTGCATTGTTCTCCTTGTTTGAACAGTTCCCATTAGGTGCAGTCATGTCTATCATTGCAATTCTGTTGATTAGTACGTTCTTCATTACATCTGCCGACTCGGCTACTTTCGTACTTGGAATGCAGACGACAAACGGAAGCTTGAACCCTTCCAATTACATCAAATTCATCTGGGGTGGTGTCGTAGCGGCTTCAGCAGCAATCCTCCTTTATTCAGGTGGACTCACAGCCCTACAGACAGCCTCAATCATAGCAGCATTTCCATTTACCTTCATCATGATCTTCATCGTATTTGCGATCATGAAAGCCTTGAAGGAAGATTATAAATTGAACAAGAAATAAATACAATGGTTTACGAATGGAGAGGCTCTCGAGCCTCTCCATTTTTCATGTAATAAGATATTTGTATAACAAGTAACTACCCGCACCGACAAAGCTTGAAACCCCAGAATATAGTCTAGGCCCTTTCAGATAGATACTGAACAAATAACCAAAATAACAGAATACCCCTAATAAGATATATTCAAATAGTGAAGGATCTCTATGAGATAAGTAGGTAACAAGTGCGTAGAAGCTCCACGTGATCAATTGTACTGAAGAAAGCATCAACAAGGTGTACATGCCCCTTCCTCCCCTTCCAGTCCTCCGTACCATGTATATGTAAATTACAATCATGTTACGACCTCAAGAAATGGGTTCTCAAATTTCAATTCTGTAACATTTCATTTACGAATTCACGACGTTTCAAAAATCGACAGCTTTCCATGTTAAAATCTTTGTGAACAATGGCATTACAACTTATGAAAGAAGTGAACTCCATGAAATTGAAATCCATTGGAATTCTTTCGATATCCTTGTTTACAATTGTAAGTTTATTAAGCAGCTGTCAGTTTACACCTGTCGACGATCGGTTGCCAGTCAACCTGGCCTCTGACCAATTCCATACATTGATATTCTCTTCGAATAGAAGTGATGACGTGGAACGTTTTTATTATGAAGCGTTGCTGACGTTACAGAAGAAGTATCCAACCAAACTCGATTCTGTCAAGATCATTAAGAAAGGGAATGATAAGTTGGTCAACCATTACCAGATCAATTCGTTCCCTACCATCATCGTTCTTGATGGTAAAGAAGAAATCACACGCTTAGAAGGCAAGCGCAAGGTAGAAGCGATTGAAACCCATTTAGAAGCGGCCTATACGAAATGATCCCACACAAAAAGGACTGCCACTGTGCAGTCCTTTTTTGCTTGTATTAAGCCCATATAGTTGTGCAAAAAAGAAGCGACCATCTCTGATCGCTTCTTTCCTATCTTTATTTTACAATGTGAACCGGCAAGTCGATTGCGACTTCTGCAGCTTCCATAGTGATTTCTCCTAGTGTCGGATGTGCGTGAATCGTCATTGCGATATCTTCAGCAGTCATACCTGCTTCAATCGCAAGGCCAAGCTCTGCAATCATGTCAGATGCATTTGGACCTGCAATTTGCGCTCCGATGACAAGGCCATCTTCTTTACGCGTAATCAGCTTCATGAATCCTTCTGCATCGTTCAATGACAACGCTCGTCCATTTGCTCCGAATGGGAATTTAGAAGCTTTCACATCGAATCCTGCTTCCTTCGCTTCAGCTTCGGAATAACCGACGCTTGCAAGTTCAGGATCACTGAATACGACTGCAGGAATCGCTAGATAGTCGATTTCTGCTGCTTCTCCAGCAATGGCCTCTGCAGCAATCTTACCTTCATAAGATGCTTTGTGTGCAAGTGCTGGACCAGGAACGATGTCTCCAATTGCGTATAATCCATCAACAGAAGTCTTACTTTGCTTGTCCACTTCGATCAAGCCTTTGTCAGTCATCTTGACGCCGATTTGTTCAAGACCAAGCTCTTCTGTGTTCGGCTTACGTCCAACAGTGACAAGTACATAATCTGCATCAAACGTCTTTTCTTCACCTTTCACTTCTGCAGTGACTTTTGCGCCGTCATCTGATTCTTCAACGCCTTTTGCCATTGCATCCGTGATGATTTCAACACCTTTTTTCTTAAGGCGACGAGAAACGAGTGTACTCATTTGCTTTTCGAATCCTGGCAGGATCTGCTTACCACCTTCGAGGATCGTTACCTCGGTTCCAAGGTTTGCGTATGCTGTACCAAGCTCGATACCAATGTATCCGCCTCCGATGACGACCATCTTCTTCGGTACTTCAGTAAGAGCAAGCGCTCCAGTAGATGAGATGACACGATCGCTCCATTTGAATGAAGGAAGTTCGATCGGGCTTGAGCCTGTAGCAAGGATACAGTTCTTGAACTTATACGTTTGAGATGTATACTCATCTTTTGTTACACGGACGGTATTCGTATCAGAGAAATAAGCTTCTCCTTTTACAATCTCAACCTTGTTACCTTTAAGGAGACCTTCTACTCCGCCTGTCAATTTCTTGACGATACCAGACTTCCATTCCTGGACTTTACTCATATCGACTTTGACATTCTCAGCAGTGATCCCCATGTCATCTGAATGTTGAGCATGCTCAAAGCGATGACTCGCGTTAATGACTGCTTTTGAAGGGATACATCCTACATTCAGACATACTCCACCGATCTCGCCTTTTTCGACGATTGTCACTTTTTGCCCCATTTGTGCAGCTCGGATCGCCGCTACATATCCCCCAGGGCCAGAACCAACGACCAGTGTGTCAATTTCTTCAGCAAAATCTCCAACTACCATTTTTATGCCTCCATTATCAAGAGTTGTGGGTCGTTCAACAGACGCTTCACATGATTCAACGCGTTCTGAGCTGTTACTCCGTCTACAAGGCGGTGGTCATAACTGATGGACACCGCTAATACTGGAGCAGCTACGATTTCTCCATTTTCAACGACAGGCTTTTCTTGGATACGACCTACACCAAGAATCGCAGCATCAGGATGGTTGATGATCGGAGTGAACCACTGTCCACCAGCAGATCCCAAGTTTGAGATCGTGCATGTGCTTCCTTTCATTTCATCCGTTGTTAGCTTACCATCTCGCGCTTTCTTTGCCAATTGATTAATCTCGTCTGAAAGCTTGAAAATGGATTTCCGATCTGCGTCTTTAATGACCGGAACAACAAGTCCAGCATCCGTATCTGCAGCAATACCGATGTTGTAGTAATGCTTATGGACGATTTCTTCGTTCTGATCATCAATTGAAGCATTCAAGATCGGATATTCACGCAATGCAGAAACCAATGCTTTTGCTACATATGGAAGGTAAGTAAGTTTGATGCCTTTATCAGCAGCGACCTCTTTGAACTTCTTACGGTGTGCAACCAAGTCTGTCACAACCACTTCATCCATATGTGTGACGTGAGGAGCAGTGTGTTTCGAGTTGACCATTGCGTTTGCAATCGCTTTTCTCATGCCTTTCAACTTCTCACGAGTTTCAAGCTGTTGTTGCTGAGCAGCTGCAGGTTGCGCTTTTTCAGATCGATCTTCCTGCTTCGCTTCTGTTTCTTGAGCAGCTTCCTCTTGAGGTGCTTCTTGTCCTCCATCCAGATAAGCATCAATATCTTCTTTCAAAATACGTCCATTCTTACCTGAACCTTGGACTTTCTTGATGTTGACATCCTTTTCACGAGCGTACTTACGTACAGAAGGCATTGCCTTAACTCGGTTAGTCGGATCGTCCTCTTCTTCTGCTGCTGGTTCTGCTTTAGTTTCTTCTTTTTCTTGTTCTTGTTTCTTTTCTTCATCAGCAGGTTTTTCTTCTGTCTTAGCTTCTTTTTCTTCCTGCTTTTCATCTTTTGCTTCAGATTCTTCAGCTTCTTCTTCTTCGCCTTCATAACCTTCTGCATCAATTGTAAGAAGGACATCTCCGACAACAGCTACTGTTCCTTCATCTACCTTGATATCTTTTACTGTACCATCGTATGGTGATGGGATTTCCACGACAGCTTTATCGTTTTGTACTTCAAGAAGAATGTCGTCTTCTTTGATTTCGTCGCCTTTTTTGACAAACCATTTCACGATTTCGCCTTCATGGATACCTTCACCGATATCTGGCAGTTTAAATTCAAACGCCACAGGGTTCGCCTCCTTGTTTTGTATATACTCAGATTGGAGTGTTGATTTTTGATCTATTAAAAGTCGATGACTTGCTTGGATTTCGTCACAATATCTTTATAATCAGGCAGCCACACATCTTCTGCAGCAGAGAACGGGAACACTGTGTCTGGTGCTGTTACACGTAACACTGGCGCTTCCAAGGAAAGAATTGCACGATCATTGATTTCAGCAACAACGCTAGCTGCAATTCCTGCTTGTTTTTGGGCTTCTTGTACGACAATGGCACGACCTGTCTTGTTGACAGATTCAATGATTGTATCGATATCGATCGGGCTCACTGTACGCAAGTCGATAACTTCCGCTTGGATATCTTCTTTTTCAAGCTCTTCAGCTGCTTTCAGTGAAGAATGAACCATCGCTCCATAAGTAATGATCGTGATGTCTTTTCCTTCTCTCTTCACATCAGCTTTACCGATTTCTACCGTGTATTCTTCTTCAGGAACTTCCCCACGGAAAGAACGATATAATTTCATATGCTCTAGGAAAATGACTGGGTCATTGTCTCGAATCGAAGCGAGAAGCAATCCTTTTGCATCATATGGTGTTGATGGGATGACAACTTTCAATCCAGGTTGTTGAGCCATCAAACCTTCAAGGCTGTCTGCGTGAAGCTCCGGAGTCTTAACGCCTCCACCAAATGGGGAACGCACTGTAATCGGAGCGTTGTAGCGTCCACCTGAACGGTAACGCAAACGTGCCATTTGCCCTGAAATTGCGTCCATTACTTCGTATACGAAACCGAAGAATTGGATTTCGGGAACTGGACGATAACCTTGCAGCGCTAAACCGATCGCAAGACCACCAATTCCAGACTCTGCAAGCGGGGTATCAAAGACGCGATCTTCACCGTATTCTTTTTGAAGACCTTCAGTTGCACGGAATACGCCTCCATTTTGACCAACGTCTTCCCCAAAGATCAAAACGTTCTCATCATTTTTCAATTCAATGCGCATCGCATCTGTGATCGCTTGAATCATCGTCATTTGGGCCATGGCTTACTTCGACTCCTTTTCTTTGTATTCTTCCATTTGCTCCTGTAGATTTTTAGGAAGCTCTTCGTACATGATATCAATTAGATCCGTTACTTTTTGTTTAGGGGCTTCGTCCGCTTTCTTGATTGCAGCCTTGATATCTTCTTTCGCCTTTTCGACGACTTCGTTTTCTTTTTCTTCAGACCAAAGGTCTTTCGACTCTAGGAACTTACGGAAACGTACCAGCGGATCTTTCTTTTCCCACTCATCGTCCATATCTTCCGTACGGTAACGTGTAGGGTCGTCACCAGCCATCGTATGCGGTCCATAACGGTAAGTCAGTGTTTCGATCAGTGATGGCGTCTCTTCTTCAATTGCTCGTTCACGCGCTTGTTTCGTAACAGCGTAAACAGCCAGAACATCCATACCATCAACTTGGACACCGTGAATACCAGCAGCAACTGCTTTTTGTGCGATTGTCTTCGCTGCGGATTGTTTTTCTACTGGTACAGAGATTGCGAATCGGTTGTTTTGAACAACGAATACAGCTGGTGCATTGAAAGCACCTGCGAAGTTGATTCCTTCATAGAAATCACCTTGGGATGCTCCTCCATCACCTGTGTATGTGATTGCAATGTTCTTCTTACCACGTTTTTTCAGTCCCAGTGCAACACCAGCAGTTTGAGTGATTTGTGCACCGATGATGATTTGAGGTGAAATGACATTTACACCTTCAGGGATCTGGTTACCGTGGAAGTGTCCACGTGAGAATAAGAATGCTTGATATAGTGGTAATCCATGATAAACGATTTGTGGTACGTCACGATAACCTGGAAGAATGAAGTCTTCCTTATCCAAAGCATACTGGCTTCCTAACATAGAAGCTTCTTGTCCAGCTACTGGCGCATAAAATCCAAGACGCCCTTGTCTGTTCAAGGAGATCGCACGTTGATCCCAGATTCTTGTGTAGACCATACGAGTCATCAGTTCTTGTAGATCTTCATCTGATAAGTCAGGCATTGCATCCTCATTGACGATTTCGCCTTCCTCATTCAGAATTTGGAACGTTTCAAATTCCTCTTCGATTTGTTGCAGGGTTTTTGTACCCATGAAGGTCACCTCTTCCTTTCCTATTAAAAAAGTTTCATGATGTGTCTTTTTAATCAACCAGACAATTTATACACATTATTTAGATTGTCCACTTTTCTTCTAAAGCATGACTAAACGTGATGAAATCGATTGTACGAATTTCACCAGTTCGGACTACATCATGTTTTACCCTTTTTCCAAGTGTAATAATCGTCATAAACACCGATTCATGATCTGTAGTTTATGACAGAACTGTACTAATCTAAATACGAATAAAAACTAGTACAACCATTTATGTTCCTAAGTGTACACTACGACAAATAAAAACGTCAATCATATTGATTATTCTTACTTTAAACCCTTAAAACCATAGGAAATAAGTCCAGATGCTCAGAAACTGTATTAGTATAGAATATACATCTGTATTACCACACAGCCGTATGAAACACTTGCAGAGAAAATCGCTATATTAGACAAATGAACAACTCCAATTTGATAGCATGCCCTTAGGAAATCGAGCACCTGAATCGGAAATCAACGCCTTTCAATGTTTGCGAAAATATCTCAAATAAAAAAAGACCCATCCATTGATAGGATCGGTCTTCATGTTACTCGTTTATGAAGCTTTCTTTTCATCTGTTGAAAATCCGGCTAATTTATAAAAGTCTTTCTTTTGTTCATTATACTGATCAGTCAACTGATTGAAAGTATCTTGTTTCTTCAGAACATCTTCATATTGTTTGTTCAATTTCTCAGTGAAGGTTTTCAATTCATCAATCGATAGATCCTCTTTCTTCAAAAGAGCATACAATTCCAGGTCCATTTTCAACGCTTCAGTATATGCCTTATTCAGATCTTGATAACTTGTATGTCGATCGTCCATCGTCTGAATCAACTCGCCAGCAGAGGATTTGATCTTTTCCTCTTCTATTGAATCAGCAAGCTCTTTAACTGATTTGAATTCTTCGTAAGCTTCTTCGATGCTTTTCTTCTCTTTTTGTATCATTTCTTGACGGGATTCAGCTGAGGCAATCGCTTCATCTGCCATTTGTTTGATCTGATCGAACTCTTTCATACTTAAACCTAACATTTCATTGAAAAGTGTCTGCTCTTTCTTTTCCGCTTCAACGAGAGGCTTCTGAACATCACTGAATCCTTTTTCAAGGCTCACGGTCTTCTCCAAATGTTCGTAGATTTTCTCTTCAGCTGTCTGACCTACCGAGCAGCCACTCATGACCATCGTTAATAATAAGAAAGTGACGAAAATGGTTTTTTTGATGGACAAAATGGTTCCCCCTAACAAATTCTCTCTGATTATTTATGATATACGTTTCCATAAAGCTATACAAGAAAAATTAAACTGGGACGAGGATATTAGTACAATATGACCGATTCTTTTGATTTAGAACTTATGTAGAACAAATCAAAACTCAGTACATATTCTTTTAGAAACCAAGTTGTGTTAAAATAATCACAATGCTTTTTTTGAACGCTGATCATACTCGAACACAGGAGTTGAAGATATGTTAACAATGAATGAAGTTGTGAAAGAAGGCTCTCCTATCTTGAGAGAAAGGGCAGAAGCCGTTTCATTACCTCCTTCCGAAGAGGATCGTAACACCCTTATCAAAATGCGTGAGTTCCTCCTGAACAGCCAAGACCCTGAAACAAGTGCAAAATACAACCTCAGACCAGGAATCGGAATCGCTGCACCCCAAATCGGAGTCGGTAAAAGGATGCTAGCTGTTCTTGTGGAAGATGAAGATGGTCAATTATATGATTATGCGCTATTCAATCCTCGTATTATGAGCCATTCGATACAAAAAGCATATTTAGAAGGCGGAGAAGGTTGTTTATCCGTGGACAGAGACGTGCCCGGCTTCGTCCCTCGCTATCATAAAGTGAAAGTGAAGGCTACCGACCTCGATGGAAATGAAATCGAGTTGAAATTGAAAGGCTTACCTTCGATCGTATTTCAACACGAAATCGATCATTTGAACGGTGTCATGTTTTATGATCACATCAATCATGAAGATCCATTTGAAAGACCAGATGGAATTGCGATCGGAAGATAATCAGCTATGAAGAGAAAGACAGACGGCATGCCGTCTGTCTTTTTTTTATGCTTCAATACCCATTTTCATAAAAATATGCTTTTACCATCATTGAATCGTACAGTCGTGCAAGGACAAGCATGAATAGATTAGTAATAAGGAAAGGAGGTTGAATTTAATGGGATATAAAGAATATGAAAAGAAATGCGATTGCAAGAAATGTCGTGAGAAACGCGAAAAGAAAAAGAAGAAGTACTACTCTTCTTATGAGTATGAATGTGTATGTTACAAAAAGGACAAGCATTCTCACGGTAAGAAATACTCTTCAGGGCATGACGATTACGAGTATGAATACGATTACCACAAGTCTTCCGGTAAAAAACATGATGACCATGACAAACACCACAAATCACATGGTAAGAAAGATGATGACCATCATAAGTCATGTGGGAAGAAACATGATGACCACGGAGATCATCATAAATCTCATGGGAAAAAACATGGTTCAGGACACCATGATCATGATCACCACAAATCTTCTGGAAAGAAAAAGTCTTCCGGTAAGAAACATGGTTCCGGTCATAAACATGACCACCATAAAGACAAGAAGCGTTCAAGAGACCATCGCGACTGGTTCTGGCTCTGGTAAATAAAAAGATTGTAGAGGCTCTCCCTCTACAATCTCCCTTTCATAATGACCTACATATCAGTTCTTAACGTATCAATCCCATTTTTCTAAGTCCTTCGCGAATGCCATCATCATCGACCGCTTTCGTTACAAAATCCGCTGAGCGTTTCGCTGCTTTTTTCGCATTGCCCATCGCAATTCCAGTTCCCGCATACTCCAACATTTCCAAGTCGTTCAATCCATCACCGAACGCGACGACATCTTCCTGACGATAGCCTAGATGTTGTATCATCTTTTCGATGCCGACCGCTTTTGATCCAGTTCTTGGTAGTACATCTATTGAATATTGATGCCAACGGATAAAATTGAAATCTTCATATGTGTCACGGTAGAACGATTCTTTTTCCATATCATCACAATACAATAGAGCTTGGAAGATCGAGCGTCCCTTGTAGAAATCAGGATCATGCGAAGGGTGATGCATCTTCAGATCATCCATCGACTTTTGGACATGTGGGTGTTCTAGATGTGTCGTTCTTCCTTCCTCTGTATTCAAGAAGACCATAGGGTGATCATGATCAGAAGAATGGTTCACGAGGCGGGTCAAGATCTCCTCATCCAATGGATTATTGTAAACACATTGATCATCATAAGAAACATATTGTCCATTGAAACTTACGAACCCGTTGATCCCTAGTTGGGTGCGCAAATCTTTGAACATGAATGGAGCCCGTCCTGTTGCAATAACCATCGGAATCTTGTTGTCTTGCAACTCCTGAATAGCGGAAATCGTTCCTTTTGGAACTCGTTTCTCATGGTCTAACAATGTTCCATCTATATCAAAGAATACAATTTTGTTTGTCATACAATTCCCCTTTGTTTCTTGTTGTTTGTAGTCTCAGTTGTAACCTGTGCTCGTCTTGCCGTCTTTCTTGTTGAGAGATACACACCGGCCAAAATCAGGATCAAACCGAAAATAGCGTGAGCCGGAATGCGTTCATCTAGAAGGAACCACCCCCAAAACATCGCAGTAATCGGCACCAGATAGGTTACGAACGTAGCGAATTCAGCACTGCCCTTTTGAATCATGTAATAAAACAACAAATACGCAAGACCAGAGCCGAACACACCTAGCCCGATCATGGCAACGATAGCGTCCAGAGAATAGACACCTACAGAAGGTTGAGAACCTGTAACCAGCATAATCAGTAAACTACCAATGGCTCCTACTAGCAAGGTTACCAACGAAATCATCATAACACTGATTCCCTGCAGATGTCTTTTCGTATATTGGGAACTGAATCCATAACAGAGGGTTGCTGCAATCATCGTTCCCATTCCGATCAAGTCCTCTTGGAATAATGTCGTAACGTTCAAGTCAATCAAAACCAGTATACCTATGAAGCCGATTATGACACCGAACCATTGACGGAATGAAAGTGCGATTGAGAAAAACAATACACCTATGACACTCGTCCAGATCGGAGTGGTAGCGTTGACGATTGAAGCGAGACTACTTGAGATCGTCGTTTCACTGATGGCTATCAATCCCCACGGAATGAGCGCATTCAATATTCCGACTAGTAGAAGTGATTTCCAGGGAATATTCCGGAACATGGTAAACCTTCTCTGAGCCAGAATAATCAAAAACAACGTTATTGCACCTAATGTACATCTTACGAAAACGATACCCCATGGTCCTAGATCTTCCACAAGGATCTTAATGAAATAAAAGGATGTTCCCCAAATCAAGCTGAGCGTAATTAGTGCAAGATATAACTTCATCGTACTTCCTCTTTTCAATGTCGGTCCGAGATGTTCAATACCACTTATTTCCTTGATGAATGGACCTTAGAATTTCCATACTAAGTATACCATCCATATTGGAAAAATGAGACGAACGCAAACTTAGAATCCAATCCAAATCTTGCTGTCTTATTTAAAGAACGGATTCTTAGTAGGACCTACGAGGAAAGGAGGGGTAAATACGATGCTGAAAAAACTGAGGAATCGAATTCGGAATGAATGGAATGTCTGGAGAGGATACCAACCTCCGCAATACATTTGAGCTAACATTTGTTTTGCGGTCATTATTTTGGTATCTTATGTATTCAGATACCTTTTTACATAGGCACCTTCCTCCGAAATATATAAACGCTTGCAAAAAAACATGAAAAACGTATGGAATTCATTTATAATAATACGCAGATGAATCTAATTGAAAACGGTAAGGAGAGTTAAGCATGATCTTTAAAGTATTTTATCAGGAGAACCTGCTTGAGGTACCGGTACGTGAAGCAACGAAAAGCCTCTATGTTGAAGCAGACTCCGTACAAGCAGTACGTTCACAACTAGCGGATCGGAATTACAACATCGAATTTGTTCAAGAGGTTACTGGAGCCCATCTTGAATATGAACAACAAAATGAAGATTTTGAATTGGAGACAAGATAACAAATGAAATTCGTAAAAAATCATCAAACAGCAGTATTCGCACTAGGCGGACTTGACGAGATCGGAAAGAACACTTATGGAATCCAGTTCCAGGATGAAATCATCCTCATCGATGCAGGTATCAAGTTTCCGGAAGATGAACTACTAGGAATTGATTATGTCATTCCTGATTACACGTACCTTGTGAAGAATGTCGATAAAATCAAGGGATTGTTCATCACTCATGGTCACGAAGACCATATCGGAGGCATTCCATATCTGCTTCGTCAAATCAACATCCCGATTTATGCTGGAAAGTTAGCAATTGGGCTAATCAGAAACAAATTAGAAGAACATGGACTTCTTCGAAGAGCGAAGCTTTATGAAATTCAAGAAGAGGATGTCATCAAGTTCCGTAAGACATCCGTTACGTTCTTCCGTACGACACACTCTATTCCTGATTCTTATGGTATTGTCGTCAAAACACCACCTGGAAATATCGTACACACAGGAGATTTCAAGTTTGATTTCACACCAGTAGGTGAGCCTGCGAACTTGAACAAAATGGCTCAAATCGGAGCAGAAGGTGTCCTTTGTCTACTTTCTGACAGCACAAATAGTGAAGTTCCAGACTTCACGATGTCAGAAAGACGTGTAGGTGAAAGCATACACGATATCTTCCGTAAAGAAGATGGCAGAATCATATTTGCTACTTTCGCTTCCAATATCCACAGGCTCCAACAGGTTGTCGAGGCTTCTGTAGAACATGGAAGAAAAGTCGCAGTGTTCGGACGTAGCATGGATTCATCCATTACAATCGGACAAGAGTTAGGGTATATCAAAGCGCCTAAAGATACATTCATTGATGCTAATCAAATCAACCGTCTTCCAGATAACGAAGTAACCATCCTTTGTACTGGAAGCCAAGGTGAACCGATGGCTGCCCTTTCAAGAATAGCGAATGGAACACACCGTCAGATCCAAATCATCCCTGGCGATACGGTCGTCTTCTCGTCTTCTCCGATTCCGGGTAATACGTTAAGTGTCAGCCGTATCATCAACCAGTTGTACCGAGCTGGCGCTAATGTCATTGCCGGTTCATTAAATGACATCCATACATCTGGTCACGGTGGGCAACAAGAGCAAAAATTGATGCTACGCCTTATGAAACCGAAATACTTCATGCCAATCCACGGTGAGTACCGTATGATGAAAATGCATACGAAGCTTGCGATCGATTGTGAACTTGAAGAAAACAATTGTTTCATCATGGACAATGGTGAAGTGCTTGCCTTGAGTGAGAACGAAGCATCCATTGCAGGCAAAATTCCATCCGGATCCGTCTATGTCGACGGAAATGGAATCGGTGATATCGGAAACATCGTATTGCGTGATCGTAAGATCCTATCTGAAGAAGGCCTTGTCGTTGTGGTTGTCAGCATCAACATGAAGGAATTCAAAATCGTCTCAGGTCCAGACATCATCTCTCGCGGATTCGTCTATATGAGAGAGTCTGAGGATCTGATCAATGATGCACAAAGCATATTGTCTAAACATCTGAATGGAATGATGGAAAGACGTACGACACAGTGGTCTGAAATCAAAAACGAAATTACAGATGTTCTAGCACCATTCCTATATGAAAAGACGAAACGTCGTCCGATGATTCTTCCGATCATCATGGAAATCTAATAACGATACAGAAAAACACTCCGGACTCATTCCGGAGTGTTCTTTATGTGCCTGATTTTTTTCAATGTATAATCATCTAAAGTCCTTGATGTCTTTGATGACCATTTCCTTCAATTCATTTGCAACGATCAAATAGGTTGTATCATCAGTCGATGACAGTTGATTAAGCAATTTTTGGTCATATCCTTCTGTCATTTCGATGATTTGAATCGGAATCCCGTATTCGTTCGCACTCACTACCTGTTTTTCTATATCCGCCTCGGTTTGGACACTTGCCGCATGAACGAGAATGACTCTAGTCACTCCATTCCGAATCAGGATACTTTGCCACTCTTCTGGATTCAATGCAGGACCGACCATTAATCTCCTCGCTTTTACATATAAGGATCCTTGTTCAACCATCTTCTCATGGAGGCTATCCTTTGCCAATCCATCATTCATAGCCTCTAGGATCGTTTGTAGTAATCCCATTGACTTGGAATCTAATCCATAGACGAAGACTTGAGATTGAAGTCTGTGCAGACGCTCTGCAATTTCATGCAATTCGATAATCGTTGGATTCTTTTTTACTTGGACAATTTCAATATCCATACCTGATTCAAGGAGAGTATGAATCTGTGATTGGGTATTGCTCGTGTCATCTCCCAGGTAGATGATCTTTTGGATACGAGCTTCTTTCAACTGTTCCACCTGTGTTTTGCTCGGTTTCGATCCGAGGATGATCGACTCCCCTACTAATTGCATGCCTTTTGAATCTGTGAGTGCCTTTTTATCAATGGGGTAAATTCCTTTGTCTAACATCAATTCTAAATATCGGATCTTATGACTATCTTTAAAATCGTGCACGTAGATCTTGTGACCGGCTGTTTGTATATATTGAACGATCTGATCGAGCTGCTGTAGATCTGGAGAATCCGAATCCAGTTGGAAGGCAGTAAGTTTCAACCCCTGTTCCTTTGCGATCCTCTCCTCTTCCTCATATAAGCTAGATGATTCATCCAATAATGTCACAACTTCCTTCACATTCAACCGAAGGAGCTTGAACCATTCCTCTTCATTGGGATAAGGTCCTAAAATGATGGATTCATTCTTGAATGTATACACATGTCCTCTTTCAAAGTCAGATTGAATCAGAATTCTTCTGTCTCCATCATCTGATGCCGCTTCTTCCCCTAACCTTTGGATGATCGTCTGCTTGATCAGATCCACTCTATGTTTTCCTAAGTAACAGTGGACATAGTACCTTTTGTCCGGATTGGACTTCAATAATTCGACGATACCGTTGATGGATTGCGCATTATCTCCTACCCAGGGTAGCATCGGAAAGGAATGGATCGTTAATCCGACTTCGTCACCATTTTCCATTTCTTGATCCAACAATTCATTTTCAAACGGAATCGTAGTACTAAGTAATGTAATGACACCGTCGTAACCTTGCTGTTCCAAGTCTTGCAACAATGGTTGATCCGGATATGGTCCGAAAGTCAATTGTTCTGTAGTTTGTTCCACTTCTCCCCTGCTCATAGCAACGATTGCGGAATTCGTATTCATGAATAAATAGAAGACGAAAGCAGCATTCAACGTAGTAAAGATTGTGAGAACGGTAGCGATCCGGACACGTTTTTTCTTCCGTATCAAAAACCAATAATACACAAACGAAACGGTGAATCCGAAAGCGATCCAACCAAACACGAAGTATTTCAAGATGTCATCGATTTGCTCTTGAGTGGAACCATTGTTTACGAGCCATTCTTCAAAAGGAACGATCAAGAATAATAGAAAATATCCTCCACCTGCAAAACCGAATGTAGATAAGAAAAGAAACCATAGAATAAAATGTTTAAATCGTTTCAAAACTGAACGCTCCTCACTATCGAAGATCCTTGTCTGCATCTGAATCTGATTCTTCAAGGATCTGTTCCATCATCGGGATATAATTCTCCCAGAAGAAAACTTCATCCGGCTGGAAAAAGGAATAAATCGAGTAAAACATGCTGGGAAGGTACCATTTCGAATTGTAGTCGACTGCAATATCAGCAAAGTCACCGGCAAAATAATACTTACGCTCCTCAGGTTGATGGATGATGGCTGGAAACACATCCGGTAAACCTTGTTCCTCCAACTTCTGCTTTCCTGTAGCAGTAAAGTCGATGATGTACTCTGCTTCTACTGTCATGTCTGCATCAGGCGTTATGATGTCGAACCAATAATCATAATGACTGTCGATCACGCTTGGATAATGTTCGAATCCTTCTTCCGTCCACTTCAAATCGACTCGTCCATCAATATCCTTTTCGCTCAAAACCATAACACGGTCGCTTTCGTGCACAAAGGTGATTCCATCACCGTCGAATGCCCATTCCTTGTTGTATTGCTTTTCATAATTCCGTTTCAACCATGGAGGTATCTCATCACTTGATAAATCCTGAAAATGCCTTCCGATCCAACCGCTCCATTCGAAACCCATCTCTTGCTCCACAATTTTGCGGGTTATGTCGTCCGTCGGAGATGCAATGGAGTTGAACTCCAAAATTAACGTGATGTCCGGTTTCTTTGCAGCCATAATCTTGTTCCAATCAAAGATCGTAAGACCACCATAAAGGAGTTTAGAGCGCTCTCCGGTCGGTTTTCCTTGCAGGTCTTCCGTATAGATGCCATATGTATCCGCCACATAGATCAAATCGACGTTTTCCGGAATCGTCAATCCCGTATCTTCTTCCTGTGTAAGTGGATCGTAACCGAAGTAGTCTTCATCCTTTTGATAATAATCACCTTTGTCGTCCTTCACCTTCTCATGGTCCAGTACCCAAAACAAACCTAAATGTTCCCGATAATCATCCTTTGGAACGGTCTTATCAATGACTTGAATGACTCGTTCCATCGGTGGTTTGAACTGCCAGATGAGAAATGGGAGGATGGCTAAAAGAATCATAGGCGTGAGTATAATCAAAACTATATATCTATATTTCATCGTTTATCCATCCTTACGATTGGTGTTGATTGAAACTGGAATTAGAGGTTTGATCAACGTGAAAGCCCTTCCTTTTCTGCACTCCCCAACCAGTATCTTTCTTGAAATATCGGACAAAACCCCAGGTTTTAAAGAACGCGTTCAATTGTCGGTACCAGAAGTTTTCCAAAACACTGAACAACAGAAGCTTCAGAAGGTCACTGACCTTTTCATACTTCCTGAAGCTGTATTCTTCTAATAGAATCGCTGATACAGAAAGGAAGACGCCGAATAAAAGGGTAAATGTAAAGAACAGGACCGCAAATGGTATATTGACGAGGTCGAAAAACAGACCGAATGTAACAAAAATCAGTCCCAACAACTCAATTGTCGGTCCTAACAGTTCGACTAGAAGAAAGTACGGCATCGCAAGCAATCCCATCGACTTATATCGAGGATTGAACAACGTATCTTTATGCTTGACCATCGTTTGTAACAGCCCTACTTGCCATCTTGTCCGTTGTCTGCTTAAGTTTCGAAAGTCTTCCGGTACTTCCGTCCAACATACAGGATCTGGTACGAATAAAACTTTAGCATCGCTTTTCTGTTTATATAGATATTTCTGCAGACTCACAATCAATTCCATGTCTTCACCGACGGTATTGACCGAATAACCTCCGACCTCCAGCACTTCCCTCTTCCTGAAGATACCGAACGCACCTGAAATGATCAGTAGATTATTCAAACTGCTGAGCCCGATCCTCCCCATCAGGAACGATCTTAAATATTCGATCACTTGACTGATTGCATACTTGTTTTTAGGTAGACGGACCTTCTTTAAATATCCATTTTCCACTGTACATCCATTTACGACACGGATGATTCCTCCACATGCCACAACATTTTGGCCACCCTCGAACATGGGTTTCATCGCTTTGATCAAGGAATCCGGCTCTAACATGGAATCTGCATCTACACTGCAAAAATACGGATAATTGGAAAAATTGATCCCTGCATTCAACGAATCTGCTTTACCTCCATTCTCTTTATCAATGACAATGAGTGAAGGATATTTGGTCGATCGATACATTTCCAAGACGGGTTGTGTATCCATTTGCTTACGTAGAGCATAGATCGGAAGCTCCGAAAGAGAGAATTCACGTTGCAATTCCTCCATTGTGCCGTCCTTACTGCCATCATTTATAATGATGATTTCGAATTCCGGGTAATTGATCTGTAATAGTGAATACACGCTTTGGACGATTGTCTTTTCTTCATTATAGGCCGGGACAAGAATGGAAATTGGTGTTGTCAGATTGGACAGGCTGAATTCTTTGATTTCACTATAAGGAGATTGTTTAAGATATTCCTTCACCTGCTTGAAAGACAGCAGAAACAGAAACAAATAAAATCCATCGACAATGATGACATATAAGAATATGAAATAGTTGAATACATGAAATATATCCGTTAACATGTCATCACTCTCTTTCTAGTTAGAATGGTTGTACAAGATTCTTTCCGCCATCTCTCTTGCATAGCGATCTTCATGGATCAAACGGGTTTCTTTGAGTTTATCGATACCGGAACTCCCTAAAGAATACAAGGTCTCTGCAGCTCTGAAGCGTATCCACCATTGACGATCTGACAAAAGGGGAACAATACCTCTCATCCCTGTTTTCAGATGACAGGATTTGATGACCAAAATTGCATTCAACCGCTCAAGCCAATTTTCACTTTCCAAAAAGCTGATGACTTTTTCCGGTCTTGTCGTCATCTGTAATGAAGCGATTGCTCTTAATGCCTTCACCCGAGTTTCCACATCTTCTGAATCGAGAAAGTCCTCAATCGAAATCAACGCAGCCTGTGCTCTGCTTTTACCTAATATTTCAATGAATAACCCTTGTAAAAAAGGTGAGGCATCCTTGAGTTTTTCGATTACGTACGCTACATCGGCATCAGACAAATTCTTCAACATATCGATGATCCGAATGATCGACCACTTCTGTAATTTATGTTCATTCTCAAAGAGAAATTGAATCAACGCTCGATATTGTTGCATATGACTGAGCGCTCTAGCAGAAGAAGTCCAGAGATCGTAATGCTTAGATGACATGTTCTGAAGAAGAATCGGAGTAAGCCGCTCCAACTTCAATTGACCCGCCATACGAGTTGCCTCAGCAGCTACCCACCATTTCTTATCTCGGGCCTTCGTCTCCAACTCATCTGTCAATCCGATCTCCTCACACAATTGATTGATCCGTCGAATTTCTTCTCTGCCCTTGAAGGTCGAAACAGCTTCAAGCAATACATTTGCGACGACTTCCCGTTTCCAGCGCTTCCGGATCTCAAGTAACCTTGGGTTCCCGTCTACTTTGATGTGTTCAATCACTTTCGGATAAATGTAAAAGAAATAAGCGACCTTTTTTCTTGCTCGTCGATTCCTTAATGTTTTTCGGATGACGAGATAGATGAACATGAAAAGGATGACCGCAAAGATGTAAGCAATCGACATGAGCAATAAATAGATGAACATCACTTTCATCGTTCAATCGAGTCCCTTACTTTAAGATGCTTTCTGAGTCTTACCTCTAATTCCTCGATATAGAATGGCTTCAAGAAATAATCATCTGCCCCAATCTGGAAGGCACGTACGATGAAATGCTTCAATTGTTGTTCAGACAAGAAACAGAACAATACATTTGAAAGACTTGGAATCTGCTTAACTTGTAAACAAAATGAATATCCATCGAGATCTTTCAACTTGGTTTCACAAAGAATGATATCCGGTTGGAATTGTAGTGCGAGCTCTAGCGCATCTGCTCCTTCATTGCAGACTTCCACCTCCCAGATCTCTTCATTCAAGTTGTTGAAAAGGATGGTCGAAGACACTAGATCATCATCAATCAATAGAATCTTGTATCTTTGATTATTCGTTTGAACCTTCAAATCGTTCAACCGAGGAACAATCTTCGGTCCGTCCATTGCATTTGCATTTTTCATCTGGGTCTCTAGTTTTTGAATCAAGCTAGCTGAGCTTTGATACTGGATTTCACTTTCAATGATGCCAAACGAAATATGTTCCGCCAGGAGATGTTCTGATTCAGCGATCAAACTTGAAATGCGTTCGACCACTGTCTCTGCTCCTTCTTGTGGTGTTACTGGTAAGAGGAGCATGAAAGATCCAGGAGACCAAGTATACAATTCATCATAAGGTCTAGTAGACTGAGAGGCGGTCAGTTTCAATTGATTGAATAGATGATGGTACTTGGCTTCATATTGATTGATGAAGTATTGATAAGCATCCACTTTGATGAGGACAAGTGAAAAGACAGCTTGATATCTTTGGAATCTCATCCACTCCTTCTGGATAATCGCCTCCATCATATCCCTTTGTATCTTGTAATCATCTTCTGTCGAATGGATGGCTCTCTTTTGATTAGAGATGGCATTATCCAAATAGCTGATCAACAAGTCCTGGTCGAAAGGTTTTTCTAACAGATGTGTCACATTCAGTTCCAGTATTCTTTGTAATTGATGAGGATACTTTGAAGTTGTATAAGCGATGACAGGTATGGTTTTGGAATAATGCTTTCTTATATAAACGACCCACTCTCTTGCTTGCTGATCTCCTGAATCCAGACAAATCAGTATGGCAGTTGGGATGTGGTCGAATAATTCTTCTTTGAAGCGATCAGCACTAACCTGGATGAATTGATAGGGAGAATGTTGCTCAAGATCCCTCACCCATTCACCAAACCACTCGTCCTGATCATAGACGAGGACTTTTTTCTTAGAAGATAGAGTCCATTTCTCACTCTTCCTTCTCAATCCTTGACCATAGTCAGTAAGTTCTTGAAGCAGAGACTTCAGTGTTTCTCCGAATAACCTCTCTTCTCCCGGTTTCACCCGGACACTTTCAGTGGAGACATCCATCTTTCGGATCAATAACGTGGTAATCGTCTTTATAGACTTGATTTGAAAAACGGCGCAATAATTCTGTATTCTGAGAATCAGATTATAGAGTTCAGTCATATGAGATGCTTTACTTGTCCGAATTGTTGGACTGTTCAACTTATGTACGATCCGGAGTAATTCAGTTTTATAGTGTGCGACGGCTTCTACTTTGGCATTGTTCGGCATCTTGTAACTCCTCTTTCCAATTCACGAACTTCAGAAGGATTCACCATATATTGAACGAAAAGTAAAATTATGTATAACTTTGTCGTAATTTGACGTTTGTTGTTATTTTATCATATCTTAAATGTCGGTAGTTTTTAAGCCTTTTTTTCTAGTCCTATGTCATCCTTACCATACCCCGCGTGAACCGGGCAAACATTTCACGCCCATATATCAATAAATGAGAGGGTCGAACTAGTTTGTCGATGGTTTGTCGCGTTGATTGGCTTATATGTAATGGAAAAATTAAAGCTGCTCATTGTGCGGAGCAGCTTTTTTTGCATAATAAAAGGTTGGTAGTGGAATCTACCAACCTTCTTTCTACCTATTATATTAGTCCATTAATAAATGTTTCTCTAATCGGCTGATATCAGCGTCTGCGCCGATGACAATCAAGATATCTCCTTCCAGAATCGTATGAGTCGCTTGAGGAGATACAACGATATCATCACTGCGTTTGATGGCCATGACGTTACAGCCATAATTCGCTCGAACATCCAATTCAA
Source organism: Pseudalkalibacillus sp. Hm43 (assembly GCF_054170705.1). NCBI lineage: Bacteria > Bacillati > Bacillota > Bacilli > Caryophanales > Fictibacillaceae > Pseudalkalibacillus > Pseudalkalibacillus sp. Hm43. Next base: position 1,015,497 of record NZ_CM135129.1, read on the forward strand.
TCAATGTTTTATCATGCATCTTTTTACTTGCAATCAATTCCACAATGCTATGTTCATCTGATAATTCAAGATAATCCAGTACGTTGTTGGACATGATGTTGTGTGCGATCCGTTGTCCCATATCACGTTCCGGGTGGACAATTCGGTCTGCACCGATCTTGCGCAGAACTTTTTCGTGATAATCGTTTTGTGCTTTCACGGTAATATGTGCAACACCAAGCTCTTTCAAAATCAATGTTGTCAAGATACTCGCCTGAATGTTGTCACCGATTGCCACAATCACATGATCGAAGTTCCGGACCCCTAGACTTTTCAAAACGTTCTCGTCTGTCGCATCCGCAATTACCGCATGAGTCGCAATCGATGAAAACTCGTTTACCCGATCCTCATCACTGTCAATTGCAAGTACTTCCATGTCGTTATTACTCAATGAACGGCAAATGCTACCTCCGAAACGCCCAAGACCAATCACAGCAAATTGCTTTTTCACAGCTACTCCTCCAATTGCCATTAACGTTCAATCTCATCATATTGTATCATATTTTCATATGATTTTTCTTGAATCTCTCGTCCCTTCCACATACTTAGCATCGAATAGGAACATTCTCATCAAGAGGATCAATGACGGAATCAGCAATAAGAGTCCTGCAATAAATGCAATGACAAGTGCAACCCCCATCGTTTCGTTTGTAAATCCTGTGTCAATCGTAATATATGGATACAGGATATAGGGGAGATGAGACGCTCCATAACCGAAGAACGCGAAGAAAAATTGCAGCATGACAAAAATGAATGCTGTACCATACCTTTTATTTTGATAGACAAACCATACCGCGATATTGAAACAAATGAACGATATGATGAAAAAGTACGAGTAATCCAACATCCTGTTGAAATGCTCGATGTTATGGCTTCTTAGAGCCAGGAATACGAGAAAGCTCGCTAATATCGTAGGAGGGCTCCAGAAAAGGGCGAATTTCCTGAGAAGCGCCAAAGCCTGGGTATCTTTCGCTTTGCTCGCATAAAAGGATAAAAACATCGCACTGATATAGAGCACACTGACGATCGCCAAGAATACAACCGCCCAAGAATAAAAGCTTGTGAACAACTCTCCAACGAGAAACACTACCGAGTCGTTTTCGACCGTTATGAAACCACCTTCAGAAATCGTTAGAGCGGTAGACAAGGACGCGGGAATCAATAAGCCTGTAGCACCATATAGGAAAGTATACAAATGACTCTCCTTCGCCCCATAATTACCGAAAGCATAGAAAGAACCACGTATGGCAAGAAGCACTAGAGCGATACTGCCCGGGACTAGCAAAGCCGTTCCGTAATAATAAGCTGTACTCGGAAAGAATCCTACTAAACCGACAAAGAAGAACACGAAGAATACATTCGTCACTTCCCAAACCGGAGATAAATACCGACTGATGATGTTATTGATGATATGGTCTTTCTTCGTAATCGTCCCGTAATAGGCAAAAAATCCTGCTCCGAAGTCAATCGATGCAACAATCAGATACCCGTACAAGAAAATCCATAAAACAGTGATTCCGATCAGCTGTATTTCCATCATAACCCTCCTTACCGATCCATTTGTTCAAATTCGGTTTCCACTGGATTGTTCCTAAACATTTTCAATAGTACAGTCGTACAGATCCAACCGAGCACGACATAAAGTGCAAAGAATAGGATGAACATGGATCCTACATGTTCACTGGTGGTCGCACCATCCTTCGTTTCCATCACATGCCACAAGATCCACGGTTGTCGCCCCACTTCTGAGAAGATCCAACCAAATTCAATGGCCAGCATGGCTAATGGACCTGAAATGACGATTGCCCATAAAAACAACTTAGATAGACTCCATGCCTTCTTCCATTTACTCAAAATGAGATACACAGTGGATAAAGCTGCGAGAAACATACCGATTCCGACCATTGCGTCGAAAAGATAATGGATGAAGAGCGGTGCCCTTTCATCTTCAGGAAATTCCTCCAAACCGATCACTTCCGCATTCGGATTACCGTGAGCGAGTATACTGAGAAAATTCGGCAGCCGAAGACCGTATTTCACTTCATTGTTTTCATCAAGTACACCACCGACAATCAAATCTGCCCCCTTTTCAGTTTCAAAATGCCACTCTGCTGCAGCTAGTTTTTCAGGTTGATATTCTGCCAGATATTTACCTGAGAAGTCCCCGATGACTGCCGTCGAAATCGCAAATACGAATGCCGTCACCATTGTGAAATGCAGGGCTTTTTTATAATAAGCGCTTGGCCCTTTTTTCAAAATCAGAAAGGCTGTCAAGGCAGCCAGAACGAAAGCGGAAGTCAAATAGGCAGAAGAGATGACATGTGAAGCCTTTGTAGGTGTTGCCGGATTAAACATTGCAACGAGGGGCTGGATTTCAGTAATTTGACCGTCCTCAAGCTTGAACCCCTTTGGTGAGTTCATGAACGCATTGACTGTTGAGATGAAAAATGCCGATAAAGTCGACCCGATGACGACGGGAACGGAAATCAACCAGTGATAATATGGATTTTTGAATCGATCCCATGTGTATAGGTAGATTCCTAGGAAAATCGCTTCAAAAAAGAACGCAAACGTCTCAAGAAAGAGTGGAAGACCGATCACTTGCCCTGCTACTTCCATGAAGCTTGGCCACAACAAGGATAATTGTAGTCCGATACAGGTCCCCGTCACAACGCCGACTGCTACTGTGACGACGAACCCCCTCGTCCAACGTCGGGCAAGCAAACGGTAATGCTCATCATTCCGGCGGATTCCGATCCACTCAGCCCCGCTGATCAATAACGGCACTCCCACCCCCAGGGTTGCGAATATGATATGAAAACCTAACGTCATACTGGTCAATAAACGACTCAGCATAGCACTATCGAGTTCTGGCATCTAAAATCCCCCGCTTTTCTCTGCATAGTATCCATTCCGTACAAGTCATAATTCTTTACCCTAAATCGGAACTCCTGAAAACGATACGAGACGAGTAGTACATTTATACTCTTACGATTCAGTGAAGATATTGTGATGAATCTCACAATTCATTCCACCTATATCGTATCAAGTACCAGTGAGTTTGTGAAGTATTGAGCATATTGTCAGATTTAAAAAGAGTGGAACCTGCTGGACACAGGCTTCCACTCTCTTCTGTATTACATGGCGTCCAACATTCTGAACTGGGAAACGATCAGATCGTAGTATTCACCTTTTTGTTTCATCAATTCGTCATGGTTCCCTTGTTCAATGAGGGTACCATGATCGAGAACAAAAATGTTGTCTGATTCCCGAATTGTAGATAGTCGATGTGCGATGATGATCGCTGTTCGACCTTTAAGAAGTGTTTGTAGAGCGTTCTGGATTTTCAACTCTGTCTCGGTATCAATACTTGCAGTCGCTTCATCCAAAATGAGAATTCTTGGATCTGCAAGCAATGCTCTCGCAAATGAAATCAACTGTCTTTCACCAACCGACAACACATTACCTCGTTCTTCAACTTCGGTTTCGTATTGATTATCCAGCTTTTCAATGAATGCACTTGCACCAACGGCCTCAGCCGCTTTAATGACTTCTTCATCTGTTGCATCTGGACGACCGAACCGGATATTTTCCATGATCGTGCCGGAAAAAATGAATGTGTCTTGAAGAACGACGCTGACTTTTTGCCGTAAACTATCCAGCTTCACGTCTTTAAGATCGGTCCCATCAATCTCGACAGCACCTTTCGTCGGATCATAGAACCTGCTGATCAGGTTGGCGATCGTTGTTTTACCTGATCCCGTATGACCGACGAGAGCGACCGTTTCACCAGCACCTATCGTGAGATTGATGCCATTCAATGCTTTACGTTTCTCATCATACGCAAATTCCACATCTTTGAATTCAATCTTACCATCGATTTCTTTGAATGTAATGGCATTTTCACGTTCAGAAACATTTGGTTTTTCATCTAAAAATTCGAAGATCCGTTCACTAGAAGCCATTGCAACCAACAGCTGGTTATACACTTGACCCATACGTGAAATCGGTTCCCAGAACATGCCGAGATAGAAAGCGAATGTTACGAAAACGCCGTAATCCATCCCGTTTTGAATCAAATACACACCAAACCAGATCAAGATAGCCGTTCCGATTGCATTGGACATTTCGACGAACGGACGGAAGACGGCACTCTTCTTCGTTGCATCCTTCCAGCTTTCAAACGTTTCCCCATTCACACCTTTGAAGAATCCCATGTTCTCCTTTTCCTGTGTATAGGATTGGGTAACACGGATCCCCTGAATACTCTCGTTTAAATGGGAATTCATTTTTGCTTGTTTAATCCGGACCGTCTGCCAGGAACGACGAATATTTCTTCGAAGTCTTGTTGATATGAAAAACATGATCGGCAGGATGATCATGATGGCCAGCGTCAATTGCGGACTCAACACGAACATGATGATGATAATCCCGACGAGCAGAAGGAAGTCCATCAAAAGATTGATGACCCCGTTCGTAAACAGTTCCTGCAACGAGTTGACATCATTGATGATCCTCACCAGGATCGAACCGCCCGATCGCTGATCGAAGAACCGATGGGACAATCGTTGGATGTGTTTGAACAGACCCTGACGGATGTCGTAGATGATGTATTGTCCGAGCTGATTCGTCCACTTGATCCGGAATGAGTTTGCAATCCAGGAAAGGATATATAAAGCAGAAATCCCGATGATCAGTTGGATCAGTAACGTTTCATCCTTGTCTTTGATTGCATGGTCGAACAAAAGAACCCCGATGAAAATCGGAATGACCAATCTTACCCCTGTTGTAATGAGCATCGTTATGATTGCTTTCGGAAGCAGATTGGATTGGTAAGGCTTCATATATCCGAATAGGCGGAGCATTTGCTGCCAATTGAACTGTTTTTCAATCGCCTGGTCTTGAGAATAATGAAATCGTTTATTCGTATTCGAACTCAACTTGTTTCACCCCCATTTTTAACCTGTTTGTCTTTGTTTAATGACTTCTTTATCTTTATACTGGATGTCATAGACGCGTCGGTACATGCCATCCTGTTCAATCAGTTGTTCATGCTTCCCTCTCTGGGCGACCTTACCTTCTTCAAGCACCAAGATTTCATCCGCATGTTTGAGCGACGAAATACGATGAGCGATGATGAATGTTGTGCGGTCCTTCATCACTTCCTGGAAAGCTTTTTGAATCTTGAATTCGGTTTCCATATCAACAGCACTGGTTGCATCGTCCAGGATGAGGATACTTGGATCAGAAAGAATCGCTCTTGCGATGGCAATTCTCTGCTTCTGTCCACCGGACAATCCCATTCCACGCTCTCCGAGAACGGTGTCATAACCGTCTGGCAGCTCCATGATGAACTCATGTGCTTGCGCACGTTTTGCAGCATCGACAACTCTTTCAATCTCAATATCAGCATCTCCATAAGCGATGTTGTCCCTTATGGTAGAAGAGAACAAGAATGTTTCTTGGAGCACGACTCCGACATTCTTCCGAAGAGATTTGATCGAATATTCCTTGATGTCTCTTCCATCAATGAGGATTGAACCTTCTTTCGGTTCATAGAAGCGAGAGATCAACTGGGTAATCGTCGTTTTACCTGCTCCCGTTGCACCTAGGAGACCGATTGTCGTTCCTTTCGGAGCTTTGAATGAAACATTTTTCAAAGCTTCTTCATCTTCACTTGCATATTTGTGCGTTACATTTTTGAATTCGACATCTCCATTCATCCGTTTGATGTCCAAAGGGTTCTCGACGTCTTGAATGTCTTCAGGTTCATCCAATATTTCTAACAGACGTTCACCTGATGCTTTTGATTGGGAGAACGTATTGATGACGAATCCGAGCATCATGATCGGCCAGATGATGTACCAGACAAGACTGAAGAACGCAACGAGCTCACCTGGTTGTAGATCACCATTGAATACGAGGAAACCTCCATAAGATAGAAGGAACACGACACAAAGGTTCCCGATCAGTTCCATGAGTGGGAAGTACTTTGCCCAAATGTCTGACGTGTTCAAGTAGTTATCTCGATAATCCTTATTGTTATTTACGAACTTACCAATTTCGAAATCTTCACGGGACAATGATTTGATCGTGTTGATTCCACTTACGTTTTCCTGCACTTTCGTATTCAATCGTCCCATCGATTTACGGATACCCCGGAATGCGGGATGCACTCGTTTATCGAACCGGTAGACGGCAATAGCCAGGAAAGGAAGCATTCCTAAGGTCACCAATGCCAACGGAATGGAGTAATAGAACATGACCGCTAAACTGAACGAAACCAACAACAGGAAGTTGATGATTTGTGCGAATCCGAAGGATAAAAAGAACCGAAACCCCTCAACATCCGCCGTCAAGCGTGACATCAGGTCTCCGGTCTTCGCATTGTCATAGTATCGAAACGGTAAGTATTGGAGCTTCTTATATAAAGCTTGCCTTAACTTATATACCGCCGTAACCCCGAACAAATCACCAAGATATTGATGAAAGAAGGTAGCTGTCCCTTTGATCATCATGATGAAAATGAAACCGATGGCCAAATATGGGATCCACCTATATTGTTCTTTCAGGATGACTTCGTCGATCGTGAATTGTAACAACATCGGATATACGACGGTTATTCCGGATACAAACAATAACGAAAATACGGATAAAAGGAAGTACTTTCGATAAGGCCAATAAAACTCTTTCAACCGCTTAAACGTATCCAAATTACACACCTGCCTTTTATGTATTGTTTAAAAAGTCATAATATAAATAATATAACGGAATCCGAAATAAATAACCATAATTTTGCTTAAATTGATGGATCAGGTTTTAGATTGAACTGGGAAATCCCTTGTTTCAAGTGTGCATCTACAATACGTATGAATATTCCGAATATTATATGCCGTAAAAAAAGAGACTGACTTAGAAGTCAGCCTCTCTTTCAGGCTTAAATTACAAAGTTTCTTGACCTGGCTTCCAGTTTGCAGGGCAAAGTCCGCCAGTTTGAAGAGCTTGTAGTACACGTAGCGTTTCATCAACGTCACGTCCGATGTTGTTGTGGTTCACAACAGAGTACATGAGCTCGCCTTCTGGGCTGATGATGAATAGTCCACGAAGTGCTACACCTTCTTCTTCAATTAGAACACCATAGTCATCAGAAACTTTGTGGTTCGTATCTGCTGCTAGTGGATATTTCAATTGTCCAAGACCATTGTCATCACGGTTTGTGTTGATCCAAGCCAGGTGAGTGTGAATTGTATCAGTAGATACACCAATCACTTCAGCATCAAGATCTTCAAACTCGTCGTAACGGTCGCTTAGTGCCGTAATTTCAGTCGGGCAAACGAAAGTGAAGTCCATTGGATAGAAGAAAAGAACTGTCCACTTGTCGTTTTTCATGTTTTCTTCAAGGCTTACTTTACCGAATTCTTTGTTTGGAAGTACTGCATCCATTTCAAAGCGCGGTGCTTGTTTTGCTACCATACGTTCTGCCATTGTGTAAAACCTCCTGAAAGATGAAAGATTTTATTAAAAAAGGTTCGTACAGGTGGGGTTGTCCTACCTGTCACATCCCCTTTCTTAACTCCATTTTTTCTACAGCTATAATTATAGTTAATCCTTTCTTAATAGTCAATATTAAGTGAGAATTAGTTTAATATAGCTTTTAAGACAAGATTACTATTCCCAATTTCTTCTTATTTTAATCAGGAAAGCCCCTGTCCATCGTCCATTCTACCTTGTTTCATCTCTTAACTCAAAGGATATACTTATAGAAGACCATATCAATTGCGATTAACCACTTTAATTGGTTATAGTGGTACTAGCCTATCATCATGAATCAAGGAGTTGAAGCAGATTGACAGATATTATTGCGAACATTGATTGGGCAGGAATACTGAAAAATATCGGGATCACCTCCATTAAACTGATTGTCATCCTGATTATTTTCGCCATTGTAAAAAGCATAGGAAATCGACTGATTCGTACATCATTTGAAAAATTAGAAAACAGAAAAGATATGACAGCAGGTCGGGCACACACACTTAGAAGTCTGACAAAGAGCATTTTTTCTTATGTACTGATCTTTATACTCGTAGTAGTCGTTCTAGGTACGTTCGGAATTGATATTGCTGGTCTGATTGCCGCTGCAGGTATTGTAGGATTAGCGATCGGATTCGGTGCACAAGGACTCGTAAGTGACGTCGTGACTGGATTTTTCATCTTACTGGAGAAACAATTGGATGTAGGTGATTATGTAACAGCAGCAGGTATGGGTGGAATCGTTGAAGAAACAGGTTTGCGTACAACCCATATCCGTGGATTCGATGGTACATTACACTTTGTTCCAAATCGTGAAATCAGCACAATCAGTAACCACACGAGAGGTAATATGAGAGCTTTAGTGGATATCGGTATTTCTTATGATGATGATATCGATAAAGCGATTGAGGTCCTACAAGAGGCTTGTGATCGAGTTGCGGAAACGAATGAAAACATCGTAGATGGACCAAATGTCGTTGGTGTTCAAGAGCTTGGAGCTTCTGATGTCGTAATCCGTGTCATTGCACAAGCGAAGACGAACATGCAGTGGGCGGTTGAACGTGAACTACGTAAAGCGATGAAACAAGCGCTTGATGCAAACGGAATTGAAATCCCATTCCCTCATCAAGTGTATATCAACAAGACGGAAAACAACGGCTAAGTTTATCTGACCGTCATTCCGGGTACCCTTCTTATCAAAAAGGAGGGTACTTTTTTATGCCATACGATAAGAAAAGTGAACTGCCTGACCAGGTAAAGGACAACTTGCCAAAACACGCTCAAGAAATCTATAAAGAAGCCTTCAACTCAGCAAGCGAGCAATATGATCAAGAAAAGACAGCACACAAGGTCGCTTGGAGTGCGGTAAAAGAAAAGTACACCAAAAATGAGAACGACAACTGGGTCAAGAAAGACGATTGATAAAAGAAGGGATAGCCTCGGGCTATCCCTTTCATTATGGATTATGATTGTTGGAAACGTTGATCGATTTGTTGGCACACATCATCTGCAGACATTCCATGTGCATTGATGACAGACCCTTGTGTCATGGTATTCTGGATCCCCATCACGTTTTCATCCTGACCTGTGATCACACAGCAATCACAGTCAGCCGCATCTTGCTCTTGTTGCAATTGTTTTACATCGTATCCTTTGCTTTGAAGCGCCTCTTGTACAGCAGACAAAGATTGTTCAACTCCAATACGTGGCATACCTTCCACCTCCTCCGCACTTTCTCTTAAGTTAACCGGATGTGGCAGGCGATATGCACGGGATGTGTGGTGATGAAGGCATTGGCATGGATCAAGAGCTTCTTGCGGGGTGCGATCTCGAAGATTTCGCGTTTTCGGGGTGCACAATAGCCTCTTGCGAGGTGCGATACTCCGTTTCCTCCCCGTTTCGGGATGTGCAACCACCGCTCATCCCACAAAAAAGAGCCCTCCACCAGGGCTCTAGTTCGCTTTTTTGGTTATATAATCGACGAGCAGATCAACTGCTACCTTGAGTGCATCTTCATTCGGTTCAATCTTTGAGTGATGCAATCCATACGGTGTATCGACGCCGAGCCAGAACATGAATCCAGGGATCTCTTTCAAGAAATAACCGAAATCTTCTCCTGTCATCGCTTTATCACTCACAACGAGCTCATACTTGCTATCCTCTACAAACTTCATGAACTCCTCAGTCAGCTCAGGGTCATTGTCAACCTGATAATAATTCGCGCCATAATCGATTTCTGCCTCGCATTCAAATCCAGTTTCAATGCCGGAAACGAGTGCCTCGATCCGCTTCTTCACGTTCTCCATCGCCTCTGGTGACAATGTACGGATCGTCCCTTCGATTCGCGCTTTTTCCGCAATGATGTTCTGTTTCGTTCCACCCGTGATTTTACCGATTGTAACGACTGCAGAGTCCAACGGATCGATGTTCCGAGAAACGATCGTTTGCATCATGGAAACGAGATTACTGCCCGCAACAACCATGTCATTCGCCTTGTGTGGATAGGCTGCGTGACCACCTTTTCCTTTCAGATCGATGAACAATTCTGAGGTGTTAGCGAACAATAACCCTTCCTTCGTACCAATCGTACCGACCGGCAATTCAGGTGAAATATGGAGAGCCACCATCATATCAGGTCGAAAAGCATTGAACTCCATGCTTTCCAGAATAGGGAGCGCTCCACCTGGACCTTCTTCTGCTGGTTGAAATACAAACAATATATGATCCTTCGGCTGATTGGATGCAAAGTGCGTCAGAACACCAAGCGCAATCGTCATGTGAAAATCATGACCACACGCATGCATCATCCCAGGGTGTTCTGATTTGAAATCGTATGAGGTTTCCTCTTCAATCGGTAACCCGTCGATATCCGCCCGATAACCGATCGTTTTCTCCGGGTCCGCTCCATGCACCTTTACCATTAGGCCTGTCTTCCACTCCATCACTTCAAGATGTTCTTGTGGCAACGACTGGATTTTATCTAACAAAAAGCGCTGGGTCTTCACTTCTTGAAAACCCAGCTCTGGTATACGGTGTAGAGAGCGGCGAATATCAATGAGATCATCGTGGGATATCATTTCTGCCCTCTCCTTTTTCAAATTAGTCTTCCTTCAACTGGCGAAGTTCTTGCTTGATTTCAGTCTTTCCTTTTGTCTTCTCATCAATTTTTTTGATGACGCGAGCTGGTGTCCCAGCGACAACAGACAGTGGAGGTACGTCTTCAGTCACGACAGCTCCTGCTGCGACAACGGAGCCTTCTCCAACTGTAACACCTTCAAGGATTACAGCATTTGCACCAACGACAACGCCATCTTCAACGACGACTGGCTTTGCAGAAGGTGGCTCGATGACACCTGCTAATACAGACCCTGCACCGATGTGGCAGTTCTTACCGACTGTTGCGCGTCCGCCAAGGACAACGTTCATGTCGATCATTGTACCTTCACCGACGACAGATCCGATGTTGATCATAGCACCCATCATGATGACTGCATTTTTACCAATTTCAACTTGGTCACGGATGACTGCGCCTGGCTCGATACGAGCTTGTACGCCTTTCAAGTCCAACAGAGGTATTGCAGAGTTGCGACGATCGTTTTCGATTACATAGTCTTCAATCGCAGCTTCGTTCTGTTCAATCGCAGCTTTAATTTCTTTCCACTCACCAAAAAGGACGCCAGTATTCCCAGTAATGAATGATTTCGTAGTCGATCCGAAATCAATTCCTTCAATATCCCCTTTGATATGTACTTTGACAGGTGTTGACTTTTCACTATTTTGAATAAACGAGATGATCTCGTTTGCATCCATCATTTTCATAAACCAATTCCTCCTTCAATTTTCTCAATCTCAATCGGATTAATTTTATCGTATTTTCACGCTGTTGTTAAGTATGACCGTTTCCCTTCATCTCATTGATGAGGTCGATGAACGCTTTCACTTGCTTCAATTGTTGCGAAGCTTCACTGTATATAATCCACGTATCCCGCACCAGCGGCTCTTTCTTCTCATTCTTGATCGGGATCGTATGGAAGTTCGATTCTTCTTTCGGAAGACTGATCGACGGTAAAATGGCATAACCGATTCCGTTGAGGGCCATCTGTTTGCATGTTTCGATCTGGTCGACGACTATCGTACGCTTTGGTGATGATTTGAACTGACGAACCCACCAGTCCTGAATCTCTTGATAATAAGTAGAATGACTTTTGAACTGGATGAAAGGTCTCGTTGTTCCCTCTAACTCTTCAAGGGACTGGATTTTCGTATCCACGAGATGTAATTCATCAGATATCAAGTGTTCTTTCGGACCTTTCCAATCCGGATGACCTCTGATGATCCCTACATGGAAATGGTCTCCGTAAAGTTGTCTCTGAACCTCACTACTCCAGCCCGTCACGAGCGAAATTTTCACATTTGGAAATCGCTCTACATATTCCTTCAGTACTTTAGGCAGCCAATATTGACCGATGATCGACGCTACCGCTAGTTTCAACGTTCCATGGACAACGTCTCCCATAGACAATACTTCGTCTCTCACTTCCTCTTCTGTCTGTATCGTTCGATTGACGAACTCGATGACCTTTTCCCCTGCAGGTGTCAACGTCAATCCCTTCTGAGAGCGGATGAACAGTTTCGCTCCCCACCGCTGTTCAATTGATTGGAGACGTTGGCTTAACGCAGGCTGGGAAACATATAGTCTTTCTGAAGCCTTTCGCATGTTCAGTTCTTCTGCGAGAATATTCAATACATGGAACTCCGTCATTTGCATGACTTACTCACACACCTTGGTCCATAAGTTTTTCTTATCATAAAGTATAAATTAATTGTCATTTTATTATAACGAATCATGCCATAAGATAACACTATAAGCAAACTTGGAAGAAGGTACCAAAAATGACGCTACTTTTGATATTGATCGGATTCAGCGCAACATTCATCGGCACATTAGCGGGCAGTGGCGGACTCATCAACCTGCCTGCCATGTTGGTAGCAGGGATTCCCATCCATACTGCCATCGCATCCAACAAGTTCTCGAACATGCTCAGTTCATTCTCCAGTTTCTATGTATTGTTACGGAAAAAGGAAGTCCAATTCCGGGCCGCAGCCAAAATTGCACCATTCAGCCTAGCAGGCGGTGTAGTAGGTGGCATGATTGCATCCTCTCTATCGGAAAGGACGATGCTTTTGATCGGAATCAGCCTGTTGATCTTTGCTTTCCTTCTATCGTTTTTGAAAAAACCGCCAAAGGTCGATGATGGGATAGAGCGATTATCCAAATGGTCATATCCAGGTCTTTTCGGCATCGGCACTTATGACGGCATGTTCGGTCCCGGGCAAGCGACCTTCCAGATGTATCTGTTCTTCTACCAGGGCGTTTCATACCTCAGGACCATTGCGTATACGAGGTTCAATACCTTCCTAAGCTGTTTAGGCGCATTCGTCAGCTTCTATATTGCCGGACACTTGGATTGGAAAATTGCACTCCCTCTAGCTGTTGGTTCACTGATTGGTGCACAGACAGCTGTCCGCCTCGCAGGCAAATTCTCGAAATCAGCCGTCAAACTCATTCTGAGAGCCATCACGATTTTATTGTTGCTACAGTTGATCTATCAAATGATTGGAGGAAAACTTTCATGACGAAAATACATTTTGAAAGATTACACCACGTTCAAGTTTGCATCCCCACAGGTGAAGAGGATACCGCCCGAAACTTTTACACAGAAGTTCTAGGGCTCGATGAAATCGAGAAACCCGAAGCGTTGAAAGCAAACGGCGGCCTCTGGTATGAAGTCGCCGGTATTGAACTGCATATCGGGACAGAGCCTCATACCGAACAAAGTAAAAGACACCCCGCATTTGCTATCAGAAATTTGGAACAGGTCAAGGAATATCTCATCCAAAAAGGTGTCAAGATCAAGGAAGAAACCCAAATTCCTGGTATGAAACGATTTTCGTTTTTCGACCCATTCAACAATCGGATCGAACTTTTAGAGACCGATAAGTAAGGAGAATGTCATTTAGACACTCTCCTTCTCTGTTTTATTCTGTTGATCCTTCTTAGGTAAAAACGCAATTAAGATGAAACTCATCACTGCTAGAATGAAAACCCCGAGATAGACACTGTCCATGGAAATAGTAAGCCCTTCTTGCAGGAGTGACAACGTTTCTGGAGAGAGTTTCTCCCTTTGGGATTTTTCGAGCAGGATGTTTGCAGCATCAATCGATATAGATTCATCCAGGTTGGCATTGTTTTCTTGTAAGTATGTTTGTAGTTGATTGTTCAAGATTCCTCCGAGTAGACTCGCTCCGATTGCACTTCCTAAAATCCGCATGAACATATTCGAAGCGGTCGCGACCCCACGCTTCTTCCAATCAACAGAAGACTGGATGGAGACGATGAACGTGGTCGTAGACAGACCCATACCGACTCCTATGATGAATGACCCGATTCCTGCCCATATCGGACCTTTGGAAGGATCCAGATTCATGAAGAAGATGGACCCAATCATGAGCGCTACGCCACCACCTACAGCGACGGTACGGAAACCGAGTTTGATGATCAGCCTTCCTGCAAGTGTGGAAGCGATCGGCCAACCGATAGACATCGTCGTAAGGGTGAATCCAGCTACGAGTGGCGACTCTTCCATCACCCCTTGAACATAAGCAGGCAGGAAAGAAGATACTCCGAACAGTATCGCTCCAGTAGTGAGTGACGCTAGATTAGCCAATGTAATCAATCGATCTTTCCATATACTCAATGGCATGGTCGGTTCTGCAGCCCTTTTCTCCTGATAGATGAAGAGCATGAAGCTCACTGCAAACAGACTGAACAGACCGATGATTTGCCAGGAAGTCCAGGGTAATGTGACACCGCCTTGAATGAGAGCGATCATTAAGCTGCTAACTGCCACAAAAACCAAAAACGCACCTATGTAATCAATTTCATGTTTTTTCTTTTCAACGTCTTCATGTAAAAATAAAACGGTACCGAGAATCGCAAGTATACCAAGCGGGATGTTCAACCAAAAAACGTATGCCCAATCAACATAAAGGACGATGAAACCACCCAATGCTGGCCCTATGACAGCTGAAATTCCCCAAACACTTTCTAAATATCCTTGGATCTTCGCTCTTTCTTCCATTGTATACATATCACCGACGATGGTCGTGGCGATCGGCATGACCGCTCCCGCTCCAAGACCTTGTATCAATCGGAACAAGATGAGCATTTCCATTGATTCTGCAAACCCGCACAAGATAGAGCCAATCATGAACAACCCTACACCGAAGGTAAAAACAGGCTTTCTCCCGAAGAGGTCTGATAGCTTACCGTAGATCAATATGGTGACCGCTTGCATAAGTAAATAGGCCGAAAACACCCAACTGTATAATCTGAAACCACCTAAGTCAGCCACGATGCTCGGCATAGCAGTCGATACGATCGTCCCTTCGATCGCAGCCATGAACATAGCCAAGATGACAGATGTTAACACGAGTGGACGGATCGTTGATTTCTCCCGAATCCCCGTTAGAATATCCTCTTTCGTCATGCTTTCACTTCCAATTTCTCTATTTGTAAACTCCTCCCATTATACCAACCATTACTGAAAATTGGGTCAGAACCAGCGTTTTCTTTTGAAATAGAGAATCATCCCAAGCGTCATCGCAATCATCAATCCCCAAACGACTGGGTATGCCATCGGTTCATCCAACTCAGGCATATACATGAAGTTCATTCCGTAGATACCAGCTATGAAAGTCAAAGGAATGAAGATCGTCGAAACGATGGTCAGTACCTTCATGACCTCGTTCATCTTATTGCTGACACTTGAAAAATAAACGTCCAGCAAGTTCGCTGCCATTGTTCTCGTCATCTCCACAGTATCCATGACATGAATGATATGGTCGCTGACATCCTTCAAATAGAACCCAGTATTCAAGTCAATCACTTTCGTTTTTTCTAGTCCTGTAATGATTTCTTTTACTGGCCAGACGATCTTCCGTAGATGCATGCCGATGTTCTTATAATAATAGATTTGCTGTAGGACGGTCTGATCGGGATTCATCACCATGTCTTCCTCTATTTGCTCGATATCCGATGAAATCCGCTCAGATTCAATCAGATACTGATCGACTATGGCATCTAATATGGAATAGACGAGATATCCCGCGGACATGTTGCGAATTCTCCCTAGGTTTTGGCGGATCGCTTTCCGTACAGGTTCAAGCACATCCCCTTCCCTTTCCTGAATTGTAAAGATCGTCTGGTCCTTGATAATGATACTTATCTGTTCTTCTTCTATTTCTACTTCCTCTTTATTGAACCAGACCATCTTCAAGATCATGACAACGTAATCGTTCAGTATGTTGATCTTGGGCCGGTGCTCTGTATTCAAAATATCCTCAATCAACAATGGATGTACACCGTATTCATCCCGGATGAATTTGAAGACATTGATATCGTCTAAACCTTCTATGTTCACCCAAGTGACGGATTGAGAATCTGTATAGGGAAGGATATCTTCAACTTGATCCACTTTCCTCTCTACCAGATTTTCACCCAAATAATCAATGATTGATATTTTTGTCGTAGAGGCTTCTTCATCTCCAACGTAAACCAATGAGCCTGGGGGAAGACCTTTCTTTTTCACCATTTCTCTTTCCTTACTCATCTTTTCACCACCAATAGGATAAAATGAATGTCGATTCATTATGCCGTCCAATTCTATTTCTGTCGAATCTTAAGAACTTTAGACGAATCTATTTTCAATATCTTGCTTTTGTAAGATAATGTACAAGGCTAATCTTTACAATAGACGGAGGGAAGATAAATGTTATCACTCACCATCGAGCGCAAGCGAGCACAAATGTTAGAAACCGCTAAAATCCATGGCATGTCATCGACAGAAACGTTGAAATGCAGTCAAGAATTAGACCGTCTTCTACAGCTACATCTCTCGAATCAATTGCGAGATCGAAATAGGGCATTTAAAAAGATTTCATGATTGTATCGTAATATATTTCGAGTAGTGAAATAAATAAAATTGAAGACTCTCCAATGGCAATACCTCTATCTCATCCTTTTCAAGATGGTACTCATCATTTGTAAATCTAATATACCCTTACTTCCATGTCTGAACACTTCTTCAACTTGTCATATACGTTTACAAAAGAATACTAGGATGGCTTTATTCATTTAACATCCATTACGATGTTTCACTTCGTATGGGTGTTTTTTGTTTGCATTCAAAGATTCCTCACCTATTTTAGATACTTGTCTATACCAAACCGAGGGCCTTTCCATATAGTGTAGTATAACTGTGAACATTTAAGTAAAGGAGGAATGGTTGTGGGTAGAGGTTTTTTTGGAAATGAGGATTGGAAAAAGAAAAAGGAAGACCGCTGCGAAGGCTGTATTTGTGATGTATTCAGAACGCTAGATAAAGGTGCAAGGGTCAAAATTGCGTTCCTATCAGAAGAATTTTTCACAAACGGTGGTGAGATTAATTTTACATTTTTATGTTTTGATGACAAAACATGTTGCGTTACTTTAAGAGACGATAATGAAGCTGTATTGGTGGATTGTAGAGACATAATCGCAATTGAATTATTGGATTAGTGGCTCTGACACTATATGACCATAGAGAGGAGGAGCGATGATTGTGAAAGAAAATATATGCGATAGCTGCGTATGCCGTTTTTTACAAAATTTAGAACAAGGCACAGAAATCAGAATTGCTATCAAAAACACAGATGATTTTTTTGAAAAGGAAAACTTCTTTTTAGTTTGTTTTGATCCAAAGAATTGTTGTGTGACGGCAAAAAGAGATGATGGTGGTAACATCGTTATCTTCGATTGTAGAGCAATCGCTGGCGTTCAGGTTGTTAATTCCTAACATTAAAAAGGACAAAGGAGGTGTTTATCATGAGTTGTAGTTGCCATTCTATCGATCGGTCGAAGGGAGACAAAAGATGTAAAAGCTGTGCTTGTCGTGTCTTCAAAACGCTAGATGTCGGCACCACAATACGTATTATTATTGGTGATGATGATTACTTTGAAAACCAAGAGTTCACATTTGCGTGTTTTGATGAACAGGATTGTTGTGTCACCTTACAAGATAGGAGCAGAGATGAGACATTCATCGTAGATTGTCGTGCCATTAAAGGCGTGAAATTTGAAAGTTAATGTTTGAAGCTCTTATATCAACAAGGGGATTGACCTAACACAATTTCAGATTAGGATCGGATAGGGGTTATCTCTTTTCAGCTTGTTCATAGTAATAAATCCTCCATTTGTATCATCTGTCTTTATAACATAACTGAAAAGATCTTTAATTGTCCGGTCTTTTTCTTTCCTTTAGTAAAATATTGTTTTAACTACATAAGATATTTGGTTCTTAAATTACGTTTAACAACTTAACTATTACTTTTAAGAATTCCTTTTACATTATAAAAAAACCACTCTCCCATAAGGAAAAGTGGTCGGTTTAATATGTATGGTGACCCGTACTGGGCTCGAACCAGTGACCTCTACCCTGTCAAGGTAGCGCTCTCCCAACTGAGCTAACGGATCATTTTCAGCTTTTAGCGGACAAGTAATACTATACTGGCAATTTATCATTCTGTCAACAGACTAAATAAGATTTTTTGCAGAGCTCCCATTACAGCAAATGGAAGCTCTCATATCGGTAATTATCCAATCCGTTCTTCTTCATCCCGCTTACGGATTTCCTCTTCTTTCAAGTTCTCTTCACGATCTCGAATTCTGTGAGCGAGCCGGCTTGATGCATTCGCAGCTAAACTAGCGATCAAGTCATCCAAGAACGTGTGAACTCCGTTTCCTTTCTTCGTATCTAGCTTTTCGATGATCCCGATTTTCTGTTTATCTAGATGACCGAAAGTCGTAATCGCGATACTTCCGTACCCTAGCACTGCACCCATAGCAATCGTTTCATCAACGCCGAATAATCCTTCGTCCGTTTCGACGATGGACTGAAGGGGTTCAGACAGTTTGTTCTGTTCTGCTAGTTTATCCAATTCGATACCAACCAATAACGCGTGCTGAATCTCTCTTTTTTCGAGCACAGCTTCCACACTCTCAATGCAATCTTCCATCTTCAATGTCGGGGCATATGGAATCTGCATTTCATATACGATCTCGGCTACATCGACAATTTTAATCCCTCGCTCGTTCAATAGGTTCATCGTTGCAGCTTTCACGTCTTTACTGTGTACACGTTTTTTCAAGAAGATCTCCCCTTTCGATGCAAGTTCATGTGTGCTTGCTTATATTCATTATAGCATTTATGTTACAATCAATCTCAGGTTATTCCAATTGTATACGGAGGATGATGACCATGAAACTAAATGGAAAACGTGAAGAGAAAACGATTTATAGTGAAATTCTTGATGAAGAGATCAGCTTATACATCTACTTACCTCCATCTTATACGCCATTGTTACGATATTCCGTACTTATTGCACAAGATGGAAAAGACTATTTCAATCTTGGGAAAATTGCAAGATCATCTGAGACTTTGTTTGAAGATGGTGCAATTGAGGAATTCATCATCGTAGGTGTTCCATATAAAGATGTGAATGATCGTCGTAGAAAGTACCATCCATCTGGTGAGGAACATTCCAAGTATGTCCGATTCCTTGTTTATGAATTGCTACCATTTATTGAAGAAGAATATTCAACCTTGGAACTTGCAAGTGCGCGGGCGATGATCGGCAGTTCACTCGGCGCCACGGTATCTTTACTGACTGCATTAGACTATCCCCGTACGTTCGGGAAGCTTGCACTCCAGTCCCCTTTCGTGAACGATCATGTACTTGAAAGAGTCT
The DNA here is from genome assembly GCF_054170705.1 of Pseudalkalibacillus sp. Hm43. Classification (NCBI taxonomy): domain Bacteria; kingdom Bacillati; phylum Bacillota; class Bacilli; order Caryophanales; family Fictibacillaceae; genus Pseudalkalibacillus; species Pseudalkalibacillus sp. Hm43. The sequence goes on from NZ_CM135129.1 coordinate 1,034,913, forward strand.
CCAATTTGAAGGATCCATCCTTGTTATCCATTTATCATGTCGCTGGTAAGGGCGAAACGGAAGTGGAAACGACAAATGGTGAAATGAAGGACTTCATCAATCCGAACAGGGATCTGAATAAAGCACTCACAGAGCGTTCATTCGGAGAGTATTATTATGAAGAATTCGACGGAGACCATAAATGGACGTATTGGCAGCCTGATATTCCTAAAGCATTGAAGTTCCTTTTTCCTAATTAAGGACAGTCCTTGGAATATGAGTATGAAATAGTAAGAAAATTTGCTATAATAGAGTTGCTCAAAATAAAGATAATGGATGAAGCACGAGGAGGGAAATTATGAAATACGGTATCGCGATTTTTCCATCGAAAAAACTACAAGACCTTGTAAATTCATATCGTAAACGTTACGATCCTCATTATGCGTTAATCGCTCCTCACTTGACATTAAAGGATCCTTTCGATGTCGAAGATGAAGATGAGTTGAAAGAAATGGCCCGACAAATCCATGAAATCTCAGATAATATCCAACCTTTTCAACTGAACGTTTATAAGGTCGGCTCTTTCCATCCGGTCAACAACGTCATTTACTTCAAGGTAAAGGAAGAGGAACGTTTGACGAAGCTTCATGAAGAACTTCATAAAGATGAACTATATAGTGAGCGGCCATATAATTTTGTTCCACATATTACATTGGCACAAAAACTTTCTGATGAAGAACATCACGATGTGCTGGAATCCTTGAAAATGATGGATATCGACCATACTGAACAAGTGGATCGCTTCCAATTACTCTATCAGTTGGAGAATGGATCCTGGACCGTATTTGAAACTTTTCATCTTGGAAAGGTCCGATAGGATATGTTGAAAGTCGAAGTCGTAACGGACGACTCCAAAATGAAAGATGCCTTTTCCATACGTTCAACTGTTTTCATTGAAGAGCAGAATGTTCCAGAAGAAGAGGAAATCGATCAATATGAGAAGGATTGCACTCACTTCGTCGTTTATGACGATTCTACTCCGATTGGAGCTGGGAGAATCCGATATGTCGACGATTATGCGAAAATTGAGCGGGTCTGTGTATTGAAAGAATACAGAGGCACTGGTGCCGGTAAACTGTTGATGGAGAATATGGAACAAGAAGCGATTCAACAAAATGTCCATAAGTTTGTACTACACTCTCAAACACACGCCGAACCGTTCTACACAACAATTGGTTATCAAACTAATTCGGACATTTTCATGGATGCCGGTATTCCACATGTAGCAATGGAAAAAGTGATATAAACTCTATTATTACGTATATTCTTAAAACGACCTTTTCAGTAGGTCGTTTTTTGTTTTTGGTTGATTTGACCTGGTTCCAACATATGTTTATTTCTCACCCTGCATGAACAAACTGAGTATAGATTGTTGGAATCGGAGGAATTCATGTGGACTTCATGCAACTGACCATTGAGCTTATTCTTGGCTTCGCAGGATTATTTATCATGACCAGGCTCTTAGGTAAAACACAAATCTCACAAATTACACCATTTGATTTTATCTCATCATTGATTCTCGGGGAACTACTAGGAAATGCAATCTATGATAAAAACGTCCATATATTTTACATCCTATATGCAGTAGTCGTTTGGGGATTACTCATTTTTCTCATTGAATTCTGGACCCAGAAGAAGAATAAAGTCCGAGGCTTCTTGGAGGGACAACCGGATATCATCATTCATAATGGGAAACTGGTTTATAGTACGATGAAGAAAACAAAGCTCGACATCAACCAATTACAAGGATTAATCCGACAAAAAGGGTATTTCTCCATTTATGATATAAAGTACGCCATACTGGAGACGAATGGAACTGTCAGTGTACTGCCCAAGTCTGATGTGGATATGGTGAAAAGAAAGGATATGGATTTACCTACGGAAGAGGTCTCATTGCCCATTTCTTTGATTCTGGATGGAGAAATCGTCTATGACAACCTAAGTGAACTCGGACGGACGGAAGATTGGCTGAAGAAAAAGTTGTTGGAACAGGATATTCCCCATGTATCCGATGTGCTTCATGCTGAGTGGCAATCTCCAGATGAACTTCTTCTGACTCGTCATACGGATGCAAACATGAAATGAAGGTTGAAATCACGAATTTCATAATGAATCTTGTGGTCTTCAATCCCTTTGATCAAATAAGCAAATAAAGCAGTACGATACAGTGTCCATAACGATAATGTAGGCGTCTTGATTTCCCATCTAGTGCACATGTCTTTCATAAATTGTTCAAAATTGCATCCATTCTTATATTTCCCAAGTACTTCATACATAGTTGCTATGATGCTCACGTGGTGATCGTAGTTAGAGATCAAAGTCTCCATCGGCTCCTCTTCAAACTCCCCATGGCCTGGAACCATTCCGACTCCATTCATGGAAAGGAGCTTCTCTATGGTTGCTAGCGTTGCATCTGCATCAATCAAAAACGGGATCTTATGTTTTTGCAACTGTTCGATACCGAAATAGGCGTCTGCTGCATAGAGTACATCCCCTATTCTGATTCCAAGCTGATAAATGCTATGGCCAGGTAGCAGAACAACCTCCGTTTCAAGTGAACCAACCTTTAACAACCCTTCTTGAACAACCTGATCGACTCGCATCGGCAATGCTTCCAGAAATTTATTACGCATTTCATCCAATGGCCGGTTTCCCTGTAATAAATAAAGAGGTTCTAATATCGGATTTTGTAAGATGGCTTCTTCAATTTGCGGAGCGATGGTATGGACGTCGTGATTTCTCTGCAAATAATTGGCTCCACCATAGTGATCTGCATGAGCATGGGTGATGAATAGGTGTGTAACCGGAAATGATTTTTTCTCCAGTGTTTTGATAATCTTTTTCATCACTTGCTGATCAATTCCTGTGTCAATCAGCATTCCTGTGTCATTTTGGTTCACATAACCGATATTGACAGGTCCTTTGAAATAATAACAAGAATGACTAAGTTGAATCATATCCATGACGAATCGCACCCACCTCATTAAAATAGGGACTAGCGAAATGACTCGCTAGTCCCTATATAACTTCGTTGATCTTCTGTCCTTTTCCTGTCAAATCGGACAATATTTTATGAAACGACTGACCAGCATTGACCTTCCGCCGTTCATACCTTTCCTGATCACTCGTTTTTTTGGTGACATCTTCATACTGTATCCGCTCTACTGGATGTAATTGGAGCTTATAAGAAGAATAGGTCTCTTGCACTCGGTTCCCGTATATCAAATTCTGATTGGGGATGTAAGGGGGTACATAGCCCATGCCATTCACCTGCTTCACAATTTTTTCATCCACTGGATTAGTATTCTTTACCCGTTATATCCTTAAAATATTCGCACAATATTCAGTTTTTTGGGGTGTTTAAAAGTTCAATGCGATCTGATTCATAGCTCTTGCACGGTACTCTTGTTCTTTGAAATAGATAAATGCTTCCACAACGATACTGTCTTCGAATTGTTTCTTGATTGGAATTTGAAAATCCGTCAGTGAAACAGTGTGATTGGGTGGTATGAAGAGATCATGCATCGGTGCAACCCATATCTCCCCTCGTTCTCTTGCTTCCTTCGCCCACTCGTTTTCAATATAGACCCATTGTAAGGAATCCTGTTTATCTTCGGGTAAATTGGATTGTTCAAGCGAGCTGATTTTACCCTTCAAGTTTGTATAATCAATGGGCTGGAATCGGAAACAGATCAATGGGTTATCCAGCTGTTCCAATCCATAGTTCGTCATGTGAAGACTTCCATGGATGACATAGGAGGATTCATTTTTGCAAATCAGACTATGATTGAAATAGGCTGTAAGTTGAAGGTTTTCTTTTTCTACCTGCTCACTCGAAATTTCTTCTGGTGCATTGTTCTGTACCTTCATTCTTCTTTCCAGGCTTCTGATTTTATTCTTATAACTTTCAACCTGTTTTTCTTTCTCGTTCATTTCCTGTTCAATCGTCCCTAACAATTCTTCAAAACTCTGTATCTTTTTCGTCATTGCAGAAAGATTGGATTGAGATAATTTTTCATTCAGCTGTTGGACTTCAATACGATAGTTCTCCAGCTCTCGTACTTTTTCCTCTAATTCTTTTTGAAGATCATCATTTTCAAGAGCGGTCTTCAGCTCTTGTTCCAATTGCTCAATCTTCTCTTCTGCAAATAGTAACGACTTTTCTAATTGAAGTGATTTCTCCTGATAATATTTGGTTCGTGAAACCAGCCGGTCGTAGCTTATTTCTTTTTGTGGATTCATAAAAGTCCTCCTCCTAAACCGGTCATATACCCTTATCATATGTATATCCATACCGAGACTTTACAAGAACCTTACAGCTTGGGCACTTATTCATCATAGAGCTTCCATCTCGCAGACGATGTCCCTAAAAATGATTCATTATCCTTTACGAAATAAAAAATAAAAAAGAGCGAGTAATCTCGCCCTTTCCTATCTAAGGTCTTTTTACCTTTAGATCACTGAATGTGATGCAGTCTTCTACTTTAACTTCGCCTTCATCCGCTTCAACCACATCTGAGTCGAAGATTGTTTGACCTCTGCGGTTGATCAGTTGCAGCTGGAATTGTGTACCGGAATCACCATCAACTACAGCAAAGTTGTAGTCTACTGTTCTTCCATCTACCTGACCTTCTCCACTGATGATCAACTTTAAGCCATCTCTCGTCTTCTCACAGCAAAGTGTTTCTTGATCGAATGTAGTCGCAGTAAAGTTGAAGCTTTCTGTTCCGTCTTCTGTATCCGTATCTCGGAAGCTTGCTCGTAATTCACTGTCGACCAGGCTGCAGTCAGGACAGATATCCACTAATACCGCAAGTCTTCCTTCCTCTGACGCTTCCTCTCCTGTATCACCGCTCGCTTCCCCTTGAGCAGAGCAGTCACAGTTTGGACGTGGGAAGATATCAGGACATTGAGGCGGGAACTCCACTTTCGGACATTGGTCAACGACATCCGGTGCAATGAGGTCGTTATCACGCGGTGAGCAGAACTTCGCAAGAACTTCCAACTTCACTTCCGCTTCTACCTGGATATCCAAACAGAATGTAATCTCGACATCGAAGCTTTCTGGTGACGGAGTGTTGAGTAGAACCGTTCCAGATGGAATTCTGCAGAAGATCTTGGAGACTTTACAGAACAAGTCTGTTCCGTCTGGGTAGCATAGTACGAATGATTCGAAAACAGATGCGTTCACATTCGTTTTCGTTACCACACATCCATGTCGATCCACTACAAGAATTTTCAAGTCCGTGCTGATTAAGAGTTCAACGAGTTGCGCATCAACGAAACCACCATTTGTTGATACCGTTACATCACGCTTTTCTCCCACTTGCTCGCAGATGAATTCAAGATTATCATCATCATGATCATGATCATGACTTCTTCTGTTTTGTAGAGGGAAAAGTGGTGGTGTTTCTGGTGGTTCACAGATGATACGTAGAGGGCGACGACTTGGATCTTCCATCGCTTCTTCGATCTCACAAATCTGTTCGCGGGTAAATCGGACCGTCTTACGAACGGTAAGTGCATCGGTTACCCAGTCGTACACTTTTTGTACGCGAATACACTCATCCTGTAAGCTGTTTGCAGCCTTAGGTATATTGTGTTTTTTATGACTCATAGTTTCCCTTCCTTTCTTCATCATGAACTGAAGATTCAATACATACTATGGGAATACGACGGCTAATGACACAAAGATTAATGCCTATTTTTAAAGGAGGGAAAGCGATGTATCGCGTTTTCTTTAATAGAAAAGAGCTATGTAGACTAACTATAGATGAGTTACAAGCATTGAAACTGATCGCAATATTTTGGGGATTGGATTGGGATGATTCTTCTAATGAACTTACTAGTAGATTAACCAATCTTCATGTGCGCATCATCGGCTTGAGTCCAAAGGAGTTCAAACGACTAAGTCAGCTGCTGGCGCACTCAGAAGCGAATGTGACACCGAAATTCCAGCAGGGTATAAAGACACTCTCCACATTCAGGGACACCAGTGACTCGAATCCATTCATTAAATTGGAAGGAAATCATTCGGTGTATCACTTTCCGAAACCGAAAGACCATTTTTCAACACCGAAAGATTGGGTATACAAACAGTTGGTTCCAGAAACGTTACACACGGATACGAAGGTTTATTGGAATCCAGAAAAATGCGATGATATTTCAGAATGGCTTACGTACCTCATCCTAGGTGACAGTCATGGCGAATCCCTCGAATTGCTTGGGGATATTCCTACAGGCACTTACGAAACATTATTACGAAAGGTTCTTACACCAATCAATCCTGCGCTCTCTTCATACCAGTTGAAGACATCTTGGCCTGAAAAGCCCAATTTCAATGGACCAGATTCCAAGGATGCTGAACCGATTGATCCATTCAAATATAATAAAGATCATAAACCGACAAAGTTCGATCCATTCAAAAATCAATCCAAAAAGAAGGAAACGAAGGTCATCAATCCATTTTTTAGAAAATAAAACACCATCCGATTCTTGTACGAATAAGATAAATCATCCTAATTTTCGAGGTGATCGACTTGAAAAAATCGGATGTTATCGAATTGTACAAACAAGTAAAACGAAGAAGGAATCGAACTCGAAAAACATCCTTGTTTACGAAAACTCCGAATGCTGGTTGTAAATCCTGCGGCCGCGTTACATGGAAACCAAGTGAATGATCAAGAATAAAAGCCAACACATTCTCAGGATATGTTGGTTTTTATCTTTGGTTTATTTCAGATAACCATTGTTGAACAGAAAATTCTCGATTTGTTTCACACATACACTTGCAGACATCATACTTGTATCCACGACAATATCGGGTTTTTCCGGTACTTCATATGGATCGGATATCCCGGTGAAATTCTCTATTTCGCCATTCATCGCTTTTTTATAAAGACCTTTAGGATCCCGAGCCTTGAGCGTATCCATTTTGCACTTTACATAGACTTCAATGAATTCAGTCTTGTTCATCAACTTGCGGACATATTCCCGATCGGCTCGATAAGGTGATACGAATGTAGCTAACACAATAATGCCCGCGTCTACAAAAAGCCGTGCAACTTCACCGACTCTCCGGATATTTTCTGCCCGATCTTCTTGTGAAAAGGTCAAATCATTATTCAAGCCGATACGGATGTTATCTCCATCGAGGATGTAGGTTGAGATTCCTTTCCGATATAAAGAACGATCCAATTTGTTCGCAATGGTAGATTTCCCTGATCCGGACAGGCCTGTAAACCAGATGACGAAGCTTTTGTGCCCATGTAACAGCTGCCTTGCCCGTTTCGTTACATCCTGTTGGTGCCAGAATAAGTTCGATCCCATCAAGATCCCTCCTCATTTAAGTCATTGGCCATATAATCGGTATGATGATAATTGAAATCAGTAATCCTATAAGGTTCAAAGGTGTACCCACTTTCACGAAATCGATGAACCGATATTGTCCTGAACCATAAACGAGCAAATTCGTCTGATATCCGATTGGTGTAGAGAAACTCGCGGATGCTGCGATGGCGATGGCAATGGCAAATGGTTCAGCATTCAATGAAAACTCGTGTACAAGCGACATTGCGATTGGAAACATGATAACAGCGGCAGCATTATTCGTGATTAACTCTGTCAAGATGTTCGTAATCAGATACGTGAGCATCAGTAAAATCAAAGGTGAATAGTACGGCATAAGTCCAATGATACCCATGGTCAAATATTCTGCTGCTCCAGATTTCATCATCGCTTCTGCTATGCCAAAAGCTCCTCCAATTACGAGAAGAACATCCCACTTGATCGCTTCCTTAGCTTCGTTAAAGGTTATTTTTTTGATCAAAAACATCAATAATGCGGTTGTAAGTGCCGCATGGACGATTGAAACGATGCCAAAAGCAACTGTCGTAATCATCATTCCAAATAACATCATCGGAATCCAATCTTTCAAGTTGGCCTTTTGGAAAGGTGAATGGTGGGAAGCTAATAAGAGTAGGTTATTGGAAGTATGATGACGGATGGATTCATCTGATAAGATGTATAACATATCACCTGATCGTAAACGGATGGAACCGATCTTCTGATTGATTCGCTGACCATTCCGATAGACAGCGATAACGACTCCACCGAACTGGGATCGAAATTGAATGTCTTTGATGCTGAGCGATATATAGGATGAATCGTTCGGAATGGTCGCCTCCACCAATTTCAGTTCGGACTCGTGATTCATAAACTTGTAGCTTGATTGTTGTATTTCAAGGCCTTGCATGGCTCGTATTTCCTCTGCGGATGAAGAGTCGCCTACTAATAACAAATGGTCATCCATTTTAAGTTTTTGATGTGGTGTAACTGGAAAGATACATTCTCCCTGTCGCAAGATGGCCATCAGATAGCTGTTGTTCAAGTGTCTCAATCCGGCTGCTTCAACTGATTTCCCTACCCATTCAAAGTGATCCTGAACGACAGCTTCCACTATGAATTGAGAGGATTGAATATCATCGATTTGCACCGACGGATGATTCGGTAACCATTTATAGCCTATGGTCAGGAGATAAATGACAGCGACGAGGAAAAATGGAATCCCGACATAAGCCAACTCGAATAAAGATAATCCTTCATATCCTTCCTTCAACAACAAGGTATGAACAACCAGGTTCGTCGAGGTACCTAAGAGTGTACACATGCCTCCGATAATCGTTGCATAGGACAATGGAATAAGAAGCTTGGAAGGACTGTAGGAATGCTTATCCGCCCATCTTTTGACGACCGGTGTCAAAAGGAGCACAAGAGGTGTATTGTTCATAAAGCTCGATAATCCACCAGTCACCACCATCATACGTCTTAAGCCACTTCTAAGTGTCTGTTTACCGCCAAACACTACACTTGTAATCTTTGTGAACGCTGGATGTTTCTGAAGAGTCGTCATGATGATGAATAAGGAAGCAATCACCAAGATGCCTTCACTGGTGAAGCCGTTGAATGCTTCTTCAATAGTTAGCACTCCCGTCCACACGAGTATAAGAACAGCTCCAATCACGACCACTTCTGCTGTATACCAATGGAAGAATAGTAATAAGAACATTCCAGCGATGACTGCGAATGTAATCCAAATATCAGGCGTCATGACCGAATCTTTCATTCCTTCTTTAATTGATAGTATTGCAATAAGATGTTGACGATTTCACTTCTGCTGAAATGCGGTGGCGGGGTTATTCCATTCTGTAACATCTGACGCACTTTCGTGCCGGATAAATGGATGTGATCTCCTTTACCATGTGGACAAGTTTTTGAAGAGGCCATTTGATCACACTTCTTACAGAAAAAACTATGTTCCATGAGAACCGGTGTAATCCCCAACTCTTCACGACTGAATGCATCAAAGATCCACTGCGCATCATACGTACCATAATAATCTCCGACACCAGCATGATCGCGTCCTACGATGAAATGCGTGCATCCGAAATTCTTACGCACAAGAGCATGGAAGACCGCTTCTCTCGGTCCTGCATATCTCATCGAACTCGTGAATACACCCAGGTGTATGCGGTCTTCTGGATAATAATTGTCTAATAGGACCCTGTAACATTCCATTCGGATGTCAGCAGGAATATCATCAGACTTGGTCTCCCCTACAAGAGGATGGATGAACAAACCGTCCACTTGTTCAAGTGCGACTTTCTGGATATATTCGTGTGCTCTATGAATCGGATTTCTTGTTTGAAATCCAACCACTGTTTTCCAACCCTTTTGCTCAAAAATACGTCTTGTCTCTGCAGGAGTGTAAGTATCACTCATGAACTGGGATGTCCGCTTTTTCAATAGGTGGATTTTCCCTCCGAGATAAATCGGTGACCGCTTCAAGAGTTTTGCGACACCAGGATGTTCAGGGCTGTTCGTTCCATAGACTTTCATTGCTTCTTTTTCCAAATCGACCAAATAGGATCCCTCTGCTTCAATGATTCCATAGATGACGCCATCATAGGTGAGCGCAAGCCGTTCATTCTCTTTAATCGATTCAGCAGTTTCTTCTGCAATGGATAGCGTGATGGGTAAACTCCATACTTCCCCACTCTTGAGTCTCATTTTGTCTAAGACAGCAAGGTAGTCTTCTTCTATCATAAAACCTTCAATCGGGCTGTAGACACCTTCTGCAATACATTCAAGGTCTGATAATTCAGTTGAAGTGATGGGGATCCTTTTCAAGCCATCCAAGTTTTCAGGTACGGTATCTATGAACCGATTGACGAGTTTTCCACCATGCGGGATACTGACCATGGTTTTACCCCCTTTTCAAAAATGTTTTCATTGTATTTTCAAAACGTTGCACACTTCTCTCCCATGTCCACTTCGCAGCTTCTCTCTCCCCTGCAATTGCCAACCTTTTCCTGAGTTGAGGTTGTTCAATCAATGTCGAGATTTGAGATGCAAGTTTGTTTTCATAACGATAGGAAAGCAGACAATTCTCACCATGACGGCAGTAATCCATGTTTCCACCCGAATATACGGTTACAAGAGCTGCACCACACTTCATTGCTTCCAATCCGGGCAATGAAGCTGTGTCATATGTTGAAGAACTGACAAAAATATCACTTCTATTAAAATGTTGAATGAGTTGTGGATCATCTGCTGGGGTAATCGAATTGAATAGACGATTAGAGTGAATGGTTCGCAATGTAGGAGAAGATCTTAGTTCGCTTGGTGGAGTGATGAGGTTGAAAATAACATGCGGGTATTTTTGTTTGAGTGCGGTAAAGGTTTGAATGAGATATTCCTGTTCACGATGCCAAGAATAACCCCCTTCTGGAATTCTTAATATACCTGTGACCTCAAGTTTTTTTTGAGGATTACGTAGCCCGAGATTACGAAATGCGTCACTAACACCAACCGGAACGATTTCTCCCTCTATCCCATGGTTCAGTTTGATGAGCTGTTGCTGCCATTTCGAAAGTACGACAAGGTTACGACTGATATGATAGCTTTTGAACGATGCTTCGTGTTGATCCAAAAACACCGGTTCGTAACATAAACTGATTCTGACATGCTTTCCTTTCCCTAAACGACTCGCTTCTTCACAGATGGAAGTTAATGTATAGAAGTTGGAGACGATGACATCACTCTTTGGTATATCTTTGGCGGCTATAAAATTCGTAGGCGTGCGAACAATTGGTACATGTACAGGATACTCGACCACACCACCTGTTGGCATGAGAAAAGACACATCATGTCCTTTCTTCGCCAGACCATTTGCCAACTCGACCAGCATCCTTTGTGCGCCTCCTTTACACAAGGTAATTGCAACAAACGTCATTTTCATTCTTTCGCTTCCTTTCATAGTTAGCTACCATTCAGATCGACGCCAAATGTTCAAAACAGTTGAGGAAAACTGTATATTTCACGAGTTTTCGTAGTTGTTCTTTTTCAACTTTCAATTGCTCATACTCGGAAGGTTTCATTGTGCATGGCATCAACTTGGAAATGTTCTTATTTTGGCTTCTGAGAAGTCCGATTCGTCTAAGCATAATATGGAACACTCTCTTGATCATCCGGAACTGACCTGGTTGACTTTTACATAAGTCCTGATAATTAATGAGGATTTGATTGACTTGATGAAGGTTGAAGGGGGCGTCGGGCAAAAAGCTTAAGCTGATAATCATCTGATCGACAGCTTTATATGTTTCTTGGAACCGGTAGTAATTTTGTTTGGATTCATCTTGTATGATTACAGCTCTCGGATGCTCCTGGTGATAGCTAATCAACCTTCCATCAGAAATATAGGTCGCCCCGTTTTTATAAAGTCGATAACCCATTTCACAGTCGTCCCATCCATATCCGGGATACTCAGCAAATAGACCTACCTTGTCGATGGCCTTCTTGGAAACGGAGACATGGCCTGTACCGAACAACTGCCAGGGAATGTGATAACCTTCTAAACCATATCCATAGTTCTTAATGATTGTATACTCATAGAGCAATTCAAAATGTGTTGGAAGTACGAGATTGGCAAAGGAACGAGTACGAATTTCATTTTCTGATAATAGAGGCATGATCCTGGGACTTTTCATAAACTCTGATACCTTGGATCTCATCGACTTTCGTCTCCGCACAAGCTTCATACATTCCTCCAATTGCTCTGGAGAAAAGGAAGGATCCAGAACGGAATAGAGCCGCTTCAAGAACATGATTCCAGTGACCACAAGATTCGGATGTTGTTGATGGTATTCATGGTGAATCTTCAAGAAATCGTCTTGTACGAGAATTTCAGCATCCAGGAAGATGATGATTTTACCTGATGCCGCCCTCAACCCTAAGTTCCTTGCAGCTGGCCTGCCAATGTTCTTTTCACAACGGATCAATTTGAACTGGAAAGGGAAAGTCTGCTTGTTCAGTTGTTGATACGTATCATCTGTAGAACCATCGTCAATCATGATGACTTCCACTTTTGATAAATCGAAAGATTGGTATTGTAGAGAATAAAGGGTCAATAGATTTTGGGGATACTTGTTGTAAGTGGGGATGATCACACTGATTTCTTTCTTTGCAAGATCACTCATAACAATCTTCCTGTTTTCCAGATTCCTCGCAGTGGATCAGTCTTGCTACCATACCTTTGTATTTTTCTTGTATCATTCGGATTTCACGCCATTGCTCTTCATGAAACTGTCTTGAACCCATTTTGTCATGATGACGATAATTGATTAACGCTTCATTCAACATCTTGATATGCGTCTTGCAGGCCATGCGAATCCACATGTCATAGTCCTGTGTATACTTTAACGATTCATCAAAAAGACCGACTTCATCTATAAGAGATTTTTTGAAAAGGACCGTGTTCCCGTTAATTGGACAACTTGTGGTCAACATTTTCAAAAAGTCCAAACGTCTTTCTAAATAAAGTCCCGCATTCCTTCGGGTTATGATACTACGTTCATTAATCAGATTGAAGTTGGAATAAACCATATCAGCTCCCGTTTTCTTCATGAAATCCACTTGTTTCCGCAATTTATTGCGGAGGAAAACGTCGTCAGAACTGAGCCATGCAATCAAATCACCACTCGATTCTTGAATTCCCCTATTCAATGCAGTTGCTGTTCCTCCATTTTTTTTATAAATATATTTGATTCTACTTTTAAAGGGAGTAATCAAGTGTTGATTGAGCGTAGACCCGTCATCGACCACAATTATTTCGAGCGGTTGATAGGTTTGTCTTAATGCACTGTTGATTGCATGGTGTACATAGGAACAGTTATAGAATGGAATGATGATGCTTACTTTAGGATTTGCTGTATTCAAGGTCTTCTCCTCATTTCTTATCTTCTTTCTTACAAACCTGCATTCAGCTGGCACGGTGATAGGCTAATAGATCTTGCAAGGAGTTCACAAGATTGTAGGCTGCCTTCCAACCAAGGCTTTGGAGGGGCTGTATTTCCATACTTACAGGTTCAGTCTTTCGACGTTCTTCAACCGTAATTTCAAAGTGTCCAGAGGTTACTGCTTGGAAGCAAGCAACAAGTTCGTCTAATGTTATACTCTTTCCGGATCCTATTTCATACAGGTTCAATTCATTCTGATTGGTCAAAATACAAAAATAAGCATCCACAGCATCACGAACATCTACAAAATCGCATTGAGCAAGTCCATTTTTTATGTCTATTTTAATCGTATGTTGATGTCGTTCAGCTTCTACGATTTTTTGCGCGATTTTAGAGCAAATTCCGTTGGAAGGACCGGGACCGATGAGGTTTGAAGTTTTGGCGATCACTACATCTATAGCGAACAAATCACTCCAATACTCACTTAGTTGAACTTGTAATGTTTTGCTCAGACCATACGGATGAGGGGGTTTTTCTCCTTTCTGTGGAGAAAATTGAAGAGCTGAACCTACAACTACCGTTTTGGATCGTGGAACGAACCGACGGATCGCCTCGAGGAGATGAAGGGTGCCCCCAAAGTTGGCTTGCAGACATTCGTACGGTGCATTCCAGGATTGCAGGGCATCATTAAAACCGGCTAAGTGCAGGATATAATTTGGCTTTACTTCCTCAATCAATTGGAGTGTTTTTTTGAAGTCCGTCAAATCACATACCTTAAATTCGTTATCAGGAATGTTGGAGTTACGTCGTCTTCCTGTACAAATGATCTTCAAACCAAGCAATTTAGCTTTTTCATAGGCATGCATTCCTGTAAATCCATTAGCCCCGGTTATCAAGATACATGCTTTATCCTCCATCTCTCTCATCCATCCAGTCGCGTAATTCTTGAAGCATCACCTCATATGGGACTACTGTATAACGGACATCCTCTCGAGTATTCAATAATGTACGGTCACAATGAGCATTTTCGAAAGGCACTAAGGATAAGTCCCTTCGATCAAATGTGTCTTGAATGTACTTGAGAAGTGTATATTTGGACACTTTTTCTGGAGCGGTCAAATGGTATAGTCCAGATACATTCTCCTCAATGAAATGATGAACTGCTTTCGCAAGCTCCAAAGTCGTCACTCCGTTCCAAAACACATTCACATATCCATTCACTTGACCTGTCTGCTTCATGAACCATTGAAACAAACCAATTCCATCTTTCAACTCCGGTCCGATGATGGAAGTACGAACTGTGAGGTGAGGAGGTTTGATGATTTCCCCGAGAAATTTTGTCTTGGCATACATGCTTTGTCCATCTGGGGTTGCTTGCTCTGGATAATCACCTTGTTCGCCTTCAAACACACAATCGGTACTAATATGAATCAATCTTCCGTTCATTTTATCCATCGCGTTTTGTAAGACATGAGGCAACAAGCTATTCACTAGTATGGCTTCTTGCACGTTTTGCTCTGCAAATTGATTCAGGATTCCTATACAGTTGATCAGCACATTCGGCTTTTCCCTGGCTATCAGAGATTCTACTGCTGTATAATCGGATGCATTCAGGTAGATCCCTTCTGTACAAGATTTATTTCGATGTGTGTACACGACATCATAAAGAGATCTCGTTCGGAAGTACTCAACCATTACATGCCCCGCCATTCCCTTACCGCCGAGTACAAGCAACTTCATTACAAAAATCCACCTTTTTCAAGCATTTCTTTGATTGCCTCTTTTGTCATGAGCGACTCATGAGAGCTATAACTATGCAAATCTATCTTCTTATAACTCTTATAGAATTCATTCAAATTTTGCAGTTCTATGGTTGGGAGAATGACGAAGTACTCTTCATCAAAATAAACAGTGGTATTGCTTTCATACTCAGAAAGTAAGATTTCATGTAACTTTTCACCTGGTCTGATTCCAGCTTCTATAACTTTTACTTCCTTTTTTCCGGAAGCCTCAATCAATACTTCTGCCAAGTCAATGATTCTGCATGTAGGCATTTTCATAACGAATATCTCTCCACCCCTGCTTTCATCGGTGGCTTTGAATAGTAGTTTAATCGCATCCTGTAAAGTGAGAAAAAACCGTGTCATCCTCTTATCGGTGATTCCGATTTCCCCTTTTTGCTCAATTTGCCTTTTGAATACATGGATGACACTACCGTTCGTTCCAAGAACGTTACCGCCACGTACGCAAACGAATTTCGTCGTGGGACTTAACAAGTTGGCATATATAATCAATTTTTCTCCGATAGCTTTCGTCATACCATAAAAATTGGAAGGGTTTGCAGCCTTATCTGTGGAGATGTAAATGACTTTTTCGACATTGCTTTGAATGGCTGCTTCAATCACATGTTGCGTACCTAATACATTCGTCTTCAATGCTTCATAGGGTTGATGTTCACAGATGGGAACGTGTTTCAGAGCAGCCAGATGGTAGATGTAATCCACACCTTCCGAAGCCTTAAGTAACCCCTGGTACTCACGAATATCTCCTATGATAAAAGTTAATTTCGGATTATATTCAAATTCGTGTTGCATTTGGACTTGACTAGCTTCATTTCTAGAAAAGATCCGAATCTCCTTAGGGTCCTTCTCGAGTAATTGTTTGACCAATTCATGACCCCACGACCCGGTTCCTCCTGTTATTAAAATCGTTTTGTTTCGCAATGCTTAACGACCTCCTAATATAAATTGAACGACTTTTTGTGACACGGCTTTTTCGAGATATCCATCCGGACATTCCCAGCCTTTTGTTTGATTCACCATGACTGAAACGGCATCTAAAATTCTTTGCCTGTTAACACCGGAAATGACATTGCTTCCACAATCCACTGTTTCAGGACGTTCTGTGCTTTTTCTTATCGTTACAGTTGGAACCTGGAAGATACAGCATTCCTCCTGGACCGTTCCACTATCGGTCAACACACACGTGGCATGTTTTTCGAGATGGACGAAATCAAAGAAACCGAAAGGCTCAAAGAATCTTACAAGCGGGTGATGTTTGATGCCTGTTTGATTTTCCAAGCGGCTTTTTGTTCTAGGGTGAATACTACAGATGACCGGCTTTTGGTATTTTTCTGCTACTTTATTCAAGCCTTCAAATATCTCGGTGAGATGGAGGGGATTATCTACATTTTCTGCCCGATGTGTCGTGACAAGGAAATATTCACCTGGCTGGATCTGCAGCTTGGACAAAATTGAGCTCTGATTGATTTTTTCATCATAATGAGTCAGTACCTCATAAATCGGGTTACCGAATAATAAAATACGATTTGAAGGGAACCCCTCTCGGATGAGGTTCTCTCTGCTGTTAGGTGTGTAGGGGAGATTGTAGGTTGAAATGGCATCAATGACTTTCCGATTCTTTTCTTCAGGAACAGCCAAATCAAAACAACGATTACCTGCTTCCATGTGGATGACCGGGATTCCCATTCGTTCACTTAACACAGCACTCAAAGCGCTATTCGTATCTCCCAATACTAAGACTTTATCTGGTTGTTCCTTCAAGAGGATTTCTTCGATCTTCTCAAACATTGTGCCGAGCTGTTGTCCCAATGTACGCTGCTCATGCTGCAGGATGTAATCAGGCATACGAAGATCCAATTCTTTAAAGAAGATTTCGCTCAAATGATAGATAAAATTCTGTCCAGTATGAATAACGATATGAGAGTCTGAAAGTTCGTCCAGTTTTTTAATGATCAGACTTAGTCGGATAATTTCGGGTCGAGTTCCTAGGATGGTGACGATCTTCATACCATGCTCCTTCCTTTAGGTTATTCATTACATAAATTCCATTTATTTCTATTCTATGTAGTGGACGGTGGGTAGCATAGACATGCCCCCATTGAACTTACAAATAATGTAAAAGCGGCACTTGTCCAAGTGCCGCTTTACCAATTCATATTCTTTTCATATTGAAGGTCAATCAGTAACTGACCTGCGTATTGTTTAAATAGGGTGATGAGCTCTTTGTCAAATTCTTCTTTCCATCCACCGATCTTTCCTTTACGGTAGGTTGGTGATGTTTCAGGATTGATATTCTGTATCATCTTTCCGACCATAACTGGACGGGTAAAAGGAACTGGTTGTTCATCCCATAAAAATTTTACGATGCGATGGACCGTTTGAATCCGTTTCAAATGTGATGAAGTAAGATCCTCGAATTTTACAGTAAACACATTTTCTCGTTCTGACCATTTCGAAAAACTGGTAAACCATTCCGAAACGTCTGGTTGAACATATTTCGTCTTGGTAATCGGTTGCCCTCCCTCAATCAAGAACTTGATCCGATCCTTATGTGTGAAACCTTCTTGTTGAAAGGTAGAGTATAAAGGATGGATTGGTAATGTGGGGATGAAGTAAGCATAAGAGACGACAATATCTCTAGGATCCCTTAAGACAAAGATCTGTTTCAATTTCAATTCATTGAAAAATGATTCCCATTCGGAAGTATAAAACAAATGACCATTGGCAAATTCGTTATGACTAAGATTCCTTATATTTTCT
Organism: Pseudalkalibacillus sp. Hm43; assembly: GCF_054170705.1. Taxonomy (NCBI): domain Bacteria; kingdom Bacillati; phylum Bacillota; class Bacilli; order Caryophanales; family Fictibacillaceae; genus Pseudalkalibacillus; species Pseudalkalibacillus sp. Hm43. The sequence goes on from NZ_CM135129.1 coordinate 1,052,809, forward strand.
AGATGTTTTGCTGTTTGATATTGATAATGACCGAACATTCCTTTGTCTGGGTGATGCTGCATCCCAGGTATCCCCAGCAAGATCTGCTTCAACAGATGGGTGCCACTCTTCGGAATAGAATTCAGCATGAATGGATGAAGTCCATTTTTGTTATTAGAGTCCAACAATCTCTTCCTTTCTTCAATTGAATCTTGGTTGTAAATACGTTATTTCTTATCATATGTCTCTACCGGATGCTTGATTGGACAAGCCTCACCTGTTCGGAAAATATCTTGAACGACGTCTCGGAGATAACATGTTGATTAGCCTGCTGATCGTGTCTCGATGCTTCCTTTTAACCGATTGGATTTCCACACGGATGGCATTCTTATATTTCTGGGAACCCATATTTCCATGAATTCGATAGAGCACCAAAGGTTCCTTAAAATAATAGAAGTGATAGTTTGGAATCAGGCGCAGCCACAAATCGTAATCATGGGTATAAGGAAGCGTTTCATCAAACATGCCTGCATTTTTCAGGACCTTCGTCTTAGCCATCACTGTACAACCATTGATAATACATCCAGACCTCATTGCTCTCATGAATCGCCAACGGTCTTCAACCCCTACACCTACAGATGGAGTAATCACCCGATCACTTTCATCTATCAAGCTGTAATTCCCATAACTGATTTCTGCATTTTGCTCAAGCATGAAGTTCAATTGACGTTCAATTTTATTTGGATGATAAAGGTCATCTGAACTGAGCCATGAGAAATACTCACCTTCTGCTAAATGGATCCCCATATTCAATGCCGAAGCCGTCCCGCCATTTTGTTTTCGGATATATTTGATTTTCTTCTGATAAGGTAGTATCCGCTCCAAATACATGGTGGAGCCATCATCCACTACAATGACCTGGCAGTTCGAATGGGTTTGATTTAACGCACTTTCGATTGCTCTTCCAATATAAGGGCAATTATAAAAGGGGATGACAATGGATACTTTAGGTTTTTTCTTCAACATGATTTTGTCCCTTTCCTTATGATGCTAAGATTCTTTCAATATGTGTGAGCAGTTCACTAGCACGGATTTTGGTTGTATGATGCTTTACTATCATTTCATAACCCGACTTTGCAATCCGTTCTCTTTCACTCTCATTATTCAAATAATATTGAGCCTTTTCATAGAAATTCGCTTCATTTACTTCCACGAAAGTTTCTCCGTCCATGAATCCTAATTCTTTCAATTCTTCTGATCCTGAAGCCAACAATAATGTTTTGCACGCGAGAGATTCATAATATTTCAGTACTGGAAAATGATAGTTGGAGTCACATGTAAAGAACATCTTCGCCTGATTTAATAATTTGGCATATTCAAGTCCAGTGACCGCATTGTCTGCTTTTGTGATTTGTTTGTAGCCAGGATGCTCTACATATTTAAAGGAAGGTTCTTGTTGGAGACGGTCGTGCATTTTTACACGAAGAGGATATAAATAAGGTAAGAGACTTCCTACCATCAGATAATCGACGCTCTTTGGTAGTTGATAATCGTAGAAGATTTCGGCTGGAACATGATGCGGAAACCAGATCATTTGATCGATCAGTTCGGGGAACCATTTCTTGAATGCTTCCCGGTAATTGACGAATAGGTGAAAATCGTGTTTTTGATAGAGCCGTTTTCTCCTAGGGATACGGTAGTGCAAGTCATGGACAAGAGCCCCCATCGGGATCGAAACTTGATCAATATTCCGTATATCCGGGCAATAATCAGGTTTCATATCATTGAATAAGATAAAGTCTGGAGCTTCAGGTAACAATTCAATGATTTCTGGTAAACTACCAACATCTTCGGAGTAGTAATAAAGCTTACACTTTTTCTCCAGTTCTTTCCCCAAATAGTAGGTGCTTCTTTCAATATGATGTTCCATGTTCTTTGTTATAAATAATATTGTAATATTTTTCACTCTGAACCCCCTATAAGTAAAGATTGGGGATGACCTAGATGGTCAACCCCTGAATATTAAACGACGATCGCTACGATGTTCTCTAATGGAACGATGATTTGTCCCATTCCACCAGATCCACCTTGATTGAAGACTGCATAATCTCCACCAAGTTCTGTAAGAACGACGTTTGTCAGAACTGTGTCAGTATCGTCTAAAATAACTTCTGAAACAAGCTGTCCATAGTATTTCAGCATATACACAAACATACTACTTGCCATACTTCCACTCCTTTTGTAGTCCATATTAAGCACCAGTTTATTGATGCTATTCATATATATGTAAAAAAATGTAAAGGAGTATGGACAATCATACCTTTTGGGAATAATTGGTTGATTGCGGACAGGCTAACAACCATTTTGCATAACCGTAGGTCTTGACCCATTCAAAAGTGCGTCCAAGTCAATATAGTATAGTAACCCTGATATATATATGCATTGTAGGGTGCATACAACTTCTCATAAGGAGGAAACTAGAGTGAGTTTATTTGATAATGAGTGCGGCTGTGGTAAGAAAAAGAGAGCTTCAACATGTGATGGTTGTGTATGTGATCAACTTCGTGGTCTACAACCAGGAACTGAGGTAGATGTTTTCTTACCTGGTAGTGACGGAGCATCCAGTGGTCCAGTCAACAATTTAACTTTCGCATGTCTTGATGAAAAGAACTGTTGTGCAACATTTTTAGATAGCGATTATCCAGTCATCATTGACTGCCGTAAGATTGTTGCAATTCGAATTAGAAGAGGCTAGTCTAATCATCTAACCAATCACCTCAACCAAAAATAGACTGACACTAATCCGTTAGTGTCAGCTTTTTTTATTGGCATTGATTATACAGTTTAGTTCTTCATTTCTTTCCTTAGCTGATTTTGGATAAATAGGATATAAAATCGTCCGTATTCGTCAATAGGGTACAAAACTTCTTCATCTTCTCATTCTCCATTTTCCATGTATGCAAATCTTTAGCTTTACGGATATAGACATAATGGTCTTTTTTCCCTGAAAAAATGGGGATATTGTGCTTCATACAGTCCTCACATAACTTTGCATCTTCACCTATACTGCAGCGTCTGAAAGGGACTATGTCATTCAATTTCTTTTCAAAAAATAACGTCCCTCCCATCAACACTTTTGGATCATATCTTTCTTCGGAACACTGAAGATCAGATGGGGCAAACTTGTATGGATTGTAAACGTGAAGGGATTGATCCTCTTCAAAATACATATAAACAGAGGATTTTCCTATCAATCTAGCGTCACTGTTTTGGAGCGTTTCATAACTATCCGTCAAATAGTCTCCACTATAATAATCGTCGTCATCCATTTTGGATATATATGGATATCGACTGAGTTGTATGCCGTAATTCAAACATTCACCTAAAGTAAGCTTTTCATCAAGCTGGTCAATTCTTACATTCGTCAAATCTTCAAAGTATTCTTCCCACTCCCTTTTCACTAGTGAGTTTTTATTCAGAATGATGATCAGTTCTTTTTCTTGCCAAGTTTGACGGCTGTAATTTTCTTTAATTTTAAAGCGGAAGGTAGATCGGTTCGTGCATGTGATTACACTGATCAATCTTTCTCCCCCTCTATATAAGGCTTGAAGTCATCCGTGTAGGCGACAACCTTACTCACCTGGAAGATGAGATCATTCGGGACTTTCCATGTATGGGTACTCCCTGTGTCATTCCGTATATAGACGAAATGCTCTTTGTTTGTGGAATAAACTCTGTAACCTTGCTTTACACAATCCTGGCAAAATAATCGATCCAATTCCTTGATTTGATCCCTGAATGGAACTAAATCAATGAGGTCTTTCTTAAAGAACAGCGTCCCTCCTTGGAGATATTGGGCTCCCAAACGGGTCTGATCATTTACAAATTGATGTTCATTTCCTGAATTGAAAACCGTCAGAACTTTCCGTTCAGGCATATATAAATATACCGTGGTCTTTCCAATGACATCTACTCCTGTACGAATGACTTCATCATATGTTTGTTCCAGATAATCCGTTGAGTAATAATCATCATCTTCAAGATTTGCAATCCAAGAGTACTTAGCTTGTTTAACAGCAAAATTCAAGCACTTACCCAGCGACCAAGGCTCTGTTATGTGGAATATTTTCACATGTTCATATTCTCCTGCTTTATGTCTCCATTTCTTTACATCCATATCCTTTTTTGTGAGGACCAGGATCAATTCTTTATGATCATATCTCTGTCGTTCGTAGTTCTGAAAGACATTATCCATGCATTCATCTCGCATCGTACATGTAACAATAGAAATCACACATTTTACCTCCCGTCTTTATCAATGGGATAACCATCCGGATGCTTCAGAAACCAGTGCCAGGCAGAATGGATCATATCATCCATTTCGAATCGAGCTTTCCATTTTAATTCCTTCAACGCTTTCCTCGTATTTGCTACGAGGTGTGGGGGGTCTCCAGGTCTTCTTTCTTTATATTGGATCAATGCTTTTTTCCGAGTAATCAGTTCACACTTTTGAACAACTTCTAAAATGGAATACCCTCGCCCCGTACCCAGATTGTAGGCTTCTCTGTTCAACTTTTTATGAAGAAGATTAGACAAAGCATACAAATGACCTTCCACAAGGTCAGTCACATGGATGTAATCTCTTATGCACGTACCATCCGTTGTTGGATAATCGTTTCCGAATATCGTGATTTCCTTTTGCTTACCCTGGAGGTGTCTTAGGATATTCGGAATTAAATGTGTTTCAGGCTTATGATCTTCTCCTATCTTTCCATCTCCATCTGCTCCTGCAACGTTAAAGTATCTTAATAAGATATAGTTCAGTCCGTAGGCCATAGAATAATCCTCAATGATTTTCTCACTGAAAAATTTCGTCCTGCCATAAGGTGATATGGGTTCTCGAACCGTTTTCTCATCAATCAGACGTTTTGGTGGTCTCCCATAGACTGCACAAGAGGAAGAAAAGATTAAATTCTTTACATTCGCTTCCCTCATCGCATCTAACAAATGGATCAATCCTATAATGTTGTTATGATAATATTTTTGGGGATGATTGACCGATTCTCCTACATAACAATTAGCTGCAAAGTGCATGACAGCTTTGATTGCGTATTTTTTGAATACTTGTGTGATTTGGTCGTGATTATTAAGATCTCCTTTAATGAAAGGCACATGCTCAGGTACTGACGCTCTGTGACCCATTGAAAGATTATCAAAAATAATCACTTCATAGTTATGTTCGAGTAATAACTTGACCATATGACTTCCAATATATCCTGCTCCACCGGTGACCAGAATCATATCCGCACCTACTTTCCCAAACCACATTTTTGCCCAATCATAAAGGACCTATTTTTCATAACTTAACAATAGGTTATTAGTCATTTGGCTTAATTATGAAGATCTCTCATGGGAAGAGGGGAAAACATGAAACACATCTTGATTACTGGGGTCGCCGGATCAATTGGAAACAAGCTTGCTGAAAATCTACTTGGTGAAGGTCATTTTGTCATTGGTATGGATAATGGTTCAACCGGAAGAAGTGAAAATGTGACACGTTTACTCTCATACAAAAATTTCCAATATATGGAACACGATGTTACGGATGCAGGTTTGTTAACTTCCCCAGAACTCCAATCTGTTGAAATGATTTATCATCTTGCTTCGCCCGCCTCACCAATCTGGTATCAAGCCTCACCCTTCGAAACGATTTCAGCAAATACGGTTGGTACGAAAAATGTATTGGAATTAGCAAAACGAAATGATGCAAAGCTCCTCTATTCAAGTACAAGTGAAATTTATGGTGATCCTGAAATTCATCCACAACCTGAATTCTATAGAGGAAACGTAAATACATGGGGACCTCGTGCTTGTTATGATGAATCAAAAAGGTTAGGAGAGGTTTACTGTTACTTATATCACACACTCCACAACACGAAAGTAACGATTGCACGTATCTTTAATACTTACTCTGCAGGATTATGGAAGAGAGACGGACGGGTAATGTCAAATTTCATCATGCAGGCATTGGCCGGTGAAAGTATTACTGTTTATGGCGATGGACAACAAACAAGAACATTCTGTTATGTGGATGATACAATTCGCTGTTTAAAGAGAATGATGGATTCAGATCGAGCAAACGGAGAAATATTCAATGTCGGGCACCCCAAGGAATACACCATTCTAGAAGTAGCTGAAATGGTGATTGCATTCACACAATCTCCTAGTCACATTGTGTTTAATGACCTTCCTGTAGATGACCCGCAAAAACGGTGCCCAGATATTACAAAAGCAGTGGAAGAGTTGAACTGGTATCCTTCCATTGATTTGGAAGAAGGTTTGAATCGCATGATACAAGACTATAAAGAAGACTTCTGACGTAAAGTTTTTTACGATATATCTTTTATAATCTCTTTTTCAAAGAGATGAAGTGCTCTAGCCACCACCTGGTCCATGTTGTAATACTTATAATCTGCCAACCTACCTACGAACCAGTGGTTTTCTAATTGCTCAACATCCCTTTTATATTTTTGGTAGAGTACATTATTTTCTTTTCGTGGTACGGGATAGTATGGTTCATTTTCCCCTGGCACATATGAAGAAGCTTCCTCGAGTATGATCGTTGTTCCTGGTACCTTCTGTTGTGTCAACTTTTTGTATTCTGTAATTCTTGTAAAATCGTATTCATTCGGATAATTGACTTGTGCGGCATCTTGATAGGAGTTCCGATCCGTAAAATGGTAAGGTGTAAATTTCAAACTGCGGTAAGGCAGTTTACCATATTTATAATCGAAGAAAGCATCTATCGGTCCTGTATAAATCAATTTGGAATAGTGGATGCTGTTCTTGACTTCATGAAAGTCGGTTTTCATCAAAATCTTGATGTTTGGATGAGCAAGCATTTTTTTGAACAGTGCATGGTAACCCAAATTCGGTACCCCTTGATATTGATCCTGGAAGTATCGATCATCCTTGCTGATGTAAATGGGTACTCTGGCAGTTACAGATGAATCCAGCTCTTCTGGCTTCATCCCCCACTGCTTCAAGGTATATCCGTAGAACACTTTTTGGTATATATACTCTGCTAAATGTTTAAGATCCTCATCTGTTGATTTCAGCATCTCCAAGATGGGAATCTTCTTCCCTAACCCGTATGTGAGGATCAACTTCTCTTCTATATGAGTTGCATAATGAGCTGGAAACAAGGTATGTAAAGAGTTCAAGTTGAAAGGGACAGGCACACCTTTCCCTTCAATCATAGCCAGAACACGGTGTTGATAACGTGTCCACTCCGTAAATTGTGATAAATATTCCCATACTTTTTTCGAGTTTGTATGGAAGAGATGAGGACCATATTTGTGGATGAGAACCCCATGTTCGTCATGACAGTCGTAAGCATTACCACCAATATGATCCCTTTTCTCAATAACCAATACCTTTTGATCCAATTGAGTAGCCAATCGCTCAGCGAGTACGCAGCCAGAAAATCCAGCACCAACAATCACCCATTGAAACTCCATGAAACCACTCCAATTGTCCTTTTACCCTAATGTATGCTTAATTGATTGAATCTTTACCGTGGGTCGGAAGAAGTTCAGCAAGTTGCTTCCATCCGCAATGGTACTTGAATACTGGACTATACTCATTCCCCCACCTCTTCAACGTATCGTAGATATGCCATTCGAAGACTTCATTATAGAGATCCAGCTGTTTGGTTGCGTTATGTGGATGTTGACGGTAATTGTACAGCATATGATCTATCCAATGGATATGATATTTCTCAATGAGCCGTGCATCAATCCGTCTGTCTTCCATCACTCTACCTTCCCAAGGATCATCTGTAGGCCACCCTCCGACTGCCTTCAAAGCGTCTGTTCGATAAAATCTTGGAAAAGGTACATCATTGGATAAGAGGAACTTGTATTTTTCATGATAAGATGCTCCTCCTTTCCTCGGTACGGAAAGGCAAGTGTTTCCTTGCCGATCTTCATATACATCCGTCTTATTGCCCCAGAGCAAGGCTACCTCTTCAGGTAATTGCTCCATTTCCTTCCACATGGTCTCAATCGTATCCGGGAAGAACCAATCATCACTATCCAATTTAATGATATAAGGCGTTTCGATAATGTCCAGACCAGCATTTTGGGCATTGGATTGCCCGAGATTTTTGCTATTTCTGATCAGGTGGACCCTAGGATCTTTCAAGTGTTCTTCAATTCCTTCCAATGAATCATCCGTTGACGCATCATCAACCAGTACGATCTCCCAATGTTTGAACGTTTGGGAAAAAACGCTATCCATCGCTTCTTTCAGGAACCTTTTCCCCGGATTGTAGAAAGGTGTGAGGACTGTCACTACCGTATCCATCATTCTTCTCCCTTCTTCACGAGTCTTTCCAATATTTTATAACCGTTTTCTATCCGAAAATGAGGCTCGTAGACATCTCCCCACCTTACCAAAGCATCTCTTATATTCCATTCAATCATTTCATTGATGACATCAAATCTGGTAGATAATGTGTCTTTATGTTTACGGTATCGATAAAGAAGGTGGTCAATCCAATGAATGGTGTACTTTTCAATCAACCGCACATCCATACGGCGATCTTCCAAATAACGTCCTTCATACGGATCATCAGTAGGCCATCCCCCTACTTCTTTTATAGCACTTGTTCGATAAAATCGAGGATATGGTACGTAGTTTTCTAATAAAAATTGATAGCGGTTCTCGTAATAAAATTCTCCCCGGTCGACATACTTACCTAGGATCTTTCCTCCAAAATGATAAAAAACTTCTTTATTTCCACAAATAAGAGCAACCTCTCCTGGTACTTTTCGACTCTCTTCAAGCAAGATTTCTATCGTCTCATCGACCAATAGGTCATCACTATCCAACATTAAGGTAAAAGGAGTTTCAATCTTCTGAAGCCCTTTATTTTGAGATTTAGACTGCCCTAAATTCTCTTCATTCCGAATCAAAGTCACCCTGGAATCATTCAGGTGATCCTCAATCATCGCCAGGCTATCATCTGTAGAAGCATCATCCACAATGATATGCTTCCAGTTCTTATTTGTCTGATTTTGCAGGGAGCGTACGGTTTCTTTGAAGTAATGTCCCGGATTATAGGAAGCTGTCAGAACCGTCACTTCACTTGGTTTCATGTGGCTGTACCGCCTTTTCGTACGACAGCCCCAATCAGTACTTCATAATGTGGATCATGAAAAGAAAAGGCACCGGGATTCACTTCATGAACCGCTCTTCCTTCCAGGAAAGCTTGAGCAATGGCCAGATTTCCAAAACTCTGAACCGTTACTTCATCTACAACCTCCATATCTTCAAACAACCTTCTTAACGACATACTCGTAAACCGCCAGAAATCTCCATAATCTTTTGTCTTACAACTTTGACTCAAACCAGGGACCGTTACCAGCAATTTCCCGCCTGGTTTCAACACTTTCATGGCATGATTGGCTGAAGCTTTCAGGTCATAAAGAATATGGATGACCTGGGTTAAAATAAAACAATCGAATTGCTCGGCAGGAAGGTTCTCTCCAGTTTCCAGATCCCCAACTATAGAGACACCTTTCCAAGGTTGAATATCCAGAACATCACTCGATTCCAATTGTTTAGCATATTTCTTTGTGTAAGCATTATCCCCAATCTCAAGCACTTTACCTTGTATAACGGATTGATAATCATTTAGGAATTGATCGATGAAATATCGATCAACCGGTTGCCCTCGATCGAAGCCGAAACTTCTGCTGACTGGCCTGAACGGATATTCTTTCATACAACATATCCTCCTCCATCCATACGAATCTGCTCAATCATTTCTTCGATTCCCTCGTCCAACGTTCTTACAGGTTCCCAATTCAAAAGCTTTCTTGCCTTATCATTGTTCAGTTGACTGAACAGGATATCTCCTGGCCGATATGCCTGATAGTCTGGTTGTATAACCGAGTGTAAATTTCCGGTGATTTTCCGAAGTAACTCGTTAATCGGTATGCATTGATTGCTGCTGATGTTCATCGTTTCATTCGTTTTGGATTGCAAGGCTAACAGATTTGCACGAGCTACATCCTTTACATGTACAAAATCCCTGGTTTGAGAACCGTCACCATAGATGATTGGTTTTTGTCCTTGCAGGAGTTTATTCAAGAAAATCGGTATGACGCCACCTTCATGATCTGATCGTTGTCGTGGACCATATACATTCGAGTATCGGAAGATCGTATACGGTAAATAGAACTGCTGGTTAAATTGCTTGATATAGAGCTCAGCAGCAAGTTTGGATACACCATAGAAAGAAATTGGCTCCAACTTAGTGGACTCATCTACAACTTTTACACCCTGGTCTCCATAAACCGCGGAGGTGGAAGCAAATATGAATCGCTCCACCCCATGTTCTTGACAAAGTTTTAAAAGTTGTACTACACCCAATACATTCAATTGTGTATCATATAGTGGGTCATCCGCGGATTTTTTGACGTCCGATTGTGCCGCAAGATGGATGACGTAATCAGGCGCTTCCTTTGCAAAAATTTGAGCAAATGTGTCTGAACGATAATCAATATCATAATAAATCACAGATGAGGATTGCATTTTGTAATTACCTGAAGATAAGTTATCTACAACAACAACCTTGAACCCATTCTGTACTAAACATTCTGTAATATGTGATCCTATGAATCCACATCCCCCAGTTATGAGTACTTTCAAAACGATCCCTCTTCTACTTGTTCAGACTTAAATAAGCATGGCACGTAACAGATGGTACTTTTCAGCATATGGGACACCGATTTCCATCCCTCTCGTCTCTGCCCATTTCTTGATTTTTTCAGGAGCTAAAGGATGTTCACCTGTACGGATCTGAGAGGTATGCTTACAAAAAGCTTCTATTTTTTTTTCAATCGCTCCGGTGATATCCAAATAAAGCTCACCTACATCATGTATTTTTGGATACTGCCAAACAATCAACGGATATTCGTACATCGCAATGATTTTCAGCTTTCTCCTGGAATCCGGTCTTAAACTTGCGATTGATGCCTGAAATAGCACTTGATGATCCTGATGGTAGCTTGGATATGGAATAAACACCATCGTCGGACTAAATGTGTCCATAATTCGATCCAATTTAGAAACGATTTGATTTTTAGGTATCGTATCCATTGCACTTTCCTTGTGCTCAAACAGTATTTCAAAATCCTTGCAGTCTAAGTGAGTGAGAGCATTATTAAGTTCTTTTCTCCTTGTAGCCGCATCTACGATGCCATGTTCATTATGCCTAAAGAGGATATCTCCCACTGATCCAATAAGGACTTTCACTTCATTCCCATGCTTCCGTGCTTTTTCAATGAGCCCTCCACATCCTAACACTTCATCATCTGCATGCGGAGCGATAATCAATATTCGTTCTTTCCCAAGCTCAAGCACCCTTTACACCCCTAACAAACACGTCATGATATTTTTACTGTATTCCGCACATGACTATCTGTATGGGCATTTCTCATGGGTGTAGTAAATTAAAAGCCCATTTGCAAAAGATGATCCAAATAAAAAAACACCCCGAAGGGTGTTTTCATAAAAACTCACATCATCTTCCTAAGATATGGAATCCACTGTCGATATGGAGAATTTCTCCTGTCAATCCTCTGGATAGATCACTCATCAAGAAGAGTGCAGTATCTCCGACTTCTTCTGTCGTTGTCGTTCGACGAAGTGGAGCTCTTTCTTCAATATCCTTCAGGATGCTGTTGAAATCTCCGACTCCTTTAGCAGCCAAGGTCCTAATCGGCCCGGCTGATATAGCATTAACACGGATTCCATCTTTTCCAAGATCGTTTGCTAAGTACTTCACACTTGCGTCCAATGAAGCTTTCGCCACGCCCATGACGTTATAGTTGTTGACGACACGTTCGCCACCCAGGTACGTCATCGTCACGATACCGCCGCCTTCAGTCATGAGTTCACGCGCTTCTTTCGCAACAGCTGTCAAGGAGTAGGAGCTGATGTTGTGAGCGAGGAGAAATCCATCACGGGATGTGTTCACATATTCCCCTTTCAACTCTTCCACATTCGCGAATGCGATACAGTGTGCAAGCCCATGAATAACACCGACTTCTTCTTTAATACGACTGAACGCTTCTTTAATCTGTTCATCATCTGTCACGTCACATGGAATGACGACGGAATCACTGCGATCCAGGGATTCAGCCAAATCTCTCACATTCTTCTCGAAACGTTCTCCTGCATACGTGAATACGAGTCGGGCTCCAGCATTGCTTAATGAACGAGCGATTCCCCATGCAATACTACGTTTATTCGCAACTCCCATGACGACATATGTACGACCTTCTAATGAAAGACCCATAATTGAATAACCTCCTGAATAAGTATTGTTATATTATGATTTGTTATTATGACCAAGTCCTAAACACAGTATAGCACGGATTCCAATCATGTTAAAATGATTTCCACAAATGCTCGAACCTATGATAGAAGTTTGAAAAACATAACAAAAGACGGGATTGGCCTACAATCCCGTCTTTTATCAAGCTTGTCCATTGATATTCGCTTTTAATCGATGCACACAATCTTCGCTTCCTGTAACCACCAATCGGTCACCTACTTTCAAGACCGTATCGCCATGGGGAATGATCGATTCGTTCTCACGGAATACCCTTGCGATGATCGTGTCACCTAAGAACTCTAATCGCTTAATTGGCTTACCGGCATGGACATCGTTTTTCACAATAACTTCGTCAAGTACATTCTCCTGATTCACAAATAGTTTCATGATGCTTGGAGACTTGATCATCGCCTCTAGCAGCATGATGGTTGAAGTAAATTTGGAAAAGACTTCAATGCCTTCCTCTCTTAAGGCATCTGCACGCGTATTCTCTTCAATTCGAGCAATGATCCGTCCTACTTCATATTCCTTAGCTTTTCGTGCGATTTTCATGTTGATCTCATCTTCATGGGTGGCGACCACTAATAGATCGACATCGAACACATTTTGATCTTCAAGGGATTCGATCTTGAAACTTTCAATGACATGAACATCGAAATTCTCAGAATGATCCTCAGAATAATATGGATCCAATTCATTGGATTTCAAGTGATAGAGTGCTACTTCATATGCTTCTTTCATCTTTTTGGACAACGGGAGCGTAATGCTGTTGGCACCGAGAATGGCCATCGTCTTCTTTTCTTCAGCGATCTTCCTAGGAAAGATCTTCTTAAAGAATATTGGGCCGATGATACTGCTGATCACCCCGACAAGGATGATGGCAGAAGACATTTTGGAATCGACCATCCCCATCTTTTCACCGATTTCAGCTGCTGCAATGACCAGTGTCAATTTCGAAGATAACAGGATACCGATGCTCATAACCGTCTTCATGTTGTACCATTTCTTGAACCACAAGATAGGTACGATTTTCGTTACCATAAACGCGACCAATAAGAATGGTATTAATAAAAGTACTTCTCGATCGAAAAACAACTTGACTAAATCAATTCGTACTCCAATCATGACGAAGAATATCGGAATTAAAAATCCATAACCGAAAGAGTCCAGCTTATGGACCATGGACGGATTCGGTGACATCAAGGATACGAGTGCACCAGCCAGGAAAGCACCAAGTATGCTTTCTGCTCCGACCTTTTGGGATAGTGCGACGAGAACGATGATAAGCGTGAATACGGCTCGTGTATCGATTTGAATCGTACCACTCGTCAAGCTTTTAAAGCTTGAGCGGTTTCTGAAATACTTCCCAACAAAGTACAAGACTACACCCGCTAAGAACAGCAGCAATAGCAACCAAGTGTTTTTCCCTTCAGGAGAAAAAACAGACACGAATACCCCCAGCAGGATCATAGTAGCGAGATCGGCGATAACAGTAATCATCAAAATGGTCTGTCCGAGCCCGGACTTGATGATGCCCGTGTCCTTCAATGTCGGCACGACGATCCCTAACGAAATCGTTGCAATGATCAAGGACATGAGAAAGGCATTATCGATGAATCCGAAAAGAACAAACAGCCAGGAGATTCCATACGATAAACCCATCATCAAACCAAAAATCATGAACGGCAGCCAAATCCCACTCGGTTCTTCCTTGTTCTTTTTCGTTTTGGATTTTGAAGAAAAGATTGAAAAGTCGATTTCAAGTCCACTTAAAAACAATAAATAGATAAATCCTAATGTCGATAAGGTTTCTAGTAAAGAGTCCGCTTCAACAATGTCAAATCCGGTTTTGCCGATGATCAGACCTGCGATAATTTCTGCGACGATGATCGGCAACATTTTGATCCGTAGCTTATTCAAGAGGATAGGTGTGAGAAAAGCTACGAGTATGACCACCAGAAGTGACATGAACGAATGAGTCTCTTCCATAACAACCTCCCTATATCAAACCAAGTATTGCATAAGAGCAGTCGCCATTCCGAAGTAGATCAGGACGCTGATGATATCATTAATCGTCGTGATGAATGGGCCAGATGCGACTGCTGGATCGATTTTCAATTTGTGCATGAACAAAGGGATCAATGCCCCTGCGAGCGTTGCCACGACAAGTGTGAATAATATAGAGACTCCGACCAAGAGTCCAAGATAAATGGAACTTTGCCATAAGTAAACGATGATGGTAATTACAATTCCACATGTTGTTCCGGTTATGAGTCCTGTTCCTGCTTCACGCAAGATTAAACTTCTCAAATTTTCCTTATCCGTATCACCTGTCGCAATACCTCTGACAGCTACTGCTAATGCTTGTGTACCAGTATTACCAGCCATTCCTGCAATCAGTGGAATGAAAACAGCTAATATCGCTACTTGATTCAATGTGTCTTCAAATTGGCCAATCAAGCTTGCGGTGATCGTTCCAAGAAATAGCAGGATTACGAGCCACGGTAACCTTCGTTTCGCAGCTTGTAATGGATTACGGTCGGCCGAATCCATGTCTGAAACCGCGGCGAGTTTGGAATAGTCCTCTGAAGCTTCTTCATCAATGACATCGACGATATCATCGACTGTGATGATTCCGAGCAGATGATTTTGAAAGTCCACAACCGGGAGAGCAAGAAAGTCATAGTCTTTCATCATCCTAGCAGCCTCTTCCTGATCTTCACCTACAGAAATGGAAACCACCCGATCATTCATGACATCTGAAACGAGCGTCGTTTCTTCTGCAATGATGAGGTCACGTAAAGATATGACACCGGCGAGTTTCTTGTGTTCATCCACTACGAACACATAGTAGATCGTTTCGGCATCCGGTGCTTCCTTACGCAAGATCTGCATTGCTTCGATTACGGTTTGATGAGCCCGAATGGAAACGAATTCTGTAGTCATGATACTACCAGCTGTTTTTTCCTCATAATGAAGTAGGTCTTTGATTTCTTGGGCTGCCTCGTCATCCATGATGGTCAAATAACTGGCGAGTTGCTCTGCTTCTAAGTCATTCAATACGTCAACGGCATCATCGGCATACATTTCGCCCAGCATTTCTGCCGCATAGAATGGCTGCATCTCGAATAAATAATCCTTTGTATCTTCTATCTCGATCTTTTCAAAGATTTCCGCCATTTCTTCGGGTGAAAGGTAGCGGTAAATCCGCATCCGTAGCTCTTCTTCCAAATCGGTGAAAAGCCTTGTCTGATCATAAGGGTGCATATCTAGGAATTGTTCCCTGAACTGGTCGATATCTTCTCTTTCCAATGCATCAATTACTGGTTGAAATTCAAATTCTTCTTCTGATTCCATTGCAACTCCCCCTCTCAACAGGGCTTCAAAATTGTTTCTGATGACGAAAATTATAGCAAGCCTAAGCCTAAAGCAGATTTGTCAATTTTCCAACCCTTGAATCTCAGTTATTTTCAAACAATCCATAGTTCGATATGATAAAAAGTGTTATGATTTTATAATGAACTCGTACGTAAGGCAGGTAAAATATAAATGACAAATTCAGATAGAGAAACCCCTTTCCAACAAATCGATTATAACTTACTTTTCATCTTATTTCTTTTAATCTGTTCAAGTTGCATCGCCATCTACAGTGCAGTAGGACAATATGAAGGAAATTTCGTCATCAAGCAGATGTTCTGGTATTCAGTGGGATTCGTTGCCATCGCTTTCGTGATGATTTTGGATTTCGATCAGTTTTTAAAACTATCCTGGTACATATACGGACTCGGGCTCTTCTTGCTCTCAGGAATTACAGTTATACCTATGGTCGATCCAAACGCGGGTACACCGGATGCAATAGTTCCCTTGATCAACGGAGCTCAGAGTTGGTATCGGGTTGGAGGTATTTCGTTCCAGCCTTCAGAATTGATGAAGGTAGCTTTGATCATCACAATTGCGAACGTAATTACCATTCATAATGAACGGTATAAAGATCGCCTGATTCGCGATGATCTGTTGCTGCTCGGAAAAGTCATGCTCGTCTCTATTCCACCTGTATTTCTAGTGGTTACCCAGCCTGACTTGGGAACGACACTCGTATTCATCGCAATCATCGCGAGTCTGATTCTAGTTTCAGGCATCCGGTGGCGGATTATCTTGCTGTTGACGCTCATTTTCGTGATGTTCATTTCTGCATTAGTGATGACTTACTTATATTTCCCAGAGTTTTTCTTACAGTACATTTTAGAAGGCTATCAATTGAACCGGTTCTACGGCTGGCTTCAACCTTATGAGTTCGAACAAGGCTTCGGCTTCCAACTCGTCAAGTCCTTGCTAGCGATTGGATCCGGGCAACTGTATGGGAAAGGATTTACTGAAGGAAATGTCTACTTCCCTGAAGCTCAGACCGACTTCATCTTCTCAGTGATTGGAGAAGAGTTCGGATTTATGGGAACGAGCTTCATCATTTCTTTATTTTTCTTATTGATCTACCGTATCATTCATGCAGCTCTTGAGAGTAACGATCCATTCGGCAGCTATTTGTGTGCCGGAGTCATCGGTATGATCACTTTCCAAGTCTTCCAAAACATCGGTATGACCATCGGATTGCTACCGATTACCGGAATCCCATTACCTTTCATCAGCTACGGAGGAAGTTCGACCTTAGCCAGCATGATCGCCATCGGTCTTGTTCTTAATGTCCGCTCACGTACTAGAAACTATATGTTTGATTAAAAAGCACCTTTTCAGGTGCTTTTTTCTTTATGGAATTGGATTCAGTTGTTATCCATTTCAATTACAGGCTAAAATAGGTTTTATGGTGAGGAATAATGAGAAAATCTATAATGTAGATTCTGATGCTTGAGGTGGAATGATGAAATACGATGTTGTAGGCGATATACACGGTTGCTATGAAGAATTGATCCAACTCTTGGAGATGCTTGGTTATTCCAGGAACTCACAAGGAAAGTTTGAACACGCTGATAAAAGAAAGCTTGTATTTTTAGGAGATTTGACCGATCGTGGACCACAATCCTTGAAAGTGATTGAACTCGTCTACGAGCTTGTCCAGCAAGATCTCGCTCTATATTCGCCCGGAAACCATTGTGATAAACTGTACCGCTATTTCTTAGGAAGAGATGTCCAAGTACGTCACGGTCTTGAGACGACTGTTGAAGAATACGAACGCCTTACACCAGAACAACAAGAGGAAATTTCTCATAAGTTCAAGAAGATGTTTGAAGAAGCCCCCCTTTATCTCCAATTGTCTGAAGGAAGCCTTGTCGTTGCACATGCTGGTATACGTGAAGATTTAATCGGTCATACGCATAAAAGAGTAAGGACCTTTGTCTTGTATGGGGATATCACTGGAGAAAGGCACGAAAACGGTATGCCTGTACGTAGAGATTGGGCAAAGCAATATGAAGGCGAATCCATCATCGTTTATGGCCATACCCCTGTAGAAGAGCCAAGAAAAGTGGGTAACACGATCAACATTGATACGGGGTGTGTCTTTGGAGGCTCATTGACTGCCTATCGTTTTCCTGAAGACACAACCATTTCAGTCCCATCTTCTATGCCATATGTGGCAGAAAAATTCAGACCATTCGATGACTAAACAAGACTGCCGAATAAATACAAATCGTTCAATTTTGTGGTGTAAAAAGTCAAAACAAATGAACGTCATGACACAACTGTACGCGATTTTGTTGATTTCACCCTACGAGAACGCCTCTTTGGTTAGGTGAAATTCACGATTTGGTGATTTCACCCTACGAGAAGTCCTCTTTGGTTAGGTGACTTTCACCATTTTGCTGCTTTCACCCTACGAGAACGCCTCTATGGTTAGGTGACTTTCACCATTTTGCTGCTTTCACCCTACGAGAACGCCTCTATGGTTAGGTGACTTTCACCATTTTGCTGCTTTCACCCTACGAGAACGCCTCTATGGTTAGGTGACTTTCACCATTTTGCTGCTTTCACCCTACGAGAACGCCTCTTTGGTTAGGTGACTAGCATCATTTTGCTGATTTCACCCTACGAGAACGCCTCTATGGTTAGGTGACTAGCATCATTTTGCTGCTTTCACCCTACGAGAACGCCTCTTTGGTTAGGTGACTTGCTCCATTTTGGTGATTTCACCCTACGAGAACGCCTCTTTGATTAGGTGACTTGCTCCATTTTGGTGATTTCACCCTACCAAAACGCCTCTTTGGTCCGGTGACTTGCTCCATTTTGGTGTTGGAAAAATGATTTCCAAACGTACTTAAACCTTGATACGAAAGAAATGTCCTGTGTCAATTCACAGGACATTTCTTATGTTCCTTATATGTTTTACACCAGAGTAAATTAGGTAGTCTTCTTCTATCGATCAATCCATACTTCCATATCTTCAGGAAGTGGTGCTTGGATCTCTATCCTTTTTTCATTGAATGGATGATAAAACGCTAAAGTTTGGCTGTGGAGCGCTTGCCGTTCGATGAATTGAAGAGTGCCTCCATACAAATCATCCCCCAATAAAGGATGACCGATATGAGCCATATGCACCCGGATTTGATGTGTGCGTCCCGTTTCTAATCTTAGTTTGAGAAACGCGTATTCTTTGTAGCTTGCTAGCACCTTATAATGGGTCTTTGCCTGCTGACCATCTGGGCGGATACAACGTTCTATGATACTTCCTTCTTTTCTACCGATTGGAGCATCAATCGTACCTGATCGTGGATCCGGTATGCCATGACATAGGGCAACGTAAGTCCGTTTCAACTTCCCTTCCTTCTGTTGCCGGGACAATAACGAATGACCATATCGATGCTTCGCGAAAAGGACGATCCCACTCGTGTTACGGTCCAAACGATTGACAGCGTGGATGGTAGAAGCGATTTGATTCTCCTCATAATAATGAAGAATCCCTTGTGCAAGGGATTCTTTACTTCTGAAGCGGGACGGGATCGTCGGCAATCCAGCTGGCTTGTCTACAACAAGGAAATGGTCGTCCTCGTACAATACTGACAAAGGTAGCTCAATCGGTTCCATATATTCACTGATTTCTTCCACAGGAAAGATGACCGTCACGATATCTCCAGCCTTAAGAATATACCGTACCGTGACTTGTTCATCATTGACTTTCAAATCTCCACCTTTGAACTTGATGTCTGTAAGCGCCTGTCTTGAAATCAATTGATCTTTCAGCAAGTAGTCTCTTAAGGTCTTACCTTCCGATCTTTTATGGATCGTCCATGTGAATTCTAGTGGCTTCATATGTTCATTTCCTTACTCTTTGACAAATGATTCTCTTACCCGTTTCCAGAATGGGAATGGTCGGAATCGTGCAAAGCGCACTTTCTCCTCCGCCACCCTGCATTGGATGGATTTCACTTTTTCATGTAGCAGGAACAGATGATCGATCGTAATGTGGAAATCCACATCATTCACCGGCTTCAAAAGACATGTATGGTGCTGAGGCAACACGAGCGGTGAACCGACTGTCCGGAACACACGGTTGTTGATGGATGCCATTTCCGAGAGCTGTATAGATGGTAGCGATGGATGGATAATCGCTCCTCCGAGTGCTTTGTTGTATGCAGTACTTCCAGATGGTGTAGAAATGCATAGTCCATCGCCCCGGAACGTTTCAAACTCTTCACCCTTGATCTCAACGTTCATGACAAGGGAACCTTCCACACTCTTCACCGTACATTCATTCATCGCTAGATAACGGCTTTCCTTCTCATCATTCAAATATCGGACGGTCACTTCAAGAAGCGGATACTCGACGATTTGGAAAGGTGTTTTCGCAATATGGATGACAAGCTTCTCCACTTCATCAGGTGTCCAGTCTGCATAAAACCCCAGGTGACCAGTGTGCACCCCTACGAATGCCGTTTGATCGACTCGTTCGATGTAATGGTGGAAAGCATGCAGCAATGTTCCGTCACCGCCGATGGATATGACAATATCCGGTTCCTTCTCATTGAAGGTCAGATCGAAGTCTGTCAAATACGATTTGATTTTCTTCTCAAGCTTTGCGGATGTTTCATCACCCTTTGAAATAATCGAAAAATTCATCTGCCATCGCTTCCTTACTCTAGTTTTCCTTTTACCGTTATGTAAGCTTCCGCTGCTCTTTTTGCTCGAAAATTTTTTGAGCTTCTTGAATTTCACCTTTAATCAATGACATTTCTTCGTCTAAACGGAATGCTGCTTCTGCTGCTCTTTGAAGTCGGTTTTCAATTTTCTTCGGAATTGCACCTGAGTACTTGTAGTTCAATGAATGCTCGATCGTTGCCCAAAAATTCATGGCGAGCGTACGAATCTGAATTTCCACAAGCAGGTTCTTTTCGCCTTCTCCAATTTGAACGGGATAGGATACGACGACATGGAATGAACGATATCCACTTGGTTTTTTATGTGTGATGTAGTCTCGTTCCTCGACGATTTTCAGATCTTTTCTCTTCTCCAACAAGCGGATGACGGCATGGATATCATCAACGAACTGACACATCACACGGATACCTGCAATGTCTTGAATTTCCGTATCAATATCCTCAAGCGAGATGTTCTTCCGTTTCGTTTTATCGATGATACTTGCAATCGGCTTCACCCTGCCGGTTACAAATTCAATCGGGGAATGCTTGTTTTCAATCAAGCATTGCTCCCGGACACCTTTCAATTTAATCTTCAATTCTTCCACTGCTTGTTTATATGGGTTCAAAAAAACGTTCCAATCCATCTGACCACCACCGAATTTCATTTTCGGAAGCGTGCGGGTTTATTCTTTTACAGGTTCAAAGATTTCCTCCACACTACTCATCATTTCGCTTCCGTAGTTTGCATTACCTGAAATATTTTGAATCAAATATTCAAGTTCTTCACTCAACCCGTCCATTGGGAAGGATCCGTGGTGTGATAAGGACAAGACACCTTCTTTATCGTCTGTCAGGACTGTTTTCAGCTCCGTCCAGTGATCCTTCGGTATCGAAACATAGATAAAGCTATCGTCTGTTTCCAATATGTAAATGAATGATAGAGAGTCAGAATCTACAAGGACTTGTCCAGATGGCTCCAGTTTCAAATCCTTCTCCAACGATTCACTTTTGCAATTGAATTGTATCGTGTTGTCTTTCACTTCACTTGTTGTCACTTCTAGTCTTGCAGTCATGATGGTCCTCCTAAACTAAATCTGATTTCCACCTCTTAGTGTATCACATTTTCCAGTCGGATAATAATTGTAGAGACAGGGCGGTTATGAGATAATGACCGAAAAATCCAACCAGGAGATGAGACATGATGGAACAAGAACTCGAAATCGAATTGAAGAACTTAGTGACGAGAGAAGAGTTTGAAAAGTTGATTTCACACTTTTCCATACCGAAAGATCAGTTCAAGTCACAGACGAACCATTATTTTGATACAAGTGATTTCGCATTGAAAAAACACGGATGTGCTCTGCGGATACGGAAAAAAGGCAACACTTATACCTTTACACTGAAAGAACCACAAGGAGATGGCTTGCTGGAATCCAACGAGAGACTGTCTGAGAAAGACGCAGAGCTTCTCATTAATGGAGAAGGAATAGAGACCAGTGAACTATTGGACCATCTTCAAGAAAAATATCAGATTCAGCCTACCGATTTGTACAGTCTAGGCTCATTAGAGACCAATCGTCATGAAGAATCCTATCGATCAGGTTTGCTCGTGTTCGATCATTCCAAGTATCTCGGTATAGAAGATTTCGAATTGGAATTTGAAGTACCTGATCGTAAACAAGGCGAAGATGAATTTAATGTCCTGTTATCGGAGTTCAACATCCCGAAGAGACAAACACCAAACAAAATCCAGCGCTTTTTTGATCGAAAGAATAAATAGGTCCCTTTTAGCTTTGTCCAAATTTTTCTATCTTCACTCTGGTCGTTTTGGTATGATATGGGTAGTACAGAAAGTGGGGATGATTTTGAACAGCCAATGGATTCAATCTTTCTTACAATTGCAGTCACTTCGTCAATTCGATTTTAGATCAAGTCCTATATCTTCAAATTCAAGTCATGCCGCATGGGGGCAGATTTTTAATAACGAGCTTCAATCACTACTCGGAACTAAGTCAAACACCCAGATGGAACCGATGATGGACCGACCTGCAATGCAACCACCGATCAGCAGTCCGACGGTGATCAACCACGCGCCAATTGCCAAAGATCAATCCTATTCCACATACATAAATGAAGCATCAGAACGGTATGGAGTCGACCCGAAGTTGATCTATTCGGTCATCAAGCAAGAGTCCAATTTCAAAGCACTGAGCACAAGTCCAGCAGGTGCGATGGGATTGATGCAGCTCATGCCGAGAACGGCAGAAGGTCTTGGAGTCCGCAACCCTTATAATCCGAAGGAAAACATCATGGGTGGTACCAAATACTTGAAGCAGATGCTCGACCGTTACGATGGGAACATCCAAAAAGCATTAGCCGCTTATAATGCAGGTCCTGGAAACGTCGATAAGTATGACGGAATTCCACCCTTCAAAGAAACGACACAGTATGTAAAGAAAGTAATTGCAAACTACCAAAGTGTGTAATCCATTATGTAAAAAGATGACTCAGCAGAGTCATCTTTTTTAGCTTGGTTTTACCTCTCTCAAAAACGCGATCTTTTCACAAGGAATCCAAATCGCTTCATTGAACGGACTCCCGTCCGGCAAACGGTCGAAAAAGATGCCACAGCAATTTTCCAGATCGACACAGCTGAATACAAGCCGAATGTTATCGTCTGCATCCGTTCCTGTAAATTTGACATCTACAGGTGTTCCAGGTAATAACTTACTAAGCACTTTACAGATACATCCACATTTACATTTATGATCTTCGCGCTCCGTCTCTTCACTCAGCACTTCTTCTCTGTCCTCTTTAAACAGACTCATCCTATCCATCCTCCCTTACTTATTACTCGACACCATTACAATTTTTCTCAGTTGTACAATAGTATATGGACAAGCACTTTGATCTGGATGGGTGTTTGCCTGATTATTAAAGAAATGGTTAACAGCCTGTCTAAAATGTAAGAAACACAAAGGTAAACAACTTCTCCGAATCAGATTGTTTGCCGAAAACAGATGTGCATTGCTAAAATAAGTATGAACTTCTTGGAACAAAATAAGGTAGGTTACTTTATATGAATAATGAAACAACTCCATTCGAAGCAATCGGTGGGTTTGATAAAATTGAACAATTAGTAGAAGCGTTTTATGAAAGGGTACAAGCCCATCCAGATCTAGCGCCTATTTTTCCGGATGACCTGACAGAAACGATGCGTAAACAGAAACAATTCCTAAGTCAATTTCTAGGTGGACCTCCTCTTTATTCAGAGGAACATGGGCATCCTATGCTTCGCGCAAGACATCTACCGTTTCCAATTACGAGAAACCGTGCCGAAGCCTGGTTATCCTGTATGAAAAGCGCCATGGATGAAGTGAATTTGGAAAGTCCTTATAAGGAACAAATCTTCAGTCGTTTAACGATGACGGCTTATCACATGGTTAACAATCCTGAATAAGATCGAGAGAAAGGAGAATAACCATTGACTACTACAGATCATCAAACATCTGATGTAGAGTGCGGAAATGAATGCGAAATAACTGCACCTTCAGGGAATCGTCCAATTGAAATTTACTCCTTCGTCGATCCGCTCTGTCCGGAATGTTGGGGTTTGGAACCTGTTATCAAAAAACTGCAAATCGAATATGGAAACCATTTTCGCCTCCGTCACCTGATGGGAGGACGAATTGAATACTGGAATTCTGTCGTGCAAAAGCGAAACGGAATCTGCTCGAAAGAAGATGTTGCAAAAAAGTGGGAAATCACTGCGAATCGTTCAGGTATGTCCTGCGATGGAGATGTTTGGTTTGAGGATCCGATCCAGACACCTTATATCGCTTCCATCGCTGTAAAAGCTGCTGAGTTGCAAGGAAAAAGCGGCGGAATGCGATTCTTGAGAAAGCTGAGGGAAGTGTTGTTTTTACAAAAACAGAACATCACAAAATTGGAAGTGCTGATCAATTGTGCAGATGAAGCAGGACTTGATGTAGAGGAATTCAAGAAAGATCTTCATTCTGAAACAGCTGTGAAAGCATTCCAATGTGATGTGAGAACGACACAGGAAATGGAGGTCAACCAACTTCCGTCCCTCGTATTCTTCAGTGATACTTCGGATGAGGGAATCAAAATCACAGGTATGTATTCCTATGATGTTTACGTCCACATCCTCGAAGAATTATTGGGTGAGTTACCTGGAAAATGTTCACCTCCATCTATGGAACAATTCTTGAAGAAATATCAATTCGTGGCAACGAAAGAGATTTCAGAGGTGTATAATCTTACATCACGAGAAGTGGAAAACGAAATGAAGAAGCTTGCATTACAACAAGTGGTCGAACGTGTACCGGTCAAGCACGGCACATTTTGGCGGTACAATCAAAACAGCCAATCCGAATAAGGATGGCTGTTTTTTATGTATCTATCGTAATTTATGAACAATGGATGCTGGTCTCAAGTCAATTTGATGTAATTCCTCAAGTCCAACCCAAACAGGTTCATAGATGCCTTTCTCTTCAGCATGATTGTAGAACTCAGCTCCCGTTCCCGATCCGAAAACACCGCCTAATGTATTTACCAGGTAAAAATGGTGTGCACCATGCCAATCTTCCATATGAAACAAGCGAACTATGCTAACCTCTAAACCGAGCTCTTCTTTCGCCTCGCGAATTGCTGTTTGTTCTGCAGACTCTCCTGCTTCTATTCCACCACCGGGAACCACATAGTATTCAGCTCCTTTTTTCATTCTTTTTATAAGGGCTATGTTGCCTCCTTGTATTAAAATGACTCTGCTTGAATCCCTCAAGTTCGTTTTGACCTCCTTTATTAGAGCATGTTCATTAAACCGAATCATAGGATAGTAATGAAGGGAGTTGGGTGTGAATGCCTATACGGATCGGAACGTTTATCGGGTTGATCTTCATTGTGATTAGTTTTATTCTAGTCGTGTTCGGTTTCCTCAAGCTTTTTCCATTGTTCATAGCCACTCCGCTCTTATTTCTGTCTATCTTCTTCTTGATTTCACGCTTCAACAACCGAAATCGATTCAAAGGATTCAGGAACGCATGAATGGCTACGGACTCTTCCAACATGTAAAAACTGGCCCATAACCGTATTGGCTGGGCCAGTCTGATTTTTTCCTTATTCGTCTTCGAAAAGCAACTCTTCCATTTCATCCAATACACTTTCGAATACAGAAAGTGCTTCTTCAATCGGTTTGCTGCTTGTCATATCGACACCAGCTTTCTTCAACACCTCGATTGGATAATCTGAACTTCCCGCCTTCAAGAATTCCAGATAACGCTCAACCGCAGGTTCTCCTTCATTAAGGATTTGTTTGGAAAGCGATGCAGCAGCACTGAAGCCTGTTGCATATTGATACACATAGTAATTGTAATAGAAGTGTGGAATTCGTGCCCATTCAAGACCGATCTCCTCATCGATGATGATGTCCTCACCGAAGTACTTCTCGTTCAGTGCGTAATACAGTTTTGTAAGCAAATCAGGAGTCAATGCTTCACCAGCTGCAGCACGTTCATGAATCATTTGTTCAAATTCAGCGAACATCGTCTGACGGAAGACCGTTCCGCGGAATCCTTCCAAGTGGTGGTTCAACAGATAAAGCTTTTTCTTTTTATCTTCCGTATTTTTCAACAAATAATCGTTCAATAGGGCCTCGTTACAAGTTGAAGCGACTTCTGCTACGAAAATGGAGTAATTCGCATAAGGATAAGGCTGATTCTCCCTTGTGTAATAGCTGTGTACGGAGTGACCGATTTCGTGAGTCAACGTAAATAGATTGTTTACGTTATCCTGCCAGTTCAGAAGGATGTAAGGCATCGTTCCATACGTGCCGGACGAATATGCTCCGCTTCGCTTCCCGACGTTTTCTTGAACGTCGATCCAACGCTTTTCATACCCTTCACCTACGATGTTCACGTACTTCTCACCTAGTGGTGCCAGGCTCTTGAGTACAAGCTCCTTCGCCTCGTCATAAGGGATTTCCATTTTGGCATCCTTTACAATCGGAGTGTACAAATCATACATGTGCAACTCATCTAGGCCAAGCGCTTTTTTACGCAACCGCACATAACGATGAAGCAAGTGCAGATTATCGTTCACAGTTTTGACGAGGTTGTCATACACTTGTTCTGGAATGTTGTTGGAATCCAATGCAGCCTGACGAGCAGAATCATATTTCCGCACGCGTGCATTGAAGTTATCCTTTTTAATGTTACCGCTCAAGGTGCTCGCGAACGTATTCTTGAACTTGTCATACGTTCCATACATCGCTTTGAACGCATTCTTGCGGACTTCAGGATCGTCACTTTCCAAGAACCGGATGTAGCGTCCATGCGTGATTTCTACCTCTTCCCCATTTTCATCTTTGATCGTAGGGAACTTCATATCCGCATTGTTCAGCATTCCAAATGTATTACTAGGGCTGCTGGTCACTTCACTTACACCAGCAAGGATCGCCTCTTCCTTTTGCGTAAGGACATGCGGACGACTGCGATTGATCTCATCCAGGAAATGCTCAAACAGTTTCAATTCTTCCTTTTCCTGAACGAAAGAACGGATCTGGCTTTCTTCCAGAGAGAGGATCTCAGGTACGATGTAGGAAAGGTGACTGCCCGTCTCAGTTGCCAATGAAGCCGCACGATCATTCAATCCTTGATAGAAAGAATTGGTCGTATCTTGATCATAGCGCATATGTGCATATGTATAGAGCTTTCCTAAGCGCATCGTAATCTCATCTTGCAATTGTAGTGCTTCATAGAACGTATCGGCAGATTCACCGAGTTTGCCCTGATATTGATCGATTTGTGGAATCATTTCTTTCACTTGTTTGAATTCTTGCTCCCATGCATCATCTGTTGCGAAGATATCTTCCAGATCCCACGTATCCTGGACAGGAATCTCATCTCTTTTTGGAAGCGATTTCACTGCTTGTTCTGCCATAGTATTGTATTCCTCCTTCTAATCTCAACTAAATTCCATATTACCTTATCTCAAGTATAAATTCGAGCAAGTACGTTTATTATCCTTCCATACACGTAAGAATCATTCCTCGTAATTGATCTTTCGCTTCTACAACCGTTTTAGGGAATTGTGGGTCCCGCTTTTTGACGAACCGCCCTTTTCCACCCCAGCCGAGCACTCCAGATTTCCGAAGCCATTTCAAATAATCCATAAGGGCATAGGATAAGTGTGAATCGCTATGAAGGTCATGCCTCACCTTGATCCGATACTTTTTTATCCGATGTAAAAATGGTTGATATACATCTCTGAATTGAAAGGAAGATCCAGCTGGAAGTGGCTTGATGATGTCTATGAGAAGGATGGTCTGCCAAACATAGGACGGTGTTTCAAACCAGTACATATAATCCGATGGAACACCCGCTTCAATGGGAAAAAGACTCGGTACTGCCCCTGATTCAATCAGCCGATGCTTCAGGCGCACGACGGACTCATCGCGGTTCACATGCAAATACAGCCTAGTTTTGAAAACCTTTTGGACCCATGGGGATATGAAATCTGTTGGTAGTGACTGTGGAGATGGTATGGCTATGGGATAAAGCGACTTATGAAGAGGAATGGTTTTCCGTGCTGCGAAAATCGTTTGTGAAGAGTACGGGATGATGGAATGAAGAATCGTAAATGCGGAAGTGAGCGGGCAATAATACAGAAGGTAAGGTCGACGGGAGTCATCAGAAGGATATTGTAAAGCGTTCAAAGCAAGGTCATCCAACCGGTAGATGGTTTCGTTCACGCGGGATATCCTTTTTTCACCTAGAATCCAAACGGCATCGATTGCGCCTTGTATATAGGAAGATGTTCTTTTTTGTAGGAGTTCTGTTGATAAAGAGGAACACTGGTACTCAATAGCTACTGCCGGGGATTGCGAGGGTAAATATAGATCAGGGCGTTGGTTCAGTAGAGGAAAGTGTTTTTCAAGCTCTGGTTCGTAGTCCTGTTTGTCCAGCCATCGATACAGCTGCTTCTTTCCAAACAGGTGATACATTGATTCAGGTTCATATTCATCGCGACAAGAGGAGTCTTTTTTGTGTGAGAAATGCCAGATCTTTTTCGTTCCTAACTTCATGATTACTTCCGACTGGCACACTGGACATCGGAACGTTTCTTTCGACCTTAATTGTTCTAGGTCTTCTCTTCGCCAACTCTCTGCCAAATTGCAGAATTGGTTCTTATCGATTAATGCCGTTAACAAGCAGTCACCTCTCTCTTATAGTTTTTCACATCGTTCCAATGACTGAAAAGATGTTGATGATAACAATTCTCCATTAATGAAAAAGAAACCTCCTCGAATGAGGAAGTTTCTCGTAAAGAATATCATAATAATGGGGACAGCAATCTCGATGTCGATTCGATCACCTTGTAATAGAACGAACGGTTCGCAAAATCTTCAGGATGAATCTGTTTGGCGTCCTCCAAATCATGGAGGAAATCTTCCACTAGCCTTAGCGTGCTCTTCGTCCGGTACAAGAAAGCATTCACTTCAAAGTTCAGATGGAAACTTCTCATATCCATGTTCGCCGTTCCGATCGACGCCAATTCGTTATCGACGATGATCATTTTACTGTGGAGGAAGCCTTTCTCATATTCATACACTTTCACACCTGCTTCCATCAGGCTTGGAAAATACGACCTTGAGGCATGGAACGGAAGGTGCTTGTCCGGTTTTGCAGGGAAAAGTATGCGGACATCAATTCCACTCAATGCTGCCACACGGAGGGCATTCAAGATATCTTCATCTGGTATGAAATAAGGTGATGTAATCCAGATCGAACGTTTCGCCGAAATGATCATTGAGAAAAACAGTTTTTTGATGACGTCCCATTGATGATCCGGTCCACCTGCAATCATCTGAACCCCGCCATACGCTTCGTCTGTCGGGATAGAAGGGGACAGATAATTCGGTTCCAACAACGTCTCCCCTGTCATGGAGAACCAATCTTGGAGGAAGATCAACTGCAAACTGCGGACCGCTTCCCCTTTTACCATCAAATGCGTGTCTCTCCAAAAGCCATAAGCTTGATTCAAACCCAGGTATTCATCACCGATGTTCAAACCACCTACAAACCCGACGTTCCCATCAATCACAACGATTTTCCGGTGATTACGGTAATTGATCTTGTTGTTGAAAAGCGGTAGCTTAACCGGTAGGAACGGGACAGCTTGAACGCCTGCCTCCCTGAGTTCATCAATATAACCTCTCGACAATTTCCAGCTACCAACCGCATCATACAAAAAGCGTACCTCAATACCTTCTCTTGCTTTTTCCATGAGCACTTCTTGGATCTGTTTCCCGATCCCGTCATCTCTCACGATGTAATATTCCATATGTATATGTTCTTCTGCTTTTTCCAGCGCATCAAGAATCCATTGGTACGTTTCTTGACCATTGGTAAGAACTCTCGTTTCTGTGTTAAACGAAATCGGACTCTTACCCAGTTTTTGCGCGAGCTTAAACAGAAGTTTCTGATGGTCCCCCATCATCTGCATTTGTTCATCATCAATCGGCCTGTTCTGCTCGAATCTCGAAAAGGCCTCCTGGTCCGTGAGCGCTTTTTGGTCGAACATCTTCTTTTTCCGATAATTACGACCGAAGAGCATATAGAAAAAGAATCCTACAAGCGGAAATGCCGCCAGCACGACAAACCAGGTCAAGGTTTGAGATGGATGACGGTTCTCAAGGAAGATGACAATTCCGATGAATAGAGCGGAAAATGTGAAAAAGATACTCAGTGCCCCGAGAATCCAGTTCTCCCAATATGGCTTTGTAATGACGAACAATGTAAGAATCAGTGCGACAAATAAGGTGACCTGCAATGTTTTTTTGAACATGTTGAATTCATCCCTTGAGTTCTTCGAATAGTGGCCTGCTTATCCATTATGTAACGAAATTTTTGGAAAAACAAGCCTCAGAACAAAATGAAAAACGCCGAAATTCAAGGAGAAAATCGGCGTCCCTTTACTTCTCAGGGAAGTATCCGCTCATTTGATCGAGCGCATTTTCTAATATGATCACTTTACCGTATTCTTCAATACGATGTACAGTCAATTCAGTTTCATCACCATACTCAAGCATTTGACTGAGAACGTCATCTTGCTCAGCTTCACTGAACGTATCATCGAAGGTTACATACAGATAGTATTTCCCTTCATAATGATAAAGGCTATCCATAAATGAATCTGTGCTCACATTGTGACTTAAGGAAATCACATCTTCAATATCCGGGAATCGAAGCATGAAGGACAAGTAATCTTCATCATCTGTTTCAACAGATCCTTCTTCCTGATCTTCATCCGTACTGAAGTGATTGTCGAGCATTTTTTCAATATTCTCATCTACTGGTACGTCTACTTGCTTGTCGTCTGAAATCGGCAGCTCCAACTTCGAGCCGTCTTGAGATAGTGAAGCTCTTGTCACAAGAATTTCCAGTCCTTTATCCAAAGCTTGGACTTGGATCCACAACGGACCTTCTAAAGAAAACTGTTCCTGTTGATGGGCTTCATCCATCATCTCCCAGAATAACTCTTCTCCTCGCTCTCGATTCTGCCAAATCTCTTCTTTATCAAAGCCTCTTGTTTCTATATCATGATACGT
Source organism: Pseudalkalibacillus sp. Hm43 (assembly GCF_054170705.1). Classification (NCBI taxonomy): domain Bacteria; kingdom Bacillati; phylum Bacillota; class Bacilli; order Caryophanales; family Fictibacillaceae; genus Pseudalkalibacillus; species Pseudalkalibacillus sp. Hm43. The sequence goes on from NZ_CM135129.1 coordinate 1,083,911, forward strand.
TATAAAAAATTTGATCGTATACTCATTGACACGTTCTATTTCCATGGTGTTTCTCTCCCTTCGATCCAGATTGCCACCTGGAAGAGATGTTGAACCCCTGTATTTTGAAAAATACTTCTTCACTTAGTATAGGTATTCCCGAATTGGGTGTAGCTAAATCAATTATCAAAAAGTTGGAGTTTCTTGTACTTCTATTCTATGATAAATAAGTAAGGAATGAAATAAAAATGCATGACCATTTTTTGTTTTTCCGCAGAAATAGGCCATTTACCGATACCACTGGTGCTTGACGGTTCGTGAAAACTATTTTATACTTTCAACGTTCTGCAGTTTGTACATACTTTTTGTGATTGTACGTGCATATGATTTCTACGTCAAGTGTTACATATAGAAAGGGGTTTCCCACTTGGAATCAGAATTTCTTATAGCATTGCTTACCATCATTGCGATCGACATCGTGTTGGGAGGAGACAACGCCGTCGTCATCGCACTTGCAAGTCGAAATCTCCCAGAGCATCAACGAAACAAAGCGATATTCTTCGGTACTGGACTCGCCATCGTCGTGCGGGTTATTTTAACGGTCATCGCCGTCTATTTGCTAAAAGTACCTTACCTGTTGTTGATCGGTGGAATTCTGCTCGTTTACATCTCTTACAATCTGCTCGCCGAAGATAATGGAGAGGCCAATATTAAGAGTGGCACGACACTCGCAGCAGCCATCAAGACCATCGTCGTTGCAGACATCGTCATGGGACTGGATAACGTCCTAGCGATCGCGGGTGCTGCTCACGGCAACATCCTACTCGTCATCATCGGGTTGCTCGTATCCGTTCCAATCATCATCTGGGGAAGTAAGCTGATCCTCCACTTCATGGAGCGATTCCCGGCAATCGTCTATATTGGAGCTGGAATCTTAGCTTATACCGCATCTAAAATGATTTTGGAAGAACCGATCGTCCAGACATGGATCGGACACAATCAAATGATTGAACTGCTCATTTATCTGGTCATCATTGGAGGAGTCCTGTTCTTCGGTTGGCTATCCGGCCGAGTCAAAACGAGCGAAAGCACGAACTAAAATGGCAGATTGACAAGAAGCTTATCTGATTTTTTATCGGGTAGGCTTTTTTTGTGGAGTTAAGTGCGTTTCGTTGGTTGACCTAGATCGAGGGATTCGAGTAGGTAAGCGCGGTTGGAGGTGGTGCCTTGGTGTGGGAGGTGCAACTGCTGCAGTACGTAATTCGCACCAGCAACATTATTGATGTGTAGGAAATCTCTGACTTGTTGATTGGTGATTGTGGGATTGATGAGCAGGAAGTAATCTTGAAGAGCATTAAGGTGAGCTGATTTAGAGGAAGAATTACAATCGGTGCATACCCATTTTCCGTGCACTCTTTTCATTGGAAGAGAAGTACATTGAGGACAGTGGACACCAGTTAGCAAATCTTGCTTTCTGATATTATATTTTTTCAATAAGTCGGGATTTGCAGGTTTATGGTGTTTAATGAAGAGTTTCGTGATTTTTTTCAGTTGCTTGGTTGAGAGGATCTCTTTTTTATGAGTAGATTGATGTTTATGGATACAGTCAAGCAATTTTGTCGTTCTTAACACTTTGTGGGAGAGGATTTCCTCATTATTTTTTGGAACAATTTTTGCTCGATCATTGGCCACAATCACGTATGAATGGATAGGAATGTTCGCAGGGAATCTGAAATCTTCCAACCATCTTGAGAATTGATAATGCTGATGATTCACCTGTTGTATCGGGTCTTTATACACCTCTTCCCGATCACCGACTTCTTGGATCAGTTGATTATACCTCGTGTCGAATTTAAGTGTGCCCGCCATGTTTTTCACTTCTAAGATGAGTATGAAGTTTGAGTGGAGCAATAACGTATCAATCTGGAAGTGATAATTGTTACTACTCAATAACCTGAGACCCTGACAGATCACATAGTCCTTCATGTTCAAAAAGCTAGTGTAATAATCGAGCGACCTTTCACCCCAATCCCCTGATTTGATTGACCTTAAGTAGCTTTCAATTTCCATACGAGCTGGATGATTCAGCTCAATTCTTCTTAATAATGCTTCAAGTTTTTCTCTGGTGTAGGATTTAAATTGGATTTTTTGCTTCAAAAAATCACACCTTTTCATAAGATAGATGTTTCTTTCTCTTTAGTGAAGCAAAATACCTCTATTCGGTGCTATTTTTTCTTTATTATTGTTTGGTGAGGATCTGGTTTTAGAAAAAATAGGGGATGTTTTGTAAAAATTGGGGTCAGTTTTAGAAATTTGAGCAGGTATCTTAGAAAAAACGAGGCGGGTTTTAGAAATTTTTGACTGTGTTTTAGAAATTAGTAAAAAGTGCCCAGCCCACGTGCCGCTTCGCTCCCCGTCCCCAAAAACAAAAAAAGACTGTTGCCTCACCTTCGGTTTAGCAGCAGTCTTTTTATCATTAGTTGACCATTTTTTGTGCTTCTTGCAATTGGAACGTACGAACTTTACGTGGTAAGAAGCGGCGGATTTCGTCTTCGTTATATCCGACTTGTAGACGTTTTTCGTCGATCATGATCGGACGGCGAAGAAGTCCTGGGTTCTCGCTCATCAGTTCGAATAGATCTTGCAACGGCATCGTTTCAAGATTCACGTTCAGTTCTTGGAATGTCTTTGAGCGCTTAGAAACGATTTCATCCGTACCTTCTTCTGTCATACGAAGGATTTCTTTCAGCTCATTGATTGACAGTGGCTCTGAGAAGATATTACGCTCTTGGAAAGGTATTTCGTGCTCTTCTAGCCAAGCTCTCGCCTTTCTGCAAGAAGTACAGCTTGGGGAAGTATATAGTGTAACCATAAGGAATCGTCTCCTTCCATGATTTATATCAATTAAAAAGAATCTTACTTTAGAAAAATTATTTAATCACAATTCATATTATACTACATCTTCTATGTGAATGATAGGGTCTATTGATAATTCTTATCAAAACCATAGGAATTACAAAAATTTAAGTACATAGATTGAATTACCCTTGTTATAACATTTTAAACGTCGGATTTGTGAAAAAAACTTTGACAATTTAGTGAGATGAAACCGTTCTATGAGAGTTTCATGTTCCTTTCACGTATAATAAGCCTTAGAACTTTTTTCATCTAATTTCTCTTAAATGATAATGGAGTTGAGCACGCTTGAATATTAAAGTATTTCTACTTCTGACCATGACACTCCTGCTAGCTGCATGTTCGGAAGATAAAATCACAAGTGAAAATACATCCAACAATGCGATCCCAGTCGAGACATCTGAAGTGAAACAAGAAACTTTTACAAAAACAGCTGAATTGGTCGGTAAAACAGTTCCTTCCGAACAGGTGCCGATCATTTCGTCTGTCCCTTCACCAATCACAAAGGTGAACGTTGAAGATGGTGACGCCGTCCAGGCTGGTGACCTCCTTTTCCAATTGGATGATTCTGATATCCGGCAACAATTGGCGCAGGCTCGTTCTGCTGTTACGACTTTAGAGAATACAAGAAACCAGGTCAATGCAGCGATCCAGCAGCAACGTTCGACGCAATCGCAGATCAATTCGGCCATTAACGACGCAATCACCCAGTTAGAAGACATCGAATTACCAGAAGAGTCCCAGGGTGAAGAAGCGGTTGGCACCGTCACTGAAACGTTGAATCAATTGAAACAGTTGACTGGGACAGGCTCAGCGATTACATCGAATGCGCTTCCTCTCATCAATGCTCAATTAGAGCAGGCGCGGCAAGGTGTCCGGCAAGCGGAACAAGCCTTGAATGCAACGAAGATCACTGCACCTATCGATGGAACGATTGAGCAGATCAATGCTAAAGAAGGAGCACCGGCGTTGCCTGGTTCCCCACTTGCAATCGTCTCCAGTAAAAATGAGCTGAAAGCGATTTTCCAAGTGAACGAGTTTCAAAAAGAGAACGTATCAAAAGATATGATCGTGACGATTTCAATAGATGACATCGATGACACTTTCGATTTGCCAATCCAGACGTTAAGTGATGAACCGAACCCAGAAACGAATACGTACTCGATGACTGTCTTACTCGATCAAATTGATAAGCCCATTCCGTCTGATGCGCTCGCCACTGCACAAATCAAAACCCAATCGGTCGAAGGGGCATTGACTGTATCCAATAAGGCTCTTCTTTTTGAAGATGAACAGCCTTACGTCTTTCTTGTCCAAAAAGACCGGGCGATCAAACAAGAGATCACGATTGAAGCTCAAGGAAATCGGACCAGCTACATAACAAGTGGTCTCGAAAAGGGTGATCTCGTCGTGACAGATGGGAAATATCAATTAACAAATCGTTCGAAAATCAGCTTCAAAAAGTGAGTGGATTCCATGAAAATAACGAAACTTTCCGTATTTAGACCTATAGCAATGGGAATGGTCATCCTTTTCATGCTGATCATCGGTGCCGTCAGTGTCCGGAATACACCGGTCGATCTATTCCCTGACCTGACCTTCCCTGTTGCTGCTGTAACCGTAACCTATGAAGGGGCAAGCCCAGAGGAAGTCGAGAAACTGCTTGCCACACCGATTGAAAATATCATGGGAACCATTCCGAATGTGGAGAGTGTTTCTTCTGTCTCTCGTACAGGCGGAGCATTGATCATCGTCTCCTACACCTGGGGGACCGATATGGACTTTGCCGCGCTCAAAATGCGTGAACAATTGGACGCAGTACGTGAGCAACTCCCTGGAGATGCACCTCAACCGAGGGTGCTCCGGTTCAATCCGAATGATCTCCCTATTGTCCGTCTAGGCATCCAGGCACCAGAGGGAGATCTCGTTTCCGCTAAAAAACTCGTCGAGAATGAAATCAAACCGGTGCTCGATTCTGTAGATGGTGTTGCTGCTGTCACCATTGAAGGGGGCACAGAGAAAGTCGTCAATCTTTCAGTCGACCCAGCGGTCCTCAAAGAGTATGGTTTGACAATCGACCAGCTCCGCCAAATTTTAGCAGGAGAAAATGTAACTTTACCAAGCGGAAAAATTAAAGATGAAGGATTGGAATATCCAGTCCGCGTCTACGGGGAATTTGATTCGATCACAGAATTGAAACAGCTCCCGATCCCGACAAAGAGCGGCGTCATCCAGTTGGAACAGCTCGTGGATGTGACCGAAACGACCGCGTCTGCCGATCAGATCAGTTACTTGAACGGCAAGCCGAGTATCGGAATCTCAATCCTGAAACAATCCGGTGAAAACACAGTTACGGTTGCGAATAAGATCGAAGACAAGCTCGACAATCTCAAGTTATCAGAAGATGTTGAAGTCGAGACGATTTTCAACCAAGCGAAATTCATCAAGCAATCGATCAGAGCCGTCATCTATAACATGCTGATCGGAAGTGTGCTCGCTGCAGGAATTCTGTTCTTATTCTTAAGGAACATCCGCAGCACACTGATTATCGGATTCTCCATTCCGATCTCCGTGATGACCGCGTTCATCTTCATGTACTTTTCAGGACAAACCTTGAACATCCTGACACTTGGTGGATTAGCCCTCGGTGTCGGAATGATCGTCGATAACTCGATTGTCATACTGGAGAGCATTTATCGATTACGGGAAAAAGGAGTGCCACTGAAAGAAGCAGCCATCAAAGGAACGACAGAAGTCGGTGGCGCAGTCATTGCATCCACCTTGACCACTGTGGTCGTCTTTTTACCAATTGTATTCGTTGATGGTCTGGCAGCCCAATTGTTCAAACCACTCGCATTAAGCGTGACATATGCGCTGGCAGCCTCTTTAATCACAGCATTGATCATCGTGCCATTGCTCTCATCCAACATGATGACAAGAAAGCAAAGGACCATGATCAGCAAAGAGCGGTTCTTGAATTTCCAAAGACGATATGTGTATATGCTCAGAAAAGCTTTGCGTTATCCAAAAAGAGTCATCATCGGTACAGTCGTCTTACTGTTGATTTCACTATCCGCCATCCCATTCATCGGGACGGAGTTCTTACCGGCACAAGATCAAAGCTTTGTGAATATAAACGTGGAACTCCCTCCTGGTAGTTCCTCTGAAACCACATACAATACGACTGAAAAAATTAACAACAAGCTGAAAGCGATCGAGGAAATCGACTTGTATTACGTTACCATCGGAGGATCGAATGACTTTTCCGTCCAAGCTGGTACGAACAACAACAAAGCGATGTACAGCATTCTTTTAAAACCGATTGCGGACCGGGAAAGATCCGATGTGCAAGTCGCTGAGAAAATCAGGAATGATCTTGATTTCATCAACGAAGCGGAAGTGTCGGTCCAGGCGAGTGACAGCGGCTTTTCAGAGTCTCCAGTCTCACTCGAAATCAGCGGACCTGATTTGCGTACCCTTGAAGTCATTTCCGATCGTGTAAAAGAGGAAATGGCAAAGGTCGATGGCATCCGAGAAATCGAGTCCAATTATGAAACCGGAAATCCGTTGGTAGAGATTGAAGTGAACCGGAACAAAGCTTCGAGCTTCGGATTGACTAGCGCACAGGTATCCCTTGCGATACAGAATGCGACAAACGGTAAAGTGGCGACTGCCTTCAACCGGAATGGAGATCAAGTGGACGTCCGAGTAAGAGTCGACCCGTCTAAGCTGGAAACGGTTGAAGACCTTGAGGAGCTCCAAATCGAATCCCCGACTGGAGAACTCGTGGAATTGGGAGCAATTGCGGACATCAAACCCGGTAAAGGTCCTAGCCAAATCAATCGAACCGATCGGCTTCGGGAAATCCGAGTTTCTGCATCCATTCTGGATCGTGACCTTGGAAATGTCGTGAAAGATGTGAAAGAACAATTACGTGAAAATGTATCCCTTCCTCCTAGTTATGAGATATCTTTCGGAGGACAGAATCAACAGATGAATGATGCATTCTTCAAGCTGAGCGGTGCATTGGCACTCGCTATCGTCCTGATCTATATGGTCATGGCTGGCCAATTTGAATCGTTCTTCTATCCATTCATCATCATGTTTGCCATACCACTCACGGCAATTGGCATTTTGTTCGGACTGGTGGTCACGGGGCAACCGTTCGGCGTAGGCTCACTCGTCGGTATTCTGATACTGACAGGAATCGTCGTCAACAACGCCATCGTGCTAGTCGACTATATCAACCAGTTGAAGCAAAGAGGTCTATCCACATCAATTGCGATCGTACGTGCGGGAAAAGCACGCTTGCGTCCGATCATGATGACGGCACTCACAACCATACTAGGGTTGATCCCTCTCATGCTGGGTATCGGTGAAGGGACGGAGATCCAGCAGCCTATGGCGATCGTCATTGTCTTCGGTCTCCTGTTCGGAACATTAATCAGTTTAGTATTCATCCCAGTCATCTACTTGCTGTTTGACCGTGTAAAAGAAAAGCGTGCAAGAAGAAAGCAACAAAACCAGGATGAACCACTATTAAATGAATAAACGAAAGAAGAGGCGCCTGTCATGCGCCTCTTTTTGTCGTCAAATATGTAAAAAGAGGCTTAGTCATAAGTGGTCATTCACTCATGACTAAGCCCCCTGTTTTTTCAGTAAATCAGAATAGAGTTTAGGCAGTATGCTTCGATTGGGATGCTGGTCCTTTTGTCGGTTTCGGAGTCCAGCCTGGTAGCCTGTTTCTAAGAAGATCTTTCAACCATTCGCGTTTCTTCTTATTTTTAGTACGGCGTTTCATACCATCACCGCCCTTTCCTTGCTTACTCTTCAAAGGTGAGAACGTCGTCTACATCCTGATAAGATTTACCGTAAATCTCCACATCTTTATACGTGTGGATCTTCTCATACGTTTTCTTCATGCTTTCATATACCATTTCTTCAGACTCATCTTTCGGAGCCCAGAATAGGATTTCCATTTCATTAATTTCATTCGTTGCTAATGAACGGCGTCGGTAACCGATTGATTTGGCGTGGACGAAACCTTCACGCTTATAAAAGCGCTGTCTTTTTTCCGTATCAGTATCTTCGTAATCGACGGGTTCCACTTCCAAGATGATCGGCTTACCCTTATTCTTCATTTCTTCTAACAGTTTGTGACCAATGCCTTGTCCACGGGCAGCTCCCGAAACGTAGATGTAATCAATGAATAGAAAATCTTCGAATTCTGCATACATGAGGACATGATGTTCACCTTCGTCTTTGTGATAGACGTCCCCTTGTTCCTTCAACAATAGCTCCATGTGTTTCTTCGACTTCATTTCTTCCACAGGAAAGTACTCGTTTAATTTCTCGTACCAGTTCATTGATCTATCCTTTCTTTTTTGATTCTTCTCTTCCATTATAACACAACCTCCGATTCCATTTTTCAAAGTATTCGTAATTTGGATGAAATGAACTATTTTTATGTCGAGATTAAAGTATTAGGCGTTCAAGGTATAATCAGTTAATTATTTCCCCTCTTTCCTTCCAACGAAACTTCTTTTACAATAGTAGTATTAGAAAAATGTGGATGTTACATACAAGGGAGGACTGCTGGATGGACTTTTTCATTGATATGACACTTCTAGGTCTTTTCATCATCGGGTTGACTGCATTCATGGGAATCATCACTCATGGTGTAGCCGCAAAGCTTTTTGGGCGGGGAAATGCAAAATTCTTCTTGAATAAAAGTAAAGGAACGCAAACAGGATGGCGTAAAGTACAAAGACGCCCATAAAGACTTAAGAAAATTGCTATAGGATAATTATAGAAACATCTTGTGCAAATTAATTGGAGAGTAAGGTGCGAGACTCCAGCGGGCTCACCGCACGCCCCGCGGAAAGCGAGCACCTGAATCGGAAATCAACTTCCTACAAGAACAACAAAATTTGCGAAAACAAAAAAGCTGGCCAGCGGCCAGCTTTTCTTCATTACGGCGTATAATCTACATTCGGTGTATAGGTGTTACCTGCATCCCACAGGAGGAATTCCTTGATGCCATTTTCATTCAAAGCCCTGATCTGCGCTTCCACTTCTGCCTTTCCATAAACCCTGTAATTCCCAGCACCTAGATAGGAGGCTGTGAAATCTTGGATCCATGGACGGGATGTTGGTGGATTTTCAAGCTCAGCCAACTTTTTGTTTTCCATTTTCGCGTACTCCGTAACCAATCGATATGGCTCGAGATCCGGCTTTGCAATTCCGAAATACGACGTCCAGTGACTCGGATAGATCATAGATGAAATCACATCCACATGGCTGGCGATTTTCGTGAAGTTCTGTCCGATACCCGGCGCTTCAGGCAATGTCGCAGTGTAACCGAAGATATCCACGGAAACGTCAACATCATACGGCTCGAGCTTTCCTTTCGCATATTCTACGAAATCAGTGACCGCAGATACTCGTTTCTGTACATTCTCCATATCGAGCTTCGCGTAGTCACCCATGTTGTATTGAAGCGTTGTGTCTCTCTTCTCAAATCCTTCAGGGAATCTTACATAATCGAACTGGATTTCCTGGAATCCAAGCTTCGCAGCTTCTATAGCGATCGCGACATTATAGTCCCAGACTTCTTTCATGAATGGGTTGACGAATGCTTCCCCACGTCCATTCTTCCAGATCGCATTTCCGTTCTTAAACGATAATTCCGGCTTTTGACTTGCTAACACGGAATCCTTGAATACAACAATCCGTGCAATCGGATAGATTTTTTCTTTTTCTAAAGTTTCAAGCATCTTTCTAGGATCCTTGATATAAGGCTGACCAAATGAATGCATCGGGGAAGATTCATCTGGTATGTATGTGATGTTCCCTGTATCATCCTTGATATCAATGACCATTGCGTTCAGATCCGTACCATTGATCAACGATATCAATTTCTCAAACCGGCTGCCCCCAGCAGAGTGACCCGTTACATAAATACCTCGTACAGCATCTGGATATTCAAAATTCAGACCAGAATCATAGACGAATCGAGGCATTTTCTCTGGTAATTCTCTCTTCATTACGTGTGATTCAATTCCTTGATGATATGCTACTTTTTGTTCCGGTTTTTCGTCAGCCATCTCCCACGACGGGAACGACAGCAGGAACAACGACATAATTACTTTGATCATCCCCATATTCCGTTCCTCCCCTGTTGTTAATCCTATAGATACTATTATAAAAAACCAATCTTTTCATGAGAAGTAACTTTCGACATATATTTCATCAATTTTCCTATTTTGTTATGGAAATTACGATTATTGTAAGAAAATTTCTGTTGACAGGTTTTTGTCAACTATGCGTTTATTTTTTTCTTGAAATGGTCTACAAAACATGCTATATTGTTGAACAATACACTCAAGAACAGGAGGTATACCCATGCATAAGCCTACATTGTTGGAAATTTTCAATCATCCTAAAACACAAAAATACATTCAGCGTTCAGGAGTTGTGCATGCGATCGCCTCTAGTTATCATGCTTTCAAAATTGCACAACGCTTTGGTGTCGATCCTGAAATGGCTTGTAAAGCAGCTTTGCTCCACGATATCGGTCACTACACGTGGTACCGTGATGGTGAGTGGGACTTCGAGCTTTATAAAGCGAACGATATCCATGCCATTAAAGGTGCAGAACGGGCACATAAAATCCTGATTGAATTAGGGGAAAAAAGAGAATCTGCGAAGGAAATTTCATTAGCGATTCTCCTGCATACCGATTCCTATCTACCTCAGGGCAGCTTGCATCTCAGCCCATTGCAAAAGGTTGTGAAACTAGCTGATGAAGCGGATGAAGAGCCGAACGGCAACCATCATTACCGTACCATTGCGCATGACAAAGCTGTCGAGCTAATTCTGAAGCTTGACAACAAAATCCAAGAAAGTAAAGGCGAAACAACGTTTCAACAAACCAGTTGATCCTCCTCAGGACAAATAACAGTAATTCGTTGTTTTGTCCCTTTCAATCATGTTACAACCCAGTTCAGTGCTTAACTGGGTTCCGTCCACTTCCCCATCATATTGAAATTGAACTTTGACCATCTTGAGATATTTCGCTTTCTTCACCGCAAATTCCAGTAGTTTTACCTCTAATGGGAAGGAAGTCTTCTCTTCATTGATGTATAGACTTTTGATACCAAGGGTGTCTGTCGTGTGATCGATCATGTACCACAATAAACCTACCCAATCATCATCGTTTGAAAATATATAGATCTCCTCATTTTCTCTTAAATGAATCGAATGCTCATCCAATTCGGCAGCAAAAGCTGGAGTGATTCCGTTCTCACGTATTAGTTGTAGCAAAAAATCACGATCCATTTCCGGATCATACTGATAAAAAATCATCACCCAACCCCCTTCTCTACCATTTATACGATTATTTAACATGTATTATACACAAGCTCATTGATATCCTGCCTTTAAGAACATAAAAAAACAGCTCTCTAGAGAGAACTGTTCTAAAATTTGATGAAACCAATCAACTTTTCTCCACCGTAAGTTCCAATGACACTTCCGAGCTTGATACAACGGATCTTCTTGAAGGAGTCTAGAGAAAATTGTTCTTTGAACGTATCAAAGACGACCTGTCTTGATGGATAACTGTGCACGATGAATAGCTCTTCGTGGTTATCTTTCCATTCCTGGACCATCTCAGACAACTTTCGGATCCCCTTCTTCTTTCCTCGGAAATTTTCAAGTGTTTCGACTGCGCCATCTTTTACCTTCAACAGAGGTTTGATGCTCAGGAAATTCCCTACTTTTCCTTGTAATGTAGAAATCCTTCCACCTTTAGTAATGTTTTCGAGCGTTTCAAGAAGGATGATTCCGGCTACACTTTTCTTCCGTTCTTCAACTTGAGAATGAACCTCTTCGGCCGAAAGACCTTGTTTCACCAAATCATCTGCATACTCCAGTAAGTAAATGACACCAGCGGACACTGTGCCTGTATCAACGACATACAGCTTGGATTGTTCTTCATCTGTCAGCATCTCTTTTGCGACATTCGCACTTTGATAGGTGCCACTCAGTCCACTCGCCATCCCTAAATAAATGATCGTATAACCTTCATTGATCAGTTTGTGGAATGTGTCATAGAACTTTTGTGGAGCTGGTTGACTCGTTTTTGGAAGTTCTTTAGCACTACGCATCTTATCATAAAACTCTTCATGGGTGATGGTGATCCCATCTAAATAAGTGCCTTCATTTTTGAAATCTACATTTAATGGGACAACATGAACCGGACAAGATGTTTCGATGACATCTTCCTGACCAAGATAATCGCTCCCACTATCTAATACAAATGCAATAGACATATACTTTCCTCATTCCTGTTCAGACTATCTCTTATTATCCTAGAGGGTTTTTTGATAAATTACAACTACTTTCAATCAAAAAGAAAACGATCTCTTTTCAGAGATCGTCTCTTGTACGTTCAATTATTAGTTTTCTTTCACTTCGTCATCGTACAAGTGACACGCAACATAGTGTCCTTCACGTGCTTCTTGCCATTTAGGAACGACTTTCGCACATACGTCCATTGCGTGAGGACATCTTGTACGGAAACGGCACCCGCTTGGAGGAGAAACTGGACTTGGTACGTCTCCCTCAAGGATGATTCGTTCACGACTGCGTTCCAATTCAGGATCTGGAACTGGAATTGCAGATAACAATGCTTGTGTGTAAGGATGAAGTGGCTCGTTGTATAGCGTATCACTATCAGCCAACTCAACAAGGTTGCCCAGGTACATAACACCTACACGGTCACTGATATGCTTAACCATAGAAAGGTCATGGGCGATAAACAGATATGTGAGACCGCGTTCACGTTGAAGCTTCTGCATCAAGTTGACAACCTGAGCCTGGATAGATACATCCAATGCGGAGATCGGCTCATCAGCAATGATGAAGTCCGGATCTACCGCAAGAGCACGTGCGATACCGATACGTTGACGTTGTCCACCACTGAATTCGTGAGGATAACGGTTCGCGTGTTCTTTGTTCAAGCCGACTGTCTCAAGCAATTCATATACTTTGTTCAATCGCTCTTCCTTCGACTTGGCAAGACCGTGGATATCAATACCTTCTGCAATGATATCTTTTACGGTCATTCTTGGGTTCAAGGATGCATATGGATCTTGGAAGATCATTTGCATCTTACGATTGAACTCTTTTAATTTCACTTTATCTTTCTTTCCGTGAACATCTTCGCCATCAAATGTGACTGAGCCGTCAGTTGCTCCGTAAAGTCGGATGATTGTACGCCCAGTTGTCGACTTACCACATCCGGACTCACCAACGAGCCCTAACGTTTCACCTTTATAAATGTTGAAAGAAACATCATCAACTGCCTTTAGATGTTGTCCTTTCCCCATGTTGAAATACTTCTTCAGATTCTTTACTTCAACTAATACTTCTTTTTCTTGTGTAGACATTAGCGTGCACCCCCAACAGTTGCCTCAGCAGGTTTTTCTACTTTAGGTGCTCTTTCATCAAGTAGCCAGCATGCTGCTTGGTGTGTACCTGAAACTTCTGTTGCTTCTGGCATATGATCCACACAAACTTGCATTGCATGAGGGCAACGAGCTGCAAATGGGCATCCTTTCGGAGGATCGCTCAAGTCTGGTGGTGAACCAGGAATTGCAATCAGCTCAGTGCTAGAATCTCCTACTTTCGGCATTGAAGCCAATAGTCCCCAAGTATATGGATGTTGTGGCTTATAGAAGATTTCATCAACAGTTCCTGTTTCTACGATTTGTCCACCGTACATGACTGCCACACGTTGAGCAGCATTTGCTACGACACCTAAGTCATGCGTAATCAAGATAATAGCTGTACCCGTTTTATCTTGCAAGTCACGCATTAGGTCTAAGATCTGTGCTTGAATCGTTACGTCTAGTGCAGTTGTCGGCTCATCGGCAATCAAAATCTTCGGATTACAAGCAAGTGCAATCGCGATGACGACACGCTGTCTCATACCACCAGAGAACTGGTGAGGGTATTGCTTCAAGCGTGATTCTGCATTCGGAATACCAACTAGTTTCAACAACTCGATCGCACGAGCTGTCGCTTCGGACTTCGACATCTTCTGATGAATTCGAAGACCTTCCATGATCTGATTCCCGATCGTCATCGTCGGGTTCAGTGAAGTCATTGGATCCTGGAAAATCATAGAGATCTCAGAACCTCTGACTTTTTGCATTTGACGCTCTGAATATTTGGCTAAATCTTTTCCTTCGAAAAGAATTTGACCTTCTTTAATACGACCAGGCGGGTTTGGAATCAATCGCATGATACTTTTGGAAGTAACGGATTTACCAGAACCAGATTCACCTACGATCGCTAAGGTTTCCCCTTTTGTTAAATCGATATCGACACCTCTGACCGCCTGGACTTCTCCAGCGAAAGTGTCAAATGATACGTGTAAGTTTTTTACTTCTAATATCTTTTCCATACTCTTCACCCACCTTCTACTATTCTCTCATTTTAGGATCTAGTGCGTCACGTAATCCATCGGCTACAACGTTGAATGCAATCATGATCAAACTGATTACGATAGATGGATAGATCATTTGATAAGGGAAAATCTGCATATTTCTGTACCCCTCATCAATCAACGTTCCTAATGATGCCAATGGCGCCTGCAATCCTAATCCGATAAAGCTCAAGAATGCTTCGAAGAAGATTGCAGCAGGTATCGTAAACATCGTGTTGATGATGATGACACCTAGTACGTTAGGAATTAAGTGTTTGGATATGATTTTGTTATCCGAAGCACCCAAAGTACGTGCAGCTAATACGAATTCTTGTCCTTTAAGCTTCAACATCTGTCCACGCACAATCCTCGACATTCCTATCCAACCGGTTATCGTCAAGGCGACGGTGATGGATATTATACCTGGATCCAGTACGAGGATCATCAATATTACAACGACCAAGTTCGGGATACCGATCAAGATCTCAACAATACGTTGCATGACGTTGTCGACACGTCCACCGTAATAAGCGGAAATACCACCGTAAGCTACACCGATGACCATATCAATTGCAGCAGCAAGCAATGCAATGTAAAGAGATACTCGAGTTCCTTGCCAGATACGAGTCCACTGGTCACGGCCCAGTCCATCAGTACCGAACCAGAAGTAAGTTCCTTCTTCCTGGCCTTTCAATTCATACATGTCGTTACCCATCTCATCTTTACCATCCATGATTCCTAGATTTTCAATTCCAGGAACTTTCGCTGGTAGATTCGCACGGGATAGATCTTGCTCAGAGAAAGAATATTGGTTCATCATAGGTCCAAAGACTGCGAGAATCGTAAGGGCTAGTAGAATGATACAACCAACGATAGCAGCCTTGTTCTTACGAAGACGGATCCAAGCATCTTGCCAATAGCTCAAACTTGGTCCGGCAATCTTTTCACTTTTTTCACTATCTAAATTAGCAGGCTGAAACAGTTCATCAGTTAAATAGTCTTCACGTTTACTCATTACTCTTTCCCTCCTGCTAAACGAATTCGTGGGTCAATGACTCCATAAAGGATGTCGACGATCAAAATGATCAAAATCAAGAAGAATGAGAAGAATAAAGTCGTTCCCATGATTACTGGGTAATCATTAGTTGTGATGGAACGGACGAATTGTTCTCCTAGTCCTGGAACTGCAAAGATTTTTTCAATGACAAGCGTACCAGTCATGAGTCCTACTGCTAGTGGTCCCATGATCGTGATAAGTGGAATCAACGCATTTCGGATACCATGTTTGAATACGACTGCAAAACCACTTACACCTTTTGCGCGTGCGGTTGTGATGAAGTCTTGATTCATGACTTCTAGCATTTCTGTACGTGTGAAACGAGCTGATATTGCAATGACGAATACAGCTAAGGCAATAGTCGGAAGAACAGAGTATTCCCAACCTTCCCAGAATGCGACTGGGAACCATTGTAATTTAACACCTACATAATACTGCAAGAGTGCTGCAAATACGAAACTCGGAATCGACTTACCGATTACTGCTATCAAGGTAGCACCGTAATCCCATACTGTGTTATATCGGACTGCCGAAACGATTCCTAATAGAATTCCAAAAATCGCACCGAAAATGATTGCTTGAATACCTAACTGTGCAGATGGACCGATACGATCCAAAATCAGTGTCGTCACTTCACGACCATCGAATTGAAATGAATTACCTAAATCTCCAGTTAATACGTTACCCATATACTTAATATATTGAATAGGGACGGGGTCATTAAGCCCATATTTCTCAAGTATGATCGCTTCTTGTTCAGCAGATAGTTTTTCCGCATTGCTCAGGGGCGTCCCTGGCATGATCTTCATGAGGAAAAACGTCGCTGAAGCAATGAGGAGCAGTGTGATTACCATATAAACCACACGTTGAAAGATATACCCTTTCATCCTCTTCCACCTCCATGTTGTTCTCCTGAATACATTAATAAATAAAAGGATTTATTATTTTCTAAAAATTATCCGTTAACAGGAAAAGAGAGTATACGTCATTCAGGACGACATATACTCTCCTGATACTCTCCTGATTCTGACTAATCAGTGCTTATTCTTACTTCTCGATATAAGCCCACTTATAGCTATAGTCAGGTCCAAATGAGTGAATCGGTACATTCTTCACATATGGCTTCCAAAGTTGGGAAGTTCCACGTTGGTAAAGTGGTCCGATTGCAGCATCTTCTTCAAGTAATAGTTTCTCAGCTTCTTGCATTGCTTGGAAACGCTCTACAGGCTTGTCAGCAAGTTCGTTCTTCGCTTGTTTCACAAGCTTGTCATACTCTGGGTTAGAGTAGCCCATCTTGTTGTGACCACCGTCAGTTACCCAAAGGTCAACGAAAGTCATAGCGTCAAGATAGTCAGGACCCCAACCAGCGAATTGGATGTCGTAATCTTGTGCTTCATCAAGCTCTAGACGTTGCTTAAATGGAACGTTCTTGAGATCGATTGTCAAACCAGGAAGAGCTTCTTCCAATTGGTTTTTGAAGTAGTCTTGCATCTTCATAGCTGTTTCAGTGTCTCCACCAAGGATTTCAAGTGTTACGCTATCCTTGCCAAGAGCTTCTAGACCTTTTTCCCAATGTTCTTTAGCTTTATCTTTGTCAGTCTTCAAAAGATCGCCATTTCCTGCGCGGAAGTCTTCACCTGTTTCAGGATGTGTAACGAAGTCCTGTGGTACAGAGAAGTATGCAGGAATAGATCCATTGTTAAGGATTACGTTTACTAGGTCTTCCTTGTTTACTGCCATGCTCAATGCTTTACGTACGTCAACGTTCGCTAATGCTTCGTTACGAGTTTGGTTATACTTGAAGTAGAAGAGTACCGGCTCTCCGTAAGATTTGAAATCTTCGTGATCCTTGTACTTGTTAACGAATTCAGAAGATAGACCTGCACGATCGATCTTTCCAGTTTCATAAAGGTTAACTGCAGTTGCAGGGTCTTTAACAACCTTTACGTTGATTGTTTCAAGCTTAACGTTTTCAGCATCCCAGTAGTCAGGGTTCTTCTTAAGTACCCATCCTTCTTCGTGCTTCCAATCAGTAAGCAAGAATGGTCCGTTATAGATTAGGTTTTCGTCTTCAAGAGCGTATTGATCTCCTTGCCCTTCAACGAATTCTTGATTTTGTGGTAAGTATGTTGCGAATGTAGTCAAGCTTAGGAAGTAAGGAGTTGGACGCTCAAGTGTTACTTTCAACGTCTTCTCATCTACAGCTTCTACACCTAGTTCTTCTGGCTTCATGTCACCAGCAGTGATTGCTTCAGCGTTCTTTACAGGACCCATGATGAATGAATATTGTGAAGCAACTTCAGGGTCAACTGCTTTTTGCCAAGAGAATACGAAGTCCTGTGCTGTTACAGGAGTTCCGTTTGACCATTGAGCATCACGTAGTTTGAAAGTGAATACTGTTTGGTCTTCGCTTACTTCGTGACTTTCAGCGATACCAGGTACCGGCTGGTTGTCTGGACCTAAGCGATAAAGTCCTTCCATTGTTTCGTTCATAACTTGGAAAGCTACAGCATCTGTACCTTGTACAGAATCCATAGTTGGGATCTCTGCACTCTCAAGAATGTTCAATACTTGAGGTACATCTGTGTTACCTTCTTTACCTTTGTCTCCATCGCCGCCATTTTTGTCTCCGTCAGCGCTATCTCCGCCTCCAGAACATGCAGCTAGGAACATGCTCAACACTAGAGTTAGTGTTAGCAGCAATGACCATTTTGACTTCTTCATGCCTTAATGACCTCCCCTAAATATTGGTGAAATGTAGCGAACGCCGCCCCGAAAAATTGTCAGATTTTTGAGGAATTTCGTTCACAATTTGTATTATACAAGTTTTCGGACTATTTTGCATGTGTTTTTTTAATATATTTTACAAAAAGCCCATGTTCATTACGGTTTCATAACAAAAATTAGGACTATATACCCACTTTAAATATGCGCGTATTTGGGTATACAGTGCGTAAAAATTGAAGATTATGTATACGGATGATGTGTAAAGATTGATATATAAGCATTTTGAATATAAAAGAATGCATATCATATGCATTTGTCGTTCATTCGCAAATCTTCTGACAAATTACAGGTGTTGCTCCTATGTAAAGATGTGTATGAATCGTTAAGATATTGCTTGATTCTATCATTATCGTGTATCATCGACTTGAGGTGACACGATGAACTTAATAAAACGATCCATATATGCTTTGATCATTCTGTTAATAGTAGGTGTAGGTGCAGGATTCTTCTATTACGATAATCTAACCTTTGTTGCTGTATTGAATTCTGTATTCATGGTATCACTCGCCTACATTATGCTTGGTTGTCTGATGTTCGTTGCTAGGGGGGGATTTTTTGATGCTATCACTCTTAGTTTCAGACGTTTTATGAAGAAAGGCACCAAATACGGAGATATAATGGATGATGTAGAACGAATGGAGTTACCATCGGAGGTCTTCGAATATAAAGCCACAGAACCTCTACTGATTTCCGGTATCATTGCCTTTTTGGCAACCGTTCTGATCTCCTTCAACATTTAGTGTTGCATTTGATAATCCATTTGTATATACTATCGATAATCTAAAATTTCACACATGCGATGAGGAAGAAAAGTACACTTCACACCCTTTTCAAGAGAGTCTGTGGTTGGTGGGAACAGATAAAGGCTGGAGTAGAATGGGCTTCTGAGCATTCAAACCGAAATAAGAGTAGGCTTTGACGTCCAGTCCAGACGATATCCAGGACACTCTGTCTGCAGATCAAGCACGCAGAGAACTGAGTGATTCTTTATCCGAAGAATAATTCTGGGTGGCAACGCGGTGCAATCGTCCCAATAATGACGATTTGCGCGGCGTTTTTTATTTTGTTCAAAAATTTACAAGGAGTGAAAAGACATGTCCGTCATTTTCTCAGGTGTCAAACCAACCGGATTTCCTACACTAGGGAACTATTTAGGAGCTTTGAAACATTTCGTTACGTATCAGGAGGAACACGATTGTTACTTTTGTGTAGTCAATCAACACGCGATTACGGTTCCTCAAGATAAGTTGGAACTGCGTGACAACACGAGGAAGCTCGCAGCGCTTTATCTTGCGATCGGAATCGATCCACAGAAATCAACGATTTTCATTCAATCTGAAGTACCTGCCCACACGAAGATGGGATGGATCATGCAATGTGTATCCTATATGGGTGAACTTGAGCGCATGACTCAATTCAAAGATAAAGCGGATCAGCGTGTCGGCGTATCAGCTGGATTGCTGACTTATCCCCCATTGATGGCATCAGATATCTTACTTTACGGAACAGATATCGTACCTGTCGGTGATGATCAGAAGCAGCATCTTGAGCTGACAAGAGACTTAGCAGAGCGCTTCAACAAACAATACAACGACATTTTCACTGTACCGGAAGTGCACATCCCTAAGGTTGGCGCACGAATCATGGATCTTGGAAATCCGTTGAAAAAAATGAGTAAATCCGATGAGAACGCAGCAGGTTATATATCCATGCTGGATGATGAAAAAACAATCATGAAGAAAATCAAACGAGCCACAACAGATTCTGAAGCAAGAGTGAAGTTTGACAAAGAAAACAAACCTGGCGTTTCAAACTTGTTGACGATCTATTCCCTCTGTTCAGGGAAATCGATTGAAGACATTGAGGCGGAATATGAAGGAAAAGGCTACGGTGACTTTAAGGAAGGTGTGGCTAATGCCGTCATCAGCCAATTGAAACCGATCCAAGAACGGTATCATGAGCTCCTGAATTCTGAAGAGTTGGATGACATTCTTGATCAGGGTGCTGAGAAAGCGGATCGCGTGGCCAATAAGATGCTTGCGAAAGCGGAACGAGCAATGGGCTTAGAGCGCAAAAGGAAGAAGAAATAAAAGAGTGACCGTTAAAAGGCAATTTTTAAGCCTTGACGGTCACTTTTTTTAGTCCATTTTATTGTTCATTGAGCGCTTCAATGAATTTTAACGCGGTACTTTCGCTCGACATTGGATTTTGACCCGTAATGAGGTTCCCATCTCGTATAGAGAAGTCGGTCCACTTGTCTCCCCTTACGAACTCTCCACCTTTTTCACGAATTGCAGTTTCTAGCAGAAACGGCATCTCTTCGGTCAATTGCATTTCATGCTCCTCTTCATCTGTAAAGGAATTGACCGTCTTACCTCGTACGATAGGAGTGCCATCTTGATAAGTGACATTAACGAGACCCGATGGACCATGGCAAACGGCTCCAATAACTTTATTCTCATCTGCCAGTTTACCGATCAGCTTTTGCATAACTACATTTTCTGGGAAGTCGAACATTGTACCATGTCCACCTGGTAAAAACACAGCGTCATATCCTGCGGCTAATTCTTCTTCTGATAAACTTTCCGTATTTTCCAATTGTTTGCGCGCCTCATCATAGTCTGCATTAGGTTCCTCCGGAATACTGTTCGGATCCAGAGGAATGTTGCCACCCTTCGGGCTTCTCACATGAATTTCATAGCCCTGTTTTTCAAATAGGTTGTAAGGAACAGCAAATTCTTCAAGCCATAGTCCGGTCTCTTGTTCATCATTTATCTTGTCTGCATTCGTTACGATCATCAACACTTTCTTAGACAAAGTAATACCTCCTTCAAATAGTAGAAGCTTTACGTTGCCAACATTCCCTCATGACCGTAATCATAAACTTCATTTTCATTTCACACAAAGATAGCTGACTCGTTTCGAGTCAGCTAATTTACGTGTGTTCCTTTTTCAAGTTCCCATATTTTCTCAAAATAGGGTTGCCCTTTAATCAACCTTTCACAGATTGTCTGATGCTTCGATGTCCACCCCTGAGATACTTCCATATACAATGCTCTCCAAGCTTCTTCAAAGCTCATATCTTGAATGGAGGAATACTTTTCAGGAAACCATTCTGTATACCAGTATCGGGCTTCAGCGGTGTTCGCACTGGAATACATTTGATCCAATGCCATGAACAGTAGTTGTTTGAGCTGCCTCTCTCTTCTGGTCAGCCCTTTCATGTTTTGCGGGTCTGGTGAAAGAATGTGGTACTCTTTTTTGTGGAACTCATCTGTATCGAATGTATACGGCTTCGGATCCAACTCCTCTGCCATTTCATATACGAGTTGTTCCTGTCTTGGAATCATCCGGCTTTTCCGTATCGGAATTCGGTAGCCCATCGTATCGATGATCATACATTTCCGACCATCCGTTGCGATGAAACAATACTCGATTTGCTCTCTCTGGTTGTTCTTCCGAATATAGCTCTTATTCTTTACTTCTTCCAACAGCTCATTCGGTAGTTCGCTCAAGTCATTCTCTATGTAGTTTAGGAGAGGCGATTCCATTTTAATGATTGGAACTTGATCAAGAAGCTCAATGAAATCTTCTTTTCGCCATTCGTGAAATTCACAGACATTATAGCCGTTCTCTTCGCCTTCGAACCAGTTTACCCAAACATCTCTCAAGTACAACATGTATACCCCTCACTTTACAGGATTTACTGTTTGTTAAAATCAGTATAGTCAGAGGTAAAAGAATTTATTCTATTAACAGACATTTTCCGTCGACAAATGTATATCGCCGTCATTCATCTGAATTGTTTTTCATAGAAGGAAGATAAATACTCCCCCAGATCAATGCCAGTCCAATAAGAAAAATCATAAGCTCTACTCTTTTGAAAATAAACATGAAATAGTTCGCAAATCCATGACCTGTCGTAACTAAATTCAAAAAGGCGATCAGACTGACGCCACCAGAAACGGCAAAACTGAATCCGATCATTAGAATGAAGAATCGAAAAATCAAAGCCCTCATCTCCTATACGAGTGCTTGTACATGGTTAGTTCACTATATGGAATTAGTCACGATGTTATGCCATTTTTTATTAAAGAAAAACGACTTTCTTCTATTATATGTATACAAAAAAAGAGCTGATTAAAATCAGCTCTCTTCCGTATCTTATTCTTCTTCTTTATCGTCGTCTTCACCCGATGTTGCTATTACTTCTTCTAGTCGATCAGGGAAGTTCGTAAACATTCCCGTCACGCCCCAATCAATAAGTTTTTTCATATCTTCTTTTTCATTGACTGTGTAAGGATGAATTTCAAACCCATGAGATCGAACTTTCTCCACATACGTTTGATCAATCTGCGAATGGTTCATTCCTAAGCCCATTGCATATTGCTTATAGGTTTCCAATTCTGCATTGGTAATCGTTGCAGGATTCGTATACCAGAGAAGTTGAACGAGTGAAAGATCTGGATTAAGGTTATGAAGTTTTTGTAGACTAGCTGGACTGAACGATTGGATCAACACTTGGTCAGAAGGTACTTCCTCTCCAATCAGACCATGCTTTTCTAACGTTTCAAGCAATTTCTCTTCCATCCCTGGATAAACCTCTGGAGATTTCGTTTCGATATAATATTGTGCTTCAGGTCCGAATTCTTTTAGTACTTCATCCAATGTCGGTACTTGAAGTCCTTCATATTCCGGTTTAGCATATTCAGGATACTTCTCATTGAACCATGATCCAGCATCCAACTCTTTAATTTGAGCGAGCGTATGGTCCTTGACCAATCCTTGCCCATTGGTTGTACGATCAAGCGTTTCATCATGCATTGCAATCAAATGACCGTCTTTTGTCATTTGCAAGTCGATTTCAATGTAATCTCCACCCATTTTTTCACCTAAAGCATAGGATGGCAGGGTATGTTCAGGCGCATGACCTGAAGCGCCACGGTGAGCAACGTTCAAGATGTTCTTCTTATCATCCGAGTCATTGTCGTCGGCGAAGACCGCGTTCGTCATTCCCGAACTGATGAATAATATCAAACCTAAAGTCAAGATGATGGCTTTTTTCATATTTTCTATCCCTCCAAATCTGTATTACACAAACTACAATAATGGAGGGATGTTAAGGCGGTGTGGGGAAATGCTAACAGTTCGTTTTCACCATTGTGAATTTTCTAAAGAAATGAAGGTTTACGGACATAAAAAAAGAGGCTGAGTTATTTTAACGGGGTCTGATACCTGTCACAAAACCGTGATTTACTTAAGAAATTGCATATGGAAATGCATAGATAATTTCACTGTATTTCATATCGTATGAGATAAAAAATAAGCCGAACTTTCAATCCATTACGGATTGATGTGCGGCTATTATTTTATTCCAGTTTTTTAAACTAAAGCGCCCGATAATTGATGAAGAATGACTAATTTATAATTCTAACGGACATTGAGGACCTTATTTCTATAATTTATACATTTTCACTAAACTTAACGGACATATGATACCTTATTTGGTCCAAAATCATCAAAAACAATATACTTTTTAAAAAATAGCGGATCTGATGTCCGTTTGCACACCGAAATTAGCGTATTTGTCACAAATAACGGATCTGATGTCCGTTAAACCCTATCTCCCCCACCTTCAACAATCCTGTCCTTTTGTTGAATAACAATAAGTTTGTATCTAAGTACACTTTTAGCATATTATCCATATAATTTTTAAAAATTTTGATTACCTTCCGCATTCTAACAAAAACAATTAATAGTAAAATCTGCAAACATACAGGGGATTTTGTAAGGTTACAAATTCGTATGCAAATGATCAAACAATTTAACGTTCTATTTGAGCAATAATCCTTATTTATCAACAAAAATAGTGCCTCAAATTGCTATGCAATTCGGGGCACTATTTAGTCAACATATTTTTTGTTTGTGATAGATAACCGAACCCGTTAGAGTTATTTCAGCCTCTTTTCTGGCATCGTTTTATTCTGCAAATTTCTTGAACAAGAGTGCTACATTGTGGCCTCCGAATCCAAGTGAGTTACTCATGACAGCATTCACTTCTGCACGACGTGCTTCATTCGGAATGTAGTCCAGGTCACATTCTGGGTCCGGTGTTTCGTAGTTGATGGTTGGCGGCATGATATTATTCTCAATTGCCTTGATGGATAATACAGCTTCCAAGCCACCAGCAGCCCCTAACAGGTGACCAGTCATCGACTTCGTCGAGCTGATTCCTAATTTTTGAGCATGCTCACCAAAGACCGTCTTGATTGCTGCGGTTTCGTATTTATCGTTGAAATCCGTACTTGTACCATGCGCGTTCAAGTAACTGATTTCTTCTGGCTTGAGCCCAGCATCTTTTAACGCGATGTTCATGGCACGGACTCCGCCTTCTCCGCCAGGTGCTGGTTGTGTGATATGATGTGCATCACCTGTAGCACCGTAACCGACGATTTCTGCGTAGATCCTTGCGCCTCGTTTTTGTGCGGATTCCAGTGATTCCAATATAAGAATCCCCGCACCTTCACCCATGACAAAGCCATCACGGTTTTTATCGAATGGACGGCTTGCAGACCCTGGGTCTGGATTCGTCGACAACGCTTTGGAAGAAGAGAATCCAGCTAATGCCATGTTCGTAATCGGTGCTTCTGAACCACCAGTAACCATGACATCTGCATCGCCACGTTGGATCGCTTTGAACGCATCACCAATCGAATTGGCGCCGGAAGCACATGCTGTTACAGTACAAGAGTTGATTCCTTTTGCTCCTAACATGATGGACACTTGTCCAGAAGCCATATCCGGAATCATCATTGGAACGAAGAAAGGACTCACACGGCGTTGGCCTTTTTCCATGAACACTTTGAACTGCTCTTCGTAGGTTTCCATTCCGCCGATTCCGGATCCAATCCATACACCGACACGTGGTGCGATTTCTTCCGTAATTGTCAAATCTGCATCTTTTACAGCTTGTAAGGAAGCAGCGATCGCAAACTGGGTGAATCGGTCCATCTTACGTGCATCTTTACGATCCAAATATTGTTCGGGATCGAAATCAGTGGCTTCACCCGCAACCTTTGCAGGAAATTGCTCTTTGTCGCGGCGTGTCAGTTCACATATACCAGATTTTCCATTTACTATATTATTCCATGTAGTTTCTGTATCGTTTCCTACTGGAGATACTGTACCGAGTCCAGTAATGACAACTCGTTTACTCATTGTAACTTCAGCTCCTTACAACTATTTTCCCCATCTCAATGCTACGGCACCCCAGGTCAAGCCTCCGCCGAACCCTACAAGTACCAATACGTCTCCATCTTTAATCTTCCCTTCTTTCAATGCTTCAACTAAAGCAATCGGAATGGATGATGAAGAAGTGTTCCCATATTTACTTACTGTAACTGCCATCTTTTCTTTCGGTAAATCAAGTCTTTCTCGCGCTGCTTCCATGATCCGGATGTTGGCCTGATGTGGGATGAGGAAGTCTACATCTTCCTTGCTCAGTCCAGCCTTCTCCACAACTTTCATAGAAGATTCAGGCATTTGTCTTACCGCAAACTTGAAAACTTCACGACCGTTCATGTAGAGGAGATCACCATTTTGATACAAGTGTTTCGCTCCAGAACCATCCGAGCCCATGTCAAAGGATAGAATCCCTTTATCACTCTCAACAGGAGCAATGACAGCTGCACCTGCACCATCACCAAAAAGGACTGCCGTATTGCGGTCTTCCCAATCTGTGATTTTAGACAGTTTTTCTACCCCTATGACGAGTATGTTTTTATATGTTTCCGTTTGGATGAATTGCTTTGCTGTAATCATACCATAAATGAAACCAGCACAAGCTGCACTTAAGTCCATCGCAACTGCATTTTTTGCACCGAGTCGTTCCTGGATCAGGCATGCAACAGACGGAAATCCATAATCCCCAGTGACCGTTGCAACTAGAATCAAGTCGATTTCGCTTGCTTCTAGACCAGCATCGTTCAAGGCTTCTTTAGCTGCAAGCTCTGCCATATGGGAGGTATCCATTTCCTTATCGGCAATTCTTCTTTCCTCTATACCAGTCCTAGTGCGAATCCACTCATCAGACGTATCAACCATACGTTCAAGTTCTTCATTGGTCATCACACGTTCCGGGACATATCTGCCAATTCCGATAACACCTGCGTTCATTTCATTACCCCTTTTTGTATGACTTCAGTAATTCACATTCCATTAGTATCTTATATTATGACTTGGTACTAATTTTAATCCATATTCGTGTCATTGTCCAGATAAATTGTTCATATACAGAGAGAAGCTAATAGAAAAACCTTCCGCATTTTAGCGAAAGGTTTCCCTGTTGTTTTATGTACTTTTTACCCTTATCCTTGATCTTCAGCTTCCGATTTTCCCAATTCATATGCATCATTCATGACGTTCATGAGCATATTCAATAAAGGCTGAACATCTTCCATTGTTAATTCAATCCCTTTTTGCTCCATCAGTTGCTTTGCTTCAGGTAAGTGAGACATGGCAATCTGCATGAATTTCATGTTCCGTTCTTGATCCATTCTTCATTCCTCCTAGTACGATTAAGGTGCTGGTAATTTACCTGTTTCCTTATAGTCTTCAACCAATTTCGTAATCTTTTTCTGAAGTTGCTCCGGAACAGCGTCACTGAAAGGTGCCAGTGAGATGACATCTTCCTGGAAATCATAATGGATATTACCTGATGTCAAATTGCCATCATTGTAATCCTTGGCAATGTTCACATATAAGCGGTCGACGTGTTGAACGGTGCTTGTCAACACAGTCTGTTCACCTAAATCGGCCATATTTGAGATGAAACCGATGGCATAATCTCCTTCTTCCTTCACTTTTTCGATGACGGGAACGGTATATCCATCTCCAGCTGGATAGTAGATGTCTACGTCTTTTTCTTTCATCTCATCAAAAATCCTGATGGCTTTATCCGTGTCACTCCAATCCTTCACGAACGATATGTGGGTTTCCACTTCCGGATTGTAGACATTAGCGCCCTCCCTGAAGCCAGTTGCTTCTGGTTGCCAAGGAAAGGCCGCGATCATACCGACTTGATTGGATTTCGTCATCGCACCAGATATGACGCCTGCAAAATAACCCATTGCATATGAATCAAAATGGACACTCGTAATGCCCTTTCCACTTACTTTTCCATTGAAACTGACAAAGTGCATGTCCGGGAAATCGGATTTGATATCCATGAAGATCGGTGCATACATTTTACCATGTCCGAAAACGAGATTGACGTTGTTCTTTTGAAATTCTCTGACTGCATCTAGAACCTGATCTTTTGATTTCACTTCTTCCCGATAGAACACTTTATTATCGAATTCATCTTTCACTTGAAGTAAACCCTTATAACCCTTCGTACCCCAACCCTGGTCGTTAATGGTATCTTCAATCAAAAGTCCAACGTTCTTTAATTCGCCACTCCCCAGTGCTTGCTGACACCCGGTAAGAGAGAGAAGTAAAACGGCAATCAGGAAAGGTATCAATTTCTTCATATATTCTCCTCTCCTTCGACACTTGCACAAGATTCAAACTAGTATTAGTATATACGAAATTCAAGACTTATTAAATAATGGAATGATTTGTTCCTCCCTCGTACCATTCAGTATTTCCATACACACTTCAACAAAAGTCTCTTTTAGTAAGGTTTGACCATTATTCAATTCTCTACTGTGAGTCGATATTCCTGCTTTTTCGGATTCGTCGATTGCATGACATCTTTTTTCAATCGGATGGGAAGAGCCCGAAAGCTTTGGTGTACGCAGAATATGATAAGATATCGCAGATTCTTCAGCTGCCTCTTGAAGAAAAGACTCCTCCGCCAGCATGAGAGATCCATATAAACTTTGAGGTGAGGGTGATCGCTCGGTCAACTGCTCTTCACTTTGATCTCCTCCACACACTTCTATCGTTGAAACAAGGACCACCTTCGCCCCACTTTTAGCAGCATAATCCACGATTTTCTTCATATTTTGTCGGTTTTCATTTAGTGTCCCCTTTAACCTCGAAAATCCCTCACCCGTAGGTGCCTGGTGAGCCAAATGAAAGATGACGTCGACAGGCTCATAATCATCCCAATCCACTTGTGCCAGGGAATGATTGTCAAAATGGAACAAGGCATTCCTTCCAAGAAAAGCTAATTCTTCACATGTATCACGATCGACATGGTCAATGCCATAGACATCAATACCTTCATTTATGAATGACTTTGTCAGCAACAGTCCGATTTCACCTGCAGCTCCCGTAATCAGTACACTTTTCATTTCAGTAGAACCTCCATTTTTATCGTTCTCCTATTATCCTATTTTTCGATGAACGAATAATGAACCCCAACTTCTATATGTGAAAAATATGTATGTGAATCATTTTATAGGGACCCTCTTACGTGTCTTGTTCTTTACACGTAATGGATCCCTATAAATCTTTCTCATGGTGTTGATAAAACGCTCTGACCTTCTGAGCGAAATCATGCCTGGTACCTGTCAGCTGTAATGTAAGCGAGATCGGTGAACCAATTTCCTCCCTATATTTTTCATAAGCCCGGCTATGGTTCATGAATGAATAAGGCGTCCCTTGCATATGGTGCCATATTTTTACCGGTAAAATGGAAGAGTATTGGAGGATCCCTTCGTCTTTCAATAAGAACAATTCGACCTCATCTTCTGTCAGATGATAGGCTCGCATGATTTCCCTGTGGAATTGCTTGTAGAACAACTTCTGTTCCCTTACAGCATCACTATGGACTTTCAAACTAAAGCAAGGATTCATGAAAGCTGCGGATCGGGTAATCTCCTCATGATTTTCCATCCACTTTAATGCAGTCAATGCACCCATACCTTCTGCTAAAATGTGGATTTTCTCATTGATGATTTCCTGTTTCATAACGGTAAGATAAATTCGGTATAAGTGCTCCAAACTCCTGTCATTTCCCCAATGTCTCCCATATAGATTCGAGTAGATGAGTGTATAACCCTGTGAACAAAGTTTTTCGAGGAATTGAGCCCTTTCAGGATGTTGCAGCCAAGAACTCGTTTGATCTGTTACATAATGATTCACATCCCCGATCAGAAGGATGGCAAATCCATTCGGCTGTTCAGGTAGGTGAATGATTACATGCTCGTCGTTTATTTTTTGGAAACGATAACGTATACCGCTCATTCTTTCATCACACCTTCAAACATCATTCTTAGTTAATGTATGCGAGAATTTGGAAATAGAGCGGGTAATACACCCAATTTCAACCGGATTACATCTTTATTAGTAGAATGGTGTATGTTGAATCGTGAACTTTTTGAGGAAGTTGGATGAAAACGTTTTGATGTCAGGAAAGTTGTGCTACAATATGAGATGGATATAAGATAAGCTACATATAATTCTTGAGGTGATCGTATGCGTTATATTTGGACAATCATCTGGTCCTTCTTGTTAAGCAATATGGCCTTTTATGTATTGAGCTCCATGCAAGGTGGAGATTACAGTTTTGGTCTAGCAACAGGCATTGGACTTGCAATGGC
The DNA here is from genome assembly GCF_054170705.1 of Pseudalkalibacillus sp. Hm43. Lineage (NCBI taxonomy): Bacteria > Bacillati > Bacillota > Bacilli > Caryophanales > Fictibacillaceae > Pseudalkalibacillus > Pseudalkalibacillus sp. Hm43. The sequence continues at coordinate 1,113,693 of NZ_CM135129.1, forward strand.
AGTGTTCGTATTTGTTCTTGGCGAAGCTGGAATTAAAGACGAAACCACTGAATAGTATGGATGGGAAAAACGTCAGGCAATCAAGCCTGGCGTTTTTTTAGTCCAAAATTAGCCCATTAAGATTGTTCATTACGGTTATCCTGCCCTCATTTACTTGAAAGCTCTGTTTTTGGTAAGATAAAGCTCCTATCCTTCCCCAAACTCCCTTGAGACATAATTTAGGGCAAGGTAGCGTCTCTACCTTGCCCAATTTCAATTATAAAATTTTACTTAGGAAAGCTTTTGTCCGCTCATGTGATGGCGTTTCAAAAAGCTTTTTCGGTTCATCTTCCTCCACGACGAATCCTTCATCCATGAAGATGACTCGATCGCCAACTTCTCTTGCAAAGCCCATTTCATGGGTCACGACGACCATCGTCATGCCTTCCTTGGCAAGCTGCTTCATGACTTCCAACACTTCTCCTACCATCTCGGGATCGAGAGCGGAGGTCGGTTCATCGAACAGCATGATTTCAGGTTCCATCGCAAGCGCTCGAGCAATGGCAACACGTTGCTTCTGCCCACCGGATAATGCCCCAGGATAGACATCCGCTTTTTCAGATAAGCCGACTTTCGCAAGTAATTCATGCGCTTTTTCCGCGGCTTTCTTTTTATTCCACTTTCTCACCTTCATCGGTGATAACATAATATTTTCGAGAACCGTCTTATGTGGGAAGAGGTTGAACTGCTGGAAAACCATCCCTACATCCGTTCGCAATTGATTGATATCCGTCTTCTTGTCGGTGATATCAATTCCTTTAATATACACATTACCATCCGTAATGGATTCAAGTAGATTCAGACATCGGAGGAAGGTGGATTTACCGGATCCTGATGGACCGATGACACAGACGACTTCTTGCTGTTTGATTTCCACATTGATGTCTTTCAATACTTCTAATGATCCAAAGGATTTTTTCAAATTTTGTACTTTAATCATTCTGTAGCCCATCTCCTCTCAATGTAGTTTAACACAGTGCTGACTGCAAGTGTTAGAACGAGGCATATGAGGGCTACGGTAAGGTGAGCTCTCCAAGTTTGAAAAAAGAAAGCACTTATGGCTTTCTTTTGTAACTCCATTTCCGGTTGTGGTTACTTGTCTCTGGGAAGGGATCCCCTGCGCTCAATTTCACTTCTTTCGGATTGTTCACCATGCTTCCAGTTTCCCCGATTTCCACATAAACACCATTATTCGGTGCCTTCTGTCCTGGGTTGAATTGATGATTTTGTCCCATAAGAATCACTCCTTTACTATGTAGGTTTTACTTTATGATGGAATTTAGTCGCTCTCCATGTCGTCAATTTATCGAATTGAAGATTTTGAGACTCTTTTCTAAATCAAAAAAAGCCACCTGCTTTGGTGACTTTCTCCCTTAGTAGTTGATCATTGAAATGGCTGTCAGAAAGTGCAGTGGCAGGATGATTCTTTGGAATCCTAGACCATGTTCTGGAAATCCCATATATGGTCTTTCCTGACCGCTTTTTTTCTTATAATGCATTTCTACGATTAAGTATAGATTTTGCTTGTCGACCTTTTCTACATACCCTTCATACACTTTTCCATCCATCATATTGCACTGAACATATTGGTTCATGTGCTTTTTGCACTGTTTCATCATTTGTTGGTTATGCGCGTTCAATGCTTTCATATATTTACGGTAAGACACGACCTTCCCCCCTCACACTCTCATGATATTCATCCATTTCGAAAAATGTGTAAGGACGAGCTTCACCACATATCACAATTTTGACTCTTTACGAGTATGTCAATTTGTTGTTTAATGACTACATGCGCAAAAAATTTATACAGAGATTTAACTGGAGGAACTTTGAATGGATCAACTGTTCACTTTACTGAAATATGCGTTTTTTGGATTTGTACAAGGAATTACGGAACCGATTCCGATTTCATCAAGTGGTCACTTAGTTTTAGCTGAAAAAATGTTAGACATCCATATTCAAGGATTAAGCTTTGAAGTATTCATGAACTTCGCGTCACTACTAGCTGTTTTGGTCATCTATCGCGAGGATCTAGTACGGCTGACAACGAATGGACTAAAGTTCACCCAAACCCGTAACAGGGAATACCGTTCTGATTTCATGTTCATCGTCTATCTGATTATCGGTACGATTCCTGCTGCGGTGATTGGTATTCTAGCAGGAGATTTCATTTCGAAAAATCTAAAAGAGGTCAAGGTCATCGGTGCGACACTCATCGTAACAGGTATTGCCCTCTGGTTGATCCGTAACCTGCGAGGTCGTAAGAATGATCAAGATTTATCCATAAAGGATGCACTTATTGTCGGTTTTGCACAAGCGATTGCATTGATACCTGGCATCAGCCGATCAGGTGCGACGATTGTTGCAGCCATGGGGTTAGGGATGAAGCAGCAAACAGCTCTCCGCTATTCTTTCTTACTTTATATTCCGGTAAGTGTCGGAACGATGGTTTTAAGCTTTGATGATTTGAGAGAGGATAAGATGCTTACCCTCGATCAATTATTGATCCCATATCTTGTTGCATTCCTCATCTCATTCATCGCTTCCTACATTTCCTTGAAGTGGTTGATGAATATCATGGAGCGTGGAAACTTGAAGTATTTCGCAATCTACTGCTTCATCGTCGGTCCACTCATTTTATTGTTCATGTAATACAGAAAACGGCACGTTCAGATGAACGTGCCGTTTTTTTATGTGCAGGTATATGTCCCTTTTTCCAGAATAGGATGAGAGAAAGCTCTGTATGGGAGGGGTTCATTTTGGAACCATTGTTGATCTGGTTATTCTTGATCGTGTTGCCAATCATCCTTTTCTTCCATTATCTCGAGCGTGCACCATATAAAGGCTGGAAGAGATTCCACACATCATTCAACAACGAAGAATACTTCAAGGTCATTCATACATTGAATACAGCAGGCATTGCGTATCGATCCAAGGCCGTTCCGAATCAACGGACTTCCCCAGAATATTATGATCATGCGATCCAAATCGATATCTATGTAAAAGACGAAGATTATCATGACGCCGAAAAAGCCTTCACAAAGTAGAACCACCATCCTAGGAGGTGCAATACGATCATGAAAGAATATATAGGCAAATGTACAAGCTGTCAGAAACCGATATACTGTTTAGATGGGTTTCTGAATGGCGTCAATACGGAAAAAGGACTGAAGTGCTTCTCCTGTGCGGATAAAAACAAATGATTTCAGTACTTGATGTGCCTTTATGTGGTCTTGATATCAGACTTCTCAGGTTTTCAGTACCACCTAACTGGTCTAACAAAGATCAACCACCACTCACTGGTGGTAGTAGCGCGACCGTATCTCCAGACTTGATGACTTGATCAGGGTCGCTTACAAACTCCTCATTAACAGCTACCATCACATTCGTGAGATCCAAGTTCACATCACTATCCCGGATAGATGCGACTAGCTCATTAACCGTCATTTCATCTTTATCGATTTTCAACTCTCCCGTTCCCGCTTTCTCTTGAAGTCCTGCAAATAACATAATGCTAATCATTCAAATGCTCCTTTCCAGGTTTTCCAGATGGGTATTGTGTAGTTTCCAGCTGGTCTCCGATCCATTCTTCTCCATCTTCCCAATGCTCTTTTTTCCATATCGGGACTATTTCTTTAATTCGCTCAATCGCATACCGGCTCGCCTCATATGAATCTGCGCGATGCGGAGTCGATACAGCAATGACGACAGCAATATCCGAAATATCCAATCGCCCGATGCGGTGGATGATGGATACTCGTGCTTCCTTCCACTTCGAAGTGATTTCCTCACCAATCTGTTTCAGCTTTTTTTCGGCCATTGGAATGTAAGCATCATATTCAAGATAGAGGGTCCGTTTCTCATTCGTCAATTCACGCACGGTACCGATGAACGTATTGATCGCCCCAGCATGTGGATGAATGACTGTCTTTACCACTTCATTTACCTCAATTTCATCCTTTGTAATCTTGAATTGAGACATTTCTTCAACTCCCTTTTAAAAACCGTTCTTTGATGTAATCTACAAACATTTCACTCTGTTCAAAAAGAAAATGAGGCAGCTCCGACGTCACTTCCACCTTCAAGTCCCCAGTCTGTATATAACCGATGAAATTAACACAATTAGACGACAGTTCAACCCAATCCTCTTCTGAACGCAACACGCCCAATTTTGGAAAATCAGCCTGTTTATATCCCTCAACGACAATCAAATCGATTGGAAGCTGCTGATAAATCGAAACGATACCATCCAGTTCGAGTGAAAGGTCATCTCCCAGATTCATCACGATGGACCCATCACCCTCCACAGCCGTCACCACTGCTCCCTCATTCCTGAATTGTGCCGTATCGACATGATCGGGTTCCATTATATCCGGCGAACCTCCGTGTCCATGGTGCTTGATGACTCCAATCCGGTAGCCTTGTTCAGAAAGTTGCCGTACAATATTGTTGATTACCGTCGTCTTCCCACTTTTCTTAAAACCTACAACTTGAAGGACGGGAATTAATCGCTCCACGGATTCACATCACTTTCGGAATGGAATAGTAGAATGTCCACTTCGTCTCCAGCCATGTACCCTCTCGTACCGCCTGGCAACATAGTAAAAGCATCTGCTTCTGCAATTGATGTAACAGAGCTGGATTTATCCAAACCAGTGGGTGTAACGAGGATGCCTTCTTGTGTATAGCTCACTTTACTTCTTACAAGGCGGGTGAACGGATTCGGTTTCGGGAAATCCGTCGCTAGCCGAGCTTTTGTTTTTGCCAGGAAAGGCTTCGAACCTGCTGAAGATCGTATGAATAGTCGGACGAATAGTTCCCCACCTACGAAACATGCAGAAGGATTACCGGACAACCCGAACAACAACTTCCCATTTAACTCCGCTACCGTGGTAACACTTCCTGGCCGCATCGCAACCTTGTTGAATAATGTCGTTGCGCCCAGTTTTTCATAAATCGCTGGTAGATAATCATAATCCCCTACTGAGACCCCGCCCGTCGTGACGAGTGCGTCGATATCGCTCAGCGCAGAAGACACAGCCTCGAAGCATGAATTGAAATCATCAGCCAACGTGCCTAAATAGACCGGTTCACCACCGATGTTCCGGATCTGAGCAGCAATCATATAGGCATTCGAGTTTCGGATTTTTCCAGGTTCCAGCGGATCTTCAATGTCCAAAAGCTCAGTCCCCGTCGCAAAAATTCCGATTCTCGGTTTTTGAACCACATTCACATATCGATAGCCGAAGGTCGCTAATAAAGCAGTGACTCCCGGCGTAATCTTTGTACCTTTTTCAATCAGGACGGTTCCCTTTTCCGTATCTTCGCCTTGTCTGGCAATGTTCTGACCCGCTTTAAAGGTTCGTCCGACTTCAATCATATTTCTGTCACCTTGATGAAACTCTTTTACCACTTCAAACATCGAGACTGCCGTCGCACCGCTTGGAATGGCGGCTCCAGTCATGATTCGAATCGCTTGTCCTTCTGCTAATTCCGATTGAGCGACTTGGCCAGCACCGATTTCTTCAATGACTTCAAGCAGAACCGGGCTTGATGAAGAAGCTGCTTGTGTATCTTCCGCTCTAAGCGCGAATCCATCATACGGGGATCGATCGAATGGAGGCACATCATGGTCGGCAACAATGTCCTCTGCCAGTATTCGATTCAAGGATCGTTCGATATGTATTTCTTCAGATGGGGATTCCATCGGATGATCCAGTACCCTATTGACTGCTTCCGCAATCTGAATCGGTTTTCTACGTTCAACAACCATTGCTATCACCGCTTTCAATTGAGTCCATCTACATTTTATCAAAGTATAAGAGAAAAGAAAGAGACTGACACAAAGGTGCCAGTCTCAAATCTATCGGAACTTTATTGAATCCCAAGTGCGATTTTCGCGTAACGGGACATTTTGTCTTTTGTCCATGGTGGATTCCATACAATGTTCACATCTACATCTTTCACTTCAGGGAAGTCGATCAATGCATTACGAACATCGTTTGCGATCGTACCAGCTAATGGGCAACCCATCGCTGTCAATGTCATCGTCACTTTCGCCATACCTTCTTCGTCTAGTTCAACGTCATAAATAAGACCGAGGTTGACGATATCAATCCCTAGTTCAGGGTCTTCAACTTCTTCAAGTGCTTCCATCATCTTTTCTTTCATTTCTTCGTTTGCCATAATGAACCCCTTCCTAAATCCAGTTTCTATCTATAGTATAACCCATTAGAGGGATGACTTAAAATGTTGCGCATCAAATCTTCAAATGGCTCGGAAGGTTGAGAATCGATTGGTTCAAGGCTTCGAGCTTAGATTCGATTCTGTGTAGTAGATATAATGTGACGACTACAGGAAAACCGAAATCACTCATGACCGATAACCACTGCTCCATATCCTTCCCTCCTTTCTATCTTTGGATCATTAGGCAAGCATTTTGCCCAAACCAGCTAATTGAAAAAGGAAGGGTGATGCCCGAGAGCTCCCCTTCCTTCTGTAATCGTTAAGCCAAAGGTATATCCGTCACATTTCGTTCCACGACCCTTGCACCTTTTTTCGCAACGAGATCTCCACCAGATGAAATGAGCGCATTATCCGCCAGAATCTTGTCCATTGCAGCATTGATCGCCAACGTATCAACAGGTTCTACCGGTTCATCAAGTGAAATACGAACTGTTTTCCCTTCAAAGTTCTCAAACAGAAGTTCGATTTGTTTTGCCATACATATTCCCTCCTTTCCAACTTATTTCAGTTTCATTATGCGCTTAAGTCAAATGAGTTGGATCGCTCGATTTGACTGACAGGATATTGTTGTAGGGGTGCTAACGCTTGTACCATGTCAAACAATTGGTCATGCGTAGCACTTGTCTTGATGTTAGTGAAGGACTTCCGTTTATAGACCGGCTTACCTTCATGATCTACTCCTGCGTCGAAAGTGATCGTCAATCTGGAATCATCGTGGACTGCAGTTGCCATTTTCTCACCCCCTTTCACCCTATAAATACAAATTCATCGCAATAAGTGGGGAGGCGACTTTTAATCTTTTTCATAAAAATAAAAAACTCCCTTTAAAAGGGAGTTTCCTTATAGGTTGTTTGAAATCCAATCAACCGCCATATGACAAGCGTCTCTGGTTACTTTATGTCCTGCTGCTGGGTCTGTAATGAAATTCACCTGGTTATGATCCGCATAACCGTCAAGAAGGAGACGGTCGTGGAATGATTTCGTCAGTTGATAAGGAACGACTGAGTCCGCTTCCCCGTGCCAAATGAGTAGAGGTCGGTCCCCAAGCACTTCTGGTTTTTGGGAAAGATCAAACATCTTCAGATCATGGATCTTTTGTTCAAGCTCCGTCATTGAAACAGGCATTTCTACGCCTTCCTTTTGGAAAGATTGGAGCATGAGATTGGCAAACTGCTCGTAACACGGCGTCCCCATCATCGATACAGATAGCTTGATCCAATCATACTGGGTCAAGGCACCGAACATCGTAATACCACCCATGGAAGTCCCTGCAACGCCGATACGTTCTGGATCAACGAGTTGTTTACGTATGTAATGGTCCATGACTTTTTCGAGTTCCCCGATACCTTGGATGACGATTTCCCAAAATCGCCAGCTTCTTTCTTTATGGGAGAAATCCCCCTCCCTCTCACCATGCAACGGAAAATCAGGGAGCAGGACTCTGATGCCTTTTTGTGCTAGTAAATAGGCGTATGACAGGTTCTGTTCTTTGGAGCTTGTATAGCCGTGCAGAAAGGTCAATGTCGGTGCAGGCTTATCAGTTAGTTCTTCAGCTGCCACATTCAATACAGGTATGTCTTCTATATAATCGGTATGTATATGGATCATGATTCACCTTCGCAATATTAGTATTTTCCTTATTTTATCAAAGGTACCGTTGAATCAAAAATAAAAAAGACTGACTTAGATAAGTCAGTCTGCGACCCGAAAATTATTGTTGGGTCTTATTGTAGTAATCCACACTGGTCTGAGCACCTTCGTCTACCATCTTACTGTCCTCAAGATCCTGCGGTTCACCCGCTTTATCAAGTGGTACATTCGAATCACTGTAACCATTTGTTCTCTCTTTGATTTTTGATGTCAGATCGTTGAATGTTTCTTTCATCTTGATTCGGTTTGAGCGATCTTTAAGATAGTAAGTTGCAACACCTGCAAGGCTTGCAGCGACTCCTGATACTACTGCCTTTTTGGACGTAAGTTTCATTTCTAAGTCAACCTCCTCAAGTAGTATGTTTTCATGTTTACCCTTTCTGAGGAACATAAAACATACCAATTTTATGAAGAAGTTACTCGATCAGTCCGTTTCCGGGCGATAATCCTTCGGGTGAATTTCTTCACCATTCTTACCTGTAAAACGAAGACCCCATCCTGTCAGTGCAGCAATGAACATAACAATCAACAGTCCCCACCCTTGGAAAACGTAAGGGAACACATCGGTCGGGTCGACGACAGTCAGGAACTCATAATCCTTAGCTGCTCCTTTAATGGTTGCCCATGCAAGCAAGACTCCTCCGCTCCAAGGGAAAATATATCCCAATGAAGACGAAACCGTATCAAGGAAATTCGCTCGACGGTATGGATGGATGTTGAATTCCTTACCTAACTTACGTACGAAAGGTGCTGCAGCAATTTCGGCTGCTGTATTGATCGTGATGAATATATTCAAGGAAGCAACAATCGCAAAGATTGATAATTCTGCTCTTCGGACAACCTTCTTAATCAACTTCAAGAAGAAGTTCCGGATAGCCTCCATTGTACCGGCAACCTCTAATAAATGTGCGGCCGATAAAATGAACAGTATGAGAATGGCCATATTGAAATAACCACCGATTCCGTTCATCAGTGCCCCTTCGACTACAGGAGTGCCATTCTCTTTATGGATCGAGATGACTTTCGCCAACGGTGTGCCTGTAAAGAAGATGACTGCGACTGAAGCGACAATTCCCCAAGTAAGTGAGGTTAACAAATGATGGCCACTTAATGCTAAGTATAAGACCAATACGAATGGCAGTAACAACCAAAGCCCTTGCGCGGATACCTGCTGTTCTAATTCAGTGAGAACGGCTTGATTTTCCGCTTGGCCTCCGCCTCCGAAGATGACAAAAAGGATCAGCGATGGAATAGCGGCTGAAATTGAATATTTGAAACGAGACCGTACGACTCCTGGTACGTCTGCTTCCTGTGTTGTTGCTGAAACGATCGTCGTATCCGAAACTGGTGCAAGGTTGTCCCCGAATACAGCTCCACTTAGGATCGCTGCAAGTAATACGACCGGGTCTGCCCCTAATACGAGACCAGCTGGGTACATGAGGATTCCGAATGTTGCTACGGTACCGTATCCTGTTCCGACTGCTGTCGAGAAGAGTGCAGCCAGCAAGAACGTCAATCCGACAAAGTAACCGCCTTCAAGTCCCGTCTGGAAACCGAACCAAATCAGTCCATCAACAAGACCACCTGCCGAGAGCAGTTTCGCAAACATACCTGCCCAGAACCATGCGATGACCGCTATGACGCCAATCGGCTGAGCCATCCCTGAAAAGAGAGACTGTGCATAGTCGGACCATTTCGACTTACAGAAAAATAAACCAATTAAAATACCAAGGACCATACCAAGTACAAGGCCTTCTTCAGTAACCAATTCTTGTGTACTTAGTGTAATTGCCCAAACAATAAAAAAGACGAGAGGAATAGTAGCTGCAAAAACTCCTCCGCGAAATTCAAGACGTTTGATGTCTTTTTTCCCTATGGCTTCTTGTACTTCGCTTGTGTGATGTTCATTTCCCATAAACTTTCCTCCATTCCATGTGTACATTTTCATATAGTATCATACATCTGCATATTTCGACAAAGCTCTTCTTTCCTGTTCGATGGACATTTTCTGTCCTTATCTTTAATATTGTAAATACGTGTATATAGAGAAAGGGGAGCCACATATGTCAAAACCCTATTTAATTGCAATCGACTTAGATGGGACGTTATTGAAGGATGACAAAACTGTATCCACCCATACGAAGAATGTCCTCAGAAGAGCGGTGGACAATGGTCATCATGTCGTCATTTCTACCGGAAGGCCTTATCGTGGAAGTGAACGATACTATCGAGAACTAGAACTGACTACTCCTATTATTAATTTTAACGGGGCTTTTATCCATCATCCCGACAATCCTGGATGGGGTGTACACCACTCCCCGTTAGAACTGGATACCGCACATGATATTGTAAAAACGTGCTTGGACTTTGAAGTGAAGAATGTCATTGCAGAGGTACTCGATGATGTGTATTTCCACTATGAAGATGAATTCATCACGAATACATTCATGATCGAACCACATAAGATGAGCATCGGTCATTTACACAACTCGCTTGAGCATGACCCGACTTCGATCCTCATCCGCCCGCATGATCATCATGTCAGAGAATTACGGGAATTATTGAAAGCTCAACACGCTGAAGTGATTGACCACAGAGTTTGGGCAGCACCGTGGAACATCATCGAGGTTGTAAAAGCAGGATTGAACAAGGCTGTCGGATTGAAGCATGTCGCGGACTCATTGAATGTCCCTCAAGACCGCATCATCGCATTCGGTGATGAGGACAATGATCTTGAAATGATTGAATATGCTGGATATGGAATTGCAATGGGGAACGCCATTCCAGAATTGAAAAATATTGCGAATGGCGTTACGAAGACAAATGAAGAGGATGGTATCGCCTATTTCCTTGAAGATCTTCTATCATTGAAGAAAGGTGTATAGCGCTCTCTTTTGCGGGATACTAACCTCAAGGAGGGTGAATCCAATGAGCAAAAGAAATCAATCCAAACGTGCCATCCAACAAGGTGCAGAACGTGTACGTGGAAACGACGAGAGAGAAATCCAAACCACCATGTCAGACAAAGACCGCGCAGCTCAAAAAGAACGATCAGCCAACCTTACACTTGGTGGAGAATAACGATAAATGATAAAGAGGATTGACCATTGTCGGTCAATCCTCTTTTTATACAGCCTTCGCTTTAATGGATTTGATCTGATCGATGATGAGCTCCGATAGGAACAGGTAAGCTCGCTCATTGAAATGGAGTCCGTCATTCACAAGCATCTTTTTATAAAGATCATTTTGTATGAAATAATTCCACAGATCAATGAAATAGCAACCTCGCTTATTTGCGATCTTGCGCGTAACTTGGGCATATCGTTCCAACTCTTTGTTGTTGCGCTTTTCTTGAGATGCTTCAATCACTGGTGGCGGACTGATCAGAATCGTCTTCTTGGGTGTGATCCTGTCGATCATGATCTCGAGATTGCGTTCATATTCCTGCAAGTTGATGCGTCGATGTTCACTCGCATCATTCGAACCGAACAGAATTGTGACCAAATCAGGTGAATGTCTCAGAACATCCTCTTGAAGTCTTGCAAGAGCTGCCCGGGTCGTTTCACCTGAAATACCGGAATTGACAATCGTCCATTCTGACAGTTGCTTTCTCAAACGGGGTGTCAATCGTTCATATCCATCTCTACTTTCTTCCATAGCAGTCAAGCTATCTCCAAAACAAACCAACGTAGGCATGCTTACGACCTCCTCAGTATGTTTTTTCATCCAGGTCTAATTCAAGATATTTATAACGGTCGTACATGGTGTGCGTCTTTTTCCAAATAACCGGTTGTACAGGCTTTGTAAACAACGGACCGTCTTGAACGAAGGTGTGAAACTCTCCATTTTCGCCACAAGGATCAATCCGACTTTTGTACCTGTCTAGAAAATCAACAGTATAAAGTTCCCCCAGCTCTTCATCCTCTATTCGTTCACAATTAATTCCACAGATGAGGGCTTCGTAACCTTTTTGTAGGAATTGTTTGGCTACATCTTCTGTAGATTGGTCCCACAATGGAAAAGAAGCAGATAAACCAAGGGGCTCCAGCAACGCTTCCTTATATTGACGTAAGTCCTCTAAATGAATGTCACCATACACAACTTGTTCAACACCTTGCTTTTTCAAGGTTGTCAGAGCTCTTTGAAGAATTGATTCGTATTCCTCGTTTGACGCTTGTGGAGGGATAGGGATTTTCATCAAAGGGATCTGCAATGATTCAGCCTGAGACTCGATCAATCGGATATGTATGCCGTGGAAAGGGACACGTCGTGAAGTTTCATCAAAGGTGGTCACGAGGTAGGCGATCTCACCGTTCTTTTCTTGCATTTTTTCAAGGGCAGACATACAATCCTTTCCACCACTCCAAAAAACAACGGATTGCTTCGTCATATCGCACTCCTTCAGGACGAATGTTTCTATATACATTCGTTTTAAAATAGTTCTTTACGTACATATACTGTCGCTCATTAAGTTCGTCCTCTTTTTTAGACGGATAAACTAGGTAAAAAGTTTCTGTTTTTTCAAAAGAAAATGAAATTATGTATATTTTCCACTACATAGCAGGAATATTGTCTGTTACATTGAATTAGGAAAGTGGGCTATAGGAGGGTTACACCATGAAAGTGTATGAAGTTCAAAAAGATGCATCGAACGAAATAAGAGAACAAATTGCGTCACTACTTACAAAGCAACGTATCTCCAATGAAAATTCCGGGACTTACGATCAGATCATGACCGGTATACATCTTGCCCTGGAAAGTACAGATACCGCATATATCGTTGTGGCTGAAATGGATGAAGAAATTGTCGGGATCGCCTTTTTCAATATCGGAATCAGTCTTGCGCGTGGTGGACATTACATGTGGCTCAATGAGCTTTATGTACAAGAGGACTTGAGGAATAAAGGTATCGCACGGAAATTACTCCTACATGTCGTCCATTGGGCTGAGAAATCCGGTATCAAATCGATTGAACTGGAAACGGGGATCAATAACGTTGTGACAAAACACCTTTATAATTCATTAGGTTTTTATGAAGTCATTTCAAAACGGTATGGATTTTCGTTTTGACTGACGCTGGTTATGCAAGTTTGATACAATGAAAGAAAGTATGAAAGGAGAATGGTTATACATGGCAGTAGAATTTACTATCGATCGAACACCTAACCCAAATGCACTGAAGTTCTCAGCGAATAAAGCTTTATTCGAGGGACGCCTCTCCTATAAACAAGGAGATAATCCAGACGATGAGGTGGCTTCAGCTCTACTTGGTATTGATGGAGTTGAATCTATTTTCGGATTCCAGGATTTCATAACGATTAACAAAACGATGGATGGCGATTGGGACAGCATTGTTCCGAAAGTACAGGAAGTATTTGAGAATTCATACGCGTAAGTAAAAAGGGGTTACCCAACTGAATTGGGCAACCCCTTTTATCTTTAGGTTTTATATTATTGATTTCGCAACGAAATTTGCAACACTCCTGCGGGAACAGCGAGCCATTTCGAAAGAAATCAATATTCTAATCCTGTCTGAAGAACCCGAAGATTCCTGTCGTGTTGACGATGTTCGTAAAGGCATGTGGATCGACTTCCTTGATCGTATGTTCGAGATCATACAATTCATAGCGTGTAACGACGATGATCAACAATTCCTTTTCTTCATCCGTAAATCCGCCTTTGGCTGGGATCTTCGTAATCCCTCTGATCATTTTCTCATGAATCGCTTGTTGAAGTTCCTTACCTTTTTTCGTAATGATCATTGCTGTCAGCTTTTCGTGACGGGTATGGATGACATCAATGATACGGGAAGTGACGTACAACGTTACGAGTGTGTATAATGACTTTTCCCAACCGTATAAAAGACCTGCAGTCAAAATGATGAATGCATTCAAAGTGAAGAAATAGATGCCGATTGGACGGTCCTTCAATCTTGATAACACCATCGCTACGATATCCATACCACCTGTCGATGCACCCCATTTAAGCGTGAACCCAATACCGATTGCAGCAATGACACCTCCGAACACTGCATTCAGAAGGATATCTTCAGAAATGACTTTAATCGGAATGACTTCCAAAAAGAATGTTGTCGCTGCAACACTGAAAAAGCTGTATATTGTGAATGATTTCCCGACCTTGAGCCATCCAAGTATAGCAACAGGAATATTAAGTATGAACAATAGAATACCGGTCGATGCAGGAATCGGTGTTTCTTTCAGAACACTCGCCAGCAACTGGGCAATACCTGTGAACCCACTTGCGTATACATTCGCGGGTATCAAAAAGTAGTTCAAAGAAACAGCGCCGAGCACTGCTCCGAGCAGGATAATTGTAATTTTTTTCAATTCGGATATAACTGCCATATATGAATCCCTTCTTTCATCTCCAAGTAGAACGTTCTATTTTTAACAAATATCCTTTCCCTTTGTCAATGCATTTTATAAACAATCCATTGCTTTTTACATTTTACAAAGCTACACTTAAAGAAAAGTGATGAAATTGTAATTATTTTGTGAGGTGTAACTATGTCTATTCAACTAATTGTGGATACAGGCTGTGACCTGCCTCAGCATATTATCGACGAACATAAGATTGAAGTCCTCCCACTGGTCGTGCATGTGAATGAGGAAGAATATTATGACAAAGAAACAATTCAGCCTTCTTCTCTTTATACGATGATGAGAGATGGAGCTGTTCCGAAAACGTCGCAGGTACCACCTGACCGTATGAAGGAAATGTTTCAAAAATTGGCGGAGAACAATCAACCAGCCCTTTATCTAACCCTGTCTTCTGGATTATCAGGTACATATCAGACCGCATGTCTTGTCCGAGATCAACTTGTAGAAGAAGGAATCGAACCGAACCTGGAGATCATCGATTCAAAAAGTGCATCACTCGGATATGGACTGATCGGTTATTACATCGCTCGTAAAATTGAAGAAGGAACGACAGACTTGAATGGTCTCGTCTCTTTCACACATACCCTCATCGACAAAATACAACACATTTTTACAGTAGATGATTTGGAATACCTTGTTCGTGGTGGACGAGTCTCCAAAGCTTCAGGGTTTGTTGGCGGTTTGTTAAAAATCAAGCCTGTCCTCCATATGGAGGAAGGAAAGCTCTTCCCTCTTGAAAAAGTAAGAGGCAGCAAAAAGGTACTTGGAAGATTGATGGAACTGATTCAAGAACGCGGCAGTGAATTTGAAAATCAAATCGTCGCGATTTCTCATGCGGATGATCTGAACCGTGCAAATGAGTTGAAAGATATGATCGAAGACCAATTGAAAGTCAAAAATGTCATGGTCAATACGATCGGTTGTGCAATCGGAGCCCATGCCGGACCAGGAACACTGGCCGTCTACTTCCTGGATTCAGCTGTCGACTCAGAATAATTCCTGCTCTTAACGTTTAGATTAAACGTTAAGGAGGGATTCGGATGTCGAACACGAAAGATAACGACAAGAAGAAAGTGGATAACCAAGCACGGCAAGAAATGAAAAATGAAATGCAGGATGCCAATATCAAAAAAGGCTCAAGACAATATTCGAAGAAAACGGATCATTTGTAAGAAACACGGAAGGCAGTTGACCCCTCTATCACATGAAGGGTCGCTGCCCTTTTTCATATGTTGTTCATTGCATGCCCTTTTATCCTTAATTTAGCAAGTGCGGTCTTTCTCCAAGAACGGACGGTTTCATATGAGACCCCTTCCCTTTTTGCCAACTCTTTCTGACTCCCCTGATGAATCAGTACGAACTTCACATACAGCCGCTCCCTTGCGGACAAGTTTTTCATGTACTCCTCAACAATCATAGATTCCAGAAAAGGCACTTCATATCCTAAGATCGTATCGAGAAGTTGATCTGAAGCTTCTGTAGTAACGAAGTATGATTGGTTCAACCTTTGCAGGATTCTACCAGTGATATAAGAACGGGCGTACGAAGGAAAATGCCCTTTGTCTGAGTCGTATCTTTCATAAGCTTCCCATAGTGCAATACTTCCGATTTGAAAAAGTTCATCATAAACGTCGACATAATGGAATCGTTTAATCGTCTTTTTGATAAGCGGTTCATACTGGTTCAATATCTTTTCGAAACTTTCCACCGGTTTCCACCTGTTCAGAAAGCATGCTTTCCTGTTATTCCGCGGTACAATCGATTGTATTTGAAAGAGCGGAAGACTGCTGAAAGCAACTCGATGATTCCAGTGGATTCTGCTGAGAGAAGCTGCCTTTATCTTGTTTATAAATGGAATGGTTTTTAACAGGAGCTTCAGACAAATCGCTTTTTAGGGTGATCTATAACTTTTATATTTTTTCACGACATAAAAAAACTGAGGATCCGCTCAAGTGTATGACACTCAAGTGAATCCTCAGCTCAATTCTAGCTATTAACAAGGACAATAATAGGTCCGTTTCGAAAACGAGTTTTGCAATTGTCGATAAGCTGGTTCCGGGTCATCTAGCGATTCGACCGCCGTAGTGATGAGCTTACTACCGTCCGTTTTGTTCTGAAGGATCTCAAGCCATTCCTCTTTACTTAAAATGTCTCCTTCAAATAGCCCTTCATTGTTTGCTTTCAGTTTCTTGTAGTCGTTCGTATAAATCCATTTGACACCGACTGTCGGTTCAAGTTGGGAGTATGGTTCACCGTTCACAGCAGAATAAAGGAGATGCGGCAAGTTCACTCCACAATGGATCGGAAGTCCGATCCACTTCCAAGGTCTCGTGTTGATATCAAGGAGCTTGTATTCTCCATCCTTCTGGTCATATAGGAATTCGCATTCTGCAATTCCTTCATAAGAAAATTCCTTTAATACAGAGACCGCTCTTTCCGTCAGTTCAGGAGCCTCGATTGATTGAACGAGACAAGTCGTTCCGGAACGTGGTGGATAAATTTCCAATCTTTGTCCCGCGAGTGCACCTCTCAGTGTCTGTTCACCGTCCATATAGATGACAATCGTCACATAACCGTCTCGGTCGACATCCACATATTCCTGGGCAATCAACTCAAGTCCAGCTTGTTTTGCTTTTCCGGTCATTTCTTCATACTCATCACGATTCGATGCAATGAACAATCCTTCCTGAAAAGCATCATAAAAAGCCCGTTTATTTATTGGCTTCAATACCATTGGGAAACCGATATCCCCCGGTAGGGACGCTTCATTTTCCTCTGTCAGTTTTTTGTAGCTTGGTACAGGGATATTCAGTTCTTTCGCTCTTTGGTAAAGCTGTGATTTATCGAGGATTTGTTCAATCGTTTCGTATTTTGAGAATGGCCAAATATAATACTCAGACAATTGGTCTGCATATTTTGCAAGAGAGAGTGCCCATTCATCCATTGAAGGAATCAACACACACTTTTTCTCAAAAGCAGGTCCGATGTCCATCAAATATTGTATGAACGCTTTTTCCGCTACAACTGGATTCGGACAGATTCCTCTTTGGGTGACGTACTTTGAGGAAAAGGCAAGCCCTCGATCTTCCCGGTCAAGCGCAATGACAGGAATCCCTTTACGACCTAATCCCCTTGAGACGGCTAACCCGGTGATATGTGAATTGCAAATCAAAACAGGTCTCTTTTCGCTGAAAACCGGATCTTCCTCAATCGCTTTTTTCAAATCACTGGCGTTGTAATGTATCGTTGTCATGTTGGTCTCCTTTCATAGATGCAATCGGAAATGACATCAGGAAGGTTGTCTCGTCTTCAGTCGAGTGAACTTGGATGCTACCTTTATGCTTTTCAACAATCTGTTTACAAACAGATAGACCTAATCCTGTTCCGAGCTGTTTAGTAGAGATGAAAGGTTCGAAAATATCCTCTAATAAATGTTCTGGAATGATCGGACCATTATTAGAGATGTTCAGATGGATAAAACCATCATGTTCGAATAGTTTGACGTTCACCATACGGTCTTTGTCCATGTTCGATAGCTCTTCCACTGCATTATTAAGAATGTTGAGAAGCACTTGTTTCATCTGCTCTTCTACCCCGAACATGTACAAATCCTTTTCCAATTCATGATAGACATTGATGTTTTCATCCAAGAACCTCGGGTAGAGGAATTCCAGCATCCTTCTGACGACATGATCAATAGGAAAGATTTCAGACTCATCGTCCAAACCTTTCATTTTGGATAAATACAGGAATTGGGTAATCTTAGCTTCCAAACTTTCTAATTCTTGTTTGATGATGTTGAAGTAAGTTCCGGTTTCCGGCTTTGCCTCTTTTTCAATCATTTGGATGAAGCCTTTGATTGAAGTGAGCGGGTTCCTGAATTCATGCGCGAAGCTGGCTGCAACCTGGCCAAGAATCGATAGACGATCACTGTGCATTTCTTGAATGAACAGATTCTTGTTTTGGATGATGGAGTCTTTCACATTCGTATACTCTGTAATTGCATGAAACATATATAGATCAAAGAAATCATTCACTACCAGTAGATACTTCATCTGATAGCTTTCCGAAATATTTATTTTGCTAAATACACGGTAGATGATGGAGCGGCCCAGGTTGATGTTCGAGATGAATTCACCTATCCCGACATTGGCTTCTACTCTCTCACGGGCAATCTTCTTTGTCAGCTGGACGATCAAATCCGTTTCTGGATTACTTATGTATGCTACGATCAAACGGATGGTATGCCCACCGTTGACCGTAACTTCATCGCGGTAAGGATCATCCTCTGAAATCGAGGCGACCTTAAGCCATTCTGACAGAATAGTGTCATGATAATGGTCGAATAGGTCGATCAATTGTTTGGTTTCGTCATTGGTCAATTCGATTTTCATTTTCATCCCTTAATCTCCCTCAATGCCACTAATACTGCCATTATAACAGAAACGAAAACATTCCGTGTTACAGAGCTAGCTGACAACCCCTTCAGGAGAATACACTCTATTTCCCTTTACCCAAACTTCTTCTACTCGTATGTTATGCAACTCTTTCGGGTCCACTTGTAATGGATGTGAATCTATGAGTATGAAATCCGCTTGATATCCTTCCTCTAAGCGTCCTTTCGACTTCTCTTGGAACTCCAGGAGCCTTGGTGTATACGTGAACCCTTCAAAGGATTGATCAACGGTTAATTTCTCCGACGGGACCCATCCTCCTTCTGGTTGATGGTTGAGGTCGGTACGATTGACCGCTGCAAACACTGATACAAATGGATTAAGATCACCAATCGGCGCATCCGAACTGAGCGTATAAGGGATTTTGTTTGTTTCCAACGAACCGAATGCGTCGCAATAAGGAGCGAGTTCCTCCCCGACCCAATCTGCTTTCTCATCATATTCATCCATCAAAAAGGAAGGCTGAACCTCGATGTATGGTTTCAGCTCTCTCATTCGATCCAGCAAATCTGGTCCCAATGTCTGCGCGTGGATGATGCGGTGTTTCAGCTTCTCCACATCGACTTCCGATTGTTCAAGTGCTGCGATTGCCTGCTCCGTTGCACGATCACCGAGTGCGTGCATCGCGACTTGCATGCCATTTTCAGATGCGAGGCGAACGATCTCGTTCAGTTCTTGTTGGGAATAGATGAGATCACCTGCTGTATCCGGTTTATCATGGTACGGCATTCTCATTGCTGCTGTATGCAAGCGTTGTGTTCCGTCAAGGAAAATTTTTATCGCACCAACCTTCACCTTTTCACTTCCGTCACCTGAGCGTACTTCAAATTCATCAAGGAAATGCTCCAGATCTTCTTTTTGGAAGATGTAATAGTGTAGAAACACATCCACAGGCAGCTTCCCTTCTTTTTCAAGCTCCTGATAGCTCTCCATCAACAATGAATATTCCTTGATGAAGTTCAAGTCATCGGTATGGACAGAAGTTATACCGTTTCTTAACAGATAGGGGATGGCAGCCTCGATCGCTTCTTTCGCTTCGTCTTTCGGTCTCGCTCGGAAATGACGTTTGATGTAATGGACAGCCGTATCCTTGAACCGGCCGTTCCATTCTCCATATTCATCTTTTTCAATGAATTGATCAGGTACCATTTCCAAGAAATCTTCTTCCTCTTTCAATTTGTTCAGTACCGTTTCATTGACGACACATTCATGTCCATCTCGATGCATGAAGAACATTGGCTTATGAAGATGGATTTCCTCTAAGTCTTTTGCGGTCAGCGGGTGATCCATGTCTGTAAAATCATCATCTTCCAATCCCCGACCGATGATCCAATCATGTTCTTCCATGTACGGATAATAATCTCGTACTTCCCTTTTCAGCTCTTCCCATGAGTGAACGCCTCTCAAGTCCAATTCAACCTTCATCAGACCGTAACGCAAAAGATGCAGATGGGAATCTGTCACGCTCGTCATGATCGTCCGTTGATCAGCATCATAGACATGGTCTCCTTGCTCAGGGGAACGTCCTTTTCTGATTTCAGATATGGTTCCGTTTTCCACTAAAATGTGATGAACCTGTTCAGGATCATCATCCTTATTTGGTCTATAGAGTCGAACGTTATCAATGATCACTTTTCATTCCTCCTTAACAATTGTCACTATCCCCTTCCCTGACGTATGGGACTTTCAAACCATAATAAAGTCGTCGGTGATTAGATTTGAATAAAACGGCAATAGTATAAGGAACGAATTTGTACTTCTTATTTTGATAAAAGGAAAGGGGAAATTCATACGATGTTTCAACCTGTTTTTTTCTCACCTCATGAAGAAAAACCGACTGGACAACCACCTCAGCACCAGGACCATCAGCCAGGAACTGAATCTGAAATGGTCCCCACCCCACAAACGGAGGACAGCTATTATAAAGGCAGTGGCAAGTTAAAAGGTAAAAAGGCTATCATTACTGGTGGTGACAGTGGGATCGGAAAAGCGGTCGCAATCCTCTATGCGAAAGAAGGTGCGGACGTTGCCATCATGTATTTGAATGAACATGAAGATGCAAATGAAACGAAGCGACAAGTGGAAGAGGAAGGACAACGATGTCTGCCCATCGCCGGCGATGTCGGAGATCAGTCGTTTTGTGAAAACGCTGTGGAACAGGTCATGGCAGAGTTCGGTACAATCGATATCCTCGTGAACAATGCGGCAGAACAGCATCCTAAGAACGGAATCGAAGAGATCGATCAGGATCAGCTTGAACAGACCTTCCGCACGAATATCTTCTCCTGCTTTTATATGACGAAAGCCGTGCTTCCTCATTTGAAAAACGGCAGTACGATCATCAACACAACATCCGTTACTGCTTATAAAGGGAACGACCATCTGATCGACTATTCCTGCACCAAAGGGGCTATGGTCGCGTTCACCCGCTCGTTATCCGAAAGTCTCGTTTCGAAGGGAATCCGTGTCAATGGGGTCGCACCTGGTCCGATCTGGACACCGCTCATCCCTTCAACGTTCGATGCTCAACATGTCGGAGAGTTCGGGAAAAACACACCGATGGGACGACCAGGTCAACCGGACGAAGTTGCCCCTAGCTATGTCTTCCTTGCTTCCGATGACTCAACCTATATTTCCGGACAGATGATCCATGTCAATGGCGGAATCATCGTCAGTGGATGACGATGACGGTAAAGCGGCTCTGGTGGAGCCGCTTTTTTTGTGTGAAGAAGTGCGGGTTTGGTTCATAATTTCTGATTTTGGATTATAAATTCTCAATTCCGCTTATCATTTCGGAATTTGGATGATTATTAGAGACTAGACCGTTGTCGTACTCTGCTTTTCCGCCATTAGTAGAATCTGGTAATTATGGAATCGTCCTTCTCCGCTCACATTAAAGGTAAAAGGATGAAGGGAATGTCTCGGTATGCATACAATGTGGAAAGGCTCCATCAGCTTCGGTTTAGTGACGATTCCAATCAAGCTTTTTGCAGCCACTGAAAATAAAGACATTAAAATGAGACAACTCCATAAAGAAGACCATAGTCCGATCAAGTATGAAAAAACCTGTACAGGCTGTGAAAAGTCATTGGAGCAGAGCGAAATCGTTAAAGCGTATGAATATGAGCCGAACAAGTTCGTTGAACTGGAAAAAGACGAAATGGATGCCCTCGCCAAAGAGCAGACGAAGTCGATTGAAATCATGGATTTCGTAGACTTGTCTGAGGTCGATCCGATTTATTTCGATCGCTCGTACTTCATCGGACCGGGTGAAAACGGCTCGAAACCTTACACGCTATTGAAAACAGCCATGGAAGAGTCCGGCAAGATCGGTATCGCTAAAGTAATGATCCGCTCCAAACAACACCTCTCTGTCGTCCGTGTTTATGAAAAAGGACTCTTGCTGGAAACGATCCATTTTCCAGATGAAGTTCGTAACATCGATCTTGTTCCAGACATTCCTGAGGAAATGGAATTGAACGATAAAGAATTGAAGATGGCCATACAACTGATTGAACAGTTGACCACTGAATTCGACCCGGAAAAATATCAGGATGATTATCGTGAAGCCTTGATGGAAGCCATCCAAAGCAAAGTCAAAGGCGAGCAAATCAAGGTGGCGAAACAACGACCGAAAGCGGATGTCGTCGACCTTATGGATGCGTTGCAAGCAAGTATTGACGATACGAAGCCGAAAAAGAAGAAAACGACACGCAGCCGTAAGAAAAAAGCGAGCAGTGAATGATGCGCTACAAACCGATGCTTCCCACCCTCACTTCTGAGCTGCCAGCCGGAAGTGATTGGTGTTTTGAAATCAAGTACGACGGTTTCAGGTGCCTCCTCTATATCGATGAATCCGAAATCGATCTGTACAGTCGAAACTTACGGTCGTTGAAGGCAGAATTTCCTGAGATCGTACACGAAGCGGAACAAATCCAACAGCATTCAGAGGATCTCCCGATTTTATTGGATGGTGAACTATGTATATTGGATACTCCATTAAAAGCATCCTTTTCTAAGATCCAGAAGCGTGGCCGCATGAAAAAAGAAGCCAAAATCCAAGAACAAGTAACCGCAACACCAGCGACCTATCTGGTCTTCGATCTATTGATGCGATCCGGTAACCTATTGAAGAATGAACCTTTTCATAAGCGGAAACGATTCCTAGAGGAATGGGTGGACGGAAGAGAGTACCCGACTGTAAACAAGGAACATCACAGTCCGATTCAATGGATTCCATTTTCAGATGATGGAGACGCACTTTTTGCACAGGTTAAAGAGTCTAAAGGTGAAGGTGTGGTAGCCAAAAGGCGAAACAGCGTATGGGTACCTGGGAAACGGACGAATGATTGGTTGAAGGTGAAACGACTGTATCGCGGCTTCTTCATCGTCATTGGACTTGATGAAGGAAACGGATATTTTCACGTTGCCGTCGTGAACGATGAACAACTACAGCCGATCGGACTGTTTTCTCATGGTCTGGAAGGTCAGGAAAGAGAAGCGCTGATCCAGATTGTGAAAAAAAACCAAGTGAGGAAACGCAACAATCAGATCGAGGTCACACCTCGCATCTGTGTGGAGTTGGAATTCCTTGAAATCTATCAAATGCAGTTAAGACATCCGAGATTCATCCAATTCAGATTGGACATCCATTGGGAGGATTGCACATGGGAAGCACTTCAAATGCAAATGGAGAACTGAACATTGAGGGTCAAACAATCCAAGTGACGAGTCTCGATAAAGTCTTGTATCCGGAAAAGGACATCACAAAACAAAGTTATCTACAATACTTGATTGAAGTCCACAAACGCATGCTTCCCTTTTTGCAGAACAGACATTTGACGGTAAAAAGATACCCTCATGGTATGTATGATGACTTTTTTTATCAAAAGAATTGTCCAGATTATGCACCAGAGTTCATCCAAACAGATCTCCATGAAAAGATCAATTATATCGTTTGTAATGACCTGGCAAGCCTGATTTGGTTAGGGAATCAACTTGCGCTTGAGTTCCATATTCCGTTCAATACGATCGATTCGATCTCCCCGACTGAGATCGTATTCGATCTCGATCCTCCTTCAAGAGATCATTTTTCACTTGCGATTAAAGCTGCACTGCAAATCAAGCAGATTCTTGACCGCTTGGAATTAGTTGGTTTTGTAAAAACGTCCGGCAACAAAGGCCTGCAGATCTACATCCCTCTACAAATCGGGGCGTTTTCCTATGAGGACACCCGAATGTTCACGAAGTTCATAGCTGAATACTTAGTCAACCAGTTTCCGGATGATTTTACAATTGAAAGGATGAAAGAAAATCGCGGCTCCAAATGTTATATCGACTTCTTACAACATGCAGAGGGAAAGACGATCATTGCCCCGTACTCGATGAGAGGTGTTGAGGAAGCGCTTGTGGCGACTCCTCTTTTTTGGAATGAAGTGAATGATCAATTGAGACCTGAGCTATTTTCGATGAATGATGTACTTGATCGAATCAAGAAAAAGGACTGTCCTCTGACAGAGATGGAATCTGTCCGAAAACAGCAACCGTTCAGAAGGGTTTTGGAAGGACTTTTAAAACAGTAGTTTACACTTTGATTGTAATCTGCCCTTCACCACGCGATACGCATGAAAGCATCTTCTCTTTTCTTTCTTCTTCAGTCAAAAACGTCTCATTATGAAGGACGGAACCGTTACACACTTCGACTTCACACGTCCCACATACACCCATGCGACAGGCATAAGGTACCATGATCCCTTCTTCAATCAACGCTTCCAACAAGCTTTGATCTGAATCTACATACAGCGTCTTGGCTGATCGTTCCTCCGTCACCCGGAAAGCTTTCGGATTTTGGATGCGACCTGCAGGGCGGAACCGCTCGGAGTGGATATTTTCATCTGGATATCCGAGCGCTTTACAGTACGTCATATAATGATCCATGAATGCAGAGGGTCCGCAAATATAGATATGGGTACCGACGGATTGGTTACGAAGTGCTCTTTGGAGCTCTTTTTCTTTCTGCTCCCTCTCCATAAAGTAAAAATGAGCGTGATCCGAATAACGTTTTTTGATCATAGGGTAAAAGGCACATTCACTAGCGCTCGAGCCAGCATAATGGAGATCGAAGTGTTGACCCGTCTGCGTAAGGAAAGCCATCATGGATAGAAATGGCGTAATTCCGATTCCAGCTGCCAAGAATAAATGGTGACGAGCCTCCGATCGGATCGGAAAATAGTTTTCAGGCGGAGCTGCTTCGATGGAATCACCCGGTTTTACATGATGGTGGATAAATGAGGACCCTCCACCTTCCTTCCCGACATTTTTCACGGCAATCGTATATTCAGATTCGTCCTGGAGCGGATCATTGATAAGCGAATATTGCCTCGTGCCCATCGGTAGTTTTAGTGAAATATGAGAGCCAGCTCCAAAGTGAGGAAGCTTTTCACTTTCCGAAGTAAAGGTGATCTTCTTGATTGTAGGAGTGATATATTCAGTTTTCCGGACCTTCAGTTGATAAAACTTTTGCATGACTGTGTTCATCCTTTTGATCCATCATCTCTTTTGTGTAAAAACAGGATAGGCCAAATACGCTTGATGATACGCTGAAAAGTGATCAGAAGCTTCAATGGTTTGATGGCAATTCTCACAAGCAAACTCTTTTTTTGTGAGGGATTGGATGTGATGGCACTGAGAGCAGAAAGCACTCATCGGACCTTCCTCTCTTGGAATCACGTTTATATCCCTCTGTTTAAATCCTACTCTTAAAGCGAGCTGTCGGAGGTTTTGGATGAAAGCCGTTTCCGCAAAAATCACAATCTGAGCTCCCAAAGGCTGGAGCGACAGCTTTTTTTCAAGGTCGTTCTCCTCTTCTAAACAAAGGATCACACAATTGCCGCCACCCTTTTGAATTTCGGTTCCCCGATCATGTGCTCGTTCCATATTGTTTTGATCTGTTAAAATG
The DNA here is from genome assembly GCF_054170705.1 of Pseudalkalibacillus sp. Hm43. Taxonomy (NCBI): domain Bacteria; kingdom Bacillati; phylum Bacillota; class Bacilli; order Caryophanales; family Fictibacillaceae; genus Pseudalkalibacillus; species Pseudalkalibacillus sp. Hm43. Next base: position 1,139,441 of record NZ_CM135129.1, read on the forward strand.
ATTGTTTGTTTACTCATCCGTTCATCGTCTCTTTTTCAGCCATCGTTTTTTCAACATATCGCAGTATTTCTTTTTTATATTGAGAGATGCCTTTATAATCAGCGATATCTTCGTCCAATGTCTTGATGTTCAGGTAGAAAAGCGTCAGCCATTCCTCATTCATCACGATATCTTCTAAAGATAAAAGATACGTATGAATGGAAAACAGGATATCATGGTTGACCGGCAAGCGGAATAACCGTTGCACTTCCACTCTCAGGTGGACCATTTTCCCCGCATTCTCTTCAGTAACAGATTGCCTCAGCCTTCCCCAGTCCGCATACGTTTCGAGAGGTGTATCCAGTTTTTCAGAAATCGTGATGGACCAGTTTTTCCTCTCCCATGCTGTATTGGGACGGATCCGTGAAATGAATCGTTCCACCTTATCAATAAAACCATTGTCGGTGATGTCGGGGACTGGATGATGGATTGACTTGAACTCCATCCCGAGCACAAACGTCAACGACCAATTGGAAGGAAAGCATAACTGACCCGCCTCAAGAAACAGACCATCGCTTCTGTCACCCATTAAGATCAAGTCTTCCTGCACATGCCTTCCTGCCAGATCCAACGGTTCGAGATTGATGGAAGTGTTGTCCCTGAAGATGAACCTCTCTTCCTCATTAAGAAGATGATTCTGAAACCGGCATTCTTTCCCTTTTTGCGTAAAAGAAAAATGGGAAGGATACGCTTCAGCGAGTTGAGTGAAAACAAGCCGCATCACTTCCCATTGTGATTCAAGTGAAATGGGAAGCGATCGGAAACAACGCGAATGGTTTTGCTGAAGCAACTCTCGCTTCAGTTCGATTTCTTTTTTGTAATCCTCTGTAACCGTCACCGTCCAAGCAGGATCGAGTATAGAAGAATTATTTGAATAAGCATACTGATCCTTCGTGAACGGGAACGGAAAGGCTTGATTTGACATGGTTTGCACCTCATAAGTTCTGTTACTTTACCATTTCCATAACATTCAGAGAAATCCTTTAGGAAATTGCTTGGCTACAGATGGTTGTTTTAGAAAAAGAGGTTGTTCTTTTAGAAATTTGAGAGGTGTTTTTTGAAAAAACACCTTTCCTTTTAGAAAAATCGCACTCTATTTAAGAAAAAACGCTACCCATCTTAGAAATTGGTACCTTCGTCCTATCTATGACTCCATATAAAAAAAGAGCGAACAGGTTATCCCTGTCGCTCTTTTAACAATTCAAGTCCCCGCTCGATTGCCTCTCTATGATGTGATGCTTCACTTTAATCATCTGCGGTGGTGAATCAGGTTGTTCAATGGAGCGAAGTAATGTGTTCGCGGCCTGATAACCTAGTTCATAAATGTTGATATCCACCGATGTAAGAGATGGAGTTGCTAATTCAGCAATCATGGCGTTGTTGAAACTGGAAACGGATACATTTTCAGGTACCCTCATATTCATATCATCGAGCATCCTCAATACTCCAAGAGCCATCAAGTCATCTGTAACAACGAGGGCAGTTGGTGGTTCATCGAGCGTCATAAGTTCGGAAACCGCTCTCCGTCCCTCTTCAACTGCAAAGTCCGCATGGATGACATAATCACTCTTATAAGGAATCTTTGCATTTTGTAACGCTTTTTCATATCCGAGCAATCGATCGGTGGTCACGACGAGGCTCAAGCTCCCCCCGACGAACCCGATCCGTTCATGTCCATTTTGGATATGGCATTCAGTCAGTTCTTTCGCCGCTCGATAGTTATCGTTATCAACGTGATTGATTTCGTCATCATGTTTATATGGCTTTCCGATTACCGTGAACGGAAACTTCTGTTCATATAAATAATTCATGATACGATCATCAACCCTTGAGTAAAGAAGGACGATTCCATCGACTCTTCTTCCTTGCACCATTCCTACGACGGCTCTGTAGATCTCCTCTTCAGTCGTACCAGTCGACATCAACAAAGTATATTCTTGTTCATGTGCTTTGGTACTGATTCCACGTAATACTTCAGGGAAGAACGGGTTTTGGAATGCCTTTTCAGCCGAGCTCGGCATGACGATTCCGATTGCCCTCGAACTTCTGTTAGCGAGGCTCCGAGCCGTGAAATTCGGATGATACCCTAGGTAATCCATCGCTTCACGGACTCTTCGCTTCGTTTCTTCACTGATTCGCGGATTATTCGCTACAACACGAGATACTGTAGAGGGAGCTACATTTGCTAGTTTGGCAACATCTTTAATTGTAACACCCATGTATGCTTCCTCCTGTCCGACACTACTAGCTCCATTTTACCATAATTACGTGTGCCCTATACGACAACCAAGGGTCGATTATCCTTTTGTACCCCCTGCTGTCAGTCCAGAGATCAAGTAACGTTGTAGAGAAAGGAACAATAGCGAGATTGGGATCGCAATCAATACGGCACCTGCCGCGAACTTGGTGAATTCGGCACCGAATTGTTTTGCCACCAGATTGTATAGCCCGACCGCTAGGGTGTATTTCTCCTCACTACGCAAAATGACTTTTGCCAAGATAAAATCAGCAAACGGTGTAATGAAACTGAACAACGCGATGACCGCAAGGATCGGCTTCGCAAGTGGCAAGATGATCTGCCAGAAGATACGGAAGTGCCCTGCACCATCAATACGTGCGGATTCATCCAGCTCCTTCGGAATCGTATCGAAATATCCTTTTGCAAGCCAGGTGTTCATCGGTAACAGTCCACCGGTATAGAGCAAAATCAACGCAAGGTGCGTATCGATCAATCCCGTTTGTACTGCAAGAACGTAAATCGCAATCAATGCTGCGAAGTTTGGAATCATTTGAAGGATAAGGAAAGTCATCAGACCATTCTTACGTCCGACAAAACGGTAACGTGAAAACGTGTAACCCATCAATGCGATCATCGTGACTGATAGAACCATTGTGATTGTACAGATTTTCAGCGTATTCCAATACCACTTCAAGTAGTTGCTTTGGTCGAGATCGAACAGTTCTTTATAGTGTGCGAGCGTTGCATTCTTCGGAATGATCGTCGAACCCGATAAACTGTTCCCTGGGTTGAAGGAAGACCCGACTATCCATAACACCGGATAAATGACGATTCCGAGTGCGATGAAAATAGCGATATACGACAGTGTGAGGCGGATGATTTTCTGTTTTTTCATGTTCATGTTAGATCATATCCTCCTCTTTAAACGATTTCGTTCTACGGAATTGCCATAGCGCTACGGAAATGACGATTATCGAAAGGACCATCGTAACCGCTGCAGCTTTCGCATATTGTTGTGATTCCAACGTCAAACTATAGATCCATGAAATCAAGATGTCTGTAGACCCTGCTGTCTGTCCAGGCATTGGTGGACCTCCTCCGTTAAAGAGGAAGATGACGTTAAAGTTATTGAAGTTGAACGTGTATTGCGTAATCAAAATCGGTGCAATTGCATACAAGATCATCGGCAACGTAATCGTACGGAACTTCTGAATCATTGTTGCACCATCTACTGTCGCCGCTTCGTATTGCTCATCAGGTATGGATTGCAACACACCGGTTACCATTGCAAAAATGAACGGGAATCCAAGCCACGATTGAATCAGGATGAGCGCTACTTTTGCCCAAAACGGATTCGTCAGCCAAGGAATCGGATCGATTCCGAAAGTGGCTAATAGATCATTGTTGATAGCACCGAACGTCTCATTGAACATACCAGCGAAAACAAGGATCGATACGAACGCTGGAATCGCCCAAGGTAAGATGAGAATCGTACGGAATACCTTCTTGAACTTGAGATCCTTCTGGTTCAAAAGTACTGCCAAGAAAATCCCGATTGCGATTTGGATCGTTGTAGCGACAAACGTCCAGATGATCGTCCAGCTTAGAACACTGATGAATGTTTTTCTCCAAATATCTAGGCGGAAAATATCAATGAAGTTCTGAAACCCGACCCAATCCACCAGTTTTGCAGGTGGTGAGTGATATAAATCATAGTTTGTGAACGCAAGTAAGATAACGAATAAAATCGGAAAAATAACAACGAAAATCAGCAAGAATACACCAGGTGATAGCATCAAATATGGGAAACCAGTATCCACAACATTTCGATACTGTTCTCGGATCGAGTGAAGTCTCAGTCCCAGGTCTCGCTTTTTACCGTTCACATGCGCATCATACAGGTTCAAGGCATAGACGGTTAAACCGATGAGCAGTACAAGGATGGCGATGATTCCTTCTACCATCAGGAAGATGGAGTGGTCTCGTGGTAGTTTCTCCCCTAGTGTGACAATCCCCCATAAACCCATATTAAGTAGGTCTTTAAAAGCGATGATGAAGGAGACCGTCAAGATGAAGAACGCGATGGCTTTCATGTATTGTCGGTTATATAGCTGTCCTAGACCTGGAATGAGGGACAAGAACAGTGCTCTTTTCCGATGTGTGGACGAAGTTGTAGTCATGTCATTCATTTAAGCCCCTTGTCCTTTCTATTAATAGTGGTTGATGATTTCTCTGAAACCCACTCTCTACCGGTGAATTTCCTTTGAAATCATCAATGTGGATGGACGAATAATCGTGCCCTTATAAAGATGAAGCAGTACCTCGGCTTCGAGGTACCGCTCTCCTAATTTCATTCTTTTTAAACTGTATTAGTTGTTCGCGCCAGTTGCTTCAATCTGTTGCTTGATTGTTTTTGTTGCATCTTCTAGCGCTGGTTTCGGCTCTTGCTTTCCAGTTACGATCAATTGAAGTGCGTTTGCCATTGGCTCCCAAACTTGACCCATTTGTGGGATGTTCGGCATTGGCGTACCACGTTGAGATTGAACAGCAACCGCTTTTGCACCCTCATTATCCGCGATAACAGGATCTTCAATCAATGACTTCACTGGAGGGATTTCAGAAGTCTTTTCATAACGAATCTTCGCGTTTTCAGCATTCGTTACCCATTCTACTAGTTTCGTAGCCCACTCTTGGTTTTCAGAGTATGCAGATACGTGCCATCCTTTAACACCGATGAATGTTTCAGGATATTCACCATTCGGCAACTTCGGAAGTGGAGCTACTCCGATTTCAATTCCAGCGTCTCTCATTCCTTGGAATGCCCATGGACCGTTCATGACAGAAGCGACTTTACCTTCGTTGAACAATCCGTCCATAGCGGAACCACCGTTCTCACCGATGATACCTTTCGGGAACAATCCTTCTGTATACCATTGCTGGATGTATTCAGCACCTTTTACCGCACCTTCGTTGTTCAAACCGATGTTGTCCGCATCAAGACCTTCGTCTGTACGATCAAATACATATCCGCCGTTTGCAGCCATGATCGCGTTAGCGAAGTAGAAGTTATCCCAAAGTGCTAGGAAACCGTAATTTCCATCTTTCGTGAAATCTTTTGAGAAGCTGTAAAGCTCATCGAAAGATTCCGGCGCTTTGTCCATATGTGCTTTATTATAAATGAATACTGGTGTTTCAGTCGCTTTTGGTAGACCGTAAAGTTTTCCGTCAAAAGTTTGTGCTTCAATAGAAGACTCTGTGAATGTATCAAGTACATCTTGCTCTACCTCGATCGGTGCAAGCAATCCTTGTGTTGCCATCGCTCCGATTTGGTCATGTGGTAGAGTCAGTATGTCCGGACCTGTACCGGCTGGCGCATCCAATGGAAGTTGCTCACGGATTTCGTCCGCCATTCCTAGTTCTTTGAATTCTACTTTAATGCCGTATTTCTCTTCGAAACTCTTAAGTGCTGGCTCGATCGCTACACCTTTTTCTTTATCTTCCCAAACGACCAGCTTTTCTGGTTTATCGCTGTTGCCTTTCTTTTCTTCTGATCCTTCAGAAGAATCGTCTTGCGGTCCGCAGGCAGCTAGCATGGAAACCGCTAGACCGGCAGTCAATGAAACATTCAAAAACTTCTTTAACATGAAATGACCTCCCCTAATTTAGCTCATTCGTTTTACAGTTGTGAAAACGTTTGCACTGATTAATTTGTATTATACATAGTGAAAACGATTTCTGCAACCGTTTGCATAACTTTTTCTATTAAATTATGATGGGAGTATCTTAACACTCTTAAAATGAGGTGGAACCCTTGATCAAATCAGCAATCTATCACCGTCCGAAGAACAATTATGCGTATGCACTCAATGAAAAAAAGTTGCACATCCGATTACGAACGGAGAAAAACGATCTCACTTCCGTAGACCTCATCTATGGGGATCCGTATGTATGGAAAAATGAGCAATGGCAAAACGACAAGAAATCTATGAAACTTGAAGGCTCTGATGACCTGTTCGATTACTGGATCGCCTCAGTGGATCCAGAGTTTCGTAGATTGCGATACGGATTCGAAGTTCATGATGGAAATGAAACACTAATATATGGAGAAAAAGGGTTCGTAGAAGAAGATCCGAAAGATACAAATTTCTATTTCTGCTTCCCCTTCCTCAATCAAATTGACGTATTCACACCGCCGGGTTGGGTGAAGGATACAGTATGGTATCAAATCTTCCCAGAGCGTTTTGCAAATGGAGATCCTTCTATCGATCCAGAAGGCACATTGCCATGGAACAGCGAAGATCCGAAAGTCGACAGCTTTTTCGGTGGGGATTTCCAAGGTGTGATCGATCACTTGGATCACCTCGATGAGCTTGGCGTAAACGGGATTTATTTTACACCGATATTCAAGGCACATTCGAACCACAAATATGACACGATCGATTATATGGAAATCGATCCTCAATTCGGGGACAAGGAAACATTCCGAACACTCGTAACGGAATGTCATAAACGCGGAATCCGAGTGATGCTAGATGCAGTCTTCAACCATAGCGGTTATTTTTTCGAACCATTCCAGGATGTGCTGAAAAATCAGGAGAACTCTGCGTACAAGCACTGGTTCCATATCCATGAGTTCCCGGTAAAAGAAGAACCGGTACCAAACTATGATGCATTTGCCTTCGTCCCTTCTATGCCGAAGTTGAACACCGAAAACCCGGAAGTCCGCGATTATCTGTTGAACGTAGGAAAGTATTGGGTTGAAGAATTCCACATCGACGGCTGGCGTTTGGATGTGGCGAATGAAGTGGACCACTCCTTCTGGCGAGACTTCCGTAAAGCTGTCAAAAGTGTCAAACCTGAAGTCTATATTCTAGGTGAGATTTGGCACGACTCGATGCCATGGCTCGAAGGAGATCAATTTGACGCGGTCATGAATTATCCTTTTACGAATGCCGTTCTGGATTATTTTGCGAAGGACAGCATCAGCGGTGTAGACTTTGTTGAACAGATCACGAAATGGAGCGTCGCCTATCCGAAAAATGTGAACGACGTGGCCTTCAACTTACTTGGCAGCCATGACACGCCTCGTGTTTTGACAATCAGCGGTGATGAAATTGAACGGGTGAAGTTGATGTTCCTGTTCCAGCTCACTTTCTCTGGAACACCATGTATCTATTATGGAGATGAAATCGGTATGAATGGTGCTGGAGATCCGGATTGCCGGAAGTGTATGGAATGGGATTCAGAGAAACAGGATCGTGAGCTGTTCGAGTTCGTATCTCGATTGAACAGGTTGCGTAAGGAAGAACGTGCCCTGCAAGGTGATGGCACTTTCCACTTTGTACGCGGTGAAGATCCTGAGGTTATCATGTATGAACGTGGTTATGAGAATGAAGCCATTCTCGTAATGGTCAATAAAAACACGGAAGAAAAACTGGTGGATTTAGGTGGCGGTTTTGGAGAAGGAATGCAAATTCACGACCTATGGAATGATGAGCAGTTTGAATCAAGTGGAAAGCTCGGTGTGCCAGCTGGAGAGTTCCGGATTTTGAAGAGGTTAAGCGTGTAGGTTACTCGTTGATGAAGTCCTTTTGAGCGAATTTTTGGATGTTTTCTACTGGGAATATGTGTTTTCTCCCTACTGTTTGGATGTCCATTTTCTTCAGCAGCTTGTAGACAGTTGAAGCGGATGTTAGTCCTAGAAATTCTCTCAGCTCTTTATTAGAAAAATGACGAGTATATAATAGGACAAAATCAGTAATAGCTGATTCATATGAATGATGAGGTACTATTCCACATGCCGGACAATTCCAGATTGTCCGGTTTTCCTTTTTCGGAATTGGAAGAGTCTTGCATTGAAGACATTGGACACCTCCTTGCATATCTCTCTTAGTAAAGTTGTATTTGCTTAAGACGTCCAAAAACAAAGGTTCGTTTTTCTTCTTAATTTTCCTTGCGATCTTGGTTACATCATTTTTCGAGATAGATTCATTCGTTTGTCCGATGAGAAGGTTTTCTATTCTTTGAAGTAAAGAATGTTTATGGATGATTAATTTGGAGATACCTTGATGATTTGGTGAGGTTTTTAGAATTGTTTTGGGGTTACTCATCACACTGAGGTAATAAATCGGAGCAATCGGAAGGTTATATTTCTTCAACCAATTGGTGAATTGTCTTTTCTGTAGTTGTGCCTGGGAAATTGGATTTCCGAGTCCCATCCTCGTACCGTCTATTTTCGTCCAGACCAGCTGCTGGAACACTGGATCATAATCTAGTTCACCTATGATATTCTTCACTTCTAAAATGAGATGAAAATGTGGGGAAAGTAGAAGGAAATCAATCTGGAAATGGAGATTTTGATAGGAAAGTCTGATGTTGTGGAGTATTTTGAATTTTCCTTTCGGGAGATATCGGAGTTGGTATGCCACTTGTTCTTCTCCGTAAAACCCAGCTTCAAGGTTGTTCAATCGGGTTAGAATTTGATTGTGTTGTTGGTGGGCAGGGTCTTTAGCAGGACTTCTATAGAGAAGAGAAATGAGCTGTAGATTAGGAATTGGCTTCATTAATTGCATTACATCGCTCCTTTTATTGAAATTCTATCTATTCTTCTGCAAAAAGAGGGTGTTCTCCTTTTTATAGAAGAAAAATTACTTCGAAAAGTCGATGGCAGTACGAAATTCGATTATAAGCCAGATTCAGAGATTATAATCCAAATTCGAATTTTATAATCCAATTTTCGAATTTATAATCCATATTCCGAATTTATAATCCATATTTGAGATTTATAATCCAAATCCCCGATTTATAATCCCAAAACCCATATTCGCACTCACCACCCTAACCAAACTTCATCAATAAGAAAGCGACTGCCGAAGCAGTCGCTCTCCATTTTCCATTTATTCCTCTGTATTGATGTAAAGCTTTCCTGCCGCGATCTCTTCTGTTTCGTTTCCATAGTCATCTCTTGCGACGACTTCAACGACCGCTCCATCAGCGACCACGTTGGAAGTGGCTGTGTAATAACCAACGTAGTAACCCGGTGACATTTCCATCATCGGAAGTTCCGTCGCATTCTGTACCATACCCATGCCCATATTCGTCAATGGCATATGCACTCGGAAACGCGCTTCCAGTCCAGGCTCACTGTTGAAGGATATCATCACAGATTGTCCTGACTCGAGGTTTTTGTCCGTATCTGGCATCACATTCGAAACCTCGATCGGTCCAAACTTCGCGTGAACCGTGACCGTGCGTTTGATACGGTTACCTGCGTGGTCTTTTGCAACTACCTTGATTAGATTCTCGCCTTCATCGAGCAGGATTCGGTGAGCGTAAGTGCCATCTTCACTCACTTCTGCACGCTCTCCGTTCACTTTTACCCATTGAAGGTGTTCATCATTTACTGTACCTGTCACGCGTACAGCCATACGATTCGTTTTCATGTCATCTTCTGGGCTTTCAATTGTCAATTCCGGTTTTGCTTGATCGAGGATCACCGTAACCGGTGCGGAAGGATCCGTCATTCCGCGATCATTTGCCGCTGTAGCCGTAAGGACATTCTCCCCATCCATCAGCGTAATGTCAGCTGAGAATGTGCCATCTTCATTCGTAGGGACAACCGCGACTTCATCGCCATTGTTTTCGATATGAATGTCGACACCAGGAGCAGATTGACCTTGGACGGTTACACTTTCATTGTTCGTATGCGTTCCGTCTGCAGGTGAGGTGATGACCGGAGCTGTCACTTCATAATCGACAACGGCTCTGATCATATAGTTCCCTTCAGACTCAGGAGATTGAGACCATGCCCCACCGACATATTGCCAGCTTCTTTCTGCATAATCTCCGTCTTCATCTGTCGCAAGACCTGGTGCATATGGGTTCGGTTGAGTTTGCAAATAAACCATATAAAAGTCTCCTGTTACGGTAACACCTTGATCTGACAAGTCTACTTGCGTCCATTCACCCGTTCGTAGTGCTGTCGCATCGATCGGTCCGGCAAGTTTTTCACCAGGAGACCCATCTTCTGCGGCATCCCAGATTTCAACTTGGAACTCAGTTCCGCCTGGGTTCGGCCAGTCCGTTGTCCAGAATCGGAACATTCCACCTGTGACAAGTGCTTGTTCTTTTCCTTCTGGAAGAGACATTCTGACACCCCAACCGTTTCCTGCATCGTAAAATGCGCGTGCATTTTCAGCAGTTCCATCATCATATCCGATTTCTCCAGGATATCCGATGAATGGCTTCAGTTGAGCATCCTGATCGGTTACTTCATCACCTTCGACTGTAACCGAAAATTCTTCACCGTAGTAACCAGATGCCATGATCTTCAACGTATACTCGCCTTCATAGGCAGTCAACGTGTAGTTTCCATCTGCATCTGTTTCAACTGGGGCAACTGCAGCATCCTCGACCAACAAGACAGTCGCGCCTTCAATCGGCTCTCCAGTCTGCTCATTCGTTACAGTACCAGATACAGTACCTTGAGCCATCTCTTCTAATGTAAAATCAGCTTCTGCTTCGCCGTCATCCGGAATAGATACGGATTGCTGCTCTGGATGGAATCCATACGCCTCTGCAACGACTGTGTAATCCCCAGCAGCATGTGTGATCGAATAGCTTCCATCTACAGGACTAGAAGATGTGGATCGGCCACTTTCCAAAATGCTCACTTCTGCTGCAAGTGGAAGTGCAGAAGGTGCAGTATCGCCTTTATCTTTCTTTTTCACGATATCGATCCGTTTGGTCGGCATCAATTCAGCGGGTTCTACCTTTTCTTTCTTCGCTACCTTATCATCCTTCTTCTTAGTTGCATCATCTTTCGTCGGATGGATGTTCTTGCCTTGCTTTGAATTGAAGAGTGTAGCTTTCGATGACGGATTAAGCTGTGTATCACTCAATCGGACATCGTCAATGTACCAACCTTCTCTTAGGACACTACCATCTGAATCGACATTGAAACCAATGTAGATTCGTTGGTTCACATACTCGGATAAGTCGATTTCTTCTTCAACCCAACCATCGCTGACATTATTAAACTCAACGAGTTGCTCCCAGTTCTCCTGGTCTGTAGAAATGACTAGATGTCCGTAATCATAGTTTCTTTCTAAGTTGTACCAGTTGTTGAACTGTAAGTAGGCTGGTCCTTCACCAAGATCGATTGGTGGCATCATAAGTGTCATATTGGCATTGTTGTCATAATCGCCATCCAGGTTCGTTGCATATACGTTTTCACCTGAAGCCGCTTCACCTGGTCCAGATGTAGGAGCTCCCCATTCCCAAGTGTTATTGTCTCCCCACGACATCCAACCGGTTGGCTGGGATTCGAAGTCCGTGGAATATCCAGTAGTGATTCCTGGTAATACAGCCACTTCATACTCATCAGATGTGACCGAATTATTACCAAAATCGTTCACGACCCAACGATAGCTTAATTGAGGTTCCGCAATTGCTTCTCCAGGAATGACTGCCTCGTACGTTCCTGATAAGTAATCGCCCTCTGTACGAACTGCCTCTGCAGATTGCCAGTTCCCATCTGCATCTTCGTATTCGAGCATGACACTCGTCACACTTACGTTGTCCGTCGCTGTCAAGGATAGTGGAAGATCAAGTCCAGCATATGTTTCAGAAGGAGCACTATGCTCGAACGTCGGTGCTTCCGCATCTTCTCCTTCTTTCGTCACTTGACCTTTCACCACTCCAAGACCATTCATGACAGAAGAAACGGCATCAAAAGCATTGACTAAGCCATATCCGTAGCCATTATTCGGTGACTCTGGATACTCTCCATTCGTCATCGGCTCAGCCGTGCTCAGTAAAATCTCTTCCATCTCATCGACGGTCAGAGAGGAATCCACTTGACGTAGTAACGCGACTACCGCGGATACGTGTGGACCCGCCATCGATGTACCGTTCCATCCGCCTTCATAAGCACTTCCTGGTACAGTCGAACGGATGTTGACACCAGGTGCACTCACATCCGGCTTGATTTCATCATATGGAGATGGTCCTTCCAATGAAAAGCTTGCCAGGTTATCATTGATATCCGTTGCACCTGTTGCAAACGATTCAGGGTAGTTAGCTGGTGTGGCAATCGATCCAGGTCCACCCGGGTTGAAAATCGTCGTATTACCCGCAGAGAACTCTGGGAAAATATCGGCTGCACGCCAGTTTTGTACCATCGGACGGTACCATTCATCTAATCCTGATCCGCCGCCCCAAGAGTTGTTGACAACGTCAGGAGCCATCTCAGGATGAGGATTCCCTTCAGCATCCGTAGGTGCGATGATCCACTCACCCGCTTCAAGTAGATCGACATCGGTTCCACCTGCTGCAGTGAATGCTTTGACTGCGATCCACTTCGCACCTGGTGCGACACCGACTTGATTGGATCCATCCGGCTCAGCACCGACCATCGTACCCATCGTATGAGTTCCATGTCCTTGATCGTCATAAGGTGTATCTTCATTAGCCGTAGCGTCGAACCAGTTCATCGCATGGCTTGGAGATCCAGGATTTGCCGGGTCATATCCGCGATACTGCTCCATCAATCCAGGATGATCCCACTGGACACCTGTATCGATGTTCGCTACGACTGTACCGGTACCATCGATTCCCATGTTCCAGACGGCTGGTGCGCCAATGCGCTCCACGTTCCATTCAACTGCGTTCGTCTCGTTTTGGACTTTACCTTGTGTGGATGCTTTCTTCGTTTCAGGCATCGGTTGAAGCTGACGAACTTCATTAGGTAAAACTTTCGCTACCTCTGGAAATGCAGCGAGTTGTTCCATCACTTCTTTATTGGCAGTAACGGCCATCGCATTTACGATGAAGAAAGATTGATAATCTTTCACCGCTTTGTTCGTTTTTTGTTTGTCGAGGAACTGTTTCACGTTTCCTTGTGTTCCGATTGCTGTTGAACGAAGTGCAGATACAACAGCTGAACGTTGTGCCAACTCTTTTTTATATGGAGTCAACTTCTGCTTTTCAGCCTTATCAACTGCGTTTTTCGCAACTTTTTTCGTATCGACTTGTTCGTTGAATTTGATGAAGAAGGTGACTTGTTCTTGATCTTTGAATTGAGTCTCCAGCTTTTCGCTTACTTTTTGGGATAGGGCTTCTTGTTTGAAGGAAGTGTTCACAGATTGACTCGGCACATGATCCGTTGCTGTTCTGGCATTAGCAGTTGGAGCTAGAAATGTTGAAATGAGTAAAATCATCGCTGTTACGATTGCGAATACACGCTGATTCGTCCAAAATCTCCGATACTGTTCCATATTTCCCCTCCTAAAAGTTTTGTTTCACGATGAAAACGTAAAAACTTTCCTCCTTCCGTGTCGAATTTGATATGTACGACTCCCTTGATGTTGAAACCATCATAATGGAATTTCTACAAGAATTTAATACTAATAACAGAATTTTCTAAAAATAAAGAAATGGTAATGTTTGGTCGATAAATTTTGCTTGGGACTTTCCTCATGAAGAAAGTGATGTAATACGAAAGAATAATCCGTAGTACCAAAGGATTGTACTATTTACTACTTTTGTATTAGTTGGTGAATAGTAGAATCCTGTCAACGTTCGCTGTATCATTAGTCCGACGAATTCTAAATTATTGTCGTAATTTCAGATAATCTGCTGTCAAAATACGTTAATTTCACCCATAGTCCCAATGAAAAAAACTTAAACCACCAACTAACACCTCCCTTCGTCTCACATGTAAATAAATGGGACTAGTTTTGTACAAAAAAAAAAGAAGTCGACCTTTCCAACAGGTCGACTTCTTTAACTTAATCTACGATATTCACATTGTAATCTTCGAGCCAGGTGTTGATTTGAGCGAGGTGTGCGATGAGCTGTGGGCCAGTCATCAACTGGCCGAACCATGGAGTTTTGAATGCCTCTCCATCCGTACGAATGATCTCTTCCACCTTACTACGGTCGACCAGCTCAAGAAGTGGTGCCGAATCGCGCTCTAGAATCGATGATAACCACTCTTTCACCAACCGGGTGTATTCAGGGTGATGCGTCTTCGGATAAGGACTCTTTTTCCGATATAAAATTTCATCTGGTAGCACACCTTCCAATGCTTTCCGTAAAATTCCCTTCTCGCGACCTTCTAGGAACTTCATCTCCCATGGGATGTTCCACGCATAATCGACGATCCGGTGGTCAGCGAACGGGACACGAACTTCAAGACTGGCCCCCATACTCATCCGGTCCTTCCGATCCAACAACGTCGCCATGAACCAATGCATATTCAGGTAAAACATCTCTCGACGACGCGCTTCTGCCGGTTTCTCACCATCCAAACGGGGCGTCTCATCAACGGTCGCTTGATAACGACTTGCGACATATTCCTTCAAGCGAAGCTTCGCACCCAATTCCGGTCGTAAAATCGACTGCCGTTCGTCGACGGAGTGCATCCAAGGGAACGCTTCTCGCTCCAACAATTCCGGACGGTAAAACCATGGATACCCTCCGAAGATTTCGTCTGCACATTCCCCGGACAATCCGACCGTGAATTGCTGCTTGATCTCTTCACAAAACCAGAGGAGCGATGAATCTACGTCTGCCATCCCTGGCAAATCGCGCATATGAACAGCTGCTTTCAAGTAATGCAACAGTTTTTCATTGTCGATGACAGACGTATGGTGGACCGTTTTCAAGTAGTCGCGCATGATCTTGATCCAAGGGCCATCCGAGTTCGGCTGGAATGTGCTCTTCTTGAAATATTTATCATTTTCCTCATAATCGATCGAGTACGTATGGAGTGCTCCGCGGCCTTCTTGATGGAAATAGCGGGAAGCGAACGCACTGATTGCCGAAGAATCTACCCCACCAGAAAGAAACGTACAGACCGGTACATCAGCAACCAATTGCCTCTCTACTGCATCCTTCAACAACCACCGCACATGTTCGACCGTGTCATTGAGCGACTCATTATGTTCTTTACTTTCCACGTCCCAATAGCGCCAGACTTTCACGCCGTTCACATCAAAACGCATGGCGTGAGCTGCGCGTAATTCGTTCATACCACGATAGACGCCGTGTCCAGGGGTACGGGAAGGACCCAAACCGAAGATTTCCTGCAATCCTTCACGATCCACTTCCGCTTTTACAGAAGGATGGGCGAGGATCGACTTCAGCTCCGAACCGAACAGCAATGCCCCACTCTCCAATTTATAAAAGAGCGGCTTCACACCAAGACGATCCCGCGCCATGAACAGCTTGTTCTCCCGGTCATCCCAAATTGCGAAAGCATAGATGCCGTTCAGATGGTCGACACATGCTTCGCCCCACTCGATGTAACTCGTCAGTAACACCTCGGTGTCACTATGTGACTCGAACGTGTGACCTTTCGAAAGCAGAACCTTACGGATATCTTCTGTATTGTACAATTCCCCATTGTAAACCATCGAATAACGAACATCATTGAAGGTCTTGTGCATCGGCTGTCCTCCGCCTGCCGGATCGACGACGATCAGTCGCGCGTGTCCGAAGGCGGCATGGGGAGCAGTCCAATGCGTCGTGGCGTCAGGTCCTCTTTTTCCAAGCGTAGAAGCCATCTTCTTGATCGTTGCGGTTTCATTGGTCAGGTCGTTTTTAAAATCAATCCAGCCCGTAATTCCACACATGGTTCCCTCACCCTCCATCTCTATTGTCACTTTATGCGTAGAAGATGGAAATGTGCCCACCATATGCGTCTTTTAAGAAAGGTCGATTTGCGCTACCATCCGTTCTGCCCCTTCAATTAAACGCTCTTTGTCACATAACAATCCGACTCTTACATAACCCTCTCCATTTTCACCGAAACCGTTTCCTGGTGCGACGATGACATGTGCTTCTTCCAACAACATTTCTGTGAACGATTCCGACGTATAGCCATCTGGTACGGGGATCCATGCGAAAAAGGACCCTTTTGGGGATTCGACCTCCCAGCCGTGTTCGTTCAACTTCGAAATGAAGGCGTCCCGCCGATCCTCATACAAGGCTACGAGATCCGTTACACATTGCTGCGGTCCGTTCAACGCGGCTGCCGCAGCTTCCTGAATCCCTCCATAAATACTGCAATAATAGTGATCCTGCAAAAGATTGATCGCCTCAATCACCTCGGCGTTCCCGAGTGCGAAACCGATGCGCCAACCCGCCATGTTGAACGTTTTCGAAAGCGTGTATACTTCGATACCGACTTCTTTCGCTCCTTTCGTTTGAAGGAAGCTGTGCGGCTTTTTCCCATCAAAACCTATCGTTCCGTAGGCAAAATCATGGACCACACAGACGTTATGTTCATTCGCGAAATCGATTGTCTCGGTAAAAAATTCTGGTGTCGCGATTCCGGCCGTCGGGTTATTCGGATAGTTGAGGAACATGAGCTTAGCTTTTCGGAGAACATCTTCTGGTATGTCGCTATAAACCGGTCGATACGCGTTCTCTCTATTCAATGGCATTTTATAAGACTCCGCCCCGGCAAGTGCAATGCCAGATTCATAGTCTGGGTACCCCGGGTCTGGAACGAGCGCAAAATCACCAGGATTCAAGAGGCATTGGCTGACCTCTACAAGGCCTGTCTTCGCCCCGAATAACACGGCTACTTCTTTTTCCGGGTCGAGATCGACGTCATACTCTCGTTTGTAATAATCCACGATCGCTTGTTTCAAAAAAGGATAACCTCGGAAAGGTGCATATTTATGATAGAGGGGATTCTCGCTTGCCTTTTGTAGTGCCTCTACGACATGGTCCGGTGCGGGTTGATCTGGATTCCCCTGCCCCAAGTTGATCATGTCATATCCTGCTTCGTAATAAGGTTGAATCTTATCAACAAGTTTTGCAAAGAACTGTTCGGGTAAACGTAATAATGTATCGGAATATTGAAACCGCTTCAATCCTTACACCTCCAAATGAAATTTCACGAAAATTCGAATCATTTATGTTAAAGTGTAATGAGTAAAAAGTAGAACATCAAGTAATATCATAGGACTTTTAAGGGGGCTTACTCATGAAAGCAGCTGTCATTCAAATGAACATTGAATTTGGAAATCCTCAAATCAATTTCGAGCATGTAACGGATCAAATCCGAGAAGCATGCAACAACGAAGCCGATGTCATCGTCCTGCCGGAATTATGGACCACAGGATATGACTTGGAGATGCTGGATCAGATTGGTGACCCGGACGGTGAAAGGACCATTGAATTCATCTCTTCACTTGCTTCCACATATCACGTGAATATTATTGCGGGTTCAGTCGCAGTCCGAAAAGGCGACAAAGTGTACAACACGATGCTCGTCTTCGATCGTGAAGGAGAGGTTGTAAAGGAATACAGCAAAGTCCATCTGTTCCGTCTTATGAATGAAGAGAAATATTTAACATCCGGGAATGAAGATGGACA
Organism: Pseudalkalibacillus sp. Hm43; assembly: GCF_054170705.1. NCBI lineage: Bacteria > Bacillati > Bacillota > Bacilli > Caryophanales > Fictibacillaceae > Pseudalkalibacillus > Pseudalkalibacillus sp. Hm43. The sequence continues at coordinate 1,157,109 of NZ_CM135129.1, forward strand.
TTTTACTATTGACGATATTCCGGTTGCAGGCTTCATCTGTTATGACATCCGGTTTCCAGAATGGATCCGGAAACATGCCCTGGAAGGAGCGAAAGTCCTGTTCGTTCCGGCAGAGTGGCCGAAACCCCGCACTGAGCATTGGCGCAATCTGTTGATCACCCGTGCAATCGAGAACCAGTGTTATGTCGTTGCGTGTAATCGAATCGGCAAGGATCCGAACAATGAATTCGGCGGGCACTCGATCATCATCGATCCGTGGGGCGAGATCGTTGCCGAAGCGGAAGAAGAAGAAATGACGTTATTTGCGGATATCGCCATCGATCACCTGGATGAAATCCGCACCCGCATCCCAGTTTACGAAGACCGAAGAACAGATCTATATTGAAAAAAAGGGTGACGGAACATTCCGTCACCCTTCTCCTTATACAATGCTGTATTTTCGGTTCAGACTCTTGATCGCTTCAGCTTCAACAGGCCTACTGATATAGTACCCTTGAATCTGGTTGCAGCCGAACTTTTTCAACGTCGTCAATTGTTCCTTCGTTTCAACACCCTCAGCCAACACCGTCACATTCAAGCCTTCACACATCGTAATGATGGCCCGGACAATCGCGGCATCGGAGTTGTATTCTTCGAGGTTACGGATGAAAGACTGATCGATTTTCAAAATATCGATCGGAAAGTCCCGTAAATAACTTAAAGAAGAATACCCTGTCCCAAAATCGTCCACGGAAATCTTGACTCCTAATGCCCTTAGTTGGTTGATGATCCACAAGCTATGATCAACGTCCTCGAGCATGATGCTCTCCGTCAACTCGATATGAAGGTTGGACGGTTGAAGACCTGTATTCTGGAGACACGTCTTCACTTCATCAATGAAATCGACGCGTTGGAACTGCTTGCCGGACACATTAACACAAATCGATATGTCTTCCATTCCACTGTCATGCCACTTACGCGTTTGAGAGCAAGCTTCCTCCAAAACCCAGTACCCGATCTCGTTAATCAACCCTGTTTCCTCGGCTATCGGAATGAAGATGTTCGGCGGAATCATCCCGCGTTTCGTATGCTTCCAACGGATGAGCGCTTCGAATGCAAACACCTCGCCGGTTTTCATACAAATCTGCGGTTGGTAATACACTTCAAGTTCATCCAACTGGGCTGCTTTACGTAAATGATTCTCCAATTCCAGCCGCTCATTGATCTGGTCGTTCATATCGTCGGTGAACAATTGGACACTGTTCCTGCCGATCAACTTCGCCCGGTGCATGGCCAGATTGGCATGCTTCAACAATTTCTCGTCGTCAACTGCATCATTCGGATAGAGACTGATTCCGATACTCCCTGAAAGTACATATTCCTTCCCTTTTAAAAACACAGGCTTTTTGATGACGGACAGTAAGTTGTGGGCGAGCGCCGTAATGCTCTCCAAATCGTCTGCATGCGGGACGAGCACTAGAAATTCATCAGCTGCAAACCGCGCCAGGAACTGATCGTCTGAGATCATGCCATTCATATTTTTAGCAACATGTTTCAGTATGCGGTCCCCCGCTTGATGCCCTAAGCTGTCGTTGATCAACTTGAATTCATCCAAATCGACGACCATGACCGCCACGAGTCCCTTCGTATGCGTCGCCACGTCGATTGCATGCTTCAATCGCTCATGGAAAAACAACCGGTTCGGTAGTCCAGTCAAGCTGTCATGGTATGCAAGCTGCGTAATTTTCTCTTCCGCAAGAATTTGGTCCGTCCGGTTCTTCGCAACCCCATAAATACCTACGACGTCATCGTTTACGATAATCGGCATGTTGGCGACTTCAAACAGGACATTCTGCCCGTTTTTATGCTGGATCACAGCCGTAAAATGTTGCGGTTGATTGTTCATGGCAAGACGGAAATATTCGTGTACACGATTCAGATCCTCTTCATGCAGGAATTCCACGGCGCTCTTTCCGATCACTTCATCAGTCGTGAATCCGAGGATCTTTTCAGTTGTGGAATTGACACTTGTGATGGTTCCTTTTCGATCTACTGAATAAACGATATCCGGATTATGCTCAAACAAGGATTTATACCGTTGCTCCGATTCTTTCAAACTATGATGTAGTTCTTCCAAATCTTCTGTCGATGCTTTAATCAGTTGGGAAAGGGCAAGGATCTCTTTGATTTCAGAGCTCGCATTCGTCGCCCTTTTGAAATCATCCTCATCAATGTAAGCTTCACTTTCCGCTAAAGCAAGGAACGTCAATGCATACGATAAGACTTCATTCTTTCCTTCTTCTTGATAATACTCTCCCGCGGTAAAAGCACCTGTTGTCGGAATCAGATTTTTGATCGTGTTCATTTCATGCTCGATCCCTTTTTTGAAAAACCGTAAACGGGACAAACAGGAATACATGAACAATCCTTCTACAGGCACACCTTTCAACCGATCCGATATGAAGTTGAATGTATTCAGGAAGATACTCGCATCACCACAACCGATGTAAACCGTCGTCCCTTTTTCAATCGGATCAATCACCGTAATAGAGCCATCCTCGTGGAAGTCTTTGATCATGACGGGCTTCGTCACGTGTCCTTGCTTGACCATCAAAGGAAATGAGGATTCGGCACTTTCGATGTTATCGAGCATCTTTTTCCCTAGATATTTTTCATAGATTTCCGTCACTGGCTTATGATCCAGTGTGAGAATGCGTCGATCATCCACCTGGGTCACAATGAATGGACGTCCCGCCGTGCTCCATTCCGTACATGCATGCAACGATGCCGACAACTCTTCACCCGATAGACTGACCGCAACCATGCCAACGTCTATTAATCCTTCGTCTGAAAGGAGAAACTCTTGTTGTTCTGGTCCGAGTGGGACAGCGTTCCCTCCAGCGATCAATACGTCTGGGCATTGAATTTCCAAAGCGTCCAAGACACTCCGGCTGTCAAACGTATGACTGCTTCCGAACAGAATGATGGCTTTCGTATCCTTCTCAACAAGCCTTCTACCGATCTCCAAACCGCAATCATACGCATTTTTATGGTTCGGTAAGCGGACAGCTGTGCCCTCAATACGTGTCCGTTCGAATACGGTAAAAGAAAGAACCGTTCCGCTCTGTTTGATTTCTCTATTAAATGAGGCTTCAATTGTAGCCCCTATGATAACCGCTCTTGGTAGAATCATGGACAATAGGGAATGAAGCCGAGACATCCGAACTTTCCCTTCTTTCGTAAACACTTGGATGAGAAGGTGATTTTGAGTTGAAAGTTCGTTTTTCTCTATGAATTCTATTATTTGTTTTTTATTGCGATACATCGTGGTGTATGTTTTCATTAATCGCATCATTCCTAACGTCTTAATCGGATACCTTACCTCTTAAAATTATTTCTCTACTCTTTTTATCGGCAATTCGACCTTGATTCTACATGTATATACAGGGTGTATAAACTCCTATTTTATCTCTATATTTTACATATATATGTACTTTAGTAGTTCTTTTTAACTAATAATCTTTATTTTAGCAGCATGTTAACGTGGTACTGTCCTATGAATTCATTTTACTAGCGTAAATCCCTCCTTCGGTAAAAATGTTATACTGATATACGGGACACCTCACTTCATGGCAAAGGCTGGAGAGAAGATGAAGAACTTATTATTCGGCATTCTTACCTTAGGATTATTGCTTGGTATATCAGCCCTTGCTGTCAGCCCGGAGCTGACCGATTTTTTCGTCGATGAAGAGAAAGTGGCGGCAATCAATGAGTCCACAGGAACAAACGCGAAAGAGATGAATCCCGATACGATCCTGAACCAGACCGGTTCAGAATGGGAGGCTCTCTCCTATAAAGAGCGTATGGCTTTCGTCCTCACCCTCGTCAAGGGTCTTGAATCCCGTGACATGGGCATCTCAGACCCGAATGAAATGCTGTCCCAGATCGATACATACTATGAAAGCCATCCAAAGGAAGATACGATTGAAAAGGCCGTCATGACCATCTTGACTGAAAAATGGACCTCGGACTGATGTGTCAAGCGCAAAAAAAAGCTCTCCATCGCGGAGAGCTTTTTTTGTTTAACCTAAAACACCATATCCTAAGTATAGGACAAGGACCAACGAGATGAGGAACATGATCCACATCCCTTTCGCTGATGCGCCTTTTTTCGTTTTTGCCAATACCATTTCCATTCCGCCGATGACCCAGATACCTACGAGGACTTTGATGAAGACTGCAACTGCGGTATAACCAGCTGACATGTACGAAACGAAAATCATACCACCAGTGATGATGATCAAGACATAGAACAATCTTAAAATCATACTCGTAATCTTATGTCCTTTCGCTTTTCCTGCACGAAGTAGAAAGTAACTTACGAAAAATAGAATCAGTGCTACTGCCCATGAAGACACATGTGCATGAATCATTTGAATTCCTCCTCTATGAACATTCTTTTTTATCATATCAAAGGGCATAATGAAAGGGAAATAGTTTAAATAGGGCTTTGGGGTGTTTTGCATTCCGGATATCCTTTATAATGAAAGGCGAGACTATAATGACAAGAATGGAGTGAGCACATGAATCAAAATCAAGTAAGAGACCAACAAGGAACTGAACAGATCATTTCAAAGACAGAACAGTATGGTGCAAAGAACTATCATCCACTGCCGATTGTCATTTCTGAGGCAGAAGGTGTTTGGGTAAAAGACCCTGAAGGTAACCGTTACATGGATATGCTGAGTGCATATTCTGCAGTCAACCAGGGGCACCGTCATCCGAAGATTATTGAAGCATTGAAGCAACAAGCGGATCGTGTGACATTGACTTCACGCGCTTTCCATAATGACCAACTGGCTCCATTTTACGAAAAAGTATCCAAACTTACGAAAAAAGACATGGTATTACCGATGAATACAGGAGCTGAAGCAGTTGAAACAGCGATCAAATCCGCTCGTCGCTGGGCATATGATGTGAAAGGCGTAGCTGACAACCAAGCTGAAATCATCGCTTGTGAAGGCAACTTCCATGGACGTACAATGTCAGCGGTTTCACTCTCTTCTGAAGCTGAGTACAAGCGTGGATTCGGTCCGATGCTGCCTGGAATCAAGTTGGTTCCATATGGCGATATCCAAGCGTTGCGTGAGGCGATCACAGAAAACACAGCTGCTTTCTTGTTTGAACCGATCCAAGGTGAAGCTGGAATCAACATTCCACCAGAAGGCTTTTTGAAGGAAGTGCGCGAGTTGTGTTCTTCTGAAAACGTATTGATGATTGCGGATGAAATTCAGGCTGGTCTTGGCCGTTCTGGTAAAACGTTCGCTTGTGACTGGGAAGATGTCGAGCCGGACATGTATATTCTCGGTAAAGCACTTGGAGGCGGAGTATTCCCGATTTCTTGTGTAGCTGCTGATAAGGATGTTCTTGGAGTGTTCAACCCTGGTTCCCACGGATCAACGTTCGGTGGTAACCCATTAGGTTGTGCCGTATCCATCGCATCACTAGAAGTAATGGAAGAAGAGAAGCTCGTTGAGCGTTCACTTGAGCTCGGAGACTACTTCCAGAAGGAATTGAAGTCGATCGATAATCCGAAGATCAAGGAAGTTCGCGGACGCGGGTTGTTCATCGGAGTCGAAATGACAGAAGCTGCTCGTCCTTACTGTGAGCGATTGAAAGAAAAAGGATTGCTCTGTAAAGAGACACATGACACTGTGATTCGTTTCGCACCACCGTTGATTATCGATAAGAAGGATCTCGACTGGGCGATTGAAAGAATTAAAGAAGTGTTGAGCGCAACATAAGTTTGAATATGTAGGAATGTAGAAGCAGGCTGAGTAAAATCAGCCTGCTTTTTTAGTGTGGTTTGAGCTATCATTTCTGATTTTTATGGAAAAACGCGAATTCTCGTCTATAAATTTCATTTTTTATTGGAAATAACCCGATTTTTATGGGAAATAACCGAAAACAGAGCTATAATTGGAAAACTCGTGTTTGATATGAAGTTCTGACACCCTTTTTCTGTTCTTTTTGTGGACAATGGTGAATATTTCTAAGGTAGACTACACATCAATGGGGGTTAGATGTCCGCATGAAGAATATTCGCTTCTGGTTACACGTAGGTCTGCTCATCAGTTTCGCACTTCCATGGGTTAAAATCCCACTCCTTTTGACCACCGTTTCAGTCACTGGTTATCTGCTGCCTTATCAATCGACCCATATCGCTCAAGAGCTGAACAACCTGGGCGTTATCTCTGTTCAGAATGACCAGATGTTGCCGATGTATGTGATGTTGCTCGCTCCAACACTCTCTTTCGTGATCTTACTAGGTATGTTCACCAACCGGCCATTGAACGAATACTTCGATTCAGTCGTCGGATTTATCGCTGTCATGAGCAGCTTATACGTGTTAATGAATACCGGAAATGTCATCACCATCGGACTGTACGTCACTCTTGCACTATCCCTACTACTCGTCGCCTCCCCGCTCCTGAATAAAGAGACGGTACCAGAAACGGTACCAGGTACTGATTTGAAAGTCAGTCCCAGCAAGGGTTCCTGATCGGTGCCTGGCACGGATCACAAACCCAACAATACCAAGGGCTCCCGATCGGTACCTGGCACTGCCAATCATAAATGAAAAAGGATTGACCGGAAGCCGTCGTGTGAGACGGCCCTGGTCAATCCTTTCTTAATGATAGAAATGATTTATTCTTTCATCCCGATGGAGATGTACTTCGTTTCGAGATACGCTTCCATTCCTTCGATGCCGCCTTCACGGCCTAGTCCACTTTGCTTCATTCCGCCAAATGGGGCTTGCGCAGCAGACGGTAATCCATCGTTCCAGCCGACGATACCGTAATCGAGCGCTTCTACTACCTTCATTCCTCGGCTGTAATTTTCACTGAATACATATGCAGCTAACCCGAAAGGCGTCATGTTCGCATATTTGACGGCTTCTTCATCCGTCTTCACCTTTTGGATCGGTGCAACGGGTCCAAAGGTTTCTTCATTCATGATCAGCATGCTCGGCTCCACATCAATCAACACAGTCGGCTCATAGAAATACGTGCCGTTCTCCGCTTCTTGCCCTTTTCCGCCGTGCACGCACTTCGCGCCTTGCTTCACTGCATTGTCAACGTGCTTCCCGACTTTTTCATAAGCATCCTTATTGATCATCGGACCGATGTCGGTCCCTTCTTCAAAGCCGTTGCCGACCTTCAATTTCTCCGTCTCTTTCACGACGTGATGGATGAACTCATCGTATATTTTTTCCTGAACGTATACACGGTTTCCGCAAATACAGGTTTGTCCGCCGTTACGGAACTTGGATGCAACCGTCTGCTTGGCAGCGTGCTCCACATCTGCGTCATCCAGCACCACGATTGGCGCATGGCCGCCAAGCTCCAATGACAAGTTCTTCACTTGCTCGGAAGCTTGTTTCATCAGTAGTTTTCCGACTTCCGTCGATCCTGTGAATGTAATTTTCCGTACTTTTGGGTTGGATAAAAGCTCTTCGCCGATCTCGGATGATTTTCCTGATACCAGGTTGACGACACCCTTCGGAAAACCTGCTTCTTCACACAGCTCGACAAGTCTCACTGCCGTCAGTGGCGTCTCATTCGGTGGTTTGACGATGAATGTACAACCAGCTGCCAATGCCGGTGCCATTTTCCGGGTAATCATCGCGGCCGGGAAGTTCCAAGGCGTAATCGCGCCGACGACTCCTACTGGCTGCTTGATCACTTGCATCCGTTTTCCATCTTTAGAAGGTGGGATTGTACGACCATACACCCGCTTCCCTTCTTCTGCATACCATTTGACGAAAGAAGCGGCATACTGGACTTCACCTTTTGATTCCTTCAGCGGTTTCCCCATTTCTGAAGTCATCAGCTCAGCCAGTTCATCTTCATGCTTCATCATGAGTTCATACAATTTTTCAAGATAAGCGGCACGGTCGTAAGCATTCAGCCCAGACCAGCCAGGAAAAGCATCGTGAGCCGCATCGATTGCCGAACGTGTCTCCTTCTTTCCGCCACGTGGCACCGTCCCAACGACCTCTCCTGTCGCCGGGTTGATGACCTCCGTCTTTTCCAACCCGTGATCAGACCATTCGTTGTTTATGAAGATCCCTTTTTCCATCAAAACGCCTCCAATTTTATATTGATTGCTGTTGCGTAAAATTAGTAAGTATCGCTACTTTTACAATTCCATTGATGGCATGTCCTTAAACATCATTCAGGACAGGATTACTCAGTTTACCGATCTGTTCAATTTCGATGGTTACGGTATCGCCTGCTTTCAGATATTTCGGTGGGTCGAATCCTTTCCCTACTCCTGCAGGGGTTCCGGTGGCGATGATATCACCCGGTTCGAGCGTCATCGCTTTCGATAGTTCTTCAATCAACTTCGGTATGGAAAAAATCATCTTGGATGTAGAAGATTGCTGTCGCACTTCATCGTTCACAAATGTAGTGATGACCAGGTCATGCGGGTCTGGAATGGAAGTTTTATGGATGACAACAGGTCCGATCGGACAGCTCGTGTCCATGCTTTTTCCGATTAAAAATTGCTTGTGTTTACTTTGAAGATCTCTTGCTGTTACATCGTTCAACAGCGTGTATCCGAAAACATGGTCATAAGCGTCCTCGGCTTTGATCCGTTTCCCGCCGACTCCGATGACGACAGCCAGTTCACCCTCATAGTCGATATCCGATGTAACATCCGTTGGAATCCGAATAGGGTCCTTTGTTCCAATGACAGATGTCGGCGTTTTTGAGAAGAACATCGGAACATCTGGAACGTCACTGGCACTCCCAAGCTCGATTGCGTGATCGAGATAATTTTTCCCGACACAAAAAACGTTCTTGGTCGGACGGGGAATCGGTGCCTGAACCTTGATCTCTTCACGCTTCAAAGTGTATGCCGCTTCCTTCTCCTCATCATGCAATCGTGCTAAGATTTGCTGTACCGTTTCTATAAAGTGCTCTGATTGGAGACACTCCAAGAATAAGGTCGGCATCTTCATGTCATAGTAGGTGGCTGCTGCGTTCAAATCGATGACTTCACCAGGATGTCCTTCCTTCGCAATGCCAATGAATGTTTCGTTATCTGCTTTCAATCCCGTTAAAAATTTCATGATATGTAGCTCCTATCCGTGAACCCGATCAAAGTCGGCAGCCAGCTTGAAGTCGAGGTCTGTCAGTCCCTTAGCTTGCCAGGAACTTAATTTGACCGTAACAAGCTTATAGTCGATTGAAATGAGCGGGTGATGTTGAATGTCTTCAGAAATCTTTGCAATTTGACTGACAAAATCAATGCCATCCAGATATTCCTTGAACCGGTATTTCTTAACGATCCACTTTTCATCTTGAAGAAACCAGCCTTCCAGCTTTTCAATCTCCTTCAACACTTGTTCTTCTGTTAAACGTTCCATGATTGTTCCTCCTTATCAGCTTTCATTTTTACAATAAATGATGAAAGAACTTTTCCCATTTGTAAAACAATCCGCACCCTCAACCCTTTATATACTTCCATTCCTATGTAAAATCTCCTCTTTTCATCGAAGTACCTCATGTTTGGGAATGAAATGTGTTAAAATAAGTTGTTAATAACACGCATGGAGTGACGTAAATGAATGTTGTAGTAAGTACATTAAACGCGAAGTACATACATACGTGTCTCGCGCTCAGATATCTGAAAAGCTATTGTGCACCTGAGTATGATGTGCAAATGGCTGAATACACGATCAAAGATCCTGTCATGAACATCGTAAGTGATCTTTATTCACGAAACCCGGATGTAATTGGTTTCAGTTGTTATATCTGGAACATCGAAGAAACGATACCGATTATTGAAATGCTGAAAAAGATCAACCCGGACATTAAAATCGTCCTCGGCGGACCAGAAGTATCCTACGATGTGCCTCAATGGTTGGAAAGACTCGAACACGTCGACTATATCGTGGTCGGAGAAGGTGAAGCTACGTTCAAGGATTTGCTTCAAGCATTGGAAAAAGGAGAAGATCCGGAATCCGTTGCAGGATTAGCGTATATGAAGGACGGGAAGCCTCACCGATCGGCTCCAAGACCGAAGCTCGATCTGAAAACCGTTCCTACACCATTCCGATTTGAAGAAGATCTTAGCCAGCTATCGAAAAGAGTCACCTACGTGGAAACGAGTCGAGGATGTCCCTATTCATGTGCCTTCTGTCTCTCATCCATTGAAGTCGGCGTCCGTTATTTCGACATTGAAATGATGAAAGAGGAAATTCGATTCCTGATGGCAAACGGTGCACGCACCATAAAATTCGTCGATCGTACCTTCAACATCAGAAGGGAATACGCCTTGGAGATGTTTGAGTTTCTCATTCAAGAGCACCTACCGGGGACCGTGTTCCAGTTTGAAATCACTGCCGACATCATGCGTCCAGAAGTCATCGATTATTTGAATGAGAACGCCCCTGTTGGATTGTTCAGATTTGAAATCGGTGTCCAATCAACGAATGATGCGACGAATGAACTTGTGGAACGACGTCAAAACTTCGAAAAGCTCACGAGGACCGTCACTACAGTACGAGACGGAGGGAAAATCGTCCAGCATCTGGATCTCATTGCAGGACTACCTGAAGAGAATTATGATTCCTTCAGAAGAACGTTTAATGACGTATTTGCGTTCCGGATTGAAGAAGTGCAGCTCGGTTTCTTGAAGATGCTACGAGGAACCGGCTTACGATTACGAGCAGAGCAGCATGATTACATCTATATGGATCAAGCTCCCTACGAGATCCTTGGCAACAACGTTTTATCTTTCGGTGAAATCATCAAGATCAAACGGGTTGAAGATGTACTGGAGAAGTTTTGGAATGACCACCGTATGGATACAACGGTCAGTTATCTGATCGATGAAGTCTTCCCATCGGCGTTTGATTTCTTCCAACAGTTCGGAGACTTCTGGGAAACCCGTGGATGGTCACGGATCGGTCATCAGCTTGAGGACCTTTTCAAACGTCTACACGATTTCCTTGTTCATGAACAAGTGGAAGGACTTCCAATGATTGAAGGCTTGATGAAGTACGATTATTTCATCCGTCAAAAGCATAAACCACGTAAGCCCTGGTGGGACTTTACAATGGATAAGCAGACCCAGACCACTTATTTCCGTTACCTCGTGAGTTCACCAGAGAAAGTATCCAGTGAATTCGTTGAGCTCGGTCTGAATGAAAAAGATTTGCACAAGCATGTGATGATTGAGAAGCTTCCATTCGATCTTGAAGCATTTTTAGAAAATGGTACCATCAAGAAGAATGACACCCTATTGATTATGTATTTCGATCCAAAATCGCAAGAAGCTACTGCATTCACACTCCCTGATCAAAAGATCGCTACGAACGAAATGGTCTGAGTGGAATAATAATAGGAGGACAATTATGGCAAATACCCATACCTATACGAGAAAAGAAGAAATCGTCAATGCCATCACACATGGAATCGGTGCGGTATTCAGTGTCGTTGCGCTCGTCTTACTTGTCGTCATGTCCGCCATGGATGGCTCTGTCTGGCATGTCGTCAGCTTCTCCATTTACGGCGCATCCATGCTTTTGTTGTATACCGCATCTACATTGGTCCATAGTTTTCCAGAAGGAAAGCTCAAGGATCTGTTCGAAATATTCGACCATGCCGCCATCTACATTTTCATTGCTGGTACGTATACACCGTTTCTGTTCATCGTCGTCAAAGGTGCACTGGGATGGACTTTGTTCGGAATTGTATGGGGAATTGCCTTAGTAGGCGTTTTCTTCAAAGCATTCTTTGTGAAAAAGTTCCTCTACCTATCAACGGTCATTTACATCGTAATGGGCTGGCTTGCTGTATTTGCATGGAAACCGTTGATGACGGCATTGCCTACGGATGGCAGCTTGTTATTCATCATCGGAGGAATCCTTTATACAGTCGGAACGATCTTCTATGTGTGGCGTGCTTTTCCGTATCATCATGCGGTATGGCATGTCTTTGTCCTCGCCGGAACAGCTGCTCATTTCTTTGCGATTCTCCTCTATGTACTGCCGATCAGAGTCATGTAAAAATAGTTCAAAAAAAAACGTCTGCTTCTCAGCAGACGTTTTTTGTTTAGCCGTTGTTCTCGGAATCTTCATCCGTTGCAGGATCCTGCTCTTCCTCAGTCTGATCCTGCTCTTCTTTGGCCTTCTTCTCTTTTTCAATGTCGACGACTTCAATCTCCATGTCATCTACAAGTAGTCGGTTTGGAACTTTGACGATGACTTCTTCAGCTTTTAAACCTTTCGTTACTTCCAGATAGGTTTTGTTTTCAAAACCGAACGAAACCTGTCTTTTATCGATGTATCCGTTTTTCACAACCAAAACATATTGTTTCCCGTCTTCTTGGAGAATGGATTCGTGGCGAACAGCTACGGCATCTTTTACTGCGATCGGTCGGACTGTCATTTCAACAGTACTTCCAACCTGAAGAGTGGATTCACCTTCTTGTTCGACCTCAACATCGACCTGAAACTCTGAACCTTCTTGTTTCTCTTCAGCAGGTTGAATAGAAGCGATGATCCCTTTCCACTCTTTGTCCTTGGCAGATTTCAACTGTACGTCGTCACCTTCTTGTAACAAAAGAACTTCTTTCTCGGAAAGGAATGTCCGAACCATAACGTTATCTTCATTGGCGAGAACCACTAAAGGTTCTTTTGCAGAACCTCTTTCATAGGAAACCTTCTGGACGGTTCCAGAGATGGAACTTTTTACTGTCATCTCACCAGAACGAGATTCAAGCTGTTTGATTTCATCCTCTTTATTGGAAATCATACTGTCAATACGATCAGCCTGGTATTCCGCATCGGCTTCTTCCTGTTCGAGTAGTAATAAAGCCGAATCATCTCTCTCCTCTTCATCCTTAGCAGATTCCCTCAAAATTTGGTTCCCGATCAATCTCTCTCGATCTTCGTGATAATCCTTTTCAGTTTCCAATACATCAATTTCATTTTCGAGAGCAACGACTTGTTGATCATAATTTGAAGCGCTATATTGAAGGATATCCGTTCCGCTGGATATATCATCGCCTTCTTGGACAAGGATTTCCTCGAGCGTGCCTCTACTTTCGTCAAAGTAGAATTCTTCTTTTTCCTTAGGGACGACAACGCCTGTCGCTTGGATCGTCTCCTTCAAATCACGTTGTTCGATTCTCGTCACTTCATATGGCTTTTCGCTCGCAAAAATCGACTCATTCAGGATAAATAGATATGTGTTTATGATGACGAACAGGATGATCGGCAGTGCGATCAACGCTTTCTTTATGTAACCGTTCAAACTGAGAACCCCCGTTTCTAACCGTTCAAATGCAAGTGGTACATCATGTTGATTACAGATAAAATCAAGATGAATAACCCATGCAATCCAATTGTGACTGTAAGAATATATCGTTTCGACTTCAAGGACGACTCAATGAGCAGCTTAACAGTTGCATAGAGATGCCATACAAAGAAAACCGTAATCCAACCCGAGAGTGTCGTCAAAAACACATGATCTGTAATGGCTTTAACCCATGGTCCAATGCCGAACGGCGAAAGCATTTCGGTTGAACCGAATGCAAACATATATGGTAGATTAGCTGCTATTCCGATGAGAATGATCACGAACAAATAGGTTTGCAGGACATACAACCGCTTGAAACCGATATCCCGGAAAAACCCCCAAAATGCGAGAGTAGAAGAACCGATCAACAAAAACGGAAGAACAAGCCCCCCGATCGCTCCACCAATTCCAATCAAAACAGATGCTGCAAATTTCTGATCCGCTGATAAATCCATTTTCACAGCTTCAGGCATCAATAACCATTCCCCGGCACATATGTAGAACAGCAATCCGAATACGATCGAACTGCATAATAAAAGAATTAATATTCTAAGTCGGTACCCGTGTATGGTTTTCGATTCTCTTAATGTATGTAAAGTTTCATTCGGTTTGAATAAACCTCTCCAAACTTGAACATGATGCTCCAAGTTTCTTCCCCCATTTCTATCTCTCTAGCATACTGGCATATTATCTATCCTACCAGAAAAACTGGGTCGTATCATTTTTTTCCAATAATTATATTGAACTATTTTTTGGCGATGACTGCCCAATGATAGGGTCCGGTCTGCTTCCATTGAATGGACTTGAACCCGGCCTCTCTCAAATGCTTGTCCATGTTCATTACAAGAGGATAGTCCTCTGAATCATCCCAATACTGTGCAATGGTTTCTTTCGCCTGATTCCGTGCTGATTCAGATGGGAACATGATATCAACCAGCAAGAAATATCCGTCTTTTTGTAAGATCCTGAACGTTTCTTGACAAGCAGAGAGCCGATCTTCCGGGATCACCTCATGAAACGTGAAACTGGATACGACCAATTCGAAAGCTTCAAAAGCCTGATTGGTTTCATTGAACGTCCCTTGAGACAAGGTATAATCCGGATGGTTTTGCTTACATTCTTCCAACATCTTTTCAGATAGATCGATGCCGTGATATTCATCAGCGTGGAAACGCTTGATAAAGCCTCCCGTGCCGATTCCAATGTCAAGAATCGTCTTGAACCGCTTCTCTTTCAACCAATAAGAAGCTTCTTCTAGGCTAGTTTCATAACCTAGTAAAGGTCCATTGGGATTTTGGATATATTGATCGTACGATTCTGCCCATAGATCAAATAATTGTATCGTATCTGCTTTTTTGCGCATGCTATTTCCTCCAGCTCCATAATACAGTCCTGCTAAACTTCGATATTTTTTGTCAAAATCCTTGTTCAAGAGACTACAAAAATTTGGAAGAAAAATAGAATAAAAAAGGAGGGACCTACTCTTAGGTCATCCTCCTCGATGATTATAGCGTTTTGATCGAAACACTGCTCCCTTTCCCGGCAGGTGTAGCAGGTTCTACAATCAGTTTTCTCGGCAGTCTTGCTCGCAATTCCGGTACATGGGATATGACCCCGACGGATACTTGTTGCATCTGCAAACGTTCAAGTGCTGATATGACGGTATCCAACAAGGATTGATCCAGCGTACCGAATCCTTCATCCAAGAAGAAGAATTCGAGTGGATATTGTCCTTGCAATTGGATTTGTGCAGAAAGTGATAGAGCGAGCGCAAGTGAAGTGAGGAAAGTCTCCCCTCCCGAGAGTGAGGTAACGGGTCTTCTGACTCCACCATTGGCGTCATCTCGGATGACGAAACCTCCAGCTGAGTCCACTTCCAGGGCGTATCGTTGTCTCGTCAGCTCTCCTAAGCGCTGAGAAGCATCACGTGCCACTTGATGCAGTTGTTCTTCCGCGATGTATTCTACGAAACTATTCCCTCTGAACACCGCCTGTAGTTTCCCGAGTCGCTCGGAGAGCTCCTCATTCTCTAAGCGCTTTTTCTCCAACTCACCATACTTTTCGGCCCGCTTTTTCGTATCGCTCCATTCCCCTTCGAGTCTCGCCTTTTCAGATAAGGCATCCTCTTTGGCTTGCTTGGCATTCTTCAATTCAATCTGGACTGCTTCCCATTCAGATTCACTGACTTCTTTATGATTCAACAACGAGCGCAGACGGGTTTGCTCATGTGCATATTTCTGTTTTTCATTATTGAATTGTTCAATTTCCTGTTCCCATTCCTTTTGGCGTCCGGAGAGGATGAGTGCTTCTTTTACTTGTTCTTTCGTTTCAAAAGAGGTTCCATCCACCTTTTCTGTCCATCTCTCTTCCGCTTTTCTCAAGCGAGATTCTGTTTGATGGACAGTGGACTTGGCTACTTCAAGCTCTTTATCTGAATCTTGCAGATGAACGGTCGCTTCTTTGTTTCTTTTTAGAGCCGCTTCCTCTTGTTGCTTCCATTCCGCCATTTCGTTTTGCACGGCATGGATAAGATCGTCAGCTTTCTTTTCTCCACAAAGTTCGTCAATCCTATGTTGAAGCTCATTCAAGCGTTTGTTCATGGTTTGCACCTCTGATTCAGCGCTTGAAAACTCTAGCCTTTTGGTTTGGACATCTTCTGAAGTCTTCGTGATTTTTTCATCCTGCTCATAAAGGAAAGACACACTTTTATCATATCTGCTGTTCAACCCAGCGACCAATTGTTCCTGTTCATCCATCTCTTTTTGAAGCTGCTCCACCTGTTCATAAGGGATAGTCTGGTAGTTAGCCTGCCACTGCTCACTCAAATTGTGGAGCTGTGTCTCGATGTCCTTTTTCTTCTGCTCAATTTTCTCTAATTCCCTTTGTTCATTGGCAAGTGATGATTTATTTTCAAGCAACAGCTTATCATGCTCACCATAAATGGATGTGTAGTTGTTCCGCTTTTCTCTTAGTTCCAATAAATCCTGTTTGAAACCTTTCGTTTCTGTTTGGAGGAGTTTCAAGTATCGCTTAAGCTCTTCTGTCGACTGAAGTTTATTCTGGATCGGATCAAAAGAAGCAGCTGCAATCTCATCCCCTTGGATTTCATCTTTTTGCACATATTCCTGTAATGCTTCAAATAGATACTCAAGGTCCTTCTTATTGTGACTGATGGTCACCTCTTCATTTTTGACATCCGTATACAGCTGTTCCAGTTCTTCAATCAACACGGTATGATCGTGTTGATCGTTAGTGTTGGAAACAGGTTCTGGATGGTCGATCGAACCACATACTGGACATTTTTCTCCATTTTGGAGCTGTTCTGCAATCTGAGCTGATAAAGTATGAAGTTCATATTTTTGTTGTTGATCTTTGCTTTCTTTTAAAAATTGCTCAATGCCACTTTTCGCTCGTTCAATGACACGTTCATGCTCGCACACCCGGTTATAAATGATTTCTGTATGTTGAAGCAAGTACCCGAGTTTCTCTTTTGCCTTTTTCAATTGACGGTGTTGTTTCTCCGTTTCAGAGTGCAAACGGTTTATAGCGGAAACCGTCTTCTGATGTTCGCTCAGAAGTTCTTCACGAGTCTGCTTCAAGGTAATGGTGTCACGTTTGAGTGTCATCGCTTCTCTCAAGCGATTACGTTGTTCATAGGTGATGGTTTTTGCTTCAATCTCTTGTTTGATTTCAGCCTGCTTACGGATTGCTTTTTTCTTCTGTTCTTGAAGCTTATCAAGCTCTTCCGTACCGGTTTTCAACTCTTCTTGCTTTTGTTGCAGCATCTTCTGTTCGGTTTGGATTTTTTCCAACAAAGGATTTCTTTCCTGTTCGAGTTCCTTGGCTTGTTTCAATTCTTGTAGCCGTTCATACAGTTTCGGCTCATGTTCAGAACGATCTTTTTGAATGGTTTGGACTTCCCGATGAGATGATTCAACTTGAGCCTTCAACTGTTCGGTTTCTTGCTCCAATTTCGTCTTCTTCTTATTCCATTCTTTCTGTTCTCCAAGCAACTCTTCAAGCTCCTGTACATATGGATGTAGGAGATCAGCTTCTTGCGCTGTTTTCAATCTCTTTTTCAACCGTTCGATTTCAGGCTCTTGCTCGTGCAACTCGTTCAACTTCGCTTTAACGTCATTCAACTCTTCTTGCCATTTCCATATTTGACGATAATGTTCGAATTGGACTTCTTTCTTTTCAAGCTCTTTGTTCCGTATTTCTACTGCTTGCAAGGCTTGATTGAGTCGTTGTTCCAGATCCTTCAGTGTTTCGGTTGATGCTTCACCAAGTCCTTGCTGTTCGGCCACGATTTCTTTGAGAATCATATTCGTTTCTTCCACTTTGCTTTTTAAGCGCTGATTGAGAAGGTCCCCATATTGCTCTAACCGGAAAAGTCTCTGAAGCATCTGGCGTCTTTCCGCACCTTTTAGTGATAGAAATTCCGCAAACTTACCTTGAGGGAGGACAACAGCCCTGGTGAAATCCGTCAACGTTAGGCCAAGGATCTGCTCCACTTCCGCAGTCACATCACGTTCTTTATCCGCAAGAACCACATGTTCCTCATGTATGACCTCGATTAATCTGCACGTGCTCGTACGGATCGTATCGTTTTTGTGGCGTTTGAACGTTCGCTCCACTTTGTAGCATTTTGAGAAAGCAGGGTCACCTAACTCAAATGAAAAACTGACATTGAGTTGATCTTCTGCATGATTCATAATCCCTTGTATCGTGTTGGATGCTCTCTCCACTTTTCCATAGAGGGCCAGGGTAACTGCATCAAGCAGTGAGGACTTTCCGCTTCCCGTCGGACCGAAAATTCCGAATACGCCACCTTTGCACAAAGTCTGAAAATCAACATCCTGTTTTTCACGAAAACTATGTAAGCCTGCTACAGAGAGGTGTATCGGTCTCATCCTCACGCACCTCCTTCGTTCGGATCAACCAGTTCCATGAACAGCTTCACCGTTTCTTCATCAGGAGTACCACCATTCGTCTGTCGCTCATAAAACCTGGTGAACAACTCATCAATCGGTAAGTCGGACATCCTTCGTTCGGATTGCTGGACTTCTACATCTTCAAAAACGGGCCGAATGTGGATGAACCCTTCATGGGCATTTCTTAATTTATGGATCTGTTCCATACTTAACGTATCTTTCAGATGCACTTCCAGGTCGATCCAGGCATGTTCGTCCTTCTTCTCTTCAAGCCAACGATACACTTGTTCCAACCCCTGTTCCGCTTTCCACCTGACCAATGGTTTACCGCTAGAAAGATACACTTCTTTCGTAGAAGCTGCCTCTCCCGGTTTTGCATCGATCAGTGTAACGGATTTGGTCTGTCCAGCTTCTGAAAAGCTGTAGGAAAGAGGTGAACCAGAATATTTGGCAATTCCTTCTGCCCGCTTGATCGACTGGGGACGATGCAGATGTCCAAGTGCTGTATATTGGACGTTCGATGGCAGAGCATCAGCTGTCACCGTATATGCCCCGCCGACTTGTATCGGTCGTTCAGAATCTGTTTCCCTTCCACCCGCCACATAGATGTGGCTCATGGCTACATTGACTGTAGAAGAATCGAATCCTTTACATAACTCATCAAACAGTTTTTCTATCCGGATATCATAGGCGTCTCTCAACGTTTCTTCGCTGAATGATTCTGTCAGCAGCTCTTTCAACCTTGATTCAGAAGGATAAGGGAGACCTGCTACCTTCAACCGCTCGCCTGACTTAGGAACATCCAATTCTACCGGTTGGATGGTCGGATATCCGATGATGGTGATACCATGCAAGGATGCTAGAGGACCTGAGGCACTAAGACGATCCGGGTTATCATGATTACCGGCAATGATGACGATTTGACATCCCCTGTCTTTCGTCATCTTCGCCATATACTCATAAAATAATTGTTCGGCTGCTGCTGGAGGGTTCACTGTATCGAATACATCACCCGCCATGAGTACAACATCTACTTGCTCTTCCCGCACAATTTCACACAATTCCCTTAAAAATTGTTCTTGCTCTTCTAATCGGCTCCTGCCCTCCAACGTGCGGCCAAGGTGCCAATCAGCCGTATGCAGTAATCTCATACGTTTCCCCTTTCATTATGGCAATCGTAACAAATGTCCACCATCAAAAAAGTATAGATACTTCTCTTTACATGGCTTCTTCCATATTTCTTCAATTGCTTTCGCATAGAGACTCAACTGGATTTCGTATCTTTTTTCAAGTATCGGTTTTGCTTTTTCATAACTTTCAAACCGATTAGTGATTGCGTCTGTCTTATAATCCAGAAGGATGAATCCATCATCTTCTTCTATAACACAGTCCATGACACCCTGAATCAGGACGTGCTCCTCTCCCTGGCTTGTCCAATCTGAATAAGCTTGTTCAGCTGGCAATCCCAGACTGAAGGGAACTTCTCGATGGACACGGGTTGATGCCTGCATCTTTTCGCCTAGATCCGTTAGGAAGAATCGCTCAATGGATTGAATATCAATGACTTCTGCCTGGGTTGTTGTCATCAATTCCCGATTCACAAGTTTTGCGATGCTTTCTTTAATCAACTCAAAGTCAACAGGTCGATTCGCCGGAATATGTTGCATGACCATGTGCATGGCGGTACCTTTCTCAGCTGCACTTAAGGACTTGTCCTGCATGAAACTGGGTCTTTCACCGATCGTACTCCGAAGCTGCCGCACGAATGACTGATCCCCGTATTCATCCCTTGCTTCCACATTCCTTTTCAGTTCAGTCACGGATTGTTTAGACATATGCTTCTTGGAATGTTGGTACGGGTACTCCCATGAAAGTCTTCTTTCAACTTCAACCACCTCGGCTACAGGAACCTGCTCCCAATTCCTTATCTGTTCCAGGCGATTTTGCTTCTCTTCAACCTTTTCCTCATTTGTCATGACGATTTCACTTGATTGTAGAATGGACAGTCCCCATTGATTCTCATCACTTCCCACAGTCTCATAAGTCGGTGGAACAGACCCTAAGCGTTCTCTTAAGTGTCCCATACTAGGGTGACGGATGACTGCTGGTCCAATCCAATCCAAATAGGATTTAGCTGCAGCCCTTTCAAAATCAGGAAGCAACCATCCTTTACGCGAAATCATGTGCTGCCATTGTTGCAGCTGTTTATGCAAATCACGGAGCGCGCCGACTAGTACCAATTTCTCTTTCGCACGCGTCAACGCAACGTATAGAATTCTCATCTCTTCAGAAATCATTTCCATCCTGAGTCGTTTCTGGATAGCAAGCTGTGGAAGAGACGGGTAGCTGACCCGGTGTTTTGGATTCATGAATTTCGCTCCAAAACCGATTTCCTTGTGAAGTAAAAACCCTCCGCGCATGTCCATTTCGTTAAATCGTTTATTTAAATTCGCAAGAAAGACAACCGGAAACTCAAGCCCTTTACTCTTGTGAATCGTCATGATACGGACCACATCTTCCTGCTCCCCGAGGGCACGGGCAGCTCCCAGATCTTTTCCTTGATCCTTCATTCTCTCTATGAATCTTAGGAATCGGAACAAGCCTCTGAATGATGTGTTTTCATATTGACGTGCTCGATCGTACAATGCACGCAAATTCGCTTGACGTTGCTGACCACCAGGCATACCTCCAACGTAGTCATAATATCCGGTTTCTCGGTAGATCTGCCAAATCAGATCAGAAAGGTCTCCCTGTCTTGCTTTCGTTCTCCATCGTTGTAGATTTTTATAAAAGAACGCTAGCTTTTCACGAGTTGATGTTTGATCTGCAATTTCCAAATAGGAAACGACTGCTTCGTAGTAAGAGCCTTTTTTATTGGCGACTCTAACTTCAGCCATCTCTTCCCCACTTAAAGCGATGATCGGGGAACGGAGCACTGAGGCTAAGGGAATATCCTGATACGGATTATCGATCACCTGAAGCAAGGACATCATGATGGACACCTCGACGGCTTCAAAGTAACCTGTAGATAGATCCGCATACGCCGGTATGCCCTGTTTCTTAAACTCTTCTTGAATGGTCGGGGCTGCTGTAGCCGTCGAGCGTAACAGGATGACGATATCTCTGTACGTGATCGGACGGTGCTGTTTCAGTTTGGCATCGAATACCTGATACGGCGTCTGATTCTCGTTGTGACCGATCAGTTTCTTGATACGGTTTGCCATCCACCTGGCTTCCAATTGGATGGATTCCAAGTTTTCGATGTCCTCGTCATCGTCACCCCCTTCGTCACTGCGGTCAATCAAGACTAATTCTGTTCTTGCCTCTTCCGTTTCAGGAAAATCTGCTCCCAGGTGTAGTTCCGCAGCATCATCATACTCGATTTCTCCAACCGACTCATTCATGATTTGTTTGAAGATGAAATTTGTGCTGTCGATGACATCCCTGCGGCTTCGGAAATTTCTTGAAAGATCGATGCGGACCCCTTCACCGGGATCTGAACCATGAAATCTCTTGTACTTATCCAAAAAGAGGGAAGGCTCAGCCAAACGGAAACGATAGATGCTTTGTTTCACATCCCCGACCATGAACAAGTTGGAGCCATCCTCTTGTTCCTTGGTGACAAGCTGGACGATCGACTCTTGGACGAGGTTCGTATCTTGATATTCATCTACGAGAACTTCAATGAACTTATGACGATATTCTTTGGCAGCTTGTGATGGCAAAAGGACCTCTTCCGAACTGTCACTACCGGACAAGACTTCCAAGCAATAATGCTCAAGATCTGAAAAGTCGACGAGTCCCTTCTCTTTCTTAGCAGCCTGGAAACGATCAGAGAAGCGTTTGACAAGGCTTACCAACGTATTCATGACTGGGGCCAATTCACGGATATGATGGATATAGGATTCTGGACTTCTGCTGAAAAGATCTTCCTTAAGACCATCTACCTGTTTCTTCACACGATCACGTAAAGACTTGACCTGTTCTTTCAGCACTTCATCATAATCGTCCCCTTTACAAGCCTTAAGTCTAGTAAAGGAGCCTTCTTGAAATGCATCGTAAAGCTCTGACCAAGAACGCATTCCAGCCGACAAAAGATTCCGTATAAATTGTTCATCACTTTGAAGTGTTTCATAATACGGCCCTGGTCCCCCTGGAGAGAGTGCCCACTCCTTAGCCTGTTCAACCAATTCCAACATTCCTCTGAGTTGGAGCTGGACATCCTGAATCAATTCATTCGTCCAACTGAGATCTTCAAGAGTATCGACCTTTTCGCTCATCTCATATTTTTCTACCATACGATCGAGCCACACTTTAGGCCAAGGATAACTACGCGCGAAATCATAAAGACGGATGATCATTTTCTGGATTTCATCATCTGCCCGGTCATTACTGAATCGGTCGACCAGATCGAAGAAGGTTTCATTGTCTTCCTTTCCGTATTCTTCTTCCAACAACTCTTCCAAGACTTCTTGGCGGATCAATTCACCTTCCGTTTCATCAGCGATTCTGAAGTTTGGATCCAGGTCTAACTGGTAGTAATACTTTCTTAAAACTTCTATACAGAATGAATGCAGAGTCGATATCGAAGCTCGGTTCAATAGAGTGAGTTGCCTTCTCAAGTGAAGGGAACCGGGTCTCTCCTTCAGTGCTTTCTCCAATGCGACGCCAATTCTCTTACGCATTTCGGCTGCAGCTGCATTCGTGAACGTTACAATCAACAGGCGGTCAACATCGACTCCTTCTTGATCCGTCAACCGACGGATGATTCGTTCAACAAGTACCGCCGTCTTACCGGATCCTGCGGCTGCCGCAACAAGAATGTCTTCCCCTCTTGCCGTAATTGCATGCCATTGTTCATCTGTCCATTGTGCATGTTCAGGTTTAGGTATCACTTCACGCATCGAGGTCGTTCCCTCCTTTCTCTCGCATTCTCTCGAATAATTCTTCATCTTTCATGTTCTTCAATGAACGATAATTGTTTTCTTCCAATGATTGATCAAACTGACATACTGAGCGGAAAGAACAGTATGTGCAAGGTGTACGTTTTTGCATTTCATATGGAGCAATATCGATGTTTCCTTCCATGATGTCTGACCCGATGTTTCCAATCATTGATTTTACATAGGATCGGACTTCGTCAAATTGATCTTTATTCAATAAGGAAGAACCTTTTCTGAAGTTGCCATCCTTTTTCATAGCAACTGGAATGATTTCAGAATGTCCCTCAATCGTTTTATCCATAAGCTGGACAACGTCTTCATCCTCCAGTACATATCCTTTCATCTTGAACTTTTTGAACAGTTCTTTCTCGATTTCGTCGAGGGTCAACAGTTTTTTAGATGAATGAACAGGATCGTGTACATGGAAGTACAATACACCGGCTGGATCAGCATTCTTACCAAGCCAATCTTTGGAGTAGGTCAATACGACATCGAGATAGGTTAACATCTGCAAGGCAATTCCGTAGTAGACCTCTGATAGATTCAATCCTTTCTGGCTGGACTTATAATCGATGACCCTCAACAGAAGCCCGTCATCATTCATAGCGGTATCCACCCGATCGATACGACCAATGACTTCCATTGTCGTCCCGTCCTGCAATTGATATTTCAGGGGTGGTATCTTTTCATTACCTCCGAATCCGACCTCAAGTCCTACAGGTGAAAACCCACTCGCTTTTGCCTGCTCGCTCAACGCAAAGGAAGCGCGTCCTACAACATTTTTCAACTTACGCTTGATGTATTGATAACGGTTGGAGCTTAATAGGATCTGACTTTGCAGACGAGGTGCCAGCTTTTCGACCACTTCACTAGCCAATCGATCACAATCTTTAGCAGATAATTCCCTCCAGTCGATTTTTCTCTGGTGGAGGATATCTGCCACCTCTTTCAACGCAGCATGGAATAGTTGTCCGATGTCCGGTGCTTCCAACCGGTACATCTGCCTTTCCTCGAGGTTCAGACCATAACTTGCAAAATGGGAGAATGGACAAGATTGATGCTTTTCCATCCTTGATACACTTGCTTTCAAACTTTCACCATATAAATCCTTACTCGTTTCCTTTTTCAAGCGATCGGTTCTGTTTTCATAGAAGAGACTGTGAATGGTCCTTCTGGCAGGGGATGACCAATTTCCGTCGATTACGAACCAGTTATACACATTCCACCATTCATTTGCTAGCGGATAGCCCCTTTGCCATTGGCGCAGCTGAGCAGTCAAAAAGGACAAAGTTCTTCCTGGTCTTCCGATAAACCGGACCGTTTCTTCTTCACTTTCATTCGGTTCCTGCATGATGAACCGTTCCTGTTGTTCAGGATACATCTCTTTAATCTGATTGATCAGAATGGAAGGGACAAGCGACTTCCCTTCTTCATCTGCTAATGGATAAGAAACGAATAGATGATCGGATGCACTCGATAATGCCATGTATATCAAAAAGTTTTCATCCAATAGATTTTCACGTGCAGTCGGTGCCATCTCGATTCCAAGAGATTGCAAGGCTTCTCGATCATCCTCTGATAGAATGCCATCTTCACTTGGCTTCGCAGGCAAAACCCCATCATTCACGCCCAGTATGAAACTGCATTTCACTTGATAAAATCTGGATCGATCCAAGCTACCGATCAACACTTGATCAATAGATGGAGGCACGAGTGCAAACCTCATCGACTCAAGACCGGTATCAAGCATTTTATTGAATAGTTCCAGACTTAACGGCTCGTCGCCGACGATTTCTACCATCTGTTCCATCAAGTCGATGACTGCCTGCCAGACTTGATCATGTTCACGTGCAAGGCTTAATTCGCCTGCCTCTTCAGCTTTATAACGCCAGTTTTCTAGCTTTGCTGGAACCTGTAAATGTTCTAAATATAGATAGAGCGCCTCACATAACTCACGCCCATTTCGAGCTGCTTTCAGATCTCGCTGCAATCTTGCTAATGGTCCTGATATCATGTGTCTGGCAGCATTGATCTTTGTCTGCTTTTCTCTTTCTTCATCCGTCTGGTTGCCGAAGCTAGCATCCAATGATCTGAATTTCCGATAAGTCCAATCTTCCTGACTGCACCATCTCTTTTTCCCATGGACTCCATGGGCAAGCACATAGTTTTCCAGTAAATCAACTTGTTCTCTCAGCTGTTGGGTTGTCCACAGATCATGATCGAACAGCAAATCCGTCTTCACACACCTGAATACTGCGTCATATCGCCAGTTTTGTAGTATGACGTCAAGGCTCGAGCGTATACATTCGATGACAGGATGATGGAGCATGGATCGCTTTTGATCCAAGAAATAAGGAATCTCGTAATCTTCCAATAACGTGTTCAATAAATCGGAGTATGTAGATGGATCTCTTACAAGTATTGCAATATCCCTGTATCGATAGCCTTGATTGAAAACAAGGTCCTGGATGTCCCGCGCAATGCCTTCCACTTCTGCCCTTCGGTTCACTGCACCACTGATCTGAATGTTGCTCTCCCCATAGTAAGGAACAACAGGTCTTTCATGAAAATAATTCTCCAGGTGGCGAATGGATGGAGAAGACTCGAAGCGTGGACTCTGCCCCAGATAATGAATGGGTTCCATCTCAATACCTTCTTCTTGAGCAATGGCACTCACCTTTTGGTAGGTCGTACTGGTCATTCTAAATAAGTCCAAATCAGACGCTACATGATCACTCGGTTCATCCATCGTCAATGTTACCGTCGTTCTACTTGCCTTTTTCATCAAAGCACGTAAAGCGCCCAACTCTTGGGGTGTATAACTATGGAATCCATCAATCCAGACTTCACAGTCATCAAAAAATGATGAGTCTGGCATTCTTTCTTCTAGCAAACGCAGATAATCTTCCGAGTCTACGTATTTGTCTGCCAACATTTCTTCCAGTTCGTGATAGATGATATGTAAGTCGTGAAGTTTATCCTTCAGCAGGTTGCGATCTTCTGTTTCTTCGAGAAGCTTTTCTTCCAACTTTTCCAGATCATCTGAACCAAGACAATATCTTTTGAACTCCTTCACCATCTCTTCCAGCAGTTCATAGAATCCACTTTGCTCAGATGATTTCTGGAATAGGATCAAATCATTTCTATGTTTTTCAACCACTTTCCTGAGGAGCATGTTCATTCCTGTCGAGGTGAGATGGTATCGTGTCAATCCACCTGCCTCTTGGAGGACTTTAAGGGCTAAGCGTGAAAAACTAAACACCTGTGCTCGTATCATTCCGCCTAATCCAGGTGTTTTCACTAATTCATATTCCATTTGAAATGTCATTTGATCTGGTACAAGCATGACAATCGGTTTTCCGCTCGGTACATTATGTAATTCGTCTCTTATTTCATTCAAACAGTTGGTCGTCTTTCCACTACCCGACCTGCCTAACATGAATCGGAGCGTCATGAATATTCCCCTTTCCGTATCAACGAGAATCGTATCATTTATTATCTCATTTTTTCAGGTGAATTTGTAGGAAATACCTTCTGGCAAGTATTGAAAAAAACTATAAAGCGTTCGATGGACGCCTTCTCCATGGAAGTCCCAGAAATAAACGTTGGAGAGTTAACTCAGCTTGGTTTCGAAGGTGGAAGTTGGAGTACTTGATGACTTCGTCGTATCCTCTTACGATGACATGGTATTCAGAGGTATCTTCATAAACACGGTGAAAGGATACTTTAATATTCTTTGCACGCATCTCTTTCCTGATTTGATGGAGCTCTTGAGTGATTTCCCTCATTTTTTCCTCAATCCAAAGAATGTACGGTTGGGTGAATTTGAAAGGAGCCCGCTGGAAGATTTGTAAATCGCGATTGAGGATCGTCAACAACATGGGGTACAGGATGAACCGATCGATGAGGAGACTCTCTTCTTTCGTTGCGTACATGGTTCGCTCACTCCTTAACCGGCATGATTATTCGATTGATTACGTCGATATGGAAGGATTCTACATGAAAGTACACGATCGATTTGAAAAGTTCGTGTTTGTTTCCGTAACGAACAGAATGCGGTCATCGTCGTATCAGTCATGGATGAAATCCAGATGACACGTTGAGTAATTGATTCATCGTTTGCCAGATACACGATTTCGATCGGCTTGTTCTGCTCGTAAGCACGGACCAACATACGTTTCATGTGAGCACTCCTCCTTTTTTATCATTATATACGAACAAACGTTCTATATGCAACGGAATTTGATTGGTAAATTTTACATTTCTATTGATTTCATCGAAATCACTCCCTTTCCGCACTTGCACAGGAGGTGCTGGCTTCGATGTTCACCACAGGACGTGGTGGTTTTTAGTCGAAGATCCTTATTGAAGGCCTGGCTCGCTGTTCCCGCAGGAGTGTCGTGAATTTCGTTAGAAATCAATTTGAAAGCATAAAGAAAAAGCTGACGTTCATCCGCCAGCTTTTCCAATCGTCTAGTTCTGTAGTTGTTCTCTTTTCGTCTTTGCATCACTGTAGTTCCCGATATAGCTCCTGATGTTCCCATCCTCGATCCAAAACGTCCGTTCAATCAATTTATTCAAGAAGTAACGGTCGTGGGAAACAACGAGTAAAGTTCCTTTAAAACCTTCCAGCGCTTCTTCCAATGCTTCTCTTGAATCAATATCCAAATGGTTCGTCGGCTCATCGAGCAAGAGCAAGTTGTAGTTCTCCGTCATCATCTGGGCTAGACGTAACCGCGTCCGTTCCCCTCCACTTAAGCTCTCAACCTTTTGGAAGACTTCCTTCCCGAAGAATAGAAAGCGACTCAGTTGATAACGCGCTTCCCCTTCGTCTACTCGTGCGACATCACGATATGCATCGAGCACTGTCCAGCCCTCGTATCCAATCAATCCTTTTTGTGATAGATAGCCTATTTTCACAGATGCACCGATTTTCACTTCGCCTTCTTCGGGGGTTATTTCACCAAGAATCAATCTCATTATGGTCGATTTCCCGACTCCGTTTTTTCCGATGATGGCGGCACGTTCTTGATACTGAAGCAAGAGGTCGATGTTTGAAAACAATATCCGTTCGCCCATCTTCTTTTCAACCTGAAGGAATTGGACGACATCTTTCCCACTCCTTTTGGCAGATGTAAAGCCAAGATCTGCTGTGCGCCTTTCAAGCTTGGGACGATCGATCTTATTCATCCTTTCCAAGGCGCGTTCCATATTTCGGGCACGTTTATGCATTTTAGGGTTATCGGCACGAGTCGCCCAGTCTCGCATCCGCTTGATCGCTTCCTTCATTTTCTTGATTTTCTTTTGCTGATCTTGATAGGCTTGGAATTCTAGCATCAAACGCTTTTCTTTTTCTTTTACGAACGCAGAATAATTCCCTTTGTATTCTTCGAGTACCCCAGAATCGATTTCCACCGTTTTAGTTGCGACGGCATCAAGGAAATAACGATCATGGGAGATGATGACGACAGCCCCCTGATAATTCCGGATATACTCTTCCAACCAGTCCAAAGCTTCCATGTCCAGATGGTTGGTCGGTTCATCCAATAACAGCAAGTCCGGCTCCTCAAGCAGTATCGCAGCAAGACCGACTTTCGTCTGCTCTCCTCCACTGAGCGAGGAGAATTCATGGTCACTCAAGTGCTCGAGACCAAGACCTTGCATGACGCCTTTGATCTTGGAGTCGATCGCGTATCCATTTAGTTCCTCCAACTTGTCTTGAAGTTTTCCGAATTGCTTGAAGTGCTTCTCCAGCTTATGTTGTTCATCTGGGTCAGCCATCTTTTCGGTCACTTGCTTCAATTGTTTTTCGATTTCATAGACTTCTTCAAAAGATTGTTTCAACATTCCTTCAACGGTGATGCCGGGCTCCGCAATCGGAATCTGATCCAACATTCCAGTCGTTATGTCCTTTTTATAAGAAAGATTACCAGCTTCAATCGTTTCCAACCCTGCAATGCATTTCAGGAAAGTCGATTTTCCCGCTCCATTCGGACCGATTAGTGCAAGGCGGTCTTTATCATGAATTTGAAGTGAAAGGTCCTGGAAAATCCAAGTACCTGCATACATTTTGCTGATTTCGTTGATAGATGCTACGATCATGAGATTAATCTCCTTTGTTTAGTAAAGTGGATGTACTTCTGAAAAAAACACAAAAAAACCATGAGCAAGCTATACCTGCCCATGGTTTCCGTTCTACATATATAAGGAATCCGGATAAGGTTATGCTTACGTCTTATTACGTTTCTCATATGAAAAATTGGACAGACTTCTCCCGTCGAACGCAAATTCATGCGTTTGAGAGCGTACTTCGACTGTCAGCCAATCCATCACTGGAAACGTAACTGTAAGCATTACCTTACACCTCCTAATTTCAAATCGTCTCTACTTGAATATTACCTGAAAAATCCAACAACTTCAAGAGCGTTATACCGCTTTATGCCACATCGTCCATTTGCCGATATCCATGAAGCCTATTCTTTTGTAGATAGAACCCGCTGCCGGGTTATCATAGAATAAGCAAAGCGTTTTGCCTTCCTTTAACACATCTTCGCATAAAGCACTCAGGCATTTGGATGCGAGACCTTGCTTACGATATTCAGTATCTGTACAAACCCCGACGATCATCGCAGATACAGAATTTTCTGCTGTCGTGGAAACACTTGCAATTGCCTTGTCTTTTTCTTTCATGAAATACGTGCGTCCACTTTTCGTTTCAATGGTATGAACCATGCTTTCCCTTGTAGCGCTGGATTCCCTGAATTCTTCTATACTCCCTCTTAAGGTGAAGACTGCATCCACGTCCTCTACAGTTGCCACACGAATGTCGAGTCGCTCTTTCGTTTCCTCCAATAAATTTGAATCGAGCAGTTCGGCAAAATGCATGCTCCGCTTCTTACCCGCCGGGATGTACGCATCAAACTGTTGAATGATTTCTTCCTTACCGGATAGGATTTGAAAGTGATCATCGTTCAAAATGATCTCCGCAAATCCTTTTACATCAAATGAGCCTTTTGCATAAGGAAGAAAGTTCTCTTTGTAGCGTAGAAGAACAGCAATGAGTTCTTCGTCTTTCCATTCTCCCCAAATCTGTTGGAAGTCTGTATCATAACCGAAGTTTTCCAAATCCCCTATGATGAATAGGTTCATTGCCCGTTCTTCGGTCAACAGTTCCATCACTTTTGTGTGATCCTTCTCTGTCAGTTTTCGGATCATCTCTCCCAGTCCCCTCCAAAATGTATTAAGACCATTTTACAGATCAGGAAAAATCATGCAACCCTTTTATGGAAATTTATTTTGGAGCAGCGGAAGTTGCTTTTTCTAAATTCCTTCTCGCTTTCTTTACTGCTCTTTGAATCAATTTGCTTTCGTCATCCTCCAGTTTCTTCAATAGTTCTTCTCCTTCTTCATAGAACGTTCGTGAAGACGCCGATGTGAAGACGTTTGCAACATTCCAGCGTACATTTTCATCCTCAGCATCTACAATTCGGAACAGCCACGGAACGACTGCTTGAGGATATCGCTTCAACAAGGCATCACCAATCGCGAATGCTCCCAGATTTTTCTTCACATATGTAGAGCCATCGGACATGAGAGGTTCCAACAAGTGTAACAACTTATGTGCGTAAGATTCATCCAACGTCTTACTCGCATACATGACAGCAAGGACGACAGCTCTTCGTATATTTTCGGAGTCATCGACCTTCCATTCGGATAAGACGGGATAAAAATCTTCAAAGTGAAGAGCTAAAATCTCTCCACATCCTCCGGCTGCCCATTCTCTTACTTCCCAATTCTCATCATCCGCAATATCGTACATCAAGCGGATACAGAGACTCTCATCCTGATCATACAGATGAGGGATCAAATGGGCTGCTACTTCTTTGGCAGATGGGCTTTTGTGCTCCGCAAAAAAAGTTGTCACTTCGCAAAGTAAATCTAGTTCCTCTTTCAACAATTTCTCAATTGCCTTGATCGCCTTTCTCTTCACTTGAGCAGGTGCTGTACCTGCGTGACTTGTTTTTTCCTTCTCCAATTGAGCAACAGCTTCGTTCCACTGTTTTTCTATCATCATTCGCTCAAAATCTTCTCTCCAGCTTGTCAACAACCTTCATCCCTTTCTCTTTTCGATTAACAAGCAATCCTCTTTAATCCCTTCATGCAGTTCATGCTCCACCAGGATCTTAACAGGAATGAATCCACATTTTTCATAACAATGTATGGCTCTTTTATTCCGTAGTTGTGGATCCATCGCGATGATCTCAGCTTCTTTTTCTTCAAAGAGGTATTGTACGACCGCAAGGATCATTTTAGTGCCAATGCCTTTATCCTGTTCGCTTGTTTCCCCTATAAATTGGTCCATTCCGAAAATCTTCTCTGTTTTTTTATAACCGTAAACCCTTTTCTCTTCATCAGATAAAGGGTAATATTGAACATAACCAATTTCATTTCCATCCAGGAGTATGATATTTCGTTTCACACGCTCATTCGACTTCGAGAAGAAGTGTTCTTTCACTTTCCCAATCTCGTGTGGTTGATCTCTGCCTTCATACCACTTCAATATTTCTGGATCATTTAACCATTTCACCAAGTATGGCGAGTCTTCTTCTACTAAAGTTCGAATCAATAGATTGCCAGATACGATCATCCATTTGCCTCCCGGAAAACTCCCCAATCAGATCATTTATAACGAACATTGTATGGATTGAATGATAAATGGAGGTTCTACATATGCAAAACCAGTCAACGTTGAGGTATTTTCTTTATTTGTTGTTATACGGAGCCATTCTCCTGAGCGGGTTCAATATAGAATCCAGATTGCACGTACAAGCTGAACAAAATTTCTTGCTGACGCCCGTTTTCTATTACTCAATCCTATTTCCGACCTTATTCGGTGCGTTGATGGCGATACCATTCAGTAAGTTATCGTTCCGAAACAGAAGTACATGGTCCTACAATTGGCGTAAATGCCTTGTGTTCGGGATTCCTTCTCTATTCGTGCTGCTATTTCCTGCTTATTACTTCACCCTGCTTTCCTGGGGAGACTTCATGGGATTTGCCAATATCCTTTTCGGGAACGAGAGATTGCACTTTTTCTCAGGAATCGTGTTGGGCTTTAGTATCATTTATAGTGTAGAAGAAAAGGAGGAAAATCAATGAAACTTGAAACCTATATCCAAACGTTGTTCACTTCACAAGATGCGGATTATGAAAGAATCAATCAAATCATGATTGACACGGGGATGCCAACGATCTCAGTGTCTCCCGAAACGGGAAAACTACTAACGTTGCTCGTGAAAATATCAGGTGCTAAAAACTTGCTTGAAGTTGGAGCTCTTGGTGGGTACAGCGGAATCTGTCTTCTTAGAGGAAATGAAGATGCCAAGTTAGTTTCTTTAGAATTGGAACAAGTATACGCCAATGTTGCAAAGAGAAATGTAGAGGAGGCTGGTTTTGAAAATAAGGTATCTTACAAAGTCGGTCCTGCCATCGATTCCTTAAACGAATTAAAAGATCAGGCTGATACGTATGATTTCTTCTTTATCGATGCAGATAAAGCAAATTATTCCCATTACTTGGACCTATGTATCCAACTCGCACGTTCAGGTGCGATCATCGCTGCCGACAACACGTTATGGGACGGCAAAGTATTGGAAGAGCATACGACGGACGAAGACACACTTGCCTTACAAAAATACAACGATCAGGTCGCTCGTCATCCTCGGTTAGAAAGCATTCTCATACCGATTGGGGACGGACTGACCGTAGCAAGGGTCAAATAGAATGGATCAGTGCAATGCAGACATGTCTGCATTGCTTTTTTTGTAATCGAGCTTACAGAATGACAGCTTTCGCCCAAATTATTTTTAAATCTACAATATTTTTGGAGGAAAACCCGACCCTTTATTGAAATTTAAAAACAATAGACTTTTTTCAAAGGGGGGACATTTGTGGGTACACCACTCGGGGACATCGTTACAAAAGAATATCTCCAAAACATCATTAAAAATATGAACGCAATCGTGTTCATTTTCCATAAAAATGAGGAAGGTCAATTCGTCCATACTTTTTGTGAAGGGCGGATCCTTGAGAAGATGAATTTACCAACAAAAGAGGTTATCGGTCATCGTCTAGAGGATTTCATGTCAGAAGAATCCGCTGCTGAAAAACACGAGATGTATGAACGTGCTTGGAATGGTGAAACCCTCTCCTATGAGGGTGTTGCTCGAACTGTACATTACATCGTCAACTTAAGCCCTGTCTACAAAGATGAAAAAGTCGTAGAAGTGATCGGTACGCTTGTCGATATCAAAGATCGAATCGAAAAAGAACATAAGTTGATGACGAATGAACAGCACTTCAAATCCTTCTTCACCTACAACCCTGACCCTATTTTCTCTCTGGACATTAATGGTTACTTCACCAGCGTCAATTCAGCAGGGGAAAAATTGACCGGGCATTCTGAAGAGCAGATGATGCAACGTACATTCATCCCCTACATAACGGAAGATCACCAGATGAATGTATTAGAGTACTTTCAACGTGTCATAAGGGGAGAATCCCTTACCTTTCGTTGCGCAATCCTTAACACGAAGAATGAACGACGAGAACTTAGGGTCACAGCTGTCCCTACTGTTGTAAACGGTGAAATAACTGGCGTATACGGAACCGCAAGGGACATCACCGAACAACTGAGGGACCGCGCGGCACTGGAGTTAAGTGAACAACGTCACAGGATTTTAGTCGAACACTCTCCAATTGCAATTGCGGTACATGTCGACGGGGTTTTGAAATACGTGAATCCAGCCTTTGTTTCGTTATTTAATGCGGATCACAAGTATGACTTAATTGGATTATCCAAATGGGAACTGATACCAACAGATTACCATGACTATATCTCGACTTTGGAAGAGACATTAGAATTCATGGAGTTCGGTTATCGTCGACGAGAGAGTAAGATTCGTCGATTGGATGGGATGATTCTAGATGTTGAAGTGACTGCTATGCCCATATCGTTCGAAGGCGAAAAAAGCGTATTGGTCATGTTATCGAATATCAGCGAACGGAAAAAAGTCGAACAGGAAATTGAAAAAATCCATCGGCAAAATGAATTGATCTTGAATACAGCCGGAGACGGAATATTAAGCATCTCAGCTGAAATGTCGATCGACTTCGCGAATGATGCTGCACTCGGTCTTCTAGGTTGGACACGATCTGAACTCATCGGCCAGAACGTGTCGGTGTTATTCTCATCTTCAGAGCTAATGGGCAAATTCAACGTAACCGAGCAGAGTCAATCCATTTATAAAGAACGGAATATCCAAATCATGCTGAAAAATGGGGGTTATATTGTAGCAGATATCACCATTACACCGATCCTTGAAGATGCTGAACGTATCGGAACGGTCCTAGTAATTAAGGACGTCACTCAACAGCAGAAGCTGGATGAACTGATGATTCGTTCAGACAAGTTATCGGTCCTTGGCGAATTGGCGGCAGGAATCGCACACGAAATCAGGAATCCTTTGACCTCACTGAAAGGTTTCATTCAATTGATCCAGTCCGTCACGGAAAACAAGTATGAGGATTACTGCAACATCATGTTAGATGAACTTGAACGAGTTAACGCGATCGTAGGAGAATTTTTGATGTTGGCAAAACCTCAACATGCTGCTCTATCATTACAAAGTCCCATTCAACTGATGAAGGATGTCGTTTCCTTTTTGAAATCAGAAGCGCTTTTGAACAAAGTCGACCTACATGAAGATTACATCGAGGAAGATGTCTACCTGATCGGTGAAGGCAGTCAGCTGAAGCAAGTGTTCATCAACTTGCTGAAAAATGCGATTGAATCCATGGAATCTGGGGGGAACATCCACATTAGAGCAATGAAACAGAATGATAGCCGCTTGCAAATCACCATCCAAGACGAGGGATGCGGGATTGAGGCAAACCGGCTCCCTACTCTCGGTCAACCTTTCTACACAACGAAGGAACGAGGGACAGGTTTGGGGCTCATGATTTGCTACAAAATCATTGAAAATCATCAAGGAAAACTTACGTTCAGCAGTGAAATCAATGTCGGGACAACGGTTGATATCATCCTGCCGATTGAAGATCCTGAGGTTTAAAATCCTTTCGATTGGGTATCTGTAAAGGTGACTGACAAAATTGACATCAGGCTCGTTTCTATATATCACTGCCATAGAATTACAAAGGGGAGTAGCTTTAACGGTCATGTCGTCATTTCAGAGGTCTTCCTCTCGGCATGATCGGCAACTCTACGTTGTTAGCAAGACCTTTGCCTCTCATGGTAAGGTCTTTTTTGTTTATGAAGACTGGGACCATTGGAGGGATTCGAGTCTTTTTCCATATTGAAAGGAGTAATCTTATGGATTCACTATGGTTGGAGTATGCTTGGACCTTACTCATTCTGATTGGTCTTGAAGGCCTACTTTCTGCTGACAACGCCCTCGTAATGGCTGTAATGGTCAAACATCTACCGAAAGAACAACGAAAGAAAGCTTTGTTTTATGGAATACTAGGTGCTTTCGTCTTCCGATTCGCTGCACTGTTTGCAATCACATTCCTGGTGAATGTTTGGCAGGTGCAGGCCATCGGTGCTGCCTATTTGATTTATATCGGAGTCAAACATATCTACAAACAACGGAAGAAAAATCAACAGGAAGATGATGATGAAGCTGCAAAAGCGGGACAGATGGTCGGCAAAAAAGGCTTTTGGAAAACGGTCATCCAAGTCGAGCTTGCCGATATCGCATTCGCAGTTGACTCGATTCTCGCTGCCGTTGCATTAGCGATCGCCCTACCTGAAACCCCACTACCGAAAATCGGAGGTATGGATGGCGGACAATTTGCCGTCATATTCCTCGGTGGTTTGATTGGATTGCTGTTGATCCGAACGGCCGCCACGTATATTTCCAAAGTGCTGAAACAACGTCCAGGGCTTGAAACCGCGGCTTATCTTATTGTCATTTGGGTAGGTGTAAAACTCATCATCCACACGATTGCACATCCGAAAGTCGGCTGGATTGACGAACACTTCACTCATAGCATCGGTTGGAAATTGACATTCTACGGTATACTGCTTGCGATCGCGATTGGCGGATGGTTTTTATCTGGACAACAAAAAGAGGCAGAAAACCAAGGCAGCAAGAATTCCTCCAAGCACGAACCAGAAAATGCATAATCATTGAAAAGGGAAGACTCCAGTGTGAGCCTTCCCTTTTGATATTTATCGTTCAGAATATCTTCTTCCGATCCCGCTCTTCTTTTAAAATCTCAACAGCTTCCCTGAATCGTTGAGAATGGATGATTTCCCGTTCTCTTAAAAAACTCAAGCTATCATTCAAATCCGGATCGTCACTCATGTTGATGATCCACTGATAGGTGGCACGAGCCTTTTCTTCAGCTGCGATATCTTCATACAGATCGGCTATCGGATCTCCTTTTGCTGCAATATAGCTCGCTGTCCATGGAACACCGGCAGCATTACTATAGAATAAAGCACCATCATGGTTTGCATAATGCTCCCCTAAGCCAGCTTCCTTCATTTCTTCTGGAGTTGCGTCTTTTGTCAGCTTATAAATCATCGTCGCAATCATCTCTAAATGAGCGAATTCCTCGGTCCCTATATCTGTCAGTAATCCGACGACTTTATCAGGTATCGTATATCTTTGATTCAAATATCGTAAAGCAGCAGCCAGCTCCCCATCAGCCCCGCCGTACTGCTCGACCAGATACTTCGCCAATCGAGGGTCACACTTACTGACTTTGACAGGGTATTGCAGCTTTTTTTCATAAACCCACATGTCCCTTCAATACCTCCTCCTCATTGAAAATTCTACATCTGCCATGGCCACGGAGGTTTGTTCCAGTTCCATGGATAGCCGGAATAACTATGTCCATACTGTGTGAGCGGTCCATATTTCTGTTCGATTTGCTGCCTGAGCACCATACTTTTCTGAGAGTAATCATTGAACTGTTTAATTGCCTGATAGTCTTCAGGATGTGTATCCAGGTATAACGTCAATTCCACCAACACAAAGTCGACCTGTTGAAGCTGCTCCATCCAATTGTAAAATTCCTCAGGCATCCGCTCCGTCATTCTCTGAATCCTCCTCCCGATGTTTGTACGGATTGCTGTATGGGGCAAACAACGCTGGCCATAACGTTCCTTTTTTCAGTGCCGTGCACGGATCAAACTGTTGCAGACCATACGGCTGATAGCCCATGTAAAGGTTCGGAGGTGTTTCATAATATTTCACACGGATCGGGCGGCAAGGATCACAGGGTCCGATATAGGGGCGATACGATTTCCTATAGCTGTTCATACTCAAGAAGCCTCCCTATAAAAAACGAAGTCACTCTCATCCTATTCATGAAAAACTGTGATTAGAAGGCATGCAAAAAGAGCAGCCTCAATGAATGAGACTGCTCAGCTAAATGAATACTTTACTTGTTAAAATACGAGTGCATCAAGGGAGTATAGTCCGGGTCCAGCCAAGCCAACTGCCACTGCTACAGCTATGATGGCGAGGTTGTATTCAAACCCGCCTTCTGTCGCCCAATAGCCATTTTGGCCGTGTACTTTCATGATGGCAATGATCATCGGGACGATCATCAAGACAGCTCCAAGTTGCGTCAGGAATCCGAAAGCGATCAAGAGTCCCCCGACCAGTTCCCCTAGACCAGCCATGAGTGCCATCGTATAACCCGGTTTAAGTCCGAGTGATTCAAAGAATCCACCTGTGCCTTGTAAACCATGTCCTCCGAACCATCCAAACAATTTTTGAGTACCGTGTGCTGCAAATGTCACTCCGAAGACCACACGAAGAATAAGTAGTGCAATATCCATATGAAAACCTCTCCTTTTTTGTATTTGTATAGTGTGTAGTTTTTTTCACTTACTTTATGTAAGTATAATATGTCATTATACTTACTTTTGTCAAGTAACTTTTAGAACTTATTTTAAGGCGAAAAAACCACAGTCCTCTTTGTACTGTGGTTAAGGTTGGTTGTTAAATTTTAGGGATGTAGGAGAAATCATTGTTCTGTAAGGATAAGTGGACCGTTCTTCGTAATGGCGACGGTATGCTCGTATTGGGCGGAAAGTTCACCATCCACCGTCCTTGCTGTCCAGCCATCCTCTCCAATATACACAAAATAAGCGCCGCAATTCAG
Source organism: Pseudalkalibacillus sp. Hm43 (assembly GCF_054170705.1). Lineage (NCBI taxonomy): Bacteria > Bacillati > Bacillota > Bacilli > Caryophanales > Fictibacillaceae > Pseudalkalibacillus > Pseudalkalibacillus sp. Hm43. The sequence continues at coordinate 1,195,542 of NZ_CM135129.1, forward strand.
CATCGGTTCAATCGTAATGACCATACCTTCCTCAAGCACCGGTCCCTGTTCAACCGGACCGAAATGAGGAACAATCGGAGATTCATGGATCTGCCTGCCGATCCCATGACCGATGAAATCTTTCACTACCGAATATCCTTTGTCAGTAGCGAATCTTTCGATCGCGTTCGCAATATGACCGATACGATTGCCAACTTGTGCCTGTTCAATCCCGACATAAAGGGCTTCTTCTGATGCTTTCAGGAGTGCCTCCGCCTTCTTTCCTACCTGACCGACTCGGTATGACCATGCTGAATCTGCCAACCACCCGTTCAAGTTCACGACAAAGTCGATTGTCACGATATCTCCCTCTTGTAACGGTTCATTCGTCGGAAAGCCATGGCATACGACGTCATTAACAGATGCACAAGTCGCAAAGGGATAACCTTGATACCCTTTTTGTTCAGGTGACGCGCCATGTTTCTTCAAATATTCGTCGACAAATGCATCGATCTCCTTCGTTGAGACACCTGGCTGTATCCGTTTGAAGATTTCCTTATGGCATTGGCTGAGAAGTTTGCCTGCTTCATACATATGGTTGATTTCATCTTTTGTTCTTCGGGTAACCAGATCGATCATCCTCTCTGGAAAGTAAAAAAGAGACCATTCCATTGAATCATCTCTTCATCCTATTACTAAGTATACGCCTATGTTACTCTGATATTTTCGTATTAACCGGTTTATGCAGCTTTCGCTCTAATAATTTTCCGAACAACCACAATATGACGATGACGACCGAAATTACAATCATTTTCACAGGTTCTCTGATAATGGAAAAGAAGTCATGTCCAATATAAGAAATGAAGAAGACCATGACGAGCTTTCCTAAACTGACCGCTAGAACGAATGTCAATGTGTTGACTTTAGACAAGCCGCTGACGACATTGATCAGAGCAGATGGGGTGAATGGAAAACAATATAAGACGAACAAAAGCCCAAAACCCTTCCGTTCCACCCAGGATAGCATGGATTTCGTTTTGTTGTGTTTGGTCAGGAACCGCATGAACCTTTGCTGTGCATACCTTCGAACGAGCAAAAACACGAAGACCGAGCCGAATACGGTACCGATCCAGGAAAAAAGAACCCCCCAGAAAAATCCGTAAGCAGCCGCATTCCCAGCGACAAACAAAACGAGTGGCAAGATCGGAAGAAACGCTTCCAGCATCGGTAACAATATTCCCGGAAAAGGACCAAGGTCATTGTATTCATCCAGCCATCGTAATATATCCTCTTGCGACAAATCCGTTAAGAAGTATTTGAATTTTTCCCAGTAGACACCCATGGACTTACTCCTTCAAATCAACTCTATGTTTCGTTTCTTATCATACCACTTTTTTAAAAAAGGGCGACCCAAATATTCATTTGGGTCCCCCTCTCCATTTACTTCATCAATGCTGCATAAACGGAGTCGTCTAGTTCTTTCGCTTTTTCAGGATTGTAGGTCTTCTCGTAAGCTGGCTCTTGAGTGATTTTCGCACCCCAGAACATGCTCTCAAAGACAGCTTCAACTGTAATTTCAATTTTTGCAAGCTTCAGATTGACGCCTTCCATCGTATCTTCAAGGATTTCTGCTTTCCCTTGGATGGAATATACCGTTTCAAGCCCGATGATGTTCAAAACAACACCAGGGTTCGCTTTGATATTGTCAACGATTCTTGAGTTGTTCGTCACCGAAAAACGGATGCGCTTCTCGTCGACACTCTTCACCCAAGAGATCGCGTTCACGTTCGGAGCTCCAGTTTCTGCGTCTACTGTTGCAATGTTCACCAATTTTTCACCCTGGAAAAATTCAACGAGTTCTGGTGAAAGTTCTGTAGGGATTTCATGTTTAGCCAAGTCAAAAAACTCCTTTCAAATGATACATTCTCTAAAAATAATCATATCACGCACAAGGTGAGGTGCAAGTCTGATCTCTCACATCACACCTAAATTTTTCTTACTTACAAGATGCCCTTATTCCATATCAAACAAACCGAAATGAGAAAGAAAGCTAAGGGGTATGTTGTTCCATTCCCTTAGCTTCCACTATTTCATCATGTGACGAAATCCGGTTTCCTTTGCTGTAAGACGGGTTCAGCGGTTTTCACTTCTTCCCCAGTGTGCACATCTAGCACGACAGTCGCTTCATTGAACCAACTATCCGGTGCAGCATGCCCCCAGAAGGTTGCTCTTCTCGGATCATTCAAGTCCCATCGAATCGGTTTGAAATCCGGATCACTCGTCAAGTAATCCCCTGTATACAACTCAATACGGTTACCATCAGGATCCCTCAGATAGAGGAAAAAGGCATTGGATAATCCATGTCTGCCGGGTCCACGTTCAATCGAGTGTGCATACCCCATTGAAGCAAGCACATCACAGCAATGGATGACGCTCATCGGATCGCTTAGGGCAAATCCGACATGATGGAGCCGTGGACCGATTCCATTCATGAAGGCATGATCATGAACAGTCGGTTTCCGGTGCAGCCAGGCTGCCCAGACTCGATCGTCTTCTGTCGCCGTGTACTCTGAACATCGGAAGCCAAGTTCGTCCATATAAAACGCTTGAGCCGCTTCGACGTCAGGCACCATACAATTGACATGGTCGATTCTCTGGATACGAGCACCACGGTAAAGATCGTACCGTTGCAACAACCGCTCGACGCCATCCATCTGTGCGAAAAATTCTAGCGGCAGACCGGATGGATCCTGTACACGCAGTGTTCTACCGACTGCACGTTGCGTTCCTTGCTCCATCCATTTCGGCTTCATCCCTTTGGTGGCGAAATGTTCATGCAGTAGGTCCAGATGTTTCTCTTCTCTCACTTTGTAAGCCATCGCTTGGATGCCAGGTTTGTCGGCTTTTTTCAAAACGAGGCTATGATGAACATGCTCTTCCATTCCTCTAAGGTATAAATGTTCATCGTCCCGTTCCGTCTCAACAAATCCGAGGGCATCAACATAAAAAGCTTTCGCCTTATCAAGGTTTGTCACATTCATGACAACCCTTGCAACCCGAATGATATCAAATTCCATCAGGTCACCTCCTACACATTCACGTTCTGAGCAGTCGTCGGTTTCACCCGATCAAGGAAAGATTTGACCATTTCCTTATACGGCTCTTTATTGTACACATCATAATAGACGTTTGACATTCGGATTGGATCACCGAAGAAATAGTACTCATACAATGCTTGACGACCTCCAAAGGAACTTAACGAAATGTCCCATGCGAGGCGGAATAACTGGACTTTATCATATCCGTCGATCTGTCCGCCTTGTGTATATCGATGGACGAATTCTCCGATCTCCTCACTGTTGAAGTCTTCCTGGGTCGGTGTTCCCATCAGACCGGATGCACCAAGGATCCGTACGATTTCCACCATACGCTGATACACTTTCGGGTACCAGTTACGTGCCGCATTCAACGGTGCGAAGTCTGGTGTCATGTTTCCGTACTTGTCGATGGAAGCGTTTTGTTCTGCACGGAAAAGATGTGAACGCATCGTTTCAAGAATGATCATCACTTCAGAAGCTTTTTCTTTTACATGCTGGAATCGTTCGATACCGATCGAATCGATCATGCTCAAGATGACCCCGAGGACAAATTCCGTTTTCGCCGTATTCTTCGCGATGACCTGATGCGTCATATGTACCATCGCATTGGTCTCGACATACGTACGATTACAGATTTCAGAGCTCCCAGCTACAAAAACGCGCTCCCATGGTACGAAGACATTATCGAATATGACGATTGCATCGCTTTCCTCGAAACGTGCACTCAACGGATGATCCCATTGGTTGCGCCCGACATCGAAGGATTCACGGCAAACGAACTTCAACCCCTTCGTATTGTTCGGAATCGCAAAGGCCATTGCATATGGATCATCATCGGAAGATGCTTTGTTCAACGTTGATGGGAAAACGACGATCTCATCTGTAATTCCACCTTGTGTGGCTAGCAGTCGAGCACCGTTGACGATGATTCCGTCTTTGTTCTTTTCAACGATATGTGCGGAAATGCCAGGATCCTTCTGCTCATGCTGCAATTTCGAACGGTTGACCTGCGGATGAATGAGCGTATGTGTAAGCGTGACGTCATTTTCCCGACAATAGTCATAATACTTGCGGACGTTTTCGCCGAACATCGGATCGGCTTCCGCGAAAAATTTCTCCGCTGTACCGAATGCCATGACACTCGTGTTGAGGTAGTCTGGCGTCCGTCCCATCATACCCCCGGTGTAACGTGCCCACTCTGTGAACATTCCGCTTCTCTTCTGCAGATCTTCTTTCGTTTTCGGAGCGATGAAAGACAAACCGACCTTCTCACCAGATGTCGGAGATGTATAGAGCATTTCATCGGGCTTTTCGTGTTGCAAATCCATCAATTGCCCCATGGATTGGACGACATTTTTCAAAGCCGGATGTGTTGTGACATCCTCCACCCGTTCTCCATGAATCCAAACATTGTTTTTCGCCGCTTTCAATCCTTCTATATATTCTTTACCAGTACGTGCACCCAAATCGATCCCTCCTGATTTAATGATTACCGACAAATCAGTCTCGTTGTCTCATCTAGGTCTTTTGAATTCGCCGGAGGTCGTTCATTGGTTTTGTGAAGTCGATGACGTCAGCTGCTTCTTTCCGAACTGTGGAATATGATGATCGCCCATAGCCACATGGATCACTTTCATTTCCGTGTAAAATTCGAACGCATAATGACCGCCTTCTCGCCCGATACCGGAAGACTTGGATCCGCCAAACGGGATGCGGAGATCACGTACATTCTGCGAATTCACCCAGAGCATGCCTGCTTCAACAGCTTGTGCCACTCTATGACCTTTTTTCATGTCGTTCGTCCATACATAACCTGCTAGACCGTATCGAATGTCGTTCGCAAGCTGGATGACCTGCTCTTCAGTTGTAAATGTCATGACGGATAGAACCGGTCCGAAAATCTCCTCCTGTGCAACGCGCATATCATTGTTCACATCCAAGAGCAAAGTCGGAGCTACAAAGTGCCCGTTATCAAGTCCTGTAGGGATATGGCCTTGATAAAGCTTTGCCCCTTCTTGGACTGCAATCGCCAGGTAATTTTTCACCCGGTCATAGTGTTCTCTATGAATGAGTGGACCGACTTCAGTTTCCATATCCATCGGATCACCTACGACGATGTTGGACACTCGTTCTTTCAGTTTTTCAATGAACGTTTCTGCAATCGACTCCTGGAGGAATAATCGTGAGTTAGCGGTACAACGCTCGCCATTGAACGAGAAGATGCCCCATACACATGCATCCAGCGCTCGTTCCATATCGGCATCATCAAATACGATGATCGGAGACTTTCCACCGAGCTCCATCGAGAACCGTTTCAAGCTTGCCGCACCATTTCGCATGATTTCGGAACCTGTCGTCGTTTCCCCTGTAAAAGAAATCAACTGCACATCTGGATGTGCCACAAGTGCTGCACCAGCCGTTTCACCGAATCCATGAACGATGTTGAACACTCCATTCGGCAATCCTGCTTCATCAATGATTTCAGCAAGCTTGTTGGCTGTAAGCGGTGACCATTCTGCAGGCTTCAGCACGACCGTATTCCCTGTCGCAAGTGCCGGAGCCACCTTCCACGTTTCTAGCATGAACGGCGCATTCCAAGGCGTGATCAGCCCTGCCACACCGACTGGCTTTTGCACCGTATAATTCAGAAACTCATCATCGACCTGATACGCATCTCCAACCATCCGGTTCTTCACCATTTCTGCGTAAAAACGGAAATTGGAAGCCGCACGGGACGTCATTTTCTTCGTCTGTTTGATCGGTAGTCCGGTATCAAGAGACTCCAGGTGAGCGATTTCTTCGATATGCTCATCGATCAAGTCTGCGATTTTATTGATGTATTGGAGACGCTCGCTCACCTTCATCGAGCCCCATGGACCATTTCGGAAAGCATCCTTCGCTGCATCGACCGCAAACTCGATATCTTCTTTCTGGCCTTCTGCTACCTTATTCAACACTTCCGATGTGTAAGGGCTGAGATTTTCGAATGCATTCCCCTGATGAGCGTCTTGAAATTTCCCATTGATATAGAGTTGTACGGGATCTTTAACGGTTGGTTTCTGCATGATCGGCACCTCCAGCCGTTACCTTGTCTGTTCTACCATCCAAAATTTCATTCTCAAGCGAACCTAAGTAATCGATTTCGAGACGGACCTTGTCACCTGGATGGACGTGTGAAATGCCTTTCGGTGTACCTGTCCAAATCACATCGTTTTCTTCGAGGGTCATGAACGAGCTGATGAATTCGATGAGATCATCGATTCCGTAGATGAGGTCTTTTGTGTTCCCTTGTTGACGCAATTCACCGTTTACGTAAGAACGCAATTCGATGTTGTTGACGTCTGGGATGTCTTCTTTATCAACGAAATAAGGTCCCATCGGTCCGAACGTATCATGACCTTTCGCGCGCACCGGTGGACGGTACATGTTGTTCACGAAATCACGTACGGTGACGTCATTTGCAATCGTGTAGCCTTTCACGTAATCCATCGCATCTTCTTTTTTGATGTTTCGTCCTTCTTTTCCGATGACGACCGCTAGTTCATTTTCATAGTGCATGTATGTTGCTCCATCCGGGTAATAAACTGGTGCCTTATGTCCGACGATGGAAGAGTTCGGTTTGATGAAGAGAACAGGCTCTTTCGGTTTTTCTAGGCCTAGTTCGTCCGCGTGATCCGCATAGTTAAGGGCGAGGCCGATCATTTTGTTCGGCTTGAAAGGCGCGAGCCAGGTTTCAATATCCTTCTCTTCATACACCTTGCCGGATGAAGCTGTGATTTTACCATCTTCAAATGTTCCACATTGCTCTCTACCTTCTACAATAAAACGTGCATGTTTCATTACGCATGACTCCCAACATTTTTAGATAAAAGACCATAGTGATCCAGGACAGAACGGATTTCTTTCTGCAGCTCTTCGCTCGGCAGATCCATCGGCAAACGAAGTTGTGGGTTGATTCGGTCCATCATACCGAGTGCTGCTTTCAACGGCGCTGGGTTCGTGTCTTTGAATAGGACATCGTTCAAAGGCATCAAGTCATAGTGCAGCTCCTGCGCTTTTTGCACGTCTCCGTTGATCCAGTAGTTGTACACATCGGCTACTCGACCTGGCATGACGTTGGCGGTTGCGCTTATGTATCCCGCACCACCAATTGTGAGCATCGGATAACAGAGGAGCTCGATTCCGGAATAAAGCAAGAAATCTCTTCCGCATTCCAGTAATACACGGTTCACATGTTCGAAATCTTTGTTTGATTCTTTGATTCCTATGATGTTTTCGCAGTCTTGGTTGAGACGGGCGATCGTTTTCACGTCCATATTCACGGCTGTTCTTCCTGGGATGTTATAAATGATGATCGGAATATCTACGGTGTCGGCAATCGTTTTGAAGTGTTTGTAAAGGGCGTGTTGTGAAGGCTTGTTGTAGTAAGGGACGATGACCATGGCGGCATCGGCACCGATTTCTTTCGCTTTCTTGGTGAGGTATAACGTCTCTTGGTGGTTGGTGGAACCGGTTCCTGGTACGAATGGAACGCGTCCGTTGACGGTTTTCGCTGCGGTTTCCATGACTTCGACCCGCTCTTCAAGTGTGAGTGAGCTTGGTTCTCCAGTCGTTCCTGTAACAGAAATCCCGTGCGTCCCGCTTTCAATGTGCCAATTGATCAACTCTTTCAAGGTTTCGAGATCAAGTGAATCATCCTCTTTAAACGGGGTGATGATTGGGGCAATCGATCCTCTCAATCTTTGTTTCAACTCATCAAATCTAGACATTCTTTCCTCTCCTTTATGGTTTGATAGGCTATCAATCTTCAATTAAATAGCATGTCCAACAGGTGATGAATGAATTGGATACCTCCTTCATCGTACTTAATGTCTTTGATGGTAAAAGGATTTGACCGTATTCATTTTGTGTTCTCTGACAAAAGATTCAATGACGTGGGGTTCAGCAGTAGCGTCCAGCAAGCGGATGATTTCTTCATGCTCCTCGATGGACTCCTTCGCACGGACGGGCATGAATGTCGAACCGGATCTTCTGATTGAGTCGAGCCGTTTCCATGTCGAGCGTATGTTTTCTACGAGATAGTGGTTATCGCAGTACTCATACGTCAATGCATGAAAAGCTCTGTTGTGCTTTCCGAATGAGATGAAATCCAATTCATCCAAAGCTCGCCTCATCTGCTCGTTGATGCCTTTGAGCTCAGGGATGCGCTCTTTCGGAAAATGCTGTCCGCTGATGGATGTGGCATATCCTTCAATGACCGCGAGTACAGATAAGGTCTCCAAGTACTCGTTCTCATTAATTGGAGTGACAACCGCACCGCTGTATGGTTTGAATTGAATCAAACCATCAGATTCCAGCTGACGCAGAGCTTCACGAACCGGTATCGCACTTGTTTCTATTTCTCTCGCAATCTGGTCGATGACAATCCGGTAACCGGGTCCATACGTCCCGTCCAGAATCCGGGCTCGCAGCAACTTATACGCAAACTGCTGTTTACTGGTGGGTTTCGAGTTAAGCGCTTTCATAGATTTATGATATATAAAATCATATATGATTTCAACACAAAATTCAGAATTATAACAATAGTCACAAATATAGGTAGGTGGGATGTTCTGGGAGTGGGGAATTTATTCAGTTCTCCCGGGAATCTGTTCATTCCTCCAGTGAATCTGTTCACTCCCACGGAAAAGCTGTTCACCTCATCGCAATCTGCCCAAGTCTCGAATAATTCTACCCGAACCTCAAATTATTCTGCCCAACCACCATTTCACCACCAAAGCTCCCCCCATAAGGAAGTGAATTTCAGTGAAATTCACAACCAAATAAAAAAAAGAGCTTGAGTAATCTCAAGCTCTCTCCTTATGGAAGTGGTACGATTTGGTTTTGGACGGCGAAGATGATCGCTTGTGAGCGACTCTTCACGTCCAGTTTCTTGAAGATGTTGCTGACGTGGATTTTGACCGTCTTGTCACTGATAAAGAGACGTTCTGCAATCTGCTTATTGCTCAGCCCTTCTACCAGACAGATCAATACATCTTTTTCGCGATCGGTCAGATCCTTCGCATTTTGATTCAGTTGATTTTTCTTCTGATGATAATCGACCAACTTTTTCGCCATACTCGGGTGCAGAATCGAATTGCCTCCAGCCACCTCCTGGATCGCCTCGATTACTTCCTCAGCTGGAGCATCCTTCAGGATGTAGCCATCCGCTCCTGCTTTCAATGCGGACATGAAATATTCATCATGTTTGTACATCGTCAAAATCAATACTTTGCAATCTGGATAATGCCTTTTTACCAAACCTGTCATTTCAATTCCGTTTTTATCAGGAAGATTGATATCCATCAGGATGATATCTGGTTCTGTAGCTTCAATCGTATCCAGTACTTCAGTGCCATTGGTCAGTTCCCCGACAACTGCAATATCTTCTTCAACGGCTATGATATTTTTCAGACCATCTCTTAAAATCGCATGGTCATCTACGAGCAATACTTTGATCATAATCGTTCTCCCCTACCCTATTTTGATATTGGTACAACCAACAAAATAACGGTACCAAACCTCTCAGAACTGTTGATTTTCAATGATGCATCGATTTGCTCTGCAAGTTCGTTCATATTAAGGATACCATAATGCGCATCCGTATTTGCCTTCAATAATGCTTCATATAGCCGGAATCCTTTACCATCATCCTTCACTCGTGCAATGAGATGGCCTTTGCAATAACGGAAAGTGACTTGTAAGACGGAAGCTTGAGCATGTTTTCCAGCATTTTGCATCGCTTCTGACATTATTTCGTACACATTCTGTTGGATATGGGGAGGTAGGTCCGACCTGTCACCCATGAGCTTCATCTGAACGTCTATTCCATAGTCCCGTGAGATATCCTCCCCTTTGGCTTTGATCGCTTCTTCCACCCCGAATTTTTCAGTCGGAGAAGGTCTCAAAGCGTAAATGGACTCCCGGACCTCTCCAAGACTGCCTCGCAACTTCAAGATGCTCTCGTTTACCAGGCTGGTCCTCTCTTCTCCTTCATTCACTCGTTTGGAGGATTCCAAATTCATGACAGCCCCAGCGAGCGTTTGTGCGATACCATCATGGATTTCCCGTGCGAGTCGGTTTCTCTCCTCGAGTAGAATCCGTTTTTCCCGTTCAGAGAAAAGCATCCTCGTCTTGATGATGACTGCCAACTGATTGGCAAGCGTTGAAAGAAACTGAATATCTGTCGTATGGTAAATTTGATTCTGCTCACTACCGACAAGCAAGATACCGACAGTCTCATCCTCGACTCGCAATGGGGTGATCATCACAGATCGGATAGAAGAGTACAAATATGATGACAAGTCTAATGGAATTTGTTTTTTCGTGGTATAACGGAGCGATTCATCTACATTTTCCAGCCAGTCCTCTTGAAAAACCTGCTCAACACCATCGAGGATTCCTCCGGTCTGAATCGCAACCTTCCAGGAATGACCTTCTTCTTTTATTAAAAACAATGTTGCATCCGTCTGGATGAATTCATCGATCCGCCGTTCAACTGCAGCCGTCCAATTCTCAGAAGGTAACGTTCTGTTCAGCTCCTTCGTAAGAGACACCAGCGCTTTAAGCCTTCTCTTTTCCCTGTGCTGACGACTGATGACTGCACTGATAACGGAAGCTGCAACTAACGGTGAAAAGAAGAACAAATACGAAAACACATCGACGACGCCTCTGTTCTGACTACCGAGTGCAAACATGATGAACAAGTAGCACACCGAGATCAAGACGATGATCGTCTCTTGGATCGATTTCTGCTTCCAATCTTCCCATGCATATGGCTGTGGTCGGATCCATAATACGAAATCAATCAACAAGTTGTTGATTAAATAGAAGATGAACGTAAATAAACATAAGTGCAGATAAAAATACCCGACGCCGTCGGACAAGCTCCAGCCTGTGGCAGTCAATATCCATTCCGTTAAAATATGCGTCACGACGAGTGCGATAGCCAGCTGACCTGGATTGAACCAGACAATCTGCTTCTTCCTGCGCTTAAGCAGGTTGATCCCCAGACTCACAGCAACCATCGTGAGAACGCCCATCCATACACCGTACAAAAGGACGATTGTATAGATGAGTGGAAAACTGAGAGTCGTAATCCCCTTCCAGACAGGGATCGGATAAAGCTCTGTCAACAACAGGAATAACGTCAAGAGAAGGAGCGTCATGAGATCTCCTTCCACTCCGTCAATCTGTAGCACACTATAGAAGGTCAACATCCACCCGATGATGGATAAGCCCATGATTGTCCAATTTACGTACCGTTCACGACGGTTCACGTATGAAACTTCCATCTTTTCATGCTCCTATACTTTTAACATTCTCTAGCCCAACAATCCTTTTGAAATCCAGTACCCTAATCCGAATATGAATCCCAACAACAGAAGGATGATGGCGAGCCAAGTATTATTGATTTTCATGAATAACCCTCCTATTTAATACTTCAATCCGATCCGGAATCTCAGCCAACGACCGAATGTATTCATCTGCCCATTCCGGCTTTTCATACACATCATTCTCCACCCAAATAGTCTTCAGACCTACACGTGCAGCACCCCGGATATCGTTGTCAGGATGGTCTCCTACATAAATGGCTTCAGCGGCTTTCACGTCTAAACGCTTCAAACATCGCTCAAATATTTGTTCAGCGGGCTTTTTAATCCCTTCTTCCTCCGAAATGAGGACACAATCAAAATAGTCACGAATACCGAGCGCTTCAATCGAACGGTTTTGAAAAGTCGTCAAACCATTGGTGATCAACCCTGTCTTTAAAGTGCTGTTTTTCAAATCATTCATTAAAGTATGTAATCCGTCAATCGGTACGCAATGGTCATGGAAGGTATTCTGATAATCCGCATACAACTCTTCACTAACCCGATGATCCCATTGATACCGATCTTTCAATCTGGCATACACTTTCTCCTTGGATACATATCCATTATCATCATAGTGGAGAAAATGCTTGATATAGTCATCGCCTGAAACGGCCCCATGTCCATGCAAATAGGTATCATGCTGCTGTTTAACGAACCGGCGCAATGAACTGTTCCGGTCCAATAATGTCCCGTCTAAATCGAAAATAATCGCTTTTATCATAAGAACGCTCCAATATTCATAGTACAGTATCAAGTATACATGATAGAGCATCTCGTTCATAAAAAACTCACCTGTTCTTTTCGTCCAGGTGAGTTGAGAATGTGGAAATCAATTCTGATGGTCCCGAGGATTGTGGCTCGGTTTAATTTCTTTCAACCGGTTAAGGATGTCCATTTCTTCAATGTCTTTTTTCGTTTGGGTTGTTCCCAAGTCATAGATGGTCAAATAGATCTGATTCAGCAACCGGTCATAAATCATATTGTCCCGATCAGCAGTATCCAGGACATTCGCGAAAAAGTGGGAATGCTCATAACCGATCCGGTCCTGGTTGTTCGCTTCCGCCAAAAGTTCAATCAATAAACCCGCTTCATCTTCGTTTGCTAAAACTTCGAAATCGTAACTTGATTCACCTTTCTCACTCCGTACCTCTGCATTACTGATGCCCGCTTGCAACGTTACATAATAAGGATGTCGTTCCATCAATACCACTCCCGGTCCATGCATTTTCCTTTATTGTGGGACAGAATGAATGGAATTATTCTCCTAAATGGAACAGTTTTTAGACCAAATCTAGTAAAAAAATAAATTTATGTAATATTCTGAAAACTAATTGACATCCGACTGCATATCTTAGATAATAACTAAAAGGGTTTGGGAGGAATCCTCATGAACAAACACACCTCATCATTTCAAGCTAAGATGAAAGAGCAGGCTCAACAAAGACAAAAGAGAGCCGAACAGTTTTTTGTATCCCTTGCCGCCCAACTGGTCCTTGATGAATCATTTTTTGAACACCAAAGAGAAAAGTTGTCAGTCCTGATTGACGAGGCCCTGGAACGGAATGATTATACGTCTTTTGTAGCACTGTCTGAACAGTATCAGAAATACCAGGATAATTAAATGCTTTAAAGGAGCCGACACATTGTCTGCTCCTTTTACTGTTTTTATACGGCGATCAAAGTGGCGATCATATCTTTATGACCTTCCCCACACGGAATCGTACAATAGATTTGATACTCCCCTGGCTCAAGTGTGAGCTTCACAGAGCCCTCTCCCTCAATGTTGACGGAGTCGATCCCCCTGATACCTAAACCATGGTTTCCTTCCACACTTTTGAAGTTGATCGTGATCTTCTTTCCCGCGAAGACCTTATACACCTCTTTATTAAAACTCCAATTATCAGCTTCTACATTGATAACGGTGACAGCTCGGGTGTTTTCACCGGTTTGTGCCTGTTCCTGTGCACACCCAGATATGTTGATCAAGCACATCGATAAAAATAATAAGAAAGCCATTCTGTGCACCATTATCCTTCCTCCAGCCATGCTAATAAGACATATTATGTGTATCCTCCTCCATTTTTATAACGAGTGAGCTTCTGGACAATATGTAAAAACAGGACCTATTCAGAGCAAGTAACGGCGATAAGACCGCTAGTAACTTACTTCTGAAAAGATCCCTATTACTCAATAGCATACGAACGAGACGATTTGTCGCCGGTCGATTCCGAAATATACCCACCTGTGCCCTGTCCATCGATACCCTGCTACCGATCTTCTTCCTACAAACGTTAGCCATGCCCAGAATGAATAGCCCCCTCTGAGCCAGATGTACACATACTTTCCGACACAAGGTCGGATGGCACCTGGATCGACCGCATATGTTCCTGCGTTCGCGGTCGCTTGCATGGATGCAGGTGATTGTTTAGGTGAAAATTTAGGCGGTGGTCCTGGCGGCGGTCCTCCTCCATGCGGGAATGGTGCTCCCGGCGGCGGACCTTGTTGATTCTGGCCTCCACCACCTCCGAGAATATTTTGCAATAAGGAAGAAAGCGGGTTATTCTGCCGCTGATTTGGTCGATTGTTCAAAGACACACTCCCCCTTCCATATGGGTTTCAGACTATCATATGTGTGGACACATGAGAGAGTGCTTGGCCTTCATCCTGTAAATTGGACGCACCCCAAAATAACTTGCTTTTTACGAACACTTATATAAGACATGCCCTAGGAGGGATACTGTGTCAAAATATATCGTCCATCATAAGACACGGGTGATCCATCATTCCTCATTTGTTTGTGATGCTTGTCAAATTCCAAGCTATGAACACCGTCTTAGGGAAGACACAATTGATGAAGAGTACGTTATCGATTTACTTGAAAAGTCGTCTTATCAGACCTGTCCCTATTGTATGGACCATGATACGTTGATGATTAGAAGGGAAAAACGCACAAGAATTGTGTAGAGAATTTCTATAATTGACAATTATGCTATTAATAGGACTTTGGAAGAGTTCGTTCAATTTTCATATATAATGTCTTTCTGTGGACACCTAGAAACTCAACTCAGAAAGGAAGGACATTCATATGTTTGAATTACCAAAAGAACCCCTCATACAAGATCCAATTGCCATTTTTACTTATATTGCGGTTCTCGTTGGAGGCGTTTTCATTCTTGGGGAATCGAAGAATGAAAAGTTACAGAAGTTTTTCCATTATGCGCCGCCAATCATCTGGACATACTTTCTACCGATGCTTTCAACAACATTTGGAATCATCCCATCAGATTCAACAGTATACGGTTTCGTCAGTTCCATCATCTTACCAGTAGGTCTATTATTGCTCCTGCTTTCAGCTGACGTACCTGCAACATTGCGTCTTGGACCCAAAGCCATCATCATGTTCTTAGCCGGAACATTCGGAATCGTCATCGGAGGTCCGATTGCATTAGCCATCTTCCAGCCATATCTGCCAGCAGAAGCATGGACAGGTGTAGGGGCACTTGCAGGAAGCTGGATTGGTGGATCCGCTAACATGGCTGCAATGGTCGATGCATTGGATACGCCAAAAGATATCCTTTCTCCGATGATCGTCGTCGATACGGTCGTAGGTTATAGCTGGATGGGAATTATGATTGCATTATCCGGATTCCAGCGTCAGTTCAATAAATGGAACAAAGCCGACAATGCAGTCGTTGAGAAGGTAAACGAACAGATCGGTGTCATTGAGAAAATGAAAGCTAAACCGCTTGCGGTACCTCAACTGCTTGCGATTCTCGGATTAGGATTCGGGGTGGCTTTCATTGTTGGAAAGATTGCGCAAGTGCTACCACAAGGTGCGGTATTAAACTCCACAACATGGACGATCATGATCATTTCTGCAGTCGGGATCATCTTCTCCTTCACACCAATCAAACGACTTGAAGATTATGGTGCAAGTAAGATCGGTTACGCGGGTATTTACTTGCTTCTCGGAACGATTGGTGCGAAAGCGAACTTGATGGCTGTTGCAGATGCACCTCAATATATCCTGATGGGAATCGTATGGCTTTCCATCCACATCGTTTGTATCTTTATCGCAGCACGTCTGTTACGATCTCCAATGTTCTTCGTGGCAGTTGGTTCACAAGGAAACATCGGTGGGACAAGCTCTGCACCGATCGTCGCTTCCGTATTCCAACCAGCCTTAGCGCCAGTCGGGCTCTTGATGGGGATACTCGGTAACGTCGTAGGAACCTACGCCGCGGTACTGACCGCTAAACTCGCCCAGATGGTTGCGGGTATGTAACACATCTACAGCTTTCTAGGTACAACAAAAAAACTGATTGGAAAGTGTCTGTTTACCCTGATGGGTTCAACAGGCACTTTTTTAAATCAGTTCATCCAAGTCAAGCTGCTATTCACGTTCTTTTTGATAGGCAATCAGTATGATTTCATCGTCCTCTTCACTTTGAAGATTTTTCTCGAACTTTTGGATCTTGTCCAAGGTTTCCTCAGAAAGGTGAGCCACAGGAAAGTCATTTCGCTCCATTTTCCATCCCCCTTACTCGTTCTTGTTATGTTGCATCATTTCTTTTTCACCGATTTCATCTGCTATGATGTCTTCTTCATCTTGACGACTCAAGTTCACATCCGAAGTCCCTAAAGAAGCTTCTACATTGAATAGGTTCGTTGCATTTTGATGCTCGCCACTTTCATATCCAGGATTCAGAGCTGAATCTGAATATAATTCGCGTTTCTTTTTGGATTCTTTCATTGTCCATCACTCCTAACTCAATCTTTTGTTTATCGGATCCAATCATCCTCTTTATGCGGCTTATGATCGGCTGTGATGTTTACATTACTACTAACCTTGACTTTTTTTAGCTTTTTCATACGTTTGAAGGGACTTAAAAAGGCTGACCCTGTGAGGTCAGCCTGCTGTTTGTTCATGTTTTATCCAGATTTTCTTTTCTTCTTGGAGAGTTTGTCTAGTACCCACCCTTGACCGACTTCGCAGTACCGGAGTGGTAATTCCAGTTGAGCCAAAATAGTATCTTTTCCGACAAGTTTCAGATTTCCTGTTTCATCATTCAGAATATCGATTTGCGCAGTTTCCGTCTTGGATAACGGGACGACTACATTGCTCAGTCCCTTGATCTTGAACGACTTTCCATCGAATGAAACCTTGTGACAGTTGGGAGGTTGACCTAGTTTTATCTTTTCCAAACTTGCTTCCCTCCTATTTTGGATTGACTCTATTGTATCAGATTATCACCAAGATGGAAGGGGATTTTTTGATATTTTTTAATTTTCATGCAATTGAAATATTTTTGTCAATGAGTCTCTATTTCGACATATTTTCCCAAGAATTCGGTCAGTTCTGCAATTTGTTTTTCTTTCAATTCCGCCCGATAAATCTTGTCACCAATGATGAACCGAGCAACCCCTCCTGAAGGAAACAGATGATTATCTTCGTGAAGCCCAGTGAGTATGTCGCATCGTTCTACGTCCTCCCAATGAAAGTGGAAAATCCCGACCCTGAACCCTTTCGTTCCGACCGTGATATAAATGGTGGAATACACCTGTGTAACGAACAAGCCTAAATGCATGACAAGATAAAGGATGCTAGGCAGGTTCGGAAGCTCATCAAAGAGCACGAACAATGGGAAGAAGATGATCAACACCATCTGAATGCTACGAATGACGAAGATCTGCCCTGAATCCCCACAGTTGATCAGCTTGAACTTCCCTCTCAGCTTACGGTTGAGCTGAAAGGTCCTTGCAATATATAAAATCGATAAAAGAATGAAAACGGAGATGATGCCTGTAAATAATCCGTTCAGCCATACCATATCCAAGCCCCCTTTAGTACTAGTATACCATTATCCTTGAAAATCTTAGGAGGCGATCCAATAAAAAGACTCCCCTATCCCTGGGAAGTCTCTTGGTTATCGCGATCATGATACAGTATTAAGGTTTCTGCGTATTCCAGCAACAAGATACACATGGATACTGCCCAAGCCAGAGGCGTGTTCTCATTCGGCACATTCGCCCCACCAATGTAAAGCTCAGGTACTTCTCCATTCTCAGGTATGATGTTGTCTGTCTTCCGCACGTACTCTTCCAATTTTTCCAAGTTTCCTAACTGACCATAACATAAGCCCAACCAAGGGAATCCGAAGCACCATTCCGCTTCCTGCCCTTCATTGAAATACTGGTCACCAATGTAGCGGATGCAACCATATTGCCGTTCCAGTTTGCAAGTCACTCGATCAAGGATTTGCAGCGCGGTTTCTCTCGGTACGACCTGATACGGATAAATCAGTGACAACAGGGCCAAATCCGTTTCCTTCGTCTGACTTTCTCTAGGTAACAGGAACCGTAGGGTTTCTTCCCCTTTTTTGATCATATCTTCAGGGACGTCTACGAGCATCCGCACTTCCTTCAGCCCGGCTACGCATGCTCCGACACTAGAGGCGTGCAGCTCTTGATATTCTTCCCACATGCCATTATCCTCGTCCGACCAGTACTGGACACATTCCAGATACTCGACGAGCTTCTGAACCATTTCACGATCTTTTTCGTTACGGATCATCCGTTTACCACGAGATAGACCTGCACCGATTCCCCATAGGAAACTGCCGATGGCATCGTGTTGTGCGTGTCCCCACTCCACAGGCAATTCTTTCAGGTCGGTTGAGTAGCGTGCATGGATATATTCGTAACGATAAACCGGCCGCTTCACTCTGTGAATATCGATTTTCCACTCGTAATCCTTAAATAAGTCTAATAGTGCATAGTAAGCCTTTTCATAAGTACCGTCATTTTTGTACAAATAAGGAAGTACGGTATAACAGACATCACGGATCCATACATAGGAATAATGTTTTGAAGGACTGGCAAGGTAAGCGCCATTCGAAAGCCTCATTGAGTTCAACACATCATATAATTTCGATTTTTTAATCATATGTGATCCTTCCTCTACTTTTCCCTTGTTGTTTCCTTTATTCCCAAATTCTTTGTCATTTACTCTCGAAATTTAGAATCTCTTTTTTGCTCAATCGCCTGTAATATCGTATTCAACAGCCGTCCAAATGTCAGCCCATTTGAAGTCTCCCATAGGTATTACACCTATTTTATACGTATTCCGTTTCCAAGGTCATTGTTCGTAAAAACTTGCGTCCTTCCATTTAAAAAAGAAGCCTCGCCGAACCGAACGGCAAAGCTTCTTTTCTTGTGGATCATCCGTTGGATGTTCCTTCTTTGACAGGTAGTAAATAACGTTCTTCGATGTCCTGGACGCTCAGCGGTTTTGCAAAATAGAAACCTTGCACTTCCTCACAGTGGACAGACTTCAAGAAATTCAGCTGTTCCAGCGTTTCTACCCCTTCAACCACAACCGTCAGATGGAAATGATGCGATAAATCGATAATGGCTTTGACCATCGCAATATCACTTTGGCTCTTCGGCACATCCATGATGAATGGTCTCGCGATCTTCAACTGGTTCAATGGATAATTCTTCACATAGCTAAGCGAAGAATAGCCAGTACCGAAATCATCAATAGCAATGAGCACGCCCATCTTCGCAATTTCACGTAATTGTGCAGTCAAAATCGCCTCATCGTTCATCGCTACACTCTCTGTTATTTCGATCATAAGTTTCTGAGGAGGGAAACCATATTGATCCATCAGACCTTTTAACTTGCCAGCCAGATCACCCTCTGAAAACTGTTGAGGACAAAGATTGACGCTCAGGCGAGGCGGAGCGATACCTTGCTTCGTCCACTTCATGAATTGTGCAATGGCAGTCTCAATGACAATTTCATCAATCGGGATGATCAGATCGAATTCCTCAGCTAAAGGAATGAACTCTCCTGGAGAGATGAAGCCCCGAACTGGATGCTGCCATCTTACAAGTGCTTCGACTCCTGAAAGTCGTCCATCATGTATATCGAATTGAGGTTGATAATAGACGATGAATTCATTTCTCTTGATAGCCGAGTGAAGTTCGCTGAGCAGCTCCATCCTTCCGACTAACTCTTCGTCCATTTCTGGTGAATAGAAGACGATTTTGTTTTGACGTTCCTCTTTCGCTTTGTACATGGCGAGGTCGGCATGCTTCATCAGATCTTCAATGGATTCACTGTTATCCGGATACAGCGAAATGCCGATGCTCAATGTAATCGTCAACTCTTTATCCTGGATATAGAAAGGTGTTTCCACCGTATCTAACAGATCTTGAGCAAGCTTCACTACATCATCTTCATAGTAGACCCCGTCCAGTACGACCGCAAATTCATCTCCTCCGTGTCTAGCAAGGAAAGTATCCTTTGGAAGCTTTTGCTGGAATCGTTCAATGATTTCTAGAAGGAGCTGGTCCCCGATAGCGTGACCGACCGTATCGTTGATATGTTTGAGACGATCGACATCAATGAAGACAAGTGCAACCATGGAACGATCCTGAACCGCATCTAGTGTTTTCCATTCGATCATCTGCTCTAAATATCTCCGATTCGGCAGCCGGCTGAACGTATCGTGGCGGGCAATGTATTCAATTTGCTTGAAGGCATTCTCCAGATCTCGATGAGAATCCGTCAATTCCCGGGTGCGTTCTCCGATTTTCTTTTCTAACTGCTGATTGAAGATCTTCAAACGCCTGACCAACGACTGATTTTGAATGACCGTAATTAGATCACGACCGATTACCAATATGATTGTGACAATCATCCCGACGAAGAGGACATCATTGTTCCGATACTTGAAAACGAACTCGTAGACGAGGATCAGAACTCCAGCATACTGAATGACTGGACGAATGATCTCCCAATGCGAATAGCTGATTGTGAACAACTTCTTCTGCTTTTTTCGGTTACTCGCTTCTTTTTTCGTAAAGGAAGAAGCAATGGTGAACATCCCTAATCCATATAAAATCAGATATTTTTCACGAAAAAGTGTTCCGTCCAAGGAATCGATCACCAGTAAAACGTTAGACAACGCACAAATGGACAACCCTACTAATAGACCGTTCAAAACAGGTCTTTTGATAGGCTTGTCGATTACAAGCAATAAGGTCCCTAAGATGAAGAGAACGTATAAAGCACCTAGTGGATAGATTGTTTCAAATAGGAACTGATCGTTATCCACATAATTTTGATAAGTGACGAACCAGATGGAACCGAAAACCGTAAGGGATATATGTAAGTCGAACAACAAGTAACTTAGTTGGAAGTTCGAACGAACCCTCTTCAATACGAGTGCCAAACCGATCGATAATAAAAGGATGTGGGCGATCCAAAGGATGTCTGGTAAGATCCTGAGATCTCCCTCTTCAACAGGTGTGAAGAACCGGATGAACTCTGCTATGCTGACGACTATGATACTAGCAGCAGTATACAGGGCAATGATCTTTTTCACTCGTGTTCCAAAATGGGCTCCTTTATATAAAAACCATAAGCTTGCAACCATCAACATTCCGAAAATGAAAATCGTCAGGTGATTGGCATCGACCAGGATGGGTTGATAGTTTGCGAATAGGATGAAAAGTATCAATAAGATTGCTGAGATTAAGCTTTGAATCCGCGTCGAAGTCATACGAATTGCCCCCATATTGAGCTCATATATGTATATGTATCGACAATTATCGACGGCATGTTTAGCAATCTTTTAAATATTTTTCTCATTGGATTGGTATTTCTCATCCATCCATAGAGTGATAAACTACATATATCATCCGTCGAACAGGGGGGCATACCATGAAGCAAGAACCCGTCATCAACCCGTACATAGCGATTTTCATAGGCGTGTTATCCGTCTCCACATCCGCTATATTGGTCAAATTAGCAACCGCTCCTGCACCGATTATTGCAGGTTACCGATTATTCTTTACAACACTACTCATGCTTCCGATCATATTGATTTACTTCAGAGAAGATTTCAAACGAATCAGTAAGAGAGATCTGCTGTTTTGTCTGTTTTCTGGTATCTTTCTCGCTTTTCACTTCATTCTTTGGTTTGAATCATTGAACTACACATCGGTTGCCAGTTCGGTCGTCCTAGTCGCTTTGCAACCGATTTTCGCATTCATAGGGACCTATATTTTCTTCAAGGAAAAATTGACTATGAAGGCTTTCTTAGGTGGAGGTTTAGCGATTGGTGGAAGCATACTGATCAGCTGGGGAGATTTCAAGATCAGCGGAATGGCTTTGTTCGGTGACCTGCTTGCTTTACTGGGCGCAGTTGCGGTTACAGTATATTATCTGTTCGGGCAAACTGTCCGGAAGAGGCTTCACATCATGACATATACCTTTCTCGTTTACGGCATGGCGACGGGTACGCTGTTCATTTATTGTGTCGGTCTCGGTTATGAGTTCGGTCCTTATCCGACACAAGATTGGATTTACTTCCTGTTGTTGGCGATTTTTCCGACCTTGCTTGGACATTCGATTTTCAATTGGGCATTGAAGTATGTCAGTACTACCGTCATTTCCATGAGTATTTTAGGTGAACCGATCGGTGCTTCCATATTAGCGTATTTCCTATTAGGAGAGATTGTACGATGGGAGCAGCTTACAGGTGGCCTCATCATCCTCGTCGGTATCTATATCTTTTTAAGACGTCGTCGTCTCAAGGATTCAAATACCAAGGCGGATTTGTCTAAAGAGGAAGTACATCAGCATGGGTAATTTTTTTCGTAGTATTCTTCTCGCTTATATCTTGATAGGAGTCGCTTTTCAGTCGGATGCCTACTTTTGGATCGTATTCCCTCTTGTACAAGGGGTATTACTATTGTTCGCTTTGGTGATCAAGAGCGCGCAATTAAGGTTCCCATCCTTTAAGCAATGGGGAATAGCGATTGTGAGCGGCATCGGGATCTATGGACTTTTTGCAATCGGGAAGGTTCTGATTTTGGCAATCGTGCCTTCGATGTTTGAAAGCTTGAAAGACTTGTACGGATTGATTCAACCGAAGTCCATTTGGCATACGATCCTCGTTTTTGTGTTGATCATCCCGGCTGAAGAATGGTTTTGGAGAGGGTATGTACAAACGAGGTTACAAGGTTCGACCCCCTATCGGGTGTTCCTATCTGTCAGCCTATATGCTCTTGCCCATCTGGCTTCAGGCAGCATATTACTCGTTCTTGCCGCCTTTTTTGCAGGGTTGATCTGGGCGTACCTTTATGAATATTCGAAATCGATCATCGTCCCGCTCGTTTCTCATCTTGTTTTTGACATATTGCTGTTTGTGGTTTTTCCACTGTTATAGAAAAAGAGATTGGCCGCTGCCAATCTCTTTTTTACTATGTTTTATGTGGAATCATTGCGGTAAGGAAGTCCTATCAGATTATTTCTGGATTGTGAGCGGCAAGTACTTGTTCACTTCGCGAATCGTTCCATCTTTGCGATAGATGACGTGCTCATATCCCTTCTGTTGCGCGCGATGCTTAGCAACTTCAATTGCATCCTGCTGAGTAAGATGAGTACTAGAGGATCGGTAATTCCCGTCTAAAATATTTGCCCATTTCTTTCCTCTCTTTACGGTTACAATCATTCTAGACATGTTCCCACATCCTTTTCGATTTATTTAAGGTACTTTTATCCTATCACAGCTCTAAGCCCCTTTGTATTGGGAAAGTTATCGTGTTTTAAGGTGCAAAAAACATGTAATTTATCATGGATTTTCCCAAATCGAATCGGTTGTCGAGGAAGAAAGTTCGATTTTACCAACATAAAGAGAGTCTGATGAAGAAACACGCATCCGCATGATCCGGCTTGAATTCAATCCGGATTCCATCTGGATTCACCTGTACATTGAATTCTGTATGAACACCTTTTGACTTGATCAACTTTATGACTTCATCGGTTTTATTCAGCTCAGCTGCCTTTTTCAAGTCATGAGCGAAAGGTTTATCTTGTGAGATTGCTTTCAATAAAGCGTTGAGTTCCTGGGTTGGCACGAGGAAACTTTCTGCTGAGTACATCATAAGAGTGACATCGTCGGGATCCGTGGTCCCCATCGGAATCCTCGGAAACCATTCCCCCCAGCCGGTATAACCATTCCAATCGGCATACTCCAAGTGCATCACTTCCTTCTTTTTCACAATATTCTATTGTCTTGTACATGTTTCAGCTTCAGTTCAGGTGCTGGAATTCGGAATATAGATCGTTTGTGGTTATTTCCCATAAAAATTGCGTTATTTCCAATAAAAATCGAAAATTATAGATCAGAATCGGCGTTTTTCCATAAAAATCAGAAATTATAGCTCAAAACACAAAAAAAGACCCGGCATCGACCGGGTCTTCTCCTGATTAATTTCTTACTTCACATCGTAGCCTTGTTCTTCTACGGCGTTTTTCATATCCGATTCAGAGACCTTTCCTTCTTCGTATACGACAGAAGCTTCTCTTCTTTCCAAATTCACATCTACGTCTTGCACACCGTTCAACTCTTTCAATGCGCTCGTTACAGCAGATTTACAGTGATTGCATGTCATTCCTTCAACTTTCAGTGTTTTTTCCATCTCATCATTCCTCCTAGATTCATATTATAATTTCACTCTCTTCAAGCGAAGAGCGTTACTCACTACAGATACAGAACTGAATGCCATCGCCGCGCCTGCAACCCAAGGGGCCAGCAAACCTAGTGCGGCTACTGGAATACCAGCTGAATTGTAAAACAGTGCCCAGAACAAGTTCTGTTTGATGTTCTTCATCGTCTTCCGACTAAGATCAATCGCTTTACTCAATAGCTTCAGGTCGCCACCGACGAGTGTGATATCCGCGGTTTCAATTGCAACGTCTGTTCCGGTTCCAATTGCGACGCCGATATCCGCAAGGGCCAACGCAGGTGCATCGTTGATCCCATCGCCAACCATCATGACACGCTTACCTTGTGACTGGAGCTCCTCGACTTTAGTGGATTTATCTTCTGGTAAAACTTCCGCAAAAACCCCGTCGATGCCGACTTGGGATGCGATTGCTTTTGCTGTACGTTCGTTGTCGCCGGTGAC
This sequence comes from Pseudalkalibacillus sp. Hm43, assembly GCF_054170705.1. NCBI lineage: Bacteria > Bacillati > Bacillota > Bacilli > Caryophanales > Fictibacillaceae > Pseudalkalibacillus > Pseudalkalibacillus sp. Hm43. The sequence goes on from NZ_CM135129.1 coordinate 1,220,020, forward strand.
CATGTACACATCAATACCCATTTCCTTTAGCTGTGTAATGGCTTCTTTCGATGTATCTTTAATTGTATCGGCAACCGCGACGAGTCCAACTAAAGTACCTTCCATCCCCATCATCATAACAGTTTTACCGTCATTTTCTAGTTCTCCGATTTTTTCGGAATGTGTATGGATATCAATGTTATGGTGTTTCATAAGTTTCCGTGTACCAACGAAGATTTCCTTGCCTTCAATCCGTGTTTGGATTCCGTGGCCTGGAATAGCTTCAAACTGTTCCACTTCTTTCTCAACAACTTCATTTTCCTGACCATATGCAACAATTGCATTTGCAAGTGGATGCTCGGATCCACGTTCCGCTGCAACCAAATAACTTAGAGCGTCTTCTTCACCTAAAGGAATCCAATCCGTCACTTCAGGTTTTCCTTTTGTGATTGTACCCGTCTTATCAAGTAAAATAGCGTCTATTTTATGTGTACCTTCCAGATATTCTCCACCTTTGAAAAGAATACCCTGTTCTGCCCCTTTCCCTGTTCCCACCATAATGGAAGTCGGGGTCGCAAGCCCTAATGCACAAGGGCATGCGATGACAAGAACAGCAATAGAAGCTTCGAGGGCAAGGGTCAACTCACCTGGTGCTGCGAGGAAATACCAAATGAAAAACACCACAACACTTATACCGACTACGATCGGTACGAAAATTCCTGAAATGATATCTGCCATACGCTGAATCGTAGCTTTTGAGCCTTGAGCTTCTTCTACGATCCGTATGATGCCTGCTAGTGCAGTATCTTTCCCGACTTTCGTTGCTTCAATTGTCAGTGCACCATTTTTATTAATGGTAGAACCGATTACGTTATCATCCACATTTTTTTCGACTGGGATAGATTCTCCTGTGATCATTGATTCATCAACTGAAGATTGACCTTTGATGATTTTACCGTCTACAGGTATTTTATCACCAGGTTTAACGAGAAGAGAATCCCCAACCTTCACCTCATCGACCGGAATCTTCTTTTCCTTACCATCTTCTAAAATCGTCGCTTCTTTCGCCTGCAAGTTTAACAATGATTTTATAGCTAAAGTCGTACGTCCTTTTGCTAGGTATTCGAAATATTTTCCTAACAAGATTAACGTAATGAGAATTGCACTTGTTTCGAAGTACAGTTCAGGTTCATAGTTCGGTAGCCATAAGATGCGAAAAGCTTCCACAAGACTGTAAAAGTAGGCCGCCGAAGTACCAAGAGCCACCAACACGTCCATATTGGCACTCTTATTAGCTAAGGCACGATAAGCACCGACGTAGAATGGACCACCGATGTAGAACTGGACTGGCGTTGCCAAAATCAGTTGCAACCACGGATTCATCAGAATATGCGGCACAGGAATTCCCGTCTCAAATGGCATGTGCCCAAGCATTGTGTATAAGAGTGGTGCAGAGAGCAAAATCGACAACAGAAGTGTTCGTTGCTTCTTTTTCAGTTCTTTATCTTTAGATGCTTGTTTCGTATCCCGATCCTTTTTGACCTGTGCGGAATAACCGAGTTTTTTGATGCGTTGCTGCATATCTTCAACGCTTACGAGACCCGGCTTATATTCGATTCGTCCCGTTTCGGTCGTTAAATTGATGCTCGCACTCCTGACACCATCCATCTTGTTGACCACTTTTTCAATCCGGTTCGAACAAGCCTCACACGTCATCCCATCGATATCCAGTTCAACAGTTTCCGAAGGCACATCGTATCCAAGCTTTTGAATGCGCTCTACGATTTCTTTAGAAGAGACCTTTTCTTCTTCGAAAATGACCTTCGCTTTTTCAGTCGTCAGATTGACGGAAGCTTCTACCCCGTCCATCTTATTCAACACTTTTTCAATTCGGTTCGAACACGCGGCGCAGGTCATTCCGGTGATCGGAAAACTTTTTTCGATTGCTTTGGATTGTAGCGATTGCGCTTCATTCATACCCTACACCCGCTTTCTATTAGGACTTCGAAAATTGGCGAACCACTTTCATCAATTCATCAATGTAATCTTCACCGTTTCCAGATTCGATTGAATGTTTGACACATGTGTTGGCATGCCGCTCCATCAGTGAGAAGCCGACTTGCTTCAACGCGGAATTGATGGCTGAAATTTGGACGAGGACATCCATGCAATAACGGTCATCTTCAACCATCTTTTGCAAACCTCTCACTTGCCCTTCAATCCGTTTCAATCGGTTCAAAACTTTTATTTTTTCATCCTCTGTTCGAGGAATGATTGGTGAGTCATGTTCAGGCATACACTTCACCTCTTCTTAGATTGGTTACTTTTACTATACCCCCCTATAGTATTATTTGCAACAAATTTGCTTATACATTTTGGATATTATTAGCATGGATGGGAACTTTAAGAATTAGCATAATTCAGAGGTGGTGTGGATTCATGAAGAGAAGGAGATACCCGAAGCAAATTCGATCGAAATCCAAGCAATCGATGAATTCATATCAAACCCAGTTGAACACAGAAACTCAACCTTTTTTTGAAGAACTGGACAAGAATATATCATTTATTAAAGATTCTTTTTTCAATGCAGATGATGTTGAATTCAGAACCTTTACGTTCAACGAAAAGAAGTGTGCAATCCTCTATTTATCGACTCTTGTCAATAAGGAAGTCATGAATGAGTTTGTCATTAAGCCTCTTCAAGAAGCGAAATCCGGAAATATTGCAAATACAATCAATACCGAACAAGTGGATCATTCATACGATTTGATGAAAGTTGTCAGGGGGATGATTGAAGGACAGTGTGCAATCTTGACGGAAGGAAATGAGCACGCTTATCTAGTCAATGTCTTTTTGACGAATTTCAGAAACATAAGTGAACCGACCAATGAATATGTCATCCGAGGTTCACATGAAGGGTTTATTGAAAGTCTTCAGACGAACATATATCTGCTCCGTAAAAGAATCGAGAACCCGAATCTGTATATGAAATACGTGACCATTGGGAAAACGACAAACACCAAACTCGCAATCATGTACATTAAGGACTTGGCAGACCCTGAATTAGTAAAAACGATTGAAGAACGACTGAACTATATTGATACAGATGCCATCCAAACCCCTGGATACATTGAGGAATTCATTGAAGATTACCCATTATCTCCTTTTCCTCAAGTACTCAATACAGAAAGACCCGACCGCGCAACCGCCAATCTTTTGGAGGGGCGAATTGCCCTTCTGATGGAAGGAAGCCCGACAGCCATCATTTTACCGATTACGTTTTTCAGCTTTTATCAGTCACCAGACGATTACAACAGCCGATGGCTTGTCGGGACTTTTCTTAGAACGATCCGATTGGCTAGTTTTCTCATTGCAATTGGTCTACCCGCTGTATATATTGCACTGGTTTCTTTTAACTTGGAAGTGATACCAGTTGAACTTGTTTTCTCAGTGAAAAATTCACTTGAGTTCATACCCTTCCCACCTTTATTGGAAGCCTTCATCATGCAACTCACACTGGAGTTACTGAAAGAGGCTTCCGTACGTCTTCCAAGTCCGATTTCCCAAACAATCGGTATTGTTGGTGGACTTGTCATTGGTACAGCCGTTGTGCAAGCAAATCTCATTTCAAATGTCATGTTGATTGTGGTCGCCATCACCGGGATTGCTTCTTTCGTTGTCCCTTCGAACGAGATGACCACAGCTGTTCGAATTTTAGGATTTCCGCTGATGATCATGGCTTCCCTGTTCGGATTTGTAGGGATCGTTTTCGGATTGATGATTCTGCTCATGCATATGTGTAAATTGGAGCCTTTCGGACATCCGTATTTCGCGCCTTTTGCTCCATTTCATATGCAGGATTTCAAGGACACAATCATCCGTTTGCCGCGTTGGCTAATGAACACTCGTCCATTAGATGCTAAACCGCAACATCTTAGACAAGAATGGCCTTCAAGAGGATGGAAAAAGGATGAAAAATAAAAGCGAATCCATCACAAAATACCAATTGTTATTCATGATCCTCCAGACTCAAATCGGGGTAGGTGTATTAGGGTTGCCCTATTCCGTCCATAAAGTATCTAAAAGTGATGGATGGATTTCTGTTATTTTAGCTGGATTAATCGTCCAACTCATGATTTTAGTCATTTGGGCATTGGTTCGTAAATATCCCGGTGAAACGATTTACGGCATCGCTGAACAGGTCACGGGCAAGTTTTTTGGAAAAATCATAGCGGGGCTCTATATCCTATACGCGACTATCATATCTACACTCATATTAATCCTGTTCCAAGACATCCTGAAGCTATGGGTCCTACCAAACACACCAAAGTCGGTAATCATGTTCTTAATGTTGTTCGCTTCTCTATATTTAGTGAAAGAAAGAATCAGGGTAATCGCCAGGTTCTATTTGTTTGTAACATCCATGGTCCCTGTTCTGATCATTCTGACATTCATCTCATTTCCAGATGTCGCCGAATATCGTTATCTTTTTCCGATCGGTCAGGCTGGAGCACTAAAAATCTTAGTAGGGGCTCATTCCGTCCTGATATCAATGCTCGGTTTCGAGATGTTGCTTCTTCTTTTCAAATATGTGGATGCAAATGATCGAAGTATTATCAAGTCTGTCAGTATAGCAAACGGAATAACAACCGTTATCTATGTTTTCTTGACAATAATAAGCTATGTCGTGTTTTCACCTAAGGAAATTGAAATCGTCCCGCAACCTGTTCTATATATGTTGAAAGCCATTACATTCAAAATTGTTGAACGAATCGATTTGCTGTTCCTATCAATATGGATTGTCATCGTTACAACTTCATTAATGAGTTACTTATTGTTTGCTTCGAAAGGTCTTTCTCATTTTATGAAAAAAGAGGAACACAAAAAAGCAGCTTATGTATTGGCTATACCTATTTACCTTTTAGCTTTAATTCCACAAGATAAATTCCAGATTGAACAAATCAGCACTTACATCGGATATGCGAGCTATCTTTTTATTGCCATCTTTCCGATTGTTTTATGGATTCTTTCAAGAATGACTTCAAGTAACTCCAAACGGAGGTAATCAATATGAAAAAGGTAATGATGGGTTTCATTTTGCCACTCTTACTTTTAACAGGTTGCTGGGATCAACATCTGATAAAAGATGCCCATATTGTATACATTGCAGCATTTGATAAAGGAGATAACGGGAATATTAAAGGTTCAGCAATCATCCGAGGGTTCGTTGCTAGTGGTGGTGAAGTAGGTGGAGGAACACCGCAAAATGAGTATGTCGTCGCAGAAGGTAACAATGTAAGGAATGTACGGATGAATATTGACCGAGCTGTATCTGGAACTTTTACAGCATCGAAGACGAGAGTTTTTTTATATAGTGAAGATATTGCGAAAGAAGGTCTCTATCCATATCTAGACATTTTTTATCGTGAACCTTCCAGTTCTTTAAATGCTCGATTGGCGATTACAAAAGGTGAAGCCAATAAGATATTGGAAATGAGACGTGTTGAAAACACCTTGATCGGAGAGCATACTGAAGAACTGATTCGCAGTTCAGAGGTCAATACCATCGTTCCTAAACTGGATATACAAGCGGTTTGCCCTCTTTTCTTTGATCCCGGTAAAGACCCTATCGTTCCCTATATTGTAAGAAAAGAGGATAAAGGAGAGGAAGTCATTGATGGGCTTGCCCTGTTTCAAGATGATAAACTTACCGGTATATTAGGCTTGAAAGATTCGACTTTATTACTTCTATTAATGAATAAAAAAAGTAAGGTAGCCCGTATTGTACGCAAGGTTCATAATGATAAAGAACTCGATATTGAGAATTATGTAACCATTCACGTGAGTAAAAGCCAGAGCAAAATGACTGTCAATGCATCGAATGGTAACATTGAGAATGTTTCTTTTAACATAAAAATCAAAGCCAATATCGTAGAATACCCAGCAGATAATTTAGGCAGCAAGAAAGAAATCGATCAAATAAGTAAAAAGCTTTCAAAAATCCTAACGAAAGACATGAATGCCATGCTTCAAAAAGTACAGGAGGCGAATAGCGATCCTGTTGGTATTGGACGTGAGTTGATCGCATTCCACCCTGAAGTTTGGAAAAAGCTAGAGTGGAGGAAAGATTATCCTACTATCCCGATCACAGCTAAAGTACAGGTGAAAATCGGGGAGAACGGGATCATCAATTAGTTTGAAATATGAAAGCCAGCTCCTCCCATTAAGGAGAGCTGGCTTTTATCTCTTACCGCGGTCTTGCTACAATCCCATTATGCACCTTCATATATCCGTGCCGTAGGATATCGAATCCGGATTGATATACGTACAGCCCCATCTGACGAATATCCATCAGCTCCCGATAAGTATGGTTCATCACATCCGCCATGACACGGTAATACATCCTCGACTTCCACTGATTTCTTGGAGTCGTCATGATGACATAACCACCTGGCTTCAAGAAACGGCGGTGGAAATCCAAGATTTCTTCCTTATAAGCATCAGGGACATGCTCAAGCAGACCGACGCTGATGACGATATCGAATTCTTTTCCAAATTTCAGGTTACGGATATCTTCTACGACGTATTCTATGTTCATCTGATTTTTATACCAGACTCGTGGACTTCCCGTCTGTTCATTCGTACCTAGGAAAGGATACGTATCTGGGAATTCAGCGAATCGATTCGTTTTACAAAAAGCATCATAATCGACCATCACGACTTGTCCGCCTGGATACATGGCTTGCAGCTGCATCGCTTCATATCCTTCTGCAGCACCTAAGAACAAGATATTCGGTTTCTGAACATCAAGTCCCTCGAACAAAGCTCGTTTCCCTCTTGGATCCCATATACCGTCCTCTACTCGATGCGCATAATTCCATAAAGAGAGCCGCATAAAGTCTCCTACACTTGCCTTCACTTCTCTCACATTGAATTGTTTCAAATGATGGATCAGGTCTTCTTTTGCAAGAGTACGTTCTGTGGGTACGTCCTTTACGAACCATTCATGGAAAGAACGATTGAAATATTCCCAGGCCGTTTTCACAGGCATCTTTTGACCATGTTCCTTTTCCCAATCCGTCCGATCCACTGACATCGTCTTCACTTCGTATGGCTTTCCGACGTCTTTCCAAGATAATTGTGACCAGTCACTGACCACGTTCGCATTGAAAAATCGATCGGGCAGCTCGTTTTTCGGATTTCTCAAATCCACCCGATAACTCGGAAGTACCTCTGTCCTATCAAAATGGGATTCGTCATAAGGCATGTCCAAAGAACGGTCTAGTGTTTCCAATCCACTCATTGCGCTTCCTCCGTCCATTCCGTCTTATATAGAATATTACATATTCTGGACGCAGGGTCAATTTATATTTTGTAATTTTCAGACGATTAAAATGTCCTTCGTTCTTGTTCTCTACGATAGAACGTATACACGGTGAATACCGCCAATAACACCGCCATTCCAATCGCTGTATTCTTCACAATCATATAATCTTGTTGTTTAACGGCGATACCGATATAAGCCCATACGAAAACAAGCGGATAAATGGCATCTTCATTCTTTACTGAGAAAATCATCGCGAGTAACGTTCCACCGATCAAAAGAATGACCGTCCATGTCACATCTGATAGACCCCAACCATTCCAGTTGTTATGGAGGAGAACCACTCCTGTATTCACGATCGTCGCGACTGAAATCCAACCGAGATACACAGAAAAAGGCAGCCGGTCCAGCAGTCTACGACCAGAAGAATGCTGAATTAAAGAATAGAGAATGATCAATGAAAGTAGCAATCCGATCATCACAACAAGGGTCCAATTGAAATATTCATAATGCCACAGTACGATCCAGGTAGCATTCAATAATGAACTGATGACAAACCAGAGCCCAGTCTTCTGGAAAACGTTATGATTGACGCTTTTCGGAAAAAGCAGGTAGATGAGCCAAACAGCAAGCAAGATGTATATGACGGACCAGATGGAAAACACATAGCCAGCTGGTGTGAATAATACCGGGAACCGATCCGAAATTTCACCAGTCGTCTGACCGTTCAACGGAAGTATATTAGCGAGTGCGTTGATGCCGACCATCAGGAAATAAGATAGGACAGACAAGATATATAGGACAATGACATTTTTGTTCATTGGTTTCACCTCTATCTCATACATTCCTCAACTAGGACACATTTATTCTTCTATTCTACCTGAACCATAGACACCATATAAAATCATTTGAATCGTTTCTTCGACCGCTTGCTCATCATTCCATTCTGTTTCAGGAAAAAGGATGAACCTTCCGATTAAATATCCGAATAACGAAGAAGCTGTGAACCGGACGATGGCAGTAGGCGGCATATCGATGAGCTCCCCCTTTTGCTGAAAGGACTTCACAATTCCAGTCACTTTATCAATCACATGCTGAGCAATTGTATCCGAGAATTGCTGCTTCAACTCGGGATGAAAAGGGATTTCCTGCAACATGATTTTCACGACGTTCAGATGGTTCCGGATAAAATCCAATCGATTCATGAACAATTTACGAAGAAAAGCTTCATAGGAATCGAATTCCTGATCGAAAACCTTATGAAGATCTTTGATGATGAAGGGTGCCATGAACTTTGCCATGACCGGAGCAACAATCGACAACAACAAATCCTTCTTCGTCTTGTAATGCCGGAAGATCGTCCCCTCCGCTACGCCTGCTTTCTTCGCAATTTCGGATGTGGATGAACCTGCATACCCTTTTTCAGCGAAAACTTCAATCGATGAGAGAATGATTTTCTTCTGCTTCTCCGTCATCTTGTCATCCTCCAGCATTTGAAAAAACTCATCCGCCCAGGCATTGAATTCCATACGCGTAACTCCTTTGTCTGGTCTTAGTTTAAAAACTCCTGTACTTCCGCAATGCGAGGATGTTGGCTACTGAAAATACAACAGAAAAACCAAGTAGAATCAACAAATTCATCGCAATCTCCTCAAATCCAAGTCCTCTTATCATAACATCTCTAAGCGCATCAGCTGCATAGTAAAGTGGTGTGATCGGTCCAATCCAGCTTACCCAGTTTGATATCGCCTCTAAGTCGAACAAGCCTGAGAAAAAGACTTGTGGAACGACGACGATTGGAATGAACTGAATCATCTGCAGCTCGTTCTGGGCGTATGCAGATAACAACGTGCCGAGGGACAATGCTGTAAAAGCACATAACAACGTGACAACGAGCACCCAGATGAAGTCTCCAATCATGAGGAGATCCAACACATAGATCGAGTAAAAAACAATCAAAACAGATTGGATGATGGTAAAGAACCCGAATCCAAGTAAGTAGCCTATGACGACTTCTGATTTTTTGACCGGACTCGCCATCAAACGCTCCAAGGTTCCACCTGTCCGTTCTCTGAGGAAAGAAACCCCAGCAATGAGGAAGACAAAAAAGAATGCGAAGAAACCGATCAACACCGGACCGAAATTATCAAAGCTCGTCATATCTTCAGCACCGAAGAAATACTCTATCTCAAGCGCTATGCTTTGTTGAGTCTCGGACTGCATGCCATTTTTGACTGTTGCGAGCACACGCTGGTTCATCCCCGGGTCACTACCTTCAAGGACAATCCGGAGTTCTTGCCCCTCCATCGTCAGCCAGGCATCCAATTCCCCTTTATCCAATCTCTCTTCCGCTTCTTCTTCACTCAATTCTTCACTGTCCACTTCTACATCCTTCACCATTTCTTCAACTGGCGCAGGTAATTGATCATAACCAATCGCCGGTACGACTTCTTCTCCATTGAACACGAGTGATATGATCGTCAAAATTAATAATGGTGCAACAAGCATCATACCAAGTGTGCGCTTATCATGGAAAAACTGTTTGATGATCCGAATTGTAAGTGCTCTAATACGCATGCTTCGCACCCCCATAGTGTAAGAAAGCTTCTTCAATCGTATCGGTTGCGGTCTCATCCTTCAGCTCGGAAGGGCTGCCGACTGCAATGATCGACCCTTCTCTCATCATCGCGAGACGATCGCATTTTTCCGCTTCATCCATGACATGGGTGGTTACAAGGATGGTCATCCCTTTTTCTTTCAAATTGTATAACTCATCCCAAATCGATTGACGCAATACGGGATCAATGCCGACCGTCGGCTCATCCAATACGATCAGATCCGGTTCATGCAGTAAAGATACCGCAAGAGACAAACGACGCTTCATACCTCCGGAATAATTCCGTACAAGCTTCTTCCGGTGATCGGTCAAATTCACCAAATCCAATACATGAATGATCCGGTCTTTCATCAAATTTCCTTTCAAACTATACATCGCCGCAAAAAATCGAAGGTTTTCCTCCCCGGTAAGGTCATGATACAGTCCGTCAGTCTGTGCCATATATCCAATGCGTTTAATTGGAGCAGCGGACGGCATCTTTTGATCGAACAGCATCAATTCTCCACCAGATTGCTTCTCAATTCCTGATATGATTTTGACTAGAGTCGTCTTTCCTGCCCCAGATGGACCGAGCATCCCGAAGATTTCGCCCTTTTGGATGGAAAGGGTCGTTTCGTGAATGACAGTCGTTTTACCGAAAGCTTTTGTTACATCCGTTAGTTGAATGATGGTTTCCATACTCATTTCACCTCATTATTATAAAAGTGAGTAATCACTCACTAACAGTATTCTAGAATGTAAAACTTCATTCCTTCTTTTGTAAAAAATTTATTTAAAATACAACTTAAGCAGGATTGTATACGAAAAAGTCGAATCATGTATTTAAGTTAAAAGTATTCCATACACCCGTGCGATTATTCTAAGCTTAATAATCGCTTTTCGAATTGATTCGAGAGGAGGTACTTCATGATAACGGAAATCAATGGTAAGAAGTTGGATTTCCATCAGTTGCTTGAGTATTCCATTACTGCAAAATTCATTGTAAAGGCGAATGAGATTGTCTATGCGAACAAAGCTTGTCTACGACTGCTCGGTCTGAACAAACCAGAAGATATTTTGAACAAACCATTCAGACAGTTCCTGCATCCAGATTTTCACATACTAAATGAAAGATATCTCCATCAAGTATGCGAACTTGGGAAGACAGTTGAACAAGTAGAATGTTGTATCGTAGATGCAGAGGGAAGGATCATTGAAGTCGAGTCCACTTACGGAGTGTATGAGTTTGACGGTGAAACGCTCGTCCAGGTCATTATGCAGGACATAACAGACCGGAAAGAAACGGAAAAGCAATTGATGCAGTCTGAGAAATTATCCGTGATGGGTGAATTGGCGACGGGCATCGTTCACGAAGTACGCAACCCGTTGACCATCCTAAAAGGATTCTTGAAAATCATGGATAAAGAAACGTCGCCTAAAGGCAAAGAATACATCAAGATCATGCTCGGAGAATTAGATCGGATCAATACGATCGCTAACGACTTGTTGTATTTCTCAAAGCCTCATGACTCCAATATCCATCCGCATAATATCGTAAGAATCATCCAGGAGGTTATATTCCTTTTGGATACTTCCGCTTTCAGAAAGCGTATTTCTATCCATATTCATTCAGAGGAAGATCATATAGAAGTAGTCGGTGATGAAGTCCAGTTGAAACAGGCCTTCATCAATTTCATCAAGAATGCAATTGAGGCTACCTCACAGGAAGGACACATCTCAGTCCATATCGACAAGGGTTTGAAAGACATCTCCATTTCGATTATGGATACAGGGTGCGGGATGACCGGTGAACAACTCGAGAAACTCGGTACATCCTTTTATTCCACGAAGGAAAATGGAACAGGGTTAGGACTCATGGTCACCTATAACATCATCAAGAATCACCATGGCCACGTCACTGTCGGAAGCACTGTCGGTCAAGGGACGACTTTTACAGTTCGTTTACCGATATCCACACAGGAATATGCCATCGTATAGAAAAAAGCACCCGTATCAGGGTGCTTTTTGTCCGTCTATGCAGATTGTTCCACTGCCGTATCTAGGGCAACTTCGATCATTTCGTTGAATGTCTTTTGTCGTTCTTCAGAAGAAGTTGTTTCTCCAGTAAATACGTGGTCACTAACCGTCAATACAGAAAGTGCATTGACTCCGAACTTGTTGGCCAAAGTGTAAAGGGCCGAAGTCTCCATTTCGACTGCCAGAACTTGATAATCCGCTAATTGCTTAGCTAGATCCATTGTGTCGTTATAGAACGTATCACTTGTAAATACGTTACCGACTTTCACTTCAAGTCCTCGTTCTACTGCTTTTCCGTATGCACCGTGAAGGAGTCCGAAATCCGCAGTCGGAGCGAAATCAATACCACCGAAACGATGACGGTTCGTCGATGAATCTGTAGAAGCGGACATTGCAAGGATGACATCACGCACTTTTACATCCTTCTGGAAAGCACCGCAAGTCCCCACACGAATCAAGTTTTTCACGCCATAGCTTTCAATCAATTCATGTGCGTAAATTGAAATGGACGGTACACCCATTCCTGTCCCTTGCACGGAAATACGCTTTCCTTTATACGTTCCAGTATAGCCGAGCATCCCTCGGACTTCGTTATAACACTTCACATCTTCTAAGAATGTCTCTGCAATATACTTAGCACGCAGAGGGTCCCCCGGTAGTAGAATCGTTTCTGCAATTTCGCCTTCTTTTGCTCCAATATGAATACTCATATATTATCTTCCTCCTGTTTTCTGCAAATTCTGGTGTGAATACTGTTAGTTAGGGTACCCTGTTCCAATGATACATAATCCTCTAATGATCAGAGAGCCTTGTCATCTACCTGATCCAGCCATTTTTCTATATCGGTGACGACCGTTCGGATACAATCCGTATCAAATGGGGATTTCAAGCCCGCGTAATCGACGAGTTCTGTAAAAGCTTTGCTTCCGCCCTGTTTGCACAGGTTCAAGTAATCCTCCCATGCCGCTTCCCGATCTTCATTGGCTTTCTTCCAAAACTGGAACGCACAGATTTGAGCCAATGTATAATCGATATAATAAAACGGCGTACGGAAGATGTGGCCTTGCTGATGCCAGAATCCGCCTCGCTCTAGAAAATCATTCTCCTCATATGTGCGGTGCGGTAAGTACTTCTTCTCGATCCTTCTCCACGCTTGCTTCCTCTCAGCTGGAGTCGCTTCTGGCGTTTCGTAAACGAAATGCTGGAATTCGTCGACCGCCACCCCATAAGGGATGAACGTTAGTGCAGAACTCAAATGACTGAACTTATACTTTTCTGTATCCTCTTCAAAGAAAAGTTCCATCCATGGCCATGTGAAGAATTCCATACTCATCGAGTGTATTTCAGCTGCCTCATATGTGGGGAAGCTATATTCCGGTACCGATAAATGACGACTTGAATAAACTTGGAAAGCGTGACCGGCTTCATGGGTCAACACATCGATATCATGTGAAGTCCCTACAAAGTTCGAAAAGATGAATGGAGACTGATACTTACTGATGTATGTACAGTATCCCCCCGATCGTTTTCCACTTTTACTCACGAGATCCATAAGTCCATTATCGTTCATATATTGGAAAAATTCATCCGTTTCAGGTGATAATTCCGCATACATCGTTTTACCATGATCGATGATCCACTCAGGATCGCCCTTTGGTGTCGGGTTCCCAGATTTAAACTTAAACGGTACATCATAATAGGTCAAGGTTTTGAGACCGATCCGTTCCCTTTGTCGTTCATATAATTTCTCGGTAATCGGAACGATGTATTCCTTCACCTGATCCCGGAAGCGACGTGCCTCCTTCGCGGAGTAATCTGAACGGACGAGACGGTCATATCCAAGTTCCACGAAATTGCGATACCCTAATTTCTTTGCGATTGTCGTCCGTACTTTGACGAGTTCGTCATAAATCTGATCGATTCTTTCTTCATTCTCTGTTAAGAAAGCATATTTTGCTTCACTTGCTTTCCTTCGGGTCTCCCGATCTTTTGATTGGATGAAAGGAGACAATTGAGGTAGGGTTCTTATTTCTCCTTCAAATTCAATCTTCGCAGATGCGATCAGTTTCGAATACTCCGAGGAAAGTTTATTCTCTTTCTTCAAGTCCTCCACGATTTCATCGGAATACGTCTTCAAGGATAATTCCGCAATACGGAACAATTGGGGTCCCCACTCGTCTTCCAACTGGTTGCGATACTTGGAATCTACCAATTTACGATAAAATTTGGATATGAACCCTTCATAAATGGGGGTATGTTCATCAAAAAAGTCGTTCTCTGTTTTGTAAAAATCATCATTTGTATCAATGGAATGGCGGACGGAACAAATCGTCATCATCGACTCGAACTCATTTCTCATGCTGACGATCTCATTCAAGTGATCGCTTTGTTCTTTATAACTTCCGGCTTGTTCAAATTTTTTCAATAAAGAAAGAAAGGCTTGTTCAAATTCTTTCATATCGGGTCTTCTATACTCGTATTCACTAAATTTCATGGCGGAGTCTCCTTTTTTGAATGTATAGTCCGTATACGTCCTTCTACATTTCGTATTGAAATTCCTTGTGTCACTTTTTTGTCCTGCGGTTTTCATAGAAATATAGCCGTGGGAGCTTGGAGTAAACCCAATGATCATGAAACAGGGAGACCGTCACGAATGCAACCATCTGCCAATCAATCCCTTTCATCGCCATCCACCTCTCCTCATGTCCTCTTCTATATTATGAAAGTACTAGGCTGTCTTATATATTTATTTTGTATGAACAGTTCATGTATAATAAAGAAAACAAATTCCAAACGATAATTGATGGAGGAAGTCAAATGCGTGAGAACATGAGATTGATAGGAGAAAAGATTATAGAGAACAGATATGAGATATCCAGCCTGTCCATGAAGTTCCGTATGCAGGAAGATCCAGCGACAGTGGAAAGAATTCAATCCAGATCATTATCATCTATGACCCCTGAAGAAGCGGAAGAATTCACAGGTACATTCGTACGTTATTTAGGTGAAGCCGTATTTGGTGACGAAAAGCTGTATTTCGATCTGATTACAGATTGGAGTGCTAAGGCTGGGGAAATTGCTGTCAAGGAAGGCATTCCTCTAGAGGAGTCATTGGATGGTTTGCGCTTTTTCCGGAAAGCGATTCTTAGCATCTTGAAACAAGAAGCGGACCAACTCAACTTGAGCATCGAGGACCTCATTGACACATGTTCCGTAATTGATCCTCTGATTGATCGTTGTATCTATAGTTTCAGCCTAGTGTACTTAGATGACCATGAAAAAGTATTGCGAAAGGCGCATGCAAATGTTCAAGAATTGTTGATGCCGATTGTCCCCGTCACAAATGGTGTTGCTGTATTGCCGATCATAGGGGAGCTGGATGAAGAACGGTCGCAATATATCCTGGAAAAAGCCCTTGAACAGAGCAGCCATTTGAAATTACGACACCTGATCATTGACCTTTCTGGAATCATCGTAATTGACACAATGGTCGCTCATAACCTATTCCGAGTCGTCAATGCGTTGAAGCTTCTCGGTGTTCAATCCATCATTACCGGTATGCGCGCTGAGTTGACCCAAACCGTCGTATCATTAGGTATCGATTTCAAAGAGATCGTCACTTACAGTAATCTTCAAAAAGCGTTAGAATCAATCGGATTCGTACAAAGACCGTTACAGGTCAGATAAAGCATGAAAGCCCAGCGCTAGCCGCTGGGCTTTGTTTATTTTGGCTTGATACATGAGAGATAAAATCGATGTTCACTCACGTCTAAATACCCTTTTTCTTGAATCATTTCTTCCATTTTCATCAGTTCACTCAAATGAGATTGAACAGAGAAATTAGGCACCTGCCAAGGTATGGCTTTCAAGTGATAAAGAACAGCCCCGATGTCATAGAACCTCACATAAGGAAACGACTCGTACGCCTCTTCTACTTCAAAACCGGATTGTTCAAGTTCCTTGCGTGCATATTCGAGTGTCCAATACGAATAGCCGAAATCTGTATCCTCTCCAAGAAGTTCGTTCAATCTTGTGGCATCCTGTCCACCTACCTGTTGAGTGATGAACCTTCCTCCAGGCTTCAGGATCCGCATCACTTCCTTTACCGAATAAGATTCATGCTTATTGATGATCAAGTCGAATTGTTCGTCGTGAAATGGGAGCGGTTCTTCTTCCTCAATCGGGACTACACTCACTCCAAGTGGCGTCAACCTCCCTGTAGCAATGGAGAGATTCGGTGCATATCCTTCTGTAGCCCAAGTGTTTTGTGGAAGTGGCTGCAATTTAGACAGCAATTCACCCCCGCCGGTTCCCATATCCAACATATTCTCTGAATGACGAATGTAAGGAAGCACCTTACTGCCATAGCTCCACGGCAAAGGTTCTGAGGCAACCCTCCCTGTGTCTATCAAAAAGCTAAAATCCCAGCCTTCAAAAGGCTTTTCAAATTGTTCTATGTATTGATGTTCCTTCTCTTTAATCTCCATGTTCTTCACCTCGATGTTCGTTGATTTTCCGGTTGTTTCAACCAATATCGAATACCTTTCCCGGCATGAGGCTCATCCTGATATCTCGGTATGATATGGAAATGAGCATGATTGATGACCTGGTTGGAAACTTTACCAACATTCCAACCTAGTGTAAAACCATCTGGATGGTAGGTATCGTCCAGGTACGATTTGGCCTCATGTAAAAGCTCATATATCGCATTCCATTCTTCCGATGTCATTGCGAATACATCTGTACGATGTGCTTTCGGTACGATGACACCCGACCCCGTTAATACACCTTGATGTTTCGGATGTTGGAGAAAATAAGCATACTCATTCTCACAAACAATCTTTTGTTCTGGATCTTTTTTCGGTTCACAAAAAGGACATTCTGCCATCTTTCTTCTTCCCCCCTCTTATCCCTTTAACTTCCATATTCGATTTACGTAGTCGATCTCCTCTGTAACGAAGCTCTTTCCACAATGAAAAAACGGCTCATCCTCGACTTGGAGGCTTGGGCCGTTTCATTCTTCATTGTACATTTGCTACACGAGACGATTTCGGTGACAACCGGTAATGATCAAACCAACCACTGATCTGCTCCAGTCGCGCCATTCTTAAGGATGGATCCCCATTTCGAGAGAGGTTATGATCTGCATCCGGGAATCGGACCAATCTCGTTGGCTTATTTTGTTGTTTAAGTGCAATGTAGAGTTGTTCCGCTTGTTCAATCGGACAACGGAAGTCCTTCTCTCCGTGTAAAATCAACAAAGGTGTATCCACATTTTTCACTAAACGAATTGGTGAATGGTACCACAGTTTCTCCGGATCATTTTCCAAGTGTGCACCGATTTCTCCTTCTGTAAAGAAGTAACCGATATCACTAACGCCATAGAAGCTTTGCCAGTTACAGATAGATCGTTGAGTGACGGCAGCCTTGAATCGATCTGTACTGCCGACGATCCAGTTGGTCATAAATCCTCCATAACTGCCTCCTGTGACATACAGCTCTTCAGAATCGATCCAATCGTACGTATCTAACGCATGATCCACACCGGACATCAGATCTTGATAATCTCCACCACCGTAGTCTCCACGGCAAGCGTTCACGAACGTCTGACCGTATCCATGACTGCCACGTGGATTTAAATAGAGAACTGCATAACCTTTGGCAGTCAATACTTGAAACTCATGGAAGAATGTATTTCCATACATCATATGAGGTCCGCCATGGATGTATAGGATGGTCGGATATTTCTGTCCGGAACGGAAGTCGTTCGGTTTGAGCATCCACCCATGAATGACGGTTCCGTCCTGGCTTGGATATTGGACCGTTTCTGGAACGGACAACGTTATGTCACTGAGAAATTCTTCATTGTGGAACGTAATCGGTTGCTCCATCAGACTGTTGATATCATGACGGACGAGATCTCCAGGATGAGATGGCGTACTGACCGCTAAATAGACATCCTTCGCTCCATCATCCATCGCATATTGGAAAATATGGCGATCCCCTTCCACAATTTTATCAACGTTCCCAAACAAGTCGATGGAATAAAGTTCTGTATTCCCAAACTCACTAGCCAAGAAATACAAATGCTCACTCGTGCTGTTCCAAACTAAGCCCGGCGACATTTCGACCGAATGAAGATCACTAATCATCACATCACCGATTTGGATGTCTAATTTTTCGGTGAGGCATAGCGTCGAACCATTCTCCCGGTCATACACCCACAATTCATTATAGGTAGCCGGTCCATAAGATTGATCATGACCTACATAAGCGATATATCTCCCATCCGGTGAACAGATCGGATGAGAGACCGTTCCTTTTATTGTAGATATTTCGACCGGGTTTTGCCCTAATTCTTGTAAGTATATTTTCGATTGGCGGTAACTGCCCGGTTCATCTTCTCCAAACTTAGCATAAACGATCCCTTTGCCATCAGATGTGAAACGGGCATATAGATGATCTGCCTCGTCTTTCGTCAACACATCGGTTTTCTTCGATTTGAGAGAAAGTATTCCAATATGCTCATACGATTGTGAAGTCAGTGTCGGTTTGCCATCCGCTTTGTATCTCAATGTATCAACAATGATTGGACCCTCTTCTTGCTCTGCTTTTTCAGTGAACGTATAAAGGATGGAGTGTCCATCAGGGTGCCAGGATGGGCTGGATACGCCGTTTTCGGAATCTGTAACTTGCTCTGGTTCACCACCTTGAGAAGAAACCTTCCAAACTTGCATCTTCTCAGAACGGTTCGAGAGGAAGAGCAATTCCGCACCATCTGGTGACCACCTAGGATAGAAGTCCATTGACTTCCCACCGGTCCATCTGACGGATGTTTGTGTACCGACGTCCATGATATATAAATGAGATTGATACTTTTTGTCTTCATTGATTTCTTTCACCACATAGGCTAAACGATGTCCATCTGGAGATAATTGAGGATCACTGACAAACTTCAGCTTCAACAAGTCTTCTATCTCCACTCCATTTCTCTGATTCATCAAACTTCCTCCTTATGAAGCATTTAGGATTTCATTTTAGGGTCGAATGCATCTCTTAATCCATCACCAACGAAGTTGAATGCAAGTACGGTAACCAAAATCATGAGTCCTGGGAAAATCGGGTACCATGGCGCCTCATACATGATCGTCAAGCTTTGAGCATCTTGCAACATATTCCCCCAACTTGGCGTAGGCGGTTGGATACCAAGTCCCAGGTAACTAAGTGCGGATTCTGCCAATATGACGATACCTACGTTCAGGGTAGCCGTTACAATAATTGGCCCCATCGCATTCGGTAAAATATGTGAGAAGATGATCTTTGAGCTTTTGACACCCATTGTTTTGGCGGCAAGGACAAATTCTCGACTTCTTAAGGACAAGAACTCCCCTCTCACAAGTCTTGCTGTCGCCGTCCATCCAAATAGAGCAAATGCCATGATCAACTTATCAATTCCTGGTTCAAAAATGGTGACAAGTGTAATCAACAGGAACAAACTTGGGAAAGCGAGGAAGACATCGACTACACGCATTAAGAACGCATCGACCTTACCTCCATAATACCCCGCGATCGCTCCTACAATGGTTCCGATGAATATCGACGCAGCCACTGATGCGAAACCGACCAATAAGGATACCCTTGCTCCATATAGCATACGCGTGTACATATCTCGCCCAAGTGTATCAACCCCAAGCCAGTGTTCTCCATTCGGTGGTGTCAGTTTTTTCAATAACTCCTGCGTACTAGGTTCATACGGCGTTAACAACGGTGCAAAAATGGCTGATAAAATAATGATAACAAGCAAAATCAAACCGAGGACAGCCAGTTTGTTTTTCATGAACTTGTCGACAGCGATCCTAGTTAACGTGTCAGGTTTTTGAGGCATTGGTGCCATTGGCTCTGGAGAAACGGGTACATTGGGTTGTATATTTGGTTGTAATTGATTTTCAGGCTGTGACATCATAATCCCCCTTAATACTCAATTCTCGGATCGAATACCGCATATAGAATATCAGCAATGAGATTCCCGACAACCGTCAGTACAGCTGCAATAATCGTTATCGCCATAATGACTGGGTAATCCCGCTGAAACGCAGCATCTATAAACAACAATCCGATTCCAGGCCAGTTGAAGATTTTTTCGACTATAACCGTTCCTGCAAAGAAAGAAGGTAGTAATAATCCAAAGATTGTGATAATAGGGATCAAACCATTCCGAAGCCCGTGTTTGTACACAACCTTCCTTTCTTTGAACCCTTTTGCTCGCGCGGTCCGGATATAATCCTGCTTTAACACTTCGAGCATACTTGTTCGTGTATATCTTGTTAACATCGCCATATCAGCTGTCGCTAACACGATTGCAGGCAATATCAAATGGTGAATCCGATCCCAAAGACTGAACGGTTCATTTAGCGTTGCAATACCACCTGTCGGGAACCAACCAAGTTGAACACTTAAAAACATGATCAATACAAGACCAAACCAGAAGTTCGGAGTAGCAAGCCCTAAGAATGAAGTGAACGTAACTGAGTAATCAGTAAGTGTGTAAGGTTTACGGGCTGATAGGATTCCAAAAGGAATGGATATGATCAGGGCAAGAAATGTAGCAACAAGCATCAGAAATAACGTGTTAGGCAATCGTTCTGTAATCAAGAAGGAAACATCCGTCCCTTGTCTGATCAACGACTGACCGAAATCTCCTTGAACCATGTTGCCTACCCATTTCAAATATTGAATATGTGGTGGATCGTTCAGTCCATACTTTTCTTTGTAAGCTTCCATGTCTTCCGGTTTGATGTTTGGATCCATCATTAAAGCCGTCGGATCACCGGGTGCCAGATGAATGATGCCAAATGAAAGAATGGAAATGCCAATCAATAATGGTATTGCCATGATGATACGTCGGATGATGTATGAGAGCAATTGAAATCCCCCTTTTTATCTACTTGCTTTCGTAGTCATTATGTAGGCGAGAAAAAATCTTCTCATGATTCAATCCATAAAACAGGAGATGGATAAAGCATCAGCTCGTAACACTTTATCCATCTTCATCCTGTTTATATTGGATTACTTATCCATCCACCATTTTTCGATTTGGTAGTACTCACTTGATGGATGATGTACGAATCCTTTGATGCTTGAATCTAGAGCATAGTGATCGTTCGGGTAGTACAAGAATGTATACGGTTGTTGTTCCGCAATACCTTCTTGGATTTTTGCAATCGTATCTTTACGCTCTGATTGCTCTAATTGCTTCGTGTTCTCATCCATCAACTTATCCAATTCAGGATCAGAGAAGTGGACGAAGTTCAAACCTTCTTCACGTTCTTTCGAGTGCCATAATGCAGTTGGATCTGGATCTGCAGAGAGGCTCCAACCAAGGATAACTGCGTCATACTTCCAGTTTGGAGCTGTTACATCTCCGATGAACGCACTCCACTCCATGATTTTCGGCTTCACTTCGATACCGACTTGCTTCAATTGCTCTTGGACGATCTGTGCAATCTGTTCACGAGCCTTGTTACCCTGGTTCGTCTTCACTTCAAATGAGAATTTCTTACCGTCTTTTTGAAGGATGCCATCATCTCCAGGAGTCCAGCCCGCTTCTTCTAACAATTGCTTCGCTTTTTCAACATCATAATCGAATTTGGCAACATTTTCGTTGTATGCCCAGCTCAATGGACTTGCAGGTGCATGGGCAACTTCACCGTCTCCGTCTAATACAGCTTGAATCATTGTTTCACGGTCGATTGCGTGAGTTAATGCTTGGCGAACCTTTACGTCTTGGAACAATTCATTCTTTTGGTTGTATCCAAGATATGTGTAAGCTAGAGATAAATCAGTTGATAATTGGATTTTTCCTTCTTCTTGAAGTTTTTCAGCCGTCTTCAAATCAGGTGATTGGACGGATGCTTGATGTACATCTCCGTTAGCCAATTGTGCCATAAGTGCGTTTGCATCAGGTACAATCTTGTACGTAATGGAATCCAAGTATGGACGTCCATTGAAGTAATCATCGTTTGCTACAACTTTAACGTATTGTCCTTCTTTCCATTCTTCGAACTTGAATGGACCAGAACCAACAGGGCTCTTCGTATTGAATTCATTTTCGCCTAACTCAGCAACTGGAACATCCTTCAAGATGTGCTCAGGAAGAATTCCATAAGTAAGCGTCGTCAAGAATGGAGCATAAGGCTCAGACAAAGTGATTTTAACAGTCGTATCATCTACAGCTTCAATCTTATCGATTTTTTCAAAGTCAGAAGCACGAGGACCTGTATATTCTTCGTTCAATGGTAGGCTGTAAGTGAACACTACGTCATCCGCAGTCAACGCTTCACCATCATGGAACTTGACACCTTCATGAAGCTTGATTGTCCATTCAAGACCATCATCAGATGTTTCCCATTCTTTTGCTAGAGCACCTTGAGGAGCAAGGTTCTCATCGAATGACACTAGGCCATCATATAACCATCCAGAAATGTCAGAACTGGAGATATCCGTCGAATACAAGTCGTTGAACAACGTTGGTGCCCCGATGGATCCTACGATGAGGTCACCGCCTTGCTTCGGTTCACCAGAAGCTTGTTCTTCATTCTCGGATGTGTTCTCTTCATTATTCTCACTTGGTTCAGATGCTGGGTTTGCATTACACGCTGCTAAGAAAATCGACAACACAAAAGTTAATAGAACCAACCAATGTAACTTCTTATTCACCTTCAAATTACTTAACCCCCTTAGTTTTTAAAACGAATTTGACTGCTCCAACACAACTGACAATCTCCCTCCCTCCGCGTGATAAAATTATGTAACATCTCATTCGTAGAGATGACACGCAACGTAATGATTCGGCTGTACTTCCTGAAACTTCGGAACTTGTTGTTTACAAACATCCATCGCTGCTGGACACCGTGTATGGAACACGCATCCTTTTGGAGGATTGGATGGGCTCGGCAAATCGCCTGACAAGATGATCCGCTCCCGCTTGGCATAACCCTTCTTGCGAGGTACCGGTACAGCAGACATGAGTGCCTGAGTATACGGATGCATCGGTTCTTTATACAAGTCATACTTGTCGGCAAGCTCCATCATATTACCGAGGTACATGACGCCTACTCGGTCGGATATGTGTCTGACAACCCCTAAATCATGTGATATGAATAAGTACGTGAGGTTGAATTCCTCCTGTAGATCTTCCATCAAGTTGATGATTTGCGCTTGAATGGATACGTCCAGGGCAGATACAGGCTCATCCGCAATCATCAGTTCAGGGTTCAAGGCCAGTGCCCGGGCAATTCCGATTCTCTGTCGTTGTCCTCCAGAGAATTCATGCGGATAACGGTTGGCATAGGACGGATCGAGTCCGACCGTATTAAGTAGGTCCTCTACTTTTTCCTTCCGTTCACCTTGACCGCCGATCTGATGTGTCTTCAAAGGTTCCATGATGCTTGTTTCAAGGGTCTTCCTTGGGTTTAAAGAAGCAAATGGATCCTGGAAGATCATCTGCATTTCACGTCTGACAGACTTTCTGAGATCACCTTCCCTAACGGAGGTGATATCCTGATTGTTGAAATGGATACTTCCTTCAGTAGGCTTGTACAATCGGATGATCGTCCGTCCTAGCGTGGATTTCCCACAGCCTGACTCTCCAACAATCCCGAGTGTTTCCCCCTTTTTCATCTTGAATGAGATGCCGTCGACGGCTTTTACATGACCGACCGTCTTTTGCATGATTCCAGCTTTGATCGGGAAATGCATTTTCAGGTTCGAAACTTCTAAAATCGTTTCTGAAGCAGATCCTTTCTGCTGATCAACGGTGAGAGTATTGGTCCTTCCTTGCATGTTCAGCCCCCTTTTCCTCATCTTCATACAAGAAACAACGGACCGTTCTTGTACCATACTTTTTCTGTAATAGTTGAGGTTCTTCTTTAAAACATCGATCGAAAGCATGCGCACAACGTGGTGCAAATCGGCATCCTTCTGGCATCTGGTCAGGTGTCGGGACATTTCCTTTAATCGGATTCAACCGTCCGATTTCTGCATCGATATCCGGTACCGATTCGACCAGGCCTTGCGTATATGGATGGAGTGGTTCCTCAAACAGATCGTCTACGCTTGCTTGTTCTACGATTTGTCCGGCATACATGACGATGACGCGTTCAGCCAGTTCCGATACGACCCCAAGGTCATGTGTAATCAACAAGATCGATGTATTCACTTTTTTCGATAAGTCTTTCATCAGGTCTAGAATTTGTGCTTGGATGGTTACATCAAGTGCTGTGGTAGGTTCATCTGCTATAAGTAGTTTAGGATCACAACTCATTGCCATAGCGATCATGACACGTTGTCTCATTCCGCCAGATAAACGGTGTGGGTAATCTGAGATGATGGATTCCGCCCTCGGTATTCCGACAAGCTTGAGGAGTTCTATCGCTTGTTGGACCGCTTTTCTCCGAGGCAGCCGTTTGTGGTATGTAATAACTTCTGTAATCTGTTCACCGATGGTAAGTACGGGATTCAAGGAGGTCATCGGTTCTTGGAAGATCATCGAGATGTCATTCCCCCGGATCTTACACATTTCATTTTCGGTGTAACGGACTAGATTCTTGCCTTCTAAGTGGATCTCGCCTTCAACGATTTTCCCATAAGGTGCAGGTACGAGCTGCATGATGGATAGTGAGGTCATGCTCTTTCCACAACCCGATTCTCCAACCAGAGCTACGGTCTCCCCCCTATTAATGGCAAAATCGACTCCATCTACAGCTTTAATGGTCTTTTTTTTGTCGAAAAAATAGGTCTTTAAATTTTCGACGCGTAATAACTCTTCCAATCAAGCCCCCCCTTTAGTATGAGCGACTAGAAGCTCATTGTTTGAACTTTTTATATTTTTTGAATTATTTTAAAACATTATAAAATTATACCGGGGAACATTCAAGATGTTTTTCTGATAAATTTAAACAAAATGTAATTTTTGAAATAAAACTTTCAGTGATGACGTCGAAATATCTCTTATATATCAAGCGATAGACCCGATTTTGTGACAAAATAAAAAAACACGAAAAAAGACGCAAAACTTTATTTTGCGCCTTGTGCTTGTTTCGACATTTATTTTGGTATAGCGACAGGATTCTTCTTTATCCTGCCGTTTTCCGTTACGTTTCGGACAAGGAGGAAAGTAACAAATACGAAGGAACTGATTCCAAAGCTGATGACCATCATCTTGAACCCGATCGTATCTAGGAATAACCCCGTTAGAAGCATTAAAGCCTGGAAAATAATATTATCCACCATTCCTTTAATCGAGAAGAATCGTCCATGATAATCAGATGGAACGTCCGTCTGGAAGATCGTCGTAACTACCGGGAATAGTGTACCAGCTGCAAGACCGAAGATCCCGAACGAAATGACGGACATGATCTGTTGATCTGCGAACACTAAGGATAACTGTGCGGCAGCGATGATAAATGTTATTCCGAGCATATAGGAAAGCTTCGGGTTTTCTTTGAAGAATCGATTTGCGATGAATGTCCCAAGAAATACACAAAGTCCTTCTGTCGTATACAAGATCCCTTTAATCCCAGGATTATTCTGCAACTCGCTGATTTCGATGACCATTAGGTTGAATCCTGCAATAAACAAGAAAGCCGGGATTAATACGAAAATACCGTTTACGACCATTCTTTGATTACGTACGACTGGGTAGAGATCTTTCAATGTACTGATAAAGTTTTCTTTCTTCTTATTCTCATCGGTCTTCTTCACATCTTCTTCAACGTGGATGAAGAAGGTGGCAATCAATAAGATGACGTAAGATATGAGCGTGACGGTATAAAGAGAGAATAATGACATGCCGACCAACATGACCCCACCGAGTGCGGTTCCTACGATTCTTGCGCCAGTGAAGATGTTTACGTGAACGCTGTTTGCTGCCAGAAGTTGATCCTTCTTGACGATAAGCGGTATCATCGTCTGCATCGCTGGATTAGAGAACGTCCCCGAGATTCCGATTACAAATGTATAAATGAGCATCCACCAAACCGAATTGGTTGCTATGGCTAAATACATGAACAAGATCGCGATACATCGCGCAAACCCTGCATAAATCAAGATGTTCCTTTTATTGCTCCTGTCGATCACCCTTCCTGCCATCGGTGCCAGGAAGATTCCAACAAGAAATCCTGCGAGAATAATCAATGCTTGCAGGAATGAGGACTCCACATTCTTTTGTAGAAATTCAAGATTCCCAATGATTCCAACCCAAAGCCCCATACTTGAAACCGCCAGACCAAACATCAGAAGTAAGAAGTTCCGGTTTCTCCACACTTTTTTCGATCCCCTCTCACCCGAAAAAATTATTTCGAGCCTCTAAATATATTACTATTATAAAATGAAATGACCCCCAATGCACTCATTTTGATGAGGGTTTCCAATAAAAAATGGGGTGAGCTTCATTCGCCACCCCATTGCTGGATTAACCTTCGTTGTTTTCCCCATTTTCACCGCCTTCTTCAGGCATCTCTTCATCAGCTGGCTCTTGTTCCTCTTCAGCAGGTTCTTGTTCTTCTGTTGGCTCTTGCTCTTCTTCACCACCACCAGCACATCCAAACAACAAACCTAGAGAAAGAATCGCTGACATAC
This sequence comes from Pseudalkalibacillus sp. Hm43, assembly GCF_054170705.1. NCBI lineage: Bacteria > Bacillati > Bacillota > Bacilli > Caryophanales > Fictibacillaceae > Pseudalkalibacillus > Pseudalkalibacillus sp. Hm43. The sequence goes on from NZ_CM135129.1 coordinate 1,246,593, forward strand.
AAGCAAATAAGTATTTTTTCCAGTTCATGTTCACCCCTCCTTTCATCTAGCATTTCCTATAGGCTTTCCTTCATTTTAGGAACTATGCATCTACAAATTGATTTCACCTTTCAGGAATTAATGTTAATCTTTTATCAAGTGAGGTTTACATATTGAAGGGGGCTTTTCATTGAGTTCGAAGACCATACATCGATCCGTGTGTCCATTGGACTGTCCGGATACATGCAGCTTGCATGTCGAAACAGAAAACGGCAAAATCACGAATGTGACTGGCAACCCGGATCACCCTGTAACAAAAGGTCTGATATGTCATAAGGTTCGTAAAATGCCTGAAAGAGTCAATGACCCTGAACGGATCCTATATCCACTAAAGAGAGAGGGTTCAAAAGGGAATTTTTCTTTCAAACGAATTACTTGGGAAGAGGCATATAGGGAGATTACTCAACGCTTTCATCACATCATTTCTCAATATGGAGCAGATGCTATATTACCATATAGCTTCTTTGGAAATATGGGGATTGTGAACAGTGAAGGAATGGACAGACGTTTCTTCAATCGGCTTGGATCCCGAAAGCTCGCCAGAACCATTTGTAATGCAGCGGGTGCTGAAGGATATATCCAGACGATGGGAAAATCTGCGGGAATCGACCCGGAAGATACCATACATTCGAAGTTGATCGTCATCTGGGGCTGTAATTTGATCAGTACGAACTTGCATCAAGTCGTCTATGCCAACATGGCGAGAAAAAACGGCGCAAAGATCGTCGTCATCGATGTCCATCGCAATCGCACAGCAAAATGGGCGGATCAGTTTTATCAAATCAGGCCTGGAACAGATGATGTTCTAGCTTATGGCATCATGCACGTGTTGATTGAGAATGGTTGGACCGATTCTTCCTTCATCGACCGTTATACGGAAGGGTTCGATGGATTGCAACAAAGAGTGAAGGAATATACGCCTGAAGTCGTCTCTCATAAGACGGGGCTCTCAATAGATGAAATTTTTGAATTAAGTAAAATGTACGGGACCATCTCTCCTACCTTCATCCGGATCGGAAATGGTTTGCAGCATCATGTGAATGGAGCAGCAGTCACTCAAGCGATTTCCAGTCTCCCTGCACTCACCGGTCAATGGGGAAAGCTGGGTGGTGGTGCTCTTAAAGGAAATGCAGGGTACGCGGAATGGAATACTGAAAAACTTCAGCGCCCGGACCTCCACCAGAATACTGAAGCTACAACTACGAACATGAATCAGTTAGGAAGAGCACTTGTCGATGATCAAAACCCGATCAAAGCACTATTCGTTTATAACTGTAATCCGGCTCAGGTCGCGCCTAATCAGAACCTAGTCCGTAAAGGAATGCTTCGGGAGGACTTATTCACCGTCGTCCATGACTTGTTCCTGACAGATAGCTGTCGTTTTGCGGATCTCGTATTGCCAGCGACCAGTCACTTTGAAAACATGGACATTTACAAATCCTACTGGCATCTATACGTCCAATTGAATGAACCTACAATCGAACCTATGGGCGAATGTAAGTCCAACTTCACCCTTTTCAAAGAGTTGGCCGCACATATGGGCTTTGACGATGCCTGCTTTCAAGATACCGAAGAGGATATGATCAGAGATGCGTTGGCTAACCCCGATAGTCCCTATTTGAATGGATTGACCTACGAAACGTTGCGAGAACAAGGCTGGGCGAAACTGAAATATGATAAAAGTACATCAGTACCTGAAAAAATCCATACTCCATCAAGTAAAATCAGATTAGATAACCGTTTTCCCCGTGAAAGTAGTCAAACACAAGTTGCTGAGCAGTACCCGCTTCAGTTGATTTCAGGACCGAACCATCAGTTCATCAATTCGACTTTCAGCAACCAAAAGTCTCTGCAAGCTCTTGAAAAACCGGTCGTCTATATCCATCCTGAAGATGCACGCATACGTAATATCGAATCCGGGACGATGGTAGAAATCTTCAATGATCTCGGTCATGTACGGATGAGAGCAGAAGTGACGGAGGATGTGAAGGAAAGTCTGATTGTCACGCAAGGGTTGTGGTGGGATGATGAGGATAACGAGCGGTTTTCCATTAATCATTTAACCCCTGACACTCTATCCGATGCCGGTGGTGGTGCAACTTTCTTCAATTGTTTTGTGGATGTGAAAATTTACCACAATTTACCTGAATAAAATACAGAAGGGGTAAAATACTGAGTTCAAGAGGGAAAAATTTCCCTTTTAAACGTCCAATTGAAGGAGGCAATCTTTATGGCACAAGAAAGCAACCAATTAGTGGTTCCTCGTGCACAAGCCGCAATCGATCAAATGAAAGCTGAGATATGTTCAGAATTTGGCGTCCAACTTGGTCCTGAAACAACCTCTCGCGCAAACGGATCTGTTGGTGGAGAGATTACAAAGCGACTTGTACAGATGGCTCAACAGCAATTAGGCGGGGGAAGATAACTCAACACCCGGGATAAAAGAGGTTGACCAACTTACGTTTGGCCAATCTCTTTTCTATTTTTCCAGTATGTACGGAGGTGGCTTTACTTTGAAAGCCGAAAAGCGAGAATACAATGAAATGAGCCGGGCCATCGATCGAGTGTCAGAAGGTCTTGACTCCATTATAGAGATGTATAATGAAATTGAAGAAGATAAGCCGATCATCAAGCTCGATGATCAAGTCCTTTCCGATCTTGAAGAAGCGAAAGAAAAATTTGGTGATGATTTTATTGATAAAAAGCTGAACAATCTGATCAAGGAAGCCTTGTCCTGGCTCGATGCACCAGCAGATGAAGAGTAGCTCTTGTCATTTTGTGAAGCAAATTACCCAGGAAATAGGTCGTTATTCTGTCGGATCATGGAAAAATGCGGAGAATTCAGTCCTAATTCCACATAAAAAGGCTGCCTCAAAAATTTGAGACAGCCTTTACACATTTTTACCGTTGCTTTGGACTTTTTCAATATGCAGTTCATTCATTCGTCGTTTCTTTCGTTTCCATATAGAAGCCGCATTCAGGACATGTTTTCTTTGGTTCCAGTTCAATCGAATATTCGATCCACTCACATTCTTCACATATGTATTCAAACATGCCCTAGCCTCCCTGCATCAATCCTAATTATTTCCATTATAACGTAAGGTGTATGAAATTGGATCTCTTTTTTCTGGGTTCTTAAAGGTCATTCGCCATCCGTGTAGAATAAAAGGACAACGAGAAAAGTTCTGGGAGGTATTTGTAGATGAAAGACATCACCTATACGATTGAAATACATGCGCCAATTGAAACTGTGTTCCACTGTCTCAATGACAATGAAAAACAGAAAATCTGGATGGAAGGCCTACAAGACACACAATATCCAGATGGTTTAGACCTTGAAGATCCCGTCGGAACGAAATTCATTCAAAAGATCAAAGAAGGTGGACGGGTGATGGAGTACAATGGGGAAGTCATTGCCTATGATGAGCCCAACTTGTGTGCGGTTCAAATTGGGAACAACAGTTTTTCCGTCAAAGCATTCTATGAGTTGACTAAAACGGAAGATGGAACCAGACTGGATTACCGGGCAGAAATGGGTACAGCTAATCTATTGACTAAAGTAATGGGCTTCCTATTCAGTGGAATGACGAAACGAATCCTTCACAAGCAAATGACGAGTCTGAAACGATTGTCGGAGCAAGAAGCGAGCGTGACCGTATGACAAACTGTTGAGCAATTCAACAGTTTTTTTTACACTTAGAGAAGTATCCTTTCTTCAGTATAAGGACAACTTCTTTATGATTTGAAAAATGCATCATGTTGAACGACAAAAGGAGGTCATCGTGAAGACATTTCAGCAGCCACTCAGCACCACGACCACTGAGCGATATTTGAAAATACTGAGGGTACATGAACAGAGCCTGAGTTTGCCTCACTTGAAATCTCTGATCCGTGCTCACCTCCATACGATACCTTATGAAAACTTCAGCAAATTCTATTATGCCCAGACTCTCCAGGAACGAGGTTCATTCATACCTAGTACGGATGAATTCCTATTGCGTCATATGGAGCATGGCTGGGGCGGAACCTGTTATCCATTGAATATTCATTTTTCAAAATTACTGCGGTCGATCGGCTATGATTGCTCTCTTGTAAGAGTCAATGCGGGTCACATTGCCATTCAAGTCCATTTTAATCAGATCAATTACTATGTGGATGTCGGTTACGGATGCCCTCTGTTCAATCCGATTCGTTTACCATCAGAAGGTCTATACAGGTTTCGGAAATTGGGAGAAGAAGTGATTTTCCGTAAACTAGAGAATCAACTTTACTCGATTGACAGACATGCAGACGGGAAATCTTTTGTTAAAAAAGATATCGACTGGCAGCCTCTCACCCTTGTGGATTTCAACCAAGATATCGAAGACTCCCACTGGGATGTAGAAGACAATAAGGTTATGCGCAGATTAAGTGCTACCATCTTTAAACCAAGATATTGCTATTACTTAAACAACGAGACGATCACGCGCAAAAATGAATATACGAAGGAAGTCTCTCACTTCAAGAATCGTTACGACTGGTCGAAGAAAGTGAATCAAGTCTTTGGAATAGAAGCGGACATCGCTTTAGATGCAGCAAACTTTCTAGAGCAGCGTGGGGTTCAGCTATTTTAGAGCATCCAATGACCTATAACCGATTTGAATGCATGATAATAGACTTATTTTTACAAAAGACGAAGGAAAAGTCGTCACCCTCATCGTATATAAGACAAGATTAATCATATTGTGGCATTCATTCGGTTCATATCATTAGGCTTTTTACGAAGGAGAGATTCATATGGATGCAATACCATTCAACATGAATTTCCATATTGACCGGAACTTACGTGAACAGCCAGAAGATCTCGAGGATATGAAGCGCGGAATTCGTTTTTGGCGTGACCAACTCGAGACGACAGAACCGTTATCCTTAAAAGCCCTACTGAACGGTCGTATTGGGGTTTTCTCTAGAATTGTAAAGGACTTGGATGAGAGTGAAAGGCGACTTCATTCTGCGATTGACCAACATGACATCCTGCAAGACCATAAGCAGATTTTCGTGAACCAATTACGTCTTGCTCATACATACCAATGGAAAAAAGAGTTTACGAAAGCGAATCAAATGTTCAATGAACTGATGATGAAATTGCATAAGAACCCTCTGTATCAAGATTACAAGGATTTCCTTTACCAGCACTATGCAAAATGTAAGTTCGATGAAGGAAAGTATGACGCTGCTTATTCCCTTTTCCAAGTTGCGTTGCGAGTTAGGATCGATAAAGGGAATTATCATTTGATTCGCTCCACGGAAGCTTGCATTAAACGATGCAGGGAACTTCGACAAGTTCCCGATGAAGGGAAAATAAAACGCTGACCTGACGGATCATCCATCAGGTCAGCGTTTTTATTTTCAGGCTAAATGTGCTGCCACTTCCTCTTTCTTTCCCGTTTCATCATACTTTCGGCACCGTTCATAGCCTCTATACCGTTTCTCGAGTAATTCTCCGAATTGGAAAAGTGCCTCTTCATTTCCGACACGGCTCATAATCTGCACAGAAATAGGCAAACCTTTTGCACTTTCTCCAACTGGAATCGTCAAAGAAGGCAGTCCCCAAACATTCGCATATGCAATGTACGGCAGAAAACGAAGGAAAGTTTTCTGGATTGAGAACAATTCCTTGTACAAAACACCATGCTCAGGGGCCGGTGAATGATAGACCGGCATGACGATGAGTCTTCGATCCAAATACTTATGAAGACGTTCATCCCCCGATTTCAAAAATTCGCGGATGTAATTCAATCGACGTTTGGAAGGCTGGAATAAACGCATGCCGATCATTGCCCAGGTCAGATAATCATGCACATCTGACTTTGAGATTTTGGAACGAATGAATTCAATATAAGGGCTCAATTGTTTCTCATTGACGAGAAGATGTTTCTTCAGTGCCTTTCCACCATCCAAAGACATGAGCTGCTGCCAAATCAATGTGGATTCGGTGAAAAGTGGCGGTTCATCCACTTGCAAGGAGAAATCATCCTCGAAATCCTCCTTCACAGTCCGAATTAATCGGCCTGTTTCCACACCGAGTGGACAGGAGTAGAATTGCGGAATGACCAGTTCGAAAGAGCTCAGATCTGGTGAGCTGTTGTCACTGGCTTTTCCTAGGATGTTATTCACGAGCCGGGCATCACGGACACTCTTTCCCATTGCTCCGATACCGAGCATCCTCTGTTGTTCTTCATATTCGATATAAGGGTAATTGCCATTTTGGGAGACCTGATCGTTCCCTGATTTGAAACCGATGATCCCATTGAAATGACTTGGGAATCGGATCGATCCACCTATATCTGCACCAAGACCGACTGCAGCTCCTCCTACACTCATCAAGGCCCCTTCACCACCACTCGATCCACCTGAGCTACAGGATGGGTCCCATGGATTATTCGTTGTACCATAGAGCGGATTCACGGTTTCTTGATAGAAACATAGGGATGGTGTGTTGGATTTTCCAAGTATGATGGCACCTTCTGCTTTTAAGCGCTTGACGACTTCCGCATCCTCATGGACGATATGATTCTTCCGGTGTTTCAAGCCTCCTGTCGTCTTCATCCCCTCAACATGAAAACATTCCTTGACGCTGATCGGGACTCCGAACAAACGACCTGTCGCATGGCCTTCTTTCAATTTCCTGTCCGCTTCCTTCGCCTCTTGCCTTGCGATATTGAAACGATCCTCAACTAAACAATTGATGGATGGATTGACGTGTTCAAGGTGTCTGATATATATGTCTGTCGCTTTTTGAGAAGAGATCTTCCCTTCCCTGATCTTTTCTGATAGTTCCGAAGCATCCATATCCAAAATTGACATAGAAACCCCACCTCTTTTCGCCTTATGCGGCGTTTTCTTTTGCAACCCTTTATGGTTATATACGAGAAATTGAGCGAACATTCCTCTAATATCCAAAAAAATCACACATGAAATTTTGAACTTAAAAACGCTGACCTACGATCTGCAGGTCAGCGTATATGCATTCATTCCTTCAATTTTTGTTTATCTTTCGTATAAAAGAAACGGGAGATGACGATTCCGGTTGCTCCGACAATCATAAAGAGTACTGCCCGCACAACGATTGAAACGTTCGGCACATCAATAAAAATCAGCTTACCAAGAGAGAGGAAAATCAACCCGATTCCGATTAAGCGGAGTGCTTGCCGATCCTTCAACACGCCATACGTAATCCCACCAATCGCGTACACGATCCAAGAAAGGGTCATCGCTACATGTTGCGTATTGATAGATTGTTCTTTCGTAAATACATAGCTTAATTGACTGATATACACGAGTATCGCCAACGCTGTTGCTCCAAAAAGCACCTTTCTAACTTCAGTCGGGATAGCCTCTGGTAACCGTTTTCCTTGATAAGTGAGGAACCAAAGCGTCGCAATCAGTAGAACCCAACTCCACATCGGGACGGAATTGAATACTTCGATTTGCAGACCTGCCGTCCGCATCACGCCGATGAGATAGACGAAGGCCCCGCTCCAAACCTGGACTTTGAGCTTACTTTGTAGCCCGAGGTAAATGCCAACGGTACCCTGTATAAGGAAAATGAGTCCGAGCTCGCGGTCGCCGAATACTTCAATGAAATAAAACATGAGTGCAAGCCATGCAATCGGGAATAAGATGATCTTCTTCTCAAGGGTTTTCTCAAAATGAAAATAGACATTCAATACCAAATAAACGATGGCCGCTGATAACAATGTCCAGGCAATCGCATTGTCTTCAAAGCCTTGATACGTAAAGAAGATCACAGCTAAAAAACTGATGAATAGAATGGACTGCTGAACCTTCTCATAAACTGGTCGGGTTACGTACATGCCTAATAACACAAGATGCTGAACGACCATGCCATAAGTCAGTACCGCTAACGAATTCAAATCAGCCGGGAATTTTTCCAGACCCGTAAATAAGCTGTACAACAACAGAACAACCGGAAGTAAAGCCATTGCGACAATATGGAGTTTCCAGTAGTTCTTTTTCAAAGCAAATAAAAGCATGATGATGGAAAAAACCGTCTCATACGAAACGAAAAACAACGTATTACCAGAATCACTGTCCAATAGGAATGGGATGAGGAATCCACCGACCGTTCCGAGGACACCGAGCACTTCGGATTTATGCCTGATTGCAAAATAAATGCCGGCGGCAACCCAGATGAGATTCAACGTGAAAGCAAATGTCGGCCCGATGAATCCATACATCACATGGGCGGCAAATGTCGCGATAACAAGCACGGTCACTGAGCCTCCGAGTAGAACCTGACCAAGAGCCACTCGTTTTTTCCGGATTTGCCATTCCCCTAAAGCAATCAATCCGAACCCTGCGAGATAACCGATGACGGTTTTGACAGATGGATTGAGGACGCCATAATCCGATGCCGCTTTAAATCCCCATATGACTCCTAACAGTAAAACGAAAATAAAAATTCGGGGCAGCCAAACCTGACCGATCAAACGCTCCCAATCCACTGGTTCTTTCGGTTCAGAAGGTTGAACAGGTTGCTTGTGCTCGGGTGTTTCACTAGGTCGGCTGACCACCTCGGGCTTCTTGTCGATTTGAGGTTTGAGGGCGGTCGATGGTTGGGCTGTAAGCTCATCTATCCGCTTTTCTAATTTTTGTACTCGCTCCTCAAGCTCTTCTATTCTCTGATTATCATGATTCTTCATTTCTTACCCCCTTTTCTCCACCATTCTATTTCCACAAATTGTATCTAACCTCCTTTTTCTCATTTTATTTCAATATGGATAGAACTTTCGTTTCGTCATTGCATTCTAAAAAAGAAAACGGTATCATAAGGATTACAAAGTAATGCAAACGCTTGCACTAATTATCGATATAGTACCTATTTTAAAAAGATAGAGAGAATTAAGGAGAGAGACAATGAATAAGCAATGGTGGAAAGAAAGCGTGGTTTATCAAATCTATCCCCGAAGCTTTAAAGATAGTAATGGTGACGGGATTGGAGATATTCAAGGAATCATTTCAGAATTGGATTACTTAAAAGACTTAGGAATTGATGTGATTTGGGTATGCCCGATCTATCAATCTCCAAATGCGGATAATGGTTATGACATCAGTGATTACAAGGATATCATGACCGAGTTCGGATCAATGGAGGATTTCGACCAACTCCTGAAAGAAGTCCATCATCGTGGTATGAAATTGATTATGGACCTAGTCGTGAACCATACGTCGGATGAGCATGCGTGGTTCGTCGAGTCTCGTAAATCAAAGGATAACCCATACCGTGACTACTACATCTGGCGCGAAGGAAAAGATGGTCAGGAGCCGAACAACTGGGAATCGATTTTCGGTGGCTCTGCGTGGGAGTATGACGCAAAAACCGATGAATATTACATGCATCTTTTCGATACGAAGCAACCCGATCTGAACTGGGAAAATGAACAAGTCCGAAATGATGTCTATCATATGATTAATTGGTGGCTTGATAAAGGAATTGATGGGTTCCGTGTCGATGCAATCAGCCACATCAAGAAAGTACCTGGGTTCCCGGACATGCCGAATCCTGAAAATAAAAGGTATGTTCCTTCCTTTGATGGTCACATGAACCGTGAAGGAATCGATGATTTTTTACAAGAATTGAAGCGTGAGACCTTCGACAGATACGATATAATGACCGTAGGTGAAGCGAACGGAGTGAAAATCGAAGACGCAGAACGATGGGTCGGAGAAGAGAACGGCTACTTCGATATGATCTTCCAATTCGAACATATGGGACTGTGGGATAAGGACAACAAGCGGAAATTCGACTTGATCAAGTTCAAGGACATCCTGACCGGATGGCAAAAAGGTCTCGAAAATCGAGGCTGGAATGCGCTTTACCTTGAAAACCACGATCAACCAAGATCGGTTTCCCGCTTCGGGGATGATGATGCGTATCACGCAGTATCTGCAAAAGCCCTGGCAACGTGCTACTTCCTCATGCAAGGAACGCCTTACATTTATCAAGGTCAAGAAATCGGGATGACGAATGTTCAATTCCCTTCTATTGAAGATTATGATGATGTCGGCATGCACAACCTTTACCATGAAGGAATTGCAAACGGGAGCAGTCATGAGGAGATGATGGAGATCCTTTGGGCGACTGGTCGTGATAATTCAAGAACACCGATGCAATGGAATGATTCTCCATATGCTGGTTTTTCCAGTCATGAGCCATGGATTGGTGTGAACCCGAATCACAAGACGTTGAATGTTCAAGCACAATTGAACGATCCAGAATCCATCCTCTCTTATTACAAAGAGCTGATCCGAATCCGTAAGGAAAACGATGTCTTGGTGTATGGAAACTATGATTTGTTGTTCCCTGAACATCCTCAATTATATGTCTATACACGTACTTTCGGTTCGAAAAAAGCATTGGTCATTACGAACTTGACGAATGAACTTGTAGATTTCGACTTTAACGAGATGGAAGGTGCGAATCAACTGAAGCCGCTTCTCTCAAACTATGAATCAAGTGATACTGCTGAAGGTAAAGTGACATTCGAACCCTATGAAGCTAACGTCTATCTCTATCAATAAATGCAAAAGGATGGTCACGCACTTAGATTGCGGACCATCCTTTATTGTTATACTTTGAGTTTTGTATAGACGACTAAACGTTCTTCATGATCTTTGATCGAGCGATCGTAGACTCCCGTACATGTTAATAGGTTGAGATTATTCTCGTTAGACGGACCAAATATTTGTCGCAACGGTGCTTCATTCTTCGGGTAAGCAACGACTTCCTGGACAATGAAAGTCAAGGTTTCTCCCATCTCACCCGTTACAATCACTTCATCACCCGGCTTCAATTCTTTAAGTCGGAAGAAGACAGCTGGGCCAGTGTAGTCATCAACGTGACCTGCCAGTATTGCATTACCTGGATTCCCGGGCATGGATCCTGGCTCGAACCATCCAACCTCTTCCCCGTTATCCGGAACCGTCATCTCTCCACTCTCGTTCAATCCTTGAGCAGCAATCGGTGCATCCACCTCAATCGCAGGAATTTCTATCTTAGTAGGGACAAGCCCTTTTTGGATGAGAGCATCCTGCTTCATTTGAGAGGAAGTCTGCTTTTTGTCTTCCGTAATGGAATGAACTTTTGGCTCAAGAATCGTTTCTTGTTTTGCCGATTGAACGGTTACCGGTTGATCTTCTTGACCGAATGCGAAGTTCGCGACTGCTAGGATGAATACGATGATGCTTGCGACAAACCATTTGTTCATCATCATGACCTTACTGATTCAAAGCTCTGCGACGGAAGAATACGATTCCACCAATTCCAGCTAGAGCAGCAGCAGCGACAAATGGTAGCATGATGTTCATTGCGTCATTAGAAGCTCCACCCATACCTGTTTGAGGCATGCTATCTGGCATCATTGTAGAATCTTTCAGTAGAAGAACATCCAGGTTGTCAGCAGTACCTACAGCGAAGGCACTGTATACTGTATTCTTATCTAATGTTGTACCGGAAAGATCCAATACTTGAGTTCCATCTTTCGTACGGACTTCAAGGTCATATGTGCCAGCGTCTAATTCCATGTAATCTGTTACCATCGGGAATTCAGCACCGCTGAAGATTGCGTCTCCACCGATCATACCAACATCAACTGTCGGTGCATCCGGTGACAGGTGACCAACACGTACCTTTGTCTTACCTTCTGTTACATCCATTGAGTCTTGAACAACTTTGAGTTCAAGGTTTTCCAACATGTTGACTGCAGCGACTGTGTATGCCATTCCCTCTTCAACTGTCAGTGTTTGGGAGATGACTGGGTCTTGATCACCTTTCGTACCAGATGCGTAAATTTCCACTTCGTGATCTCCAGCAGGCAGGTTCATGTAATCTGTAGAAGCTTTGAATTCCGCACCTTCAACGACAGCATTTCCATCGACATAAACATCTACAGCAGGTGCATCAGGTGATGCATGTAATACTCGGACCATCGCATCATGGTTGTCTGCAAAAACGGTGCCCCCCATTACGCCGAAAACAAGTACTGCTGTTAACATCATGCTCCAAAATTTCTTCACTACTAACCACTCCTAATCCTTTTGTATTATTTTTTAAGACATTGGTTATATACCTGAAAAATTTAGAATTCAAACATTTAGAATTCTAATTTCTCGAATTCAAAATATTTTTTTGTAGAATTGAACGTTATGTAGAAGGGATTTGGGATAAGAATTTTTGTAGAAAAAATTTTTTCCTTGTTAGTTTATTGGGTATTTTAGCGAAGGGAGAAGTTTGTGTGGCATTGTGTAGTGTGAAAGCAGTGTTCGCGGTCTCTTGGGGGCTTATTCATTACCTTCAATCCGAATTTCAGCTTTGATAAGGATGATTAGCCTCTATTCATCACCATCATTCCAGATTTCAGCTCTAATAGGGATGATTAGCCTCTATTCATTACCAACTTTCCAGATTTCAGCTCTAATAGGGATGATTAGCCTCTATTCATTACCAACTTTCCAGAATTGAGCTTTGATAGGGATGATTAGCCTCTATTCATCACCATCATTCCAGATTTCAGCTCTGATAGGGATGATTAGCCTCTCCAACAAAAAAAGCAGTCCTGTTTGTTCCCAAACAGAACTGCTCACTAGCTTCAATCCGTCACTGATTACTGCTTTCGAAAAGATGGAACTTCATGCCGTATGGATCGGCCATCATCACGCTCTTCTCACTGTATTCCTTCGTGATTTCACAACCTTTTTCCAGCAACTGTGCCTTCATCTCATCAAATTCATCCGTTGCGAATTCGAAAAAGACCTGGTTGCCATCTGAGCGCTCCATGAAAAAGTTCATCCCATTGAAAGAGAGCCTTGTCTCGTCACCGAGATCTTTCTCAACCTTCATACCGATTGTCTCTTCATAGAACTGCACAGCTTTTTCATAATCATTCACTTGAATGGCAATGTTGTTCGTCAACTGCAATGAGGTCTCACGGTTGATTTTCCGTCTCGGCTTAAAATCAGCAGGGCCCCCTGGCAAAAGATCGAACAAATGCCATACGGAACAAAAATCGTCTCCAGGACCTAGTGGGGTGTGCGCATAGTGATAGATTTTACCGGCAGCGTCTTTCCGGAATGTCGATACCCCGGGATGATTATAGCCGTCCTTCGCATAGCCCATATCTTCCTTGAATGTGGTCCCTTTCGTAGAGACCATCGGGAACTTCCATCCCCTTTCGGCCGCGACATCCTCTTGCACACCAGGCTCGTCCGGTGTGCTCACCACAAAGGCAGCTCTCTCAATGAGATGATGATAAACCCCATTGAAACCATCCGCCCACAACGTACAGTAGTTGCAGCCGACTCCCATATTATGAATGACAATCAATTCATTCTTATCATCAAACAACTCGGACAGCGTCACTTCCTCTTCATCACGGTTGCGAAAACGATAATTTTCAACTTCCTGTTCAGGGACTTCCTTCCGTAATTCTGCGAGTTGTTTTTTCTTTTTCAGAATTTCTTCACCTAATTGGTTGATTTCATCAATAATCGATTGGACATGCATTCGATACAGACCTCCTCAGATTTTTTAAAGATCTGTATTATGCATTCTTGATTGCTCGGAAGAATCCTTTAGGTTTCTTTGTCGATTTCGGGCCAACTGTTGTTTTTCCCGTTCTCCACTCCCCAGCGAATCATCCGTTCTCTTTGCACTTTGGCCAAATCAATGAACGGCATTGACACCGAAACGATGTTGACGAACCTCTCCTTGTATTGAGGACTTTCACTCAGCATGCGGTAACCACCTAAATTCCCATCATCTAAAGCCCATACTACTCTCTTGATATTGGATAAATAGATTGCGCCTGTGCACATGACACATGGTTCCACCGTCGTATAAAGTGTATATTGGCGGTCCTGTCCGTTCTTAATCAATGCATCACCTGCGTTGCGGATTGCATCCACTTCGGCGTGAGCGGTTGAATCGTGCTTCGTATGCACACGATTCCGTCCAGTCACATATGAATTTCCATCTGGACCAACCAGAACTGCCCCGATCGGAATGCTTCCTTCACTTTCGGCTCGTTCTGCTTCGTCCATAGCCATCTCGAGAAAATATCGGTCCTGTTCTTGTATCGTCATACGATCCCTCTTTACTACGAAATTTTTTCATCTCTAATTTGTCTGAAGTCTTCCTCTTTTATCCTATCAGGTGATTCCGTAGAATTCTCTGTCTGACGAGTACGTTCCACTTGGATATTAGCCGCTCTTTTCATCCCTTCCAACATGAGGGTGAAAGCGAGAATCGTCAAAGCGAAAGCGAGGGCTGGGAAATAGATCTGCCAAGGATACATGAGAAATTCCTTACGGGCAATCGCTATCAGTCCACCCCACTCGTTGGACATGGAGGTGATCGTCTGGATGACTTCAGGCTCCTTCCCCTCCATCACCTCATTCATATAGGTCGGCTCTTTAATCGTCGATTTGAATTCAGGACCCCCGATATACAATCCCAACACACCTAGATGGGCAAACAACAACAAGACTTGAATCATCTGCTGATTGAAAATGATGAATAACTTCGGACCCAGATATGGTCCAACGTGCCTATTCATAACATGCAGATGACTTCCGCCAAGAATCTTTGCATTACGGATGAACTCGTATTGGAGAATCTGGTCGGTCTCATTCATGATCAATAGTGATAAGGTCGGAACTGCGAGCAAGGTCAGTACTGCTATTGAAAAAATGATTTCTGTTTCGGCACTGAAGCTCCAACTGAAAATCAACGCCACAGGAGCAACCACGAAGTAGGCAATCAAGGACAACGGAGCAAAATGAAAGGAATTGATCAGTCCTTTTATGATCCGTTCCACCTTCAACAAGACCCTCCGGAAGACGATGCCGAAGAAGGTAGAGAACACCATGCGCAATACGGTAATGAAGAAGGCGATCAAGATGGTATACTTCGCACCTTCCAGAATTTTGTACAGGACCTGGTAGCCGTTTTTGTCCGTCCCTAAGGGATATTCCTTCATCGGCGGAAACGGTGCGGTATACCTCGGCAGACCTTCCTCATCGTATAGGATGGTCGTTCTGTCAGGTAAGTTGTCTTTCATCACCAAATCAAAATAAAAGCTTCCTCCCAGTAATCCGACAATGAACAAGAATCCAATCAGAAACAATGGATTCATGAAGATACGTTTGATCATCATACAAACACCTCATTCTGATTGAGAGAATATTTGGAGACGATCAGGCCGCCAATTACAAATATAAAGAAAAACGGAAAAAAGAGCATGAACATACCGATGATGAAAACTTCAGGCGTGATGATTCCGTGCTCCCATATGAAAGTTGTGAACCCATTCATATTGAAAAGGATCTCGAGCATCAATAAAGCCGACAATGAGAACCAAAAGAGCGTTTTTGCGTTGTAAAACAAATTCGCAACCGTATTCCTGAAGATGTGGAAGATCAGGATCCTGCTCCACTTCACGCCTTTCGACTTCGCAGTTTCGACATATCTTGCTTCCGCCTCTTCCTCAAAGATATGTAATAGGATCTTCGTCAAAAACACTGTCGGAAGTATGGATAGACAGATAATCGGCAATAAGTACGCATTATCTCCATTAAAGGATAGGATGTCGAACAGCAATACATCCGTTTTCCGATAGATGTAGATGATTAGAAATTGAAAGAACAAGATGAGGAAAACATCCGGAATGATCTGGACACCGTTTATAATCGTGCCAAATACCTTCCTCACCTTGACATTCATGAACCACATGATGCTGTAGGTCAACAACGTCGATACAATCAGAGATAGGCCGAAAGAAGCCCCTAGGATTTTCATCGAATCTTTGTACAGGTCCCACATCATCGGGAAAACGGGTAACTCATAACCATTGTCGTAATACGTCAATTGTTTCAATTGTGATAGTTGCTTTCCAGTTTCCAATAAAGCCTGTTTGTACTGCTCCCAATACAGGCCGATATCATAGGACAAATACAATGCATTTCTAATTTTCCCGGTATCGATCGCTTTTTGGATGACAACAAGTGATTCCATGTCGAACAGTAGATACGGTAATTTCCCAAGCAAAAGGATGCCAATTACGGTAAGAAAAAATTCTAGTACAAGTATTCCGAACGTACGCACAATACACCCCCCCCTAATAAACAATAACCTCCTATTAGAAGGACGACATAAAATGGAAATGGTTGTAAGAGAGCTCCTCATTAAAAAGATCAGAGCACAGATGGGCTCTGATTCTTTCACTCTTTATTGGTTGGAAACTTTTTTGAAATCATGCTCCTCAGATAATGTGCTGCTCTGGACAATAGATGGTTTGGGATACTTCTTCCGCTTTCTCTTCGGAAGTAACGACCGTTTAACCCCTTCCAACATGAGCATGTATGCGAGAATCGTCAATCCAAAAGCGATACCTGGATAAAGGAGCTGCCACGTATTCAGAAGCATTCCAGACTTTGTGGCACCTGCAACTAATCCACCCCATTCACTGGATAAAGAAGTAATTTGAGTGACAATCGACTTTTCTGCCATCTCATTACCTGCCATCGGTTCCGTTTCGACATTTTCGAAATCAGTCCCCCCTATGAACATCCCGAGCACACCTAAGTGAGCGAAAATAAGCAAGACCTGTATCATCTGTTGATTGAACATGATGAAGAGCCTAGGGACCAAATATGGTCTAACATGTTTGCTTAACACATGAAAATAGCTACCGCCTAAAATCCTTGAATTATCAATAAATTCTTCCTTCATAATTTGGTCTGTTTCACTGGAAATCAATAATGTGAGCGTCGGAACAGCAAGCAACGTCAATACCGATATTGAGAAGATCAATTGGACCTTTGATTCAAAACTCCAGCTGAACACGACCAAAACAGGTGACAACAAGAAATAAGCAATCAATGATAGAGGAACAAAACTGAACGAATTCGTTAGACCCTTGATGACAATTTGAATTTTCAGGAGAAACCTCCGTAAAGTCAATCCGAAAAATAAAGATAAGATCATTCTCAAACTTGTGATAACAAAAGCTAAACCGATCGTGTATTTCGCTCCTTCTAGTATCTTGTAGTGTAAGGGAAATCCGGTTTTATCCGTCCCCATCGGAAATCGCTCTGAAGGAGGGTATGGAGCAGCTTGTAATCTTCCATCCCCATTTGCATCCATGTAAGCCTGTGGTTCTGGTACCGTCTCTTTAATATGTAAATCGTAATAGACACTCAAACTAAAAAGCGCAACCAACAAGATGAATGGGAAAATGAAAAAAGGACTCTTCCATAACCGGACAATCATCCGAACACCCCCTCCTGATCATTTGCAATTCTAGAAATCAACAATCCGCTAAGAACAAAGATGATAAAGAATGGGATGAAGATCATAAGGATCCCAATCGTAAAGATATGAGGATTGATTGTACCAGCCCTCCATAAGAATTGGATGAACCCATCCATACTGAACAGTATTTCAAGCATCAACAAATTAGATAACATGAACCAGAACAGGACTTTATAATTGTGGAAGAAGCTCACTAGGGTGTTTCTCAATACATGTAATACCAATATTGAGCTCCGCTTCACACCTTTCGCCAGCGCAGTTTCCACATACCTTTTTTCCAGCTCATCTTCATATTTCAAGGACATTGTTTTGATCAAGAATACAGAAGGTAATATTGATAGACAGATGATTGGGAGGGCGTATGCTTCGTCACCAAATGAAGAGTGAACATTGAAAATCAACACTCCGGTCTTTTTAAATAAAAAAATGAAAGCAACTTGTAAACCGATGATCAGCAGAACATCCGGTATCGCTTGAAACAAAGATGCAGTTCCTTGACCAATCTTGCGAACCGTTTGATTTGGAGAAAGCATGATTAGATAGGTTACTAATCCGGCAATGCAAATGGAAAGGACGATTGCTGCACTGAAAATTTGCATAGAGTAAAGGAAATACTCCCACATTGTCGGAAAGACAGGATAAAATTTACCGAGGTAATAATAGTCCAATGAAGTAAGATGAGAAAGCTCATAGCCTGTCCGCATCACTTCTGACATGTAACGAGACCAGTTCCATTCGAACCCATAACCTAGATACGACGCATCATTCAGCGTTCCATTATCCAGCAATTTCTGAACCCCTGTGAATCCCTTCATGTCAAAGAACAAGAAGGGCAACTTACCTAAGAGAACGATTCCGACAATGGTAAGGATAAATTCAACACTTAGAACTCCAAACTTTTTCATTATCCCCAACCCCTAATATGTATGATTAATCGACATATTCTACATGTTACATTAGTTTGAATATTATGTAAATAATGGAATTTTGTATAGTTTATTAAAAAAATCTCCACAAAAAAACAACTGCCATAATCGGCAGTTGTTTTTAAGCAAGGTGACATTCAAGCCCCATCGGGCCCCATTCGGATTCAAAAATGAAGCCTGTCTCCGAATCGTAATCCAATGTCAGTTCCTCATCTAAATTTCGTTTTGTAAACAAGTCGATATGAAAGTCCATTCCATCCGAATGGATGACAATATCTCCTTTTCTGGAGTCATCCTCAAT
Organism: Pseudalkalibacillus sp. Hm43; assembly: GCF_054170705.1. Taxonomy (NCBI): domain Bacteria; kingdom Bacillati; phylum Bacillota; class Bacilli; order Caryophanales; family Fictibacillaceae; genus Pseudalkalibacillus; species Pseudalkalibacillus sp. Hm43. Next base: position 1,265,230 of record NZ_CM135129.1, read on the forward strand.
GAGCTTGAATTTCATCATCGTTCCGCATCCACCCTGCATTTCTGCATCGATGCGAAGAATCTTATCCTTTTCCAATGTCAGCTGTTTCAACTGTTGAAGCGCTTCTTCCGTGATCGTCAGATTCATCTTCTTCTCCTCCTCTGAGTCTCTTGACCAGACTGGACTTCGAGAACAAACGCTCTTTCACTTTCTGACCTGTCGGTGTAACAGCCAGCCCTCCGAGTGCTGTTTCTTTGAGAGCACGTGGCATGTTTTTACCTATATCATACATCGTATCAATCACTTCGTCACATGGAATCCGGCTTTCAACACCTGCAAGACCCATATCAGCGGAAGAGAAAGCAATGGATGTACCGATCACATTTCGCTTGATACATGGCACTTCAACAAGACCTGCTACCGGGTCACAAACGAGACCGAGCAGGGATTTCATCGCCATAGCTGTAGAATGGACGGCTTGACGTGGGGATCCACCCTTCAATTCAACGATGGTTCCGGCTGCCATTGCAGTCGCTGAACCGACTTCCGCCTGACAACCTCCTGCTGCACCTGAAATGAAGGAACGGTTCGCAATAATATATCCGAGCATACTTGCAGTGAATAGTCCCATTACGAGATCATCGTTATCAAGGTTTGTATTTTTCTTCAGTGAGAACAATACCCCTGGTAAAATCCCAGCTGCTCCAGCAGTTGGTGTCGCGACAATGACGCCCATCCGTGCGTTGCCTTCTGATGTTGCCATCGAGCATGCCATCGCATCACTGATGATTGAACCGGAAAGGACATCTCCCGCTTCGATATAGGCTTTCATTTTCACCGCATCGCCACCTGAAATGCCGCTTGGTGCTTCTGATGCGTCATGAAGTCCCTGTTCTACGGCATTCTCCATCTTCAGAAGGCGCTCTTTCATCATCTCGAAGATCTGTTCTTTCGATCTTCCCGATTTGATGTGTTCCTGATCAATCATTGCTTCAGCGATCGTTTTATTTTCTCGCTCACAATAATCGAGCAAATCAACAGTAGATTGAATATCCATACGGTTCACCTCCACAATTATCGACCAACTTGTTCAGTCATCGATTGCACAATCCGTTGTAAATCATCATGTGTACTTATAGAAAAGTCCACTTTATCATTGTTGATTCTAAAAATTTGGGACAGTCCTCCACCGACGGAAGCTCCCCCGATTTCAAGTGTACGTGACCCCGTTTTGACACGGAGAATCGCTACGTTCGGATGCTCAAACTCGCTGCAGTTCTCTTCAAAAGTAAATTCGTAAGTGAGATTGGCTTCCTCAGCCAGTTCATAAGCGTGTTTAATCCGTTCATCTTCGGTATCATAGCCAAGCAATCCACCTAGTAAAGCTTTATCCGTACCATGCCCCTGATACGTTTCTGCAAACGAATCGAAGAGCTGGATCTCAACTTCCTCCGGTACGCAGCCTAACAATTCGTATGCCGCTCTACCGATCCAAACTGCACCGGCTGTATGTGAACTGGACGGACCGACCATGATCGGTCCGATTATATCGAAACAACTGTTATAACCCATCGTAACGCCTCCTTTAATTTAGAGAACGAGTATATATAAAAAAACACATAAAAAGGACAAAGAAGGTGATTTCACCCGCTCTGTCCTTTTTACCTGAGAGTTTCATTCGTACCCCTTTGGTGGCTTTCGCTCTCTCCAGAGATGCGTCAGATCGTAGTTCATTTACCTGAGAGATTTGCTTCATGGTTTTTTGAAGCTTGCTCCTTCGGTGTCGGCTTCCTGCGCCCGACTCTCCCACGACCTTCATTCGCGCATATACATTTCTTCTTTCATTATGTCGGATTTCAGGCACATTTGTCAAAAGTTTTCTTCACAAACCGTAACCGCTTACATACCTTTCAACATTTGATTGGCTAAGTCTTTCAAAACTTCGATATGACGGTCTTTCTCGTAAGGTTCGCCTTCATACTTGTAGTTGATTGCAAAATGCACACCTTCTACTGACCAATGAAGCATGCTCGATTCCAGAGACTGATTGGTTTTAAACTCCGCTTTCACACCGTCGACCAGTTCTACAGTTTCAGTAATCCCTAGTTTGTAACGGCCATTTTCATAATCATCCGCCTCAATCATGATCCAGCCTTCATCTTCTTTTGAAACGGTTCTCAATTCAATCCGGATATCTTTCCCGTCTTTATCATTCCAATCTTTGATATCAAGGACCTGGAAAGGCTCTGCTTCAAATGGCAAGCTTTCGGGAAGTGTTACCCGATAAGGCAATGCTTTTAGAGCTGTTTCTGTAGAATTTGCTTCATAGGATGTCGGTATCGACTTTTTCATCTCTTCAGTCAGATCACCTTCAGCCTCCACCTCTTGTAAAAGCGAGGCATCCAGTGTATCAGGAGGAAAATCATTTCCGGGCACAAAGAACAATACAAATCCAATGACGCTCATAAAAACGACTGCGTGAGTCCACTTTCCCATCAAAATCCCCCTTGTTTTGTACAAATCTTCCATATGACCTACTTCTGTCCTGACCCCGAGAATCCTTTGTATCTGTATAGAATGAGTACGTTTTTACTAATGAATCTTCATATGTAGAAAAAACAGACCTGTTGTGAATCACAACAGGTCTGTTCAAATATTCATTACTATTCGCTAATCACTTCTGCTTCTAATTCAACATCCTTGATTTCTGCTTGAGGCATCAAGATCTCTTTCGCATTGAATTCTTTCAGTTCAGCATCTTTTGTTACACGGTTTGGCAAATCCGGGTTTGCGAGAGCACTTGTACCAAGGCTCACAAAGTCGGATTCCCCTTTTTCCAACAGAGATTCAGCTTTCTCTGGTTCACCAAGACCACCGTTTGCGATTGTCGGAAGACCACCGAATTCTTTCGCTGCAGCAGCCAACGTTTTCGTGCCCTCACCAAAACTGGATTCAGTTGCATCTCCGTCGGTCACGTGAATGTAATCAAGGGTCGTTTTTCCAAGTGTACGGAAAATGTATTCTGCATCTTCCTCTCCGTTCGGCCACTTGTAACCTTGATCGGCTACTTTTCCTTGAGAGATCCGGATTCCAACCATGTAATCGTTCCCGACCGCCTTTCTCACTTCTTCAATGACTTCTAGCGTCAGTTGAAGACGTGCCTCAAGAGAACCGCCATATTGGTCATCACGATGGTTCAAATAATCGGTCAAGAACTGATCGAGTAGGTAACCATTGGCACCATGGATTTCTACCCCGTCAAATCCAGCTTCCTTCGCGTACTTAGCAGCATCTACGAAAGCTTTCTTCACATCATTGATTTGTTCTCCTGTTATTTCCTTAGGCGTTTGGAATGGGCCAGAACCTCCATAAAACGGAAGCTGTTCTCCTTTTGGAGCAATAGCCGATGGTGCTATCGTTTCATCTGTATAACGGTTGCCTTGAGCTTGCCCGCCAGCATGCATGAGCTGGGCAATCATTTTCGCACCATGTGCTTGAACCGTTTCTACAATCGGCTTCCAGGCATGCATCTGTTTTTCATTCGCAAGTCCGGGTTGATTGTAGTATCCCTGGCTGTACGACTCATCCAGATAAAGCCCTTCAGAGATCACGGTACCGAATCCGCCTTCAGCATAACGCTCGTAATAGGCCTTCATTCGGTCGTTAGCCTGACCATCTTCATCAGCACTTACCCGTGTCATTGGGGCGACGATGTATCGGTTTTTCACGGAAACATTTCCTAATTTACCTTCTTGAAAAAGTTCGTTTGACATTGTATCCCTCTTTCTTTTTGTTAGTTATTTTACATTTTAAAGTTACCATGATGATATCAAGGATTCATAATAGGTCCAAATGTTACGCTTCAACGAGGTTAGGTTACCCTTATTATGCATATAAAAAAACACTCCAAACTCTGGAGTGTTTTCATGTTATGTATGGCTGGGCTAGCTGGATTCGAACCAACGCATGACGGAGTCAAAGTCCGTTGCCTTACCGCTTGGCTATAGCCCAACGACCACATTTTCTAGTATGAAGTTATCGTTCGATTTTATACTCCCATTATACAAAATTTCTTTGAAAATCTCTACACGTATGAGGGCATTTGTACGTGGGTAAATTAACACGGAGGTGATTGCACAATGAAATTGGTCGACGAAATATATGACACGTTCAAATTCCACTTCTCAGCCGATGAAGAGGACATCTACCCGATTGTGTTCGGCATCCTGGATTCAAAAAGTAAAGAAGAGATCTTCGACCATCTCGATGAGTTGGCACATGAAGATCTCGCTGAAATGGTGACGCTCTATGTATTGGAACAACTGCAGAAAAAGCTGGCGGAAGAAGGAATAGGTAGAGTAACGCTAGGACAAGATTACACCGACGATTATTTGCAATAATCATACTGATTCGTTCATCTCGTTTGTACCTTCGTTTATCTTTTTCTTATGTTCGATAAACCAAGGTAACAATAAACCGAGGAACGCTGAGGAAACTCCATCATGTCCCTCCATATATAAGTTGAGTGCCAACATGAATCCGGTCAATCCGAAAACCCCTGCCATCAACCAATAAATCCTTCTAGTCAAAATGACTTTTTGCCAGGTTATGATCAACTGTATGAAAAAGAATATCCCTAAAAAAATGCGCTCCAATATATATTCGCTTAGATCCACCCCGATCGGTTTGATCAACCACTGAAGCAGGAGCAACAGGACGACGAGCTCCCAATTGATATACTTTTTCATATGGATCAAATAATGGTTTCCTCTTTCACTTTCCCATATCCTAATGCTTCTAGAGCAAGCTGCAGTGTCGTATAGATATTCAAGTCGTTCAACTCGATTCCCAGATTGACGGCTGTAATCGCTACTGCTGATCGGATGCCTGTAATGGCCGTTTTCACACCGAGCAAGCGTAGGGTTTTGACCAGTTGGAAGAGATGCTGTGCAACCATCGTATCTACTACACTCACACCAGAAAGATCGATGATGATTCGATCAAGCTTCAATTCCTCGCAACGCTCAATTGCACGTTCTTGAATATGCTTCGCCCGATTCGTATCAATATCTCCTATGATCGGCAAAACAGCTATTCCATCAAATAGTGGAACGACGGGTACAGAAAGTTCAAGTAGCGTGTCCTGATAACGAAGGGCTACTTCAATGTTGTATTCTACATAACTTTTGCTGTAACCATAGACCGCTTGATCGAGGATTGGATCCAATCGGTTCGCAATCTGAATGATCTGATCATTCGTCAGCGCTTCAGTTTGTGCAAAATCAGCAATGTAAGCCCAGAGGACTTGCCGATAATAGGGTGTATTTCTCAAAGCTTCAGATATCGGAGCATCCAATACCACTGCTTTCTTCCCCTTTTCAGATCCCCATCGGATGATTTCTTCGTATTCATCTTCTCTATCATTAGGCAGGTGTTCAGCGATGAGAGTGATCATTTCGACCGCTCTTTCCTTCAGCGATTCCTCGGAAAAGAACTCATTTTCTGTATCCATGTTGTTCATGCGTAAAGATACAATATCATCAGCGATTTTCAGTTTATGTTCAATTAATTGTTCAGATAGTTTTTCCACTTTGCGTTTGTCTTGAATATGATTCGGCATTTTATTTCCCCTTCTTTTCTACTATATTTCGACTAACTACTTCGTTACTATATTCATAATCCCTTCCTACATTCTAAAATCGTTCACGGCGAATTAAAAGGGTTTTTCCTAAGTAACTTCGAATGACTGAAAGGAGACTACAAAAATGAGGTGTAAATATGTCAGAACTAGAGAAGGTCTATCTTGAAGAGATCAGAGAGAACTACAGAGGGCTGAAAAAGCAAGCAGAAAGGGTTTTCGATCAACTCAGTACCGAGGAGCTTGCTTGGACACCGAATGAAGAATCGAACAGTATTGCAATCTTGATTAAACATATGAGTGGCAATATGAAGTCGAGATGGACCGACTTCCTTACTACAGATGGTGAAAAACCGGACCGTTATCGAGATAACGAATTCATTGATGATATGGAAACGCAGGAACATATGCTAGAGGTTTGGGAAGAAGGCTGGGGTGTCTTATTCAATACGCTCAATTCCTTGACGGAAGCGGACTTGTTGAAGACGGTCTACATACGAAGCGAACCGCATACCGTCATTAAAGCATTGCAGCGCCAAGTCACCCATTACGCAGCACACGTTGGTCAGATCATCTATATCGGTAAACTCGCCAAAAACAAAGAATGGAACACACTAAGCATTCCAAGAGGAAAATCCGAAGAATACAAGTAGGTGCCAGGCACCAATCAGAAACTGTTGCGTTTCAACGGTTCTGTTTCGGTGCCTGGTACGTTAATGGAGGTTTCGATGTCGCGAATGAAGTGCTCCCTTTCGTATTCGTTCTTCAAGAGGAGTCTGACGTTTCTCCGCTTTTTCAAGAATTTTTTCAGCTTCTGGTCCTTTTCCATCAATGCATCAAAATCATTTCCATACAATCGGCTGAACCATTGCTCCTTTTTCAAACGGTCGATGTTCCGTTGAAGTTTGCTCTTTTCTGGCATGAACCAGAAAAGGAATTCTCCAAAAGCTTCTAATAATAGGAAGAACAATTCAAAAGCCACCGCTAATCTCCTCCAATCAAGGTTTCCGGGCAGATAAGATGAGGACTACAGGAATCCTACTTCTACGTTCATATTCTTCTGTTTGGCTGAAGAACCGTTCATCCGGCGTTCCTTCTTTCAAGCCTTCCAATTGAAAGCCTGCTTGCAATATTTCGGTTATGTATTGCTCCGTCGTCCTATGGTATTTTGTCACCATCTGATCCATCCATGGTTCTGTGCGCTCCCCTATTTTGAAATAATCATCTACGATCCAGTTTTCACGTTTCCCACCGCTTGCGCTCTTCATTGAAGCTGTTATGACAGGGTGCTGCACACTGAAAACGAAACGACCTCCATGGGTTAAGCTATGAAACACCTTTTCAAACACAGGCTGTACGTCTTTCAGGTAATGAAAAACGAGCCGGGACACAACCAGGTCATAATGGTTTTGTTGAAGTTTCAATCCTTCTAAAGAGCGGCATTGGAATTCTACTCGTGTATCCTCGAAACCCTTTCTTGCTAGTTCAACCATCCGTTCCGATCCATCAATTCCGTGATAGTGCACTGCGCCTCTTTCAAGTAACTCTTTTCCAAACAAACCGTCTCCGCAGCCGAGATCGAGAATCCGATCTCCTTTTGGACTGCCAATTAAATCATTGATTGCAGGTCCTTCAAGAACATTGTTCGGACTTTCCGAACGATTCCTCCGCTTTTGGAACTGGTTGAAAAATTGTTCATTTTCATAAAAAGTAGATCCGTTCATCCATATTCAGCTCCCTATCTAACCTTATTTACGACTGTTGTAGCCAAAAGTTCCCATAAAAAAGCTTGGCTAAGCCAAGCTACTTAAAAATCAAATCTAAGAATAGTGTCGTTCCAGCAACTGAAAATCCTTTGTCTTTTGGATCTCAATCTGATGTGCAATTGCAAACTGTTCCAGTTTAGCACAGTACGTTTTAGGTTCAAAGTCAATCAATCGGATATTCTTTCCCTGTCGAATATGAATGACCGCACTTTTCCTCGTCCAACTCGTTCTTTTGAATGTAATTTTTCTGATTTGCTCAGGTTTGATCGTTTTTTTATAGATGGCATATTTAAAGATGAGTACCTCGAACTTTAAGTTTTGCTCATATATTTGAATAATAAAATTAAAAGAGCTAACGAGATATGTAAGCAGAAATACTGCCAGGAGATAATACCAGCCGTAAGTCTGTAAAACGAACGTATAGAGAGGAACAAATACGAGCATGAAGTAAGGAGAGATGCTAGATTTATATGTGTCCATCCTATTCACCTACTGAGTCTTTTCGGAAGATCGAATGACATCTACCTCGACTTCCACTTCCTGATCCTGATCATTTTCTAAAAGTTCAAGGACGTGTGGGTTCGCTTCCTTTCCTTCAATATCCTGCTCAAATAAAGCCAACAATTCATTATACAGTTCAATTGAAGGTTCTTTTAATTGATAAAAGTCCCTTCCTAATCCATCTTCTATTTCAGTTAGAACTAGTCGTCCGTCATTCAATACAAGCAATGTTGTACTTGGTACTTCCTCCGTCGTTTCAACCATCAAATCAATCGATTCATATTCAGGTTTATTCCTGAGCATATGGATCTTTTTCATTTCCTCTGTTGAAGCTTTCATTAATTGTTTATCGTTAATGAGTTCAATTACAGACTGGATCTGAGCATCTTCTTTCGTCCTGACAGTCGGCCGATCCAGAACACTAACCTGAATTTCTTCCGTCTTCTTAATCTCGAAAAACGTGCTACTCTCAACCATTTTGTCAGAACAACCAACGCTCAACACCATTAAAATAACACCTAAAAAACCTGACACAAGCCTTTTCTTCAAAACCTCACCACCATAATTTTCCTAATACGCCTACCAAAATCATTCTATCATACCTGTGTCATAATTTGGATAATTCTAAATACAATTGCTCATTCCTAACACCTTTCCAGAAACTATGATAAAATTTGCCTAGAGGAGGGTTATACATATGAAAACATTTGAAGAAAAGTTAGATCAATATGCACAATTGGTAGTCAAGGTCGGACTGAATATTCAAGAAGGACAACGCTTGTTGATCCTTTCTCCGATCGAAGCCAAGGATTTCACTCGTAAGGTAACCAAGTACGCTTATGAGAATGGATGTAAGCGTGTCATGGTGAACTGGGTCGATACAGCTACGACTCGCATCCATTTGGAAAATGCACCTGAAGAGACGGTGAAAGATAACCTGCAACCATGGGATATCGACAAGTTCAACAGCTTGTCTGAACACAACGATGCGATGTTGAACATTACAGGTGATGATCCAAACGCCTATGCTGGTGTTACACCTGAGCGTCTCATGTGGGTGCAAAAGGACAAAGGAGAAAAGCTTCAAGCGTTCTCTAAAGCTCAATTGAACGGTGACATGCATTGGGCGATTGCTGGTGTACCAACAGCTGGTTGGGCGAAAAGTGTATTCCCAGAAAGAAGTGAAGAAGAAGCGATCGAAGCACTATGGGATGCGATTTTCCACACGGTACGGATTGACCAGGAAGATCCGGTCGCTGCATGGGAAGAGCATGGTAAGACGTTGACGGAAAAGGTCGACTACTTGAATGAAAAACGTTTTAAATCGTTGCATTACACATCTGAAGGTACAGACCTTCGCATCGATTTACACCCGGATCACCTCTGGATCGGCGGTGGTCACACGTCTACATTTGGAACATCTTATATTCCGAATCTCCCAACTGAAGAAGTATTCACGACCCCACATAAAAATGGCGTCAACGGAACAGTAGCGAGCAAGAAACCTCTATCTGCAATGGGGAATCTCATTGATAACTTCAGCCTGACGTTTGAAGATGGTAAAGTTGTAGATTTCTCAGCTGAAAAAGGTTATGAGACGCTGGAACAGCTGTTGAACATTGATGAAGGTATGAAATTCCTTGGGGAAGTCGCATTGGTACCATACGATTCTCCAATCTCGAATTCCGGCATCATTTTCAACAACACACTTTATGATGAAAATGCAGCTTGTCACCTTGCAATCGGAACGTCCATTACGATGTCCGTGAAGGATGTCGGTCATTTGAAGAAGGAAGAACTAGAAGAGATCGGTGTCAACCAAAGTCGTGGACACACCGACTTCATGATCGGGTCTGCTGACCTTGATATCGTCGCGGAAACGCAAGACGGTGAGAAAGTGCAACTCTTCAAAGATGGCAACTGGGCTATCTAAATAACTATGAAAGAGGCTAACCCTTGGGCTAGCCTCTTTTTCATGCAAAATCGAAGACTTCGAGATTATGATTTTGATTGACTTGGACGATTTTCCCTTTGCCGAAGGTCCCTTGCTTCGCTTTGTAATGGCAGGTTCTACAATAAGAGTAGGCGAGATCCGGAGGATAACCTTCTTTCAAGAATTCTTGGACGGACTGGATGTGAAAGCAATTCGGACATTGAAAGTACCATTTCCGCTTTTCTTTTCCGAACAGCACAAGGCCATGCATTTCCCATTCATACAACGAATATTTCAGCATCGTAAGGATACACCATCCTCTACTCATTGTGATCTTATTCAAAAACCTTATCGTCACCCTAAATCATAGAAGAACATTATTAAACTTGTTTTAATGAATCATGTGGATTTGATTACAGGGAAGAAGTGTAAAGAAAACTTGATAAGCCTAGACTTTTGGCGAAGGCATATTTGCACATATACTGAAGAAAGTATTTAAACTTTCTTCAGTGAAAATAGACAGCTACTCGAACCGTAGCTGTCTACCTTCTCTCCCCATTTTTCCCTCGACCTCTCGTTTATGTATGCTGTTGTCTTATCATGATCCGTTCCTTTAAACGTGAGGATTGTGTTCATTGAATGAATAAGCACCTGTTGTTTCCATGATGAATGCTTGCTCTAAATTCATCATTTCTGATAATGGACGTTCCATTTCCCTCTGCTGGAGACTCATCAGATGTCTGTATTGTGCTGCCCGGTTGACTTTGGATTCCATTGCGGCTCGGCTGATTTGGACTGGGACTGTCGTCTTGTTGCGCAGTACGACTGAGCTGCTCTCAGCAGTAACAGAAAGGATTTCTTTTATATACTCGTGTGCAAACCATATACAGGCTTCACTCTTAGGAGATTGAGTCGGAAAGAAATAGATGCCTGATCGGTTGCAAACGACAATCGGAACCATCCGATTATATTTCGTCAAATGTGAGGCTCCTTCCACCCTTCCTTGATAACTCGATCCGTAATAGAGACAACTGTTGTTGATGATTTCCATCGGTTTCTGTGCAACGACCAAATCCTGACCAAGCTCCGATACCAGTGAGTATAGATGACCATGCTCATTATAATGCGGTAAGATGACCATCGTTTCTCCATTGATCAAATACTCATGTTTTTCAACCTTCTCCATTCATATCCCCCTCGAATTGAACTTTTTTTGAAGGTCTAAGGTGCTCATCCATCCCTCCTCCCTGTTGATTAGACCTATAGTACCATATAATGGAATTAAAATGTATGATTATTTAAATTTTTTGTTAAAATTTAATATATTTAATATTATTAGAGTGAAAAAGAAAGAAACATGCTGAATACATGTTCCTTCATTGAGCCTTATGTGGTTGATAATCTGCTTGTAAAACACTCATTATGTATGAATCTTGCCACTTCCCGTTGTGGAAACGTGCCTCCCTCAGACGGCCTTCCTGAATGAATCCCAGTTTTTTATACATTTGGATTGCGCGTTCGTTGTCTGCAAACACCCGCAAGGACAATCTATGCATGTTCATTTCCGCGAAAACGTATTCCATCATCAGCTCCATGGCTTCATAACCGATGCCTTTTCCTCTATACTCCGCTTCGCATAGTGCAATATAGCATTCTACATTTTTATGGTAGTGATTGATGTTGAACAATCCAAGATAGCCGACCGGCTTTCGATCCTCTAAATGTTCAATGATGTAATTTCTCCGGTTGTCCGCCCCTAACAAACTTTGGAGATTCTTTTCGACCTCTTCGAGGGATTGTAGTTCGATGAATGGATTCACCAACGGCGCAATTTCCATATCATTCTGCCAGCGATGATAATGCTCTGCATCCCCCAGTGTCATTTTCCTTAAACAAACTTGTTCTCCTCTGAACAGCATGGCTCCGCCTCTTTTCTTAAGATTGGATTGGTTCTTTTGGAACGGATGAAATAGGGACACTTGCTTCAATGTAGCTTCTGATTAATTTCCAATCACCGTTCATTTGTTTGAAAGTATCAGTGAAAAAATGTGCAGATTGGACCTTAATACCATCAAGTTCTAATGTCACCCAGAAAGATATGAGCATTTCACCTCGCCGAAGCGGCATCCTATTCACCTCATGAAAGTCCCATTTAACTTCTTTATCTTGAAAGGCCTCGAATGCTTTTTTCCATCCTTTTATGGACTCCGCATACCCGTAATCCTGAACAAGAAATTCACCATCAATTTCTCGGACTTCTCTTGCCTGAAAATCTTTCCAGGTGCTCAGTTCGATGACCTCCAGAGAGCAATTTCTCCATCCAGTTATGTATTCTTCAAGGAATGTGTCGAATTCCTTCAAGCTTTAACCCCTCCTTTTTACCCACCCCCATTACTTTCGATTCATGACACGAAATTCCTCTAATTAGGTCAGCTATGAGTAGCTGAAATCTACAGAAATCCCAATTTCCAACCACGCTCACATAAAAAAAGCTGTGTTCTCACACAGCTTTTTCATCACTTTTAAGCACATGTTCAGTTTCACGTAATCCTTTGATCATTTTTACAGCGATCCATATAAGTAGCCCCAAACAAATGAAAGCATAGATGCCGACATAAGGACCGACCATTTGGATCTCAGCAACCGCTTGTGAGAAATCCAATTCACTTCCTCCATCTACCGTAGCGGAGGAGAAGGCGATCAAGTTATTCAAGGCATGACAGAGAATCGGAACCCAGATGTTCTGTGTTTTCAAGTAAAAGATACTCAAAAATACACCCATGGTAAAATGACCGATCATACCGCTGTTCATATGGATCAAACTGAAGATCGCAGATGAAATCAGAATTCCGGCAACAGTACCGAACCTCACCCGAAGCTTCTGCAGCAACGTCGCTCTGAAGACCAATTCCTCCACGATAGGAGCAACCAGTACGACGAGCAGGAACGAAGGAATTGTCGTCGATGCCATGAATGAGCTTGTGGACATATTATCCTCTAAAATATCAAAAAGAAAATCCGGTACGATCAAAGAAAAAAGATAAAACAAAAATACCGCGATGGAAAGGGAAAACGTCAAATGAAACAGGGTAAACCCCAATTTCTTCACTAGCCCATCGGACTTCCGGATCGGCTGGAACACAGATTTCAATTGAAGATCATTTTTCCGATAAGCCCGTTTCAGCCATAGAAGCTGAACCGCGTATATCGCAAATTGACTGAACAGGATCACACTCGTAAGTGCTGATGGTCCATTCTTCATGACATAGAAGAAGCCCCCACCGAAAAGAACAACTCCGGTCAAGATCATCCAAAGAATCAGATAGCGGAATTTCACACCACGGTACGCAGGATTCATCAGCGGGCCTCTGCTTTCTCCTGAAGGACTTCTTCTGCCCTCCTCAGGCTTTCTACGAGATACTCTGGTGCTCTCGGGTCAGCGGCTATTTCTTCGTAAGTCATCCACCAGACGCCATCCACTTCATCTTTACTCTTCGCGTAGGCTTCGCCACTTTCATGCTCACATAAGAAGACGATATCGACGACATGGATATCGTCACCTACCGTAAAGGAAGTACTATGTACGTATGTCATTTCACTTTTCACATGAATACCAACTTCTTCAAGGACTTCACTTTGGACCGTCCTTTCCAAGATGTCGGATAGATTGCCTTCCGGTTCGACTTTTCCACCGACCAAGGAGAGCAGCCCCCCAGCATGCTCTTCCTTTTCACTGCGCTTAATGATCAACCAGCGCCCATTTTTGTAAATTGCACCCTCGACATTTACAATGAATCGATCCATACCTTACCCCCACGTGCTAATCGTTTTTCTTGTTCCTCTTCTTTTTCTCTGTAACGATCGCCAAATACAAGACTCCGATAAGGCCCATTAGACCAAAGGCTAATGCAACGATATCGGCAGTGTTGTACGGTTTATAATAGAAGAAATTCGAAATAACAATGACACCAAGTACGATGAACAGAACCCAGTGCCCATATTGACAGAATAGTTTTTTCAAAAGTTAAAACCTCTCTATTTGTACGTGCCTGACCAATGCCCATCGTCCGATTTTTTGAAATCGGTTGTTCTCACATCGGTTATTTTCCACGCATTGAATCCATCCTCGACTAAATGAAAAACAGCTTTTCCAGTGTAATTCCCTTCATGGATGTAGTTGTCTTTTTTAGCGGCAGATGGGTCATATCGTACGATTTCAAACGAGACAAATACCATCTTAACATGAGGATGGATATTTGACATACTTTCTTGATAGATGATCAATTGTTGGATGTGCGGCTCCAAAAAATGTTCAGTTTCAGTCGTGATTTTGAATACAGGGAAACCATAAAATTTCGGCCCCTGAATTAACTCCTTCAATTGATTACGCTGATCGGTCGTGATTTCTTCACTGTTTTCTAAATTCAGCATGATATCTTTCACTTCTTGAACAGGAGTGACCATTATAACATGATGGTACACTAAATAGAGAATGAAAATAATAGAAAGTAGAATCAACATAGATTTCAGAAGCTTCATCATACAACTCTCTTTTTTTGGCGTACGACTTTTATATCGGTCAGCAGGTGCCTATTTTTCACATTATTTCAAAAAAAGCAATTGACCCTTACGTTACGTCATAGCTTACGATTAATCTTGAGGTGATTGAGATGTATAAAGTGAAAGATGTTTCGAACATCGTTGGCGTCAGTGTGCGCACACTCCACTACTATGACCAGATTGAATTGTTGCAGCCAGAATCCATTACCCCGGCCGGGTATCGACTTTATACAGATCGAAACCTCGAGCGACTTCAGCAAATCTTGTTTTTCAAGGAGATCGGTTTCCCACTTACAAAAATCAAGGAAATACTCGACAGGCCTGATTTTGACCGGATGCATGCGTTACATGCTCACAAGGAAATTTTACTGGAGAAAAAGAAACGGATCGAAGAGATGCTCAGCACGGTCGACCAGACGATCCACTCAATTGAAGGAGGAACGAAAATGAACGAAGAGGATATGTTCAAAGGCTTTGATATGAAGGAAATTGAAGAACATCAGAAGAAATATTCCGATGAAGCGAAACAGAAATATGGAAAAGAGATCGTGGAGACGGCAGAAAAAAGAACAGCCAAATACACGAAGGAAGATTGGGTACGGATCCAACAAGAAAATAATGACATTTACAGAAAGATTGCCGATCGGATGCATGCTGGACCTTCTGACCCTGAAGTCCAACAAGCGGTATCCGACTGGAGACAGCATATTACAGACCATTATTATGACTGCACGCTTGAAATCTTCAGAGGACTCGGTGATTTATACGTGAACGATGAGCGCTTCACGAAGAACATCGACAAATTCAAACCTGGATTAGCCGCTTTCATGAGGGAAGCGATGCACATTTATTGTGATCAACAAGAAAGTTAAACCTACAAGAGCTGCCTCTCACCTATTCAGGTGGTAGGCAGCTCTCCTTTTATATTTCTAGCGTTAATAATTGTTGTGGACCGATTTTTCCCATCTTCCGTTTACCATGATCCACAAAGCCACAAGACTGATAGAGCTTTTGCGCGGCAATGTTTTTCTCATTTACGGCTAAAACGACTTCCCTTACTTCAGGAAAGTTCGTTCGGACATAATCCGGCAGAAGTTTCAGTCCTCTCTTTGCATAACCTTTTCCTTGATGATTCGTATCAATAGAAAAAGCAATCAGCAATAATCCGTTCTTTTCATCCGTATACTGCTCCACACGCTCTCCTGCTTGTAATACGAAAAATCCGACAGGGTAATCCTCTGAAAGGATGATGACAGGATGACGGGTAGCGTCCTCCTTTGCCAACCGAATCATTTCCTCAGGATAAGCCGTGAATCGTAGTTGTTCGTCAGGAAGATAAAAGGAAAATAAAGCCTTGTCATATATGGGACTGTACGAAATCAACTGAACATTCTTTACCGATTTCAGCATGTGCGAAAGAACTCCTTTTTATCCGAAAAGTGCTCCGATGAAAACAATGAAGGTGAGCATGATGGACAGTGCTCCAGTCATCAGAACCGTTGAAATCGTCCGAGCTGCAGACTTCCAATTGTCCACTCCGATTGTGCCGACGACTCCTATGATAAAAGTAAACACAACACATCCGAAAATCAAGGGATAGCCGAGAGACTGTGGCAAATACGCTTCAAAGAATACTTGAGTCAAAAACCACACGACACACACCAGCATAAGTAAGAAGGACCCGATATTCAGAAAAGAACCCATTACAATCCCCTCCTTATTCGCGTTACTTTTATATTTAATCTATTCGCTTCTTTTCTTCTAATATCCTTTAACGAATGAAAGTCAAATACCGCTATGGAAAAACAAAAAAGAAGCGGTTCCTCCAAGGAAGAACCACTTTCAACAAAATACCTCTTCAATTCACTGCGTTCATGATCAAAATCGTGACGGTGATGATACCGATCGTGTACATCCCGAACTGGAGCATCAATCCAATCGCTTTTTCAGGTGACATACCCATTTCCCCTTTCAGTATTGACCTTCTCAAGGACCCGCAGTGTCACAACTTTGTCTCTTATGTACTAGGATGTCTGAATCAAGCTTGTCTCAAACACGCAAAAAGCATTTTTCAATGTTTCTTTTTTATGACGGAGAAGGATGTTGACAGTGAGAAGTATTCTCAACTATGATAGGAATATAAGTGATAATGATTCTCAATTTCAAATAAAATAAATACATAAGGAGCGATGATGATGAAACGGGTTTTGATACTATTCGCAAGTATGTCAGGAAATACCGAGGATATGGCGGACCTCATCGAACAAGGGATGAGTGACCAGAACGTGGAGATTGTGAAAAAGCAAATCGAAATTGACGAGATTGCTGTAGAAGAATTAAAGGATTTCCACGGAATCCTCTTCGGATCCTACACGTGGGGTGATGGCGACTTGCCAGATGAATTAGAGGATTTTTATGATGAATTGGATGTATTGAATTTCACGGGTATTCGGGCAGCGACATTCGGCTCTTGTGACTCGATGTATCCGAAGTATGGCGCTGCAGTCGATATTCTTAGTGACAAACTTCATGAACTCGGGGCGGAAATCATCCTAGGCGGGTTGAAAGTGGAACTCACACCAGAAGACGAAGAAGTAGAAAGATGTAAGCAGTTCGGCAAGACATTTGCGGAACTATTATGTAAAGAGAGTGTACAATCTTAAAACGAACTCTCCCTTCATATTTCTATCCCTCCTACAATATATTTCTTATTCAGGGGGTATGGAAACATGTGGAAAGGACTAGATGAGACACTGAATGGCATATTGTCCTATCCGGATGAAATGCTATCCATCATTCAAAACGGGTTACAGAAAAACACCAAACCAAAGCATGTAATGATCCTGGGTGCTGGCATGGCCGGACTCGTTGCAGGTTCGTTATTGAAGCGAGCCGGTCATACAGTTTCCATTTTGGAAGGAAATAGTCGAGTCGGCGGAAGGATTTTTACCATGCGTCAACCGTTCTCAGAAGGGAATTATTTTGAGGCTGGTGCCATGCGAATTCCGGAAACCCATGTACTTGTTTTAGAATTGATCAAACGTTTCAAGCTCCCTTTGAATCCGTTCATCAACTCGACTCCCTATGACATCATTTACGTGAACGGAATCCTTACGAGACGCTACCTATATGATAAGGATCCTGACGTTTTGAAATACCCTGTAGGAGATAAATACAAAAAGCAGACTGCATTGAATATTTTTTTGGAAGCCGTGCAGCCTTTTTTTGATTTGTATACGAATGCATCCCCTGAAGAACGGATCCGACTGAAAAAGAAATACGATTCGTATTCTTTCGGTTCGTTCTTGAAAAACAACCCCTTTGGAAAGTCTCTGGATGCCTCTACGGTCCATCTCATACAAATCTTGTTGGGTATTGAAGGTTTTCCGGAGTTATCATTCGTCGATATCATCACCGACATCGTGTCGAACTTATTCAGCAGTGATTTGAAATACTATGAGATCATTGGCGGGAATGATCGACTCCCCTGGTCATTCATGAAAGAACTCTCCAGCAATCTCTATCTCTACGAAAATGTTACTGATATCAAACAATATGACAAATCTGTTGTTGTTTCTACTGTTGATCCAAGAACCGGAAAAAGAAGCGGAATACAAGCAGATTATGCCATCACGACAATTCCCTTCTCCGTCTTCCAGTTCATCAACATTGAACCTTTTTCATCCATCTCGTTCGAAAAAAGAACCGCCATTCAAACGATGCACTATGTTCCTGCAACGAAAATAGGACTTGAGTTCGGTTATAAGTTCTGGGAAAAAGACCAGTTGTTCGGTGGCAGTATGACAACGGACTTCCCACTCCAATTCGCTTATTATCCGAGTCATAACATCGGTAAACCAGGTCCAGGAGTGATGTTGGGCAGTTACAGTTGGGAAGATAATGCGGCGTTGTGGGATGCACTACCAGAAGACCGCAGGATTCAGGAAGCGCTTCAAATGCTTGCCAGAGTCCACGGTCCAGTTGTGTTTCAGACCTTCCGGAAAGGCGCGTCTTTCAGTTGGGCTCAAAACCCATTCTCTGGTGGCTGCTTCACTTTGTTCAAGCCTTATCAATATTCAGAGTTTGGTCAGGTGATCAAACAGCCTGAAGGTCGACTTCACTTTGCCGGTGAACATACCTCCTCTTTTCACGGGTGGATTGAAGGGGCAATCGAATCCGGCGTTCGAACTGCTTTTGAAGTGAACGCACGTGATTGACCCTTTTCCGTCTTTTCTATTTTTTGGTATAGTGGAATTCATAGGGGGGATGGAAAATGAAGATTTCTAGACTAGTATTACTTGCTATGGTGATCGGTTCCATCAATTTGGGGCTATACGCACACCGTATGTATACGACAGGGGAACTCGGCTACAGCATCACGCTTGTTGTATTGTCACTCTTCTTTATAGGATTGACGATTTTCGGAATTTTACGGAACATCAAGCTTTCTCAAAGTGAATGACTGTGTGATTGAAGAAAATGAGCCACCTGTGCTCGATGGTGTTGATCGTGCTCAACCATTCCTGATACATAATCGGGAAGACTGATGACAGTCTTCCCAATTTTCAAAGTCCAATCACTGTTATCTCTAGCCAATGATCCATAGATTCTTCCATTCAATCAGCCTCCAACTCTACTTGTCAGCAAGATTGTAAATCACCTAGTAAGACTTCTGTAATCGCTTGTTGGAGATTACCTTTCACTATTGCTTTACCCTTAAACGAAAGCCCCTCTCTCACCATCTTACTCGCAATATCGGCACGAGTTCCTGTAATGATCGCTTCACATCCCATTAAAGAAATACCATCAATGACTTTAAGCAAGTGATGGGTGACGGAACCCTCCATGTCGACCACACCTGACAAGTCAATAATCAGGGTTTGGATTCTGCCTCTACCTACTTCAGCCAAAACCTTATCTTCTATCGTCTCGGAACGATATCCATCCATTGTTCCAATTAACGGGAATATTGCTGTGTTTGAACTGATTGGTATGATTTGGACAGATAGGTTTTCCACCAGCTCCCGTTCAGCTTCAAGAAGCTTATCTTTATAAGTAGAATAACTGATAAAAAATACATTCAGGAATTTGTCGATCTGTTCATTGATTGTTTTTTCAAGTGCATAAAATTCTTCTATACGATCTGATTTATCTTGCGCAACATCATATCTATATAGAAAACTCCATAACGTTCTACGTATTGCGTGAATCCAATCGAGTTTAAACATCAATGTCATGGAATATTTCGCCCACACGATTCCTTCTTGTTCAGCAAATTTCTCAAGATCTTCGGTTTGCTGTTCCACCACATAACCGATAAGTTTATGGGCGTTTTCAATCAAATTGATGTTACCGATCATCTGGATTTCTTCGATTTTACCTCTTACATTTTCAGCTTCTGAGAGCAAGTTTTCTTCGATTTCTTTTTGATGTTGATTAAAGAATTCCTTGATTTGTTGTCCTTCTTGCAAAACTAAACTCATATCAATCACATCCCAATATCTAGATTTAGGCTAGTCATGTAAATGGTTTACTTTATTTTAGCAAAGTCTGATAATTCCGCAAATTTTTTATGGTCGTGTGGAATCCAGAATCTCAAGACAGCTCATAGTGATGTCATTACCCTGCCAAGATATCTTCTTTCGGATAGCGAATATTTTCAAGACTGTGTCTGGACAATGTAAAAGCAAGCGTCAACGGCCCAAGTTTTCCAAGGAACATGATGAAGATGATCATAAATTTGCCGAACATCGTAAGATCCCCGGTCAAACCCATCGATAGTCCCACGGTACCAAACGCCGAAAAGACTTCAAATATGATGTGCAAAATCGGTGCATTCTCAGTCATGCTCAACAATAAGATTGCAGTGAACACGAACGTCAATCCGATCGTTGAGATCGCTAATGCTTTTACGAGTAGATAAAAATCGATCGTTCTCCGCAAGATAACGATTTCATACTTGCCTTTCAAGAAAGTGAAAACGGCGAACGTGATAATCAGGAATGTCGTCAGCTTGATTCCCCCAGCTGTTGATGCACTACCTCCACCAACAAACATGAGCAACAGCATGAAAAAGATGGACGGATCCTCCATACTGCCGATATCCAACGTATTGAATCCGGCCGTTCGTGGCGTTACCGCCTGGAAGTAGGATGCTAGGATCTTCTCTCCTGATGATAGCTGACCGATTGTAGCTGGATTATTGGATTCGAATATGAAAATGATTAGAAAAGCAACGATGTTGATGATGAAAGAACCGATGATCATCAACTTCGAATGAAGGCTCAGATTCCGGAAGTTCTTACTGTGCCAAAAATCTGTGAGAACCGTGAATCCGATTCCACCTGTTATGAACACGGCCGTGATGACGATGTTGACCACCGGATCGCCGACAAATCCCATCAAGCTGTCTGACCAAATTGAAAATCCTGCATTATTAAAAGCGGAAATGGAGTGGAACACAGCAGCATAAAAGCCTTTCCCCCATCCCATCACTGGACCCCAATGAAGGGTCAAGAAAAGTACCGCAACAGACTCGATGGCAATGGAAAAGATGAATAGTCTTTTCACGAGCAAGATGACGCCGCCTATGGACGTCTGGTTGAGTGCCTGTTGCACGAGCAATCGATGTTTCATGCCGATTTTTTTCCCGATCATGATGAAGATCAATACGGCAAAGGACATGATTCCAAGACCGCCGATTTGGATCAGTGCCAGGATGACAATCTCACCGAACAGAGTAAAAACCGTTCCTGGATCGATTGTGACGAGACCTGTCACGGTCATGGCGGACGTCGAAAGGAACAGTGCATCCGTCCAGCTGACTGTCTCTTCGGTTGCAAACGGAAGCTTCAATAACAATGTTCCTAGTAAGATAAAAGCTAGGAACATGAGCACCAAAAATTGTGGCGGTGTGATATTCAGTTTTCTCGGTAACCATTTCATAGGCTACAATCCCCGATCCTCAAATCGTTTTAAATCATCATTCGTTCCGATGATGATGAGCGTATCCCCTTCATGGAGTTCCACTTCCGCAGACGGGGAAACCATGATTTCAACGCCTTTTTTGATCCCAACAACATTGCACCCGTACTTCGCCCGAATATCCAAATGTCCGAGCGTCTTTTTATGGACTTTATGGGTTGCGATCAGTTCAACGATACTATGATCAGGTGATAGCTCGATGTAATCGATGATCTTTTCAGAAACGACATGGTGCGCAAGTCGCTTCGCAATATCCCGTTCTGGGTGGATGATCCGGTCTGCACCGATCTTCTCGAGTACCATGCGGTGATATTTCGATTGCGCTTTTGCCCAGACCGTCTTGACACCAATCTCTTTCAGGACGAGTGTCGTCAATATGCTCGATTGGATGTCATCTCCTAAGGAAACGATGACCAGATCGAAGTTCCGGACACCAAGCGATTTCAACACGCCTTCATCCGTCGAATCTGCTACAACGGCATGCGTCGCAAATGAAGAATACGCGTCCACTCTGTCTTCGTTGCGATCGATTGCTAGTATCTCTGTATTCAACTCAGCGAACTCCTTACACAAACTTCCTCCGAAATTCCCGAGTCCGATTAGTCCGATTTGTTTCAGTCGAGTGGCCATAATCCATTTCCCTTCCTACCGGTTATTCCTATTTTGCCTGTATTTAACAATAACTATGATGATTTTTTACGCATACAAAAAACCACAGAGGTAAGACACCCGTGGTCAATAAAGTGGTTCGATCACTGTTATCATCCTCTCCTTATACGCTT
Source organism: Pseudalkalibacillus sp. Hm43 (assembly GCF_054170705.1). Taxonomy (NCBI): domain Bacteria; kingdom Bacillati; phylum Bacillota; class Bacilli; order Caryophanales; family Fictibacillaceae; genus Pseudalkalibacillus; species Pseudalkalibacillus sp. Hm43. The sequence continues at coordinate 1,287,373 of NZ_CM135129.1, forward strand.
ACGAGGTTAGCTGTCGGATTCGGGCGTAAAGAGTCGCCCTACCTCTTTCTAACAAGAGGATTCACCCCAAGTGATGACTTCCCATCACATCAAGAATTGGTTCCCCCGCTTTTTTCAAATTCAGCGTTATGGATCAAAAACTATTTGATTGAGATGAACATAATAATACGCCTCTCAAACTCCCGATGTAAAGTGGATTTTCCCACCAAATTTATCCGAATTCATTCATTTGTCGTCATTTAATATGAATTAGATTCTCTTTTCTAATCCTTAGAAGATATTAATCGATGTTGCACTGTTTTTCAATACATTCTGTTGTTTTTTTGGATGCTTTACAGGATTTTTAAAAATCTTATGGAAAGGGTTAGGATAGATTTTTTATGGAAGAAGGCATGATGATGACCACACAACAGATTGGTAACGTCGAAAGCCTGCATGTGAAGTGTTATGCAGGAGACATGTATTTGAATTACTTCCTCTACTATGTGGATGGAATGCTGGTGGACACAGGCCCGAAGAGCTGCGCAAGTGAAATCCACCCATTTCTAGAAACGAAAAAGATCAATACAGTCGCGTTGACACATTTTCATGAAGACCATACCGGGAATGCTCGATGGGTTCAGGAGCAGATGAATCCGGAGATTTACATCCATCCCATGGCGATGGAAATCTGTGCGAGAGACGGGGAATATCCTGATTACCGGAATGAGTTCTGGGGTCCGAGGGAAGGGTTTGAGGCTAAGCCGATTCGAACGAGCGTTCAGTCAGATAAGTTGGAATGGGAAGCGATTCATACGCCCGGCCATTCTCGAGATCACCTTGTATTCTTTAATGCTAAAACCGGTATGCTGTTCTCCGGTGATTTGTTTGTCACACCGAAGCCGAAAATTTCAATGTGGCAAGAATCCATTCCAACCGTCATGGATTCGATCCGAACCGTGTTGACGTATGATATCGGGGAGATGTTCTGCGCACATGCAGGGTACATTGCGGATGGGCGTAAAATTTTAGAGAAGAAGCTGGATTATCTGGTGAGGACACATGAAGAAATTCAGCATTTGTATGGGAGAGGGCTATCTGTGGAAGAGATTGATGCTCAGTTGTATCCTGAATCCTCACCGCTCAAGTACATATCAAAGAGAGAATGGGATTCCAAGCACTTCGTCCGATCGATGGTGATGGATGAGCCGAGTTTGAGGTAAAACGCTCTTTCTGTCCTTCATTTTTGGTTTTCCGCTTTTTCAGGGACAGAATCAATAAAGAAAAGACTGGCGATTGCGCCAGTCTTCCCATTTTCCAATTACTTTTCTTCATATCCGTTTACTACGAGGTCCAATTTACCTGTATCAGGCGCGATGACGAGACCATGCACTGGAGTTCCCTCTGGAAGTAGCGGATGGTTTTTCACGATTTCCACGCTATCCTGAACACTCTCTTCAACACTGTCGAATCCTTCGAGCCAACCTTCAAGATCAAGCCCTGCATTTTCGAGGGTTCTTAGCGTATCCGCAGAAACGCCTCGCTCCTGGAACTTCTTGATCATTTTCTCAGGATCGACACTCGACATGCCGCATTGGTGATGACCAATGACGAACACCTCGTCCGCATTTAGTTCATAAACGGCTACTAGAATGCTGCGCATGACACTGTCGAACTGATCCGTTACGATCGCACCGGCATTTTTGACGGATTTGAAGTCACCGTTTTGCAAGTTCATCGCTTTTGGAAGAAGCTCAACTAGACGTGTATCCATACAAGAAAGGATGACCATCTTTTTGTTGGGCAGATTTGATGTTTCGTAGGGTTCATAGCCCTTCTCTTTTACAAAGGACTCATTAAACTCCAAGATTTCATTCAATAATTGCATATTCTTCTCCCTCTCTTCTACTAAATTCACTCTACTTCAACTATACCAATTTTACGTGCGAGTGTCATTTGAAGCTCTTGCGGGGTGGCGATCATGGATTTTCAACGAGATTGGGGTGCGCAAGACCACTTCCAAAACTTTCATACGAACTTAATATTCTTCATATATAATATAAATAGATGAAAGGTGGAATGCGGAATGTATCGTTTTTCTTCCATTTGTGTGTTTTGTGGTTCAAGTTTCGGGACAAGCAATCTCTACAAGGAAGAGGTCAAAAAGCTAGGCAAACTATTGGCGAAAAACAACATCAAGCTAATCTACGGCGGTGGGAATTCCGGTCTGATGGGTGTTCTGGCACATGAGGTCATGGAAAACAATGGTGAAGCGACAGGCATCATTCCGAGGAGGATTTTTGAGAATGTCGATCATCTGGAACTGACTGAGCTGAAAGTCGTTGACAGCATGCATGAGCGAAAAGCAATGATGTATGAGCTGGCAGATGCTTTCATCGCCCTACCAGGAGGCATCGGAACGATGGAAGAGATGTTCGAAGTGATGACCTGGAATCAGATCGGCTATCATTTAAAGCCGCTCGGCATATTTAACATCGACCACTACTATGATCCACTCAAGGAAATGATCCAGCATATGTCCGAAGAAGGATTCGTTCAGAAGCAGCATTTGGATCAGACCATTTTTGAAGACGACGCTGAAAAACTATTAAACCGACTCAACTCACAAGAAATCACAGAAATGAATAAGTGGAATTGACTGAGAAACTTGCCGATTAGGTGAGTTTCTTTTTTACATATAAATGGGATCATCCGTTTAATGAATGCCCCCATAGGGTATCCAAAATAGACAGTTTTTCTATGGAGGAGGTAGCATGATTACACTAACAACCATCGCTTACATTGCGGTTATGATGGGAGTTGGATCTGCACTGTTCATCCTCATCGACGTCATCAGACACCCTCAACCGATGTTCATCATGAATATCGTCTGGCCAATCAATGGCTTATATTTGGGACCAATCGGGGTTCTGGCTTATTGGCAAATGGGACGGTCCGATGCTCAAATACAGCATGATCACGAAAACCATCACACAAATCACGAGGACATGCATTCCGAAAAACCCTTCTGGCAGAGTGTATTCGTCTCAACCAGCCACTGTTCGAGCGGTTGTGCATTCGGTGATGCTGTGGGTGTTCCGCTTGTCGCTATGACCGGACTCACCATCGCTGGTTCAACCCTGTTGACCCACTACGTCGTCGAGTTTACGCTCGCCTACCTATTCGGCATCTTTTTCCAAGTATTCTCGATTGTACCGATGAGCAAGATGATGGGAGACCATATGGGCTGGGGTCGAGGCTTCATTCAGGCAATTAAAGCAGACACGCTTTCTTTAGTTGCGTTTGAAGTCGGCATGTTCGGTTGGATGGCAATCGTCCATTTCTTCCTGTTCACCGAACCACCTAAACCGGACACGATGACCTTCTGGTTCATGATGCAGATTGCGATGATTCTTGGCACGGCAACCAGCTTTCCAGCAAATTGGCTCCTTGTAAAGAAAGGTATTAAACACGCAATGTAAAGTCCATCGTACAAAAAAGCGCCAGGTGCAATCACCTGACGCTTGTTTCTTCTCCTTGCACTCTCTCTGACTGATCCGTGTCATTATAGAGATGAACTTGATTCCGTCCATTTTTCTTAGCGGTATAAAGAGCTTCATCCGCATCCACGACTAGCTGAAGATGATTCATATCCTCAGTAGGCTCTACGACTGCCACCCCTACACTGACAGTGACAATCGGTTTTACTTTTGAATTGACGTGCGGAATCGCCAATACTTGTACACTCTTTCGGATCGCTTCCGCTACTTTTAGAGCACCGTTCTCTTTTGTATCCGGTAAAATGACGGCAAACTCTTCTCCGCCATAGCGTGCTATCAAGTCATGTGGTCTGTTCAACACCGTTTTCCCAACGTTAGCAATCTCCTTGATACATTCGTCTCCCTGTTGATGACCGTACGTATCATTGTAAAACTTGAAGTAATCGATATCGAACATGATCAATGTTAGTGGCGTTTTGTGATGGATCGCCTTCGCCCATTCTTCCTCCAGCATCGAGTCAAAATAACGTCGGTTGAAGATTTCCGTAAGACCGTCCATATTGGATAACCGCTTCAATCGGTTGTTTTTCTCGATCAGGTCACTCTCTAAATCTTTACGGAGATCGACATCTCGGGAGGAACAGATCAGTTCATTCTTTTCAATCCCAAGGTCTGTCATCCGTTTAGAGGTGGTTTCTAACCAAACATAGCTTCCGTCTTTCTTCCTGAACCTGTATTCCACAACCGATTCCTCGCTGGATTCTTTTACTGTATTATGAGAGTCCGTAATTCTTTCAAGGTCCTCCCAATGATAAAAGTCGTACGGATTTTTTCCTATCAACTCGTCCGGTTCATAGCCTAAAATAGCTTTACTAGAAGGTGATACATATTTGAATCTACCATCCAGGAAATGCGTTGAGATCAGGTCAGATGAATTCTCAGCAAGCAATTTGTAATACTTGATATCCCGGTGATTCTGGTTCGCTTTTTTCAAGGTTTCCGCTAAAAAGTATGTAAAAATGTTGCCCCCGATTGCAAAGGGGATGAAATAGGAAAGAACGAGAGTCGTTAACCCCGTATCCTTCAGTAGATAGAACAATGTAGCTGCAAAAGCGAGCATCCCAAAAGCATTCAATAAAAGGTAACGATAAAGGGTTTTCGGTAGTCGGATCAAGGAGAGAAGTCCCATGATCACACCTGACAAAATCGTCACTGCACACGCTACAAGCGAGGCAGTGCTTATCCCATATAACCCAATCCGCATGACACCAATGACTACCGCAGACAGAATCGCTGATAGTGGTCCCCCGAACACTCCTGCCAAAACCATCGCCAAATGACGAAGATCGACGATGACCGTTTCATTCGGATGAATGGAATTCAACATGAGTAACGTTCCGAGAATCCCCCCACCTACACCAAGCATCAGCTTGGTTTTATAGGTATTATCCTCATTTAACGGGCGGTTCTGGAATGCCTTCCCCGCCACGAACAGAAATGCAGTCGTTATCGCAATATTATTCAATAGATCAAGAAACATCAGCCTCAGCTCCATTAGCTTGCAAAATCATAGTAAGAAAATCCCAGTTTTTATGTATATCGGTTTAAATAGCACGTTCCTATAGAGCAGAACGTTAATAATTATACCTTTCTTTCATTATTTTGGAAAACTACTTTTTTGTTGCCGTCATTCGTACCATAGAATCACACTCAGCCCACTTTTGACAGTGCGAATATGGCTGTTTCGTACCGTGAGATAACACCCACCCCTCTTTTCACGGTACGAATAACGCTCTTTCTATCTGCGAATCCACTTCACTACCACTCTTCACGGTACGAAAAAAGCTTATCGGACCACCTTCCGATAAGCTTCCTCAACCTATCACTTCAACACGAGTAAGTTCTTTTTCACATATGCCCAGTTCTGCGGGAATTTAAATCGGAGTCTCCAGTAGGTGGCCCCGAGCAAATTGTACACTTCCAGCTGTTTGTATTTCGCAGTGACGCTTTGAATGTCTTCGAACCAGACTTCATGATCAGCATTCATTTTCCGATATCGGTAAAAAGGCGCCTCAGCTGTCCAGTCATATTGAACTGGGATCCAACCATCAATCGCACGGTTTTGTGCATTTTGGACGGAGAGCATTTCAGCCGCTTTCCCTTGAACTTGAGGAACCGTCCAATCATAGCCGTATAAACTCATCGCCATCATCACTTTACGCCGGTTGATTTGACCGGTGGCATACATCAATACCTGTTCCACCCACCAGGTCGGTGAAATCGGATCAGGTGGACCGATTGCATAGCCATAATCGATCGTCATCACCGAAACGATATCGACTATCTGGCCAATTGCTTTATAATCGAGAAAACCGACCAACCTGTTCGTCGGCAGATCACTGCTTTTCGCATGCGCATTCACTTGCAATATCCGATTTCCGAGTGCTTCTTTCAACTCTTCTAAGAACAGGGTGAAATCATCCCGCCGTCCTGGAGGCACGAATTCAAAGTCTATGCTTACGCCTGCGTAGCCATTATCATTCACTGTGTTCACAAGGTTTTGGATCAACGTGTCCCGCACGTCAGACTTTTGAAGCACTTCCTCTGCGAGTTCTGGACTGAATTGGTTTTTTTCATAGTTGCTGATGACAAGCAGAGGCTTGATGTTCAATTCCTTGCACTTCTGTAAAATCGCCGCATCCTCAACCGGCACCAGTTTCCCGTCTCGCAAAAACGAATACGTGAAAATGGCAAGATACGAGATGCTTGGAGCTAGATCTTCCAGGAGCTCCAAATACTTGGAAGTCTCCAAAGCATCAAAGAACACGAGCGATTGCATCGGATACTTTTGCCAAGTCGGAATCCGGACCCGCTGGCCGATGGTAAGCGCATTGGGATTGAGATCTGGGTTGGCGGTCATAATGGCTTGAACGGACGTCTTGTAAAGCTGGGACAGTTTCCAGTAAGTATCACCTGACCGGATCTGATAGTAACGTTCGGGCGGTTGTTGGTCCGGAATATACAGATGCAATCCTGGAATCAAGGCATCTGAGACGAGACCGTTCACAAGCTTCAGCGTCGAAATCGGTACACCGTACGCGATGGAAATCTTCCACAAGTAATCGCCGGGTGCCACAGTATGAATCGCCATCCCCATCCCCCATTACGTAAAAAAGTCTTTACTGAGATACTTATTTCAGGAAAGGGCTCGACATGATAAAAAACCCTTCCATTTGGAAGGGGTCAATTCATAACTAGTTTGGAATTTTGAAAGTTTTACCTGGATAGATCGTGTTCGAGGATAGATGGTTCGCACTCTTTAATGCACCGACCGTTACGCCGTGCTTTCGGCTGATGCTCCAGAGTGAATCCCCTGATTTTACCGTATACGTTGTCGCGTTGGAACTTGATGTAGTACCTGCGACTTTCAGCTTTTGTCCAATATAGATGGTGTTTGATGAAAGATGATTCAGTTGCTTCAGTTTGGAAACAGTTGTGTGATGCTTTCTACTGATTCCCCATAATGTATCTCCGCTGCGAACCGTGTATATGGAGCTGTTAGAAGTCGTTTCACTCGCGACTTTCGTATCAGAATTCAACACACGTCTTGCTTGTACAAATCGATCCCCCCAGTAGTACCGTGAGAACGCATCTGTAAAAGCAACACCTGTCGAAGACTGTGCCCCTAGCATCTTCCCATTTCCTGCATAGATCGCAACATGGTTGACGGTGCCATTATAGTTCGTATCATAGAAAAGCAGGTCGCCTTTTTGTAAGTTCGATTTGGATACAGCATGACCGACCTTTGCTTGTTCCCTACTTGAACGAGGCAAGTTGATACCATGTTCCTTGAAAACGGTTACAGTAAAAGACGAACAATCGAATGAACTTGTATTTCCGACGGGTGCTCCATAATGATATGGTGTACCTAAATAATCATCCCCTGTGTCAATGATGTCACTCCCAGTTGCGCCAAACGCTTGTCCAGCTCCTGAGAAAATGATCCCTGCTGCAAGAGCAATCGGTAATAACTTTTTCTTCATTTTTTCTCCTCCAATTGGAATTTTGTATTTTCTGGTTGGTAAACCAATTGGGAAGAGCGTCTATAAAGTAGAAAAACAACTTTTATCTTCTATATATATCAGCATATCTTTATCTATCGCCTCTTTTTCTAAAACCTTCTACTTTCAACAACCTCCCCCATAACCCATTATTATCGTAACATAACATGGAGTTTTCTAACTTTACAGAATTATTACAAATATTAACGTTGGTTGGAGAACATAAAAAAGAGCCGACTTCAATTGTCAGCTCTTTCATATGCGAGACCGGTATATTCGAAAAATTCAAGTTCAGGTTTCATAGCTTTGGTCCCCTTCTCCGATTTGAAATAGACCATCTCATCTTCTTTATAAAGTACTTCAATTCCCAGATTTCCAATTTGGAGTTTACTATTCTTGCTGTGAGGTTCAGTTGTTTGATTCCAATCTAAACTCGAATTAATGAGGTCGACGACTTTCTGTATCGTTTCACGATCTTCAATCGTACGACATGTGTCATCGCTCGCTTTTTCATACACACACATCGTTTCAGGAGCTTCATCAATCCAAACGGTGGCCGTGTGAATGTCGTGCTTATCAAAAACAACCTCTGTTTTCTTATCGCTTTGATCGTACATGGAACGAACATCAAGCTCCCAATTATACCCCTCTTTTACCCAGGTAGAATAGAAGCCCCCCCAGTCATTTTCCGGGTCGTCATCGTCCAATGATGAACCTTTATGTTGAAGTTTCCATCCATTGGCAGGAAGCTCCTTCATGTAAAAATCATAAACCTCTTGCCATTGATCACCTTTTACCGTATAGCGCTGTTCATCGACACGCAAACCTTCATATAGTGGGATGTCGTCATGTTCTTCAGGTATGATCGACATTCCATAATACGGATCATGCGTGTAATAGTCGTAGAAGAAATATCCCCCAGCAATAACAGCGACTGTGATGATTGCTGCAATCCACGTTTTGATAAAATCCCCCCTAACCCGCTTGCTTTAATTCTACTTCTGATTTCCGTTCATCTAATCCTGGTGTAATCATGAAATAAATCATTGTTCCAACAAGTCCGATGCTTGTAATGAGAACCGTCATGACAACCGAAGGAAGGAATGCTCCAAGAGTAACTGTTACAGAAGAAATCAACATGGAAAGATTGAATTTCAGACCGTTGAACGCCATGTATGAGCTTCTCGCATCATCTGGAGGGATTGAGGCCATGTAGGCATTTTCCACCGGAACCCGGATGACCTCAGCTACTGTTAAGACGGCCATCATCACGAACAAGATAACCAGGTTGTTGGAATAGGATAAGACCCCGTATCCGATTGTGAAAAAGAAACAGCTCCACACGAGCGTTGATTTATCTTTAAACGTCTGTGTCCATCTCGTGATGAACAACATCAAAATCGCCACCAGGATCGTGTTCTCACTTCGCAAGAAGCCCATCGTCTGGACCCCGTCAATTTCCCAGAACAAGAATTGTTGCGTCTCCATCTCGGCACTTAGACGGATCCCGATGTAGTTCGTCAATTGGAATTCCATCGACAGAATCAATACACCTGCGACCGTGAACATGACGAACAACTTGTCATGCAGCACTTTTTTATAATTGGAAAAGAGCTGTAAGACGTGACCGCCTGGTGTAAGGTCTGAATCGACCGGCGCGTAGCTTTCTTCGATGAAAAAAGCGACAAGGAGTGCTGCGATGGCTGCTGCCACACTCAATGCCAGGAAGAGCTGGAACAAGTAATCTTTGAACAAGAAAGCCCCGATGATCCCACCGATGGCGATGGACAAATTGTTCGCCCAGTATGTAATAGAATACATGAGCTTCCGTTGCGGTGGTGTACTGACATCAATGAGCATTGCCTGGTTGGCAGGTCCCGCAAGCCCCCAACAGATGCTGTTCACGGTCATCATCGCGAATGTGATGCCTGGTGATTCGAACCAAGGTGAATTGCAGATCATCATCGTGACGAAAGCGAGAAAACGGAGCGTCTCCGCGAATAACATGATTCTTTTCCGACCAAATTGATCCGCGAAATAACCACCGATGAAATTGATTCCGATTCCAACTCCTACATTAATTAATAGTAAGAGTCCTGCAATCTTAGCACCGAAATGGACGGCGAGGTAAATCGACATGAATGGGAAGATCATACTTCCGATGAACCGACTGATAAATGACTCTATGATCCGGATTTTGATATTTTTGTGAAAATCTCTGAATCTCATAGTATCCCTTCTCTCTCTATTGATACGTCAATTGTAAGCTGTTCCCGACAAATCCGAATCATGTCGTGGTATCAACTTTCCTACAACTTTGGATGTACGTCTCTCTCCCGGAGCTCTATCCGTTGTGCTTTTGACTTAGTATGGTTTTGGCTATATTGTAATCCTCTTTACGAACCCGAATGGTGTGAACCACCGGACCCGCAAATTGGATATCCGATATATTTGATTGTACTTGGTAGTCTAAAATGCCGCCTGCTTCCAGTTGCAGTTTTGCATTTAAAAAAGCTCCCGCATCTCTTGTATGATAGACAGTCATGTACGGAGTGAAAAGCCTTCTGATGAGGTTCCTTATCAAGGTATCGCTCCCTTTAACGAAAAAGATTGACGACTTCATCAAATTGACTCTGTTGTTCTTCTACATTCAATTTGTTACATAGATTCTTATATGTTTGATTCGCAGCTGGAATCATTTCATTCAAGACTGGTAAAAACTGCTGTTGCTCTTGAGGCAAGTTCCAAGCTTGCAGCATCTCTTGTTGTGCTTGATTCAACGGACTTCTAGAGCCCTCCATCTTCGACCAATCCCCGAAGGCATTCGGTTGGATTCCCTTTTCCATATACCAACCAGCTGCAATGAGCCATTTCAGACCGAGGATCATGGTTTGGGCGTAAGACAATTCTTCTCTCATAATTCGGCGGTACACTTCATGAAAATATGCGAACAGTTTCCCTTTCCATGCATCAAACTCCTGAATCGTAGGTTGATAGGATAGCCCTTGGGACAGTAGCTGGATTTTTTCCAGAGTTCCTGTTGCATCTTTCACAATACGAATCTTTTTCAGCCATATGGAAGGCTTCAAATCTTCCATCCTATAGTAAAAGCAATCTACTTTTACAAACGAGCGATAATGGACCACTGTGTAGGAAAGTTCGGGGTACGCTTGTTCATAAAACAGAACATCTCCCCATGCTTTCGCTCGTTCCATTTTGTCCTCTATATATGGTGAAAAAGCACTTTCTGAAACGACGATGCGGAGGTCGATATCAGAGTAAGGATCTGCATTCCCAGCTCCAATCGATCCACCATAGAAGACGCCTGTCACGTTGGTGTCTGCTAAGAGATCCGCTTCAATCCTCTCTATCAATTGATGTCGTTTTACTGTTAAGTTAAATTCCAATCCCACACATGTTGCTTCATCTCCTACTCTATGTTCTTCAGCTTTCTTCCTATTGGCGTCTCTATCCCATCCAGTGTGTAGCTGTTTTTCTGAGCTTGATAGTCTTGAAGTTTGTCGCCTTTTTTAATGCCCCATTCTTTCAATTTTTCTCGATCCCCTTCATATGAGAAAAACGGGACGCCATATCCGCAAGAAGTCTGGACTTTGTGTATGTCGGCTATGATGATCTGACGGGCGGCAGGAAGTTCGTCAAAGTGTTGGATGTATTGATTCCATTCAGCTGAGCCTTTTACGGCGACTTTTCCTTTTCCATAAAGCCTCAGAATTAAAGGTGCCCCTTCAAATGCACAGAACATGAACGTGATCCGGCCGTTCTCTTCCAGATGACCGCTTGTTTCGTTTCCGCTTCCGGTCAAGTCGAGGTAAGCGACTTGTGTCGGACTCAAAACTCGGAGTGTGTCGTAGCCTTTCGGAGACAGATTCACATGTCCATCTTCATTCAACGGTGCCGTTCCGACAAAAAAGAGCTGTTGGTTTTGGATGAACTCGATATGCTTTGGCATCATTTCAGTAAATTGTTGCCCCATCTTTTTTCCTCCTTACATCGCTTCTGCGGTTTGTTTTTCCTCATAATATGCGTGACCTGTCGGTAGCCATGTCATGAACAATAATGCTAAGGATACGAGCAGCATGAGTACGGATCCTGAAATGACAGCGATTTTGACATTGATGAGTTCTACTGTCATTCCGATCAATAGGATAAATGCCATTGTGAGAACGGATTCGAAAACATTAACAACACTTACGACCCGCCCCATGATATCGACTGGTAGGTTGTTTTGGTAAAAGGTGATGAAACCCGTGTGTGCACAAGCAAGGGCAAAGGAAAGAACAAATACACCAATTGCTCCTCCTATAAATGTACTCGACATGGCGTACATGAGGTATCCGACTGCGGTCATGGTCGTCCCGATCCCGATCATGTGCTTCAGCTTCAAGTAATTCGTCAGGACTGTCACGAAAACGGATCCGAGGATGAACCCGACTCCCGCAATACTGACGAGGACGCCGTAGCTTCCCTCCGAAAGTCCGAGAACTCTTCGTGTAAACACGACTTCCGTTGAATCGAGCGCAGCCGTGAACAGCATCGCTGCTTCGAATAAGGCATACACGCCCATGACATAGGCTGCGTTTTTACTAAAAGCAAGAACGACCGCCCAGTCTTCCTTCAACATTTTGAAGGAGAGGTTTTCCTCTGTGCTTGCCCGTTCCCCTTCCATACTCGGTAAAAAGAACAGCACCAAAGCGGATAGCAGGAACGACAGGGCATTCATGTAGATGGCAAAAGCTACCGAGCCCACAAAAACGAGTGCACCAGCGATGGCTGGCCCGATGACGAATGAACCGGAAGAAATCAAGTTTTGTAACGAGTTGAAGCGTTTCCTCCGTTCCTTGGGTACCAGCTTGGTAATGTAGGTGGTGGAAGTCGGAAAGAAGAACGAACTTCCCATATTGATGAGGAACACACATACATAAATGATTGGTAACGAACCGATGAATGGAATGATCGCGACAAGCAGAGCGCGCACGATATCGAGTGTAATCATGATCCGGCGTTTGTTGAAGCGGTCGATTATGCTCCCGGACCAAAAACTCGTGCACATGGAGGCGAGAGGTTTCAACATGTACAAGCCCGCGACTGCCGCTGCTGAGCCCGTCATGTTCAAAATCATGAGGTTTAATGCGATAAGGTAAATCCAATCCCCTAGATTTGAAATGCCAATGCCAGCTAACAGTATTGATGGATTCTTCCAATCCCTCTTCCAACCTGATAATGATTCTGTCCCAAATGAACCAACACCTTTCTGAACCCTGGATTTAAAGATTTCTATATACATTATCTCAACTGGGAAAAATACACAATAGGAAATTTTGTTTTTTGTAAAAATAAATTAAATTCTGTTAAAAGGCTTCCCGAACGAGTGGAAGTAGACTATAATGAGCGATAACTTTGTGAAAAATCAGGACGGACGAGGGGTGTTCATGAATGAAAACGATCGGCATGATCGGCGGGATGAGTTGGGAGTCTTCAGCAGAATATTATCGAATCATCAATCAGGAAGTGAAGAGGAGGCTTGGTAGTCTTCACTCTGCGAAGTGCTTGATGTACAGTGTCGACTTTGCGGAAAATCAGCGCTATCAGGCGGAAGGCGAATGGGATAAGGCTGGCGAAAACCTTGCGCATGTCGCGCAGTCTCTCGAGAAAGGCGGTGCGGATTTCATCGTCATCTGCACGAATACGATGCATAAGGTCATCGATGACATCGAACGCGCCATCACCATTCCTGTGTTACATATCGCGGATGCGACAACGGCTCGGATTCATGAGGATGGCATCCAGAAAGTCGGATTGCTCGGTACGAAATATACGATGGAGCAGGATTTTTACAGATCAAGACTTGAAGCGAACGGGCTCAGTGTGCTCGTTCCTGATGCCGCCGATCGGGCCATCGTCAATCAGACGATTTACGAAGAGCTCTGCCTTGGAAAAATCGAGCCTACATCGAAGGAAGCGTTCAAGCGGATCATCCAACAGCTTGTCGACAATGGTGCAGAAGGCATCATCCTCGGCTGCACTGAAATCGGGCTTCTCATCAAAGCGGAAGACGTGGACGTTCCGATTTACGACACCGCCCACATTCATGCCATTGAGGCGGTCAATCTTTCACTCGAATAGCAGAAAAAAAGGTTTCAGCATTACGCTGAAACCTTTCTTATTTAGACGAATATCAACCAGAGCAGCAAGGTCACAATGAGTGCGACGATTCCCTGGATGAGGGTAGCTGCTGTTTGACCTTTGTAAGCATCCGTAACGGTCATGCCGCTGAACTCCTTCACGACCCAGAAGTAGCTGTCGTTCACGTGGGAGACGACCATCGCACCGGCTCCGACAGCCATGACGACGAGGGCTAACGGTAACGCGCCTTCGATCCCGACCTGTGTCAAAAGTGGCGCAATCAACGTCGACGTGATGACGATGGCTGCGGTAGACGAACCTTGGGCTGTTTTCAACGCTGCCGCAATAAAGAATGGGATGAGCAGGAAGAATGCTCCGCCGATCAGACTGCTGTCACCGAATCCCTGGATGAATTCGGCAACGGGTGTCGCTTTGATGACCGAGCCGAATGCGCCACCCGCACCTGTAATCAACAGAATCGGTGCAGATTCCTTGATGCCGTGGCCGATCCACTGGGTCAATGTTTCTTCATCCAGCTTCGGAAGCAGTGTAAACGCAAACATTATTCCGATTAACAAGGCGACGACGGGCGAGCCTAAGAATAAGAGAATTTCGAAGAACTTCCCTTCCCAGCCGGCGAACGTGACAACAGAACCTAACCCAATCAACAGGATGGGAACGACGATCGGTGCGAACGATTTGAATGTGGACGGCATTTCACCGAAACTCGCCGCAATTTCATCGACATCGTACTCCAACTTGTCTTCATCTTTGACTTTGATTTTCGTTCCGACTTTGATCGCCCAAATGTACCCGGCGATGATGGCAGGAATCGCGACCACGATCCCGACGAGAATGATGACACCAAGATAGTTCTGTGCGCCGATGTTACCTGCTGCCGCAATCGGTCCTGGCGTCGGCGGTACGAGTGTATGGGTTGCGAATAATCCTGTGGAAAGCGCAATCGCCATAGAAGCGACCGCAACCTTCGCGCGACGTGCGAGTGACTTTTTCAATGAAGATAAGATGACGTAACCGGAATCACAGAATACCGGTACACTGACAATCGCACCGATCAAGCTCATCGCGAGCTGAGGCCGTTTCTCTCCGACGATCCGGAGCACGACTTCAGCCATTCTGAGTGCAGCCCCTGATCGTTCCAAAATGACACCGATGATCGTCCCGAACACGATGACGAGTCCGATCCCGCCCATCAATCCTCCGAATCCTGAATTGACTGCCGTAACGACATCTGCAAGTGGAAGTCCAGCCAGGATTCCCATCGCAAATGCGGCAATCAACAACGAAAGAAACGGATGGACTTTCAGCTTGGCTGTTGCAAAAATAACGAATAATACTCCTAGTGTAATGACAATTATGAGTCCAATACCTTCCATGATTGCATCCCCCTATTTTTGAAATGATTGAATGAAATGAAGTACATTCTTCGTTTGCTCGTAAAGCAATTCTTCACCTGACTCCATGCACGCTTTCAGCGGCATCGCACCGTTCGCTATTGAAAAACATCCTGCAAACTTTTCGTGTAAAGCGTCCAACTCTCCTCGTAGGCTGCCGGATAAAAGCACCGTCTTGACCTGGTGTTTCGCTGCGATCTCCGCGACATAACCTGGCGCTTTTCCAAAGAGCGTTTGTTCATCGCTCTGCCCTTCACCAGTCAGAACAAGATCCGCGCTTACTATCGAGCTTTCCAAATCAATCGCCTTTGCGATGAGCTCTGCGCCAGAGACGAGTTCTGCCCCGATGGTCATCAAGGCGAATCCGAGTCCACCCGCTGCACCGGCACCTGGTTTCTCTTTCCACGAACGTCCGGTTTCTTTTTCGATGAGGGCACTGTAATGATCAAGCGCAGTATCGAGGAGCAGGATCTGTTCGTGCGTTGCACCTTTCTGTGGACCGTAAATGTGACTTGCGCCTTTTTCCCCACATAACGGGTTCTCCACATCGCTCGCCACTCGGATCGTTACCTCATTCAACCGAGTGTCCATGCCCGAAAGATCGACGCGAGCGACTTCCGGCACGTTTTTACCGAAGCCATCGACCTCTATTCCCGACCGGTCGAGGAACCGGGCTCCCAACGCCTGAAGCATGCCGAGACCTCCGTCATTCGTCGCACTCCCGCCGAGCCCGATCAGGATCGAGTCAAAGCCATCATCGATGACCCGAAGGATCAGTTCACCTAAACCGCGAGAAGTCGTGAAGTACGGATCCCTGCGATCTACTGGAACTTGCGTGAGACCTGCAACCTGAGCCGTTTCAATGACTGCTGTCTTTCCATCACCGAGCACACCGTAAGCGGCTTTGATTTCATCGCCCAGAGGTCCTGTGCACTTTTCGTGTAAGCGCTTACCTTTTGTTGAAAAAATAAGCGTATCCAAAGTCCCCTCTCCTCCATCGGCCATCGGTTTCAGAATCGGTTTTTCATCTGGGAAGACCTCTCGACAGGCTCTTGCCATGGCTCGTCCCGCTTGCTCGGATGTCATACTGCCTTTGAATGAATCGGGAGAAATAACGATTTTCATAGCGCACTCCTTTATCTGTATTTATCTCTATTAAATAGAAAAACCAATTGCTAAACAATTGGTCGAATCCATGAAATATTCTAATTTTCTGTCTATTGATTTGTGCATGTGCACAACTACTGTTTGAAACAAAGGATATAAAGTAGCATCGCATCCGTGAACATCCGTGGGTTAAGACCTACTTTTTCATGAATCTGATCGAGTCGGTACATGAGCGTGTTCCGGTGGATGTGCAGTCGTTCAGCCGTCTCCTTCAATTCAAGATTGGACCGGAAATAAATGCGCAAGGTCTCCTCATAACTATCTTCCATGTTTCTGAGACATTCTGCATAGGTCGCAAATACATCCTCATATGTATGGTGCGGGATCTGATCGATCAGTTGCTCGAGCTTCCACTCTTCGATTCGGGTGAACCGTTTTTCCCTAGTGAACTTCATCGCTTGTTTAGCCTGGTCATACGATTCCCGAATACCCTTGACCCCTTTACCAGAATTTCCGACGCCTATAAGAAGATCCGGATTGGACTCTAGTAAAGGAAGCAGCACTGGCTCAAGTAGTTCAGTCTCTTTTACCGCGAGGACCAGTTCATCTTCCTCATGTCTGGAGACGAACACAGCATCCAGCTTCTGTCGGATTTCCTCTGTAAAAACAGCCGGATTCCTCGCTTGCAGTACGACCACTATGAGCGGTTCCGTTAGTTTGATCTTCAGAATGTGCTTCGCTTCCTGCTCGAGTTTTTCCTCATCAAAACCGTACGGATGCAGAAGCTGTAACAGCCAGTTGTACAGCGTGTTCTCCTGGAAGGCCGTTTGCTTCTGAAGATGGATCTGTTCGAGCGCAATTTCAACAGCGGCCTTCGTAATGTTCGCCGCTTGAATCACTTGATCCGGATGACCTGTAATGCCGACCACACCGACGAGCTCGCCGAAAAAATACATCGGCAGGTTGACGCCCGGTTTCGTTCCTGGGTAATCCACAACATCCTCCGGGTATAAGAGCAGCTCTTGTTGAATTTCGATCGCACGGATCGCACCACTGTGTAACTGGTCGACGCGCTCCGGGTCGGAACTCGCTACAATTTTACCGCTCGTATCCATTAAATTGATCGGCACGTCCAGATGCGGCCGCAACCGTTGGATGACCTCATCCCCTAGTTCATATGTCAATTCCATCTTGTCCACCAACTCACCTTAAATAAAAATAAAGCCCCATGACGATGATTGTAAAAAGGAAAGTGAACGCATAGATGAGCGTCAACACCTTGATGTTCAATCTCACGGATTTCGTTTCATATTCGTTGGAGCGTTTCAGCTGTGCTTCAGTCCGATTCGATTCTCGCTTATACTGTTCAGCTTCCTTGTCCACCTTTCTGCCTATGACCAATGTGCCGACCAGTGAAAGAATACCTACGGCAACGACGATGATGGTTAAGTATAAATACATAAATGCACCCCCAAGCATTTCGTTCTTTCCTTCTATTATATACAATATCTACTACTGCCCCTAACTTCACGCATAGAAAACCATACATAGAGAGATAGGTGAACGACATGAAAGGAACATCACATTTATTAGTCGGGGGCGTCGCAGGACTGGTCACATCCAATGTCTTCGAGACCGATCCCGTCACCACGGGGATTCTGATTGCAAGTGGCGGGATAGCAGGACTGATACCGGATATGGATGTGGACGGGACGTTGAGCAACAAAATTACCAATTCGCATAAATTCATCCAAACCCTCGCTCAAATCATCGGTGTGCTCATTATCGTATACAGCTTTTTGACAGGTGTCGGACAAGAAAAGTGGAACGGTGTCGGAGCGGGTGTTGGCATCATTGTGATTGCTTCCTTCCTTACAAGGAGACACATGCTGCTCGTTTCGGGACTTGGTGTTGTCGCCGCCGGATTGTTTCTGGAAGAAAACTGGTTGTTTTTATTCGGCGTATATATAGTTGTTGCTTCTATCGTTCCCCACCGCAGTTACACGCACTCCATTCTTGGGGTCATCTTCTTTGGCGTGATTGCCCGGCAAGTGGAAGCTGCTTTTGGTATAGAAGGCTTGTTTTGGGCACTCCTTGCCGGCTATGCGAGTCATCTGGTCGGCGATATGAAAGTGCTACCTGTTAACAAGCGCGGCATTAAGCTTCTCCTGCCGTTTTCGAATCAAGATTTTTAAAGTGTAAAAAAAAGCGTACACATTCGGTACGCTTTTTTCTGTTAGAGCTGCAATTTTAGTCCTTCATGGGAGGCTTTGAACCCGAGTTTTTCGTAAAACCGGATGGCGTCCTTTCGTTCTTTGTCAGATGTCAGTTGGACCAACTGACATCCTCTTTCTTTTGCTCGTTCAACGGCATATTGGATCAGCTGTGAACCAAGGCCTTTTCCGCGTGTTGCCGATGAGGTCCGAACACCTTCAATCGTTGCGCGCCAACCACCTTGTCGGGCAATGTGCGGTGTATAGGTGATCTGGATGACGCCAACGACTTCATCCCTTAGGCAAGCGACGATCAACTCGTTGTTCGGATCTTTGTCGATCGCGTGAAAAGCATCCGTATAACAATCTGGTAGTGGCTTTTCAAACCGCTCCCGCTTGCTCCCTAACACATCATCAGCAAGCATTGCTACGATTTTTTCCAGGTCGTGTTCTATCGCTGTTCTGAACTCTAGTTCTGTGTTCACTGGACTTTTTCTTTTATGAGTAACGGCTTTATTTGATCCATCAACTCAAAGGTGTTCACTTTTTCAAAGTTCCATAGCATGATGATGTTGATTTTCTCTTCGGGATATTGCCATACTTCCGATTTAAAACCAGGTGTTCCCCCAGGTACAAGTCTGAAATCCTTCCCTAAGAACCACCCATAGCCATATTTCAGATTCGGTGAAATTGTCGTCTGATGATAAGGCGTAAACATTTTCTCAGTTGATTCTTCAGAAAGCACAGAACCGTTGAGGATGGCGTTGCACCACGTGCTGAGGTCTCCAACCGTCGAATAGAGCTCGCCAGGCGCATCTACATCCGCCAACCTGTCATTTTTTGCGTTGATATACGTACCATCCTCAATAGAGTGGCCGTATGCGCGTCCGATGTTGATATTCTTCGGATCGTCTTGTCCCGTATTTTTCATATCGAGTGGTTTGAAAAACAGGTGATCAAGCAGTTGTTCGAACTTGAGACCGGTCACTTCCTCCATAATATAGCTCGTCATGATAAAACCTGTACTGCTGTAATCCCACTTCTCACCAGGTGTGAACATTTGCTCTTGATTGGATAAGTAGGTGAGAAAATCACCTTCCTCTTTATTCAGTTCGGCCATTTTCAACCTTAAGTCGTTTTCACCATAGATGTCGGGAAGTCCTGAAGTGTGATTAAGTAAGTGATGGAGTGTGATTTCTGGGTGGAGGTTTTCAAGGCTAGGTATGTAATGGCTCGGTTTTTGTTTCAAATCCAGCAATCCTTGTTCTTCCAACTTGAGGGCTGCAGCAGCGATGAACATTTTCGTCACAGAGGCGATATGGTATTTCGTCTCTACCGAATTGGGGACGCCAAGCTGAATGGATGCCTCCCCATACGCTTTTTTCATTAGGACCTCCCCATCCCTCTCGATCAGGATGGATCCGCTCAAGTAATTTTTCTCACTATACGCGTCAATTACTCTTTCTAACTCATTCATAAAAACTTTCCCCTCCCCAAAGATAAAAACTGCCATGCATCAATGATTATGGACAGTTTTGTTTCAAGTGATTTATGCGAGTGTCTCGATATGAGGTATTCTGTTTTTATTTGGAATATCCTGCTAGGAACTGTGACTCCCTCCACAGTTCCTACTTTCGACTCAAATTGATATGTTATTTAAATTTTCTGTCATTTTAGTGTACATTTTAAGAATTGAGGGTATGTAAGAGGCAATTGAATATAAATGATCCCACTTGATTGTATGAACTTTTGCGAAAAGGTCAACTCTAAAAACATGAAGGGTGGTGAATGATCATGGCACAAGATGTTTTATGTGAAGTAAGCAATTGTGTGCATAATCGTGATGGAAAGCAGTGCATGGCTGAGAAAATTTTCGTAGTCAGCCATAAAGGTGAAAAGGCACATAACAGTGAGGAAACAGATTGCAAGACGTTTGAACCACAAGGACTATAATGAAAATAGGGAAGGCAGCCAATGGCGTGGTTGCCTTCTTTCCTATTATTGATAATAATTATCAATCTTATACCCGACTAAGTCCATCATGGAGAGTAATTTATATGGTTCTTGAATAGCGGACAGATATGTACTTTTCATCTTCTTTATTTGCGTATCCTTCTTGTTCTGAGTGGTATTGAAATCCTTTTGCACAACCTTTATTTCGACTGGTCAGTTCCATTTCCTTCCTATACAAGTATCTGGCTTTCTGCAAAATGAGAATATAATCCGAAATTCAGATTTATAAACCAAAATAAGAATTTATAATCCAAATTCAGAAATTATAATCCAAACCCGGAAATTATAATCCAAACCCGGAAATTATAATCCAAACCCGGAAATTATAATCCAAAATCAGGATTTATAATCCAAAATTGAAAAAACACTCATCTGAAAATGAGTGTTTCTCCCCGTTATGCCGTTACGGAAGCTTTTCGGACTCCGGAAGGAAAGGTGCCGGAAATCGGATAGGCGACCAATCCAGGTGATTTTTCAACGATTTGCTCGACAACGGTCGGCCTCACTGTGACTACCTTTACCGCATGCAACTGACCATGGATCTGCAATGTGTGATCGATTTCCACCTTTCCTGGAACAGTCGTTTTACAGTTTCCGATTAGAAGGTAGGATTGCTCTTGCTCAACAGCGCATATATTAAGCTCTACTTTTCCAGGTAATACAGGCTCTTGAACGCCACGACCCACGTTCACCAAATCCTCCACTACTGCACTCGCTGTCGGGAACTTTCCGGCACCTGGTCCTTGGAGCTTCAACTGTCCGACGAAATCCCCTGTGATGACGAGAGCGTTGTCGACCCCTTCGACAGAATAAAGGGGATGATCTTCAGCTACCAATTTCGGTTCCACTCCGAGCGTCAACTTTCCTTCCCGCAACTCGAGTGATGCGATGTGCTTCAATCGGAATCCAAGCGCTTCCGCCACTTGAAGATCTTTTACCGAAACGTGCCGGATCCCTTTGTGGTTCACCTCGTCCCAGTTGACCCTGACCCCATACAATAACTCTGTCAGAATTACGGTTTTGAAAAAAGCGTCATGTCCATCGACGTCGTTGGACGGATCAGCCTCTGCATACCCCGCTTCCTGTGCCGCTGCCAACGCATCTGAGAAAGAACGACCTTTTTCACGTATTTCGGTCAGGATATAGTTAGAGGTTCCGTTCAGAATCGCGTCGATCTTCACCACCTGGTTGGCTTGGAGAAGCTGCTTCAACGTGCCGATCACCGGGATTCCGCCTGCGACTGCCGCTTCAAAAGACACCTCTACTCCATGGACTGCTGCCAGCTTTTTCAACTCATGCCCTTTATGTGCGAACAACTCCTTGTTCGCTGTGACCACATGACACCCTTTTTCAATGACACGCTTTAAGTACGTATAACCCGGTTCCACTCCGACGATTGCTTCAACCACAATATCCAAATCCGGTATGTGAAGAATCTCCTCGAAGTTCGATGTCACCAGTACGTCCTCATCAACCTCGCGAGATTTCGTTTCATCCTGGATCAGGACTCCGGCGACCTCGACCTCTTTGCCAAAAATCGTCCGGAGCCTATCTTGCTGTTTTTGAATGATCTCATACACACCGCTTCCAACAGTCCCGAAACCGAGTAACGCTATCTTCAATTTGGCCAATTTTTTACCTCCTTTTCTCAAACTACTATGAACCTGACCACCATACCTACCAACACGAGAACGAGAAAACTTCGAACATCCATAAGTGGTATGCGTTCTTTTTTCATAAAAGTTTAGCCGACCACTTTCGTTGTGTTGAAGGAGGAGAAGCCAGTCGCAACTTCGATCGCCTGCTCAAGGTCCTCAATCAGATCTTCGACGTTCTCGATGCCGACCGATAAACGGACCAGATCTTCCGTCACTCCTGAATCTTTCAACTGGTCCGGGGACAACTGCTGGTGCGTCGTACTTGCCGGATGGATGATCAAGCTCTTCGCGTCACCGACATTGGCGACATGCGACCAAAGAGCAACACTGTTGATGACCGCTGATCCTGAATCCCTTCCACCCTGGATACCGAACACGACAATCGAGCCTGCTCCTTTCGGCAAGTATTTTTTCGCCAGTTCATGGGATGGGTGATTTTCACTTTCCGGATACAACACCCATTTGACCGCCGGATGGTTTTCCAAGTATTCCACCACTTTACGAGTATTGGCGACGTGCTCCTTGATTCGCACGTGCAAGGTCTCCAAACCGAGTGCGATCTGGAACGCATTGTATGGGCTGATAGATGGCCCTGTATCACGTAAAAGCTGTACGCGCGCCTTCACGATGAAAGCTGCTTCAGGCAACGCTTCCGAATAGATGATGCCGTGATAGCTGTGATCCGGCTCTGTAAAACCAGGAAACTTCGGTGAGTTCCAGTCGAACTTTCCGGCGTCGACGATGATGCCACCGAGCGATGTGCCGTTCCCTCCAAGCCATTTCGTCGCAGAATGGATGACGATATCCGCTCCGTGATCGATCGGTCGCGAGAGATACGGTGTGGCGAACGTGTTATCGACGATCAACGGGATGCCTGCGTCATGGGCGACTTTCGCAACCGCTTCGATATCCAATACGTGAAGTCCCGGATTCCCGATCGTTTCTGCGAAAATCGCCTTCGTTTTCGGTGTGATTGCTCTTCTGAAGTTCTCTGGATCCTTCGGGTCGACGAAATGTGTCGTGATGCCGTGCTTTGGCAGCGTTGTCGCAAACAAGTTAAACGTCCCACCGTACAGAGTGGATGCGGAGACGACTTCATCCCCCGCTTCTGCGATGTTGAAGATGGCCGTTGAAATTGCCGCCATTCCGCTGGCCAGCGCCAAAGCGCCGATACCGCCTTCAAGTTGCGCCACCCGCTCTTCCACCGTCGTCACCGTCGGATTATGGATTCGCGAGTAAATGTAGCCTTCTTCTTTTAACGCGAATAAGTCCGCAGCATGATCCGTATTTTCGAACTTGTATGCGTTCGATTGATAGATTGGTAGCGCTCGCGCACCTGTTACAGGATCAGCCTGCAGACCACCATGTACCCCGATTGTTTCTAAACGATATTTCTTGTTTTCACTCATTTGAACCTCTCCTTTTCATTTATGCTTGTTTGTGTTGGACCAATGTGTCGAGCTCGGTTAATTTTTCCTGAATGAACCAGCCCCATTTTTCAAATTCGACGAGAAAGCCGTCATGACCGAATTTTGATTTCACCTCGTAAAACTCCGCGTATCCTCCTTCTTGCTGAATCGCTGAAATGAAACCTGCCAATACTTCCGACGGATAGACGAGATCCCGGGTGAATCCGACACCGAAAACCGGAACCTGATACCCGTGGATGACTTGCTCGAGGCCACCTCTTCCCCGGCCGATGTCGTGTGTGTTCATCACATCAAGCAGCGTCAAATAACTGTCTTTGTTGAATCGTTCCTGCAATTTTTCCCCTTGATAACTTAAGTAAGAAGCGATTTCGTACGTTGGAATTCCATCTTCTGCAATGCGCTGGTTTCGGTTGAACCGCTCATTGAAGAGCACATCCGAACGATAGGTCATCATGCCGATCATACGGGCGATGCTCAAGCCTTGGTCCCCTCCGTTCCGGATCGCTTCACCGGAAATATGGTTGAACGCGATGCCGTAGTCGCTTAAGGTTGGCGTCACTGCAATCGGAAACAGCGCATTCACGAACTCCGGATACATGAGTCCCCACTCAAGGACCTGCATGCCCCCAAGTGAACCGCCCATCACACCCTTCAACCGTTTGAACCCTAAGATTTTCAAAGCGACGTATTGGACTTCGACGAGATCCCGGACTGTGAGACGCGGAAAATGCTCCCCGTATGGCTCACCCTTTTTCGGATCCATTGACTGCGGACCGGTCGAGCCGTTGCACCCACCGAGTACATTGAAGGTGATGACCTGGTACTCTGTTGTATCGATATAGCCGCCATCCTCAATCAATCCTTTCCACCAGCCGGGTTCATCCTCTGTTCCCACAGTCAGATGTTGACCGGTCAGTGCGTGGCATACAAGAATCGCTGGGGCATCCCGTGGTCCGCACCGTTCATAAGCGAGTTCCACCTCCACCAGGCTCTCACCCGACTCAAGCGTAAAATTAGGAATCTGCACGATGCCCGTTTTGTAAAAGTTTTTCTGACTACTCACCAAATCGATCCCCCTTTGTCTCAGATTGATTTATGAAGATTCGAGAAACGTAAAAAGCCTCTCTGTATAGACAGAGAGGCAAAGTTAGCGAATTTGTCTCTCTCATCTCCCAAAGCGCATAAACGCCTTGCAGGATTTGGCACCATTTCAAACGTGACGTACGTTTGACGGTTGCCGGGCTTCATCGGGCCAGTCCCTCTGCCTCTCTTGATAAGAGCTTGCATATGAAATTAAGTTTTAAATTATCTGAATCTTAGCACGGTGATTTCAACGTGTCAACATCCAGATTTCAATTTTCCGAGTTGTACATCTATTCCTATTCAGAGTATAGCGAAAAAGTTCCAGCCAATTTTTTTAAACGGATTCTTTCTTCGGAACGATCGCACCTTTCTTGGAACGTAACGTCGTAATGAAACCGTCCAGCACCTCGTTGCTATAGACGAACCCTTTTCTTTTATAAAATTCGAGGGCCTTCTCATTGCCGTTGGAAACGAACACAAAGTAGTCCTCTACTTCCCGGTAGCTGTCGAGCCATTCCATCGACATGTTGAAAAGCTTGGACCCGATGCCGAGATCGCGGTACCCTTCATCGATGTAGAAGTTCGCCAAGCAGCCCACTTCTTCTCCCTCCACCGTATCCAGGTCGAAGAACGTGGCGAAATCCATGTCGTACGTCTCCTTAGGGGCGATGTTGGAATACACGTAAGCCACCGCTTTTCCATCGATCTTCGCGACCACGGTAAAATTATGTGTAGACCGTTGTACGGCAGGAATCATGCGCGATTCGAAGCTCATCGAGTCGAACAGCTCTGGGCGGAAATGCGCCATCGACTTCTGGAACTTCATCAATTTGTTGCAAAGGTCCCTGCAACATTCAATTTCGTCATCTTTGACGATTTCATATGTAATTTCCACTGGATTCACTCCTTTTTCAGCTCAAAACCTCCACTCGGTGGTCGGTTTTGGCACTTTTCGTGGGCGGTTTTGTAAAAAACAGCGTCGGTTTTAGAAAAATCAGGGGTGGTTTTAGAAAAATCCACTCTGGTTTTGCAAAAAATCACTGACGTTTTGTAAAAATGAAGGGTCGTTTTAGAAAAACGACCTACATTATTTTATGTGTGGGCCACCTATTTCTTTTTCACCGACTTCGACTTCGCTGATCCCGTAAACGGATTCATCTCGTACGTTAAGTCTTTACCAGCCGCTTGTTCCTCTTCATGAACTGCTTTTCCAATTGCTGCATAGTACCAGATTCCCGCGCCTAATGCGATGATTCCACCGACAACCGGCACCCAGACAAAGAACTGATCCATGTCGACCTCCTATGTCCTTTTACTCTTTTTCAAAGTTGTATACACTGAACCGCTATAAAACTAGCAGTTCGGCACCTTATACTCTTCTCCTTCTACATGAAAAATCCTCTTCCTAGGTGTGGAATAGGTGTTTCCTCCCATCACACAGGGATAAGGTCGTTCATATGATATATAATCGAGCATTGGACAACCCTTCTGGAGGTACACAATATGACAAGTCATAGTTTTCATAAACGTAAAATTGCGAACCACCTGATTACCCGGCCAATCCCTCTTTTTGATGAAGATTTTCCTATCATATTCTTCTGGAATCCTAAATGTGGATGTACTTCTCTCATAAAATGGTTTTTCTATCAAATCGGGAAGCTACAGGATGCTACGGAATACGATGAAATCATCCATACTTACAGAATGAAAATATTTGAACAACAAGACAACCATACGAATAAAATCCGGAAGCATTTGTTGGATGGGACGAAAGATGTTTATAAACTTGTCCGTGATCCTTATACGAGAGCCGTCAGCTCTTACTTCCATACACTCCGGACCCCGAGCATCATGAACTCGGTTGCTCCAGGCATGGATCAGGGATTGTCGTTCAAACAATTTCTGTATCGTGTTCAAAATATGGGAGTTGAACGTGGTAACATCAACGGGCATATGATACAGCAATATCTTGATGGTGAGAAGATGTTCATCAAGAACTTTATCAAGCTTGAACAATTCGCTCCCTCAATCAAAAAGATAGAGGAAAAGTATCAGCTACCCCCTTCACCGCTGGAGGAAATTATCAAATCTCCTCATCACGTCACCCAGAAGATGAATACCAGCGACAACCGTAACTTTGCCAACATGAGATTATCTAGCCAATCATTTTATCAACCTTTGCCACCATATGAAAATTTCTACGATCAAGATACCTTGCAATTAGTCAGTACAATTTATCAAAAGGATTTCATCAATTATGGGTACGACCTCAAAAAGATCTAAAGAAAAAGAGCTGATATGAAGTCAGCTCTTTTCTCATGATTTAACGTCCTGATGAAGTGCTAAAGTGCGTTTCTTCCCCGTTTTTGAAAATCGCAAGACGATCATAATCTCTGTCGAATTGGACTTCATAGATCATCCTGTTATCTAGCTCTTTGTTTTTATCTTCTGTTGTAGTTTGTTCCTCATAATAAATGTTCAAGGTATCGCCTTCTGGATCAACTTCGAAGTTACTGAAGCTTGAGGCTGCTTCACCTTGTTTCACGTTCCACCCGTTCAAAAATACATATATTCTTTCCCCTTGATCTTGAAAAAGGTAAATCCCATTCTCATCTTGTTCATTGAGAAAAAATGAGCTGATTTCTTTATCCAATTCATCCATTTTGACTTCCTTATGGACCAACTCGTTTTGACTACACCCTGCTGATAGAAGGAACACAACCAACATCACAAGTATTTTCTTCATCTTGAGATCTCCTGTTCTTGAGGAGCGATCGACTTCACCCATTCGAATCCTTCTTTTACAAAAGACGCACTTGGATCGGTATGCGGTGTGTGCTCAAATACAAACCGCAGCCCTTCAATACTCGCCAGATACTTCAGCAAAGGCTTTAGTGTGTACAACTCTCCTTCATAAGATGGATGTACCATCGTCCAAATGTACTTGTCACCGTGAAAAGTCACATTATGAATATGCGCGACAGCGATATGTTTTTCCCACTTTTTTATGTAATCGAGTGCGGATTCACCTTTTGCCATCAGGTAATCCCCAATGTCGATACAGAGCTTCAGACCATACGTGGACCACGTCTGCTCTGAAAATTGATGTAAATATTCGATGCCTGCAGTTGACCTGTTCAATCCAAGTTTCGGTTCACATACAATCGGCAGCTGATATCGTTCTTGGATAGTGCTTAATTTCTGAAGACCTTCCTCAATGCGCTCGTTGGCGTCTCCATCATTCTCCCCTTTAAAAAATGGAAAATGGACGAGCAGATACTCCGCACCTAGCGACGACAAGCGCTCCGCTTCCTCTTCAAGCCTTTTCCAGGCAAACGACGGATCGTGGACGACTTTTTCCAAAAGATCGTATTTACTATCCTGTCGAAACACTGGTGAATGAACACCAAAGCTTGCCCGATGTTTTTTACAAGTTTGCAAGAACAATTGAAAGTCTTCTTCCTTCGCAAATTCGCCAATTTCAATATGTTCGATTCCCTTCCAGAACAGATCCTCAAATCGATCTGGATCAGATAAGATGGTACTTCCGGATACTGCATAAGTCAAAGCCAAACTAAAACCCCCAATGAACAGCTATATTTCTACCATAAACATTTCATTATGAGCTCTTCATTTTCCTTCTATGAATTTGAGAAGTACATAAACGCAAAAAAGCATCCAACAGCGGATGCTCATAAGCGATTTCGTATAAAAAACTGGAAGAACTCCGCCCGAGTGGTTGGAGTCCTTGTGCTAGATATTAGAGCCCACTCTGAGCATAGTTGGAAAAAAGGCAGGGTGTTTGTCCATTTTCGCAAAACGAAAAAAGGATTACCAGCGCTTTTTCTTCTTTTTCTTGCAACGGCAAGTAAGCGGGTACGGAGAAGTCAAGATGTGTGTGTAAGAATCTACTGCATAGCCTTTAGAGCATTTGCATTTCTTGTGCTTCTTATGGCTCTTTTTGTGGTGGTGGCTGGATTTTTTACCTGAAGATCCTGAAGATCCTGAAGAACCATACGGATCATTGTACATGTACTTTTCGTTTCCATGTTTGCTTGCTTTCTTGTAAGCTTCAGATACCTTCTTGCAGCTTTTCTTACCTTTAGAATGTTTTTTGCCGGAAGATTTACCAGAGGACTTGCCTGAAGATTTGCCTGAGGACTTTCCAGAGGATTTACCAGAAGATTTGCCTTTACTGCATTTTCCAGATGACTTTCCGGATGATTTTCCAGAAGATTTACCGGAAGACTTACCAGAGCTCTTTCCTGAAGACTTTTTCTTCTCCTTTTTGTCATACTCAATTTCTACATGTTCTTCTTTTTCGGAGCTAGAAGAACATACGTAAATCTTTTCATTACTTTCCATTAAGATTTCCTCCTATTTTAGATGTGAAAGCTTGTACTTGCATTATATGTAGGGCGTGAGGAAACGTTATGGTCATCCGTTTAAATCTTCATCCAATTCGTATGAAAGACTAGTAAACACCCATATTTTCCATATCACTGGACTGAAGAAAAAGAGAATAGAGTACGAGACATCGTATAACAAACATAGGCCTTTTATCTTAATTGACGTAATAATCCGTTCAAATGATCAGAATACGCACTGAAATGAACAGAATAAGCAGTGAAATGCACAGATTCATCCTCAGATGACCAAAAAAAGCGTCCAAATGACCAGAATACACCTCCAAATAACAAGAAAAGGAGCGAACGACTAAGTTCACTCCTTCAAATCCTCTTTTTTATCCTAGATCCGAAATGATCCGGTTGATTTCAGTGACTTTCGCCCGCTCGAACTGCATCGCGATGGCCAATTCATCTTCCAGCACTTCATTTTTCTTTCCATACTTTTCGCGGGTAATTTCATGTAATTCATACGGAAACAGCATGTCAGTGAGCATGACCTTTTTCTGATCGACAGATAATGGATTGACTGACTCGTAGCCTTTCAGCATATGGTTGATGACATCGTCATTCCATACGCCTGTATCACCCATTGAAGGTATGATCATTTTACGTAAGTCCCGGATCGGTAAGTCGAATGTCGTTGTATCCAAGTCGATGACCCAAACTTCGTCATTCGCCAAAAGGGTATTCCCTGTTCCATAGTCCTGGTGGCATAGATTCGGTCTTGCCTTACACTGTGCGACCCACTCCGGATAATGAGAGTCTTGTAACTTCAGTAGCGTCTCTTCTCCAAAATCTATGAAATAATCAATCTCCTGCACATATAACTTGGAAAAAGGATCCTCAGGCGTCTTTTCCGCAAGCATCTTCCATGAGCGCATTTGCTGGCACCTTTTCACATAGTGGTTCGGCCATCTACCGAGCTTCGTAAAAATTGGGATTCCACTAGGCGGCACATAACCGACAGAATCCAAATGGTAGTTTGCAAGACCTTTCATGATCCATTCCATGTCCTCGGGTAGCGTGATGTCGAAGGTACGTCCTTCTACCCAATCATATAAGACGAAAAGGAACGGTCCCTGTTTCGCATACAGGCTACCCTGTTTCGTCGGTATGATCCCGGGTACTCTCGCACCTTTTTTCGCTAGATAATTCTGTGCATTGATGGAAAACAACGACTTCTTCTCAGGACGGTTCATCCTCTTCAAACAGCGCGGACCATCATCCGTCATGATCTTCCATACCAATGCCATCTGCCCGCCCTGGATCAGTTCGATACCTTGTACATTCACATCCCAGTGAACGATCAGCTTTTCTGCCAACCGCTGCAGACTCTCCAGCATCTCGGGGGTCATATCGGGGTTTGCCTCGGTCTCCTCGACCTCTTCTGTTTCCTCTACCCATTCTCTTTCATTGTTTTCTTCAAACTCTGAATTACGAGTTGCCATTCTTTCACCTTCCTATTGCTTAACATTCTCTTATTATGTGTATGGCGGAATAGAAGATATGTCCTAGTTACTCGTCCATCCCTTGCAAATAGGGCGGTTGATTCAGTAGATTCGCCTTTTTTGCATTCCGATTTAAGGATTTTGCACAAAGACTCGTCTAGCTTCGTAACATGAAGAGAACCTAAAAAAATTGGAAAAGCTTTGGAGGAAAGAGAATGAAAATAGCTTTAATTGCGACAGAAAAATTGCCTGTTCCTGCAATTAGAGGTGGAGCGATACAAATATACATCGAATCTGTTGCACCGATCATGGCAAAAAGACATGAAGTCACCGTGTATTCGATCCAAGACCCGAAATTACCGCATAAAGAAAATGTACAAGGGGTCCAGTACGTTCGGTTCGAAAGTGAGAACTTCTTAGATGGAATCATCCAACATATGAAGGAAGAAAGACACGATGTCGTTCATGTTTGCAACCGTCCACACTGGATCAACATTTTACATGACAAAGTTCCTGGACCGAAGTATATCTTGAGTGTCCATAATGAAATGTTTGCGGACGGTAAGATTGAACCAGAAGACGGAGAACGCTGTATTTCGACCGTTTCGAGAATCGTCACAGTCAGTGACTTCATCGGACGTACGATCACGGAACGATTTCCGAGTGCGGATGGAAAAGTGAAAACCGTCTACAGCGGTGTGGATCTGGATAGCTACCACCCAAAATGGACAAGTGAAGGGCGAAAAATCCGAAACCGTATGAGAGAGAGTCTAGGAATTGAAGGGAAGAATGTCATCCTTTTCGTAGGAAGGTTAAGTAAGGTAAAAGGACCTCATATCCTCATCCAATCCTTACCTGAAATCATCAAACAGCATCCGGATACGTATTTGGTATTCGTCGGATCGAAATGGTTCGGAGATGATTTCGTCAACAACTATGTCAAGTATCTATATCGACTTGGAACGTTGCACATGGATAACGTGAAATTCATCAAATTCGTTGAACCTTCCGATATCCCGAACTACTATTCCATGGCCGATGTTTTCGTATGCTGTTCGCAATGGCGTGAGCCGCTGGCACGCGTACACTATGAAGCTATGGCTGCTGGTCTCCCGATCATCACGACCAACCGGGGCGGGAATAAAGAGGTCATCCAGACGGGTGGCAACGGTTATGCCATCGACAATTTCGATGATCCGTTCGAGTATTCGAAGCACATCAATAAGTTGCTGGATAGTCGATCTCTATGTGAAAAGATCGGTAAAAAAGGTCGTTCCATCGCTGAAGAATCTTTCGGATTCGAACGAGTGGCACGACAGCTTCAACAAGTATATGGAAACGCTTAACCTTAAAAAACACGACTACGATAAAAACGAAAGGATGGGACTTGAATGGAGAATGAACAACTCCGACACGATTTCATCGAGGAAATCGATGAAGAACAACTTGAAAAAGCGATAGAAGAACTTGAAGAAGATGATGGCCAGAATCTTCTCGAAGAACTGCCCGATGAAGAAGAGGAAATGTCTTCTCAGTTAAAAGACGTCAATCAATATGCCGAGCGCGTATTAAGATATTACCCGATCAAGGTGAATGGAATCAAACTCAAATCCAGCAAAAGCGGACGTACGAAATGGATCGTGGATACCGATCAAGGAAAAATGGTGCTGAAACAAGCCATCATGCCACCCGGAAGAATGCTTTTCATCAGCAACGCACACGAGCACCTTCAGGAGAACGGCGTTCCAATCGCAAAAATCATCAAAACCAAAGGCGGGGGCCTCTGTGTAGCCGCGGATGACCATGCATTCATCCTTTATGAACACCATGAAGGTAAAGAAGTGCTGTATTACAGTCGGAACCATTTGAAAAAAATCATGGAATTCATGGCAGACTTCCACATCAAATCGAAAGGATTCCATCCGATTGAAGGAACGAAGAAACGACGTCGAGTCGGAAAATGGGAAAAGCTTTATCGCTGGAAGCTTCAAGAATTGGAAGGATTCAAAAAGCTCGCCCAGAACTATCAGACCGATCCATTTTCTGAACTGTTCCTTCAACATGTCGATCAAATGCTGGAACTAGGCAGACAATCTTTAGAAGAACTCGACCATGCGGAATTCGAAAGCTGGACGAAAGATGTCATTGAATCGAAGATGTTCTGTCAACAGGACTTCACTTTGGCTCGATTGATCTTGAAAGACGATGAAATTTTCATGAGTGAACTTCATTCCGTCAACCACGATCTCCCTTCTCGAGATTTGAGATTGTTCCTGACTAAGGTCATGAAGAAGCAACACGTATGGGACAGCCAGCTATGTTGCGAAATGTTGAGAGCTTACGACCGCAAAAACCCACTCACAAAAGGGAATTACAAAGTCCTCTGGACCGATCTGAAATTCCCGCACCTCTTCTGCGCGATCATCCACAAATATTATTTAAGCCAAAAGAAAGCCTGGTCCGATGAAAAATATTTAGCAGCGCTGAAAAATACGATCGCGGTCGAAACGACAAAAATGGATTTCATCCACCAGTTCGATGACATGGTCGAACGCATCAAATTAGAAGGAGCGAAGGACAATGAGTAAACACATTGATATTCCAGTCGTCGATCTCGAGGAATTCGTGTTCTCCCCACCTGGTGCAATGGGTTGGAGTGAATCCGAATATCAAAGAGTGATGGACGAAGAACCGGATGCTTCAATGACCAACTTCTCCAACCTCTATAACATCCGAAAAGAATCCAAGCAATTGAATGTACTCCCACCTGTCGGAGAGATCGATTTAGAAGAAACGTATACCATCGAACAAGAAGAAACGCACAAAGAACCTATTCATGAACCTGTCTTGGAAGAAGTACCACAACTCGAAGAAACAGAAGTGGAAGAAACGGAAGAGATTGAAGAAGAGGAAAAAGAACTTGTGGCACCACACAAAATTCCGGAAGTGGTCCTCAATTACAAATTGAAGGTCAAGAAGTTGTCGACGACCCCATCTCTCAACAACAAAAAGAATGTGAAACAAAGCAGCATCTTCGCAAGAGGGTAAGCTTCAGTATATCTCGATTTGAAATTCTTCCCCCTCGTTCAGCACGTACCCAAACAAATGATAGGAAACCCCATATCTTAATGGTAGTAAGATTAACTCAATAAAAAGGAGGAGTATGTCTTGTTTCGTAATAATGATGAAGTTTTGGCTCTTATTACAAACTGTTTGAGCAAGAAAACTTTCTCAGAAATTGAAGTCAAGATCAAGATGCCGAATGGAGACGAAGTGGAGATCGAATTGCAAGGGGATTCTTTACCGAAAGGAAAACCTTCAAAGCCTTGGGTTTCGAATGAAGTGTTAGTGAAGAGGATCAACTCTGCCCCTTCCCTACGCTAAGGAATTCAGATCACCCGAATAGAAGGAGGGGTATAAAGTGTCAAAACACAAAAACCGGTTGTTACAAGAATTAGCCGAGTGTTTATCGGGACATCCCGGTTCTAAGATCAGCATTAAATTCAAGCATCATAGTGGAGACGATATCGAATTGTTCCATGACGTCATCGAGCTGGACGATGAAGATGATGAGGAACTGGATGATGATTTTGACGATGAAGAAGGTTTTGGTGACGAATAATTCGTCCATCAAATAAAGGATGAAGGGGCTGACGTACGTGTCGTGAGAGCCCCTTTTTACATTGTCACCATTTAAGGCAACTTCAGGTTATACAGTTTCAACAAGTCATCAAGCTCATGCTTCAACCCTTCCTTCAAACTTGTTGAAGGATTGTAGCCGAGTAATTGCTGTGCAGTGGAAATGTCTGCCCACGTATGTTTCGGTTCCCCTTTGGCATCTGGGCCAAATTGTAAGGTCGCTTTTTTGCCGACGAGTTCCTCCATGATCGAGATGACCTCCAAGATCGTTGCATTCTCTTTTCCACCGATATTCATCGTCTTTCCGATGCAAGCATCACAATCGAGCACAGCTGCTGTTCCTTTTACACAATCCTCAATGTAGGTAAAGTCCCTGCTCTGCTTCCCATCCCCGTTGATCGTTATCGGTTGGTTTTCCAGCATCTGTTTGATGAATATATGGAAAGCCATGTCTGGCCGTTGTCTCGGCCCGTACACCGTGAAATACCGTAAAATTGCAATCGGAATCTGCCAGCTTTTGTGGTACGCATGACACAAGTACTCCCCTGTCAGCTTCGTAATGCCATACGGTGAGAGTGGATCGGGCTTCAAATCCTCAGACACTTTCCCATGCTTTTCACCATACACAGACGAGGTAGAGATATAGATGAATTTTTTGATCGGTAAACCTTTACTGGCTTCTAGTAAGCGTTGCGTCGCCAGGATATTGTTCTGTACATATTCTGTGAACTCGTTCCCCCAGCTCGACCGGACACCCGGCATCCCTGCAAGATGATACACAACATCGATTTCTTGTAAAATCGGTTTCAATTCGTCCGTCGCCAGATCGACGGGTAAACATTGAAAGCGAGGATGATTGACGAGATAGCTCAAGTTTCGATTCTTGATCTCAGGCTCGTAATTGTTTGTCAATTTATCAATACCGACAATGTAGTGATTAGGATCTCGAAGCAAATATTCACTTAGATGAGAGCCAACAAATCCGGCAGCCCCGGTGATGAGAATCTTCAATGCCTGCCCACTCCCAAGTATTGAAACCCGTATTGGTGCGCAACTTCCGGATCAAGGACATTTCGTCCGTCCAAAATCACACTGCCTTTCATATTCTGCTTCACTTTGTTCCAGTCGACATTTTGGTGAAACTCTTCCCATTCGGTTACAAGGATGAGTGCATCGCAATTTTTGACGGATTCATATAGATCATCCAGTTGTCGGAAGGAAGGATGGTTCAGGACGGCAACAGGATCATATCCTTGCACTTCACATTTGTGCTCGGAAAGACGCTCCAGTAAGCGGATTGCCGGTGAGTGCCGTGTATCATCCGTCCCTGGTTTGAACGCGAGCCCCCATAAAGCAATTCTGGCGGTTGAGAGATCCGGTATGGAATCCTGTAATTTTTCAAGGTAATAATCGACCTGCGTATCATTCACTTTTTGCACAGCATGAAGTAGATAGGGTACGACTTGTTTGCTGATGGCTGAGAATGTCAATGTCGTCAGGTCCTTCGGAAAGCATGAACCTCCATACCCGATACCGGCATTTAAAAAATGTGGGCCGATTCGAGGGTCTGTGCCCAAAGCTTTGGAGATGGTTTTGATGTCCACATCGAATGCGTCACTAATTCGTGCCAACTCATTTATGAAGGAAATTTTAGTGGCCAAAAACGCATTGGAAGCATATTTGATCAATTCCGCTCCATTCAGATTCGTCACGATATATAACGTATCAAGCCCCTTATACAATTGTTTGACGGTATCGACCATCTTCTCATTCGTCGTCCCAACGACGATTTTATCGGGGTTCAGCATATCTTTAATGGCTGTCCCCTCTTTCAGGAATTCTGGATTCGAAACGAGATCGAACAGATCAGGTCGGACGCCTTTTTGAATGAGTGTCCTGTTCATCCATTCATTCGTGCCCACAGGAACGGTGCTTTTGGTGATGATGATTTTATAAGAATTAATGCTGTTGGCAAGATCCTCAATAACACTTTCCACATAAGACAAATCAGTCGTTTGATCCGGTCGTAATGGTGTCCCGACGGCAATCATGATGATTTCGTTCTGTTGAATGGCTTTCTGGACTTCCGTGGTGAATGACAACGTCCCTTTTTTCGCATTTTCTTGTATCAGTTCTTCCAGTCCCGGTTCATAAATCGGAACCTTTCCATCGTTCAATGTTTTGACTTTATTCTGATCTAGGTCTACACAGGTGACGTGATGACCAAGTTGTGCAAGAACTGCACCAGTGGTGAGGCCGACATAACCAGAGCCAATTATACATACGTTCATTCAGATCATCCTTTGCTAACGGCTCTTATATCGTATTAACCATTTCAGCGTACGTGCATCGGTACAAACATGGACAATTGAAAAATAGGCAATCGGACATTTTGTCTCCCTTTAAGCACGTACTTGTTTACATAGGAATAAATAATAAAAGTATGATATTTAGGGGGAGGAATATTGATTAAAAAAGCGATCATCCCAGCAGCTGGTTATGGTACCCGGAGTCTTCCGGTTACAAAGGTCATCCCGAAAGAAATGTTCCCGATCGGTGGCAAACCAGCCATTCATTATATTGTAGAAGAAGCGATCCAATCAGGAATCGAAGAAATATTGATCGTCGTTTCCAAATGGAAAAACATCATCGTCGATTATTTCGACGCTTCTCTTGAATTGGAAGCGTTTTTAGAAAAGAACAATAAACTGCATCTATTGAAATATACAGAGATGCCTGACGTTCATATCCAATATGTCCGCCAGCCTTATTCGAGGGGATTGGGAGATGCGATCTTACTCGGAAAGCGGTTCGTCGGCAATGAACCTTTTGCTGTGTTGCTCCCGGACGACATCATCATCAACGCCAAAACTCCCGCTCTTTCTCAACTTGTGGAAACATATAACTCCACAAACGCAAGTGTCATCGGACTGAATCAAGTCAGTCCGGAGCTCGTCAAGAAGTACGGCGTTATCGATGGAACCCCTGTGTCCTCGAACGTTTACAAGCTCAACGGGATCGTTGAGAAGCCTCAAAGCAATCCTCCATCCAACCTGGCTGTCATCGGCAGATACCTTTTTGATCCTGCTATTTTTTCTTTTTTAGAACAGGTGACACCAGATCAATCCAATGAAATACAGTTGACTGAAGCGATATCAAAAATGCTTGGTGGGCATGATTGTTACGGGGAATTGATTGATGGGGACCGATTTGATATCGGAAGCGATGATGAATATACGGAACTGGTGAAGAAATTTACTCATCCTAAGGGAAAAAAGTAAGCCGCCTTTGTCGGCGGCTTCTATCATTATTGAAGAGTGGACGTGGGTTGAAAGGGTCATTCGTGCATTTCGGCTTATACTCCAGATTTCGAAATTATAAACCCAAATCGTCAAATTATAATCCAAAATCGGGATTTATAATCCAAATCCCGAAATTATAATCCAAATCCCGAAATTATAATCCAAATCCGGAATTTATAATCCAAATCTCGAAATTATAATCCAAAACAAAAAGAGGCTGAGATTAAAAGGACATTGCACTTCCTTTTGAATCAGCCTCTTTTTACCTTAACCTGGTTGAACACTGAGCATCGGTGGTGTTTCAATCAGCTTGACGATTTCGTTCTTCGGACAGCTTTCTTTCGAATCCAGATAGTCGTCCATGCGCTGGAAAATCTGCTTGCGGCGCCATCTATTTTCCAATACGTGCGCAATGTTCTCTTCAAAATTGTCCGCTTCAATCGGTATGATCAGCTGTTTTTCACTTAAGCCCTTCAGGTTGTATTGTTCCTGACCGGGGAGTGCTGAATGAACGAAAATCAACAGCCTCTTCTTCAATGCTTCACTGATCGTGATGCCTCCAGGCTTCGTAATAATCGCATCAGCTTGCTCATATAAACGGTTCATCTCGCCACGACTCTCGATATACGGTCTGGGCTCGATATGCGCGACACCCCATGATTTCAGTTCCTTGTAGAGCTTTTCATTTTTACCGCATAAGACCGTGTAGCGATATCGGGAGTCAGAGCGAACGGGTTTCAAATATTCGAGTATGCTTCCGACCCCACTGCTGCCGCCAGCGAGCAGTATGTGCTTTTTCTCAGATGGTCGTCGTACTGTATATGAAACGATGTCCTCACTCGTCGGTATGCCTGTAATCACGATTTGATCTTCAGCAACCCCATGGTTCATCATCAGATCTCGTTTCATCAGCTCATCATTGACAAGATGGAGATCGATGCCTTCCTTCCCCCAGATGCCGTTGATGAAAAAGTCCGTATACACGTTAACGGTCGGAACATCGACGCGATGGTCCTTTTTCAACCGGTTCAGAATACTGGATGGAAAACAATGCGTACAAACGATCAAGTCGGGTTGTTCCTCTTCAATCAATTCGAGCATTTTCGCTTCAAATCGGAGCAACTGCACATAATCGAGTGGCATTGCGATCTGTTGATTCCGAGTTTCATACATGAAGTGCTTGTACACCCAATGATACGTTTTCGGGAGGGAGTTGATCCACTTCAAATACATCTTTCCGATT
The DNA here is from genome assembly GCF_054170705.1 of Pseudalkalibacillus sp. Hm43. Lineage (NCBI taxonomy): Bacteria > Bacillati > Bacillota > Bacilli > Caryophanales > Fictibacillaceae > Pseudalkalibacillus > Pseudalkalibacillus sp. Hm43. Next base: position 1,326,017 of record NZ_CM135129.1, read on the forward strand.
GTCTTTTCCAGCGTCTCATTCCAATAGCTGAGGAAATCGATTTTCTTACACTCGATTTCATCCTCGGAATTCCGAATGGATTCGATCAGCGCATCTGCCACTTGATGATGACCTGATGGCATTTGGAACAACGGCAGGAACAGTATTTTCTTCATGCTTCGCTCCCTCCTCTCCATCTCCACTTTTTCACCAAAACAACCCCGACGAATACAACGAGTGCAAGGACACTTAACCATGGTAAAAATTGCAGCGGAATCCGATCGCCGATCCAGAAACCGACCATAATGTAACCTATTGTCCAAAGGGCACTACTGATGAGTCCAAGAACGGTGTAGACACCGATCGGGTAGCTGCTTGTTCCGGCAACGTACGGAGCAATCTGTCTGAACCCAGGAACGAACATGCTGAACAGGATGGTCACTTTCCCGTATTCATGGAACTTCCTGCTGACTTTTCCCCACAGATCAGGCGTGATTTTCACATAATGCCCATATCGTTGGATGAACGGTACGCCGAAATAACGGCCGATGGCGTAAGAAACGGCTAGCCCTAAGATGGTCCCGGTGAACGCACTGAATAACGTCCAGCTGAGCATCAAATGGAACTGAGCTGCCAGCATGCCAATCAACACCATAAACGTTTCTTCCGGTGCAGGAATGCCGACGATTCCACAGAACAACGTTAACAGAATGATCCAATATCCATATGTCTCAAGTGCAATCATCACATTGTCAAAACTCATAGTATCCTCTTCTTCTGTTCCTTTTGTAATGATTTCCTATCAAGGTGTTCGTCCAGGTTGACGCATTTATAGCCTTTATTCAACGCTTCTGGCAAGAAACGTTTCAGAGCTTGAATCGTGCTTTCAGGTGCAGTCATATCCGCTGTTCGGTTCGATCCATCATCATGTAAAAGATAGATTTCCCCGTCGGACAAACGGTCGAGCATCTTTTCCTTCAGCTGACCAGGGTCTTGCACTTTCCAGTCTTGAAAAATCGAAGACCATAGCACCAATGTATATTCCTTTGCATAGTGGAAGGTAAACCAGTTCAGGCGACCATATGGCGGTCGATAATAGACGGGTCTAATTCCGGTTGTTTCTTCAATCAAATCTGCGGATCTCTCAATCTCTTTTTTCAAAGCAAAAGGTGTCAGGTACCAGCTGTCAGTATGCGTATAATGATGAACCCCGACCTGATGTCCTTCTGCCACCATCCGTTTTACCATTTCAGGATGTTCTTTCACATGATCAGCTACGACAAAAAAGGTCGCTTTACAATCATATCGTTTCAATAGTTCCAACAATTGCGGTGTATATTGCGGGTTTGGCCCGTCATCAAACGTCAATGCAAGTGTCTTTTCCTGATGTCCTTTTTTAATCATGCCAATGGATGATGTGCGGAACAGCACCGTAGGAACGACTCCATAAAGGAGAAATGCGCACAAACCTACGACAAAAATCCACAAAATGATATCCATTTCTACTTCACCTTCATACATTTGATAAATACTTTCACAATCATAACACATCCATCACAGGTGGCTGTTGAAAAAGCTACAACCTCCCTGATTCTACCAAATTCGAGCTTGTTCGGGAAGTGAGTTTAATAGCTCCAAGGTAAAATTTGTGCGTTCCCCTCAAACTTCCTGAATTCCTTTGTTCCCCTTACAAACGACCATACACTCCCTCTCAAAATACATATAGTGATAGGAGGAAATAAAACGTAAAGGAAGATTGGATGAGTAACAAGCTCCCCTCTTTTTATATAGATCTTGATCGATTCGACTGGAAAGCGATGAGGAACAATTTTTGGTCGGATGAGCTGTATGATGCGACCTTGACTGCACATAACCAAGAACACGATATCGGGTTTGCCTTTCGTGGTAACCATACCCGTAAAGTGGAAAAGAAATCATATGAATGTATTTTCCCTTTGGTGACCCAAGGAATTAAAGAGTTGCATTTGAATGCTGAATTCTACGATAAATCGTTGATCCGGAACAAATTGTCTTTTGAATTTTTCTCAGATCTAGGCGTACTTGCCCCAAAGTCTGAGCATATCACCCTGACCATCAACGATCGATTTAAAGGTGTTTACTTGCAAATCGAATCTGTAGACCGGTTCTTCTTGAAAATCAGAAATCTACCTAGTGGTGCAATCTTTTATGCAGAAAATGATAACGCGAATTTTTCATTGATGAGTCCGATCCGGAATGAACTGAAACGGAGACTGGATTCAGGATATAGCTGTAAAGAAGGAAATGAAGAGGATAAAGAAGCTTTGAGGGATCTCGTCTATCAGATCAATACGATTGAGAGTTCGAGATTCGAAAAGGACATTCAGGACTATGTCGATGTAGATCGATACTTGCGCTGGTTAGCAGGCGTTGTTTGTACGCAGAACTATGACGGATTCATCCATAACTATGCGTTGTATAAGCGGAGCGATACGGGTTTATACGAGATGATACCGTGGGATTACGATGCTACATGGGGTCGCGATATTCACGGAGATATCATGGAATTCGACTATACGCCGATCACCGGATTCAACACGTTGACTGGCCGAATCATAGATACACCCGCTTTCCGCGAACGCTACTACCACTTGATGAAGGATATCCTGGATCGAGAATTTACGGAAGAATATCAACGACCAAGAATCGAAGCGATGTATGAGAGCATTGCGCCTTATGTGGAAAAAGACCCCTTTCTGCAAGATACACTCCATCATTTTTACGATGAACCAACCGTTATCTACAACTATATCAACGGACGTAACCGATTCTTACGTGAACAATTGAACCAATTGAAATAAAGGCGTTTCATGGAACGCCTTTTAATTTTTTCGTAAAATGACCGACTGGAAGTGGAATGGTCCTCCGACGAGCTCTTTCGGTACAACATTGAAGTATTCGATCTGGAAGATTTCTGATAGGACTTCTTTCAGGTCCTCGTCCTGGAAAAACGAAAAGAACCGTTTCGGCTCGTGGAAATCGCCTTCCCAAACGCCTTCTGAATCCTGACCGCCATAAACACCCATGTAAAAAAGACCACCCGGCTTCATCACTCTTTTGATCTCTTTTAACACGGAAGGCAAATCGGATTTCGGAATATGAAGAAGACAATTCAGAGCCCAAACGGCATCAAACTTCTCGTCCGGAATCTCCAGGTTGTCGAAGCTCATCACCTCTGCATCAAGGCCTTTTTCACGGCAGATTCGAACCGATTCAGGTGAGAGGTCGGTACTTAACGTCTTTAGACCTTGTTGTTGGAAAAACAGACTGTCTCTCCCAGGTCCTGCGCCGACTTCAAGTAATGTCTGCTTTTCTTCGTTTTGGAGATGTGTTAGGAAGACATCCCGCTCAGCGACCTTCCAATCTTGTGTCGGACTCTCATTTCGTGCATCGGACTGTTGATCATATGCTGTGGCTAAATTCTTTTTGATTTCACTGTACAACATCTGCATTCTCCTCGATCCATTTAATGATTTCTTTTGCTACATCCTCCGGACAGTCCCAGTGGACGTTGTGTTTTGTATTCTCAATTCCTATAACATTCAGATCGTTAATTTTCTCATATATGCTCTTTATGGCTGCACTTCTTGTAGGGTCCTTTTCCGGTTGGGTCGCATGGAACAACAACACAGGACAATGAATGTATTGATATGTCGTCGAACAAGGTTCTGAGTAAAATGCTCTTATGGTTGAGATGACACTGAATACGTCTGCCTTCAAATGATATTTCCCATTCACCTCACGAAAGTTTGACCTGATGAGATGATTAAACGAGGCATCCAATGCACCTGTCGTATAATCCTGATAAGTATTGAGAACCCCATTCCAATCTTTGTATCTCGCGGATTCCATGTATGCTTTCCAAGCTTCAAGTGCTTGTTCTTCTGATAGGTTTACGTTTTCCGGGAACATGTAACCCCCATCAATTAATACAACTCCCCTCACCATGCTCGGGAATTCTTTTGCAAAGTGAAGCGCAAGATCACCACCCCACGAATGACCGATTATGGAAAATGGTTCTGTTGTGATGGTCTCGACAACTCGATTGAGCTTATCGACCATTGTGGAAAACCGATAATCCCTCTCCTTTGTAAAAGGATCCGTATCACCATGGCCTGGAAGATCCAAAAGAATCAGGTGAAACTTCTTATTGAGAAATTCCGTAAGTTGAACAAAAGAAAAAGAATCACTCGTCAATCCATGAAGACAAAGGATTTTCGGGTTCTGAGGATTTCCGGATTCATAACCGTAGAACGTGTGACCGTCTATTGTTCTTGTGAAATCTCTCATAACGTCTCCTCCATTTTTAAACTTCCACTCTGTTGTATACGAGATTTGAAGTTGGTATTCCTGCTTTTCATCGCTTTTAACGACTGTTGGGAGACTGGATTTCATGATACACTGTTTGTTGGTTTGGAGGAATGATTATGGAAGAACCCCCGTTAAATATACATAACACCTATGTGATCGAAGAAGGCGCATTTACTACTCGGCAAATCCGGTATTGTTCGGTGGATGGTGAGCTTGTATTTCAGATAGAGGATACGAAGAAATCCATCAGTGAGCGGATCTTGAAGGTCATCCCCCTTTATTCATTGTTGAGCTCAATAAGAAGATCTCATTTTATCTCAACCGCACCCGATCGGGAGCAGCCACTTTTTCATGTGGAAAAGAAACCAGGATTTACGGAGCACTATCGGGTTTATGATGAAAATGGTGATTTCGTAGCACAAATTCGAAGTGCCTCGAAGTGGAAATTCCAACTTGATGTGGGTGTCTACGAAGAACACCTTGGTACCATTGAAGGCGGAAGTGGTTGGTGGACGTTTGACTCTCCGGAAGGATCCCGCTATTTAGATTACAAACAAAACAGTTATTTACCTGAATATAAAACCAAGAATCCTTTGACAGGCCCAAATGTAGCCAAAATCTCAAACACCTCATCCAAAACACTTTCAATCGTAACCCACGCGATTCCTTTTATAATTGAAGAATTCACCCAAAGACAAAGTTCATAAGGAACGACTCACTATTCAACAAGAAAAAAACACCGGGAACGAATTTCCCGGTGTTCTCCTATTTATGCAGTTTCTTTCAGTTCCTTGTTCTCTTTGTTGAAAAGGACTTGGTCTAGGGCGAAGAGCTTACTGCCGCTTACTGCAAGGTAGATCGTCATCGCTAACAGCGCGAGATCAAATTCATATCCTGCCATCTCCCCATTCCCTGTGAATCCGACTGAAAGTTTTACCGTAAAGATTGCTCCTACCATGATCAGACCGAGCAAGATGGATACAATCCGAGTAGCAAAGCCGATGATCAACGCAATCCCTCCGACAAGCTCAATCACAGCAACCACATAAGCAAGAAATCCGGGCAGGCCGATACTACTGAACCATCCAGCAGTATTCTCCAGTCCTCCCTGGAACTTTCCGAGTCCATGTACAAAGAAAATGATTCCTAACGTAATACGTAAAATGACTGCTCCGATTTCACTGGTGTTCATTTTGTCATTCCTCCTTTTTCATTATGGTAAATCAATCAACATGAAACGCGCGCCAGATTCCGAGACAAGTGCCAATTCATCCAACTCTGTGATGCGTGCAGAATCTCGGTTGTTTAAGATGGCTTCCTCATTCACTGCCACATCTCCTTCAATGACGAATAGGAATATCCGACGATTTTCACCTGGTGCAAAAGTAATCTTTTTCCCTTTTTCAAGTTCGGATAGGTAGATGGTCAAATCCTGATTGATGTTTGCAACGTCATCATTCGAAGCGTTTTTGCTTACAACCGGCAGCAGCTGGTTCTTCATTTTTTCCACATCGAAATTCGTTTGTTCGTATGATGGTGTAACGCCTGCGACCTCGGGCTCGAACCACATTTGCAGGAAGTTCACCTTCTCCGTTGCAGACGGGTTCATTTCTGAGTGAACTACACCGGTACCGGCAGACATGCGTTGTACACCACCGAAAGTGGTTGTCGCTGTATGACCGCCATTGTCTTCGTGCTGCAGATGTCCGTCGAGAACGATCGATACGATCTCCATTTCCTTGTGCGGATGAGCACCGAAACCTCTCATCGGTTCTACGATGTCATCATTCAATACCCGCATCGGTCCGAAATTCATGTTCTTTGGATCAAAATACTCCGCAAACGAAAAACTGAAGTTGCTTTTCAACCAGCCATGATCGGCTGTGTATCTGGAATCTGCTGGATAAACTTTAATCATCATGATTGCCTCCTCATAGTTATCTTGAATTCGAGATATTAGGGTAAAAAAATCTAGTGGACCTTTAAGAAATTATCTCGAATCCGAGATATATTGTATAACTTGCAGTCTTGACTTGTCAACACTCCATATAAAAGAAGACCTCACTTTAAATGTGAAGTCCCCTATCGTACAATTATTTTACTGTAAAAAAGCAATAGAAACGAGGCTCGATTCGACTGGATGAGAAAGCATCAACAAGTGATCAGACTTATTGATCTGTGTAATTTGCAAGTCCGACATGATCCTCTTGTATTCGAAAAGATCGATTTCATTTGAATCACGGAACTCTTTCGGTAAAATCAATTGATCCGCCAAAATCAGAAGGATCGGCGCTTTAACTTTGGATGCGACATCCTTTCTGAAGTTCATCGACGCAACATCCTCAAGATACCCTCTCAGAGCATCATCCGGCGTTTTATGGACGAAAACCCCTTCCTCAGTCTGTTCAAAACAGATTTTGTGAGCGTTCTTAATAAGGGGAATGACATCTCTCGTTACTTCGACTCCTGCCAGCTTCATCTCTTTGATATGTTCACTCAAGTGGCTGTCCAGCTCCCGCTCTGTTTTGAAAGTCGGCTGCGACAGATCGCCTTCGACTGAGTCCACTTCGTAATAACCGCCATCCAACAAAATCACACGATCGACTTTTTCAGGGTAATGGAGCGCAAAATACTGAGCGACCCAACAAAAATAAGAACCAGCGACAATGGAGACGAACTCGATTTTCAAATCTTCCAACACGAGCAAAAGATCCTTTGATGCCTGTTCAAGTGTGTAAGGGCCTTCTACAAGCGAGTCCCCGTGCCCTCTGAAGTCCAAGGCAATACAGCGATATTGACCCGCGAACTGCTCAATCATCTTCTCATAAGATTCTTTTGTTTCTCCCAATCCATGTAAAAACACGACCACCGGAAGGTTCACCTCAGCTGTATCTATAAAAGAGATTCCGTCGACATAAGAAATATTTTTCGTCAATGAATTGGTCATCTGATCTCTCTCCTTTTTTCGAGGATATGTAACCCTTCGAGAAATGGATTAGTTTTCCTTTAACCTTTTTGTAAAAAATGTCGCTGATGAATACTGAGGACTTTCGAAGTGTATTGAAAAAGCGACCTCACTCTATCGTGAGATCGCAGGCTGTATGTGGGTTAGGAATGGACATGCTCTTTCTTCGTTTTCGTTCGAAGTCTTTCGCTTGCTGTTTTAGTCGAGTGACTCACCGGCTTCAGTCCTAATGCTTTTGCTAATCCGAACTTCGGCATGTTCCCATAGATTGATTCAAATTGATTCGGCTTGATCAGATACGTTTCGTGATAAATGCCGACCGCTTCATTTTTACCCACTTTCTTGTTGAAGTCATTCCATGCTTTCAGATGCTTCTGGCCTCGGGAATACTTCATCAAATCCTCTTCCGTTTCCCAATACTGTACCATGAGGGTCGTTCGTAAGTTGAAAAAATTCTCCATCGTCAGGAATCCTAACTGTTTATTCGTGTATAGCTCTTTGATCATTGGTGGCATCGCGAGAAAGACGGGTAGCCATTTGTGGATGGCCCACCATTTGTTGATTCGCATGCCAATCAGAAACACCACGAACTCATCCGAACCGCTTGTTTCAACCGTATACCTTCCTTGAAGAATCTCCTTCGCCATCCTTACTCCTCCTTAAGGTTTAATATGGTTTGTTTCGTTTTCACACACCAGTCCATTGCCGCTTCTGTCGTACACAGTCCATAATCCAAAGTAATGATCCAAAATGGTGCATCTCCTTCATTGCATAAATCGGATAAAATCATCTCTTTAATCCCTGCATATGTGTTGTATCTCTCGTTGAGTTTTTTGTGGTATGTGTCCAGTAAATCAATCGTAGTGGATGTTTGTTGATGACGGCTGAAAAACAGCTTCAAAAGCAGGTCGTTCTTTTCAGAAGGCAGTTCTTGGATGGGTTGCTGGAGCCAGTTTCGTAGGGTTTCTTCTCCTGTTGGTGTAATAAAGTATTCTTTTTTGTCTGGCTTTCCTTCTTGAGAGGAAAGCTTCACGTCCGCAAATCCTTGATCTACGAGCCGTTTCAATGTCGGGTAGATTTGTCCGTAGCTGATTTTCCAAAAATGATTCAGGCTACCGTCGATCATCTTCTTCATCGCGTATCCGGTATGATATCCCGTAGTCAACAGTCCGAGAATGGCATATTGCGTGTAGTTTTCTTTAGCCATTGTACACCTCATTAGTAATGTATCTTTTTGATACATATCTATTTGATATATACTGTAACAACTTTACACTCGTAAGTAAACCTTTTAGTTGAAAAAATGGTCCCGGATCTTTTTGTAGGGAGGAGGATTGCACTGTTTTCAATACCGATGAGAAATGATGAACCCAGATTCGTGATTTATAATCCAAATCCAAGAATTATAATCCAAAACCTCATTCTATACTGAAAAATTTCCGATACGATCGGAAATCTCCTCATTAAGAAAAAGACCCCGAAGGTACTTCCTTCAGGGTCTCCCTTAAACTTATAACGTTTTAACGACGGCCATTTCTTTTCCAAAGCGATCGCCATGGTCGACAAATCCAAGGCTTTCATACAATTGGTGAGCCCCTTTGTTCTCTGGATGATAGCCAACGACGATTTTCTTCGCATCCGGTAGCTTTGCCATTTCACCGAGCATCAATTCAGTTGCAATTTTCCCGATACCTTTTCGCTGATACGCTTCATCGAGCATGATTCGGTAGATCCAGTAGCCATCGAGCTCTTCTTTTTCACTATTGAACATCAAGAAACCGACGACTTTTTCACCATAATAGATCGCAAAAGCTTTCAAAGAGGGTTCAAATTTCGTCTGTGCAATGGAGACTGCATTCGATTCCATGTAAGCTTCTTGATCCTTTGTTAAGGTTAACTGACAGCATTCATACCAATTTTCTTCATTCAATTCTACGATTTCTACTTCGTTGTTTTTCATGTGTTGACTCCTTTTGCTTGTAGTGGCCGTAATTGATCCAATACGTGAAGGTCGCTCATTTCACACCAGATCTCTTGGATCCGACCTTCTTCAAACCGGATGATCATCAACCCGGTTTCTTTTACACGCTGGTCGGTAGACGGAATGTCCAACCACCCACCCTTGTACGTCATGTGACCTGTGTATCGGACTACAGCCTTTTCTCCACTTTCAAAATAATCCTCAATGATCCACTCATCATCAACGAAAACATTTCTGAACCATCCCATGAAGTCGGCAATGAATTCTTCTTGCCCGTTGAAGGCATGATTTGGAACATGCACGATTAAATCTGAATGAGTAATTTCTTTTAAACTATGTACATCCCCTTTGGTAAAAACCTCGCTGAACCATTTCTTGACGATATGTATGTGTTGCATAGGATCACTCCTTGGACTAAGGTTACTACCACCTTCTCCTTCTGTTGAAGGACCCCTTCCAAAAGAAGCGAATGGTCATAAAAAGGACATACTTTTATCTAGTGGATGTTAATTGAGATTAATGATCCCCTAGTTCAGTCATCCACTTCATTACTTTTTTCCGCGGATAATATATATTCCCATTCAATCGGATGTGTGGAATATCCGGGTATTCTTGGATTAATGCTTTCGCATCTTCTTTCGAAACTCCAATATGATGATGAATCTGGTCTTCCTTTACAAAGTTATCAGAATCCGATGAATCAAGGCTATCCATCAAACTTTTGCCATTTGGATTTTTGAAGTTCTTCAGCCCTTCTCCAATAAAAAAAGCAGCCCCGACCAGACCGAGCCCAATCCACATTAAATCCATTCCAATTCCCCCATGATTGTTGTTATGTTCCTTTTATACGTTTTGAAAAATTAGAAGTTTCAGGTGAGCACTATGTTACACGAACCTCAATGGCCAGTACTCCATATTGCTTCTCTTGCTCAGGTGTATAAATTTCATAAGTTCCGTCTACTAATTCTTGAAGTGTCCAGCCTGCGCATCCCATTTTTGAGTAAGGGAGATCTTCGTATAATTCATTGAAAGTTTGATAGTGTTTCAGCTTAATAACATCCACTTGCAATGTCTCATCCTGATCTGGCAGTTTTGTAAACTCGATTGTGTCCCCGATTTGAATACGTCTTCTCTTCTCATCATTCAACCGGATTTCAATCGTCTTATGTCCAGACTCCATCAAATCAAAATACTCTTCATACAAGCTCATCTTATGTAACATGTTCATCTCTCCCGTTCGCCTGTTCCTGCAAATAATGCTCGTATGCTTCAACGTGTTTTTCTTTATCGGGTACGAGTACGTCCATTTTCTTCTTCAACTTAAGTATTTGATATAGTCCGTAGAGGATGCTGCCAAAAACAAGCCCGAATGCGAGAATTCCTCCTATTAATGGCCCCATGCTCATGAGCACGAATCCTAATATACTGGCTAACACAATAAAAATAGGTAAGTACATCTCATCCCCTCCCCCAAACCATGTTAACATATATTTCCTTTATTGAATGAACTAAAAAAGAAGCCTTCACATGCAGAAGGCTTCTTCTTAAACGTTATTAATAGTTATTAAAAAAGCGTGTCATCGCTACTGCAAAGTCACCTCGCGTCAGTTCTTTCGCTGGGTGGAACTCTGCATGGATGGTCGGTTCCTTGTCGTAAGGGCCTTGGCTTGATGTGAAGTGTGCGTTGAAGATACCAAGGTCTAGTGCCAACTGCACGTATCCTTTCAATTCTGCCGGGATGTCTCCAGCATCCTCCACCGGCAGTCTTTCTCCTTTATAAGCGACTGTCACATCGCCTTCAAAGCTACGCGCTTCCTCTTGAAGTCCTAAGCTTTGGATGAGCGTATAAGCGAGTTCCGCTCGAGTAACGCTCTCCTCACCGTCCACTGAATTCATAACGCCATCGTGTGTATACTCACCTTTTAACGCTGAACCTTTCGTAATCACTGCGTCAACTGCCGCATCAGAACTTGTCTGATCGACTTGGCGGATTCCCGCTCCCATGAGAAGGTAGCTTGCCAGGTCTCCTTCAGTCAACAGGTCATCTGCGTTAAAATCGCCTTCGGCTTCCGCATCAAACAACCGCTCGTTGATTCCAAGCTTGATTGCATCTGCTGCTGCATGCCCTTCAATGTCTCCGAGACCATTCATGACACTCGCTGTTTTTTGGGTGAGTGTACCGACGACTTTTTCCGGTAAAGCGACTCCTGGATAAGCACTCACTTCAAGCTTCCATTCACCTGCAACCGGATTGTCGACCGTAATCGTGTTAACGAGGTCGATGCTGTACGTCGGGTTGAAACCTGATTCATACACTTCTCCGTTCGGATCCGTAATCGTGAACACGAGCGGATTTCCACCTTCTTCAGTAAACGTGTCTCCGTCCGCATACATTTTCGCTACGAGCTGTGCTTGGTTTTCTTTTACGTTGAAAGTCGTTTCGTTCGTTCCAGTAGGATCATAATCCATTTCATAGTTTTCACGTGTGACGTCCATAGAACTATAAGCGTTGAACGTCTTGTCTTTGTTCACCGTCGCTCCGTACTTTTTATCAGGATGGAAAGCCAGGTCGACTGCGCCGTATGCATTCACATATCCAGAGCCGACTTCATACGCTTCACGACCTGGAATGTTCGTTGCCGTACGACTGATGAGCTCCTTCACTTCACTCGGTGACAAGGTCGGATCTGCATCTAAAAGTAAAGCGACGATACCAGCGACATGAGGGGTCGCCATCGATGTTCCGTTCAACATCGTATAGTACGGTAGGTAAGCTGCCGGGATGTTGTCTTTATCTTTATCCGTCGCGATGACACCGACAGGAGAAACGGTCCGCGCTGAGATGATATCCACTCCAGGAGCGGTCACTGTCGGCTGGTCCTTCCACGTCCATGTTTCTCCATCGACTTCAAACGTTTCTTCCACGCCTCTCGTTCCACGGGATGAAAAGCTTGCGAGCGTGCCATCCTTCACACCTGCTGCTACTGAAATGACCCAAGGCGCTTTTGCATATGGATTGTGTGTATCCTCATCCGGTCCTGCATTCCCAGCTGCGAAAAGAACGGTGATTCCGCGATCAAAACAGTCTTTCGTCGCAACGTTCACTGGATCGTCTACGAAAAAGTCGTCATTCGATCCCCAGGAGTTGGTGATGACGCGAATGTTGTACTCATTCTGATGTGTAATCGCATAGTCGAATCCACCGACCAGATCGAGAATCAGCACGCCTCCTCCTGAGCCATAACCAATCAGGTCTGCGCCGGGTGCAACTCCTTCATAAATTCCGCCTGAAGCTGCGCCAGTTCCTCCAACCGTTCCAGCTACGTGCGTTCCATGTCCAGAGTTCGTATCCGTATTCACCACATCTTCTTGGTAGACAATAGGCGTCAGTCCTGTCGTCTTCGCCATGTTCGTCGTGGCTAGTACGTTTTGCACGAGATTCTTACCAAGTTTCAGGTCTGGGTGCGCACCATCAACACCACTGTCGTTGACGACAACGCCGATTCCTTTACCAGATACAGGGAACCCGTCGTTCGCCTTCTGCATGTCTTTGTCAGTTCGAACTTTGTTGACGCCTGTCAATTCCGTCGCGTCCCCATTGTACATCTCCACTTTACGGTTCAAGTAAAGGGAACGGACATCGTCCTTTTGAGACAATGCTTCAATTTGATCAGCGGTTGCCATCACACCTGCAATCGGTAGGGATTTCATCGTAATCCCCGTGTTGATGCCTAATGCTTTTAACAGATCCACGTTCTCTATTGTTGGAGCCCCTTCACCATGGAAGGTGACGATGACATTCAGCAGCCCAGTCGAGTCTTTCATTTTATCCAAAAGGTGCTGGTCGATCGTTGCTGTGCCATTATCCGTTGTTGCACTGCCACTACTTGTTGGTAAAAATAATCCGATAACCAATACTGCAGCCATCAGTATTGAAATGAGTGATTTGTTTCTCTTCAAATGAACGCACTTCCTTTTCCTGAAATTTCTGACATTCTCACTACATCAATTATCACACCGTTCAGGCCCGTAATCTATTAGGAGAAAGGCATATTTGCAGGTGAAAGAAAGTAGTAGATCGAGCTAGTACCTAAGGGGTAAGCCATGATATTTGGTCTAATAAAAATGCGACTACCTTTTACAGGTAATCGCAATATGTACAATTTAAGCATGATCAGTGAAGACTTTTCGGTAGGTAACGAGCAGTCCTCCAACTAACACGGATAAGACAACGAATGAAAGCACAAATAGGATAGGTGATACAGTAAAGCCAAATGCCACTTCATTCGAGAGAGGTGTTCCATTTGATAGTTCCGGGGTATAGTTCCATGTTTGAACAAAACCTATAACAAGGATGGAAACAAAATAAATAAGGTGTAAGATGGCAGAAACCATCATGGATTTCAGTATTAATTTCTTCAATTTAAAACTCCGTTCCTTTCCATTTCATTTTCATTCGGGATGCGATCTCTTGTTCATTCGTGCCTGGGCTTTTCTCCAGTTCTTGTACGACACGTTTTTGTCGCTCTGGAGAATGATTTTGACTCAGCTTCTCTTTGCCTTCCACTTGATCAATCTTGATCCTGAAGCCCTGAACCGCTTTACTCATTCCCTCAATATAACCGGTATCCACTTCATTAAGCTGATAAGGACTGTCTTTCTCTTCATATTTTTGTACCATTTCACGAAATGAACCCATCAGCTCTTCTTGGTCGGTCACAAGCTCCAAGGTTCCATAGACGTGGACCGTCACATAATTCCAGGTCGGAACCGCTCGATCCGTTTCATACCAGGAAGGAGAAATGTAACTGTGTGGACCGTGGAATATGGTAAGCACACGCTGGTTCTCAATGTCCTTCCATTGCGGATTCGCACGTGCAAAATGGCCGTATAGGTATGTCCGATCATCATTGATCAGAATCGGCAAATGGGTTGCAAACGGTATACCATCATGCTGGGAAATGAGGGTTGCAAAGCTATACTCATCTATGAACTTATAAGCCATTTCAGGCTCTATCATTTTAAAATGTGAAGGGATATACATGAGGTCCTCCTCTAGACAAGCTTATACATCAGAATATCATCTGCGTATTCATTTTCGTTGAACTTGAATTCGTTCACCTTTCGTCCTTCTTCTAAGAAACCTAAGCTCTTATACAATGAAATCGCTCTATGGTTCGTTGAAAATACACCCAAACTCACTTTTTCAATCAATGAGTTCTCTTCTGCCCAATTTAAGAGAGCACTTACGAGCAATCGTCCAAGTCCGCGGTCTCTAAACTCTTTTCGTATCATCAATCCAAAGGATCCTGTATGAGCCATACGCTTTCGTTCTTGTGCAATGAACACGATCCACCCAACTACATGGCCATCAATTTCAGCCACTAGCAATGTATCCCGCTCATTCTCGATTCTCGCTTGAACCCATTCTCTTTGTTCCTCATGTGTTCTCGTAAACTCGTCAGAAACTGCAATGAAGTAGTCACCTTCCGTAATCACATCGATATGTATGTCCAAAACCGCTTCGGCATCTTCTAATACGGCAGATCTAATCAGGCAGATTTGATCATCTTTTAACACGGTCATCTCGGTCTCCAATCTATCTCTAAATACTTATCCAGCTTTCCATTCATAAAGTATATCGGGCAGATTCTCTTCGTTTTCATGGCCTCTGCCAATGATCTCAAATCCCTTTTTCTCATAAAAATGCTGTGCTTTCTTATTCACCTCAAAAGTGTACACCTGCAATTTCCCAGTTGAGTGTGCCATTGCGTTCTCAAGCAGTCTACTCCCGATTCCTAAGCGTTGATAACCGGTATGAATATAGAGCTGGCTTATTTGAGAATCATGATATGCGATGACGCCAACCACTTTCTCCTCCACAACTGCTATCTCAATTTTGAATTCTGTAGGTAAGATGTGATCTAGAAAGTATACATGATTTTCAAAGCTATGCACTTCTTTCTGACCAATCGCCTCGTATTTGCTATCTCGCCACATCTTGACTGTTTGTACAGCATATTTAGGATCATAAGGAATAATCATGATGTCATTCTGTTTCAATGCATTACATCCTTTCGATTACAATCATCTCTTGTTCACAATCCGCAACTTAAAGTTTCGATTTATTCGTTGCTGAATCCTTTATTTGTCATAGAAAAAGAAGCTGCTTGTTACAGCAGCTTCTTTCAACAAATCAATGGTGTCCGTAATGTTGGCTTCGGTCCGTGAGCGGAATGTCATCGTAGCGATCCGGATCGATGTCATACACATCTCCTGATGCCATGCCATTGATTATACCGTACAGACCCCTCTCAACCGCTTTGACAAGTTGTCCAATCCGCTTTTGACCATAGCTTTGCGTTTGACCTGTCACTTCGAACAGCACTGCTCCACTTCCATTAAGAGCAAAAGATCCAAGTGCCGTACCTGGGAGATCAAGATTTTGTGGATATAATGAAATATTGCCGAACGGTGAATTGCCCATTTCTTGCAACGCATCATAGGCTGCAACATTCAATTGCTTGGATAAATCACCATCATACGTGTCGGCATACTCACTATACTTCTCACCTTCAGATGAACTCGGATCTGGTACGAAACTTCCTGATAGGGATAGGGTTACAGGCTCTCCGCTACCTTCAACCTTATAGACTCCTTGATGATGAAGGTCGATGAAACCATCAACTGTACCAAATTCCTCAGTCAAGTTTTTATACACATCTCGTACTGTTTGGGCTTCTGGTGTAATGTACCATCCTGGCTCAGAAGATTGACCTGGGAAATCTTCCGGTTGAGGGACGTAATCCAAGTCTGGATTGAAATCCCGGTTTACATCGAATCCAGGATTAGAAGCATAGTCCCAATATTCATTTTGGAACGTGTAGTAATTCCATGAAGGAGTGACCCCTTCTAATTGTGGAAAGTCCTCTTCTACTTCACTCCAAGATCGATCGTTTCCACGGCGATCCAATTCGGTCGCATCGGGATTGATCATCGGCATGGCAACAATCGTCACTTCATCTCGAATTTTTTGAGCTTCAGGCGAGTTATTGGATCCCAAATGCTGAAGAATGTTCAACAGTGCTCTTGTTCCTGTTTTCTCGTTTCCGTGGATCTCACTTTGGATCAACAAGACTTTATCTCCATTACCCACTCTGGCAGTGTAAATTTCACGGTCATGATTGGAATATCCAGCAACCTCTACATCAACAGTTCCTTTGCTGTTCTTTTCAATCTGTTCAAGCTTCCGGCTTAACTCATCATGACTGATGAAACCTGAAGTTGACTGGTTTTGGTTCTGATCGTTGTTGGGACTATTACCTGGCGAATCCGCATAAACAGGACTGATTAATCCAGAGACTAAAAGAATCGAACTGCACAACATGGCCATCTTCTTACTTCGCATAGAATCCCTCCTGATATTTTGATCTTTTTTAACATTCTTTTTCATATTTCGAACTCCTTGCCAAAAAGAAAAAACACAACATTCGTCGTGTTTTGTAAGGTCTTTATTTAGTTCAATCTCATTAAGTGTAGGTACATGTAAGCATACCTTATTGTTTAAAAGTACTTCTTTCCTTTCTTATTCACTAATGTGGTGATGGAATCAGAGACCATCATGATGATGCTGCTTCCTAACAATCCAGCAGCAAAGATGACCGCACCAGTCGCGATATCCTGAGACTGATGATAGGTTGCCCATCCCAGAGCGAATATCCCGTATAGAATAGAAACCATAACCATCGCTAAGCCTAGCTTCATGTTCGAACGGCGGTGCATTTTATTTCGATAAAACAACAACCAACCTCCCAAGAACAAAAAGAGAGCCAACACCTCAATCATTTCGCATCCCCCTCCTTGGTCAATCCCTACTTGTAACATTCGATTTTATCGTGATAATACCTCCTTATTCATTTTGAACCATAAAAAGAACGCAATTCACAAATGAATTGCGCCCTTTTCAATATTTTTCACCCGTTCGATAGTGCAGATTTTTTCTTCTGTCGGATGCTTTGTAGGTTTTCGGCGTTCTTCGCCTTCACTTCTTTAAAGGCAGCTTTATAGAACGCCATTCCCATCAAGAGGATCACCAATGAAAATGGGAGTGCTGTAATAATCAACACATTTTGCAAGCCCTGGGTACCCCCGAAATACATGATGATGGCAGCCATCGTCGATAAGGTAAGTCCCCAAATGATCTTTACTCTGCTCGCCGGATTCAACGATCCTTCAGTCGAAAGCATACCCAGTACGAAAGTGGCTGAATCGGCTGAAGTAATGAAGAAAATAGCAATGACGAAAATGGTGATGAACGACATTAAGGTTCCTAACGGATATTCCTGTAGGACTCCGAATGTCGCCGTTTCTAAGGCAAATTGAGAGATTGTTGCCAACCCGTTCTGTTCCAGGTACAAGGCAGATACCCCAAATACTGAGAAGAAAATGAAACAGACGAGAGAGGGTACGAACAAGACACCGAGCATGAACTCTTTGATCGTTCTTCCTCTTGAAATCCGAGCAATGAATATGCCGACGAACGGAGACCACGAAACCCACCATGCCCAATAGAAGATGGTCCAGTTATTGACCCACGTCCGATTCTCTTCATTCAATGGTGCGATATTGAAACTCATGTTGAAGAAGTTCGTGATGTACCCTCCAACGCTCTGTGTAAACATATTCAAAATGTATAAAGTCGGACCGACAATGAACAAGAGTACCAATAGTAAGAACCCCAGTCCCATATTGATATTGCTCAAGTATTTGATGCCCTTATTGATTCCAGACCATGCTGAAATGATGAATAAAACGGTCGAGACGGCAAGGATCAGGATTTGAACGGTAAAATTACTTGGTGTTCCGAATAAGAAGGACAACCCTTCATTAATCTGTGCTGTCCCGAAGCCAAGTGTAGCTGCTACACCGACAACAGTCGCGACGATCGCCAGAGTATCAATCATCTTTCCTAAGATACCTTTCATTCTCTCTACTCCGAACAAAGGAACCAACGTTGCACTGATCAATCCAGGATAACCTTTATGGAATTTAAAATAAGCAAGAACGAGTGCCACCACTCCATAAATCGCCCACGCATGTAATCCCCAATGGAAAAATGAATATTGCAAGGACTCAAGGATGGCTTTGTCCGAACCGGTCTTAGAAACAGGTGCATTTTTGAATGCGTGCGAAATCGGTTCTGCTGTCGTCCAGAACACCATCCCCATTCCCATACCTGCACTGAATAACATCGCGAACCAGGTCGGTAATGAGAACTGTGGTTTTTCATTCTCTCCACCTAGTTTGATTTTTCCAAACCGAGAAAAAATCAAATACACGCAAAAAGCAAGCATGACCACAATGATTAAGAGATAATACCACCCAAATTTATTTGAAATCCATCCAGTTAAGCTACTCGTCATCTTTTCCAAATGAGAAGGTGCAAAACCTCCCCACAGAACAAAAGCTGTACATATGGTAACTGCGTACCAAAACACTGATGTCACATTCTTCATATTTCCACCTCGTATATATGTAATCGTCTTCCCCCACCCATTTCACACGAGTGTACTTACCCTTCATACCACCGGTAGTGGAAAGAAAAACATTTTTCAATTACGTTTTAGCCAGAAAAATTCTGGGAAAAGCGGGTAACACAAATGTTTCAACACGGTCAAGCTGTATCGGTTTAAAGCATAAGGGAGGACTCTACGATGGAAAAAGCACAAAATAATGTAGCATTTTATTATGGACTCGCGTTTGTGATGTTCGCCTCATTCCTATGGGGAGTGACAGGTGGACTTTCAGGTTTCTTGCTTGATAGAGGCTGGGACCCTCTTGTCATTGCGACTTTCCGTGGATTGGTAGGTCTTCTCTTTACGGTGCTTTGGTTGCTCAGCAAGGGAACGATAAAAATCACTCTCAACCGTCATCTCATTCTCTGGTCTGTATTTGCCGGTGTGGGAATTGCAGGAAACTATGTATTTTATTACTTTAGCATCTCTCAGACCAGTGTGGCGATCGCCGCAACCCTGATGTATACTGCACCTATTTTTGTCATTATGATATCCGCGCTTTTGAACTTGGAAAGAGTGACAACATTAAAGCTTGTCTCCATTGTTGTCGTCATCATCGGCATTATCCTGTTGACGGGTTCCTATAAAAAAGACCTAGCGGATTTGAATCTATTCGGCATCATTGCTGGATTACTTTCTGGTCTCTCTTATGCAGTGTTCATTTTCGGATTGAAAAACAGCTCCAAAAATGGAGATCAAATCAGCGTATTGGTACTGGCATTCCTCGTCCAGTTTCTACTCGTTTTCACGTATGCTGATAAACAACAAATCGCTCAAGTGTTATTCGAGTTCAAGGACATTTGGTGGTTCATCCTGACAGGTATTGCCGGCGCTGGACTGTCGTTCTTCTTTTACATTAATGGGTTGAAAAAAATCAACCCAGGGATTGCCTCGATTGTTGCGATGATTGAACCCGTAACGGCTTCTCTGTTCGGAGTTCTTATTCTCGGCCAATTCTTATCACCCGTCCAACTCGTCGGAATGGCGATGATCCTCTTCATCATCACTTTCTTGTGCAAACAAACGCTCAGAAGTGGAGAATGAAAATTGTCATACTTGAGGTTAAAAGACTCGTTAGTTGCGAGTCTTTTTATTCGTGTTATTTTGCCTATGCGCAACTTTATTTCTTGTGTGCTACAATAAGTCTGCAAGGTAGTTCGTATACGAATCAGTCCCCCAGGGTGGTAGCTGGGGGACTCCTCCATTTAATTTTTATTTCTCTAACGTCTGCAATAAATCATAGAAATATTTTGCGTCACTGGTATCAAAGTAGTTGTACCAAGCTTCAAGCGTATCCTCAGAGAATAAATCTAACTTCTCTATAATAGTACGGGCGAAAAGTAATCCACCCCCGGAACTTGCAGTGATCAAATTACCATCCACTATTGCTTTCTCATCTCTATAGTAGATTTCTCCATCATAATTCGGACAAAACATCTTCAGATACTCAAGACTGTTACTCGTATGTAGTCGTTTGTCCAATATTCCAGCCTCGGCAAGTACAGTTGTTGCGCCACAAATCGCCCCAACGGTACCACCACACTTTAGTAGCTCTTTTGCTTTTTCAACGATAGGAGCATGCTTTGGATCATCCCACGTATCAGCTCCAGGTAACAATAAGACGGACGAAGAATTGAGGATCATTTCATCCACTTCCATGTCTGGGATAACTGTCATACCTCCTTTTGTCACGATAGATTCTTTTGTAGCTCCAACGGTTTTTATGGAAACAAGCTCGCTATCTTTTTTAAAATACTGACCTGAATTTAGTTCAGCAGTAACATATCCAAGTTCCCAATCCGCTAGTGTGTCCAATACATAATTGTAAACATTAATCATACATACCCTCCTGGTTTCTTGCAGCGATATTCTTAATACTACATAACTTCTGAAGCAAAATCATTAAACAATCCGTTTTACAAAAGCTCTTGACCAGAACAAAAGAAGCTTATCGTATCCCGATAAGCCTCTAATAAATTCATAGAATAGATTATGCAACACTTCTGTCCTTTTTAATTTGATTCAGAGTAATCATCAAGCCAGTAAAGCCGGCAGCAAAAGATGGTGGAAGACTCCACGCAAGATATCCCCAATTCCCTGTATTCATGGATACAAAGAGAAACAGAATTGGAAAACCGATTAAAACAATTAATGAAATCATAAGTGCGGATCTGTTATTCTTTTTCATAGCGAACCTCTTTCCCAAAGCATTATTTTCTCAAAATCTTCTCCATTGATTTTCCCTTCGCTAACTCATCAACGAGCTTATCCAAGTAACGGATTTCCTGCATGGTCGGTTCTTCAATATCTTCAACTCTGACGCCACAAACTACACCTTTAATCAAAGATCTTGAAGGATTCATGTGCGGAGCCTCAGCAAAGAAGGTCTCAAAGTCTGTCTTTTTTTCCAGTTTCTCTTCTAATTGTTCCTGGCTATAGCCTGTCAACCAACGTATAATTTCATCGACTTCTGATTTTGTCCGCTCTTTTTTCTCTGCTTTGGTGATGTAATGGGGATAGACACTTGCAAAACTCATCGTATAAATTCTATGTTTAGTCATGATACATCCTCCTTTAGATTAACTTAATTTAGAAAACTAATTTTCTCTGCCAACTCTAAAATAATTCCTTCTGGCCCTCGAACGTAGCATAATTTATATGTATTTTCATAGTTTTGTATCTCGCCTATAAGATCTGCACCTTTCTCTTTCAATCTTACAACAACGCCTTCAATATCATCCACAGCAAATGCAATATGTCGTATACCTAAGGTGTTTGCGAAAGAGGGCTGCATCCCTAGATCATCTGATGGCGTATGGAATTTGACCAACTCCAAAGTTGCCTCGCCGTCCGGCAACCCCAACATGACAACCGTACTTTCAACGTCATTAAGCCCTACGATCCGTTCTACCCACTTGCCTTTGACTTTAGCTTCCCCTAGTTCTTCCAGTCCGAAAACAAGAAAAAACGCTTTAGCTGCCGATAAATCATTCACCACTACACCCACATGATCTATCCTAAGGGCTTTCATCTCTCATACCTCCGATATTCTTAAGGTATTTACAACTTCCTCCTAAAGCTTCTCAACAAATGAACGCCGTTTGCTTCTTTTTGCTCTCCAGCCATTTTCTTCTTAACTAACTATCATTTTTACTGATTCTCTTTATACTGGGGTATCCCTGTTTATGGTGTGTTATGATCTTCTAGTTTTTTCGTAATCTGTTTTATTTCATTCCTTAGTGATCTAACTTCAACCGAAGAGTCGATACCAGTTTTCACTGCATAATGGATTATTAAGTAAAACAACCCCAACCCTAAAAGTCCGTAGAATAACAAAGCAAGAATATTAATGATTCCCAATTAACTATCCCCCATAGTATTTAAGATTTTGACTTGCACACTCCTTCACTTATAAAAGTTAATTGTTACACCCTAATCTAAACTACTTAGTCATCTTCATCATAATCAATCCAATCACCATTTTTCGCTTTTACTTTAGAAATGGTGACTTTACCCGACATAAATTCAATTGTGTATTCTTGGTCTTTATACTTTGTAATAGGATACTCAACCGTCAATAACTCATAATTAAGATGTTCATCTATTACATAGAAGGCGTGAAAGGCTTTGTCTAAACCTTCTCGGACTTCTTCAGCCACCAAAGCATATTTCTTAGAAGACTCTAGCCTTTGAGCTAATTTCCTTTGATGATGTACAATTTCTAAAAACTCAGTACGGGATACGACTTTGGTTTCAGTAAAAACTTCTTTGTTATGATCAAACGAATATTTAATCAGTTGTGCTTGTAAAGAAGGTATGTACATGAAAACGATTAAAAGAAGAAAAACCACTGAAATAATAATTAATAGTCTCCTATTTTTCTTCAACCTTTCAACCCAGCCCCCATCTTATCGATAAACTCATCCCCATATAAAATCCCAAGGGGGATGAATTTGTTTTTTAATTAATAAAGATAAACTACAAAAAGAAGAGTAACGACAATATATACAATCGTGCCTGCTAACTCTGGAGTCAATTCAAACTCATTAGAAAGCGTTGACGGATAACTACCTTCAATTCTTTTATCAGCTTCAATATTGTTTATACTTTGTAGTTAATGATTAACCTTTTTAGGATTAAGTATGTAGGTACATAGATTACTAAGAAAATACTGAATTCAGCTAGTAGCAATAGTAAATTAAACTTGTCTATAACCCAATTATAATCAAGCCCGATAAGATAATGGATCCAATCAGAGACAATTTCTGAAATGAAGATGCTAATAAAAATGATTATGAGTTCCTTCATAACACCACCCCCTTGGAAATAATTTATGCCATTCGTCAATTATACTTTTTCAGTCGGCTTCGTTCATTGCCTTCTACTTCCATTTCTCGTTGTATGTTTTGATCCATTCGATATCAATCGGTCCGTTGACAACTTCGTAGTATTTTCCGTTCAGAATGTGAACGTAGTTTTCCATTGAATGGACGATCGCTGGATTGGCCTGCCTATGATAGATGGTCGTTTCGAAATTTTCCTCAAGTGCCAAAAATTGATTGTATGTATCTTCGTCGATTCTTTTCACACGGTATTGACTTAGGAAGTCCATTAGTTCATCTGCTGATTCCTGGTCCCTCGATTCCCATTCAAAGAAACCATCCCCGACTTTTGAACGATCTTCAGTAAAGTGGATCCAAAGAAAATCCTTCGGTTGATAAGGGATGAGATCAACAAGATCCCTCTCACGGTAGTCGTTGTAAACTCTGATGGAAAGCGCAGTGAGGATACTTACCACTACAATAAGCACAAATCTTTTTTTGTTCATCAGTATCTACCCTGATACACATACGGAGCAGCGGCACCTAGCAAACCACGAACTCCACCTGTGTAATATGGCATGAGCTCATTTGCTGTCTCTATGTCTTTCCACTGCACATCGGATATGGTTGCTGTGTCCTGGATAGCAATCTCACCTCCAACGATCTTTGCTCTGAATGTTATGAAATACGCATGGACGTCTTTTGTCTCCAGAAATGCTTCATTCACGCTAACGATTTCTTCAACGTCAATGGTAAGACCGGTCTCTTCCTTTGCCTCTCGAATGGCTGCTTCCCGTAGCGTTTCGCCTTTTTCCACAGCTCCTCCTGGCAACGACCAGTTATCATGTCTGATGTTTTGGACCATCAATACTTTGTCAGATTGCTCATCATAGATCAAAGAATAAACGACATCTACTCTTTCCATACAAAATCTCCTTATCTCTTTAACGTTGAAAGATACAACGCGATTTCTCTGATTTTCTCATCTGTTTCGTCAATTTGTTCGTCTCTTGAATCTCCAACTGAATAGAATGTATCGCCCTTAATGATATGATCAGATAAGTTCAACAAGCCGACTGCCTTTCGGTTGAATCTTTCAGCGATCGCAAACGTTGTAGCGGTCTCCATATCCACGCCGATATGTCCTTGTTCCGCCCACCCCTTTACCATTTCTGAAGTTTCGACCATGATCGCTCCAGTTGTAAAAATAGATCCAGTCACATAGCGGTAGCCCTTTTCTTCACAATACTTGATCGCTTCTTCAACAAGTTGTGGATCAGCAGCAACGGTTTTCCGATCGTTCACGTACCACTGGGAAACCCCATCCTCCATTACAGCCGACGTCACAATGAAAATGTCGCCGTACTGAACCTCATGGGATAATCCGCCAAAATATCCAGTTTGGACGAAAGTCTCTGTGCCTAGTACAGCGAAGCGATGGACGATAGCTGCTGCAATGGGGCCACCGAATACATTCGCAAAGCCGATTTGATGCTTCTTATACTTTCCGACGATGGTATTCCAGATCGGAATCCATTGCTCTTCACTTAAGATTTCTTTCCATGTAGATAAGTTCCACTCATGCTCCCATTCCCCATGTAAAATGAATGATGGCGGAACCTTCTCTTCAGTTATTTTGAATGCTTCTAACCAATCCTCTTTTGTAAAGTCACCATATAATTTCATACTAAACCCCCGACAATTTCCAATAAATAAAGAGCCTTAACCTTTGTTAAGACTCTTCCATTTATGTCCTATTCGACTTTTATTTGGATATTCCTATGTCTAAAAATCATATTCTTTTACGATTCGTTGCGTAATCAGCTTATAGCCAGACTTGTTCGGATGGAGGGAGTCGCTGAAATATTTGTGTGACTTCTCTTCAAAAAGATTGTCTGTCGGAATGAACTTCATATGGTCATGCTGTTTGACGATTTGCTGACTCGATCGGTTCCACTCATCAATGACTTGCTGAATTTTATCAGACGATGGATAAGGATTATATAGTCCTAAAAATAAGATTCGCGCGTCTGGATTTTTTTCACGGATGATTTTGAAGATCTTCTGGAGATTATGCTCATAATCTTCTTTACCGATCTCCAATCTGTCTTCACGAATCGGATTTAAGTCCTTACCATTGCTCTTCACCAAGTCATTCATACCAATAAACACCGTGATGTAATCCGCTTCTTCAACATCATTCAACACTTCTGGTTGCCCTAATTGAGCGAGCAATCCATCGGACTGTTGACCGGGAATTCCGTGATTTTCAACCGTCACTTCCTCCTGTTGGTTTTCCTTAAGTAAATATTGAAGATCACCGACATAACCGCTTCCCTGCTGGTCACCCACGCCATGGGTCAAAGAATCACCTAATGCGACAAACACTTCACTGTTCTTCATCTTTACATCTTCAACCACATTGATCATCATAAATACCGCAAGAATCAGAATTGGAATAAGAGAAATCAGCAGTCGTTTATCCATGATGCCCTCCTTCGACTTACAACCTAGAACTACCCGGTAGGACATAAGCTTAAACAAGCCACCATGAAAAAAGACCAGAGTGTCACCACTCTGATCAGATTGAACCTATGTAACTGTAAGATAAGTAAACGCATAAGATTGCGGCGATGAACATCGGGACTGAAACTTTGAGATTTCTACGATATTTAAGACCAAAAGTACAAAAGAAAACCGCCGCACTGCCCTTTGCGATACTTTCGAATAAGGGGTTATGGGAGAAGTAAGTACTACTGAACACGATTGAACTGATGAAAGTAGCTAGGATCAGTACTTTGAACCACATCGGCTCTCGAAGGAATAGCTTGAAAAATCCTTTGATTTGGTTCACGGAACGCCTCCCTTGTGTAAATCTAAATTTTTTCAAGAGTATGTTCGTGTTGCAACGAATAGTACGCTTAGAATCTCTTCACGCGTTCATTGAGCTTCTTCTCAATCTGGTCTTGAACGGATTCGATCTTTTCTGGCAGGATGAAAAGATATTCAATGAGTCCCTCTAACAATTCCATCAACAATACCGCTGTCTCGTCGTCAATTTCACGCTCCAGATCAAGCATCGCATTGAAGGGACGATCAGGATGTACGAGTTGACTCAAGGAATAGATCGGTTTCGTCAAATCCACATGTTCCGGCAGCTGCTCGAATTGTTGGGCAAGAGACTGATCTTTCGTCCGCTCTCCCATGAAGTTTTTCAAAACACTCTCAAGGACTCTTTTCGACATGACGGCAGTTGCTGAATTATCTTGAGACTGACTGACGTTCAACGCGGATGTATAGGAACGGACAAGGTCAATCGGCATATTCTTGTTCTGTTCAAAATGCTCAAGACGTCCTTCCGAAGCGGTCGGATCGTATATGTAGATGTCGGCTTCTTTCACCTGTTGATTCGGTTGATCTTTCAGCATGATGACGAACTCGGACGGCTTCTTACACTCTGAACAGATCCCCTCCCCGAACAATCCGGTTTTCCGAACCTGGTAAAAGTTCGCTTTTAACGCAAATTCTCCTGTCTTGCTGCACTTTGGACATTTGGTTTTGATGTTCTTTGCTACCTTCAAGTAACCGTATTGTGTGTAGGATAGAATAGACCCCGGCAAAATTTTTCTCACGTTGTACCTCCCTGGATTCTAACCATGTCTTTAGGTTACTTTTTCTATACACAGATAGTAATTTCCTCTAAGATTCCATGATTTGTGTAACAAGATTTCACCAAATTCTACAAAAAACACCCAATTGCACAGGATTTTTACAACATGTTAGGCGAACTTTTTCACTAAGGTGTAATGGCTGACGCCAGGTGGATAGTCTTTAATTTCACCGACGACTTCAAATCCATGCTTTTCATAAAAAGAACGAGCCTGGAATTCAAAGGTCGTGACAAGTACTTTCGTGACTCCTTTCGCCTTTGCCTCTTCCTCCATTTTCTCGAGCAATTGTGCGCCGAGCCCTTTTTGACGGTACGCCTCACTAATCCAGAAATAATGGAGTTCGCACCAGTCCCAATAAACATCTGCAGTCAACCCGCCGATCCATTGTTCCTGATCATCGGTCAAAATGACGCGAATTGGCTTGCGCGAACCTTCTTTTCTCGATTCCTTATGATGAATGGATTTTGAATTGTTGTATTCCTTGAGCTTGTTCGTAATGAATTCAGAGAACGCTTCGTACTTTTCTGTAGAAACTTCTATTTTATAGTTCATGATGGTCTCCTTCGTTTTTAGTAGGACCTTTTATTTCAAACCACTCAACAAACCATTGGTTTTTATCCAAAATAAACGTACCAACTATCGTGGCAAGGAAAAATGAAATGGAGGGAAATGCTGTTTCTAGTGTGGAAGTCACAATAAAAAACAATAGAAATGAAACTGAAAACAAAGCACACACGTAAGCTAGTCCTTTTCTCATGTGATCCCCCCTATAGAATTTATCTACTATTCCCATTCAGGCATTAACAAAGAGAAGATGAGCGCATCGTGAGACTGTTGATTTTGATAGAGATAGCCTCTTAATCTACCTTCTTCCTTGAAACCAAGATTCATGAGCAGATTAATAGATGCTTCGTTTTGTGGATATGTGACTGCTCCCAACCGGTACAATTCCAGCTCGGTGAACGAATAATCCAACACTGCTTTCACCGCTTCAGAAGTCAGCCCCATTTTCCAGTAGTCAGGGTGCAATTCAAATCCGATTTCCGATTTATTGCTCCAGAGACTCAAATTGTTCAAGCCTAAAGTGCCGATGAACTCCTCTGTTTCTTTATGCACCATTCCCCAACGTATCGCTTGTTTCTTTTCAAAATGACTTTGGAATGAATCAATGATTTTAGATGCCTGGTCCATGCTCGTCAGGCGATCCATTCCATAATATTGGATAACATCATCCCTTGATAGGATGTTGTAGAAGCTTTCAGTGTGTCCCTGTTTAATTTGAACCAGATGTAGTCGTTCTGTTTCCAGCTGCTGAAATTCCATTCGATCTCTCCCTATGTAAGATAAGCTGTACTTGCCCATATGAGTAGGCCCACTGTAACGAGAACAAAAAGATAATCACTTTTGCGACTCTTCTTATTTTCAAGTTTATCTCGAAGTAAATAATGGATGCCCTGGATGAACATCATCACAATGAGCAGATATTGGCCATAATGGTCGTTATTCGGGTTATCATCGTATAACATTTCTATGATTCCAACGATTATTACAATATATATAACTGAAAAAGTGTATGTAATGACTTTCTTCATGGTGCACTCCTTACACTTAAATAATGAACCTATCAAATGGAAAAACCGAGTACAAACTTTTCCGTTCATACTCGATTTTCATTCCACCTTCTATCAAACCTGTACTTTTTCTTCCTTTTTCACCAGTTGTTCTGGGTTCAATCCTTGCAGCTCCGCTGGTTGGAAGATGCCGTTCTTCTGAATCAGTTGATCATCGAAGTAGATTTCTCCGCCACCGAAGGCTTCCTTCATGATCAATACCATATCCCAGTGGACCATGGAGCGGTTGCCGTTGTCCGCACTTTCGTACGCTTGCCCTGGTGTAAAGTGGATACTTCCATTGATCTTCTCATCAAACAAGATGTCTCCGACTGGATTATTGATGAGTGGATTGAGTCCGATTGCGAACTCACCTATATATCGAGCTCCTTCGTCTGAATCGAGGATTTCGTTCAATTTTTCCGTGTTGTCACTCGTCGCCTCAATGATTTTACCGTCTTTGAACGTAAGGGAAACATTGTTGAACGTTACACCGCGATATGGACAAGGCGTGTTGAATGTAATCGTTCCGTTTACGCTGTCTTTTACCGGTGATGTGAAAATCTCACCATCTGGAATGTTTCGTTTCCCATGGCTTGCAACCACTGGGATATCTTTAATGGAGAACGACAAATCTGTGTTCGGTGCAACAAGTCGGACTCGGTCGGTTCGTTCCATCAATTCCACAAGTGGCTTCTGTTTTTCCGCCATCTTCTCGTAATCGACACTGCATACTTCCAGCAGATAATCTTCATACTGTTCTGTACCCATCTTCGCTTTTTGAGCCGCTGCAGGTGTCGGATAGTTCAACAGCACCCACTTCCGTTCGTTCATGATACGGGTGTTCACACTACGAATGACTTTTCCATACTGCTGGAGGATTTCAGAAGGTACGCCCGACATTTCCGCATCGTTCTCATTCACACGGACAAAGATGAAGGCATCAAGGTCTTCAAGTTTTCGTTCCATCCATCCCTTTTGGATTTCCGCCGTACGTTCTGTGGAATCTTTTACAATCTCCACCAACAACTCGTCGTCTTTCAAATCCAAGAAGGGCAAGCCACCGATCCGATATACCTCACGGATGATTTCTTTCATCAACGGCTTGGCGATGACACTGCCTGATATCAAAACCTTTTCATTTTCCTTTAATTCCACTGAATGATTGACAAGTGTTTTTGCTAATTGAACAAGTCTTTCGTCTCGCATTCCTTCATCTCCTAACGATTGGTTTCATCTGAATTCTATTTCGCTTAATTGGAAGGGAATCCCTTTTTATTGTTATGGATTTGTCGTCTGTTTTCTCTCACTTAACTCAACAAGCTCCACCTTCATCATCTTTCAAAAAACGCCTTCACGTCATCAGGTACAGGTTTCACATCAACAATTTGGTAATGTTCATCGTCTTCCAGTTTTGGAGCGAATTCTACAAGCAGCATTTCCCCATTGGTAAAAGTGACAAGCATATGCTCTCGAAAATCGGTACTTGCAGTTGTCAACTTACCAAGTTCATCAAACTCTTCCATTGTGACTTCCCCTTTGGATGCTTCATGGAACAACTGTTTAAACGCTTCATAGTTTTCAATATTCATTCGGTGCTTCATCAATGTGGCAGCATTCATCGCAGTATCTGGCTCTAATACTTTTTCATTATTGCAACCGGACAAAAGGGCAAACAAGAAGATGCATAGTATAGATTTTTTCATTTCTACTCTCTCCTGAAAGACACGCATACAAAACAAATAATTGTCGCAACAACCGTGACAATCATCGCCATGATGAGTCCGATGGCAGCCATAAAGGTATCCTCACCTGGATAAGAGGGCTCAATATTTATGTACATGTAAAGGAAAATAAGAAACATAATGAGATAAAAGCTACTACCCAAAGTTCCCAACTTATAACGGCTACGTTTAGTTCCTTCATAAGAACTTCCTACTGTCACCCATGAAAGGATGCTGACGATGACCGCACTTAGCATGACTATCAAGTGGATATATGGGATGTGAATCAACATGAGTAGATAGAGAATGAGTATCGTTAATCCGAAATATAATGCATTCATCAAGAACACCAATCCCCCGCTCAACCATGGGCTCCGAAACCACTTTTGAGAAGCCATCCATTTGGTGAGCCGATTGTTAAATCCAGCCGTTTGATACATCTGTTTCCTTCGAGTAAGAAGGAAGAAAATAATGACAACACCCAATAGAAAAATCAATGATAATGACAACTTAATTATTCCTTTCTATTCCTAGTTTCATCTAGGAACCTTTCAATCTCTTTGTTGTTTTTTAAAATGACAAGTTTCTGTTCGTATGAGGCGAACTGCTCCAGCAGATCGTCTTTGCCTCGATATTCAAACTTGTAGTTCCATTTATACAACTTGAACAGATGCCGGAACTCATGCTTGTAATTCAATTGTTCATAGCCCAGCTTGAACCGGACGTAACGCCTTAATATGCGGTAGTTCCGGATCCAGAGATGCGGATACAGCATGATGATCAGGTCCGCTCTTCGGAAGCCTTCGCTCGTCCACCCATATTGTGCACCTTCAATGATCCATTCCTCTTTGGAAATCAATTCAGCGAACTGGCGGTTCCGCTCTTTTTCCGGATGACGAACATCCTCTGTTCCCGAGCGATCCCACACGACATTATCAATCTCGTAAAAAGGAATGCCCATCACCGAGGACAATTTCCTCGCGAAGATAGTCTTCCCACTGCCGACCGAACCGATGATGTGGATTTTCATTTGATCATTCATGGGCATCGTCTTTTGCATTCAAAACGGGTTCAAATAGGTAATTGGCATAGGTTGTACAATCTTCCACTTTTCCAGAATAGCCACACATATCGACTGTATATCCATAGACTGGGAGTTGATCATTCGTGATTTCAAAAACTTCACTTCCCGTTACCCCATACTTTTCGTTTTCTTTCACAGCATAATAGGACTTGGTCAAATAATGAGCCGTCACATGAAACCTCTTAGAAGATTCACCAGGTTGCATTTCCCTCAAGTCCACCTCATCCAACATACGGAAAAATTGGTTGACTGTCAGCTTTTCTTGTTCTTCCTGCCAATGAGGAGGTTGTTCATACTCTGAACGAGATCGCTGCACATGCCATTCCTCGGAGCCTTCCAATTCGATGAAGTAACGAACCTGGTCAATACCATTACTATGATCTTCCGCCTGAAAACGGAAATATTCGATGTGCCCATCCTTTGTATACTTTAGATCAATCATCTCGATTATGGCAAAATTGATATTGAACTCTTCCTTTAGCTTTTTCCAGTTATCCTGAAACTGAAAATCATAGATGCTGTTTGGTCCTTTCGCCTCGACCTCACGCGGAAACTCGTAAAATTTCTCTTGAGCGTAAGGAATCGTGATGGAAAGAATCACAACCGCCAACCCTGTATAAACGGCGTAGGATTTTACTTTTTGATTGATGGTAGGTTTTAATAATAGAAGGAATATTACAAGCCCTAAAGGAATAGGGAACCCATTGAATTTGAACGTAAAAATGCCCAGCAAATAATAGCCAACGAGCTTCCATCCCAAATGTCGCTCCTCGTCCTCTCTCCTCTTGAACCAATACCATAAAACGAATGCCACTAACCCTAACAAAATCAAATCTATGTATTCCATATGGTAAACCAACCTATCATTCATGTTCGATTAATCGTCACCTCTTCTTCCTCGTTCTGCACGTTGTCCCAGACGACATGTATTTCAAAGGTCCCATCTTCAAAAAACAGCGGGAACCTCCGCTTGAACGACTTTTGCATCGGAAGTTGAAGGGCTTCATCAATCGGCACCCAGTAAAGTTTCCCTTCCGGTGGATTCTCCAGCAGTTCGCCTTCAAAGTCTTTCGTCAAGTAATTGAAGATCATATAACGAGCATTCGTCGTAGGATTCACGTATTCATTCAGCCCTTTGAACTCCAGGTTGCGCACCGTCAGTCCAGTTTCTTCCTTCACTTCACGTATGGCACAGTCCATGATGGACTCTGGGAATTCCACACTGCCTCCAGGCGGAATGAAACCTTTGAATACTTCTTTCTGTCGGTCGATCAGCAAGATCTTGTCTCCGTCCTGAATCATACAAAATGTCCATATTTTATAGTTGACCGTCATGCTCTCTCCACCTTTAAATCAGTTTCGCCATGTAATATTCATCAATGTAAGTACCATTCACTTGCATGGAATGACGCTTGACCCCTTCAATTTCATAGCCTGCTTTATTATATAATGCGATCCCTGCTTCGTTATGGACCATCACCGTCAACTCGAGTCGATGCATTCCATTTTGCTTCGCCCATCGTTCCACTTCCTCAAAAAGCTTTCTGCCGATGCCCTGTCCGACCCACTGTTGTAAGATCCCGATTGCAATATGAATGCTATGACGCCTTCGGTTTTGCGCATTTCCCATCGCTCCGAGGAATCCGATGAGTCGGGCTTCTTTTTCAACGACAAAAATGGTCGAATGCGGGTCATGGGTAATGGATTTAATCTTGGAAGCTTGCTCATTGATCGTCGTTGTCCGCTCTCCGTCTTCAAAAAGCATGAACTCGGTCTCGCCATCCAATTGTTTAAGAAGCTTAAGGAATGCTTTGGCATCAGACTCCTTGATCTGGCGAATCTTCATCTCATGCTTCATCCTCTTTCTGGAACAATCCGACCCATAAAAACGGAACGCCGAACGTGTCCGCGGGCTGTTGAATGTCTTTCATTTTTCGCATCTCCACTGGTTTGAAAGCATTGAAGATCTCCTTCAGCTTCTCATCGGTATACCCGAGCCCGCCCTTCATGCTGCCTTG
Source organism: Pseudalkalibacillus sp. Hm43 (assembly GCF_054170705.1). Taxonomy (NCBI): domain Bacteria; kingdom Bacillati; phylum Bacillota; class Bacilli; order Caryophanales; family Fictibacillaceae; genus Pseudalkalibacillus; species Pseudalkalibacillus sp. Hm43. The sequence goes on from NZ_CM135129.1 coordinate 1,359,296, forward strand.
ACGATACACTTCCCAGTCCGAGATTTCTGAGCCCATGTCCCCTGCCGCAAAACAGGTGATGACAAAAAGACCGCCTGGCTTCAACGCTCTCTGGATGAGGTTCACAAACGTCATCCGACGGTGAGGCGGAATGTGATGGAAACAGCCGGAATCATAAATGATATCATAACTGGCTTCCTCCACTTCCAGCTCATAGAGGCTTCCGTTCATGAAGTTGATCTGGACCTGCTTTTCGTCCGCTCTTTCCTTCGCCCATTGGAGCGCTTCTATCGATAAGTCGATTGCATCCACCTCACACCCTTGCTCTGCGAAGTAGACCGAGTTGCGACCAGGACCACATCCTAACTCTAGCACGCGTCCCGGTTTTGCCCATCCTTTTTCGAAATACTCGACGAGGTTCTCATCCGGCACATTGACGAAGAATGGGATCTCCTTCTTCCGATCTTCGTAAAATGAATCCCAAAATGCTGCCTCGTCACGCAGCATCGAGTCGAGCATCTTCAGCACATCTTCCGTATTATGTATGGTTTCGGTCTTCATCTCTAATCCTCCATCCTATTTTTCCTTGATCCAGTAGGTAGATCCGTCTTCTTTCACAGCTTTGATGGGATAGTTGTAGCCGTTGGGTTCAAGGTGGATAAAATATTTGAAATTCCCTTCGCTATTATAAAATTGAGCTGGCTGTTCACCAATGAGAATCTCTTCAACATCAGGCTCAATTACAATACCCGTATAGAACCATTCCGGTCCAACAGTGAAAAAGCCCCACCCATCATCTTTTATTTCAGTACCTCTTAAGAGGTTCCATAAACCGAGTTTTCTTTCAAAACTGACAAGATACAGCTCATCCCCCTTGGAGTACGTCACAAATCCGTATTGTTCGAAAGTCTCCTGATGGATGATTGCATCATTGGATACATATTGTGCAACCACTTCATTGAAGTCCGCTCGATTGACTTGGTTCACGTACCAATCTGCTGTGTAAACAACTACAAATACAAGTACCGCAAGCCAAACAGGAGCCTTGTAATCTTTCATGTTCCACACCTCTTTTTCTGCGCCTACAATACTTCTGTACATGGGTGTCGAATTCCTAGCAAAATACAAAAATTACTGGAAAACTGAAACAGTGCCAGGTACCGATCGAGAACCGTTGCCCTGCAACGGATTCCCATCGGTACCTGGCACCATCTTAGTTTCAAATTCCCTAGGAAGTGGAAAGCTACTGTTTAGGAGTGCAATTCGATTGGGGTGTTAACATATGAAGAAATTGACGAATGAGTTTCTGGATGAACTTGTGACGGAATGCAAGCCTTATTCACGAGAAGGAGAAGTCGTGAAAGATATACCGGGGCAAGATGCGGTAGATCAGAACAAACTCGGGGTGTGCATCATCGACATGAACGATCAGGTCTACTCTGCGGGTGACACGGATCTACGCTTCACGCTCCAGAGTGCTTCCAAAATCGTGAGTCTGATGATGGCACTCGATGACTTTGGGAAGGAAGAAGTCTTTCAGAATGTCGGCATGGAACCGATGGGCGACTTTTACAACTCCATCAGCCACCTCGAGTCCCATGACGTAAGTAAACCATTCAATCCGATGGTCAATGCAGGTGCAATTGCCGTTGCAGCGATGATCAAAGGAAAGGACACGGACGAAAGATTCAACCGTGTGCTCAAACGCTTGAGACAAATCACGCATAACAATTCCTTGAAAATGAACCAAGAAGTGTACGAATCGGAGAAGCGGAAGGGAGATCGAAACCGTTCCCTTGCCTACTTCATGAAAAGTACCGGAGCGATTGCTCACGATATCGAGGAATCACTGGACCTGTACTTCCGGATCAACTCCATCGAGGTAACGACGACCGATATTGCGAAGATCGGCGTGTTTTTCGCGAATGGCGGCCTTTGCCTCAGAACCGGGAAGCAACTCATTCCAATGCATCACATCAATACGATTGAAGCGATCATGATGACATCGGGTATGTATAATGAAGCTGGAAAGTACGCTGTCGAAGTCGGATTCCCCGTCAAAAGTGGCGTCAGTGGCTGCATCGTCGGTTCCGTCCCAGGTCGGTACGGTATCGGCATCATTGGTCCCGCCATCAATGAAAAAGGGAACAGTACTGCGGGTGGTGAATTGCTTCAACGCATTTCGCGACAGCTGGAACTGAATATCTTCTCTGTCATACGACAACAAAAAGATTGACCTCGAATGGTATCGAGGTCAATCTTTTTTTATCCTGTCTGATGGGCTTTCCGCTGTCTGTACACAAAATAGATCAGTACAGCCAGTCCAAGTGCGACGAACCCATATAGTTGAATTTCATCGAGAAACCCTTTGATGGATTTCAAGTTTCCTGTACTTCCCAACCAGAGCATCGTCATCGTCCACGGAAAGATTCCAATGAAGGTGAGGATCCCGAACTTCCATACGTTCACCTTACTGACGCCGGCAATGTAAGACACATAGTTTCCGAGTCCAAGCGGTCGCGTTAAGGCTATGCTCCAGCTTCCACATTTCTTGAACCAACGCTGTGCTTTTTCAATCTTGTTCGTGTTTGTCTTTTCCTTCAACTTGTCCTCAAGCTTATGCCCGATTCCATAAGGGATGAAGCTGAACAACGTGTACACGGCACTTGCCATTAACGAGTATGTGAATAGCTTCGTCCATGACGGATCCAGGAAATAACCGAAGGTCAGCGTAACCAGCCCTCCTGGGAAAGGTACAGATGAGGCTTCCAATGCGACACTTAACAGTAATCCCCAAACACCATATTCTTTTATCAAATCTATCACCATTTGAAACATACGCTTGTCCTCTTTCGTTTTAGACTTTTTCCTACAGCTGTAGTTTCCTTTTTCACCGTTCTGATGGGATTTAAACATTACGGACCGGTAATATTACTGGAAAATTTGTGGCGAACGAGCAGGATCTCCTGCTCGTTCACTTTTTCTGGGAAGGAGATTGTGAGGGGAATGTGTAAAGTAGAACGTGTGGAAAAAACGAGTGCAAACGAGGAGGTCTATCATGAATACAACCCAATTATCCGAACGATTTATCAACTTCGCAAAACTGGAATGCAGTGGATCGAGTGATTTATATGAGCACTTATCCTACCAGATTGCAGAAGATGACGATTTGCTAGAAATATGTACACACGCACAAGAAGGTCAGCCAGTGCCGAACCTGTTCTTAGGTGCCGTCCACTATCTACTGTTAAAAGGAAAAGATCATCCATTACGCGCTTATTACCCGAGCGTAACAGATGATCCTAAAGCACCTGAGGAAGCGTTTGACCATTTCAAGGACTTCTGTCTGATGCATCGTGAAGAGATCCTTCCAATTTTACAAACCAGACTCGTGCAGACGAATGAGGTCCGCCGGTGTGCGTACCTTTATCCGATATTCTGCTATATCCACAATAAAGTCCAGAAGCCCCTTTCGCTCATTGAAATCGGGTCCAGTGCTGGCTTGCAGCTTTTATGGGACAAGTATCAATATTCCTATGGTACAGACGAAGTGTATGGTGACCCGTATTCACCTGTACATATCACATCCGAAATCAGAAGTGCGCATACACCGACTTTCCAAAAAGAGAGTCCTCCCGTCGCTTCGAAAATCGGATTGGATCTCCATATCAGTGACCTGAGTGATGAGGACGATTTCCTGTGGCTGAAGTCACTCATCTGGCCGGAGCATGGAGAGCGTCTCGAATTGTTTGAAAAAGCGGCTAAACGATTCAACGAGGAACCGGCGAAATTGATCGAAGGCGACGGTGTCAGGTTGTTGCCTGAAATCGTGGAAACCCTTCCGGAAGATACACCGATCTGCATCTTCCACACCCATGTCGCCAACCAAATCCCTGAAGAGCTGAAGCATGAGCTGTCGTCTACAATCAAAACACTCGGGCAGACACGGGACGTCTTCCATTTGTACAACAACATGTGGGACCGTGAGCTGCACCTTGATTTTTACTTGGATGGAAAAGAATACACCAACACGATCGGAAAAACCGACGGACACGGAAGATGGTTCGAGTGGAACCTCGAGGCTTCAGTAGTGAAATAACTAAAGTAGAGCGATTACTGACATTCGTAATCGCTCTTTTTCCCATCTAGAAGAAGTTGTTAAAATCGTTTCTGTCCTTATTGTAGTAGGCTCTGTTGTTTTTGAGGTTCTCGTTCAGTTTTCTCTCGTCAATTCTTCGTTTTGCCCGCTTGTCATAGATATAGCCGAATAACATCAGCAAGCCGAAAACAAGTAGCAGCCAACCGAAAAAAGGCATGTGAGTCCTCCCCTTGGATGATAAGTTGTGAACGTTTCTAAGTGTATGTGCATTGATGAGATGGTATTAATCAATAAGGGAAAATAAGACATTCACACTATTTATAAAATAGGGATTTTGCCTTTTCCTCATCTCTTTACCAACGTTTAAGATGAGTAAAGGAGGCGATTCTCATGAAGAAAATAATCTGGTTTACAGTAACCTTTTTACTTTTTAGTATGGTGGGATGGTCAGTAGGTACAAATGCGGATGGTGAGAAACATGGAAATGGGAAAATGAAAGAGATTGATGTTAGTGACGCATTCGGTGAACATGAAGGAACTTTCATTCTAAAGGATCTCAAGCGAGACAAGACCTACGTCTATAACCCTGAACGGGCGAATGCCTCTTTCACACCAGAATCGACCTTTAAAGTGCCAAACGCATTAATTGGCTTAGAGGTAGGAGTCGTCCGAGATGAGTATGATGTGAAACGTTGGGATGGTGTTGAACGGGAATTTGACATCTGGAATGATGATCACACTCTTGGTTCTGGCATACGATACTCTGTCATCTGGTATTACCAGGAGATGGCGAGAGAAATCGGGCATGAGCGGATGCAAACATGGGTGAACGATCTTTCTTATGGTAATCAAGATCTCTCAGGAGGTATCGACCGATTCTGGCTCGATAATACACTGGAAATCACACCACTTGCACAAGCCGATTTTATGGAAAAGCTATTTGAAGAGGACCTCCCTTTCTCTGAAAAAAGTATGAAAACCGTCAAACGGATGATGATTCATAAAGAAAACGACGATTACATCGTATACGGAAAAACCGGGACTCGTTTGTCGGACTACGGACTAGGATGGTTCGTCGGTTTCGTTGAGAACGAGAAGGGAGCATATATCTTCGTCACCAACGTCAGTTCATCTGGTACGACTGCTACGAACATTACCTATGACATTTTAAGAGACCGAAACATCATAGCTGATGAATGAAAATCTTGAAGTTATGGGAGTGAGATTGGATATGAAAGTATTAAGGATTGTCTCAAATATTGATACCACTGAAATCGAGAAGGCGAAACGCTTTTATCAGGATGTTCTCGGACTTGAAGAGTTGATGAACCATGGTTGGATGGTCACATATGGATCAGAGGGAACATCAAAAGTTCAAGTGAGCTTTGCATCGCAGGGTGGTTCAGGCACACCGACACCGGATCTGTCGATTGAAGTTGACGATTTGGATGAGGCGTATCGGGTCATGAAGGAAGCAGGTTTTGAAATAGAATATGGACCTGTAGAAGAACCTTGGGGCGTGCGACGGTTCTTCGTCCGGGACCCATTCGACAAACTGATTAATATCCTTACTCATATGTAAAAAAACAGGCAGCTCATCTTAACCGGTTCGGTTATCTATCACAAACAATAAATATGTTGACTAAAATGTGCCCCGAATTGCATAGCAATTTGAGGCACTATTTTTGTTGATAAATAAGGATTATTGCTCAAATAGAACAATTTGTAACCTTACAGAATCCCCTGTATGTTTGCAAATTGACCTGCATTTTACTATTAATTGTTTTTGTTAGAATGCGGTAGGTAATCAAGATTTTAAACTTATTGTTATTCAACAAAAGGACAGGATTGTTGAAGGTGGGAGATAGGGTTTAACGGACATCAGATCCGTTATGTGTGACAAAAACGCCAATTTCGGTGTGCAAACGGACATCAGATGCGCTATTTTTTAAAAAGTATATTGTTTTTGATGATTTTGAACCAAATAAGGTATCATATGTCCGTTAAGTTTAGTGAAAATGAATAAGTTATAGAAATAAGGTCCTCAATGTCCGTTAGATTTATGAATTAGTCATTCTTCATTAATTATCGAGCGCTTTAGTTTAAAAAACTGGAATAAAATAATAGCCGCACATCGATCCGTAATGGATTGAAAGTTCGGCTTATTTTTTATCTTATACGATATGAAATACAGTGAAATTATCTATGCATTTCCATATGCAATTTCTTAAGTAAATTACGGTTTTGTGACAGGTATCAGAACCCGTTAAGCTCATCTGCCTGTTTTCTTGTTTATGGTTGTAAGAAGACGGCTTCAAGCGGAGGATCTTCTCCCGCCAAACCGACCGCCGTTGCCGTATAGACTTGATTCGGCTCAAGCGTCACTTCCGGAATGGTCAACACCGGTTGCTCGGTACCAGCGATACGAACTTCTAAGTCTGACGTGGTCGGTGGTAACGTCAGATAGCGAGTCGCCTTTCCGAATGGGACATTTCGGAAAAGTACGTCCCCACCTTTGACTGCGATATCGACAGCCGGGGCATTCGGAGATAAGTGCCAGACCCTAACTTTGGATTGACCAGGTGAAACGTTGTCACTGTCTAACACAGCAATCAAGCGCAGGTTTTCCAATGTGTCTGCTGCAGCGACCGTGTACATCTTGCCAGGTTCCACCATCACCATCTGGCTGAGCACGGGTTGATTCATTTTACCAGCGGGATAGATTTCAATCTGATATTGACCTCCAGGTACGCTTATATACTCGCTCTTCTGTTGATAGGAGATGTTCTCCAGGATTTGTTGGCCATTCACGTACACATCCACGGCAGGGGCATCCGGTGACGCGTGAAGGACCCGGACCTTCGCCATACCCATATTCCCCATACTTCCCATGCCCATGCTGTTCGGCATGCCCATTCCCATGCCATTGCCCATAGCATTGCCCATACCCATCCCATTGCCTTCTCCCCGCTCATACATGACCCATCTCTGCATACACGCCAGATGTTTTTTATAGTAGTAGATGTGTTTTTGCGGATCGCAGTATTTGTAATAGTTGGAAAGCATATCGTATTTTATAGCCTGCCATGCCAGTTGATCGCAGTTGTCATAATAATTCATCGGCAGCCTCCTTTTATCTAAAAATCTCCCATCATAAACCTATTCATTTTTTTGAAAAAGAGAACTATTTGGTGCGTGTTTGATAAGCATGTATTGCATTAAAAGATAAAAAAACATGTCGCTCTTTCGAACGACATGCTTCATATATTTATTCGGCTTTCTTTTTACAAAGATACCAATCGATGCATTCCAGGCTATCATCCTGTGATCTTTCTTCAGCCTCTTGCTGCGTTTTCGGTGGCGGGACAAGAACATTTTCACCTGGCTGCCAATTTGCAGGGGTAGGTACCTTTTCCTCTTCGGTTTTTTGAAGCGCCTTGACCAGCCGAAGAATTTCTTGCATATTCCGACCAGTGGTTAATGGATAATAGATGATGGATTTCACTGTCTGTTCGGGGTCTATGACAAATACAGCTCTTGTCGTTTCGGTGGAGCTTTCTTCCGGCATGATCATTCCGTACTTCGTTGAAACATTGCGATCAAGATCTGCTATTACTGGAAATTCAATTGACGTATTAAAATTCTTTTCAATGTTCCGTATCCATGCAAGGTGAGAAGAAATACTGTCTACACTTAGACCAATTAGTTCCGTGTTCAAATCTTCTAATTCACTAAAGATTTCTTGGAACGCGACAAACTCTGTTGTACATACTGGAGTAAAGTCAGCTGGGTGAGAGAACATCACCACCCATTTTCCTTTATAATCCGATAATCGAATCTCCCCTTGAGTCGTATTTGCTGAAAAGTCAGGAGCAGTCGATCCAATTCGAGGCAACGACACCTGCTCGACTTCTTCTTTTACACCTTCCATTCTGAATTCCCTCCTTAAGCTTCGTATGGTTTAGGTGTACCCACTCAAGTTATGTAATAACAGAATTGCAGAAATCTAGTTCTTTTTTAATGGTGTCCGTTTTCACATATAGGGTGAATAAGTCTGTAGTGGTGGTTCTCAAAACAATAAAGTCCCTTCCCCTACTGGAATATTTTTCATATAATGAGACTGAAGGATTAGGAGGGAGATTATGAGATTCGAGACAAAGTATGACGGGACGTTTCTATCCATAATCGGTGGGACAATCATTATGATTCTAGGCGTCTTTCTCATTCCTCTTTTTTTGGAAGAGAGCCTCACAGCTATCGAAATAATTGTTTCTCTATCCATCGTGATCGGCGTCATCGGTTCCTTGCTCTGGCTTATGTTTTCCACCTCTTACACCTTATTGGACAACCATCTACTTGTTATAAGTGGGCCGATTCGAAGCAAAATTCCATATGAAGAGATTACTAGAATTGCGCCAACAAGTCAGATTATAGTCGGATACAGAATCCTAACTTCTAAGGATGCCATTGATATCTCATACAAATCCGGATGGATGGGAAGCGTCAAAATCTCGCCGAAACAGAAAGAACGGTTTGTAGGAGAGCTGTTTAAACGGTGTCCGAATGCGAAAGTTGAAGGATTTGATTTAGGATAGAAAGGATTACAAGGGATGACCCAATATTGGTATATTGCCTCACCTATTAAACTACCTGTAGGCTCATACGGGTTAACTCCCGTATCACTTGAACGACCAAATGTTTTTCGTAATGAACTGGATTTCACACATTTGTACTTTGAAGATAATATTGAAAACAGGTCAAAGAAGAGGATTTCTTTCAGTCCTCATTTCAGTTTTGAATATCAAGTAGACACAAGCCATAACTTCATGCCCTTGAAAGGTTCAGAAACCGGACATCCTAATGAGGAAAAATGTCTTCATATTCTTTATTGCTATTTAGATGAAGCACTTCATGACAGTGGAATTGTTGAGATTTTTACGTGTGTTAGTGGAGATGAGCATCGAGCAATAAACAGTAAGAAACAAGTTAAATGGAAGGATATCCAATCCCCATATGACCTTGTAATGATGGATCGGGAATTTTGGGTGATTCATTTAAATTAAGTAAAAATCAAGTTTGAGGAGTTGTAAGGCATGCCGTTAGAACAAGAAGCACTTTCTATGATTTCAGGAGGAATGACGATTGTTATAGGGATAACGTTCTTCTTCACAATTCTTTTCTGGCTCAGACAGAAAAAACATCACGCAGGGTTTGCTTTGACTATTTTATCCCTATTGTTACTGTCTCTTGCTGGCCGGTTTATGGTAGAGATTTTTCAATATGATGTGACACATCCAATGGCATCTGAAGAGATATCACTTCAACTCGGGGTATCGGGTGTAACCTGGGCGTTCAGTATGGTGTGCTTGGTATTGGGAATCTATCATTTTACGAAGAATAGGACGAACGTTGGATAAAATAAATAAGCAGCCAGTTCTGGTCTCGTGTAGTCCATTACTGTCTGCTTAACCTTTCAATATCGGATTCAACTTTGTACACTCTTTTGTTTAAAGCTCCCGTTTTGTCATCAACATGATCCATAATTCTATCCGTGAATCCACCTAAACTCTCGATAATATTCTTTTGCATCTTTTCTTGGCTTTCTTCTAACCTTCGTTGGCCTTGCTTCAAGTCGCTGATGTCTGTTTTCATATCAGAAATATCTGTTTTCATATCACTGATGTCTGTTTTCATACCAGAATTATCTGTTTTCATGCCACTGATGTCTGTTTTCATACCACAAATATCTGTTTTTATATCACAGATGTCTGTTTTCATTCCAGAGATTTCTGTTTTCATATCACTTATATCCGTTTTCATGCCTTTGATTTCACTTAGGATTTGGTTTAACGTATTCTCCATATTCACTCCTCCCTTCTCTTTTCCTGCTTATTATACCATTTTTAATCTTGTTTTTGAGCCGCACCATTATATGACTTCTTTTAATTGTACCTCTATATTGTCTCCGTTAAGCATGCAATTGTCGGCCCTTACAATGGTGTATGTAAAGGATTTGTCCCCGATTATTAAAGGTTCTTTCTGAGTTTCTTCTGTATATGAATAATGGAGTGTGATCCCTTTAAAGAATTGGGACTCCCCTTTATGTATCATAATTGCTTTGTTGTCTGTATGCTTCTTCCCAATGAAAATATAAGGTGTCATTTCATAAGAAAACATAAAGCATGATAATTGTTTCTCATCGTTCAAGAAGTATTTGTTTACCTTCATCATCATTAAAAACCGTTTGCGAACTTTTTCATCCAATTCATCCATTGAGAATTGATGAAACCCTGGCCTTTGTTCAGATTGAGATTTCTTTATTGAAAAGTAAAGTCCGATGATGGGTAATGCAAATAATAGAATGATTAAGAATTTCCACATAAAATTCTCTCCTAGTTGTTGTCATTTAAAGTGAAAAATCTTCTAAGCAACATACCTATTTCTCTTTTTCCTTACCTAACTTCTTAGTTCCTATCAAATCTGAATAAACTAATCATGAGTATGAACAAAGCACCAATCAAACCAATCATGATGTTTTCCCATCTGATTTCCTCGAACATGAAAAAGCTCGCAATGGTCCATCCTATGAAAAATCCTATTGCAATACGTAATCCTTTCTTATGTATGTGCATCTCTATCTCCTTGTTTACTCGTTTGATTATGATTTTAATTCATACCAGGCCTTGTTATATTGAAGATGTAATAAGTCTCCGAACTTAAAGGCAAAATCTATGAAAGCTGACCCTCTTGCGGTAACGATATAATCATCTACAACTACTGGCAAATCGACATAGTTCGTTCCATCAAACGTGCCCAGAAACTCTCTTTGTTCCCTTGTTAATCCAGTAGTATATTTTTTATCACCCAGTATGCCACTCATAGACAACAAATACGGTGCACTGGAGATGGCAGCTATAATTCTCTTTTGATTATCTATCTTTCTTAAAAAGTCAGACAAAACGTTGTGGTCAACTAAGTGTTCAAAATCATCCACTCCAGGTAGAACGACACCATCAAGTGTTTGAACGTCAACCTCTCTAATGGTCGTTTCAGGTACACAAGGTAATCCAGCTTCTCCTATAACAACCTCATGATTTAATCCAATATAAATCGGCTGTTTCCCACCTTGCTTAATAACAGAAAGAAGGACCGACAATTCATACTCACTGAATCTTGGGTAAAGTAGAATTCCTACCTTTTTAGAGTTGTTCATTTACCTACCACCTTTGAAACTTCATTATCCTAATTTTACCATAATGAATTCGCAGTTTGGGCTTATTCTCCATTAAAAAAACGACTCGTAACCACGAGCCGTTTCCGTTTAGTAAAGTCCCATATGACGGTTTTTCCCTTTGAGGAGCTGGAAGACTCCATAGAGGAAGAGTCCGATGGCAACTGCTCCAAGCATGAATTGCCCGAACGGTTGCTGGGCGATTTTCGCAAGTGCGCCATCCAGTCCAATCACTTTATCGGTATCAGTCGTCAATGCCGTTTGAATGAGGAAATAGCCGATGATGGCAAACGTGATGCCTCGGGCAATCAAACCGATCTTACCGATTTTCTTCCCTACTCTTAATTCGTGTGAGCTCATTTCACTCGTTTTGAACCTTTTCGTAAATTCCTCACGGTAGCCTCTAATCATCTGCTTTACACCGAAACCGATGATGATGACACCGATGATACCGACCATCCATACGCCGAAGGGCTGACTCATCAATTTTGCCGTCCAAGTCTGTTTGGAATCCCCCGAGCTTCCAGCATGCATCGCCACTTTAAATGCTTTAAGCGCCAAACCACCGTAGATGATGCCACTGATGAGATATCCAATCCTTGCTCCGATACCTTTCAAGCTATTTCCTTTATTTTCTGGGTCCCAGAATGTCTGGATCAAGCGCCAACAAACGTATCCGATGAGTCCTACACCTACGATCCAGAGAAGAACTTCCCCGAATGGTTTGCTTGCAACTGAAGCAAATGCACCAGATGAATCCGTCGTTTTACCACCGACACCTGCGGCGGCCAGCATGGATAAGACACCTATGAGGATATATACCGATCCTTTTGAGAAATAGCCGAATCGCGCGAACCACCGGATCCATGGCTTCACATCGTTTTGGGCTTGCCTCGCTTTACGGCTTGTTTTGACTTTATCTAGAACCGAATCCATCATACATATTGCTCCCTTCGTTTATCAATCAGCAGTGCTTACAAGATTCCCTGAAACTTTGAAAAAGAAACTTATTATAGGAGAAAAGGAATTCAGATGTATGTAACGAAGGTGTAGATAACAATTCGAGGAGGGGGGCTCATGTACAGAATTCTGTTCCTTGCCTGTATACTTTTGCTTTTTGTAACTGTGGAAGGTCAAACGTCTACACGAGAGCAGTTGTCACCTGAAGAAATTTTTGAAAAAGCAGATGTGATCGTTTTAGGGAAATTACAACTGGACAAAGAGCCCGTATCAAATTTCGTTTTTCGCGGATATCCATTCGAGGTGGAGAAGGTGATCAAAGGGGAAGACATTCCGAAAGTGATCACAGCTGGCATTGAAATGTATGATGTACCCTCTATGGAAAATTTCCAAAAGAATGAGGGACGTTTCTTATTGTTTTTGGAGGAAAATGAACTTACCGGGTTTTTGACATCCGTAGGCGGTTCTCAAGGGATGGTCTCAGTGAAGCATTCTGTCATCCTCTCACCAGAATATATTCAGTTCAACGGTCTTTTGCATAAGGATCTCGTGCAAAATCGGGTGTTCCCGGCTATTTTCTGGCTGATTTTGTTAGGTGGAGCTGTTGTTGGGGTTATTGTGATGCGAAAAAGGAAGAAATCACTCTAAATTAGTACTCTCATTTATCGTGTTTCTCGATTTTTGAGATTTGTCTTGCCAAAAAGAGGTTAGGTTCGGCTATTCGGTCCTATCTTACTACCTATAATGTAAAAAAAGAGTGATCCACTCACTCCTTTCCTTATTCTAAACTTCCAAAAAAGCATCCGGGTAGCGGACGGTGCCTTCCACTTCATCCAACGCTCCTGGATCAAGCTCCAACACCATAAACACTTCATCGGAAACATCAAACGGCGGTTTGATGCCTTTTTCACTTGCCGGGATGAATCCGAACTTAGGGTAGTACGTCGGATGACCGAGCACAACGACCGACTCGTAGCCAATTTCCTCAGCTCTCTTCAATCCTTCACGTACAAGCGCAGAGCCGATTCCCTTGTTCTGACTCTCGGGTTTGACCGCCATTGGAGCGAGTGCCAGTGAATGTGAATCCACCATCCCGCTCTCTGTCTCAATCCTGATGCGGCTGAAAAGAATATGCCCGATGATCTCTTGTTGCTCTGTCTCTGCTACAAGAGACAACTCTTCAACAAACGCCTCCGACTCGCGGAGTTTCGCGATCAACTTGCCTTCGTTCTCCTGCTCGAAAGCCGAATCGTTCACTTCTCTAATCTTCTCAACATCAGACGGCTGCTCAGCCCGAATCGTATACATCTCCAACATCCTCTCTCAAATGGAAGTGCCAAATGGAAGTGCCAGGTACTGTTTAGGAACCCTTGTTGCACAAGGAGTTCAAAACGGTACCTGGCACCGAAATCACTTCTTCTTCTTTATTCCAACCGTGTTGCTGGTCGTGTTGCAGATAGCAGGCGGTTGATCTCTTCGTCGTCCTTCGAGCGTTCTGTGCGCACCCATTGGAAGAACACGTAGCCTAGGACAGATCCATAGATGATCTCCTGCATGACCTTCATGATGATACCGCCAAGCTTCTGATCTTCAAGCGGTGCCATCGGCACGAACTGGCTGTACAACTCTGGTGAAACCGGTCCACCCAGCTGCAAGCAAAGCCCCAAAGCATACGACCATGTCGCCGGGTTGCTGTATGTTTCATACAACATGGAGTCTGAGAAGATGATCAGCGCACATGCTGGCGTCAGCAAGACCCCGTTCCCGAAGATGTACGCGACTTTTTTCAAACCGGACATCGTATCCCATTCCGGAATCGGACAGATCATCGGCCACCACATGATGACCGCGGCAACGAACAACACCGCGAGGAACAGGATATGTTCCACGTAGTTCGTCATTAAGTAATCAAAAACGATCGGGAAATGGTAGAACGAGAACATCATGTTGAACAGCACCAACGCCACAAGCGGCTTCGTCAAGAACGCCAACGGTCGCAAGAACCCGCCATGTTTCACGAATGGACGAAGCATCCATCCCGGTGTCCCGTACAACAGCAACGGCGGCACCAATAAGAAACAGACTGACATTTGCACCATGTGGATGCTGAACATCAAGTGGGAGATCAGATAAAGCGGACCTCCGAATCCGACGTAGAACGTCAGCGCTCCTGCCACAAAGGAGGTTTTCTTTTTCCAATCAACAGGTTCTGCACCAGCAATCTTATGCCGCCATGGTCCCGTATATAGGATGTATAGCAATATGACAATGAGGGTTCCCGCTAGGAAAATCGGGCTCCACAACTGGCTGAAGCTGAAGTTGGTTGTGATTTGATCCCACATAGTAACACCTTCTCATTTCGCACTTATTGTTGAAGTGCTTTAATATCGTTGATGACCTCTTCGTCATCTTCGTTCGAACGGTTCACCCCGTCGTAACGTGTACGGACAATGCCTTCCTGATCGACGAGATAGAACGCCGTCCCGTGTGTGACCTGGTCATCGTCTTTCGGTTTCTGCACAATCGTCTTGAAGCTATCTTTTGCGAACGCTTCAATCTCAGACTGCTCATAGCCCGTCAAGAAATGCCAGTTGGAGAAGTCAGCATCGAACTTCTGACCGAATTCCTTCAACACTTCGGGTGAATCTACGCCTGGGTCGACACTGAACGAAACGATCTCAACGTTCTCAAGACCTTCCTTCTTCATGTTCTCCTGAAGGCTCGCCATGTGATTCGTCATCGGCGGGCAGACCGTTTCACAATTTGTGAAAATGAAATCGGCAATCCATACCTTGCCTTTCAAATCTTCCAGACTGACCGATTCGCCATCCTGGTTCGTATAAGTAAAGGATTGTACTTCAAAATCGTAATCATCCGGCTTGTCCATATTTTGTCCGCAAGCGGAAAGGAGCGTGAGGACAAAAAGGATGCTAAGTATAGAAAGTATTTTTTTCAAAGTAAAGCTCCTCTCTAACTCCACTACTGCCATTGTACATAGGTGATGAAGGTCGATTCAAGTCCCGAATGGTACAAAGCAGTGACAGTTTATTCCGATTTCGTCACGGTTACTTGCTGTTTCGGCATTGTATGCATGCTTCGGGCGGTGACATGGGACTGTACGAAGAACGTCCCTTCTTCATCGAACGTCGTTTCGATCGAGTACATGCCTCCCCCCTCGTTGCTCGCTTCGATCATCTTGCTTTCGTCCTTCGCGCCCTCTTTCCAGATCTCGAACATCACTTCATCTGCATCGGCAACATGTTCTTCCCCTTGTGTGACCATCGCTTTGAACGTGACGGAATCCCCTTGCTTCACTTCTTCCGGTCCATCAAGCTTCACTTCAAGAGCTTCCATGGAACCGCCCATATCTTCTCCATGCTCGCCATGACTTTCGTCTTCTGAATGACCGTCGTGATTTCCTTGATCCCCACAAGCAGCCAGGACAAGCATTAATACAAACATCGGTAGAAATAACTTGAATTTTTTCATATATGTACGTCCTTTCAATCGGTATAATTAGGTTCATTTTAACCGTATAAAAAAATTCATAAACGAACAAGGTGATATCGCGGTGGTTCTGTGAAGGTTTCTTGACAGTTAAAAAGGACACTGTTCAGGTTCAAACAGTATCCTTCCCGTCCCCTAGTAAAATTTCTCGTTCGTCTCCCACGACTCGACCATTTTGTACGCCATTTGGGGAGGGACACCCTTCCCTAGCAGGTAACTGATCGCCGCCACTTCTGTCATGGCATGCTTGTAAGACGTTTTCTTCGCTTCCTTCATGCCGTAATCCACCCACTTGTCGACCTTCATCAACGTTTCATGCTTCAAGTGATGGTGGTGAGAATGGTGGTGCATATCTTTTTCCATTTGGTACGGCATATATCCCATGTAGTGCGGGTTGTGACCGCCCATGTGATGCGGGTTCGGCCCACCCCAATCAAAAGGACTCTGCCCTTCCATATGATAGGGCATCGGCATGCCTTCCATATGGTAAGGCATCTCTTCTTGCATATGGTAGGACATCGATTCATCCATCTGGTACTGTTCCGTCTCCATCTCGTAAGGGCTTCCCCATGACCCTTTCGGCTTCGGCTTTTTCTTTTTGAACATGCTTGACACCTCTCCGTTAGAATTCAATTCACCATCATCATATGTCCAACCCGGTCCATCTGCGCAATAATTCCACAGACACCTAGACAGCCTGTTTAAATTGAACCTCCACCCCACATACTAACCAGGAGTTTACATTTCAGAGGATGATTTAAGGTGATGCGAAAAATGTTAGCAGTTTTCATTGTACTTTTACTATTGTTGATCGCATTGTATTGGTTTGGTTTTGCCACCGACGCGAAGGGGTTGGAAGACCGTTCGACGCTAAAAGTTTCAAAGCCTGTCGTGTTGCTTATCGTGGATTCCTTGATGGATGAACCTCTGCGAGCAGCCATTTCGGAAGGCCGCGCTCCCGCCCTCCAGTTTTTAATGGAAAAAGGACTGTATTATCCTGAGATGGTCAGCTCGTATCCTACGATGTCCGTCACGATCGACAGCACCTTGTTGACCGGGACGTATTCGGATGAACATCGCTTGCCAGGACTGGTCTGGTACGATGAGGCAGAACAACGGGTCATCAATTACGGAAGTGCACGAGGAGAAATCATGCGCCTCGGTACGAAGAAAGTTCTTTTTGACGGTGTCTATCAGATGAATCACGATCATTTAAGCGAAAAAGTAGAGACGGTCCATGAAGCCCTTTATAAGGATGGTCTTTCGTCCGCTTCCATCAACGGGATGATCTTCCGTGGAGATGTTGAACAGCACTTGACCGTCCCGAGGGCGATTTCCGGTTTGAACTTTTTACCGAAAAACCTGGAGATTAAAGGACCTGAACTGTTTGTGCTCGGGAGCTTGTCCCGCTACAATCCGAAGAACCAGATGAAAGGGACCGCTTGGCAAGCGTTCGGGATGAATGATTCATTTGCGATCCAAGAAATGAAGCATTTGATTTTGAAGGATAAGATGCCCGCCTTTTCGCTCGTGTATATGTCTGACCTCGATAAGTCTGTCCATAAAAAAGGACGGATGGATTTGAAAGGCGTAGAGCAAGTCGACAAAGAGATTGGGAAATTGTTAGATGCATACGGATCGTGGGAGGAAGCGAAAGAGCAGGCGGTGTGGATTGTGCTCGGAGACAGCGGTCAAGCACGCGTGAAGGATAAAGATGAGGATTCATTGATTCGGCTCGCTTCTCTTACCGACCATTACCAGGTGGATGTCGGAACGAAGCGCCCTGCTGCCGATGATCAACTCGTCTTCGCATTGAATGAACGGATGGCGTATGTTTATTTGATGGATGACAGTCTCGCGTATAAAGATGTCTTTTCAATGGTGAGTACAGATGACCGGATTGGGTGGATTGCCTGGAAAGAAGATGACGTGAATCATGTGGTTTCTGGAACGAAACGCATGCAGTTCCAGCCTGGAGGAGATCTGGTGGATGAGTACGGGAAATCGTGGAGCTTGGACGGAGATGCTACGGTGCTGGATCTCTTTATCGAGGATGATAGGACGATTCGTTGCGGGGATTATCCCGATGCCTTGTCAAGGTTGAACGGTGCTCTTCATTCCCATGAAGGTCGCTATCTGATTTTGGACGCGAAGCCGGGGTTTGAGTTCGCTACCGAACACTCTCCGACACATCCGGGTGGAGCTAGCCACGGCTCCCTCCATCGAGATGACTCGATCACACCGATGATCGTCACCGGAACCGACGTCCGCCCAGCTACCAACCGCCTCGTCGACCTCAAAAGTTGGATACTGGAGTTAGTTAGGTAGAGGTAGCGTGCCAGGTACTATGAAAGAACCCTTGTGTCCCAAGGGATTGAAAACAGTGCCAGGCACCATTCAGAAACCCTTGAGCCACAACGGGTTGAGAATGGTGCCTGGCACTTCCAATGAACTCTTGCGCCACAGGGGATTGAAAACGGTACCTGGTACCGTTAAGTATTGAAAAGCCTGCCTTCGAGGGCGTCGATGTAGCGCTTCGCTGATCGTTGCACGGCTTCGTTTGCATTCTCCCGGACGATCTTATGGAAAGCGTTGTAGACGCGGTCAAACGACAAAGGCTCGACGCGGCAAGCGATGTCCGCTACTTTGCTTGCTGGCAATGGAATAAGGTTAGGATAGCTGTACATGAAGCTCACCCACTCTTGGTCGGCAACGACCTGGATGATGTCACCCGTCAACAAGATGCCTTGTCCTTCCTTGCCGCCAGACCAGTGCAACACAGCACCTCCAGCAAAGTGACCACCCAATCGGTGCAACGTGATGCCCGCTTCAAGCTCTAACTGCTCCCCTGACCAAAACTCGATCCGCTCACTCGGCTCCATCACCCACTCTTTATCATCTCCATGGATATATACCGGAGCATCAAATGTTTCTGCCCAGTGCGCAATCGTTGAATAATAATGCGGATGGGACATCGCAATCGCATCAATGCCGCCGAGCTCTTTGATCTGCTCAATCGTTTTTCCATCTAAGTATGTCATACAATCCCACAAAATATTGAACCCGTTTTTCTGCACAAGATAAGCTGTCTGACCAATTCCGAACTGTGGTGTCGTCTTGATGCTGTACAGTCCTTCTTCCTCTTTTACTATCGAATTCTCATATCTTCCGCTTTCCTTCATCTCACCGAGCGTCGTCCATTCCTGCCCATCAGGATTGACATACTGCCGCTCCTCATTACAAATCGAGCAGCTCTTTGGCGCGTAATCACTTTCAGGATATTGAACCCCACACGTCGTACATATGTATTTACTCATCGTCTTCTCTCCCTTGTCATCTAAGTCTGATTTCATCATAGCGCAATACTTCCATTGGCAACACCTTCCTCTGATTGAACAAATCTACAACTTTTGATGTAGATTCATTTTCCATTTCGTGTAAAATAGAACTATCAATCATTCGGAGGAGATTTCGATGTTTACAAAAATGATGCACGTCTTATCCATCCTATTGCTGACAATGTTTTCACTCGCCATCCTAACAGAACGCTTTCCAGCAACACTTCCATACATCATGTACAGCTCACTCTTGTTTTTACTGTTCGCAATCGGATATCTTATCGTCCATTATGTAAAAAGAATCAGCCACATCATCAGAAGTTAATCTTCATCACGCATATTGAACGCTTTTTTAAGTGTTGTATGAATGTTCTCTAGCGTAATCAGAATCAGTCCTAACATGATGAACGTTACGACCTCAGCCGTAAACCAAGATACAATCGCCAAAATAAAGAAATAAAGTATGTACCATTTGTTTTTGAACACGACATAAACTCCTTTCAGAGATTTCCATGTAAAAGCTTACCATATTCTTGGGGTGAAAAGAGGTGACCTATGGATATTGAAAAAATAATATTATTGATTTTCGGAACCGGTCTTATTGCTTTTCTTATCATTCAAAGCTTCAAGCAACTTCGAGAGAGAAAGTATGCTGATTTTGTTGGCGCAGTGCTTGTGACTGCTGGCTTTGGAACATTCCTTCTTAGCCATCTTCACCACGGGATCGACGGTATTTTTTATGGCATGTTAGGGTTTATGTTCATCGGTTCAGGCTTTCTCTGGTTCATCATCACTCTCATCGTCCGGTCGGTTAGTGAGAAAACAAAACTAAAAAAAGAGCTTCCCTAGAATAGGTCAGCTCCTCAATCTCATCTGAACGCATTTGCAATTTCCACCAATGTTTCCGGAGGAACCGTTTCAATTACTCTTTTGTCTATTGATAAAATATACTGCCATCCGTCTCGCTCAAAAACCAACATATTCGCACCATTCAAAGGTTTTGTGAAATACTCTGCCTTATTGCCGTTATCAAGCGTGAAAACCTTCTCTGGTCTATGGTTCATCATAGAAATCCCGTGTTTGATTTGCCTCATCTGAATATTATAATGATTTTTTGGTTGTTGAAAATTTGTAACATCGACTTCAAAGTTGTCATTTACTTCTCCATCCGAATCATTACATCGCCCTACCATAAAAGTAAACGGAATCGGTGGTACCTTATAAGGTAGTTCGATGCTCTTCCCAAAATGCTTTTCACATTCTTCTAGCGCTTGTTCAAAGGGTTTATAGCCTATATCAAAAATCATCTCTTCATTATGTTTTTGAATCTCTTTCATATTTTCTGCTAAAGCATCTTCTTTTACAAAAATCATCACTAAGACAATAACTATCAGTATCCTCATACTCTTCTCCTATATCCTTTTCAGCTATTTTTCCAAGATCCCCACTCCATCATTCATAATAAAACTCTCTGAATGGCACATTAAGACGAAGCCTGAAAAGGAGTTGGATAATATGAAACGTCTCATTCTCATTGCAGTATTAGTGCTTGCACCCTTCAGCACAGTCCATGCAAACAACCTGCCCGTCCCACCTGAAAAATCAACAGAAGAGCTCTACCACGACCTCTTCATTTCACTTTTATCCGATGATATCCAAAAGCACGTAAACGAGTATTATTCCATTTTGCTGAAGGATGATCCGCTGGTTTATCCGTATGAAGTGTACATAAAGCAAGCGAAACGGACGCAAGGCCACCGGTCTTTCCGCTTCACGGTCGTCATGGAAGTCACACCCGTCATCGGTGCTCACAATTCAGTAGGGAAAGACGAACTGACCTACGACATCCAACCTGGACATGCGAAGCTCATCAAGTACAAACACCTAGAAACGTACGAAATCCCACCTCACCTGAAAGGTGTCCAACTATAAAGAAAACAGGGTGCCCTGAGTCATCAGGACACCCTTTTTACAAGCGATTTCTTATCGAGCGTTAGGGAATATACGACGAACCGTTTCGTTGAATTCTTCAAACATTCCTTCAATCGGCTCACCTTCCTCTACGCGCTCTGCGTAAGTTCCAGCACGATCGACGAACTCAGGATTCGTTGAAACGTAGACGTTGTCGATATCCGGGTCTGTCGCTTTCACATGCTTGGAAATTTTACGCTCCAAATCACGTGTCGCTTTGCCTTCCGTCTTCATACCTGTCTTCAATTCAGCAGCCACATACGCACCTTCATCGGTTACGAAAACATTTGCATCTTCTACTTCAGGCATGTTCGCAATTTTTTCAGCTGCCTTGTCCGCGATTTCAAAACGGTTGTTTCCGTTCATGTTACGGTCACGATCGTCGTCTCTGATGATGCCGCCATCCTCATTGATGTTCTCGATTTCAGCGCCATCTTCGTTCATTCCATCTTCACCATTGTCTTCGTCCATGTTACATGCGACTAAAGAAACGAGAAGCACACCTGCAAGAACCATAAACTTCGTGTTGCGACTCCATTTTTTCCAAAATTCCATCATGATTCCTCCTTATACTTAAAATCGATTATATGTTTCTTCATCGGAAGGAAATTTATACATGCGTATCTGAGGTATGAACCGACCTCCGTTAACGGACAATAAAAAGGCTCATGATGAGTACTTCTGAAGTGGAGGTGTCAGTAATGAGACAGCGACAATCCATGTTGTTACCTTTTATCACAGGAATCGGTGTAGGAGCTGCCGTTTCCGGAATGATGAAAGGCCGAAATGCGAACATGCAGAACATGGCGCAAATGATTCCTGGACTGAGCCAATTGACCGGTGCTACAACGACCGGAACCAATCCGACGAACCAGAATCAATAGCCTTTCCGAGCTCACCTTTTGGGTGGGCTCTTTTTATCAAGACAGGAATTCAAGGCGTTTATCCCGTATTAGGTAAAAAGAGAAATCATACACGACGGAGGTAATCATGCTATATCAGAAGAGAATTCGGGACTATGGAGTGGAAATCGGCCGATTACAGCCTGGAAAAAAGAATGCCATCACAGATGTGGAAGGCGTGACAGTCGGGCACGTAACATTGGATGAAGGAGATACACAAACCGGTGTGACAGCGATTCTGCCGCACCAAGGCAATCTTTTCCGCGAAAAATTGATCGCTTCTAGCCACGTCATCAACGGTTTCGGTAAAACGATGGGAACGATCCAGATGAGTGAACTCGGTACAATCGAGACGCCGATTGTGCTGACAAACACGCTCAGCATCGGAACAGCAGCCGATGCGCTCATAGAATATATGCTAGAGCAAACGCCTGAAATCGGAAAAACGACTGGAACGGTAAACCCGATTGTCGGTGAATGCAATGACATGTTCTTGAATGACATTAGGGCTCGGAATGTAACGATAGAGCATGTGTGGAAAGCGATTCAGAATGCATCAGAGGAGTTTGAAGAAGGAGCTGTCGGCGCAGGACGAGGCATGCTTTGTTACTCGTTGAAGGGTGGAATCGGAACAGCTTCACGCATGATGGAGTTTGAACATGGTACATATACGATGGGGATTCTTGTATTAGCGAACTTCGGAATATTGAGTGACTTGAGAATCAACGGAAAACCCGTCGGAGAAGAATTGAAGGAAGTCATCTTAAAAACGTGGGAAGAGAAAGACAAAGGATCGATCATGATGATTGTCGCAACGGATTTGCCAGTGTCTGAACGACAACTGAACCGGATCATCAAGCGAACCGTCACAGGCCTCTCTCGTACCGGTTCCATCATCACGACAGGCTCCGGAGAAATCGCAATCGGGTTCTCCACAGCGACGAAAATCCCGCACGAAAAGCCGGACCGCTTGCTTTCCGTTCCGACAATTCACGAAGAAGACATGGACACAGCCTTCCGAGCCGCTGGAGAAGCGACGGAAGAAGCCGTCCTCAACGTCCTCGCAACCGCAGAACACGTCACCGGCCGAGACGGAAACGAACGCCCCGCCTTCAAAGACCTGATTGAGGAACATGGGATCAGTCTTTTGTAGATCCGTACCAGGTACCATTTGAAAACCCTTGGTAGACTTGGCTTCCGAATTGGTGCCAGGTACCATTTCACTTCCCTTGATACGCTTGAGGTTTGAAATGGTACCTGGCACTAAAAAATAATAATAAAAAGAGCCTGGGATCCCAGGCTCTTACATCATTGTTTCAAATGAAGAGAAAGTCGCGAATGATACAATGATAAGCAATGCAAACAACAGATGAATTCCCACTCCCACGATGCTGCACACCAATCCTGCAGTCGCTAATCCTTTTCCTCTCTCATTTGTGGTTTGAATTTCTTTCTGCGCTTTCCTCGACATCACAATCCCAATTACTCCAAGAATGAATCCGATCACTGGGATTATAAGAGACAGAATCCCCATCACCAGACCTATAATCGCGTTACTATTTGTCTGGCCTGCTCTGTCATTAACAATTGCATTATTTTCACTCATCACAACGCCCCCTTTAAGCTAACTTTTAATTCCACAAAAAGTGCATTTCTCCTTTAAAGAAATGCATAATCACGAACTTTTATGATGATGCATATAAGAAGGCATCATATTTTCTTATAATAAATCACTGTCGCTTCTAGCTTGCTATCCAAAGACATGGCATAATCCGGTATTCTTCCCGCTTCCACATATCCAAGAGATGAATAAAGTAGGTTGGAAGGATCTCCTTCTCTTGTGTCTAGTATAAATAACGTACGCCCTTCACTTGTCGCGCGTTTTTCTGCTGCTTCCATTAATAATCGACCGATTCCCTTCCGTCGATAATCAGGATGAGTCATCAGTTTTGCGATTTCCGCACGGTGTCCACCATTTTGCTTCGTACACAGATGGACTTGAACACTTCCCACAATCCGTCCTTCAAATTTTGCAACAATTATTATGATCTCCGGGCTTACCACCGATGACCAATAACTCTGCATGATCAAACCATCGACGGGAGGCAAAAACCCAATCGATGCTCCGTTCTCTACGACTTGCGTCAATAAAGTTGAAAGCTCTTCAAGGTGTTCGTCAACTGTAGAAATTTCCTCAAAAGTGATCATACGCTCTTCCTTCCCCATGCTTTATGTACAGCTTGTTTCAAGTACATATATTGTGCTTCATTTGTATCAGAAAAAGCTTCCACACGATTAGACAAGAGATCCATATACTCGATAGGCTCGTTAAACTGAGACACAGTCAAATCATACCGAACCCCATCAATTCTATTGTAGTAGTGGGACCCTTGAAGCATTTCCGTTTTCAGTATTTCTCCACCTAACAAATCCTGGACGACGAGTGTCGTCACACCACACTGGCCTCTTGCAGGGTTTTTGAACATCCATTTCGAACTTGATTCTTTTGACCAGACTTTAAACAGGATTCTTTGTAACAATTCCAAGTTGTTCACTCTAATCACCTATAGCAAGTATACTTCAATGCATGTAAAAAAGCGCTCACCTTTTTTAGATGAGCACTTTAAAGAACTTTTCTTACACTTTCGAAGTCGGTTCGAATATTTTTGGCGTAATGAATTTGTCTGTAATTTGCGTGTAGGGTAAAGGCGGACTACATAAATAACCCTGGAATTCATTACAGTTACTTTCTAGGATACTTGCTAATTGATCCGTCGTTTCAATACCTTCCGCAATGACATTCAGTCCGAGTCTTTTTGCCATATGTACGATTGTTTCGACAACGGCTTTATCCTTCGCACTTAAATGAATTTCTTTCGTAAAGGATTTGTCGATCTTCAAAGTATCCAACGGAAAATCCTTCAGGTAACTGAACGAGGAGTACCCTGTTCCGAAATCATCCAAGGAAAGCTTCACACCCATAGCTTTCAATTGTTTCATGATTGGAATCGCTCGCTTAGGATCCTGGACAATGGTTTCTGTTAACTCAAGTTCAAGATTCTGTGGCATCAACTCTGTTTCAGCCAAAATATCCGCTACAATTTCCGGGAAGTTCGGCTGGCGGAATTGCAAGGCCGATATATTCACGGAAACATGTTTCAAGTCAGGTTTCACTTTCAACCATTCTTTGAATTCTCTGCAAGATTCTCTCAATATCCATTCACCCATCGGAATGATCAAGTTCGTTTCTTCAGCTAATGGAATGAAATCAGCAGGGGAAACGGTCCCCAGCTCTGGATGATTCCAACGGATCAGCGCTTCAAACCCGACAATCTTATCCGTCTTAACCTCCACTTGTGGTTGATAATAGACCTCTAATTCTTCACGCTCCAGTGCTTTTCGAAGACCTGTCTCCAACACCATTTTCCTTGAAATGATTTCATTGATCTCATTTGTAAAATAGTAATACTGGTTCCCGCCTTCTTTCTTCGCTTCGTACATGGCGGTATCGGCATGCTTTAGCAAGGTGCTAGCCGTTTCTCCATCTTCCGGATAAAGACTGATCCCGATAGAAGTCGAGGTATAGAGCTCTAAATCATCAATCACAACAGGTGTAGAAATGTTATTGATGATCTGTCTGGCAACGTAACCAGCCTGGTAATGGCTCGTTTGAGGTAAAACGACCACAAACTCATCACCGCTTTGCCTGGCCAGCAAATCTTTTGTGGAGAGACATCTCTGTATCCGTACTGCAATTTCCTTTAACAATACGTCCCCTATACTGTGGCCATACACATCATTGATCTGCTTGAACCGATCCAAATCGAGGAACAAGACCGCAATCATATGTCCATCCAACTTCGCTTGTTCAATATAGGAGGTCAGATGCTCCTTCAACATTCTTCGATTTGGTAAGTTCGTCAACTCATCTCGATAGACCAATTCTTTAATTCGTTTCTGACTTTCCACACGCTCTGTAATATTCCGGATGATCCCGGTAAAATAGCTGTTTTCGCCATCTTGCGTCGTTGATAATGACAATTCAATCGGAAATTCTTTTCCTGATTTATTTAGCCCCGTCAGTTCAACGGTTTGACCGATTACCTTCTTCTGATTCGTTTGATTATATCTTTCCATGCCATCTATGTGCGCTTGACGAAAATCATGAGGAACAATTGTATGTAGTGGTTTCCCAATCATTTCAGTTGAAGTATAGCCAAAAATCTTGCCAGCAGCTTCATTCCAGGACAGGATCACACCTTTATGATCCGACGTGATGATGGCATCATTAGCAGATTGAATAATCGAATGATACATCCTGTCGATGACTTCAAGACGGTGATCGCTGTCTTCGATTTTTGCTTTATATCGCAATAAGACAATGGTGAATCCAATGATCATCAAAATTCCGATCGCTACCAAAAAACCAAGGACTGTCGGGCCGACTTGACTGGTCAGATCATCCTGAGGCATTTTTACACTCGAATCATGAATGAACGTAGCTGACGCCATTCCTGTGTAATGCATACCAGAGATCGCTGCCCCCATGACGAGTGAACTAAGCGTAATCCATCTCTTCCGATTCTTTGCAGTTGAACTTGTCCGAAACAAATTCAGTGCTACAAATGATGCCACCATCGCAATCACTACGGAAAGCGCAACGATCCACATATCATATTGGATGACAGCCTGCATTTGCATCGCTTCCATTCCCACGTAATGCATCAGGACAATACCTGTTCCGATCAAAATCGAGGATGCAATTTGCGTTAGACGGGAACCTGATTTTTTGATTAAATAGAATGCAATTCCACTTGAGACGATTGAAAATAGGATACTGATGGTCAGTAAAACCGGCTCGTAGGTTACATTCATCCCCATATCATAGGCAAGCATAGCAACGAAGTGCATTGACCAAATGCCTCCACCAAGACTAAGGCTGCCCATCGCCAACCACGTCAACCGACTTTTTCCCTTCAAGTTATTCAAGCGAGCAGCTATTTCAAGAGAGATATACGACGATAATACCGCAACCGCTATTGATAAAAGGACGAGTCCAACATGATACTGCGCGTCCATTTCCCCCATTTTAATCTCCTCTATCCGTAAATTTACCGAAAGGCTAGTTTAATATATAAAAAGGATTATACCAGAAATATCTTTCAGTAACATAAATTGGATAACCATTTATGTAAAAAAACAGTAATCCCCTATCTGGAATTACTGTTCTGTTTATTTTGGGTTATCCCATAATGTTGTAGCCGGAATCGACGTAAACGATCTCGCCTGTAACGCCTCTTGAGAGGTTACTGAGGATCGCGAGTGTCATGTCACCGACTTCTTCTTGTGTCACATTTCTGCGCAGTGGTGCCGTTTCTTCGATTTTATGAAGAATCTGATTGAACGAAGGTACACCTTTTGCCGCAAGTGTACGAACCGCCCCAGCCGAAATCGCGTTTACACGGATATTCTCTTTCCCCAAATCAGATGCAAGGTAACGAACCGTCGCTTCGAGTGAAGCCTTCGCTACACCCATCACATTGTAGCCGTCTACGACACGCTCTGCCCCAAGGTAACTCATCGCAACAATCGATCCGCCTTCTGTCATGAGCTTGCTCGCCTCACGAGCCACCGCTACGAGGGAATATGCGCTTGTATCTTGCGCGAACGCATAGCCTTCACGGGATGTATTGACGAACTTGTCCTTAAGGTCATCTGCATGTGCGAATGCGATGGAATGCACGACACCGTGGATGGTCCCGACTTTTTCACCAATCTCCGCAAAAGCTTCCTTAATGCTAGCATCTTCATTCACATCACATTGGATGGTTAGCTTCGATTCGAATCCATGCTCTTCAAGCAGTTGCTCCAATTTTCCAAGTGAGCGTTCTTTTCTGTACGTAAAAATGAGGTTCGCTCCCGCTTGATAGAGGGATTTTGCTACGCCCCAAGCGAGACTTCGCTTATTCGCGACACCCATGATGACGATATTTTTGTCTTTCAGTTTCAATAAATCTTCCATTGTAGACCTCCGTTGTTATACCTGGTATTAACACCTGTTGCCAACACTCATTATAGCACAATTCAAACCCTGTCAAACTGTAAAAAGATGTATAATGGAAGAGATGAAAATATGGAGAGGAGCGTGTCCAATGTCTGTCGGACAGAAAAATGAAGTGAAAGTCGTCAGCCAAAAAGGTTTCCAAGCAGTCGGTTTGAAGTGGGAAGGTACGTTTGAAGAAGCGTTCGGTGGTGCCATCCGCAAAATCCAAGAGGAAATGCATCAGCGTCTAGCCGAAATTCCTCATGTAGCTGATTCGGATGTATTACTCGGATTGTCTTACCATGCATCACTCGGTGGAACAGGTTTCACGCATTATGCTGCAGTCGAAGTGGACAAAGTCGAGGAGTTACCAGATGGAATGGTACCGGTATCCGTCCCTGAACTTACATACGCCCAGACAGAACACAACAAAGGACAAAGCGTCAAACACTCCTATGACAACATCTATGTATGGATTAAAAGTGAAGGATATCAAGAGGACAACGCAGACGGCTTGACCCATTATGAGCGCTATCCAATGAGCCAAGATCCATATGACGAAAACCCCGAATTCACAATCCGCATCCCAGTGAAAAAGTAAAGAAATAGGGAAGGCTGATCGAGATATCTCGACCAGCCTTTGCTTCAGCTAATTAACGTCAATAGAGCAAAATTCACAACACCGAAGAATACTAGCCCTATGATGAAACTGACTACTAACATCTTCAGGGTATACCCTTTCTTAACGGTACCACGGTCGACCTTCCTGCTCTGTACATACACAGTAATGTTCATAAACACCATCAGGACAATCAAGATAAAGAACAAATCCGGAAAGGCGGTAAATACGAAAGGTTCATCGCCCATCATCCAAGCATTGAATAGCGCAATGACCCCTACAAAGGCTTGACCTCCCGCTGATACCTTCTTCTGCTTTTCCCACTCGTTCCCCATCATTAGTTTCTCATGCTCGTGGAGCTCTGCCAGTTTCCTTGATAAAAACAACATGATGGGTTTACCTTTTACAATCGCTACATAAGCTTGAACAAATAGTAGTACTGAAAGAGCAATCCAAAATGTCCTCATGGTAATCCCGGCAACTGAGACTAAACTCATAAAGGTGAAACATACCACCATGAAGACATTCATCCAGAGAATTTGAAACTTACGAAGCTTACTGATCCTTTCATGACTCATATTCCACACTACTTTCTTCTCTTTATCTGATGTCAACTTATTTACGCATGCTTATCCAGAAAGGTTTCATCACTGTTTCAAGACATAGGGTAGTAAACTTTGATCCCCTGCCGTGTACAGATAAAATATGAAAACCAATACTAAAGTAAGAATAGCGACAACTAGTTGTTTATTCGAAATCACAATATACCCCCTAAAAGTCCTAGTCCCTCTTCTTTTCTATACTACTTTTCCATTTTCCTTCCATGAAAAAAAGCAGGGTGGGATTCACCTGCTTCAAATCGGTTCATTTTAGTTTATACTTTCAAGTAATTCCTCAGCTCTATGCATCTCCTTAAGCAAGGGATTATCATAGTCACTATAACCATCAAGATATGCCCTTACTCCACCTGTTATAAATAGTTTATTTCTGTCAAATTCCCTACATTCCAGTAATTCTATAGCAATTGAATATCGTTTATATATTAAATCTAATACACCTTTTCTCTGTATCTCACTATATTTTTCTTCAATTAATCTTTTGACAATGTTTAATTGAATGACTAGTTCAGTTTTATTTTCATCATACACCTAATAAGCCTTTCCTTCCCTGGTCAATTCACCATTTATTGTATTAACAGAAAAATACCAATCACTCCAACCTTTTGTTGTCCTGGTATCCAGACATACTACAGCAGCACCATAAACTTTGTGATTAGTGAGATACGAGTATACATAGACGCTGGGCGGTTCAACTTCAAATTTTCGAACTCCTTCTAAAGTAAAACCGATTAACTTATTCGGAAAAGCATCAGGACCAGTTAGAAGCAAAACCGTATTGTTACGTAAATCTAATATTCCCTGTTTCAAATCGTTTAGTTGAACATGAAGGGTTTGATCTCTATATGTCCAAGATGCTCTTTGGCCTTCAATCCAAAAGTTTTGGCGAGCGTTCATATAACCACCTTAATATGACTAATCCTTTTGTTCTTCTAAATACGATGCAATTATTTCACTTTCCCAGTTTCCTTGTGGTATTATTTTGAAATTCAAATAATCAAAAATAACTTTATTTTCATATGGACCTCTAGAATTATTCCTATATTCATAATCTATTTTAAAAGTACCATCATTCTTCAGAACAAACGTTACATGTGTCCATAACTCTTGGGCATTATTTTTAAATTCATCTTGGAGTTTGTTGAAACTCTCATATATTTCATAGCTTTTTAACTCAAAAAAACTCTCATCTATGTTGAACTTATCCTTTATATCTAAACTATAAATATATTCTTCCCGATCTTCTGGCATGTAGTAAAAGAATATCTGTCCATGGTCTTCATCAATTTGTCCATGCAATAAAATATGTTGCCAATCTTCCGGAATAATTTCTAAAATATTATCGACTATTAGTTGGTAGATTTGCTCCATTTCCTTTGTTTGCATCCTAGTCACTCCTTGCTTGAATTTTTTAGAAATTTGCTTACTTTAATATCATTAATTGAATAGTTAATACTAAATGCCTCAGGTCTTAATGAATCACCTTTAAAAATTGGTTTTACATTTATTTCAACCTCGTCACCATTATTTAAAGCTTTAGCCCATTCATTCTCTATGGTTTTAAATGCTCCCCTATTTAGATTTGCATCCATAGGCACCAGGTTATCTATCTCACCAGATCCTTTAAAAATACTCGCTACTAAGTGACCTCCATCATCATTGGATAATCGATCATTTCCACCTACTGTTCTTTGTGCATAGGTATTTCTTTTCGCCTTACCTAATGACAATGTACCTTCTACACTTTTGATTCTACCTAATTCGTCTGTTTGATACTTGTATCCTTCTGGGGTTACATATCTTATATTGGACTGTAATACTTTCTTCCTGCCTTGTTTTACAATGTGGTCACCATAGTTGACTTCATTGATTTTTATTTTCGAATTGCCTATTTGGTTTTTAGTATTTATATTTTGTTTAAGATTTAGTGACAGATTGTCCCCAGCAACAGGTTTGTTCACTCCAACATTCGGAGCTGCTATGTTAGTCTTCACTGGATTAACCGTTATGTGGTTGTTTCCATCGATGATGGTTCGGGTTTTGGTTGCACTTTGGCTGACACTTGTATCTACAACGTTGGTTGTTGTTTTCCCTGCCTGGCTGACGGTTGTGTCTGATACTTGGGTTGACGATAGGGCAACTTGAGCTGGGTTTCCTTTTATTAAGGGAACCGCATGTGTCGCACCCATAACGGCAAGTGGGATGGTTGCTGCAATCACCGTCACTGTCGCTGCTGTCTTGAGGTTCGGCGCTTTTCCTTTAAAGATGTTGCCTAAGCTATATTCCGATCCACCGGCAACTCCGCTTCCTACCGACATTCCAGCAACTCTAGATCGGAGTAATGCGCTGGCACCTTTCATCGCTCCGCGTCCGAGTGGTCCGGCAATCGTTCCTGCCGCTCCCCAGACTACCATGTCCTGTACCATTGCTCCTGCATCAAGCGGCTGTCCATGGACGAAGTGGTTGTACAGATGTGTACCGCCTGCAAAGCCAGCGGATATTCCGCCTCCAATCATTCCGGTTCGGCCAATCAATCCGCCGACAAAGCGTAAACCAGATCCAGCAACGGACGCACCTCTTGCCCCCCATGCGGCAGCAGTTGTTCCTCTCGCAAGCCAACCTGCTCCACCAGGAACCATTCCGAGTCCCATGAACGCCATTCCGCCCCAGAAACTGACATTGTCTGTCGATGCTGCGTATAATCCGTAACTCAATGCGCCTCCAGCACCCATTACGAGTGCAGCTGTACCTGCTAATGGTGTAAGAACGACCGCTCCAGCTAAGATGACTGCGCCTCCACCGAGAATGATCAAGGATTTCGTGAACTTGTTCTGTTCACCCCACCATTCATTTGCGGCTTCCATGCCATCCTGTACTTTACCTTTCGTCCATTCATAAGCGTCTGTGACTTTTTCCTTCGTCCATTCGAAGGTATCGCCCACCGCTTTTTTAATAGGTTCAGGTAGATCGACATCTGGAATACCTAGTTTGTTCAATACCCAGTCTACTGGGTTGGGGTCTTTCTTCTCTTCAGGTGGATATCCTGTTGAATCAGTCGGTTTCAAGGAATTTCCTTCGTATTCGAACTTACCGATATTCGAGTTCGTTTCAGCTTCCGCGACCTGCTGAATAGCGAACCCTGAAGACAACACGATCAAAATGAGAATAAGCTGCAGGATTCTCTTCATTTTTCCAATATACGCCACCTTCCAAATCTATCCTACTAATATCATACCTACCCGTTTTTGGAAGTTCTATCATCCTATTGCAGAAAAATAAAAATGAGAGTTTCCTAACGTGAGGAAACTCCCATGAACAATAAAATCTCTAGTAAAATTTAATTACAGGCTCCCGATATAGTCCAGCTGGTCGACTTCTTTGGAGTCGGCGGAGCCATCGAGGATTTTTTGGACGTCGTTCAGTGTATTCTTCAGGCTGACCGTTTCCCCTTTTTTACCGGTGAATGGTTCGGCAACATAGAACGGTTGCGTCAAGTACGCTTCCAGTCGCTCGCCACGTTTGTACGTTTGCATTTCTGCGTCTGGTACAGCCTCAATTCCTTTCACATTCACGAATGCACGGAGCTCACGGTATCGGCGTAAAAGTTTCTGCGCGCGCTGTTGGATTGTGAGGTGGTGCTGATCCAGGTGAGCACCTTCCAATACAGAAGACGTCGAGTAGAGCGGGTTGATTGCCGGGAACTTATGGCGTGTCGTTAAGTCCATGTCGAATTGCCATAATGTTTCAAGCGGTCCGTATGGTAGGTCTTCGTCGACCGCTTCGCCTTTCAAGTCGACGAGGAACGTCGTGACGTTTTCAATTCCGATGCCTTGAAGACGGTCTTGAAGGTCGTGCAGTTCACCAGTCAAAACGTGTGACCGATCTGCTGAGAACAGGATGTCTTTTTTACCGAGAGAAGCCATTTTTTCGTACGTTTCGTCGATGGAATTCGTCACATGGTCGAAGTACTCAAGGATATCATTGACCTCTGGGTGGTCGCCTTCTGGTTTTAACAACAAAGTCGTGTAACCTTCTTTTTTCAATCGGTGGAAGGTTTCAGCCAGAATGACGAGCTGCCCCATACCTGGTCGTGCGACAAGTCCTACTGATCCGCCTTTGGCGAGTGGTGCAAATAAATCCAACGCTTTGATTCCCGTTTCGATCATATCGATCTTCTCCCCTCTGATTATGAGTTCATCCAAACTACATTCCGCGAGTGATGCGAGTGCGACGAGTGTCTTTACCTCAGCACGTCCGACCGGGATCTTACCGGTGCACAAGTTCGATACGGTTGCTGGGCGCAAGCCGACTGAGCGGGCTGCACTCGTCAGGTTCGGCACTCGTTTTCGTAAAAGTGAGACGTTCAAGCGAATATTTTCTAGTGTTTCCAAAATTTACACCTCCTGTTACGTTATATCGTATTCTAAGTTACGTTAAAAAGCAACATTAAATTACGTTAAAACGTAATTATTTTTTCTTCGTACACAAAAATGCCACCCTTACGCAGGATGGCATCTTTAATTTACCTAGTACAGGCAAGCAACATATTCCCTTCTGGATCGTAAAAGTGACAACCTCTCATTGATTCACCGAACGGCTCGATCGGATCCACTTTCGCACCCTTCTCAAGCAATTCCTGACGAGTCTTTTCTACGTCCTCCGTTTCAAAAAAGAAAACCGAGTAGGGTAGCGGTGTAATATCGTCCACTTGAGCCTTCAGCAAAATGAGCGGAGGTCCGTCCAGATTGAACTCCAAGAAATCGTCCCCCTCAGCACCGACCTCAAAAC
Source organism: Pseudalkalibacillus sp. Hm43 (assembly GCF_054170705.1). NCBI lineage: Bacteria > Bacillati > Bacillota > Bacilli > Caryophanales > Fictibacillaceae > Pseudalkalibacillus > Pseudalkalibacillus sp. Hm43. Next base: position 1,393,350 of record NZ_CM135129.1, read on the forward strand.
CGAACATCTTCTTGTACCACTCTTTCGATTTCTCGAAATCGACGAGGTGGATGAAACAACAATTGATTTGACTTTTCACAGGCATAGATATGTCCCCTTTCATGTATTTTCACTTAATAAACGTACATAAAGTTCAAATAGATACGCTCAAAATAAAAAAATTATCTTTGGATCATTCCTAAGATGTTGCCTTCCGGATCCTCAATCGTAAAGCTTTGCTTCTCTTTATCGTAAGCAATTGAGAATCCTGCTTGAGTCAGCCTTCTATATGCTGTACTGATTCGCGTTGGATCGTTATGGCGGATCGCTTGTTGAAAGACCTGTATCCATTCCATCGTCGTCTCTTCGTTCTTTTCCCGTTCAATCAGGTTTTTCACGTTCTTTCTTGCTCTATGTAAAACTGCCTTAACACTTCCAACAGAGGTGTTAAGCATTCCTGCCGTTTCCTTGGAGGTGAAGTGAAAGACTTCTATCAGCAACAGAACGGCAGCTTGCTTGGGAGGTAATGACGATGCGAGCCCTTCAACCATTTCATCCAACACGATAGGATCATTATCATGTGTTGGTATTTGAGTCATGCTGTGCTCATCCATATCCAGGACCACTTTCTTTTTCCGACAATGATCCATCCAAGTTGTGGATGCAACTCTTAACATGTACGCCTTCGGGTTGGGATGAGCATTGAGCTTTTCCTTAAATTGAAATGATTTTAAAAGCGTGTCCTGATACAGGTCTTCGGCATCCCATGGTGTACCGGTGAGCATCCTACAGTAATTCTTCAAATCCGTTTGATAATCATGGATAAGCTTGTCGAACAAACGAGCACCTCCTTCGCCCTCCTCACTTCGACTCTCTTCAGGATCTTTCCTGCTCATAGGAAAAAGAACGTAACTGCACAAGGCAGTTACGCTCCTTATTGAAGATCTAATTTTCTTCAGGAGAACCATTTTCCAGTTACGAACCACTTCTCTGGAGTTACGACCCGTTTCTCAGTGGTCTCGAACCACTTCTCTGAGGTTACGACCCACTTATTCGGTATTACGAACCACTCCTCCGCAATTACGAACCACTTCTCCAGAGTTACGAACCACTCCCCCGCAATTACGACCCACTTTCCCGAAACTAGCAACCTACTTCCCGCCCATCAGTGCCTCCATGATCGCTTTCTGTACGTGCAGGCGGTTTTCTGCTTCATCAAATACGACAGAATGCGGTCCGTCGATGATCTCAGCTGTCACTTCTTTTCCTCGATAGGCCGGCAAACAGTGCAGAAAGATGAAGTCGTTCTTCGCTTTCGAACACAACTCCGCGTTAACCTGATACGGCTTGAAGATTTCAAGCCGTTTTTCCGCTTCCTCTTCCATTCCCATGCTTGCCCACGTATCGGTCACCACAACATCCGCACCTTCAATCGCTTCCTCAGGAGAGTTCGTGATCACCACTGAGCTCTCGTTCTGTTTCGCGACAAGCTTGGCGTGGTCACGGATCCAATGGTCAGGCTCATACCCGAACGGACTTGCCACCGCGATGTCCATCCCGACTTTTGCCGCTCCCTCAAGCAACGAGTGCGTCATGTTGTTGTATCCGTCCCCAACATAACCGAGCTTCAGTCCAGAAAGCTTTCCTTTGTGCTCCAGGATCGTCAGCAGATCCGCCATCACTTGTGTCGGATGGTGCAAGTCGGTCAGTCCGTTGATCACCGGCACGTCGGCATGGGCGGCGAATTGCTCGATCGTTTGATGGTCGAACGTACGGATCAGGATGCCGTCCACATATCCGGATAAAACCTTGGCCGTATCCTCGATGCTTTCCCCGCGTCCGAGCTGGATATCTTTTGTACTGAGAAAAATCGGGTCCCCACCAAGCTGCACGACACCTACTTCAAAAGAAACGCGCGTACGTGTCGACGCTTTATCGAAGATCATCGCAAGCACTTTCCCTTCAAGGGGCTTACGGCGCACTCCGCTCTTTAGCTCTGCCTTGATTTCAACCGCTTTTTCCAGTAAGTAAAGGATCTCACTTGAATGAAAATCCGATATTGTCAAAAAGTCCTGGCCCGTGAAATTAGCAGCGGTTACCCCATATGTCTGTTGCGTTTCAATAGCGTATGCCAATGAACACCTCTCCAATCTCATCTGTATTTCGTATGATTATACGACAGTAATTATATTTATTCAATACATAATTTACTATCACTTTATTTAAAGCGTTTTCTTTTTATATAAATGCATACAGACGAATAAAAACCCGTATCAGGCAGGGGAACCTGATACGGGTCGGGGGAAATGACATTCATTCAGTTTTTACTCGAAATAAGTTGTATAGTAACGGGAGACGGATACTGCATAATCTCCGCGGGTTACCGTTTGATCCGGGTTGAAGGAAGCGACGATTGTCGGCTCCTTGTCATAAGGACCTTGCGTGACATCGAAGTAAGCGTTCAAGATATTCATGTCAAGCGCAAGTTGTACATAGCCTTTCAAATCAGCTGGAACAGCGTCCGCATCTGAAATCGCAACGCGCTCATCCTTATATTGAACCGTCAACGGCTCGTCGTTCAACGCTTTCGCTTCACTTTCAAGTCCTAACGCTTGAACGAGTGAGTAAGCAAGTTCCGCACGCTTCACCGCTTGATTTGGAGCAAAAGAACCGTCCCCACGTGCCAACATTACGCCAGCATCGCTTAAGTCAGTGTCTTTCAGTGCTGCCCCACCAGCAGTTACCGCTTGGACGTAAGCAGAATCAGCTGCTTTCACATCAGAGAATGTCAATCCATTTGTTAGGTTTTGACGGACAGCTGCACCCATTGTTAAGAACTTTGCCAAATCAGCACGCGTCAATGCACTATCAGGCTTGTAAGTGCCGTTCGCTTTTCCATCAAGAAGGCGTTCGCTGACACCCATTTTGATTGCATCTTCTGCTGGGTGGCCACTTACATCATTGATGCCTGTGAATCCGCCTGCTTTTTTATATGCCAACTCACCTTGGACTGTTTCTGGAAGTCCTGGACCACCGTCAAGTCCTTCGAGACGGAGCGTCCACTTCCCAGCCATCGGGCTCGTCACTTGGACAGTACGATCGGTGTAAAGTGTGAACACAAGATAGATGCCAGAAGAGTATTCCGTTCCATCTGGAGCTGTCAAGATCAGGTTCAACGGGTTGCCTGTTTCGCCAAGCAAGCCTTTCGCGTTCACTTTTGCTGTAAGCTCGGTCAATCCTTCTTCTACATTAAACTCGACCTGATTTGAAGAAGCCGTCGCCGGGTTGTAGTTCACCTCAACCGGCTCACGCGTTACGTCCATTTCAACGTTCGCATTGTATTCGTTCGTATGGTTCAATGTTTCACCGTATTCTTTACCGTTCAAAACCATATCGACTGCAGCGTATGCATTCGCATATCCCGCACCGACTTCCCACGCCTCATAGCCAGGCATGTTCGTCGCTGTCTTCTGGATGATGGACTTCACTTCCATCGGCGTCAATGTCGGATCTGCATCAAGCATCAAAGCGACAATTCCAGCTGCGTGTGGTGCTGCCATCGATGTTCCACTCATGTGTGTGTAATAAGGTAAGTGTGCTGGTTCAAGGTTCTCTGCATCTTGATCTGCGCCAAGTGCTGTAAGTGGAGAAACCGTCTTCGTTGAAATGATGTCTTTACCAGGCGTTGTTATGGTCGGGCGATCTTCCCAAACGAACTGCTCGCCGTCAACTGTCACTGTACCGCCTTTCCCTTTCACTCCGCGAGAAGAGAAATCTGCAAGTGAGCCTTGCTTGTCACCAGCTGCTACTGTAATGACCCATGGTGCTTTTTTATAGTTACCGGAAATCGTGGATTCTCCAGGACCGGAGTTACCAGCTGAGAATACGACGACGATGTTTCGGTCATACATTTTTTTCGTAGCGATGTTGATCGGATCTTCCGGATCGAAGTCAGTACCCGCATCACTTGTAGATCCCCAAGAATTCGTCACAACACGGATGTTGTACTGTGCTTGGTTCGTTAATGCGTAGTCGAATGCGCCAAGTGTATCGAGAATTGCGATTCCTGCTCCAGAACCGTAACCGACAAGGTCCGCTCCTGGTGCTACACCTTCGTATTTGCCTTTAGACATTGCACCGTTACCACCGACAATTCCAGCAACATGAGTACCGTGACCAGAATCTGTGTCCGTGTTCGGAACATCTTCCGTATATGTAACCGGAAGTACATCAACCAATGCATTCAAGTTCGTCGCACCTTGTACGTTTTGTACGAGATGATCACCAAATTTGATATCGTTATGTGTGCCATCGACTCCGCTGTCGTTGACTACAACACCGATGCCTTTACCGGAAACCGGCATGCCGCCGTTTTTCTCCGTCATGCTTGCATCGTTACGAAGCTCATCGACACCAGTCATTGCAGTGCCTGTATTGTTTTCATACTCCAATTTTTCATTATAATAAACCGAACGGACTTCAGGATTGTCTGCAAGGGCATTGATCTGGTCCGCTGTCGCGAGCACCCCTGCCATCGGAAGCTCATTGAATACAAGCCCCTTCGTAATGCCGACTTCTTTTAAAAGATCGACATGTTCAGCCTGCGGAGCATCATTCGTGTTGAACGTGATGATGACCTCAAGTGGTCCCGTTGCTCCCTTCATCTTCTCAACCAACGTGGCATTGATGGTCGTTGTGTTTGTCTGTGCCTTTGCCGATGATGCCGGAGAAAGGGCCATCATCCACGTCGAAAGTACGAGCATAACGCTCATCAGTAAGGTTAACCGTCTCATCTTTCCGCCTCCCATAGCGTAATCGTTAGAATACTTTAATTATTTCAATAAATCCACAACGACGCTATTCTGCAAAAGGTATAAAGTACGAACAACAAAAGATATAGAAGGACTAGAAAGAAAGTTGTAGTCGGTGCGGACAGGTAGTAGAAAGGGACTAGTTAACTTCATTAAGGTCAGGCATTAATGAACACAATCCTCCCCAATTTATAAATCGCATCGTTCTATCCTATGACCTATCTTTTCCCCACGATTCAACAAAGCATAGATGAAATATCGTCTTACCCACTACATAACTGTATCCAATGAACCATTTCGTGTAGAAGAGTGTCAGAATTTGATAAATCCATAGAGAAGGAGTCTATTTATGTGTATGGAATTATTTATCTTGCTACAAGAAAACATACCTTGAGAGGATGGAACAAATGAAGAAAGGCTTACTCGTATTTTTGGGGGTTTTACTCGCTTTATCATCATTCAGTTTCAGCGTATTTGCATCACCACAAGAGACATCCAGTTCAAAGCAGGCATTTTTAGTCGTATTCAAATCTGAAAACAGCCTGCCTGCCAATTACGAATCTATCATTGAAAAAGCTGGAGGAGAAGTGACCTATGAGGTAGCGAAGATCGGAACGGTTGAAGCAACAACTTCCAATCCAACTGCCTTCATTAAGGCTTTAGTTAAAAATACAAACATAGCAAGTCTTGCACCTGCGATGGAAGTTTCATTAAACTTACCGGAATTTGAAGTAACAGCTGCTGACGTAGAACAAAGTGGATTACAACCTGTTCCTGCAGGTGAAAGCATCTGGGAAGCTGGATGGCAATGGGATATTGAGCGCGTGACGAATAAAGGTGCAAGCCACGCCCTATCAAGTGGAAATAAAGATGTTGTGGTCGGTGTAATCGACACGGGTTTTGATTTTGACCATCCTGATCTAAAAAATAACATTGTTCCTGGGTCCAAAACCTTTGTACCTGGAACGGTTGATGCATGGGACGCACATAGCCACGGGACACACGTTGCCGGAACGATCGGGGCAAATGGTCGTATTAAAGGGATTGCACCTGAAGTCGGACTCCGCGCATACCGTGTATTCTCAACAGGTAGCGCTCAACAAATTTGGATTACTAATGCGATTATTGCCGCAGCAGATGATGGCGTAGATGTCATCAATATGAGCCTAGGCGGTACACGCGTTGTTGGCCAATGGTATTACACAGATCCAACTACAGGTGAAAAGATCCGTTTAGGTAATGACGCAGCCGATATGGTCGCTTACAACAGGGCAATTCGATATGCAACGAATAAAAATGTAACAGTTGTCGCTTCTGCAGGAAACGACGGTCAAGACTTAAGCAACCCTGCAAAGCTTGCAGATTGGTATAACCGCGTATTAGATGCAAATCCTGCTACAGCTGCTTATGATGTACAAGGTGCAGCATTTAAAGTTCCTGCACAGATTCCAGGAGTAATTACTGTTTCTGCCCTAGGTGGAGGGTTTGGTACTGAGGATCGGTTAGCATTCTACTCAAACTATGGAAATGGAAACATCAATCTTTCTGCTCCAGGCGGCGATTTAGGTCCTGATTATAACGGAACACGCGTACCTGGTGACTACAAATGGTTAGTATTGAGTGCTATTCCGACTTACATGAATTCTTCAACAGGCGTCGCCCAATTCGGAACGCAAGGTTATGGTTGGAAAGGTGGAACTTCAATGGCTTCACCTCAAGTGGCTGGAGTAGCCGCGGCTTACATCGCAAAAGTTTATGAGGAAACTGGAAAGAAGCCATCTCCTAACCAAGTGCAGACCCACTTACAACAAACTGCAGATGATGCAGGTAAAAACGGTTTTGATCCAATCTTCGGTCATGGCGTTGTTAATGCGTATCATGCAGTAAAATAAAAAAATCCCTTTCCCTTGTGTGAAAGGTTCCTTAATAAAGTAACGGTGTACCAAGTGAAAAGCCTAGGTACACCGTTATTTTTCATTTCCCCTCTTAAAGTTTCCCGTAATTTTTGCCATAATGAGCTGTTCTGCTTTTTCATCTTCAGCTGCGTCCATTTTCCTCAAGAACTTCTCCGCGTCTTTACCTTTTAAAATTTTCACTTGTTTTCCCTGATAGTCCACAAACACAGTCTGATCTTTATTCACACGATAACCAAACGGTGACTCTTTTAACCGATTCCTTTTATCAATGCTCATTTCTTCCTCCCGAGTTTATGATTCCATTACAAATTAAGTCTTCTTTACGTGCTCTATTAAAATGCATTCTTCCAACCCAAATTATTGATTAGAGTTAAAGTGATACTCTTAATTATTTAACAAACGGTTAACAATCACCTTTCTAAAAAAGAAATTAATAGAGTTATTCGTACAATCAACTTCATCTACCTAAAATATACTAGTAAAAAGGAGGTATTACCTTGAAATGTGAGTGTTTTGAGTTAAAAAGGGTAAAATCCTGTCCTGATCCTGTTCCTTCTAATGAATCACCTGAATGTACACTAAGGCGATCAGAAATTAATGGAGATATTTTCTTTACTGATTTAGGAGGTCAAATCTTTTTTATTAACTCTACTTTTAATTTTCCTGATGCTTTTCAGTTATGCCCTGACCTAGATAGTAGTTTCCATCTGATAACAGTAGAAGAGCTAAATACTACAGATATTCTTAATACAATCAAAGAAATGTTTACGGTAAATGGTAAGCCTTGTTCAATAGTAATCTGGTCAACAATAAATGGAAGACCCACATTAGTACGTCTTTTTAGTAAAAAGTGCTTTTGTGTTAATGAATGTCTTTCTGTTTGTCATGAAGTTGATTTTGAAATTTTAAATACCCCATCAACTAATTGCCTTGCTTTTTCTATATGTGTTGCACCACCAGCATAATACCCTGATCATGTTTATCTCATGATCAGAATATCTTTTATTATACATCAACAAAAATTGTGTACAATTTGAGAAAAGTATTTGACAAAATTGTGACAAAGGTTCAATAATAGAAGAAAGGGGATGAGGAACATGAATTCGAGAACAAAACTAATTAACGCTACAAAATTTGTTGGGGGATCCGTTCTTTCATTAGGCATCATGATGTTTTTAATCGGTTTCATTGTAAGCGATTTCAGCTTTCTGATGTCCATTGGAATTGGAACGGTGACCGGAGCTGTGTTCATCTTCCTGATCGGAATGTTTTTTGTAGCAACGGAAGAAATGCTTGAGAAGAGTGACAGAGGAACGAGAGAAACGACTCCTTCCAGATCGTAAATTGAACTACATACAATGATAAAAGGTGCAGCCACCAGCTGCACCTTTTTTAGGTCAATCCATATGTTTTTTCAAAAAGTCCTCAAGCTTTACTTCATAATCCTCGCGATGGCTCACAAACGACTCTCCGTGATTGGCTCCATCGTAAATTACGAGTTCCGCTTCACTTTTCGCATTTTTATAAAGTTCCTTAGACATGGTGGTCGGCACAAACGAATCATCATTTCCGTGAATGAAAAGTATTGGTGCCTCCGCTTTCTTCACTTGATCCAGAGCAGATGCTTCCGTTAATGAATAGCCCGCTTTCCATTTTGTCACCAGACTGGTCGTCGGCAACACAGGAACATCAGGCAGGTGATACATGCGATCCATCTGATACTCGAACAAGTCATATACGCTCGTATACGCGCTGTCTGCGACGATCGCTTTTACATTGTCGGGAAGCTCTTCTCCACTGGTCATCAGTACGGTCGCTGCACCCATGGAAATCCCGTGCATGACGATATCCGTCCCTGGACCTCGCTTCTCTAGCAACTTGTCCACCCACTGGACCATGTCCAACCGGTCATGCCAGCCGAAGCCGATATAGTCCCCTTCACTCATTTCATGACCACGAAGATCGACTGTCAGGACATTGTAACCGAGCTGTTCGTGATAATGTTCCGCATACAGTCCCATATCCTGACCATCCCCAAGATAACCATGAGCAAACACGACGGTTTTATCTGTTGGTTCTTTTGCTTCTAAAAAGTACCCTTGAAGCTTCAGCCCATCAGCAGACTCGATCTCCCAGTTTTCAAAAGGTTGGTTCCGGTACCAGGTACGCCAATCACCCTTAAGGAAGACATCCATCGCTTTAGCAGAAACTTCTAAGTCTTGATTGCCTGCTAGGAATTCTTTCACATCTCTTTTTATAGCTAAATCATAAAAATAAAAACTAGCAACAATATTGACCAAAAGTAAAATACACAAAAATCCTAGTCCAATTTTGACCCCTAATTTCTTTATCACGTTGTCTCCTTCCCCCTCGTCTCTCTCTAACTCCATTATACTAGGATAATAGAGGGAAGAAACCAGAAACAGCATGGTATTTCTTAACATATTCTAAGCTCAACTTTATTAATAAGTATAAATGGATACGTAAATGACAAATGCAGAGGTAAGAAATGAGAACATGGCTGTTAATTTCCTTTTCTCTTTTAGTTCATTTAAACCACCAACGAATAACATTAATCCAGCAAAAAGAAACATGTAAAAATTGAATGCATAGTTACCAGACAATAATCCATAAACGGATAAGCTTAACACGATTATCCCTAAAGAGATTTGTAACCATTTCAACAATTTCTCCACCTCAATTAAATGCAATGACATTTCCAATACTTATATATTAAGCAAAAAGAGCTAGTATCCTTGTTCAATAGAACGTGATTTCATGGTATTTGAGTGTGTGTAAAAGCAATAAATACCTTTTTCGTATAAGTCATTACTTGTTAATGAGATCGACAAGAAAACCGTCACCACGGTCTTGATAAAAGAAATCAACGCCATAATAGGTAAGCACTCCAGTTACAACTGCCCATAGGATTAAGCTGCCTTGCATCCAGAAGGCTACCATTCGTTTGTTCTGTACAAATGCCATGCTCAAAAAGGCTGCAAGGTGACTTCCAACTAGAATCGGTCCAAATAACGCCAAACCTGGAAGTCCATATTTCTTCCAAATCCTCTCTGCACGTTCACTTCGCTTTTTGGCGACCTTCCCTTTCTTTTCTCTTCTCTTCTCCAACCAGATCGTGATTTTTTCAATTAAAAGAATGACTAACAGAACTGTAAGAAGGTTTCCTAGTAAACTCACTAATATGACAACCCATGGATTCAACCCTGCAATGATCCCGATTGGAATAACCGCAATCATTTCAAAAAACGGCGTTGCAGCCAATAAAAAGACAATTAAATAGGCAATCATGAATTCCATCTGCCTTACCCCCTATGCTAGATTTCTAGTTTCTAATGCAAATACCGATATGCCTCATACCAATAAATACTGTATTGAACGGCCGCCATTACAAATAAAACGATAAGTGGTACTTCTGGAAAGATTGGATACATCGTGATGATTATAGCTCCAACTGGTACAGCAAAATAAAAGAAAACATAAACTTTGCGACAAGCTTTATTCGTCATCCATTCTTGACCTTCATCTTCTTCCTTCAATTCATAAGGAATCAACGTAAAAATGTTTACTTTTCGATCTGGATTTTTATAATTATGGACGACAATCATCAAAATGTACGCTGCTGAAAATGACAAAGTCACCCATAACATTAATGAAATCAAACCTTCATGTTCAGAAGTTATATATAAAAATAAGATAACCAATGCCATATAGAACATCATAGTAAATGGTGATCGAATGAATCTTTCTAGCATTATTCCTCTTCTCCCTTCTCCAGCCAAAACACTTCTTCTAGAGGTACTGTAAATGTTTCAGCAATTTTGAGTGCTAATGTGACTGAAGGGGCATAATCCCCTTTTTCAATCATGCCTACTGTCTGTCTTGTAGCTCCAATTCGCTTTGCTAAATCATTCTGCGTCAGATCATGACGCGCTCGCAATTCTTTAACTCGGTTCCGTAACATCTATTCCCCTTCCTTCTAAATACTGTAAGTCAAATTGTAAATGATAATTGTCATAATGTAAAGGATAGTTGTCATAATGTAAAGGATAGTTGTCATTTTGTTTAGAAAAGTTTACATGATTCAGTTTGTAGTTGAACTTAGAGCGTTTAGTAGAATTTAACTTTTATATTAAAACCATTGAACGTGAAAAAAAGTGGATAAGAGAATACCTGTCTCAAAACCCTAAGTATTCCAAGATTGAAAGATCCCTACATAAAATAGCGGAACAAGACAGGAAAAAATAATTATGAACAAGCCCAATAAAATAATGAGGAGCTTCTTTTTCCAGAGTCCGATATGCATGAGTCCAATACCCAGGACGTACCCGGCAAATATGGACCAACCCATGCTCATCAAGAATGTAAGTGCCCCCAGCAAGACAAAGATAATGAAACTGATCCACCATTTATACATGGTTGTTCCACCTTCTTATTTTTTGTTTTTAATTTACCATTTATGCGGTATGGCGATGTTGCTAAATTTTTTTAGATAAATCCTTGTAGGTGACGTTGCGTAACCTCTTACACTGTTAGTAAGGGGGAGATTTGTATGTTGAACAGAGAATCCTATTTTCGAGAGGTACCATGGAGTTGGAGACATTTTGTATCATTAATGTTGATTGTTCTTGTGTTGGTCCCATACTTTGTTGAATACCATCTGAAAAACTATGTAAATGAAAATTTTCAAAATGAATTATATTCTGGAACCTTCATTGGATTGGTCATGGCTTTCATATTTCTAATAAGTCTTTATTTTGTAGCCATAAGACCATTACAACTCACTTGGGTAGATGTTGGAGTGAGATCTTTTCCTAAAGGATACTGGCGATCTATTATAGGATGGACTCTTGCTGTAATCTTGCTCAGTATTATCATCGTCATAATTATGGACCTACTTATCCATGTTGGTACAGAGAATAGCAAAACTGAAAGCTTACAGTCACAATTAAACATTGTAACTTTCCTTATCGGCTTCATATCCGCAGCTATTGTTTCACCGATCTATGAAGAAATTTTTTATCGCGGATTTGTTTATAGGTTTTTACGATATAAATACGGAATACCAGCGGGGTTGATCATAAGCTCTACCATTTTCATGATCGTGCATATCCCAACCTATAACACATTACCGATTAATTTAGTAACAGGGCTTGTTTTTGCTTGGACCTATGAAAAAACAGGGTCTATCTGGCCAGGTGTCATCATTCATGGAACATTTAACGGAATTGCAATTGTACTTACTGCGATTAGTAGTTAATGAAAATAATCATAAGCCTGCTCAATAAAGTCGATTACCTCTGGTTTAACCGGATATAGATCAAGGGATTCTGAAGAACTTTGTGATCGACGTACTTTCCAAAACTTCTCGATAAGATCAGCATTCCCATCAAAAGTCTCTTCTGATAATAAGTCCATATCATCAGTGATAAGGCTCGCCTGAATAGAATGAGGAGAAACACCTTCTTCTATACAGAGTTCAATACGCTTGATGAGGTTTATCCATTTCTTTGTCATGATTGTATCCTCTTCAAGTTTAGGTAATCTTTCTTGTAAAATGGCTTCTTCATTTTCGGTGAAAAAATCGCTCCAATGACTTGAACTTTCTTTCGTCACTATTAAAGTCAATAGATCTTCCCATTTGATGGATCCTTCAAGCTTTAAGATATTTAACACTGAGTTAGTATGTGAGATGGACTGGCTCAGTGTCTCAGATTGTTCAATAAGTTGAGCCTTATGTGCTAATAATATTGTTTCTGTTGATTGCTCTTCTATTATTTTCTTTATTTCTTCTAAAGATAATGACAGTGACTTCAATAGAATTACCTTCTCTAGCTTTAAACAGTCATCCGACGAATAAAGTCGTTTACCACCTTCTTCTATCAAAGAGGGTTCAACTAATCCTACTTGGTCGTAATATCTAATCGTTCGAACAGAAACCTTAAGTTTCTTTGATAATTGGCCCGTTGATATGTACAAGTAATAGTCCCCTTTTAAAAATTTATTGTTTGCTCTTCTATTGCTACGCAACCATGAACACCGCGATGATACTTATCATCGCAATAAAGCCTAAACTCCACAACACGACTTTCTTACCTGTTTCACTTTTGTGGAACAAATAATTAAAACTTAAGTAGATTGCTGTCCCTATTGTATAAAAAACGATACCTGAAATAAGCTTCTCAATCTTATAACCGCCAAATATAAAATGTAGAAATGTAACGGGAATAAGAAACAGTATGATTCGATTGTGCAGTTGTTTTGTATTCAATGTATACCTCCCTTTCATTTACCTCTTAACGATCATTTACGATTCAAACGAGGTTAAGTTCCTTCATACACCCTTTCATGCATTTCATTCGACCCATTCTGCAGGTCATCCATATTTTGAAGCGAAAGTTAAAATATGGGTTTATCATCGTAACTGAGGTGTTGGGAAATGAAAATACAAATCGATATTAACGAAAACTATGAGGAAACATCAGTCACAATCAATGCAAACGCATGGACGGATGAGTTGGACCGGATCGTTCAGAAGTTAAAAGAACCCCATATGCAGAAGGTTCTCGGAATAAGAGGTGAACAATCCATTCTACTTTCCCCAGAAGATATTGAATTCGTATATGCGGAGAATCGAAAGGTCTTTGCGGAAACGGATCAATCGACGGTTGAGCTGAAACTTAAATTGTATGAAGTAGAATCGCTGCTCGGGGATTTTAATTTCACGCGATTATCCAAATCTGTAATCGGAAACATTACGCACATTCAGCGGTTTGAATTATCGTTCAATGGCAATCTGTGCGTACATTTTACATCAGGGAAAAAAGAATATGTATCAAGAAAATATGTCCCAATCCTCAAGAAAAAAGTGATTTTAGGAGGAGATTCGAATGATTGAAGCATTAAGAAGAGCGATTATTGGTGTGGGAATCGGAGGATTGGCAACGTTTGTCATGTTGACCATTTTCAAAATGAATGCAATCTCAGTAACAGTGGATGAATTATGGATCCATATGCTAGGGAGCTTAATACTAGGTATCTACTTTGGGGTCGGATCCCTCATCTTTGAAAAAGAAGATTGGAGCCCTTTAAAGCAGATTATCACTCATTTATCCCTTTCAGTAATCGTGTTCTTTCCGATTGCTTTGACAACGGGTTGGGTTTCGGCTAAACCTGTGCCCATCCTGTTCTGTCTGATCACATTTCTCATCATCTATGCATTATTTTGGTTTTCAATCCGCTGGTACTTAAAAAAGATGGAAGCCTCAATGAATGAGTCCATCCAATAACACACAGGGTCATCCGATTTTGATTGGATGACCCCTTTTTATGAATGACCATAATAAAAGCCCAACTTCCTGATCTTAAGAAATTGGGCTTCTGTCGTTATTTCATTAGCACCGATTTATACTTCTACAACATCCTTCTGCTGGTATACTTCGTTTTCGAATTCTCCTGTGGCTTTGCTTGTCAGGATACCAGATGTCATGGCTCCACTGACGTTTACGGCAGTTCGGCCCATGTCGATGAGAGGTTCAACTGATATGAGCAGTGCCACGATTGTGATCGGCAGGTTCATGACGGACAGTACGATGAGAGCTGCAAAGGTTGCGCCTCCCCCGACACCTGCAACACCAAATGAACTGATTGCGACTACGAGAATAAGAGAAATCAAGAATGATGGACTTGTAGGGTCGATACCAGCTGCTGGGGCTACCATAACCGCTAACATGGCTGGATAAACACCAGCACATCCATTTTGCCCAATGGTTAGTCCAAAGGAACCGGCAAAGTTTGCAATCCCTTCCGAAACACCAAAATCCTTTGTTTGTGACTTAATGGTCATCGGCAGTGTTCCTGCACTTGTACGCGACGTAAAGGCAAACGTTAAAGTCGGCAGACCTTTTTTCACGTAATTGACAGGGTTTAATTTTGCAAAGAACAACAATAGTAAGTGAATGATAAACACCACAGCTAATGCCACATAAGAAGCCACAACAAACGTGCCTAATTTCATGATGGCATCATAGTTACTTGTCGCTGCAACTTTTGCAATAATCGCTAGGATCCCATATGGCGTTAGACGGAGAATCAACGTGACCACTCTCATGACAATCGAGTATATACTATCAATGATTTTCGCAAATAATTCTGCATGCTCTGGTTCTTTTCGCTTCACACCAAGGTAACCCATCCCGATAATGGCGGCAAAAAAGACAACGGCAATTGTTGAGGTTGCACGAGCACCTGTAAAATCTAAAAATGGATTGCTTGGAATGAACTGTAGGATTTGCTGAGGAATCGTCATATTTTCTACAGTCCCAACACGTTCCTGTAATTGTTCATTCCGAGCGTTCTCCGCTTCACCAGCCGACAACTCAATACCATCCAGTCCAAATCCTAACGCAGATCCAATTCCAACAGCTGCCGAAATCGCAGTCGTTCCAATTAAAATCCCCACGACAAGGAAACTGATTTTCCCGATATTCTTCGTTAACTTCAACTTCGTAAAGGCTCCGACAATTGAAATGAAAATGAGCGGGATAACAACCATTTGTAGAAGCTTCACATAACCATTGCCAACAATGCTGAACCAATCAAGTGTTCCGGCTGTAACTTCGTGCTCTGTTCCATAGATCAGATGAAGAAGATAACCGAAAATGATACCTAAACCTAATCCTGTGAATACACGTTTCGAAAAGGATACTTGCTTCTTTTGCATGTAGTACAAACCAAGTATCAGCAACAATAATATTGCGACGTTTAAGGAGATCAGGAATATATTCATCTTTATCCTCCTTTTTGTTTGTTAATTTATATTACGAATTTTTCTGATGTGTATTCCTAATCTCTCCAGTAACCATTCCTATGTAAAAATAAAAACACCACAAAAAAACACTATCCATCTAGTTGGGTTAGAGGATAGTGTTTTTATGACTGCTTACATTAGTTACTAAATGAGCACACCAATTAATCAAAATAACAAAAATAATAAAGAGACAGCTGTATAACTGATTGCCACTAATAGACTTATGATGGTCTGGCGATCCAAACCATTACCACCGCTTTCTGGTGTAGACACAAATGATAGTGTTTGTGGATCCACATGACTTCCCGAGCCTTCGTGTGAAATATTCAATACTAAGAGCACGATCACGGCAGTAATCCCCACCATCACAGCAAGATCAAGAAAGTGGAAGCCTAATAAAAGAGCAGCAATGACATTTGCTATTACTAAAAGGCTAAGTGTAACCAGTACCCGCACCAAAATCTTTATATTACTCACCCCAATGACGATGTGACATCAGTCTATATTTGCAAAAGCGGTCTTCACATGAGCTTTAGTAACAACTGGGAGATCACATCAGAACTTCTTGGCATCAACAATATTATTGAAGAAACAATCAAAATGAGCTGTTTTTATATACTAATATCCCTCTTCTGGAAGAAGACGAATGTTAGGATCATGAAGATCGCATAGTACACAGTTAAGATCATCAATGAGAACTGCAGTGTGACGTCTCCCAGGATTTTATCCTGCAAAGCGTAAATCGTTAAGTCGAGATGCGGGAAAATCACAAATTTAGCCCACTCGTACTTCTCTGCCAAAAAGACCATCAATCCGCCTAGTGTGGAAGATACGAACAAGACAAAGATTCCAATACCAACCGCCAGCGCCTGACTTTTAAATAAAGTGGAGAGCATAAACGCGATTGCAGTTATGATCAACAGGCTCGGAAGGTAATAGGCCATCTTCAGGAAGAATTGTGGACCGACTTCTGCTTCCTTCTGTCCATCCATCGCCATCTCAAAGATTTTAGCTGAAAATTCCCCGTTACCGAATGCGATCAATCCTACAAGATATCCAGAAACAATCATTGTCACCAAAAGAATAAGTGAATAGATGAGTATGGATATATATTTAGAAAGGAGGATCGCCCACCTTTGATGTGGTCGGATCAAAAGCTGCTTAATCGTCCCATCCGCAAATTCAGAAGACACGCTTGCACTTGCCACAATAACAGAAAGCAATGTGACCAATATCGTGACCCCGTATACAACTTCATTCATAAAATGCCAGTTACTTTGAGCATCCGGATTCACGTCTTTATCCAGATATTGTTGTTTTTGTTGAATTTGTTCTTCAAAAAACTGCCTTTCTCCCTCAGGTACTTCTTTGGCATTTTTCTGTAATTCTTCGATCTCAGCCTTCATAGTAGCTTTCCAATCCTCATCAGCTTCACCTGCAACTGCATTGGAAATAATACCGCCCGCAATGACCGCGATCAGAATAATGATGAGATAGATCCAACTCGATTTCTTTTGGAACATTTTCATGAGTTCGTTACGAATTAAGGAAATCACTTCACTTCCTCCTTTACGCCTTGATTTGTAATCTCAAAGAAGCGGTCTTCCAGCGAAGCTTCTACACGGTTGATGCCATAGACATCTATTTCATTTGAAATCAAAAGTCGATTAATCATATTAATGCCAGCTCTATTGATATGGACGGAAAACTGTTGGTCTGAAAGTACTTTGATATTAGAAACTTCTATTTGTTCTTTCACGACATCAACGGCTTCTTGAGAGTTGTCCACCTCAAATACGACCTCTTTCGCTTCGTCAATCTCCGTCGTTTCATTCATGGATGAGATATGGATCAGCTTTCCTTTTTCGAGAATCGCAAAACGATTACACATCAGCTGCATTTCCGATAATAGATGAGAAGAAACGAGGACTGACATTCCTTCAGCTGCAAGGGTATGGAGGTAATCTCTGAATTCTCTGATTCCCTGCGGATCCAATCCATTCGTAGGCTCATCAAGGATAAGCAGTGACGGGTTATGTAACAACGCTTGAGCCACGCCAAGCCTTTGTCGCATTCCTAGTGAATACGTCTTTACTTTCTTATGCATGACGTCTTCCAGTTTCACTAATTTGACGACCTCTTTAATACGTTCATCTGACACTTCCTTAAGCGCCATATTTGCATAATGCTTTAAATTTTTGTAACCACTCATATACTTGTAAAATTCCGGGTTTTCAACGATGGCTCCCATTTCACTCATCGCATCTTTATATTGTTCATCCAGGTTGGTGCCATTAATGATAACAGCGCCATCTGTCCGTTTGATCAAGCTGACAATCATACGGATGATGGTCGTCTTCCCGGCTCCGTTGGGACCCAAAAGTCCAAAGATTTCACCCTTTTCCACACTGAAACTCACATCATCTACGAGCTTCTTCTTTCCAATGACCTTCGTCAACGATTGTACTTCTAAAGCATGTGTTGCCATAAGTTCCCCTCTTCCTATCTGAATTCTAAAGTTCTGTTTAAAAACTCCACCTATTCATACGATGAGAAACCAAAATAGTTCCCAATCTTAACCAATTTGTTTTTCTGGATTTTTCAACAAAAACAAAAACACATCAAAAAAGCTTAGGAGTAATCCTAAACCATTTCTTATATTTTTTTATAAAATCGCCTCTTAAGCTCCTGATTTCATTCTTCAAAACAAAATATTTCTTTCAGTTAACGGTTGGATGGCCACGACTTTTGCATTTTTCTGATTTGCATAATTTGACCAGTATGATAGGCGTCGTGAAGAAAAATGTCCAATAGCTTTTCTTCAAGTGAATTTTGCTCAAGCTTCTCAACAGAAGTGTTACTAAGTACCTCTCGCAACCGATGTTGAGCATTTTCTGCACGTACAACGACTTTCTTCCATTCTTCATCTTCATTAGATGGTGTAATGAAATGAAAGGTATCATCGCCATCAAGGTTGTGTGCCCACTCACGCCCTTCCATGTTTGTGGCAAGTCGCTCTTTGTAGTAAATGAGATGATTGACGTTTTCCCAGATTGATTTTGTCGCCTCTCCAGCTGGTTTCCAATTGGCTTGTTCTGCTGTGATTCCTTCAATTGCATGTTTGAACGGTGCATACCAACTCTCTTTATCATATGTTGAATCTAGAACGTTTAAAAGTAAGTTAATTTGATTCAAAATCATCTCTCCTTGTAAAGGTAGAATTCTAAAACCCTTAGTGCTGAGGCAATAGACATTACGTAATGAATAAAGTGCAGAAGTATGTATCACATTTCATAAAACTGATCTCTCTCCACCCTACAAACTCTAAGTACAAATTTTTTATACCATTCTGATTTGCCTCTATCTTGGGCAACTTGATGTGCTGAATGTTCCTTCCAATTCTTTATTGCATCCAGAGACTCCCAGTATGACACGGTAATGCCCAGCCCCTCATCACGAGCATTTTCCACACCTAAGAAGCCCTCCTGTTGAGAAGCGAGCTCTACCATTTTGTCCGCCATCTTACCATAACCACCATCAACTTCTGTTCGCTGTGAAGAAAAGATCACTGCAAAATACGGTGGTTGAGGAGTTTTTGCGATTCGACTCATATTGCTGGTCCCCCAATTTTCAAAAGAGAATACACTTTAAATTCTCCATCCTGCTCAACAACTCCTACTCGCAACAAAAATAAAAACACCACATTTAGTACTGTGATGTTCGTAGTAAACCTTTTTAAACACTTCTTATAAGGCAATCAGGTCTCATCATTTCTTTTTGGCTTTTTAATGAAGATCGGAGCTGCGTTGTTATTCAAGAGCGGGGCTAGATCAAGCGTGTCATTATCATCGCCGTTTAAAGCCTTGTTGATCTCTTCATTCGCATGTACTGCTTCATCTTCACCGCTTTTTCTTTCATTCATAGTTTGGACAACCTCCTTTTTGTGTATTTTAGCCCTAAAGTTGCAATGGTATGTCTTGTTTCATTCTTTATGTTCATCTTTCAAATTTCCAGGCAAAACCTGCCTCTCTTCGTTCCTTTTCGTGTTATGATTTGAAGATAATTCAGCTCGAATCAAACGAGAAGATCCGAAAGAAAGAAGATGATGGCTTTGACAAAACCAATCATTTATCTGTTACTGTTGATGCTCATGATTATCTGGGGCTTCAATGTCATTGCGATAAAAATTTTAGTGGACTATTTTGCACCAATCACGATCACGGCATTCCGGATTTTGACGGCAGGCTTTGTCGTGATGATTGTTTTAGGTATGAAAAAAGAATTTCGGAAAGTGAATCGGAAACAACTCTTTTATATCGTCATCTGTGCGTTGACAGGTTATTTGGGACATCATTATTTCCTAGCAACCGGATTGACGATGACGACCGCTTCAAACACAGGTCTCATTTTAGGTCTTGTTCCATTGATGACCTCGCTCTCCGCGATCCTGTTTCTTGGTGATCGATTGACGCCTTTGAAGCTTTTGGGGATTTTACTCGGATTGACTGGGGTTTCCTTCATCGTTTTGAATGGCTCAGGTAACTTGAACGGTATTTCCTTAGGGGATGTTTTCGTCTTCCTATGTGTCGTGGCACAAGCAATCAGCTTCGTATATATCAAAAAATTAACCCAAACGATGGATGCCCGTTTGATTACTGGATGGATGCAGCTTTTAGGTGCTGTATTCTTGTTTTTAGTCAGTTTTCAAATTGAACCTGGTGGGATGTCGACCCTGACTGGTAAACCGAGTTGGGTGTGGAGCGTCTTTTTCGCATCCGCCATACTCGCCACAGGCGTCGGGCATATGATCTACAACAAAGCGATCCATCAACTTGGTGCAGGTGAATCGGCGATCTTCATCAACTTGACGCCATTTTTCTCTTTGATGGGGGCTTGGCTGTTTTTAGGAGAAACCATTCAACTATCCCAGCTTGCCGGCTTTTTCTTCATCGTCACAGGAGTCGTACTAGGAACTGGCGCATTGGAAAACAAAAAGCACTATCGTGTACAGCGTACAGTCCAGAAGGGAAGCTGACGTTTCTATAACAAACAAAAGACCAAGTAGATCAAATTCTTTCTACATGGTCTTCTTTTTGTCTTTTCTTGGAAAGTGTCAAGTGGATGACCAGCTACTTTCGTTACCAATTTATATTTTGAGATTTTTTGCTTTAATATCATGAACAAGTTCTGGTAGATCATCTTGAAATAAATGCCCGTGGTTCTCGAATATTCTTTTCTGAGCGTGTGGAAGCTTATAGGCATAGTGTTCAAAATGTGAAAAAGGTACAACATCATCATTTCGGCTATGATAAAGATAGATTTGGGAGATTGAAGGTAGTCTCGTTTCAAAATTATCCGTGAGTTCAAATTCTTTATATTGCCAATCTTTATCCAAACCCCAAAAAGGTGAACCCATTACAAACAAACCAGAGATAGATACATCACAAAATTCTTCAGTTAGATACTTTAGAAGAACTGAACCACCTAATGAATGTCCGATCAAGATTACAGAACTCTTTAACTCAGAAAGTTTCTCTTCTAGTACGTTCTTCCATAAATCATAGCTTGGGTTTTCCGGATCCGGCATGGCAGGGGATGAAAAATGGAAATCCGAACTAATGGACTTTTGTAAATAAGCGATTAGTCTACTACTTCCTTGCTCTCCGTCCTGGGGTCCTGCACTGTGAATGAACAATACATGCTCCTTCAATTCATATCCTCCTCACGTTAATTTGAAAAAGGGTGGGGTGAAATAGTTAATCCATATTTAACTATTTCACCTTAGTGTTGAAGATCCCTTTTCGTACTTTCCACTTTCATAAGCACTCTTTGAGTGGGTGACTTCACCAGTTTCAGCGTTTTCACCCATCCAAAAGCACTCTTTGAGTGGGTGACTTCACCAGTTTCAGTGTTTTCACCCATCCAAAAGCCCTCTTTGAGTGGGTGACTTCACCAGTTTCAGCGTTTTCACCATATCAGAAAGCCTCTCTGGTTAGGTGACTTGACGGATTTGTCGTTTTCATCATGTCAGAACCTTTCGTAATAGAAAATACACCGTAATCATTCTCTTTGATAACTGACCTTTTGAATGTCAGGCTATGTCATCATTTCAACAGGAACACCTATCAAATTTTAGTGCAATTTGATAGGTGTTTTAATGTGCTTTTTAAATTTTTGTTGTGTTAGGTCACGTCTTCGTGCCTGTTTGCAAAAGGTGTTTGTTTTCGCCAACATCAATGATTAATTGAATACTTCAGCTTGCGTTTGACTGCTGGCTGTGTAACTAGACAAACCGAGATCATAAGGGTGAATCCGAGGATTGAACTGTAGAACAACGCGATGAACAGATTCGAGACGATTTCCAGACTGGTCAACGTCATGTAGAGTCCTGCTCCTCCGATCAAGGAGGCGAGTGCGCCGTACTTGTTCGCTTTCGGCCAGAAGTAACCAAGGGCAATCGGGGCTGCAATTCCACTGATGATTGCTGACGTTCCGAATTGGATCAATAGTGCTAGGGAATCTGGCCGTTGAACTGCAAGGTATAACGACAGTAACCCGATTACAATCAGTGATGATTTTGAGATTTTCACAGCCCGATCGTCGACCATTTTTACCGTAACCGATTTGTTCTTCAAAAGGAATGGACCGACCAATGGTTTGAAAATATCGTTTCCGATGCTTGAAGAGATCCCCAGATAGAGACTATCCGTCGTTGAGAGGATTGCTGAAATGATTCCCGTTAAAATGATGGCGACGATTACTGGATGAAACGCTTCTATTAAATACAACGGGATAGCTTTATCTGGCGCTTCAATGTTTGGTAAAATCACCCGAGCTGCTAGCCCCGCAAAAACGGTGAGCGTGGATAAGAGGAACAGGGAAATGCCGGCCGATAGCGTGAACGGTCGCAACTGCTTCTCATCATCCAACGTTAACACTTTGTTCAGTAGATGCGGCAATAAGACGAAGCTGAACAGTAGCCACTGAATCGATAAGATTGAAAATCCACTGTTGAACGGACCGTCGCTGGTCGAAGTCGCTGCCACTAGCTGAGGACTGATGGATGCGAGCTGGCCGTGGAGCCGGTCAAACACTCCGAGCCCACCGCCGACTGTCCACAACAAGGAAACGAAGATGATGATGGAGGTAATGCACATGATGATGCCTTGAACACCATCACTTACGAGTTGCGCAAAGGCACCGCCCCAGCCGACATAGAGGATCGTAATCGTAACCCCGAGCACGACGCCCCATATGTATGGGATTCCGACGATCGTCTCGAACAACGTTGCAAGACCGACATTTTGTCCGACGATATAATACACGTTGAATAGGATCAGAAAGGCGACAAGGATGCGGATCGTGTCACTGTCATACTTCTTTCCCAACCATTCCGGCAGCGTGACGACGCCGCCATTTTTCTGACCGTATCGCCAGAACGTCTTACTGAAAACCAGGAGGCCAATCCAGGAGATGCCGAAGCACCCGAGCGTCCACCATAGCGTCGAAACGCCATACGAATAGGCCCAGGCGGGGACCCCGAGGAACAGGTTGGCACTGGCAAACGAGGCACCGAAGCTCATTCCGACGATCCATGGATTCACTTTCCCTTTGGCGATCGTAAAGCCGACGAGGGTTCCGCTATGCGCAGACCCTTTCTTTCCGAGCCATATGACAAATGCGAAATAGGCGGCGAGCAATACAACAGTGATCCAAATGAATGAAATGGCGTATGATCCCATTACGACTCCCTCTCCTTACTTTCCTTCGGATACAGATGATTCCATAGACCAAGACCGATGACCCAGAAGACGAACAAACCGATTAGATAAAATGTGAACATTGGCCCCACTCCTTAAATATGTTGTAGAGTTTTCCCTTTGCGGTATTGTGTTCCTGTATGCGTATCCGGTAGCTTGACCTTCCCGTGCCCGAACAATTTCTCCCGGTAAGTCCCTTGTTCATATTCATGCTGAACGAGTCCACGATCCTGCAGGATCGGAACGACCAGCTCGACGAAATCCTCGAAAGTTCCAGGTGCAAGGGTATACGCGATGTTAAAGCCATCGACATCCGCTTCCCTCACCCAGCGCTCCAGTTCATCCGCCACCTGTTCCGGTGATCCAACGACAAGCGGTCCGCGACCACCAAGACCGACGTGCTTCGCCAGTTCCTCAACCGTCCATCGCCGGTTCGGATCGGCTGTCGTAAATACCTCCACGGAGGATCGCATCGCATCATTTTCGATATACTCAAGGGTCTGATCCGGACTGAACTGGGAAAAATCGATTCCTGTCCATCCCCCAAGTAGCGCCAACGCTCCGTCATAGCTGATGTAGCTTTTCTGTTCTTCGTACTTTTGCTTCGCTTCCTCTTCTGTCCGACCGACAATTGGTGTGAACACCGTAAAGACCTTGACACTATCCGCTCCACGCCCATTTTCATCAGCTTTTAAACGAATATCATCGACCGTCTTCCGCACGATTTGTGGCGTTGGACCGGCTACGAAAACACATTCGGCGTGCCTTGCTGCGAACTTTCGTCCACGTGGGGACGCGCCTGCTTGATAGAGGACGGGTGTCCCTTGAGGAGAAGGGTCACACAGGTGTATTCCCTGTACTTTGTAAAACGCTCCGTCATGATTGATGGCATGCACTTTTTCCGGATCGGCGAACACCCGCGATGTCTTATCGTGCTTCACCGCATCGTCCTCCCAGCTGCCTTCCCAGAGCTTGTAGCTTACCTCAAGGAATTCCTCCGCCAGCTCATAACGGTTATCATGACCGATTTGTCGATCAAGCCCGTAGTTCCGAGCAGCACTGTCGAGGTACGAGCAAACGATGTTCCATGCCACGCGCCCTTTCGTCAGGTGATCGAGGGTTGAAAATCGCCTCGCAAGTGTATACGGCTGTTCATAGGTAAGTGTATACGTAAGTCCGAAGCTCAAATGTTCGGTCGCCTGTGCCATCGCTGGAACGAGCAAGAGGGGATCATTGACTGGGATCTGCACGCCTTCCCGTATGGCCGTATCCTGACTTCCCTGATACACATCATAAACCCCGACCACATCCGCTAAAAACAGGCCGTCGAACTTTCCTTTTTCAAGGAGCTGTGCAAGCTCCACCCAATAATTCACATCGTTATACCGAAGCGACTGATCGTCCGGATGTGCCCAAAGCCCTGGTGATTGATGCCCCGCACACCCCATATCAAATGCGTTCAACAAGATTCGTTTCGTCATGATTACTCCTCCTTTTTCAAATAAAAAACCCTCTTCCAAAATAAGAAGAGGGCTGAAAATACGTTTCATATCGCTCTTCTTATCTTTCAAGCACATCGGCTTGCTGGAGTTGGCACAGTACTGCACGCAGTCTGTTGCCGAGGTTTCGCAGGGCCAGTCCCTCCACCTCTCTGGATAAGAAATGCAACTATTCTTTTTAAAAACATACCGTTCGTTCACCAATCACCTCTTTCAACAAAATAATAAAACCTCTTCTTAACGAATAAGAAGAGGTTGAAAATACGTAATCTCACGGCTCTTCTTATCTTTCAAGCACATTGACTTGCTGGAGTTGGCACAGTACTGCACGCAGTCTGTTGCCGAGGTTTCGCAGGGCCAGTCCCTCCACCTCTCTGGATAAGAATTCGATTCAGTTGTCATTTTTAATATGAATAATAATCTACTATCCACACGTGCACCTGTCAACAGGAATTTTGAATTTTTTTAAAATAAAAAAGGAGCACCCTACACAAATCCCATGATTTGTTTACACATAAACTATTGATATTAGTAAGTTCAAAAATAATAGGGTGCTTGTACAAGCAAACTCCACATTCCTAAATAAACTGTTAATAGGAGGTGCTTGCATGAAACGTTGCTCTATCAAAAGTTTTACTAGTGTATCTTGTCCTATTCCGCTTCCATCCAAAGAAAGCCCAGAATGTACACAGCGAAGAAATGAAATAGATACTGTTCCTTTTACAACCCCATCATTTGGACAAATATTCTTTATTAACCAACTATTTATTTTTATGGATGCCAAAACAGCTTGCCAAAATATTGATAATGAGTTTAGTTTGATTAACGAGCAAGATTTAAATGATCCTAATATTATTGTGACCCTTAAACAGATGTTTACCGTTAATAATACACTCTGCTCCATTGTTACGTGGGCACTAATAAATGGTCAACCAAAGCTTGTACAAATATTCGGGGAAAATTGTGTATGTGTTAACGGATGTCTTATCTTATGTGAAGATGTTGACTATGAAGTTTTGAAAACTCCCTCTTTGAATTGCCCTGCATTTGTTTTATGTATTAGACCACCTGCTTAAGGGCAGCTGACCATTACAATATAGAGAAAGCAAGAGTTCCCAAATGCGGAATCTCTTGCTTTCTTTGTGTGCTATTCTTTTATCCCATATCCCATACAAGTACGAGCAGTGTACCGAAGACGGTGAACAGGGCGATGATGACGCCGTAGTAGACGTTCGCGTAAATCGCGCCTTTATCTTCTGTTTCACCGGCGTGCATGAACACGACGAGCTGTAGGCCCGCTTGAAGGAACGCCGTGATCAGAAGGACCGTCATTGCGACTGCATACGACATGTCGAAGAAATAGACGCCCATCGCGACTGCCGTCAGTACCAATGAGAAGACAAATCCCATGATCTGTTTACGAGGAAAGAGTTCGCTCATATTACAACATTCCTTTCAAATAGATGAAACTGAAAATGAAGATCCAAACAACGTCCAAGAAGTGCCAGTACAGTGAGAAGATGAACGACTTGTTACCTGTTTCAGGCGTCAAGCCACGCTTCTTCACTTGCATCATGATGTAGAGACCCCAGAACAATCCGACAGTTACGTGCGCTCCGTGTGTTCCAAGTGTCGTGAGCAAGATCGACGTGAACGCACTCGTTTGGATGCCTGCTCCTTCATGTGCGTACGTAAAGAATTCGAAAATCTCTACGCCTAAGAATCCAAGCCCGAGGGCGAGCGTAATTCCGAAGAACCACAGCATCGCCTTCTGGCGACCG
Organism: Pseudalkalibacillus sp. Hm43; assembly: GCF_054170705.1. Lineage (NCBI taxonomy): Bacteria > Bacillati > Bacillota > Bacilli > Caryophanales > Fictibacillaceae > Pseudalkalibacillus > Pseudalkalibacillus sp. Hm43. Next base: position 1,419,923 of record NZ_CM135129.1, read on the forward strand.
AGACGCATCGCATGAATTCCCAGTCCGATTGTAAAACTACTTGTCAAAAGCAAGAACGTTTCAATGAGAACCGGCGTGATCACGAAAATCTCAGCCCCACCCGGACCATTCCCTGTGCGGTTTTCTAGTGTGAAATACGTCGCGAATAGCGTCGCAAACAACATGATTTCCGCACCTAGGAACATCCAGAATCCGAAGATCTTCAATCTATTTTCTTCTGTACTATATTCTAACGGCAGCGAGTGATCGATTTTCATAATTAAGCACCTCGCATTTCTGATTCTGTGTCTTCGATTTCTTCCACAGAAATGTAATGACCGTGATCGATTTCAAATGAACGCATTGTCATGAAGACGAAGATTGCGATCGTTGCAATGATCGCCGGAATCCATAAGCTGAAGATGAGCGCGAAGCCCCATACAAAGAATACACAGCTCATGATGAACGGTATACCACTGTTGTTCGGCATGTGAATCTTCTTATACTCGCCTTTAAACAGCTCATGCCCCTTCTTCTTCGCATCCCAAAGTGCTTCGCTGGATGCGACTTCCGGTGTAACTGCAAAGTTATAGTGTGGTACTGGTGTGTGCGTCGCCCACTCAAGTGTACGCGCATTCCACGGGTCAGCACCGATATCACGTGAAGCATAACGGACACTGTGATAGATGTTGTACACAATCAGTACGAATCCGACTGCCATGATCGCAGCTCCGATAAAGGAAACCATGTTCATCGGACCAAATCCAGTAGACTCAGAATACGTGTACATACGGCGTGCTTGACCGTCCAAGCCTGTGATATACATCGGGATGAACGCGAGTATGAATCCAATCGATAGCAACCATGCCGTCCACTTTCCTATTCTTTCGTTCAGCATGAAGCCGAACATCTTCGGCCAGTAGTACGTGAGTCCAGCAAGCATCGCGAATACGACACCAGGGATGATCACGTTATGGAAGTGAGCGACCAGGAACATCGTATTGTGATACTGATAGTCCGCCGCTGACATTGCAAGCATGACCCCTGTCACTCCACCAAGTGTGAAGAGCGGGATGAATAGGATCGAATACAGCATCGGTGATGTGAACTCGATTTTACCCTTCCATAGTGTCAGCAACCAGTTGAAGATCTTGACTCCTGTCGGAACCGCAATCGCCATCGTCGTGATGGAGAAGATGCTGTTCGCGAATGCGCCTTGACCCATTGTGAAAAAGTGGTGGGCCCATACGACGAAGGATAGGAGTGAAATCAAGACCATTGATCCGACCATCGACTTGTATCCGTATAAATTACGACGTGCAAACGTCGAGATAATTTCACTGTAAAGTCCGAATGCCGGCAGAATCAGGATATACACTTCAGGATGTCCCCAAACCCAGAACAGGTTCGCCCAAAGCATCGCCATTCCGCCGTTATCGAGCGTAAAGAACTGTGTTCCGAATAGGAGGTCCATCGTTCCGAATGCGAGAGCAACCGTCAATACCGGGAATGCGAAGATGATGATGACACTTGTGATCAGGATTGACCATGTGAACATCGGCATCTTCATAAGCGTCATGCCTGGTGCTCTCATTTTCAAAATGGTCGTCAGGAAGTTGATCCCGGTCAAGAGTGTACCGATTCCGGCAATCTGGATCGCTATCATATAGTAGTGCGAACCGACCGACTCGCCATCAGCGAGCGGGAAGTACGATGTCCACCCTGCGTCCGGTGATCCACCGACCATGAATGAGATATTGAACAGCATCGCACCCATGAAGAACAGCCAGAAGCTGAGTGCATTCAATCGTGGGAACGCAACGTCACGCGCCCCGATTTGAAGCGGTACGACAAAGTTCATGAAGAATATGATAAAAGGCATCGCCATGAACAGGATCATGACAACCCCGTGCGTTGTAAAAATTTCGTTATAGTGCTGCGCATCCAGAATCTCGTTCTCAGGTACAGCGAGCTGGGCACGCATCATGATCGCGTCGACGCCACCTCGGAACAGCATCAAGAGTGCCGAGATGAGATACATGATCCCGATTCGCTTATGGTCAACAGTCGTCAACCATTCGCGCCAAAGGTATCCCCACTTTTTGAAGTAAGTAAGCCCTGCGAGGACGGCAACCAACGTAAGTGCGGCTGCGACCATGGAAGCGTAAATCGCGAAACTCGGATGTGGTATGGCAAATCGTTCAAAGAATTCCATACGATTTGACTCCTTTCAAGATATCTATAATCGGTAAAACCCGTTCATTTACTCGTGGTGTTTATGATCGTTGCTTTCGCTTCCCTTTTTAGAGGAAGCGTGATGGTCATGGCCATCTTTCTTTTCGTCTTCCTTGTGCATATCGTGTTCTTCGTACTTGTCACCTTCGTGGTGATGTTCCGGTGCCGGTTCGTATTGTTGCTGTGTTCCGGTGAACGTCATGCGTCCAAGGTGACCTGGCTCAAGCAGTTCCTCAAATTTCTCTTCAGTCAGAGGATCCGCGTTGTCTTTGACTTCTTTTACCCATTCGTCGAACTCTTGTTGAGACATCGCCGTTACGTCGAACGTGTTCTCGGCGAACCCTTTACCAGAGAAGTTGGCGTTCCGTCCCATGAAGTCGCCTTCTACGTCAGCCGCGAGATGCAGCGTTGTGACATGGGCGTTCATCGCGTATTTCTGTCCTCCAAGCTGAGGAATCCAGAAACTCGTGATCGGTCCGTGTGAGTAGAGTCGGAATTCTAGCGGACGATCGGTCGGAACGTATAAGTAGTTGACTGTTTCAATGTCTTGCTCCGGATAACTGAAATGCCACTTCCAGTCAGAGGAAGATGCATAAACGACCAATGGTTCTTTGTCTTCGTATCCTTGTGGTGCCGATTCAACGATATAGTTACTCTGAACAGAAACGACGGACAGGATGGCTACGATGATGACCGGAATCCCGACGAGAATCCCTTCCACCCATGGGTTCCCCTCGATGTGTGGTGGTTCATAGTCATCCGGCTGCTTGGATGCCCGATATTTGACGAGCATAATCACAAGCCACACCAGTACGGCAATCACAATACCTGCCATCATGATCATTGTAAAAATGATGTCACTCGCTAACCGTTCCGCTTGCGGTCCTTTCGGATCGAGCACAGTCAGCTGTTCACACCCCGTCAGGACGGAGAGCACAAACATCATGAGCGCAAACAAACCCAACTTGAGTTTCATACACGTTCCCCTCTTTCTCCTTGCTAAAATCTATGAAAATCACTATCATCTAAAGTTCTTGACCCTAATATATCAGGTTTTTCGGCGGACTTTGTGAAGTTTTGAACGTTGTCACTAAATCGCAAAAAACTTTTGACAAACCTTTGTCAGTTGTCTGAAAACAGTCACAATCTGGACAAAAATGTAGGACGGATCCCCGTGGGACCGTCCTTTCCTAATGGATTTATTGAAAATGAGGGACGGTTCTTTTGTGAACCGTCCTTTTCCTTATGGGGTTTTGTAGTAAGAATGAACCGATTTACAAGACGAGTGCTCGTTTTTACAAGACCGAAGCTGATTTTTCTAAAACAAGCCGTCATTTTTCTAAAACCACCAGTGATTTTTCTAAAACCAACACCAAGTTTTACATAACAAAGCCCCATATTGTCATTACACACTCAAAAAGCTGCGCAAAAGGTCCATTTTCACAGACTTTCTAGGCAGCTTTTTTACATAATGAAGCGATTGGAGATCTTTTTCAGTTAAAAGTGCACCTTTTTCCAACTGGGAGTCGTCTGTTTTGTAAAGAGATTATGCGGAGTGATTGTATGATTGAGTATTCGAATTGGGAGTCCGCGACAAATGAGGAGATCCTCCAGCTGTTGATGGAGGATTACGGGACCGATGCAATGCACGTCGCTTTTTCCTATGTAAAAGATTACGCCACAGCTGAAGACCTTGCTCAGGAAGCCTTCATCAAGGTGTATCAAAGCCTGCATCAATTCAAAGGGAATTCGAGCATCAAAACATGGGTGCTGAAAATAACGATCAACCACTGCAAGGATTATTTGAGGAGCTGGCATTACCGAACTGTAAAACTAGCAAAAGATGCGCAGCAGATTTTCGGCATCCAAAAGTCAACGGATCAAATCGTCTTGAAAAACTCGATGCAAGAACAGGTCACAAACCACGTGTTGGCATTACCATTAAAGTACAGAGAGGTCATTTTCCTCTATTTTTACGAAGAGTTGAATGTTCCGGAAATCAGTGACTTACTGAATGTGAATCCAAACACGATCAAATCCAGGCTACTTAGGGCTAAAAAAATTCTCAAAGATCAACTCGGGAGTGATTTCAATGCTTAATAAACATCTTAAGCAACTTCGCCCACATTTAAAAGAAACGAAGTTCAAAGACTTTACCTTTGACGAGCAACATCAAGAAAAGGTCTTTCATGGGATACGGGAAAACAAAGGCGTTCACTCGAAACGAAGTTATTGGAACTTCGGATTAAGCATCGCAGTTTCGTTGTCTTTGCTTTTCGGAATCGTATACTTTGGTGCCAGTCAAATGGATTTCTTTAATGGGTATAACGTGGCACATGAAGGAAAAGAGGTGAATTGGGAAGCTCGACAAGACTATAAAGAAGACGGCAAGCTTTTATTGTCTGTTTATCCTGACCCAGCACTTACAGCAGGTAAACCATACGGGTATCTCTTTCATTTCACCGAACCCTTCAAAACCTATGAAGGTAAGGAGCTAACGATCAATGCTTACCATAAAGAAACTGGTGAAAAGTTGATGGTGGTGCCTCCAACTACAATCACGAATCCTTCATCAGGGTATCCAAGCTTAGAACGTTACACCCCGACATTTGAGGTTCCAGAAGGCGGCTTATGGAGATACGAAGTCCTTTTAAATGGAGAATTTTATGCCGATGTGATTATTAGGGTTTCCTACGGGGATACGAAGAAAGAGGAATAGGGTCATCATGAGGAAATAGATGATGACCCTTAAGACCATTATGGAGCTGGTGGAATACTTTGTGGAAAACAGAAGAAGTTTTCGGGATCGTATTTCGCCTTCACTCTTCTTAAACGTTCGAAGTTCGAGGCGTAATACTCTTCTCCGAAGTTTTTAATATTCTGATCCGGTACGTTCACATAGGATCCTTTTACAAACGGTTGAAGTTGTTGACGGACTTTTTCAACGGAAGCAAGGTTCCTGGCTTCATCTTTCGGTTGATTCCAGCTCGCGTTCCATTCCGAATAAAATAACGGTTCACGCCAATAGAAGGCGGTCTTGTCTTTCGGTATTCGACGGATTTGCCCACCCCAATTCTCAAAAAAGAAATTGGCTTCTGTTCCAGTGGCTTCTTCAAGGTAATTTTTCATAATGGAAATCGGTTCTTCCGACCAAAGATCCAGTGACCAAACAGAGGAAAACTTCACACTCTGTGATGATTGTTCAGGGATTGGCTGAGGAGGATCTAAGTAATTGATCGCGTCAAGGTAGAACAAAGATTGTATATCGACTTGTGTTGGTGTTCCTGTTGTCGTTAAAGGTTCTAGTAATCTGACCGCCTCGGTTTTCGTTCCCAGGAAAATTCCATTAACGCGACAGAGCCCGTTGATTTTACTATATATCTCTAGATAGCAGCCTAATCGTTCGTCTACAAACGGAGCCCATCGTTGCCAGGTTCTAAATACCGATTCAAGCTGGTCCCATGGCCATACGATATTAAAAACAGTGGCGGTTTCCGGCGCACGAGGAACTCTGAATGTGTATTCCGTGTTATAACCGAAATTCCCTCCGCCACCACCCCTCGATGCCCAGAATAAATCTTCATTGTGGTGTGCATTCGCTGTAACGATTCTACCTTTCGCATCGACCATTTCAAGTCCGCGGAGGTTGTCACTGATCAGTCCGATCGACCTTGAGACCACTCCAAATCCCCCGCCCATCGTGATTCCACCGATCCCAACGGTTGGACTGTCGCCAAACGGGGCCATGAAACCATTCAAGGCTAATTCCTTTACAAGGGGACCGACAAGAATACCCGTTTGAACAGTTGCAAGTCCCTTCCTTTTGTCTATGGTCACTTTATTCATATCACTAACATCAATCACAAGCCCTCCCTTTACAACAGAGAGGTTCTTATCCAGCGCATGGCGACCACTTCTGACGCGTAATGGTACGTCATTCTCACGTGCCCATTTGATGCCATTACTTACATCCCTTGCGTTCTGGGCAAAAACAAAGACAAGAGGAAAGGTATCAACATAAGGATTCCAGTTCTTAATCGCTTCTTCATAACCGAGGTCTCCTTTATAGATGACCCGCCCGGTTAACTGTGTAGATCCCATATATTCAACTCCCACCAAACGTAATCTAGATAGTTAGTGTATGATGTGGGAGTTTATCCTGTTCGAAAGATATTAGGCTGTCAGTTGTCCACATTGTTGATGACAATATATTGGAGTTTCCTTGTTCTTATCTATTCTTCACAAGTGGATAGTACGAGTTCTCAATCAATTTAATCCCTGTAGTTTCATATCGCTTAAAAACACTGGTGCCATCCCAATCCCCATCTTTAACCATCACTTGTCTAAGACCTAACTCATTCAACAAATCGTCTTCTTTTCTCGTTATATAAGCAGTGAAATAATACTTTGACAGTTGTTCTAAAACCAATTTTTTATCTGGGTCATCTTTCTTGAGTTCTTCCATGATCTTTTTAAAATAGAGGTTCTTACATACGACGTGTTCACCTATAAAGGGTTCTTTCTTATTTTGTGAATATCGTTCTAACGCTTCAGGTGATACGTACTTATGTGCTTTTATACCTGTTCCCATTAGATCTATTCCGTACAATTCTTTTGCAGCCGATTTCATCGATCTGTATACAAAACCTTGGATGAAATTCATGTGAGTTTGAAAAATCTTAATAGATTCTTCGTCCATTAACTTGATCGCTTTGTAGTTCTGTATCAAGAGCTCTGTAGCTCTTTCATAGACTTTCTCTTCTTTTTCATTTAGTCGATGTATCATGTCATCCTCCGTCTTTGCCTATCTCTGCAATCTTCATAATGGAGTTCCAGTTGCGGGTGGTGGCAGCGACTTTCAGTTTCTTTTCAAGGAATGTGTTGGAGAAGACGGTCTTTTTGTAGCCTTGCCGACAAAGGACGTAGGCGGTCGTCCCCTGGAGTTTGAACTCGTCGATGTCACTTTCGGTCTCCTTCAGCTTCTGGATTCCTTCCCTACTCGGTTCTTCTGCTAAAAAGGAAACGTGCAGCTTTTCATCTTCTCTTAACGCATCGACATCAAACGGACACTTTTCCATCACCGCCTGCCATTCCTCTGCTGTTTTTACAATGACAGGGACGGCAAAGCCGAGCGCACCTTCAAGCTCTACCTCAATCCGTCCTGTCAATTCTCTGGCATCCTGATACTCCGCTTCAAAAATGACATTCCCACTCTGGATATACGTCTTCACATTCTCAAAGCCCATTGACGTAAAAATTTCCCTCAGGTTGTCCATTTTCACCTTTTTATGCCCACCAACATTAATGCCGCGCAGCAATGCAATATAAACCGCCATCCACTACCTCTTCCACTCAAAAAACGTGATCAGATTGCGATCCGGGTCTAACACTGAAAACTCCCGAGTCCCCCAGGGCTTGTCCTCAATGGGTGCATTCGGATGAATGATGTCCTTTGGTCCTAAACGCTCATACATGGCATCCACACCTTCCATCCCGATACGGCAGCCCGACGTCCCGGCGATGAACGACTCCGCCCCTGTCACAACGGGATTCCAATGCTCCTCCTTGCGCCAATTCTCATCGTCCGCAAGCCACAAATGCACCTGGACCTCATCAAGCCCAAGAACTACAAATTCATCCCCCACATGCAAAATCGAAAACCCTAATGTGTCCTTGTAAAACAACAGACTTCTCTCCATCTCTTTCACCGGTAAAGCCGGAATCGCCTCTATCATCTTCATAACCCCAACCCCTTTCGTTCTACTCATCTAAATTAAACGATTCGGCTTCCTCTTAATAAATCCTGCAAATGTGTATGAATTGGAAAATAAAAGGTGTATAGGGTCCAAGTATTGAAATTATTTAAAGGATATATGAGTTTATTGGAAGGTAGGATAACAACTATGAAAGACAAAAAAACAATGAATACGAGAAGTTTAGTCCAATGGACAGCCTTTGCGATTGCGCTTGGAACCTCTGCTGTATATGGACTGCTCTTTTTTACAAAGGTAGCTCAAACCATGTCAATAAACACCCTCCATAGCATCGCCCTCACTGGTTACGTGATTTCAATGATCGTTCTACTTTTTCTTTTAGAATGAAGAAATCGTAACGATATCTTTCCTTATACGGTTAGTGATGGACAAGTCCTCTAACACACACAATCCCTTTGAAAGCATATAGTGGCTAATGACATCATACATCGAAATGGGGATTGGATTATGAATCAATATCAATACCGACCTCGTCAGTTTCCTCCGTTCGGTCCGGGGATGGGTGGACCTGGAGGACTTGGTGGGTTACCAGGCTTAGGCGGTGGTATCCCTGGTGGCCCGGGTATGGGAGGCTTCCCTGGCGGACCTGGAATGGGCGGTTTTCCTGGAGGTCCTGGAGGAATGCCAGGATTCCCTGGTGGTCCGGGTGGAATGCCCGGAGGACCAGGAGGTATTCCTGGTGGGCCAGGCTTCCCTGGTGGGCCCGGTGGACCTGGTTTTCCAGGAGGTCCAGGCATGCCTGGTGGCCCTGGTCTCCCTGGAAACGGACCTTCTGCATTACCTGGTCAATTGACGCTCCAACAGCAACAGCAAGTCCAACAGATTTTACCGACATTATCCCAACCACAGAGTGGACCTCCACAAAACCTGGTCAGCTTGTACTCAACCTTATCGGCATTACCACAAACCCAGCTCCAATCATTGGTTGGACAGCAGCCTCAGAGCACGACCCAGATCACATCACTACTCGGAGGTCAGCCACGTCCCGAATTCGAGTATGAAGACAACGATGATCGAATCAACGGGATCTGGGGCTGTCAGGGCAGATGGACGTTAGTCTTCTATCAGACGCCATTCGGCGGAATCGGCATCGCACTCGTCTGGGTTGCGTTCGTCAACTTCTTCATCACCATCGGATTCTGCTACCCGACATTCAACCTATGCTTCTTCTACACACCACAGATCTTCCTTGCACTATGCTAAAAAAAGCAGGTTGGAATTCTCCAACCTGCTTTACTTAATTACCATCATTGTAGACTTCTTTTTCAAAGGTTCTTCCATTGTTATACGTGACTTGGACAACCAGTCGCATATCTTTAACTTTTTTCACCTTATCCAATTTGAAAGCGTTCATCATCGGATCAGCAGGATCGTATTGTTCATCAACTTCAAATTTTTCTTTATCTGATAAGGTTCCATCCTTATATTTCAGAAGATAAGCTTCCTCTATACCAGCGGAAGGAGAGTCCGCATGATGATTGAATAACATGATGCTAAAGTTTTCATCATTCATCAGCACGTCCGTCTGTAATGTACCATAAAGGTGACTGCCAAAATCACCTAAATGTTCCGTGTGGACCTTTCCACTCTTCACCATATCACCATAAGACACGGTTACATAGAACTTGAGCGTCTCTTCTAACATTTGTTCTTCCATCTCTTTCTCGGAGGTTACTTGTTGAGACTCAGCCGTTTCGTTCATGTATCCCACGTGCCACATCGGTCCCATATCCAATTTGATTGGAACCTTCACTTGAAAAAGACCTTGCTGGGTCTCTTCTGCTGGAAGCGCCTTATACTTTTCATCATCGCCATATGTATAATGGAACACGACTTCTGAATCTTTTTGAAGCTCTTTCACTTGCCATTGGAATGTCGCTTCCGCCTGATCACCCACTACCTCATTTGGATCGAGATCCATCCTGATCGGAGTGATCCAACTCTGTTCTGCTTGCATCTCATCCAATACACCAATAATTTGATAGGCTTGATCGTTCACATTATCCGATATGTTATATTGCATGTTAGAAATTGAATTCACCTGATTCTCCACCTGATTGATCTTCGAAAATAAGGTGAAATTCATAATCAGACTAACAACTAATGCACCTACTACAAATACTACGAAGATTTTTATCTGCTTCTCCCGTTCCACTATAATCCCCCTACATTACTATTTCCTTCCAAAATCATAACATAATTTCCATAAAAAGAAGGTTGGATTTCTCCAACCTTCTGCTGCAACATTCTATTGGTTCACCCAGATCGGACTTGAGTAAATCATCTCACCGTCTGCTTGAGTCATACGGACGAAATACCAGGCACTTTCAGAAGTTGCTGGTGTTGTGGGACTCCACTCAAAAGTCTGTCCACCATTACTAGGTTCATATGTTTCAACGACTTCTCCACCGTTCGTCACGAGTTCCGCTTTGACGATGGACTCTCCAGCATCAGGATCATGCCCGATCACATTCAACTGGACAGGTTGATGGGTCGTCAACTTCGCTCCCATCATCTGACCGTTACCTGTAAACACCATCTGATAGTTGGAGTCCTGCGTTGCATACACATGATGCTGTTCCAAGGCGGCTCTTACTGCCTCATGAGAATTTTCCGTAGCAATAATTCCAGTTCGCGCAAACGTCGGGTCTCCCCAATTTTCTCCGTGATGGTCCGATACACCGATGGCTCCGACATGCCAGCCCTTATCGAGAGCTTCTACATAAGTAGAGTCATAGATATCATCCCGGTTGAACACCTCAATGGAAACGACACGGTCATCCACTTCAGGGACATAAGCGAGATCATCCAGCTTACCAGGCTCACGACCCGGATGATTGAAACCACCAATTCCGTCACTGCCACCTAGTAACTGCGTATCCGTCTGGAACCAATTCCAGAATGGCTTCATCGTCGGCGTTCCAGGTGAACGGAACACATCTGTATAATGCTTCGAGAACCAGACGTTGAAATGCCCTTGATACGGATCGCTCCACTCGAAACCGCGGATTGCCGTAAACGACTCATCTGAAATCTGATCCGCTTGATATTGGACGTCCTCCCACTCCGTACGGTAAGGAAGCGGTGTATTCACACCCTCTTCTTCATTCGCAATCAGGTTCAACCCTTCCGAATGCTCCGTAATCGCGATAAAATCAAGCCCATTCATCTTCGCACTTTCATACGCCATCTTCGGAGTCCCCGAACCATCCGGAGAATAACCCGTATGATTATGTAAATCCCCAAAGATGATCTGCTTCCCTACCAACTGATCTTGAATCGCTTCATAAACCGAAACCTCATCACCATGCGCATTGACATCCTGTCCAAACATCATCATTGCAGCCGCACCAACAGCTACCACTTTCCATGTAAAACTACCTAACTTCATCTCTCCACCTCGTTCTACGTTAGTCTCTTTAAGTATGAAAACAAGTAGAGGTGAATTACAAGGGTTTGAATGTAAAGTAATTCTAAAGAATTAATTATTTTTGCGAATTACTAACAATATATATTCCTACAATCAGACTAAAGAATATTTATCATCCTACTTACTATTTGTTTATGTTTCTTTTTTGGCTTTATCAATAAAAGTACTAATCTTATCTATAGTACCATCAAATACGTTGTTGTTTAATTCATGTTCCCATACCCTCATAATAAACCACCCTTTTTGTTTGTAATAAGTTGTTACAATTTCATCTCTTTTTTTATTTTGTTGAAGCTTGTTCCTCCAGAACTGTGTGTTACTTTCAGGAAAGTTTCCATGTTCTGGGCATACATGCCAAAAACAAGAATCAATAAAAATAACTATTTTATACTTTTTTATGACTATATCCGGTGTACCTCTCAAACTTTTAACATTCTTTCTAAATCTATATCCACGTGCCCATAGTGCTTTACTGACCTTGTCTTCTAACTTAGAGCGCGAACGAATTTTACTCATCGTTTTCTTTCTTTGCTCTTTAGTCATTACATCACTCATATTAAAACCTCCCTTATCATCCTCTTTATAGTAATAACCTAAATTGAAAAGTAATAACTAAAATAGACAAAGAAAAGCCACCCTATAAGAGTGGCTCCTATTTCATGTTTATTTTGTAATCATAATTTGACGTTCAACTATCATGTAAAGCATTAGCCAAAGTTGAGAGTCTTTTCCTACAGCGTTTGGATTCCCACCAGTGACGGATAATTTTGAATGAATCTGACTTGTTAATTCAGGTAGCACTTCATCTAAAACTACCAATGGGTCAACTTTCCATTGATATTTTCCCTCATGCTCTTCTAATAAACTTCTAAAACTTGCTAACACAGGAAGAAGTAGTCCTGATGGAACATAGTAATCTATTGTATCACCATCATTTCCAAATAAAACTTGACGTGTTTCTCCTGCTTTAGCGCATTTATTTTTTCCATACATAGCACCTTTTTTACTGTTGTATGCTTTTTTCCATTTCTTTTCAATATTTTCGTGAAGATCAAAAACAGTTGGGTTAATTTGGGCGAGTTTATGGAACGGCTCAGGTTTTTCCAAAAAATAATCAATAGGTTTGGAATTTGCAACATAAGAAACTGTTGGTTGTTTCATATTGTCATAACGTTCTAGGTTAAATACATTCATAACTTGGAGTAAGTTCTTCACTTCAATCTCTTTATCTTCATTCTGTTTAAAACCTACTCTGTTTTCAAAAGGTTTACCCTTAATGGCCTCTTTTAAAAATTGAAACCTTCCTTCTAATTCAGCAATCGAATATTCCTTTACAGCAACATTTGTATTACGTGTTTTGGCCAGTTCAACAGCTTTTTCAAAATCTAATCCTGTAAAGACCTCAGCTCGAACATATTTTCCTGAAAGGTTAATCCCTTCTTCTTGTACTTCTAGAATTGATCTAGCTGTATGTCCACCATCAATCAAACCATCTTCAGAATTTGTAAATGTTAACGTAACCTCACCTGTATGCTTAACAAGATTAGAACATGTTATAGTAAGCCCCCTATTTAATACTTCAAAATAGGTCTTATTCGGATCCCTCAAAGTTTCCTTAATTTGTTTTACTACTTTAGTATTCATGTTTTGCTCACGTGGATTGGCTTCTGTAGGTAAATCAACAAGTGATTCACATGGTATGTAAAATTGGTAATGGGTAATCGAGGGATCATTAGGATTAGCCATAGATGTAAAGCTTGAATCGTTTACTTTCAAACTAATTTTCTGCATTTATTTTTTACCTCCTAAATTTATATCTATATACTATATTTTAACAGATTTTACTAACTAGACCATATTTTTATTATCGGGAATACCAATTATAAAATAGTCTTATGTTTTCAAAAAAAAAAGAAGCAATAATTACTAAGTAATTATTGCTTCGTATTATTTAATACTTCTTTAACTGCTTTTGCTACCACATTGGACATTGTAGGCGGGACTGCATTCCCAACTTGAACAAATTGAGCGGTTCTAGGTCCTTCAAAATAGTAATTATCCGGGAACCCTTGTATTCTAGCAGCCTCTCTCACCGTCAATGACCTTAATTGTTTTTGGTCAGGATGAATATTATAATGACCATCTTTAGAAATATGAGCAACTACTGTATGTGGCAATTCATTCCACCTGTGTACTTTAAATCTATCAAGAAAAGAACTGGTATTTTTATGAGTTTTTAAACTTGCTGGTAAATCAGAATAGTTTAATTGTTTACCCTCACTTGCTTTTTTAATAGCAATACTATATATTTTTTCATCTTGTTTTTGAAGTTTTCTTGCTTTATGATTTAGAATCCCTGGGCTATTTCTTCTCATTAGTTTTTGGTATTCTGATAAACTTGTTCTAGCTTCACTTTCATAACGTATAAGTTTGTGATCATAGCCCTGACCAGGTGTTAATGTTGGGAGATCTGATAATACATTTTTTGTGTTCATTTCTTCTGAAATTCTTAACGCATATGAACTAAAATCTGGATACTCCATTTTAAATTCACTTTTATGCCCAAACAAGATAAGTCTTTTTCTTCTTTGGTATGTACCATACTCAGAAAAATCTAATACATTCTTTTTATCATCATCTTCTCTTCCTGAAGATAATTTATACCCTATTTTATCAAATTCTTCTTGAATGATTTCAAACAATTTTCCTTTTTTCGCGGAAATTAATCCAGGTACATTTTCAAAAACAAATACTTTTGGTTGAAATTCTTTAACTAAATTTAAATAATGATAAAACAAAAAATTTCTACCATCTCTGTCCACATCTTGCTTCATACGCCCCCTACCAATTAAAGAATAAGCTTGACAAGGGGGACCGCCTATAATAGCACTAACTTCGGTCGTATTGTTATATATTAATGATCTTTCGATTAGTTTAATAATTTGCTTCGACGATGTTGCTTGCTTATCTTTCTCTGGATTTCCAAATTTCTTATTTAGAACTTCAATATTGAGTTTTTCTTCTAGATCTGGATACTTCTTAAATATTATCTTTCTTTTATCATTAATATCTCTATATGACTCTATCGAATTTAAATACTCATAATACAACGATAAATCATCATTAGATTCCAAATAATGGAATACACCTCTAGTTTTTAATGTCTCGCAAGCCCATGTATCCTTTTCTACTTGGGCAACAATATTAAATCCATGTTCATGAAACCCCTCACTAAGACCTCCACCACCTGAAAATAAATCAATAATATCCATATTTAACTCCCCTATTACTAAAATCAATAAATAAACGAACATTTGTTTCGTCTTAGTAAGTTAATTATTACATATCTTTAATAATAAATATATAGAAATTATCTAATTAATTTCAAAAGAAATTTGATGGTGTAGTAGCAATAATTGGACTTCTTGAAGTATCTAAGTTTATTACATAACTTACCTTCTCTATACCTTCTGGAAAAGTAACAAAAGAATCAGTGCTTAATTTAGGAAATAAATCATCTACTTCATAAAGTCTTTCTTCAATTATCCGAAATCGGAAACTATCATATTTCTCTTTATGAGCCTCAAAATATCCTGCTTGTGCAAGTCTAATTTCAAACAACTCTAACAATTCTTCATCATTAGAAATTAGATCCCGCACCTTATTTATTAGAGAGTCCAATGTATTGGTTGAAGATCCTTCTTTTCTACATCTAAGACTATAAAAATAAAGGTTTCCATTTTGGGGAATCAATAACTGATCCAGACCATTAATGGAATGTACATGTCCTTTAATTGATGTTGTTGACTTGACTTCTATACCAATATTAGGTAACTCAAAATCATTTCTTGATCCCGTAGGACCAGACCAATACTTTAAATAGTTTTTGTTTTTTGGTAATAACCAAACAAGCAAAAACCATAATTCACCAAACAATCCAATAATTCTTTCTTCTGTAAGGATTGCTTCATTGACTTTCCCCCAAAAGCTTCTCCATTTATTAATTACTTTAGAAACAGCTATTTTAGGATTATTTCCACTCTTCAATAAGTTAATAATATCTATTATTACTAGATTAAATAAATTATTTCCCTTTGGGTCTGTACAAACAATATCCAAAAATAGTCTTTCAGGATCTTGGTTTATTACCAATTTCTTTCCTTCAACCGTTATTCCTCTACTCTTTGTATCTTTAATAGAATCTTCAATGTTTTCAATACCAATGAGTAAATGCCTAAGTCCTTGGTAATCAATCCCTATCAAGACATCTCTATTTTCTAATAAATATTTAGCGTTTAACGATCCATAAGTTGGTATATTTTTATCAAGATCATTCCACTTATCAGTTACTACTTCAATTTTCATTGGATAATGCCCCCACTGAACCAACCACATATTGTACCGTAGCTGCAGTATTAGATTTAGGAAATACTAATGCCATTCCAATTATGTGCTGACCTTGATCAAAGTCCTCAAATAGCGGTTCTCGGTTATTTGAATCTTCATTATTGTTATACCTCAATTTGTAACCTGAGTATTTACTTATTGGATAAATTAGTAATAATCCTTCATCACTATCTCTAACATGCCTCAACGCTTCAACATAAGATAAATTATTATCATTTTCAGACATTTCCATTGCCAGTGCAAGCTGACTATCATTTAATCCTATTTCTTGATCATCTTGGGATACAATTGCCTTTAAGGAATTAGTTTCTTTTATTTTTGTTCTTTCTATCAGATTTATTCCATCTCTTCCAGTTATACCAAAGTCTATTTTACCTAATTCTTCATTATGTTTCGATCTTCCAATAATGCTTACGGTCCATTTATTTAGCTCTTGATAATTATTTTGTTTTATTATATATTCTCTTAGCTTTTCACATCTAACCCTAGTTGCAAAAGGATCCGTCTTATATTCAGCAAGAAAGTCTAAGATTAAAGAAGGTTCATTCAGTTTCCATACAGGTTTGTTTTTAGAAGAATTTAGGAGCGGAACCCCTAATGATTTGATAAAACCTTTAGTAATTTGAAGATTAGAATCAAGCCAAATTTTATTATTAAGTGGGAACGTAATTGTTTGTAGTAATTGATTTTCATAAGATATATTCAAGATCTGTGAAGCTTTCATTTTTAAAGGGCTAGTAACTAACATTGAAGAATGTTGTCTTATTTTTATACCCACTTCTAGAGGTGTCAATTTCTCACGTTGATATCTTGCTATTTCTCTGTGTAATTCCTCTTCAACTGTTGCTAAATCTCTAAACCACTTATCCAATATTGCAGTTGTGTATATTCTAGTTAAATCTGCATAATCTCTACGATATCCAAACCATCTTCCCATTTGCATTAGCGTATCATAAGTAGCTGAGGATCTAACAAAGTAACTTACTAACAAACCTTCAATTGTTAACCCCCTCGATAATCTGTTACCACCTATAACTATCACACATTGATTCGGATCAGTTTCATAATTGATTTGATCTTCAGATTCACTATGTAATTGTATAATGTCAACTTTTTCAAAAAAAGTTGATATATGTGACTCAATTTCATAAAAGCTTTTATCTTCATTTACATTAATAGAGCGAGTTAAAGGCCTGAATTTTTCATTCCAAATTTTTTCAAATTTACTTCTTAAACCTTGTTCGCGAAAATATCGCCAATCATCCCTTAACTCACTGAAATATTTTACTATCAAAGTGGTAAGTCTCTCTTGAATAAGAGTCCTATAACTTGTATGAATAAGCATTGAAGTTGGAACATTGGCACTTTCTCTTTGGTGTCTAGCTGCACCTGCCAAAATAAAATCTATAATTGCTTCTTTCAAGCTCTCCGGTATGTTCGGTTGAAAGGACTCAACTTCATTACGATGTTGAGGAACTAGATCCTTAATTTCATTCTTGGGAACATGCACGATAACATTTAATCGATCATCTGGATTATCTGATGAGCCAAATATTTCTGTTGCACCTAAATAATTGTTTGGTTTTGGTAGAGCAACAATAAATGATTTGGGATACAAATCATGACCCGCGTTAACATCAACAGCTTCATGATCAATCAATACATTCGCAAATGGTGTTGCAGTATATGCTATATAAGCTTTTTTAGTAAACATATTTAATAACTTTCTAATAAGATCATTAATTGTGCTTGGCGAGTCTTCGTTATCTTCATAATCAGGATCAATGTCAATAGGTTTGTTTCCACCTGTGTTAATAGAAGCTTGATCGGCTTCATCGTCTATTATTAAGCAAGGGACTGTACGCCTTGTATCCTCATGACTTTGTTCTAACCATGATAATAATCTTCTTAACACTGTTCCATTTTTCTTAACTACTAATAATACAGGATTATTTCCGCTTAAGCCGGCCGACGAATTTCCTGGATTAAAGTCACCATTATGCAGGTCTGCTTTTGTGAAAGTCTGCCATTCTTTTTCTGGAGATGGTCTTTTTACTCCGACTTGCCTTCCATTAGATATACCTACAAGTTCTTTATCTAATCTCGTTTGGGTTTGGTATCTTAATGAATTCTGCATACCAGCTAGGACTATAATTATTTTGTATCCTGTATCAACTGCTTTAGAAATAAGAGCAGTATAGTTAGCTGTCTTACCACTTTGGACATATCCAACTACTAAACCTTTAGTATCAAATTCTTCGTTAGATGACGGATTGTCCATTGCACCTAAAATTTTATCAGTAGCGTCATCAATAGATCTTACTGTTTCATTAGACCAACCTTTACTATCTATCAAATAATTTCTTAACCTTGGCCAGTAATACCAACTATTTCTATCAATGTATGGTAACCATTGTTTACTTTCTCTATTTGGATCAGTTACCACACTTGGGTCCCTTATAGTAATATAATTATCTTTGTAATACTCTTTTTTAATTTGTTCCCTATATTCTTCAGGAATAGCAGGATTAATTATTGCTTCTTCTATAGAACAATTTGTAGTGTCTATTAGAACATTTACAATTCTGAGATATGATTCTATAAGACTATTCATTATTTTTGCCCCTTTCTTGTAGCTTTTTAATCTCATCAATATTTGAAAGCCTACTTAAAATTTTATTTAGTAAATATTCTTCTTCACTTAGCTCTTGTTTAATAATGTCTAGAATCTTTATTATTGTATTATCCAAATCTTTATTGCTATGTAGAATCTGGGTTGAAGAGTTTTTTTTGGGTTTAGTCTTTATTTCTAATCCAGGTTCTTTTCTTGGATGTTTTTTGGGAGGCAGCTTTGCTTTTTGAGGAGGTCTCTTTGAATCACCCTTATTACGATAGACTTCATTTGCTTTCGCACTCACTTTTTTTGCAATTTCTAATAATTCCCCTCGAATAACATTAGGAATTTTCACTTTCATTTTTGAAATATTTATCTGAAATGCATTATCAGCTCTTGAGTCAAAATCTATTGCCAAACGGGCAAGTTTTGTATGCTCGTCAGCAGCTCTTAGCCTATTCCAACCTCCACTTTGTATCAATCTATTATTTCTATAGATATATAATCCTTGCTGCCTATTCCATTTTTTAGGTCCAGCAGCCTTAGCATGGGCTTGCTTAGATGAAAATTGAGATTCATGCGGGAGGATATAGGGTCTAACTTTAACATTTATTTCAGAGTTAGAGCTGTCTTTAAATTTCAATATTGAAGTATCTATAGCTTTTGTACAGGGTTCATCCACTACAAAAGGATCCCATGCTTGAATTAAATTCCCATTTATATAGATGTTAACCTTTGGAACATTTGTACCTGAAATAAATCTATGAAATACCATCCCTATATGCTCTTCAATTTGTCTACAAATTCCCGCAAATTCCCTTTGTGTGAGAATACTATCTTCGTCTTTATATAGAATTCTATCTAAATTCTCCCAAACTACTACTGTTCCATTGTTACTGTTTAACCTTTCTAAAATAATCTCGTTAAACTCATTCTCACTTAATTTTAGAGCTTCCCACTTGTCACTTTTGTTTATATGATCTAAATCCCAACATAGTGTATTAATTTCTTCATATTGGTTTTTACTAGCAATAGTGATTTTTTTACAATGACTTAATGAGGCTGTCTTAAGACCTAACCCAAATTTCCCTAAACTTTTTTCATTATAATTACTATTGCTTCCATAACGAAGGGCTTCATCTATCTCATTTGCACTCATGCCAACGCCATTATCAGATATCGAAATATACGAGTGGATACCAATGTATTCGACATCTATCCATATTTCGGTTGCTTTTGCTTCAATGCTATTATCTACTAGATCTGCAATAGATGTTGGTATATCATATCCTATATCTCTTAATGACTCGGTAAGTCTTGAGGCAGAAGGAACAATCATTACTTTATTATCCATTTACATAAACCCTTTCTACTAGTTCTTATATATAAGTATAACTTACCATAATAGTTAAATATAGGGTTTGGGTTTACTATTAATTACTATTGTTATATCTGTATAGTCTCAAGAAGTTGGTTATATGTGTTTCTCAAAATTTTGAACTCTGTTTCATCAAGCACAACGCAATGAGCTATTTTGTTTCTGATTGGACATAAATAATAGAGATTTGAAAATAAACTCCTAGGAAGGCTGTTGATAAAAATACGGCAACTTTTAAAGAAACTTATTAATTCATGAAATTGTAAATTTACAAATGATTTATTAGGTTGCCTTCTTAAATAAAATTTATATGAAGCTTCGTACCAGTTCTCACCATAAACCAACTGTAATTCTTTAGATATGTATTTTCTAAGTGTGTTCTCAATCTTATACAAAAAACCATACGCTTCCTTCATATGGTTTAATTCGTTCATAATTAACCTCCTTTAAAAAGGTCTGGCTTCTCCTCGGAAAACCTCTCTAAAATGCCAGTTAAGATATGCCTCATTTGGGGAGTAGGAATTGTTTATTGGACTCTTTAAATAATTTCCATGATAATTCATAAGCCATTCTCTAAATCCTTTCGTACCATGTGCTTCTTCTGATACAATTAATTGCCTCTTATTTGTCAGTGTGAAAACTCCTCTATCAAATAACTTATGATGTAGTGAACATAAGGCTATGCCGTTTTGTTCAGTATCCGGTCCACCCAATTGAAACCACTTGATATGCGCAGCTTCTATGGCAACCAGGTTATTTCCTAATCGGATATTAAATCCACACACAGCACAACTATACTCGTAAGCTCTTAATATTTTATTTCTAAACAATGGATCTCTAGTTTTACTTTTCTTTATCCTTATTTCCAATCCAACTGCCAATAGAATATCTTCATGTATACTTTGCGGGAAATGTTTATGAAGTATCAAGTCGGCTAATTCTTCTATAATATTGGGATTCCTGTTTAACAATTGACACACTTCATCGTTGAATCCACCAACCAATTCATTTTGGACAAGGTAGTTATTTTTGATATTGTCCCTTCCAACTTGTTTATTTAAAGACCATATACCATCATTGGTTAACCTTACAAAAGGATGCTCAGGATGATACGAATGTCGGTGAGGTCCGAACTCAGATAGTAACTTTTTTAACTTATCTTTAACCTCAATATACGGTAAGTCCCGAATCTTATCTCTTTGATATTTGGCAAGAGCATACAGTAATAATAATGGTTTATGAGGTGCTCTTTGGTCACCCTTAGTCCATATACTCAAATTTCCTATTTTATCTTTTAAAGTTTTTTCATTCATATAATTTCTCACCAACTTAAAAGGTAATCACTTTAATAATAGCAGAAAATGGTTTATAGACAGAGTTACCCAGTCATGTTGAACAACTCAGCTCTCGTTTCTTTATTGAAAGGCTTCCTCAATATAAATTTAATGTTACATCAGAATGCACCGGATCCACCTCCTCCACCGCCAACTCCTGCTCCAGATCCTGCTGTACTTGCTCCCAATGAGACTCCAGTGGATTGGTTGGCTGCCTGGAAGTTGTTGGAGCATGCTGCTCCCAATATGATGAAGCTGCTGACATCCGTGGAGGAATAGGCTACCTCCTCTGCATTTTTAGTACTTGGTGGATAGAATGATTTGGAGAACCTTTCATTCTTCTTAATGATTGATTTGGTTTTCGTACCGAGTCCGTAGATATAGGCGCGTAATTGATCGTCATCTGACCATGTTCTCCAGTCTTCTTCATTCAGGGTTTCAAATCGTTTCTTGAACTCCTTCCATTCATAATGGATCAAGGCTCCTTTTTCCGTTCTCGGATTGTACGAGAACGCATAAACGATGATTGCACCGACGAGAAGGACTGTTGTAATCATCCAGAGTAGCAAACCATGGAAGCCGAAGATGAATGGCATAAAAATGATACTGGATAACCCGATTGATATACGGTATGCTTTCTTGTTTTCATAGAGCTGGTTCTCGTTCACTTCTTCTTTTACGGCTTTCTGCCATTTCGTACTGTAGTTGCGATAAGTTTCATGGTTTATCTTTAGTCGTGTATAGCGTTTAAGATCATTGAAACCGAATTCACCGTTTTCTCCGATTACATCAAACAGCCATTCCATAAGGATTTGTTCATGCTTCAAGGCACCTTCCCTATGGATGATTTGGAAACGGTCTTCGGCAATGCGCTTCACATACTTTTTCCGTACGAGATCCAACATAGCGGCAGAGATGGCTTCAGGTGGAAGTTGCTTATAATTGGTGTAAGCAATGGTCGCCGATAGGCTCATCCTCTGTTTCGGTACATTGCGGGTAAGGTCCATCTCCCTTTCGGCTTCCCTTTTCCGATTGGCATGACCTTTCCATAACCCTATATAGTTTAAAACGATTAACAGACCTACAATCGGGAGGGCGATGCTTGCCGTCCTGTCGAGAGCCCTATGTCGTTCCGCTTTTGCTATGACTTGTGCCTGAAGATCCTCTTTCTCCTGTAAAATCTCTTCTTTCATCGGTTGATCGGAAAATGGAGTCGCGGATGGAAACAGAGCTTGATCATAAGCTACCCGGATATCTCCGTTCGTATTGTCCGGTACCCGACCCATGTCAAAATAGACCGTTCCATTCGGCAGAATGTCTTCATCTCCATACGCTTCATCATAACCGAACGCAATCACATCTTCGGTATCTTTCGGAGGGTGTATGGCGATCAACAGGTTTTCATACGTTGATTCATTACTTCTATCGTAAAAAGCCCAATAGAACTGAGCGACATCAGAATAGACTTCGACGCCTTTTTTAATCGTATAGGTGAGATCCACTTCGACCACTTCGTCCGACCCTTTCCGATGGATCTTGTAAAAATGATCGTCTCGTTCCACCTTCAACGCTTTTCCATCTTCAGTGGCTTTGAAGGCTTTGATCTCGGACCCTTTCTTCGGAATCACTTCCCTTGTGATGCCGTTGAACTTCCCTTCGAATGCATATGTAAATGTCTCCTCAACTTGTACGTCCCCGTTTTCCTGCAGATAGGCATCGATCCTTGCTTCCGTAATCGAATATTCCACAGCAAATGCTTGGTTCGGGAACAATAACATGACCAAGAAGAAAATAAGAATTGGAATCCATCGTTTCATTTCGTTCACCTGCTTTCAGTATCTGTTTACGATTGAAACGGGGAAAAAGTTTCATTATTTTGGAAAATAGAAAAAGACCAGCGTTCTCGTTTGAGACCCTGGTCTTGTATGCTTATCCTTTGAACACGTTCTCTTCCTTGATTGAATAGGTTTTCGTTGTTTCCTGGATGTATTGATCGAGGTGGTCTGCGGGATTCAGGACCGCTTTTCCATGACAGACTTCGAGGCGTTTTGGCTTCAGTTCTCCGACGATCTGGCTGCTCCGGACCGCTTCCTCCATGTCATAGGTGAACATCGGCATCGGTCGATAGAGCTTCTCATTTTTCGAAGTGAATAAATCACCTGCGAGCAACACGCCATCTTCCGGTTGATAATAGACAACATGACCTGGCGCGTGCCCTGGCGTCCAATACGGTTCCAGGTTGCCGATTTTGTTGAGCTTTCCTGTTTCGTCTTCCATCAATGGTTGTGCGAGATTTTCGGAGACATTTGCGGAAGGTTTCTTTCGTCCCGGATACGCTTTTTTACCTTCCATATACGGAATTTCATTACTGTGCACATATACCGGGACTTCGGTTTCTTTTAATATTGACTTCAATGCTCCGACATGATCGGGATGTCCGTGCGTCAGGACAATCCTTTTCAAAGGTCCAGCATCCAATCCATTGATGAATTTGAGAATTCCCTTCCCCATCATCCCGATACCTGCATCAACGAGTGTGACCCCGTCTTCTTCTTTTACAACCCATACGTGGATCGGCACAATCATCCACGTCTTCAAGCTCCAAATGTGCTCTGATATTTGTTTGATTTCCATTCCGCCAGCCCCTTACCTTTTTTACAAAAATGGTCGTGCCTTAATGTCCGATTCCTGTTCGTATGAACCTTTTTATTTTATGTAACCGTCTTTCCGATCTCAGGTCAAGAAATATTTTACAAATAACGAAAAGTCCCTTTGACTTCTTCTTCATAATGATTTACATTAGACTATGTACGAACAATTATTATAATTAACAATATAAATATTCGTGTTTAGGGGTGTTTCATCTTGGATAATGTATTTGATTATGAAGATATTCAGTTAATTCCCGCAAAATGTGTGGTTAATAGCCGTTCAGAATGTGATACAACCGTTACTTTAGGAGAGCATACGTTCAAGCTTCCTGTCGTTCCAGCGAACATGCAAACGATCATCGACGAGAAGATCGCCGTTTATCTTGCTGAAAAACAATACTTCTATATCATGCACCGCTTCCAACCTGAAAAGCGTTTAAATTTTATCAAAAACATGAAAGAGCACGGCTTGATCTCCTCCATCAGTGTCGGCGTGAAGGAAGAAGAGTACAGTTTCATCCGTCAATTAGCGGAGCAGCAGTTGGTGCCGGAATACATCACAATTGATATCGCTCATGGTCATTCTACTGCGGTCATTGAGATGATCCAACATATCAAATACCATTTACCTGGAAGCTTTGTGATTGCCGGTAACGTTGGTACGCCTGAAGCGGTAAGAGAGTTGGAGAATGCCGGAGCTGATGCAACCAAGGTCGGTATCGGACCTGGGAAGGTTTGTATCACCAAAATCAAAACCGGTTTTGGTACAGGTGGATGGCAATTGGCAGCTCTTCGGTGGTGTGCGAAGGCAGCAAGCAAACCGATTATTGCTGACGGCGGAATCCGTACACATGGAGATGTTGCGAAATCGATCCGTTTCGGAGCTTCGATGGTGATGATCGGTTCGTTGTTCGCGGGTCATGAAGAATCTCCTGGTGAAACGATGACGATAGACGGAAAGCTGGTTAAAGAATATTTCGGTTCCGCTTCCGAGTTCCAAAAAGGCGAAAAGAAAAATGTTGAAGGTAAGAAAATGTTTGTCGAACATAAAGGTTCCCTACAGGATACATTGACCGAGATGGAGCAGGATCTTCAATCCGCTATCTCTTATGCGGGCGGAACAAACATTGATGCCATCCGTCACGTCGATTATGTCATCGTGAAGAACTCCATTTTTAACGGAGACAAAGTTTACTAAAATCGAACGATTTGATGAGCAGGTCCCTTGTGGCTTGCTCGTCTTTTTTTGTGCGAATAGTTCCTTGTATTCTTAACAAACTAAAACAGCTAAGACTTACATACACAAGGAGACGGTTATGTACAAATTGTTCACGCACAATGATTTGGATGGTGTCGGATGTGGGATTGTCGCAAAGATTGCGTTCGGCGACCAGGTGGATGTTCGCTACAATTCGGTGATGGGGCTCGATCACCAGGTGGAGCGGTTTCTCGACTATTTATATGAGAAAAAAAACAAAGATTGGACTGTGTTGATTACCGATCTTTCGGTCAATGAAAAGAATGAAGAAGCGTTGGGTGAATGGTTTCATGATGGCGGAAAGGTCCAACTGATTGACCATCATAAAACGGCCCTCCGTTTCAATGACTATGATTGGGGTTATGTGAAAGTCGAGTATGACGACGGTCGCCTCGCATGTGCGACCTCCCTTTTATATGGGTACCTCGTTCATAAGGGACATCTGGAGCCTTCCGCTGCGCTAGAGGAATTCGTCGAGCTCGTCCGTCAATACGATACGTGGGAATGGGACGCGAATGACAACATCAAAGCGAAGCAGTTGAATGACCTCTTTTTCATGGTGTCGATCGATGAGTTCGTTGAAAAGATGGTGCCGAGGCTGCAAGAGCAGGCGCACTTCGAATATGATGATTTTGAAGTTAAGCTTCTTGATATGGAGGAGGATAAGATCGAGCGTTACATCCGCCGGAAAAAGCGGGAGCTTGTCCAGACGTTCGTCGGAGATCATTGCACAGGCATCGTTCATGCAGAATCGTATTTCTCTGAGCTCGGGAACGAATTAGGATTGGAAAATCCCCACCTCGATTACATTACGATCCTCAATATGGGCGGGAAAAAGATCAGCTTCCGGACGATCCATGACCATGTCGATGTCTCCGAGGTAGCCGGTCAGTTCGGTGGAGGCGGGCATGCGAAGGCGTCCGGATGCTCGATGAACGAAGAGTCCTATCAATTGTATGCTCGGGCTGCCTTCTTGATCGAACCGATGAGACCGGATGCGATCCGTAACCGATACAACCTGAAGGAAACGGCAGAAGGCAGTTTGTTCGAGAACAGAAACGAAGATCGCTTTTTCATTTATGCGGCTGATGGGGAAAATTGGGTCGTTGAAATGAATGGCGAGATATTATCTGAACAGTACGCTAGCTTTCAGGATGCTGAGCGTTTCGTGAAACGAAACCACTTGGCATGGTTGGTAAGAGATGAACACTATGTAGCGTTTTTGCGGGAAATTATTATGGAATTTAAATTAAATGAGAGCGAAAGAATTAGACCTAGCTCATTATAAATTGTCGTGGAGAAACCATAAATGTCATGTTTTAATTCTCTAATAGAACCCTTTTGACTTAGTAACTTTATTATCTAAAAAAAAACCTATCATGAAACCTCTATTACCGGTATGTAAACGAATCTTGTAATTTAAGGAATCATGTTAGGCTTTTCTTTTGTAACTCATGATGGGCTTGCCTATACCACTCCCCCTCCTCCTACATACATTAAGTGTACGAGCATAAAAAAGGAGGGTGGAAAATGAAGAAGTTCCCCTCATGTAATGATTCATGTTTATGTAGTATATTCAGACACCTACAAGCAGGTACCAGAGTAAATGTCCGTTTTGAGAAATCATCAGAACGGATTGGCATTGTCTTTTTGTGTTTCGATCATAAGACATGTTGTGTTACAGGCACAAACGAAGGCGATCCTGTTACATTTAGTTGCAAAAGTGTAGTTTCAGTTGATTTTGGACCAATTGAATCTTGCGATGTACTTTCTTATGTTCTTAATGAAGAGAGTAATAATGTTTCTGTAATCAATACAGCAACAGATTTAGTCATTGCAACTGTACCTGTTGGGGTAACCCCATCGGAAGTAGCAATAACACCAGATGGGACTAAAACATATGTTACTAACCTTAATAGTAACAATGTTTCTGTAATCAACACGACTACAAATACTGTTATTGCTACTGTTCCAGTTGGAGTTGGACCCAGAACACTAGCAATTACACCAGATGGAATCAAAGCTTATGTAGTTAATCAAGATGATAACAGTGTATCTGTAATTAACACGTCCACTAATACTGTTATCGCTACTATTCCTGTTGGGCTTGGAGCTTTTGATGTTGCAATAACGCCAGATGGAACCAAAGTATATGTTCCTAATATGGTTAGTAACAATGTTTCTGTAATCAACACTACTACAAACACTGTTATGGCTACTGTTCCTGTTGGAACCTCTCCTGCTAATGTGGCAATAACACCAGATGGCACAAAAGCTTATGTTACTAATCTCGATAGTAACAATGTTTCTGTGATCAACACAACAACAAATACTGTTATTGCTACTGTTTCTGTTGGAACCTCTCCCAGACAACTAGTAATAATACCAGATGGAACTAAAGTATATGTCTCTAATGGTAATAGTAACAATGTTTCTGTTATTAACACTACTACAAATACTATTATTACTACTGTCCCTGTTGGAGTTCGACCCGGCACACTAGCAATAACACCAGATGGGACTAAAGTGTATGTTGTCAATCGTTTTAGTGCAAATGTTTCTGTTATTAATGTAGTTACTGATACTGTTATCACAACAGTTCCTGTCGGAGATGATCCTATAGATGTTGCTGTTACACCCAATGGCACAAAAGCTTATGTGGTTAATAATGACAGTAACAATGTATCTGTCATCGATTCTTCAACAGATGCCGTTATTGGCACTGTTCCTGTTGGAAATTTACCCCGTAGACTTGCTATTGGTAAAGTATGTACAGCCCAATAAAACATAAAACCTAGCATGAAATCCCAATTTCAGGTATCATGCTAGGCAAAATCAGCTGAATGATTAACTAATATGTGGCCTCTCAAGGTTCAGATGAAACACTCATAACGCGTGTCTATCAATCTGTTCCTGGAGAGGTCTTTCTTACTTTCTAGAAGTAAGGGTTTACAAAGGTCAAGACCAATTGAAATGGTGTCTTAAAGTTTTCTCAGAAGAAGAACAAGCACTGAGTGATTCAGCGCCCTCTTTTATATGTCCAGTTCTTTTTTGTCCATCGTAAGGTATAGAAGGAAAATCGTACAGAAGATGGCGATGAAACCGAACCCTCCGAACAGATCGTATCGGGTTGAAAAATAACCGAACCCTAAACTTGTGAGGATCATGATGACGTTCAAGCCGAGTGATTGGAACGAATCAACCGTCGCCCGCATTTTAGAATCGATCCGGTGATGCAAGTATCCTGTCGTGAGCGGTTCCGTGATGCCTGCAAACAAGCAGACGATCAGGATCGCAATCAAACCGATACTTCCCTTGAACAGTGCAATGCAGGCGATACCAATCGAAAACACGACAGATACCGTGATGAGCAAACTTCGGTAGCTGAACGTACTTTTTAACAGATATGCGAACAGCGTCCCGGGTATCCTCAAGAGAAAAGTTGCTGCTGAAAAGATCCCGAAGAACACGATCGGAATCCCGATCCGGTCCAGATACAGCTGCCAAAACTCATCGATGAACGTAATCGCAGCTCCCGTTACCATCCCGACAAGGACCACCTGGAAAATGGCGGGATTTCTCCGGAACACATTGAATGAGGTACTGATGTATTCTCGGAAGTTCGTCGTTTCATCGGATTCATGCTGGTTCGGCGGTTCTACGAGCGTAAAAGAAAACAGCATGGCAATGGTCATTCCGCCAAAGGACAGCCAGTAGTTCAACTCGAAGTCGAAACGGCTCGCGAGGAAACTCCCGCTTAATGCCGCGATGATCGTCGACGTGATATCGATCGCATTGATCCGGCCGAGTTCTTTTTCAAAGTGTGTCTCTGCGCCACTCGTTTTCAAGGAATCGAACAGAAATGCATTCGCTGATCCGCTGTAGGCCGTGGTGGCGATTCCGGCAAGGAACACGACAACGGCGAAGTGCCAGAATTCCGTCGAGTAGATCAATAGGAAAAACTCGAGACTCCCGAGGAAGGCACAGACGACAATCATGTTCTTCCGTCCCCATTTATCGGCGAGGATTCCGGTCGGCACCTCTAGTAAAACGATCGTGGCCGCATAGATGATCTCCGCATAAACGACCATCTGAATCGTCATGCCTCGCGCTTTCCAAAACAGCCGCTCGATTACATAGGCTGGCATGAGTCCAAAAAAGAAACTGATGATATAGAGTTTGTGGATGTTTTTCGTATAGTTCATTTGAGCGCTCCTCTCCATGATGATTGCCTGGTTGCTGAATCATCTGGAGGTGCTCGAGAACTACGGAAGCATAGGGATTAACAAGGAGGTCGTGCGAACGTCATAGGAATCTCTCCTCTCTTCATTCTTCCTGTCTTTGATATTTTCATCATAATTGGGAAGGTTTGTTCAGGTCAAACAGATTTTGTTTCCCATTTAAAAAGAGCTGACTCATAGATAGTGGCAGCTCTCTGTAAAACTTCTATTAAGATGCTAGTAATTTCTGTTTCTCAATAAGGAATTCTTCTTCCGTCAGAATCCCCTGATCTCTTAATTCAGCCAACCCTTTTAGCTGGTCTACCTTGTTGTATTGATTGTTTGTTGTAGAGTTAATTAAGACCAGTACTTGGTTTGGTCCCGTTCGTTTCAAGACTAAGAATCCTTTTTTAGCATTGGTAGCTATTCCTTTTTCATTTGGCCAGCAGTACCCATGGGTTTTACAGGTTCCATCATCTCGGACCAAAATCTTTCCAACAAGTCCTACTGGAACCCACTCTGGACGCTTCTTTCTCGGAATATATTCACGTTGGGGATCCCAATCCGGATTAATGACAGGTTGAATTTCTGTTCGCTCAGGAATGATCTCATTTCCATCTCCGTCTTTCTGAGCTGGAATCGTAACTTCATGATAGGTTCTTCTTCCCCATTCGTCGAGGTCGTACCTGCCATGCCAACTTAGTCCCGCACTATCTCCTATTAAACTAGGGGTAGCACTGCTGATACCTAAGATGAAATCATCTTTATTGGTAGCAATTCTTATCTTGTCCTCTGAACTAACGGTTACAAAATAACCAACATCTATACTCTTGCCATCCTCTGTTTCAAACATTTCTGCGAAGTCTGCTCCACCTGTGTTGTAAGCTGCACCATCAATATACATCTCACCATCCGATGCAAGCCACTTTGCGCCTAAACCTCTCAAAACAGCTGTAGTACCATTTCCGATAAACCATGAGTGGGCTTCTTCTGCATCCCCGAAACGTCCCATGATATGAGCGTTTTGGAATCCTGCTGTAGTCGTGTTTTCTCCTTCTGCATGGGAGTTAAGACCGCTAGCTATAGTTCCATTCCCCTCAGCATGAGAGTTTCCACCGCTGGCAATAGTTGAACTGCCTTCTGCATGTGCATTTATACCCTGTGTTGGATCAGCTGCATCTCCTGTTGTAGTTCGAAAGCCTTCTGCATGAGAATTCTCTCCGAATGCTCTCGTCTCTCTTCCTTCTGTGTGGGAAGCTTCTCCCTCAGAAGTAGTAACTATACCTTCTGCATGAGCATAATTCCCATTTGCATTAGTGTTACAACCTTCTGAATGTGAAGCGAATGCATTTGCGATTGTTTCAAAACCTTCAGCATGAGAGCCCGTTCCATTAGCTTCAGTCCTTATTCCTTCCGAATGGGAAGCTACACCAACGGCGAATGTACTTGCACCTTCGGCATGTGAAAAATCACCAGTTGTTTGTGGACCAAGGTCTGAATTAACATCAGAAGTTCCTCCTTCTGCATGAGCCGCAAATCCACTAGCAATTGTACCAACACCTTCGGCATGAGAACTATCTCCACTCGCTAATGTAGGGGCTCCATTTCCGAGTTGATCAACCGCTCCTCCTTCTGCATGGGACGCTCTTCCTGTGGCACTGTTTCCCTCCCCTTCAGCATGTGAGCTATTACCAAAGGCAATATTAGCAGACCCCTCAGCATGAGAGAAATCCCCTTCAGCAGTTGAATCTACACCCTCTACATGTGACGATAGGCCGCTTGCGATGGTAGCGTTACCTTCTGCATGAGAATTTGCTCCTGTAGCTTGTGTATCAATTCCTTCTGCATGAGATTGATCACCACTAGCAATTGTATTCTCACCTTCCGAATGAGAGCCAACTCCACTGGCAGTTGTGTTTTTACCTTCAGAGTGTGAAGCTTCATTACTAGCAGTTGTTCCTCTACCTTCCGCATGAGAGAAATTCCCACTTGAGACCGTCTCCGACCCCTCCGCATGAGCAGCAAGACCACTCGCTGTTGTATTCACTCCCTCCGCATGGGAAGATTCACCACCAGCAGTCGTGCCATTCCCTTCTGCGTGTGATTGAGCACCATTCGCAGTAGTACTCTCTCCCTCTGCGTGCGAGGCAACTCCATTAGCGTTCGTATTGCTCCCTTCGGCATGTGCTGAAGTCGCTGAAGCTGATGTTTGTGTGTCACTTCCCTCCGCATGGGAACAATCCCCACTTGCCACTGTATTACACCCTTCTGCATGGGAAGCAAAACCATTTGCAACAGTCGTCTCTATTCCTTCCGCGACAGAACATCCATTTTCAGGATTGGTTCTAATACATGTTGTTCCTGGAGGTCCTGGTGGACCAGGAGGGCCTGGTGGTCCCGGTGGACAAATCGTACAGCTGTTGTTTTTTTCACAACATTTATCACATTCACAATTAGCATCACACTTTGATTTAGACTTTAGGATTTCATTTCGTATATAATTCATTAATTCTCTTTTAATCGACACAACAAAAACCCTCTCCTAAACATAAGTATTTTATCTTATGTTTAGAGAACAAAGATGACTGTACAGCTGACTAGGGCATTAGGAAGTTATCCTTCATAAGCCCGTTTGAGCGTTGCGATGTCGATCTTTTTCATTTGGAGCAAGGCTTGCATGACTCTGTTCACTTTTTCAGGGTCCGGGTCGCTGAGCATTTCTGGCAAGTTGGCGGGGACGATCTGCCACGATATTCCGAACTGATCCTTCAGCCAGCCACATACTTGCGCCTCTTCGTCTCCCCCTTCACTCAGCTTTTCCCAGTAGTAGTCGATTTCCTCTTGGCTCTCGCAATGGATGATAAACGAGATCGATTCGTTGAATTTGAACTGAGACCCGCCATTCAATGCGACAAATGATTGGCCCTCCAGTTGGAATTCCACGTTCATCACGGTGCCTTCCGGCTTTCCGTGGATTTCATACCCTTCCTTCCCGTAGCGAGTCATTCTCCCAATCTTGGAGTTTTCGAAAACAGTCGTATAGAAATGTGCCGCTTCTTCCGCTTGCGAATCAAACCACAGGTTCGTCGAGATCTTCTGGATTTTGTTCAACACCTTCACTCCTTTTCCAGTTCTTCTTACTTGTTACTTATACAACTTGTTGTCATCTCCTGCTTAATCGGTTAATCATGCAAAAAGAGCTGACTCGATGGAACGAGTCAGCTGCTTCTTTATAGGTTGATGCAATGGTCGAATGCAATGTCTGGGTTGGTGGTGTCATATGTGGCAAGGAATTCCTGATAAGAACCATGAAAGGTGATGCTTCCCTTGTTGATGATGAACAATTTGCATGCGATGAACTCCAGTTCATGAAGATGATGGCTCGACATGATGACCGTCTTGCCAGGTTCTTTCGCAAGCTTTTCTAACCGTTTACAAATTTTCAGCCTTGAAGACGGATCGATTGCACTGGTCGGTTCATCGAATAGATACATTTTCCTGTCTAGTTGAGATAAGAGAGTGACATACAACCATCTCCTCTCACCTACAGACATCTGTCCGATTTCACGCCACCATAGCTTCTCCAGCAATTCATTCTCCCGCTTATCCCCTAAATCGATGAAAGACGATGGAGACCCTTTTTGAAATTTCTTACCTGATATCTTGTACACAAGTCTTGCATAATCTTTTCCTAATATCATGAGTGATAAGAATGCACCTTGGATTTGATACAGGATTTCATCCATGGTAGGGATGTTATGGAATTCGCCTTCTTGTTTCGGATATACTCCTGTGATCAAATCGAAAAGGGTTGTCTTCCCCGCACCGTTCAAACCAGCAATCACGTTTACTTTGTCCGGATTAAAGGACATGGAAATATCATTAAGCACATTACTTTTGGATTTCGGATACCGATAGTTGATTCCTTTCATTGAAATCATGATTCAAACCTCCATTCATGTTCGAACAATCGTTGATACAAGCTTCAATTTTCTCCAGCATAAAATCCCGATCGTCATGTATAGGATCGAAATCGCTACAATGATCCAATTGTTATACGTTGCGATGTCAGTCAATTGGAATGTATTGCTGAGCAGGATGGACATTCGATAGACGTATTCGACCGGATTCAGACTGAATACGAAATTCAACAGTGGAAAGTTGATTACATCACGGTATACGGCAATGAAGGTTGCCGGGAAAATCAGCATGTTACTGATGGAATAGATCGTCATCGATCGGACCGATATGGACGGTAGCCACATCATCAACAGAAAAATCGGTAACGCCACCAGTATGTAGATGGATATAGCTAAATACAGTAACGTGAAGACAGGCAGTTGAAAAATCAAACCGTTCACGAATGTGAAGATGATCAAGGAGATGAAGCCCAGCCCCATCTGGTTCATCAACAAGCCGAATACGATCGGGTTTTTCGATCCAGCCATATACGTGAAACTCTTCAGAAAGCCGGTCTCCCTGAAGATGGACAGGCGTAACCCTACTCCATTCAAGAATATCGTAACGATGATGAACGCCCAGAATCCTGCAAAGTAGGAAATCATCGTGTCAAAATCCGGTTTATCATAAAACCATCGATAGTTGATCAGGAAGAATGTAATCAATGGGAGCATCATCGGCCATACAATCGCCAATTTACTTTCCTTCCATACGACCCGATTGAAAAAAACAAAGAATTCATACGTCTTAACCATGTTCGCACCTCTCTTCGTGTTGTCCTTCCATCCCTCATGGGAAGGGAATATGTCTCCCTCTATTCGGGAACCCGTTATGAGGGAATGAGCTGGATATTCGATAATCTTCTGGATCGAATTGTTCCGTATTCATATGTGGATAGGCCTCAGGTGAAAATATTTTCACGACTTTTTCTCTACCCGACTCTATGAAACTGGGGATGAATGTACAGTAAATCGGTACCTGCAGTTCTCTGCTTACCTTCTCGATGAGGGAATTGAAACTTAGAGCAGGCTGATCCGACCGCTTCCCCAGGGGAGGAGATTTCATCAAGAATTCGTACTTGCGGCGGAACTCCTCACCTGTTTGCTGATAGAAGATTTCCGTGTAAAGCTGACTATCTTGAAAGACACGTTCCTCAGTAGGTTTTTGATGAATCAGGATACTTCCTTCCACAATCATAGCGAATTCGTTCAATGATCCTTGTACTGCTTTATCAAGGTCCACGTCCGCGTCAATACCGATTGAAAAGTAATTCTCGTGAAAGCCGAGTGTCATGATGACGTACACTTCTTCTGTAATCGATATATTGAACTGGTGGATCTCATCCACATATTTGTTCATGTAATGGATGGACTTAAGGATCAACTCATCCGTAATGGATGCTTCCGTCACTCTTTCCCCCACTCGTTCAGTGAGCCAGGTTTGTATCAACGACTGGCGTTCCACGAATTCGAGAAATCCGTTCTGCATCGCATCTTTACTATTCAAATGTGCCGCCACTCCACACGTATCACTATAGAGCTTTTCTAAATTTC
This sequence comes from Pseudalkalibacillus sp. Hm43, assembly GCF_054170705.1. Taxonomy (NCBI): domain Bacteria; kingdom Bacillati; phylum Bacillota; class Bacilli; order Caryophanales; family Fictibacillaceae; genus Pseudalkalibacillus; species Pseudalkalibacillus sp. Hm43. The sequence goes on from NZ_CM135129.1 coordinate 1,454,716, forward strand.
CATATCCCTTGAATACCGGAAGATTATATTCCAATAATACAGAGGCAGCTGGTACTTGAATGGTCTCTCCGGTTATCATGTTGAACGCATCAAACTGCCTATCACCATAGCCGTCTGGTCTCAGCTTGGATTTGAAAAGACTCAATCTTTCAAGATGCTCGCCGAATGAGGCTTTGATCACTTTTTCCATGCTGTAACCAACAGATCGACCTGAGGTCCCTTCATGTAGGTTTGGAGATAGTTTACAGCTCTTTATCCCGTTTGAAAAAACCGGCCTCCTGATGGAAACACGGGAAACAACGGAGGGAGAGCAGTTTGATTCGTTATGAAAGACGATATCCATGGCATTTCTCTCCTATTAGATGATTGGACATTCCGGTAAATGATGTAGCTCTGTCTTGCTCAATTTCAAAAATTCAGATAGGATTGGGGTTTCACATTCTGCAAAAGCTTTTTTAGGTATATGGTTGACGAGATCAGGCGAAAAGGCTTTGACCACTATCAAATCATTCCTCAAGGCCTGAGGCAAAACGGTTATGTATAATTCGGATACCCATTCCGGTAAACCATCAATGATTGGCGCGATGTTTTCTGGGGAATTCCCAGTACTTTCACCTTCATGAATATCAAGACTGTGAAAATGCTCGATGTGGGATTCAACGTCTCTCCTGATGGGTTGTAGAATCATTTCATTGTCATAGGAGGACGTGTTCGGATTTTCTTCTCCTCTGAAATAGAGCACATTATAATAAAGCCGTAACATGTAGGCTTCAGTCGTCGCTTTTTGGGATGCATCTTCCAAGTCAAAACCGGATCCGACACCGAAAATATATTTCAACTGTGTAAAGTGTTCAGGGTTATGACCAATCAGAATAACGACCCTTAATGGAGAAAAGAGATCAACGACATAATAGTTCAATTCATAGCCCATTCTTTCAAGTTTCCTTGCTAACCCATTTGAAATGTTATGGTCAAGCCTTTCTCCTTTCTTTCCATACCAGAAAGAGAATAAGGCATTCTTCTCCAATAATTCTTTCACAGCATATAGAGTGGCCATCTCAGTAGATGAGTGTGCTGCCGTTCCAGTCGTATCCACAATGAAAGGCTTCTCAGATCGAAAGGACGTAGTCGCTTTCGGAATGAGTGCTGGACACTTGTTGATCAGATCGAATGAAAAACTGTATTCCTCGAAGTCATTTATACCGAATGTACGCTTAGGCAATCGATCGTATAAAGGATCTTGTTTAGAAGCTACCTTCGCACCAATGGTCACCGCTCTTCTTTCAACCGATTCTGAGAAAGCTTTTTTTACCGCAAGAGAAGTGCTCCGGTCTATGCCCCCACATTCGATTGGACCGGTGTATCCATCCTTATCCAGGAAGTTGGGAATTCTTGAATAAGCTTGAACCAAGGGTTCCGTTGTCTGAAAGGATCGTGTCTTATAACCGTAGATTTCTCCTCTGTTCTTTTGAAAGATCATCGGACCATTCCAAACCACTGGATCAACAGAATCGGTGCCAATTTCGGATTCAATCCTGCAACGTGGGTCAATGCATTATCATTGAAACCAGACCAACAGAATTCTCCCATGTCTTCATATCTCTCCATACTGTGCCTGAAGCTCTGAGCCATGAGCCCGACTTCGATCAATCCGTGCCGGTAGCCTCTTCTTCGGTACTTCGTAATCGCACGTTTGAGGTCAAGGGCATAGCCAACTGCAAGAGACGAAAAGAAATCATCATTCGGACACAGATGGCGTTTCAGCTTTTCTATATCCGACGCGGTGAACGGCTTTATGAGTGAAAGTTTGTGATTGGTAGAATCATAGACATAACAGCCCTCTATCCCTTCAGACTCAATGGCACTAGAATCCATTACAAATAACAAAGGAATGATCGGATATAGTGCACCAGCAGATGGATAGGGTTTGCTTCTCCTATATGTATCTCGGCCAAAGGCACCTTGAAAAATTTCACCGATCCGTACTTTTGACAGTGGTTTATGTACTATGAAATCCCTAGTACTTTGAAACGGGTGCTCATGAGGCGAATCTTGGTCGAAGACGATTTCACCATCCGCATTTTCAGGTAGGACATCCGTATTTTCTACAAGGTCCATCCATTCTTGTGTATCTTCATCCAATCCCCAGTTGAAAGGCATGTTCCACGTTGTGGATTGATGAAATTTCGTGACGGTTTGTAACGTTCTCTCGTCCAGAACTTTGTCTTGAATGGCTTCAGAAAAGAACAGATCTTGTTTTTGCTTGAAAACATCGTAATATGGAGTTGTCTGACTGCTTCTACTCATAGCAATCACACATTTCCCAATGAATGGACGTATCTTGATAGGATTTCAACGTTTTCAAGTCGAGTAATGTACAATCCGTCATCTCTTCTGGATGAAGGTTCGATTGATGAAAGTCGTTCATGAATCGATTCAATTTGTTACTGATCAACGTCACGATGTTCATCTGTTGGGTTGTGGTGAGCGGAATATTAATTTTAAAATCCCGATCCACTGAGTAAAGGGAGGAAACCATTTGTTGATAGGTCATCGTGTCAGAGTCCGCTACCAATGACTGGCTTTCGATGTGTCCCATATGACATAGGTGACAAGGCATTTTCCAATCGTCACTATAAAAGCAGTCCATATAAAAACTGCTCTCATACACATAACTCATCAACATCATGGAATTCGGAGTGTTCCTTTGTCGATCTCTCAACTCTATACCAAGTGCTTTGTTGTATGGATTCAAGAATACGATGGACAACTCATTTTCCTGACTCGGCTTGATCGAATGGATATCGCAATGATTGACTTCAGTATGATTTTGATAATCATTTTTCAATGTTTTATGTAAAAGCTCTCCAATTTCACTATGATTTGAAATAACGGAAAGTCGATCGATGCTCAATTTCTTTTCTTTTACTTCTTCTATGATTCTATATGATTCGAGAAACTCGATGGCCTCCAAATAATCTTCAGCAAAAACGGCCTTGAACTCTTCTTCACTCGCGAGCGTTTGGTTCTTTTGATCCCAATTTTCAATGAGCTCCATCATTTCCATATGATCTGTGCGGACCATTCCTGCTTGGGTCTGGATGACAGCTTCCCCATTCGCCAAAACATGATATATGAATTTGTTGATTCTATATGTATCCATTTATAATAGCTCCTTTAAAGAGAAGTAGAGTAATGGTCTAGGACCATCACTCTACTAAATTGACTATTTTTTTACTTTAGTCGCAGCCCCGCAACCACTTGAACAACTACAAGCACCTGGGTTCGTATCTGCGTTTCTTACTGGTGTTCCTGTCGCACCTACACCAAACTTAGAACGAATTCCTGTAGGCTTTTTCACAGGGTTTTTACCTTTAGTATCAGCCATGTGTTTCACCCTTTCATTTTTCTGAATTTTGTAACTACACTTGGAAGTATGAATATTTTGTCTAATTATGTAAAGTCTTCTTATACTGGTAAAAATAGTATAATAGTCACTTGATATTTCTGCCCGATAAACGAGTGAAGTGGAGTAAGCCATTTAGTGTCACTTACTCCACTCCCCCTTATGATTATGCTTTCTTGACCTTCGTTGCAGCACCACATCCACTGGAACATCCACAACCACCACCTGGATCATGTGCGTTTCTATCAGGAGTTCCGTTGACGCCTACACCGAACTTGGAGCGCGTACCTGTCTGTTTTTTAATCGGATTCTTACCTTTTGTATGAGCCAATATGAATTCACCCCCTTTGTCATAATTTAGTAGATTTCAGAAAAGTATGTATTTTCCAAATTCTACTTGTAGTATAGAAAAGTTTTCCAAATAAAGAAAGTTTAATATCCAAATAATTGGAAAAATGAATCTATTGGACTATTTAACAATAAATGTAATGTTGACGTTTATAGACATGAAAAAAGGGCAACTGATGATCAGTCAGAAGCCCGTTAAAATATGACTATTTACAATGACTCAACAAATGCCTTTACAACTTTGTTGAAACTTTCTGGTTCTTCTAAAAACGGGCAGTGGCAGCTGTTTTCGAAAATGGTGAGCTGTGAGTTTTGCATACGTTCATGGATGTATTCTCCTGCTGCGACGGGGATGAGTTTCTCTTCGCGTCCGAAGCATAAGAGGGTCGGAGTTTGGATGCCTTCGTATTGCTCTCGGTAGTCAACGACTGTTTGATCGAAGAGAATCGCACTCGCAACGGACTCTGGCAGTTTCGTCGTTTCTTCGAGCATCCAGTCGAAGTCTTCTTGAGAGAGCTCGTTTTTAAACATGAGTGGGATGAACTCAGTCAGGAATCCGGTGCGGTTGTTCTGGACTTCGCGCATGAGGTGGATGAGGGTAGGAAAGTCGAAAGCGCCCATCGGGAAGTCCTCCCATTTGTAATCGGACGGCAGTTCATCGACAATGACCGTTCCTTTGACGTTGTGGTCGCCGAACTGCTGGAGATAATCCCAAACGACGAACGCTCCCATCGACCAACCGACGAGCACGACATCCTTGAGGTTCAGTTTTTCAATGAACGTCTGGACGTCTTTTGCGTAGTTGGCGACGGTGTGTCCGTGATGGCATTTGGTAGACTCCCCGTGTCCGCGGAGATCGAGCAGAATCGCACGGTGGTTTTTACTGAAAAACTCGGTCTGCTTCCGGAAGAACTTGCTGCTCATCCAGACGCCATGGATGAATATGACCGGCGTCCCCTCCCCGACATCTTCATAAAACAAGTCGACTTGATCCTCCACGCTTACATACGGCATAGTGATGACCTCCTTTTTCGTGGTTACATCTTACTAAATTCAAAGATCCACTTCGTTTTTTCTAAAACCACTCGTGATTTTTCTAAGACCCTTTATGAAATTTCTAAAACGAAGCTCCGAATTTCTAAAACCAAGGCCAAAAATTCTAAGACTACCCAACAATCGAATTATATGTTAACTTATTTATGTTATAAGTTAACATTTTTCTAATGAAAGAGGGGTTATGAAAATGAAGTTAGACAGAGTCAGAATGATTACGTTGTGCGCGATGTTCGCTGCGGTTACAGCGATCTTCGCACAGATTGAAATTCCGTTGCCGATCGTCCCGATCAGCGGACAGACGCTGGCAGTCGGGTTGACGGCGACGATCCTCGGTAGCCGTTATGGTGCGGTTGCGATGCTTTGCTATGTGGGCATGGGCGCGATTGGTTTGCCAGTCTTTGCTGAAGCGAAAGGCGGCGCGCAAGTGCTTGTCGGGCCAACTGGCGGTTACATATTCGGGTTCATCGTCACGGCATTCGTGACTGGATGGATCCTTGAGCGCACGAAGTTCAACCTTACGTGGGCGCTCGTTGCGAACACGATCGGAATGGTCATTACGCTCGTGATGGGCTGCATCCAGCTGAAGTACGTCCTCGATATGTCTTGGACACAGGCGCTTGCCGTCGGTGTGTATCCGTTCATCGTCGTCGGATTGATTAAGGCGTTTTTAGCAAGTTGGATCGGAATTACAGTGCGTAAGCGATTGGTTCATGCGAAATTGCTGCGCGTTTCCAAGCTAGAAAAGGCTGCCTCTTAGTGCCACTCTCGGGTGCACAGGTCCGATTGGAACTTGGATGAGGCAGGTCTCGTGGCGATACGAATAGATGTCATCGCAAAGCTTCACATCGAAACCGAGGAGCGGGTGGCCCCCGAGTCCGAGGACTGTGGCTGCTGTCAGCAACCGTTGTAACAGCCTTCCCGCTTCCATCTGCAGAATCCGATAATCCCGTTTACGGAATTCTTTCGGGCTGATGATATGGAAACAGAGCGGAACTTGATAGAGATTCACGTTATGGGCGGTCATTCCGGCTTGCAGCTGCAACCGGAAGTCGCCCTTTTTTAATAACCGCAACGTATGGGTGCAATGATCGTATTCATACGCTCCATCCGGTAACCCTTCTACATTGTAAAAGCAACCGGCAATTGCAAGAGATGGTGCTGAGTCACTTCTCGGGGGTGCATTCATCGTATGCTGAAGCATGGTTGCAACTTGCGATAATGGAATTTTTCCCATCGTAAAATCCATGCCTGGTGAGTATCTTCGCCGGTAAGCTTCCATCAGATTCTCTGACAGTGGCTCTCCATTCGGTAAAAGAAACCCTCCCTGAATCGGCTTCCTTCTTGATTTTACAGGTTCAGAAAATTGTTCGGTCGACTCGATTTTTATGGCGTCATTCATACGTTGGATCATCGGAAAATCGAGTACCTTTTGAGAATGGACGTAATGGTCGGATTGGATCGCTGGAATGCTTCCGACAACCGTTTCTGCGGTATACGTCTTCGTGTCCTGCGTACGGATTGTCTTTTCAGAAAGCGGAATCACGGCATAGACATTTTCGTCTTGGTCATCGAATCCGAGCAGATGATTCAACGGCTGATCGAGAAACTGATAGTACACATTTGTTTCGTAGCCGTATTGCTTGCTCACCTCCAGCAGTTGGCCGATGGCGACTCCTGCGTCCAGCCCTTGAAGCCGGTAACTGAAGTTGTTGTACTTGAAAAAGTTCTTCCAGAACATCGTTGAGATGAAAACAGCGGCGAAACATTCCGCCATATCGCATCGACCGCCGAGCGTTTTCTGGATATAGTCATCAAAGTTCCCTTCCCGCAAGCATACGAGACGGTGATGAGCGACGTCGTAATGGTAGATGCCCGGTGTGACACCCTCCACTTTTACATAAAGATAGATTTCGTTCGGATAGAGCCCTCCACCAGAAGGGACAAACCTGCGGAGGGACTGGGAAACGTCCTCTGTAAAAACATCTTTCGCTTGCGAAACCTGGTTCAATCCGTACGTGAACCAGAGAAAATGCGACATGTTTTCCATTGTCGGTTTCCTCTCCACTTTTTCAAAGGTAAGCGGCACTTCCGATGACAACGGGACGACCCGCAAGTTGCGATACAGCTTATACGGAAGCGGTGCGTCGTCCCAGTCTACCTCCCAATCCGGGGGGCTCACCCGCTCGATGTCGTAATGGAGGTTGTAGAGAAAGTCGTTCATGGTGACCCTCCTTCCTACGGGAACGGGTGCGGAAACGGGTTGAGCGTTTCGTAAGTGAGCGGTTCCTCCACATACCCGAGTTCCATCGGCACCTTGAGCACACGTTCGAGTCCCTTGTAACGGGTCAAGTGATGGCCGAACGTCATCGGCAGCATGCCCGGTATGAGGACTTTCATGCAATGGAGGCCGTTCTGCCGGACTTCCGGTGTCGTCTGGTCGACAACGATGACATCAAGCCCGAGTTCGTGTAGCTTCTGGATGATCTCTTTCAGTTCCTCGGTCAGATCCGGGTTCTTCGGTCGTTCCGGGAACGCCTGCCCGAACGTCTGCATCGGCCCGTTATCCTTCAGTAAAAAGTTCAGCCGTTCCTCCGCCTCCTTCAGTCCATACAGCATCCCGTGATCATCCATCCGCCGGACGAGTGAGTCATTATGGAGCATTTTCATGTGCTCTGCTTTGCCTGTTTCGAACTTTTCATCCATATTGAGCACCATACCGGCCAGTTCGTACACCGCGCTTTTCGTCGCGCGGATTGGGTCGAGGTGGGCACCCGCCGCACAAATGATGTTCATCCCTTCCTCTTTCCGGTTCTTCGCCATCGCCCACACACCTGGGATGCCGTGTTCCATTGTTGCATTGTACAGATGAAGGTCATAGCCTGCGACATCCCGCATCCGCGTCACCATCTGCTCGAGCTCTTTGTCACCGGCGGACTTCGGGTCGAGCCGCGGCAGCTCGAGTTGTGCGTACCAGGTGAGCAGGAACGCATCTCGTTCGATGACTTCCATAATTCCGTAAAAGATCGCTTCTTCCCGGCTTCCACCGAGCGCACAGCCATTGGATGTCTCGAATATGAAACCGCCACCGCAGCCCATGCTGTAATAGGCGAGCAGCTCAGGCACGAGCATCGGCTTTTCCTGTAAAAACGAGTAGCCCCACACCCAGTTCATTTTCCTGTCTGGGTCGAACTTTTTGAATGGAAAGTTCGGCAGCGCGTATTGTTCATCGGAATGAACGCCGACCGACAGCGGGTTCAACGCGTGATCCTTGATGTTATTATAGGCGTCACGGACGACGGTCTTTTTGCCTCGGGCACCGATTCCACACGATCGTTCCAGTGCTTCGAGGATCGCGGTCGATGTGCTCAGTTCATACGAGTGCGTCCGACCAGCTGTTCCTTCGTTTCCGTTGAAGAGCGGCAGATTGACGATCACGTCTGCGAAAATGGTCTGCGGGTCATACGTTTTGGAGTTCAGCATGCCGGTCCGGTTGTCGAGATAATCTTTCGCGAGCGCTTGCTTCAGCTCACCCATCGGACGGCACCGGTATGTGTCCAGGCTCACTTTCATGCTCGGTTCAAGTTTCATCTCTTCCGGAGCATCCGCCGGGATCTCTGCACAATTCGGACACATCGCATCCGGCAAGATGGTACGCCATGAGTTTTCAAGCGTTTTTAGACTGAGCAGGCACACATGGTTTTCAGACTGTGGATTCTCTCCTTTAAGAAGTTTGCAAACTTCCGACTGTAAAACGAGTGCCATCTGTAGGAAACCTGAGTTGGATGTCCAGGCGTCGGGGTTCCGGTCTTGAATCGACACCTGTTGCTGCCGTAGGTCCCACATTTCTTTCCGGTCACGCCCCGCCATCAACATCCGCGTATCGGCGCACTGGGAACAGCCCGCTTCTCCTGGTCGGACGAGGGGCCCGATGACACCTTCTCCAAATGAAACGAACCCTCGGAGCCATGGAATATCGAGCATTTCTTCCGCCTGTTGGTGGACTGCCGGCACCCATGTGTCATGTAAAACGAGCGCGAGTTCCGCTTGAGGCAATCCTTTTTCCACTTCAGCCCTTCGGATCACTTCACATTGACCTTTCAGTTGGTTGCACACATATTCTGCGAGCACGCCGTGACCAATCACGAGAACCGTCTGCATCATTCCACCACCTCCTCTCGCAAGAGGACACCATAGACACCGAGTTCATCCTTTTTGAACAGGGCCTCCATCTTCAATTCGTACACATCACACGTTTCGGTGATTTTGAAAAGATCGATTTCGAGTTGTGGAACGTCAAGTGCTTGTGGATCACACTTGGTTACGGTTACGTTTTCCGTACAGATCGCATTCGTGTGGCAATCCTTCAATATCGCTTTCTCCAGGCAGCATCTGAGTGCCTGCGTCACATTCATTCCGGCACTGCCGTACCAACAATCATTGACGCACACCCAGGTGACCGGATAACCGAATAGATACTCTCCCAGGAACACGCATGGTTCCTCCAACACGTTCATGTAAAACTTGCAATGGTCGTCAGTGACCTCACCTAGTTTTACAGGCGTTAATGTATGCTCACCGCGTGCTTTCAGTTTTTCCATGAGACATTTCTGTACACCGCGGCTGATGCCTTCTTCCGCCGTTTCACCTGCACCGACCCCGTTATAGGCGGGCTGGAACGAGTCGATCAGTCTTCCACAATAGTCTTCCACGCCGACTAGCCCCGCTTCTTTCCGCGCTTCCTCGTGCGTGAGTCCGCTGCAATTTTTCACCGGTAAAAGTTCCGCCGGTCCATCGCAGATCGGGTCTGCCACCTGAACCGCGCACTGCGACAGTGGAATCTGGTTGAGGTCGCCCTCTTCCCAGCGATGGAAAATGCCGGTCACCTGAGACGTCATCCTGCCGAACGTGAGGAACAACTCGCTCTCTTCCTTCTTCTCTCGATTCAGCGAATCGACTTTTACAATCGAGGTGCAGTCCGTCACCCTTGGATATGGTCGGAAGGTGTGCCATTTTCCGGTCAGTGTAAAAAGGTCCAACGTGTAGAGCTGGTTAGGGGTGGTGCTGACGCCTGTCATCGTCTTGAAGCCTTCAAACACGCAAAGGTTCGCGAGCAACGCGCCGGCGGTCGTTGCATATAGACCTGTCGAGTGCTCGTTTTCCAATGCGCTCTGATGCAAGCTTCGCCACGCCGATTCCCAACATGCCTCTGAATCCGGTGTAACGACCGGACCTGCCATCCCTACTTTTTCAAAACAGACGGCCGGAATGAATCGTTTGTTCTGATCGCGGCAGACAGCGTGAAGGACTCTGAGCTCCTCCAGCTCGCCCGTTTGCGAAACATAGTAGACGGTCTCGAACGGTTCGATGACCTCGCTCCATGAGCGGACCGCTTCTGCTTTCGTAACGACCTCGACTGCAACTTGCGGGTCGGTTTTACGGGCATGGGACGTTAATTCCGCGAGCCGCTTTCGGTTCGTCTCGACTTCTTCATTCACGAGTACGTGGAAATTCGGGAGACCAGACTCGAGAAGTGCATTGACGAGCGACAGGAAAAACGGACCCGAGCCGATTGCGAGCACTTTTTCCTTCCGGTATTGTTCAAAACGATAAGCGCCTGAACCGCCGAAACTGTTCAGGAACTCGATCTGTGATGCGTATTTGGTGAGGACGTCCTCCTTCAATCCATGTGGTTTGTAGTCGCTGATGTCCTGGACGAACCCATTCTGATGGAGGGCTTCCGCAATCTCGTAAACTCTCTTTTTGTATGGTTCCGGAAGGCCATCGGTGAGCTCTGCCAAACTATGGTCGCCGTTGAACATCGGCACTAGTTTTTCTATCCAGCGATCAATTGATTCCCCTTCCATTTGGAAAGATCCTGCGTTGTTCCGGAAATACACCCGCCCTGCGGCATCCGGCAGAAAGAACGTATCCCGGTTCACTTTCAAACGCATCGTCGGTGTCATTTTGGTCATACGCGCTCCTCCTCACTGTGAGAGCTGTCCTATCCTACAAAAACGTCATTCTTACTGATTGTATGAGCGGGAATTTGTCTCTTATGTATAGGAGTTTGATGGTATACTCGAATTATCATATTTTACCAGTTAAAGAGAGAAGGTTGGGGTGCAGATGAAGACTTCTTTTGCGGGTATAGGGGTGTTTTGTATGTTGCTTCTGGTGTTGCCGTTTCAAGCATTGGCGACATCCTGGGTGTATCCATTTGTCGTTTGGGACGGCTTTATGTATGAAGTGACCGATGATTATATCACGGACGTGGAGCGAGAAATCGGCCATGTGACGAGCTATTCGGATATGAACACGATGTCCGGTAACTTTTCAAACGCATATCGGAAAGGGACGAAATACTATGAGATTACTGGCGTGAGTACGGATGAGGCGATTGCGGTTGAAATCGGTAAAGTGCAGTATAAGAAGGCGTTCCGTCGCGGGGAATATGCTTATACCAACAGTCCAGTCCATGTTGTACAAAAGGGGACGACTATTGTTCTCATTGGACTCCTTATTGCAGCAGTGATCTATTTTTTGATTCGAATGAGGCGTATTGTGGGAGGGTCGAGCTAACCCTCCGCAAATTTAATCAGTGCTTTTGTATAATCATGCCGATCATGGTCCAACAGGCGTTTGGACTTGAATGTCTCCACAATCGCCCCGTCATTCATGACCATGATGTCCTCACATAGATAACGGACAGCCGCTATGTCGTGTGAAATGAATAAGAAAGCCATACCGAATCGGTTTTGCAGATCCTTCAAAAGGTTCAAGATTTGCGCTTGTACGGAAACGTCGAGGCTGGAGGTCGGTTCGTCTAGGATAAGTAATTTGGGATGCAAGCTGATGCCTCTTGCAATGGAAATCCTCTGCTTCTGTCCACCGCTCAATTCGTGGGGAAGTCTGCGTAGCAGTGCTTCTTCAATCCCGACCCTTTCACCTAATTCGACGGCTTTTTGATACAGTCTTTGCTTATTCCGTAGGGAAGGTGTCCATTTGTTGATGTGAAAATTGCTGTACGGTTCCATCATGCTCACCCTAACCGGTAATTTAGGATTCAGTGAGGAACTCGGATCCTGCAGGATGATTTGCATGTCTTTGTAGGTTTGCTTCCGTTTTTTGTGCAGGCATCTTTCGTCAAAGAAGATCTTTCCGGATTGAATCTGTTCAATGCCCGTGATGCATTTGATCAATGTACTCTTGCCACTCCCGCTTCCTCCGACGATTCCAAGGGATTCACCGTGCCCAAGCGCAAATGTGATATCCTTCAACACTTCGACATCGCCGTACTTTTTACTGATGGACTGGACTTCGAGCAACGACATGTTCATCCTCCTTCCAATCGGAAAGCTTCGAATAGTGATGACAGGCGAGACGGTGGCTTCCCTTTCCGCTCAATACGACTGGTATTTCAAAACACTCACTTCCTGAAAAAGGACACCTTCTAGCAAATGGACACCCGTTCCGATGGATGTCCCCTGGTTCTCCGGGAATGACGGAAAGAATTTGCACACCGTTCGTGATGCGAGGTTTTGCTTCCATTAGCAGTCTCGTGTAAGGATGGATGGCTTGACGTTTGATCTGTTGGATTTCCCCAATTTCCATGATTTCGCCCCCATACATCACAGCCACCACATCGCTGATTTTCAAGACTTGATTCAGCTGATGAGAGATGAAAATGATCGCTGTGCCAAAATCTTCGCGTAAACCATTGAGCAGATTCAAAATCTCTTCGGCGTTCTCCCCATCCAAAGCGGTGGTCACTTCGTCACAGATAAGCAGCTTGGGTTCAAGGATCATCGCAGAGGCAATGACTGCACGCTGAAGCTGTCCGCCGCTCAGTTGAAAGAGGTACGAATCAAACACCTTATGGGGTTGAAGCTTGACTCGCTCGAGCATATCGTAGATTTTGACCTTCCGTTGCTTCTTATTTAACGAGGTATGTGTTTGTAGAAGTTCATCCATCTGGTGACCGATTTTAAAAAATGGCGAGAACCCGCTGTTGTAATCTTGTGGGATATAACCGATGCTACTGCCGATCACCTTACGAATCTCGTCAAGATCATGAAATGACAGGTCCTGATCATAAAAGCGGATCGTACCACTCTTCTTCAATTCAGGCGGCAGCGCTCCGAGGATTGCGCTTGCTGTTATGCTTTTTCCGCTCCCGCTTTCACCTATGAGACCTACAATCTGCTTCTCCTCAACCTCTAGCGATAAGTTGTTGACAATAACCTGATCGTCAAGACTGTTAAAGATTTTCAAGCCGTCGATCTTTAGAATTGGATCCATCTTCTCCCCCCCTATCTCCGCTTGCCATCCAGTTGGTCACGAATCCCATCTCCTATCAGATTGAACGCCATGACCACAAGCATGATGGCGAGCCCGGGAAAGATGATTAAAGAAGGCGACGCATGAAAATAGAGCCTGCCTTCATTGAGCATCGTCCCCCATTCGGGTATAGGTGGTTGTGCACCTAGACCGATATAGGACAAGGACGAGATCAAGAGTATGACTTTGCCCATATCCAATGTAGCGAGTACGATGGTAGGTGCTAAAACATGCCGGGACAGATGAAGGGTAATCGTTTTCCATACACTGCTTCCGCTCAACTTCGAAATAGTTATGTAATCCTTATGCTTCTCTGTCAGGACAATCCCTCTCGCCAACCGGGCATAGCCTACCCATTTGACGAACACGATGGCCATCAGTACATTCCATATGCCTGGTCCTAAAAGGGCTGTGATGACGATGGCAACCAGAAAATCAGGAAATGCGACAAAGCTATCAATAATCCGCATCAGCACTTGATCCATCTTTTTTCCTAAAAAGCCAGATATCATGCCGAGCGGCAGACCAATGAGCAAGGAGACGAGAATTGCGACAAAAGAAATGCCTAAAGTATAGGTCGCCCCTTCCGCAATCCGTGCAAGGATATCCCGACCTAATTGATCGGTCCCTAGCGGGTGTTCCAGGCTGGATGGCAGAAGTCTCTCTCCCGTATTGACCGTATAAGGATCATGTTCAGTCCATAAAGGTATTCCAAGAATGATACCAACGATCATGATCAAAAGGAACCCACCGGTCAGTACGAAGGGGTTCCATTTGGTTTGAATGCGTCTTGTGAGCGTCGTCATGCTTGGTGCTCCTTTAATCTCAGTCTCGGATCCAGCACATAATAAGAAAGGTCAACAATCAAATTCACGAGCATCACAAAAATACCCGCGAACAGGATATAGCCTTGGATGAGTGGATAATCTCTATTAAGGATGGCTTCGACCGCCATTTTACCAAGACCCGGCCAGGAAAAGAGAATCTCTACGACGATGGCACCCGCCAACAGATTGCCGAGGCTCATGCCGAACATCGTGATGACGGGAATCAAGCTTTCTCTCAATGCATACTTGAAAGTCAAGCTCTTCTCTTTGATCCCTCTGATTTTCAAAAGGTGGATGTATGGCTTATTCATCGTATCAAGCATACTTGCTCTAAGCAGTCTGGCATAAACCGCGGCCATCGCCAAACCGAGTGTCACAGATGGGAGGATCATACTTTCAATCCCCTGGTAACCGATAAAAGGTAAAATGCCCAACTCCACACAGATCACTTGAATCAACAATAGCCCCAACCAAAAATTCGGAATGGATGCGCCTAAGAAAGCAAATCCCCTTCCGAGATGATCGATCATCTTGGATTGGTGTATCGCTGAATACACACCTAACGGAATCGAGACCATCAGTACGACGAGCATGCCTCCCCCCATCAGCTGAAGGGTAGCAGGAATCCTGTTCATGATTTCATCCGTGACTGGACGGTTGGTGAGATACGATTCGCCAAAATCGAATTGTAATGCCTGTTGCAGCCACCTGACATATTGGACGTGAAGAGGGAGATCGAATCCCATTTCACGTCTTACTTCTTGTATTTCCGCTTGTGTGATCGTCACTTCATCCACGTTGAGCATTGATTTTACAGGATCGCCAGGCGCGAGTTTAATCAAGATGAAGCTCAAGAACGTGATGCAGAAAAGGACGATCACTAATTGAATGATCCTGGATAGGCATAGCCGTAACATCTCATTCAACATCCAATGTGTGCGTGATCAAATAGTGCTCTTGTTCTCCAGGGTGAAAGTGTTTGACCCGATCGTTCATGGCAACGGTAAGCGTAGGGTGCACGATGAACGATTGGTAGACTTTCTCATTCGTGATGCCTTCTATGTCCTTCGCGAGCGCATTCCGTTTTTCAGGTTCTGTCATCTGGTTGAGTTCGGAAACTTTTTCATTGATAGCAGGATCATCGATCTCTCCGACATTCAGTGCCCCGTCTGGAAGATAGGCTACATTCAGGAAGTAACCCGCATCTCCTCTTGGAGCGGTTAGGTTGCTATAAGTTGCAATGTCCCAATCCTCGTTCGTACTTAAATATTCATCAATGTTATCCACGGTCTTGATGTTCATCTTCACCCCAAGCTGTTCAGCATTGGATTGGATCATCTGAGCAATCAACGGCAGCTCCGGTCTCGACTGATAGGTGATCATGTTCAAGACCAGTGGTTGACCAGCCTTCGACATTCTGCCATCTTTCTCTGTATACCCCGCTTCTTCCAGCAACGTTTTCGCTTTATGTACATCTAGTGAAGCCGGCTTTTCCCCAAGACTGAACGGGAACTCAGGATTGAACGGTCCGCCAGCAGGCACCGCAAGTTTGCCCATAATGTCTTTCGCGACCGCTTCCCGATCGATAAGAGCGTCAATCGCTTTTCTCACCTTCAGATCGTCGACTTGCTGACTCTTCAAGTTATACGCGATAAAATGCGTGCGTAAGCTGCTGTTGGATTCCACTTTGAGGTTCTTCTCCTCTTTCAGAGATGAAGCGATGTCAGATGGAAGGTAATAAACGATATCGGCTTCTCCTGATCTCAACGCCATCGCCCGAGCATTGGCGTCTGTGTTGAATCCGAAGTTCACCTTGTCCAACTTAGGCTCTCCATCCCAATAAGCCGTGTACTTGGATAGTTCTACATTCACTTCCGATTGGAACTGCTCGACCTTGAACGGCCCTGTCCCTACCGGCTGTTTACTAAGTGTTTCATCCTCATCCATTTTGACGATCGAGGTATGTGGATGCGTCAGTTCTGAAGGGAAGGCAGCGAGTGGTTCTGTCGTTTTGAAAATGACTTGATTCCCTTCCACACTGATCGTGTCAATTTTTAAAGCCGCTTTCACCGACTCACTCACGTCAATGGCTCTCTGGAAAGATTCTTTCACGGCATGCGCATCCATTTCAGTACCGTCTTGAAACGTAATGCCTTCCTTAATCGTGAAAGTCCAGGTCGTTGGATCTGTGTTCTCCCATTCACTTGCAAGCCATGGCTCGAGCTCCAAGTCCTCGTTCAGCTTTACCAGTGTTTCTGTAATGCCTGCTCTGACTGCTGTACTATTCTGATCAATATGTGGATCCAAGGTTGAGGCAGTAAAGTTAAAGAGAAATGTCAGTTCTTTTTCCCCTGAAGTCCCATTCGTCTGTCCAGATGAACAGGCTGTAACGACTAACATCAATACGAGTAATGTGAATAAGTGTTTTATTTTCATCTGATGTCCCCCTATCTTGTGGTAAATCGAAATTATTACGATTTAATCCGCAAAAAAATTTAGTTCCGATTGGAACCGACTAAAGATGTTGAACGATAAGACTATGTAAATGGAGCTTCTCCCCTTTTGAAAGGAAATGATGATGGTGCGCAAATCGTAATTATTACGTTTTGTATGTTACCTTCACCGGTTCATAAAGTCAATAGAATTTATTCTTTGTGCAATGTTTTATATAATTTAGTGAAAACCAACAGCTTACTTTATTCCTATACAGGGTAAACAGCTAAAAAAGGGGGGCTCCCTGTGTTGAAATGGACTGCTGCAAAGTTGATTCGACTTTTATCGAGTGAAGATGATCCAACGGTCGATCATCAAGAAGTGAAAGAAAAGAAAGACGTATTAATCCATACGAGTGTGAAGCCGACTGACATTACCATCTATTATCCGATGAACACAACCGTTGAAAAACTGCCGGTGTACATGAACCTTCACGGAGGCGCGTTCATCATGAATTCGAAAGAGATGGATGATGTGTATTGCCGGCGCATCGCCAATCATACCGGTTGCGCAGTGGTCAATGTGGATTATGGGAAGGCTCCTGAGTACTCATTTCCTCAGCCCATCCAGCAATGCTATGAGGTTCTACAATGGATTCGTGCGCATACGGAAGAACTGAGTTTCGACCGGGAAAAGATCATGATCGGTGGTCAGAGCTCTGGTGCGAACATCACTGCTGCCCTCTGCCTCTTTTTAAAAGAACGGAACGAGCCACAACCGTTGCTGCAGGTGTTATCTTGTCCGATGGTCGATTTCGTGACGCCGCATGCGGATAAGCCGGAACCCGATCCTAGAAGGGCGAAATATCCTCAGGTCGCGAACTTCATGAACCGGTGCTATGTACCGAATGCTGATCTTGAAAAACACCCGCATGCCTCTCCTGTTCTTGCTGATAACGTGGAAGGTTTGGCGAGCGCGCTTTTTATCATCGCTGAGTATGATGCTTTTCATCCTGAAGGAATAGCTTACGCAGATAAGCTAGAAAAGGCCGGCGTCCCTGTCCGGAAACACGTATTCAAAGATTGCTATCACGCTTTTACACATAAAGGTCCTAATGATCGGGCTGAAGAAGCCTGGGCTTTGATCGAGGAGACCATCAAGGAAACCGTCTCGCAAAAACAACTGCATGTAACGTATGAATAGGAAACGACCCGTAACTGGTACGGGTCGTTTTTTTCCACCTATTATTCCTCTTCTGATCCACCTGCGCAACCGCCGCATCTACCGCAGCCACCGCAACGGCCACATCCACCACATCGGGCACATCGAGCACAGCCTCCGCAACGTGCGCATCCGCCACATCCTCCGCAACGAGCACAGCCGAAACATCGGAAACAGCCAAAGCAACCGAAGCAACCTACACACGCACCAACAATGATCCGCTCATCATCAGAGTCTCCATGCTGCTCACTCGGCACCATTTGGCTCGCCTTGTAGTCCCCAACATTCAAGTCCCTGATGTCTTTGTGAAAATCGGTCATGTCTTAACCTCCATATGTTCAATTTAAAATTCCATGTGAAGAGACCTATTACCCTACAACAACTCTCCTCAACAAAATATGAACATAGGTTGGGCATTGTTACAGATTGAGTTTGTCGAAAACTTTTACGTGGAAAAATTTAAATATTCCTTGACGGGAATATTCCCTTTAGAGTATATTGGATGTATGGAAAAGATACTAAGTGCTCTCGCTGAGCACAACCGATTAAAGATTATAGAACTCTTGCGTGAACAGCATCTAACCGTAGGAGAAATCGCTGAGCAACTTGATCTCCGTCAGCCTCAGGTCTCAAAACACCTGAAAGTCTTGAGTGAAGCGGGTCTAGTCGCAGTCTTTCCAGTGGGCAACAAGCGGATTTACCAATTAAGGGGAGAGCCATTCAAGCAGTTGGATCGATGGTTGGCATCTTATCGTGACATTCAGGATGCGCGGTTCGATCGCTTGGATGCATATCTGAAAGAACTACAACGTAATGACGAGAATCATGGCAGTGAGCAGTGATGGCTTTACATTCTTTTTAAAAAAGATGATGGAGGAATGAAAATGTCAAACAATCCTGTAACAAAGAGCATTACAACGAGTGTAGAAGGTCGAGATCTCATTATGGAACGCGTTTTCGATGCCCCGAAGGAATTGGTTTTCAAGGCGTATGCGGAAAAAGACCATCTAGAAAAATGGTGGGGCCCTGAAGGCTGGGAGACGAAAGTTATGGCGTTTGAATTCAAGCCTGGTGGCGAATGGCGCTACTGCATGACTTGTGTGGATAAGAACCAGGGGGACTTCTTCGGGATGGAATCGTGTGGATTGGCGGAGTATCAAGAGATTTCCGCACCAGAGAAGATCGTTTACAAGGATTCTTTTACCGACAAGGAAGGCAATAAGCTCGAGATGCCTGAGATGCTGATCACAATCAACTTCGAGGATCATGAAGGAAAGACGAAGCTCGTCAGCCGTACACAATTTGCAACGGAAGAAGCGCTTCAACAAGTCATCGACATGGGCGTGGAACAAGGTGTCGCTTCCCAATTCAAGAAATTGGATGCTTACCTGGAAAAATTGCAATAACGAACAAAACCGAGCACTCCCTCTTAGAGGGGAATGCTCGGTTTTTCTTTTGACGTATGGAGGATGGGTTCAGGTCTGCTGGCTGCTCTCGATGGCGGCATCCCAATTCGGAAAATAATACAGTGCGTTTCTCATCAGCTCCGGGTTGGACTTCTTCACCTGCTTTTTGCGCGGTGCCTCCCCTTCCTTTTGTGCTAAGTTCGAAATCTGCTGGACAACTTCTTCAAGGCTCATACTCGCTTCCATTGTCTTTCCTCCCTTGTTTAGGTTAGTTACCATTCTAACCTTAACCCCCCTTCAAGATACCCTTATTTTTACTTTTTTCCTATCGAGGGCGGTGGTCTTTCTTTATAATTGAGGTAGCGGATTGTTTACGGAGGTGGATGTTGATGAGTGGATTGGCTGGATTGGGGATCTTTTTCGCAGGTCTCGGGGTCTTTTTTGCAGGTTGCGGATTTCTCTGGTGGTGCTCATTATATGAAAAACGGCACATTGGAAAAAAGCAGGATTAGATTGTACGTTTGACGGCTCCTCCTCGTGGGAAGTGTTGTATAACGACGCATTGAGGAGGTTGTACAAATGAAGAAGTATCATGTAGTTCCAGATAGAGACGTCCAGGGCTGGTACGTGAAAATCGAAGACACAGCCCCGGTCGATCATTATGAAATGAAAACCGATGCGATCGAGTACGCCGAAAAGATTGCGCAGGAAAACAAGCCGAGCAAGCTGTACATCCTGGATCAGGATCGCGAAGTCGTAGAAGAGCGAAAGTATTAAATGAAGAGGGCTGCCCTTAATGGGGCAGCCTTTCCGTATTTATGTAGGAAAATCGTACTGTTTTCTAAAACGAGGC
Source organism: Pseudalkalibacillus sp. Hm43 (assembly GCF_054170705.1). Lineage (NCBI taxonomy): Bacteria > Bacillati > Bacillota > Bacilli > Caryophanales > Fictibacillaceae > Pseudalkalibacillus > Pseudalkalibacillus sp. Hm43. Next base: position 1,474,603 of record NZ_CM135129.1, read on the forward strand.
AGTGTTTTTACAAGACTGCACCTCATTTTTGTAAATCGAGGTAGTATTTTTGTAAAACCAACTGCTATTTTTCTAAAACGAGGAGCGATTTTTCTAAAACAAGGACTCAAAACTCAAATCGGCCGGTAACAATTCGGGCATTCCTGGCTGTTTTTCCCTCTAAAAAACTCCGTATCGCAGTATTGACACTTAATGAGCGCAGAATTAGGTGCCATCAAGCCTTTCAAGCCACCTTTTTGGACCTTTCTGGACGAAATCAATCCATATTTCAGCTCCAGAACCAACAAGACGCCTAACAACAAAAAACCGAAAAAGATCATCATAGAAATCTTCTCCCTTCAGCATCTTCTTTCCCCTTTTACAGAAAATAACACACAAAAAAACTGGAGAGTATGCCTCCCCAGCTGAAATGAAGTGCAGCAGTGCACTTAGTACTTATTCCATTGTAAAACTTCGTCCAGCGGCAGGCGGTTCTTCTCAAATCCAGCCTTCGCGCCTTTTCCGAGTGCGATCAACATGACCGGCTCGAAATTCTCCGGAACACGGAATGCTTCGACGAACTTCTCCTGGTCGAATCCGCCCATCGGCACCGTGTCATAACCCTTAGCTTTTGCCGCAAGCATCAATTGCATGGAAACGAGCCCACCGTCGATCATCGCGATCTTCAATAAACGCTCTTCCGGAAAGCTTCCGTACCCTTGCGTAATGCTGTTCACATACGTGTTCTTCAGCTCTTCATCCATTCGGCCCATCTCGACGAGTTCTCCGAAAATGCGTTCAGCGTTTTTGTAGCCTTCACGATCTCCAAGGACAGCGATGACTGCGGATGCTTCCACGACCTGTTGTTGGTTGTTCGCGATCGGAAGCAACTCTTCTTTCGCAGCCTGATCCTGGATGACGAGGAATCTCCATGGCTGAAGGTTGGATGAAGACGGTGCCTGACTTGCCACCTCCAACAATTCACGGATTTCTTCTTCAGAAATTTTTACCGTCGGGTCGTATTGACGGACGGAACGACGTTCTTTGGCGACTGTGAAAAAGTCTGTATCCTCAAGAACTTTCGGTGCTCCTGCATCTTTATTAAGATCTTTCGCTTTATTTAAATATTCTTCTTTGCTCATCGTTTTTTGCGACATGTTTGTTGGCTCCCTTTAACTGTAATTATTTCAGGAACAGTATATCTGCTAAACTGTAACTTTGTCAAGAACAGTTAACTGGAGAAAAAAACGAAACCTTCTAAGTTTCGTTTTTAACGGATGAGATCCGCGATCGTCTTCTGTTTCAGGCCTTCGACGAGCCAGCTTTCCATTTCGTCCTTCAGTTCAAAAAGCGCTTCCCTAGTCGGCGGCGCAAAGCATTCCTTGCTTTCGACACCGAGGAAACCTTTCTGCGAATTCTCTGCTTTCATCGCCTCGTACACTTCTGCAAGTGTGATTTCCTCCGGCTTTTTCACAAGGGAATAACCACCGTCACGACCTTCCTTCGCCTGGATCAAGTCGGCCTTCACCAGGTGCGTCAATATTTTACGTAAAAAGGCGGATTGGGACTCGAGCTTCTCCGCGATCTTGCCGCTCGGACACAGGGTATCCTCTTCAGCAAGAACGATCAAAGCTTGCAGCGCCATTCCAAACCATTTCGTATTTGATACTTTCTCAGCCATCACGTTTCACCTCTTCATCCCTTCTATTCTGCGGCATCCGTGAAGGAATGTCAAAGCCTCCCTATTGTAAAAACTCCAGAATTCCCGAAAGCAAACCATCTGCGAGCGGTAACGATGGATCTGAATATGTCGCGATATTCTTCTCTCGATCCGCCGGCGCTTCCTTCAGCACGTGGTTCATTTTATCGACTAAAAGCAAGGTCGCATCCTCATCCACTTTTGCCAAAGCTTCCGCATCCTGCTTCGGTACTTGGATGTCGTGCGTTCCATTGATGATGAGCGCAGGGATGTCGAGTTTCTGAATTTCATTAGTCGGTTCGTATTTCATCCAAGAAATAAGGAACGGTTGGACGCTCGGTTTGAACATGTTCATGAGCTGTTGGTCGACCTCGGCGACGGTCTCCCCTTTTCTCAACGATTCCAGGATCTGCTCACTTTCTTTTTTGAGATCATCCGGTAAGGTCTGCAACTGTTCCGCTAAAACTTCATCGATCGAACGGCCCGCTCCCGCTATGGAAATAAACGCATCTGCTTCCGAATTTTGAGCCGCCACCATGCCAACGAGCGACCCCTGGCTGTGGCCGATTACGTAGATGTCCGTGAACCGCTCATCGTTGTTCAGTTTCTCGATCCACATTTCAGCATCTTTGATGAAAAGATCGAAACGGAGATCCTTTTCGTCCATGATCGCTTGCGCATTTTTCCCAGCACCACGCTTATCGTATCGGAGACTCGCAATACCTTCCTCTGCCAAACCTTCCGCCAACAGCTTCAGGCTGTTGTTTTTACCAGGAAGTGCAGGCGAATTACCGTTGCGATCCGTCGGTCCAGACCCTGGGATGATAATCGCGATCGGGGACGGTTCTTTTGTTTCAGGCGTAAGCAAAGAACCATACAGTTTACCCGTTTCTGTCTCAATCGTTAGAAACTCTTCTTTCTCTTCAGGCTCTTGGGCGTTTTCAGGTTCGCCTTTCACCACTTCAAACGGAAGCGACTTCCCTTGTTGTGTGAACGTACCCGTAATTTTCTCGTTTTTCAACGTTCCCTTGAAGTAGATGTTCTGTCCGGAAAACGGCATCTTGAACGAAACATCGCCTTCTTTAATGGTCACTTGAGTGAGCTCGAAATCCTCTACGTTTTGCACGGGAATCGAGATTGTTCCTGAGAGTTGATCTTCATTTTTAAACTTGAGGATGATGTTCAATGGCTGACCGGGCACTTCAATCGAGCCGTTCCAAGTTCCAACGAGTTGATCTGCCTCTTGTTCGTCACTACATCCTGTGAATACGAGCACCATCAAGGCTATTGTTGTCCATACAATCCACTTTTTCATATGTACCGCTCCTTTTCTCAACTACTATACATACGATTGAAGAGCTCGTTGGTTCCGTTTTGAAACATTCGTTACGATGATTCGTATACGTTTTAGCGGAAGAAAAGGAGGGCGGTTGCATGAAGAAGTTTGTGGTATTTACATTGCTGGTGGGTTTCGTACTCGGTGCTAGCATCTATTGGAACAAAAGCTGTCACGTTTTTCGATCAGATTTGATAAAAGAAGCGTTTACTCAAGCTAAGGTGATTCCTACGAATGGAGAAGAGGTTGCGCTTACGAAAGAAGAGGTATCTACACTGCTCACCAAGATCAACAACTGCCCACGTAAAGGAACTCAGGAAATGAGCTTTCCTGGACCTGATGGCCGGATTGTTTTTTCAAATGAAGAAGAGTCCGTTTCGGTTACTTATTTAGGCTCTCTCGAACGTGGACTGGACATCCTTTACTCCGGACATATCATCCGCACAGAGTTCCAGCGATCATCACCTTGATTTGAGCTATAAATTTCAATTTTTATTGGAAATAACACCCTTTTTATGGGAAATAACCGAAAACTGATCTATAATTTCTCATTTTTATGGGAAAACGCGAAAACTGATCTATAAATTGAAAAAAGAGGATGACACGAGGTCATCCTCTCCCTTATTGTTGTTCTTTCACTTCAATATTCAGTGAAAATCCTAAGCTCATATCCGTCCAATCGGCATTGATCCCGTAACCGTACATTCCTGGCTCGTTCGGGACTACCCACTGACCATCTGTAATCATCGTTTTCTGAATTTCATCGTTTTTCCAGTACGATATTTGAATCTCGGGTTCTTCGGGACTGTTCTCGAAAGTGAAGTTCAAAGTATCACCTGGCTCCACCACAATGTCTCCTTCAGACCCATACAGATTTGTAGAGGTGAGTGGATAGACGTCCCTTCCACATCGCTCTTTGTCATCATTATCCCAACAGGCCATCGGCTTTACATCGGTATATTCTTCACCATCCACTATGATAACCGGTTCTGGAAACCCTTCCTTATCCAACCTTGCCACTTCTTGGTCCGTTTGGATCTCGTGATTAATAGCAGGAATAATGTAAAAGCCAGTAATAATAGCTGGTAAAATCATAGCCAATAAGATTGGTTTCCATTGAACTTTCTTCTTTTTCTGAAGCGAGTAAACCAACTCATCTATGATAAAAAAGATAGCTGCGATTATGATTGTGGCTACGCTAAATACATATTCGGGCCAAAAGAGCGCAGTAACAGCAGCAAAACCAATATGTATGAGGTATGCGAAGGCCATACGTTTCCATCCACTCATTTTTTTCGTCAGAAATTCAGAAAGAATGGATACCGGGAGACCATATGCGAATATTACAGGTACAAAAAAGATTAAATAAAGGGTCAGCCAATCAGAAAAACCGTCTGTAATATGTTCTAAACCTGTTTCTCGAAAATAGGTGATGAATAAGCCAAGATAAGTTGAAATAAGGATGAATGCAAGAATACAAGTAATGACAGTGACTAATAACTTTCGTAAAAACATTTGAACCCCCAAGGCATGTGAATTTTCTCACATATCATCATACCTGTTTTTTACATATTTGGACAGGGTCGTTTTTCATATTATAAAAAAACTCCCCTCATTCGAGGGGAGTTTTCCCGTATTAATGATTCACTGCTTTTTCTGCGTTTACTCGTCCGTTTTGGAATAGGACGCCTGTTCCGGTTACATTGTCGGCTGTATCTTCAAGTGCTGTACGAATATCAGAAGCGCTTCGCCCTTGTGCTGCCAACAATCCAGCTACACCTGCAACGACTGGTGCTGCCATTGATGTTCCGGAGAATTTCTCATAGCCTCCACCGACGACTGTTGAGTAGATGCTCACACCAGGTGCTGCGATATCGACCCAAGTTCCATAGTTCGAGAAGTATGCGATTGTGTCATTTTTATCTGTTGCTGCGACTGCTATTGCGTTAGAGTAGTAAGCTGGGTAACTTGGTTTCGCTGAGCTTTCGTTACCTGCTGCTGCAATAACGACAGATCCTTTATTCCAAGCGTAGTCAACTGCTTCTCGTAACGTCTGAGTACCGAGCAATCCGCCAAGGCTCAAGTTGATGACTTGTGCACCTTGGTCAGCTGCGTAACGGATACCTTGTGCGACATCATCCAACGTTCCACTTCCGCCTGCATCAAGAACACGTACGGCTAAAATGGAAGCCTTCGGTGCAAGTCCTGCCATTCCGATTCCGTTGTTCGTGTTTGCTGCTGCGATTCCTGAAACGTGTGTCCCGTGGTCGTGCTCATCCATCGGGTCGTTGTCATCTTGAACGAAGTCGTAACCTTTGATGACTTTTCCAGCTAGATCTGGGTGGTTATAGTCAACGCCTGTGTCGATGACGGCGATTTTTACATTGGCAGAGCTTTGGGTAACGTCCCAAGCTTTATTTGCACTCACCTTTTGTGGTGCGTATTGCTGGGATTGATAAGCCGGATCGTTCGGCGTATAGCTCGCATGGAACGTTGCATTCGGCTCAGCGTACTCGACTAAGCTGTTTGCTTCGAATGCTTTCAATGCCTCATTGACTTGTCCGTCAACTTTAACAACGACAAAGTCTTCTGTCGTTTCAACAACATCTCCACCCAATTGGGACACAATCTGCTCTGCATTCGGTGCTAGGACCGAATCCTTAAAATGGACGATGAGTTCCTGTGGAGCAAGTTGCTCACTGGATTTGTTGAAAGTAGCTTCCTTGACTTCATAATTTGCTGCTGATGCTGGTGCCGCTGCCGATACGAGCAGGGTAGCTGATGCAGCAAGTGCTGCGAAACGCTTAAACATTCAATCACTCCTCTGTTGTTGTTCCCAGACGTCGGACTTTCCGGGTCATGACAGAGGATTCGTCGATATTCTACATATTCCTTTTTATTTCCCGATAAATAAAGAGAATTTACTATTTTAATAAAATGTATGCGGTGTTATCTGAGACCCCAATAGTACTAACAGGTAACTGGTACTAGTACTCTTTTTCTAATACCAATCGCAGAAACACCTAGAAAATTACTATTTTAAATTTCGGTTAATGAATTTTCACAAAAATGTAATAATTATTATGATTATTAAATAAGATTAAGTGGTAGTATTAAAAATGAAGGAGTTGATGAAAATGAGAAAGCGAAAACCTTCATTTGAACAACTATTGACACAAAATCGGAATCAATTAATCAATGATCCGAAAGAAATGGAAAAGATCGAGAAGAAGATCGAAAACAAACAGCTACAAAAGTCATCATGATAGATTGAAAAAAGCGAGACCCTTCATGAGGGTCTCGCTTTTGTTATATGAACATATCGCTCTTCTTGAAATGATGTTGGTAAAGAGACTGAAAAATGTCGATTCCACGGTAAAAGTCTTCACTGTAACTGCCATCCTTCGCGTCCACTGACCAGGCTGTCGAAAGGACAGCATGGGCATACCCCCACAATAATAAGCGCTTTTTGTTAAGGTTCAGTTCGTTCGTGAAGATTTCCACCCGTTGTCCAATCACTTCATATGCATTTTGTTGAGTTTGCCGGTTCAACATGAACTGAATGAGGTCATACTCAATCTCACCGACCAACCCTTTTGGATCAATCACCGTCCACTCCCCGTCTCCGGATGACAGCACGTTGTAATGATGGAAATCGCCGTGCAGAAGGTAACGCTGTTCGGTTGTTTCATTTAAAAAGGTGAAAATATCAAGTGACCGGTCTAGGATGTCTCTTGGGATTGGACCGATGCCGTTCGGATGGTTCCGAATTTGTTTCCTGAGATTTTCTTCTCTTGCTTTCGTTGTTGGAAGAATAGTCTTTGCTGGAGCTGGTGTGATCAGCTTTCTGATGGCTCTTGCCGCAATACGAGCCGTGTCCTCATGATCTTCTAACGTCGCAAGCGTATGACCTGGCGTTAGTATTTCAAGAATGAGCACACCCTTTTCAGCATCAGAATCGATAAGGCGTACCATTCCTTGTCCGTTGAACAGCTTTAACGCTTCTAGTTCGTGGTGGAACCCTTCTCCAGGGATACATAGTTTGATAACGACCTCTGTCCCATCATCCATAATAGCTGGAGCGACATAATTGATGGACAACTCGTAAGGTTCCCCTACTTCCATAGACCATTTCTCTTCACAATATCGAATCAGGTTAGGGAGCTCGTTCAGCCACTCTTCTCCCTGCTCCTGAAAATATAACTTCACATTTTTTACGAAATCATTCTGTAATGGCATCATGTTGCTCCTTGTACTTTTCCTTATTGATCTCTTCCTTCAAGTGAAAGGATTCTTCCAGGTCAATTTCATACACGTTTGCAAGAGTGGTTACATAGTACAAAACATCATACAGTTCTTCTTCAATCGTTCCTTTGATTGAACGATCATCTTTTAAGCGTTTGTCTTTGCGAATGGCTTCTGACAACTCGCCAACCTCTTCTATAAGCTTTTGAAAATAGCCATGTTTCAGCTCAGGTTTGTAATCTTTTTCTTTTATGTACGATTGTAGTTTCTTGATGGTTATGCTCATGATCAATCACTCTCCACATATTCTCCGATCATTTGATTGTTCCACTTCATCATTGGTGGTAAGTGATTCAGATCCCAGAATCACACAACCTAACAACCTTGTCGATACTTTTCATTTTCCTGAAATCCGGTTTGTTTTGCTGAGTGACATACCATTGATATGCTCTTTCTAGACCCTCTTTTAAGTTGATGGAAGGTACATGCAAACCAGATTGGTGTAATTTATCTACCGACATGAGGAAAGTTTCGTCCTTGTAAGGGAAAAAATCTTTGAAGCTCATGCCGTTTTGATCCATCCAATCATGGGATACCTGGACGAGGGGAGCATTATTCCCTACCACTTCCATTCCTGTCTTTATATACTCTATCCATGTAATATCCTCTGGAAAGGATAAGTTGTAGATTTGACCTACTGAGCTATCAAGATTTATTGTGCTGCTAAATCCCTTAACTAGATCTTCAATATGGATGAATTGCACCTTCGTCGTACCATCTCCTGGGTAAGGTATTGGTTCATCACTTTGAATGCGGTCAAATAAAAAAGCTTCTCTATAAATATTATTCCCTTCTCCATATATGTATGGTGGACGGAAGATGACTGCGGGGAATTCTTCTGCATGATATAGCTCCATCAAATAATTTTCTGCTTCAAACTTATCTTTCCCATATTGACTCCAAGAAGGATTATTACCAGTTGCCATTTCTTCCTGAACATGCCCATCACTTTGCGGGTAAACTGCCCCAGAACTACAAAACACGTATCCTTTCAGTTTCTCCTTATTCAATACGTTCGTAAGAATTTTTACATCCTCCTGTGTGTATGCAGTCACATCGAAGACATAGTCATATTGGATATCATTCAACTTCTCAAACAATTGGTGTCCTTCTTTCCGATCACAAATATGATGTTCATGAACACCTTCATAAATAGGATTACGATTTCCTCTTGTTAAAATATCTACTTCATGACCTTCTGAAATCAGTTGTTTAGCAACCGCTTCACTTACAAACTCAGTTCCACCCATCACAAGGGTTTTCATCATTATCAATCCACTCCTAAACTATCGAAATACATTTCTAGTCTCTTTTCGGTTCAAAAGACATTGATTCCTCCCTCAACGAAAAACTCTACTGCAACATGTGCAGTAGAGTGAATGACGAATTTAAAAAAACAGTCTTGGACGTCCGTCATATGGCGTCCGTTCACGGCGAGGTTTTTTCAGTTTTTTCCGATTAGAAGTGCAAGTGTCTTCGAAGTCATATGGTAAAGCTTGATCGTAGTTTGAGAAACGAAGATCTGCATCGAGATCTTCCTGATACGGTTTGTCGATCGGTTGACCGCTGGAATCCGTCTGACGTTTCAAATGCTCTACGACAGCTTCTCCAATCGTCCGTCCTACTACTAGACCGGCTTCATTATCAATCGGGAAGTGAATGCCTCCATATAATCTTGAAACGGCCGCTTCCTCAGCAAGTTCATGAAGTTTTTCCGACTCACCTGGGAAATAGTAGCTCAGGATGACTGCCGCACAGCCAGATATAGCGGAATGACCCGATACGTATGTCGGGAATCTCGGTGTACAAAGAATCGGTTCAAGGTCTGGATCGTACTGGATCGGACGAGCCACATTCCAGTGGTACTTGTAATACCAGACGACAGCAAAAGTATCATTGAGACCTGCTTCGACCGCAGCCAAAATTCGGCTTGCATATGGTGGTGTGCATCCGTACGTATCAATCAAGCGGTCGATGATCGGGGTCCATTGCTTTGTTGCGACACCTGTGCCCCAAAATTTAGCGATTTTGATTTGTTCAGGGGTGATATTGTCCATCGTCTCTTGCACAACCGCCAGTTCTGAATCCCAATCAATGTCATTCGGGTTTTGAATATTGAACTGGAGTGGACCTCTTGGACCGAAGAACCTGCTACCCCTCCGTTTGATGACATAGGTCGACCAGGATTCCGCAAGTGGATCGATTCCATCGTTCGGTGGTGTTTCTTCTCCTCCGTAAGGAAGCTGCGACCATTCTAAATAATTTGTTTTAGGTTTTCTCCTCATTTTTTTCTCCTTTATTCTCGTTAGTACTAGGCAATGCTTTTATATTGTATGAAGACAAGCAGATTACGCTTGTACATCCGTTTAGATTTGCTCGGTTTTCTATAAACGATCGCAATCGTTCCCCCAGAATGCGTACTTGTCCCGTCAACAAAAAATGCCTGCCACCTCCGGCCGTTTTCTGGAGGTAACAGACATTTCAACTCAAGTTTTATTTCGTTGTAGATTCAGCAAGACTTCCGACTTGTTCATTGATGTCTTCAATCTGTTTCACGATGATCTCATTTTGTGAAGTGTGCTGCTGGATGGATGCTGATACTTCCTCCGTTGTCGCAGTGGATTCTTCAATGACTGCTGCAAACTCATTGACAGATCTTTCAACATCCTGGGTGTCCTTGCTGACGTGTTCCGCGATGCTTTGGAACTCCGCCATTTCTGTGTTCAGCATTTGAATGGAAGCATTGATGCTTTCGAAAATCGCTTTCGTTTCTTCCGTTTCACGGATATTCTCTTCCATCTCCGTTGCAATGCTCTTCATCTGCTTCTGAGTACGTCCATTGCTGGAGTGGATTTCGGTCAGGTTCTTCGAGATACTGTCCGCTGTTTTTTCCGTCATGTCAGCAAGTTTTCGGATCTCAGATGCGACTACCGCAAAACCTTTTCCAGCTTCTCCTGCACGAGCCGCTTCAATCGAAGCGTTCAACGCAAGCAAGTTCGTCTGCGCCGTAATTTCTTGGATTGAGTTCAAGGAAGATACGGATTCTCCGACATGCTTTGTTAGGATGTTCATATCTTCTGCCATTGCGGAAACTAGTGTTTTAAACTCGGTGATTTGCTTATGTAATTGTTCGACTCGAGCTGTTCCATGGGAAGAACTTTCACCAGTTTGTTCCGTTTTCTCTAAAATCACTTCAGCACTTGCAAGCATCCGGTTGACGAGCTCGTTCGTACTTTCAATGGAGCTCATGATGTCACTGACACTTTCACTTTGTGATTGTGTACCGGAAGCAATCTCTTGGATTGCGATGTTCATTTCATTGAAGGAATGTTGATTGTGTTCACTCGTACTTGTCAGGTTCTGAAGTTCAACCGCAATGGACTTCGTTTTCTGTTCAAGCATCTGACGACTGGATTGCTCACGTTCTAGACGCTCTTCCACTTCACTTTGGAGTGTTTCCATCTTATTGTTCATATTCTTTGCAATCGCCAACTGCAAATAGAACACGACCAGAACGAGAATCATGACGAGCAACGTTTTTCCGAGCGTCGTCTCAAGCGTCGTTCCATACATCATGTAATAGGATACAACGAGTCCAAGCGCAAGGGTGGTCCCAACAAAAAAGACTTTGCGATCCAGATATAAAATAGAAAAAGCCAACAGGAAGTACACGAGAAATGCATTTTGATCCGAAGGGTTTGCATGCATGATGGTAGCGAGAATTGCACTTAAACCAATAACTCCTATGTAAGGCGCTAAGGTAATGAATTTCTTTTTGAAATGCGAGAAGGCTAAGATTCCCGTCAAAATGGTACCACCTATGAAGATAATCAAAATGTTCATGAGTGGTGCTTTCAAGCTAATGTCGATTCCGGTCGCTAGAATCGTACATAGGCCTGAAATGATCAACATGATTTTGTTCTTCTGCTTCAGAGCTTCAAGCTGTAAAGAATTTTGTTCCAACACGTCCACCTCATTTTATGTATAGTCCATCTATCCTATATATCGGTCGTTGTAATCCCTTCCTTTACATATTGTTCTACTTAAAAAATATTTCTTTATAGTAATTCGTTTTCCATAATGTACTAGTCTTCAATTCCTTCTGAACCCTTGGACTTCCCCAACTACTCTCGTATTCTATGAGAAGAGGATTTACATACGTCATGGGGAGTGAGCGTTATGAAGTTAAAAGGTTGGCTCGGATTCGGATTGATCATTATCCTAATTGCAGGAATGGTCAGTGTATTCAAAAGCCCTGGTGCAAACGAGGTGACGAATAAAATCATTAATAACAGTCTGCAGACGAAATCAAGTAACGTTGGTCCGAAAGAAGTGAACGCCACCAACAGTTCTACTAAAAAAGTGGTCGGTTATTATGGTGGCTGGGGTGCATATTCGGGTTATGAAGCGAAAGACATCAAAGCTAGCAAACTGACACACTTGAATTATGCTTTCGCTGACGTTTCTGACGGCGGAAAAGTAGTGATTGGCGACCCGGAAGTCGATCCGACGAACTTCCAGCAGCTCAAGCAATTGAAACTGGACAATCCAAACCTTCAAACGCTGATTTCCGTTGGTGGTTGGAGCTATTCAGAGAACTTTTCAGACGCAGCTGCAACCCCATCAGCCCGGGAAAAGTTTGCAGAAAGTGCAGTCTCATTCATTCAAAAGCATGGATTTGACGGTGTAGATATTGATTGGGAGTACCCTGTGAATGGTGGTGCTCCAAATAACAAACATAGACCAGAAGATAAAGAGAATTTCACCTTGCTGATCAAAGAGACGCGCAGTCAACTCGATGCACTTGAACAGAAGACTGGAGAACAGTATATCCTGACGATTGCAGGTACTGCTGGGACCAGTTTCCTGAAAAACACGGAAATGGACAAGCTTGCGACTCATTTGGACTTCGTCAACTTGATGACCTATGACATCAATGGGCAGTGGTATCAAAAGACTGGACACAATGCACCGCTCTATACCTCTTCAGGCAATCCTCCGAATAAATGGAGTGCTGATGATACGGTAAAAGTGTATGCGGAAGCTGGTGTACCAAAAGACAAACTCGTTCTTGGTGTTCCTTTTTACGGTCGGAAGTATGATGCAATTACACCATTGAACAAAGGCCTTCATCAACCGTTTGTCGTCGATGGCGGCAGTCTCACATACGATACGCTAGAAAAAAGTTATATCAATCAGAACGGCTATAAGCGACACCTGGATCCCGAAACGAAAGTGCCTTATCTCTGGAATGGAACATCCTCATTCATCAGTTATGAAGACCCTGAATCCATCGGGTTCAAGACCGACTATATTCATGACAACGGCTTAGCAGGCGCAATGATCTGGGAATTGAGTCACGACAGGAAAGGAAAGTTGCTTGAAGCACTTTATACTGGGTTGATGGCGAAATAGTGTGCTACAGTGGAGACGTGAAAATTTTTCCTTAGATTGGAGTCTTGATTATGAAGCCAGTACAAGTAGGATTGATTGGATACGGGCTGTCAGGAAAAGTGTTCCACGCACCCTTTTTCAGAACCCTTCCACAATATGAATTAGCACTCATCTCCACATCAAAACCAGATCATGTATACGAAGACATGGATGACGTAGAGGTTGTTCCTACTGCAGAAGAAATCATCCAATCTGATGATGTGGAACTCGTCGTCATCACGGCTCCGAACGAGCATCATTTTTCATTAGGAAAAAAGGCGTTAGAAGCCGGTAAACATGTTGTCATTGAAAAACCTTTCGTCGTCCACTCCGAGGAAGGAGAAGCATTGCAACGGTTGGCAGAAGAGAAAGGACTCGTCTTGAGCCCTTATCACAATCGTCGCTGGGACAACGATTTCCTCACTGTCAAAAAGATGATCGATGAAGGTGCGCTAGGTGAGATTATGAGCTATGAGGCTCATTTCGACCGTTTCCGACCTGACGTCCGCGATCGTTGGCGTGAGAAACCAGTGCCTGGTGGCGGTATCCTTTATGATCTCGGTTCACATCTGATCGATCAGGCATTGATGTTGTTCGGCACTGATTTCAAAAGTGTCAGTGCGGATGTAAAAGCACAGCGCGAGGAAGCAACGGTAGATGATTATTTCCACATCCGCCTCGATTACGATCCACTACAGGTCATCCTTCACTCGAGTGCACTTGTCCGTTCGCCTGGACCGAAGTTTCAGGTCCATGGAACGAAAGGAAGCTTCGTGAAATACGGAATGGATCCTCAGGAAGGTCAATTACGTGATGGAATGATGCCTGGTGAAACCGGCTGGGGATTGGATCAGGAACAAACGTATGGCATCTTGACGAATGACGAATATCCAGAGGGTAAACGGATCATGACGGAAATCGGAAGCTATGAATCCTACTACACTCAGTTGGCAAAAGCGATTCGAAACGGCGCTTCCCTACCTGCTACCCCCTCTCAAGGAACAGATGTCATCCGAGTCATTGAAGAATGCTTGAAATAATGAAGATTCAGTCCTAGCAGAGCCTATTTCTGCTAGGGCTTTTTATATGAAAAATAGATTATCTCCCACCATTTACTTCAGTGCAGTAAAGTGTTAAGTTTGGCTTAGATCAATAGATAGAGGGGGAATTCAATATGAACATGAAAGCATTTTTGATGGCTCTCACAACCGTCATCATTTGGGGTTCAACCTTTGCCGCAATCCGCGCCAGTCTGCATGGCGGATATACCGCAGGTCATCTTGTTCTAAGTCGATATGCAATCGCATCGGCTATTTTTATTGCCCTTGCTTTAGTGCCGGGCATTCGCATCCGGATTCCTCATAAAAAGGATCTCATCAAAATATTTCTGCTCGGCTTTGTCGGGATCACTCTTTACAATATCGGAGTTACGTTTGGGGAACTGACCATTACGGCAGGCAGTGCTGGCATGCTGATCGGTTCTACACCGATCTTCACAGCGCTCATCGCGGTTCTTTTCATGAAAGAACGCCTTGGTAAAGCCGGATGGACCGGATTATCGATTGGATTTCTCGGTGTCATCCTGATTACGGTCGGTACCTCAGGAGCGTCTTTTTCCATTTCAATCGGTGCTGTGCTGGTATTGATGGCAGCCATTGCTACCTCCATATTTTTCGTGTTCCAACAACCTCTTCACAAACGTTATACGCCTATAGAATTAACAGCATATTTTACATGGGCAGGTACAATCCCTTTTCTGATTTTCTCGCCAGGTTTAATGCAAGATATTCAGCAGGCGACTCTGGAAGCCAATCTGGCAGCTCTCTATACAGGTATCTTTCCGGCCGCAGTCGCTTATGTCACTTGGGCTACCGCTCTTTCACTCGGTAGAGCGAGCACAGTGACGAGCATGCTTTACGTTGAACCAGTCATTGCAATTGTCACCGCTTGGGTTTGGCTAAAAGAGTGGCCAAGCACCATATCGCTCATAGGCGGTCTAGTTGCCATCATAGGGGTTGTGGTCGTAAATGGAGTGGGTCGAAAGCACACGGTTTCAACCAAAGAAGCAGCTTGATGTTATGTAGATCATCGTTCTTCAAATGTTTAACATCTACTCTATGTGGTATTAGTATATTAATACAGCAAAAGGAGTGGATAAGATGAAAGATCCAAAAAATGCTGCAGCTGAATTGAACCAGGAAAAGAAAGAAGAAATCCTGGATAACTTCCAGAACTTTAAAGATTACTTAGGTGACCAAGTGAGTAAAGGTGAAAAGCTTGGGTTAAGTGATGAAGGACTTGCAACTGGCGCAAAACGTGTTGCCGATTACTTAGCGAAGCACGAAGAGCCTCGTAACCGTGAAGAAAAGGTACTGAACGAGTTATGGAATGTAGCGAACGAAGAAGAACGCCAGCATATGTCCCACGTATTAGTGAAATTGGCAGATCAAACGAATTAATATAAGAAAATCCCGCTTGAATGAGCGGGATTTTTTCATGTATCCATTATTCTGTAGGGTAGTTCAGATCCCAAGTGAAGCCATAAGCATCCACTACTTTTGCATATTTCGCACCCCAGAACATATCTTGTAGCTCCATTGCGACCTTCCCTTTCTCACTTAACTTCTCATAAAGGGATTGAATTTGTTCTTCGCTCTCCATTTCTAGAGTCAAAGAAATGTTGGTTCCTCTTTCCACTTCCTGTCCAGGAAATGTATCAGACACCATGAAAAATAAATCACCTTTTTTGAATCGTGCATGTAAAACCATTTCGTCGGCTTCAGGAGGTGTAGGGAAATCTGCCTCTCCGAACGTTTGAAGATCCGTCACTTCGCCACCAAAAATGTCCTTGTAATACTCAAGTGCTTCTTTAGCCTGACCATTGAATACGAGATAAGGTATTGTCTGTTTCATTTTTGAACACTCTCCTCAATTTTAAGTGGGCATTTCAATTCCATCATAATACATATTCAAATTTTTAACAAGAACAAATGTTCCCATTTAACTAAAATACATCCTAAGTCGTATAAGGAGTCAACTTTGATCCTCTTCCTCTGTTGCAGGAGCATCTTCATCCCCGATGATGATTTCTTGTTCCTCTCCAGGCCCGCTGCATCCGGTAAGAAGTAGAAGGAGAAATAGGGCTGTCATCCAAAATTTCTTCGTGTTCATCGACTTACACCTCGTCTTTCAAAAAACTGAGTGCGAATAAAAAACCAATCTCATCTTTGCGAGATTGGTCTTGTTATTTCTTATTCTTCGCCTTAAGCGCTTTAATTCCTTTCAACATTCTTAAAACAAGCAGTTGGGCATGAATTGCGACTTCTTCCAAAAGTTCTTGGAAATCGGTTGGAGCATTGGCATCTGCATCATCTGAAATCACCCTTACCACGACAAAGGGGATTTTATTCAAATAACAAACTTCACCGACCGCAGCACCTTCAGCTTCAACTGCGTCGCCTTTGAACATTTCCCTTAATTCCTCTTTTTCTTTGTCGCTTGCAATAAACTGATCTCCAGATAAGATTCTGCCTTTCTTCACTTTTATCCCTTTCATGCCTTTTCCTGCTTGAAGTGCCACTTTCACTAAAAGCGGATTTGCTTGATACGCTAAGGGCAGCCCTGGGATTTCACCAGGTGGATAACCGAGTGGAGTGAAATCCACATCGTATTCGACCGCATCCTCCGATACGACGATGTCCCCTGTTTTCAAAACCGGATTCAAAAGACCAGCGGTTCCCGCAACGATGACAAACCGGACATGAAAGTGATCGATTAGAAGCTGGGTCGTCATGGATGCATTCACTTTCCCGATGCCTGAATAGCAAAGGATGACATCCTCTTTATCAATTGTGCCGATGTAGAAATGTTTCTGAGCAATCGTTTCCTTCTGCTTGACCTCCATCTTTTCCAAAAGATAGGCGATTTCCTCGACGAGCGCACTCATAATACCAATAGCCAAGCGGTTCATCCCCTTTTCAAGTCCATATGAAAAGTGTATGAATGGGGAGATGGAATTATATTACGTCCTAATCAGCCCATGTTTCTGGAAACTTGTCCATTTGGGGTTCGCAACCTAATTCTTCTGCTGCAGCGATAAGCAATTCCTTCCGGAAATAAAAACTCTTATGGTAAACAATTTTATGATTTTCGACTTCTTGATATTGAATGTCATGGATTTGAGGACCCGTTTCACTGTCATAATAAATGACGATGACATCTCTTCCCCATAGTGTCTCCAGTTCTGCTCGATAACCAGGTAAACCAAACTGCATGGAACCTGAACGCATCTCATCCTTAGAGAACTCCTGGAATCCAAGCGTAGCTTCGTTATGTGCCTCATCACTGATCAAATCCAAAACACCTTGTAGATCTCCTTCATTCAAGGCTTTCAAATACGTTTTAATAAGAGGATGTATAGGATTCTTTTCATTGTTTTGTAATGCCTCTCTACCTTGTGTACTTGGCTGATTTTTCAGCTTCTCTTTCATACGTCGAACCGCTGCATAAACCGCACCGGGTGTCGTTCGGACGATTCCAGCAACTTCTTTTGCTGTAAAAGAAAACACTTCCATGAGAAGGAATACGGCCGTTTGGCGTGGAGAAAATCGATCTGCTAGATAACGTAGCGCTTCTTCCATGTCTAAATCATCTGAAAAATCCTCTGACGGAACATCTTCCTCTTCTAAATGACCGACAAAGCGCTTTTCCCGTCTGCAATGGTCAATCCACGTGTTGGTTGCAATGCGATATAGATAGGATTTCGGATTGGTAGGATGCCAACGTTGATAAAAACTACCAAAAGCTTTCATCACCGTTTCTTGGAATAGATCTTCACCATCCCAAGGAGATCCAGTAAGATGACGGCAGTATTTCCAGAGTCCTTTTTTCGAGTCCTGAATCAACGTATTAAACTCTGCTTTCAGTTCGCGTTGTTTCTCTGCTAAACTTTGTTGCTCTTTTTCTGTAGAATTCATAGATTCCTCCTTAAATTCGGCTTTCAGTATGTATAACGATTGATGGGACTCAAATTATACGGATTAGTTAAAAAAAACGGAATAAATGACCAGAGCGAGCACAATCCGATAGATTGCGAATGGGATCAGTTTGATTTTACCGATGACGCTCAGGAAAAATTGAATCGATAGCAAGGCGAAAATGAACGCACTTACGAAACCGACGATAAAGAACGGCAATGCGTCCATCGTGAAGTACTGCCAGTTTTTCACCAAGGATAAGAGACTTGCTCCAGCCATGATTGGCACCGCCATGATAAAGGTAAAATCAGCGGCAGCCCTGTGGCTCATACCGACAAGTACTCCGCCTGAAATCGTCGAGCCTGAGCGCGAAAAACCGGGCCATAACGAAAAGCACTGGATTAGCCCCACTGTAAAAGCTTGCTTGTACGTAATTTGGTCGACCGTCTCTGTGGTCGTGCTCTTCCCTCCCGACCAATCTGCAAAAATCATCAGAAATGCTCCGAGGACAAGTCCGATCAATACCGTTTCTGTGGAAAACAAATGCTCATCTATGAAGTCTTCGAAAAGAACCCCTAAAACACCTGCCGGAAGTAATCCTACGATAACCTGGGACAGTTTCAAACGTTCTCCCTTAGGCGCACTGTTTGTCTCCTTTTTCAATCCGATTAGATTCAGCAGTCTTTTCCAGAAGACGACTACGACGGCAAGGATCGATCCTAGCTGGATGACGACTTTGAACGTGTTCGCGACGTATTTGGTGAGAAAATCTTTCGACTGCAGCCACATGTCATCCACAATGATCATGTGCCCTGTCGATGAAATCGGCGCAAACTCTGTCAGCCCTTCTACCATCCCTAACAACAATGCTTTTAAGAAAAGTATAAGATCCATTCTTAATCCCCTGTCCCCGATCTCAATTTTTCTAGCTATCCTACTCTATTTTTCTATCAAAGGAAATATGATTTTTCACAGTTTGAGAATGCGTTCACAAACAACATGTTTGTCTGGGAGGTCTTTGAAGGAGTATAATTCTGTCGTTAGTAGAAGATCGATTGCACTTTGCAATTCAACATATACACATCTTAGAAAGGATGCTGCTCCATGTCATCTCAATCGTATAGTAGAGTGTTGATTGCAGCCTTGTTGTTAGCGGGATCCTTTATTACGATCCTGAATCAAACATTGATGATCACTGCCATACCTCCGATCATGGAAGAAATGAACATCACTGCGAATACCGGGCAGTGGTTGACGACTGTCTTCATGCTGGTCAACGGCATCATGATACCCGTCAGCGCTTTCTTGATCGAACGTTTCACAACGAGACAATTGTTCATGGCAGCAATGGGGATTTTCACTGTAGGAACGGTCATCGGTGGAGTGGCCCCCAACTTCAGTTTTTTACTATTAGGAAGGATCGTCCAATCCGCCGGTGCTGGTGTGATGCTGCCATTGATGCAAACCGTATTCCTGATGATCTTCCCGGTCAATAAGCGTGGCGCTGCAATGGGGTATATCGGACTGGTCATCTCGTTTGCACCAGCCATCGGTCCTGCTTTATCGGGGTGGGTCACAGCCAATTACAGCTGGCGCTTATTGTTCTGGCTCATCTTACCGCTCGCGATCATGATCATCATCGTTGCGCATTTCATTTTGAAAAACGTAACAGAGCTGTCTTATCCGAAAGTCGATCCTGTTTCGATCATCCTTTCTTCTATCGGATTCGGGGGACTGCTTTACGGATTCACGAGTGCAGGTAATTACGGATGGGATAGTGCGAGAACGATCGTCGTTCTGGTCATCGGAATCGTAGCGTTATCCATCTTCACTGTACGACAATTACGCATGCACCATCCGATGCTTGAGTTCAGAGTGTTTAAATATAAGACGTTTACCATAACGACGGTCATTGCGATGATCCTTTTCCTTGGACTGATTGGTGCGGAAACGCTGATCCCCCTTTATATGCAAAACATGAGGGATTTTACCGCATTTGAGTCAGGCCTAGTTCTTTTACCGGGGGCGGTCATAACCGGATTTATGTCCCCGATTACAGGTCGGATATTCGACCGGATCGGCGCGCGGTTGTTATCGATTGTAGGCTTGACCATCATAACGGGTGCCACATTGGCTTTTTCCTTTCTCGATACGACAACGACCATCTGGACCCTTACCATTCTGTACGCAATCCGGATGTTCGGGCTGTCCATGGTGATGATGCCGGTTACGACAGCCGGACTGAATCAGTTGCCACGGCATTTGATCCCACATGGTACCGCAATGAGCAATACGATGCGGCAGATTGCAGCATCTGTCGGGACGGCGATTCTGGTCACTGTCATGACCTCGACGGCACTATCTGCGCAACAACAGCCGTCAATTCCTAGCCCGGATATCCATGGTGTGAATGTTGCCTTCATGGTGATTACCATCCTGTCATTCATCGGCTTGATCTTGTCCTTCTTCGTCAAGAAAACTTCACCGGAAGAGGATGAGGATATCCGGTCAACGGAACAACAACCGAATGAGGAACATGTTGAAAAAGTAGGAAATGCATGATTGAGTTGGGAGGACTTCGTTCGAGGTCCTCTCTTTTTTACATTTCACTGACCTTTGTCTGTTTCACCCGACGGTTTGGGACCTCGTCATCGTTTTTAAAAAATCCTGGTAGAACAGGTTGTAATTCAATTGAATCGCTATACGGATTGGGTTTCCTTTTTGCGGTTCAGGAGGATTGCGGAAATCGGCAATCGTTTGTCCCTTTGAAGGTCCAGAAGTCTGAACATCCACGGTTTTCGTTACATATTGACATACATTGGGATTCGTCAGCCCCATTAATGTAAGCACATCATGAAGAGCTGCACCTGGGATGCCTGGATGCAATTTCTGATAAGCGTTGATATAGTAACGGATGATTTTCGGAGTAAGCTCCCGGTAAACATTTCTTGCATTCTGCTGTATGAGTGCGGCCATGGCATCCGTCACATATGCATAATTCGTCACGTTGAGTGGAAACAGTGTTGTGTTCTTTGCTTTGTGAAGGATATTTCGAGCGGCAATCGGATCGCCATGAATGTTTGCTTCCGCCAGAGGTGTTACGTTTCCAGGTACGAAGAAAGCCCCTCCCATCAGGTAAAAAGAAGAGACATTCTCCATGATATCCGGTTCTAAAATCAGCGCCATCGATAATGAAGAGTTCCTCCCAAGATTGACGACTGTGAGGTCACCTTCGAACTGATTCACGATTTCAAAGATCTCCTCATAGGAGTTGAATTCAGGAGGAATTGACTCATTTGGCTGGATTGGTCCTAATCCTTCAGGTCCGTGAATCTCAGGATAGAAAACCGTGAAATCACCGTTCAACGGTCCTTCTGCCCCTCGTATGACGGGTACGTCTTGAACACCGCTAATTTCCAGAAGGTACCGAACATTTCGGACGGCTTGTTGCTTTTCGATGTTTCCATAACAAGCTACAACTCCGACTAAATTGATATCTGGATGTAAGATGGCATAAATCAGCGCTAATGAATCATCAATTCCAGGATCCCCGAACAACAACACATTTTTCACAGGATCACCCCCATGAATAGCAATCTACTCCACACTACTATATTCCATATATTGGTATACAAATACTTCATTATATTATTCCAGAAGAATCTCTATACTTTTATATCATCTAAAATCATAAGGTGTACTAAATGGCAGGTGATGGAGAATGAAAAAAGTACTGCTTTTTGCGGATTTTGGAATTGATGATACGATTGCCCTCATTTATATGTTATTTAACCCTGGAATCGAGATCTTGGGAATTGTTGCTGATTATGGGAACGTTTCTAGAGAGAAAGTGTTGAGGAATGTGAATTATATCAAATATCTCTCGGGACATGGAGATATTCCGGTTTTTGAAGGGGCAACCAGTCCATTGACTGGTATTCCACTCGTTTATTATCCTGAAGTCCATGGGAAAGAAGGTTTGGGACCAATCACCACCCCAATTATCGATTACCCTGTTCATCCACTAAATGATGTAAAGAAGATTATTAGAGAACACATTGATGATCTTACGGTTGTGAATATCGGAAGACTCTCTTCCTTGGCTACTGCTTTCATTTTTGAAGTAGAACTGATGAAACAGATCAAGGAGTATGTCATCATGGGCGGGACATTCTTTTTTCCTGGTAATGTGACATCCGTTGCGGAAGCGAATTTTTACGGTGATCCTTATGCAGCTAACCTTGTCATGCTAAATGCAAAGAACATGACGATCTTCCCATTGAATGTAACTACCTACGCCATCCTTCCCCCTGCTCAAGTGAACCAGATCAATACGTTTCATGCTTCGACTAAAGATCCTCTAGGTCTCGTCATCAAACCACTGCTCGATTTTTACTACCAATTTTATCTTGGAAAAAATCCTGGCATAACAGGAAGCCCTTTGCATGACGTCCTTCCGATTTGGTACTTATTAAACAAAAACAAAGTGAAGACAGTTAACTTACCAGTCAAAATCGTAGTAGCTCCTGGAGAAGCTTTCGGTCAGAGTATCGTGGACTTGCGCTACGAAACCTCTCCGGATTTCAACAAGCATCAGATCGCGGTCTCATTCGACTACCCAAGTTTCCTGAAGGACATCCCTTCTACCTTCATGCAAAAAAGAGTCCACTAAGTTGAACTAGCACAGGACATTCGCGTTTCTCATAGGTTAAGGTTGATGAATTGTAAAAGGAGAATGCGAATGTTCTATCACATCAAGGAACTCCAATATGATGCAAAGCCTGAACGTCCAGACCCGATCTTCGCCAAACAACTCCAAGAGATATTGGGCGGACAATATGGTGAAATTTCCGTCATGATGCAATACTTATTCCAGGGTTTCAACGGTAGAGCGGACAAAAAATACCGGGACCTTTGTCTTGATATGGGAACGGAGGAAATGGCTCACGTGGAGATGCTCGCAACCATGATCGCCCGGTTGTTGGATAACGCTCCAGTTAAAGATCAAGAAGCGGCATACAAGAGCAATCCGGTAGTAGCTGCTGCGATGGGCGGCATGAATCCTCAGCATGCAATCGTGAGCGGTTTGGGAGCGATGCCAGTCGACAGTGTCGGAAACCGGTGGACGGCATCCTATATCGGGGCGAGCGGAAATTTGATGGCGGACTTCAGAGCGAACTTGACTGCGGAGTCACAAGGACGATTACAAGCTGTGAGACTTTACGAAATGGCGACTGATCAAGGTGTCAAAGATACATTATCGTTCATGATAGCACGTGACACTGCACATCAAAACCAATGGTACGCCGCGCTTTACGAACTCGAACAACGGGAGAATGATATCGTTGTGCCCTCCACTTTCCCGAGGAAACTCGAAAAGCAGGAAGTCTCCTACACCCTTTACAACCTTTCAGAAGGTGAAGAAAGTAAGAAAGGTCGATGGGCGAGCGGTCCAAGTATGGATGGAAAAGGACAATTCAAATACTCACAACCTGTTTCGTATGGCCCGGCACCGAGCCTTACCCCAGCACCGAAGTATATCCATGATACGATGATTCCCCCTATCAAATCGTAAAAAAGAGTGAGGAGCTGACCGAGGTGACGATTTGGAACGTCATCTTTGTTGGGTCCTCATTTTATGTTACAGGGAGTAGGTCTATCATCCTAATTGATGTAATACATGCTCAGAATGACCAGAAAATGCTCTGAAATGAACAGAATATCCTCCAGAATGAACAGAATACACCCTGAAGTGAACAGAATATCCCTCAGAATGAACAGAATACACCCTGAAATGCCGAGAAACCATCAAAATAGACTGAACCGAAGCTCCAATCGCTTCAGTCCAGTCTCTTCAATCACACTTTACACGTTTACAAGTTGTCGTTTCCAATGACGGTGAGCCGCGACAGCATCAATGAATTTGTCTGCGAATACATTAACGTCATCCTCCATGACGACTCCAATTTGATCTTTATAAGTTTCAATCAACTCTTTCCCTTCATGGGTTGCACCAATCGGTTTGAAATGGCTGAAGGCTTCTTCAGCGAAATTGTATGCATGTTGTTCGAACTCTTTATCGATGTTCTTTCCTCCCACGACATAGATCGCATCAAACAGGACGGAATCAGCGGTCAAGAATGTGTGGTCGACTTCGAGCGTTTTGTCGTCCGAGCCATTCAACGTCCCCAGCTTACTGCTGATGATTTCCGGCATCGCACCTTCCGCTTTGAACTCCCGAAGAATATGCGTCACATCCACACCGTTAAATCCATCACCGACAATCACTCCGATTTTACGTGACTTTGCTGTTTTTGTCGTCTTTTCCATGCTTAACGCTGGCGAAGATTTCGTATAATCGATTTCTCCGCCTTCCGGCCGGTCTACACCGATGTTGTCAGCTACTTCCGTTACTAGTTCTGAGCTGACTTTCGCAAACATGTTGACGACTTGCTGCTGGACGGATTTACTTTCCACTTTTCCAAGCTCGAAGCTGAACGCCTTCTTGATGTGATCCTTCTCCACTTCACTCATACTGTTCCAGAAAAGCTTCGCTTGTGAGAAGAAGTCCTCGAAGCTTTCACTTCTCGCACGGATTTTATGACCTTCCACTTTTTCCTGATAATGCTTGTATCCGCCCTCTTCTTCGCTTGCTGGGCTCGGTGTGTTATCAGCTAACGAGTTTTTGTGATAGCTGACTTGACCCGTATTGATCGTCTGGCGGTGCATACCATCACGTTGGTTGTTGTGGAACGGGCAGACAGGCTTGTTGACCGGAATCTCGTGGAAATTCGGTCCTCCGAGTCGGGAAATTTGCGTATCCGTGTAAGAGAACAAACGGCCTTGCAACAATGGATCATTGGAAAAGTCGATTCCTGGTACGACGTGACCCGGGTGGAACGCCACCTGCTCATTTTCAGCAAACACGTTATCCACATTTCGGTTGAGCGTCATTTTACCGATGATTTTGACCGGTACCTCTTCTTCCGGCCACAGTTTCGTCGGATCAAGGACATCGAAATCGTATTTGAATTCGTCTTCTTCAGCAATAATTTGAACGCCTAATTCGTATTCGGGATAGTCACCGTTTTCAATGGACTCGTAAAGGTCTGCACGATGGAAGTCCGGATTTTTACCAGAGATTTTCTGTGCTTCGTCCCAGACGAGACCGTGTGTCCCAAGAATCGGTTTCCAGTGGAATTTGACGAAGTGGGCTTTCCCTTCTTCATTTACGAATCGGAATGTGTGGACGCCGAATCCTTCCATCATACGGAGACTTCTTGGAATGGCGCGGTCGGACATTGTCCACATGACCATGTGTGCGGACTCCTGGTTGTTCGCGACGAAATCCCAGAACGTATCATGAGCGGATGCAGCTTGTGGCATGCCATGGTGTGGTTCTGCTTTGACCGCATGGACAAGGTCAGGGAACTTGACTGCATCCTGGATGAAAAAGACTGGTATGTTGTTTCCGACTAGGTCGAAATTCCCTTCTTGCGTGTAAAATTTCGTTGCAAATCCACGTGCGTCACGTGCTGTATCAAATGAACCTTTGGACCCTGCGACTGTGGAAAAACGGACGAATACCGGGGTTTTCACAGATGGGTCAGCAAGGAAGTTCGCTTTCGTATATTCTTTCATGGACTCATATACTTCGAATTCGCCGTGAGCTGAGAATCCACGGGCATGGACGATTCGCTCTGGAATACGCTCATGGTCGAAGTGCGTCATTTTTTCACGGAAATGGAAGTCCTCCATCAATGTCGGTCCACGTACCCCTGCTTTGAGGGAATGTTCATCGTTGGAGACCTTTAAACCTTGGTTGGTGGTCAGATGTTTATCTTTATCATCGACACGATGTTGTTCGAGCTGTTCGTCTTTCTTGTTTTGAAACTCTTTACGATCATCACTCATGAAGAAGTCCTCCTTTATACATCCAGAAAAATTATGTAATCAACATTACATACATGTGCGATTCCCTCTTAAAAGTTGCGGCAAACGGTTTTTAGCTAATTGTACTATTTTTACTATTTAGGATCAGGTATTTCCTGATTTTTTCCATCCAAGCCGGATGTATTTCGTCTTTACTTGTAAAGGAATGTTTATGGGATGGTGGTCATTTGTTTAAAGCAATTTCGAGTAGTTTTGTACGATTCATTGCCGTTATAGTGGGGATTGTTGCGATTTCTTCTTTTCTAGGGATGACGATGTACGGGTTTGACTTCAGTTTATCAACCTACCTGGGTTATTTGAAAAATACCATCGTATCACTCTTAAATCCAGGTGAAATGAAGGTCTATAAAGATATTTACAGCTTCAAGTTTGGACAGGATTTCTACAACTGGAGTGATAAAAAGTATGCGGTGTTCCCAGTGTTCTGGGAGTATTATTTCTACTCCATGAAGATTTTCCTGGTGTCATTGATCGTTTCAATGATCGGTGGTCTTCTTTTGACGTATGTGACCTCGTTCTTTTCGAAAAGGACAGTGGGCAAGATTGCAAAAGTACTCTCCTTATTAGAAGCATTACCAGACATCTTCGTTATTTTTGTGGTGCAATTTTTCATCATCTGGTTTTTCAAGAAAACAGAAATACTCCTGTTTCCGATTGCAGGTGGATTTGAAGAGGTGTACTTCGTGCCGATCCTCGTTCTGTCGCTCTTACCGACCCTGTTCTTTTTCAAAGTGTCGTTGTTCATGACGATGGAAGAGAATGAACAATTGTACGTGGAGTTTGCGACGAGTAAAGGGCTGCAGGCCAACAGGCTTTTCCTCCGACACATTTTCCGAAATGCGATTATCGGAATCATGAGCCATTCGAAAGCGATCATCTGGATCATGCTGTCGAACCTGATCATCTTGGAAAGGCTTTTCAATATCAGTGGTCTCACGAAGTACATACTGACTTACAATCAGACCGATGTAATTGCACTTAGCCTGATTCTCTTTTACATACCCGTGTTCCTGATCCTGTTGGCGATCAAGCTCGTCATCCATCGTTCGACTGGAAAAGAGGTGGTCATATGACGTTGATGTTCCGTTTATTGAGAAATCCGATGTTCATGATTGGTTCACTGTTTATCTTTGGATTGTTCATGGCTAGTGTTGGGTATTATTTCTTTACGAATGATCATATTCCATACGTGAGGCTGCTTTATGATAAAAGTGGCGAACTCTTGAAGCATCCATATGGACCGTTGGATCATTTTCCAATGGGAACGGATCACTTTGGGAGGGATATTTTCACTCTCATGTTAATCGGGACAAAATATACACTTGGGATCGCCTTTGTCGTTGCCTTCCTAAGACTGTTTTTCTCTTCTGTAATCGGTGTGTTGCTCGGGATGTATGTACCGAAATGGAAAAAGTGGATTGCATCGGTTGTGGATGCAACGAACTATTTTCCAGCAACACTGCTTGCTTACTTCATCTTAGTTTGGGTGATGCTTTATGAAAGACGGTTTGGTGGCGAAAATCCTCAATTCTTCGATAATTACTTGTTGTTCGTCACCGTTTTTACTGCCATTGCAATTCCGACGATTTCCGTCCTAGTAATGAATGAGACAGACCGAATTATGAAAAAGGAATTCATTGAAGGCGTTAAGGTGCTAGGTGCAGGTAAATGGCAATTGGTCCGGAAACACTTGATGCCTTACCTGGTCCCTCAATTCTTCATGATTTATTTGCGAGAGCTGATTCAGGTCTTGCTGTTGCTTGCCCACCTTGGGTTGCTGAGGATTTTCTTCGGAGGGTTTGATGTGGAGAAAGACATGTATTGGGTGAATAGGGAATATTCCTTGTCCAATGAATGGTCTGGATTGCTCGGTTTTTGGTGGGAGTTCATCTGGGCTGGTCATCCGTGGATTACTGGTATTCCAGTGCTCTTTTTCACAGTGACGATTTTAGCGGCAAAGATGACCCTTATGGGGTTTGAGCAGGAGTATGGTCATGTCGTGAAAGCTCCTAAGGTGAAGAGAAAGCCTCTAGATCGGACTAACAAGGTTCCCACGAAAAAAGATTTCAAACCGATTACGGTTCATTTTGATCGGAAGAAAAGCGTGAATGAATAGAAAAACGGCAAGGGCATTCATCCCTTGCCGTTCTTTTATAGTTGGTAGAGGCTTTTCAGGTCGTTCGTTATGTAGGCTACAATCTTTTCCCTGCAATCCGGGGCTGATTCTATTAAGGCTGGCAGGAAGTACAAGGACTTAAGGAAAGTCGTGATGTTCCTACGCATATGAAAATATTCGTTGGACCAGCCATGCTCCTTCTTGTCTTGAAGTTCCGTCCAAATCGAATCCACCCATTTTTCCAATAAGGATGGGTCCATTCCTCTTTGGAACATGTAGTGGATGACCATGAGCAAACGCTCGTCCTCTTCATTCGTGTAGACGCCGTTTTCGCGAAGGATGCAGTGTTTAAGAGTATCCAACGCTTTCGGATAAAAGCTTTCCTTTTTTACAGCCGGATGTTGGACAGCAACGGCGAGTAGGTCAGCTCCGTGCGCTACTGCATGTGCCCACCCTTTTTCCTCCTCAAATCCTCTGAGGTCTTGTTCTTCTAACAGGTAGCGGACAGCATTTTCGCAAGCTTCTACCGCTTTTGCTTCTGAAAGGAACCGCCCTTTCACGTCTTCATTTAAAATGAGTGCAACGACGAGAGCTGAAAAAGACCTCGTGAAGACAGCGTCGGTCTCTTTATCACCTATACGATAAAAAAGGTGGTCGTCATCCATACAGATGTCGAGGATGTCTGCCATGAAAGGCGTTGTCAGGTGTTGTTCTGTGATGAGCTTGGCGAAGTTGGTGTAAATGAGATGATCCCTTAACTCTGGATCTTGATCACCGATGGAAGCCAGCATTCTTTGGACGAGATCCACTTTGTCCATTCTGTCGATTTCATTATCTGTCATCTCTTTCAATTCTTTCAACTGTTCCGTTAGCATGGTTTCAATTACTCCCTTCTCTTTCTTCCTTCTTCCACAATCGATACATGATTTCCTCCACAATTGAAACACTAACTACGTAGCAAGATTTGTATAGGAGGAAAAGAGATGAATAATCCAATGAACCAAGGTGGCGGCCAACAACCACAAGGGATGCAGCAACAAGGCATGCAGCCGCAACAACCTAGAATGAATCAGTTCGGTGCTCCCCAAGGCGGGGCGATGCCTCCACAAGGGAATGCACAACCTGGATTCCAGCCGAACCCTGCACCGACGCCAGCGAACATGAATCATGGCGGGCACGAGATGTTCGATAGTCACGAGGTTCTCGCTTCGATCATCAGTGTGTTGGATCAATATTTGATTTACGATCAGTACATCAAGGACCAAGAGCTTCGCACGATTTTATATCGTCAGCACGCTTTCATCAACGACCTTTACAATACAATCGTTGAAGCGTTCTCGACGGGCGAGAAGCCGTCCCACTCTACACGCGTCTATAAGATGCATCAGAACAACAATACGGTTTACGGACTCACACCGGGGCAACCGAAAAAGCCGTTCACTTCTGCAAACCAAGTGAACGACCAGGGCGTATCTGGATATATGCTCGGATTGCTGAAATCGACTGGAAGTTTGTTTGCGATGACAGCTCTTGAAATGACGAACCCGGTGTTGCGCCGCGTCATTGCTGACAGCGTACCGAATTTTATCGAGATGGCGTATGAAATCTTCTTGTATCAAAATAAGCGTCACTACTATCAAGTACCACAACTTGCGCAACAAGACATGAACCAAATGCTGAGCAGCTTCGCACCATCACAACAACCCCCGCAGTTCAGACAGTAAAAATAGGAAAAAAGAAGTCGAGTCCACGTGGACTTGACTTTTTCCTTATTGGTGAAGGTCAGGTACTTGAATATAAGCCGGTTTCAGAAATTATAATCCAGATTCGGAAGTTATAATCCAAAATCCGAAATTATAATCCAAACTCGGTAATTATAATCCAAATCCAGAATTTATAATCCAAAACGAGCGGATCTCCAATCAAAACGGCAACTGCTCCACTCGATATTCAATACCTAGCTCATCGAACCAGTCGTTCAGCCCGGTCCAGAGTGCTTCACATAGTTCATACACTTCGGCTCGGTCTCTCATATCCCCACTCATTACTTTACGCGCCAATGCTTCGTATCCTACCGGCTTCGCTTCTATCCGTAGCGATTCTTCAAAGGTCTCGGCACGAGTCGTGTAATACTGCTTGTTCGCTAGGCCAATCAGCTTTGCTGTTTGCCACGCGAAATCCCGTGCTCCGACGGGTATGTAGTCGAGATTTCCGCTCTCATAATTGTTCCTCATTTTTCCCATCGTCTCATACGGTTCCCAAATCATGAACTCCCTCATCACGTCGCGTATTGCAGTATCTGACACGGACATCGGCCGCTTCTTCACTTCTTCAAAAAAGCCGTCCCGATCGTAAACCGGCTTGATCTGAACAAAAGATCCCGCCTTCACCGGCCAGTTGTCACTCACTTCGGAAGCCCGTTCCAACAGCTCGGAGCGTTGCGACGTGTAGAGCTCCATCTTGAACTTTCCATATATGAATTCATGTCCCTCAATCTCGTAGCCATCTTCAGAAACGATGTGCATCTCGATATCGGAATATACACCTTCTTTTTCAAATCCGATAGAGCCGTAAACGCCAACTGCTACAACCTTGTCTCCATGCAGTTGAAGCATGCGATCCTTCACGTACTCGATCATTTCGAACTTCTCTTCTCTCGTTGACGGTGCTGGAAAAGACAACATCGTACTCCCCCTCTTTTTCTGATCAAAACCTATTTCGCGGAAACCCGACATATCCCTGCCCGAACGGCCAACTAGTCCTTTCTTAACAAGACGGACTATGCCCGGTATATCTTTGGTAGTAGCGGTCTGTAGTGCTAACAAATAAACCCTATAGACTGTTGTCAGTATTTGTAGCATGAAGGGGAGGGAACGCCGATATACTGGCGAAAAAGGCTAGTAATGCTAATTAAATGGGGAGGAACTATACGTGAAGAAAACAGGAATCCTTACCGCGCTGAGCGTCAGTTTGCTGGCCGGTCAAGTTCTCATAGGTTCCGGTGGAAACGCTGAGACGACCGCTGGACCGAACGTAGAGAACATCTTACATGAACATGATCATTCAGAACATTACGATGTACGGAATGTCCTCAATCAGGTCGTGCCGACGAACCTGCAGCTCGATGCTGCGAACGCACTGATCCAGGAAGTCGGTGCCGGTACGAAGATTAAGTGGAACAGCTTGTTCGGAACACCTTCTACCATTGTAAAAGAGAAAGGATACCTCACAGGGGCATCCAACAAGAATGCGGAAACCGTAGCGCGCGACTGGTTGAAAGACAACGCTGCCCTTTTCGGGTTATCTGCTTCTGAAATCGACTCGTTGAAAGTAATCCGGGACTACGCGATGAAAGACACAGGGCTTCATCCGGTGACGTTCCAACAGACGTTTGACGGCATCGAGTCCGTGTACGGTGGAAGAATCATCGTTGCGGTCAACAAGGAAGGGAAAATTTTATCCGTAACAGGAAATTCAAGCCGCTCGAAGTCGCTTAAAGGGGATTTCGTCTTATCTTCAACGGACGCTTTGAATAAAGCGATCGACCTTGAAGCGAAGAGCTTGCAATATACACCTAAATTGACAGGAACCGAAAAAGGCTGGGACGTATTTGACGGTGGCGACGTGCTTCCATCGAAACAACGCGTGAAGAAAGCGACGTTCATTACGAAGGATGGCGTCCGACCGGCATACCGCGTCCTCTTTATTGAAGAGCTGAACGAAGGCTATGAAATGGTCATCGACGCGGAAACAGGTGAAGAGCTTTACAAGCGTTCACTCGTCGACTATCTGACAGACCCTGAAGGATTGATCTTCGAAAACTATCCTGGTGCCAAACAAGGCGGAACGCAGGTCGTGAAATCGTTCAAAGGTGACCCGAATGCCTCCCCTTACGGATGGTTGACGCCAGGTACGAACTTAGGTGTGACGACGTTCGGTAACAATGCGAACTCTTACGCGAACTGGAGTAACTTCCTCGTGCCAGCGGACGAAGCGGTACGCCCTGTCGCTCCGACTGGTAAGTTCAAATACAACTTCAACAATGCATGGCAAGAGACCCAAGGTGCGACAGTGCCTCCTTCATACGCAGAGGATGTCCACAGTGCAACGACCAACCTCTTTTACCATCACAATCTGTTCCATGATTACTTCTATAATCTTGGATGGACAGAGCCGGCAGGAAACATGCAGGTATCCAATTTCGGTAAAGGCGGTCTAGAAGGCGACCCGATTCTAGGACTTGTCCAAGCAGGTGCTGTTTCTGGTGGCGCTCCTACTTATACTGGTCGTGACAATGCCTACATGCTGACGTTGCCGGATGGCATTCCAGCATGGAGCGGAATGTTCCTTTGGGAGCCGATTCCTGGCGCGTTTGAAGGCGAATATGCAGATGGTGACTATGATGCAGGAATCATCTATCATGAATACTCCCATGCCCTTTCCAACCGTTATGTAGCAGGTGGAGAAGCACTTGGTAGCCATCAATCCGGTTCCATGGGCGAAGGTTGGGGTGATTGGTTCGGTATGCATTACCTCATTAAGAATGGTAAGGAAGAGAAGCCAGTTGTCGGTGCTTATGTAACAGGCAACGAAGAGCGCGGGATCCGAAGTTATTCACTAGATGAAGCGCCTTACAACTATGGTGATGTCGGTTATGACGTCGGCGGACCGGAAGTTCACTCGGACGGAGATATCTGGGCTGCGATTTTATGGCATGTTAGAGAGAACCTCATTGCTACGTATGGTAAAAGTGAAGGCGAATCCATTGCGGAACATCTTGTGATGGATGCGATGCCGATTTCTGTTCCGGATCCATCGATGGAAGATATGAGAACAGCAATCATCGCGGCTGACTTCGAACGCTATGACGGTGCACACTATGACGCACTCTGGACAGCATTCGCTCAACGTGGTCTTGGTGCTGACGCGTTCTCGAACGGCGGAGATGACACGGATCCGATTCCTGGATTCAACCATCCGGATGGTCAGCATAACGGCCAGCTCGTCGGTAAGGTCATCAACAGCGCGACGAACAAGCCGATTGAAGACGCTCGCATTATGATTGGTGAATTTGAAGCACGTACGACTCCGGTTTCTACAACTACTGACAGTGGTGGTTTTGCAACGTACATGGTCGAAGGTACGTATGACATAACGATTCAAGCACGCGGTTACGGTTCTCGCACGATTCGTGACGTGAAGATTGAGCCAGGTAAGAAGAACAAGCTGAAGTTCAAGCTTGAGCCGAACGTCGCTTCTTCCTTCAACGGCGCTTCCATCAAAAGCGTTTCTGGTGAGTCCGACAGCAACCCGGTCAAGTTCACGATTGACGATACAGAAGCAAGTGTTTATGCGACTGATACACAAGAGAACGGATTCAAAGGATCTGAGTTCGTTGTCGATCTAGCTGGAGATAAAGCTGTTGATGTTTCTCATATCCAGGTAAGTGCGATGAAGGATGTTTCGAAGTCCCGTTTCGCTACATTGAAAAACTTCAGCGTCCAAGTATCTGAAGACGGTGAGAACTGGACGACGGTCGTACGTGAGAAGTTTGAGGAAGCGAAGCCACGTCCAACAGTCGCTGACTTGCACTATCGCGGATATGACCTGGCTGAGCCTGTGAAAGCGAAGTACTTGAAGTTCATCGCTCACGATGCGCAAGACAACTCTAAAGGTTACGTCCAAGTAGCAGATATCCAAGCATTTGCGAATAAAAAAGCGAAGGTCGAGCCAGTGTTGATTGAGCCAGAAGAGCCGTTTGTAGCAGAAGGTTCAGTAACAGCTGGTAATGCTGGAACAGGTATCGGAAGTTTGGCTGGCGTACCAGCAACTCTCGCAGTGACAGAGAACGAATTCGTCACGACGCAAAATCCTGAGCCTGCATCCCAGGGGGCAGATGGATATGTCGTCACTCTCCCTGAGCAATATGGAGATGGCATTCACAACTTCACGTTGGAAGGTGCAGAGAGCGCAGCAGATTACGATTATGATGTGTACTTCTACAACAAGAACTTTGAGTTGATCGGTGGCGTAGCAACTTCTGGGGCGAACGAATCAGGCGTCATTCCAGGTGGAACGAAATACGTCTACGTCGGTCTCTATACAGGCGCGAACGTACCATTCACCCTAACAGCAACAAGCCCATACTAAAAAAATGGATAAGGAAAAGAGGCGCAGTGATGCGCCTCTTTTTACTTAATATATAAGTGCTTTAAGGGGGATGGCCGATTTCGGATACTGCATGCAGATTGTTTCTCTTAAAAGGTTCTATCAGCCACATTTTTCTTCTTATGGAAATGTTAAAATGGTACTAATATACATTTTTCCGAATGGGGTGAAGGGAAATGAGAAGTGTATCGAGAGTGCCGATGAAGACCATTGACCCAGAAGATATGTATCGACAGATTGTTGAATACACATATGAAACGACCGTCATCCATGCAGACCTAAGAGTTTTATACATAAATCAGTTCGGTGCAGATTTCTTAAAAGCACCAAAAGATGAAATCATCGGAGCGAATGTGCTCGATATTTTTAGAGAAGGACATGATCAAGAGCTCATAGAAGACCGGATTCGGCTAAACCAGGAAGAAAACATCATCGGGGAACTCATTGATATTCAGATTTTCAAATGCGATGGTACGCTTGTAGATGTTGAACTATACTGCCACCCTGTTATGTTCGGCGAACAATTTGCAATCCATTCCACCCTCCGTGATATCACATCTCGAAAAAAGGCTGAAAAACAACTTGAAAAAATTTCAACTGAAGTTGTGGAAATATCCTCTCCCATCGTGCCGGTCTCTGAAGGCATTGCCATCATTCCGTTGATCGGTTATTTCGATCAAGAAAAGGTAGATCACCTATTAGATTTCATACCTCATAAGCTTGCAAAGCATCAACTCAAATATCTCATCATCGACTTCTCCGGAATTTATCAAATGAACAAGGACGTAGTAGCATTTCTGTTCAAAATCAATTCCATTTTGCGATTGCTCGGAATCTATCCTGTTTTGACAGGGATCAGACCAGAACTAGCCCATAAAGCCGTACAACTGGGAGAAGATATGTCCAAAATCCGGACAATCCGCAATGTAAAAGAAGCACTCAGCCAGTTACGCGTGTGATAGATTCAACTCCATATCCGCTTTAAGCTCATGTCTTCGTCTAACGAAAGATGATAGACATCCGGATTGCTCAGGTCCTTCCATTTTTCAAAGCCGTTAACGTTATCAAAATGCTGAAGAATCAAGGACATCAGGTTGCCATGAGTGACGATGACGGCATCTTTGTTATCGCTCTTTAGTTCATTAATGACCGCCATCGCTCGGTCCGTTGCCTCCTGACTAGACTCTCCACCCTCAAATTTAAGATGCATGTCTTCGTATGTTCTTGCTAAATTGACCATCCAATTTTCCATTGGTTGTGTACTTAGTGTCCGCTCAGCAAGTCGATCATCGAGTTCCATTTCGATGCCAAGCTGATCTGCAGTAGGTTGAATGGATTGCTGCGCACGTGTGAAAGGACTCGACACGATCCGTTCAACCTTTTTATTGGTGAAAAAGTCCGGCAATTCCTCTGCCTGTTTGAAACCTTCTTCCGTAAGCGGTGCCTCTGGCGGTTGCCCCTCTGCCTTACAATGCCGCACGATGTAGAGATTCATAATCGTTTGCCCCTTTCATAAACCAGCTTTTCTAAAGCATCTGTTAATTTTGTTCGTAATTTTTCATGTAGATTTTCATGATATAAGTATTGATCCTCAGTCCAGCTTTCACTCGGATAAAGCCATACAGGCTTCACTCTCCGCTCTTCTGTTTCCCAGTCGTATCTCGGAAAAATGTGTGCATGTAGGTATGTATCTGTGTTTCCATAAATGGAATAATTGATTCGGAGAGGACTGCAAACTTTTTGAATGGCATCTCCAATCAAACTCATATCTAGTAGGTAATCGCTTCTTTCTTCTAAAGTTAATGAATTGAGCGAGTCTACCTTTCTGTTTGGCAGGAGCACACAATAACCTGGTAGAAACTGAGTATCCCCTATTACCGCAAAACCACTTTTCATTTTTGCAAGTACCATGGGATTCTCCCCTTGTTTGGCAGCTTGTATTCGATCCTTTTTCCAGTCCATCATTCATTTCCCTCCTATCAAACTCGCAAGTCATCTACCTTTCATTTTACAGCAACCACCTTCTATTGAAAAAGCACAACAAAAACTCAGCCCTGGTGTCAGGGCTGAGTCTCATAAATCTAAACTTTATTTATGATAAGCGTTGTAGTAACGGGAGATTGCGACTGCGAAGTCTCCTCGTTTCACTGTTTCGTTCGGTGCGAAGGTTGCGTGTACTGTCGGCTCATGATCATATGGTCCTTGTGTCACATCGAACTTGGCGTTCAAGATGTTCAAGTCCAGTGCAAGCTGTACATACCCTTTCAACTCAGCCGGGATGTCCGCCTGGTCTTCAATCAACAAGCGCTCGTCACCGTATTGCACAGTAACATCACCTTCATGCGTTTGAGCTTGTTCTTGCAAGCCTAAGCTTTGGACAAGAGAGTATGCAACTTCCGCTTTCGAAATGGTTCCGTCCGGGTTGAACGTTCCATCAGCTGCTGGCTTCATGACCGCATCCGTCTGATACGTTTCCCCTTTGAAAGCTGCTCCAAGAGCTGCAACAGAAGCTACGAAAGGTAAATCTGCTGCTTTTACATCTGAAAAAGTCGCTCCAGACTGCTGACGGACTTCCGCACCCATCACTAAGTATTTCGCCATATCTTTACGCAACAGGTTTGCGTCAGGCTTGTATGTGCCATCTGCAAAACCGTCTATCAATCGTTCACTGACAGCCGTCTTGATTGCCGCTGCTGCTGGATGGCCTTCAATATCGCTCAAGCCTGTAAATCCACTGACCGATTTGAACGTAAGCGTTCCTTTGACATTCTCCGGTGCACCTGCTCCGTTCGGGTTCTCTTCAGCTCCACGCAAGCCACGGATCTCCGCTTTCCACGTCCCTGCCATTGGTGCGTTCACTGATACCGTGCGATCGGTATAAAGCGTGAACAACAGGCTGATGCCTGAGCTGTATTCGGTTCCGTCTGGTGCAATCAATACGAGGTTAATCGGGTTCCCTGTCTCTTCAAGGATTCCTTTGCCGTTCACTTTTGCCACCAAGCTCGATAATCCTTCTTCCACTGTGAACTCGTGCTGGTTGTCA
This sequence comes from Pseudalkalibacillus sp. Hm43, assembly GCF_054170705.1. Taxonomy (NCBI): domain Bacteria; kingdom Bacillati; phylum Bacillota; class Bacilli; order Caryophanales; family Fictibacillaceae; genus Pseudalkalibacillus; species Pseudalkalibacillus sp. Hm43. The sequence goes on from NZ_CM135129.1 coordinate 1,511,611, forward strand.
GATACAAGCGTTGCAGGATTGTAGTCGACCGAAAATTCTTCACGGTCTGCGCTGGAATCGACTGAACTGTTGAAATCCTGGTTCAAGTTCGTCGTTGCGCCGTATTGCGTACCGAACATCGCTGTGTCCACAGCGTTATACGCGTTCACATAACCTGCTCCGACTTCCCAAGGCTCATAGCCAGGCATGTTCGTCGCTGTATCTTGTAAAATCGTCTTGATTTCATCCGGCGTCAAGTTCGGATTCGCTTCAAGCATCAATGCGACGATTCCGGCAACGTGTGGTGTTGCCATTGATGTACCGCTCATCAACGTGTAATAAGGTAAGTAAGCTGTTTCGATCTCTTCAGCATCTGCATCCAACGATAGAGATGAAACTGGTGCAATGACACGAGTTGAAATGATGTCAACGCCTGGTGCTGTAACCGTCGGGCGGTCGACCCATGTCCACTCTTTTCCGTCCATCGTGAATGTTCCGCCGACACCTTTCGTTCCGCGAGAGGAGAAGTCAGCGAGTGAGCCGTCCTTCACGCCAGCTGCGACTGAAATGACCCATGGTGCTTTTGCATATGGATTGTGCGTGTCTTCACCTGGTCCTTCATTTCCTGCTGCGAAAAGAGTTGTGATGCCTTGGTCGTAAGCTTCCTTACTTGCTACGTTCACCGGATGGTTCGGATCGAAATCACCTGAAGATCCCCAGGAGTTCGTGATCAGTCCGATGTTGTACTTTTCCTTATGCGTGATCGCGTAGTCGAATCCACCGATACCATCGAGGACGAACAATGCGCCCCCTGTTCCGTAACCGATCATGTCAGCGCCTGGTGCTGCGCCTTCATACTTGCCGCCAGACATGGCACCGGTTCCACCGACTGTTCCAGCTACGTGAGTACCGTGTCCTGAGTTTGTATCCGTATTCGGTACGTCTTCGGTGTATGTGATGGGAATGACACCAGAGACGATGCTGTTCAAGTTCGTGCTTCCGAGTACGTTTTGCACGAGATTTTTACCTAGCTCATGATCTTTATGCGTTCCGTCGACTCCGCTGTCGTTGACGACGACTCCGACACCTTTACCGGATACTGGCATGCCGCCGTTTTCCTTCGTCATCTTCGCGTCTGTACGTGCTTTGTCAACGCCTGTGAGTAGTGTAGAGTCTGCGTTGAAATACTTTACTTTTTCATTCAAGTAGAGGGATCTGACTTCCGGACTCGATGCTAGTGCATCCACCTGGGATTTCGTTGCAAGAACGCCAGCGATCGGCAATGCGTTCATCGAGACCCCCTTCTTCACCCCTACGTCTTTTAATAGATCCAGTTGAGCCGCCGTAGGTTTTCCATCCCCTTTGAAGGTGACGATGACCTGGACAGCGCCCGTCGTATTCGCTAATTTTTCAGTGAGCAATGGATCAATGCTTGCTTCAGATTGTGCATTCGCGATCGGCACACTTGTAAAAAGAAGCGGCACGATGAGCGCAATTGCCATCAATACAGAAAAAATCTTCTTCATGATCGTAAATCCTCCCCGTCAGAATATTGTAAAAGTTCTCTAACTCTATTATCCGTGTTGGCGGGGAATCTGACTATTACGCGAACGGAGTATTCTTTTTTGCATTTGTACTATAGCAGGGTCGTACAAAAGTTATAAAGGGACCTATTTTTATATAAAAACCAATATTATTCAGTAAAAAAACCGGGGCCATTCAGGCTCCCGGTTCGTCTTATGCTTATTGAACTTGGGTTGATACGCCGCGGTAAAAACGTAGTTGTGCGACCTTCAAGCCATTGTTGTCATATTCCCAATAGTAATCTTCGAACTGTTCATTGAACAGGTTATAGCGTTCAGGTTCGCCATCCCCATCCGTATCCGTATAGATATAGAAAAGCTCACCGGAAGCATTCGTCCAAGGGCTCTGACCAGCTGTACGCGTAACAACCAATTTGTCATCCGAGCAGTACGTTTCACCTGTGTCTGCATCAGTTCCACATGTATTTATGCTCGCTTCCCCACCTGGTTTACCTAGCGCACGTACATAAACCGTGTATTCGGTCGTTCCATCATTGTTCGGGTCAGGATTCGGAAGCTGGAATTCCGCATCGTCTTCATCCGTTCCGTTAGCATCCAATACTTTGAAGTCGCCTTCACGGAGCCAGATGTTCGACTCACCATACAATGGTACAAAAATTCGCGTTCCATCATTATTGTTCATCGGTGCTTTCTTATCCTTTGGAACACCTATGATCTTCAAATTGTAGAAATCGCCTTTCGGAAGTTCACTTGTCGTTTCGGCATATGATTGAACAGCAAATCCAGAGACTAGCAAAGCAACTGTCATGATTAAGCTCATTATCGTTTTCATTAAGTATCTCCCTTTTGCATTAAGTATGGTTGTAATGGCCATTACGGAAATGATCGTACCATATAGATCTGAAAAAGTTCTCCAGTTCCATCTACGACCAATAATCCATGCAAAAGGTATAAGGTTCTATCAGTTTCTTCCAGTTCATCATCCTTTTGGAACTGAACGAAAATAGCGTTAAAGACGGATTTCCTTTTCCTTTCTTAGTTGTTCCCATGACAGAATAGTTTTTTCATGAAGGTTTCATACTACGTTCAATACCGGAAAAGGGTGAGCTTATGGAACTCGATTGGATTTGGAAAGCAGTCATCATCGTCCTCGGAGGCACTTTGATACTGAAGATTGCAGGAAGGAAGTCGATTTCGCAATTGACGTTGGCTCAGACGGTCATCATGGTCGGAATCGGGCCTTTACTCATGCGACCGATCGGTAATCAAAGCATCTGGGTCACCCTAGGTATTGGGAGCACTCTTATTCTGACACTGATTTTACTGGAGTACGCTCAGATGAAATTTGATGCAATCGAAAAGTTGATTACCGGGAAGTCGATTGTATTGGTTGAAGATGGTGTTCTGAACGAGAAACATTTGAAAAAGCTCCGGTTCACAGTCGATCAGCTGGAGATGAAATTACGACAGCAGAATGTCGCGCGATTGAGTGATTTGAAGTGGGCGACGCTCGAACCGAACGGGCAGATTGGATATGAATTGAAGCCGGAAGCTCAACCTGTCACGATGAAAGATTTCGAGTTGTTGAAGAAAGACCTAGAACAGATCCTTCAAACTTTGAACCCGGGTGTGGTGGAGCAAACTCAGCAACCTGAGTCGGAGGATGACCTCTTTTCAGAAGTATCAAGGAAATCGAAAAACGAACCACCCGAACATCTACAATAGGAAAACGGCCCGTGCCATAGACACGAGCCGCTCTTTTTAACTTATGGCAATGGGACAAGCTGATTCTGGACCGCATAGATGACGGCCTGGGATCGGCTTTTCACGTTGATTTTTTTGAAAATCTTGCTGACGTGGATCTTCACCGTCTTATCGCTGATAAAAAGACGTTCGCCGATTTCTTTGTTGCTCAAGCCTTCGACCAGACAGAGCAGCACTTCCTTCTCCCGCTCGGTCAGCTCGTTTTTATCCGCAGATTCATTCTTCTGATTATAAAACCCTAACAGCTTTTTCGTCAGGGAAGGGTCGATGACGGACTCCCCTTTGGCGACTGTCCGGATCGCTTCCACGACCTGGACAGATGGTGCATCCTTCAGCAAGTATCCGTCTGCACCCTCCCGAATGGCAGCCATGAAATACTCATCCATACTATGCATCGTCAGAATCAGAACTTTGATTTCCGGATAGTCCCTCTTCAAGATGGCTGTCAGTTCCACCCCATTTTTATCAGGCAAATTGATATCGAGCAATACGACATCCGGGTTCATACCTTCAATGGATTCCAGTGCTTCGTTTCCACTGACGGCTTCCCCTACCACATTGATATCATCTTCCATTTCAAAAATATTCGACAATCCGTCCCTTAAGACTGCGTGATCATCCACTAACATGACGTTGATCATCGCCCATTCCTCCTTCCATCCCTAGCTTTGGCACAGTCAGGTTGATCTCTGTACCTTTCCCTTCTTTACTATCGATTTGTAACACCGCTTCAATTTTCTCTGCTTGTTCGTTCATGCTCAGGATGCCGAAGTGCGGATCATTCTTCGCCTTGATCATCGCATCGAGCAATGAAAATCCTACCCCATTATCGGAAACTCTCAATAGAACATGTTCTTTCTGATAGCTGAGCAGCACATCCACTTTGGAGGCTTGCGCGTGCTTGACGATGTTCTGAACACTTTCCTGGAAAATATCGAACATCACTTTTTCGACCATCGAGCTCAGGTACACTGGCCGTCCGCGTTCTTCAAACGTTATATTGAGTCCGGATTCTTTCTTGATGACGTCGATCCGTTTCGTGACCGCTTGCTTCAAGCCGACGCGTTCCGTTTCGTATGGTCGGAGTGCGTAAATGGACTCGCGGATCTCCTTCAGACTGAGGCGGAGCTTGTCCAGACTGTCGGTCACAAGCTTGTGAGCTTCCGGCGGCTTTTGGTAAAACTTCCGGTCCGCCGTCTCCAGTTTCATGACCGCCCCGGCAAGTGATTGCGCAACACCGTCGTGGATTTCACGTGCAATCCGGTTCCGCTCCTCAAGCACCGTCCTCTTTTCTTGTTCTGAGATGAGGCTTCTCGTCTTGATGACCACGGCGAGCTGATTCGCGAGTGTCGCCACAGACTGGATCTCTTCCGGTCGGAAACTGTTGCTTCGGCTTTTCGCGACGGCAAACACGCCGAGCATGTTGTCTTCGAGTATGATCGGTGCGTAAATGATCGAGCGCAATCCGTTGTGGAAGCAGGTCGGTGTGACACCAGGGTCTTTTCTTCGGTCATGGATAATGGTCAGTTCTTTGATGTGCTCGAGCTGACTAAGTTCGTCTCGGTCCTGACACGATTCCTTCTTGACCTGTCCATGTTGGAAACGAACCTTCCAGTTCCCATTTTCATTGACCCATAAAATACTAGCGTCGGCATCGACGAAACTGTTCAAGCTTGATCGGATGGATTCGATCCACTGTTTCGATGGCAGCCACCGGTTCAATTCTGTCGAGATGTGGAATAAAGCGTTCAAGCGATTCCGTTCCGTCTCCAGCCGTACGATGATTGAACTGAGCAAGGCGAGTCCGACGAGCGGCGAGAAGAAGAAGAAATACGCGAAAACATCTATGACTCCCCGGTTCTGATTCCCTAAGTAGAACATGATCCCAAGGTAAATGACGGAGATGAATGCACTGATCGACTCTGTGGTCAGCTTCTTTTTCCAAATGGCAAATGTATAAGGTTGCGGACGGATCAGCAGAACGATGTCGACCATGATGTTATTGACGATATAAAACAACGCTGTCGTGACGAGCATCGGAATGATCATCCACGGAACCAGCGCATCCCCGAGGATGAGTCTGGCAATCGCTTCACCTAATATGAAACTTAGCACTAACAGCGCTGGGTTGAAAAACAGGATCCTCAGCGGTCTTCTCTGGACAAAATTGACGATGAAGACGACGAGTCCGTAAATGAAGACCAGCCAGGGCAATCCGTAGACAAGATAGATCGTGAATACGATCGGATAGCTGAGTGAACTGTGCCCTTTCCAAACCGCCATCGGGAAAAATTCGGTTATGAACAGGAAGAGTATGAATAATAGCAAGACGACGGCGTTTTCAGGTATGGAAAGATTGAAGGTGGCAATCAGGATAGATACCCACCCAGCAATGGATATGAATGATAAATACAAGTTCGATAGTTTATCTTTTTTCTGAAGTTGTGTCTCTTGTCCCATGTCTCCCTCCCCATTCTATCGAAATTTTCTGTTAATAATAGTTTACCTTGAAACGTCGAATTAATAAAGAACTCTTATTTTCCAAGTAAAAAAGACAAAATTAAAGCCGGAACTGGTCGAATGGAAAGCCACTAACCAATTCCGGCACGTCTCCTACCGTATATGTAGGATGCGTTTGTCTTCCATTATGGCAAACATATTGCCCTGAACCAATTCCCCTAAAGATATATTTCCCTTAGTACATTGGTTGTACAGCATCGGAAAAATAACGGGAAGGATATTTTATTCATATCATAAATACATATGAAATGAGGACATTTTGTGAGGTGATGAAGTGACGGACCATCGGAAAAATGACCATGATGCAGATGAAGTGTGTGAACAACCTTTTTGCGCGCAGACGAAGGATGTCGCACCTGCTTTTACCGCAGAAGCCTATTTGAATACAGAAAAGAAGATCGTTGAAGTCGCACTCGAAGATTACCAGGGGAAATGGGTGGTCTTGTTCTTCTATGGCAGTGATTTTACATTCGTCTGACCAACCGAGTTGGCGGCGGTCGCTGCCCTTTACCCTCAATTGCAGGATTTGAATGTTGAAGTGTTAGGTATCAGTACGGATAGTGTGTATGCGCATAAGGTGTTTACAGAGGTTTCACCGATGGCGTCTAAAGTGCAATATCCATTGGTGAGTGATCGGACGCAGGAAATAAGCCGGCGTTACCGGGTGTTGAACGAAAGTGCAGGCGCTGCTTTCCGGGCGACGATCATCATTGATCCGGAAGGTAAGATCGTTTCCAAGCTCGTCAATCCACTGGAAGTCGGACGGAATGTGTTTGAGATCCTTCGACTCGTGCAGGCGATCCAGTACGGGGAAAAAACAGGAGAAGGCGTTCCGGCGAACTGGTTGCCTGGGCAACCGGGAATCAAGATGAACGCAAGGAGCATCGGAAGGATATAGGATGGCGTTTCAGATGAATTCGGGAGACCGGATTCATCTTTTTATATGTGGGAGTATTAGAGGGTGAGGCGGATGAATAGACTGTGGTAAGAACATAGACAAGTTGTCGAGGTGATGAATGTGGGTGTGTTTTTCAGTTACATATTGCTCGGGCTGTCCTTGTCCGCTCCGATCGGACCGATCAATGCGGCCCAGGTGGACAAAGGGATCAAGTTCGGGTTCCTGCACGCATGGGTCGTCGGCGTCGGTGCGATGGTGGCCGATCTCATCTTCATGATGCTCATCTATTTCGGTCTCGTTCAATTCATGGACTTGCCATTCGTGAAAACGTTTTTGTGGTCGTTCGGCTGTTTTGTGTTGATCTACACAGGTGTCGAAGGGATTCTCGGTTCGAAACAGGACCCGACGGATGGCGGACTCGTGCGGGAAAGTCCGATGAAGTCGTTTCGGACGGGCTTTTTCATGGCGTTGTCGAACCCGTTGAACATCTTGTTCTGGCTCGGGATCTACGGTTCAGTTCTTGCGAAGACCGCCGATTCCTTTGAGAATTATCAATTGTTCATCTACAGTTCTGGGATTTTTGTCGGAATCCTCATCTGGGATTTCGTGATGGCGAGTGTCGCGAGTGGATTCCGGAAGCATTTGAATACGCGCTACCTTCAAGGAATTTCAATCGTGGCTGGACTCTTCTTGATTGCATTCGGCTTTTACTTCGGCTACCAAGCGCTTAGTTTGCTGCTTTAAAGTGCCGGTCAGTGCCAGGTGCCGATTTGGAACCGTTGGTACGACTGACTTCTTAATCGGTACCTGACACCATTTTCAACCCCTTGATATGACTGGCTTCGTGATCGGTGCCAGGCACTGCAGCGGGTATTGCTCCGTTTGCGGTGCCTGGCACTTTCTGTTGTGGGACATTCACCCATCTGCGCCTCACCTAATAGTATGTGTTGTAGCTAGGAGGGATGTAGATGGCTGAGCTTTACACAAAAAGTTGGCTTGAGGAAAATCTAGCATCGATCGAGGATTGGCAGCATGATGCCTTCAAGCATTTCGGCAACATGATTGCGGATAAAGGGAACACCTATCCTTGTATCCCGGGGCGTCAGGGGTTCCTATCAGATAATCTCCGTTTCGGATTCACATCGGATCCTCGGGAGGAAGGTTCTATTGAAGACTTGGCTTTATTGTTGAAATCATACGGTGAAATTTCAAGAGATACAGGGAAATATGCTTCCCTCGTCGTCTTTTTCGAAACATCTGAAGCGCTGAAGGAAAACTATGAAGTGGCGGAATTCGAATCGCTTTTCTGGTCGGTGCTCAACCGGGTCAGTGCGATCGACGAAATCGAGTGGCCGGAGGACATACCGACCGATCCATCCCATCATGAATGGGAATTCTGCTTCCACGGGGAGCCGTATTTCGCTTTCTGTGCGACACCTGCCCACATTTTCAGGAAAAGCCGAAGCTTTCCTTGTTTCATGATGGCTTTCCAGCCCCGCTGGGTGTTCGATGAAATCAACGACTCAACCATATTTGGCCGTAAAATGAAAAAGGCAATCCGTAAACGGCTCGCCGATTATGATGAGCTGCCGATCCATCCCGACCTGAAATGGTACGGTCAGACTGACAACCACGAATGGAAGCAATACTTTTTAAGCGACGATGAGTCCAGTCCCTCCAAGTGTCCTTACACATACGTAAAAAACAAGCTCAAGAAGCTCCGTCGTTAGTGCGTGCACCTTTTACATGGCGATAGAAAGCCGTGCCCCCAATGATCAACAGGAACAGCAGGCTCACATAAAAGCCGGGTCTGCTCGTTCCATCCAATAATGTCCCACTCACCGCAAGCAGAATCAGAATCGCCCCGACATACATCTTGATCTGATCCCACATGTTCTTCTTCATCAATTTCCAGAACGACAACAGAATGAGGAACCACGTGTACAGAAGCATGAGCCCGGCAGCCGTTGTGATGTACTCATAGATTTTACCTGGGAAAATCAACGAGATGATTATGGACGCGCCTAAACCGCCAGCCGTCAAGGCTAGTGCTGGCAGCGGGACGCTCAGTCGACCTTTTTTCGCGAATAAACAAGGTGCATCTCCGTCCTTCGCCAACGTAACGATCATTGTCGTGACGGCAAAAAGCGCCGCTACCATGGTCGAAAATCCAGCGATGATGAGCATGCCATTGAAAATGTGCGGCACAAACGGCAGATTGTAATCGTTCAGTGCGGTCATGAACGGACTTTCATCCTTCGTGACGTCCTTCCATGAAACGAGCAACAGGACGAGCCCGATTGCAACGACATACATGATCGAAAGCACGATCAACATCAACCGACCTGACTTCGGTGCGTCGTTTTTATCCTTCAGCTCAGTCGCCATCAGCCCCATCACTTCAATGCCTCCGAATGTGTAAAAAGCATAGATGAGCGCTGCCCACAGACCAAGCGTTCCTTTTTCAAAAAAAACGTCCAAAACGCCACGTTCCGTCTTTCCACCTGTTACATCCAAAACGCCGAAAAGCGCGAGCAATCCGATGATGATGAACATGACGATCGCAGCGACTTTAATGATGCCGAAGAGGTTCTCCACACGCTCGAAATCGTCGACTCCCATTAAGATGATCGCAAGGCCGATTACGGCATAGATCGTGGCAAGGAGCCATAGCGGCATCCCAGGAAACCAGAACTGGGTGAAGATGGCGAGTGCGGTCAATTGACTCCCCATGATCAATGTCTCGGACGTCCAGAACACCCAGCCCGTGCCGAAGCCGGTTTCCTTGCCGAATGCTTTTTTCGCAAAGGTCCGGAACGATCCTTTTTCCGGATATTCGACCGTCATACGTGCCATTGCATCGAACACGATATACGTTCCGATCGCTGCTAAAATGAACGCGATGATCACGGCTGGTCCGCTTTTATCTATCGCAATGGAACTACCGAGGAAAAACCCTGTCCCGATGATGCATCCGACACCGATCAACGACAGCTTCCACCACGTGAGCTCCGGATGTTGCTCCTTCTTCTTCAACCGACTTCCTCCTCTCCAAACCTTTTCTATAGTTTGAGAAGAAGAAATTCCCTTTATGTATGTCTTTTTGTCGGATGAGATGGGGCTGAGGTGGAAAGGCTATAACAAGATCACTAATGAAATGGAGAGGAACTTCATGTTGAACATTACGCCGAGCTGTTGGTCTGAGACGGATACGTTGAAAACCGTCGTCCTCTGTCCTCCTGCCGTGTTGGACGTGCCGGATCAGCAGACTGCGACAGATGTCCTCTGGGAAAAACCGGTCATTCAGAACAAAGCAATTCACAACCATAACGAGCTATGTCACGCGTTGGAAGAGGCAGGCGTGGAGGTCATCAATTACTCAAAATACTTGTCCATCGATGATTTCAAGGTGAATGAACAGCTGATCAACCGGGTGTTCGTGCGCGATCTCGCTTGTGTATTCGGAAAAACCGTCATCCCTGGTGAGCCAGGGATCACAATGCGAAAGCCTGAGTACATCCATGCCCATAACCTGTTCGAACAATGGATGGGAGAACAATTTGATCTGGAAGGGAACAACGGTATGAAAGGCATGGAGTTCGGGGATGTGCTCGTGTTGAACCGAAATGCCGTGCTTGTGAATGTCGGGTTGCGAACGAGCATCTTAAGCATTGAAAAATTGAAGGGGAAGATTTTCGAAGCTGGATTCTCTGAAATCGGGGTGATTGACTTACCTCGCCGCGCCGATACGTTACATACTGATATGAACCTAAATGTTGCGGGCCCTGACTTGATATTGTCGAAGTGCTTTGTGCGGTTCATGCCTGTTTTGGTGCTTACGGAAAAAGAGCATCGCTATGAGATGTTCCACACATTCGTGAAGCACCATGGGTTTGATATCCATTGGACGTCAAAAGTGACCGATACGGTAGCGGATATCAACTTCCTGAACCTCGATCCGGAGACGATCCTCATCAGTAAACAACGACGGAAGAGCATTTTCCGCGATCATCCTAAGCTGAAAAAGCTCAATTACATTGAAATAGACGTCTCTGAGCTCGAAAAAGGCGGAGGCGGCATCCGTTGCATGACTTTGCCGCTGAAACGGGGGTAAATTGAGGGGGTTATGCTCAGCTTTTAAGAGTGGTCTTGCCAAAATTGGGTGATGTTTCTCGAAAATGGAGTGAGGTCTTGCCAAAATCCGAGATGGTCTCTCGAAAATAGAGCTTCATCTCTCGAATTTGCTCACCTGTTCAGCCAAACCAGTCTTTCTTACTATCAAAAAAACGAAGGGACTGTCGTCATGACAGTCCCTCTCCTTATTCAAATCGCTTTTTCTGTTTTTTCATCGTCCAAAGGCGTCACCGCGTCATGGATGAGTTGATCGAGTTCAGTGGCATGGCGGACCTTTTCTTCATCCGTCCAACCGAGCTCCTCTGCCATCCGTTCGATCACAGCTGACTTCCACTTCGTCACCCAGTGGATGTCGAAGAACATGGCACCTGTGCGACGGATGAAGAAATCCACCGGTTTCGCAACCATTTCCTCTTCTATTCCGTACATCAGCATCGCTGCAACCTCATTCGGTAACGATGGATCCCCATCGCTTTCTTTCATCATTTCATACACACGGTCGATGTTCGAGCCATACCGCTGCACCATCACTTTCGCGACCGCTTCGTCCAGTCCGAGCTCTTCCACCCCTTGCTTCACTTTCTTTTCCATGAACGCCGGGAACTGCTTGGAACCGCCGACTTCACCACCTGATATCGGCATATGCTTCGTTTTACAACCTGGATAAGTGCCGCCGTGACCCTCTTCCTTCAACTGCTCGCCGACCAGATTGACGATGCTTTCTGCCATTTTACGATACCCGGTCAGCTTCCCGCCAGCAATCGTAATCAAGCCTGAGTTCGAAATGAAAATTTCATCTTTCCGTGAAATTTCCGATGGATCCTTACCTTCCTCATGGATAAGCGGGCGCAATCCAGCCCAGCTCGACTCTACGTCCCCCGGCTTCACATCCAGTTCTGGGAACATGAAGTGGATGGAATTCAGAATGTAATCCCGGTCATCTACAGTCATCCGAGGATGGGCGATGTCCGATTCATATGTCGTGTCGGTCGTCCCGACGTACGTCTTGCCTTCACGAGGAATCGCAAACACCATCCGGCCGTCATCGGTATCGTAATAAACCGCCTGATTCAATGGGAATTTGCTTTGATCGAAAACGAGATGGACACCTTTCGTCAGATGCAACGTTTTCCCTTTTTTCGAGCGATCCTGCTCGCGCAGCTCATCGACCCATGGTCCCGCCGCATTAACGATCTTTTTCGCCCGTACCTGGTACGTTTCGCCTTTCAGCTCATCGCGAACGACCGCACCGACCGCTTTTCCATTCTCATAAATGAAGTCGACGACCTTGGCGTAATTCACCGCATTCACTCCGTGCTCGACTGCTTTTTTCAGGACCTCGATTGTCAGGCGCGCATCATCAGTCCGATATTCTACGTAGTAACCGCCGCCTTTCAAGCCGTCTTTTTTCAAAGTCGGAACGCGTTCCAGCGTCTCTTCCCGGCTGAGCATCGAGCGTCGTTCTTTTCTTTTTACACCGGCTAAAAAGTCATATACCCGTAAGCCGATGGACGTACTGAACCGTCCGAATGTCCCCTCTTTAAAAATAGGCAACACCATCCATTCTGGCGTCGTTACGTGAGGTCCGTTCTCATAGACGATCGCACGCTCTTTCCCGACTTCCGCCACCATCTTCACTTCAAATTGCTTCAGATAGCGAAGTCCACCGTGCACGAGTTTCGTCGATCGGCTCGACGTTCCGGCAGCGAAGTCCTGCATTTCGACAAGTGCGGTCTTCATTCCCCGGCTCGATGCATCGAGCGAAATCCCAGCTCCTGTAATGCCTCCACCGATCACCAGTACATCGTATTCTTCTGTTTGCATATGTTCTAAACGATCCGTTCGTTGTTTACCTGAAAAAGTTCCACTCATGATCTCTCTCCTCCTATATAGAAAACTTACCCGAAAATGGCTTCTGCTTATACTTTATTCGGAGCAAAAAAAAGAGACCACAACTGGAACCTATAAGCTGCGCGCTTATAAGTCCGTTGCGGTCTCTCCGTTTCTCCGACGCATGTATTAACTTGTCTTCATCTTACCACACGTTTTCTTTATTTGAAAGCCATTGTTGCGTTGACCGCTTTTTTCCAGCCCTCGTATAGGGATTCGCGGTCCTGTTCGCTCATCTCATTATTAAAGGTACGGTCCACTTTCCACTGTTTCGCGATTTCGTCGCGGTTCTCCCAATAGCCGACCGCGAGTCCAGCAAGATAAGCGGCACCGAGCGCTGTCGTTTCGTTCACGACCGGACGTTCAACCGGTACACCGAGCACGTCACTTTGGAATTGAGAAAGGAAGTTGTTCTTCACTGCGCCTCCATCGACCCGTAACGTTTTCAGTGAGATGCCTGAATCTGCTTCCATCGCGGTCAGAACGTCCTTCGTCTGATAGGCGAGTGATTCTAGTGTCGCACGGACGAAGTGTTCTTTCGACGTTCCACGCGTCAATCCGAATACCGCGCCTCGCACATCACTGTCCCAATATGGCGTACCAAGTCCTACGAAGGCAGGGACAACATAAACGCCTTCTGTCGACTCGACGCGTTCAGCGTATTTCTCACTGTCTGCGGCATCAGCGAACATTCGGAGCCCATCACGTAACCATTGAATCGCAGATCCGGCGACAAAAATACTGCCTTCAAGGGCATACTCGACTTTTCCGTCGATGCCCCAAGCAATCGTCGTGAGCAGGCCGTGCTCTGAGGTGACTGCTTTTTCCCCGGTATTCATGAGCATGAAGCAGCCTGTTCCGTACGTGTTCTTCGCCATACCTTTTTCATAGCACGCTTGTCCGAACAGCGCGGCTTGCTGGTCACCTGCAACGCCTCCGATCGGTATGGAATGCCCGAAGAAATGGTGCTCGACCGTGTGTCCGTAAACTTCTGACGATGGTTTCACTTCCGGCAGCATCGTTTTCGGTACGCCGAGGATATCTAGCAGTTCTTCGTCCCAATCGAGCTCATGGATGTTGTACATCAACGTACGGGATGCGTTCGAATAGTCTGTGACATGTGCTTTTCCACCTGTCAGTTTCCAGATGAGCCACGTGTCGATCGTACCGAACAAGAGGTCACCCGCTTCTGCTTTTTCACGAGCGCCTTCTACGTTGTCGAGGATCCATTTCACTTTTGTCCCGGAAAAATAAGCGTCGATCAAGAGGCCTGTCTTCTCACGGAACTTGTCGTTATGGCCTTGCTCTTTCAATTCTTCACAAATGCCTGCGGTCTGACGGGATTGCCAGACGATCGCATTGTAGATCGGTTTTTCTGTGTTTTTATCCCAGACGACCGTCGTTTCACGTTGGTTCGTGATACCGATACCGGCAATCTGTTCCGGTTTTATATCGGAATGGGACAACACCTGTGCGATGACCGACAAAATCGATCCCCAAATTTCGTTCGCATTGTGCTCAACCCAACCGGATTTCGGGAAATGCTGAGTGAATTCTTTTTGTGCAGTCTCGACGATTTCCCCTTCTTTATTGAATAGGATCGCGCGTGAGCTTGTCGTTCCTTGGTCTAATGATAAGATGTACTTTTCCATATTTCCACTCTCCCTTAAAACATTTATTGGTTCGATAATCCAAGCTTGGACACTTTCTTCTTCTCTTTGGCCGGCACTTCCTTCTCACTCGTCACATAAGCGACAACGAGTACACCGAGGACAAGCGCTCCGACCACCCAGAATGCTAATGTATCTGTACCCGTAAAGAACTTTTGGTAAAAGAGGGCACCGAACACACCGCCAAGTACCGGTCCGACTACAGGAATCCAGGAGTAGCCCCAATCCGATGACGCTTTCCCTGGAATCGGCAAGATGAAATGTGCGATACGCGGACCGAGGTCACGTGCCGGGTTGATCGCATACCCTGTCGTACCTCCGAGAGACATTCCGATCGCTACGATGAGGAATCCGACGATCAGTGGATTCAAGCCTTCTGTAAACTCGTTTGCACCGATTGCAAGCAGACCGAGCAACAGGACGAACGTTCCGATGACCTCACTGAGCAGGTTCGAGAATGTATGGCGGATTGCCGGGTCTGTTGAGAAAACCGCCCGTTTCAAGCCAGGGTCCTCCGTCTCTCTCCAGTGCGGCAAGTAGTGGAAATAGACGATGATGGCACCGATGAACGCACCGATCATCTGCGCTGTGATGTACATCGGCACTTTCGCCCAAGGGAATTCTCCGATGGATGCGAGTCCGAGCGTGACCGCCGGATTGATGTGCGCCCCGCTGATTCCACCGACAGCGTAAACCGCGACGGCAACCGCAAGACCCCATCCCATCGTAATGACGATCCATCCGGAATCTTGTGCCTTTGTTTTATTTAATACGACGCCTCCAACGACGCCTCCTCCTAAGATGATAAGAATCATCGTACCCATGATTTCTGCCATGAATTCTGACATTGTTCCTTCCTCCGATCACTTTTTTATAGTGTAAACCCTTTCATTTCTGACAGAGAATAATGCGTTCGGAACACAAAAAATCCACACGAATCGCCTCATCTGAAATGAGGGATAAGTGTGGATCTCCGTTTCTCCGTCACATGTTATTAACTTGCCTATCAAGTTACATGATTCGGAAAGCGCTGTCAAGGACAATTTTACAAATCCTTAACATAATGTTTCCACAGTTCACCCCTCGATGTCGTCACTGCTCTGGCACCTGCGCCTAAAGCCTGTTCGACATCCTCTATGGTCCGGATCAAGCCTCCAGCAAAAATCGGGATTCCGGTATGCTCATGTACTTCTTGAATGATGTTGGGCATGAGCCCTGGTAAAACTTCAATGTAATCCGGCTTCGTCTTCTCGAGCAGTGTATAGCTTTTGTTCAGTGCGCTCGAGTCAAGCAGGAACAGCCTCTGAATCGCAAGGACTCCTTTCTTTTTCGCCGTTAAAATGACATTCGTACGGGTGGAGATCAATCCGTCCGCCTTGATGTCCTGGCAAAGGAATTCGGCTGCATAATCGTCGTTGCTCAGCCCATGGATGAGATCGACGTGAATGAGCATCTTCTTATCGTGACGCTTCGCCATCTGCACGATGCTCTTCAGCTGACTGACATGGCTGTCGAGCAATACGAGATATTCATATGGGCTCTTCAGCAATTTCTCAAAGTCCTTCATATTTCGGACTGCAGGTAGTATCTTCTGTTGGATCGGCATGTTTCACCATCCTTCTTTCTTCAGAGTCGTGAAGACTCTACTTTCGCATAGTTCATTTATGGACGCAAAGCGAATAATCAAACTAATAATAGCCCGCGTGACAAGGGTTGAAACCTCTTTTCCATAAAATAGAACCAACATACTATTCGGTCTTCCCTCCTACGTTTAGGAGGGTCGAATTTTGGGAAGTGGGTAAGAAGGCCCTCCCCCATCCACTTCAATCATTGTAAAAAATGAGGGATAATGAACCGTGGATGACTTTTACAAAGACTCCCATAACCGTTATGAGCATGTACTAAATGTTTGTCAGTCGGTCATTACAAACGAACTAAAGATTCAAAAGAAATTCCCCGATGTTCAGCGTATTTCGAGATTGACAGGTTATACCGAAGAGAGGATTTTGGAATCTCTTGAGTTTGGAAAAGGAGACGATCAAAACGACCGGTTCCATTATTCAAAGAGACGTTACTTACGACACTAAATGGTGGCGGGAGGGGCTTGTTTTTTCCAGTATTTGCATTTTGGTGTTTGGTAGTTGGGATAGTAAGTAAGTCCCGATTTATAAAACGTTTGTCCGAATTTATAAGACTAAGCTGTGTTTTTGTGAAACACAACTGCTTTTTTCTAAAACCGAAGCTCGATTTTCGAAAACCGAAGCCATTTTTTCTAAAACACCGCTTCTCCTTGGCTGGAACGCTTCCAGGCAAGCCTCAAAAACCCATAAGGAAGCACCAGTCTCAATGGACTGGTGCTTTTTCCTATTGATCCAAATGGATGTATTCGCCAGGTCCGAGCGGCAGACCGAGCCAATACCAGACGGCGAAAAGAAGCATCCAGAAGATTGCAAAACCGATCGAGTAAGGCAGCAGGACGGAGATGAGCGTCCCGACGCCCATCTTAGGGTCGTACTTTTTCGCAAAGGTGAGCAGGATGGCAAAGTACGCTAGCATCGGTGTCACCGCGTTCGTAATCGAGTCACCAATCCGGTACGCCATCTGCGTGAATGCCGGGCTGTAGTCCATGAACATGAACATCGGTACGAACACCGGACCGAGCAAAGCCCACTTGGCAGATGAACTCGCGATGAGCAAGTTGATGAGCGCACAGAACAGGATGAACGCCAGGAGTAGCGGCAAACCTGTCATGCCCGATTCCTTCAAGAAATCCGCCCCTTTGATGGCAATGATCGTTCCGAGATTGCTCCAGTTGAAGTACGTAATCATCTGCGCTGCGATGAACGCTAGCACGATGTAATACCCCATGCCGGACATCGCCTTCGTCAAATGCTCTGCCACGTCCTTATCGGATTTGATCACCTTCGCACCGATTCCATAAAGCAACGCCGGTATGAAAAAGAAGAACAACATGATCGGCACGATGCCATTCATGAATGGGGAGTCCTCGATGAGCGACCCCGTCTCGGCGTTCCGGAACAAACCGCCTTCTGGAATCGTCAGAACACACAATAAAGCGATATAGGCGAAAACTCCGATACCAGCCCAGGTAAGCCCTCTTCGCTCGCTTTTTTTCAGTTTCGTTTCCGTGTCCACTTGCGCGTTCAGCGTATACGTACCGAGACGGGGCTCGACGATTTTCGAACAGACGAACACCGCCACTGGCACAAGGACGAAGGTCGAAGCGATCAGGAAGTAGTAGTTCATCGCTGGATTGGCTTTGTAACTTTTATCAACGATATGGGCACTCGATTCGGTAAAACCGGCGAGCAACACATCCAGCATGCTAAGGATCAAGTTCGCACTGAATCCCCCTGCCACTGAAGCGTAGCCGAGTGCGAGACCTGCGATCGGATGCCGACCCATCGTCATGAAAACGAACGCCGCGATTGGCGGTAGTACGATAAGTGCCGCGTCGGCTGCCGCATTTCCGAAAATTCCGATGACGACGATGATCGGCAGGATCAACGTTTTCGGTGAAGCGAGTACGACCTTCCGCATGAAAGCCGATACGAGCCCCGTCGATTCCGCGAGTCCGACACCGAGCATGACGACGAGTACGAGACCGAGCGGCGGGAAGGCCATGAAGTTGTTCACCATCTCGGTGAGGATCTTCACGATCCCTTTTCCGTCGATCAAGTTGACGGCGTTGACAGTTTCATTCGTTGCCGGATTGACGGCACTCCAGTTCAGCTTGCTTGCCACGTAGGATGCAAACAAGATGATTCCGGTGAAAATAACAAACAGCGTCAATACATCCGGCAGTTTGTTGCCGTAACGTTCAATCCAATCGAGGAATTTGTTGAAAATTCCTCTCCTTTTGGAATGTGCCTGTTTGTTTTCGAGTTTGTGCTGTGGAACGCTCATCATAACCACTCCCTGCTGAAAATGTCTGAATTTTTCGTATTATTGTACAGATACGTTCGCAGGAAGACAACTTGGTGTGAGCGTCGTGCTAGAATCGGGTGCTAGTTCTTTTAAGCTAAAAATGATTGTAGGAAAGGGCTGTCATTTCCAGATTGATGATGAGAACTTCCTAGATTGTGGTTGTCCGCTCATGATGCCCAGAAGGCCCAGAAACACGGCAATCTATCAGTTTATGCTAGAAGTTTAGGAATCAGAACGATTTGTGATAGAAAAAGTGAAAAACGGTATGGATGTACTAGTTTTTGAGAGCTTTGCGAGGGGTGATTTTGAGCGATCATGCATGAAATGCGGTCGATTTTAGAAAAATGGTGCTTCGTTTTAGAAAAACAGCGGGGTGTTTTAGAAAAATCAGGCACAGTTTTAGAAAATCTGTGCTCCGTCTTAGAAAAAACCACTCCGGTTTTAGAATTCAGTAAAATCTACCTACACAATTCCAATATGGATGAGGATGACGAAACGTCATCCTCTACATCTTTAAAATGCTTTTTTCGGTTTAAGAAGCACGGCAGCATAAATCGCAACGAGCAGTAGAAGCAGCACCAAAAAGCCGTTTTCGAACCCGATGTGCTCGATCGCGTAGCCGAAAGCTGGGAACCCGACCATGATCACGAAGCTTTCCACCAAACTGATCAACGAGAAAAAGGTGGAGCGCACATCGCTGCTCAACATGTTCTGGATGAAGTTCGAGAAAACTGGCTCGAATAGCGTCACCAGTTGCGCGAGTGCAAGGAAAGACAACACGATTCCGTGGCGCGGTGACACGATGAACAACACGAAAAAGAGCAGGTAGAACGCATAGCCGTATTTGACGATTGAGAAGAACGCCCACCTTTGCTCCAAACGGTATGCTAGCTTTGCCATCACTACACCCAACAATCCATCCACTGTAAAAATGACGCCGATGACAAACGAGGAGTATCCGAGCCTCGTAAAGTATTCCTGACCGTAAAATGTCAAGATGACGAGCACTGTGCTGACAGCGATGAACAGGACAATCGGCACACGTACCGGTGGATTCTCCTTCCAAACGATAAGACCACTTACAAACTGGTCCCGCCACGTTTGCAGAATCCCCTTCCGTTCGACCACCCTCATCTCCCGCTCAGGTTCGTGAAGTAGTAACACTGGAATCAACGCGAGCACCTGCATGACGATCATACCGCCATACACCCACTCCCAGCTGACTTCTGCCATCAAGCCTCCAGCGAGTTTCGCAAAACTGAGGGACAATAAGGCAAGTGCGGTCATGTTGCCGAACACTCTCGTGTAGTCCTTCTCACGGTTCACTTCCCTCAACGTATCATATGCGAGCGCTTGTTGCGCGCCCGAATGGAAGGTCAACCCTACTCCAAGCGACACGAACGCCAAACCGAAAAGGGTCAACGAATCACTGATCAACATGAATCCGGCATAGCCGATGCTCAACACGCTCCCTATGAGGATGCTGATTTTTCGCCCATAAAGGTCGGCAATCATACCGGTCGGAAGTTCGAATAAGACGATGCTCAAGTGCAGAATTGCCTCAATGATGCCGATTTCACCGAGCGACAAGCCTGAATCACTCAAGTAGATGACCCAGAGTGCGCGGTCAAAGAAAAGCTGACCGAAGAAAATGTATAAATAAATCATATTGATATTGCGATTACGAAACATATAAATCCTCCTAAACACAAAAAACCACAGGCAAATAAGCTTTACCTGTGGTTGGATGCTCCTGTTTTTTCAAAATGAAAAGAGAAAAGGCAGTCCCTTTTCTCTTCCAAATAAAATCCGATGAAAGGTAACTTATTCAATGTTGATGAAAGGGTTATGGAATTTGCCTAAAAAAGGACACACTGGTTCCGTTGAAGCGCAAAATCCCAAAAATGGTACTCATGAACGCGATAAAACGTTTCATGCAGTCCATACCCATTTCAAACATTGTGTCACCCTCCTTTTCCATTCAAGTTAATTCCATCGTAATCGAGTCAGCTTTCAATATCAATCTTTTTTAATAAAAACGTGATCGGGATGAGGATGGCTTAAAAAATCATGGTGGGAAATCGTCCATCCGTATGCTCCTGCAAAACGGAAGATCATCACATCACCTGCACGCAGCTGCTGAACGTGTTCTTTCCGGACGAGCACGTCATTCGGCGTACATAGTTCACCCGCAACCGTTACAACATCACCCATAATCCCCGGCCGTTCGAACGGGTAACGCCAATCCTCAACCGGATACACCTCGAATGGATGGCTAATCTTCCATGCGGCCGGGAGGCGTAAATGGTGCGACCCGCCTCGCAATACTGCAAAGTGCTCACCATGATTCGTTTTCACATCCAACACTTCCGCCAGATAAGATCCGCATTCTGCTGTCATGTATCGTCCAATCTCCAAGAACAGCGTGAGGTTTTCTTTTTCATAATAGTGGTGGAAACGATGTAAACCTTCTGCAAGCACCGACCAGTCAAAAGGCTGTTCCGGGTCCCAGTAATTGATGCCGATTCCGCCGCCGACATTGATGATGGGAGCATCCAACTTAAATTCTTCACGCCAGTACAAGGACTTTTCAATGCACAACTGGATGAATTTCAGATGTGCTTCTGCGTCCAGGTTGTTGGACATCGCATGGAAGTGAAACCCTTTGATGTCGATGTGTTCACAACCGAGCGCTTTTGTAATCAACGCCGGTATGTCTCGCTCATCCACTCCGAATTGTGTCGGAACACCCGACATGCGGATGTGGCTTTCGGAAACGTTCGTGCTCAGGTTCACTCGAATCAATACCGGTATGCGGACATCCATTTGTTCAGCGATATACGCCATCCGGTTCAATTCATGAAAGCTTTCTACATTCAAGTACTCTACGTTCGTCTGAAGCGCCGCACGGATCTCCTGATCTTTTTTTCCAGGTCCGCCAAAGAGCATCGGTTTTTCAGTCAACGTTCCGAGTTTCGTCATCTCGCCTTGCGAAGCGACTTCAAACCCGTCGATGATCGGTTCCAGCGTTTCGAGTATCGGCCGCTCGGGGTTGGCTTTTACCGCATAATACAACCGGCAAAACGGCGGTAAGCTCTGCTTGATTGTTTCCGCATGCTCCTTCAGGCGATCGAGGTCATAGACATACGCACAAATTGGCTCTTCGTTTCCTCGTGTGTGTAATTTATTTTCCAAATATCGTTGTACTGCATTCTTTTCGATTGTCAGCATGTGCTCTTCCTCCAACTTAAGTGTTCCATAAATCTGGTCGTTTCCAAACGATGAGTAAGGTGACAGCGAAGCATCCGAACCCCATGAACAACCCTGCCGTCATCGCTCCGAATTGTGCAGCAATGACACCGATCAATAGCGCGCCTAGTGGAATGTATGCCCTGTCCATTAATGCGATGCTCAACACCCTTCCACGTAATGCATCCGCCACTTGCATCTGAAGGGTGATCCGGCTTGTCGTACGGTACAACTGACTTGTAAAGCCGACCACCAACATGAGAACGATCGATAAAAAGTAGCTTGCGCTGAACAGGATGAAGCATCCGAGAAACAGCCCAAAGCCGAGGGCGGAGAAAATCAGGATCTTCCCCTGATGACTCGGTGGTTTTACCGATAGGACCAATGTTGCGATGATTGCTCCGACAGAGGATGCAGAAAGCAGCAGGCCAAAGCCATCCGGCCCCATCCCCATCAGTTCCTCGACGAACAAGGGGAGCATCGTCGTATAAGGGAATCCGAAAACCATCGGTGCGACAGCCATCAACAGAATCGATACGATCAAGCGGTTTTCTTTTATATACTGGAAGGTTTCTTTCAAATCCGACTTGTCCGATTTGACCGAGCGTTCAATCGGCACTCGCTTTTCTTCCTCCACACTGATGCCATTCAAGGATGCCATGATGACCAATGTCCCTAATCCGATCAGGACGAAGAGAATCGGTGCCTCCATTTTCAACAACATCCAGCCCGCTAACGCTGGTCCAACCATTCGCGCTACATTGATGACCATGGTTTGCAGTGAGATGGCATTCGGAAGTTGATCAGCTTCCACAAGATCAGACAAGAACGCGTTCCGGACAGGCACCTCGACCGTCATGAAGAGCGACCTGGCAAACACCAGCACATAAAGCCATACTATTGAAAAATCAGCATAGACCATGTACGCGAGAAAGAGCGTGCTTGCAAAAATTCCGGCGTAGCTAAACATGAGCACTTTTTTACGACTGTACCGATCGGCAAGGACACCAGCTTGCAGCCCGCACAACAAAATCGGAAGCAGCCGGCACGCGTTCAAAATACCGAGTGCAACGGGGGATTGCGTCCATTGATAGACAAGCCAGTTCAACAAGGTCAGGTCCATCCAATCGGTCGTACGTACGACGAAACTGCCAAACAGAAAATGGCGGAATGATTGGACTCTCAACGCAAATGAACGATTGGCTTGGATGAATCCAGGCAGTTTCTCAATCATCGGACGGATCCGCACAATGTAGCGGATTGGCTACCTCACTATAGCTATAGCCTTTTCCGTTCTCCAATCGCATTTTCGTCAAAGACTTATGTTTGACGATCGGCTGGTAAAGGAACGCTTCATCCTGAGAGATGTTTTCAGCGAGCCCTTTTTCAGCCGCTAAAGAACGGAGTGTCGTTGCGCAAACCTTTTTCACCCGTTTCCAGAACTCTTCCTCACGGATGCCAGAATATTGGACGAGCATGCGGATGATTTCACCGAGATGGTTTTGGAACACTGTGTAATAAAGCTTATTGTGCATTTCGTTCACGTCATTGGTAACGGAAATGGATCCAGGTGTGAACGAGATGTCCATCCCTTGATGATTCAAGCGTTCTCTGTAGATGCGAGAGCCTCCCCAATCTCGGAAAAAGAAACGGGACAATCGACCATTCTTGAAAACAGGGATGCTGTTCTGCAAGTGCCCTTCGAGCGCGATGCCGTACTTCACCATCAAAGTGAGATAACCCGGGATGACGGTCGTGATGTAGTCTTCAAAAAACGGGAAGGCTGCCCGGTTTTTCGTCAAATTGTTCTCTTCCGCATACTGGTTGATCAGCTCAGATAGGATCGTCTTCCCGGTGATCGGTGATGTCGCATATAATGCAGGTCCGGCAATGGCAAGTTCCTCGTCCTGAAGTTGATCCTCGATGCTTTCCCGCATGAGCATCGTCAAATTCCGGCTTTTCAACTCTTCATCAGATTTAAAGGCTGCACCCGCCACTTCATTCAACGGAATAAAGTTCGTTAGGTGTACCTCTTTTTCCATAAGGGATGTCATCATTTCTGTAAAAAGGGTCGAGTTCAGTGCCGTCTGAGTCGAGATGGATCGGACCGTCGAAGTCATCTGGCTGTTGACCGCAAGCTTCAACGCAGGCTTCGTGCGATCCTTCGGATATACGGTTCGGAACGAAGAAGTCGCTTCTGCTTTTAACGTGACGTTTTCAATCAAAATGATCTTACCTGTTTCCAGCTCGTCTCGGTATATGGTTTGAATCGCATTCTCATACTGCCATTCATGGACAGGGATGACGTCGAATTGTTCAGGATCGTATCCGCGTTCTGTTAATTCAATGAGACACTGTTCCAATTCCTCCGGGTAAAAATCGTCTAACAATCGCTTCGTCTCAGGAGTTGTCGAGACCACCCATTCACGCTCGACTGCCACAAACCGGACGTCGAAAGCTTGATGGAATTCCGGTGAATAGCGGAACACATCGTTCTCCGATAGACCGATTTTCGTCTTCGCACCTGGATGAAGATGATGCCCCTCCAAAACGAGCTGCTCAAAGAACAGGCTCGGTGAAAAGGATGCATCGGTCTCTCTTTTCTTCGAGAGATAATCCATTGTGCTTTCTGAACCCAGATGGCGAGCTTCTTCCTGTACTTCATCCTTCCACACATCATCAAACATGTACGCGAGCGTCAAGTTGGCAGCCCCGTTATCCAATTCCGAGATGAACGCGTCAAGATTCTCCGGTTTCTCTTCACCCTCATAAATCACCTTCAACAAATCAGAGGCAACAGAAATCGTCGTCATCTCTTCTGAACTGATGTGCAGGATGTCATCGGTCGTTTCGATCCGGTGATACGCAAACTCATTTTTAATCGGGAATACAAGGACCGAATGTTGAAGTTGAGCGATTTTATACGTCATCCCTTCAAGAAACGGATACCGCTCGATCTTATTATAAAAATGGTCGGGTAACTCCTTTTCGCCATTCATTGTGATCACAAGGGCCGAACCGATCTTTCTCAGATTGATGGCTTGTGAATATAAGCCGTTGATGTCTTCCCGGAGGATGGCGGAAGCTAATTTATGTAGAATACCCTTCCTCCCTCTCTCCAGATTTCCGAAATAGTGGGCAACATAGGCGGGTTTCTGTTTCATGACGTACTTGACACAATTGACTTCCTCTTCTAGCATGGACTCCTTGCTTGTCTTTTGTACGGCTGGCTTCTGAATCAATTGAATCGTCATTTTGGGAACACCTCATTTTTTATCAATAAAGGATTGGCAACGTCAACGTATGCATTCTCTGTGAATTTGTCTGTGAGTCTCATTTGGACGAGTGCTTTCATGCTCGATTTGTCCGATAAAATGTATGCTTCATCTCGGAGATTGTCCTTTGGAATGGAAGCATCCCTTTTCAGTGCTGCAAATACTTCCTCCACGACATTCCGGACAGGAGCCCACAAGCTGTATTCATCGAGCTCTAAGTTCCTTGCTAATGGAACGATGATTTCCCCTAGATGGTTATGGATGATCGCATGGAAGAAGATATCGAGCAGTTCTTCTCGCTTCGATGTCATGAGATTCGTGCTGTTGTTCAAGTCCTCTAATGCCATGTAAGTATTCAACCTGGATTCCATGATCCGGATGCCACCGTTATCCCGGACGATGACCCGTTTCGGCATTCCATCGCGGAATACGGCAACACAGTTCTGCATGTGGACTTCCATACTGATTCCATATTTCGTCATGAGCCCGATGACACCAGGCAGTAGTACACTCGCATATTGTTCCATATAATCCACGGCCGCTTCTGTAAGGCTAAGGTCCTTTCGTTTCGCCTGTTGCCTGATGAGCTCTTCCATCATGAGTTGTCCGGATACAGGAGACTCTGCAATCAATGCCGCTGCCGGTAGAGCTACTTCCCCTTCGGATAAGGTTTTCTCAGGATTTTCTCGTAAAATGGAAGCCATATTTTTCTGCAGGAAATACTTCTCACCTGCGTCAATGTCCTTCTTCGGTTCGAAGTGGATGCCTGCATCTTCACGCATGAAGCTTAACGTGTTTGCGATGAACGGATCTTCCGTTTGGATTTTCTGGAGCACGGATGAAATTTTCGGTCCGTTATAAGTAGATGCAGCAGACACCGTCCTAACTGCACTCGTCATCTGAACGTTCATCGCAGTCTTGATATGGTGATTGAGCTTACTTTTTAACGGTGCCAGCGATCGGAATGAAACGAGTGCTGCCGTTTCAATAGACACATGATCAAGCGGAATGATCACATCGTTTTGAATTTCCTCCTGATAATGTCGGTGAATTGTATTCTCGAGCTGCCACGGATGCACCGGTATCAGTTCATACTCCTCTTTGTTCAGTTGCTTTTTCGTAAGGGTGTTTTGGAAGGCTTGCTCCACTTTCGGATATTCTTCCATTAAAATTTGCGTCACGGAGCTCTCGATGTGAGTCAGTCGACAATACGCTTTATGGACGGCGACGGGAATGACGTTCGGCTGTCCTTCCCATTCAGGTGCATATTTCGTGATGTCTTCAGGCGATAATCCTAAACGCGTACGGGAGCATGGATGAATCGTATGTCCCTGGATGACCCATTGTTCAAAAAACCTAAGCGGACTGAAGTACGGGTCTTGTTCTGCCTTTTTCAACACATAGTCGAACGTATCATCGGCTTCCAGTTTTTTCGCTTCAGTACGGTCTTGCTTTTTACGGCATTCCGCAATTGTCAGTGCAAGCGCGAAATTGTATGTGCTGTTGGTGATTTCCTTACTAAACTGTTCCATGTTGTCGAAGGTGAGAGTGAGTCCATTGACAATCATCAACATCAACAGTTGATCCGGACTTATGAGATCGCTCTTGTTCCCTTTTCGATCGGTATAGGTGATGTGACCACCGATATCGATCTGTCCAAGGATATACTTTTTCTCAATCGGAACTTCGATTTGTTCCTCTTCACTTAATCGAATGATCGCTGTGTGTTCAGTCCAGCTGGATTTAACGATTTTTTCTCGTAAAATCGCTTGAATCAGCTGACGAAGAACCATCTTTTCTGCGGTCTTGATGTTTTCTCGGTATCGTTCTACAAGATGTGGGTATTCTTTATGCAGGTGTTGTTCAATTGCTCTATCATAGGTGTCTGAATCTAGTTGATTGTTCAGCATTGTCGCTTCCAATCACGATCCCTCCCAGGCTATATTGAATGTTATATGTGTTAGTGAAAATGATTATCAATTACGCAATACCCATATTAATTGATATTGATTCTCAATGTCAATTCGAAATTCCAAATACGATTCCTTTGGTCCAGTTATTGATCATTTCATTGCCTGAATTAGGATAAAACGGTACATCGAGGGGGCTTTTGGCCTATCTAAGTGAAGGCTTAACATAATGAAAAAAGGCTGCCATGGAGGCAGCCTTCCTTTTTACAATTAATGATCGTGGTTGTGGGACATTTTGTCTTGAAGTGCATCCGAGAGGTCCGTTGCAGGAACTTCAATCATGTCAATACTGATGTCCGCTTTCAGATCCAACGTGTTTGCAGGTGATTCATCCGGGAAGGTGACTTTCAGGATGTCCAACCCTCTCGTTGGGTCATACGCGTACACATAGTTCGTATGTTCACCATTTGCCTTACCTTCTTCATCACGGTCAGGGACCCATTGTGCTCCCCAAGTTTCTTGTATTCCAGTGAACCAGTAACCGATTTGCTTGATGTCGGACGGATCTCTTACGTCCAAAATCCTAACGCCTTGTTGATAATAACCGATCGAGACGAATCCTTCCTCATGATAGGATGAATAGTGAGCTGAACAGATGAAGCCAGCCTTCGTATTCGTATCGGTTCCTAAAATCTTCGAGTTCCATGTATCGAGCGGTTCGATCGTCCCCGATCCTGGCTCGACGTTCGTCTGTCCTTCAAACTCGTCCAAGTTTTGCAAGTGCCAAGTTTGGAAAGATCCTTCGTCATCACAAGTACCTGGGTGCAGGTAATCTTCTTCTGTCACCATGACAACTTCTCCAGCGCGGATCTGATCAGCGGTCCTTTCTGTGCTTTCACCTGTTTCCATCTCAGCTGGAGCCCGATTTTCGAATTGATCGCCGTTCGGTCTCAGCGTGTTGTGATGGATGAAATTGTTCCACGATGTTCCGTTCAGTCCTCTTTCATCCGTCGAGTTCAGTACGACCGGGTTCAACGGATCGGAGATGTCATACGCGACCGTTCCTGCAAGTCCTGTGTGCCAGGCAATTCCTGTAGAATCGATGTCCCAATCGTGTCCGACAGCGTCAACTGAGCTTGGGAACACCTTTTCTTCAAAAGCGTTTGCCGGATCTTCCAGATTAATGATTGAAAATGCCGGATTACCATTCTCATCCTCACTTCCGGAAGTGTAAGCGTACGTACATTCATCATTTGCACATGTGACGGTGTGTGTCCGGGTCGTTGTTTTCACACGGGATGCAACGTATGGATTTTCCGGGTCTGAAACATCCACGACTGCAACCTCTGTTCCGGTAGAAATGCTTTTATCGTCATAGGTGGGTGTGACGCCGGCTGGATCATAGCCGATTAAAACGAATTTCGTGCCGTTTTCCCGTTCCCCGAAGGTCATATCCTCATTTTCAAAATGAGCTTCCGGGAGTTCTCCTTTCAGCATTGGCTTTGTAGGGTCTGTGATATCATACACTGCGATGCCAGAAAGCGTATTGGCATACATGTAAGGCTCCATTTTGGAAAAAGCAGCGGAAATGATCGACAAGTGGGGCATATTGTTCACAAGCTGCACGTTGTCACTAGAAATGACTGGAACATTCGCTTCCCCCTCCAAATTGACATGCGTCGCGTCTACTGAGGAAATACCACTTCCGAGTATCAGCATGACGGCTGCAAACAGGGTGATCGCTCTTTTCATCTCGATGTCCTCCCTTTTCGTAATACACTACGGTTTCCATAAGGAGAAGCAGAGTTCCTACGTACAAAAGTTTAAAATCACCCTACTACTTGTTGTCTAATTTGATTTGTGAAAACAGGTCGAAATTCACGCACAAAAAGAAGAGGTGCAGTCGAAACCTCTTCTTTCTATCCTTCATTTTGGTTTTTTCTTAATTTGGAGGATAGAAAGGGTCTCTTTCTATCCTTCATTTTTGGCTTTTATAGTTTTGAGGGATCGAATACGTCTCTTTCTATCCTTCATTTTACCTTTTCCATAATTTCAAGGATAGAACGGCCTATTCCCCGGTCGTACTGATCTCTTCCTGCAAGATTCGGTTCTGATTGGCGAGCTCCAAGAACAACTCGATGTCCTGATTGTTTTTCAGCGTAATGACTTGCTTCTCACCTTCGTATTCAGCTAATTTCCACAGGATATCCACTCGTTTTTCAACTGGAAACTCCCATACATATCGTAAAAACGCCGCGTCCAAACGCTCTGTACAACCTTCCCCCATGTCCGGGCGGCTCTTTCCGTGGAACATGAGCCTCCTTTTAATGACCCTATAAAAGCATTTCGACCTCGGTATGTCTAGAAAAACGATCGTATCCGCGGCGTCCAAACGAATATCCATCGTCGAACCGAAATTGCCGTCGATGATCCATTGATCCTTCTGAACAAGCTCCAGTTGAATTCTACGAATCTCTTCTCTCGAAGACTCTACCCACCCAGGCTTCCAATAAAGCCGGTCCAAGTGATAGACTTCGATACCGGAAACAACGCTTAGCCTCCGGGATAATGTTGATTTACCAGCGCCTGGTGAGCCGATAATGGCAATTTTCTTCATAGGCAGAGCCTCCTTATGTTCATCCTATACAAAGTGTATTACAAGAAGTCTAGAAGAATCCTAATTTACCATTTTTAATCATGGATCAACATCTAATGGAATTTAATGTTAGTATAAGGGTAAGAAAACTGCAAATGCGATTCCTCCTGAAAGGAGCATGTTTCATGGGTTGGTTTTTCATTTATTTAGGCGGTCTCCTTGCTTTTGCCGGTATAATTGATTGGAGAAGAAGACGCAACAATAACAAAGGTGAACGTCCCATCAATTCGCACGCAAAACAAGGTGAAAGCACGAATTATGTAATGGGTGACAACGAGTACATGAACGGAGGAAGTTAAGCTGAGCGACGAACTTCGTCGGTCAGTTTTTCCTTTAAGATTTGACATAAAAGGAGTTTAACAGCAATGGAATTTACAGTGGATCAACACTACTTCTATGAAGCGATTTCCGATATTCGAAAA
Source organism: Pseudalkalibacillus sp. Hm43 (assembly GCF_054170705.1). NCBI lineage: Bacteria > Bacillati > Bacillota > Bacilli > Caryophanales > Fictibacillaceae > Pseudalkalibacillus > Pseudalkalibacillus sp. Hm43. The sequence goes on from NZ_CM135129.1 coordinate 1,541,470, forward strand.
GGGATTTCCATATCAAGCATGATTCCAGCCACAGCAGGTTTTTGTTTAGTGGCAAAAGATAACGGTCTGACTATAATCGGGACAGACTTGGACTTGTTCATCCAGAGGGATATCCCTGCAGTGGTTGACGGGCAAACGATCGTTGAAATTACAGAGCCAGGCGAAGTCCATGTCCCGAGCAGACATTTCAGTGAAATCGTCAAGCGAATGCCTGCCAAGGTCTCAATCCAAGTAGACGACCATCGCTTTGTAAAAATCCAATCCGGTTCCATCGTGACAAGGTTGAATCAATTGAAAGTCGATGAGTTCCCTCCATTCCCGAAAGCGAACACGGATATGCGTTTGATGTTGAATCGGGATGATTTTGCGGAAATGATTCAACATACGCTCTTTGCGGTTGCAAAAAATGAGACAAGACCTGCATTGACGGGATTGCACATGGAGTTTCACGATCAAAAGCTTTCATGTGTAGCAACCAATTCAATCCGTCTAGCCATGCAATCATTACCGGTTGAAGCGGATTATGAGTTTTCGTGTATCGTGCCGAGCTCGACCTTGAAGGAGTTTATGAAGCTTCGCTCGTCGTTCTCAAAAGAAGTGGAACTTTCCATCAGTGAAAACCATGTCCTTTTCCAATCGGATCAAATCAAGCTGTATTCAAGATTGATCGAAGGAGCTTATCCAAGTACAACAGGATTGATTCCTACAGATATGAAAACTGAAATCATCATGGATACGGAACAGATGCTTGAAGGAATTGATCGATCCTATTTCCTGGCGAGCGATCAAAAGAATAACAATGTGAACCTTGCCATCAGTGAAGAGGGTCAACTGCAGATTTCTTCCACCTCATCAGAAGTGGGACAAATCAAGGAAACACAGGAAATCAAGGAAATCATCGGGGAGCCATCATTGGAAATCTCGTTTGATGGTCAGTTAATGATTGATGCACTGAAAACGTTGAAAGACGACCAGGTCTCCATCAGTTTCAACGGCTCGATGCGCCCGATCCTCATCAAGCCGGCAACCGAAGAAGATGACCAGGTTCACCTTATCTCCCCAGTGCGTTCATAAGTTTGTATAGTAGAGGCTGACTTTGGTCAGCTTCTTTTTTATGGAATTGATCTATCATTTCTGATTTTGATCTATAATTTCTCATATTTATGGGAAAACCGGAAATCTGATCTATAATTTCTCATTTTTATCGGAAATAGAACGTTTTTTATGGGAAATACATCAGATCCTGTGGTTACATCTTAAAACAAAACCGTTTTAACCACTTTCATGCCTCATTATGCATAATTTCACTCCCAACGCTCATCAAAAACAGTAAAAATCGATTATCAATTGACACGCAACCATTTAGTTGCATATAATACAAACATGGACAACGTATTTAAAGCACTGGCCGATGCCAGTCGGAGAAAATTGATGGATTCACTCTACATAAAGAATGGACAGACATTGAGTGAACTCTGTAAACACCTTGAGATGTCGAGGCAAGCTGTTACGAAGCACTTGAAACTACTAGAAGAGGCGAACCTCGTCACTGTCGTTTGGAAAGGACGCAGCAAACAGCACTATCTGAACACTGCTCCCATCAGTGAAATCTATGATCGTTGGATTGGAAAATACTACCGACATCGCTTAGAGGCACTAAATGAGCTGAAATCTAAATTAGAGGAGGAATAGGATGAGTAACCGCACGTTCGTATACTCGACGTACATCGCTTCTACCCCTGAAAAAGTGTGGGAAGCACTGACTTCCGGGGATTTTACGGAACAATACTTCTTTGGACACCGCGTCTCTTCGGATTGGAAAGAAGGTTCTGAAGTTACTTTTTTGAGGGACAAGGGTGGTGTGGATATAGAAGGTAAGGTGTTAAAGAGTGAGCCATATCAACGGTTGACATACACCTGGAGTTCACCGGAAGATCCTACCGAGCGAGATGAAACGACGGTCGTCACTTTCGACTTGAAACAAATGGAGGACACTGTAAAACTGACAGTGATCCACGAGAACCTCGTCGACTCAGACTTCGTAGAAGATATGGACACCTTCCAGGGCGTCAACAACGGATGGCCAGCCATTCTCAGCAACCTGAAAACACTTCTGGAATCCGGCAAAACGTTACCCGCTGTAAAAGTTTAATCAGAACAAGGCTACTGGCATTTCGCCGGTAGCCTTTCCTTATATATTGAAGTATTGAAGAATCAGAATGACTGTTCCAACAATTGTTTTAACGTATCCAGGTCTTGCTGTACTTGAGAAATGTCCTGGTTGAACTGCTCTTCTGACATCATCGGCTGCTGGAAAACCGTTAAGGTCACTTCACAGCCTGTACCGTTAGGAAACACACGCATCGGCACCATGATCGACTCTTCTGGCGAAGGTGTAACAAAGTGATCAAGAATGCCGAAAACATTGTGATCGACGAAACGAAAATTCATTGGACCATCCCCACCATCAACAATCCACTGGTCATTTATCTTTTTAACAGATTTGAAGAACGACCATTGAGGCAGATTTTCCGGGTTAGAAATGTACGCGTACGCTTTATTCACACTGCAATCAATGGAAATGGATAATGTTTCGGCATTGACTAGAGACATCTCGTCCCATCCTTTCGCATCCTATTTGTACACCATTATAAAACTTTATCACTCTCTTGGATGCCAGCTTCTTTCAACGCTTTCTCAAGGCTATCGAATCTTGCGATGAAAGCGACTTTACCATCTTTCACTTTCAGGACTGAGGCAGCATTCGCTTCACCTGCTGTCCTGCCTTCTTGTCCACTCCATTTCGCGTGTTGCTCATAAACCAGTACGCCTTTTCTGCCATAGATGGAGAGCGTTTCGAGTTTCAGGCCTGTTCGCTCCAGCCAATCGACCAACAGTCCTTTTCCGAAACCGGAGCCTCTCGGACCTGAAATCTCAATGGTTGGAGATGTGATTTCCAATAAGGCTTCAATTTCTAGCGCATTGCATGCATCCAGCCACTGATCGGCAATGATGATTTCTTCTTCAATGTATTTGTCTTCTTCCTCTTCCTTTTCTTTGAGGAAAGTCGCCATCTCTTCATCAAATGAATAATTGAACGTAATCGAAAAGGCATCCGATTGTGTCGACTCTACATCAAAAACGCCTTCGATCCCTTTCAAATCTCCTGTGCCTGATTGTGGAATCACTTTTTGCGTGGACGAGAGAACTCCGTTTTCAAAGGTTCCGTTATGTTCAATGACAAAACTGCCGATCCGCTCTCCGATATTGCCCGTAAATCGCTCCAGGCCATATACCGTTGCAGCGGTTTCTGTAAAATAACATTTCAATTCTTCCAGTATACCTTCTCCACGCAGGTCACCTTCATAACTCATTTCAAAATGACTTTTTGTCAGTTTAGGTCCACCTTTAATGTCACTGTAAGGGATTTCGCTCCCTCGTTTTATTTTTATGATAGATGATGCTTGTCCTTCCATAACCAACTACCTCCCCTTTATAAATGAAAAAATCATTCGATAACGACACACGATAAGAGGTAAAATCAATTCTCTGTTTTCCCCTCCCTATAGTCATTCGGAGGAAACAACAGCATTTCGGCATAACATTGGTATTTTTTTCGAAAACTTCATCGTTCTATTTGCTTATTCGATTTCTGAACGGATATTCCTTTAGAGTTCGGTAAAAATAGACGCTCAAGCCGGTACTATAAAAAAAAGTGTGACCCTCATGAGGGTCACACTCTAGGTATTTATCCTGCACAACAGGAGAGCTTAGATACGTCTTTATCAAACGATAGGCTTGCAAGCTTGATTCCTTCTGCCATGGTCAAATAAGGAACCATTGTTTCTTTGAGATCCTCTGCTGTCAGTTTGAATTTGACCGCTAGAGTTGCAGCGTAAATGATTTCACCTGCATTTTCTGCGACCACTTGTACACCAAGAATTTGTTTGGAATTCTCTTCTACCACAATTTTGAACAACCCTTGGGTTTCGTGATTGGCTAATGCTCTTGGAACAGCATCCAACGGTAACGTCGAAGTCGCAACCCTATACCCTTCCTGAATTGCTTCTTCCTCTGTGAGTCCCACTTTTGCTATCGATGGATTCGTAAATGTGACTGCTGGTACTGTTTTTAAATCCACTTTTTCTTTTTCCTTTTGTAGGATGTTCTTTGCAACAAGACCGCCCTCATAGGCAGCAACATAAACGAATTGCGGGCCAAGAATAACATCTCCAGCTGCAAAAATATGTGGCACATTGGTTTGGAGATATTCATTGATTCGTACTTCGCCGTTTTCCCCCGTTTCGACTCCCGCCTGTTTAAGTTGGAGTGCACTTGTATTCGGTTTTCTTCCTGCTGCTACAATCACCTCATCCACTTTAAGCTGTTTTTCTTCTCCGTTTCGTGTGTAATGTATGATTTTTATGCCCTTATCCTCATCGACTTTGTGATAGGTTACGCCTTTTTCAAACTGAATGCCTTTGTTACTCAAAATATCTCCTACAACGTCGGAAATTTCAGGATCGTACTCTTTCATCAGGCGTTCACCTCGCTGGAGAAGCGTAACTTCAGCCCCAAGGTTGTGAAACATTTCTCCAAGCTCCATTCCTACATATCCAGCTCCGATTACAGCAATCCGTTTCGGTATTTCCGATAATTCAAGCGCTTTTGTACTCGTCAAATAATCTACGTCCTTCAGTCCAGGAATCTCTGGAATAGATGGTGAGGCTCCTGTTGCAATCAAAAAATGTTCTGATGAGTAGGTATGGTCCGCTACAGAAATCGTGTTTTGACCCATGAATTTGGCTTCACCTTGCAGTAAATCAATGCCATATTCCTTGATCAGATCTTCGTACTTTTCTTTCCTGAGTCGTCCCACCAATTCATCTTTCTGTTTTTTCAGTTGAGCAAAGTCGGGGGCTTCAGCTTTCGTGGACAGTCCATTGAATGGCTGATTGTTGGCCAAACGTTGGATGTCTCCCGCTCTGAGCATCGTTTTCGATGGTACACATCCAATATTGACGCATGTTCCGCCGATTGTCCCCTTCTCTACCATCGCTACTTTCGCTCCTCCTTCAACTGCCTTGATCGCTGCTGAGAAAGAAGCTGCCCCAGATCCGATTACAATCAAATCATACATCGATTATCCACTCCTTTTTCGATATTTATCGTAGGCGTAAATCGTCAAACCAATGAATACAAAAAGCGCTGGTATCAACACATAGTCGAGGTAACCTGTGAATGCCCCCAGGCCAATCGCCCCAAACAGGATGACCAAAATCGGTGTCGCACAACAAATGAGCGTCAATACCGTTCCAATGATCGCCCCTGTTAATAACCTTTTCTCTTTTTTCATCAACTCAACCCTCTATTCTTCTGTCAGCCGTTCAATTACTGGACAAGTATATAAATCATCATTTTCTTCACACCGTTCATTCAAATCTTCTAATATCTTTTTCATTCGCACGAGATCCGAAATTTTCCGTTCAATCTCAATGATCTTTTCTGCTGTAAAATCAGCCATGTTTTGACAACGTTGATCATCTTGATCGACGACCCCGAGCAGTTGATCCACTTCCTGCAAGGTAAACCCAAGCTCTTGTGCCTTGCGGATGAATGTAAGCCGTTGTAAGGCACTTTCAGGATAGACCCGATAACCGGACTCATTCCTCGGTGGTTCATGCAAAATCCCAATTCGTTCATAGTAACGGATCGTCTCTTTATTCACTCCAGATAATTTTGCTAACTCACCCGTTCGAAACGCCATTTCGATCACCTCTTTATCAATCATAAACCCTGTACCATACTACAGGGTCAATCAAAAGATACCGATTTTATACTTGGAAAATCAATTTTTACGATAAAATGAAAAAGATGAAAAGACTTGAAACTTATCATTCTTCTGAGTGCTCTAATGGGTGATGGGAGGTTGAACATGACACATACAAAGCTTGTGAAAAAAGCGATCAAAGGAAACGAGGAAGCCTTTGAAACACTCATTCGAGAGCAACACGAAAAGCTTTATCGGACTGCTTTCCTCTATGTTCGAAATAAAGATGATGCACTCGACATCGTTCAAGATACGGTATGCAAGGCTTACATGTCCATTGGTCAATTGAAGCAGCCTGAATACTTCAGTACATGGCTTACAAAGATCTTGATCCGGACTGCTTACGATTTATTGAAAAAGAAAAAGAAGGTTGTTTTGAATGGTGACGACTTTTTAACCATGGTTCGCGATCAGAAAAGTCCAAAGACGGAAGATCGTCTGGACCTAGCCGAGGCAATTGGTCATTTAAGCATTCCATATCAGACAGCTATCATTCTATTTTATTACCATGATCAGTCGATCCAAACGATTGCAGAAACGATGGACAAACCTGAAGGCACGATTAAAACGTATCTGCATCGTGCTAAGCAAGAATTGAAGAAACAGTTGGAGGGGGCGAATATTTATGAACAAAGATTGGTTTGAAAAAGAGACAGAAAAAATCGAGGTCTCGAAAGATGATGTATTCCAAGCGATTTCAAATGGCATGAAGGATGGACGTCGATTGAAGAAAAGGAAAAAAGCGTTCAAGCTTAGCGCGGTGTTTTCCTCAGCCGCCGCTTCACTCGTGCTCGCATCTGGCTTTCTGTTCGCCCCAATGAACCATGCACTTGCTCAGGTCCCTTTACTTGGCTCAATTTACGAGCATCTATCGGTCGGAAGTGAACTGTTCGCAAGCGATCTCGTAACAGAATTAGATGAAAAAGCGACAAGTAAAGGTGTCGATGTGACGATTACGAACGCTTACTATGATGGGAATGTCATTGGAGTCACGTTCGAAGCAAAAGGCGACAAACTGACGATTGAAAACATGGACCTCGGTAATCGACCAGCTGCTGGATACAGTTATCATATATTCGATGGGAAAGACCGAAATCAATGGTCAGCCAGTTCGACTCAGTTAAAAGAAACGAATGACGGTACGTTCATAGGAGCCATTGAATTTTACAACGATAAAAAAGAGCTGCCAGAAGAATTCACATTGCCTCTCACCTTCACCCATATGGCCGATGTGTTCGGAAAATGGAAGTTCGAAGTGCCTGTGAAACAAATCCCGGCTGAAAAACTAGAAGTCGCTGGCACATCCACATTTGAAGACGGTGCCTATGAACTATCTGTTAATACGATTACAAAAGGTAAAGCGACGACATTGATTGAGTATCAGGTGAAAAAGCCGAAGGATGGAAAGTTAGACTACATGAACTTAACGGTTACGGATGATCAGAAGCAACGATTAATGAAATCGAATGTAAATCCAATTGAAAGGCAATTCGTTGATGGGAATTGGATTGTTACTTACCGAGAACTGTTCACAAGTAAGATTGATGAAGAGGCAGACTTTCTTATGATAGCCCCTAAACTACATCTGGATGAACAAGAAATCTTCCAATCATTGAATACTTCTGTCCCTTTTCAAGTACAGAGTGAACGCTTTGATACGTCCATTACTGTGAACGAAGTTAAAATGGATGAAGATGAATTAGTATTCAATTACACGCTTAATAACAAAGATTCGTTAAAAAAGAACACACTACAGAATTTCGCCACTCGGATAAAAATCGTACCAACAGCTGAAATAACCTTCGATGAATACGGATATATTGCAGATAAGAATGACTTGCTAGGTCATGCGACATGGGAACAAACTTCTGAAATTGTCGATAAAGAAAAAATGCAATTTCAAACACGTATTCCAATAAATAACCCAAAATCATTTGATATGAAAGATTACTCGCTTATGGTTCCATTCGGTGCCTTAACAATAAACAACGCTATCAAACTAGACCCAGTTAAAATCGAACTCAAATAGTAAAAATAAAGACGCCCTGGCTAGGGCGTCTTTATTATCTATAAGTATCTGCAAGCGTCAGTCCCATGATATGATCTGTGAACAATACGAACTCATCTAGGTAAGTTGGTATATCTGGGGAAGCGAGCGGAGTAATTTTCACATCTTTTAAATAGACACATGCATGTACATTTAATACTTCTTTTTCAGGGACAACGACATTCGGGTCTGTTTCCATCTTGCCCAATGCCGCTCCCAGGTTGGGAAATTCATCAAAACTCTCAGGTTCATGAGTACGGATGTCCGCTTCAATGAATCCTGAAGGCGTAAGGAACTTGAGCCTTTTCCCTCCATATTCCTCTTGCAGTGTAATCTGTAATTCTACAATGGTAAGCTTCTTAAAATCTATGATATTTTCTAATTCTGCTACTTTCATTTTTTCCTCCTAATGGTTTAACACCTTTTCTTCCAAAAACACTTGCATACCCATCAGCGTTTCTTTTAAAAGTTCCAGAGATTGTATCGTTTTAAAGGGTTGTTTGTCCAGGGAATGATTTGCACCCTGAAATTCCTCCAGCACGATGTTCTCTTTTTCAGTAAGCGTATTGATTCTGTCTGAGATATAGTGCGGATCATCAGTTCCGATGACAAGATAGACTGCTTGTTCAGCATCCATCAGATTATTGAAGATCCTATCGAATTTTACTAATGGTGTTAAGATGACCATTTTGGTATTTGAAAAGCGCTCATCTTTCATATAAGCGTTGATGATCGGAATGGTTCCAAAGGACTTTCCTAAAAGTAGTTTTTCTTCATATGATTTTATGTTCAACACTTCTTCCATGATTCCATCAACATCTTTTGCTATCACGTTCGTCATTGATTCCATTGGAAGATCTAGTTCTTCGTCTTTGTAAGAAAAATGGATGTACACGACATCGTATTTGTGCTCAAGCATGAGCATCGTTGAATAGTAGAATAATGGATTATCATACAAATAGCTCGCACCTGAAAACATGAAACAGACTTTGTCACCATCATTATCAATGAAAGTATATTCGACCTTTTTGCCGTCAACGATTACAGACTTTCTTTCAGATTTCATCCTCTTGCTCCTTTGCCACTTTAATGACCTGTCATATTTTTGACGAGAAGTAGCTCATCCCGGATGGGAATGCCGTTGTCAGCTATCAACGGAATTTCAGGTTTCATTGTACGAGCCCTTTCAACCGCACCAGGAAAAACCTCCACAAGGTGATAGCCTCTTTTCTGGTAAAACTTCAATGCATTCAGATTGTCATTTGTGGTAATGAGCCGGATGGTACTTACCCCAAGCTCTACTGCCACTCGTTCCACTACTTCCATCAGCATTGAACCGATCCCTCTGTTCTCCTTAAGGCTATCCAGAGACATAATCTCCAGGAAATCGTTCTGACTCACGTAGGTGATCATTCCGAGGATATTCCCCTCTCGATTCAGAACAGCGAAACCATCCAGTTCATCACATCGGTAGGTGCCTGATGAGATGACCATTTCAGGGCTGCCCCAATGCTCTCTGAAAAAAGTTGTCCGTATTTCTTTCGGCAACTCTGCCGTCTTCAATAATTTCATGATGTTTCCTCGTTATGTGATTTGATATTTTTCTTTGAACTCCGGGCTTAGCTCACTCCATACATCGAACTTGTTCCCGTCCAGATCATAAAATACGAAATTGTTCCCTGCGTGACCTCGGTCTTCGATTTCTCCTACCCGGATCCCGTTTTGTTGGAAGTTTTTATGGAGGGACTTCAACTGCTCCAGTCCATCCACTTCGAACGTGAGCGAAAACCGCTCTTGTCCATCTTCATCTGTAAAATTAGCCGTTTCTTGACCATCTGTTTTAACGAGGAAAAAGCTCTGGTTCGCCAGATTGAGGATCGCTTTCTTCTCATCCTTATAGTTCAATTCGGCCTTCAGGTTTTCCACATACCAATCGCTTGCTTTCGTGACGTCAGATACCGGAATATAAGTCGTCCCTACACGCATTAAACTCATGTTGTGACCTTCAATTCTTCATATAGCCCAATGAGATTTCCATCAGGATCTTCAAACGTACACCATTTCACCGGCACGCCTTCTCTTGTGTTCACATCTTCTATCGAGATCTGGAATTTTTTCATTAGACGGATGCGTTCTTCCTGTATGTTTTCCACTCCGATTCGTAGTGGTCCGTTTCCTACTGAAGGGACGCCTTTAGAAACTTGAAGCCATGTATTCGGAATGATCTCCCATTCCACAAAATCAGCGTGAGGAATGAAATCCGCCTTTCGGTTGAAGAGCTTTTCATACCATTCCTTCCCTTTATCAAAATCAGAAACTCTTACTTGAAATGTTACTCCGGATAATTGGTTCATCTGTTACTCCTCCTATATGTAAAAAAAGCATAAACTATCACTTCCACACAGCTTCTGTAATTCCCTTCCAATTCATAAAAAATCGCTCCTTCGTGAAAAGGAGCGATGTATTCCGTATTAAATCGTATATGGCCCAATCAGAGTAATGAAAATGAGGAGATTGACACCGACGAAGTAAGAAACGCGGCTGATGATTCCCCATGATTGGTCTGTCCCTGCTTTCATCATTCCGTAGGCAAATAGGGCGAAAACCAACGGAAGGATATACATCGTCCCAGAAAACGTCAGATAATCCGGCGCATTCATAAAGAAGGAACGATTGAACACTTTCGGCATCAATGTCAGCTGTATTCCTAAATAAATCAAGATACTTGCCCATAACACCCAGGATTTGTTTTCATCCAGGGATTCCTCTTTTATAAAGTTGACGAGTACTAAGAAAATGGCTGGTGGCGCGATCCAAATGGATGCGATGAGTAAGATCAAAAATCCTGTGAACAAACCGGAGATGGCATTGGATGTTGCGTTTGCCCAATCGTCAGAAGTAATCTGTTGACTCTGTTCGACGATTTCAGGATTGTTTGATGAACCACTGAGATTGTATTCTTTTCCCGTATAATCGAGCCATACGACCGTCCCATCGTTTAACGGCTGGGGTTGTTCAGATGACTCCTTACTCGTACTGATCCGCTTGGCAACCCACTTGTTGTTTTGTATGGTTGCCATGTAGATGTTCGAGGCCACCTGCTTTCCTACTGTTCTGCCATCTGTTGAGAACAGGACCGTCGGTGTATCTTCTTTCATGTAGATTTCTAAATCTCTTGGTTTGAACAATCGCTCCCCCGTTTTTTCCAGATGGAAGAGCATTTCCTTGAAATCAGGCTTCTGATTGCTACCAGGTTCAATGGATGCGTAATAGGCTCTGTAATTCAATTTCTGCTGGGCTGTACTGTATGTCGTGAATACCAGGTGGAGCTTCCCATCTTGTTCAACAAAGTCCATCCCAGTATACTCAGCGACGCCCGCTTCTGAAATTTCAGTAATTTTTGTCGGTTGGTATAAGTCGGCTTCTTTTTCAAAATAGTGGACCTTCAAATCTGTTGATGCGCGGTCTGAGAGGACGATGAAGGCGTTTGGGTCGTTATGTAAGATGATGTCTTCTATTGGAAATTCGCTCTTCGCTACTAGGCGGCTTTCCAAAGATTCCGTCTCGATGGTATAGATTTCGTTGTCGTTCCAATAGACGACTTGATCAGGTGTTGCTTTCATTCCCTGCACATCTTCAAATAATATGTTCTCTGTCTGACCATCGTTGTGGAAGATTGTGTTGTCCTTGAAATACAGCAATTGATCCTCTTTTGCCCAAAAATAGGACGTACTCGAAATCTGTGCCTGTATGCTTTCCTGTTTTTGAACTTTCAAATCGTTGACAACATAATGAAGAACCTTTTGCTCATCGGATTGGTACAGATGGAACTGATTCCCTTCTTCATACACATATGGTTTACTTTTCCCAGTGGAATCCATGACGGTAATGGTCCTGCTCCAGTCTTCCGTTGGTAAAGCTCGTTCTTTTTCCAAGTAATGATAAAGCAGTAATCCAATGAAAAGGATACATATGAGGATTGGACCTAACCAGCTCATCCACTTTTTACTCATTTCCCTCACCTCACACCCATATTAACATAATATTCCAAAACAATAATCTGAATAGGCTAATTTGTATACCGGCTTAATGGAATGGAATAGAATAAAAGTATACATACCGAAAATTTCTCTAGCCCATATCTTTTATCCTTCCTGAATCGTTTAAAGAGTAGAGAGGAGCAAAAAAGGAGTGAGGTAAATGTTCGCCAGGCCTGGCAATATGGAACAAAAAGAAACGCCCTCGACAGATCATACAGTTGAAATGTACAGCAAGTTGAAACGCTATTGTCTCTTTCTTTCCAAGAATGTATGGGATGGAGAAGATCTTGCCCAAGAGGCATTTTGTAGAGGATTGGATCATTACAAGGAGAAATATTTAACAACCGCTCTATTGAAAAAAATCGCCTATCATCTTTGGCTCGATCAAATAAAGAAACGAAACCGCGAAACCGTCGGACCTATTCCTGAGGAGGAGCGTGAAGAGGTTCAGACTCAATATGACTTCATGGAACAGCTGTCCTCTCTGACCGCGAAGCAATCCGCCATTTTTACATTGAAGGAAGGTTTCCGGTTCCAGATCTCAGAGATTGCGGAGATGTTCCAGATGACTGAGACTGCTGTAAAAGCCTTGCTGCACAGGGCGAGAAGAAGACTCGACCTTTTAACGGATGAAAAAGATCCCCCAGTGTTGAAGCCTGTTTCAGACGAGGAAGATCAACTGGAATCAGCGATTTATGAAGCGATCCATACCGAAGATCCTCAAGTGTTGATCGATCAAGTGAAGGTGTTGTTCCCTGTGGAGATTCCACCGACCCGGAAGTCCTCCACTCCTTCAGGCTTCCTCTCTATGGCAGCATAAGTTGAAGGAGGACTCTAAATGGCAACGATTCCTTATGTCATTGAACAATCTAATCACGGTGAACGCTCGTATGACATCTATTCAAGACTATTGAAAGACCGCATCATCATGGTCAGTGACGAAATCAACGATCACATGGCCAACAGCATTGTCGCACAGCTCCTATTTCTGGCTGCTGACGACCCTGATAAAGATATTTCCCTCTACATCAACAGTCCAGGAGGTTCGACCTCCGCTGGCTTCGCGATATTCGATACCATGCAATACATCAAACCGGACATCAGTACGATTTGTACAGGGATGGCCGCATCTTTCGGAGCGATGTTGCTGCTCGCAGGCACGAAAGGGAAACGATATGCGTTACCGAATAGCGAAATCATGCTTCACCAGCCTCTAGGTGGGGCTCGCGGTCAAGCGACTGATATTGAAATTTCCGCTAAAAGGATCCTGAAATTAAGGGAGCATCTGAATCACATCATTGCAGAACGTACCGGTCAACCTGTTGAAAAAGTGGCTGGAGATACAGATCGCGACTATTTCCTGAGTGCGGAGGAAGCAAAGTCTTACGGGATCATTGATGAGATCATCAAGTCACACAAATAAACACTAAAAAGCCTGTCATCCCTTTGGACGACAGGCATTTCTCATTGTGGTTCGATTTAGGAAATCTTTCTGCATTCCTCCGCACATTTGAAGCATGCTTCTGCACATTTCTGACAGTGGTCATGGTCATGTTTCTTGCATTCGTTTCCACAAGCTTCACAAATCTTTGCACATACTGCAGCCAGTTCAGACGCGAACGGCGTGTTTCGGACTAAAGCTTGTTCTAAGTATGAACACATATCTGCACATTCCCGATCGAGACGTATGCAGTCCGCCATCATTTTCACATCGTCTTCTTGCAAGCATACATCATAACAATGGTTACAAGCTTCCATACATTCATGTAGAGCACTTACGACAGATTGATATTTTTCATGTGCCATTTTTTGAGCCGCCTCCTTTTTATCCTATACAATTTCTCTTTTACCGGAAGCTTCCAACTTTAAACTTCAATTTAGCGCTGAAAAAAACTTTCTTAACAAAAAACAGGCCCCTCGATTGAGGGGCCTGTCTATTGGTTTAGTCAGATTAAACTTTTTGTACGTTCGCAGCTTGTGGTCCGCGTTGTCCTTCTTCGATATCGAAAGAAACGTCTTGACCTTCTTCTAGTGTTTTGAATCCGTCACCTTGGATTGCAGAGAAGTGTACGAATACATCGTCAGCACCTTCACGCTCGATGAAACCAAAACCTTTTTCAGCATTGAACCATTTTACTTTACCTTGTTCCATTTTGTTGCCTCCTATAGCACATTAAGCACATTGTATTACTATTCTTGCCCTAATAAATAAAATATCTATCCGAACAAAAATAATTATCTTTATCGTACCAGTATACCCACTTTTGGACAAGAAAAACATTCTGACAAATTTCTTGTCGAAAGTTTATATTTCTACAAAGTCGTTTGTAAATTTTCAATAATTTGAGCCATTGGTCTCTATTCTGATCTTTTTCTTATATAAAAGATGATGAAAGTCATATTTAAATGGTCCATTCGAGGCGTTCATCCAGTTGAAAAGAAGATTTCTACACCCTTCTCTGTATCAAAAGTCATCACTATCGATTTTTACAACTGCTTTATACAGCATTTACATCCTTTTGTTACATTTATTGGGCAATACCAAACAATTTGGGGAGGTTTTTTGTAGTGAAGAAGATTTTAAGCATTTGGATGTTAGTGGCAGTCATGATTGTGCCGATTTCCATCATTGATACGGAAACGGCGAAAGCAGGTACATACACAGCAACAGTCGATTACGTAAAAGATGGTGACACCATCATGCTGCAGAGCCCAGTTAGAGGAGCTGACGAAGTTCGTTTCCTAGGAATCGATACACCTGAGACATTCGTTTCAAACGGAAAAGACCCTGGCAATCAAATCGATCCTCATGGAAACGCAGCAACAAATTATTTGAAGTCCATTCTTCCAAGCGGTACACAGATTACGCTCGTCACAGGACAAGAAGAAGTTGATGGATTCGGACGTTTGCTTGCTTATGTTTTCAAAGGGAATATGGACGTCAACCGTGCAATCCTTGAAAATGGACATGCGATTTCTTACTTCATCTGGCCTTTTGAAGATGCGAAATTCGAAGATTACCGTGGCGCAATGTTGACTGCAATGAACAACAATGTCGGTGTATGGGATGCATCCAACCCACTTGAAGAACTTCCTTTCGAATACCGTGACCGTATGTTCAATGACCAACCAGACAAATATGTAGGAAATTATTTTACGAAAGAATATGTCACCCCGTTGAATTATACACAAGTCCCGATTGAAGACCGTGTTTTCTTTTTCACAGAACAAGACGCTCAATCAGCTGGATACACATGTGATTGCTCTGGTGGTGGCGGAACAGCTTCTGACGAATTGTTGATCCAGGAAGTGTATTACGATGCAGAAGGATCCGACAGTGCAGGAGAATACCTGGAGATCTATAATACTTCCAACGAAACATTGGACATCAGCGGCTATATCTTGAAAGACAACTACAGTACATTCAACTTACCGAACGGCACGACTATCGATCCGGGTCAATATCTCGTCGTTGCTCGTGATGCTTCAGGGTTCAATAGCCTATTCGGATTTAATCCGGATGTTTCAGGTATGAACCTTGCGCTTGGTAACTCCGGTGATCAAGTATCTCTTCAGACACCATCTGGGGCTGAAATTGATTTCGTAGCTTACGAGAACTACGTTTCTGGATGGAACATCACTGCACGAACAGGTGAAGCGATTTACCGCTCTGACGTCAACAATGACACAGACTCTGTAAACGATTGGTCTGTCGGCGTCCCACTCCCTGGTAAATAAGTTAAACAAAAGGTATGCAGCCTAACGGGCGCATACCTTTTTAATTCATCATGGCTGATAAGAATGACAGCTAATAGTATCACTAATGGGAACAATAACCCAGGCATACATACCTCCTTTTTACGTTATTGAATCTTCATTTCCATCCTACGTACTTGTGTCGACATGCCCATCGCTTCATAAAATCGGATTGCGTCCTGGTTGAACTCCCACACCCAAGTTCCAGGTTGTTTGCGCCCATTTCATTGTCTTCTACTTGATAAACTTCCACAGAACGAGTCCTGTGAACAAAGTGAAGATTGCCCAGACTCCTGCATACATAACCATTTCTTCTAATGGAGGACTTTTTGGTGGCACTTTCCCTTCACTAGGCGGAAAAATCACTTTCTTGGGATGAAGCGGATTGGCGTCCTTTTCGTATAGATTGCTCGTCAGATCACAGAGTGTCGTCGTTAATACAGCAGTGTTCGTGTACGCATTGGATTCTGTAGCGTAAACGATATAATCCTGCCCGACTTCAAAATTGAACCCACAATCTCCTGAGCCAATACCCGTTACGACGAACATCTTGGACTTGTTCTGTCCTTTCCACGTTTTCTCAACATCAAAATAGACCTTCTTCGGACTGTAGAGGCCCATGCCGACCTTTTTTATTTTGGTCACCGTTCCGGTAAAAACCGCGTCGGATCGCTCCATCTCCTTCTCTGCCGATTGCGGAACAGCACACGAGCATGCTTGTGCTGAAGAAGGGTTCCACGTCAGAAACGTCATGAACAATATACTCAAAAAAATCCCAATGCGCAGCGTTTTAACCATGCCACCACACCCCACTCTGTTTTTATTTTCCATTTAGGTATTGAAGATTCCTTCGAATAGTGTAAAATTACACTAAATACATTTATTTATCCCTTTTAGAGAAAGGAGCGCTCATATGAAAAAAGTTTTGATCCTTCTTATTTGTATCGGCCTTTATGGCACTATTTTTGCATACTCTTTACATGAACCGACCACCAGCTCATCAAATCAATATATGACAGATGTGTCTAAGCTTATGCCGGTCAAAGTCGACCGTGTCGTGAAAGGTTCTGAGTTTGAAAGTATCCGAGAAGTCCTTAAGGAGGCTGAAGAGAAGAACCTCCGAGTGTCCATAGCCGGTAAACGACATAGCATGGGCGGTCACACGTATTATCATGATTCGGTCGTCATTGACATGACCGGATTTAACAAGATTTTAGAGTTTGATAAAAAGGAGAAGACGATCACAGTCCAGAGCGGTGCCACCTGGGAGGATATCCAGCAGTACATAAACCCGCATGGCCTTGCGGTTCAGGTCATGCAGTCCCAAAATATTTTCACTGTGGGAGGCTCCATCAGTGTCAACGCGCATGGAAGGGATATCCGGAAAGGTTCGCTGATCAGTACGGTTCGATCTTTCCGCCTGTTGACAGCAGATGGACGGATTCTGAATGTCAGTAGAGATGAAAATCGAGAGCTTTTTTACCTCGCGCTCGGCGGCTACGGGCTGTTCGGTGTCATATTGGATGTCGAGCTTCAACTGACGGACGATGAGCTTTACGAAATGAGGACCAAAACGCTCGATTACAAGGATTACTCGGAGTATTTCAAGACAGAGGTAGAAGGTGATCCCGATGCACAGCTCCACCTGGCACGGATCTCCACTGCTCCGGACTCCTTTTTAACGGAGATGTATGTGACCGATTATTTGCGCGCGGACGGGACACTCAGCGAACATAATACGTTGAAAAAGGAACAACTGACGGGTGTCACGAAGTTCGCGCTCGGCCTTGCACGAGATTTTAATTGGGGAAAAAATTCGTTCTGGTCGTTGCAGAAGGCGTATTTTGAACAGGTGGATGGAGACTTGATCACCCGAAACAATGCGATGCGCGGGGAGTCGAAGTTTTTGGAGTATAAAGCAGAGAATGACACCGACGTCCTTCAAGAATATTTCGTGCCAGTGGATGGGTTCGCTGATTACATCGACGACCTGAGGGATGTCCTTTCTGAAGAGGACTTGAACCTTCTTAATATCACAGTCCGCTACGTCAATCATGAGGAAGGACCAGTCTTGTCCTATTCCGATGAAGAGATGTTTGCGCTCGTCCTTTTGATCAACCAGGGATTATCTGAAAAGGAACAGAAGAAGACCGAGGAGATCGTTCGTAAGATGGTCGACGTAACCCTCGATCACGGTGGCAGTTATTATCTGCCGTACATGTCCTACCCGACCCGGGAGCAGCTTCACCGAGCCTATCCGCGTGCGGATGAATTTTTCCGAAAGAAGCTGAAGTATGATCCGGAGGAGCGGTTCACCAACTTTTTCTATGAGGAGTATAAGCGATGAATGCATTGAAACTGAAAGGTCTCATCATCTCACAGAGCAGCGTCTTTTTTGCGAGCAGTCTGATCTTCCCTTTCTACATCCTGTTCATTAAAAATGTGGGTTCGAGCTTCGCCCAGTTCGGGTTGTCCTATGGGCTGTTCGGTCTCAGCTCTGCCTTGCTCCACCCAGTGATCGGTCGGCTCTCCTCTAAAGTGGACCACCGGCTCTTCCTTGTTGTTCATGCCTGGGGGATGGCTGGGTTGTTGCTCGTTTTGCCGCATGTGACGAGCATTGCTCAAGTGTATGTCATCCAGCTCTTGCTCGGAATGTTCGGTGCATTGCAAAAGCACGGGGAAAAGATCATGGTGGCGGAATTTTCGGATGGAGCAGATCGTGGGGTAAAAATCGGTCGCTATCATTTCTGGACATCCATTTTCTCTGCATTTGCCATCATTGCTGGGGGATTTTTGGCAGACTATTTCACGATCTATTTCATCTTCTACTTGAGCTCCGCCCTCTATTTTGTCAGTGGTCTTATGGTCAGTCCGTTTTGGAAAAAGGAATCGCGGGTGTTGGCGAGAAGTAGTTGGGCAGAACGATAAAATGAGGTGTTGTCATTGAATGGAAAATTGATGAATATCCGTGGGAAAGACCTTTACGTTGAAACCTACGGATCGAAAGAGAACCCTTCTCTCCTTTACTTGCACGGTGGACCTGGTGAGAGCTGCTACGATTTCTCCGCCCACCAACCGGAGAGATTGCAGGACAATTTTTACCTGATTGCCATTGATCAGCGGGGCGTTTGCCGTTCTGCGTTAATTGAAAAAGGTGAATCATTCGGCTTTCAGGATCTGGTCGATGATTGTGAAGCGTTGAGAGAAGCGCTCGGCATCGAGAAATGGTCCTTGCTTGGGCACTCGGTCGGGGGTTACCTTGCGCTTTCGTATGTGAGCCAGTATCCCGAGTCGGTTGAACGGGTCATTTTCGAATGTCCGACGTTCGATTTCAAGCTGACTTCCAAGTTCTTGCTGAAGAAAACGGCTCGCCTGCTCGAAAAGTATGGGAAGCCGGAATCCGCGCGTAAAGCGTTGGATTTGATTGAACAGGATCTGGCGCCAAGGGATTTTGTAGAGTCCTACCTGCCGTTAAGTGATGAACTTGGCGAAAAGCGGATGGAAATCTACACGTATAACTTCGATAACCCAACGGACTACTGGGCGGGCTATACGGATGAGGAAGTCGATGAGCTGTATGACCGTTCCGAGGTGCATTACACTCGTTTACGGGAAGAGGGGAAAATCTTTGAAAACCTTCTTCCGACTTTGAATAAAGTGAAAAGACCGATGCTGTTGATGACGGCGGAACACGATGCGGTCACGTGTGAGCACCATATTGCTGCTTTCGAACAAGATGCCGAATATGGTGAGATCATTCATTTTGAAGAATGCGGCCATACACCTCACTATGAAGCAGCCGACCGGTTTGCGGACGTCGTGAAGCAGTACTTGCTGGGGGCGAAGACTGTGTAGTTAGTGGTGATTTCGGGGTGCGATATCGACGAAAATCGGACTTCGCACCTCGCAAAAACCGCATCATCCATAAATTGAGGGAACTTCCGACTGGAAGTTCCCTTCATTATTTTACAAAGCCTTGACCATTCCGCCATCGACTAGCAGGGATTGGCCGGTGATGTAGGTATTCGCTCCTGAGCCGAGGAATACGACCATTTTTGCAAACTCTTCTGGGGTTCCGTACCGCTGAAGTGGGATTTTCTTAGCTGTATTGTCCACATGCTCCTCTAACGGAATGCCGAGCTTTCCAGCACGGATTTCATCAAGTTCCGCTACCCGATCGGTAGCAATACGTCCCGGTCCAATCGTATTGACGAGAATCTGATACTCTGCCAGCTCCTGTGACAGACTCTTCGCCAGTCCCACTATCCCAGCGCGGAATGTATTCGAAAGGATCAGATTATCCAAGGGCTGCTTGATTGAGGACGAAGCGAAATTGACGATTCGTCCACTCTGTTGCTTTTGCATATGTGGGATGACTTTTCGCGTTAATCTCACAAAACTCAACAGGTTCAATTCGAACGCCTTCTGCCAGTCTTCGTCTCGCATATCTTCAAACCTGCCTGCCGGTGGTCCACCCGCATTGTTGATCAGCACGTCCACTGTGCCGTTCCTCTCAACCGCATAGTCCCCCAGGTGATTGATTTGATCCGGATCTGTGATGTCGCAAATGACATAGTCCACATGCTCGTTGCGTGTTTCTTTGAAAATCTCTTCCTTCGCTTGCTGCAGCTGTTGTTCGTTCCGGCTCGCTATCAGAACGTGTGCGCCTTCCTTTGCGAATTCCATCGCTGTCGCTTTGCCTAAGCCTTTACTGCCTGCTGTTACAATGACGCTTTTACCTTTCAGTTGTAAGTCCATCTATCGCCTCTCCCTTTCTTGCCTTCAGATCTTTTACCGGATTGACCAATCGACGAAAGCCGTCAATCTGACACTCCACAACGTCTCCATCCCTTATGACGACAGCACCTGGCGTCCCGGTTGAAATGATGTCCCCTGGATGTAATGTCATCACTTTCGAGTGGAAACTGACGAGATGATACGGATCGAAGGTCATGTTTTTCACCTGATTGAATCGGTGCACACTGCCATTGATGACCGTCGTGACCTGGAGACTATCGAGATCATCAACCTCATCAGGTATGACGAGTTCCGGACCGAAGCTGAAAAACGTATCGAAGCTCTTCGATCGGGTTAAGTATCTCGGGTTCTGCTGCAAAATATCTTCTGCCGTCATATCGATGATCGTCGTAAAACCCGCAATCACATCAGCAGCTTCCTCCTCCGATACGTTTTTACACGTCTTACCAATCACAACGCCGAGCTCCGCTTCAGCCGTTGTGCGCTCCGATTGCTCTGGAATTTCAATCGCATCACCTGCCCCTATAATCGTCGTGTCCGGCTTCATAAAACTTGCAGGTTCCGTCGACGGAGCTTTCTCCGATAATTCCGAAGCATGCTCTACGTAATTCAAGCCGATGCCCCAAATTTTTCTCGGATGCCGGTATAAAGGGGCAAACTGGATGTCCTCCACTGGATGTCCGATGTCCTCGACAAGCCGCTCTTTATCCAAGGTTTCCCACCAGCTTTTCAACAAGCCGAATGCCTCCGGCTGGATGAGTTCGAACACCGTTTCCGGATGTTTGATATTCAAATATTTGTTCACCTCGGCAATCAAAATCGCACGTTCGTCAATTATGATTGCCGCGCTTTCCACGTCTCCAATACGTACAGTCGCTAACCGCACATCAATCCCTCCTTCTCCAAACCTTACCCTTTTCTAACGGGCTGAAATCGTTGAATGAGAACGATTAAATTAATGAAGGAATCAAAACTATTATGTCAAATATATACGTGAGAATTAATTCGTCATATTTCTAGGAGGAAAACGATGTCCCATACACTTTTGATTTCTGGAAGTGCACGTCTACCAAACAGCATGGTTTTGAACGACTTAAATCAGTCCGTTACAGTAACTTTAGAAGTAGATAAATTGTATGGTGTCATAGTCTGGGCAGACTGTACACTCGACACCACACATGCCCAAAACTATTTAGGAAGGCTGATTAAGGGCTTAAGTATGCGTGATGGATTGAATGCAATCAACAAGGAAATAGAGAATCACTATTACGGGAAGACGCAATCCGTATTGTTAGCAGCAGTGCTCGACGCTTATAAGCAATATAAAACCCCACATGTCATCAAATAAATTATATTCGATGAAAAACTCATTCTCATGAATGGGTTTTTATTTTTGGAGCGAGCACTACGCATTGACCTGCACAATCAAATAAAAACGATCTCTCCTCTCATAAACTCCTTCTTTTTGGTTATACCAAGCATAGTGATGAAAATGAGGGATGATCTGTGAGTACTGTCTTTTGGCTGGTAAAAGCACTTTACCGAGAATTTTTCAATCGTAAAATCTACGACCTTGCTGCACAGATGTCGTATTATTTCCTGTTGTCTCTTTTTCCATTTCTCATTGTCGTCATCACTCTGGTCGGGAAGCTCCCGTTAAACACAGGTTCCGTGCTTGACCTTGTGGAACCATATGCACCTGAACAAACGATCTACTTTCTTAGAGAAACGTTGACTGGAATCTTCGCCAACCAGGAAGAGAACTTGATGACGTTCGGTTTCCTTGCTTCCATCTGGCTTTCTTCGTTCGCCATTCAATCCTTTTCGAGAATTCTCAATGAAAGCTATCCTCAAACGACAAAAAGGTCGTTCATCATCCAACTGCTCGAAGGGTTACTACTCACGTTCGCCTTCATCAGTGTTGTGGTCATATCGGTATTGGTACCAGTCGCAGAGCGCATCGTCCTCAACTTCATCGATAAAGATGCGTGGTTGTTTACCTTCATCATCACGTTTTGGAATCCGATCAAATGGATCGTCGGAAGTCTCGTCCTGTTCGTGTTCTTTTATGTACTCTATCATTTTGTGCCAAAAGCGCGGCTGAAGTTCATTGAAGTGTTACCTGGCGCGCTTACTGCGACGGTTCTCTGGCAACTGATTTCCGTCGGCTTCTCCTTCTATGTACGGTATAGTCAATATTCACTCATTTACGGGAATGTCAAAACGCTCATCATCCTGATGATCTGGCTGTACTTGACCGCACAAACCTTGATCATCGGTGGAACGATCAACGCCCTCTTGTTCAAAAAGAAATACAATCACGAGTGTTAAACGACGCCTTGATAGAAGTACGGAATTCCCTTGTTTGGTCCGGTAATTCTGAAGGACTCCGGCAAGTAATCCATACGTTCATTGGCTATCTTTAAATCAACCCATTCAACTTCTAAGATATCGTTATCGGGATCAGCACTTCTTAATTCTCCTCCAATAATTCTTCCGTAAAAATGAAAGAAGACCACTTGATGTCCGCGTTCTTGAAAAATAGTTTCACGGACTGAGTGCAGCCCAGTAATTTCAATATCGAGTCCTGCTTCTTCCTTCGTTTCCCTGACCGCTGCTTGTTCGATTGTTTCACCTTCTTCAACAGCACCACCCGGTACACTCCAGAAGTACGAATCTTCCTTTTTATTCTTTACCATAACGACCCGCTCTCCACTTTCATCAAAAAGGATGGCGGATGCAACGTGGATTTTCTTCATAGTCGGTACTCCTCTCAATAAAATTACAAAGGTCGACTCTATTTTCGAGCCGACCTTAGCATTCTCCTTTTTTTCTTCTTTCATATGTGAAGAATCCACGAACAGGTTAAGTGATTTTCATTAATATTCGGGTGCAAAAAAGAATCGACTCACGTTGGGGATTTCACTTACTTCAGAGGAAATTAAATGAAGAATTTCAGTGGAACTTGTTACACGGAACGTGGTTCATCATCTGGCCATACTGGATCGGAGCTGGCTGTTACATCACTGTCAGGCCATACTGGATCGTTCTCAGGTTTTTCAGGGGAATCCGGCCACACTGGGTCTCCATCGGGGTTGCTTGGAGCATCGGGCCATACTGGGTCAGAACTAGCGATGGGTGGGCTGTCTGGCCATACTGGGTCATTATCCGGCCAAACGGGGTCTGAATTGACGATGATTGGGCTTTCTTCCGCACGACTCGTGTCATTTCCACTTAGGTCGACACTGTGACCTGCGAATGCGATCCCCAATGCCATCGCACCTGCACTTACACTCTTTACAATTGTTTTTAACCTTCTTTCCATAGAGCACCTCCAAATAATTGAATATTTTTACATTTTTATCTTAAATTTAACATTTTACGTTGTCAATAACTTTTTTGTTAATATATTTAATTATTCAAAAATTGTGTTAATAAATTTACATTAATGGTAAAATGGGTATGGGAGGCGATTGAATTTGGAAAGTAGTGTTGGTACACGCATTAAGAGATTGAGGAAAGATTTAGGATTGACACAAGGGGATTTAGCTGGGGATCAATTGAGCCGTGCTATGTTAAGCCTGATTGAAAGAGACCTGACCACCCCCTCCCTGCGGACAATCGAGTATTTGTCACAAAAATTGGGTGTTTCTGTCGGAGATCTCTTAGGTGAAATCCGCGATGCCTCATTACCCGTGACAACTCCAGAAGACATTAAAAGAGGGCTCAATATATGTAAGACTCTGTTCAAAGTCGCGAAATATGACGAAGCAGAAAGTCGCTTGCAGGAACTCATTCATATAGAGAATGTCCCTTTCCCTGAAAAGTGGCTCGCTTATAAATTGTTGGGTCGCATTTGCGAAAAACTCAATCGAGATAAAGAGGCTGTAGAACATTATCGTGAAGCACTCTCTTATTTATCATCTATGGATACAAACGAAATTGTTGAAGTTTACTATTACATATCCTTATCCAACCGGAAGCTTGAAAATTATAAAGAAGGAATTGAAGCTGCCCTCCGTGCGTCCGCTCTCATCAACACGTATCATGCTGAGGTAGATGGACTCCTAACAATCAACATCCTTTATAACCTTGCGCTATGTTATTGTCGCATTCGAGAATTCCAAAAAGGACTGGATGTCATTCATGAAGCGATTGTCATCATGGACGATAATGAAATTCAATTTTCCAATGGTCATTTCTATATGCTGAAGGGAATTGCTGAATTATATATGCGGAAGTTTGCAGCCGGCATCGGCTCTACGAAAGCCGCAATCCAGTATTTCAATTCTGAGGAAGAAACACACCGCTACGTCGGCTCCAAGATCAACCTCGGAATCTTGTACCGTAAACAAGATAAAGCGGTTCAAGCCTTGAAAGAACTCCATAATTGCTTAGATGAAGCGAATGAGCTTAATTATAAAACCTTGGCAGTGAACAACTACTATGAGCTCTCTCTATCCTATCTGTACATCAATGATGTTGAGCTTGCGGAATATTACATCCAATCCGGCTTGGAACTGGCTGAACCGAAATCCCACTTACATGCGCAATGTCACTATGTACTCGGCAAGATCCTCATGAAAAAAGAACAATTCAAAGAAGCCATCAAAGAATTCAATACGGCTGAATCTATTTTTTATACCAAAAAGAACGATTCATGGCTCGCATTGGTCAAATCAGAAAAAGCGATCTGTTATGAAACATTAGAGGACCATACGAATGCCTTCCAAAACTTGCTTGAAGCCAATCAGAAATTGTTGTCCCACGATATCAATTTAATCAGTACAGAGCTTCCTGTAATAAGTTGAGGTTTCAACGTGAGGAGGAAATCCCAGGTGTTGCACAAAGGGAATAAGGTGATCTATCGAGGTAAGACATACATTGTCATCTGGAGGTATGATTCTGGGTACCTTGAATTGAAAGGTGACTTCAGAATTTACCTTGTTCATGAAAATGACGTGAAATATGTATAGTAGAGCAAAAAGGCTGACATAGGAATCAGCCTTTTTATTATTAATCTTTCAATTCGTGGAAAAAATTAGACTTGTACGGTTTCTTTTGAACGTCCCTCACCAGTTCGACCTTCTTTTTTACCGAATCTCCTTAAAAGGACTAGGAAGAAGATGTCGAGTACAATAGATAGGATTGCAGAAGCAATAATAGCTCCAGCGAGCAAATCTCCATACATATTCATAAAGAATGCGTGCGCAATTTGAAAGATTAACATGAGTACAATATAGATATTAAATAATTTTTGGGTGTATTGTTTAAGTTCTATGTCTCCGATCTCTTCCGCTACATTCACTAATAACTTGAATACATAAAACGTAAGTACAAGTTTTGCAAGCCCTAGCCCATACTCGTAAAATTCCAAACCATTCAACTGCATAAAAAGGGCTGATTCATTCACATTCGATTGGTTGATGAACACTGTCGGAACAGAAACAACGAGTAGAATCATTGATATTGGGCGTGAAAGATTACTTTTTCCATACGTATCCCTGATCTCCAATAGACCTAGGTAGATGAAAAGGTATCCAATCGGATCTGGTAATATATCGATGACAAATAGGTGGATTTCCACCAACACGAACAAGAATCCCCAGAATAACTTTTTAAATGTTTTGTTCATTCCATCCCCTCCTCCTTCTCGGCTATGATCTGATTGATATCATCCTGATCGAAGCGGGGTTGTGAATTCATAAAGATTAAATTTTCGAAGCTCTCTCCATCTTCCGTTTTCCCAACCCACCTTAAAGGCATATGAAGGTAGCTTTTAAAACTGTCATCTACTTTCAGATAAATGCTCAAGGTATCCCCTTGCATCAGTTGAATTGGAAATGCTATTTCTCCAAACGGCTTACCAGGGATTTCAGACCAATTTCGTCGATCCTCAGCCAGGTTGAATTCATCGTTGACTCCAATCTTTATGTCTAAGGAATCAGCAATTTTTTTATGATGAGGAATCACAAGTTTTTCAATCAATACGTTTTCTTGAGCTGTTGCCGAGTGATATGTCTCATTGGTATTACTACTGCCAGACATTTGATTCCCGAAAAGTTGATTGCCTTGAGTGTATGCTTTGACTGAAATATTCCCCACATCTTCACTTTCAGGCCGCTTTGCTGCATTTACATGTGTATAATGAGGTATAACTTCTTGAACTGACCATTTATCACCTGAATTTGGTTCTAAAGGAAGCCCATGATCTCGTAATTCAAATCTCACCTTTTTCAAGTAATGATGTCTGAATTCTTTTTCGAATTGAGGAACATTTTGTTCATAAACAAAGTGATTAAATTCTTCAGAGGGATACACACCTACCCCATTTAATTCAAGGTAATTTAATTTTTGATGATCTTTATTCGTAAGATAATAGATTTCAAAGAATGATCTGTCTTCAAATGGAATTTCATAATAGTGAGTTAGTAGAATCGGATTTTCCAGTTGCTGAGATTTTAAATAGGTATAGTTGCCAATCCATGCAATGACGATGACGACCATGATCAGCCAAAAATATCTTTCTTTCAAGCTATCCCCCCTCATTTCAATACTACATA
The DNA here is from genome assembly GCF_054170705.1 of Pseudalkalibacillus sp. Hm43. Taxonomy (NCBI): domain Bacteria; kingdom Bacillati; phylum Bacillota; class Bacilli; order Caryophanales; family Fictibacillaceae; genus Pseudalkalibacillus; species Pseudalkalibacillus sp. Hm43. The sequence goes on from NZ_CM135129.1 coordinate 1,568,464, forward strand.
TTTTACCATATGAGAGAATCCCTGACTTCATCCTATCAATATTCAGGTACTTCACCCTATTGAATTGTTCTTGCCTTTCCGTTATTCTTTTCATAATTCAGAAAACTTGTCCTACATCATGCGATTTTCATCATTCAATTTAAGGAGGATGAATATGAGCGAAGTAAGATTGATTCCTTATCATGTCGAAGAAATTGTCGATGAACTGACCAACGTCCCCCGTGGTGTGAAAATGATTGAGGCACCGGACGTTTGGGATCAGGCGGATAAAGGTGAAGGAAATGTCGTCGCTGTCATTGATACAGGGTGCCAAATGGCCCATCCAGACTTGAAGGATCAGATTATCGATGGACGTAATTTCACGACAGATTACAATAGTGACGAAAACAACTATTCGGACAACAATGGTCATGGAACACATGTCGCCGGTACGATTGCAGCTGTCGGCACGAGTAATGGCATCGCCGGGGTCGCCCCGAAATCGAAGCTGTTGGTGCTGAAAGTGCTCACCCAACAAGGAAGCGGTAGAATGGCATGGATCATTGAAGCGATCCGGTACGCCGTCGATTGGGAAGGTCCTAAGGGTGAAAAAGTACGTGTCATTTCCATGTCGCTCGGCGGTCCTCAAGGAACGGATGAGCTTCACGATGCAGTGAAGTATGCAGTAGAAAACAATGTTTCTGTTGTATGTGCTGCCGGAAATGAAGGAGACGACAACGAGGGAACAGAAGAATTTTCTTATCCAGGTGCTTATAACGAAGTAATCCAGGTCGGGGCGATGGATTTCAAACGGAAGCTTGCCCGATTTACGAACACGAATGACGAGATTGACCTCGTTGCACCAGGCGTCAATATTCTGTCTACGTTCCCGGACAATCGGTATGCGAAGCTTTCGGGAACTTCGATGGCGACACCGCACGTGTCCGGTGCCCTTGCACTGCTAAACAACATCAGTCAAAAAGAATTCAACCGAAATCTAACCGAGGTAGAGTTATACGCCCAGTTGGTCAAAAGGACGATTCCACTCGGCTATACGAAGCGAGGCGTCGGAAACGGTCTCCTCACACTAGCGATTCAGGATAAGATGAAGAATCTTTTCCAACCGTACACCGAGCTTTGGGAAAATGAAATCAAACACGATGTCGGCATCTTGTCGACACAACGTTCATAATAGCAAGAAAGACGGATGGCAGCTGCCAGCCGTCTTTTTTTTACACTTTGGAAGGACGAGGAGAAATAAGGGCGAAAATGAAGCCGATGATCGGGAAAATCATCGTCAGGAGTAGAATCTCCGAGTATCCACCGAACAAGTCGAAAGCAAATCCGTAAGGAAGCGGGCCAAATGCCGAGCCGATGACCATTGTCGTCATCGCTATGCCTTTGATGCTTCCCAAATACTTACGTCCGAAATAATCCGGCCAGATGATTGATAGCGTAATCCGCTCAAGACCATTCACGATTCCCCAGACGATTCCAAATAGAATCGCCATCCAATAGGAGTTCGTAAAGAGTAGAAGGATGACAAACGCCAATTGCCCAATATAGCTGACGGACAGTACGACATGCACCTTCACGCGCTCCAGAATGAATCCGGAAACCATCGTGATCGGAAATCCTACGATTGCCATCAGACTGAGGATGAATGCCGCCGTACCTCTGCCCAGTCCACCTTCTTCAAAAATCGAAACGAGATGAAAAGTAATGCCGGTGTTCACCAATGCAGGGATACTGACACAGACGAGGATGAGCCAGAATTGTCTCGTTCTCATCGCTTCTTTCAGCGTCCATGACACATCGTATTCGTTTTCCTCCTCGACTTCGGTTCCATCCGCATTCTGTTTCCGTACGGCATTGTCCGGCTTCAAGCCGATGTCTTCCGGTTTATTTTTCATAAAGAAGAAAACGAGCGGAACGAAGAGGATCAGAATGGAAAATCCGAGAATACGGAAGGCGATCTCCCATGAGAAGGTGCTGATGAGCCAAGCATTCACAGGTGGAATCAGGGCAGAACTCAAGAAACCTCCGATGGCCATGAAACTGAGCGCTCTTCCTCTTTTTTCGATGAACCATTGGGGAACAAGCGTGTTCGGCACAAGCGTCATTGATCCTTGTCCGAAGAATCGCAGTAAGAAAAACCCGATGAATAGCATCACCGGCGTGAAAACGAAACTGTTCCAGAAACATGCGATTGCAAGCGATATACCGACGATCAGTGCCATCGTGCGCTGACCGTATTTATCAACCGCCCTCCCCATCAAAAACAGGAGTGAACCGGATAAGAGGGTCGCACCTGAATAAATGCCGGATACGAGTGACCGGCTCCAATCGAATTCTTCAATATATGAGTCTATGAAAACAGAAATTCCGTACGTTTGACCAGGTCCAGAGAAAAAGAGACCGAGCCCTCCGAGAAATACGATGATCCAGCCATAAAAGAATGAAAAGCGTGATTGTATGTATTGTTGTAGGTTCTTCATTGTGGCCACCTCAACCGTTGTATCGTTACCTGACTCATTGTATCAAAATTGAACAAACAATCCTAAAATTTCCTCTTTCCGGTTTACCGGAATTTTTTCTATCTAGTATTGCTAAACAGGTGGTTAATTCCAGTGTTAAAAGGAAGGCTATCTCTCTATGAGTAGGTGACTTCACCAGTTTTGGCATTTTCACCTATCAAAAAGCTCTCTTTGAGTGGGTGACTTCACCGGTTTTGGTGTTTTCACCTATCAAAAAGCTCTCTTTGGGTGGGTGACTTCACTAGTTTTGGTGTTTTCACCTATCCAGAAGCTCTCTAATGTTGCGACAACCGCAACCCTGTCCTTTGCATTATCTCAACAAGAAAAAGCAGACCAAAAATTTGGCCTGCTCATCTTCTTATTAGTGAATGTGTTTAAAAGGAACCGCTCAATTGAACCCCGTTAATTTCTGCAGCATCCAGCTCTTATCAATTTAGTGGATTATACACTCGCCGCTTCTGTCCATTTCGAAATGATTCTCTTCTCCTTCAATGGGTCCATGCAAGCTTGCGATAGTTCACGATTTTCTTGCATGAACCAATCATGTGTGTCCTTCAACGTTTCTTCAAACGTGCGGAAGGTCAATCCTTCCTGGACCGCTTTGAAAGGATCGAGCCCGATGTCGCCATTCGCTGGCGTCATTTCTTCGGATAGCCCGTATGTTTCAGGGATCCATAACGGCAGTTCAACCCATGGCATCACATCGTTCCGTTTCAAAAACGACTCCGACACCCATGTGATCTCGGTAGGATTGTTGAAAAGCGCTTTCCCTTTTTCCAAAAAAGTCTCCATCATTAACTTCATTTCTGGACCGACAGCATTGTATGTTCCGACGATCTGATCCTCAACCATTCGGATCGTCCATTCTGCAAGATCTCGAGCATCGATGAATTGTATTTTCCGATCCGGTCTTCCAGGTGCAAGAATCGGTCGGTCCTCTGCTAAGCGCATTGCCCAATACGTGAAACGATCAGTCGGATCGTATGGCCCAACAATCAATCCAGGCCGAATGACAAGGCCTCGACCTTCCATCTCTTCATAAACGACTTGTTCACATTGGTACTTCAATGGACCATAAGTTTCAGGTGTCCGATCGGCCGTTTCTGGGATTGCGCTGATCTCATCATCGGACATTGTAAGTACAATGGATTCCTCATTGACCATGTCTTGATTTGCGAAATGTTTGTACACAGATGCGGTGGAAATGAACGTATAGATTTCCGTTTGTTCCTTGACCGCTTGAACGGACTTCCGGACGGTGGTCGGATGATAGCCACACGTGTCTATGACAGCATCCCACTTTCGTCCACTGATTCGATCGGCATCTTTCGTCCGGTCACCCTGGATCCACTCCAAATCAGGGAAAAGGTCTTGGTTTGTACCTCTGTTGAACAAGGTCACCTCATGCCCTCTCTGAGTGGCTGCCTCGACGATATGCCTTCCGACAAACTTTGTACCACCGATGACGAGAATATTCATTCTTTCTTGCACCTCCAATAAAATTGTTTTTTGATCTATGATGTATTGCAATTATGTATGAAAAAATCAGAGAGCTGTCCCTGTTCCAATGCTTCCTACATTCCAGGTCAGCCCTCTGAAGATCTTACGATTTCACCGTTTGTGACTCCAATCGGTCATACACTTTCAACAGCTTCAAATTCTGCAGGGTCAAAATCCCTTTCCATTGTTCCTTCGCTTTTGGCCAGTCATGCTCATATTGGCCCCATTCCCAGTTCGGATGCCAAGAACCGTCTGCCTGCTGCTGGTCGATGATATAATCCAGATTCTCCTCGACATTCTCCTTCAACTGCCCATAAAAAGAAGACTGAGGATGCTCCGCAAGCTGTACTGGCTGCATGCCATACGATTTCCACTGCTCTTTCTTCACATTTACAAGCTCAGGTACGTGTTCCCTGACCTTTTCGATGATCATCTTCCGTTCTTCATCCTTCAATTCATCGGCTAATCTCAAATAACAGAATGTCTCATGCATATCAATCGCATCAAGCTCCTGAAAATGAGTCAGAGCCCTTTGCTTCAGATTCTCTCGCATATCCTCAGGCGTTAACGGATGATATCTAAGGAGATACCCTGCAAGCTCTGCATTCGGATTACCCCATGCCGCTTCTACCATGACCCGTTCATTTTCATGATCGTAATGCCACCAAGGTGCATGAGGGACTTGGTTCACCTCGGGTGGTACAGCATGCCAGCGCCCGTTCTCATCATCGTACACAGTGAGAAGATAATGCATCGCTTCCCTTACCATCGGGTGGTCCGCACCTACCTCTAACTCTTTGAAAATTTGAAACGCATGTGAGGCCGCCATCGGGGATGAAATTTCCAGCTGAAAGTCCGGCTCCATCTTTTTCCCGAATCCTCCGTCTTCGTTTTGATAGAATTGGAGAGCTTCCATGACCTCTTCTTTCGTCCCGTTTTCAAAATGGTAACGGAAAAGGGCTTTCTCCAACTCTCGACCATTTTCCATAATCCAGTTCCGAGCATTGTTAAATGATTGATTCGTCAATAATTTCATTGAATCCTCCTCGTCCCAATCGAAAATATGTTCTGCATAATCATTTCGGGAAAAAACATCGTTCTCCTTCCTTCTTCAGAACGATTTATTCATGTTCCAGCAGCATATATTTAGTGGTAAAATATGGGTAGGTTTGAGGGGGGAGGGATTTGGGATGATGTTTGATGTAGAGCGCTTAAGGAGCGCAATTATTTTCCTTGGAATCTGTGTATTGTTAGGGTCTTGCGCAATCGGGAATTCGAATACTCAGTATGTGGATGACACTTTTACCGATTACAGTTCAAATCTTTGGGAGATTAATAACCAGTTAGAGATACTAAATCAGAACATCGAGGAATTGACGAAGGTAATTAAGGAACAAGAACAATAAACGTACGGGGTCCTTCCGTACGTTCCTTATTTCCTCACCCACGCGTCCGTATCGTAACCCCGCATTTGCCAGTATCCTAAGTGGGGTGAGTCGATCAGCTCGATTCGAACAAGCCATTTGACGGCTTTATAAGCATACATTCTTGGAACGATGAGTCGGACAGGTCCTCCATAATCAGATGGGATGAGCTCTCCATCCATGATCATCGCCACCATGACATCATCCATCCGGGCTTGATCGAGCGTGAGTGCATCGGTATAGACGCCGTCACCAGAGTAGAACTTTACGTACTTCGCATCCTTCTGGACCCCCGCTTTTTCCAATAAGGCTTTCAATGGAATCCCTTCATAGGTCACTTTTCGAACAGACCAACCTGTCACACAGTGGAAATCGCTGACCTGAACGGTTCGTTTCTGCTTCACGAACTCTTCCCACTTGAAGGTGAGAGGCTTGTCCACTAGACCATCGATTGTAAAAGACCAATTTTCATTTGTGAACTTTGGTATTTCTGTCACTGTGTAGACCCGGAAGTTCCCTTCATAGCCCCCGCCTTTGGGAGGATTGGATGCCGGCAGTGGGGTTGGTGGTGGGGTCATCTCGTTCCGGTCATTGGCAATGACGCTTTTCAGCGAGTTCCCTCCATCATCCAGGACTTGCTTCAACCATTTGAAAAACGAGGGACCAATGAACACGACGAATGCCGTTCCAGCAACCATCTGGATGAAACCTCTTCTCGTGAGTGGAATCTTCAGTTTCGTGTCCTCATCTTTTGTTTGAACGAGTGGTTTTCTCTGCTTCTGCACCCATCTCAACCGGGTCACAGAATGATAAAGGATGATCGGAAGTCCGATCCAGGTGAACAGATCGTGGATGAACAACGCGGCTGCAGCCGTTGCTTCAGAAACCGATCTCTCGAATGTCAAAATGAATCCACTGACCGCCCAGACGACGATGAAGGCGATGATTGTCAGCAGGTTCACCCGTTTACCGGTCTGTTTCCGGCTCTTGTAGTGCTTTTTCAAATAAGGAAGGTAAAGGAGAAGGACGGCAACGGAGGCGATTCCAACGCCGATATGGGCTTGTTTCAACCCAACACGAATTGGTGCTAAAAACCCCCGCAAGGACGGAAGAAACAATAGAATGCCACTAACCATCAAAAATGTGATGATCCAACCGTTATAGGTGTGCAATGTCTTCAATTTCTTCCACATTTCCATCCACCTCCGCTTTGTCGGGATTTTAATTCAATGTAAGAGCAGCATAACCGAAGTCTTCATCAAAGGCCTTGCACCAGATGACGACCGTATTGAACTGGCTCAGATCAGCACCTTTAGGCAGAGGATAGTTTTGATCCCCTTTGTTTCCCTTCAATTTTCCAAGCTCGATTCCTTCTTTCGTCGGTTTTCCTTCTTCCGCTAAATACACATAAAGATCCGGACCATTTGTCGCTTCGAATTGTTCAAAACGGAGGAAGGTCCCTTCTTCGGTTGTGATGGTTTGTACATTCCCGCTCGCTTTATGCTTGTCATCTGCATCCACGAATGTTCCGCTATACATTTGTTCAACAGGTTCTGCATCTTCTGAGTCCGTTTGTTTTTCCTCATCACTGGTAGCTGATGATTCGTTTTCATTGGCGGGCTCCGTTACGCTTTGTGGTGCTTCTTCATTCACTTCCTTGTCCAAAAAAAGAGGAGAACCAAGCCACCAACCGACGCCTAAAAATACGATTGCAACAACCCCAATCATCACCTTTTTCACAGCTGTACACCTCTTTCATTTTTTATGAATTTATACAGAATACACTAAATCATCTATCTTGGTTTTCAAGACGGAAATGTATTTGTGGAAGAAACCGATCAGCGGTCCGACGAGCAAGACAACGATAAAGGTACCGATTCCGACTGGGCCACCCGCAATCAACGCCAGGATCAGAATGAAAGCCCCTGCTAGTGTCTTGGCTATGGCGAGCCTGAAACCGAACCGTCTGTGTAGCGCAATCATCAAACCATCGACCGGAATGAGTGCAATATTGGAATGGAGATAGATGGATATTCCAAGTCCGAGTAAGATGAGACCACTCATAAGGACAGTCGCCATCATCGGTAAGGTAACCGGCTCCCAAACTTGCCAGAGCGTAAACAGCCAAAAATCAATTCCGATCCCTGTGATCAGGGCGGTTACAATGCTGAAATAGGATGGTTTTTCCTTTTGTACGAATGCATTGATAAATACAAGAATAATACCGCCGATGAATTCCCAGCTACCGACGGTTAAACCGAAGTGATCCGTCAATCCGACATTGAGGGCATCAAGTGGTGAGGCACCGAGACCCGAGACGATTGTTGCACTAATTCCTAGTGTCATGATGAAGAGTCCGACCAAGTAGAAACTGATGTTTTCAAGGGATTTTTTCACAGATCTCCCTCCTTCACACAGATGTTTCTCTAGTTTCATTTTAACTCATTAGTTGCTGTATAGGCGAAAATAACGAATTAATCCGAAGTTGGGTAGAATTACAAGGCTTCCACCTCATATATGTAAAAAATAAAGACCAGCTCAAAAGCGATCTCCTCCCCACACAACAAAAGTAAAATTCAATGAAATTAATGAGCAAATGTTGTATGTTCAGAGCCTCGTTACTGAGCCAGCCTCTGCTATATTATATGGATTTTTCCAGCATACGTTCGAGTGCAACTTTCGCAAAATGAGCGGTTTCCGCATCTACCTTGATTTGATTGATCACATTACCCTCAACAATTGATTCTAATGCCCATAAGAGGTGAGGCAAGTCAATCCTATTCATCGTCAAACATGGGCACATATTCGGGTTCAACGAAACGATGTTCTTATCCGGATGAGTCTGAATCAGACGATTGACCAAATTCATTTCAGTCCCGATTGCCCACGAGGATCCGGCTGGCGCACTTTCAATCGTATCGATGATTTTCTTCGTCGAGCCGTTCTCATCGGAAGCTTGAACGACTTCAAACGTACACTCCGGATGCACAAGGACTTTCACGCCGGGCATCTCCTCTCGGACTTGAGCAATGTTCTCCAGCGTGAACTTCTCATGCACAGAACAATGACCTTTCCAGAGGATGATTCGCACATCCTCCCACGGTCCATCATACTCAAGCTCATTCGCAATCGGGTCCCAGACCGCCATCTGTTCGAGAGGAATGCCTAAGTTATGAGCTGTATTCCGTCCAAGATGCTGATCCGGTAAAAACAGGATGCGTTCCTTCTGTTCCAGCGCCCAATCGACCATCGCTTTTGCATTGGATGACGTGACGGTCGCCCCTCCGTTTTTCCCGACAAAGCTCTTGATGCTCGCAGTCGAATTGACATAGGTGAGCGGAAGGATGGTATCGCCGAATGCATCTTGTAAGATTTTCCATGCTTTTTCTGTCTGGTAGATATCTGCCATATCAGCCATTGAACAGCCAGCCCGCATGTCAGGAAGGACCACGATCTGCTCTTCACTGGACAAAATGTCAGCCGTTTCGGCCATGAAATGGACCCCGCAAAACACGATATACTTTGCTTGTGCATTTTCAGCTGAAAGCTGTGCCAGTTTCAACGAGTCCCCAGTATCATCTGCAAACTGGATGACTTCATCCTTTTGATAATGATGTCCTGGTAAATAAAGTTCCTCACCCAATTTTTCTTTAATGGTTTGGATACGTGCAACCATTTCCAGTTCGGTCAAATTCTTATACTTAGCGGGGAGTCCGTTCGACTGTTTCAAAATATCGAGTACACCCATGTTATTGAACCTCCATTTCAAGACTGATATCCAAGCCTTTGACAGAATGCGTCAATGCACCTAATGAGATGAAGTCGACTCCGCAGCCTTTGTAAGATGCCAGGTTACGAAGGCTGATGCCACCAGACGCTTCTGTAACGATATGCTCCGGGACGAGGGTGACCAGTTCCTTCACTTCATCTGGCGTCCGGTTATCGAACATGATGATGTCCGCTCCAGCTTCAACTGCAGCTTTTACCTGATCCGCGGATTCTGTTTCCACCTCGATTTTCGTCATCGGTCCTAACGCTTCCCGAACATGCTGAACCGCCTGATGGATACTTCCATACATGGCGATATGATTATCCTTAATCATCACCCCGCCATCGAGCGTCATGCGATGGTTCGCGCCACCGCCACATCGAACTGCATATTTTTCGAACATCCGCAGTCCTGGTGTCGTTTTCCGAGTGTCACATACTTGTGTTGAATCTCCTTCTAACAGCTTCTTCGCTTCATTCGTTTGGGTAGCGATGCCACTCATTCTCTGAATCAGGTTCAAAATGACGCGCTCCCCTTCTAAAATGGAAGCGACAGGACCTGTAAGGGCAGCAATTGTGTCACCTGCTTCCAGCCATTCCCCATCTCGGGCGACCATTTCAACTTGGATGTCCTCTGATACGAGCTTGAATCCCTCAACAATCACCATTTCACCCGCAAACACGCCGGACTCTTTGACAAACAGTTTCCCCCTTGCCATCTGTCCTTTTTGAAACAAAAGCTGGCTGGTCAGATCACCTGATGCGATATCTTCAATGAAGAATCTTTCAAGGTCTTGCCGTACTTTCAACCGGTTCATAGGATCTCTTCCTCCTCTTTATGCGCTTTTGACGCCAATACTCTTTTTCTAGTGGATGGTCGGTCCGGTAATGACTGCCTCTGCTTTCCGTCCGTTCCAGTGCTGAACGAGCGACGAGTGCACCGACCTGCACATGCTGATACGTTTGTATATCTTCCAAACTAGGAAACGCTTTATAAACTGTGTTAGTGAGATACCCCTCGAACCATTGAACGGCTCGCTCAAGACCGATCCGATTCCGCTCAATGCCAATATGGTCGTTGAATATCGTCTGGATACTTCTGAAATCAAGACTGTGAGAGAGCACCGGTACACTTGACCATAGATCTATCCCTTCCATTTGGACCGAATGCAGGTTAGAAAGGATGCTCTGTGCGACTTCATATGCAAAAACGCCCCCTTCCAACAGGGAATTGCTCGCAAGACGGTTTGCGCCGTGTACGCCTGTATTAGCCACTTCTCCTACAGCGTATAAGTTTGGAACGGTTGTAGCTCCATGCCGGTCGACCTCGATACCTCCCATTGTAAAATGAGCACCAGGTGCCACTGGGATGAATCCTTCTCGAAGGTCGATGTAGCCTTTACTACATAACTTTGTAACCGTCGGGAATTTCTTTTCAAAATCGGTGATTCCTCGGATGTCGAGGAACGATTTCCTACCACTCTGTCGTGCGCGATACAACACGCGGGAGACCACATCTCTTGGTGCCAGGTCTTCAAGTGGGTGCTCCCCTTCCATCAATGAGCGGCCATCCTGATCGACGAGTTTGGCTCCTTGACCTCTTACCGCTTCGGTCACCAATCCTGACGTCTTCCCTTCTGAAACCAACAAGGTCGGATGGAATTGGATGAATTCCAGGTCGGATAGTTCCGCTCCAGCCTCATAAGCCAGCGCAAGTCCATCCCCTGTTATCGTGGCAGCATTGGAGTTGAAAGGATACAAACCGGACATCCCGCCAGTCGCAAGGATGACCGTCGAGGCATATGTCGCAGTCCATTCCCCATTCGGATCGATACTCCAAGCACCGACGCAACGGCCGCTCCTCATCATTAACCTGACTACCGTTTGCCCCTCTTGAACCAGATCATGAGACTGTACTCTTCTTTTAACCGTATCAATCAAGTGTTTACCGGTCGCATCTCCGCATATATGTAGAATACGAGCCCGATTGTGCGCACCTTCTTGACCATATTGATAGCTTCCATCTTCGTTCCGATCGAATCGGACGCCCAATTCAACCAATCTATGAATCGCATCAGGCCCGCCTTCAACCAGCTGTTGTGTCGCTTCTGGTTCATTGTGGTAACACCCGGCCTGAAGCGTATCCAGGAAATGATCATACCAACTGTCATCGCTTTGTGTTACAGCTGCAATCCCACCTTGAGCCAAATAAGAATTGCTTTCTTCTAATCTATTCTTTGTGAAAATTATCACATTCTTGTGCGCAGAAAGAAGCTCCGCCGTCATGATGCCAGCTAGGCCACTTCCAATTACAAGGACATCCGTTTTTTGTGTTTTCATGTGGACCTCCTAGCAAACTCGTAGACTGATATTTTACATGTGTCTTGACACCTATATTTACATAAAACTAAACTGATAGCAAGAGGTTTTCAACCAGAACGAAACTTAGGAGGTTGTCATGATCTATTTTGACTATGCGGCGTCGACTCCGATGTCAGAGTCTTCATTACGTGTTTTCACTGAAGCTTCTACACGTTTTTTCGGGAATTCTTCCAGCCTACATGATATGGGAAGTAACGCGGAAATGTTGCTCGAAGAATGCCGGAAACAGCTTGCGGGATACTTGAATGGGGATCCGAATGGTGTTTATTTTACAAGTGGGGGATCGGAGAGCAACCATCTCGCCATCGTGTCATTGGTCCGTGCCCATTCACATAAAGGGAAACACCTGATCACCACAGTGACGGAACATCCCTCTGTGACGAACACGTTTCAGTTGCTGGAAGAGGAAGGTTTCACCGTTACAAAGCTTCCAGTGGATTCGACGGGTAGAATTCGGTTACAGGACTTGAACCAAGCGATTACCGAAAACACGATCCTCGTCAGCATCGGACATGCGAATAGCGAAATCGGTACCCTACAGCCATTACAAGAAATCGGCGAAATTTTGAGTGGCAAGGGGATCCTGTTCCACAGTGATTGTGTCCAAACCTTCGGAAAAATGCCGATTGATGTCCACATACTCGGATTGGACAGCATTTCTATCTCAAGCCATAAGATATACGGTCCAAAAGGTGTCGGAGCTTGTTATGTCTCTCCACAAACTCACTGGAAAGCGACGATTCCTGGTACGTCTCATGAAAAAGGCTTCCGCTCCGGGACCGTCAATGTTCCCGGCATTGCTGCATTCGTCACAGCTGCTGGGGATATGATCGATCATATGCGGGAGAATGAAATGCATTTTCGTAAGCTGAGAGACCGTGTCCTGACGAAATTGGAAGGCGAGGATGGTTTTTATGTTGAAGGCCATCCGATGACCGTCCTACCTTCAATCATCGGGCTTCGCGTAAAAGGGATGGAAGGTCAGTACATCATGCTTGAATTGAACAGAAGAGGGTTCGCTGTATCCACTGGATCGGCTTGTTCAGTCGGGCAACAATCCCCTTCGAAAACAATGATGGCCATCGGTCGTACACCAGATAAGGCGAGGGAATTCATCCGGATCTCACTCGGCTTGCATTCATCTGCAGACGATATCGATTCGCTATTAGACGAATTGCTCACTATCGCTACTCGAAACAGAACGGCAAAAGCTTGATCTCATCCCTCCCTTCTCGAATTGGTTAAAATTACTAGTAACATAGTACTTCTAAGTTATCAGAAAACTTTGTATAATAATGTTACATACGACTAAAGTAGGTATTAACGAATACTACCAAAGTTAGAGGAGGGAAGGGTCTTGTCGAATGTGGACATCGTAAAGGAAGCATATAACCAGTTTGCGAATGGAAATCTGACAGCAGTCGTTTCCAATCTTGCGCCTGATGTGCAGTGGATCAAGGCAGAGAAAAACGTGACGATCCAAGGCCGTACACGTGTTAAAAACGTCTTCAAGAAGCTCGAGAAGAATTATAAGATATTTGAAGTGGTCCCTGAAAAATTCGTAGAAGTAGGTGATCATGTCATCGTCTTCAGTCGTTATAAAGCCGTTTACAAAGAATCCAATGTCCATATCGATCGTCCAGTTGCTCAAATCATCAAATTGAAAAATGAACAGGTCATCTCTGTGAAAGAACATATTAGTTCGGCATAATACTTTTATATTAAAAATATACCCGCCCAGGTACCTGGCACGACACATGTGTCAGGTGCTTTTTTTATGTCCTCTAACGTTTACATCCTTATCATCAGTGGAAAAGAACCTTTACTACGAAGGTGGTGAGGACATTGGATTATCAAGTGATGATAGTCGGAGGTGGCATAGCCGGCTTGACGTTGGCTGTCAAGCTTGCTTCCTGTAAAGTCAAAGTACTTATGGTGGAAAAAGACGAGAAAAGTGGATTGATTTATAAGGGTGAACTGTTACAGCCGAAAAGCCTCGCTATCCTAAAAAAATTAGGCGTTTACGAACAGATCAAGGAAAACGGGAAAATGCTCCCCTCCATCGAGATGACAGAATTTTATCAAGATGGAGACTCTCTGGAACTGATTGGCGAGAACGAATTCCGCTATGATATCATCCGCTCAGAATTCAACACCTCCGTCATGCTTCCCCACGAAAAGTTGAAAGAAATTTTATTCCGAAAAGCGAAGCAATATCCTGATTTCCATCATATGAGACCTGCGAAATTCACAGGTTTTACAAATAAAGACGGACGACGGGTTGCGAACGTGTCAACGAAAGACGGTGAGACGTCTATTGAAGCACTGTTCTATATAGGAGCTGAAGGTAGGGTTTCCCCTGTCCGAAATGAAATGGATGTGCAGATAAAGAAGTATTCCTACAATCATCATTTCCTGACCGTATCCTTTCCGCGACCTCCTACCTTGAAATCCTCTTCCATCATCACCACCCAGGAACGGTTCCTAGGTCTGTTTCCACTACCAGATGGAGAAGTCCGAAGTGTACTGTTGATCAAGCCAGGTGAATACAAGTCTATGCGGAAACAAGGACTTGAATCTTTTTACCAGGCCTACATCGAACTGATGCCGGAGATGGAAGGGTACGTCAACCAGATCTCTTCCTGGAAACAGATACAGCTGATGATCCCGGTTCGACATAATGTATCGAGCTATGTAAAAGACAATTGTGTCCTTGTCGGTGATGCAGCACATAGTGTGCATCCGATGGCTGGTGAAGGCATGAATCTCGCCATCCAGGATTCCGATGTACTTGGAGAATTACTCTGTTGGATGTTTGAAACCGATCGAACCGATCCAAGCCACTTGAAATGGTTTGAGCAAGTGCGGAAACCTCGTGCAGAGTTCGTGTCGAGGTTGAGTCATCAGGCTGCCCTCCTCTATTCTTTCCCGTCGTTGAGCTGGCAGAAGTTGAGGATGAAAGGTATCCATAATACGGAGCGGAACAACCGATTGCATTTCAAACAAATGCTGAACACATCCGGTCTAGGCATCTGGAAATTCAGCATCGTCGATCGTATGAAACAGATCGGCTTGGTGCCCCACTCTTTCGGAAGCCGATCCATTCCAGAATCTGAACAGACCAAGCATTTTTTTACGGAACAAGAGGACTATCCATGGTTGAAGCAATGATCGAAACGAAGGAGGTACACATAATATGAACGAATGGTTGAAGCTACTCAAAGCACGGAAATGGATGAAAAGTAATGAACCTTTCCTATATGCATGGCACGCCTATGTTGGTTATGAGTTGGATTTGTTCGATTACTTTCAAAACGGTAACACCGTAGAGGCGGTTGCTGCTAAACATAAGCTTGATGAAGCTTTATTGAGAAGATGGTCCGAGGTCGGGTTGGCGATCGGTCATTTGAAAGGTGAAGTAGATGGTAAGGTTACTTCTCAACCGAGCATTCACAAGTATACATCCAAAAATAGTCCCCATACAGTCGGTGCATTATTAAAGGAGATGATGGAGCTTCACATTCCAATCTTGCTCGAATATCCTCAGCTCTTGAACCATCAAGAGAAGATGCAATATCAAGACAAAGATTTCGCTGCGACTGTTGCTGAAACCTCCACTTTCATTGAACGCTTCGCTTTTCCGAAGGTATATAAGTGGATGAAGAAGAACAAAGTCAAATCCATGCTCGATTTAGGTTGTGGACATGCCGGTTACATCTCACGTCTTAGTTCAAAGAATAAGAAATTGGATTTGCATGGGGTCGAGCTCAATCAACAGGTCTGTGACGAAGCCGTTTCACGCTTATCCCGAGTGAAAAATAAGAATGCGACGATCCATCAAGGGGATCTGACAAACTGGGAATGGCACGGGAAACCGTTTGATATGGTGATGATGAACAATGTATTGTATTATTTCTCACCGCTAGAAAGAGCCGGTCTTTTCCAACGAGCGCATGAGCTGACAGGTAAAAAAGGTTCCCTCGTTCTGATTTCCCCTTTGCGGGAACCTGAACACGGGCATGCTTTTTCAGCAGCATTCAACAGTTTCATGAGCGCGCATGATAATCTGTTCGCTTTACCTTCAAAGGATGAAATCTTTTCGCATGCTTCCGATCAGGGATACAAGCTGAAATCGATGACCCCTGTTGTAAAAGAAGGGGCATGGTATTTCATGGCGTTCAGAAAGAAATGATGATTATGTAAAAAGGATTGACACTGACAACCGTCAGGTCAATCCTTTTCGCTATATGGTTATTGAGCTGGAATCGTACCGCCAGCTTGTGAATAGCGTGCATAGAATTCTTGGACGAACTGGTTCGTAATCTGGTCATCATGGATGAACAACATATTCTCATCATTGTTATCGTTCCCGTTCGTACTCCAGTTCGTTGAGCCAACAACAACAGTCGGATCGCTGTTTGTATCTGCATCGATCAACATCGTCTTACTATGAAGCTTACGCGTTTCAGCATCGATATAGACAGGAGCAGGATTCGCCCAGCGGATGTTCGGGTTGTTTGCGCTTGTTTGAGAAGCTGTCCGCCCCGTCATCTCAATACTTGCCGACCACCATTGATTCCAGAAATCACTGTCGAACACCCCTTTGATATCAAAGCCGGTGAGTGTCCCTTGCATGTCATTGTATGAGCCTTCCCATTTGTACTTCAGTTCATCGACCAACGCCTGATCAGACCATGCGAAAATAGTGAAATATGTGTTGATGTTTGCTTCATTCTTCACAAGTTCAGTCAATTTACCAACTGCATTGTCTCCAGAAGAGAAATACACCTCAACTGTTTTTCCACCAATGTTAACGGAATGTGGCGTGTTGTCCGTTTTACGTGGTCCAAGGTTTGCATCTTGTGGAGAAGGATTCATCGTCGCACTCCCCCACATTTCGTTGAATTCTGTTTCATAGATTCCTGAAAGCTCAGGTGAATGTAATTCGACGACATGTTGTTGATTTCCATCTAGTACACCGTTCGCCATGTTTTCATCCGATCCATAAAGACCTGTTACAGTGAAATTCCATGTTCCAGTGAATACCCAAGTGTCATCTACAATAGCGAATTTGTTATGCATTTGGTTACCAGGGGAATAATACGTACCGTCCGGCTGTTGCTCCCCTTCTACGAACCAGTAGCCTGTTGTAGCCGTCGACCCGACTGTTCTCGTTTCATATGGGAAATCATCCGGAGACGCCGGTAGACCATGATCCGCACGTTTCGTCTGATCTTCTACTGCATACATCGGTGAATCAGAGAACACAGTGATGTCATCCGCTGTCCCTAATGTCATATCTTTTCCGCGTACCATTTCTTCCAAGTACAATCGCATCGTCGCAAAACGTTCTACGTAATGTGGATCATCTGCATCCTTCGCATCCGCAACTACACGAACGTCCACACCTTGAGCTGCTTTATTGACCAACGCATCGACCACTTTTGGCAAGTTGATTTCATACGTCGCAAAATCAATGCTTGTTGTCGCTTGGTTGATACGATGGATCAAGCGGTCCTCCAGGTTCACGTTGTAATTCGCTTCATTCCCTGCGTCCGCATAACCTGTTAACGCACATTTATTGAAATATACGTTGATAGAGCCAGCTGTCTCGGATACTTGGTTCAATTGTTCCGTTGTTGTGTCGCAAGATGATCCATTTCCTCCAGAAGAACTTTGGTTCGGAGTACCGTAACCGACATCATATGTAGCTGTTGCAGTAGCCCAATTGGAAGCCGTAGTACCACTGACCGCAGCATCGACACGTTCCATCGTTGCTTTCGTATCATTATCTCCTGCATACCATTGATCGACAGAGTCGATTACGGATCCGGAGTTATCTTTCAATTCAAGGACTTCATTCGAATTACTCATTGAGCCTGTATAGATCAGGTTGGCTGACACGTTAGGTACCGTACTGTCATCGGTACGTTCCAACAGATAATGTCCACCTGCCGGAATACTACCAGTCAAATTGATGGCAGGATCTCCGTCCGTCGCATTTAATGTCCAACCGTCCAATGTAATACTGCTGGACGTAGGGTTATACAACTCAATCCATTCGTCATTGTAGCTCGCTGTCGTTCCCATCCACGCAACTTCGTTGATGACCACATCACGAGTAGATGCTGCTTCCGCGGTGTCTACTTCAGTAATCGGGTTCATAAACGAGAGTGTAAGCGCTGTCATTAATAAAATCTGCAAAAACTTCTTCATTCTTCGATGCCCCATTTCGTATTGTTTGAATTTAAAAGCTTACCTTTCTATTAAACACAGAAACATGTAAACGCTTCAACATCATTTCGTGAATTTTATGTAAAGTTAGGCCTTATTTCATGCGGGTTTGTCCAATCCCGGACCATAAAATTACATATGATGAATATTAAGTTAAAAATGGTAAGGAGTTTAGTAAAGGTGATGAACGAGACTAATAAAATCATCGATCCTTTTTTCGTAAATTCTATTGCGAAAAGTGGTACACACTTGATTCGGCCGTTGCTTGAAGGTGTACCTGAACTGAAGCACCAAAACTTCATTTATCCAGGTCACATATATCAACTTCAGGAACATAAGCAAGTTCTTTCTAGAATGTCTGCAAATCAATTTGCAAACGGTCATCTCTTCCACTCTGAAGAATATGTAAAACTATTTGAAGATCTTAATATGAAACAAGTATTTCTTTACAGAGACCCACGAGATATCGTTGTTTCCTATGCCCACTTTTTCATGAAGTTCCCGAATCATCCATACTATCAATTTTTCACAGAAAACAATATGACCGTGCAATCCCGATGTAAGTTGATCATTAATGGAAATGAGATTCTAAGAAGACCGAACATAAATGATTGGTATCATCGCTTCCTTCCTTGGAAGAATGAACCGAACGTTCTCCCTGTAAAATATGAGAATCTAGTTGCATCCCCAGAACTGCAGAAACAAGAGTTGCGGAGAATTCTACAATTTGTAGGTGTCAACAGAAAGAGTTCCCTTCAGATTGAAGGTTTGTTACGCAGGATGCAAAATCATGTGGATCCTACCAAGTCCCCTACTTATCGAAAAGGTCAATCTGGGAACTGGAGACAGGAATTTGATGAAGAGGTGAAAAACCAGTTCAAAAGAGTGGCTGGTCAGCTACTGATTGAACTAGGTTACGAGAGAGACCTGAACTGGTAGAAAAAAAGGGACAACCCTTCGTTGGGCTGTCCCGTACATCGTTTTCTAGCAAGTTAATCGTCTTCATTACAATAAGAACATTGTCTTTTTCAAATAAAAATACACGTTTTGAAGCTTCAATTTGCTGCCCTCGATCCTGTCGACTTCTTGTTCGGAAGCTACAGTAATCAGGAAATTAGCATTGTCGTTCATTTGAATTGTTCCATATACATCATCAGTAGTGAAGTATACAGTTTTCCCTTTGTTTACGTACGTACATAAATCCTCGAATGATTGAATATAGGTTTTGTTTTGGCTATCTAACAATTTTCTGTCCAGTTGAGCAAAACCATCGAACCCAATGTTCAACATTCTCCCCCCTTCTTGCTATACTAGTAGAATAACAGAAAATCCACCAAATTTATTATTCTTTTTTACAAAAATCTGCTATTTTTTCATAAATAGTTTTATAGGAACAGTTCTTTATCATCATTTTCCATGAAAATAAGCTTCAAAACCTAACTATATTACTATAAGTTCAGTCCAATGATTTGTTATGCTGAGGAATAGAAACAATACAGCTTTGCTCAAAAATGTCACCCTTTCAAAAACATGTGAGAAAAGATATTTTCTCCAAGTGTTCTTGAGGAAATGGTGCAAAGTGAGCAAAAAATTTAGTTATGTCGAATAGATGCTCTTTTCATATAGAAAAGGTATAATAGGGATAATTTAGATTCGGGGACTTTCCCTCACGGAGGAGAACAACTTTGGAGTTAAAGAAATACATACCGTTCGTCTTACTTGTCGGCATCATCATTTTCCTAATTCCATATAGTATTCCACTGGTCTTGGCACTATTGACAGCAGCTCTTCTGGAACCGTTTGTGAAAATGCTCAATCGCACGTTTTCCATCAAGCGGGTCTGGAGTGTCGTCATCAGCTTCACCCTCTTCCTGGCATTATTGTTGGTCGGTTGTTACTGGGCTGTTACGACACTGATTGTACAGGTCATCGAGTTTTCCGAACAATTGCCTGAATTCGCCCAATACATTTTTGCCAGTGTCGAACAGTTCGTGCTTCAAATGGAAGAATATTATCAAGAGGTCCCTCCTGAGTATTTATCGACCATCCAGGAAGCGTTAGAAGATCTTCGTAAATTCTCAGTGGATTTCCTATCAGGGATTGCAAACGGCATTGTCGGATTCGTCACAGCAGTTCCGGTCCTTCTGATTCAACTGATGATTTATCTTGTCAGTCTGTTCCTGTTCAGTTTGGACCTGCCAAGACTTCATGCTGGATTCCTGAACTTGTTCTCTGAAAAAGCGAAGGAGAAAGTGCAGCTCGTTTTGCAGCAGCTTTCATTCGCCTTTGTCGGATTCTTACGTGCCCAGTTGATCTTAAGCTTTCTGACCTTCATCATTGCATGGATCGGCTTGCTCATATTAGATGTGAAGTATGCCTTGATCTTTTCGATCTTGATTGTCATTGTCGACATCCTACCGATACTTGGGACAGGCTCCTTCCTCGTTCCATGGTCACTATACAACTTTTACGCAGGTGATCAACGGTTGGCGATCGGCTTGCTGGTACTGTTCTTCTTGATTACGATTTTCAGGAGGATCATCGAGCCGAAGATTCTTGGTTCCAGCCTTGGAATCAGTGCACTTGCTGCATTAGCAAGCTTGTACATCGGATTCGCACTGTTAGGTGTGGTCGGGTTGATCATCGGTCCAGCTGTCGTCATCATCATCAAGTCGCTCGTAAACGCAGGATTCTTGAATGTGAAAATTGATTTTTGATCAAACCAGAGGGGTTGTTAATTCGTGAAAGAAATCACGGATGACAAACCCTTTTTCTATTCTGAAATTGGAAATTTTTTGCCTTGAAATGAGGAAATGAAGCAGGATTGTTCACATAATGAGAAGAATGATTAATACAGTAGATACTTGTCGAAGATTTGAGGGTGATGTCATGAAACCTTTTGAGCATTCTATACTAGATAGTTACCCTGAGCCGTATATCATGTTTGTCTTTTCGAAGGATTCTCAGGATGGTGGGCACATCAACTATGCGAATCAGGCAGCCTTAGAGGCACTACAATTGAATAAGAACAGCATCGGTAAAAGTATCGAAGAAGTGTTCCTCCATCCAGAACAAATCATACAGGGGTGCCGTAAAGCGATTTCGACTAGTGAGCATGAGACGTTAGAACACGTTTCCATTACACATCATGACATCGTTTTTGAGTCGGTCAAATTTGCGCCCATCTCTTCGGAGAGTGGTGTTCAATATTGTGGCATGATTCTGGATACCCCTTATACTTCGGACAAGATGATGACCGATGACCGGATGGTCGAGTCCATTTTCATGTCGTCTCCAAATGCAACGCTCGTCCAAAGTGTGGATGGAGAAGTTTTCAAAATCAATCCGGCTTTTACAGAAATGTTCGGCTGGAAAGATTACGAAGTGATCGGACACACGATTTCGTTGTTCCCATCCGGGTATGAAAAGGAATACGAAGAAATCGTCCGTCAGCTGAGGAAGCAGGATGTGTATCTCATTCCGAAGACGAAGCGTGTCCATAAAGACGGCACTGTGAAAGATGTATCGATCTGCTATATGAACATCTACAATCACCGTCGCGAACGGACAGCTGTAGCTAGACTATATATAGATATTTCAAAACAGATCCTTTTCCACGAAAAATATTTAGCACAGCGCAACTCTTTTCAGCTGATCACAGAGAACATGAAAGACCTGGTCGTGATCGCCGATTTTTCAGGAAAGGTCCTGTACGCATCTCCATCCCATTTAGAGATCACCGGATTTTCAGCTGATACATATTTGAACCGGAACGTCTTCAGGCACATCTATTCTGAAGACCGAAGGAAAGTGTTCAAGCAGATCCAGAACATGGTCCATGCCGGCCGGTCCGCTAAGGCTGAAATCCGATATAAACATGCGAGCAAAGGATTTATCTGGATAGAATTGATTGCTTCTCCATTATATGAAGGAAAAGCGCCGTATAAGAAGTTCGTCATCGTCGGCCGGGATATAACCGATCGCAAGCATGCAGAGCAGGCACTACAGGAAAGTGAGCGGAAATATCGTCTGATTCTCGAAAAGACATCAGACTTCATCGTGACCTTCAATCAATCCGGTGATGTGAATTTTGTTTCCCCTTCCCTGAAGACATGGTTGAACCATTCGTCGGTTACGAATATGTATGCCTTCATGACCGACTATGTCGTGAGAGATGACTTTAAGCTTCTATATGAAATCACCCGGAGTGTTTTTGAAACGAAGGAAGCCGAACAGATCGCTTTTACACTGGAAAAGAATCAAAAGAATTACACCTTCGATGCGGTGCTGACGCCACTGATCTCGAATGAATACAATTCCTATGAAGAAGACATGATCCTATTGATTGCGCGCGACATTACAAAGCGCCTGGAAGATGAGCACGTTTCCATGCAATTGGAGAAAATGTCGACGGTCGGACAGTTAGCTGCAGGGATTGCTCATGAATTGAGGAATCCGCTTACGAGCGTCAAAGGGTTCATCCGAATGATCAATGATGAAGTGGAAGATCCGCTTCTTCAAAACTACTTGGATATCATTGGTGGCGAGCTGGATAGCATTGAGCGGATTGCGGATGAGTTCATGGACCTTGCGAAACCGCATGTCGTCAAGTTGAGTGAAACCGAGCTTCATGATATTGTCGACGGCTGTGTCCGCTTGTTCGAGGGGACTGCTTTCCTGAAAGGAATCAACATGGAAGTCGAATATATCGACGAGCAAGAAATCATCCTCAACTGCCAAAAGAGTGCGTTGAAAAGAGTGTTCATCAACATCATGAAGAATGCGATGGAAGCGATGGAAGAAGGCGGAGACCTTAAGATACAGGTGGAATTGAGAGACCATTTCGTCGAATTGCGGTTCATTGATTCCGGTAAAGGCATTAAAGAAGAACGCCTGAAGTACATCGGAGAGCCCTTCTATTCCACGAAAGAAAAAGGAATTGGTCTTGGCTTGATGATGAGCCGTAAAATCGTCCGCGAACATGGTGGAAAGCTGACGATCGAATCGGAATACCTTAAAGGCACGACGATCCGAATCATATTGCCGCTTGCGAAAGCCCCTTCTGGTCTTATACCTATACGTTCATAATGATATTGTGATGAAAAAAGGATGCCTACCTCAAATTGAGGAGGCATCCTTCCTTTTTTACGTTATTTTGAGCGCTTCAGTTGTCTCGTTTTGCTCTGTTTTTGAGTTGATCTTGCCAAAATGAAGGTTGATCCAGCCAAACTCAGGTGTTGTCTTGCCGTAATGAAGCAAGGTTCAGCCAATCAGGTCTTTCTTACTAAAAAGAGATATCTTTATGAATCACAGTAAGGACAAACCGGATTCATCATTGAAACCCCTTTTCCCACCACATTATTTTGTTTCATAAATCAACAATGAAGCGTCGTCATCATCTGGAACAGCATATAATCTTATGCCGTCCTCTTCTTCCTTCGTTTCGAGATAAACCGGATTACGTGTAATTACATGGTGCTGTGGTGAGAATTCCGCAAGTGGTACTTCATGCTGTATTTCGTGCGACTTTTTGTCCAATAACGCTAGTCCACCTAATTCGTAAGTGCCTCCATCTTCTGACGGCAACCCAGCTAAACCACTGCAAATCATATTATTCTCATCGATTCCTTCACAGTCCTGGTAATCAATGAAATGGCTCGGATTCTTTTCAACCGACTTCACTTTCCCTTTATGATTCCATTCATAATACGTCCTAGATCCCCAGCTGACGCCGTATAGACGACTCTTCTCTTCATCGCTCACGACACCGCCGATGTGGTCGTCCACCTCAAATACTTCATTCACTTCGTTAGACTCCGGATCCACCTTGTACATGATGGATTGGCTATGTGGCCGGTATTCCGCAACGGGTACCCAAATGTGTTCACCATCAAAATCAATTCCACCTGGATGATACATATCGCCTTCACCCAGCTCGATATCCTTCAACAATTGGCCTTGCTCATCTACAACAAACAGATGCCCGACTCCCTTACCGGCTGTTCGATCATATCCATCTTTCGGCTGATTATATTTCTTCGGCTTCTCAATGATCTCCACCGATGAGATGTAGTACTTATCCTCGATCTTCGTCATCCCTTGTGGGTGATGGACGTTGAAATTCAAATCAAGCTCCTCGACTTGGTTCCACTCTGTACTACGTTCCAGCTGTTTGAATTCATTTGTCAGACCTTCCGTATCGCTGTCAGTGGCAACGACCGTCGATACCGTTCCAATCAGTAAAGCGGCTGATAAAATGGTTGTGATTACGCGCATGTGCGTTCCTCCTTGTGGGTATGTACGTTAACGTTTTAAACGTAAACAATTTCACCCTCATTAGGAAGAGGAACCTGCACTTCTTTAGACTATTTACGAAGAATTAAATGTCTCTTTAGTTTTAACACGAAACTGTAATCCTACATGTAACAATTCCCATGTAAAAAACCCCTTCTCTCATCGGAAAAGGGGTTCATTATCTAAATTTTTTATGAAGCAAGTTGTTCCATCCGTTTCAAGTATGGTGCCAACTTGTAGTAGATCATCACGAACAATACGGCGACAATCGTGCTCTTGATCAAGTTGAATGGCGTAATCCCTGTTAGAATCAACTGCGTCATCATTTCAGACGTCATCGGATCATAATTCAGGAACCATGTGTACGCTGGCAGGATCAACACGTAATTCAATAGTGCCATCACGAGCGTCATTGTAAACGTTCCTGCAACCAATCCCATTGTCAAACCTTTCTTGCTGCGATACTTACGGAACAAGATTGAAGCCGGGACGATATACAAGCTGCCCGCCAGGAAGTTGGCGAACTGTCCGACAGGTACCCCTGTCATACTACCTTGCACACCGTAATGCAGAATGTTCTTGATCGCTTCGACGGTAATTCCTGCAACCGGTCCGAAGACGATTCCGCTTAATAATGCCGGTACATCACTCAAGTCGATCTTAAGAAATGGCGGCAGTCCTGGAAATGGAAAATCCAGGAGCATCAATACGTACGCCATGCTGCTCATTAGTGAGACAGCAATCATGCGATACAATCTCCCCTTTTTTTGCATAGGAAACCTCTCCTTTTCCTAAACGCCATCTTGCTTCCAATGCATTGCACACTTCCGCCCATATGAGATCCACCTGTTTTCTATGGCATAAAAATCCCTAAAGCTATTCGCAGCTTTAGGGAGTATTTGCGCTTTCTATGACAGGTTTTTAGACCATTAGAAACTAAGCCTCTTCTCGTACGTGACTAAAAGAAACCGTGCAAACATCTTCTCCCATCCAGACTATACTGTCGGCTCTGGCCTTTAACCAGATCAGCAAAGCTCTTCTGTTTGAGAAGAACAAAGCTCGCGGGCTCATGAAGGGGGTCTTCATCTACCGCCGGTCGGGAATTTCACCCTGCCCCGAAGATGGTGTTTATGTTGTTGTATTTACAATTACAGTATATCGTTAAATGGCTTGATTCTGCAATAGGAATGCTTATTTCCCATCAACTGACACTTTTCAGGTCCGGTCTTTCCTTCTTCTGTTTTTTCTTATAGACCATCTTAGCTAGAGATATACTGATCTCATACAACAACAGTAACGGTATCGTCACAAGGAAGTCAGAAATGAAATCCGGCGGCGTAACCGAAACGGCGACCACAACGAGAACGAAATATGCGACTTTCCTTGCTTTGATCAGATGGGTCGGGTTCAATATACCGATGGTCGTCAAGAATAGAATGACCACAGGTAATTCAAATAACAACCCGAAAGGAAGGGTCATCTGCATCATGAATCGGAAATACTTCTCTGTTGTGTACATTTCTTGGAAATGATTAGCTGACAGACCTTCCATGAAGGAAAGGACCATCGGGAAGACAATGAAATAACCGAACGATATGCCGACCAAGAATAATAGAAATAATACTGGAATATAGGAGAGCGTTGCTTTCTGTTCTTTCAAGTTCAGCGCTGGTTTAATATAACGATAGATTTGAAATGCGGCAAAAGGTATGGTCATGGCAATCGCACAAATCCCCGAGATCATGAAATACACCCAAAGGATATCTGAAGGTCCAAGGATGACGAGCTTTTGATCGAGTTCCCGAATCAGCCATTCATAAATCTCCTCGACAAACACGAAGGATCCAACCAGGAATAGGATGAACACAACCAAAGTCCAGATGATTCTTTTTCTTAATTCTTCTAGATGTTCTGTGACTTCCAACTCTTCATCCACTTCACGCATAGCATTCACCGCCTTTCTTCTTTAGTAGAAAGAGGCTGACTCAATCGCATCGATTAAGCCAACCCCCATCCCATTATTTCTGTTCGCTTTGAGCTGTTGCTTTTTTCTCTGCTTTATCGTCGTCATCATCATCAGAAGACATCAAATCTTTTGTAGAATTTTTGAATTCTCTCAATGTGCTGCCGGCTGCTCGTCCGAGCTCAGGCAGTTTAGATGGTCCGAAGATGATCAATGCGATGATCAAAATCAAGATCAATCCAGGAATACCAATTTGACCGAAAGGCATCGTTCATTCCTCCTCTTTTTTATCGATTAAAATCCGATGATTGCTACGACTGCAGGTCGTGGCATACGTTCTCCTGCTCGGTGTGGCCATGTGCTTGTCGGATTGGATAGGTCTTCTGTTTCTTCACCTGGATGTTGGACGGATAAGAACAACGTCTTTTCATCGGGAGTGAAGGATGGTCCAGTCAATTCAGCTTGAATAGGCGCAGATGCGAACTGGAATGCTTCCCCTTCTTGGGGACCAGACGTTGGGATTGCAAACATTCCGTTATTCTTGAACGGTTTCCAGACTTTATCGTTCAACTTGCTGCTCGAGATATCCGTAACCGTCCACAATGTTCCGTACTGGTCGAATGTCAGGTTATCCGGAGCACTGAATCCGCTCTGGATTCCACCTGCTGCGAAAATAGAGAATTGGAATTCGGAAGCTCCGTGGTCTCCATCTTTCTCAAAGAAACGTGTGATGTGTCCATGGATGTTTCCGTGCTTATCATTATTTGTGTGTGCAACGAAAATCGTTCCATCAAACGGGCTGATTTCTACATCTTCCGGACGGTCTGTCGGTGTTGCACCAAGAAGGATGGCAGCATCATGTGCATGCACAACGACATCCGCTTGTGTTTGGAACTTTTCAAGCATTTCTTGGTTCCCTTTTGCAGCTTCCCGAACCGCTTCTACTGTCAATGCGATCCATTCTCCACTGCTTAAATCTGCTGCATAAAGCGTTCCTTCATTCAATAGATCTGCGTTTTTCTTCCCTGCTTGCTTATTGTATTTTCCTTTACTTACAAACTTGTAGACGCAAGCATCTTTCTTGTCATCACCCATATAAACGACGACGCGTCCATCTTTTGTAGTGCCCATCGATGCGTTTTCGTGATTGAAACGCCCTAGAGCCGTATGTTTACGGACTTTGAAGTTCGGATCAAAAGGATCGACCTCGACAACCCATCCGTAATGCGTCTCATCCAAACCTGCATCTTCAGCTGTATCTTCATAGTTTTCTTCACATGTCAGCAGGGTACCCCACAATGTTTTACCACCAGAACAGTTGGCAAATGTACCTTGAACCTTCGTTGCACCATTCACAGCCTTCGATCCAGCTGCTGGTCCAGTCAAGTTGATTTGTGTGAGCCCTGTAATACGGCGAGCGTATTTTGATTTCGTGTCCATCTTCCAGGTACGACCATCTCGATAAACTTCAATGATGGATCCACCCTGGTTGTAAAGAAGCGTTTGGATTTGCTCTTTCGAATACTTGTCTACCTCTTGTCCGAAAACGAAAAGATCTGAAACATATTCATGGTTGACCCAGAGCAATCCGCGCTCACTTTTACGACGATCATCGTCATCATCGTCTTCCCGCTCACCATCTCTTTCATTGATCGGGAAGTAAAGCGTGAAATCATTATTAAATCCAAATGTGTCTCCTTGTTGATTGATCTTATCTCCGTAGGCCGCAACAACATTGTATTGGTAGCCACGAGGCAAAACTAGATCATCTTTAGAAGAAGGCTCGATCGGGCTGAACTTGAGTCGGCCGATTTTTGGCTTCCTCTGTCCTTCTTTATGAAAGTCACCTGCTTGAACAGGTTTTGTAAGAACATTTAATCCCGTGCTTGATGCCGCAAGGGCTGTTGCACCCGTACCAAGATAGGTTAGGAATTTTCTTCGATTCACCTTACCCATTTCCCGTCACTCCTTATATATGTGAGTTGAAGTTTGTTGCAATTTTCATGATAAGCCTCATTTTTTAAGGAATCGTGTAGAAAGGGTTACAAGCTTGAAATAAGACGCATTTTAGCGATTTTCAGGAAAAAAAGTCTATTTTGTTGAACAATTTTGTAGTTCTAATTTACTATACTGCTTCCATGAACAGGATGATTTGGATGTTCATACAATCAGCTTTCTGACAACACCATTGAATTGTAAAGGAATTGTGTAGAGCTTTACGTTTTGTTCATATATAACGATTGGATTGTGCCACAAAATAGACAAAAATAAAGCCCCCACCAATTTGGATGAGGGCTAGAATAGTATAGACAAGCGGGAAACATACCCGCTGTTCTTACAAAAATATAAACAAGCTGCATAGCGAACCTCTTGCCGGAGAGAACCTCCCCTAAATATTGGAACGTCCTTGGAACAACCGTCTCGATGCAAAGATGTTCTTCCTCTCCGCTTGCAGGCTAGTGCTCACGTTATTTGGAAGGGTGATTCATTTCACCCTTCTTTCTTTGTTTTACATCCAATGAGTTGGAGTGCTATAATTTGGAAAAATCCTCTTTTCCAAGGAGAATTGCTATGTTCAAGGTATTTAAACAATTCGGTGCTGTGACATGGGCTTCCATGGTCTTTCTGTTTACCCTGATCACATTCGGAATCAATCGAAAACTCAAGAAAACCAAGAAATGAGACTCAGTGCCTCACTTGATGGTCGCGATTGATTTTAATGGATGAATTGAGAATTTCCGCACACTTCATTTCTTTCACCTTACCAGCACGCTTTTCCACCAGCTCTTGAAGTTCCCCCGCAGACACTTCTTCAGGTATGTCTAGTAACTCCACATAATACTCCTTGTTTCCTTCTACCAGAAAATCAATGGTAATTTTCGCAGTTAAACTCATGAACATCACCCTTCTTATGAAATCATTTTATGTATGGACATCCCTATATACCTAGTTTCTGTATATTATACGATGATATTGAGTTAATGTTTCAAAAAAAAGTAAATTTTTAAAAAATGACGAAAATGTTAAACTAATTGTATCCTTTTTCCCATATTATGACCACCCGTAATTCTCTTTAATCAAGTGAAGAACTAATTTTGTCCATTAATTATTTTTGAGATAAAACAAACCAGCAAGAAGAATCAAAGGTATAAAGATGAGACTGATTGTAAAATCCAGAAGTGGCCAATACTTTGAAATCACTTCATTGTAATATGTGATGCTTGGTGAAACCTCTAAAGATAGTACAATAGCAAGCATTCCCAGTGGAAATGTCAATGGTCGATAATCTTGTAATTTCAATAGTTGGGCGAGTCCGAGCGTCGAACTGTAAAAATAAAAGGTTGCCTTTATGAAGATTGTAATCAACCATAGGATGGCAATGATGGCCTCGATCCGTTCAAGAAACTTCCCGATATTGATTTTCTTCGCCAGGGAATAACTAGGATATTGCTGATGCGCAACGAGTTCACCCCCGAATACCAATAGGGCTGTCAGCATCATGAAAATAAGCAATGCCCCACCTGCAGTTTGCGCAAGCAGCATGGCATTCCTTAAATCTATTTGTTTTTTTACTTTTACATATGGAAAGATCATGATTAAGACAATCAGGGTTTCCATGAAGGGAAATGCGGTGAAGGTGAGCGAACCTCGCAGCATTGGCTTTAATCCATCACCCAAAATCGGCTTTATGTTATCCAACTGAAATTGAGGAGTCAGAAAGGCGAAGAATAATGCAACAAGAAGAAGGAAAAAAGGTAAAAAAACTTGTCCTGCTCGAACCCATGTTTCCAATCCTAATCGTGTGCCGTATATGACAAACACCATAAATAGAATCGTAATGGCTTCCATCGGAGTGTGTGGCAGGATCTGTGTCGTTAAAAAATCCCCCAACTCCCGTAACAGTAAAGCGACTGATAAAAAAGGATAAAGCAAAAAGAGACCAGCTAAGATTTTTCCTAGGAAAGAACCGAAAATCCGATCACTGTATTCTACAAAGGTAAGGTCAGGAAAGAGCTTACTGACTTGATAGAAAAGGAGCACAAGGAGTAATCCGATGCCTAACGCGAAGATACCCGAAAGCCAGGCGTCATTTTTCGCCTCTCCTGCAATACTGGAAGGCAGAACGAGAATCGAATCCCCTGTTGTTACAAGAAAAACAAGGATTGTAAATTGGGCAACAGATATCCTTCCTCTCTCCAGCATGCTTGATCAACTCCTTCATAACACTCGGTTGAATACAATTTCATAGATCGGCTTATAGATGAACTCGATGGCTTGTAGTGGGTTGAATAGTGGTACATCATATATTTTCATGATGCTCAACATTGATGCTATACCAAGTAAAACCGCAAAACTCCATCGATCCATTCTGCTTCGATTCTTCTTCAACTGTGGATATTCAATTAGGACAATAGCTGCTGATACTAACAGTAATCCGATTATCTTCCACATTCTCTTACTCCAATTCACTCACAATAGAATCTGTTATCGTTCCAAAGCGACGTATTTTCAACTTCGTAGTTACCTTAACTTCGAGGTCCATGAATTCCTCATCCCATTGATCTTTTAACGATTTCCACTTGCTCGGGTGCTGCCTATGGATGACTTCTCCAAAACCGAAAATATCGGTTTGGAACTCTTGTTGAGCTGCATCGACTGCTTGTAAACATAGGGATTTGATCCGTTGATTCCAACTCTGTTCAAGCTTGGCGAAATTCTCTTGCCTTCTAATATCAATCCCACAAGATACTTCATCTATATTACCTTCTCCTGTAATCTCGATATACATAATGGGCTTCTCACCTGTAAATCGACTTTTCAACTTTGTCTTTGTTTTGATTAGGTTCATGCCGACCTTACCACCATCTGGGCAAGGGACTACCCCGTTCGCTCTGACTACATTGTCGATTAAATAGTTGTATCCTTTACTTTCTTCTTCTGAAAGCCAACCAATTAATCTGTCCGATTTAAATACAGCTAAATTTTCGTATTTCAATTTACTCGTGTTCTTCAGATTTTTAACATTTTCTTCTGAAGCCGCTCGATCCTCATCCCCTATCAGTCTGATACCAGTTAGCACGGGCTGTTTCCCTTTATTCAAAAGGTCTATTTTCAAATCATCCAGTGTCACTGCTTTAGTCGGTGCATAGAGTTCTTCTGATTTAAGCAAGGACTCATACATCTTGTTAGCAGGTACATTTTCTGTTGCTGTCATGACTTTTAAAATGGTATCTGCAGTGGAGTCTTTTGCCACGATCAAAAAGAAATCCGTTCGAAATTCATGGTTCCGAGATATAAAGTCCAATACATATTTCATGCGATCTTTAGCCAGTTCTTCCCCTATGACCACCACTCGCACATGGGAGAGGTAAATATTGTTCGGGGATGTCGTCAGGATCTTCCGGAATGCCTCTGTAATGGTTTCACCTGTTTCTTCATACACCGTTACAGGTTTCTTATTACCAGCGCCTCCAGCAGTTCTTGAAATTTCACCAGGATTCACCACTTGGACAGCAACGTTGAATTCGTCCCCCTTTTTATCCAACCCTAAGGCTACGGTAATCCCAAGATCGCTTAATTCCCTAACATCCCAACAACCTGATGTGAATATAGGCATCAAGATCATCAGAAATATGATTACCTTTTTCATGGTTTCACCAACTCTTCAGTATGACTATTTATCGTTTTGGTTCTTTTCTTCCGACAGATTGCCTTTGTTGATCTTGTTGTTGCAAAAAGGAGGGGCGATTGTGCATTGCAGGCCAAGGAAACCTGAACAGCACATCCTTCTGATCATTCATGTTGAACGGTCCGACCGGAGATAAGTAAGGTACCCCGAAGGAACGAAGACTGCATAAGTGCAAAGTCAATCCAAATAAGGCGATCAAGATCCCGTAAAGACCGAACGTCGCAGCAAAGATCATTAATATGAATCGGAGAACCCGGATGGATATCGACATGGTGAATGCGGGTGTCACAAAACTTGCGATCGCCGTAATCGACACGACGATGACCATTGCTGGTGACACGAGTCCAGCTGTATATGCTGCTTCTCCTAAAACGATGGCACCCACGATTGAAATGGCAGAACCGATCACTTTCGGCATACGAATACTTGCCTCTCTTAAAATCTCAAATGTAACGGCCATCAACGAAGCTTCCACAAAGGCTGGAAAAGGTATCCCTTCCAGTTGTGCCGCGAGACTAATCAATAATGAAGTCTGCAGCATTTCCTGGTGGAAAGTCGTGATCGCGATGTATAAAGATGGTGCCAACAACGAAATGAAAAAAGTAAGAAGACGAAGGAATCGGATGAGACCAAAATCGGATCGGAGGTAGTAATCCTCTGACGCTTGAAAGAATTGGACGAAAAGTGCAGGTACGATCAACACAAACGGGGTGCCATCCACTATGATTGCAATTCGTCCCTCGAGTAGGTTGGCGGCAACAGTATCCGGACGTTCTGTGTTGTATACCGTCGGAAAAGGAGAGTAGGTTGAATCTTGAATGAATTCTTCAATATATCCTCCCTCTAAGATTCCATCAATCTTGATTTTGTCTAACCTTGAGCGGACTTCTTCTACAATGGCATCATCAGCAACACCGTTAATGTATGCGATGGCTACATCGGTTTTTGTACGAGTGCCTATCTGCCTGTTCTCTATCCAAAGGTTTTCGTCTCTGATCTTTCTTCGAATCAGTGCGGTGTTCGTAATCAACGTTTCTGTGAATGCTTCTTGAGGACCCCGCACAACCGGTTGAGTAATAGGTTCAGAGACACCTCTTCCTTTCCATTTCCTCGTGTTGATTAATAGTGCTGTTTCATATCCATCCAAAAACAAGATGGAATCTCCCGATAGTAATCCGGTTAATAGCTGGCTCATTTCCTTTTGTTCTTCTACTTGTGACACCGTCAAAATTGATTTTTTTACATCTTCAAATTGAATCCTTTTATCTTCGTCACCATGTAACATCAGGGACTCTAGAAGCTCTTGTATCATTTGGAGGTCCGTAAGACCTTTCGTATAGATGATTGCCCCGTTTAAGTTTTCTTGGATGAGAAACTCTCTGACAATGATATCCATGGAGTTTCCAATGGATTGCTTCATTTCGTTGATGTTGTCCTCTAATTTCGGATGGATCTGCAGAATCGAGTGATTTTGTTGAACGGGCTTTGAATCATGTTCTTTCAAATGCTTTCTACGCTTAGCACGTTTCATAATCACGTCTCCTTCCATTCCGATTTACACACTTATCGTTAGCATCTTCCACCCTCCACGAGCCTATACAAGATGTTTTTGCACTGAAGTTAATCTTTACGGTAGTAGGGTATACCTATAAAAGACGCACCTTTCATCTCAGCAATCATTAAAGGAGGAACTCGAATGGAAAAAATGAAAGGAAAAGCTCCCCATCGCAACATCGTGTTCTGGGTATCATCCATCATCGTTTTTCTCTTCGTCCTATGGGGAGCCCTATCACCGAAATCACTAGGAGATAATGCCGCATCCGTGTTCGATTTCACTACATATGCTTTTGGTTGGTTTTATCTCATCGCCGTGTTTTTCTTCACGATTTTTTGTTTGATTTTAGCAATCAGCCGTTATGGTAAAATCCGACTTGGCGGAGACGATTCCCGACCGGACTATCCCTTTTTCACCTGGATCGGGATGTTGTTCAGCGCAGGATTCGGGGTCGGTCTCGTTTTCTGGGGCGTAGCAGAACCGATGAGCCACTTCTTCAAGCCTCCCATGGGCTTGGAAGGACAGTCTGAAGAAGCTGCACGTGTTTCCATGCGCTACTCCTTCTTCCACTGGGGCATCCATCAATGGTCTGTCTTCACCGTCGTTGGATTGGCACTCGGATATTTTCAATATCGTAAAAAAGAGAAAGGATTGATCAGCACGACGTTCAATCCTTTGATCGGGCATTCTGGCAAAACGCCTTTAAGAAGGACGGTCGATATCCTTGCAGTCATCGCGACCATTACCGGGGTAGCAACTTCTCTCGGTTTCGGGATCCTGCAAATCAACGGTGGTTTGAAAACTGTCTTCGATCTTCCGAACAATGCCATGATGCAATTGATCATTACGGGTGTGTTGCTCATCCTTTATCTTACTTCTGCGATGACAGGCCTCGATAAAGGCATCAAATGGTTAAGTAACTTGAACTTAGGATTGGCTCTTCTCCTGATGATTGCCGTCCTTATCATGGGACCGACCGTTTTCATTCTTAACAGTATGACGCTTGGAATCGGAGATTATATTTCGAATTTCTTTGAAATGAGTTTCCGTTTGACCCCTTATGAAGGTGGGACCTGGGTCCGTGACTGGACTGTCTTCTATTGGGCATGGGTCATCGCCTGGTCCCCTTTCGTCGGATCATTTGTTGCGAGGGTATCCCGTGGCCGGACGATTCGTGAGTTCGTTTTCGGAGTGCTGATCGTTCCACCCTTCCTCGCGATCATCTGGATCGCAATTTTCGGAGGAACGGCTCTACACCTGGATTTAACTCAGGGTACGAATATCGCTGAGCTTGTGAATGAGGATGTTACAACGGCATTGTTCGTCACGTATGCTGAACTGCCATTGACCTTCCTGTTCTCACTCTTATCGATTTTGTTGATATTGACATTCCTGATTACGTCAGCAGACAGCGCTACGTTCGTACTCGGCATCATGACGACAGACGGCAATTTGAATCCAGGACGCTTCGTCAAATTCATCTGGGGTCTTTTGATGGCAGCAATTGCAGCGGTCCTCATCATCAGCAGCGGGCTGCAAGGTTTGCAAACCGCCTCGTTGATAGCTGCACTACCATTTACGGTCATTCTCATTGTCATGTGTCTATCGATTATTAAAGTGGTGAGAAAAGAGCCACACATTCCACGTAAGAGTAAGAAATAAGCTATATTGAAAAAAGGAAAACAGTCCCTTCTAGTCGAATATTCTCGATGGGAGGGATTGTTTTATGTATTTGGAACAATATTTGAAGTGTATTCATTCTTTTTATCCTTCACTTGAATTCCAGGTGATTCATTGGAATCACTTCGGTCAGAACAATGATATTCTTTTTCTCAATAATGAGTGGGTGTTCCGCTTTCCGAAGAACGAGGATGCAGCTGATACTCTGCACACTGAATGCGAGCAACTTGGCTATATCTATCCCTATATCTCCCTTCCGATTCCGGTACCCGTCTTCCATAACACCGATACGAATATCCTCGGACAGTCGTTCGTCGGTTATCCTTTGATTCCTGGTGATCCTCTTTATCCGGAGACAGTCAATGGACTGGACGAAGTGGCGGCAGAAAGATTAGCGAAGGATTTGTCCCTGTTTTTGACCGAGATGCACGCCATCCCGACTGAACAAGCGCCAGGTAAAGTCATTACAGGGAAAGACGCTTACAGATTTTGGGTGAACATGTACGAGAATATCTCACAGTCGTTATTTTCTTATATTCGTGAGGAAAAGCAGGTAGAGATCACTTCCCATTTTGAACTTTACTTGAATGACGAAGAGAATTTCACTTTCTCTCCAGCAATCATCCACGGAGATTTCGGCGTCTCCAACATCCTTTTTGATGAAGACGAGCGAAAAGTGAGTGGCATCATCGATTTTGCAAGCAGCCATGTCGGAGATCCCGCAGTGGATTTCGCCGGGCTTTTGAAAAAATATGGGCTTGATTTTGTCCAAAAGATGGGACGATATTATTCAGGCTTAGATGAGTTGTTGCCGCGTGCTCAGTTCTATGCCGGCACATTCGCCTTGCAAGAGGCGCTCCACGGCTACAACAACAGAAATCCAGAATCGTTGAAGAACGGTTTGAAAGAATATGTCTGATGGTGAACAGCAGGTTCGCTTCCGCTCGTAATTTGTCCCTTACATGCACATACTAAGTGTAAAAAAGGAGGCAAAGAACATGGCGAGACAACGCAGACCCCTCGTGCCTGAAGCAAGAGAAAGCCTGGACCAGTTGAAAGTGGAAGTCTTGAAGGAGAAAGGCTACAACGTAAATGAAGCTGATCCGAACAAAGCGAAGTTCGAAGTGGCGAAAGGACTCGGGATTCCTCTTAAGGAAAAAGGAAACCGCGATCTCAGTTCGCACGATGCCGGTAGAATCGGTGGTCAAATCGGGGGTAGCATGGTCCACGAACTCATCAAACGAGCAAAAGATCAATTAAATAAACAATGAACATGAAGGATTGACTCGCGATTGAGAGCAGAGTCGATCTTTTTTGTTTGAGCTTGATGTGACGAGTTTGCGGGGGGTGAAATCGCGATTTTCGCATTGTCGGGGTGCGATTGAACTTCTTGCGGGGTGCGAAACTTGAGTTTTCGCGTTTTCGGGGTGCGATTAAGCCTCTTGCGGGGTGCGAAACTTGAGTTTTCACGTTTTGGGGGTGCGATTAAGCCTCTTGCGGGGTGCGAAACTTGAGTTTTCGCATTTTCGGGGTGCGGTCACCTAACAAATATTTCGTCACTCGAAGGAAATCAGCTCCCAAGACCGAATAGGTTAGGTAGGTTCTTTTACAATTATAAGGAGGGGTTTTGAAGATGACGCAACAAGTATTGGATGAAACGGTTCAACAAGCGGTCAAGCAATTCACTGAGCTCGATGAAAAGATCTGTCACTTCACGAATATCATGGGGTTACTAGGTTGGGACGCACGTACATATGCACCGAAAAAAGGAAAGCCGATCTTCGCGAAGGCAAAAGGTACGCTTTCAACAGAGACGTTCAAGCTTTCCATTTCAAAAGAGATGGGTGAATGTCTTGAAAAGCTTTCACAACCTGATGTATTCAATCAACTCGATCCGGCGACACAAGCTTGTGTGAGAGAGCGGAAACAAGACTATGACAAGTCGAAACAGATTCCGTCCAATGTGTATAACGAGTATGTTGTCTTAGCTTCAAATGCGAACGATGCCTGGGAAGAAGCACGCGCGAATGACGACTTTGCACACTTCCAGCCTTATTTGGAAAAAATGATCGACATGAAAAAGCGTTTCGCAGAGTATTACGGATATGAAAAACACCCGTACGATGCACTGCTCGATGAGTTCGAGCCAGGTTTGACGGTCGAAAAATTGGATCCTCTTTTCGCAGACCTTAGAGAATCTAGCATAAATCTCTTGAATCGCATTCAACAATCGTCTAGAAAGCCAAGGACTGAAATCTTCAATCAAACGTTTGATATCGAAAAGCAAAAGCAGTTCGCTCATTTTATTATCGAAAAACTCGGTTATGACCTGGACGCTGGTCGACTGGACGAAACGACGCATCCATTTGCAATGGGAATTAACACGGGTGATGTCCGGATTACGACTCGTTATGAGCATGACAATATGAGAATGGCGATCTTCGGAACGATTCATGAGACCGGTCATGCGCTCTACGAACAGGGTGTGGATGCGGACTATGAAGGACGTGTCATCCGTAGAGGTGCATCATTTGGAATTCATGAGTCACAATCCCGTTTCCTGGAGAATTTCGTAGGACGCACGAAAGAGTTCTGGATGTATTTTTACGATGACCTGAAAACGCATTTCCCACACGAATTAAGCGGAGTGTCGTTGGAGGAATTCTACCGAGCAATCAACAGCGTCGAACCTTCCCTCATTCGTGTCGAGGCGGATGAACTCACTTATAACCTACACATTATGCTCCGTTATGAGATTGAAAAAGGTTTGATTGCAGGTGACATTGAAGTGAAGGATCTTCCGCAGGTTTGGAATGAGAAGTTCGAAGATTATCTAGGAATCACGCCTCCATCTAACCGTTTAGGTGTACTACAGGATGTTCACTGGTCCCATGGTGGCGTCGGGTACTTCCCTTCTTATTCACTTGGTAACTTGTACGGTGCTCAGATGTTGGATAAAGTGCTGAAGGATATGCCTGACTTCTATTCACATATTCAAAATGGGGAGTTCATGAAGATCCGTGAGTGGCTCGGAGAAAACGTCCACCAATACGGTAAGCTGTATACGCCTGGTGAGTTGATTAAAAAAGTGACAGGTGAAGAGCTTAATTCCAAGTATCTGGTCGACTATTTGGAACAAAAATTCAGCAAGTTGTATGATTTGTAAGCAAA
Organism: Pseudalkalibacillus sp. Hm43; assembly: GCF_054170705.1. Taxonomy (NCBI): domain Bacteria; kingdom Bacillati; phylum Bacillota; class Bacilli; order Caryophanales; family Fictibacillaceae; genus Pseudalkalibacillus; species Pseudalkalibacillus sp. Hm43. Next base: position 1,606,640 of record NZ_CM135129.1, read on the forward strand.
CAAACGAAATGGCTGTCTTCCTAAGAAGACAGCCTTTCTATTTAATCTACTTCTCAACCGACTCTTTATTTATTGAACTGTGTTCCAGCTCTTTCATTCTCAGATCCAATTTCTTTTGCTCGAGCTCCAATTCTTTACCTTTATACTCATACTTCTTTTTTTCAATGTAACCGTAGTACAGAAGAGAAAAACCAACAATGACGATGATGAATCCAAAGAACCAAATTTCCAATCCGTCTCCCCCTTTAACTTAACCACTGCCATTTTAACATAATATTCCTTTTCACGGTTCTAAAAATGAGATTTACTGTTCTTTTAACAAGGCATTCGGTATAGTAAACTTGTTAGAGATTATCGTTTTGGATGTGAATGTAATGAGGGCTCCGGGCTTCTTTTTCCTGGTCATGATCACCATAATTATTGCAGGATGTACGAACCAACCATCGACAGATCCTCATGAAAAAGTAGAGCTGCATGTATTGTCTGCCGCCAGTTTGAGCGATGCGATGCTGGTCATCGAGCAGCAATTCGAAGAGGACTACCCTGAAATCGACCTGATCCTGAACTTTGCATCGTCTGGTACCCTTCAAAGACAAATTGAGCAAGGCGCACCGGCTGACGTATTTCTGTCGGCTTCTGAAGAGAAATTCAATACCCTAAAAAAAGCAGGTCACATCCATCAGGACTATGCAACAAGCTTATTCAAAAATGAACTCGTCGTCATTACGAAAAAGTCGGATGAAACAGCTTCATTACCTGAGCTTTCCAATCTGAAAAACGATGCGATCGACCGGATTTCCATTGGTGTTCCGGAGTCTGTACCAGCTGGTCATTATGCGAGAGAAACACTCGAGAACTCGAACCTGTGGCAAGGAATCCAAGAGAAGATCGTTTATGCGAAAGATGTCCGACAGGTGCTCTCTTATGTGGAAACCGGGAATGTAGAAGTTGGCTTCGTTTATGCCACAGATGCGAAGAGTTCATCCAAGATCCATCTCCTCCAGAAGGTCGATTCCATACTACATACAGACATCATCTATCCTGGTGGCATCGTAAAGGATACGAAGCATCTTGAGGAAGCGAAGACACTCTTCAACTTCCTTCAGACTGAACAGTCCATAAAAACGTTCCAAAAATTCGGCTTTATGCCAATAGATTGAGGTTTTTCAATGGTTTCATCTTTCTGGTCTCCGATTTATTTATCTATCACAATTGCCATAACGGCCGGTATCATCGTTGGTGTGCTCGGAACATTGATCGGGCGTCTCATGGCTCGGCGCTCTTTTCGCGGTAAAACGGCTCTTGAGACCTTCTTGATGCTTCCACTTGTGCTGCCTCCGACGGTGGTCGGCTTTTTGCTGATTGTCATTTTTGGTGTGAACAGTCCCATCGGAAAACTGATTGAAACACTTTTCAATCAGTCGCTCATTTTTACATGGTGGGCTGCGGTTCTTGCGGCAGTGGTCGTCTCGTTTCCACTCATGTATCAATCGGCGAAAACCGGCTTCGCCTCTGTGGATTCTGAAATTGAAGATGCCGCAAAAATCGATGGGGCGACTTCAATGGCCGTATTCATCAAAGTATCAGTTCCACTCGCCGCTCAAGCGATTCTTACCGGTTTTGTGCTCAGTTTCACACGGGCCCTCGGGGAATTCGGTGCGACATTGATGTTCGCGGGCAACATCCCTGGTAAAACACAAACCGTTCCGACCGCGATTTATCTTGCTTTTGATACGGGAAACATGCAACTCGCCTGGATGTGGGTCGGCTCCATCATCCTGCTTTCGTATATTCTTTTGTTCATCATTTATCGTTTTTCACGTACAGCCCGTTATTAAGACGGGAAAAAGCAGCACCAGAATCATTCTGGATGCTGCTTTTTTTATCAATACTCAAAATGGTCATCAGTCCAGTCTGTGATGAACATGTGTCCCGGTGCATGTGTAATCATGAGTTCAGGCTTCACCTGCATCGCGACCGCTTGTGGCGTCACGCCGCAAGCCCAAAATACCGGCACCTCACCCTCACCAATCGTAACCGGTTCACCAAAGTCAGGTGTTGATAAATTATGAATGCCAAGGTGTTCCGGGTTTCCTATATGAACGGGAGCTCCGTGTACCGATGGAAAGCGGGAGGTGATCTGAACAGCTTTCGCAATATCCTTTGAAGGGATCGGCCGCATACTGACGACCATGTTTCCTTCGAACGGTCCGGCTTTTTCACATGGAAGGTTGGTCCGGAACATCGGAACGTTGACACCTTCTTCTACATGTCTGATCGGAATCCCCTGTTCCATCAAGGCTTTTTCAAATGTAAAACTGCAGCCGAGGAGGAAAGCGACCATGTCCTCCCGCCAATATGCAGAAATGTCTTCCGGCTCAGCAGTCTTTACGCCATTCTCATACACATGGTATTTCGGAAGATCCGTCCGCAAATCCGCTCCCAAAGCGGCTAAAGCAGGTTCACTAGAGCCGACCTCTGTCACATCGAGAACGGGACAAGGCTTTGGATTTCGTTGGCAAAACAACAAGAATTCAAAGGCCAACGTTTTCGGTAGAACGACTAAATTGGCCTGTGTGTAACCATTCGCAATACCTGCTGTCGGTTTATTCCACTTATTCAGACGGAACATGTTTCTCGCTTCTTCAGGCTTCATATTGTCGTATTTCACCATGTAGATGCCTCTCCTCCATTATTGGAATAACTTCGGTAGCTGATCAATCATCGTCACAGCACCCATGTAAGACATGGCAACCACGATGATTCCTCCGAATACCGTCAACCAAACAGGGTGCTTGTAAGAACCGACGATTTTCGGTTTATGTGCCGCAATCAGCATGACACCGAGTGAAATTGGGAGAATCAATCCGTTCAATGCACCGACGAGAATCAATACTTTTACTGGCTTCCCGATCGATACGAAAACGAGTGTCGATAGCGCGATGAACGCGACAATCAAATACTTGTGATACTTTTCAAGCATCGGGTTCATTGTACGGATGAATGAAACAGACGTATACGCGGCACCGATGACCGATGTGATCGCTGCAGACCACATGATGACACCGAAGATTTTATATCCGATATCCCCTGCCGCTAGTTGGAAAACGGAAGCGGGTGGGTTCGACGGATCAAGAGACACTCCTTGAGCTACGACACCTAAGGTCGCAAGGAATAAGAAGATTCGCATGATCGATGCAATCCCGATCGCAGATACGGAACTTTTCGTCACTTCAGGCAACGACTCTTTACCTTTGACTCCTGCATCCAATAGTCTGTGTCCACCTGAGAACGTGATGTATCCCCCTACCGTTCCTCCTACGAGCGTAATGATTGCGATGATATCGATCGTTTCCGGTACGAACGTTTTCTGCACCGCTTCTCCGACTGGAGGAGAAGCTGAGAACATGACGAACACGGTCAGAGCGATCATGAGGAATCCGAGCACCTGCGTGAAACGGTCCATGATCTTGTTTGCTTCGCGCAATAGGAAAATGCCGATTGCGATGAGTCCGCTTAGGAATGCGCCCATCTCTGGAGACACTCCTAAGATGACATTCGAACCTAAGCCTGCACCTGCAATATTTCCGATGTTAAAGGCAAGACCACCGATGACGATCAGGAACGCTACGAAATATCCGAGTCCTGGTAGCACCATATTGGCAATGTCCTGAGTTCTACGCTCTGATATCGCAATGATCCGCCAAATGTTCAACTGTGCCCCGATGTCGATGATGATCGAGACTAAAATGACAAATCCGAAACTTGCCATAAGTGTTTCAGTGAAAAAGGTCGTTTGTGTCAGAAATCCTGGTCCAATGGCGGACGTTGCCATCAGGAACGCCGCTCCGAGTAATATGCTACGATTCGATTGCTTCATCTAATCCCACCTTACCCTTTTATTTGTCCGATGCTTTCAATCGTGATGTCCGCTGATGTCAATCCTTTGGTGATGGTCTGCGCAAATTCAAGAGCATGGATTCCATCTCCGTGTATACAAATCGTATCTGCTTCAATGGGTATATCGACATCCTGCAGCGAATGCACTTTCCCTTCCTTCACCATCCGTACGACTTGTCGGACAGAGTCCTCTTCCTTTTCAATTAGTGCGTTCGGTAGTTTCCTTGAGGTCAACGATCCATCTTCCTGATACGTCCGGTCTGAAAACACTTCATTCGCCGTTTTCAGTCCAGCCCGATCTCCAGCTTTAACCAGTTCACTGCCTGAAAGACCGAAAAGGATCAGTTCAGGATGAACTCGATAGACCGCTTCTGCGATGGCATCTGCAAGTTTATCGTCTTTCGCTGCCATATTGTACAACGCACCATGCGGTTTCACATGCTGCATGATTCCGCCTTCTGCTTTTACAAATCCATAAAGTGCGCCGACTTGATACACGACCATATCATACGCTTCATCCGGTGTGATCTGCATCGGGCGTCTGCCGAATCCCATCAAGTCCGGGAGACCTGGATGCGCACCGATTCCTACCTTCTTCTCCAAAGCCATCTGAACCGTTTTGCGCATGACGGAAGGGTCGCCCGCATGGAACCCGCATGCAATGTTCGCCGATGTGACGTAATCGAGAATTTCCTCGTCACGACCTTTTTGATATGTTCCGAAGCTCTCTCCTAAATCACAATTGATATCGACTGTCTTCATCCTATCTCGCTCCCTTCTCGCAGTTTCAACGAAATACCTTGCTCGAGCTGTTGCAGATGTTGTTCTTGTTCAATGATCAACCTTTCAGCTTCCCTTTGGGTGATTTTCTGAAAACGGACCTTCTCACCTGGTTTCAGCTGAGCGACTTTCGAAAAATCGACCGTTGCGATTTGCGCGATCTTCGGGTAACCTCCTGCTGTCTGCCGGTCAGCGAGCAATACGATCGGATTCCCTTCCGATGGAACTTGAACGGTCCCGAACGCTACACCCTCTGAAATCATGTCTCGTTCATCAGTCCGCTTCAACTTTTCCCCTTTAAAACGGAAGCCCATCCGGTCGGATTGAGGCGTCAACTCGAATTCCGTCTCTGTAAAAAGCTGGTGACTATCTTCTGTAAAATCCGTCCATTCCCGGCCAGGAATGAAACGGATGACATTCTCATCCCTCATCTCTGGACTCCATTCCGATGCAGACGACCAATCAGATTCCATGAAAGGTTCACCTGTATTGTTGAACAGTTCGAAAATCTGGTTTGACCGCTCTGAAGGATTTCCGGTAGTCAGATGATCTCCTTCCTTCAACGCTCGTCCGTTAAAACCACCGAATTCTGCTCTCAAGTATGTGGAACGGCTTCCCATTACTTCAGGAACGTCGACTCCACCACCGACTGCCAAATAGGCGCGGCAACCAGATTTGCATGCACCGAATTTCAGATTAGACCCTGCTTTGACATATACAGGTCTCCACCGTTTAACCGGTTGATCGTTGATGGTCGGTGAAAGGTCTCCACCTGTCACGGTGATGAGCGTATCTTCTTCAAATTCAATTTCCGGACCTTTCATCGTCATTTCTAGCACCGCTGCATCTTCGTCATTCCCGACGAGGATGTTTCCGATTCTCTGGGCAAGTCGATCCATGACACCACTTACGATAACGCCATATCTTTGGTAACCGTAACGTCCGGCATCCTGGACGGTCGTCTGTAATCCTGGTTTGATGATTTTCATTCCTGCCCCTCCTTCATGGCTTCGAATTCCGATAAGGAGATCGGCTTGAACCGGATCTTATCACCGGCTTCGACCAACGTAGGCGGTTCTTGATTGATATCAAATAATGCGGAAGGTGTTTGTCCAATCAGTTGCCAGCCGCCTGGAGTTTCAATCGGATACACCCCGGTCTGCGAACCCGCAATACCAACAGAACCAGCTGGGATCTTTTGTCTAGGTGTTTCTTTACGGGGAGTTGCAATCTGTTCAGACATACCGCCCAAGTATGGGAAACCAGGTGCGAATCCGAGCATGTACACGAGGTACTCCCCTTTTGAATGAATGTCGATCACCTTATCAGGCGTGAGTTGATTATGTTTCGCAACCTCCTCAAGGTCTGGTCCAAACTCTCCTCCATAACAAACCGGTATTTCCACCGTTTTCGCCTCTTTCGGTTTTGAGCGTTTCATATTTTCAAGGATATAACCCAACTTGTCGCAAATAACTTCGTATGGTGAAGCATCGCTCTCCATTCGAGTCCATACTTTTATCGGATCGTAGTAAACTGTAACCGTCGTGAATGCAGGTACGAAATCAAGCATTCCGTCGATCGGATTTTTCTCCAAATAGATGGTCAGGTTCCGAACCGCATGATGCGTCTTCTCCGTAATTTCGGTTTCGAGTTGGACGATGACAGCCGAATCACCAAGCGGACTTAGTTCATACTTCAAAAGATCACCTCAGTTCATTTATTCCATCCTAAAGATGTTGAAATTTCATCAGCAGCTTGTTTCACTTTTTCGATTAAAAGAGGGAGCGAGTCCGAGTTCCGGAAGCGTCTTTCTGGACCGACGATGCTGATTGCAGCATAGACTTCACCTTCATAATCAAATATAGGAGCTCCGATCGCTGATGAATCATCATGTAATTCCGAATGGCTGATCGTGAATCCATTTTGTTTGGATTCTTGTAAAATGTGTTCCAATGCATCTCGATCAGTGACCGTACCTGATGCGATCGGCACAAGATCTACGTGCTCTAGATATTCGGCTCTTTCCGACTCAGGCATATACGCTAAAAGGATGCGCGGACACGCTCCTGCATATAGGGGAGCTGTCTTCCCGATACCTGTGTACACCCTAACAGGTTTGTCGGTTTCCACCTTCTCTACGTAAATCGCTTCGTGCCCTTCCCGCACGATCAGGTTGACTGCTTCTCCAAGCTCATTTTTCAACCGTTGCATGATTGGATAAGCCGTTCTTCTGACATCCAACCTCGACTTTACGAGTTGACCGTATTCGAGGAAAGCGAAGCCAAGTTCATACTCACCAGATGCGTTTCTTCTTAGAAATCCGGTTTCCTCAAGCGACAACACCATTCGATAAATGGTCGTTTTCGGGGAACCGGTTAAAGTGACGAGCTTTTGCAATGATAATGTATGATGTTGTTTAAATATTTCAAGGATCGTCATCGCTTTGATGACAGTGCTATTTTTCTCTCTCATATTCCACCTGCTCTGTTCTTAAAACCATTTGTTCCGATATTCGGAATAGTTGTTCCGTTTTTTTAAAACGCTTACATATTAGTCTAGTCGGAATTGTGCAACTTTTCAATGTATATATTATCCATACCCATTTTGCCAGCCCTATCATCTACTCCATTTTGTCTAAAAACATTATGACGGTTTTTTCAGGCGATATGTCCTTGGTACACAAAAAGCAGACCCTGATAGGATCTGCTTACTTCGCATACTTTGATGCTCTTGCACTTGAAGAAAGTATAAGGGCAACTAAGGCTCGACCTACAAAAGTCTTGGTCTCGCCAAGTTTTCTTTTAAAGTAGTTGATTTCCGCTCTACGAGCTTACTTTTAAGATGTCACTTTCAAACCGATGATTCCAAAGAAGATCATCGATAAGAATAGAAGGCGCATGATATTGTATGGTTCTTGGAACAAGATGATGCCTAGCAACACGGTCCCCAAAGCACCTATTCCTGTCCAAATCGCATAAGCCGTGCCCATCGGGAGTTCCTTGATCGCCATGGAAAGGAAGTAAAAACTGATGATCATTCCAATTCCTGTGATCAGTGATGGATACAGTTTTGTAAATCCTTGCGTATACTTCAATCCAACTGCCCAAACCACCTCAAATATTCCGGCAATAACTAAATAAATCCAAGCCATGTTGCTTTTCCTCTCTTTCGGTAAGATTGAATCATAAAAGCCCGGGAAAATATCGGTTAGATATCCTCCCGGGCTTTTGTCCCTCCGTGTACACATCCATATGTGCGGTTTCTCTTGGACCAGACCATGACATGCGGAACCCTAGAAACCTTTTCATTTTCAAATTTTCATTCCATTTTGGCACATCGGCGATTTCCTGTCAAATTATTGAATTGAATTTGCCACCTTGATTAGCTCAGTTTTGATGGTTTCTTCATCTTTTGTGAAAAAAGTGTAATGAAGATTGTATTCTGTTCCATCTTTAAACCAATGTAATTCAGCAGATGGGAAATCCGTCATTTTATATAAAGCATTACTTCCGTCTGCTAATTCAACTTTTTCATAGCTTGGATCTTCTTCTATTTTGTTGAAAAAGCGATTGAATCCAGCCACTATGTATTCAATCTCTTCTTTCTGATCGTTTGTATTGGAATAGGTGACGGTGTATACGGTTTGACCTTCACCCTCCGGCCATTCGGTTTCCTCTAGTTCCGACTCTTCAAATGTTTCAAAAGGTAGAAATGTTGGCATTTCAATCGATCCATCCGAGGAGGTTTCGGTTAAACAGCCAGTCAGAATCAGCACACCTATAATCGAAAACAACTTCCATTTTATGATCGGGAAACATCCTTTCCTTTAAATGAACTCTTTGAACAGACGGATGATCATTCTGGGAATAAATAATATGATTCGGAATAAGATCGAACCGAATATGAAGTCACGGATTTCATCCTTCAGCCAGCTTAGGAATCCTTCTTCTTTCCTTTTCTTCCGGTTTTTGCTCACTTTACATCTCTCCGTCCGTTTGATCAACTTTATCTTTACGTACGTTTGATTATAAAGAAGGTTTCGTTTAGTGAAGAATCGTGAATGAAGTAATAGATTCCTTACATAAAAAAATAAGCATATGGGATCACCACATGCTTATCTGCTAATTCATCTTTTCAACTTCCCATTGCTGATTGAGGAAATCATCAATCTGTTGTTTATGGTGCCGGTCATGCTCACATAGGTTGATTAAGTAATCTCGAAGCGTTTCCTTGTGCCCACGATTATAGAAAACCATATCCATTTCTTCTTCCGACCTGGCATTGATTGCCTTGACAATCAAGTCTCTCGTTTCAAGAAATTCTTTGATGAGCTCTTCTTTCGCCACGCCGCTCTTCGCGTATAAAGAAGCTCTTTGGTTCATCACATCCACGTCAATGGACCGCGGCAATCTTGCTCCCGCTTTCATCCTCGGATATCTTTCCTTCAAAAAATACCGATCCCAATAAGTAAGATGAGCGATAATTTCCGCAACTGACCATTTACCTGGTTTTAAAGGCTTTAACCATTCCTCTTCACTAAGAGACTCCAAACTTTGAACCCACTGACTGAAACGGACAAATCGAAGTGCAATTTCTGTTTTTGTCATGGTTCCTCCTCCATAAAATGTTTGTTATATATCCCTTTCCCTAAAATCCTATGATTTAATAGTGAAATTTATGGTTTCTCGTTTTTTATATAAATCGTAATTATTACGGTTCTCAAATCGTAATCGTTACGATATACTGTTTTGTGTATTGATTCTTTAGGGGGATAAAAAATGTTTAAAAAAATGCTATTCATACTAACCAGTTTGCTATTAGTCGCAGCTTGCGGCCAGAATAAATCCGCAACAACAACGGACGCTAATGGCTCCATTGAAAAATTGGAGATCATGGCCACTCTTTACCCGTTAGCCGATTTCACTAAAAAAATCGGAGGCTCCCACGTTGAAGTGGATAGTATCCTCCCACCCGGGGCAGATGCCCATACCTTCGAACCTACACCAAAGACGATGATCGATCTAGCAGATAGCGATCTATTCATTTACATGGGAGCAGGTTTGGAAGGATTTGCAGAATCTGCAGCTAAAACATTGAAGGATGGAGAAGTTGAAGTCATTGAAGCATCTGAAGGTGTGACTTTCGAGGTTTTTCAAACCACTCATGACCATGAACACCACGACCACGGGGACGAAGAAGCCCAACAAACGGATGAACATCGTGATGATCATGGAGATGTGGACCCTCATGTATGGCTCGACCCAATCTTAGCAATTGATCTAGCTGACCATATCAAGTCTGAGCTGATTAAAGCAAAACCTGAGGCGAAGGAAGAGTTCGAGCGCAACTTCCTTGATTTGAAGCAAAAACTTGAAGAGCTTGACCGATCTTATAAGCAAATGGTCGAGCAGGCGGATAGAAAAGAAATATTGGTATCTCATGCGGCCTATGGTTACTGGGAGCACCGATACGGTATTGAACAAATCAGTGTTTCTGGTCTGTCGCCGACAAATGAACCGACTCAAAAACAAATCAAAAAGATCATAGAAGAAACGCGTGCGCATGATATACAATACATTCTATTCGAACAGAATGTCAGCACAAAACCAGCTGAAACGATCAAGAAGCAACTGAATCTCGATATTTTGTACCTTCATAATTTATCAGTTCTGACCGAAAAAGATGTTGAGAATAATGAAGATTATTTTTCTTTGATGGAACGGAACATTTCAACTTTACAAAAAGCTTTGAGCCATTAAAATAAAGTGATGTGAATGAATATGCCCCAACATAATATACGCGAAAATGTAATCCTTTTTCTCTTGTTCTTTTTATTCTTGTTTGGATTTTTCTTTGTTGACGAAATTAAAAGTTCTACGGTACCTTCTTCAATTCCTACGACACTAGTAGACTTGAATACCATTTTCTTGAGTATCGTGCTGGAGGCCTTCCCTTTTCTATTATTAGGTGTGTTCGTATCCGCTCTGATTCAATCTTTCGTTTCAGAAGAGACGATCAGGCGGTTCACTCCTAAAAAAGGGTATCTCGCATTATTTCCCGCAGCAGTTATGGCTGCACTTTTCCCAGTTTGTGAGTGTGCCATCATACCAGTCGTTCGTAGATTGATCAAAAAAGGGATGCCGCTACATATCGGTATCGTCTTTCTTGTCGGTGCACCGATCTTGAATCCAATTGTATTTCTATCAACCTATTATGCATTCCGCTCTGATTTGACGGTCTTATATGCAAGAATGGGACTGGGTTTCATTTTGGCAATATTGATTGGAGGAATCATCTACGCACTCTACAAGAATCGTGATATGTTAAAGAGGTCGAACCACGACCATGAACACAATCATTCACATAATAACGAACAACCCGCTTCTAAATGGAAGCTGACGATGTATCATATGACGGATGAATTCTTCGACACAGGAAAATTCCTCTTGCTCGGAGCACTGTTAGCCAGTTCATTCCAGGCTTTCGTCAGCCGGGATGTCATCGCCGCGATCGGTTCGGAAGTGTGGTCGTCTACTTTAGTGATGATGGCTTTCGCTTATCTTGTATCACTCTGTTCTGAAGCAGATGCATTTGTTGCGGTAACCTTCCAATCGACTTTCAGTACAGCATCGATTGTCGCATTTCTCGTTTATGGACCGATGCTGGATATCAAGAATACAATGATGCTTCTTGCCTATTTCAAAAAGAAATTCGTATTGGTGCTCATGGGTGTCATAACGGGCACAGTGTTCATCGCTATCTTCATTTTCCAACTATTGATCGGAGGTTGAGCTGTTGAATAACCAATTCTATATCAATTTGCGAGCGATCATTCTGTTCGGGTTTGCTTTTCTGTTATGTTCATTTATCTACAGTGGGAAAATCCAATATTATATCGCCCCGCAAATGATGAAGTTCATTTACTTTGCAGCAGGAACGTTTTTTGTTTTAGGTGTCGTCCAAATGTTCCGATCCGAGGATTCAGAGGAACATTGTCTTTGTGGTCATGATCATGCCGATACGAGCAAACCGTTCATGCGATTCTCTGTGTATTTCTTGTTTCTACTGCCGTTAATGACCGGGTTTGTGTTCCCAGATAAAGTATTGGATAGTGCCATGGCCGAAAAGAAAGGGGTATCGCTTAACGGGACGATCGGGATGAAGGCTTCTGCATCAAAAACAGACAAGCCTTCCGAAAAAACACAATCAGATAGTGATACACCGAATGCAGATGCTTATCTGGAAGATCCGGAAAAGTATATGGCAGAGCTGGAAGAGAAATATGCAGATGATTCAGAAGACAGTTCAACCACTGGATCAGCCGATAGTGATGCGGTTTTTGATTACGATGAATATTACTTAGAAATTGCTGAGAAATATGATGATCGAGAAAAGATCAAGGTCAATGACGACAATTACGCGGACCTCGTCGATTCTATTGCCATTTTCTCAGACCGGTTCGAAGGGAAAGAAATTGAAATCAAAGGGTTCGTGTATCGCGAGGAAGGCATGGAACAAAATCAGCTCGTCGTAGCTCGATTCCTGATGAGCTGTTGTTCAGCAGACACCTCTGTAATCGGTATGATGGCTGAGGGTCACGACTTAGGTGAGATTGAAACAGATAGCTGGGTGAAGGTGACTGGCACGATCTCTCAAACAACGTATGGAGATGCTCGTATCCCTTCCATTGAAGTGAGTGAAATTAAACAAATTAAAAAGCCGGACACCCCATATGTATATCAGGATTTGGGGATATTCAATTAAAAAAGCTGACCGTAATTGGTCAGCTTCTTTGCATTTTCTTATAATCTCGTTTCAACATGCTGTATAGATAGCAATCATGATAATGGTCATACAAGTATTCTGCATCTCGTATCGTACCTTCTTTTACGAAACCAAGCCGTTCAGGGATTGCTACACTCTTGCGATTTTCCGTTCCACATTGGATTTCAACACGGTTCAAGTGAAATGTGTTGAAGGCGTAGTCCACTAACACTTCCACCGCTTTGGTCATGATCCCTTTACCCTGGTATTTTTCAGCCAGCCAATAACCGATGGAAGTCTTCTTACTTGCATGGTCAATGTAATGAAATCCGACCATTCCAACAATCTTTCCTTCATAAAGGATCCCCGCTTGAAAGCCATTATCTTCAGCATACTGCTTCAACCACATATCAATGACCGGTTCATAATCCTCTTCTGTCTTCATGTTGTCTACCCACGGAAGCCACTCTCTTAGATAAGGACGGGAACCATCCACAAGCGCGAATAACTGTGGCGCGTCCCTCTTTTCTAACAGTTTAAGAGATAAGCCTTCTTCTATTGGAAAAATGAACATTTGATCCTCCCCTGTTACTCGTATGGATTGATTCTTACATCGATGATGTCCCAGTCTCGAAAGCCGACTTTCTTCATGATGATGTACAAATCCCCATCATAAGACTCAATCACTTCGGAACCCTCATCTTTATACTCATAAGCCTGGAAACGCGCTCTCACCTCGTAGCCATTATCAACATCTTCTGCGGAGTCGATAATCATACGGGTTTGGTCAAGTTCTTTTGTCTCCGGAAACTTGATGAACGCTTCAAGCTCTTCTCTTTTATTTTCGACAGAATCATCACTGATTGTGCCTGCCTTCAATTCTTCTATGAATTCGTTCGCTTGTTCCTCAGGAGTCTTGATTAAGTAAGAGGTTAAAACGACCAGCAAAACCCCAGTGAGGAATGCACTTACGAAAATCATGATCAACTTCTTGTTAATGGATCATCCCTGCCTTCTATGTAATATCTGTACGTATACTACCATAATTCCACATAAAAAGGGAATTGCCTACATAAGACAATTCCCGCACAAATCAGGATTCCTATTTTCCAGCTTCGTGTTGCTCACAGATCATCAGAACATTACCTTCTGGATCCTTGAAGTTAAAAAATGAGACATCTGGATGCCTTTCAATTTCACGGACGATTTGGCCGCCTTTTTCTTTTACAAATTGATAGGCTTTATCAATATTATCTGTATGGAGCATGACAGAAGCTTCTGTTCCTGGTGCGTTGTTTCGGTCATCATCCAACAGGATGCCGCCTCCGTCTTCCAATTCAAAGTAATGAACAGGATGTTCCGGGTTGACGTCCGGGGTCTTCTTTCCTAATAGGTCTGCATACCAGTTTGCAGTCTTTTGAAGGTCCTTCACATGAATAAAAGGTGTTCCTACTCTATTGATCGGGCTTTTCGTAATTTTCATCATTGTCCTCCTTAATGGGTAATCGGCTTGTTCATCCAATGGATTTCACTCGTTTGGAGTAACGATAACGTCGCTTTCGGACTCCAGAAGTTTTCAAGCGTATGATGGACATGGTTGATGATTTCTTCAGCTGTCATATGATCTTTGTCCGTTGTCGTGTGGGCATCTTTCACCAACGTCACATCCAGATGGTGGTCAAATGCACCTCTGCAAGATGAATCGACGCAAAAGTCGGTTTGTGCTCCACAAATGTAGAGATGATTGATATTCCTGGTGGTCAATACATCTTTCAATTTGGTGTCTGAAAAAGCATTAGGCAACGTCTTGTGGATGATCGTTTCTGCCTCTATCGGCTTTTCCAGCTTGTCATGAAGCTGCCAATTGGGCTCTCCACGCTTCATCGGACCAATCGGGTATTCATGCTGAACATAAATGACGTCTATGTCGTTCTGTCTAGCACGTTTGATCAACTGATTGATTCTGTCGATGGTCCGCAATTCCTGATGACTGTTTTCCATGACAGCTTTCTGAACATCAATGACGAGCAGAGCCTCTTTTGTCATGTAGTAGCCTCCTTCATATATAGAGAATTGCAACGGAACGTAAGTTCGCATTTCCTCACCATAAGATTTTCGCGATTATTTGTCGATTCCCTGCAACCTTTTTCAAATTCTTTCGTCTATATTAGTAGGAGGTTCCTTTGAAGTGAAAATTTCTGGTTCCCCCTAAACAGATTATCCTACCTCCCCTTACATTGGACTGGCTTTCCCTAGCCAGTCCCTATTTTTGTTCATTCGGCATTGATAAAGTAAACAAGATTATCCGTCCATTCTTCGAATTCATAGATGAATCCCTTCCGTACGCATTCGAATGCCATACCGACACTTTTCGCTAATTGAATAGACGCATCGTTATCCAGATTGATATGTGCCTCTATTCGGTGAAAATCGAGTTTTTCAAAAGCAAGATCCAGAGCTGCCTGCACCGCTTCCTTCCCGAACCCTTTCCGCCAGAAATGATTGTGGAGCGTATATCCTATCCGCCCCCATTGGAAGTCGTATCGCAACAGAGTGGAAATATCGATCGTGCCGATGTGCTCACCAGACTCTTTATCAAAAACTCCGAATATGTAACAATCATCCTCTTTTATCATGTCATGATGCCTTTCGACCAATTGATGAAACCAAACTTCGGTACATTCGCTCATGTCCGTTTTTCCCTGGTCATATTTATGTTGTGACGGCAACCGCTCTTCATGCTGATGCAGCCAGTTGGAATAGTCTTCTTTTTCAAAAGGCCTTATTATTAATCGTTCTGTTTCTACAGATAAGTTCAGTTGCATGATCTTCCCCGCTTTCGTGGTTGACTCTATCTTGATGATAGCTAATTAAAACAAGTATGAAGGGGCATTCCCTTACATACTTGTTTATGTCGTGCCTATTCTATTTCTGGATTACTGGACTTTAATCCTTTTTTTCGATTTCTTTTTCTTAACGACGAGTTGATAGGCGAGCGTCACCTTCTCTTCCACATAGTTCAGTGTTACATTTCGATCTGGATCAGACAGCATTCCTACCGCTCTGGCCATATGGTCCAATGCAGCCCTCAAATCCTTCTCACTTCTGGATGTCTCATTCAGGTGGAGGTCATCCATCACATGATAAGCCATCGCTTGAATGTCCCTTAAACGCGCCTCTTCACTCTTCAAAGCGTCCCCTCCCAGCTAGTACTTTTCGCGAGCATACTCTAATTTATGGAAAGATCCAGCTGAAAATGAATCTTTTTTAGTCCGTGCCAGGTACTTTCAACGAAGCCTGTCACAGCAGCGTTTGTTGGAGGTGCCAGGTACCGTTTATGAACCCTGTCCTACCAAGGGTTTGAAAACGGTACCTGGCACTTGGATTGTTTTAGGCATGGCTCCCATACTATGATGGTAGGGGAACTAATAGGAAGTAATGTGTCAGGAGGGTTCCGTATGTTCGAATTGGTAACAGAGCGGTTGCGTTTGAGGGCTCTCAGGGAATCGGATGTGGTGAACTTGATGAAGATCTTCGAAGATCCAATCGCCATGGAGCATTATCCGAGTACGAAGTCAGAGCAGGAAGCAAAAGAATGGATAGTTTGGAACCACAATAACTATGATGCGTTCAACGTCGGCTTATGGGCAGTCGAGCTTCTGGACTCCGGCACATTCATCGGTCAATGCGGTATTGTACCTCAAAAAGTGGACGGAAAAATACAAATGGAGATCGGCTATTTGCTCGTCCGTGAGCATTGGGGGAAGGGCTACGCCACCGAAGCAGCGAAAGCCTGCCTCCAATATGGTTTCGAGACATGTAAATTTCCTAAGATGATCTCACTGATCGATCCTGCAAACGGACCATCGGTTGCGGTCGCCAAACGAATCGGCATGCAAAAGGAAAACCGAATCCAGAAATGGAATCGGTCAATTGATGTGTATTCTATTCATTCGGAAGCTGTTCAAGAAGAAACAGATGTATCTTGATTCTCAAGCCTTTTCACCCACTGTATCCAGTCACCTGATGGAATGCATTTTTGACAAATAGAGAGATTGTGGTCGACGGTATAGATGTAAGTGTCCAAAAGTCCATCCCTTGTCGTCACCTTTTGGACCATCCGCTCATACAAGTTGCTTTCGCGGTCTGCTACAAAACCCTCCAATTGATCAAGGGTTTGGAGACCGATATCATCCACTTCAAAGATTTCACCATGCACTTTGCCATGAGGCGATAAACTCAATGCCGGATATCCAAGACCTGTATCATACAAGGTCCCTTTAATCCAGGCGTTTTCTGCCACACAACGGGCTCCATTTAATACGTGATGATTACTTGCCCCTTTTCGAAGCGTGCCATATACAAAAACTAAATGACGCACAGAATCAATCATGCCATCCCTCTACTTCCTCCGAATACGTTTTCTCTCACGTACATAACTCCGAATGTATTTTTCGTAGGTTTTCCTATGAAAAGCTTTAATCTCTTCATCACTCATCGCGCGAATATGCTCTTGGTCATTTGGCAAGGCGTTCGTCTCTTCATTCCATCCCTTTTTCACCATTTCCATTCCTCCTCGATCGGATTCACATAGGAAACACCGTCTATTTTGCGAAAAAACAAAAACTCCTTCTGCTTTGATGCAAAAAGAGTTCGAACGATGACCCTTATCACTCAAAGTTGCCTTTGCTGGTTGGAGCACCTTTCAAAAGCAGGTTGCTGTGGAGTCTTCAAGCCAGTTCTTTCGTCCACTCTTGATAATTTGTTTATGAAATTTGACGCCATTATATGACGGAAGAAATGGAATGTCAACGGGATTTTTCTGAAGATTCGAGAAAAGTTCAATAACGATCGTGCAAGTGGATCGGTTTCTTCAGAGCATCCAAATCCTCTTCCATGTTCATCATCTTATCCTGAAGGAGTTTCTTTGCATCCTTCACGCCCTTGTTATAGGCGTATGGACCGGCTTCCTTCAAAAAGAAATCCAGCATCAACCCTGCAGCCAAATCGCCGATTTCTTCCCCTCTCTCATCCATGAAATAACCTTGGATGTTTTTCACCAACTGTTCTCGCTCTTCTTTCGGTATTTCAATGACCATCATACTGTCCCCTCCAATACTTTATCTCGAATCAATTGCAAAACTTCGCCTGCTTTCCCTTCAATCTGCAGGTCAAATTGGTTATGTAAGTACGTCTCTTCTTGATTGATGATGACCTTTTTTCCATCCGATAGAAAAGGTAATTCATTTGCTGGAGCGACTTGTAGACTCGATCCAATCACAATCAACAGATCTGATTCTTCAATGTCTTGTATCGCACGGCCCCATACATCTTGCGGCAACATTTCCCCGAACAGGATGATCTTCGGACGGAGATGACCTTCGCAATCCGAACAAGACTCTCGTTCCATAAAGGCAGCTTCATCTGCTCGAGCTCCACATTCATGGCAGAAGATCTTCCGAAGGGACCCATGCAGTTCATGAACTGTACCGCTTCCAGACTGCTGATGGAATCCATCGACATTCTGGGTGACGACTGCAGAAACATGACCCTCTTTTTCCAAATCGGCCAACGCATCATGCCCTTTGTGAGGCTCGCATTTTTTCAAATCGGATAACCTCAAGCTGTAAAACCCATGGAAAAGATCGTATTGATGTTCTAGCGCATCAACCGTTGATACCGTCATCGGATCGATCTTTTTCCACCAACCCTCTTTGGAACGGAAATCGGGAATGCCGCTTTCGGTGGACATGCCTGCTCCAGTCAAAATGACCGTACGACGGGATTCTTTCATCCATTCTGCTAAAAGGTCAATCTTCGGTTGGTCCATGAATGATCCTCCTGTTTTGGACATCTGGAAATGGTTCCATTATAGCATATATGATAAAAAGGCTAACCTGATGCAACAGGTTAACCCTTGTTTCAATCATTTTCAATTGAAAACAGATGGTGGTCATTCCCCCCCATCTGTCCAACCTTTATTAATACCAGCTATATCCGCCGCCGCCATATCCATAGTCGTCGCATCCGCAGCCGCCATATCCATAACCGCCGCCGCCGTAGCTACCATATCCACTCGTACATGCACAGCCAACGATAATTAGCAGGATGAACAATACAACGATTAACGTGAAGCTTTTGCCGTGGCCTTTTTTCTTACATCCATCACTCATCTTTTCAGCCTCCTTTTCTTCTATTCACTATTACTGTATGTACTAATAAAAACTCTCGATAGGGACAAATATGGAGGTCGAAAAAATTATGCTAGTGTCCAACGTCCGTGACACATAAAATTTGTGGTGCTTTACCACACTATATGTACAACAACCAGAGGAGGATACCCTTACATGACAGAACATGAATCGTTAGAGATGTTTCTGAACCGTGCGAAACAAGTCATCGACCATGCAACCGAACAGAATGAACTTTACAATAGGCAAGAACCACAAATTGATGCAGCCATCTATTCCAGTGCCCAACAGCAGCTGGAAGAAGCGTATCTCGATCTGCAAAAAGTATCCAACAGTGCCACACCACAACAAAGAGAAGAAATACAGCGCATAATGGCACAAATCCTGCAGCTCCAAAGCGATATGATCATCAACGAATAAATGAAAAAGCACCCAACGAAATAGTACCAGGCACCGATCTGGAAGCGTTGCGCTGCAACGACTTCTGAACGGTGCCTGGTACTGTCTATTCTTTCTTTTCCTTTAAATACTCGTGATAAGGGAAAGGTTCCTCGGGTTTACGAGGACCGACGTGGAAGACAATCAGTTCTGGGAAGTTATAAATTTCGGATATATGTTCTTTCGGAATTTTTTTCTTTTCGGTATTGCTTATGTAATAGAAATGATCATACTCCGTGAGTAAAGTGATGCCCTCATAAGGAAACACCGCTTCTCCGTTCTCCTTCACCTTGATGCTCCTCTCTGGAAGCTCATTCGATTCAGAAGATGTGTGGATTTTGACCCAACCCGTATAGCCTACAGGGATGAGAATGTCATAATCTGCCCGAGCAGGATCTGGTTTCGGTATGAATTTCGTATAATCAGGATCCCGATTTTGATTGAATTCGTTCAATCGTTTCATAATCGCCTAATTCGGTAGAAGAAAAACCAGATATCGGGCCAAAGTGAATCCTCTCTTTTGGAATGGTCTTTTTTTCGCCACTCTCACTAACAAAAAAATACTCATTGTCCAAAAGGGAAGCCCCTTCAAATTCAGTAGAAGTCCAAGCTACTCCTTTTTCATTGAATTGGATGACTCTGAAATCACCTTCTTTTTCCAACGCTGGTTTACCAGGCCGGTCGTAAAAGACGTACAGCCAACCTTTATGATCTTCAGGTACATAATATTTCGTCAAAGGCGGATTACCACTTACGAATCCGATTTGATCACTAAAACCGAACCACCCTAAGGAGCTTAGGATTAAGATAGAGCTTACGATTCCACTGATCATCTTCGTTTTCCGATCAGGCACACGATTCAGAAAAGGCATCCATCTTTTGAGCAGTTCATCCATTCCCCAGAAAACAGCTGCAATCGTGCTAACTAGCAACAGAATATAAAGAATATGTGTCCTCGGCTCTATCATCTTAAAAATCAACAACGGCACAATAACAAATCCCACATGTATTAAGAGGGCGTACAGCCATCTGTATTTCACCTTTTCGGGCAATATAACTTCTGCAAGGATAGATACAGGCACTCCGTACAGTCCAATTGTAAGGAGGACAAAAAACAAAACAATGAGTCCCACCATAAGTACACTGACATCGCCGTTAAATAACCCCTCTGCAACAAAAATCAACGTGACTACTATCCCCGTAAATAAGCCAGCAAGTATTTTACGCCATAGGAAAATCGCCCCCATACAACCACCCCTAAACCATTCATTTCAACCTTATTCTACCATAGTAAAAAGTACCAGGCACCGATCTGGAAGCGTTGCGCTGCAACGACTTCTGAACGGTGCCTGGTACATATCATTATTGGGCGGTGTAGCCTCCGTCGATGACGACGGCTTGCCCTGTGATCCCTTTAGCTTGTTCACTTGCTAGGAACAGCGTATAGTCTGCGATTTCTTTTACCGATAACAAACGTTTTTGAGGGACAAGTGGATAAATGACTTCCTCCATCACTTGTTCTTTTGTTACTCCACGGTTTTTGGCCAAGTCATCCAATTGATTTTGGACGAGTGGCGTATCAATGTATCCCGGACAGATGGCATTGACGGTTACGCCATGTTCCGCAGCTTCCAACGCGGTGACTTTCGTCAAACCGATCACCCCGTGCTTCGCGCTGTTGTAAGCAGCTTTTCCTGCGAAACCAACCAACCCATTGATAGAAGACATGTTCAATATCCGTCCGAAGCCTTGTTTCTTCATATAAGGGAGGACATGTTTCGTTGCGATGAACGGCGCAACCAGCATGACCCGTGTCAACAGCTCGAACTTCTCGGTCGGAAATTCCTCAACAGAAGAAATGTATTGAAGACCTGCGTTATTGACGAGAATATCCAGTCTGCCGTAATGCTCGACGGTTTTCTCGATCGAGGACTTCACTTCCTCTTCATTCGTCACATCACACTTCAAGCCTAGCGCATCGTATCCTTCATTGGTCAATTCTTTCGCTGCTCCTGATACGCCATCTTCATTCAAATCCGTCAGGACAACTTTTGCTCCTTGTTCGGCGAAGGACCTTGCGAGCTCATTTCCGATACCACTAGCTGCTCCTGTAATATATACGACTTTATCTTGAACCACAATGAAACCTCCTCAACGATTAAATCCCAAGTCCGAATGAGAATAAGACGACAGCTAATGCGAGACCGATCAACGGCACAATAACAGTCAAAGCACCGACAGCTCCATAGGCAGCTGCATGCGTTTCCCCACAGATTGCACGAACGGTCGTGACGACATATCCGTTGTGCGGCAAGGAATCCAGCGCACCTGAGGAAATCGCGACTGTTCTGTGCAATGCCTCCGGATTGACGCCCATATCGATATAATGCGGCGCTAAGATCGGCAAGGCAATTGCCTGACCACCTGAAGCGGATCCTGTCATACCAGCAATCACACTGACCGCGATCGCACCACCGATGAGTGGACTTCCAGGTATGCTCGTCATCGCATTGACGGCAACATCGAATGCTGGCACCCCTTTCGCGACACCACCGAATCCGACGACAGCTGCAGTGTTACCAATTGCGATCAAAGCCCCAAGTGTACCACCAGAAACGGCTTCCCAGAAATCGGTGAAATACTTTCGATTCAACAGGTAGGCTGCAATGACACCACCGAGCAATGCGACAATCAACGCAGATTGCTTCAATGCATCATGAAAAATGAACGATATGATGAGTACAACGACCAGCGGCAATAGACCAGCGATCGGATTCGGCAATTCTTTTTCCGCTACTTCCGGATCGTCTTTTCTCGCTTCGAATTTTTCTCCATTCTTGACCGCTTTCGTAATCATCTTCCTTAGCCACCAATATCCGAACACCGCCATGAACACAGCGACAATCAAACTGACTTCCCAACCTGCGTATGGTGAAGTGCCTAAATACTCAATTGGAATCCAGTTTTGAATTTCAGGTGATCCGGCTGAAGTCATCGTAAAGGTGACCGAGCCGAATGCCAATGAGGCAGGAATGAAACGTCGTGGCAAATTCGCTTGTTTGAATAGCCCTACTGCCATCGGATAAACCGAGAACGCGACAACGAACAAGCTCACGCCACCATATGTCAAAATGGCACAAGCCAACACGATCGCCAGCACAGCCTGCTTCATACCAAGTTTTGCTACAATCCACTTGGATACACTATCGGCCGCGCCACTATCTTCCATGACTTTTCCGAAAATCGCACCTAG
Organism: Pseudalkalibacillus sp. Hm43; assembly: GCF_054170705.1. Classification (NCBI taxonomy): domain Bacteria; kingdom Bacillati; phylum Bacillota; class Bacilli; order Caryophanales; family Fictibacillaceae; genus Pseudalkalibacillus; species Pseudalkalibacillus sp. Hm43. Next base: position 1,628,966 of record NZ_CM135129.1, read on the forward strand.
CAAGAACATTAAAAACCAGGCGGCGACAAATCCTGAAAATCCAGCCATGTAATTTCCGACTAAGTTCGCTTCACCCTCTGCCGCTAGCTGTGGAAACAGTGGAATGCCACTGAGGGCAGCAACAAAGAGCGCACATAGAGGTGCAACAACCAACAGGTTCATACCCCTCATCGTTAAGACAATTAATAAGATGAGTCCCCCTAGTAAACCAATCATGCTTAACATCTGATATCCTCCCTTGACGAAACAGTTTTGTGGAACCGCTTTCAAATTTTCACAGTTAATCTATTTAAAAATAACAGGCGATTCCGTTCTCCCAGATAAGTAATGCAATAATCGTGCCAACTTTTCATCACTGCTCTATCACTTGTTACAAATTATTGAACGTTTTCATTTTTCCGAAAAATCGGAAACAAGCACCGAATAACCTCTCTAAACCCTTGTCAATCATAAAAATTCCAGAATTCCGGACAGTATTCCGGGATTCTGGAATCATTCACAACAAACCGTATTTGTTCAATTTTTCATAAAAGCTGGACTTACCGATGCCAAGCGTCTTAGCAGCAGCCAGTTTATTTCCGTCATTCTGATTGAGCGCATCGATCAATGCGTTGCGTTCCGTTTGTTCCAGGAGTTCCTTTAGCGACTTGTTCCCTACACGCAAGCTTTCCTGCTCAGTCAGATAGTCGGGTAATGCCTCGAGATCGATTGTCTCCCCATATGTCAGATGGACCGCAGCTTCAATGACATTCTCCAGCTCTCGGATATTGCCTGGCCAATTATGGCGACGGAACACTTGCATCACGTTGTTTTCCATTCCTTGAATCCGTTTCCCCGTCCTTCTCGTCACTTTCTCAAGAAAGTGATTGATTAGCGGTAAAAGATCGTCTTTCCGCTCACGAAGTGCAGGAATGTGGAGCTGAAATCCGTTGATCCGGTAAAATAAATCTTCGCGGAACAATTTTTCCTGGACCATCTTCTCTAGCGGACGGTTCGTCGCCGCAATCACCCGGACATTCACTTTCTCCGTCTTGTTCGCACCGATCGGTTCAATCTCTTTTTCCTGAAGTACGCGTAACAGCTTGACTTGCATCTGCAGAGGCATGTCCCCGATTTCATCCAGAAAGAGCGTCCCTCCATTTGCAAGGATGAACTTTCCGACTTTCCCGCCTTTTTTCGCTCCGGTAAACGCACCTTCAACATACCCGAACAACTCTGACTCAAGAAGATGCTCTGGAATCGCCGCACAGTTCACTTTCACGAATGGCGCAGTACTCCGTTCACTGAGCTGATGGATACTATGGGCAAAAAGCTCCTTACCTGTTCCACTTTCCCCACGGACGAGAACGGAAATATCCCCGCTGGAGATTTTCTTCACCCGTTTTTCCAATTCCAGCATAGCCTCAGAATTGCCGACGAGATCATTCAATGAATATTTCGCGCCATTGTTCGCCGTCCATTCTTTCCGGTAAAATTCCAGCTCTGAAAATAGACTCTTCACATGACTATTCATCTTCTTCCACTGTTCCGTATCGCGGAAAATGACCGTTCCGAGTGCTGCGACAACTTGTCCTTCATGAAAAATGGGAATCCGGTTTGCAATCATATAGTTCCCTTTAATGAACTGCAAATCGGCGATTTCTTTTTCACCGGTCTCTGCTACAATATGCATTCTCGTGTTTTCAATCACTTCCGTCACATGCTTGCCAATCACTTCTTTGGAATCCACTTCAAGGAATTCGCAATACGTTTTGTTCATAAAACGAATGACACCTTCAGGATCGACGACTACAACCCATTCGAAAGCGTTATCAATAATCGCTTCAAGAATTTGATTTTTGATTTGAAAATCGGTTTGCAGCATGATTGACCGTCCTCTCGTCCAACATTCTGTTTTTACTTTATCATAACTTTCGCAAATCATTAGAGGATTCTGAAGAAATGACAACTATTTTCCAACTATTACCTGTATAATGGTATAGGTTACTAGGGAGGGAGAAATCATGATTAGAAGTTTAAAATTTTTGATCCTTGCATTCGTATGTATATCCGTGTCTTTCGTGCTGACCTTCTCTTTTCCAAATGGCAAACCTTTGGGAGAGCAAGTTTTTTCTGCACTAGGGATTCCATTTTATACTAACCCTGAAACACAAACGGGTGTAAATATGTTGGCGATAGGTATTCTGGTTGTATTCTTGTTCGGACTCATATTTCTTTTCCACTCGTTCCAGAAATATCAATTACTGGTCGTATTCTTGACGATCTTTGTTTTGATGTCTGTGCCTTCCTTTATCATGAAAGTCTATCAATCTACTGCTGCAAATGGAGTATACGCCATTACTTATGGAAAAGAGTATAGCAGTTGTGAATTTCAATTTGATGAGGAAAAAGAAATCCTCAACGGGGAATGCAGCATCCCATTAAGAAACCATAGTAATGACATTCTTGATATTTCAATCGAACTTTTGGATTGGAATCATTCAGAGGAAAGGAAGACTACCTCTCTGATGACAATGGATGGACCCCTGCAAATTCAATTGAGACCAAATGAAAGTAAGATCTTCCATTTTGAAAAAGCCATCGATGTCAGTCAGTTGGGGCGAGGAAAATATCCATACGGTGGTAACTATTTTTATATTGATTTAATCCTTTCTGATGGAAAGAAAAATATTGAATTGAGTGGATAAATCAAGCACGATTCTCCCTGTTATGGCATATGGATAATTACAATAGCCTTTTTATGGGGGAGTTGTATGAAGGAGACATCCGTCTTGATCATATTGGTCTTGTACCTTTTGCTTATCATCGTGCTGCAGAACGCCATATTCCACAACAAGCATGATTCCAATTCAAATCCTCACTCCAATCCGATTACGATTGTGGGTAACATCGGACCCACCACCTATGAAGACGGGACATTGAACATCCAATATATCGGATATCCATATGTTCCTTTCCGGACTTAAGAAAAGGACTGAACGAGTCAATTCGACTGCGTCAGTCCTTTTGTTTTGATGGCAATTTTATCGTAAACTTCGTCCCCTGGCCTTTTGTACTTTCCACTTCAATTGATCCATCGTGAAGTTCCACAAGCTGCTTTACGATCGATAATCCGAGGCCGAATTCTCCTAACGGATTATTTTTTCTTGAAATGTCCGCTTTATAGAACCGGTCCCAAATTGACTCGATGTCGTTCCGATCGATCCCTATTCCGTTATCCGTAATTTCGATGATTGTCTCGTCGTGACCCATATGACCCGATAGCTCAATATGTCCGCTCGTTGTAAACTGCATGCTGTTTTGTGTGATATTCAATATGATTTGTATGAGCCTGTCATAATCGGCATAGACCTTTAGATCGTCCTCCACGTTCATCACGATCTCGTTTTGTTGGGCATCCGCTTGATACAACAGTTGTTCTTTGATAATTTCAAAGACTTCCCTCAGAACAATCGTTTCTTTTTCAAGCTTGATCTGATTGGAACGGATTTTTTCATAATCGAGGTTTTCATTGACCAGCCGGATGAGCCTTCTCGTTTCTTTTTCGACCAGGTCCATTGATTTATCCCGATCTTCATATGGGATCATGTCATTCCGAATGCCTTCGATCACCCCACGGATCGTCGTCAACGGAGTGCGCATTTCGTGAGATACATCCCCGAGAAACTTTTTGCGACGAGCTTCTAAACGTTCAATTTCTTCATTCGATCTCTTCAAGCGTTTCGTCATCTCATTAAAATCCTTCGTCAGCTCTCCGATCTCGTCTGATTTCCCGTAAGGCACTTTTACGTTATAGTTACCTGAAGCGATTTGAGACGCTGCTTGCCGTAACCGCATGATCCTTTTTCCATGAGATCTCGATAAAAACCAACTCATCAAGAGCGCAACGATCAGGGACACGACCATCGTCAAGGTCAGAAACTTGTTCAATTGCTGGATGAACTGTCTCGTTCCACTGATTGGAGAAATGAGCAGTACGCCTCCCGAAAATTGATCCCCTTGCATTTTCGGGAAGGCGACCATCGTCACTTCCTGGTTGAATCGCTTTAAATCTTGTTTAACGGAAACCACCTCTCCATCCGAAAGTTTATCCCATTCTGTACCGGATAGCTTCAGTCCATTAATTCCCCTGTTCGGCGATTGGATGTCTCCTTCTTGGGTGAACGTTACGAACTGGATGTCCCGCGCTCTCAACATTTGAACATAGGTTGCAAACGCCACTTTTGCACCGATTTTATGATCGAGAATGGCACTTTCATTGACGATCTGATTGCCGTAGCTTTTCAGTTCATTCACCTTGGTCTGGAACACATAATCCTCTACGAACCTTGTAAAAAGGACGCTCAACAGTAGGAACGCAATAAGTAGAATGCTGATGTGAGTCCCGAGCAGTTGGTGAAAATACTTAACCTTCATCAGCGGTCACCGTTTCATCAAACTTGTAACCCACTCCCCAAATCGTATGGATGAACGGTCTTTCTTTTGAACCGATCTTTTTCCTGAGGCGTTTGATATGTACATCGACGGTCCGTTCGTCTCCATAAAACTGGTAGCCCCATACCCGCTCTAATAACTGTTCTCTTGAGAAGACTTGCCTCGGATGCTCAGCCATGTAATGCAGCAACTCAAATTCTTTTGGCGTGAGATCCCTTACCTGCTTTCCATCCAATAGGACGTCTCGTGTATTCTTATCGATTTTCAAATGCAGCGTTTCCAGGTTATGCGCACTACTTACATCGGTTTTCAGCTGGTAACGGCGCGCGACAGCTTTGATTCTCGCCATGAGCGTGAGCGGGCTGAAAGGTTTCGTCACATAATCGTCTGCCCCTAACTCCAAGCCTAGGACTTGATCGGATTCGCTGTCTTTCGCCGTCAGCATAATGATCGGGATACTGCTTTCTTCCCTTATCTTGTGGCAGATGGTCACTCCATCCATTCCTGGCAGCATCCAGTCCAGGATGATCAGATCCCAATCGCCTTCTTGAAACCGGGTATACCCCTTCAATCCATCCTGGATGAATTCGCCCTTGTACCCTTCCTTCGTGAAAAACATTTCAAGCATTGAACAGACGCTGTCGTTATCTTCAATCACCAAAATGTTCATCCATCATCACCATCTTTTACGCATAGATTTACTATTATCTTAACGGTTGCAGAGCGCTTTTTGGGGATTTTGAAAAGATTTCTAAATTTTTAATGGTTTGCTCATCGTTCGTTCATAGTTTGTTCATAAAGTCTGGATAAGCTATTAATAACTCATGGAAGGAGTGAAGGATTTTGTTGAAGAAAAAAGCGCTTTGGATTGGAACTTTAGGACTTGCGACTCTAGGGATGTTGAGCCCACAGTTTGTAGGAGCATCCACATCCGGTGAATCACCGTCTGTCGCCTTAGAGCAAAAAGAAGATTGGAAGTTGGGATTCCACTTCAAGAAACATCTGTTAGAGGATGAGTTCCAAGCTTTGTTGGACGCAGGTTATTCGAAGAAAGAAATTTTGAAAGCGTCCCATATCACAAACGCAAGTGACGCATCAATTGAAGACGTACTGCAAAATTATAAGGAAACAGGTTCTTGGAAGGAAACAGCAGAGCACTTCGGCTTGGATCCGGAACGACATATGAAGCGATCAATTGGAAAAGCGCTTCACAAAGACTTCAATAAGGAAAAATTCGAAACTCTGTTAGAGGACGGCTACACCAAAGAAGAGATCATGAAAGGCATCCATATCGCCAGAGCCGCAGATAAGACTGTGGAAGAAGTTTTGGAGGATTATAAAGGGACCAACTCCTGGGAAGAAACGATGAACAACTTGGGTGTTGAGAAAGAAGATCTCATGAAACATAAAGGCAAATGGGCGAAAGGTGCAAAATATCTAGAAGCTCATAAGGAAGAGGTCGTGAACTATTTGAGTGAATATACAGGTGAGCGTGTTGAGAACTTGAACGGTTACCTGGAAAACGACATGCGTTTGCATCATCTGGTCCGTGTAGCTGTCGTTGCGCACCTGAGTGATTCCACAATCAGCGAAGTGATCGAGTATAAACAAGCCGGACATAGCCGTGAAGAGTTTAAAGAGAAGTTCAGCATCGAGAAAGAAGAATTTCACACAGAAATGAAGAAAGTTTGGACAGAAATCAAGTCTTCCATCAAGGAATAGAACTATAATGGGTGAAAATCGTCCGATTCCAGTCAGGATCGGGCGATTTTTTCGTCTAATAAGTGTTGTGGAACTGTGGTTTTAGAAAAAAGGGCTCTTGTTTTGTAAAACTGAGGCGTAGTCTTGCAAAAAGGAGGGTTTGTTTTACAAAAATGAAGCTCAGTCTTGTAAAAAGAGTGTGGTGTTTTATAAATCGGGTTTATTTTACCATCAAAAATCCCTACCTCAATAGATAGGAAGGACATTTCAGCTTCCAAAGGGAATAAGTAGTTAGCCAAACTATTTAAACTGTGGAGGGAAATTTTATGTGGATCCAACCTGTGACACTGCAAGGCCGACGTGTAACAATACGACCGATGGAACGGGACGATATCAATGATTTATTTGAAGCGGGAAAGGACTCGGAAATCTGGACGTACATGCCGATGGATATCACAAGTCGCGAGGACATGGAAACACTCGTCCATCAAGCATTACAGGATAAAGAAGCAGGCACCGCATTCCCATTCGTCATCTATGATCATGAGCAAGAAAAGTTGGTCGGCAGCACACGGTTTCTCAACATCTCGGAAAAAGACCGACACCTTGAGATCGGCTGGACATGGTTGTCACCGTCCGTGTGGCGTTCGCAAGTCAATACACAGTGCAAATACCTTCTCTTAAAGCACTGTTTCGAGAATTTGTCGACCGTCCGTGTACAATTGAAAACCGATGCACGGAACATCCGCTCTCAAAACGCGATCGATCGAATCGGCGGAATCCGCGAAGGCGTCCTCCGCAAGTGTAAAATCATGCACAATGGTCATGTGAGAGACACGGTCTACTACAGTATCCTGGACGAGGAATGGCCAAGAGTGAGGGAGAAGATCGAGAAAAAACTCGTCGACTGATTTTCAATTTATTACCATAACGGGCGTTTGGACGTACCTTTGCCACAAACTATGCATACCTTGTTTATAACAATGGCTTGGCAAAGGAGTTAGTTGAATGGCACTTATTTCTGGTCAGCAATATATCGACCGAATCAATGAACTGAAGCCTGAAATTTGGGTCGACGGCAAACAAGTAAGTGGTAAGCTGTCTGAACATCCGGCCTTGAAGGGGATAATAAAGAGCAAAGCAAGACTGTACGATATACAGAAAGACCCGGATCACATCGATCATATGTCTTTCACAACATACTCAGGAGAGCAAGCTGGCATGGCTTTTCTCCCTCCGAGAACGAAGGAAGATCTGGAACGGAGACGAATCGCCATCCGAACATGGGCAAAGTCGTGCGGGGGATTGATGGGACGTTCTCCGGATTATTTGAACACCATCTTAATGACTTTTGCTCAATCTGCGGAACTCTTGAAATCCCAGGACCCTACTTTCTGTCAGAACATGATCAATCTTTATGAAAAAGCGGTCACCCATGATCTGTCATTCACCCATACATTCGTGCATCCTCAGATGAACCGCGGGCGTTTTCAGTTGGAATGGGCGGACAAACAGGTCGCTGCACACATAACGAGTAAAACAAAAGACGGCATCATCATCCGGGGGGCCCGCCTTCTCGCTACCCAAGGAGGATTGACGGATGAAATCATCGTTTTCCCACAAGGTGGTATTTCTGAACTGAGTGTAGCAAACGGTTTTTCACTGCCGGCAAATACACCTGGATTACGATTCATCGCAAGGGAATCCTTCGATTATGGAAAATCACATTTCGATCATCCACTTGGTTCCAGATTTGACGAACTGGATTCTATCGTCGTTTTTGACGACGTACTCGTCCCATGGGAAAATGTTTTTTTCTATGAAAACTTGGAACTCTCTCAACAGATCTATGATAAATCTAGCTTTTTCCAACACACCGTTCACCAGGTCGTCAATCGATGTATCGTCAAAACCGAATTCATTCTAGGCACGATCCAATTGATGATCCAGACGATCAACATCGGTGGATACGATCACGTTCAAGAGAAGGTTTCCGACATCATCATTGCGCTAGAAGCGATGAAAGCATTCGTATTATCATCGGAAATCCAGGCAGAAATCGATCAGTGGGGAACGATGACGCCTGCGAAGGAACCGCTTCACGCGGCCTTGACCTATTACGCTAAAATCTATCCGACCTTCAATGAGATCATCCAAATTCTCGGTGCGAGCGGACTTGTTTCCATACCAGGGGAAAATGATTTCAATTCTCCGATTCGGAAGGACCTCGATCTATACCTCCAAGGTGCGAACGCGAATGCCGAAGATCGGGTGAAGATTTTCCGTTTGGCCTGGGATCTGTCCATGAGTGCTTTCGGTACAAGACAGTCGTTATACGAACAGTACTTTTTCGGAGGACCACTGAGTCTATCAAAACGGCTATATCTAAGTTACTACCGGAATGAACAAATCCAATGGGTGAAAGAATTTCTTTCTATTGAAGATGATGAAGACAGCTGATGGACAGCTGTCTTTTTACAATGAAAAAAGAGGGTGACTCGATCCTGTCACCCTCCGTCCTTTACTTACGTCTTTGTTTTTTATGATGGTCGATGATGATCTTCTCAATCTCGTAATAGTTCAACATGGAAACCGCTCCCTTTCGTCTTTTGTTACTCTTAGTTTACGAATTTCCATGTCGTTTCTTAACGGTCAGCGGTATGGACTTTTCTCAGTCTCTGGAATGAACTTTACTTCCGTCTAAGACCCAATTCTATGCAACAGCTCATATGGCTTCACTTTCACCGATTCAACTGGCACTGTCTCTGTTGACTTCAATGCGTCATATACCCGTGTCGCCATATGTGGCCGCGTAATGTAATCTTCCACATTCCCTTCGGTCAATCGGACGAATTTCGCCTCTCTTATCTCGGAATCTTGCTTTACGATTTCTGCGTTCAATGCCACCCCTTCAAAAACGATACTGACGATTCGGCTCGTCGTATTTTGGTAAACGCCTGTCGTTTTATCGATTCTCACTTCTATCCCAGTTTCCTCGAGAATTTCCCGTCGGAGCGCAGTTTCAAGCACTTCCCCCTCTTCAACCTGACCTCCTGGCAGCTCCCACGTATCACTCCGCCAATTGGTTTTGACCAGCAGCACTTCCCCTTCAGCATTTCTGATCAGTGCTGAAACGGCAACGATATGTCTTGGCACATGGTAGTTTTCCGTTGGTTCCATGAATTCCTGTTTACTAGAGAGGATCGCAGGAGCGATGGCTGGTCGCTTTTCTTGTGCTGTTTTGTGCATCTCATCACTTCGAACGAGCGATTCAATTTTTTCATATGCTTCAAAACTCTCATACTCCCAGATTGCAGTGATATGCCGACGGTTCTCACTGACCCACCGACCGACGAGCTTAGACCCATGTTTCCGCTGATTCGGCAATAAATATGTATGGAAAAAATCGTTGAAAGCTTCCAAATAGGCTGGGTCAATCTCATATGTCTTTTTCCGATATATCAATGTGCTCCTCCTATTTTTGTCTTTGGGTCCCACATTCGGTCCACTTCAACCAAATCGGCCCCCTCGAACGTCAATTTGTAAACATCGGGCATCGTCAACTGTTTCCAAAAATCGAGATCATAGGATGCGTTGAAGTGCTTCATCGTCAGCACCATCATATTCCCATGTGACCCGATGACGATGTTTTTCCCTTTGTGCTCCTCCAACAACACACGGAGTATATCGCCGCCACGCTGTTGAGCCGTTTCATTGGATTCTCCACCTGGAAAAGCGTAATCTGGCTCCGACCACAACCGATCGACGGCAGCTGGGAAATCATCCACTGGTTCCTCCGCTAATCGCCGTTCTTTCAACTCCTCAATGATGTGCACATCCAACCCGCGGTCTTCCGCTACACCTTTTACCGTTTCAATCGCTCGCGCATACGGACTGGAGAAAACGAGGTCTACAGGGACATCCTTGAACTGTTCCCTTACCCGTTCTGCATCTTCAGCCCCTCGATCGGAAAGCTTACGCCCATACTCATCCGGCGTATAATCGGAATGAGCATGCCGTACAAAATAAATGACTGTCATATTGTCCTCCTTTAAAACCACGTTCGCTGGAAACCACCTTCTGTATGGATCACCTGACCTGTCACCCATTCCGCTTCCTGACTTGCTAAAAACCGGATCAACCGTGCAGCATCTACTGGCGTACCTACGCGCCCCATCGGAAACTTCGGCAACAATGCATTTTTCAGCTCCTCTTCCATCCAGCCTGTGTCATTAGGTCCTGGGTTGACGGCGTTGATTGTCATCCCTTTTTTCGCGAGATCAGGGACAAGCGTTTTCGTGATGTGTTCGATGGCACCTTTCGTAATCGCATACGATAATTCGTTACTCATCGGTTCTAGTGATTGACCGGATGTCAGGTTGATGACCCGGCCACCGCTTCCATTTGTAAAACCTCTCGCAAAATACGACGTCAACAGCGTGGTCGCTTTTACATTGATGGCATAATGCCGGTCCAGGCTTTCCGGATCAATCGTTTCATAGGAATCCATCGTCGAATAGCAAGCATTATTCACGAGGATATCTGGGTAACCGAGCGCCTCTTCCACCGTTCTCAGGAGTGTCGGGATTTCTTCTGCATTCGATAAGTCCCACTCCAGCTTGTAGCATCGTACCCCTTTTTCCTCAATGGATGCTTGGAGAATGGATGGATCTTCTTCCCCCATTTCCAACTCCAGCTCCCGGTCATAGTTCGACCAATAGGTGAAAAAGATATCACAGCCGGCATCAGCGAGCTCCAGACAAGTCGCTGCACCGATTCCTTTCAAGCGGCTCGCGCCGGTCACCAATGCAATTCTTCTTTTTTCCATATAAAACAACTCCTTATTGTGCGAGTGAATGCTCGGTCTTCACTCGTCGATTCTCTTGCACCACCATCACCGCACTCAATACGAAGAAGATGCCGACGATCTGCCACATACTAAGCTGTTCCTGAAACAGGATGACCCCGACCAACGTAGCGATGACCGGTTCGACCGTTGCCGTGATGGAAGCCCGGCTTGATTCTACGAACTGCAGTCCAACGGTGTACAGCATATAAGCGAGCACCGTCGACACGAACCCGATTCCTACGGCGTTCATCAATACCCCAGATTGCAGGATGACATCCGTCTTCTGCCAACAAAGCCCCGTCACAGGTATGAGCGCAACAGAAGCGTAAATGAAGGTGTATGTGATGACGGTGAGTGAAGAATATTTCTCCAGGGCATACTTTCCGAAAATGCTGTACAGCGCATATCCAAGTCCAGATCCAAGACCTGCTAATACACCAAACAAGGAAGCATTGCTCGCACCACCTGGCAATATGCCGATGACAAACATACACCCGAAGAAAGTCATACATAGCGCGAGAATCTTACGTTTCGTGAACCATTCCTGGAATAAAAACCTGGATAAAATCGTGACGATCGCAGGTGCTGTATACAATAAAATCGCGGCAACAGCGATGGACGTTTCCTTGATGGCCGTAAACAAACACCAGTTGAAGAAGACGATGCTGAAAATACCGGTACCAATGAAGTACATGCTGTCCCGCCAATTGATCTTCAACAGCTTGACATCTTTTATGGAGACAAATAGGATGAGAAGGATCGCTGCCACCATCACCCGAATTGCAACGATTTCCAATGCCGTAAATCCATATGTATAAAGTCCTTCAACGAAAATAGCGATGAGCCCCCAGAGGGATGCGCCAAGTGCGATGAATAGATATGCCCACTTCTTCATAGATGTCTCCCCTATCTTTTTAAAAATCGAATGCCACATTACATTCGATACAGGATTCGAGAATTCCTTTTCTTAACTGGAGGTTTAGGATATGAAAATATGTGCGCTACAACCATCCGATCTGGATGAAGTCCAGGAACTGTTCCAGAAAACGATTGTAACGGTGAATAGAAGCGACTACTCAGAAGAACAAACGAAACGCTGGTCCGAACAGACGAAGTGGAAAGAGAATCTCCTTCATCATCATTCTTATGTAGCAGTAGATGAAGCGCAAATCATCGGTTTTGCAACCCTGAGTCATAATGGATCCATTGAAATGCTGTATGTCCATCATGCTTTTCAAGGTCAGAAAGTCGCCTCCAAGTTGTTGGATGTACTTGAAAAAATTGCGCATGAGCTCGACCTTGAAGAACTCGTAACCGAAGCGAGCATCACGGCGAAACCGTTTTTTGAAAAGAAAGGCTTCTTTGTTGAGGAAGAACAAGTGAAATGGATCCAGGACACGCCTTTCACCAACTATCGGATGCTTAAAAAGCTTAATCACTGATCAAAGTGCGAACTTGACAAAAAGTTCGTACTTTTTTTATGAAACTAATGTATCATCAAAACGTATAAACAATTGGAATCATGTTCCAGAGGAGGGGAATTCATGAATCACGTCATCACGGTTGAAAGCTTATCGAAAAAGTACGGAGAAGTACAGGCAGTCCAGGATATTTCTTTTTCAGTTCGTAAAGGGGAAATTTTCGGGATCATAGGTCCGAACGGTGCCGGTAAAACCACGACGATCGAGATGTTGGAAGGCATTCGGAAGCCGGACAGCGGAACGATCGATGTCCTTGGGCTCGTTCCAAGTAAACAACTGAGAGAGTTGAACAAACGGATCGGTGTCCAATTCCAGGCCACTTCCATCCAAAAGAAAATGAAAGTGAAGGAAGCGCTGGATCTGTTTTCATCGTTCTACAACAAACCGACTCAGAAAGATCACCTCATCGATTTATTAGGGCTAGGCGAAAAGCTGAATGTCCAGTTCGATGATTTATCGGGTGGTTGGAAGCAAAGAGTGACCCTGGCACTTGCTACGCTTCACCAACCTGAGATCCTGTTTTTGGATGAACCGAGTATGGGGCTCGATCCACACGCACGGAGGGAAATGTGGTCGATGATCCAACTACTGAAAGAACAGGGATGTACCATCGTCATTACGACGCATTACATGGAAGAAGCAGAAAAGCTTTGTGACCGGGTTGCGATGATTTATGGTGGACAATTGAAAGCCCTCAACACCCCAGAAGAGCTGTTGGATGAAATGGCAGTCCATTATCTCGCATTCGAAAGCGACGGTTTGGAGTATGATTATTTGCTGTCCCTTCCGGATGTCGTCAGGGTGGAGCAGGATCAATCCACCTACAAAGTATTCAGCGATGATCAGCAGAACACCGCTTACCACATATTCAAGTATTGCAACGAGAAAGGCATCACCTTGAAAGACTTCAAGTTTGAAAAAGGCTCTCTAGACGATTTGTTCGTCCATTACCTGGAAAAGGAGCGATCCGCATGACGGCGATGGTGAAACTAGCTGGCTTAGAGACGAAAATGTTTTTCAGGGATCGCTTGAGCGTATTTTGGACGTTCTTATTCCCTGTGTTGATGATTTGGTTGTTCGGTTCCATGTTCGACGGCAATGACATGAATGGAATGAGCTTTGCGGAGTTGTACGTCCCTTCGTGGATCGGGGTCAACATCGTGACCACATCATTCTTCACACTCGGAACGGTGTTGGCCGGCTACCGCGAGACCGGTGTACTGCGCCGCTATCAATCTACTCCGTTGCAGCCCTGGAAGATTCTTGCCGCACACACATTCCAGGGAACGGTCATCTTCTTCATTTCAGCAGTCTTGCTGATGATTTTCGGTATGTTGATGTATGATTTGACGTTACCCGCGTATATCGGAAGTACGTTGCTTGCTTTATTGATCAGTATTCTGGCGTTTTTCCCTTTTGCGCTGTTTTTGACGTCACTGGCGAAAAACACCCAAGCAGCGGCGGCGATCAGTTCATTGTTCTTGAACCTGATGCTGTTCCTATCAGGCGCGACTTTCCCGCTTGATTTCATGCCGACGATCTTGCAGTACGTAGCGAAAGTCCTTCCGCTCTATTACGTCATTCAGCTGTTGCGTGGCACGTGGAACGATGCACCGATCACCGATTATCCGTTGGAAGTCGGGGTACTGCTCGGGATAGCGGTCGTCTCCATCATCCTCGCCTCCCGATTCTTCCGTTGGAGTGGGAAGTAAGAGGAGCGTGGTAATTGTGACGTAATTTGGATTAATTCTACCCAAATTGGAGTTTATCCTGTCCAATCGTGGATTAATTCTAATCACAGTCGAATTAATTCTCACCAAACACAGAATAATTCTATCCAATCATAAAAAAATGACCCAGAGAATCCTCTGGGTCATTCATTTCTAATTAACCTTTATTAACGACGATTTCGTCATCGACGAAATCCACCTTAATTTTCATTACGTCTTCTTCATCCAGCAGCAGGTCGGCAATTCCGTCCTCCACTTTTTCTTGAAGTACACGGCGGATCGGACGAGCACCGAATCGTGGATCGTAACCGAGTGAAGCGATATGTTTCTTCGCTTCTTCCGTTACTTCAATTTCACGCCCTTCATCTTTTACCATTTCACGGATATCCTCGAGCATGAGGTCGACGATTTGTACAAGGTGATCTTGAGACAATTCGTTGAATGGAACAATCCCGTCAAAACGGTTCAAGAATTCAGGTTTGAAGTAAGCACTTAATCTTTCAAGTACAGACACCGCTTCTGATCCATGGTTCTCAAATCCCATCTTGATCTTCTTCTCACCCGTGCCTGCGTTACTCGTCATGATGATGACCGTATCCTTGAAGCTTACGGTACGACCCTGACTGTCCGTCAATCGACCATCCTCCATGATCTGAAGGAACATGTGCTGCACATCCGGGTGCGCCTTTTCAATCTCATCCAGCAAAATGATGCTGTATGGGTTGCGGCGCACGCGCTCGGTGAGTTGACCAGCTTCATCATGACCGACATATCCTGGTGGTGAACCGATGAGCTTGGACACGGAGTGTTTTTCCATATACTCACTCATGTCCAGACGGATCATCGCATCCTTCGAGCCGAACAGTTCTTTAGCCAGCGTTTTAGTCAGTTCGGTCTTACCGACACCAGTCGGTCCGACGAATAGGAATGCACCGATCGGGCGTACTTTGGATTTCAGACCAGCACGGCTACGGCGTATTGCTTTCGCTACCTTCTGAACCGCTTCGTCTTGACCAATCACACTTGATCCAAGACGTTCCGCAAAATTCTTCAGTTTGTTTTGTTCGTCGTTCTGCAGTTTGCGGACTGGGATACCTGTTTTCTCTTCGACGATGTATTGCACATCCACGATTGTGATTTCAGGCATATCCTCTGGTTTTGTAGCAGTCTGGTTCTGAAGCTTCAGTTCTTCATCACGGAGTTTTGCAGCACGCTCATAATCTTCTTGTTGCGTCGCTTCTTCCTTTTCTTTTGCAATCGCAGCGAGACGTTCTTCCACGTCATCTTCGCTTGTACCAGCGTGTTTCAAGTTCATTTTAGAACCGGCTTCATCCATCAAGTCAATCGCCTTGTCTGGTAGGAATCGATCCTGGATGTAGCGTTTGGATAGCGTTACGCATGCACGAAGTGCTTCGTCCGTATAACGAATTTCGTGATACTTCTCATATTTCTCTTTCAATCCTTGTAGGATCTCCACTGCTTCCTCTTCTGTCGGTTCTTTGACCATGACAGGTTGGAAACGACGTTCGAGCGCAGCGTCTTTTTCAATTTGACGATATTCCTTCAACGTCGTTGCACCGACGAGTTGAAGCTCTCCACGCGCAAGGGCAGGTTTCAGAATGTTTCCTGCATCCATCGAACCTTCTGCAGACCCTGCACCGACCAAGAGATGAATCTCATCTACGAAAAGGATCACGTTCTTGCGCTCTTTCACTTCCTTGATCAGTTGCTTCATACGTTCTTCGAATTGACCACGAATCCCCGTATTTGCAACGAGTGATGACACGTCCAGGAGGTATACTTGTTTATTAAGGAGCTTTTTCGGTGCCTCCTGGTTCGCAATCTTCAACGCAAGTCCTTCTGCAATGGCCGTCTTACCGACACCTGGTTCCCCGATCATGACTGGGTTGTTTTTGTTTCGACGGTTCAGGATCTCTGTGACCCGTTCTACTTCTTTGTCACGTCCGATGACCGGATCGATCAGACCTGCTTTTGCTGCGTCCGTCAAATTACGTCCGAGGTCATCTAAGAGACCGCCGCCTTTTTTACCTTGTCCAGGACCGGCTTGCCCTTGTTGCTCCTGTTGGTGATCCATGAAGTCGTTCATATCGAATCCACCCATGTTTTTCCCCATGAAAGGATTCATGTTACTTGGCTGCTTCATTTCGCTCTGGATTTCTTTATAGCATTTCGGGCAGAGTCGAATCTGCTTCGTAATACCGTTTATGTGAAGAGTCATTCGTACATTTGCTTCATTAACTTGACAGTGTTGGCAACGCATAATAATGACCTCCTTGTAAAAGTAGAATTAATTGTTGGTGAAGTCTTAGCTTTAATCAAAATTGACTTTGACTATCTTTGACCTTTGTTTATATTATAGTTTGACCTTCTTTGACTTTCAAGTATTTTGTTTTGTCTTTTTTCCTGCCAATTTTTGATTGGTTTACGATGATAACAGGGTGTCTCGGTGTATGCAAAGAACGTGCTTATAGCGAAGTCTGATTGCTCGCAATCCCTTCATGCCTCCGTTATGATGGGTATGAAAGAGGATTGAAGGAGGTACATACAATGAAAATTCTAGCGATACATGGGAGTTCCCGTCCGAATGGGAATACCGAACAATTGACGACAAAAGCACTCGACGGCTTGGATGCAACCCACATCCATCTCCGCGAATTCAACATTCAGCCGATAGATGACCTACGTCATGAACCGGGCGGATTCCGATCAGTAGAAGATGACAATGACCGCATAGTAGACTTGATGCTTGAACATGACATCATTGTGTTTGCTACTCCAGTTTATTGGTATGGAATGTCTGGCATGATGAAAGATCTGATTGATCGTTTCTCACAAAACATGCGCGATGACCGATATGATTTCAAGGCTGAGCTTCGTAAAAAGAAAGCGTATGTCATCTGCTGCGGAGGCGACAATCCGAAGATCAAAGCATTGCCGCTTATCCAACAGTTCAACTACATCTTTGACTTTGTAGATCTTGAATTCGGTGGATACATCATCGGACAAGCGAACAAACCAGGCGACATCGCAGACGATCACTTAGCGATGCAACAAGCTGTAGAACTGAATCAATTGTTGAAAAAGTAAGAAGGACAGCCAGGCGGCTGTCCTTTTCCTTATTTAGAATTCTTGATTTTCGCGCTCGGGTAGATCCTCGTCACGCAATTCTGTCTGCCCTTTTGCAAGCTCTTCAGCAATTTCAATGTCTGGAAGACTTTCCTTCGGCGTTTGATTATGGTGTTTCGTCTTATCGTTCAACTGCTTGCGCTTCGTCATACGATCGCCTCCAATTTTTCACGGTATGATGGTAGTTTGGACGAAGCGATCCTATGGTATGCGCTGCAATTATTTAAGCGGAATCTTGATGCTTTTCAAGAAGTCCTTCATATAAAGTCTCATCGGCTTACTCATCTTGTTGGCGATGATCTGCGTCCAAGTATGCGTGCGCTTTCCTTGGGTACGCTCACGATAGTAATCAGCAATATCTTCGTTATAACGAGCCAACTGCTCGATGAATTCTGTTTCGTCTTGCTGATACTCATCTACATGATAGATGTTCTCCATCGGCAACCGCTGTTTTTTATCAGGATTCTGATCCGGTACACCGACACACATACCGAACAATGGAATGACGCGGTCCGGCGTTTTCAAGACTTCCGCCACTTCTTCCAGGTTGTTACGCAATCCACCGATATAGCAGATACCGAGTCCCATTGATTCAGCAGCAAGTGCCGCATTTTGAGCCGCAAGCGCTGCATCAATCGTTCCGACCATGAATTTTTCCGTAGATTCAAGCGATTCGACAACTTCATCCTCTGTTAGACCTTCCATTTCCACAGCAATTTTATGCCGGTTAAGATCCGCACAAAATACGAAAAAGTGTCCGTTCTTCTCCACGTATTCCTGGTTTCCTGCGAGTTCTGCCAACTTCTTTTTCTTGGCCGGATCTTTCACCCCGATGATGGAATAGACCTGGAGATAGCTGGATGTAGCTGCCGCTTGAGCGCTTCGGACGATCGCGGTGATTTGTTCTTCTGAAAGCGGTTCATCTTTAAACGCGCGGATACTGCGATGATTCAATATCGTTTCGATTGTCTCGTTCATTTCTCTCACCCTTACTTTCATCAGTTTCGTTATTCTAAATTCATCGTATCCAACGTGAGGTCTGAGGACAACTATTGTGCCTTTAAGCGTGTTTTGGCTTATAATTCTGGATTTTGGATTATAATACTGGATTTTGGATTATAATACTGGATTTCGTTTTATAATTTCTGGATTTGGATTATAATTACAAATTTCGGCTTATAATTCTTGAATCTGGCTTATATTCCACTAGATCAAAAAAAGAGAGCTGTACCCGAGGACAACTCTCTCCATTACTGCTTTATTTTGAACTTTTCATCCGGCTAATCATCAATACAGTGATTCCCACAAACGCCATTAATGCTAAAAAAGGAATCGTGATGAAGCCGAGCCAGTTAATATACTCTCCAGAACATGGAACACCTTGTGTACATGATCCCACCTTTGAAAACAAATCGGTTTTCTGATGAAGGAAATGATACGTCGATACGAATATTCCGATCACGCTGAACGGAAGCACATACCAATGAATCTTTTCCTCATCCAGGAAAAGTCCGACTCCAAGAATGATAGCGAGCGGGTACATCAGAATCCGCTGATACCAGCATAACTGACACGGGACGAAACCGGCTATTTCGCTAAAATAAAGACTCCCAAGCACCGCAACGAGTGATATGATCCAAGCGATGCCTGTCCGTTTACTGCTCACCGGCTTCCTCCAAAGCTTCCTCGATAGCAGGTTTGATGGAGCCCTCATAATCTAGTTCGACCATCTTGCCATTCACCAATACTGTTGGAGTACTCTCGACTTGGGCACTCATATCTCGATCTTCTTCTACTCTTTGATTGATGGTTTCGTTGTCGATATCTTCCTTCAATTGATCAACGTCAATTCCATCCACATTTTTTTCAACTAGATCGAACAAGAATTCTTCTGTTGCCCAAGGCTCGCTCATTTCACCCTGATTGGCTAAGACAGCATCATAATATTGAATGAATGCATCAGGATTTTGTTCATACACTGCTTCACCAACGAGAGCAGCTGTGAATGAATCTGGTGCCAGGAACGGTTTATTGATGAACGTCATGCTCGCTTTTCCTGTATCAATGAAGTCTGCTTTGATCTGAGGATAGACTTGCTGAGCGAAAGATGCACAGTGCGGACACTTGAAATCGAAAAACTCAACCAATTTGACCGGTGCATCTTCTTCACCGACAGTCGGTTGATTTTCATAACTGACCTCAATCTCTTGACCAGGCTGAGCAGACTCCGCTTGATCCTGACTCGGGTTATTATTTTCATTGCTGATGATGAACAGTAATACTGCAGCTAATACGAATACTGCTCCTATAATGATGATGAATCCTTTATTGTTCTGTTTGGGCGGCTTATAGACCGTTTTCTTTTTCTTTGCCATGACAGGTCCTCCTATATATGTACTAACTCTATTCTTCCTCAATTCGAACACCTATGTCAATGAACGTGCTATGAACATTTGTACATCTCCCAAAATACACTCAATTTTTCCTAATTAATGGAGATTAGTTGTAGATATAGCGCTCTTGTTAGTGTAAAATTACACTAAATGAGAGTTTTATTAGGGGGATTGGATGTATGCTATGGACACACTCCCAACCTGGGTATGGGTAATGTATTTTGCTTACATCATTGCTAGCATGGTCGTTTCTTTTCATGCCATACGGAAAAAACGGTTAATCGTGTTGTCGGTCTTACATATCGGCTTCACTATCACAACCCCAATCATAGGATTTGTGCATGCAATCGAACGTATTGAAGGGAATGAATTGAATCATCTGATCCGAGGTTTGGAAAACTTCGAATTGTGGTCTGTCTATGTATTGGTAGGGTACGTCTACTCTTTTGTTTGGTGGATTCTTTACCTATTTAAAAAGAAAAACGGGAACTTCTAATCAATAGAAGCTCCCTTCCTTATAAGTACGTTATTTTGCGCTATCTTTATATTAAAGTTTGGTCAATTACTTTTATAAATTCTCATGAGGAACCGAAGAAACCAATTTCTTCTCTTCCTCTTCTTCAGCTTCGGATCGACTATAAATTTCATCGGTCAATCCCCAGTCCTTCTTATTGGCAAGATAACGTAAGCCTGTACGGAAAGTCGAGAATGTTTCAGCTTCAATCTTCACGCCAGCACGAACGATCTCTTGAACAAGTCGGGATGAGAAACCTACATAGATGATTTCGACTCCCATCAATGAGACCGATCTTGTCAATTGCTCGATCTGATGGGCAAGGTCATCCATTTGGAAGTGCCCATTATCCGGTAGGATGGCACCTGTAAAATCACAAACGATGGATTCAGCATCCTGGGTTGTAATGTTATGCAACAGTTTATCACGAGTGATTTCGAATCGTTCATTGGTCAACATGCCTACAATCGGTACGAGGATCGTGTTCGGGACGATTGAAGGTATGATCGGCACAGACAAATCGGCGATCAACTTCTTGTCATGTTTCATCATTTGTTCGGACTCATCGATTCGGCCTTCAAAGTTAACAATTAACGAGTGCACATAATAGAAAGCTGCATGGTCTAACATGGTATCGATACTTCGAAGCGTCGAAATCAGTTCTTTGTTCGACCAATCTTCAGATTCCGTTTGGAGTTCGACAACGTCTAGAACTTGACCCTTGAATATCTCGAATGCTTTGAAAGACTGATTGAAAGGTCTTTTTTCATTGATTGCATTCCAGCTCGTTTTCTCCGCCCATTCATTGATCAGTTGCTTCGCTTCAACCTCATCTTCTAATTCCAGGCCCCTACTGAGATACTCCGCTAATGACATGTGTGCTTCAAGAAAGTTTCGCGTGTTCTTGGTGCCAAGTGATTCTGAGAGTACTTCGTCGGTCTTCTGAGCAATGGCTTCTTTTTCATCATAAATTCGTTGAGCAATTACGGCGATACTCATGACCAGTCCCCCCCTGGGAAAAATGTTTAACATATTCTTAATACCCTATTAGATGTATGTTAAACCCCATATTACAGATTCTCTCGATTTTTTTTGATAAGGGCGCTCGACTCGTCAATGAGCTGTTAACGTCTCTTCGGTCTGAACAGCCGTTCCCAACCATTCTTTCAATGCATCGAATTGCTTTGCAGCATCGTAATAGCCTTGATCATATAACGCAGTCAATTTAGCAGGGTCCCTTTCTACACGCCCTACTTGGAGCGGCTCTAACGGTCGGATGACGAAGACGTCTCCGTTTTGCTCTTTATCCCGGATATAATCCATCGTCTCGTTATACACCTGGAATCTCTTACTCATGCTATCAACCAGACCGTTATATTGCGGATAGGCTTTACGAGTGATCCAATTCATTCTGGAAGGTTTCTTGATATAACCGTCATTACGCGTCAAAATGAGGATATTTTTTCGATTGCCATCCAATTCAGATTTACGGATCGGAATCGGGTCTGAGATGCCTCCATCCATTAAACATCGATCACCCAATTCAATGACCGGTGCCATGAAAGGTAATGAACTTGATGCTCTTAGGATGGAAAGTATTTCGTTTGAGTAAGCCCCTTTCTCAAAATACACTGGTTCACCTGTCCTGCAATCTGTCGTTCCGATCACGAACTTTTCCTCCGCTGTATGGAACCGATCGAAATCAAAAGGGACGAGTTTATTCGGAATTTCATCAAAGATCAAATCCATCCCGAATAATTGACGCTTTTTCCAGAAATTTTTGAAAGATATGTAGTCAGGATGTTTGGAATAACCGATTGTCACTTTCTTGTTTCTTCCCCGTTGACGGGCGAGATAAGACGTCGCATTACATGCGCCTGCTGATACACCGATGACATATGGTAAATAAAAATCCTGCTCCATGAAATACTCCAGCACACCGGCTGTATATACCCCACGCATCCCGCCACCTTCTAGCACAAGTCCTGTACCGTTCATGCAAACAACACTCCTAGCTTGATCTCTTTTTTCCAGTTTATCAAAAATAATCTTCCAATGTCAGGAAATGCGCAGGTTTTTACAAAGGATTAAGATTCAATCTTTTTTCCATATATAAAAAAACCGAATACCTCGATGAGGATCCGGTTTTGGATATCGTTTATGTCGGCGGGGGCTGACTTCCTTCCCTTCCTGCTTGGCTGCGATGTCTGTCTGTCACATTTTGATGTGACGGCCTTTCTTGGTCTTCAGAAGAGTTCAAATGAACCTCTGTTCTTTTCCTATTCTGATATTCATAGTAAATGGCGATCAACAAGACGACCAACAGTGGTATAAGCATCCACATCCACATTGCACAAGCACCTCCTTTGTCACTTACCATACCCGCATTCCATAAAAAGCTAACATGAAACAAGCTGTGGAAAATTTCGGCCACACCATGTAAAGTAAAAGGTAGACAAAGAAAAGGTGGTCAAACAATGGTAACAAAACAACTTATCGTGTTTTACATGATTGGCGGCGCTCTGATCTTGTTAGGAGCTGGCTTTTGGTTGAAAAAAAATATTTTCCTCATTAAAAACTATGAGGCAAGTTCAATAGCCGATAAAGAAGGATTAGCAAAGTCTGCGGGGATCTATGTCATTGCAATCGGCGTTTTGATTTTCTTGACTTCCTTCCTTACACAAGCAATCGGGAATTTCGCCTGGATGATTTTCGCCATCCTCGTATCCTTGTCCTCATTGCTCATGATGCGCATCATCATGAAATACATGTAACGAAAAATGAACCTTCCGGGTTCATTTTTTTGTGATCTTATATGGAAATGTCTGGTACTATGGTATAGAGAATATGTATGGGGGTGAAACATTTGGACGTTGGTTTCTTTGGACTGTTCGGTCTTTTATATACTTTATTTATTTTAGGGTTATTTGTATTTGCCATCTATTTCGTCATTTCATTGCTCAAGTTCATGAAAAACAAGCAAAAAACCGATCAAGAGATGAACGAAAAACTGAATACTTTAATAGAAGAGATCCGTTATCGGAAAAACTAGCATCCTTCCCCTTCCATCTACCTAGTAAATAGGCATTAGAAACGAAAAAACCCCTCCCGGATCCGGGAAAGGTTTCTTCTAAGGGTTTAGGGGTTAGGGGGATAAAAGGTTGTTAGTATAAGGATACCCACCTCTACATTTTTTAAACATCAAAAACTATAAAATTTCGAGATTTTTTTCGTTTAGGTCTTTCGTAACATTTGTGTAATATTTGTAATAAACACGAAACTTTCCTCCGAATCATTCGTCTATATAAGTAAGAAGAACAAATTGGAGGAGGAAGATACATATGAACACATTCATGAACCTATTTCGACCATTGTTGGCAGGAACAATTGCGGTGATAGCGTTTATCTTTGTTGTTCTTTCACTTTGGCACTATGTGTCCTAAGAAAGACTGAAGGGATTGATCACGATGATCAATCCCTTCTTTTTTATAGTCTATGAAATTGTGAATCCGATTTTTCCGAACTGTTTTGCTTCTTCCATTCTATTAAATGCTTCCTTCGCTTCTTCCAACGTGAACGTTCGGTCGATGACAGGCTTGATGTTGTACTTACGAATGAAGGAAAGCATATCACGGAATTCTTCATGACTCCCCATCGTCGTGCCGAGTAGATTGTATTGACCATAAAAGAACTCACGGATATTGATGTGTACTTCATCTCCGGCGGATGCCCCGAAAGTGACTACCGTTCCACCTGGCTTCACAGCATTCAGTGATTTGTCGAACGTAGCTGCCCCTACACTTTCAATCACTAAGTCTACCTTTTCACCTTGCAGGGTTTCCGTCCAATCTGATGCACTATCAATCGCTCTATCGGCACCCATCCTCAACGCTTCCTGCCGTTTTGCTTCACTTCTAGAAGTAACGGTTACTTGAGCACCGACCGCTTTCGCATATTGTAAAATGAACGTGATGACACCACTTCCGACACCCGGCAGTAATACGTGTTGCCCTTCTTGTAGTTGACCTCTCGTAAACAATGCGCGATATGCCGTCAAAGCCGCAAGAGGTAACACCCCTGCTTCCATCCAATTGAGATGTTCAGGCTTCGGTTCGACCTGGTTAGCGGGAACGACAACCTCCTCTGCAAAAGTTCCGTTAGATGGAAATCCGAGAATCCCGAATCCTTCAGGAGGAGCAGGCGATTTTTCCGGCCAGCCGAGACCCGGATTGATGACGACTTCATCTCCAACCGAGACGCCTTCCACCCCGCTTCCGACTTCTGAAACGATACCTGCGCCATCTGATCCGATGACAAATGGAGGTTGATCCTCTTCGTGACGATGAAGTACGAACAGATCGCGGTGATTCAATCCAGCTGCCTTCAACTGAACCTTCACTTGTCCTTCTTTTACAATGGGAGATTCAAAGTCTTCCAGCTTCATACCTTCCATGCCTTTCGGACTTGTATGTACGATTGCTTTCATAACGATTCCTCCTTCTTTTCCACCATTATGGCATACTCTTACTTCATACTCATCTTACACGCATCTGAATATTCGAAACTTTTTAGTTTTATGGTAAGGTTATGGAAAAAGGAGTGATGGTTATGGTCCGTTTCACGAATATGACCGAAAAGCAGTTTCACGAGTACCGAGCACGGTCTCTAGCCGAATACGCAGAAAATATCCGTAAAAATTATGACGTGTCCGAAGAGGTTGCCACTGAACAAGCAACAGACCAGTTCGATGAGTTATTGAAAAATGGCTTACATACGGAAAACCACAGCATTTACCATGTGACAGATGAAGAAACGGAAGAAAACGTCGGGATCATCTGGTATTCCCTACGACAGGAAACAGAAGAAGTCTTCCTTTATGAAATCTGGATGGACCCAGAATTCAGAGGGAAAGGATATGGGACACAATCGATGAAAGAGTTGCACCGGCGGGCGAAGGAGCTCGGTGCCAAGAAGGTCGGTCTACACGTATTCGGACAGAATACAGGTGCGATCACTTTATATAAACGGCTCGGGTATGTCGAGAACAGCATCGTCATGCAGTATCAATTATAAGAATATTATGGAACTGACACCCCTTCCGTCTCTTTCTGTTATAGTAAGGAGTGGAACATTGTACGTGTAAAGGAGTTTCATATGTTAAAAGAAACAAAACCAGCTAGAATCACCCCGGATTTCGATCCATGGGAAGCTTATATGGACGTGGAAGATCATGGCCGGATGGTCCTCAGCAATGTCGAGTTCACGACGACGACGATCTGCAACATGCGATGCGAGCATTGTGCGGTCGGTTATACGTTGCAGCCGAAGGACCCGGATGCGCTACCGGTGGAGTTGATGATCAAGCGCTTGGAGGAAATTCCGCATTTGAGATCGATCAGCATTACGGGTGGAGAACCGATGCTTTCCATGAAATCTGTGAAACAGCATGTGGTCCCTCTTCTTCGTTATGCACATGAACGTGGCGTACGGACGCAGATCAACTCCAACCTGACATTGGACTTGAAACGGTATGAATTGATCACGCCTTATTTGGACGTGTTACATATATCCCATAACTACGGGTCAGTGGAAGATTTCAATGAAATCGGTTTTGCAATGATGGAGAAGAAACCGAAGATAGCACAACGCGAAAAATACTTCGAACGGATGGTTGAGAATTCGAGAGCGCTCACTTCGGAAGGTGTCATCGTTTCAGCGGAAACGATGTTGAACAAGCGTACGCTTCCTCACCTGGAGGATATCCACCGTCAAATTGTCGAGATGGGTTGTCAACGACACGAAGTTCACCCAATGTATCCGAGCGACTTTGCAAGTGGATTGGAAGTCGCCACCTTGCCTGAAATACGCGAAGGAATTCATCGATTATTGGATTCGAAGGACCCAGACACTTGGATGCTCTTCGGCACGCTCCCTTTCTATCCGTGCAGTGACGATACGGAAGATCTCGAGTTGCTGAAACGTTTATATAAGGAAAACAATGTGACGGTACGAAACGATCCAGATGGTCGCTCACGTTTGAACGTGAATATTTTCGACGGCAATGTCATCGTTACCGATTTCGGAGAAGATGGACCGCTAGGCAATATCAAAACCGATTCACTCAATGACGTGTATGATCGTTGGATGGACAGCAAGTTGGCTCAATCTGTGAATTGTCACTGTCCGGCAGTCAAATGCCTCGGACCGAACCTGCTCGTCAAGAACGCATACTATCCTGACCAAGATTTCACTTTAAAAAAGTCCAATATATGAAGAAAAGGCTATCGAATTTGTCATTCGATAGCCTTCTTTATGAACGATTGATTATTGGATGCCGACTGCGTCAAAGGATAAGTTTACGGCATTGACTTCAGGAGAACCTGCTCCAAAAAGGTCTATAGCCGATTGGACAGCTGCTGATCGAGCTTGACTGAATGTGGAGGACGCTGTCAAATACACCGTATTCATACGGTAGTAGACGTCTCCCATCTTGTCCTTTCCAATCCCCGGTACCGTCACGCCGTAATGGGTGCCGCCTTCGCTCAACAAGTAGGCCGCTTTATTGATGATCCCGCTGTTCGTATGAACCCCTCCGTTATCACCTGTTCCTGTGTATCGGTTAGAGTAATGATCCGGATCACCGTATTTCGTCGGATCACTCATGGAACGTAGTGCGTCCCCTGGCGTTCCAGGTGTATAAATATCTTCTCCTACCTCAAAGTCAGGGTTTGTCCCATGGTAATACTCGACAAGCGTACCGAAGATATCGGATAATGCTTCGTTCAACGCTCCAGATTCATTTTCATAGACGAGGTCCGAACTATAATCGGTAACCGCATGTGTTAATTCGTGGGCGACTACATCAATTCCTCCGGATAGAGCTTGGAATGTAGTACCATCACCATCTCCGTAGACCATTTGAGAGCCGTTCCAAAATGCATTGTTGTAATTAGAGCTATAGTGAACGGAAGATTGGATCGTCGCACCGTTTCCATCATATGAATTACGCCCGAACTCCCCTAGATAGTAGTCGTATGTAACGCCTGCATAATGGTGTGCATCGACTGCTGCAGCATCGTACGCTTGATGGAACTGGTTGTCACTATCGGCCCACAGTTTACCTGGAAGGAAGAACTGAGGGAAGAACGTCCTGTTTTCCATATCGTATGTCATGATGCCGTTCCCTCTGGTGTTGTCCTGTAGATAATAGGTATTGTTCGAGAGTGTGGTGTTAAGAGATTTCGTATTTCCTAGCACACCAGTTCCTGAACCGACTTCATTCGTTCCACTCACATCATGCATATCATTGTACTTGTGGATGATGTTGCCCGTCGCCTTATCAATGAAATAGTTCCAGTTT
Organism: Pseudalkalibacillus sp. Hm43; assembly: GCF_054170705.1. Taxonomy (NCBI): domain Bacteria; kingdom Bacillati; phylum Bacillota; class Bacilli; order Caryophanales; family Fictibacillaceae; genus Pseudalkalibacillus; species Pseudalkalibacillus sp. Hm43. The sequence continues at coordinate 1,656,575 of NZ_CM135129.1, forward strand.
CCAGGCTTCGGATCCAGGAAGTTCAAATTGACGAGATACGCGTTGTAGGTTTTGCCATCCTTTTGATAGACGATGGACTCTCCTTTCGCCTTATCTTCCAGGTCAGGATTGAAGTCCAAGTCTTTCAAGGCGATCTGTGTCGCTTTGTTTGCGTTGATTTTGCTTTTCTTTTTCAGAGATTTCTCTTTTGCAAGATCGGATACAACTGACCCGGAAACGACCTTCAACACGCCATCATCACCAACGTGTGCGACCTGTGTCGATCCCCATACTGGTGAACCTTTATACATTTGCTGTAGGCGGACGATTGTTCCACCTAAGTCATCCTTCTTCACTTCTACTATTTTGAAGGATTCTTTCGCTTGCGCTTTTCCAATCTTGAACTTGTCTTTATTACTATTAAAATACTTGTACACAATTTCTTCAGGTGCTGCCTTCATAGGTGCTGTCAAATTTCCAGCAACGAATTCCGGCGAATCTAGCTTCTCATTGAATATGTATTGAGAAAGTTCGACCTGCGGCAACTCTACAGGAGGTTTTGCCATGGCATTCGGGGCCATTGCTCCTGAAACGAGCCCCACCGATAAACCGACTGCTAATAGATTCTTTTTGTTCATGTAACGAAACATCTCCTTCACCCCATAGATTTGAATACGAGAAAAAGCTTAACATTATTTACAATTTTCTAATAATTCAGATATGTTTACTACTAACGTACTACTTGTTGTCAATCACTAACGTTAATTCAGTCGTTTTGCTTATATAGATGTGTGCAGGTTTAGGTTAAATGGAGGGGTTTTTGGAGGTTAAGAACTGAAAAGGTGTCCTGGATCTCGGTGAAAAAGCTATTTAGGCATTTGGGAGGGACTTTTACCGCTTGTTTTTGTGGGCTTATTGGAGAGGTTTCGCGGATTTTGGGGTGGGTTTTAGAAATTTCGTAGTTGGTTTTAGAAATTCGTTGGGCTGTTTTGTAAATTTCAAGACTCGTTTTGTAAAAATGCACGCTTGTTTTGTAAAAACAGCCACCGGTTTTTGAATTCGGATCTTTTTTACTATGAAAAAAGACTTCATCCTCACAGAATGAAGTCTTCCTTATTTAATTCATCCAGGCGGATGATTTCCCGTCGATTCTCAAGGGACTTACTTCATAGCATCAACAAGCGCATCATTGATTGTTTCATACTTGAATTTGAATCCCTCTTTTTCCAATCTTTCTGGCAGTACCCATCGACTTTTCAGCACAAGTTCTGCCTCTGTGCGAAGGAAGAATGAGCCGATTTCGAGCATCCACCTTGGTGAGGACATCCCCACTTTGCGTCCTAATGTATCTCGGAGTTGTTGCATCAGTTCACGATTTGTAATCGGATCAGGTGAAGAACAATTGAATACTCCAGACAATTCATCATGCTCTTTTAAGAAAAGAACGATTCGCCAGAGATCTTCAACATGGATCCAACTGAACATTTGATTCCCCGAACCTTGTACGCCTCCAAGTCCAAATTTGACCATATATTTATATGGTGTCATTACACCGCCTCCTGGACCTAACACGATTGCTGTCCGTAACGCGACTTGTCTTGTTTGAGGAAGTTTAAAGTTGAAGAATGTCTTTTCCCATTCCTGAGCGACATTTACGGAAAAACCAGTGCCTAGCTCCCCATCGTCCTCTGTCATCGGGCGGTCCTCTGCGTGTCGGTAGATGGTTGCCGTACTTGAATTGATCCATAAGGATGGTGGATTCGAGCATTGTTCCACCGCTTGCCCGAGCATTTGTGTCGTCTCGATTCTCGAGTCCATAATCGTTTTTCGATTTTGTTCATGATACCTGCAATTGACCGACTTTCCGGCCAAGTTGATGAGCATGTCTGCACCTTCTAATGCATCGATGATTTCGTGTTGGTTCTCCCAGGTTATGTGAGGGCGTTTCCTTGATATAATCAACACCTCATAACCGGCACGAATCAATTGTTTTTCAAAATACTGTCCGATGAACCCTGTTCCTCCAGCTAATACAACCTTCTTTTTCATAGAATCATCCCAATCTTATTAAACTGGAAAACTAATATGTGAAGTATTTCACATATTAGTATAACAAACATAGTCCAGAAAAAGGAAGTAAAAAAAGACTTCATTTAAATTAAACGAAGTCTTTTTTTACTTACACATTCAATTCATCCAGGCGGATGATGCGTGAAAAGTAAGGTAAGATCTTATGATTATGGGTCACGACGACGATTGTTTTCCCGAGCCCGTTCAATTTTTTCAAGTAATCCATGATGATCCTCTCATTATCTGCATCCAGGCTGGCCGTCGGTTCATCAGCTAGAATTAAATCACTTTCCTGTAATATCAATCGCATGATGGCGATCCGTTGCTGTTCCCCACCGCTCAGTTGATAGACCATTTTATCTTTCAAATGGTAGAGTCCGAACTCTTTCAAGAGACTCTCGACCTTTTCCAGCCTCTTTTTCTTATTCAACTTCTTATATTCAAGAGCGAGGTTCAAGTTCCACTTTACGGTTTCGTCATCGACGAGCCCGTAATTTTGAAACAAGTATCCGATTTTGTTCCGTCGTAACATCATCGCTGATTTGGAATGGATGGCAGGATTGTCTTCCCCAAATAGCTTCAACTGGCCGGCATCCTTTTTCGTAATCAAGCCCATAATATTCAATAAGGTCGTTTTCCCTTTTCCACTTTCTCCAGTGATGGCGACCATTTCCCCTTGTTTAATCGATAGATTGACATCCGAAAAGATCTCTTCCTTCTCATACGCTTTGTTTATATTCTTTAGTTCAATGATTGACATCGCTTATCCACCTTTAACGATTTTGTGCAGATCGCTGCTGACCAATTTTTTATACAAGTAGAATAGAATCAATAAATCCACCGCCAATATCCCGATGTAGAGGACGGCATTAAAATCTACAAAGAAATGAAGACCGATCATACCAAGCAACATGATGTAGATGATGAAATGAACCTTGAACGTCCTTGCACCATCGTATCCGTAAATGAACTGCATGATGTATCTTTTGTTGTTCGAGGTCACATCGACAAAATTGGAAATATAGATGACGAAGATCAGTGTGAATAAAAACAGGACCGTAAACACTAAAGAGTTGTACATGACGAACTCAGTGTAATGGACCCTATCCATATAAGGAGTCAAAAGTGTCCCTACATTCACGAGCTTCTGAAGGTCGAATTTGGCAATCGCCTGGCTGAATTCATCTCTTTCATCCAATTGGAAGTAAACGTCCCCTGCATTCAATAAATCATAATAGTACAGGCTATCAAAATTTCCTGTGTCCAGCATGACGATCGTATCCCTCAACTTGATGTCCGTTCCCGAGACGTTCTGACCGAGTAACGCATATTCCTGACCATTTTGCATGTATAGGATATTCAAATCCTCTACCCGCTTCGGATTCTCATTTTCAATCCCAAAGAACTCATTATAATTCATCAAGTGCTCGAATTTTTCTTGGTAGATGTTCCGGACCACATCCTCTTGTTCCATATATTTGACCGGAACCAAAAGGGTTGGTTTATCGGCCTCCAGGTTGTCGATCGGCACGCCATTCTCATCATGAAGATTCATGAACGCTTTGAAATATCGCTCATTAACGACGATATGATTTTCCTCAAGTGAATTGAATATATCTTCTTTCTTCAAGCCCTGAATCTCCAAATAACTAGGAGACAGTAATTCGAGTAGGTAGGCGTCATTCACATACAACTGACCACGTGCTTCGAAATGCTCATATAGGTTTTGAATCGACTGACCATATTCTGCGATTCTTTCCGGCTGTTTTCTAGCAATCGTATCTTCCTCATAATTGTAGCCATTGGATGTAAAATAACCATTCAACTGTTTATATTGCTCCAGGTCCCTCATTTTCTCCTTATAGTCGGTGTAATTGGACATGAAAGAAGAAATGGAAACGGTTATGGAAAGGATCAATACGATTTTCAGTCCGTATAAAGCGTAGTTCAACTTGTTCGAGTAGACTTTATTCTTGATCATCAGATTGATATCGATGAATCTTAAGCTCGTTTGAGTAATCAACAAAAGGATGATGTTACATAATGCCACAACGAGCATGAATGCAGCTAGTAGGTAAAAATAACGCAACACGATCTGATCGACGAACAAGTAATAGAAGAAATGGGTACAAAGTACACCGAGTAAGATTGCACCCTCCATGTAGACGAAGTCTTTCAGCGAGCCGAGGATCATTTTCATATTAGAAAAACCAAGCATTTTCTTTACAGCATTCACTTTGATCCTTGTAAATGTATATATGAAGAGGACCAACTGGGATAAGACCAGCAATAAGGTGAAGTTCAAGAGATTGTACTTCAACACTTGTCCATAAGCGATCGTATTTTCATAAGGTTCAATTGTAACGCCGAGTGTAGATGCTATACTGTCTATTTCATCCCGTTGTAGATCTGTATAGAATACCCCGTTGTTATCAATGAAATCTTCCTTCTGCAAAGGATAGTAATTGAAGATTGTATCTGATGATATGGATGCAGGCTTTGCGATTTCATCCAGTTCACTATGATAGATTTCGTAAACGAATTGATTGTTCTCAGATACAGGTGTTTTGATGAGTTGAACTCTGCAGGATTGATCAGATAAACACAATGCGTCAATCTCTTCATAAAGCGCATTCAATCTGTCACCTGAAAGGTCCTCTACGATATAGGCATCTAGTGTCGAATCACCTAGATGATTCAATTCATATATATCGAATAAAGATTTATTGAAGATATAGGATAATAACAAGAATTGACCAATCAAGAAAATGAATAATAGTTTTTTCATCGTTCCTCCATGTCTTGTGTATCTTGTTGGTAAGGAAAAAGGACAAAAGATTTGTTTAAACCTTACCTTTGATAATAGTCGTAATGCGATGTTTCGTTACAATACCATTTGCGGTCCGCTTGCTTATAAGCTTTGTCCTGCTTCCAGCCAGAAGAATATGTACTACTACATACCTTGACAGCCGCCCAAACATTGTAATACTTGCTATTGCTTGGCTTCGCATCTCTAATATCCGAGTATACGTACGAATCCGTCTGACCGCCTTTATAGATCAATTCACCACCAGCGACAGATGCTGCGTATGCAGCGCCGAATGGGACCAAGAACATAGCAGCAGCAATAAAAGTAATGATTCCTCGATTAAGCTTCTTCATTAATTCCCCACCTCATATGGTTTGTCCTTTTTCCTTGATGAAAAATATACCATTCGTTTGATTATTTGTAATTTTTTGTAATATTTTTCAGTAAATGATTCAAAACGCCTATTTAACAGGGTCTGAAGCAAGTAAGACCCTTTCGTAAAGCGATATTTTCAAGTTTACCTTTTTTAATGAATAAAACTTAATTGAAATTTGTTAATATATTTAATTCCACTAACTACGCGAGATTCCTCATCTTAGATGAAAGAGAGGGTGTTTCGACTTAGGTCTTTGTTCTTATTTATGTATTGGTGGTCAAAATTCCCTTTCTGAACACGTTCGTTTATAATATGTGTTTTTAAAAAAAGACTGCCTCCATATCACATGAGGCAGCCTTCATTTGAAGATTAATCTTCGCTCTTATATTCGATTTTCAACCCATCAACATGCCTCTTCTCCATAATCCGTTTCTTTTTCCGGTTTTCAACCGTTTCGAAGAGTATATCGTAATCATAACCCTCTGGATAAAGTTCTTCTGCTGGCAATTCGAGCTTTACACGCTTATGGTTCATTTTCTTGAACGCACCATCTATGAAAAGAGTCAGATTCCCATTGGCATCTACACTTTCGTATACGATCGCTTTCCTTTCTTCTGACGGGATAAAAACGCTGTCCCCTTTTTTAAGAGTAGAGTCCGGTTTCTTACTCTTTTCCATTTTTCTCACTGGACCAGATGTAATTTGCAAGTCATGATGCGCTTCACTTTCATAATGGACTTCTTCTCCATAAGTGCGTCCATGTGCGTTTTCAAGAATTTTCGGATGCAATCCAAGCTTACGAGCGATATGGAAGGCCTGACTTTGCCCAGGTTTTCCAATCGTTAACTGATAGAGCGGTTGTAACGTTTCTAGGTCGAACTCCATTCGGGCATTTTCAAAGTCGGGATGTTCGGAAGCAAACGTTTTGATATCGTTGTAGTGGGTTGTGGCAATGGTCTTCGCCCCCATGTCATTCAACTGTTCAAGAATGGCGATGGCAAGCCCCATTCCCTCTGCCGGATCCGTTCCTGCCCCCAATTCATCCAACAAAACGAGACTTCGGGGGTTGGACAGTTTCAAGATTTCAATGACGTTCGTCAATCTTGACGAGAACGTACTTAACGATTGTTGGATACTCTGCCCGTCACCAATATCGGTCAATACGGTCTCAAAAATCCCCACTTCGCTCTCCGGAGAAGCCGGAACGAGCATTCCAGACAAGGTCATTACCGTCAATAGTCCCGCTGTTTTCAGGCTGACTGTCTTACCTCCAGTGTTCGGGCCTGTAATGACCAACGTTTGATATCGGTGTCCAAGATCAAGCGTCAAAGGCTTCGCTTCAGACCCAAGCAATGGATGCCGCGCTTCAACCAACTTCAATGCCGGCTCTGATACGATTTTCACCTGGTTACCTGAGATCTCTTCGCTGTACTTCGCTTTTGCAAAAATAAAATCGTAATGTGCCATCGTCTCGATGTTGATTCTGAGTTCATGTTCACAGCCTTCTACATGCCCTGTGAGCATTGAAAGAATTCGCTGTTCTTCCAAATATTCATCTGATCGGAGCTCTGCGATCTTCACCTGATCCTTTTGAACGACCTTCGGCTCCATGTAAACGGTGGACCCGCTTGCAGAGGCATCGACCACCTGACCGCCAAATTGTTTTCGGTATTCTTTTTTAACCGGGATGACATATCGACCATCTCTCTGACTTACAATAGGTTCTTGTAAGTATTTGCTTTTGGAAGGTGAGCGGACGATCTGATACACACTTTCTTTGATACGGCTCTCAAGAATCGCAATCTGCTTCCGGACTTTGGCTAGCTCTTTTGAGGCGTGGTCTTGAATTTGACCACTCCGAATGGATTCTCTGAGCGTTTCCGCCAACTCCTCCAGGTCGTAGATGGAATCGGCATAGCTTGATACGGTTGGACCCAGTGAGGCCTGGTTTTTCATAAAACGCTTGATTCTTCCACAACCCTCAATCAAATCGAGAACAGCCTCCAATTGATGTGGTGTGAGTACGATACCTTTATTGAATTGATTCAACAACGTTTCTGTTCCACTTAATCCATGGACAGGCACGCTTCCTTTTCGAATGATTGCTTGTGCTTCAGCCGTTTCTTGTAGTCGTAATTCAACCGCACGTTTTTGTGTAAATGGTTCTATCCGTTCAATCAATTCTTTCCCTTGCACGGAAAGAGCATATTCCTTCATTTGTTGTTTGATTGTATGAAATTCTAACATCATTTCAGTTGTATGATTCAATGTATTTTCCTCCTGATTGATTTGAAATATAAAAAAGCCACAGGTGAACACATCGTCACCTGCGGCTTCGCAGTAAAGTCGATCGAGATACAAATAACCCAATCCCAGAATATTCGTATTCTTGGAGTCAGCTTATGTGTACGAGTGTGTTCTTAACATGCAAACCAGAGAATGGCAAAATGGGCATACGTATCCCGTTGCAATGAAAGGCGATTTTTAAGAAAACCCCTTTCCACCATTACTCTGTATCTAATTTGCGTTAGTTAAGAACCCTCAGTAACATAAATTACATCTACCTTTTTATTAGAATGTACTATTACTATACTGAATCCTTGTGCATTTGACAAGTCAGCTTACGCCCAATTTCTTATAAATCCGTTTCACCCTTTTCAATTGAGGGGCAGTGAGATACTCTTCTCTTTCTTGTAACACTTCAATGAACGCTTCTTTATTCTGTTCGTTCACCGCGACCATTGTGCTTTCGGCATGCTGCGGAATTTCTTTCACCCGGCAATTCTTCAAATGTTCAATTAGGCTCGGAAACACTTTTTCGTTATTTGATTCATGAACAGAAGCAAGCTTCGCCAACGTAAGCACACCTTTATCCACCGTAATGACAGAGCCCGTTTTCATTGCTGAAAGGATGGGTGACAGGTGTTGCACCAGTGTATCTGGGACTTGGTCTGCGATTGTGGACAATGCAGACATCGCTCCCCACACCATACGGTTTTGCCCGCTCTTCAGTAGTTCAATGAAACTCAATACGTAATTGCTGATCAGGCCAGGGTCCCTCTCACCAATTTCATACGCAACTTTTATGCAATCACTTTGGATTTTTTTATCCTTATTATGCAAGTTTTCCATTACCTCTTTTATTCCAGAATGATCTCTTTCTTGAACCAATCTTTCCGCCAGCTCAATATTCGGTTGTTCATCGTTTCGACCTTGCTGGGAAGCTAAAGAATGAACAATCGACATACTATCACCCCTTTTATGGATGGTTTTTTGACAAAGTAGAACAGGGTGTTCATGATACAAATGAATCGTATGTAACCAATTTCCTCCCAAGTGCTGGATTGCAGAAGTCAGCTTATCAACTTTTTCTCGAGTATGATTTTCGGTTCTCCTTTTTGATCGGTGAACGTTCCGATTACATCAAATCCATTTTTCAGATTCAGGACAAGCATATTTTTGAATTGGTTTTTCGTATGCGTTCGGATCGTATGATAGCCCTCTCTTATACACCAGTCCTTTTGTTCCAACAGTAAAGCTTGACCGATTCCTTTTTTTCGGTGATGAGGGTCCACTCCACCCAACCAACTATAAAAGTGCTTGTCCTTCCGTTCATACCCGATCTTATAACCGACTAATTCATCGTCCAGAAAAGCCGCAGCGATGTGTACGTTGTGCTTCTTCTCCAACTCGTCTTCCAGTTCGTTAGAACCGGACCTGAACACGCGGTCATGTAAAACCATCAACTTTTCAAGAGTTGTCACGTCCAGCCTACCTGTTATGCTCCGTATCTCCATAATCCCACCTCAATGCTTGATGATTTTTATAGTCGCTTTGTTTTCATTTGCTGTTAGTTGTACTCGTCCACCTATCGGGAAAGTCGTGATTGGTTGTGTATGACCGAAATTGACGTTCGTAATGATCGGAATGTTCTTCAATTCGTTTTTGGTTTCAAGTACTTTTTTCAAAATCTCTTCTGCCATCTCTGACTTCTTCTGAAAACGACCGATGACCAATCCTCTGATTTGATCGGCATCAGGTAGATGAAGCAATGACTGCAAGTCCCGGTCGAATAAAGCCGGTTCTGTCATGTAGTCATCTTCTAGAAACAGGATGGCCTCTTTCAAGCTTGGCATATATTCCGTGCCTTGGAGGAGGTTCAACGTACATAAGTTGCCACCGATCAGTTGCCCTTCGGCAGTACCGTTCCGTATGACATCAAAGTCATCTTGTTGTAAAAAGTTTCGATTCTCCTGGTCCATGTACCACGCGTCATCGCTCCAATAATCTGCCGGTTCGATTTCATACGGCTCCTCAGACATCAAGCATTTCTTGAGATTGTCCCTCGTATATTCAATGCCTTTCAGCATACTGAATGTTGAAAAATGAGGACCAGAATATGTAACTAATCCCGTTTTTGCATAAATGGCAGTAGATAAAGCTGTGATGTCGGAAAATCCACAAAGAATTTTCGGGTTGTTCTTGATCAATTCGTAATCCAGATACTGCAACAGCTGGTTGGAATTGAAACCGCCGATGACCGTCAGAATCCCTTTCACATTCGGATCACGGAAAGCGTCATGCAGGTCTTCCACTCTTGACGCAATATTCGATGAGTGAAAATCATTCGCTTCCTCAACGTGCTTACCGAACGTCACCTTCAATCCAAGCTCTTCTAACCTTTGAATCGCAGTCTTTCTTTGGTTCTCATCTAAGATGACCATGCTTGTTGCTGGAGCAACTACCCTGATTTCATCACCCGGTTGTAATTTTTTGGGTATGTGCATATGTATCTTCTCCTTTTCGTATGTATGTAGCTCATAAGTTTACCAGATTACAGGAAAAAGAGAATAGAAAAGAAGAAAAACCAACCTCGAATATTCGAGGTTGGTTTCCAACTCAATGATTATTTGAATAATAATACTTTACCGACAGTTCCATCATCACTTTGTCCGATAACGCGGAACTTCAAGCCATAGTTTGGAACGTTTCTTCCAGCATCAACAAGTCCTGGGTTCAGGTAGTTGTTGCTGTCATCGAATAATGGATTACGTTTTGTATGATTGTCTTTCATAGTGATACCGAGCAAGTCTGTGTAATCCAAGAACATCTTCTCGCTCTTATCTAGGCTGAATGCAGCATCATGCACTTGGTAACGAGTAGAACCTACTGAACCATCACTCCAATAGTTTGTGTGTTGATCAGCATCAACTACACCAACAAATCCTTCACCAGGATGTGCACCAGTCCAGTTATCGCCATACTTCTTGTCTACATACCACACGACTAAGCCATCATCGAATGTCATCAAGCTATCACCACGGCGGATATTGTCAAGTCCTCTATCCACACCATTGTGACTGCGCCATTCTAATAGATAATAATGATCGGAACGCTTAATTCCATCGTTTGTTGTAAACCCATCCAGGTTGAATTTCGGTTCACCTTCAACGTCATCGAACAACACTTCTTCTCCATCAACAACGATTGAAAGATCGTCCGCATATAGACCAGGATTTGTAACTGCTGCATCTGTTACATATTCAATTGCCACTTCAACTTCTTCTCCAACATAGTCAGATAGGTCAAATGAAGCATCGATCCATCCATTTGAAGAACCAGTAATTCCATTTCCTAGGTTACTACCATATGGATTAGTATCCGTTGTAATATCACTTGGAATTGTCTCACCATTCACCGTTACGTATGCATAATCCCAATCAACTTCAATGTCGTACCAAGCTTTGAAATTGAACTGAGCAGACGTGGCATTGGTCAAATCAACCGTTTTTGTCAAATACGTATGCAAATCATCTGCACTTCCAGAGAAATACTCTTTTTCTCCACTTGCAGGTTCATTGATTACCGTTTCTTTTTGAGGAAGTGTCACTTTAACAACGTCATTGTTTGTACCTTTCGTTACACCCTCGTCAAGTAAAACCTCTACACCATTTGCATCGATTTCGCTTTGATCGATTTCAGTACCTGTCAACCAGTTTCCTTTTGTTCCCTGGTTATCGACAACGGCAGTTTCTTGAAGCATTTCTTTCATATAAGGACTGAATCCTGTAGGCATTGTACCTGGGATTTGTCCAGCCCAGCTTCCACTAGACATGATCGACCAGTAACTTACCGGTTCGCCTGCACCAGTGTACTGCGTGTCATACTCATCCGGGAGTCCAAGGTCGTGTCCAAATTCGTGGGCCATAACACCAACCGCACCATCTTCAGGCTCGATTGTGTAGTCGTAGGCAGCCATTTGACCTCCCCAATAAGGGACCTCAGCTTCGGTTCCACCTAAAGTATACACGCCACCTAAATTCCAACGGTGAGACCAGATCGCATCCGAACCAAGGGAACCTCCACCTGCTTCTTCACCTACACCAGAGTGGATAATCATCAAATGATCGACAAGTCCGTCTGGCTCAAGGTAATTTCCGTCACCATCAAGGTCATAACGATCCCATTGGTCGTAGTCTGCTAGGTTTACATCAGGGTCTGCTGCTGCAGCTTCTAATGCTTCTTTTACCAAGCCACGCGCATTTACGTCATTACCGTTTTCATCCGGATAGTTTCCGCCATATGCTGCCGCCGGTTGACTTGCTGTATACCATCCAGCTACTTCCCCTTCTACGGAGTAGCTTCCACCGGATTGTTGCTCATAATATTGTTTCATTGATACGTAGTTTTTGCCGTCTGGACCTGTCCAACCACCGGTACCGAACAACATATCTTGATAGTGTTCACGTGAGTATGCATTCTCACCTTCGTAATACATATCTGTTTCATCAGCGGTCATTGAGTTGGTAGGCTTGTCCGGATAGTCTATGAGGATTGCTAGAACTTTATCGGTACGCATTTGTCCATCGTACGCTTCCTCTACAACTCCGTCAGGCTTGTTTTTCTTAGCTTGTCCTAATTTATTTCCTTTTCCGGAAGTTAATCCGTTCTTCTTCATATCCTTTTGCAACTTGGCTTTTGACTCTTGAGCCTCATCATGAAGCTCTCCTTCTTCATGCGAATGCTCAGAGTTAGCTGATCTTTTCTTCAGATATATCTTTAACGCTTTTTCTGCTTCTGCTGCAGTTGCATTCTTATCGATTGTTCCTTCTTTCTTGAGCATTTCTATCAATCTTTCATCGTTGGCGATGCCCAGATCAATCGGTGCTCCACCATATTGCTGAGTTACACTCTCTCGTGCCTTTTCTGCTTCTGCCATTTGCGGTGAAGCGACTGCACCGTATGTAAGCGTACTCAACCCCATCATGACTGCTAAGGCTGTTGATGTGATTTTACTTTTCTTCACGTATTGATGCCCTCCCCTAAATTAGTAAAATCTTGCAATCTAATACTTTTGTAGTAATAGTAGCAATTTGACGAAAAATTGTAAATATTATGTTTAATATTTCAGAAAAAGGGGAATAAAGGTATATTTTTGTAGGTATTTGAGATAAATTGGTAAAATTCGTAGTACAATGAACCTTATTATCTTGAAATATTTTGAAGAATAAAGAAGTTTTCCAACCAATTTACTTGTCTTCATAAATTTTACAACAGTAAAAAGACCCATTTAACGAACATGGGTCGTTGGTTACCAATTATGAAATTTGCTCAATAATGACGTCACCTATGCCGATATCAATATCTATATCAATTTTTACATCTGCGGTTTCATAGGCTTGGTTTTGATAACTGCTTCCTACCTTCATGAAATAGTCAGCATCGATTTTTCCGACCCCTTTATCGACATCCAGACTTACACCGATTCGCTTCGGGACCATTACTCTCGTTTTTCCGACACCGCTATCGATTTTGACCTTGAAGCTTTCTTTCCAGTCACCAGAAAGGTCAATTTTTGTTTCTCCTACACCTGCTTCAATGACCAGGTCTTTCAACTTCAAATTCGTTAAGTTCAAATCCGATTTTCCAGCTCCTAACGCCAGATTCAAGGACAGAGGTAGTGTGTCGTTCAGTGCGACTTCCCAATCTTGTTTTACAGAAAAGAAATCCCATCCCTTTGTACTTTTCTGACTGACGGTCAAATCTCCCTTCTGATTCTCATGGATTTCGTAGTTCACATGAGGATCCATTTCTTCGCCTTTGTAGGAGAACGTCCCTTCCATAATTTGATTGGTTCCTCCCGTCACCTGAAGCTTTCCAGCTCCTAGTTGCAGGGATACTTCCAATTCCTTTTCTTCTTTTCGCTCGATCACTTTCTTCGTTTTCTCTTTCGTAAACATTACCTTCGCTCCTTTTTGTTCTTCTTATTTGTAGTGTAAGCCAGTTCGACAAGACAGATAACGTTCAGGAGGTTGGTTCTCTATCCGTCTCAGGGCTGATTTTTTCGTTCGGTTTGAGGACGAATTCGAGATGGTATACTAGTAACGAAAGGATGAATGGTATGGAGTTTCAATTTTTAGGAACTGGTGCAGGGATCCCATCGAAAGGTCGCAACGTTTCATCCATTGCGCTGCGATTCATGACGAATCGTCAAGGTGAAGTTTGGCTGTTTGATTGCGGGGAAGCGACCCAGCATCAGATTTTACATACGAATCTGAAATTATGGCAAATCACGAAAATCTTCATCACGCATATGCATGGAGACCATATTTATGGTTTGCCTGGCGTTCTCGGGAGCCGATCATTTCAGGGAGCTGATGATCCTCTCACGGTTTATGGTCCGAAAGGAATCAAGGACTTTATCACCGTCACGCTTGAAACGAGCCGGACCTATCTGAAGTACCCGTTAGAAATCGTCGAATTCGAGGATGATTTTGTAGAGCTTGATAACGGCTATGAAATCAAAATTGCCCAGCTTGAGCATGTCATTCCTTCGTATGGCTTCAGAATTACAGAGCCGGAACAGCCTGGCCGCCTTCAAGTGGAGAAATTGAAAGAAGCTGGTATTCCACCTGGTCCTTTGTATAGTGATTTGAAAACAGGGAAATCCGTAACGCTCGAGGACGGACGGGAAATCGATGGTGCAGATTTCACTAGTCCACGCCAACCTGGGAGAGTTGTAACGATATGCGGTGATACTCGGCCATCTGTCAAAACCGTTGAGCTTGCAAAGGACGCTGACTTGTTCATTCATGAGGCGACCTTTGCTGAAGGGATGGATGAAAGAGCGATCGAATACTTCCACTCGACAACGAATCAAGCCGCTGAATTAGCGAAACAAGCTGGTGCTAAGCGTTTGATCCTCACCCATATCAGCTCCCGTTACTATGATCAAGCTGACGAACTGCTTGAAAGCGCGGTGAATGTTTTTCCGGATACAGAATTGGCCCATGATTTCTCCGTCTATCAACTGAATAAGCGTAAAAACGAAGAATGACTCCACTAGAGGGAGTCATTTTTCTTGTACCCGATTATCGAATCCATTCCTCGACGTTCCATGTTTCCGTTATCCAATCTTCGTAAAAATCAGGCTCGTGGGAGACGAGCAGAATCGTTCCCTTATAAAGCTCGAGGGCTTCTTTCAGCGCTTGTTTGGCACGAATGTCTAGATGGTTTGTCGGTTCATCCAGTACGAGGAAATTGCTCTCTTTCATCATCAGAACACAAAGCCTCACTTTCGTCTGTTCTCCTCCACTCAACGTATCCATCGGTTGATAGATGTGCTCATTCCTCAAACCGCATCTGGCAAGCTGCTTCCGGACGTCTTTCTCCTTCATTTCAGGATATTGCGACCATACGTATTGTAAGGCGGAATCCTGAATGGGAATCTGTAGTTCCTGTTCCAGATAGACCGGGCGCACGTAGCTACCGATCTCAACCCGTCCGCCTAATGGTTCAATCAGCCCGAGCAATGACTTGATCGTCGTCGTTTTTCCGATTCCGTTATAGCCTGTTAATGCGATTTTGGCGTTCTTTTTGATCGACATATCGAGCCCTTCAAGCAGTGGTTCTTCATAACCGATTTTCAAGCCTTCGGCTACAAGCACTTCCTGATTCGGTTCTCGACAGACGCGAAAAGCAAACCTCGGAGTCGGTAAGTTGGTCGGTTTTTCAATCCGGTCGATTTTCTCGAGTTTCTTCTCCCGGCTCTTCGCTTGTTTCGCAGTGGATGCTCTCGCTTTATTCCGGGCGATGTAGTCTTCCAGCTTCTCGATCTCCTTCTGTTGCCTGAGATAGGTTTGGTACGCTTGCTTCTTCCGTAGTTCATACGCTTCTGTAAACGCTACATAATTCCCGACATATCGGGTGAGCTGTTTATGCTCGAGATGGTGGATGACCTTCGCCACTTCATTCATGAAATTCGTATCATGTGAAATCAGGATAAAAGCGTTCGGGTAGTTCACCAGGTATTTTTGCAGCCAGGTGATATGGATGTCATCCAGATAGTTGGTCGGTTCATCCATGAGCAGTACATCCGGCTTACTCAATAAAAGCTTCGCGAGCATCAACTTCGTCCTCTGTCCACCGCTTAAGTGACTCGTTTTCGTCTCCATTCCGAGCGCAGTGATCCCGAGGCCAGCTGCCACTTCTTCAATGGTGGCATCCAATGTGTAAAATTGGTTGGCTTCCAAAGTTTCCTGAATGAAGCCAAGTCGTTCCAAGTCCTTCTCTAGGTTTGTCGTATCTGGGCTTGAGAGACGTTCTGTGATGCGGAGCATCTCTTTTTCCATTGCATAAAGTCGCTCAAACGCGCCTCTCAAGTAATCCATGATCGTTTCATCTTGATTGAAATCTGGATGCTGAACGAGATAGCCGACTTCAACACCAGGATGCCATTCAATGCTTCCTCCGTCCGGAATCAACTCCTTGGTCAACAAATTCAGCAAAGTCGATTTACCGCTCCCGTTCGCTCCGACCAAACCGATGTGCTCGCCTTTCAACAGACGGAACTCGATTTGATTGAATAGATGACGGTCACCAAAACCGTGGGTCAGTTCTTTAACATGTAAAACACTCATGATTATTTCCTCGTTTCTCTTATGTGTTGGTTTTTTGGACACCATCACACAAAACGAATGGACCAACATCCTTATGAAAATGTCAGCATATAAAAAAGCAGCGTGTTTTCACACCCTGCTCTTGATTCTGCACATGATTGTACAGAAAATAGACCTTTTCCGGTCATGCCGATAAAGGGGGTGCGAGGATGTCGATCTGTCGTCTTTGTGATGGCTTGGTTTTATCAAAAATGGGCATACTTCTCCCGTCATCAAGCCACTACAATACAAAGAACAACAGATCGATTCATCATCTCGCTTCCTCCACCCTTTCATTGGTTATGCCTTCCATTTTAGCTGAAGTCATTTTTCTTGTAAAGCCCACTTCTGTTTCTGGACCATTGGCCGGGCTGATCGGATATAAACGAAGTATGACACGATCAAGAATAGGGAAGATGTAAGAAACATGTTCCCGTAACCGATTTGAACGACGACCCATCCCAATAGGAAGGATCCGATTCCGACACCGATATCGAAGAAAGTGAAAAACGTCGCAGTCGCCGCACCTCTCCTATGAGAAGGTGATAGTTGGATCGAGAGTGCTTGGTAGCTCGGTTGGAGAACGCCATAACCAATACCGATAATAAGCGCTGCGGCATAGACCATCCAACTGTTCATCGCCAATCCGAGGACAATCATACCGATCAAGTAAAAGAGTGTTCCGAATGCGATGAGCCGGTTCGGTCCTTTCTGATCAAACCATTTCCCTGCGAAAGGCCGGCAGATGACGATCGCAATTGCATATAAGGTAAAATAAGTCCCTGCGATCGAGGCATCACCGATCTCTTTTGCGTAAAGAGAGACGAAACTGATGACTCCCCCGAAGACGATGGCGATCATCATCATGGCTGCAGCAACCGGCACTGCTCTTTTCTCTATCAATTCGTTCGCCCAAAAACGAAAGTCCTCTTTCGTTTTCAAAGAAAACTTGCGGATGTTTTCATTCTTCTTACCAGGTTGTTTGTAGTTCGGCAACAGGCTTGCCATGATCAGTCCAATGACCGACAATGCAAAACAGAACCAGAACATGCCTTGATAGCTCGTTTTGGCGGCCACGTATACCCCGACAACAGGTCCGACACTCATCGCAACCATGATGAACGTACCATAATAGCCGAGACCTTCCCCTCTCCGCTCTTCAGGAATCCATTCGGCAGCCATCGTGCCACCAGCTGTCGTTGACATACCGAAACCGAATCCATATATGAAGCGGATAAGGAACACGAAGAGCACCGTCTGTGCGACTAAATAGCCGAAGGTTGCCACCACAAAGACGATGATGGCGATCAAGAACAGTGCTTTCTGGTTTTTCAAGTCCATCAGATAGCCTGTCAATGGCCGAGCAAATACAGCGGCAATCGTGAAGATTCCCATGATCAAGCCGACCTGATCCTCACTTGCCTGCAAGTTTTCCACCAAATATACCGGCAATGTCGGCAACAATAGGAAAAAGCTCATGAAGAATAAGAAATTGCTCGCACAGAGCAGTATGAATCGTTTCGTCCAAAGGGGTTTTCTTGTTGAGTCCATTTTTGACCGCTTCCTTTCTCACCCCATCTATTATAAGTTTGCTTCCGAAGATTTCCAAAGGAATCGTCTTATTCTACAGCACAAAAAAAAAGCACCCTACGGATGCTTTTTCTTTTTATTTATATTCAACGGCAATGGATGATAATGAATTCTGACATTCTGAGGTATAATCAAACTTTCCTGTGCGTCTTTCAAGTAGTGAAACATCTTTTTCCCCGCACCAGCGTTTGCAGAATGGACCGTAATGGTCTCTTCAGCAAAAAGTTTATGTCTCACCATATATTCAACGACCATAAAGCCATTCCTCAGCTTATTTTCCAAGTCGTGATCCAAGGATAGGTGCTGGATAGTGTTTTCACGCAGTAGCTTAATACATTCTTCCATATCAGACGCAAGTACATAATCATCGGGAGCTGAGCGGACATCGTCTAAAAAAACATTGATAGTTGACAATATATGTCTCCTTCCCGCTGGCTTGTATCAAGTATAACACGGATCGTATATAAACCCCACAACTATTATCGAATTATTCAGAAGATGTGTAGATCAGATCTTCAATCGTCACTTGGCCCCATGGTGCGACCCGGATTGCAACCCGATCGGGTCGTTCTTCTTCAATCTGTCGCCCTGTGCCTTCTTCCACATAATATCGTTCGATTCCATAATCCAGTCGGATCACCCCTACATGGTCCATCATCCCTCTGACGATGGCTTTAAGGACGACCTCCCCTTCGTCAGTGTCTGGTCGATTGTTGTGGATACTGCTCGCTTCATAGACTTCGCCTGATTCTTTTAGCACGACATACACGCTTTCATTATAATCAGGCTCTCCTTCATCAGCCCAGAGTGAAACTGGCAATCGGGATATCTTGTAATTCAAGATCACATAATCACCATGGAAAAGATCTTTCGGATCAATCGGTTCGGTTTCTAAAGTGACCCTTTCTCCGGTTTGAAGCGTCATAAAATGAGATCCTGCTATACCACCTAGGATGACCAACTGAAGGACAATCAACAGGTAAATCAATTTTTTACGATTCATGATTGACCTCCTTTCGCTTCATGCACCCATTTTCTACGTCTTCTTTCCAAATACCAGCTTAATAAGAACAAGAGAATCCCCCCTGCGAGGAAAAACATGGATTTAGGTAGGAAATCCCATGCCAGCTGGATGTATGCGACCAACGTACTGATCAAGAATAGGAAGGTCCCCCGGTTGATTTGGGTGGAATCCTCCAGCTTATACCCTTCGACCAGGATGTATAACGAATAGCCGAATACGAGTAATAAATAAAACACACCAGCTGTTTCCCCAATTAAGAAAAGGGGTGCGAATAAGATTAGATCAATCCAATGTGATTCTGATGGCCTTCTATACTTCGACCAACTGATGAGGCCGATAGTGATCAATAACAGTATGAAATACGGTAGAGACGCAGGTATTATATTTTCGTTGTAACGAATCATGTCTTCCAGCAAGAATACATGCACCAACGTGAGAATCACGACACCGAGCAGGCTGATGTTTTTATACGCAAACTGCGCTTTTTCAGCCGGTACCCATTCACTCATTGCATAAATGAAGAGAAATACAATCGTCATCCAAATATACGTCAGATCGTAACCGACAAGGAACGTAATGCCTGTGATCGTCAAAGCCCCTGCATACAAGTGATAGAATAAAGACTCGTTTTCTTTAAGGGTGATGATGCCGACACCTATGACAACAAGGAGAGCAAGAATGAAACTGAACGACTGGAATGACACTGCACTATAGATGAGACCCGCTGTACCGATCACGAGTGTAAGCAGATAAAAATACCGGTTCGGCAGGATGAAATACGTAAGCAGTGCAATCAGCGTCCATAAGACGAAGGCATTTGCACTATAACTGACGATGTGGAAAATTTGTGCCGTTAAGAAAATCCCCGCTCCGAATGTCAAAGTACCAATCCCGATCCAGGCAATCCCTAACGTACGTTTATCCTTTCCTAATAGATAAAGCCCCGTCAAGTTGAATCCGATTATGGCTGCACAAATTAGAGAGAACCGGAACAGATCGCTCATTTGCCCCCAATTCGAAGCAATAAAGGTCAAGACACCGAGTCCAATCAGCAGGCTTGCTAATATCGGTAACAAATTGCTGCTCTTCTTTTCGTACAGCGAAATGATTCCGTTCAATTGATCTTCCTCGATCAAACCTTTCTCGATCCATTTCGCACCTTCTTTTTTTAACCATTTCCGCTCGTTCATGTTGTACCCTCCCCTTCCCTTTAACATATGATAGCTGTTAGCGTGCTCATGTTCGTTTAGTGTAATTTTACACTATAAATGTTTATTTTCCAATATAAAAAAGTGGTGTTTCCACCACTTTCGTAAAAATTCCTTATATGAATAAAGTCGAATTCAAAAACTGTCTTGATACAGATTGAAAATAAGACGTCTGAACGGAGAGAGTTGCAATGACCAATGCATTTTTTACAATCGATTGTTCCCTTAATTCCAGATCGACGAGCCGCTCCATTTTTTCTTCAGCCTTCTGATAGATCATCATTTCAGCTTTATTTCCATCTTTCACACGGAAATCTACATCCACAACATGATCATCATTCAAGTCCAATTCCTCAAAAATCGTCGCATATGTATGGTAAAAATGAATCGGGTCAATCAAGTCGTCATGCCGATCTTCTATGTTATTGAAAATCAAAGTCAACAGATTCCGGATTGAAACGAAGTCGAGTGTACTTTTCAAATCCTCAACGATGAAGAGGATCGCGGCCTGTTCCAGGGAGTATTTCTTGCCTTGTTGAGGAGAACCAATCAAGCTTCTTACATCCCGTTTCACCCAGTTCTGAACTGCAGTAGTAGAAAAGCTGCTGTATTCAATCTGATTTCCGAGCGAAACGATTTCATTGATGGAGAAACCGATCTCCTTCTTGGAGCTTTTGATGATCTTTTCAAAAATACCTGGTAAAGAAGATTCCCCCATGCCTTTCATCGCGGCATCCTCTGACATACCATTTGTTTCTAACCACGCTTGCTTCAATACTTTGGTAGGGGTGCTGACCTCATTGTTTTGTAATGATACAAGCAGTTCAGCCATCTGTTTTCGGGTAAGGGTCAAGGAAGGCATCGTTTTTCACCTCTATTTATCCGTTCATTTGAACTTATCATACGCAACAAAAATGTGGACGTCAATTTATTGAAGATATTTAAATGATACAATTAACAGTATCATAAGGCTTCGTTTGTTGATTTCAATAGAAAATCACGACACTCCTGCGGGAATAGCGAGCCAGGCAAGACCCCACAGCGCTAACTTTAGTAGTAAACACATCCCCGCAAGCGAGGAGGCTTGCGGTTCGCCCGCGGAAAGGGAGTGAATTTCGAAGAAATCAACAATATAGCTATGACCTCATGTATCCTTTATAAAATCGTAATCTTCTATCTTGATTAATTTGAAGTGGTAATTTATACTCAACTTATATACAATATTAAGTTCAAATGAACTTGAAATGAGGTATGAAAATGTTTAAACGGATTTCATTATTCATCTTAACGAACATTCTAGTCCTTACGACCATCATGATTGTTCTATCGGTGTTAGGCGTAAACAACTACATCGGTGCTGATGGTAACATCATGTTCGGACAGTTGTTGGTGTTCAGTGCTGTCGTCGGTTTTACTGGCTCCTTCATGTCCCTTGCAATTTCCCGATGGATGGCTAAGAAACTCATGGGCGTTAAAGTCATCAACCCTGATAACCCTGGCTCAGCTTATGAGCGTGATCTCGTGGAACGCGTCCACCGCCTTTCACGTGCTGCAGGACTAACAGTCATGCCAGAAGTCGGATTGTATAACTCGCCTGAAGTTAACGCTTTTGCAACAGGTCCTTCAAAACGCCGATCACTCGTTGCTGTTTCAACTGGTCTACTTCAAAACATGGATGATGACGCAGTTGAAGGCGTACTTGCACATGAAGTTGCGCACGTTGCAAATGGTGATATGGTAACGATGACCTTATTGCAAGGTGTCATCAATACATTCGTAGTATTCCTATCCAGAATTGCAGCTTGGGCAGTCGCTCAGTTGGTGGATGAAGATAAAGCCATGATTGTTCATTTCATTGCCATCTTCGTTTTCCAAATCGCATTTTCCATTCTCGGAAGTATCGTCGTCATGGCGTACTCCCGATATCGTGAATTCCATGCGGACCGAGGCGGTGCAGATCTGGCCGGTAAGGACAAGATGCTACACGCACTTGAATCCCTTCGTGCCCATGTCAACCGCGTCGATACTCGTCAAGAATCTCTAGCGACTATGAAAATCAGTGGCGGTAAGAAAAAGAGACTTCTTTTCTCAACACACCCTGACCTTGATGAGCGAATCCGTCGTTTACAAGCGAAGTAATAATGGTATATAGAAACAGAGCAGACATCTCGTCTGTTCTGTTTTTTTCATTGCCAAGTCTTCTCTACATGTAACCAATTGCCAAACAGCCCGACCTGATATACTATGTACATATAGGTTTAAACTATTAAACGAATGGTGATCGATATGACAGATACAAACGAAAAAGAGCAATTCCTGGAGTCCTTCCGGAATGCCACCCCATTATTTCAGGCATTAGCAGATCCTGTACGTCAGGAACTGATTTTGTTGTTAGCGGAACATGAACGGTTGAACGTCAATGAGATTTCGGATTACTCTCCGATGTCCCGCCCGACGATCTCCCATCACCTAAAGATCCTAAAACAAGTCCATCTTGTCAGTTCCGAGAAAAAAGGTACTCAGAATTACTATAAACTAGAGGTGGAACGTCCTCTGGAACAACTGAAGGAACTGATCAAAGTTATTGAGGCGGAATGCATTTTTGAGTAAATTATAAAAAATGGTTGAAACATAAGCCCGCCCGGTTACGTCAATACTACGAACAATTAAAATCAAGGATTGTAAGGTCCTTTGATCAAAGGGAGGGTTACACCATGTTACGACTTCTTTCAATTGTGGGGTTGATGATCCTTTTAGCAGCTTGCGGAACGACGGAAACGAACGAGGAACCGGCTTCTGAACCGACTAACGGACAAGCTAGTGAAAAACCAGAAAAACCGGAAAAACCACCTGAAGGGAATGAGATTGTGGCAGGTGAACTTGAGCTGAACGTCGTTTCTTTCACGAACGACAAAGCAGTCATCGAATTAAAGAACCAAACTGAACGAGCGCAAAATCTAGAGTTTACAAGTGGACAACAGTATGACATGTGGATCATGGATGAGAACGGTAAACAGGTGTTCCATTGGGGAGAAGGCAAAATGTTCACTCAGGCACTTAAAACCGAGACGATTGAGCCTGGCGAAAGCAAAAGCTTCAGCGTAGCCTTACCGAAGTTGGACCCAGGAACATATCAGATCCGCTTCAAAGTCACTTCCAAGCCACCATTTGAAACGACATTCAAACAAACGATTGAATAATGTAAAAGCTGGTCCGATAGTTGAACGGACCAGCTTTTTGCTTGCGATCATTTATTTCGTTTCTTGTGCCTCGAGCGGTTTCCATAATTCCTGGATGCCTTGCGCACGTTTGATTCCATTGATGACACCGAGATGGAGACCTTCATGCCAAATCATGAAGTTGAGCACTTCTCCGTACGTTTCAAACGCAGTCCGTTCATTCAAGCGCAAAGGCTCTGGCAGCGTATCTTGCAATTTTTCCCCATATATAGATGCAATGCGCTCCGTTTGTTCTTCTAGTTGTGTCGCCAGCTCTTTTAACGTTGGTGGCTCTTTCGTCCAGGTGGATGGACTCGTACTATGGCCGAAGAATTCTTTGTAGCCATCCGGTATGTTCGCTTTACTTCCATCTACATGAGCCATGATGTTTTCTACCGCGATGAAGATGTGTCCAAGATTCCAAACGATCGAGTTGTTGAAACCTTCTGGTACGATTAGAGCTTGTTCCTCTGTTGTCGCCTTCAAGCTTGCCAATGTGTTGCTTCTTGAAAAGTTGAACATTTGCAAAATTGCTTTATTATCCATACGTCCTCATCTCCCCTGTTTTCCATTACTTTTAACAGTATCGTCAGAATATTCAGGTGTCAATAGAATCTGTCATCGATCATGAACACCGAATTTGACGAGGACACTGCCAGCCATCAAAATTACACCGGCAAAACCAAATACATATGCCGTGACAAAATTTCCTGAAATCCATCCACCGATCAAGGGACCGATCAAATTCCCTAGAAAACGGCAACTCGCTGTCACACCAAAGGCTCGCCCCTCGATATCTGCCGGTGTCTTCTTATAGATCAAGGTCTGGATTGCCGGCCAGACACCCCCAAGCAGCAATCCTTGGATGAAGCGCCATATATACAATTCATATATGTTATCAGTCCACAATTGAGGTAAAAACAAGACTCCGCTCGCGAACATCACGACCGGAAGCATTTTCAAATGACCGATCCGGTCTCCGAGCTTACCTAGATAAGGAGAGCCGATGATTGTCGCGATTCCAAGGATGGACGCCGCAAACCCAGCCAATAAGGCAAGGTTCTCTTTGTTGTCCACGAACGTTTTTACGAAGATCGTCATCATCGAGTTCGTACTGAGCATAGCCGCTTGCAAGATGAATGTCGCAATGAACAGCACCAGCAATTGCTTGTTCTTCAGGACATCCATGAAAGTCCCTGGCTTTCCTTTTTTAGATTGCATCGGCTGATCTTGAGGGATCGAGTAGATGACGAGCAGCAAGGTCAACAAAATGCTGATGCCCGTCACAGCAAAAACTGGTCGGAAACCGAACAAGTCTGACAAAGCACCTCCAAATAACGGTCCGACGATGCCTCCGGATATCCCGCCGGTTTGCAGAAATCCTAGCGCACTCCCGGTATGGTCTTTCGGAGTAATTCTAGAAAGATAAGAAAAGGATACGGTAATGAATCCTGAGAAAAAGCCCATGAAAAAACGGAGCCCCAGAAGCATCCATGGACCTGTCGCGAATGCCATCGAGAATGTAAGGATCCCCATTCCGATCCCCGCACGGATCAGATTTGCTTTCTGACCGAATTTATCTGCGAAGATGCCCCAAATCGGTGACATGATCGCGCCAGATAAAAACGCAGCAGAAAAGATGGCACCTGTCCAAACACTCAGTTCCTTTTCACCCGTTACCCCGAGTTCTTCCAAGTATAGTGGCAGGAATGGCAGGATCATCGTCATCGCCGCAACGATTATGAAATTACATAGCCATAAAAATCGTGCACTTTTCTTCCAATTTTCCATTGTTGTTCATCCTAACTCACTCGTACAAAGTCCGTCTTCAATACTATTCCTCATTGTAACACTAGACATGAGTGACTTAGGACTATCTTGCCTAAGCAACAATCTTGTAGAAAGGACCAGAAACAAAAAAAGCCCCCTGCAAATAAGGAGCTTTCCTACTATTGAAGTTGCTGTTTCGTTTTTTCCAGATCATCAATCAACTTATTGGCTGCATCGATTTCAGCGTTGACCATCTTTTCATAGATCGTCAGGATCTGTTGACCATAGGTCGTACCTGGTACGGCCCATTTTCCATTCAGCTTGATCCAAGTCGGTGCCGAGCCACGGGCAACGAGATTGAATCGCGGATCCACGAGTACTTGTCCCTCAGGTAACTTTTCTTTTGTCGCATACGCATACAAATGCTGGATGTGAGCGAGCACGCCTTCTCTTGGTGTTGCAAAGCTTGCGCCTGGCGTATTTGCATCTGTCGTTCCGATTCCCGCATAGTTGTTCTGTTCAGGCTTCACCGTTCCAGTGAATCGGAAGTAATTGGTTTCATGAATCGCTTGAGCGAGAGCCGTATCGCCTCGAATTCCATATAAATTACCGATATTCAAATACAACTGGGCCAATGCAGGAGCTTGAGGGTTCACCCGCTTGACGAAATCGTTCATCGTTTCAGCCGTAAGCACACTTGATCCTGTAATGGTAAAACCGACAACAGGCTCTGGCTTAGGAGGCTCTGATGGTTCACCTTCCGTTACGATGAATGCATCACCGATTCCGATGGTTCTCAACCGAGCAACCAACTCTTCTGCATTCTCTTTCTGAGAAAAAGCGCCGGCTTGTACACGGTAAAACCTCGTCCCATTGATGACAATCGGGTAGATATACGCTTCAATCTTATTGGACTGGAGCGTTTTTGCTCGTTGTTCTGCATTCTCTTCTTCTTTAAAAGAACCAGCGATCACCTTATAAAGGGTTCCCGTACCTGGTTGAGGTTGAGGCTGCGGCTTTGGCTTCTGTGGTAAGTTCAGTGCCTTCGCAACTCCTGTAGCCGCTGCTTTCGCTACATCTCTTAAGAATTTGTCATTCAACATCAACTGCAAGTCACGTTCATTATCAATGAAAAGCACTTCAATTAATAATGCGTTCATTCTTGTATTTCGGAGCACATAGAAATTCGCTCTCTTTTGTCCACGGTTGAAAACCTTGTATTGATCCGTCGTGAAGACGATCTCTTTGTGGATGATGCCCTGGATCTCTTTCGTTGCACTCGGTATCGTTCCGTTGTAGATATAACTCTCAAAGCCCGTCCCACCTGCTGCATTGTGGTGGATCGAAAAGAAAAAGTCAGCGTTCTTTTCATTCGCAAAATCGGTACGTGCTTTCAGACTTACGGTTTGGTCTTTCGTTCGGGTCATCAACACATTGACGACATATGATTCGAGCAAAAACTCTCGGACCATCAATGCTACTTTCAGGTTAAAATCCTTTTCCTTATATTGTTTGTAGACAGCCCCGCTATCAGAGCCACCATGTCCTGGATCTAAAACGACTGTTACCATCTATTCACCACTTTCATAGAATTTTCCCTTTATACACTCTATGCAATTTTCGGTCGATTGCTTGTACAAATATAAAAGGTTGACTGAATTGTACAGCCAACCTTATCAATCGGGAAAACTATGAAATCGAGCATTTATCGGTCTGTTTTGTCTTCTTCTTCATCGTTTCCATCCAGGTACGGGTTGTTTTCCAATGGATCGATTGTATGTTTATAAGAATATCCCTTCGTTATTGCTGCCACGAAAAGAATGAGGACAACGATGATGATGAGTACGGAAGCTATTAATACTTTGAACATGATAGAATCCCATCCTTCCATCTATCAATTTAACATAGTTGCTAGAATAGGTGCGATGGAAAAATGACAGATTCAAGACACCTACTTGCCGTAGGTCGCAGTTACGCCCCAATACACATCCACCACAATATCATTCATGACGACATCCAGATCATGAAAGATCCTGTGGGCCATCTTCAGGTGTGTAGAATCATTCTCTTCCAGCGCTTTCTCAATACTATTCGCTGCTCTTTCCATATCCTTTTTTAACGGTCCTCGAGTTTCTGGAGCAATGATCTTTTCAATGTGCATCAGTTGAGTACGCAGCTCTTCTTCTTTGTTCGTAGGATCAAAGCTTTGCCATGCTCCCCAACCGAGGAGTTGATTCAAATACGTATGCATCTGACTGATCTCTTTGAGTACGGCCTCTTCATTGCTTTCATTGACAAATAGAGCATCATTGGAGACGACACGGACGTCCCCGCTGCTCTTTGCCTCTTTTAACGTCGTTGCTCCACCATCTGCTTTTTGAAACAGGTAAAAGCTTGTCCATCCTCCGATCCCGATCACGATGAGAGAAACCAATACGATTGTCAAAATCATCTTCGATGGCCGTTTTGATTTTTCCAGAACAACCCCTCCAATAATATGGCGTTGGATGTATATGGTAATAATTTTATTTTAACTGATATGTTTATGAATAACAAAAACAAGACGTTCTTTATATAAAACGAATTAATACGCAGATAAACTTCTAAATTCCATTAAAAACCCTTAATAACGAACATAAATCGCTTAATTTCGTAAAAAAGAACAAATAAACCATTTTACTATTATGTTTGTTCGTTATATAATACATTTAATCAGTTGTTCTTAATCAAGAACTTTTTGAATATGCTATTTAAAGGAACGGGGGCGTGTCCAAATGAAAAAAGCATTTCAAATATTACTCATATTGTTATTAATCGTTTTTAGTTTAGCTATTTATGTGAACGTGCCCGCACTAAAATGGCTTGGTGATAATTATCTCGATATTACAAGTAATAATGAAACTGTCTTTGCTACAGACCTTGTTTCTAAAAGCTCTGTTTCTCAAAACCTGACTCCACAACACAGTAGAATACAAGATCCAATTTATTATGATGAAGCTAATAAGGATTGGGAACTTGTTTGGCATGATGAGTTTGACCAAGCTCAACTACACCGAGGTAAATGGGTGAAAGAAGATTGGGTTGCAGAAAAAAATAATGAGTTACAATATTATTCACCCGAAAATGTGCAACTGAAGAATGGCTTTTTACAGCTCGTGAGCAGAGAAGAGAATGAAAAGGGTCGCCATTTTACTTCTGGTGCAATTCATACAAGAGATAGATTCAGTTTTCTATATGGGAAAGTTGAAATGAGAGCTAAGCTTCCTTATGGAAAAGGGATATTCCCAGCTTTTTGGATGTTACCTAATCGGCATGACGTCTGGCTCCCAGAAATAGACATTATGGAGATGCTGGGAGATAAACCAGATGAAACTTGGATGGTTCTCCATTGGACTGATAAAGAAGGAAAATTGGCTACCGAATACAAATCACACCTTGGCCCAGATTATTCAAAGGGTTTCCACACCTTTGGAATTGAGTGGACACCTAGTAAAATCGTATGGTTCATTGATGGCGTAGAACGGTTTCAAACCGACAAATATGTTCCACAGGAAGAAATGTATCTGTATGTCAATACTGCTGTTGGAGGTGATTGGCCTGGTAGTCCTGATGATACGACAGTCTTCCCTCAATATTTTGAAGTTGACTATATTCGAGTTTATCAACAGACGGGAGAGGGTTTATAATGTTAGAAATTACAATGATAATGTTCATATTTTACCTCTTCTTCCAAATGCTATATATTTTTTATCCATTATTAACTGCAAGAAACAATTTGATTTCAAATTTAGAAAAGGAAAAAGGCATTTCAATTTTAGTTCCAGCATTTAATGAAGAAAAAGTGATACGGCAATGCCTGAAAGGTATATTACATCTGAACTATACGAATTTTGAAGCCATATTTATTAATGATGGATCCACTGATAGGACTTTAGAAGTTTTGTCCCAACAATTACATCTAGTGCCCACGTCTAAAAAGCTTCCCGCAGTCAGAATTTCTCATCAAGAAATTAATGAAGTTTACCAATCCAAACAATTTCCCAACATCTACTGTATTGATAAAAAGAATGGTGGAAAAGCAGATGCACTAAATGCAGGAATTGAGTACAGTGCAAAAAAAATCATTATTACGCTGGATGCTGATAGCGTTCTTGACACTGATTCAATGCAAGCCATTAATTATGCGTTTGAAGATGATAAAGTAATTGCAGCAGGTGGTATGGTACAAATTGGGCAAGGTTACAAAGGAATTGATACAGAGCCCGAGCCTACTTTTAAACAAAAGGGTGTCATTCGTTTCCAAATCCTTCAATACTTTACATCGTTTTACCTTCATAAGCTTACACAAGCTAGATTGAAATCGATCGTTGTAATTGCTGGAGCATTTGGTGCTTTCCGAAGAGGTGCTCTATATGACATAGGTGGATTTCGTCAAACTGTTGGGGAAGACATGGATATCACCCTAAGACTCCATCAATTAATCAAAACCAATATAGAGTACGTTCAACATACGCTTCTATTTATACCACAAGCTATTTGTTACACAGAATGCCCCGAAACCATTAAGGATTTATACAATCAAAGAATTAGATGGCAAAAAGCATTTGTAGACTGTGTATTTTACTTCAAAAAATCCTTCTTCAGAAAACTTGGCATACGATTATCCATATTTTTTCTTATTGATTCTCTATTACTCGGTACGCTGAATTCTTTTGCACTACTACTAATCCCCATAATGATTTTTCTCAATCCAGATCACTACATGGTAGCTGTAGCTTTATTTACAATTACTGTGATGATGTCAAACTACCAGAATATCGCAACTATTATTGTCAGTAGAAGGTTCGGGGTAAAATATTCAGGTATGAATTATCTCAGAATATTTCTGTTCATTCCTTTTGAAGTTCTTACTTATCGAATGTTAAGTGTTGTGTTTGTTGTCGCTGGCACGATTTTCTATTTTAAAAATAAAGAGGCTTGGTATGTGTCTAAACGTATTGGCTCGAATGTAGATTTTAACTAAAACATTTATGAGATAGATACGCTACTTAAGGAGAGATGATTCATGAAAAAGATTATCGTGAATATGGCTTTCATTCTTTCATTCATCTGCTTTGTATGTCTCATTAGCCTTCTTTTTTACGATGATTTTGTCCAAGCTTTTTCGGATGACAACTTATTCCCGAAGAATAAAAGCTTAGGCTTGTCAGAGTGCCAAGAATGGACAGAAGAAGTCCGACAATTTGATGTGCAAAAGGGTAATGAAGCAATTGAGGTACCTGTATTGATGTATCATAGAATCATTGAGGAAAAAAAGATAGTATCGGAACATCTTACTGACGATCTACATCTAAAGAAAACAATCATACCGAAATCAAATTTCCTTGAACAGATGCAGTTTTTACATGAAGAAAATTATACAACCTTGACCGCAAAAGAATTTCTAATGTTTATGGAGGGACGGTTAAAGGTCCCTAAGAAAAGCGTGCTCTTAACCTTTGATGATGGATATAAAGATAATTACACAGAAGTTTATCCCATTTTAAAGAAGTATGACTTTAAGGCGTTAAACTTCATAATAACTGGAGCAATAACTACACATAGGAAAACGTATAAGAGTGAAAAGCATCAATATTTCAGTTTGGATGAACTAAATAAGAGTTGTGATGTTTTCGATTTCCAAAGTCATACCTATAACTTCCATAAACGCACAACAGAAGGAACACCCTATTTAATCCATAAAAATAGGAAAGAAATTTCAAATGATCTTGCCTACAGTTTGAAAAATTTAGAGGGGCGTAACCACGCTTTCGCTTATCCATTTGGAGCATATGACAAAAAAACAATTAAAGCTCTAAAGAAGTTAGGGTTTAAGATGGCATTTACTACAAATTATAAGAATGCTAAACCTGGGATGGCTATGTATGAAATCCCCAGAAAAGAAGTGTTTCCTGAAGATAGTCTGATTGATTTTAAAAATAAGATAAACGATTAAGAGGCTGATTCTGTTCGGCCTCTTTTTTAATTGTGTGAAAAATGACAGACCCTCCTCCCCTCTGTAGTCTAATCGTAATCTCAATGTAACTGCACTATTATTGTCATGTCATATTGAGCTAGTAGAATGTGCAATTGGGACGTCATAAACAGGCGTTCATACTTCAAAGGAGGGAACCTTCTATATGTTTAAGAAACTTGCACTTACTGTAGCGCTAGCAGGAACTGCTGTCCTTGCACCTACAGCTACTCAAGCGGCTGAACTGGACAAGCCCCTTAAAAAGAACATGTGGCATGAAGATGTCCACACCATTCAACAGGACCTGAAAGAACTAGGATTCTTCGATTACCATAAAACTACCGGATATTTCGGTGACATCACTCATAAAGGCGTCAAAGCCTTCCAAAAAGACTACAACATGACACCGACAGGTACGGTAGACCAAAAAACAGCAGATGTTCTAGAAGAAGCAACAGCATTGATCCAACGTGGTGATGAAGGTAAAGCAGTCGAGCACTTGCAAAAGCACTTGGCTGAATTGAAGCTCTATAACTACCATGTAGATGGAATCTATGGCCCGTTGACTCAACAAGCTGTTGAGAAATTCCAGCAGAATAATAGTTTAGTAGTGGATGGAATTGTAGGTCCTGAAACGAAAGCCGCTTTATTCGACTTAAAAGAAACAGCAAAAGCTGAACCAGCTAAAGAAGAAACAACACAAGAATCTTCTGAACCAGAAGAAGCAGAAACAGCAAAAGCAGATGAAGAAAAAGCAACAATGACGATGGAAGCGACAGCTTATACAGCAAATTGTGATGGTTGCTCAGGTGTAACCGCTACAGGTATCGACTTGAATGCAAACCCTGATCAAAAAGTGATTGCAGTCGACCCGAATGTCATCCCTCTAGGAACTGAGGTATATGTTGAAGGTTATGGTCGCGCAATTGCTGGCGATACAGGTGGTGCAATCAAAGGAAACCGCATCGATCTTTACATGCAATCTAAAGATGCTGCAGTAAACTTTGGTCGCCAAAATGTTGAGGTAACAATTTTAAATTAATAGTTTAAGGTGAAAGAAAGGCTGCTCCGATCGTGGAGCAGCCTTTTTATGTGGAGTTGGCTTAGGTAGTTCTTACTATTTTCAAAAACGATGCTGCGTTTTTACAAAACCATGCCCTATTTTTCTAAAATGAAGCTCCGTTTTTCTAAAACGGAGCACCCTTTTTCCAAAACAAACCCGAATTTTTACAAAACCCACCACTCCGGCTCATTTCCCCATCGTATTCAAGTACTGCCAGAGATAGAAAGTGATGTAACTTTCCCATGGGTTCCAATCTTCTTTTTCCGCTAACAGACGGATTTCCTCCGTTTTCGGTTGTTTTTCTGTCCCATAAAGCATTTTCACCGCATTTCTCAGACCGATATCTGCAGCTGGCAAAACATCCGCCCGGTTAAGCCCGAACAACATCAAGCATTCGATCGTCCAAACGCCGATTCCCCTTAATGGAAGCAAACGGTCAATGATTTCTTGATTGGACATCGCCCACAAAGCATCCAGATCAATCTCTCCATTCGCAACAAGTCTCGCGAAATCAATGATATATTCCGATTTTCGCTGACTGAAAGATAACGCACGCAGGTCTTCGTAATCGAGCATAGCCACTTTTTCGGCAGTAGGAAACAGATAAAGGTCATCCCCTTCGTATTCCTTCACCTCTCCCGCCAATCTGACAAGCCTTTCTTTTAACGTAGCGGCGAACTTTAAATTCACTTGCTGACCGATGATCGTATCCACTGTCGTTTCAAACAGGTCCGGATTCGTAATCACCCGCATGCCATGGAACTGCTTAATCAGCCCATTCAGTCTATCATTCGTCTTCAAATGCTCATAAAACGCATTCAGAGAATTTCCTACACCAAACATGCGATGGAGATGGTGATGAAGAGCCTCCATCTGCGTTTCCGAAACATTTCTGTTCAATTGAATGGAAATTCCGTCTTCTTCATTTTGAATGGATGCATCCAAAAGAAATGCTTCATCACCAAGGTGGATCCATTTAATGAAACGGTTTTCTTCCCGTTTCACGACCATCGTTTTCAATGTATCGGTCGTCCGATGATGGCGTTGGAACGTGTGATCGAACGAAAATGGTCCTGGAATGTATAGAAGATTGCGCGTTTTTTCCATATTGACCCCTCTTTCTTTGTTTACATTTATTACAAAATGAGCATAGATGTTAAAACTCATTTACAGACGTCCAAAAACAGATGACAATTTCGAATAAATTAGGTGACAAACGATTGATTCATAATCTGACGGGGTATGTTAAATCACAGCATACTTCGTTTTTAATGATTGCACAAATTTTTTCAGACAACTTGGAGGCTAAGATTATGAATAAACAAAAGCGTGAGTATTACTTTGACAATGCAAAATTCATATTGATTTTTCTTGTGGTGTTCGGACACTTCATCAGTCCGCATAAGTCAAACAGCGATGTGTTATATACAGTATACAACTTCATCTACACGTTCCATATGCCTGCTTTCATATTGATCGCCGGCTTCTTCTCGAAAAGCATTTTGAAGGAAGGCTATCTGAAGAAGATTTTCAAGAAAATCCTGATTCCGTATTTCATTTTCCAAATGATCTACTTCGCCTTTTATACGGTGAAAAATGGTAGTGAAACATTCACATTGTTCGATCCGTACTGGACATTGTGGTTCTTACTCAGTATGGTGCTTTGGAATGTATTGCTCTTCGTGTTCGCACGCATGAAGTATCCATTGGTCATTGCACTCGCGATCGGACTTGTCGCAGGTTATATTCAAGATATCGGAACGTTTCTCAGCCTATCTAGAACATTCGTGTTCTTCCCGGTATTCTTATTGGGCTATTACTTGAAAAAGGAACACTTCTACGCGCTGCTTCGTACAGATGTGCGAATCGCGTCAGGTGCCATTTTCGCAAGTATGCTGATCAGCTATTACTTCTTCTTTCCAGATGCGGCAAAAGAGTGGCTCCTCGCTTCGTCCTCTTATGAGGAGTTGGGCGTAGGCGCAGAACAAGCGATTCTCATCAGACTGCTCATGTATGGATTGATGTTCATCGCGACATTCAGCTTCATGGCACTTGTACCAAGACGTCAACTATTCTTTACCCATATGGGCGGAAGAACACTTTATGTATATCTTTTACATGGATTCGTCGTCAAGCTGTTCTCGATCACTCCGTTCTATGATGCGATTCAGGACACAGGAAGCTATGTGTTATTCCTCGCTCTTGCAGCGGCGGTCACATTGCTCTTAGCTTCCAAACCGATTATCACGGTTGCACAACCACTGATTGAACTGAGAACGAATCTGCTGCAGAAATATATGAACCGTACTAGAAACACAGCAGATGCATCTTAAGATACGACGGAAGCCATCTTTTTCCTGGGAAATAATACGTTTTTCGACATGATAAAAGAGATGATCCCTCTTGGGACCATCTCTTTTTTTCGTCAAAATTATTGGTTGGAAGTCTGTGTCAAACCGTTCGTACCAGCGCTCAAGTCAACATAGTAGGAGCCGCTGCCGCTGTAAGAAGAAACCTTCAGTGTGTAAGTTCCTGTCTGTGTCGGTGTGAACGTAAGTGTTTCTTGACGCTTCGTTCCTTCCGCCTTCGCTACTTGTACACCGGATGGGTCGTACAAGTAAACGTCGAAGTCAGGAGATCCGCCGAACCACCAGCTTGCTGTCCAGTTCGGGATGATCATCGTAACGGCTGTCGGATAGTTCGTGTTGTTCACTGTGAACTGGTACGTGTCTTCACTACCCGTACCACCTAGAGAGTCTTGCTCCGCGAAGTGATTCGGAGTCGCGATGTTCGTGCCGCTCAAGCCTCCAGCATCCTTGATCGCTTCATATCCGTCCAGGCGTCCATGACCATAGTCGATGTCCTTACCTGCTGGACCCCAATCTTCAGCCGTGTTGGATAGGATGTTTTTCACATCAGTCGGCGTCAATCCTGGGTTTGCATCGAGCATCAATGCAATCGTACCAGCCGTGAACGGTGTAGCCATACTCGTTCCACTATACGTTACATAGCCACTTGAAGTGTTCGTTTGAGCAGCTGTAATGTTGTAGCCAGGTGCAAAGATATCCGGCTTGATACGGCCATCCGCTGTTGTACCACGACTTGAGAAGTCTGCAAGGAAGAAACCGCCTTCTCCAAGGTCAGCACCTGCCCCGACTGTAATCGCCTTTTCTGCTGCTCCAGGAGATCCGATCGTCTTCTTGCCTGGTCCATCGTTTCCAGCTGCAACTGTGACGACGAGTCCTGCGTCAACTGCATTGTTGACCGCTACAGAGGTAGAGTCTGTCCCATCTGAGCTTCCAGAAGTCCCAAGGCTCAAGCTCAACACTTCAATTCCATATACATCTTTGTTCGCTACTGCCCAATCGATCCCGGCTGTAACGGTACTCATGCTTCCGCTTCCCTGTGCATTCAATACTTTTATCCCGACAAGAGCCGCTCCAGGTGCAACACCTTTATGAGTCGGATTCCCATCTCCATCACCTGCTACCGTACTGGCAACGTGTGTACCATGTCCGTTGTCATCATAAGGAGTTGTCCGATTATTGACCAGGTCCTTCCAACCGATGACTTTTCCTTCATCCAAGTCAACGTGGTTTCCGTCGATTCCGGTATCAATGACCGCTACGACTTGGTCATCTTTTGAATACGTGTTTTCGTTTCCATCGCTGTTTCCTGTAAGACCGAAGTCACCACGTGCTTTTTCTGTTCCAAACCATTTGTTTGCTGTACCGTTCAAGGTTTGGATTTGAGCATCATGCTCGATGGATTTGACGAAAGGCAGTTTCTCAAGCTTTTCAATTTGTTTCTTGGTCAGAGTGACAGCTACCCCGTTCAAAGCGTTTGAAAAGACATGCTTTGTCTTGAATTTACCGAGGCGTTTCATCACCGCTTTGTGGGCCTTCTCACTCGCCATCGATTTATCGAACTGGACGATCACGTCGATCGTCTCAGATTCTGATTTCTGCTTCAGCATGGATTCAAGGTTGTCGAACACCTTGTTGTTGTTCATGTTCACCATTGCTGCAGGCAATTCCGGGTTTTTTGACACTTTCTTTTCAAAATCGGCACCACTCGCTCCACCCATTGCAGATAGGAGCATACTCGTCGCTAACACTGCGGAAGCGACAACATGTTTCTTCTTCATTCTTTTTCCTCCCTCAATTTTCTTTACTTTTCGAATGTTTAAAATATTCTGTAGTCATATCGTAATACAAATGACCTATGATGAAATGAGCAGATAGATGGAAGTAACTGTTTTTCATATCTGTGTGAAACGTCACGATTATTTGAATTTAAAAGTATTTAAAAGTCGGCTCGTCTACCATCTTTTCGACAAAATGGAAGAATTGTCGGATGATTCAGACCGTATCTTTTTAAATGAAAAGCATTTCTTGGTTATAATGTAATTAGTAGATGAAGGGGAGGTCGTTAAGGTATGGCAAGTTATTTTGGTTCGATCGTCCAGCATTCATTGGACGCATTACTTGAGGACGAGTCATTTTTACCAGATCTAAAGGAGCAAGACCGTGAACAGGCATTTACATCTCTGACAGCGATTCTATCAACGCCAAATCACATACATAAGTCGTTTTTACGAATCGCTCTAGAGAACGGAAAAGTCGTCAGAATCCCGGCATTCCGCGTACAACACAACAACACGCTTGGTCCTTATAAGGGCGGTATTCGTTTTCATGAATCGGTCAATGAAGAAGAGGTCATGAATCTCGCATCTCTCATGACATTGAAAAATGCACTGCATGAAGTGCCGTTCGGGGGCGGTAAAGGCGGAGTAGTCCTCAATCCACGAGATTATGAGGTGAAAGAACTCCACCAGATTTGTAAAAAGTACGTCCACTACTTCAGTGATATCCTTGGTCCGGACAAGGACATTCCAGCTCCGGACATGGGGACTGGTGATCGTGAAATGGACTGGATGATGGCAGAATATAAGAGCATCCGTCCGGGAACGACGTATCGTGGAAGTTTTACCGGCAAGAGCATCATCAACGGAGGTTCACTAGGCCGAAGAGAAGCGACAGGAAAAGGCGTCTACTTCACCTATCGTTACATGATGCATGACTTTATGAATGAAAACCGGGAATGGCTCGATGCACAAGAGAATCCGTTCGCTAGAACAGCATTGAATCATGATCGGAAAGATTTGAAGATGGCGATTCAAGGCTTCGGTAATGTCGGGTCTGTCGCTGCATTGGAAGCCTATCGTTGCTCACACCTGAACAATAAAATCGTTGCGGTGAGTGATCGTAATGTTACGATATACAACGAAGAAGGCTTGGATATTCCAGCGCTTGTCGATTACACCGCGAACAATGAAGGTGATCTACCGACAACGGAAAAGGAACTCGCTGGACTTGAAATGAAGGCAGAGATCCTCGATCGTGAAAAAGTGCTCTACATGGACGTCGATGTATTGGTGTTGGCAGCCTTAGAAGGACAAATCCATAAGGATAATGTCGATCAGATAAAAGCGAAAATCATCGTTGAAGGTGCGAATGCTCCTGTAACGGGTGATGCCGATAAATATCTGGCGGACAATGGCGTCATCATTGTCCCGGATATTCTCGCCAACGCTGGTGGTGTAATCGTCTCCTATTTCGAATGGGTACAAGGACGTGAAACTCAATTTTACAGTGAAGAGCAAATCTTCGAAAAGCTGGTCGAAAAGATGGAAGAAACGATGGTGACGATCCTGCCGCAATTCTTCGGGGATCCGTTCCCACTCCGTCAAAACTGTTACATCCACGCGGTTATGAAGCTATCCACAGTTCTATACAGACAAGGGAAATTGTACTGATTTGATTTGAAGAAGACCTGAGAGAGGATGATGCCTCTGCTCAGGTCTTTTTTATGTGGAGATAGATCTAGGTTTGGGCATAATAATTTTGGTTTTGGGCACATAAATTTGGATTCTGGACAGATAATATTCGATTCTGGTCTATATTTTCACCGCTCAATTGGTCTTTTTACTCATTGGGAGTAGTACCCTGAATGTACTTCCTTCCCCAAGTTCACTTTCTAATGAAATTTCTCCACCATGTAGTTCCACGAGTTCTTTGGCAATGGCGAGTCCTAGCCCTGTGCCCCCCATTTCTCGAGAGCGACCTTTATCGACACGGTAAAATCGCTCAAAAACGCGCTCTTGATCTTCTAGAGGTATGCCAGGTCCAGAGTCTGCGATACTCATTTTTACGTGACCATCCGAGTGACGAAGTTGGATTTTGACAGTATCTCCCTCACTAGAATACCGTTGAGCATTGTCTAATAGAATGATGACGACCTGAGAAAGAAACCCTTCATCCCCTTTGACAAAAACGTGATTCTCATAATTTTCCACCAGCTCAATACCGGACTCCGAATTCCAAACATGTTGAATGGCTGCTTTACATATATCGACTAGATCGACCGTTTTGAATTGAGTTTCGATTTGCTCGGATTTCGCCAGTGTCATCAACTGATCTAGCAACCGCTTCATCCTATTATTCTCAGAATCTAGTGCAGCTATGGATGTCTCCAACACATCAGGTTGGTCCTTACCCCACCGTTTGATCAAGTTGATATACCCGTTGAATGAGGTGAGGGGTGTTCTCAGCTCATGCGATGCATTTGCTATGAAACTCTTCTCTCGTTCTAGCTGTTTTCCTAATCGGTGCAGGAGTATATTGATTGATTCCGCTAAATCGTTCAACTCCTTAGGTGTATCTGGAACAGCAATCGGTTCTTTCAAGTCCGCATATGATTTCAC
Source organism: Pseudalkalibacillus sp. Hm43 (assembly GCF_054170705.1). Taxonomy (NCBI): domain Bacteria; kingdom Bacillati; phylum Bacillota; class Bacilli; order Caryophanales; family Fictibacillaceae; genus Pseudalkalibacillus; species Pseudalkalibacillus sp. Hm43. Next base: position 1,695,398 of record NZ_CM135129.1, read on the forward strand.
TTTTTTAACCGAATGAATGATTGAAAGGAGTGGTTGCAGCTTTCTTTTTGTCATCCGATAGATGATGAAGGGTGTTGTGAACACACTGATCAGGAATGTCACTAAGAAAATGTTAAAGAGCAAGATCAGAAATTCGTTTATATGATTCAGCTCGACTTCATATAGAATCGTGCCGTTCACTCCGTCCGAATTCCAAGTGAGGCGGTCTCTGTAAAACAAACCCCGGTCATCGTTCCACATATAGTGAGGGAATCCGAGGATTGAGATATCCTCCTCCACTTCCTCTTCAAACTCCTTACTCCAACCACGAGTTTTGGCCAATAAATCTCCTTCATCCGTGAGGACTTTGACGAAGTAGTTCGGGTAATCAGGGTAAAGGGTATCATCTATCGCTTGTTGGAAGGATTCTGGGTTGTTTCCGATTTGAGTCACGATCTTTTTTTCCACATTCGTGATTTCTTGCTTTGAATCTTCCATTAAAAAGTAACCGGCAAAAAGAAGGATGGTGACGGCAAGGATTAAAATCATCCCTACGACAGTAATGGCATGCCAAATCGTAAATTGGAATACGATCGAAGAGGTTTTATCCCCTTTCCTAAAAAGGTTCATCATTTGTGTCAGCCTTTATCCTTTCTTCCGAAGAACGGATCACATAGCCGATGCCTCGGACCGTATGGATGAGGGTCCTTTCATAATCGCGATCTAACTTGTTTCTTAAATATCGAATGTAAACGTCAACCACATTCGTTTCACCGATAAAGTCGTAACCCCAAGCAGCCGTGAGAATCTGTTCCCTGTTAAGCACTTCTCCTTCATGTCGAAGCAAATGGACAAGCAGGTCAAATTCTCTTTGCGTCAAATCGATGAGATTCCCTCCACGTTTAACCATTCTTTTTTTTAGATCTACAGTCAAATCCTCAATGGATAGGAGTTCCTCATCTTTATCTTGATTTCGATGGAAGGCGTTTCTCCTTAAAATGGCACGGATTCTTGCGAGCAGCTCCTCAATTTCGAACGGTTTCGTCAGGTAGTCGTCCGCTCCCGTATCCAAGCCTGCAATCTTATCACCGATGTCCTCCTTAGCAGTCAGTAAGATGATGGGCACTTGACTGGTCTTGCGGATTCTTCGGCATACTTCCAGTCCGCTAAGATGAGGGAGCATCCAGTCCAAAATGATCAGGTCGAATTTCTGTTTTTGGAAAACTTCCAAGGCATTTGCCCCATCGCCTGATACTTCTACCTCGTATCCTTCATGGTTCATCTCCAGCTGGATGAATTGTGCAACGTGGAAATCATCTTCTACAATCAGAATCTTTTCAGCAGCGCTCAAGACTCTCGCCTCCTATCACCATTCTCTACCTTCTAGTGTAACGTTTTATCCAGGTGGATGTTTGGAATTTACTCATGAGAAATGGATGAAATTTTTCTCATCAAAATCTCATTTTCTTATTCTTATTTTTTCATTTCAAATTGATAGACTTAGAAATATAACATCAACCATTCTTCAAGGAGGTATTTTGTAATGAAACGATTCAGTAAGAAAACGATGTGGATCAGCGGATTAGCTGTTCTCCTAATTGGAGGAGGAATCCTGTTCGGTACAAAAGGGATGGATGCACTCGCCAATTCCAACCAAAGCGAGTTAATGAAACAAGCGGATCTGACGGTGGAAGAAGCGGAAGAGGCAGCACTGAAAGAAGTTCCAGGTAAAGTGACAGGAAAAACGGAGATTGAAAAAGAAGACGGCAAGCTGGTCTATGAAGTAACAATCGAATCCGCAGAGGATCAAAGTGTAAAAGAAGTCGAACTGGATGCAAATTCTGGAGAAATTCTTGAAGTAGAAGCGGAAGACGATGACGATGATGATGACGAAGACGAAGATGAGTCTGAAGAGGACGATGAACAGAAATAAAGGATAGAGGAAAGAGCCTGATTGCAATCATCAGGTTCTTTTTTCAGTTTGAGCTATATTTTCTGAATCTGATCTATAATTTCTGAATCTGAGCTATAATTTTTGATTCTGGTCTATATTTTTCAATTTTTATTGGAAATACACTCATTTTTATGGGAAATACGAGCAAATTAGCTTTCACCCCATGAAAAAAGACCTGAAAGAAGGCTTCCACCCCTCACTTTCAGGTCTTTTTCTATCATTTTCGGTGCAGCATGAACGTCAGGATGACATAAGCTGCTAGTTTGGTAGTCATATTGCGGAAATCAACGGTCGGGTCGATTTCTACGATATCCATTCCTTGCACCATCGGTTCAGCAGCGAGCATTCGGATGCCTTCCAGGAGGTCATCACTCGTCATGCCCCCTGGGCCAATTGCTGGACATCCGGGCGCGAATGCCTGATCCAGCACATCCATATCGAGCGAGACATAAATGACATCGACATGCTCTTTCAGCTGAGCAACCGACTTCTGAATCAGCTCTTCAATCCCCTTTTTCCGAACATCCTTCATCGTGTAGACGGTCACACCGTGTTTTTTCCCGTATTCATGATAAGGGCGGCTGTTCGAGAAGTTTCGGATTCCAATCTGGATGAGCTGATCGCCTTGGATGATCCCTTCCTCAATCAACGCCCGGAAAGGTGTTCCATTACCGGTTCCACCGTCTTCTCGATTTCGCAAGTCATGATGGGCGTCGAACTGGATGATGCCTACCTTTTTCCTAGTCTCAGAAAAAGCCTTGATACTCGGGTAGCTGATCGAATGATCGCCCCCAAGCACAACCGGCACCAGGTCCGGCTGATCGTTCAAAACACCAGAGAATGTTTCATAGATTCGCTTGTGGCTTTCCGGAATGTCAGTCAAATGCATTTCCACATCACCGAAATCCGTGATCACCTCGTCTTGAAGATCGCATTCCTCTTCTATCGCATATGTGGAAAGCGCGGAGAACATCGACCGGATTACGCCAGGTGATTGGGACGCACCAGACAAACTGATTGACGGCTTTGATAATGGTGCACCTAACAATCCGATGCCCTTCACCTTCGTTTCTCCGTCCCACTTTTTCACGATTTCATGCGCTTTGACGACTTCTGAATCCTTGAATCCTGCTTCGCCTGCTGGTTTAAGATACGGTAACGTTGCCAACCCGCTCTCCCCTTTCAAAAAGGGTTTTTCCATTCTTGATGACAGTCCGGACATGGTTCACACCGTAATGATACGGAATGTACAAGTAGTTCGGCGCGTCCCATACGAGAAGATCTGCCTGGCGACCTTCGCTGATTTTTCCAGCCCGCTCTCCACATCCAATCGCATAGGCTGAATTGACCGTAACCGCGTTCCAGATTTCTTCCGGTGTCATCCGCAATTTAAGCGCCGCGAGGTTCATGATCAACTGCAAGTTTTCCGTCGGACAGCTGCCCGGATTGAAGTCGGTAGCCAGTGCAACGGCCGCATTGCCCTCAATCATCTCTCGCGCCTTCGCAAATTCGTTTTTATTCAGGTAAAACGTCGTTCCTGGTAAAAGCACAGCGATCGTGTTCGTTTCACCGAGCTGACGGATGCCTTCTTCAGATGCTCCGACCAGGTGATCGGCGGAGATCGCTCCGACCTCACACGCCATTTCCGTTCCTCCGAGTGGGTCGATTTCATCCGCATGAATCTTGACGTCGAAGCCCATCTCTTTCGCTTTTTTCAAATAGGCTCGAGATTCTTCAACCGTAAACACACCGGTCTCGCAGAAAATATCGACGAATTCCGCCAAGTCTTCTTCTTTAACGGTTTCCATCAGCTTCACCATCTCATCTAAAAATGCCTGGGATCGGCCTTTGTATTCGTTCGGTATCGCATGCGCACCAAGGTAAGTCGATACGATATCTGCGTTCTTCGTTTCACGTAAGCGTTTGATGACGCGCAGCTGCTTCAGCTCTGTATCGGCGTCCAACCCATATCCGCTCTTCGCTTCCATCGTCGTGATGCCATAGCTCAGCATGCGCTCGAGGTGGAAGGACGCTTTTTCATACAGCGCCTCTTCATCCGCTTCACGCGTCGCCTGGACCGTCGACAAGATTCCGCCGCCTTGTTTTAAAATTTCAAGATACGGAACGCCTTGTTGTTTCAAAGCGAGCTCATGTTCACGCGATCCGCCAAAAACGAGATGCGTGTGCGGATCGACGAGTCCCGGTGTGACGAGTTTCCCTTCACAGTCGATGACTTCATGAGCATCAATGGAATGCGCATCGTCTTTCGGTCCTACATAGACGACTTTTCCGTCCGCTACAGCGACCACAGCATCTTCTACCAAGCCGATTTCTTTCATCGCTTCGCCTTTTCGAATGCCTTCTGAACCGTCCATCGTCAGTAATTGTCCGATATTTTTCAGTAGTAGATCTGCTTTCATATTACTTGCCACTCCTTTCGCTGACACTTTCCATTTCAAGCATCGGAATGCGGACTCCTTTTTCTTTAGCTGTGTCGATTGCCAGTTCATACCCCGCATCCGCATGTCGTGCTACGCCCATTCCCGGGTCAGATGCCAGAACACGCTCCAAACGTGCTGCCGCTTTCTTCGTACCATCCGCGACAATGACCATACCCGCATGCTGCGAGTAACCCATGCCGACACCGCCACCGTGATGGACGGATACCCAGCTTGCACCGTTGACCCCATTGATCATCGCGTTCAAGATTGGCCAGTCACTAATCGCGTCACTGCCATCCTTCATCGCTTCCGTCTCGCGATTCGGTGACGCGACGGAACCACAATCGAGATGATCACGCCCGATGACGATCGGTGCACTCACTTTTCCACTCTCAACCATGTCATTGATGATTTTTCCAAGTTTCGCGCGATCTCCGTAACCGAGCCAGCAAATACGTGACGGCAGCCCTTGGAAGGCAACTTTCTCCTGAGCCATCTTGATCCACTTGCACAAGTGCTCATCATGAGCGAACTCCTTCAGGATGACTTCATCAATCGCGTAAATGTCTTCTGGGTTTCCTGATAACGCCGCCCAGCGAAATGGTCCTTTTCCTTCACAGAACATCGGTCGGATGAACGCTGGAACGAACCCAGGGAAGGCGAACGCATCCTCGAAGCCTTCATCTTTCGCGACCTGTCGGATGTTGTTTCCGTAGTCGAACACGACCGCTCCTGCTTTCTGTAAGTCGACCATCGCTTCCACGTGCTGCTTGATGCTCGCTTTTGATTTCGCGATATAAGTATCCGCATCCCGCTTTCTCAGTTCTGCACCCTCTTCTAATGTAAAACCGATCGGCAAGTAGCCGTTCAACACATCATGAGAGGATGTCTGATCCGTGACGAGATGAGGGATTTCTTGACGTTTCACGAGTTCCGGTAAAATTTCAGCCGCGTTCCCGAGTAGGGCGATCGACAACGGTTCCTTCTTCTCCATCGCCTCTTTTGCAAGTTTCAAAGCCTCGTCGAGAGAATCCGCTTTCGTATCACAATAACGCGTTTCAATCCGGCGCTGGATGCGGTGCGGGTCACACTCGATTGCAATGACGACACCGCCGTTCATCGTGACAGCCAGTGGTTGCGCGCCTCCCATTCCGCCTAGACCAGCTGTGACCGTCAATGTACCGGCGAGTGTTCCACCGAAATGTTTACGCGCCGCCTCTGCGAACGTTTCGTACGTTCCCTGAAGGATGCCCTGCGTTCCAATGTAAATCCAGCTTCCTGCCGTCATCTGACCGTACATCATCAAGCCTTTTTTCTCGAGTTCACGGAACGTCTCCCAGTTCGACCATGCCGGTACGAGGTTCGAGTTGGCAATCAATACCCGTGGTGCATTTTCGTGTGACTTGAAGATCGCGACTGGCTTTCCGGATTGGACCATCAACGTTTCATCGTTTTCGAGCGTTTTTAATGATTCAACGATTGCATCAAAGCTTTCCCAGTTACGGGCTGCTTTTCCGATTCCGCCGTAAACGACCAGTTCATCCGGGTTTTCTGCAACCTCCGGATCGAGATTGTTCATTAGCATCCGTAAGGCCGCTTCCTGGACCCAGCCTTTCGTATTCAATTCCGTTCCTCTAGGCGCTTGAATTTTCTTCATGTTCATTCCTCCACTTCTCGTTTCATATTTTTTTATTGGGTGATGAGTATGCCATTCCAATGGTCCTCTTTTAGTGCGTTGGACAATCGTTCGATATCTTTGGAGAAGACGCGGTCACCAGTGATGCTCGGGGCGACTTTTCTGCCATGGTCGTAAGCTTTTCGCGTCCGTGGTGCCATCTTCTCTACGTCACGGAACTCGACTGCCTGCATCGCACAGAACAACTCGATCGCCAGCACATTCCTCGTGTTTTGGATGATCTGATAGGCGTGTCTTGATCCGATCGTCCCCATGCTCACATGATCTTCCTGGTTCGCAGACGATGGAATCGAGTCGACCGAAGCCGGATGAGCAAGTGTTTTGTTCTCGGAAACGAGTGATGCTGCAGAATATTGTAAAATCATCGCTCCGGATTCGACACCAGGATTTGCCGATAAAAACGCAGGCAAATCACTCAGCTGCGGATTGACCATCCGCTCGATTCTTCTTTCCGAAATGTTCGCAAGCTCCGCCATCGCAATTCCAAGAAAGTCCATCGCTAGCGCAATCGGCTGACCGTGGAAGTTCCCTCCTGAGATGACCTTCCTTCCATAATCGAAAATGAGCGGATTGTCGGTCGCTGCATTGATTTCGATCTCAAGTTTTTCTTTTACATAATTGAGGGTTTGCCAGCTAGCACCGTGTACTTGCGGGATACAGCGCAAGGAGTAAGCATCCTGTACGCGGACCTCTCCTTGTTCAGTGATGAGACCGCTTTGTTTGATGTACATGCGAATCCGTTGTGCTACACCGACTTGTTCCGGATACCCCCGTGCAAAATGGATGTCTTCATCAAACGCATCCGAGATGCCTCGCAACCCTTCGAGCGTCAAAGCAGAAATGAGCTCACTCTGATAAGCGAGTTTTTCCGCCTCCAAATAAGAGATAACGCCCATTGCTGTCATCGCCTGGGTGCCGTTGATGAGCGCGAGCCCTTCCTTCGCACTCAGTACGATCGGCTTCAGATCTTCCTTTTGTAAGGCTTCGCCACCAGCCATCTGCTCTCCTTGATAGTAAGCTTCTCCTTCTCCGATCAAGACAAGTGCGAGATGGGACAACGGGGCAAGATCACCGCTTGCACCTAGTGAACCTTGCTTCGGTACGATCGGATGGATCCTTTTATTGAGGCAATCGATCAACAGTTGGATGACCTCGACCCGGACGCCTGAGAAACCTTTCAACAATGCGTTCACCCGTAAAAGCAGCATCGCCCGGCTGACGATTTCAGGGAAAGGCTCCCCGACACCGCAAGCGTGGCTCCGTATCAAGTTGAGCTGGAGTTCTTCCACTTCTGTCGGCGCAATCCATACATCGCTCATTTTTCCAAAACCAGTCGTAATGCCATAGACCACCTGATGATCATCTACGATCTTTTCAACAGATTTCCGACTCACCTTCACGTTTTCCAGACTCTCTGCGGATGCCTGGACTTCTTCCCCTTCATAAAGGACATGATAGAGATCTTTCAAAGTGAGCGTATTCCCTGTAAGTGTAATCATTTATGATGTTCCCCCTTCCTAATGCACTACCAATTTAGCGAGATAAAATCGCATTAAAAAAGCCGCTGTCCCGATTGATTCAACCGGACAACGGCTCGCTTTCGATTCTATGCAATTGATGAAAATGCAAAAATAAATCTCGCATTTTGGTCAACTTCTTTCATAATTTTCTTAATTCTCTAATAGTATTTTTAGTGTAAACCTTCTTTTGAACTTTTGTCAATGACGATTCAAAAAAGGACAAGCTGTCACTGAACTCTATTAATCTTTCATTTGCATGTATAAAAGGCCGTTGATGTGGACATTCTGTTGATACTTATCATTCGAAATTGAGGGGGAAACGGAAATGATTGAAACTCAACGATTACTGGTTCAATGTACGATGTTACGCCAGCCTACCATTCATGAATCTGCTGCTGACTTTTTTGTCGGATTTGATATCGACCATACACCTTACTTGTTTTTACCGACGGCACACGGTGTGCTGGAGGATCATGAGCTGTACGCAGTACCGATCTTGATGAGGAAAAAAGATGCCCGCATGTACTTGTTGGACGATACGATTTTAGCAGTGGATCTCAAGGATTTCGATGAGTTTCATTGTGACTTATCCTACTACTTCGGACCGGAATACAACATGCTGAAGAAATACTTGAAAAGCACTGAATATCGCTCCTATGTGATGTGGAGTAACGGCATCCGCCAGGATCAGATCAATGAACTGTTGGATTCGTACGCATCGGCTGATACGGAAGAAGCGAAGCAGACCATCCGCCAACAACTGTCCCGTTTTAGTGGACGAGTTACAGGTTGAGGTTATAACCCTGACTTGAATAGAGATAAAACAAACAGGCCAAGATTGCATCTTGGCCTGTTTTCTTATTGATAAGTGATCGCTTGGCGACCCATTTGTTCCCATCCTTTTTGGAACTGCGTTTTAGGGATTTTGTGGTTTTTGATGCCGAGTAGTGGATCATTGAAATAGACGTACGTTTCATCATAACCGGTGACGAGGACCGAATGCTCTTTATAGGTGATCTTCACTTTTCCTTGTGGCGTGTTCCACTCTTGCCAGTACTTCGGCGGCAATTGGTTGAAAGCGGTATTGTTGATCACCCAGACAGGTTTTTCGTTTTGAACATGTGTGAGCACATCTTCAAATTCAGCACCTGTCATATCGACGATTCTTCCCGGAAGGTATTTTTCTCCGAGGTCCGCGATCGGCTTATGATACACCCCAAAGCCGGGTTTGCTTTTATCGTACATATTTCCAACGAAACCGACATTCGGATTCCCGAAGTGAACCACTCCATTTTTCCTTTGAAAAGGTGTGGGATCTTTCTTCACTTCTTTCGCCAACGTCATTTTACTCACTTTGACACCAGCGTGTTGAAGCAACATGGAAAGACTGGTCACTTCACAACCTCTTGGCAGTTCGGGCAATTGATTGATCAATGGAACATCGAGTTTGATTTCCTTTTTGATCTCCGGATTCACCCGCTGCGCTTGACTGACAACTGAAGAAGATTGCAACGACTTTTGTGAAATCGTGACTGCATTGTTACATCCTGCTACAAGAACTGCACATACCAACACAGAAGAAATTTTCTTCATTATCATACCCCGTTTTTGTGGGATGTATGTTTAGCGTCTCCGTTAACGACTGAGTGAAGTCGTATGAGTATTTGGCAATCATCCCAACAATCCCTATTTACCGTAAATATCGGCATTTTCCATCATATTTCAAGGTATGATAATAAGAAAAGTGCAAGCGCCCTGGGCAGACTCGAAGGGCACTGGAGGTCCGACGAGGAGGCTGCAGGAGGACTGAAGTGACCGAGAGTCTGGGCGCTGAGCTAGACATCACTTCTGTGAATTTAAACTTTTCACACTCTAACTCCAATAAAAAAAACAGCCTTTTTTAGGCTGTTTCTTCATAATTGGAATTGTTCCCTCTCACTTCATTGATTCCGCTTAATGTTGTAGTCAAGCCGATTCCACCGAATACGAAGGAAAGAACATAAGGCAATATGTATACGAAAAGGGATGATTGTGTTTCAACAATGCTTGCTGATCCTACAACTGCGTCCCACCAATTAAAGCTGACAAAACTCAATGCAATCAAGATAATTCCAGTGATGATGTTCTTCATGTCGTAAAACTCCCCCTGTAAAAGTTGTATTACTTAACTATTCACATATAGGTGGAGAACAAAACATTTTTTCGGTAAAAAGGGAATTAAGTCCTAATATTGATTTCTTACTATAGTACTTTGTGGCGAGAACAACGCTGTCGGCCACATGATTTCCGTCAGTTCATCCAGTGTGCTCACAGAAGTAATATTTTGTCTTTTGAATGTCTCACGTATCATGTCGGCACCGAATTGATGGATAAACGTCATATAAATGAGTGTATTGCGCATCTCCTTCATTCGAAAGGTTCGATCATCGTAAGCGATCATGAATGCTTGCATTGCATCAATACCGCCTTTGAACAGCTCAAACCAGATCGCAGGCAGTTCCAATAGAACGCTCGAATATTTGCTATCCGCCACATCAATCAATCCACTCAACTTCCAGCTTCCATCTTCTTTGTTCAAAAAGACGTGATCTTCTGTCAGGTCTGCATGGACGACAGTTTGAGGGAACTTGGCATTCGGCTTGAACGTCTGTAAAAAGTGGGCGATTTCGCTTATAACCTCCTCGTTCAGTGCATCAAGCTTTTTTAGGTTCTTTTTTAACGTTGAAAGATGATCTTCTGAACGTAAAGACCACTCAGGGATGTCATTGTACACCCATTGAATACCATGGTATTCCTTCAATTGTGTTGCGAGTGATTTCGCGAGCTGTGTTTTCTCTTCAACCGTCAAGAGGCTTTCGACATCCCGATATGCCACACCTTCCACGACTGAGACGATTGTATACTGCCACAACTCTGGACAGCGGACTTCCCCGGCAGCGACGAGCTCTGGAAAGTATGTATGGCCAGCTTTGGCAATGTTCTTGTAAACCGAAACCTCGACTGAAAAATCATCAGGTGATAACGGGGTGTAAATTTTTAAAATGTATCGACCATCCACTTCAAAAACCGCGTGTGTTCCTGGGTGCTTCGTCAACGTGACTTCGTTGTATGGGAGCTTTTCCGTTTCCAGCACTTGTTCAATGATCGGACTCCATAAATCCAGATTGACGTACATTTTACCCCATTCAGACCATGTCTTAGGATAGATCAAGGCTTTTCCCCCTTCAAAATTCCATTAATGTCCTAATTCACTTGTCCATACATCGGCTTCTTCTCCGCATATTGTATTAGTGTGAGGCAACTCTCACTGGAGGCAAGTTTTGATGGGGGTGTTAGCATGGGTTACTCTTACGGTGCCGGATTTTGCGTTAATCGTAGTATTGTTTATCTTGCTAATAAATGTAGGTACAGCGTTTGTAAATTAAACCTATTGTACTTCCCCTATTTCATAATAGTTAATTACGAACGCTAAAATGTAATTCACTATTACCCTTCCAATCCTGTACGGACGAAAAGCCACGACTCCCCCCCAGTTGTGGCTTTTCACTTTTGAGCTATAATCAGGCATTGGTGAGAATTAAATTGAGTTTGGTCACAATTAATTCAACTTTGGTCAGAATTCCATTAAGTTTGGTCATAATTAATGCACGTTCGGTGAGAATTCCATACCACCATCACAGCCCTTCTCAGCCGTTCATCTTCCGACTGAACCATTCCGGCATTTTACCATGCTTCGATACATAATCGAGATCCTGTTGGAGCTCTGCAAGCATCAGTTTCGCATCTCGCCTCACATGGATCGCCTGGAGCTGCAATGTTTCCCGCTCTTCTTTTGTCATGAAATCATTACAAGCCCGTGTATACGCGAGATGGATCTCATGTATGTACTCTTCTATTTCGAAAACTTGCTGGACAAGCAGCAGCATTTCCATTCGGTAGCGCTGGAACTCTTCCTTTTTCAATTTCAAATGCTGTTTTGCAGCCATTACTTCGCGGTCAAGCCCTCGCTGCAATGGCTTCATCCATTCATCAAGGCGTTCTTTTTGCGCTCGAGAAAGGTGAGAACTTTCTTCCATCACATCGCCCAGCTCTTCAGTCAACTTTTGCAAATCGGTACGAAGACTCGTCAGGCTTTCACGGTCTGGCGAGTTTGCCTTTTGTTGAGCACTGACTTTCGAGAGCAGATCCTCATATTCATTCAACATCTTCTCTTTTTCTTCCTCTAAATCGCCCTGTTCCAATTTCAACTTATTCAGCTGCTCTTCATATTGTTGTTTGATCTCTTTATATTTTACCAATTCAGGATACAAAACCTTCTCCTCCTCTGACCCACTCATTATATATAGTCTTCGTAAACCGATCGCTCTTTTCGTTGCCCAGAACCATATTTATCATACACGATTTCATTTTCCAATTGTTTCCTAACCCCCACCCGATATGGCGTATAGGCGAAACGTGTTTATGTAACCAAAATTGAGGAGGTAGAAAACATTGTTTAAAAAAGTTCTCGTTACTTCTTTACTATCTGCATCCATCATTGGAGCTAGCGCTGGTGTCAGTGAAGCTTCAACTACACAAGCAGATGCACAAGTTCATGTTTACAAGCAATCTGGTCAAGTTCAAATTGACCAAGCTCAAGTCAATACATTCGTACAAAATTTCATGAAGCAAAACAATATACAGCTTGATCCTGCATTACAAGACAAGATTCAAGCGGCACTAGATCAAGCTTACGGTCAAAAAGCTGAAGAACCAAAGGCTGAAGAACCTAAAGCTGAGGAGCCGAAAGCTGAAAAGCCAGCTCCAAAGCAGGAAGAACCAAAGGCAGAACAACCTGCTCCACAGCCTGAAAAAAAACAGCCTAAAGCTCAGGAGCCAACACCAGCTCCTCAACCACAACCAAAGCAAGAACAGCAACAACCAAAAGAAACATCTTCTAATGCAGAATTCCAACTAACAGCTGATGAACAGCAAATGTTGGACCTTGTGAACCAGGAGCGTCAAAAAGCTGGTCTAGCACCATTGAAAGCAGACCCTGAGCTTACGAAGATGGCGCGTGTGAAATCACAAGATATGATCGACAACAACTATTTCAGCCATAACTCACCAACTTACGGATCTCCATTCGATATGATGGATCAGTTCGGTATTGAATACAATACTGCAGGTGAGAACATTGCAGGAAACGGCTCTGTCCAAGGTGCTCATACATCTCTTATGAACTCTGATGGTCACCGTGCGAACATCCTCGGAAGCCAATATACGAAGATTGGTATCGGTATCGTGGATGGCGGACCATACGGTAAAATGTTCACTCAAGCATTCACTGGATAATTTGAATAAATGCTATGAAAGAAGCATCGCCCATTTGGGTTGATGCTTCTTCTTTTTGGGAATAAGTAAGACTATACAAAATGAAGGATGAGTCCCATGAAAATCAATGAACTATGGATCAAATTCAGACACAGCTTCTGGTTCCTGCCATCTTTTTACGGCACGCTTGCCCTTTTGCTAGCCATTTTAAGTGTATATTTAGAGAAAAACGTACCGGTCGAACAGATTCGGGCTTATGTGCCGAACGCGCTTTTGACCGATGCGAAACTTGGTCAGACGATCTTGAACGCTATTGCCGTATCCGTTTTAACGATGACGACGATCACGTTCTCTTCCATCATGGTCGTACTGACAACGTATTCCTCTCAATTCTCCCCACGTACCCTGCAAGACTTCATCAGTGATGTTGTCACACAAAGGGTCCTTGGCGTTTTTACAGGAGCATTCATCTACTCCTTATTGATTTTATTGTTTTTGAAAGATGTCAGTGATAAGAAGCTGTTCATCGCACCGGGAATAGCAGTCGTTTGGGCGATTATCTCGCTCGGTTTTTTCGTGTTCTTCATCCACCATGTGGCCACTTGGACTCAAGTGAACAACCTCATTGATAAGATTTCGACCCGAACGCTAAAAACGATCAATGAAAGCTTTCACCTAGTGGATGATCGATCCAAATCCAAATACTTATCCGCTCATGAAGACGTTTCGCATATCGATTCAAAGGATAAAGTGCAGGTTAATGCGCCGAATGCGGGTTATTTACAGATGGTCAAACTGCCAAAAATTTTGGAAAAAGCGAAAGAGCATGATCATGTCCTCCAGGTAGAGCGCAGAATCGGTGACTACATTTTGAAAGACACTCCGCTTTTCTCGATTATAGGCGGTCGTTCTGGTGAGGAGGAAAATTATCAGGAAATCTATAAAGAAGAGTTCGTGATCGGCACCGAGCGGAATACGGTGCAGGACGTCGAGTTTGGTATACAGAAGCTGGTGGAGATCGCCCTACGTGCCATTTCACCTGGAATCAACGATCCGCATACAGCCATCAACAGCATCAACCGGATCGGGTCCATACTCGCTGAACTTGGGTCGATCCCCTTCCCTCGCCCGTACTATTATGATGAGGATGATGAGCTCCGGGTGATCATCGACATCCAGACCTACCGGGAGCTTTTATATAAAGCGTTCTATCAACTGAGACATTATGCGCGAGAGGATGTTTCCGTGTGTGCATCCACACTGTCTGTACTGCACGGCATCACCGAACGGAATGACGACCGCGCGATTCAAAAAGCGATATGGGATTTTTCGTTGTATTTCATTGACGGCATCGAGACGGATGTCCTGCTGGATTGGGACAAAGACTTCATCAACGAGAAAATCAAGCGAATTGCTGAATCCACCGGTTGTGCTGACGATTATGATAAAGTGAAATTGTGAGCGTGAGTGAGGGCTGTCCTTTAGAGAGGGCAGTCTTTTTTAATGGTAAAAAAGACCTCATTTCTAAAACCTGCTCCTGATTTTACAAGACTGGGCGAAGAATTTCTAAAACGAAGCGTTGTTTTTACAAAACAACGGCCGATTTTTACAAAACTACCCTCTATTTTTACAAAACCATCCGGTGTGCACCAGTTGAATCTCATAGAATTCGCTCTCCTGTGGAAGAATATCGCCTAAATACACCGGGGTGGCGAGTCGGCGATGTTCATGAATGCATTTTCCCGCACAATTCGAAAGAGTTTCTGGTATTTACCCGCATTTTATAGTGTTTTTTCTGTCGTTTTGGCCTACTTTTCGGTTGTAATCGATGAACGGCTCTACCGGACAAATACGCAAACTGTTTTCCCAGCCTTCATGGTGACGGATCGCGAAACGACCCAAATCATACTGAGCGCTTTGGCAACTTCAATCCTGACGATGACGGCAATCACCTTTTCATCGATCATGGTGCTGTTATCGACTTATCTATCTCAATATTCACCGCGTACCTTGAACAACTTCATCAGCGACATGGTCACGAGGCGGGTATTGGGCGTTTTCATCGGATCCTTCCTCTTCTTCGTGCTCGTGATGCTTTGGATGAACATCACCGATCAAGCCTTGTTCTTGATCGTCCCGACTTTATCCGTGTTCCTTTCCGCTGTCTGTCTCGCCTTCTTCGTTTACTTTATCCATCATGTCGGCACTTGGATCCAGGTGAGCAACCTCATTCAGGACATCACCGACAACTGCTTATCGATTTTACAAAATCAGAAAAAGGGCCGTAAACAATTGCAAACATCCATCGAATCACCATGGTCCAGCTGGGAAAATGAGGAGTACAAATTGAACGTCCATAAGACGGCTACCTCTGTTCTTCCAGGGTTCATCCAACTCCTCGACTTGGAAGCCATCGTCAAACAAGCGCACAAGGATGATCTGCTCATCCACATGGAAAAGAAGATTGGTGATTACGTAGATGAAGGGACGCCTCTATTCCAATACTGGTCGCTAGGTGATCGTCCGCATGATGAAAAAGACTACCTCAAGCACATACGGATCGGGGAACAAAGGTCGTCGGAGCAAGATATTGAATTCGGCATCCAAAAGCTGACCGAGATTGCAGTCCGTGCCGTTTCTCCTGGCATCAACGACCCTCAGACGGCGATCAACTGTATCCAACGACTCGGAAAAGTGCTCTCCCGTCTAGCGGAGGAATCGGTAGATGAACCGTACATTTATGACCAGGATCAGAATTTGCGGATCGTGCTGCAAACTTCTACTTTCTCTCATATCCTGTACAAAACCTTCTATCAGATCCGGTTCTATGCCCGTCAGGATGTCTCGGTTTTGGCTGCAGTCTTTGAAGCGCTCACGTTAATTGCAGAAAAAAGCCAAACCTCTCTGCAGGAAAAGGTTTGGCAGTTCGCAAAATCCGTCGTAGAAGGCATCGATCGGTCCGCTATGATTGATATGGACTACCTGTACCTGAATGAAAAACTTGATGAGATCGCCAAGAACACAGGACATTTGAAAGAGAAGTACCACCTCTGACGATCACTGTTTCTTCAAATGCTGTTCCAGCTGATCGAGTTGGACCGGCCCCATGATTTTGTTTTGGATCCTGCCGTCTGGTCCGATGATGAACGTGGTCGGAATCATCACGATCTGGTACGTTTCCCCCACGATACCTTCTTTATCCAGCGGGATGGTGAAAGGAATCTCAAACTCCTTCGCAAACAACGCGACCTGCTCGAGGTTTTCTTCTTCTGAACTTAAGTTTACGGCGAGCACGACAATGCCCTCTTTTTCATATAGATGATGCAAGTTGATCAGCTCCGGAATCTCTTTTTTACAATAAGAGCACCAGGTTGTCCAGAAGTTGAGGACGACGGTTTTCCCTTTCAAATCTGAGAGTTGGACATCTTCACCGGATAACGCCTGCAGCTTGAAGTCAGGTGCTGGCTTTCCAATCTGGGCGATAGCCGGGACGGCTTGGGAGGATGCTTTCAACGCTTCGACTTGCAGTTGAGATTGCTCCGTGATACTTGGCACTCTCCATGCCAGGATTCCAAGGCTTATGAATAATCCAATCAGAATGGCGAATTTCACTCGTCTTTTCACTTTTTCACCTCAAATCAAATCCATTACTATACTATAAGTAGGAATGGGCGAAAAAATGAACAAGCTCACAAAGTTTTTTGGAAAAGTTCCTGAACGTGTAAAAATAGCCATTCATGGTTATGCTGTAGATATTCTCTTGACATTTTACAAGAACAGGCTTATATTACTATCAAAACTGAAGCGATGAAGAGGACTAGTA
Organism: Pseudalkalibacillus sp. Hm43; assembly: GCF_054170705.1. Classification (NCBI taxonomy): domain Bacteria; kingdom Bacillati; phylum Bacillota; class Bacilli; order Caryophanales; family Fictibacillaceae; genus Pseudalkalibacillus; species Pseudalkalibacillus sp. Hm43. The sequence continues at coordinate 1,712,124 of NZ_CM135129.1, forward strand.
AGATGTTCCGGTCATTTTTAGAGAGGAATCCAGTTGCTGAAAGGCTTCCATTGATCCGCATTTGAACCTGCCTCCGAGTTCTGTATCGACTGAAGATACAGCGGTGTGAAAACCGTTATCCTGTTGAGTGTTTAAGGCATGTTTGATGTGCTTTACGAATGTAGGGTGGTACCGCCAAGTCTTGGTCCCTTTTGGGGCTAAGGCTTTTTTTGTTTTTATCAATTTTTTTACTATAAAAATGAGGTGATGAAAATGGGTAAGGGATTTGTCCAAGATGTAACCGCTATGGAGGAAGATTTCGCCCAGTGGTATACGGATGTCGTCAAGAAAGCAGACTTGATCGACTATTCGAGTGTCCGAGGGTCGATGATCATCCGCCCATACGGATACGCGATTTGGGAAAACATCAAAAACGAGCTCGACTCCATGATCAAAGAAACCGGTCATGAAAACGTGTATATGCCGCTCTTCATCCCTGAAAGTCTCTTACAACGGGAAAAAGACCATATCGAAGGCTTTGCGCCAGAAGTTGCCTGGGTCACGCATGGCGGTGAAGAAGAATTGACGGAACGCCTTTGTGTTCGCCCTACGTCGGAAATTCTCTTCTGTGAACATTATAAAAACATCATCCACTCGTACCGCGATCTGCCGAAGCTCTATAACCAATGGGCAAATGTCGTGCGTTGGGAAAAAACGACTCGTCCGTTCCTTCGTACCCTGGAGTTTCTCTGGCAGGAGGGGCATACGTGCCATGTAGATGCGGAAGACGCTCAAGAAGAGACGACGAGAATGTTGAATGTGTACGCATCTTTATGTGAAGACATCCTCGCGATTCCGGTCATCAAAGGGAAAAAGACGGAAAAGGAAAAGTTCGCTGGAGCTGATTTTACCTACACGATTGAAAGTCTCATGCATGACGGTAAAGCGCTACAATCCGGGACTTCCCACTACCTAGGTGACGGATTCGCAAAAGCGTTCGGTATCCAATATTCCGATCAGAATGGGGACCTTCAATATGTCCATCAGACGTCTTGGGGTCTGACAACACGGATTATTGGAGCGATGATCATGGTTCATGGAGACAACCGAGGTTTGGTCGTTCCACCAAAGGTTGCCCCGACTCAAGTGATGATTGTGCCGATTGCACAGCATAAAGAAGGTGTCCTGGACTTCGCATATGACCTGAAGGATCAGTTGTCAGCTTCCATTCGTGTCGGCATTGATGCGAGTGATAAGAAGCCGGGCTGGAAGTTCAATGAATATGAAATGAAGGGCATCCCATTGCGCCTTGAAGTCGGACCGAAAGACATCGAGAAGGAACAAGTGGTACTTGTCCGACGGGATACTGGAGAAAAGCTTTTCACACCTTTAAAAGATCTTGAAGGAACCATTGCACAGCTGCTGGACGAGATTCAAGACAATCTGTTGCGAAAAGCACAACAGTTGCGAGAGGATCGCACGTCCGTCGCGCTTACATTCAGCGAATTTGAAGGTCAGCTCGAGAATCAGCCTGGATTCATCAAGGCAATGTGGTGCGGCAAGACGTCTTGTGAGGAACAGATTAAAGAGAAGACGTCCGCAACGTCTCGCTGCATCCCATTCGAGCAGGAATCAATATCTGAAGAATGCATCTGTTGTGGTGAAAAAGCTGAGCACATGGTGTACTGGGCAAAAGCGTATTGAGTAGAATAAATCTGAGTTTGGGTAGAAATATTCAGAATTTGGATAGAATAATTCCGAGTTGAGGCAGAATTATTCTTACTTTGGTCAGAATAAATTACAGATCCAGCAGAATGTTCATTTCCATTCAAAAAGGCACCCGCTCAGGGTGCCTTCCTTATTGATTATTTTAAAACATCGGCAATATATAGTTGATGAGGAAATACAAAATTCCGAAAAAGATGATTAAGTAAGCTGCGTACTTGATGAAGGTTGAAGCCACCATGCTGGAATCTTTTCGTTTCTCAACCTTTCTTTCTCTTACATCCATTTCATCATGACGATCCATAGGATCACCCCTCTCATCATGTTCTTGTAAATGGATATTCCCTTCTTTCCGAAGCGGAAAACATCGCTCATTTACACACACTTATGAGAGGTTTCGGTAGCTATTTTTCCTCCTCATCCACTTCCTGATCGTTTGTAATTGTCCGCTCCCACTGGTCCAAGAATGTGATTCGTTCGAGCATCGTCGGATGACCGTACAAGAATAATTTTACGAGGAAAGGTGGATGCACTTCACTCAAGCCAGAAACAGCTAACTGTTGGAACGATCCTACTGCCGCTTCAGGGTCCTGCGTCATTTCAATCGCATATTGATCAGCAGAGTGTTCCGCATTCCTCGAAATCGCGTTCTCGACTGGACTTGCCATGAAAGACAACACCGAAAACACGAGTAAAAGTGCCGGAAGAGAAGCAATATCCGTCGGTTTTTCCACGCCCCAATGGTGACCCCAACGCCTGATCATTGCGACGAAAAGCTTTGAACCGATCCATAATCCGAGGAACGTGGATACGATGGATCCGATCAGATTCCAATACAGATGGTTCTTAACAAAGTGTCCCATTTCGTGGGCCATGACGAACAGCACTTCTTGATCACTCAACTTCTGTAACGTCGTATCCCATAGGACGATTCTGAGGTTGGACCCGATCCCGTTCACATACGCATTCAACGCATTCGTTTTCTCTGACATGTTCACTTCGTAAACCCTGTCCGCTGAGATGTCAGCTCGATCAGCGAGCGATAGGATTTTATCTTCGAGCGCTTTGTCTTCTAATCGGTAAAAGTCGTTGTACAGTGGATCGATCCAGATCGGCTGGATAAAGTAGATGAATAATGTGAAAGGAACGGATAAGAGAAATCCGTACACCCACCATCTTTTTTCCGACTTGTTCATGAGCCAGTACAACGCCTGGACGATGATGAATAAGAACATCGTATTGATCCAGAACGAAATCACCTTATCCCTCATCCAATCGGAAAAAGGCTGAACCGAAATTTCATAATCGAGTGAAACGGTATAACTATAATAGTCGATCGGCAAGGTCAAAATGAAAGCCATCAAGGAAAGCAGCACGACATAAAGTGCGTTATGGACGATGGAGAATCGCGTGATTTCCGTAGCACGGTTCCGGAACCATTTCGATAAGCCGAATCCCAATACCGCAATATAGATCACCCATTCAAACGGGATCGACAAGAAGTACAGCCATTGCTTGATTCGTGAGAAATCGTGACTCAATTCCAACTGCCGTTCAGACATGAAAACCGCTGGATCCGCTTCTGTCCCCTGATACTGTGCAGGAATGGATGTGTCCGCACCTACAAACAAGTACCATGAAATCAAGACTCCGTACAATAAGAATGCCGTGCCGATCCAGATCGATTTTTTCTTCTTCATCTATTCACCCCTCTCGGATTTGTCCATTATTATTGTAGTGACCTTTGTCCACGTTTAGAACAAGCAGTGAATCTCTTGCTTGGAAAATTTCAGCTAATTGGAGCACAGTCTGACTGTTTTTCAGGAGAAGAGCACATTTTTGAGTATTTCCCATAAAAATCGGGTTGTTTCCAATAAAAATGAAAAAATATAGCTCAGTTTTTGGATTTTCCCATAAAAATGAGAAATTATAGACCAGATTCAGGATTTATAGACCAGATTTCAAAATTATAATCCAAACTCCTTTTCGATCACCATAGCGAAAAGGGGCTGAAATCAATAGGACGTTCTAACTGCCCTTTGATTCAGCCCCTGATGTTAACTGGCGTCGCGTTCTTTAATGGCCTCTTCTTCTACCCGGTCCATGAAGTCTGTAACGACTTTCTGGTTACTCTTCTTCCCGCCGAGCTTCAGTAACGTTTTGCCTAAGAAGTTGAGCCCCTCGTTTTGTCCTTGATAGATGAATCTTGTTTCGTTTTCACTTACTTTTTCCAATGTGAAGGAGGCTTCGATTTCAAATGCCTTCGCGAGTGTAAAACCGATTTTGTTATGTTTCTTTTCAGGCGTGTTCTCGTATTCAAGGTCCTCGACGATATACGTTTCGATACGTTTGCCTTCCTTGTACTTTTGTTGATACGTGGTACCGACCACACCATCTTTCTTTTCCAATACCTTCGTCTCTACGACGTTCGGCATGATCCGGCTCAAGTTATCGATTTCAAACAAGTGCCAAATCACCTCGATATTGACGGGTATCATTCGTTCTTCATACCATTGGATCATGTTCTTCATCTCCTATTCCCAATTCAAAAAACTCGTCCATTTCCTCAATGACGGTTTGTAAGCGCTGGACTTCCTGCACTAGATTCTCTCTTTTTTCACGGATGAGCGTCTCTAAGTTCTCGAATGATTCATCATTCACGACTTCCAGCATCTCCTGGATCGTGAAATTGAATTTCCGCAGATACACCAATAACCTCGCAACTAGATAGGATCCATTATCATAATAGCGGTATTTGTTGCGCGGATCGATGTACACCGGTTCAAGAAGCTGGATCTCCGCATAATATCGCAGTGTTTCCTTGCTTAACCCAGTCATTTTGGAAAATTCACTAACCTTATACATGATTGCCACCTCACAATTCATCTTAAACGATGTGGTGCACCACAAGGTCAATAACATTCTTTATCTTTGTCTAATTCTTTCTTCGGAATGCATGATTGGTATGAGGTAACACTGCTTTTAACTGTAAAAAAAGCAATTGTCTGATCAGACAATTGCTTTCGTATAGAGCTTACTGTCTTCCCCTTTTGACCAATAGCACAGCTTGCATGATGAAGAAAGCCGCCGCTATAAAATAACAAATAGGCGTCAGCCATGAATTGTCGTCACTTAAGTACCCGGTCACCATAAACAAGATTCCCAGGATTAAATACAAATAATTTTTCATCTACTACCTTATCTGTGCTGATCGACGAGAATAGGATTTCCATCTGGATCTTCTATCGTGAAGCTTGCTGGTCCTTCAGTCGTTTCATCTGCACCTGAAAGGATTTCAATCCCTTGCTCTTTCAACTGTTTTTGAAGATCTCGAACATCTGTGAAAGAATCCAGATTCTCTGCATTCTCATTCCATCCAGGGTTGAACGTTAAAATGTTCTTTTCAAACATACCCTGGAAAAGCCCAATTACACAGCTTTCATTTTTCATGATAAGCCAGTTCTGATCGAGATCTCCTCCAAACGCTTCAAAGCCAAGTTTCTCATAAAACGCTTTCGATTTGTGAATGTCCTTTACATTTAAACTTACAGAAAAAGCACCTAGTTTCATATCATTTCCTCCTTAAATTAATTAAACTAAAATAGTTGGCTCCCTATTTGGGAAGGAACAGTGTTTGTAATCCTTACCTCAATGACTGGACTTGCCAAGATAGTAATGGATTGAGCTCCGAGTTTTAACACAAGTGCGGTTAAATATTCGCTACCCTCATTCCTGAAGCCATGCCCGCTCACTTTTTCTACTTTATCTGGTTCACACCAATATGTAGAAGCTATTACATCATGTTTTTGGTAAGGACGGTTAATCTTTTCATAATTTAGAGGATGGGGTGTATATTGCTCCGTACATTTCAAAATGTGATCACCTAACGTGTCCTCTTCCCACTCAAGTTTCCAGTATTGAACTTCTGATGAATTCGGTTTTCTAAACTGTAAAAGAGGTTCGACGCAATACAAATGTGTCTCATTAGATTTTTGAAAAGTATCAAGCCTATTTCCATAAATACCTCCCAACAACCATCCTTCCACGGACCTCAATCTTATCCAAACGTCATCCACTCTCACTCTACCTCCCTCATCACCGGTCACTCATATTCCCCTACAAAAAAGATGATAAATGTGACCAGCATGACAAAGGATGCGAGCCAGTTATGATAATACCTCTTCTCATCACGCCTCGTTAGACGTTCTTCAATGCCTTGATTCAGATTCTGTAGAAAAAACAGTCCAAACATCGGACTCATCCGGATCACTGGAGAGATCAAGTGCGAGTTCGCCCCCGTATTAAGATGCCACATACTACCAATGAACAGAATGAGGATGAGACCATCAATCCATACAGCCAGTTTGTTTCTCTCATCCGAAAACATCCATCGACCTTCTAATTTGATCCCTAAATATCTTTTAAAATAATACTCGCTCATCAAAATATAGATTGCGAATACGAGCACTAATAGGACAATCGTTGAAGTTTCCACATCAATCTCCTAATCTCTCTGTTTTCTTGTATAAACACTTTGCTAGATTGAACCCGAATATAGCCGTAACAATAAGACCGAACTCAAAATGTTCTTTGATAAAAATATCTGTCAAAGGTCTTACAATGTCATACAACGTATAACTCAGGAAAAAGCCGTATGAACCTGCGATCAGAATGACCAAAGGTAAACATACAAAAAGGATCTTGTGTACATTCAAACTCCAACTGCCTTCTTTCTTGAACTGCTTCCAAATATGAGGTATCCCTAGATAGATCCCGATTACAAAAGCAGTCATCATCATATAAAAGAGTACAGGTCGGGTGTTGAAGTTGTTCGCCGCCTCATCCATTAAATGATTCAAGTATGTGTAGATTTCTATGGAACCAATTAATAGCAAAAGGTAGTAAAGTAACCAGAGGAACTCTTTCTTGGATTTAGACATGTAATCATCCTCTTCCTAGTAACCTAATTTCCATAGAAACCGGACATATCCCTTCCTTTTCAAAAAAGTATCGCGTAAAAAAAGCAAGTGACTCCGGGATGAGGTCACTTGCTTTCGTCTGATGGTTGGTCTGTAAATCCGGTAAGGCATTTCGGACACGTTTTACAGAAATTCCGTTCTTCATTCACTTCATAGTAGAAACAACATGTTTTCCGAACCCGAATCGGCGGATCGTTCTTCACCAGCTGTTGTTTGTCATAATGGAACTTTTTCAATGGATTATCGGTTTCCCCGAAACATTCACCCGGGGCGTCCAGGATCAGTTGGAAGTCTTCTTCAATTTTGTTCGCTGGAAGTCCAAGTTCGTGACTGTAGAAATTCGTCTCATACAACCAGTAAAAGTAGGTCGCGGTATTCTCCCATAAGACGGGCATAGGTACACATGTTACTTTATTCAATGTCTCCCATACAGGCTTCAGGTGATTTTTGAACATCATCTCAAGCGCTCTATGTACCGCTTCTTTCCGATCCAATCCTGCTTCAGTCGTCCCCTCGTCCTTCAGGGCTAACCGTGGCAAAAAGAACCCTTTTTCAGGATCAGGCTGTACACTTGTATTTTTTGGTCCGACATTCAAAATTTGATTGAACAACGTCAGACTTGCGAAAAAGGGTGCTGTCACGAGAAATGCATATCGTTTGGAAAATTGAGATGCGCTCACCATTCCGTTCGGTGCATTCAACAATGGTGTCAATTGACGATTGATGAAGTGCTCTACACCGCAAGCATGCATCAAATCTTCCGATGGAAGAACCGTTTGATCGGAAGATTTCAGCGTCGCCAAACGATAATTTTCCTGTAAAAATTGAATTTGATTAGGCATTAGCACGTCTGAGATCATGGTTCAACATCCTACCCTTCCCGCAAGGTATGCACAATGGAGTACCAAACATCGGGTCGTATGTGATTTGAGCCTGCAGCCCGAATACATCCTGCACCATTTGCGGTGTTACAATTTGTTCTGGCGCACCTTCCGCATAAATCCCTTTGTCATGGACAGCGACGATATTGTCTGCATAGCGGCATGCGAGATTCAAGTCATGAAGAACCATGACAATCGTACGTTGTTCATTTTGGTTCAAATCGTACAAAAGATCGAGCACTTCAATTTGATGCGCTAAATCCAAATACGTTGTCGGCTCATCCAAAAGAATCGTCTCCGTATTTTGTGCCAGAGACATGGCAATCCAAGCACGTTGACGCTGTCCTCCAGATAAGGAGTCTACAGGACGATCTTGCAGCTCAATAAGATGAGTCGCCTCTAAAGCAGAACGCACAGCTTCTTCATCTTTCTTGGACCACTGTTGCAACCAGCTTTGATAAGGATATCGTCCTTGTTTCACCAATTGGATGACCGTCAATCCTTCTGGTGTGACAGGTGACTGTGGAAGAATGGCGAGTTGTCTTGCCACTTTTTTCGTGGAAGATTGATGGATGTCCTTACCATTTATGATGATGTTGCCTGATTTCGGTTTCAACAGCCGGGCAAGCGCTTTCAACAATGTTGACTTACCAGAACCGTTGCTTCCGATCAGGACGGTGATTTTACCTTTAGGTATTTTAAAATTCAGATCCTCGATAATCGGTGTATCTTGATAAGCTAATGTGAGCTTTTTCGTTTCAAGAGAAAACATGTTTTTCTCCCCTTTATCGTACCGGGTACCGGCATTATTCGCTCCTTTAAGTTTATTTCAAATGAGAATCACTGTCAATGAATTTGAGAATCATTATCACCATTTTATCAATAATATTCACCCTTTTTACATAAAAAAAGCACTGACCCTTAATGGACCAGTACTTTCAGTTTCATAGATTTTCTTTGAATACTTCTTCTAGTCCGGTTACGACTTTCAGGTTGTCATGCTCGAGCTCGATGCCTGTTGGTTGGATGTACATGGTCCGCATTCCCAATAGGAGAGCAGGTGCAATTTCATTGATCAGATTATCTCCGATTGAGACGGTTTCTTCTGGCTTCACTCCATACTTCTCCATCAATTCAAGGAAGATTTTTTTCGTTTGCACCGGCTTTTGTGCAAGCGGAATGATTTCTGGGAAGATGTCTTTGAGGCCCAACTCCTCTAGAAGACGCTGCACATCGTCTTCTTCACTATTGGTGACGAGAACGACCTCTGCCTCTTCTTTTAACTTCAAAAGTCCTTCCTTCAAACCAGGAGTCTTCGTCAGTTGAAACGCATCGGTCACCATGAATTCCTTCGTTCGGGAATAACATTCATATGTTTCTTCAATGGAAACACCGTGATGTCTTGCAGAGGAATATGGAAGCCACCATCCATCTCCTATGGCAATGATTTTTTCAAAATCGAATGAGAGGTCACCGGAGTATGTATGTTCAATGCGCTCTTTATCCCATTCTGTTCCGTCCCAATCCTGTACATGTGTCACCTTCAAAGTCAGGGGATCGAGTGTTAGAACAGAGTCGTTGACAGCGTCATATGCCTTTCCGATGCTGACAGTATGTTCTCCTCTCTTCATTGCTACATAATCGTCCATGAAATCTTCTTGATGTTCAGGAGCGACTCTTTCTTGTAGAAGAGAAGCATAGTGATCGAAGTGATCGGTATCTTCATATAAAGTCCCGTCCAAGTCGAAAATGATCAATTTACAATCCGGGTAGTACCGTTTCATCATTACATCCCCCACTGATCTATTTTGATTAAATTATATTCTTAGTCATTATAAGGGTTCTTTTTTCGGAAGGCAAAGAAGAAACAGTATGACACAATTATTTAATAATATGTAAATATAATAAAGAATTTGTAAATGAGTATGGAAAAGTTTGTAGAATTATAGGATAATATAGTTGTTGTTTTTAAATTTTCTAAACTTTTTGGGGGGAAATAGGAATGAAAAAGGTTTTTGCACTTTTGTTTGCGGCTCTTCTCGTAGTCGGGTTGACTGCATGCGGTACAAGCAGTGACTCTGGTTCTGGTGATTCAAAAGACGGAGGCGATCCAGAAAAGCTCGTGATGGGATTCGTACCATCTCAAGACTCTGATGAAATTGCTGACACGGTCAAGCCACTTGCAGACAAGTTGAGCGAGGAGCTCGGCGTTGAAGTTGAAGGACAGGTCATGACGAGCTATTCAGCACTTGTTGAAGCAATGGGAAGCAATCAGGTACAAATCGGTTTCCTACCTGCTTTCGGTTACGTTCTTGCAAATGAAAAGCACGGTGTAGAAGTAATTTTGAAGTCTGAGCGTTATGGCAGCGGAACTTACAAAGCACAATATGTTGTCCGTGCAGACTCTGACATTGAAACGCTTGAAGACATGGAAGGAAAAGCTTGGGCGATTCCTGACCTGACATCTACTAGTGGGTTCTTGTTCCCAGCAGCTCAAATCATGGATAAGTTCAATGTAGAAGATGTTCAATCTGGTTTCTTCAGCAACACGATTGAAGCAGGTGGACATGACAACGCGTTGATCGCTGTTTACGAAGGGGATGCAGATGTTGCTACAACATTTGACGATGCACGCTCTACGATTGAAGAAGACTATCCAGACGTAATGGAAAAGCTGAAAGTAGTAGAATATACTGCTGAAATTCCAAACGACACCATTTCCGTATCAAAAGACCTTTCTGACGACATGCAAAAGAAAGTCAAAGAAACATTCCTATCATTCAATGAAGACGAAGAAATGATCAAAGTCATGAACGAAGTATACAGCTGGGATGCGATCATTGAAGCAGACGACAGCGAATACGACGTTGTTCGTGACACTTATGAGAAGTTCAAAGATTCAATTTCACTTGATTAATAGAATTAATAGAATTGAAGATTTATGATGATTGAAGACCTGGGGGAAGCTAGCCTTCTCCCTTTTTTTCTACAAAAATGCAATTTAAAACTATTTCAAAAGTAGAGAAATTGCACCTCTGTAACTACTAAATATTCATTTTTGTTAGGGGAGTAAGTATGATCGAATTCAAAGATTTATCACTCGTATATCCAAATGGCACCCAAGGTTTGAAAGATGTGAATGTCAAGATCAATGAAGGTGAATTTGTCGTCATCGTCGGCTTGTCCGGTGCAGGTAAATCCACGTTCATTCGTAGCATCAACCGTATGGTAACACCGACACATGGTGAATTGCTTGTTGAGGATGAAAACATACTGAAGTATAAAGGAAATGATCTACGGAAACTTCGTACAAAAGTCGGTATGATCTTCCAAAACTATAATCTCGTCAAACGTTCGACCGTCATGAAGAACGTCATTTCAGGTCGCTTAGGGCATACAGGTACGTTGAGAAGTATCCTGAACCTCTACAAGAAAGAAGATATGGCTTTGGCTTATGAAAGCTTGAAGCGTGTCAATATTGAAGAAAAGCTCTATTCTCGTGCAGATCAATTGAGTGGCGGACAACAGCAAAGGGTATCGATCGCACGCGTATTGACTCAGCAACCGTCTGTCGTATTGGCGGATGAGCCTGTAGCGAGTCTTGACCCTCCAACCTCTCACCAGGTCATGAAATACTTGAAGAAAATCAACCGTGAAGATAACATCACGACTATTGTCAACTTGCACTTCATTGATATGGCGATGGAATATGCGGATCGCATCATCGGTATGCGCTCTGGAGAAATCGTATTTGATGGTCCAGCGAGCGAAGTGAATGAGCAAACATTCGAAGAAATTTACGGCCGACCGATTAAAGAGGATGATATTCGAGGGGGGAAGGACGACAATGAGCAAACCCCTTAATACAAACGTTCCTTCCGGCCTTGTTTCCGGTAAAGCGAAACTTCGGATGAATCTGATCATGCTCGTCGTACTCGGACTTTATATCTTCAGTTCTGTCATGACCAATTCTTCAGTACTCCGTTTCAACGCTGAGTTCTTTGAAAATGTTTGGGTCATGGTCGTTCAGCTCTTCCCTCCTAACTGGGCCTATACAGGTGTCGTATGGGATAAGCTGATGGAAACTGTGAAAATGGCACTGATTGCAACGACAATCGCTGGTATTTTATGTATACCGTTCAGTCTTTTGGCTGCTAACAACATTGTCCATAATAAGTTTTTGTACAACTTTACGAAGATGTTCTTGAACATCATGCGTACGATTCCAGAACTCATTCTGGCGGTTGTGTTCGTTGGTTTGTTCGGAATCGGGGTATTTTCAGGGATTCTCGCATTGATCATCTTTTCACTCGGAATCCTTGCGAAGTTGATCAGTGAAACGATTGAATCAATCGATATGAATCCTTTGGAAGCGATTCGGGCATCTGGTGGTAACACCCTACAGGTGATTTGGTATGCTGTCGTACCTCAAGTGTTGCCTCAGTTCGTATCGTTCACGCTTTATGTGTTTGAAATCAACGTACGGGCTTCTGTCGTCCTCGGGTTCGTCGGTGCAGGTGGAATAGGTTTGATCCTCCGCCAGCAAATCAACTTCCTGAGCTATCAGAATGTCAGTACGATCATCGTCATAACGTTCGTAGTCGTTGTCATCATCGACTATATCAGTAACAAGTTAAGGGGGCGACTTGTCTAATGAACAACATCACAGTACCTCCTAAACCACAGAAAAGTCCTACTAAACTGGTTCGTAACATCGGGATTGGTATCGGTTTGCTCGCTTTGTATATCTGGGCATTCGCTACGATTGAAATCCCGTGGGGTCGTATTTTCAGTGAGCGGACAATCGCGAACTTTGACCGTGTCATACCGAAGCTGTTCAATCCAGACTTCACATTTGCGGAAAAAGTGCTGAACTACATGATGGAAACGTTGTTCATCGCTTTCACAGGCTCATTTATGGCAGCGATCCTAGCCGTTCCATTCGGATTTTTTGCAGCATCGAACATCAACCGTAATCCATTCCTGAATACGATGGGAAAATGGATTTTGAATGCTGACCGGACGTTCCCGGAAATCTTGCTTGCATTGATTTTCGTCGTTGCGATCGGACCAGGTGCTTTTGCCGGTGTCCTTGCGATTGCAATCCACTCGGTCGGAATGCTCGGGAAATTGTACTCTGAAGTCATCGAGTCGATTGATATGCATGTCGTTGAAGCGATGGAAGCCAACGGGGCAAACAAGATCCAGATTTTCTTCTACGGCATCATGCCGCAGGTCATTCCTGAATTCTTGTCTTATGCGATTTATCGATTCGAAATCGATGTCCGTGCTTCCTCCATTCTTGGAATCATCGGCGCCGGTGGTATCGGTACGCTTCTCGTCATTTCATCCCGTAACCGTAACTGGGATGAAGTCGGTATGATCTTGCTCGTCATCATCATATTCGTAAGCATCATCGACTATATTAGTACCGCAATCCGAAAAAGAATCGTATAAAGTCGAAAGGAGCCTGAACCAAAAGCATATGAAGCTTTGGTTCGGCTCTTTTTTGTTGTTTTCTGGTCACCCTTGTAGGTTTTCTGTTCATCCTTGTAGGTTTTCTGGTCATTTCGAAGCTTTTTCTGGTCATTCCAGAACATATTCTGTTCATTCTACTGCATTATTACATCAATTCTCTTCTTCTGTATCAAAAGAAAGACTGACCTCTACACGAAAAGGTCAGTCCCCTATATCATTTACTCACTTCAATTTTTCGCATGAACGTATGAATGGCATGAGCTACGCCGCTTTCATCATTCGTTTTCGTCGTAAAGGAACAAAGCCGCTTGATGTCTTCCTCCGCGTTCCCCATCGCCACACTGATACCAGCGAGCTCGAACATGGAAACATCGTTGTAATTATCACCTATCGCCATGACCTCTTTCATCGGAATGCCGAGTTCATCTGCATAGTTTTTCACTGCGATCCCTTTCTGTGCATCACGGTGTGTAATCTCAATATTCGCTTCTGCAGAACGGCTCACCGCTAAATCATTGAATGTAAGGAAATCATTCATCGCATCTGTTCGATTCTTCTCATTCCGTGAGAAGCTCAACAGTTTGTAGATTTCCACCTCAGGATCCTTCACGATATCATGGTAATCTTCAGTATAGTGAATGCGGCCATTTTTCACTCGGTAGTCCGCCAGTTTATGTGCATGAGAGTCCGTCACTTCTGGGTTCGCACTCTTAATGATGTCGACGATGATATCGATTGCCATTTCCAAATCGTTGCTGTACGTCCCTTTATTCGTATATAACTCATAGTACATGGAGTAATGGTTCAGCAACTCATCTACTTTATAGTACGTCTCTTTGGAGAGCGTGATGCTGTTTTTGATTTCGCCTTCTTTATTTCGAAATTGCGCTCCGTTGATCGCGATGATCGGGAGATTCAATCCGGCTTCTTCAACTGGATTGACCGCCTCTTCAAAAGAGCGTCCAGTAGCTACGACAACATGAATGCCCGCCGCCTGCGCTTTTTTGATCGCTTCAACATTCTCCTCATTGATCGTTGTATTATTATTGACAAGTGTTCCGTCCATATCGATTGCGATTAATTTCATAGTATCCTGTCCTTTTTTGAAGTTTTCTTAGCTATTTTTCCCATTTTATCAGTCTGGGAAACAAAAAGAAAAAAAGAGCCTCTAATCAGCTCTTTTGAAAACGCTTTATATTCCCTTTAGCTCCCATGAACGTGGTGATGGTTTCTTTTACATTAAAAAAAGCATTCATTGTTGTTGCCATCTCAGTCACCTCAAATATGGGAGTAAAATCAATATAACATTCTTCTCCAGTGTTTGGAAAGTTAAGTTATTGTTAAGTGAACAGCAAGCTGAGCGTACATAACACGCCTACTGAGCAGATGACGATAACGATCAGACTAGCCCCGAAATAAGCTGCAACAAACGCAGTCAGTGCTCCGACAATCCCCATCCAAAGATTTTCGTTGAAGACCAGGATTCCCGGGAAAATCAATGCCCCTAAAATCGCGTAAGGAACGTTCTTCAATACCCCTCTCAGGAATGGAGGAATTGAATCCGTCTGGAAAGCGACGAGCGGTAACATCCGTGGGATATAAGTGACGATCGCCATACCGAGAATGATCCATATATACGTGCTATTCATCGACCTTCTCCCCTTTCCAAACGAGTTCAATGACGACCGCAGCGACAGATGTCGATAAGATGATCGTCCAGCCCGTTGACATTTCTGTTGTGAACGTTAGAATACTATTCAACAAGGCTGCAATTGCAGCTAACAAGACGACTTTCATCGATTTCCGTGCGCTTGGTACGAGAAGCCCGATGAACAAGGCATATAATGCGATGCCCATACTATCTTGCAGGATGGATGGCAGTCCCGCACCAATCAGATAACCGATTGCAGAAAACGAAACCCAGCTGGTCCAGACGACCAACCCAAGCCCGATCATGAAGGCGGATTGAACCTTCCCTTTCTCCAGAGACGCGAGGGTAAAGGTTTCATCGGTTATGAAAAAGCTGTACAGTGCCTTTTTCCACTTTGGTTCATTGGCCGATTTTTCACCGATTGAAGCACTCATCAACAGGTGACGGATGTTGACGATGAACGTAGTCAGTATGATTTCAAAACCGCCGATACCAGCTGCAAAAAGGGTGAGCGAGATGTATTGAGCGGCCCCGGCAAAAACGAACACACTCATGCTGACCGTCTCGAACAGATTGAGCCCGGAACTTTTCGCCAATAGACCGAATGTAAAAGCAACCGGCATATACCCGATGGCGATACTGCTCCCCTTCTGGAATCCCTGCTTAAATAACGATGTTGTCAAACGCTGTGCCAAAGCGGTATTCATAGGTTTCCCTGCCTTCCAGAATTTTGTGTGAATGATGTTATGTATGATATATTGTATGTATTGTATGTTATAGCATATATCTAGTCAAGGAGAATTTAATAAATGTCACATGAAGTAAATCGAATGATCGGTGATAAAATTAAAGCGATCCGTGCTGAGCGCAAGTTAAGCCTGGATGAACTATCGAGAATAACACAGGTGAGCAAAGCGATGCTCGGACAAATCGAAAGAGGTACTTCCAGTCCAACCGTCAGCACACTCTGGAAAATTGCGACCGGACTCGGTGTTGCGTTTTCTTCATTCGTTGAGGAAGAACAGCCGAAGTTTTCGAAGGTCAACATTTCTGAGATTGAACCGTTACTTGAAGATGATGGACGCTATCTCGTCCACACGCTGTTTCCGACTGAACCGAAGCGGAATTTCGAGGTGTATTCCGTTTCTTTAAAACCAGGATGTGAATACACGAGTCCCGCTCATATCCATGGTGTGGAAGAATATCTGTTTTTACATAGCGGGGAAATGACCGTTATGGTCGCCGAGGCTGAACACCTGTTGAAAGCAGGAGATGCATTCCGGTTCTCTGCGGATTACGAGCATACGTATGTGAACCAATCGGAAGAGACATGCGAGCTCTTCCTGATTGTGCATTACACTTAAAAAGGAGGTCTGACCAAGTGTCAGACCTCCTTTTACTCATCCTACGGGTTGAGCGTCCTTTTTCTGTTGTTTATTCGGCGGTACGTGGATAGCTGTTCCGGTCATGCTTTCGAGCGCTTCCAACCAGCCTTCATTGAAACTTGGGTGTGGATAGAATGGATACAGCATATCTTCCTCTCTCGCTGCCATTTCTAATGCGGTCACACCGGACGAAATCATTTCAACGGCTCCTTGGCCAATCATATGCACTCCGAGCAAAAGATCCGTCTTGCTGTCTTTGACGATCTTGACGAGGCCTTCTTTTTTACCGGTGATGCTCGCAAATCCATTTCCAGACATCGAGAATTGACCTGTCGTTACTTCAAATCCTTCTGCCACTGCTTCCTCTTCAGTCAAACCTGCAAATGCGATCGGAGTCGACGTGTGCACGACTGTCGGAATGTAACGGAGATTGAGCTCAGTGGATTGACCAGCTGCGTGTTCAGCTGCCACTTTTCCTTGTTTGATCGCTTTAACAGCAAGGGCAGGTCCGATCGTCACGTCCCCAACTGCATACAGCCCTGTTTCATTCGTTTCGCTGTACTCGTTCACAACGAGGAATCCGTTGTCATCTGTTTCAACCTTCAGTGCATCTAGACCTAATTCCTTCGTGTTCGGTCTGAACCCTGTGGAAATCAGTAGGTGACTACCTTCCACCGTCACTTTTTCCTCCCCTTTTACGAGGTGCAGTGTGACGTGATCTCCATTTGATTCCACTGATTCCAGACTGCTGTCTTTGACGACCTTCACTTTGGACTTTTTCAATACTCGGTTCAACTCTTTGTTAAGATCTGCGTCAAAACCAAAGTCACTTTCCTCATCAAGTACGATCGTCACTTTCGCGCCTAATGCATTGAAGCTTGTTGCAGCTTCCAATGCAATGTAATCAGAACCATAAATGACGAGATGTTCAGGTACCTCTTCAAGAGAGTAGATGTTCTGAGCGGAGTATACACGTTCCGCACTCAGATCGATTCCTTCTGGCACATAGACGGAAGCTCCTGTCGCAACGATTGCTTTCTCGTACTTGTATATTTCGAACGTGTCGCCCGACTCTACACCGATTCGATTTCCTGTCATGAAGGAACCTGAACCGTTGATGACCTCAATCTTATTCGCTTTGCAGAGTGCTTCTACACCTTTCTGCAATCCTGAAACAGTTTGTGCCATATACTTTTGGTGTTGCTCCATGTTAAAAGTAGGCTCACCTGCTTCGATTCCGATCTGCTCCATATGCTTCCAATCGGAAAGTTTGCCAGCAGTATGTGCGAAAAGCTTGGAAGGAATACAGCCTTTGCTTAAGCAGATTCCTCCGAGCTCTCCTTTTTCAACCAGCGTCACTTCGATTCCGAGCTGAGCGGCACGGATGGCAGCATTGTAACCACCAGGTCCGCCACCGACGATGATCAGCTCACGCTCTTGGATTACTTCGCCAACTACCATCTATATCAGCTCCAATGTCATTGCTGCAGGGTTTTCAATATAGTGCATAAAACGATTCGTGAACGCAACAGCTGTTGCACCATCCGCTACACGATGGTCGAATGTCATCGACACGTTCATGATTGAACGAATGACGATTTCATCATTGATGACGACCGGCATCTTCTTCGTCTTATGGAACGCCATCAAGCCGACTTCAGGATGGTTGATGATCGGTGTCGCACCCGTACTGCCGAGTGGGCCGACGTTACTGATCGTGAACGTTCCACCTTTCATGTCAGATGGCTTCAGCTTGTTCGTCTTCGCCTTTTGAATCAACTCTTTCATTTCACGGTTGATTGTCGCGATCGACTTTTGTTCCACGTTTTTCACGACAGGAACGATCAAGCCATCATCGGCATCCGTTGCGAGCCCCATGTTCACTTCGCCTTCTAAGCGGATGACTTCGTTCTCTTCATCGAGCTTTGCATTGAAGATCGGATAGTCGCGCATCGCGAGCTGGATCGCTTTGACGAAAAAGGCTGCAAGGGATACGTTCATACCTTTTGAACCGTCTGGATCTGCTGCTTTCAGAGATTTTTTCAATTCTAATAGATTCGTAAGGTCTACTTCGTCAAAATGAGAGACGTGCGGAATCGTATACAACGATTGCGTCATCTTCTGAGCGATCTGTTTACGACGGCCTTTGAACGGAATCTCTTTCGCTTCCATCGACTTGTAGACCGGTTGAGCATCAGGCGTGGTACTCGTTTCTTCGGCTACAGGCTCAGCTTGCGTTTGCGGCTCGCTGCCTCCGTCGATAAAGTTGTAGACATCCTCTTCGGTCACACGACCACCAGGTCCTGTACCTTCAACCTGTTCGATATCGACGCTGTTGTCTCGTGCAATTTTTCGCGTATAAGGAGCTGCCAACACGCGGCGTGTCAGTCGTGCCATCGTCTGTACTGCCGTATTGGTGCGCTTTTGTTTCATTTCCTCGGAATGCGTACTCTTCGGTTTTTCTTCTGCTTTTGGTTCGTTTGATGGTGCATCGTCAGAAGGGACACTGCCTTCTTTTTCAATGAGGATGATCGTCGTGCCGACCGTGACGACATCCCCTTCGGATGCTTTGATTTCTTTTACCGTACCAGCGACAGGAGACGGAAGTTCTGCTGTGACCTTGTCCGTCTGTACTTCGACAAGCGGTTGGTCGATTTTCACAGCATCGCCAGGAGAAACGTGAAAATGCGTAATCTCCCCTTCTGTAATTCCTTCGCCAATGTCATGGAGCTTTACTTCAATCATTTTCTTCCTCCTTTTTAAAAACGAGCGGTTTCGATGATCGCTTGCTTGACGCGGTCTGCGTTCGGTAGATATTCGTCTTCGATGGCGCACATTGGTACTGGCGTATCATGGCCTGTCACACGCTTGATCGGTGAACGCATGTATAAGAAAGATGTATCGTTGATAAGGGAAACAACGTCGTTCCCGACTCCGCCTGTTCCAGGTGCTTCATGTACGATGACTGCGCGTCCTGTTTTTTGTACCGATTCGGCAATAAGATCACGGTCCATCGGATAAAGTGTACGAAGGTCGAGCACGTCACACTTGATGCCTTCTTCCTCTTCAATTTCCTTGGCAGCTTTTTTGATCACGTCGACCATTGCGCCCCAGGCGATCAAAGTAATGTCGTCGCCTTCTTGAAGACGAGCACCTTTTCCGATTTCGACTGTGTACTTCTCTTCTGGTACTTCTAGTTTGTGAGAACGATAGTTACGCATCGGCTCAAGGAATAGAACCGGATCCGGGTCCTCGATACTCGCAATCAGTAGACCTTTCGCGTCATATGCGTTGGACGGAATGACGACCTTAATCCCTGGCATATGCGTGAAGAGTGCCTCTACACTGTCCGAGTGGATTTCCGGTGCTCTTACACCTGCTCCGAACGGCGCACGAATGACCATTGGCACGGTAAAATGTCCAAGCGTCCGTGAACGGATACGGGAAGCGTGCGTCATGATCTGGTTGAACGCCGGGTAGATGAATCCGAGGAATTGCATTTCAGCAATCGGACGGAAGCCGTTCATCGCAAGTCCGATTGACGTGCCGATGATGCCGGATTCTGCAAGAGGTGTATCGATGACACGCTTATCACCGAATTCAGCTTCAAGCCCGTCTGTCGCACGGAATACGCCTCCGTTTTTCCCAACATCTTCACCGAGGACGAGGATGTCGTCGTGCTCACGCATCATTGTCGCCATCGCATCTGTGATCGCTTGTACCATCGTAAGTTTCTGAGTTTTTACCGCTGTACTCATCTATACTTCCTCCTTTACGCGAGCCTTGAATGCATCAAACTGATCCTGGACAGACCAAGTCGGAGTCTTGAAAACATGGGTGAACATGTCGTTCGGCTCTGCTGGACCGAACGCTTCCATATCCTCAACCGCTTTTTCGATTTCCTTCGTGATGTCTTCTTCCACTTGTGCTTTCCATGATTCTTCAAAATAGCCTTTGTTTTGTAGATAACGCTCAAGGCGTAGAAGTGGATCCGTCGTTTCACGTCTGCGCTTGCTTTCTTCCTGATCACGGTATTTGCTCGGATCATCTGCTGTCGTGTGAGCGCCATAACGGTAGGTCACCGCTTCAATCAATGTAGGACCTTCGCCATGACGAGCGCGTTCCATCGCTGCTTTCGTTTCAAAATAGACGACGAAGATATCGTTTCCGTCAAGACGTACACCAGGAATATCATACGCGACCGCTTTTTGCGCAATCGTCTTCGATTTCATTTGTTTTTCCGTCGGTACGGAAATCGCGAATCCGTTGTTCTGGTTGAAGAAGACGACCGGTGCATTGAATACGCTTGCAAAATTGAGCCCTTCATGGAAGTCCCCTTCAGAAGTCGCTCCATCACCGAAGTAGACAATCGAGCCGCGGTCTGTTCCTTTCAACTGTTCCGCCCAAGCTGTACCTGTCGCATGTAGCAGCTGGGAAGCAATCGGTACCGCTGGTGGAAAGATGTTCTTTCCTTCCGGTGGCACACAGCCCATCGGATACCCTTTCCAATATAAGAACAGGTTTCGCGCAGAGTGACCATACGTTAGTGTTGCACCGTGATCACGGTACGTCGGGAACATCCAGTCACCTTCTTCAAGGACGAGTGCACTACCGACTTGTGCCGCCTCTTGTCCTTCAAATGGCACATAAGTCCCGATACGCCCCTGACGTTGCAGATTGACGCTTTTACGGTCGAACATGCGCGCTCTCAGCATCATGACATAAAGCTCTTTCGTCAGTTCCTCTGTCATTTGGCTTTCATATTCCGCGTTCACAACGATTCCATCTTCATTTAAGATCTGTTTCATCGGAAATTGCGTTTCCATAAGACCCCTCCTTAGTTACGTACGTTCCATTTTGGTCGCTTATCATGACTGAAGAAGCTGTTACGCTTTCGTCTGCTTTCGATTCGGTTGTTACAGAATTGATTCGCTGCTTCTGCAGTTGAAATCGAGTCTGCCTTCGATTGTTGATAGATTTCCATGAGCGTGTCATAGATCGCTCTCGTTTTCGCCAACACACGCGCTTTGTTCGGTGTGTACAGCTCATCTGCTACTTGGATGAGTCCACCGGCATTAACGATGTAGTCCGGTGCATACAGAATGCCTCTTTCCTGTAAGAAAGAACCATGCTCATCTCTTAAAAGCTGGTTGTTCGCTGAACCGACAACCGCTTTCACTTTCAGGTGCTCGATTGTTTCGTCGTTGATGATGCCGCCTAAAGCACACGGGACGAACACATCCGCAGGGACACTGTAAATCTCATCTCCTTCGACGACTTTAACATTCCCTTTCAGGACTTCCGCCTGGTCGACGATTTGACGGATCGCTTTTTCATTGATATCGGTCACATAGATATCTGCGCCTGCTTCAAGAAGTTGTTCAGCGACTTTATAACCGACTTTGCCTAATCCTTGGATGGAGTAGGTTTTACCAGATAAGTCTTCAGAACCGAAGAGCACGTTGTTCGTCGCTTTCAGTCCATAAAGCACACCCTCTGCCGTCGGTACGGAAGAATCGCCGTTTCCGCCATACTCTTCCGGTACTCCGACGATGCAATTCGTCTCTTTCAATGCGTGGACGAAATCGTTCGGCGTCGTCCCCATGTCCGTTCCTGTGTAGAATCGGCCGTTGAGAGAGTCGACAAACTGTCCGAACGCACGGAACATTTCCGGTGTGCGGTCTTTCAACGGATCGCCGATGATGACGGCTTTACCGCCGCCGAAGTCCACATCAGCAGCCGCACATTTGTACGTCATCCCTTTTGATAGACGGAGGACGTCTTCAATCGCCTCATCCGTCGTCTTATATGGACGCATCCGGCAGCCACCGAGTGCTGGCCCTAGCGTCGTATTATGTATGGCGATGATCGCCTTCAACCCCGTGTGTTCATCATTACAAAATAGCAATTGTTCATGTTCACTTATGCGTTCAAACATGTTGTCTTCCCCCAATACTAGTAATCTTTCAAACTTTCAAACGAGTAAACGCTTTCATAAAATCTTTTTTAAAAAGGCTTATGCCTTCATGGCCTCTATTTTTTCGCGGATCATTTCTCTTGGCAGGATATATTGTGTAACTTCCCCTTCACCGATGACTTCTTTCTGATTGCGGACCTCCAAGTCACAAATGACCGCTTTTCCCTTGATAGCGCGTAATGTTGCAGTCACCGAGATCTCGCTTCCTTCCGGTGTCGGATTCAGGTGTTTGGCAGCTACTCCCCCACCGATTCCTTCTTCATGATCCTCTAGATACGGAAGGATGATCTGACGCGCCGCCCATTCCATATGGTACACCATCGAAACCGTCGAGTACGCTGGATGTACGACGTTTCCTTCGAATTGAGCGAACATTTCTGGTGTGACCGTTGCTGTAATCGTAGCCTGTTGGCCAACTTCCATGCCTGGTTTCACTCGTTCTCCGCCTCCTTTTATGTGTAAAAAATGCGTTCTCATTTTGTAGCGTATTATCCGTAAAATATATGACGTTTATTTAACGATATAATATCATTTTGTTAAATAAAAAGCAATGTAATGTCAGGTTGTGTCGAGGGCTGAAGGACTGGTACGAATGGGTTTTTACGTAAAAAAAGATGACCCATCCTTTCGTTCTGGGTCATCTCCTGGTGTATGGTTTTTATTATGCGCGTGGGTATTCTTGTGAGAGTGGATGGAGCAGAATCTCATCGACGACCATATGTTTTGCGGCAGATGCCATGTAGCATACCGCTTCAGCGATGTCATCGACCTTCAGCCAATCCTCTTTGTGCGTTTCACCTTGATTCGAACCTGCAAAGTACGTGTCGATTGCGCCCGGGTTCACCGTTCCCATGCGGATACCGTATTCCTGGACTTCTTGCGCGACCGAGTTGATGAAGCCTTGGACCGCATATTTTGTCGCCGTGTAAGCCGATCCATTTGCGATCGCTCTTCGTCCAACGTCAGATGAGATCGTGATGATGGTTCCCGACCGGTTTTCCTTCATGGAAGGCAGGACTTCACGCGTTGTAAGGAAGACGCCTTTCGTGTTCACATTGAACACCTTGTCCCACTCTTCGACCGTTGTTTCTTCTGCCGTTTTGAAAAATCCGATTCCTGCATTGTTGACGAGAATGTCGATTTTGCCATATTGATCAATCGCTTGCTGGAATGCTTCTTTCACTTGTTGTTCGTTTGCTACGTCCGCTTGAAGGCTGAGGACTTCCCCTCCGCTTTCTTTCAGCTCTGTGGCTGTTTCGTGGATTTGTTCAGAAGAACCGATGATTGCAAGCTTGACGCCTTCTGACATGAGGCGCGTCGCAATTGCTTTCCCTGCTCCTCTTGAAGCTCCTGTAACGACTGCTACTTTTCCATTCAGCATGATTTTGGTCTCCTTTCCACTGTCTGATCTAAGTTGTCCATCCATATTGTACTACAAACCTACCAAAACATTCGAATCCGGGGGCGATTTTGGTGTCGGTTTGGGGTGGTTTTAGAAAAAGTGGGCTTGGTTTTAGAAAAAAGAGGGTTCATTTTAGAAAAATGAACCTACGTTTTAGAAATTTGAGGGTTGGTTTTCGAAAAATGAAGGTCGGTTTTAGAATTCGGGTCAAAAGTCCTGCTCCATATAGAAAAAGGACTGCCCCTATCAAGGGACAGTCCTCTCAGATTAACCAAATAATAAGTCGAACACGCCGAGCGCATCCAGGAATACGATGATGATCAGAACCGGTACGAAGTACTTCAGCATGAGGAGCCAGAGCGCCAACAGCTGTTTGCCGCGACTGCTGCCATCCGTCAGTTCTTCGACCAACACTTCGCGCTTCATTTTCCATGGTACGAAGATGGAGATCAACAATGCACCAATCGGAAGCATGATGTTACTCACAAGGTAGTCCATTAAATCAAAGATCGTTTTGTCGAACAGCTTCACATCGGCCAGTAAGCCGTAAGAAAGTGCTGATGGAATTCCAACACCGAAAATGATCAATCCGACAACCCAAGCCGCTTTTGAACGACGTTGGCTGGAATTCTTCGAAACCGAAGCGACGATGATCTCAAGCATCGAGAACGCAGATGTTAAGGTTGCGAACAAGAACAATGCCAAGAACACGATGAAGAAAATGGTTCCGCCCGGCATTTCCGCAAACACAGACGGCAAGACGATGAACAGCAGTCCTGGTCCTTCGGTCGGCTCGAAATTGAACGAGAAGACTGCTGGGAAAATTGCCAGTCCAGACAGGATCGTAATGAAGATGTTCATGAAAACGATAGACGTTGCAGATCTTCCAAGGCTTTCTGTTTTAGATAGGTAAGAACTGTATGTGACCATGACCGACACACCGAGACTGAGTGAGAAGAACGACTGGCCGAGTGCGAACAGGACGCCTTCAGACGTTAACTTCGAGAAGTCCGGTTGCAGGAAGAAACGGACCCCTTCCATTGCCCCATCGAGTGTCAAAGAACGTGCGATCAAGATGATGAAGAGCACGAACAAGGCCGGCATCATCCATTTACTCGCTTTTTCAATCCCTTCTTTAATCCCTTTCGCAACGACGAGGATCGTCAAGAGAATGAACGCAAGCTGTGAACCGACTGCGGTCCAAGGGTTGGAAATAATCGTTCCGAATAACTGTTCATAGTTGTCGACACCCGATACATAACCGGTAATACTAGCACCAAAGTATAATAGAATCCAACCACCGATCACACTGTAGAAGGATAATAGGATGAATGCTGTGAAAACACCAATCCGACCGATGAATTCCCAACCTGGTGCAATTGAGCGGTAGGCAGAGATCGCTTCTTTCTGAGTGCTACGTCCAATAACGAATTCAGCTAGTAAAAGTGGAAAACCTACTAAAAACGTGAAGAGTAGGAATACGAGGAAGAATGCTCCTCCACCACTCGTACCTGCGACATAAGGAAACTTCCAAATCGCACCGAGCCCGATTGCAGAGCCGGCAGCTGCTAGAATGAATGTGAGTTTCGAAGTCCATTGCTCTTGTTGTGCCATAAGTACCTCCAGTGGTTAAAAAGAATTAGTTCAATTAATGTATATTTGTAACAAATCTCACCGATATAGGCAAGAGGAAATTTTTCCGCACCAAAGCTTTTAAGTGTTAAAGCGACTTCATAGCCTGGTAAAAATTCCGCGTCTACAGCAAATTTTCCGTTTTACGAAGCGTCTCTTTTGCTTCTTTTACCATACGCTGAAGCAATTCTTCGGCGGTAGGGATGTCTTTGATCAGCCCTGCAATCTGTCCGGAGTTGATGAATCCTTTATCGAAGTCACCCTCAACTGCGCCTTTGCGATGATAATCTTCTGTTGTCTTCTGCACGAACTTCTCAACATCAGCACCAGAAGCTTCGTCTTTCAACAGTTCGAGTGCGTATGGCGTTTTCATGAGTCTGCGGATTTTACCATATGATCGCCCGACAATCGTCGTTTCCGTATCTGTCGCTTCCATCAACTTCTGTTTGTAGTTCTCATGGAAAGCACCTTCCTGGGTGGCGATGAACCTTGTGCCCATTTGTACACCCGCTGCACCGAGAGAGAGTGCTGCGGCTAGTCCTCTGCCATCGCCAATCCCACCAGCTGCGATGACCGGAATGTCCACCGCATCCACGACCTGAGGAATCAACGTCATCGTAGTCGATTCTTCCGTCGCATTGATACCAGCCGCTTCGTATCCTTCAGCCACGATGATGTCAGCTCCAGCCTGTTCCGCTTTTTTCGCATGCTTGACGGAGGCGACCACGCATATGACCGTCAGTCCCTTTTCTTTGAACTTCGGAATGAACGGTGCCGGGTTACCAGCTGAAAGCACGACGACTGGAACCTCATATTGAAAAAGCAGCATCGCTGTTTCTTTGACCGCAGGTGAGACGCTAAGCGGGATGTTCACGGCGAACGGCTTGTCCGTTCGTTCCTTTGTATCCTTTATGAGCGCTTCAATTTCATCAGGTTGCATCGTACCAATTCCGAGTGTTCCGAGGCCGCCCGCTTCGGAAATTGCTGCAGTCAACGGGGCATTCGAAACGTTCCCCATGCCTCCCTGGATGATCGGATATTGGATGTTGAGCAGTTCATATAACCGGTTCATTTTGAAAGATCCTTTCTATAGAAAATTACAATTTATCGGGAGAAGTGGTTCGATCTCCTCGACAAGTGGTTCGTATTGATCGTGAAGTGGAGCGATTTCCTCTAGAAGTGGTTCGCAAACCTCCAGAAACGGGTCGATCGCTTCGAGAAGTGGTTCGTAAACCTCCTGAAACGGGTCGTAACCTCTCAAAAGTGGTTCGTAAACCCCAGATACGGGTCAATCACCTCTCGTTCAACTCCCGACTTCTGATATGTTATACTTTAGAAAACGTTTTCAAGGAGGTCTATTATGCTTTATCCATATAACGGGAAGAATCCGAAAGTCGATGAATCCGTCTTCATCGCGCCAGGAGTACATATCATAGGTGACGTTTCCATCGGCAAAAATTCAAGTGTTTGGTTCAACACGGTCGTCCGTGGAGACGAAGCGCCGATCGTCATCGGTGAGCGCTGCAATATTCAAGACAATTGCACGTGTCATTTGTATGAAGAGTACCCGCTCATCCTGGAAGACGAGGTTTCTGTCGGGCATAACGTCATCCTTCATGGATGTACGATTCGTAAAGGTGCCTTGATCGGCATGGGCGCAACCATCCTCGATGGTGCTGAAATCGGGGAATCGGCATTCATCGGTGCAAATACGTTGATTCCTCCAGGTAAAAAGATCCCCCCTCGTACTATGGTCATGGGTTCTCCAGGAAAAGTCATCCGCGAACTCACGGACAAAGACCTGGAGCTCATCCAATTGACAATCGACACTTACGAGCAAAAGGGCAAAGAGTTTAAAGAAAACTTAGGTGAAATCAAGCTGTAAGCGCAGATTGAACCTTAGTTGCGCTTATACTGGTTTCCCAACTTTTCCACCACGTCGAAACAACACCTTGCTGAAAAGTAATTCAAATCAGTGTAAAGAAAACTTAGGTGAAATTAAGCTATAAACGAAATAGTTTCATAGATAAGGGGCTGACCTTCGTCAGTCCCTTATTTGTTATTCTCTATGATCAGCGGATGATTCAACGCGTCATACTTCTTGTCCTTGTTCTTCACTTCGTTTCCTTCACTGAATACGTCCTCGAAGAATCGGCTCGCGGGCTGAGCGAGCGCCTTGTAATAATCACTGAACAGACTCGCAGCATAATCCCCCAGCCATTTTTTCGGTAAAAGCTCTTCAGGCAAACCTGGGTCGACGAACAAGAATTTACGGTATTCATGGACGAGCTTCGTACGCTCGACGAAACACTCTCCATCCGTCATCTCGCCTTTTTCAATCTTGTTTTTGTCCATAACGTACTTCTGACTGTACGTCTTGATGAACTCATCATACTTCTCGTTGATGTCGTTCAAGTCCCAGCATTCTTCCACAAGCTTCTCGCTTTTATGAGGACCTTTGTATTCCGAAACGAAGAAATGGACGTAATCTTCGATGTCATACTTATCGATCATCTGTTTCAATTGTTTCTCCTGCTTGTTCGGAGAAATCCAAAAGCTGTTGGACAGAAGTCCGAACCCGCTCCACACAAGTTCCTTCCGCAACTCATCCCGGATGTTTCGTTTCTCCTCCGGTATCGTGTAAGTGAACATGCGCCACTGACCGTCCCAGTTTTCCGGTTGCAACTTGAAGATCCTCTTCGCCGCTTCTTCAATTCTTTGCACACCAGGTTCCGTCAAACGGTAATAACTTTTGTTCCCTTTCCGTTCCGCTATGACCCAGCCTTGTTTGTTCATTCTCGAGATCGCTGCGCGTACGGATTGCTCGTTATGTCCGAATTCCTTCAACAGTCTGATCAGACTTCCAATCCATATGTCGTTGCCGTAATGGCGAATGTAATCTCCGTATAACGTGAAAATCATTGAACGAGTGTTCAAACTGTTCTGCATGGTGCTCATCCTTTTCCGGTTCATTTCTAAATGATTTCTTTATGATACTAAATATCGTGTACCCTCTCAATCTTTCTCTTTATAACGGCGAAAAGGATGGCCACTTTGTTCCTGTTATTCTCCCTTGAATTCAGGCGGACGCTTTTCACCGAATGCGACTAACGCTTCGACACGGTCCTTCGTCGGAATCGTCACTTCGTAGGCTTTCGCTTCGAGATTCAATCCTGTTTCGAGGTCGACGTTCATTCCTTGCTTGATCGCATATTTCGCTTGCTTCAATGCGATTGGACCGTTGCTTAGCATTCTTTCTGCCCATTGCTCGGCCGTTTCAATCAATCTGTCGAAAGAAACGACTTCATTGACGATACCATATTGGAGTGCTTCTTCGGATGATACTTTTTTCGCTGTTAAAATCAGTTCCATCGCTTTCGCCTGGCCGATCAAGCGTGGCAAGCGTTGCGTACCGCCAGCTCCAGGGATAATCGCCCATCCAAGCTCGGTCAAGCCCATCTTCGTATCTTCGACTGCAATTCGGAAGTCACACGCCAACGCCAGCTCGAATCCTCCACCAAATGCATAGCCGTTCATGACGGCAATCGTCGGCTGAGGCAACTTATCGACTGCCGTAAAGACGTCTCTGATTTTCGTGACGTTACGACGGACTTCGTTTTCCGTCAACGTCTTACGTTCTTTCAGGTCAGCACCTGCACTGAACGCTTTCTCCCCTGCACCTGTGAAGATGACGACTCTCGCTTCAGGGTTATGATGGATCTCCTCGACGACTTCGCCCAACTGTTTCAACGTATCGTAATTGAAGCAGTTCAACACGTCCGGACGATTCAATGTGACGTATGCGATATGGTTCTTCACTTCATATAAAATGGATGACATGCCGATTCCTCCTAATAAAATTTAGTCGTTATATCCTTCTACGATTGCTGCGATTCCCTGGCCGACACCGATGCACATCGTTGCAAGGCCGTATTGGGTCTTCTGTTTCCGCATCTCATGTAAAAGCGTTGTGAGAATACGCGCGCCGCTTGCTCCGAGCGGATGACCGTAAGCGATCGCTCCTCCGTTCATGTTGACGCGAGATGGATCGAGCTCCAGTTGACGGATACACTCAAGCGACTGGGAAGCAAAAGCTTCGTTCAGCTCAATCAATCCGAGGTCGCTCGATGAAAGTCCTGCACGTTTCAACGCTTTACGTGAAGCGTGGATGGGTCCGAGTCCCATGACACGTGGCTCGAGTCCTGCTGTTGCGGACGTCACGTATTTCGCCATCGGCTTCAAACCGAGCGCTTCCGCTTTTTCCTTGCTCATGATCAGGAGGGCTGATGCACCATCGTTGATTCCCGATGCGTTTCCTGCAGTAATCGTCCCGTCTTTGAACAGCGGTTTTAGCGTGGAAAGCTTTTCAAGAGAACTTGTCGGACGAGGGTGCTCATCCGTATCGACGACGATTTCATTCCCTTTGCGATCCTTGTAAACGACGGGAACGATTTCGTCCTTAAGGCGACCTTCATCCATTGCGCGTTTCGCCTTCATCTGGCTTTCATAAGCGAATTGGTCCTGCTCTTCACGGGAAATTCCGTAGTCTTGTGCTACGTTTTCCGCCGTCTCCGGCATGCTGTCTGTCCCGAATTTTTCCTCAAGCGCCGGGTTTACGAAGCGCCAGCCAATCGTCGTATCGAACATTTCCATGTTGCCACGTGGGAATTCCTTGTCCGGTTTCCCCATAACAAACGGTGCACGGGTCATACTCTCCGTACCACCTGCAATGAAAATGTCCCCTTCATCCGCCATGATGGCACGTGCCGCATAAGAGACAGCATCAAGACCGGATCCACAAAGACGGTTGATGGTCGTACCGCCGACCTCGACTGGTAGATCTGCAAGGAGTGCTGACATACGCGCTACGTTCCGGTTTTCTTCACCGGCACCGTTCGCGTTTCCGAAAACGACTTCCTCGATTTGTTCCTTCGGTAGATCAGGATTCCGTTCTAGAAGCGCTTTGATGACAAGGCTTCCGAGGTCATCCGGGCGAATGTTCTTCAGTGCGCCTTTATAGCGTCCAATCGGTGTGCGGACTGCATCTACGATGACAACTTCACGCATGTTAGTTGCCTCCTTTTTCACTATAATCGTAAACACCCATGCCTGACTTGCGGCCAAGGCGTCCTGCTTTGACATATTTCACAAGCAGCGGACATGGGCGATATTTTTCACCAAGTGTTTCATGTAAATACTTCAAATTGTTCAAGCGTGTATCAAGTCCGACGAGGTCACCGAGTTCAAAAGGTCCCATCGGATAATTCAAACCAAGCTTGATCGCTTTGTCGATTTCCTCCGGTGCGCCAACGCCTTCTTGCAGCATATAGAACGCTTCGTTTCCGACGAGTGCACTGATCCGGCTCGTCACAAATCCAGGAAATTCATTCACTGTGACGGTTTCTTTCCCCATCTTAGTCGCGACTTCATTGGCGACTTTCACCGTATCTTCAGCTGTATCCAGTCCTTTGATGATTTCGATCAACGGCATCTTATGTACCGGATTGAAAAAGTGCATTGCGATCACTTTCCCAGGACGGTTCGTGAATGAAGCGATTTCCGTCGGGCTCATTGTGGATGTATTCGTTGCAAAATAGCAATGCTCCGGTGCATGCTTGTCGATCGTTTCGAAGACGTTCTTCTTGATGTTGAGGTTTTCCGGTACCGCTTCGATGACCATGTCCGTGTTGGCGACGGTCTCTTCCAAGCTTGACGAATAGCTCATGCGCTCCATGCTTTCGTTCGCTGCATCTTCAGAAATCTTGTTGCGTTGAACCCCTTTGTCGAAGATGGCATTGATTTCCGTTTTAGCACTAGCGAGCGCTTGTTCAGATATGTCCACGAGCGTCGTGTTGTAACCACCGACCGCTGAAACGTAGGCGATTCCACGACCCATGACACCAGAACCGATGACTGTAATGTGCTTGATCATGCTCTTCCACTCCCTTATTGGAACTTTTGTCCGATAGTATTCAAACGTTGAAGCAATTTTTCTATGCTCTTTTCGCATACATTGTTGCTCTTGTATGTTTTGATCTCCGCTCCAGGTTGCTCGCTTTCCACGGGGCGACGGTGAGCCTCCTGGCGCTTTGCGCCATTAGGAGTCTCCACCTGACCGCTTGTCCCGTAGGACAAGGAAAGCTTCAGCAGCGATACATCGCACGAAGAAAATACGATTTCCATTTTCGAGGAGTATCGCACCTTACGCTTCAATCAACTCAAATAAAGAAGAGTGCCAAAAGCAACAATCTTTTAGAAAACTGCCTTTTTCTAAAATGGAAGGCGAGCTACCTGAAAAGGTGCTCGCCTATTGGTTGATTATGGTTACACTCCGAACGGATTCAGCGGCTTGCCTCCAACATAGGAGATGACACTTTTTGTTTCTGTATATAGGTCGAGTGTTTCAATACAAAGCTCTCTTCCGAATCCAGATTGCTTGTAACCACCGAACGGCGTTCCAGGGAATGCGGAGAACGGTGAGTTGACCATCACAGTACCAGCTTTCAGCTTAGTAGCGACGCGGTTTGCACGTGCGTGGTCCGTTGTCCAGATTGCTGCTGCAAGTCCGAATACTGTATCGTTCGCAAGCTTCAGAACTTCCTTCTCGTCACTGTACTTCATAACAACGACAACTGGTCCGAAGATTTCTTCTTGAGCAATCTTCATGTCGTTCGTAACATCCGTGATGACTGTTGGCAGGTACCAGTGCCCGTTTTCGTAGCCGTCGACCTTCGCGCGACCACCACCGACAAGTACTTTCGCACCTTGTTTTTCTGCTTCTTTTACATAACCGTCGATCACTTCTACCTGGCTTTCGCTGATGATTGAGCCGATGTGTGTACCTTGATCAAGCGGGTTACCAAGAACTAGCTTTTTCGTCTTCTCAACGAACTTCTCCATGAACTCGTCATAAATGTTTTCGTGTACGAAGAGACGGGAACGAGCTTCACAAGATTGACCTGTGTTGTAGAAGATTCCGAATAGAGACCCGTCAACAGCAGCGTCCATGTTCGCATCTTCGAATACGATGTTCGGAGACTTTCCTCCAAGCTCAAGCGTTACGCGCTTCAATGTTTCAGAAGCTTTTGCCATGATGTCTTTCCCTGTTCCTGTTTCACCAGTGAACGCAACTTTATCAACACCAGGGTGCTCGACCAAGTGGTTTCCGACTGTTGAACCAGGTCCTGTTACGATGTTTACAACACCTTCTGGTACGCCTGCTTCGTGGCAGATTTCCGTCAAGATGATTGCTGTTAGTGGCGTCAAGCTTGCTGGCTTCAATACGATCGAGTTACCAGCAGCGATTGCCGGCGCTACTTTCCAAGAAGCCATCATCATCGGATAGTTCCATGGGATGATTTGCGCACATACGCCAAGTGGCTCTTTCGTTTCTGTATTTGTAAAAGGTCCAGGCATGTTGTTTACATGTCCGCGGTGACCAACGATTGCACCTGCGTAGAATTCGAAGTTTTCAACTGCTTGCATCACTTGCCCTTGAGCAGCTGACAATGACTTACCGCTGTTCAAGACTTCTAGTTCAACCAATTCGTTGAAACGGCTGCGCATGATTGAAGCGATTTTGTTCAATACGCGAGCACGCTTTCCGACTGGATACTTCGGCCATTTCCCTTTTTCAAAAGCGTTACGAGCTGCTTCGACCGCTTTGTCGACGTCTTCTGTACCCGCTTTAGCTACTTGAGCAAGTACTTCACCAGTTGCTGGGTTATATGTTGTGAATGTTTCACCAGATACGCTGTCGACTTGCTCTCCGTTGATGACCATTTTGTAAGCGTCACGTTTCATCTCTACTGCAGTTTGTTGTTGTTCTTTCGTTGTACTCATTGATCAGTCACTCCTTCTAAGTAATTTAGTTCTAACGTTGATACATCTTCTGCTTCTTCTAATCTAACGCCCTTTGAATTCAGGCATTCTTTTTTCGATAAAAGCTTTGACTCCTTCGGCGTGGTCTTCCGTCATCCCCGCTGTTCGTTGAGCGTATGCCTCGTTCTCGAGCATTTCGCTCAAGTCCGCGTCCCAACTTTTACGTAGATAGCGCTTGATGAGACCGATCGCTTTCGTCGGTTTGTTCGCAAGATTTTCCGCAAAAGCGGTCACTTCTTCTTCCCAGCTGTCCAATGGAATCACCTTGTTCGCAAGTCCAAGGTCTTTCGCTTCTTCTGCCGACACCTTGTCTCCCATGACCGCAAGCTCTAGTGCTTTTGCATGTCCAACAAGTCTTGGAAGATAGAACAAGTTCCCTGAGTCAGGTACGAGTCCGACATTGATGAACGCCTCTATGAAACTCGCTTTCTCTGACATCAGTCGGAAATCACAAGCAAGTGCGAGACTCATGCCTGCTCCAGCTGCAACCCCATTGACTGCCGCCACGACTGGTTTTTCGAAGCTCGCCAGCTTCTCCACCATCGGGTTATATCTTTTTCGTAAAATTTCCGCGTGATCCGTATCCTCTTTGACCCCCGCCAGGTCTTCGCCTGAACAAAATGCTTTTCCATTACCGGTGATGACCAGGCAACGAACTTCCTTGTCTCTCTCTGCCTCTTTTAATGCTTTCGTGATCTCGAAGTTCATTTGTTCGGTGAAGGCATTAAATTTGTCCGGTCGGTTCAGTCGAAGCCAAGCAACATTGTTTTCCGTACGGTATTCAATCGTTTCAAACATCCTTCAACCGCTCCTTATTTCCCTTTGAATTGTGGTTTCCGTTTTTCGACGAATGCGCGCATGCCTTCCTTCTGATCTTCTGAAGAGAACAGCATATAGAAGTTTTTACGCTCGAACTGCATCGCTTCATAAATGGAATGATCGACAGATTTGTTGACCGCTTCCTTGATCATACGGACAGACAACGGTGCTTGCTTCGCAATTTTCCGAGCGAGTTTCATCGCTTCTTCAAATACGAGCTCAGGTGCGACCGTTCGGTTCACGACGCCATTTGCTTTCGCAAATTCTGCTGTCATATAGTCTCCCGTCCAGAGCCATTCAAGTGCTTTTGCACGGCCCATCAATTTCGTCAGTCGAACCGTTCCTCCAGCACCAGGCATGACACCGAGGTTGATTTCAGGGAATCCGAACTGGGCATTTTCCGCTGCAACGATCAAGTCACAGCTGAGTGCCAATTCGAAAGCTCCTCCAAGACAATAGCCGTTAACAGCACCGATGATCGGCTTCTTCACCCAGGCAAGACGGTCCCACTCAGCGAACTGGTTCAACAGCTCGAGAGAAATCGAGTCGTCTTCTGCCATTTCGTCGATATCAGCACCTGCCGCGAAGACTTTCGGTCCGCCTGTCACGATCATGACCGCGACGTCATCATCACGATCCCACGCTTCCATCGTTTCAAGGATTTCAGTAACCATTTTACGGTTGAGTGCGTTCAAAACCTTCGGACGATCTAGTTGGATGACACCGACACCAGCTTCAGTCCATGTTTTGATGGTTTCTTTACTCACCATCGACTTCCTCACCGATCATCAGTGTTACCAAGTCACCTGCAAATCCCATGAGGTCCTTCCCAGAAGCTTTTGCTTCATCTGTTTTCATTGCTGCTTTCAAAGCATCGTGATCGTCATAGTACATTTCACATAGAAGGTGATAGTCGCTTCCTCCCATTGGTGAACCTACGATTTTCGTCACTTCCATTTTGCGAAGTCCGGGTATCTTAGCTGTGATTGGTGAATGTGTGTTGAAATAGTGCTCGTCGAATTCTTCTTTGTTTTCAGGATTTCTGTAAAGTGCGATCAATTTTACCATTAAATAAACACCCTTTCTTATTCGTCACCGATGTTGGCGACGGGTTTCATAGCTTCAAATGGATTTTTACAGCTTCTGCAATAGAGAATGCATCGGCACGCTGTCGGGCCGAACAGATTCTCCATCGTGGTATAGACCGACCCGCAATACGGGCATGGGATCTCCCACGGTTCTCCAGGTGTATGATTTGCAGGAGGAGGCGATATTCCGAATTGCTTCAGTTGTTCTTTCCCTTGATCAGTGATTCGGTCTGTCGTCCAGATCGGTTTGGATGGAAAAATGACTTCCACTTCTTCGATGCCGTCTACTTCAATGACAGCATTGACAATGTCCCGTTGGATGATGTCGAGTGCTGGACAACCTGTGAATGTCGGTAAAATTGAGACCGTTGCTTTCGATTCATCCACGTCAACCTTCTCCACCATTCCAAGATCACGGATGCTGACAGAATCAATTTCAGGGTCAGTGACATTTTGAAGCACTTGATAAACCGTCTCTACCAATTGTTTCGATTCGATTCCGGTCATCGTAATCCTCCTCTCAAACTCATAATCTTAAAAATTAGGTCAAAACTCGTCGTTTTCTACCAGGCTACCTTTGGATTTGTTTCGTACACTTCCGAAAGTGTTTCTAGTGCTTGCGTCAGGTCTTCTGTATGTTCTCCCTGACGGCCGTTTCCTTTTGTCATACCGAGCTCGCCTGGGAAGTCCGCGCCGATTTGTTCGAATGTCTTTTCCATATGATCGAGCCATTTCGTACGCATCGTTTCTTCGCTTGCGATATAGCCCTTCTCAGCCATTTCGTCTGCCATCGGTCCGAGTGAAAGCACTCCGCCCATTTCATTCCAGCAACGATCGATCGCTGCTGTCATACGGCGCTTCGCTTCATCGGTACTCGTCATCAATTGCTTGAACCAAGTCTCCCAGTGCATCAGGTGGTACTGAAGCTCGATGCTTACTTTTTTCGCGGTATCGCTGAGAGGTTCATAGCTTGATTTTCTCAGAGAGTCCATTCGGTACTTTTTATGGATCGAATAGAAGTAGTTTCGAACAACAGCGAACGCCCAATCGTATTGAGGTTGTTCAAGGTACGTCCCTTCTCCGTTCTTCTCCTCTAAAAGGACTGCGTTCCGGAACTTCTCAGGTGCTCTCAAGTGAGAAAGCTCGTCTGCGTCGCCTTCTCCCAACTCTTCCAATAGGTGATAATACTTCGCTGCGTGTCCCATCATGTCCTGATTGATCGATGAGTACGCAACATCTTCCTCGATGTGTGGTGCAAGACCGAGCCACTCAGACCCTCGATACGCCAAAATGAAATCATCATCAGCAAGTGTGTAGAGAAGCTCAACCAATGCTTTGTCTTGTGCCATTACTTGGATCCTCCCTTGCTGTTGCTATTACTAAGCAGGTTCTTTTCTGTAAATTGCTCCTGCTGGTATTTACGCCACTTTTTCTTCAGATAACCGTAACCTTTTGTTTCACGGTAATCCTTATCGTCCAAACGCTTGAGCATTTCCTTCTCTTCCTGGTTCATCACGCGGATATCTTCACGCTTGACGACCCAGATGTCGGCTACAGGCTCACGGCGGAAGAAGTTTTCACGAGCCATGATGAGTGCCATTTCTTCGTTCGGTGCCAATAGACTGAATTGATGTTGTAGTGGACTTTTATCTGTTTTTTTACTGAATACTTCATAGACGCTGTAGAAGCCGTCTTTTCCTTTTTCACTCAATGGATTCCCTCCTCCTCCGGTTAAATCGCTTGTGCTGCAGAGTTCAATGCTTCGCGTACCCAGCGGTTGTTTTCGTATGATGTTTCACGAAGCTCAAGGCGTTCTTTCGATTGAGGTCCGTTACCAGTAACGATTTCTTTGAATTCGTTCCAGTCAGGATCTTGATAGACCCATAGACCTTGTTCTTCGTCAAAGTGGATCGTTTCATCCGGAATCGTCAGGCCGAGAGACCAGATTCGCGGTACATATTTGTTGAAGAATTCTTGACGAAGTTCTTCGTTCGTTTTTTCACGGATTTTATAGCGCATGTTCTTATCAACGTGAGAAGTCGATGCATTCTCTTTGCTCTTTGGTCCGAAGAACATGAGAAGTGCAGTCCACCAGCGGTTCAATGCATCTTGTAAAAGTTCGCGCTGCTCTGGCGTTCCTTCTGCTAAAGCCATGATGATACTTTCTCCGTGTTGTGCATGGAAGACTTCCTCTGCACAAATTCGCTTCAATGCTCTTGCATACGGGCCGTATGAAGAATTCAGCATCATACTCTGTGAAATGATCGCCGCGCCGTCAACGAGCCATGCGATGATTCCAGCGTCGCCCCATGTAGGCGCTTTCATATGAAACACATTGTGGAACTTCAGTTTTCCCGAGAATAAGTTCTGCATAATGTCTTCACGGTTCATTCCAAGTGGTTCCATCAGGTCTTCAGCTACACGAAGAAGGAGCTGGCCGTGGCCCATCTCATCTTGAACCTTTGCCATGATGGCAAGTTTACGGTGTAACGTCGGTGCTTTCGGAACCCATTCCTTTTCTGGAAGCGCTCCCATTATTTCGCTGATTCCATGCATGGAGATCAGACGAATCAACGATTGACGGTAATCATCCGGCATCCAGTCGTTTGGCTCGATCTTCTCACCAGCGTCGATACGCGCAAGGAAATGCTCGTATTTTTCATCTTCTGTCAACTGATCGAACGATGTTTCGATAGTCATCTATTATCACCTTCCGAGTATTACGTTTATTTAACGTCATTATAGAATATCGTTATAATTAATTCAATGCTTTTTACCCCATATTCTGAAAAGTACTACTTCTGTAGGGCTTCTTCTTTTCGTAAATCCACAACCCGCACGGCTTTTCCTTCTGATCGGGGAACAGAATTCGGCTTCTGGATATCAACATCGATGGAAACGAGGCAATTCGTTTTGATCGTGTGCTGAATTTTGCTCTTCAAGCCTTCCATCATGAGGTGAGACAAGTCTTGAGAGCATTCATCGAACACCTTTTCACTGACTTCAACTTGTAAAACGACCTGGTCCATCGTACCGTCCCTCTTCAATTGAATTTGATAATGTGGAACGATTTCTTCTAGCTGTAAAAGGCAGTTTTCAATTTCAGAAGGGAAAACATTCACACCGCGGATGATGAGCATGTCATCGATTCGGCCTTTCACTCGCGACATCCGGACCGATGTACGTCCGCATTTACACGGCTCACTATTGATGGCAGCG
Organism: Pseudalkalibacillus sp. Hm43; assembly: GCF_054170705.1. Classification (NCBI taxonomy): domain Bacteria; kingdom Bacillati; phylum Bacillota; class Bacilli; order Caryophanales; family Fictibacillaceae; genus Pseudalkalibacillus; species Pseudalkalibacillus sp. Hm43. Next base: position 1,750,220 of record NZ_CM135129.1, read on the forward strand.
ATATCACCTGTACGATAACGGATGATCGGGAATGCTTCTTTCGTCAAGCTTGTGAAAACGAGTTCACCGTATTCTCCATCCGGCAGCGGTTGAAGTGTTTCGGGATCGATAACTTCAGCGTAAAAATGATCGTCTGCGATATGTAGTCCATCTTGTGCTTCATGGCATTCAATGGAGACCCCTGGTCCGATAATTTCGCTCAGTCCGTAGATATCGACTGCCTTGATGTTGAGCTTCTCTTCAAGCGTTTGCCGCATTTCCTCTGACCATGGTTCGGCACCGAAGATCCCGTATTTGAGACTCGTATTTCTCGGGTCTTTCCCCATCTTTTCCATCGTTTCAGCAATGTTGAGAATGTAGGAAGGTGTCCCACAGATGACCTGAGGTTTGAAATCTTCAATCAATAGGATTTGTCGTTGCGTGTTCCCGCCTGATACCGGAACAGTCGCCATTCCAAGCTGTTCAGACCCATAATGCAGACCAAGTCCACCCGTGAAGAGGCCGTACCCGTAGGCGTTATGAAGCACATTGCCCGGTTCGCCACCAGAAGCTGCAATCGCTCGTGCAACGACTTCGCTGAATAATTCAATATCACTTTTCGTATACCCGACGACAGTCGGTTTTCCACTTGTACCTGATGACGCATGGAGACGAACGATGTCCTTTTGATCCACCGCAAAAAGACCGAATGGATAGTGGTCACGCAAGTCCTGTTTCTTCGTAAACGGAAGCTTCTTCAAATCTTCTAAACTATTGATTTGATCAGGAGTAATGTTTGAATCTTCAAACTTCTTTTTGTAAAAAGGGACCTTCTCATACACAGTCTGTGCCGTTTTCTTCAAGCGTTCGAGTTGCAACCGCTCCTTTTCCTCGACACCCATCGTTTCCTTCTCGACATTGTAAATCACTGCTTCCCCTCCTCTGAAATATAACGAAAATAAATCGAACTCCAATAAATATGATATATAAAAAGCTTATAAGGAAAGCGCTTTCTTGTCAACGAAGTGCTCATCAGTACTCCATCATTACCTCTTCAGTACCTGGTACGCTCAAAGAATCCTTGCCAGCAGCGGAATCGTAATCGGTGCCAGGTACCGATAGTGTCAGGCACCTACTACTGGAATGATCAATGTTGTTGGAGCCTGACACATCGAGAAGCATAAAAAAACTCCCTGAAGTGAGGGAGTTTTAGTAGTACGGGTATGGATAGTATGGATAGGGTTGGTAGTAGGGGACGAGTGACAGGGCTGCAAGACCCGCAAGCGGTAAAATCAATCCCCCGAAACGGCGGAACCTCGGCTGTCGATACCCTTGTTCTCTCATTTGTCCATAGGATTCCGGCTCCATCATTTCCGGTACGAGCAGTTCCACCTTATCCTTCTTCACGTCCATGATGATTGCATCGAATTTCTTACCGTCTTTCGTTTCGACAAGGACGTGGTACTTCGTATATTCCTTACATTTTTCATACATGTGTTTGTGTTTCGCTCGATCTTCTTCTCTCGGTTGGTTGCCCTGTCTCGTCGAATTTGTCGGTCGTTTTTGTTCAGACATCATCATCACTCCTTTCTTACATAACCATGATATTCACCTATAGGAGGGATGTGCCTATTTTTTGTTCACACGAGCTTGTCACCTGTGAAAAGTAAAAAACGGATGCATTGAAAAAGACGACCTGTCCAAAGGTCGCCTCTCCTTAATTCCTTAGTGCACCAAATCCAAGAATTGCTCTCTTGTAATTTTTCCAAGGTAATGTCCGATATCCAAATCACTGATTGCTTTCTCGATTTCCTCTCGATCATATTTCACTCCGATTAAACGGGACTCGATCTCTTCTACATCCCCTACACCGAAGAAGTCACCATAAATTTTACAATGCTGGATCGTATTCTTCTCCACATCCAATCGGAGATCAAGCTGCCCAGCTCCCTCAAAACGGTGAGAATGCTTCACGTTGAACTTAGGTGATTTACCATAATTCCAATCCCAGTTTTGATAGCGTTCCTCGGAAATCTTGTGGATGTTCTTCCAATCTTCCTCGGTCAACGTGTAATACGGGATTTCCTCTTGCTCCTCGAAAAGGTACTTCAGAAGGGTTTCTCTGAACTCCTCAGCTGTCATGTCCTCATCCAGGTGCTCACGGATATTCGTGACTCGACTTCGGATCGATTTGATTCCCTTTGACTTGATCTTGTCCATGTTCACATTCAATGCAGAAACGACGTTCTCAATTTCAGAGTCAAACATGAGCGTCCCATGACTGAACATGCGCCCTTTCGTTGAGAACTGTGCATTCCCAGAGATCTTTTTCCCATCTACTAAAATGTCGTTCCGACCACTGAGTTCAGCCGGTACACCCAGGCGATGCAGTGCTTTGACGACTGGATCGGTGAACTTTTTGAAATCGTGGAAGCTGTTGCCATCATCCTTCGTTATGAAACTGAAGTTCAAGTTCCCAAGGTCATGATACACAGCTCCACCACCTGATAGACGACGGACGACATGAATGCCATGTTCCCTCACATAATCGGAATTGATTTCTTCTACCGTATTCTGGTTCTTTCCAATGATAATGGACGGTTCGTTGATGTAGAACAGCAAGTAAGTATCATTGATATCAAGGTGTTTCAAGGCATATTCTTCAATCGCCAAATTGATTCTTGGATCTGTGATGTTGTTGTTATCGATAAATAAGAGCATATTTATGTCCTCCTCTATATTTTTTCTCCGTCCCAGACGTAACCACTTTTCGCAAGGGTCACGGGACCGTCAAACTTTTCTTCCGCTTCTTTCACGAGCTGGTCGAGATCACCAAAGTGAGGCAGATGGGTCAGGACGAGTTGACGAACATTCGACTCCTTCGCAAGAATTCCCGCTTCTTCACTCGTCGTATGGCCGATGCTGGCACCGTCCATTCCTTTATACAGGTTAGATTCCATCAACAAGAGATCCGCTCCACGGAAAAAGTCGAAAAACTCCTCCTGGTAACTCGTATCCGCCGAATAGACGACCGTATGATTCTGACCTTCAATCCGCATCGCATAACATGGGACTGGATGCCTCGTTTGTAAAAACGAAATTTTAAACGGACCAATTGTAATCGGAACCGCCGGATTATACTCTTCACCAACCGTAAAACCTTTATAGGAAAGCCGCTGGAATTCCCCTTCGTTGAAACGATGGCCGTAAATCGGAAGCTCAGGTAACTTAGAGCCAGTGTGTGATTTGACGAGCCGTGCGAATTGCAAAGGACCGATATCGGCAATATGGTCATGATGATAGTGGGACAAAATGACGGCGTCCAAATCCTCAACATCTATGTACGCTTGCAGCTGGGAAAGCACACCACTTCCGCAATCGACGAGCAGGTTGAATCCATCTTCCTGTAGCAAGTAACCAGATGTCGCTTCCAGCTTCCTAGGAAAGCCGCCCCAGCAACCGACTATTGTGACTTTCATTTAGTTCACCTCTCACTTTTCTTCTATTGTATAAAAACACCGACTAATGTTCTAGTATGGCGCTGCTTCTCATTCGAAATCGTTTATATTCTTTGCTAATGTGGAACATAATAACTATGTTTTCAGAAGGGAGCTGGAATAGACAATGAAAGTACTCGTTGCAGGAGCAAACGGAGGTACAGGTCGAAGTATCATTCAACATTTAGCTGAAAATGGACATGAGCCAGTGGCCATGATCCGTGACATTACACAATCTGCTGAACTAGAGCAGTTAGGAGCGAAAGAGACAGCGCTCGCGAACCTGGAAGATGAGGTGGACCATGCCGTAGAAGGCTGCGATGCGATCATCTTCGCTGCGGGATCCGGATCCAAGACCGGACCTGAAAAAACGATTACGGTCGACCAAGAAGGTGCCATCAAACTGATTGAAAGCGCTGAAAAATTGGGTGTGAAACGCTTCGTTATGCTCAGTACAGTCGGAGCCGACAACCCTGAATATGGTTCTGACGAAATGAAGCACTATTTTGAGGCAAAAGGAAAAGCAGATGATGCACTCCGAAACAGTTCTCTCGAATACACGATCGTAAGACCAGGAAGGCTTTCTTATGGTGCTGGCAACGGTCAGATCCGTGCAGCAGAGAAACTGGACAATTATGAAGGAGAGATTTCGCGTGAAGACGTTGCTAATGTGATGGTTAAAACGCTGGATCTTAAGAACACATATGGAAAAACGTTCGAAATCCTTTCAGGCGATAAAAGCATTACGGATGCTTTGAAAGCTATATAAAATAATGAAAGCGGCCATTTGCGGCCGCTTTTTTCATTCATTTTCTCTATATTTACGTTCACTGGAGGAGTCGTCTTTCGATTTCTCCTTCTTCTTTTCCTCTTTTATTTCTTGCCTATGGTCCTCTGTTGGTATCGGATCGACGGTCTCGTCTTCATGAAGTGTATGGTCAGGTTCTTTCTGCTTCTTTTTATCAGTTGGCATGGTTAATACCTCCTTTTAACCCCTCATTACCGTTCTGCGGAGTTTTAAAACTTGGGAAACTAAAGGATCAGCCCAAATTTTTGGGGTTGCTTCAGGAAGTTTGATACTGACTTGTGGAAGATTCGCTTTTACTTGGGGAACTTTTGCTCTCACTTGTGGAACTTTCATCTTCACTTGTGGAACTTTCCCTCTCGCTTGGGGAACTCAATACTTTTTTACTACGAAAAAAGAGCCCCACTAATCAGTGGGACTCTTCCTCATTTATGCCAACTTATAAACGCGTGCTTCATACGGTTTCAACGTCAACCCTTCGAGTGAATGATCGCGTACATCATAGTTGGAGATCAACAGCTCAGGACGACTGCCGTCAAGACCAGCTGGAAGCTTGAAGACAGGCTTCTCTCCACTGAAGTTCGTAATGACGAGCAGCTTCTCATCACCTAACGTTCTTGTATACGCGTAAATTTGCTCATCGTCTTCGAGAATCAAGTCGTAATCGCCATGAACGACGATTTCGTGCTGTTTTCTCAACTGGATAAGACGCTTGTAGTACGAGTAAACGGAGTTTGGATCGTTCACTTGCTGTTCCGCATTGATGTCTTTGTAATTCGGATTCACCTTGATCCACGGTTCAGCATCACTGAAGCCAGCGTTCGTGCCACTGTTCCAATGCATCGGCGTACGCGCATTGTCTCGACCTTTCGCACGGATTGCATCCATGATCATTTCCGGATCCTCGCTTCCGTTCTCGACGACATCACGGTAGAAGTTATGGATCTCAACATCCTTATAATCTTCTAAACGCTCGAATGCGACGTTCGTCATGCCAAGCTCTTGCCCTTGATAAACATAAGGCGTTCCTTGCATCATATGAAGCCAGGTCGCAAGCATCTTCGCAGACACCTCATGGTATTTTCCGTCATCGGCAAAACGGGAAACCGACCGTGGTTGATCGTGATTTTCCAAGTAAAGGCTGTTCCAACCTTTCCCTTCCTGCATAGAGACCTGCCACTTCGTCATGATCTTCTTCAGATCCGTCAGTTTCCAGTCCGGATTGATTTTCCACTTTCCGAGGTGGCTTCCAGGCGTACTGTCGACGTCCATGTGTTCGAATTGGAACAGCATGCTGCAGATCCCATCTTCTTCATTTGTAAAACGAACGCCGTCCTCTGGCGTGACCATCGGTGTTTCGCCGACCGTCATCACATCGTAGTGATCCAGCACTTTCTCGTTCATCTCTTTCATGAACTCCATGAAGCGTGGACCGTTCACAAAGTGCTCTCCACCCCACTGGTACTTGCTGTCTGTTGTCACTTCTGCATCCGGGAGACCTGGCGTTTTCGAAATGACGTTGATGACGTCCATGCGGAAGCCGTCAATTCCTTTATCGAGCCAGAATTTCATCAGATCATACACTTCTTCACGGAGCTTCGGGTTCTCCCAGTTGAGATCCGGCTGCTTTTTCGTGAAAAGGTGCAAGTAATATTCTTCCGTTGCCTCATCATACTGCCATGCGGAACCACTGAAGAACGACACCCAGTTGTTCGGTTCAGCCCCATCTTTTCCAGGATCCCAAATATAGTAATCACGATATGGATTATCCTTCGATTTTCTCGATTCTGCGAACCAGGCGTGCTCATCAGACGAGTGGTTGACCACCAAGTCCATCACGAGCTTCAAGCCGCGATTGTGCATCTCTTCCAACAAGCGATCCCAATCTTCCATTGTCCCGAATTCGTCCATGATCGCCCGGTAATTGGAAATGTCATAGCCATTATCGTCATTTGGAGATTCATAGACTGGAGATAACCAGACGACGTCGACACCCAGGTCCTTCAGGTAATCCAATTTTTCAATGATGCCATTCAAGTCTCCGATTCCGTCATTGTTGCTGTCGTTGAAGCTACGAGGATAGATTTGATAAACGACACTTTCTTTCCACCATTGTTTCGCCATAATTGCCTCCTAAGTTGTAAACTGATCCCTATTCTTTCACTGCTCCTGATGTTAGTCCGGATACGATTCGTCGTTGGAACAAGAGTACCATGATGACAAGTGGTACCGTCACGACGACGGTTGCAGCTGAAATTTCGCCCCAAGGAATCGTGAACTGTCCCTGGAACATCGCGATTCCGACTGGTACCGTCTTATACGCTTCCTCCGTATTCAACACGAGCGCGAACAGGAACTCGTTCCATGCTGCAATGAATACAAGAATTGCTGTTGTAAAAATACCAGGCACCGCAAGTGGAAGGATGACCCTCCAATACGTCTGCATGATGCTTGCCCCATCGATTTTCGCGGCTTCCTCCAAATCGAATGGGATCTTCCGGAAGAACGTCACCAAAATCCAGATCGATAGCGGCAAGGTGATTGTTGTATAAGGAATGATCAGCCCAATATAACTATTGGTCAGACCGAGATTTTTCAAAATGATATAGATCGGTGAAATCGTCGCCACTTGCGGGAACATCGACACGGACAGAACAAGTCCGAGGATGATCGTTTTCCCTTTGAATTGCATACGCGCAATGGCGTAAGCTGCGAACGATGCGATGAACACCGTGTAGATCGTCGTCACACCCGAGACGATCAAACTGTTTTTCAAATAAACCAAGAACGGATGGTTCACGAATACCGATTCATAGTTTTTGAACGTCGGATCTGAAGTATAGGGAATGAATGCTTTCTCACCGAATAATTCAGATACCGGCTTGAACGAACTGATCAAAATCCATAAGAATGGAAACATGACAAGGAAAATAAACACGAATAAACCTATATAGAATAATGGTCCAGCTTTCTTCTGCATTCAACTCACCCTTTCCCTTCCATTATTTCTTATCATCCAACAGGTCTCTGCCGAGTAATGAAATGTAGATGATCGAGATGATCGCCACACAAATGAACACGACTACAGATAATGCGGAACCTTCACCGAAGTTCGATTGCGCAATCATGACCTTGTAGGCGAGGAGGGATATGGTTTCCGTTGAATTCGCTGGTCCTCCACCCGTCAATACGAAAATCAGGTCGAATACACGGAATGCATCCAACGTACGGAATAGCAATGCGACGAGAATGCTCGTTTTCAACAATGGCAGTGTGATGGTGAAAAATTGCTTCAACTTGCCAGCTCCATCGATGGCTGCAGCTTCATACAAGCTGCGCGGGATCGTCTGAAGACCTGCCAAAAGCAACAACGCCATGTACGGAGTCGTTTTCCATACGTCTGCAAAAATGACCGAGAACATCGCACCGGTATCGTTTGTGAGCAAGGTCGCCATCCGATTGATAAGCCCAACCTCTTCAAATACTTTTGCAACGATTCCGTTCTGACCATCATATAGGAACTTCCACATCAACGCGGCTACAACGGTCGGAATTGCCCAAGGTATTAGGATCGAGGCACGGACCAATCCTCTTCCGAAGAAAGCTTTGTTGATCAACAATGCAATCAAGAGACCGAGGACTAATTCAAAAGCGACCGAAACGACTGTAAAAACAACGGTGTTCCAGATCGACATCCACATCCGTTTGTCGGTCAGGTTTTTCGCGTAATGGTCAAAGCCGATGAAGTTCGGCTTGATGACGGTCTCTGCAAGTGCGGAACTCAGTCCTTTTACACCGTTTGCGTCTTCCAAGTTTTCAAGTGCCTTCAGTTCCTTTTCAACAGAACTTAATTTCCCCTGGATTTTTTGAGCTCGTTCTTGATCAACTTCAATCATCCGTTCTTTCGCACCGATTTTTTCGAAGTTCATGAGCTTCTCATCAATGACTTCATATCGTTCAGCAATTTTCTCATCTTCTAAAAGGGTACTGTTCAGTTGATTAAGATCTTCTTTTACCGAAGTCAATGTTTCTTCATTCGGTCCTTCAGCATTTCTCAATTCTTTATCGATTGCACCTTGCAAGAAAGGATAGTTATCCAAATACCGCTTCAAATCCAGCTGATAATCAGTATGTACCTCTGATTTCGTCGGATTGTTGAGCCTGAGGTCGAACATTGAAAAATAAAACGATTGAATGACCGGCCAAATGGCAATGACAAGTATCAAAAGTAAAGAAGGTGCAATGAGTAAATAGGCGATGGATTTTTCCGAAAGTTTTCTTTTTTTCTTAGGCTTTGATGTGTTTTCGCTCAACCGTTCTTCACACCTTTCAAAGATAGAGGCTGACCTGAAAAGCATTCAGTCAGCCTCATATGATTTTCGTTATTGCATTGCTTCTTCGATTTTGGTCTGCATGTTCTTGGCTGCTTCTTCAGCTGTCACCTTACCTGTGATCGCTTTAGAGATTTCAATCTGGATGATCTCAGAGATTTCAGGATAGTTCGGTACGACTGGTCTAGATACAGCACTGTCGAGCGCATTGACGAAACCTTCTTCTTTAAAGAACGGGTTCGCTTCTAAGATTTCCTCATCTTCAAAAAGGGATGGAAGGGTTGGTGCAAGTCCACCATGAATCGCAGAAATCTTCTGCCCTTCAGGTCCAGTCATGAACTTCAAGAACTCCCAAGCTTCCTTCGGATGCTCAGAGTATGCATTGATTGCACTCATCCAACCGCCTAAGGCTGCAGCAGAACCTGCATTACCTTCTGGTAGTGGTGCTACGCCTACATTACCAACGATTTCAGATTGCTCTTTGTCATTTGCCAACGCATATTGATATGGCCAGTTACGGATGAACGGGGATTCTCCTTCAATGAAAGAAGTATGAGATTCAGGCTCAGTGAATGTTGTGATGTTTTCTGGAACAAAGTCAGCATTCGCTACCTCAACCATTTTCTTGATACCTTGGATTGCATCTTCACTATTGACTACGACTTCTCCATTTTCGTCAACGATCTGTCCACCGTAGGAAGCGATATACTCAACAGCGTTCGTTACAAGACCTTCATATTGCTTCGCTTGCATCAAGTAGCCGAACTTCGTGTCTTTCTCACCTTGAAGTTCTCCTGCTTTCGTCAGCAACTCGTCCCACGTTTTCGGTACACTTCCTTCTTCCACGATATCAGTACGGTAAAACAACATTCCAGCATCGATGAATTTCGGCATAGCCCATTGCTTACCGTTGAAGTTAGCTGCGCTTAAAGCACCTTCGTTGTATTCACTCAATTCGATGCCATCTTTTTGGATGAAACGATCGAGCGCCATGACGTAACCCGCTTGTGCGAATTCTGCCGGCCAAACAACATCAAGGTCCATCACGTCAATTTCACTTGATTTTCCGTTTAGAGAAGTTACATATGCATCATGCTGTGCACCGGAATCAGAAGGCATTTCACGGTATTCAACGTTGATGTTCGGGTGTTTTTCCTCAAAAGCTTCAATAATCTTGTCTGTCGCTTTTGTCGCATCCATTCCTCTTGCATAGACGATTGTCACTTGTTCTTCAGAGTCGTTGTTTTCATCTTCGTTTCCACCTTCGCCACTTTCACTATCAGAACTACAAGCTGCTAGCACAAGGACGAAAACGAGCATTAATGAAAATAGGCTTGTCCATTTTACTTTACGCATCAATAAATCCTCCCTGAATTCTTGTTTTTGGAATCGATTCCATAATCGTGTAAAAAGAAACTTGGTTATACCAAGGTTCTACTAAACTGTTCAACTGGTTTTCTATCAAGTCGTTTCTCGGATGATCAGTTCGAAAGGTAATTCCACACGTCGTGCATCACCCATCTTCTTGGATTTGATTTGTTGGATCATGAGTTCCATCGCGGTCTTTCCGAGCCTGTCGATCGGTTGCTTCACCGTCGTCAGTCCCATCAGCTCCGCAATCGGTTGATCATCAAATCCGATGACGGCCAAATCTTCTGGGACCCGGTAACCGTTCTTCCTCGCCTCATGAATGAGTCCTGCTGCGACTTCATCACTTCCGGTGAAGATGGCGGTTGGTCGGTCCTTCTGGTGATGGATGCGATAAAAGAGCCTTTTACCGCCTTCAACTGTAAACTGGTCTGAAAACATCCACTCCGGTCTGATCTTCAAATCAGCCTGTTGCATCGCCTTTATGTATCCTTCTTGGCGGTCTTTGGAAACCCTGCTGATGCCAGGCTCCGAACTGCAATAGACGATTGCTTCATGTCCTCGATCGATCAAGTGCTTCGTCCCGATGTACCCGCCCATGACTTGGTCAAGATGAGCAATAGGAACTCTAGCGGAGTAATCGTAATCATTGCAAAGGACGATGGGACCATATAATAAGTAAGGCTCGATCTCAGACCATGGGTTTTCCATTGAAGTAAGAATCAAACCATCAATCTGTTTACCTTTTAAAATTTGCAGGTAATTCAATTCTTGTTGCTTGTTGTATCTGGTTTGACAAAGTAATAATTGAAAGCCTTCTTCCACTGCAACCTCTTCCATCGTTTCAACCAATTGGCTGAAAAATGGATTGGTCAGTCGCGGTACATAAACTGCAATCGTTTCCGTACTCTGTTTCCTCAATTTCTGAGCGTTCGAGTTCGGAACATACTTCAACTCAAGCATCGCCTGTTCGACGAGTTTTTTCTTATCCTCGCTCACATAGGGATGTTGGTTGATGACTCTCGATACAGTCGTACGTGAAAGCCCAGCGCGCTTCGCTACATCTGATATCGTTGCCATTTGGATATCCTACGTATAGGATGCGCCTCCCTTCAAATGGAATCGATTTCATAGAAACTATGAAATCGTTTTCATAGTCCGATTATAGTGAATCTAGTAAGCGATGACAACCCAAATCTACAAATTTCTTATAAAGTTTTCTGATAATTCGAAAGGAGTCGTACCAGGTACCAATCCGTAACCGTTGATACATAAGAGGTTATGATCGGTACCTGGCACCGTTCTCAAACCGTTGATACATTTGGATTCAAAAAAAGTGCCAGGCACCAGGACCTGACACTTGATCTACTATTCTACTTTCTTTCCGACGAGTGGTGAGATCTCCCCTTCATGGAGGATCCAGAGCTGGTGCAGTGCGCGGGTACATCCGACATACATCAGCTTCGCATCAAAATCATTCAGCGGATAATGCTGAGCGTCCGCATCCATCATTATGACTGCATCGAATTCGAGTCCCTTCGTCATGTACACGGGCATGATTGATATCCCGCCTCGGTACTCGGTTTGATCCGCAGTGATGAGCGTAGCTTCCACGCCTGCATCAGTCAGACTTTCATACAAGTCTGCGCAGGATTTTGCCGTCCTTCCTACTAATGCGATGCTTTGGAAATCGGCTTTTTCAATCTCCTTCAACAGACGGATCACTTCTGACGTCCGTTCTCCACTCTTGATCCGGACTTCTTTCACCGGCTCTCCACTTCGGAAAACCGGTTTTGCCAATCCGGCTGTATGTTTCATATTTTCTAACATTCGGTTTGCATATTCGATGATTTCATAGGTGGAGCGATAACTTCTTTCCAGTTGAACGTATTTGCTCGGTCTTTCGTCAAACACATCCATGAATTCCTCCCACCGGTCAATTCCTTTATACGCATGAATGCCTTGCGAGATATCTCCTAGAATGGTGAATGAATCTTCCATCGCAATAGACTTCAACACTTCTATATGGAAAGGTGACACATCTTGCGCTTCATCAATCACCACGTGCTGATACGTAAACTGTTTCTCTTTACCGACAAGCTTCTGGTGGATCCACAGTATTGCAGGAAGATCTTCCGCAGTGACTTCTTTCTTTCCTAACCGCTTTCTCGTCTCTGCCACCACTTCATCCGGCAGGTATGTTTGAACCGGCTGTGCATACTCAGGCGCGTTCGTCTTTTTGAATAATTCCTTGTAAAAAGAGAACGCATCATAGTCCGGCCATGCCTTCATATATGTTCTTAATTTCTGATTGGCTGTTTTCTTCCGTTCTTTCCGCTCATGCGGCATTTGGTTTTCGACCTGTTGCTCGATCCAGGATTTCATCCGTTTCATGATTCGGTTACGTCGCACGCTCACCGCAAACAGCTGCTGCTCTTCATACCATTTCCTAATGATCTCACCTGTCAGCCTACAACCTTCCCATAAAACGAGATCGCCGTCTGGCACGAGGTTCTTCTCATACTTCAAAAAGACGTCTTCTGTCGCCTGTAGATACTTAAGAGAACCTTTCAACTTGCCGGGCTCCATCCCATTCTCTACAATGGTTCCTTTTTCAAAATAAGATTCCAAATGACTACTGTCGTCTATGACCTTGAACGTTCCACCGAGAATCTCTTTCGCCCATTCAGCGAATGTTGTTTGCTGGATGCCACCTACCCCTAGCTCCGGTAATACATTTGAAATGTAATCCAAGAACATCCGGTTTGGTGCAAAAATGATCATCTGACCTGCGCTGAGCGTATCCCTGTAATGGTATAGAAGATACGCAAGCCGATGCAACGCAACCGTCGTCTTTCCAGAACCTGCGACTCCTTGGATGATCAACGGCTGATTTTTTTCCGCTCGGATAATGTGGTTCTGCTCTGACTGAATCGTTGAAACGATATCGCGGAGCCGATTATCTTTCCGGTCCCCTAACCGGTATAGCAGGAATTCATCCGTACCACCCGTTTCATGGCTACCTTTCACATATGTATCGACCACTCGCTGCAATTTCCGGTTGCGTATGACGACATTCCGTTTCAGATGGATGTCCCCTTCAACCGTTCCCTCAGGCGAAGTGTAATAGATGTCTTCTTCTCCGCCGCTGAACGAGTAGAAAAGACTTGCAACTGGTGCCCTCCAATCAATGACAAGCAAGTCGTTCGTCGCTTCTCTAGAGACCCCGACTTTTCCGATACACAGCTCATCAGGGACCGATTTTCCTTCTTCGTGAAAATCGAGCCGACCGAAATACGGCTCTTCCTTCGCAATCCTCAGGTTTTGCCTCGTTTGCTCGCGGCTGTCATCAATCGCCTGTTCCGTAATATCCTCACCGTAATAGCGTCCGATTTTTTCCAACCGTGATAATTGATCTTCAATCTCTGCAGCGATTTGATCGAGTTGCTGCTTCTCCACTTCAAAGGCACTTTGAATCTTCTTACTCATATTCAGTTACCTCCTCTTTTAGATTTGTCCTGTAAAAAAGAGACAGAGTACAGATTTTACCAGATTTCTGAATCTAGAACAATCGCTTTTTGTCGGTCTTTAATAAAAAACAAAGGACACCTATGTGCCCTTTGTTTACGGTTGGACGTAAAGCTCTGCTTCCATTCTCTCGCTCACTTGATGTAGCGCTTCGAGCGATGAAACATCTCCGTCCAGCAACGGAATATAGATTTTTTCTTGTGCAAACGTTCGATTGATCCACTCGAGGTACTCTTTTTCCTGCTCCATCCGCTTTTGGAAAAACGAGCTCGTTTCCTCTTTTGGCAAAAGCTTGTTCACGACTAGCGTCCGAACATCGATCTCATGCTTCTTCAAAGTTTGGACGGCTTTTTCAGTCTCGACAATCGGAAGGCGCTCCGGATTCAGTACGAAGACATATTCCGTCTGCCGCTCATCCAGCAACACCTCACGGACTGCAGAGAACCGCTCCTTCCTTTTATGGAGGATGTCGTAAATCGGGTCCTCAATAGGTTCGCCGTCCTCCATCCAGGCAGAGTAGTTTTCGTTCATGCTCTGTCTTCGCTTCAACATGCCGTCGATCCAAGCGCCCATCAATTCCGGTAACGTCAGTAAACGAATGGTATGACCTGTCGGCGCTGTATCAAACACAATCGTATCGAACGCCGCTTTTTCATCAAGGATGATAGAGACAAGACGGTCGAATAACGCCGCTTCATCTGCACCAGGCGAGCCAGCCGCCAGGTCGATCTGTCTATGGACCTCTTCCACCATTTTCGATTTGACAAGCCCTTTCAAATTTTTCTTTACTCCATCTAAATATCGCTTCGTTTCTTCATCCGGATCGATTTCAATCGCCCATAGATTATCCGTCAAGGATTGCGGCTTCCCGGATAATGGCTTTTGAAAAATATCCCCGACATTATGCGCCGGATCCGTGGAGACCAGCAATGTCCGGTTTCCCTGTTTCGCAAGAGTCAGAGCGAATGCTGAAGCAGAGGTCGATTTACCGACGCCACCTTTTCCTCCGAAGAACACGATCTTTTTATTCAGTATCTTTTTCAATGGACCACACTACCCTTCTGTTCAGCAACAACGTATGCCTTCTAATGGTGATTTTTCCATCCCCATCCGCAAGTGCCACTCATGAAATCTTTCAATGATGACAGGATAGATTTCAAGCGTGTAATAGGAAACGGGATTCGGTATCCCTAACAGCTCTGATACGCATAACAGCAGGAATAGATCATCCTCGTCCCTCAGTTCTCTTTTGATTTCGGTTTTATGTGGATGGCTTAAGATCTCATCGTACATTTCAATCAACTTTTTGATCGACCACTTCATATCTGTCATTTTCCAACACCCAATTCTTGATGTATATTCTCCACAAGCGTTTCAATTGATTGAGAAGCCTGATTCATCCAATGTCCATTCAGAAACACAGCACCTCTCCGTGAACCCCAGAACGTATTCTTGATCATTGCGGTGAATCCGATCTGTCTTCTCTTCAACTGCCGGAACATATAATCCATGATGGAAATTGTATTGCGGGGGTCTACATAAATGACGTCGAGACGGTCCCCGAACCGCTCTACGATTTCCTGATACACCTTGCCGGTTTCTCTCATTTCATGAATGTCTTCTTCGAACTGATCGCTCATACTGATGAACCCGTCACCAGAAACACCGCCGCATCAGCCTCCACCGACCTCCGGCCAAACACGGATAATCAACAGCTCGTCCTTCATGAATCGTCCCTCCTTTATTGGTAAAAAAAGAAGGTCGGTATCCCGACCTTCTTTAATTGTTATGCGGACTTATCAATGTCAGAAGGTGTCCCTTTCTTGGAGAGGATGGTCATAGCCTCAAGTATGATCCAGAGCGCAAAGCCAAGGATGGCTGCTCCGAAAACGAACAACAACATGTTGGCATCTGAATCCCCAAGACCTGACCATTCGAATACGACCTGCTTCAACATCGCCCATACCGTCATGATGATGAGGAAGAGCATCGGAATGAACGTCGGCATAAAGTTTCTTCCTTGTTGCTTCAACCAGATCGAAATGAGTAATAAGCTGATTCCGGCTAATAGTTGGTTGGACGTACCAAACAACGGCCAGAGCAAATATCCACCGGAGCCGAAGCCATTCGGTCCTTCTGGAATAAGAACCAATGCAGCACTTGTACCAACAGCAATCGTCGTTGCGACGTGCGCTTTCGTAAGGGCAGGCACATTGTATTCCGTACCAAGTTCCGAAATGATGTAACGCATCAAACGAACGGATGTATCAAGTGAAGTCGCTGCAAAACTGATGACGATGACCGCTACGATCGTCGCACCGATATCCACCGGTATTCCGATTCCTGCCGCAAGCTGTCCAGCACCGTTGATGAAGTTCCCTAATCCGCCACTGCTTGCTGCAGCAAAACTGCTGTAAGCAGCGGTGAAATCTGCACCTGTTGCAAATAAGGTCGTTACTGCAATGATGGCAAGTAGTGCAAGCATCCCTTCACCGACTGCACCAGCATAACCGACAAAGCGGGCGTCCGTTTCCTTGTCCAATTGCTTCGAAGACGTACCCGAGGATACGAGTCCGTGGAAGCCTGAAATCGCACCACAAGCAATCGTAATGAACAACAGCGGGAAGATAGACATTTCAGCATTCGGATTCGTCGCAGGTGCTGTAATGGTCGGATGTGCAATCAAAACACCAGAGTATAGCATCAACAGTCCGATGACCAATTGGTGTGAGTTGATATAATCACGCGGCTGTAGCAGCTTCCAGACTGGTAAAGTCGAAGCGATATACACGTATACCATCAAGACGATGATCCAGACGAAGAACGCCATAGACACGCCATTCAATCCGAACATGACGGTCGTCTCTTCTCCACCGAACCATTTGACCAGGTCTACCTGGAGGGCAGGCACTTTAGAAGCAAGAACGGCAGCTCCATACATGAATGCCAGTGCAATGATTGAAGGCAACAGCATGCTGCCTTTCTTTTTGTATACAGAATACCCGATCCAGATCGCTAATGGGATTTGGATGAAGATCGATAATACCGAAGCCGGGAATTTAACAAATAGGTTTGCAATTGCCCAAGCAAAGACTGCGTTTACCATCAATACAAGAATAAGAATGATGAATAAGAACAATACTTTCGCACGTTTACCAATGAGCTTGCTCGCAATCGTTCCAACAGATTGTCCTTTGTTACGGACGGATAATACAAGTGTTCCAAAGTCATGGACACCAGCTGCAAAAACCGTTCCGAGGATGACCCAAAGGACCGCAGGCAGCCAACCCCAATAGACTGCAATTGCCGGACCGATGATTGGTGCAGCACCCGCTACAGAACTATAGTGATGTCCCCAAAGGACGAACCGGTTCGTCGGAACAAAATCGACACCGTCCTTATATTTGTGAGCCGGTGTCACATAATTCGGATCCAGTTTAAAGATTCGATCTGCAATATACTTCGAATAAAACCGATAACCTAACAAAAAGATTGATATTCCAACTAAAGCCAACACTAAACTATTCATTTCGCCTACCCCTCTCTTTCACTATTCAACATCCATAGTACGGAATCCGAAATATACTGTCAAGAAAATTCAGAATGTTAAAATGTTTGAAAATAATGTTAAACAAACAATTGATAAAAGGCGTACACTATAAGTAGGAAAAAAACTGATGGAGGTAATCATGATTTCACGAGCCATTATCATGAAGGATCGGAAAATACTTATGGTTAAGCAGCATGTAAAGCGAGGCGCAATCGTTTGGAATTTCCCCGGAGGCGGGGTTGAACAAGATGAAACCCCGGAAGAAGCATGTATTCGGGAAGTGAAGGAAGAGACGGGATACGACATCCGGATCACTTCCCTGTTTTCAAAATTCAAAGGTAAATTCACGTATTTAGCCGAGGTGATCGGCGGCGAGATGCATTTGGATCAAACCAATCCTGACAATGAAGATCTCCTCGATCTACGATGGATTTCACTAGATGATCTGGAAAAGTTCGATACGTATACACTGCCATTCGTCAAGAAATTATTAGATCAGGGTTCTAATGGAGAGGGTTAGGGTTCTGGATCATTTGAAATCTCCCGAATCACTATGTGGGCGTATCTGATAGGATGATATCGCTAAAATCTCAATGTCACCTATCCAGATGACGCATACAAATTTTCAAAGTAGAAAAAGGCTGGCCTGAAATGGCCAGCCTTCATCACTTATTATGGTAGTGCAACTGTTTTTGTTTCAGTAGTCGCTTCTTCCTCTACTTTAACTTCAGTTGTTTCTTCTACATCTGTTTCAACTTCTGTAGATTCTTCTTCATTGACTGTTTCTTCTGTCTCAGTGCTTTCTTCCGTTTCAGGAGCCACAGACAATTGGACAGCAGAGTTTTCTGCTGCATTAGCTTTTGCAATGTCGTTTGCGTTATATGCTTCAGAGTTCATCTTGTTTTCTTCAGAAGACTCGACTGTTGTTTCTTCTTCTGTGTCTTCATCAGTTTCTACGTCTTCTTCAGCATCTTCTTTTGTGTCTTCTTCAGTATCTGTGTCTTCTTCAGCATCTTCGTCTGTTTCTTCGTCTTCATCTTCTGTCTTAGCTTCTACGTCTGTTTCAACAGCTGGTTCTTCTGATTCAGCTGGTTCTTCAGCATCTGTTTCAGGTTCTACAGAAAGTTGAACTGCAGAGTTTTCTGCTGCATGTGCTTTTGCATTTTCACTTGCATGATAAGCTGCAGAATTTTTCTTGTTTTCTTCAGAAGGGTTTACTTTTTCCTCAGTAGCCTCATCTTTTTCAGTAGTATCTTCTTCTGCAACGTCAGTATCTTGCTCTTCTTCTACTGCATCTTCTGTAGCTTCAGTTGTCTCTTCATTTGATTCATCGGTTGCTTCTTCTTTAGTAGCACCTGTTTCTACGTTTTCTTCCGGAGTCACTGTTTCTTTCGGCTCTTCTTCCATTTCAGCTTTTGCTTTTACTGCAGAATTCTCTGACGCATGTTCCTTAGCCGTCTCACTCGCATTTACATGTCCTTGCGATTGTGCTTTATTCTCAGCAGATGGATGATCTTTCTTCTTCTTCATTTCTTTTTTCGTATCATCTTTTGCTTGGACTTCATCATGAGCTTGAACTTCTGCTTTCCCTTTACCTGCTGCTTCAGCTGAATCCATACCAAAGAATGCTCCTACTGAAAGTGCACCTGCTAATACAAAAGATTTCACTACCATTTTTCCGTTTACTCGTACCATCTAAATCTCTCCTTCTTCTCATTGATAATTATTTGTTGTTTACACAGCTTGAGAAAGAAGGTTTGATTTTGGTGGCGGTGAAGGAGGTGCATTGGTCCACTGATTGTGTGCCCTTCGATATTCCATTAAGAAGTCACCCTTAAGTGTGACCAACGGACCTTCCCTTTGTAAAAGTAAACCATATAAGGTAAAGCCACTTCCGGAACTTGTAGAATGACCATCTCCATTTCCTGTTGTTTTAGATAAATGTGTCATTGGATTCGACGGCATTACAACAGGTGCTTCTTTCCTTGGTTGATCCATTGGGAGAGGCGGTTCGTTTCCAGGTTCAGGTTGGTGGTTGCTGTTAACCTTTTGATCTAGTTGCCCTTCATTGCTTTTAGTCTCTACCTCACCTGAATCCTTGTTCTTTTTCTGAAGATGATTAGATGTTGAAGGTTTACTTTTCATTGGATCGTCATTACGCGCTTTATGTATTTTCGTGTCTTTATGGTCGGTCCCAACTTTTTCTTTTCTCTGATCTATACCTTTGTTTACCTTAGAAGAATCCTTTATTGCTCCAGGCTTTTTCGAAGGTCCAGTTGCTGGCTTTCCAGCAGATCTGTCCTTTTTATCAGATGGTTGACTTTGTTGGACATGATCAGGTCGCTTTTCACCTGCAACAGGATTTGCATTTTCATTAGTTCCCTTTGTATCAGTCTTTTTGGAAGGAGTATGATCTTTGGTTTTTGCCTCTGTAGATACCTTTTCTCCTTTTCCATTAGCAGCCTGTTCTTCTGCAGGTGGATGTTCAGGTTTTCCTTGATCAGCATGATCGTTCGCTAAAACTTCCGCCGGAACGAAAAGACATGCAGCCGTAACAACCCCTTTGACAAGCAGGGTTTTCATACGCACATACTTCACCCCCTTTCGTGTCTATTATAAAGTTCTACCTTTTCAGACAAATTCTGTCCGTTTAATCACTAAAAGTGCCAGGCACCTTTTAGAAAGTTGATGAATCAACGTTTCTGTGTGGTACCTGGCACTAACGTGAAGGTCTATTTATTTTACAGTATTGACCGCTTCATAAGCATTTACATAACCTGCGCCTACTTCGTGGAGCTCATAACCTGGCATTGCATCAGCAGTGTTGATCATCGTGTTCAAGATGTCATCTGGTGTCAATGCAGGGTTAGCTTCAAGCATCAATGCTGCTACACCGGAAATATGAGGTGTCGCCATGCTTGTACCACTTGCCGTCGTATAGAATGGCAGATGTTCAGGTGCAATGTAGTTGATGTCTTTCGTAGACCCTAGCGTGTTCATGACAAGACCTGTCGTAGACTTCGTTGCAACGATATCAACACCAGGTGCCGTGATGTCAGGGTGTACGAGATCATCCCCAGGAATACCTCGAGAAGAGAAGTCTGCGAGTTTCTTATCCTTCGTACCGGCTGCTACAGAAATAACCCATGGAGCAGCAGAATAAGGGTTCAATGTATCATTGTCTGGACCTTCATTCCCTGCTGCAAAGGAAACGAACATACCAGCGTCATGTGCTTTCTTACTTGCTACGTTGATTGGATCATTCGGTGAATATTCACCCGTTGTACCCCAGCTATTGCTGATGACATCGATTCCGTATTCTTCTTGATGTTCTAGTACATAATCAAAAGCCTCCAAAGCCCAAAGTACGCTGATTGCCTCACCAGTACCAAGTCCGACTAGCTTTGCATCAGGTGCTACACCTTTATACAAGCCGTCACTTGCCGTACCGAGTCCAGCAATCGTACCTGCTACGTGAGTACCATGACCAGAAGAAGTATCTGTGTTCAAGACGTTTTCTTGATAAAGTGCAGATCCACCAGAGAAGATGCTACCTGCGATGAATTTTACATTTTGTACGACCTTATCACCGAATGGAAGGTCTTGATGAGTCGCATCAATACCACTGTCGATTACCGCGACTGTCGTACCTTTCCCAGTGTATCCAAGATCGTTCCAAACTTTCTCAACACCGATCAATTGTCTTGAGTCACGAAGTTTATATTCCAATTGCTTATTGTAGAAAAGAGATGTTGCGTTGATCCCATTGGAAATAATGGACTCAACTTCCACTGCTGTCCCTTGAACAGCTACCATCGGAAGATTTTTGTAAGTCTTCGTCACTAACCCCAAGTCTTTTAAATCCTGCACTTGAGAGCTGGTCGGCATGGTCGGATACGTTACAACTGCCTCAACCGTAAACATGCTTCCTGCAGAATTCAGTACATTGGATAACGTTTCACCCACTTCGATGGATGAAGCTTTTGCTTGATTGTTGGATTGAGCTGCAAAAAACAACCCGACAACCATTGCCAAACTTAGGATAATTGAACTGAGTTTCTTCATTTTCTTCCTCCCCAAAATGTCTAAATTATCTTACATCTTAATTGTCTTGGAAAAGGAAGCTCTCTACAATCGAGCATTCGACATATATTTTAAGTAGGTACAAAACGCAGAATCATAGTACCTTTGATGTACCGGGTACTGTAAAAACCCTATATATTTAAGGTTTTTTTGAGTTCTTATACGAAAAAGCTCTGTTCTTAAGAATTATTGCCGAGACTTTCCTTGTCCTGCGGGTCACCGCACGCCCTGCGGAAAGCGAGCACATGAGGCGGAAATTGACGCCATCGAAAACAGCTTAAACAAAAAAATCCCCTCCACTAGGAGGGGAATTCTACATTAATCGATCAATCCTTTTTCCTTAAGGAAGTCGATTGCGACTTGTTTTGGATCTTCATTATCAATGTCGACTTTGGCATTCATTTGTGCCATCTCTTCGGATGAAATCTTTCCTTCCAATTCCTTCATCACCTTTTCCACATCCGGGAACTTGTCCAATGCTTCTTGGCGAATTACAGGTGCTGCAAAATATGGAGGGAAAAAGTTTTTGTCATCCTCCAACGTCTTCAGGTTGAACCGTGGGATACGCCCATCTGTTGAAAAGGCTGTGATAATATCCACTTCTCCGTCTTTTACCGCCTTATACATCAGGTTCGGATCGAGACTTTCCTTGCTTTTGAAATTAAAGTCATAAACTTTAGCGAACGGGTCATAACCATCTGCGCGTTCGTAAAATTCAGGAGGCGCACCGAAAATAAGCTGATCCGACTTCGGTGCCATTTCAGAAATCGTTTTGACCCCAAGTTCATTGTATGTTTCTTCTGTCATTGCAATTGCATAGTTATTTTCGAATCCAAGCGGTGGTAACCATACAATATCCTTTTCCTCTTTATAACCTTTTTTCGTTGCCTCATAGACCTCTTCAGGTGATTGATCCGGATTGTATTCTTTCTTCAATACAGCTAAGTATCCCGTACCGGAATACTCGACATACATATCGATGTCTCCGCCTTCCATCGCCTTCGTCAATACATCAACTTCACCAAGTGCTTCTTTCACTTGTACATCATAATCGGTATTACCTTTGATATATTCAGCGAGAATGTGAGGCAGGATGTATTGCTCGGTCCACTTTTTACCTGAGATGACGAGCGTGTCTCCACCAGCTCCTCCATTTCCACCGCATCCTGCAATGATTAGAATCAACATAAAAAACGGAATTAAAGTTTTCTTCAACATGAGATCCTCCTAGTCAGATTTTTTCAGTCCTTTTGGTGTGACGACTTTTTCGATACCTTTCAAGATCGCATCAAAGAAAATGGCCAATGCGGCTGCAGGCACTGCCCCTGCTAAAACCAGTTCGTTATTCAACGTACTCAAGCCACGATAAATGATATCTCCCAAACCACCTGCACCGATGAATGTCGCTAGTGTCGCGACACCGATCGTCAATACGGTTGCTGTTCGGATTCCAGCCATGATAACAGGCAGCGCGAGCGGTAGTTCAATTTTCCATAGTATTTGCGAGGAAGTCATCCCCATACCTTTCCCTGCTTGAATCAATGCATCATCAACACCGACGATTCCTGTATATGTATTCCGCAAAATCGGCAACAACGCATAGACCATCAACGCGATGATTGCAGGAGTGCTTCCAATCCCAAAGACTGGCAATAAGAATCCGAATAACGCTAAGCTCGGAATCGTTTGAAAAACGGCTGTAATACCGATGACGAATTCAGCGATTTTCTTCAATCTTGAAATGAAGATTCCAAGTGGAACAGAGATCAGGATCCCGATCAGTATCGAGACAAAAGATAAATAGAGATGTTCTTGCATGGCCGTGAAAATCGTTGGCCATCTTGAAATGAATGTATCAATGAATGTTGTCCATTCCAAAGGAGTCCCCCCTTCCTAAACGAGTTGTTTCATGCCAGCCAGCCCGCGCATCATACTTGAGCGGGTAATCAAGCCGACTAGACGCCCGTCTTCTACGACTGGGATCGTCTTTACTTCATGTTTTGCGAACATTTCTGCGATATCTGTATAGGACGTCTCCGTGGTCGCAAATTGCTTTACTTCATCCATGATGTCCTGAACTTTTTTCGACTCATCGCCATAATGATCTTCCAATACATCAAGCTCCACTACACCTTCCAGCTCACCTTTTTGATTCGTGACCATCAAGCTGTCGACTGTGTAGCTTTTCATGACTTTCAAAGCTTCAGCCAATCCACGGTTCCCTTTGACGGTTGCAACCTTTGAAAGCATCAATGAACGCGCTGTCTTGCCACCCATCTCCTTGTTCATCCGCTCTTCACCGATGAACTCTTCGACAAACTGATTCGCTGGGTGACGTAAAATTTGATCAGGTGTATCTAACTGGATGATCTGACCTTCGTGCATGATGGCGATCCGGTCGGCGATTTTCAACGCTTCATCCATATCATGCGTGACGAATACGATCGTCTTTTGGATGCTGTCCTGTAATGCCACGAGCTCATCCTGTAACTGCTCGCGGCTGATCGGGTCCAATGCACTGAACGGTTCATCCATCAGGACGACTGGCGGCTCTGCTGCTAATGCCCGGATGACCCCGATCCTTTGTTGTTGTCCACCACTCAATTCAGATGGATATCGTTTCTTGAATACATCTGGCTCAAGTCCGACCAGCTCCAACAGCTCGTCCACTCTTCGTATGTACTTGTCTTTTGACCATCCTTTCAATTTCGGTACGAGGGCGACGTTCTCTTCAATGGTCATATGCGGAAATAGACCGATCTGTTGTATGACATAACCGATGTTTCTTCTCAGTTCTACCGGATTTTGATCCTTTATATCTTTCCCATCAACTAAAATTTCTCCACTGCTTGGCTCCAATAATCGATTGATCATTTTCATCGTCGTCGTCTTCCCACAACCACTCGGACCGATCAACGTGACCAATTCTCCTTTATGTATGTGAAGGTTGATGTTCTTCAACGCTTGGAATCCATCAGGAAAGGTTTTGTTCACTTCCTTGAATTCAATCATTCTTCTAACCCCCTTTATCTGCTCCTTTTTTACCATCATTATAGAATACCCTCTGTACTATTTAATAAACACCCTCTTAGGAAATTCAAGCAACCTGCTCATCACATGTTTATTTATGGAAGCAACAGGGTAATTTTGTGTACAGATTAAATTGCCGAAAAGAAAGGTTGAGTCGTATGTTATCACGGTTTAAATGGAAGAAGACATCAAGAAAGCACAACAATCAGAAGGGATATATCAAAATCCTGCTTGCGACTTTCCTCGTCTTTTTCTTGATACTCCTCACAGGTGGGGTCACTGGTCTCGCGTTCATCCAAAGTGCTCCGAACCTGACGGAGGAACAATTGAAGAATGCACAGTCTTCAGCGATTTATGACATGAACGGAAATAAAGTAGCTGACCTGGCAGGTAGCGAACATCGGATTCTAGTAGACATCGATAACGTTCCAGAGCACGTTAAACAAGCTTTCCTAGCTGTTGAAGACGTTCGATTCAAGGAACACTTCGGGATTGATGTCAAACGGATTGCCGGCGCTGCACTTTCAAACATTAAAGAAGGATGGGGAGCTGAAGGTGGAAGCACCATTACACAACAAGTCGTAAAGAATACATATTTATCCCCGGAAAAAACGATTAAACGTAAGATCCAAGAAGCTTATCTTTCTATTAAAATGGAACGCAAGTATTCGAAGGACGAAATCCTCGAAATGTACTTGAACAAAATCTATTTTGGACATGGTGCTTATGGCATCGGTGCAGCAGCTGATGTTTATTTTGACAAGCATGTCGACGAGCTGACAGTTGCTGAAGCCGCTTTGCTGGCTGGTCTTCCACAAAGACCGAGTGGTTATGACCCTATGAAAAATCCTGATCAAGCTCTTGAGAGAAGAAACCTTGTCCTCTCTCTCATGGAGAAGCATGATTTTATAACGAAAGCAGAAGAGAAAGAAGCTACAGACACCAAGCTGGAAAAGATTTTGCACAAAAAATCTGATGAATCCATTTATCAGTCTTACATCGACTATGTGTTGGACGAATTGAAAGAAAAAGGAATCAAGGAAAGTGAACTTTACACTGGTGGCTTGAAAATTTACACAACCTTGGATCCTAAAGCGCAAACACATACGGAAAACATGCTTCGTAAAAATGATGTCATTCCGTATCCGAATGATCAGTTCAAAGCTGGTGTTGTCCTCTTGGATACGAAAACGGGGGCAATCCGAGCAATCGGTGGTAATCGGAAAAGTGCCGAGGAACAAATCAAACGTGGTTTCAACTTCGCTACGGACATTAAAAGGCAACCCGGATCGACGATCAAGCCGATTTTAGATTATGGACCGGCAATTGAATTTGAAAAATGGTCGACTTATCACCAGATTGAAGATGAAGAACTTGAAATTGACGGGAAAGAATTCCAGAACTGGGACGAGGAGTATCACGGAATGGTTTCCATGAGAGAAGCCCTTATCCAGTCTTATAACATTCCTGCAATCAAGACCTTCATGGAAATCGGTGGCGAACGGTCCGTCAAATTTGCAAACCAGCTTGGCATTCCGTTGAAACATGCTTTTCCAGCTTATGCAATCGGTGGTTTCGGAGATGGCGTTTCCCCGCTTCAAATGGCCGGTGCGTATGCTGCATTCGGAAATCAAGGAAACTATACCAAGCCATATGCATTGACGAAAATCGAATATCCGAGTGGAGAAACGAAGTCGTTTGAGACAAAACCGAAAAAAGTCATGAACCAATATACCGCCTACATGATCACGGATATGCTAAGAGATGTGGTCAAGCGTGGAACGGGTACACTTGCGCAAATCGATGGTCTCGATGTGGCAGGAAAAACAGGGACGACCAACCCGCCTGAAGGCATCGAAGACGGTTCGACAGATGCATGGTTTGTTGGATATACGACTCAATATACAGCTGCTGTTTGGACAGGTTATGAGCAAACTAGTGCTGAACAATTTGTAACCAATGAAGATTCCAAAATTTCAAAGCTTCTTTTCAAAGAAATCGTGGGACACGTATCCAAGGATGTCGAAACACCAGGATTTGAACAACCTTCTACTGTAAAAGAAGTGAAGATTGATAAGCGGAATGGACAAAAGGCATCCAGCTATACCCCATCGTCCAGTATCATTACTGAACTATTTGTAACAGGGACAGATATCCCGGATGCCTACAAACCTGTAATCAAGAAAAAACCTGAAAAGAACGACACGAAAGATAACGAAAAGCGTAAGAAAGAAGAGGAAGAAAAGAAAAAACGTGAAGAAGAGAAAAAGAGAAAGGAAGATGAAGAGAATTCCGGAGACGACGGCTCTGGTGACGATTCCAGCGGAGGCGACTCCGGTGGCGACGGTTCTGGAGATGGATCTGGCGGCGGTGACTCTGGTGGCGACGGTTCCGGTGGCGGTGACTCCGGTGGTGACGGATCTGGTGACGGTTCCGGTGGCGGTGACTCCGGCGGCGATGGCTCTGGAGATGGATCCGGCGGCGGTGACTCCGGTGGAGATGGCTCTGGAGATGGATCCGGTGGCGGTGACTCCGGTGGAGATGGCTCTGGAGATGGATCCGGTGGTGGTGACTCTGGCGGCGATGGCTCTGGAGACAGTTCCGGCGGCGGTGACTCCAGCGGCGACGGCTCTGGTGACAGCACTGAATCTGGAGATTCATCTAATTCAGACTCCAATAAGAAAAAGAAAGACAACTCATAAATCAGGCCTAAGTCTTGCCAATTCGGGCTTTCTTACAAATAAAAAGGACCAACGACTCTCATAAATAAAAGCGCCTCAAGGGGCGCTTTTTTCTATATTAAAGGAATTCTCACTGTAACAGTCGTCCCTTTGTTCGGCAAACTTTTATAATAGATGGACCCCTTCATATTTTTGATCAACTTATACGTAATCATCGTACCAAGTCCAGTTCCCTTCGTCTTGGTCGTATAGAAAGGGAGTCCGATTTTTTCGAGCTCTTCATTTGTCATACCTTTCCCATTGTCTTCAATGAGGAGGTCTATATGACCTGGGGTCGTGACTTTCTCTTTGATGACGATTTGACCACCGCCTTCAATTGCTTCAATCGCATTCTTTATCAAATTGATGAGACACTGCTTCAAGTGTTGTTCATCCGCTTTGACAAAATGATGTGCCTTCAATTTCGATTGGATGACGACATTATGATAAACCCCTAAAGGGGCAAGCAATGAAATCGTGTCTTCCACCACTCGTTTCAGATTGATTTCATTAAGAGTCAATTCATTCGGTTTTACCAAAGCCAGATAATCAGAAATGATCTTATTGCTCCGGTCCAGCTCATCTACCAAAAGAGGCGCATACTGCTTCAATTGCTTGTCTTTCGTATCGGTAGAAAGAAACTGGATCATCCCTCTGACTGTGGTCAGTGGATTCCTGATTTCATGTGCGATGGACGCAGCCATTTCCCCTAGTATGGACAGCTTTCCTAAATAAATGGTCTCTTCTAATTGCATGTTGATGCGAAGCAGACGATCAATCAAAGTGAGCATCAAGAAGAAAGTGATGACGAGTGGAACGAAATAAGCCACATAAAATTGCATACTCAGAAAGTCAATATAGATATTCAGAATCAAAATGTAAAATAGAAAGTACAGGAAAATCGCCAGGAAGCCTGGTTTCCACTTCTTATGTGCATCCTTGAACATTTTCGAATAACCGAGGCTGGTCAATAAAGCGACGATCGTAATCAAAACACCTACCCACGCAAATTCCCCACCTATACTCAATCTCGCCATGATGATGAAAAATGCACAGATTCCACCTGGAATGATGCCAGCGTACAAAGTGACGATCAGCAAGGGTACTGTCCTCAGGTCGAAAACCGTTGACCTCAACACCTCGATAGGATAAGCCATACATAATAAGGCAGCAATCGAGCTTAACACACCAAAGTATACTTTTTCCTTTAAAGTGATGGATCCCCTGTATGTAAAAGGGAACAGCATATTTGCGATAAAAGTGATTGAAACGATAATTGAAATGTTAACGAAAATCGGTTTGATGAGTTCTGCCATCTGTATCCCTCTGAATCTCTGACTTCCAATGTAAATGTAATATGTACCATTTGTCATTATAGCAGAACATGTTTAAACCTAATAGCTCAATAATGATGCATATTACAGCTTATATCCAAAGAAAAGCTGACACATAAGTGAAAACCCGCTCCAAAGATAATCTTTGACAAGAGGTTGTTCCATGTGCCAGCTCGGCTCTTATTTCAACGACTGTATAACGTTCTCTGCTGCTTTTTCTCCAGATACGATACAATCCGGCAAACCGATGCCGTCAAATGAGGCACCCGCCAAACGCACACCTGGATAATCACGATCAAGCAATGCTTTAACCTTTTCTTTATTCTCTTGGTGACCGACGAGATACTGAGGCATCGCCTTTTTCCATCGCGTCACATAGTAGAACTCAGGTGTGGCTTGTACATCCATGATGTCGGATAAGTCATCCAACACTTTTGATAAAATCGTGTCATCTGATTCATCCACGATGCTTTGATCATGCTCCCTACCGACATAACAGCGGAGCAATACATAACCCTCAGGCGTCGTGTGCGGCCACTTCTGATTGGTCCACGTACATGCTGTGATGGTATATGGTGACTTTTTCGAAACGACAAAACCTGTCCCATCTAATTCATTCGTAATGGCGGATTTCGGAAATGCCATCGCGATCGTGGCGACAGATGTCGCCGGAACCTCACCAATCAGCTCGCGTATTTCATCACTGAAGTATTGAGCTGCTCTACGACCTGGTGTCGTGACGATGATATGATCCCCTTCAATTGAAGCGTTGTCCTCGAGCTTGATCGAATAGCCTTCCCCTTCCTTTATAATGGAAGTGACGGAACTATTTTTGCGAATCTCAATTCGTTCATCGAGCTGCTGTTCAAGTTCAGACACGAGAGAAGACAGTCCCTGTTTCAATGTAAGGAAAACTCCTTTTGACGAGCCAGACTTCTTACTCGGTTTCCGAGTCCGCTTCATCCCAAGAATCAAACTGCGGTGTTTGCTTTCAATGGTCTCAAATTGAGGAAACGTCGATTGCAAGCTGATTCGGTCGATGTTGCCGGCATAGATTCCAGATAACAGTGGCTCGATCATGTTCTCGACGACTTCAGTGCCGAGTCTTCTCTTAAAGAATGCACCGACTGACTGATCGCCTTGCACATTGCTTTTTGGCAACACAAGATCCAAACTCGCCCTTGCCTTCCCTTTTAAAGAGAAAAGACTGCTTGATACAAAAGGACTCATCTTCGTCGGAATCCCCATCACAGCCCCTTCAGGCATCGGATGAAGCTTTTTACCATAAAGGATATAAGCTTGTCCCGTGTGATTGTTGACGAGATCGTGATCCAGTCCGACCCGCTTGATCAGATCCGTCATCGCATGTTTCCTCTCCAAGTAGGAATCCGGTCCCCGTTCGATGACGAACCCATCTCTATGGATCGTCTCGATCTTCCCGCCTAGACGTTCCGTTGCCTCCAGGAGGGTAACTTTCGCAGAGATGTTCTGTTTCTCGATTTCATTTTGTAAAGAAAAAGCGGCAGAAAGACCTGTGATCCCTCCGCCTATGACGACTATTTGTTTCATGTTTAATCCCGGCTTTCCAGCTTTTTCGAAACGACACGAGCCAGCGTTTCGATGAATTCAGGCTTGGCATTCGGCATTTCTGGTCGATAATAGTTGGCACCAAGCTGATCAGTGACCACTTTACATTCATAGTCATTGTCGTATAGAACTTCCAAGTGTTCTGTAACAAAGCCGACTGGACAATAGATGAAATTCTTGAAGCCTTCTTGCTCAAACAAGTCTTGCGTCAAGTCCTGAACATCTGGTCCGATCCAAGGTTCTGGAGTGTTCCCCGCACTTTGCCAACCAGTTGTGTAGTTGGAAGCTCCTGCTTCTTCTGCTATCAATTTCGCTGTCTCTTCTAGTTGATCCGGATATGGGTCTCCCATCGAGATGATTCGTTGCGGAAGACTATGTGCTGAGAAGATCACGACTGTACATTTATGGTCCTTTTCTGGTATTTCAGTATAGATCTGCTTGATTCTCTCTGCCCAGTAAGAAATGTAACCAGGCTCATCGTACCAGGAATCCACCGGTGTGATTTTTGGACCCCCTAGCTTTTCAGCTTCTTCCAATGCACGCCCGTTATACGACTTGACGGAGAAAGTTGAATAGTGAGGAGCCAGTACGATGCTGATCGCCTCTTCAATACCATCCTTATGCATTTCTTGGACTGCATCTTCGACATACGGGTCGATATGCTTTAATCCTAGATACGCTTTGAATTCGATATCATCATACATCTCGTTAAGCTTTTCTTCGAGTTTGTCTTTTTGATCGTTTGTGATTTTCGCAAGAGGAGAAACCCCTCCAATTGCTTCATACCTTTCAACTAGATCCCTTAAATCTTCTTGGGGTGGTTTTTTCCCTCTGCGGATATGAGTGTAATATGATTCGATTTCGTCTGGGTGTCTTGGCGTTCCGTATGCCATGACCAGCACCCCGATTTTCTTCTTTTTCAATTCATTCACCCCATCTCAATTGATTAAAAAATGTTACTTAGCTGTATATTCATGTACGAAAGCCGTTAAACGCTTCAACGTATCTGGATCCACTTCAGGGAATACACCATGACCGAGGTTGAATATGAACTTGGATGATTCTGTCCCTTGGTCTAGGATTTCCTTCGTACGTTCCTTTATTACATCCCATGGTGCGAGCAACAATGCGGGCTCAAGATTCCCCTGGACCGTTTTGTCGATGCCCCGAGCTCTCGCCTCACGGATCGGTAAGCGCCAGTCAAGTCCGACAACATCGAGCGGTAGGTCGTTCCAATCATTTGCAAGATGGCTTGCACCGACCCCATGCATGATCAGTGGAACATTCTCTTCTCTCAGCTCTGTAAAGATTCTCTCCATGACCGGTTTGATATATTTCTGGTAATCCGCCACATTCAAAGCGCCGACCCACGAGTCGAAAATCTGGAACGCCTGTGCACCCGCGTTAATTTGGGCTTTTGCATAACGGATGACCGTATCAGCCAACTTATCCATCAATTGGAACCATGCTTCAGGCTCAGAATACATGAACGCCTTCGTCTTGTAATAGTTCTTGGAAGGTCCACCTTCAATCATGTAGCTCGCAAGTGTAAATGGAGCCCCACTGAAGCTGATTAAAGGTACAGATAGCTGTTCGCGCAATAGTTTAATCGTATCGAGCACATAAGGAACATCCTGAACCGGATCGATCTCTCCAAGTCGATCCACATCCGCTCTTGATCGAATCGGATTGTCAATGACAGGTCCGATTCCTGATTTGATTTCCACATCCACTCCAATTGCCGGTAGCGGGGTCATGATATCTTTATAAAGGATGGCTGCATCTACATCGTATTGTTCGACAGGAAGTCGAGTTACATATGCACACAGCTCTGGTTGATGCGTAATTTCAAACAAAGAATTTTTTTCTTTGATTTTTCGATATTCCGGTTGAGAGCGCCCTGCTTGTCTCATGTACCAAGTCGGGACATGTGTGACTTCTTCTCCTCTACACGCTCTTAAAAATTGATCATTGAATTGTTTCGTCATGACTACTCACCTTTCATGTTAATACCTTGACGTCGTTTCGTCCGTTGCATAGTCGAATTATCATCATTGTAAAAGAAAATAAAAACATTGTCATTTTATAACCATTATAACTATACTTGTAATGCTGAAATATGTATACAGCCACAAGGAATCTGTCATAATTTAGTCGTAAATTTGGCCTACGGTTTCAACAGGACCTATGTAGGGTATTTTGTTAAAACGATTACCATCTATAGGGAATTTTGACATCTACATAGAAGTAAATTCGTAGTTCCCGATTTTTCGTCTATACTATTACAGAACTGTATCAACAACTAAATCATACAAAAACCCTTTCCTATGTTCGAAAGGTTGAAGGTGGGGATTCCGACAATGAGTTCATTACGCAAGGAGAGAAGAAATATGCATAAGAAAGAGAAAGGCGGACCTAAATGGTATAAATTCGCCTCGATCTTCTTCATCGGATACGGCATCATGTATCTAGTGATTTTCATCAAAAAACTCTTCTTTTCTTCATTGACCATTGAAGATATTTCGAGACTTTATCTATATGACCTGGAAGCTTCTTTCATATTCAGTATTATTGCCGGTACGATCATTTTCATGTTCGTCTATACAAAATTACAGTTACGTCATAAGCAGAGGATCTTGTTCGACCAGCTGCCGAATCTTTTCATGCTCAGGATGATTCTTTATATCTGCCTTTATTTCTTGATCATATTGATATTATTGGGTCTATACATGATTTTCACGACCCTCTTCATCCAACGGACTGGCGGCTCACTGAACCTATCGTATTCCGTCTATTATTGGGCAGTGGTCTTCTTATTCGTCGACCGGCTTGCGAGTTTCTTCCTGATCGATAAGGTAAGAACGAAGCAATTGATTCTCTTGCCGTTCCTTATTTTTTATTTAGGGGTTCTCATCGGCTTCAAATTCCAAACGACCTACCAATTGGTGTTTCAATTCATGGGCAACGGTTTGGTGATGCTGATGTTCGGACTCTTACTCGTCGAACGGTACCGGATCTATCGCAATCAAAATAATGCTCCATCGGCTCCAATGGAAGAAAACATTCCAGAAGATAACGATCGAAGAGAAGATGAAAGAACATTTGAAGATTAGAAAAAGAGGGTGCCCATTGTGATTGGGCACCCTCTTCTATGCTTATACTTCCTTATTCATTTCCTTTTGTTCTTCTACTGCTTCTTTTTCAACCTTGAATTGCTGGACCAATTCGATCAATGCATTACTTGCTGTATTCAAGGCTTCTGCTGAGTCACCGACCGTTTCCAGTGCCCTTTGTTGCTCATCTGTCGAAGCACTCACTTCTTCAGAAGAAGCTGCTGCTTGCTGAGCGACCGCTGAAATGTTCTGGATCGATTCCATGACCGCTTCTTTATGCGAATTGAGGTTTGTAACGTCGTCTCCGATAGACGAAATCGACGTAATCATCGTATTCAAGGATTCAGCTAACAGCTTGAACGCTTCCTCTGTACCTTGGACGACTTCGCTTTGTTCAGCTGAAATGACTTTTGTATGATTCATTTCTATGCCGACACGCTTCGATTCGTCTTCAATCCCTTTCAGGATGGTTTTGACACGTTCAGTCGCCACTGCAGATTGTTCTGCCAATTTACGTACCTCAGTCGCAACGACAGCGAATCCTTTTCCACTTTCACCTGCACGTGCAGCTTCAATGCCTGCATTCAAGGCTAACAAATTCGTTTTCTCTGAAATCTCCGTAATCGTTGTAATGACTTCTTCTACTTCTTTAATCTTGTCATTCAAGCCCTGGATGACAAACTCTACGGACTCGAGCACCTGGTTGGATTCCTGGTTTTTCGTACGTAGTGTTGTAATTTGATCCATTCCTCGTTGGTTCGCGTCGTTCGCACCATCTGAAAGTGCCAACATGGATTTCGTCTGTTCACTGATTCGCTCAATGTCCTCAGACAAATTGATCGCACGTACATGTGTCGTCTCAACGTCGGATGCTTGCTGGGATGACCCTTTTGCGATATCTGTTACCGCCCGGGAAACTTCTTCACTAGAAGCAATCGTCTCCTCTGCAACCGCGCTCAGGTTTTCAGCCGATTCCGTTACCTGGTATGAAGAGTTTTTAACACTATGCAGTAAGGAACGCATCTTATCGACCATTGAATTGAAGTGGATCGTCAAGTCTCCGATTTCGTCCTTACTGTTTGTCACAGCATTCACAGTCAGATCACCTGATGCGACCTGGTTCAATTGATCACGTAGCTCTTTGACAGGTCTTGTGATGCTTCGTGCGAAGAAATAGCTGATTCCGATTGAAACCAATACGATGATCAACGCAATGATGAGAATGACATCTCGGATGTTTCCAGCTTCTTGCGTAAGAGCAGTGTTCGGTGTTGATGTCCCAACTTTCCAACCTGTAAGATCGATCGTATCGAAATTGACGAATCTATCATCCTTTTGATCCTCAACTGCATTGACTTTGGATGCGTACATTTCTTCTACATACGCATTCTTTTCGATCGCTTTTTCCCCTTTTAATGTCGGGTGGACCATCGCTAATCCGGATTTATCGAATAAGAACGGATAGCCGTCATATTTGACTTCTGTATTGGTAACGACATTTGCCAGGTTTTGAAGACTCATATCCATCGCAACGACACCAAGCACTTTGTCGGTACCAGGATCCACGACAGTCTTTGCGGTCGTCAAAACATATTCTCCTGTAGCCGCATCTTCATATGGATCCGTCCATATCACAGCCGATGGGTCTTCAGTAGCTGACTGATACCACGGTCTGGATGTTGGATCGTAATCTCCCGGCAACTCCAAGAATGGCGTAATCTTCATTTTCTTGTTCGGACTAGCTAAGTAAAGGTACGCAACGTTTTCGTTCAGATCTAAATATTGCGCGAAATCCCGATCGACGATTTTCCAGTCGCCGTCTTCCGTATCGGCACCGCTTTGGGAGGATTTCAAGGATTCAATGATCCTTTCATCCTGACTGTAACGCACCATTGTTTGTTCAATACCTTCAAGGTACATGCTGATCTGGCTCGACATCTGGTCGACTTTCGCCTCTGTCTGGGCTTTCACATTCGATTCCATCGTATCTTTAACCCGGTCGTATGTAAGGAAAGCAACCGAGAATAGGGAAACGAACAGAATGAGTCCCATGACAAGCATCAGCTTGGTTTGTAGCTTTTTAAACATATCCCTAACCCCCTGTGTAAATAAAAAACCCTCTGTCCATTTTCATATCGACTTCCCTATGAAAATGTTTACATTGCAACCTTAGGTCGAAAATCCTATTTATTGAAAATTTCTGAATGCTTGAACGGTACCAGGTACCATTTCGGATCCCTTGCCTATCAAGAGGTTTGAAATGGTACCTGGTACGCATAAAATATTCCACAAAAAAAAGACCCGAATCACTTTAAAGGGTTCTGATACCTGTCACAAAACCGTAATTTACTTTAGAAATTGCATATGGAAATGCATAGATAATTTCACTGTATTTCATATCGTATAAGATAAAAAATAAGCCGAACTTTCAATCCATTACGGATCGATGTGCGGCTATTATTCTATTCCAGTTCTTTAAACTAAAGCGCTCGATAATTAATGAAGAATGACTAATTCATAAATCTAACGGACATTGAGGACCTTATTTCTATAAATTATTCATTTTCACTAAACTTAACGGACATATGATACCTTATTTGGTTCAAAATCATCCAATACAATATACTTTTTAAAAAATAGCGCATCTGATGTCCGTTTGCACACCGAAATTAGCGTTTTTGTCACAAATAACGGATCTGATGTCCGTTAAACCCTATCTCCCACCTTCAACAATCCTGCTTCCGCATTCTAACAAAAACAACTAATAGTAAAATGCAGGTCAATTTGCAAACATACAGGGGATTCTGTAAGCTTACAAATTCGTATGCAAATGTTCAAACAATTTAACGTTCTATTTGAGCAATAATCCTTACAAAAATAGTGCCTCAAATTGCTATGCAATTAGGGCACATTTTAGTCAACATATTTATTGTTTGTGATAGATAACCGAACCGGTTAGAATCACTTCGGATCTTTTTTAGAACAAGGAGGAAGAGATAACATTCGATGGCTCTCCATCCTGTTCTGTCAGCGGATTGAAAGGGACGACATAGAAATCCGGGAATGTGAACAGCTTCGGTGAAACGACCGTGTAGCTCCCTTTCCCTACGACTGTATCGATCTTTTCAGCTCCATCATCAGTACGAATATAAATCTTGTACATGAGACGATCATCGTCAGAAGGTGTCCAGGAGAGACGAATGCCAGGTACTCCGAACCGATTGAACGCATATTGTGCGCTCAAATCATCGATTTCGATCAGTTCAATCGGAGGCTCAAGATCTTTGACCCCTTTTGGCTTGGTAAACGATAAATTCTCCTGCCCTGGTATTTGATTGATGATGTCTTTGAACATGAGCGTCGCATCTGAGCTGGTGCCTGCCATGTACTGCCCTTTCGTCGTTCGATCATAACCGATCCAGACAGCACCGACAGCTTTAGGTGTATAACCTGCGAACCATAAGTCTTTGTTTCCTTCTACATCATCCATCGTGGTGGTCCCCGTTTTACCGGCAAGTGCTGTGTTGACAGAACCTCTGCGGCCAGTCCCATCATTTACAACCGACTCGAGCATTCGTGTCATGAACCACGCATTTTGCTTAGAGAACACTTTCTTCTCCTCTACCTTCGCTTTACCGACCAACTTACCATCCCGGTCATACACTTCTTGTACGAAGTAAGGCGTCACCATTTCACCCTCGTTGGCAAAAGCGGAAAACGCACGTGTAATTTCCAATGGGGAGACGCCGTTATCCAATCCACCTAATGCGATTCCCAATTGCCTCTCTTCTACATCCATTCCAAGCTCTTGAACGTAAGACAATGACTTGGACAACCCGATTTCGTTCAACAGCCAAACAGCAGGTGCATTGAGAGAATCCTCGATCGCTTCATACATGGAAACGGTCCCTTTGTACTGACCATCATAGTTTTCAGGTGTGTATCCGTTATATTTCAACCGCTCATCCTTAAGAATCGAGTAAGGCTCCCATTTGCCGGCTTCCATAGCTGGCCCATAAACCGCAATCGGCTTGAAGGTCGATCCTGGCTGACGCTTCGCGTTCACCCGGTTGAAACCTTGACGCACATAATCACGGCCCCCTTGGACGGCCATGACACCACCTGTATCTGAATCCATCAATACGAACGCGCCTTGCGGAGACGTTTCAGGATTCGATCCTCTGAAATACTTATCGTTTTGTATCGCTTGAAAGGAGGCTTCTTGGGCTTCCGGACTCATCGGCACAACGATCTTGTATCCCCCTTGGAGAACCTCCATCGTCGACAGTGCATATTTTCCCTTCATCTCTTCTAACACCATGTCAATGTAAGTCAGGTAGGACGGATCTTTTTCCAATCGCTTGATATCCAGCGCAACAGTCTTCCCTTGTGCACGGACCGCTTCTTCCGGAGAGATGTAATCGAGCCGCTCCATCAATGAAAGAACTGTATTTCGTCGTTTCTTGCTCTCTTCAATGTTCTGAATCGGTGAATAACGTCCCGGTGCTTTCGGCAACCCGGCGAGTAACGCACCTTCTTCAACGGTCAGCTCACTTACATCCTTATTAAAATAGAGCTTAGACGCAGCCTGAATGCCATATGCACCGTGGCCGAAATAGATTTGGTTCAGGTACATTTCGATGATTTCTTTTTTCGTATACTTCCGCTCCAGATTGATGGCGATGGTCGCTTCCTTCGTCTTTCTCAACAAGGTTTTTTCATTCGTCAAGAAGATGTTCTTAGCAAGCTGCTGGGTGATGGTGCTCCCACCTTCCACTTTACTTCCTGAGCGAATATCCTTGTACAAAGCACGGATGATCGCTTGAAGATCGATCCCAGGGTGACTGTAGAATCGGCGGTCTTCAACGGCTACGAAGGCTTGTTGGACATGTTTTGGAATTTCCTCAATGTCGACCAGTTCCCGATTTTGAGCATAGAGCTTCGTTATTGTATTCCCATCTTCGTCTACGAGCGTTGAGGCCGAGCTCATGACGAGATCTTTTTCATCAATGACATAATTTCCTGCGAACACAATCGCTATGAATACGAGCAATGAACAGAGAATGACCCCTACTGCCCAAAGCGATATGCGCGTTGCTTTTTTCCACACAACGCATCAACTCCTTCTAGAAGTACAAATGCTTTTTCCACTTTACCCAATATTTACGTCCATTACCACCTTTTCGTTTCGTTTAGTATGACACTTTGAAGGGTAAATCATGAATAAATCTCTTTTTGTCCATATTAGTGAAAAGGTAAAGTAAAAAGTCTGGTGATTTGTAATAGGATTCATAAGCGAAAATTCACGACACTCCTGCGGGAACTGTGAACCTACAAGGAGTAATCCCAGCTAAAATGAAGAAAGGACGATGTCAAATGAACTATCATATCGCCTATGGAACGGAAGATTTTTTAGAATCACTATTGGAAAAATACCAAAATGAAGAGGGCAACTTCTATTTGCTTGACGGGCCGGAAGAATCCATCTTGATACATAGAACAACAGGTGAAAGTCTATTTGAATCCGGTCATTCCTATGAAGCAATTGAAGAGTCTGGAGGGTTTGACGGAGCGAACTTCGTCGTCTTCAACAACATCCCCGTCTCATCCGAAGGTCGTCCAGTCTTCGAGGATCGATTCAAGCAACGCGCAGGGCTCGTGGAGAATGAACCAGGTTGCGCAGGAATCATCATCTTGAGACCGAAAGACACCGACACGTACATCGTTTCGAGCATGTGGCACGAGGAAAAAGACTTTGAAGCGTGGAAAGAATCCTCATCGTATGAAAAAGCCCACAAAGGCAGAGGGACAAGCGAAGGTCTGCCTCAAACCATTTTTACCGGAAAGCCATATATCAAGTCCTTCCATGTCCAACAAAAAGTTGAAAAATAAACGGAAGAAACTTGGCATGATACGGCCAGGTTTTTTCGTGTGCTTCCAGAGGCCAGTATGAAAGGAGAATCTACCTTGAACATCAATCGCGTTGATCTTATTATCAATCCAAATGCGGGAAATGGGCGACTTCATCAACAATTGGATAACATCGTGGCAGAGCTTGAGGAGCATTTTCCTGAGGTGAACGTAAACGAGACACATGAACCCGGTGACGCATCGGAATATGTGAATGAACTGGGAGGAAAATCAGATTTCATCATCGGCGCTGGAGGCGATGGGACGATTTATGAACTCATCAATGCACTTGCCCCCCTTTCTGATCGACCTGCATTCGGCATCATCCCTGGGGGCACATGCAACGATTTCTCAAGAGCGTTGGGCATCTCTCAAAATCCGTTAGAAGCAACGAAACAAATTTGTGAAAAGAACTTTAGAGCGATTGATGTCGGTAAATGCAGCAATCAATACTTCCTGAACTTTTGGGGCATCGGGTTGATTACCGAAGCTTCAACAAATATCAATCCGAAAATGAAGGAGAGTTTCGGCCGGTTATCGTACTATTTAAGCGCAATCCAATCGATCAGTGAAGATCGTTCATTCACATTGAAATTGGAGTCCGATGAATGCGCTTACGAAGGGGATGCCGCGATGGTCCTCATAGGTAATGGTCCATTCACCGGTGGCGTCCGAGCGTTTTTCCCTCAATCCAATATTGAGGATGGCAAGCTTGAAGTGCTCATTATCGAGTCCAACCGGTTTCAAACGTTCTGGGATATGCTCAGGTCCAAGGTGATGAATGATGTTCCGAACAGTGAAGACATCTTATATTTCCAATCGAAAGAGATCAAGATTGAAGCAAGTCCGAAACAAACGATTGATTGCGATGGCGAGCGCGATTACGAGACACCTTCGACAATCACCGTCCTCCCTGGCCATATCCAAATGGCGGTCGGGAACTATCCAAACAATCCGTAAAGAGTAGATTGAAGGGGGTTCGAATGAATCAACAGACCCAAGTTCGTAAATTCGATAAACAGGCGAAAAAATATGAACGTCTTCAAACGAAGGATCCGACTTCACGATACCGAAAGAGGATCATTCCAGAGGCTTCAGGAAAGGTTTTGGAAGTCGCTGTCGGAACAGGGTTGAACTTCCCTTACTACAATGAGGTAGAGGAAGTCATCGGCATTGACTTCAGTTCTAAAATGTTGGACTCTGCCCGAAAGGTGACACACCTACACTCTTTTCCAATCCAACTCCAGCAAGCAGATGTGGAAGAAGTGAATTTTGAAGAGAACCAGTTCGATACGATTGTTTCCACTTTGTCATTTTGTTCCTATGAAAATCCTGTTACGCTTTTGAACCGTTTCAACCGTTGGTGCAAACCGGGTGGTCAAATACTGATGATGGAGCATGGCAAGTGCACCAACCGGGTACTGGCCTGGGGACAGAAACAACTGGATCCACTCGCCTACAAAATGATCGGCTGTCATCAGGACCGTGAAATCTCCCGGTTCGTAGTAGAATCGGACCTAGAAGTCCATAAATTTGAACGGGCGTTGGCAGGCTTCCTCTACTTCATATGGGCAAAACCGAACAAATAAAAAAGACAGCCATCAATCGGCTGTCTTTCTTCATGTGATTAGTCCACCATGCGGACGAGCATGTGGGCTAACATATGTTGTTGTTCATCGTTCCCCGCACTCCATAGTTCCTTAAGAAGCTTTTCCTCTCGGTTTCGCGGTTCTTCATTCTCCGCCAGATAATCGGCCACTTTTTCAGCCGCTTTCGCCAATTGTTCTTCCGACATGCCCATCTTTTCACCTAAACGAACACGCTTTCCGAGATACTCTTTGAACACATCAAAGTTTTGTAAAATCTGATCACGTTCTTCTTCTGGAATTCGGTCTACAGTGGATTTCACTTCTTCTTCATGTAGTCTGTCGTTCTTATCTACCATGTGATTCCGTTCAGACATTTGAGG
Organism: Pseudalkalibacillus sp. Hm43; assembly: GCF_054170705.1. Taxonomy (NCBI): domain Bacteria; kingdom Bacillati; phylum Bacillota; class Bacilli; order Caryophanales; family Fictibacillaceae; genus Pseudalkalibacillus; species Pseudalkalibacillus sp. Hm43. The sequence continues at coordinate 1,791,024 of NZ_CM135129.1, forward strand.
TCACTCCCTGTTTCAATAATTTTTTGGATTCTTCGATAAATACTGGGATATCATCCGGCTGTCGGCTTGTGACAAGGTTGCCGCCACATACGACGACAGGCTCATCAAATACGTTCGCACCCGCTAGCTTCAGATCCATTTGAATAGATTTGAATCCAGTGATATTTCGACCTTTCAGTACATCTGCTGTGATGAGGATCTGCGGTCCGTGACAGATGGCGAACACCGGCTTCTCTCGATAAACAATCTTTTTCGCAAATTCAACGATTCGGTCATCCGCTCTTAAAATGTCAGGAGAAAATCCTCCAGGTATGAAGAGTGCATCAAAATCGTCGGGGTCTACTTGATTGATCGTCTGATCGACTTGAACCGAAGCATCCCCTTGTTTACCTGTGATTTCTTTTTTATCTGTGCTGATGATGGTGAGTTCATGTCCATCTTCTTTAAATGCTTTTGCTGAATCCGTGTACTCTACATCCTCAAACATATCGGTCATTAATACTGCAATTTTCATTACTTAGCATTCACAACCTTTCTATAAATTCTTTGACTAGACTGCTTTTTCTATTCCCGATATGGCTTTGTTTAAACCTAGGCATGATGAAACCTTCGTGTCAGAAGTCTCGTGAAATTCATGAACAGGAAGTTTAATTATGGATGCCAGAGGGTACATTAAACACGTGAATGAAGTATGAAATTTCATTGGAAAGGATGATTGACTAATGGATAAAGATCTCCAAGAACTAATTGATGGACTAAATGAAGACCTTGCTAACGAATATGCTGCAGTCATCATGTACACATACAATGCTGCAGTCGTTTCGGGGATGTATCGCTCGGTCTTGAAGCCTTTCTTTGAAGGTGAAATTACAGATGAATCAGGTCACGCGATGTACTTATCTGAAAAAATCAGTACACTCGGAGGTACGCCTACGACGACACCTGCAGAAGTCAAACAATTGACGGATGTCCGCGCAATGCTAGAAGAGGCGAAGAAAGCAGAAGAAGATACAATTGAGCGCTACGAAACGCGTAAGAAACAAGCAGCTGCTCTGAATATGACTGAACTTGTTGTCAAACTGGAAGACTTCATCGCAGATGAAACACACCATATGGAAGAAATGAGCCGATTATTGAAGGACCCACGCCTTTCATAAACTCCATAAAAGACTGAAGGACATTGCCCCGTGCAATGTCTTTTTTCATGTTGTAAGAGAACTGTAGTTACTTGAAACATTTCATTCATGCATAACGGAGGTGAACATGCTATACTGTCAAAAAGACTGACTTTTCAAACTTTTAATCCACGTGAGGAGGAGCAATATGAAAGACTTTTATGAGCTCATAGACCAGCATTATGATGAAATGGTTGAAATCCGTCGTTATCTCCACCAATATCCTGAATTGTCGTTTGAAGAAGTGAAAACATCCGTATACATAGCAGAATATTACGAGAAGTTGGGAATTCCTTATCGTGCCAATGTCGGCGGTAACGGTGTCGTTGCCACAATCAAAGGAAAAAAACCCGGTAAAACGATTGCGCTCAGAGCCGACTTTGATGCTTTGCCAATCCATGAACAAGCGGATGTCCCCTTCCGATCCAAAAATGACGGAGTGATGCATGCATGTGGTCATGATGGTCATACCGCTACTCTACTCGTCCTCGGAAAAGTTCTGAATCAGCTGAAAGATGAGCTGGAAGGAAACGTGGTTCTCATCCATCAGCATGCTGAAGAACTCGTGCCTGGCGGAGCGATTTCCATGATCGAAGATGGTTGCCTGGACGGAGTCGATTATATTTATGGCGTCCATTTATGGGCAACTGATGATGTCGGGCATGTCTACTATAGAGAAGGTCCCTTCATGGCAGCGGCTGACCAATTCAATATCAAGATCGTTGGACGAGGTGGACACGGTGCGCAACCTCACTTGACGAAGGACTCTATCATGACGGCTTCCCAGCTCGTGGTCGCCTTGCAACAGATTGTGAGCCGTAACGTCGATCCATTGGAATCTGCAGTCGTCTCAGTCGGATCATTTGTAGCGAACAATGCTTTCAATGTCATCGCTGACACAGCTGAGCTGAAGGGAACCGTTCGTACGTTCAAGGAGGCTGTACGCGGAAAAGTCGAGTCTCGAATAGAGGAAGTCATCAAAGGGATTTGTGACGCTTGTGGAACAGATTATGAATTTACGTATACAAGAGGCTATCCGCCACTCGTCAATCACAAAGAAGAAACAGAGCATTTGAAGAATGTCGCTTCACAGCTGCCGGGCGTCCTATCCGTCAGTGAAAAAGCTGCACAGATGGGCGGAGAGGATTTCGGCTACTATCTCCAGCACGTACCTGGAAGCTTCGCATTCGTAGGAGCCAAAGATCCGAATGCCGATGACGTGGCACCTCACCATCATCCTAAGTTCATGATTGATGAACGTTCACTTCCGATTGCTGCTAAATTGCTCGGAGAGGCAACGTTGTCTCACTTGAACTACAAGGCAGAAAAGAAAGTCGAAACCAAATAAAAGAAAAAAAGAGGTTGATCCGCTCAAAAGGCAGATCAGCCTCTTCTTTCTTGTAACGTTCTTAATCGATAACAGTTCATGGCGGTTTCACCCAGTTGATCGAGGAAATTGTAATTCGCATACGCTCCGACGATCGCCCCGAATCCGGGGATCATTTGAAGCATTTTCGCCAAATCGATATGGTCCCGATACGTGATTTGGAACTTCTTCCAATCATAGTCCTCCTGGATCGAGGATTTCGAATGCCATTTCTGTTTCGTCTCCTCCCAGTTTTTGATCGCATCGTAAGTCTCTCTGCGAACGTCATCACTGGAAAAAGCGAGCAAGAACACGTGAAGTAGGAAGACCCTTTCCTGGACATCTTTCGTATCGTATCCATAGATCCTCGCTGCTTCGAAAAGGAACCTCATCTTGATGCCGAGCAACAATGGGAAATCGGCCAGCCCCCAAAGGATACCACCCGCACCCGTTCCTGCCCCTTCTGCCATGGCTGTCTTTTTATATGCTGCTTTCCTTTCAATTAATAACGCATCACGTTCTTCTAATGACACACCAAGTACCGGAGGTTTTTTCGTCGTAAACTCCGTTCCGGTCAAAGTCGCTTTCACCATATTCCGGATACTGTTGGTCACAACGTTATGCACCTTCTCTGGGATCCGATCATTAATCTGTTGCTGGATCCGTTTTGCGGCTCTTTTATAAAGGGGAGAGCGCTTCAGGATTCGCCTCTCCCATTCTTGGAGCTCATTTTGTATTCGACTTTCCAAGTGAGTCCAACTCCTTTGTTTATGACGAACGACCTGCAATGATAAATCGTTTACTCAACTGCTTGAACAATACAATCCTTACGAACGCCAAGACAAGGAACAGTCCAGTTATAAGTACGATGCCTGTATGGAAAAAGGACATATGCTTCAAATAGCTCGCTATCGTAAATAAAGCGACCTGAATCAGCATGATCTTCATCAACAGATTCTGGAATGTCTCAAACCGGATTTCCCTTGAGACAGGATACAGGTCTACCCAGACTTTCAGATCGTAATGTGGCCACATCGTCGTAAGTTGGATCGCTGTCATGTACAGGATCAGCACATTCGCCGTCCATAACAACATACCGGATGGCAAAATAATCATCAATACGATTCCGATGACCGTCAATCGCAAGAAAATGCCAAAGTAATCGTTTGAACGGATGAACGCTCTGGAATACATATAGCTATATATATTACGCGATGGACCGGACAACAAATTGAGGATCGGAGTCGCCCATGCCCTGTTCTTCACTTTCCGATTCAGTTGAGGAACCTCGACGAACATATTCGCAATCCGATAGAAAAGCATCAATGCGTCATTTTCGAGTCCGATCAACCGCTCCCACTTTAACGTATGGTTGTTGGCCAACGGACGATAAACCACTATATAGAGAATGGCCAATCCGACGACCAGGACCCCTGTAACGATCCAGAAACCTTGAAGGATGGAATAAAGCGTCAAGAGGACGGCCGCAAGGCGGATGATCGGTAACGTCTTCCGCTTCGTTCCATCAGGCACTCGTAATTCTTCCCATCTGGCGAAAAGATTCCAGCCTGTCAGGAGTAAAATCAACAGGATACTCGCGAAGTAAGAAGCCCGTTCCGAGGTTACCTGGGAGAAATACAACGGTCCAAGGACAAGTAGGACGAGCAGTACATTAAAGGCTTGCATCGTATAGCTGTATAATAAGGATCGCTGTATATAAGGTCGGAACCTCTGTTCCAAAGGCAGGAGGAAGTTCGCATCCGGGTACTTCAGAAAGGTACGGATCTTTCCTCTTCCAACCATGAAGAATAGAATGATCGTCATCAATTCCACCGCAGGAAAGTTCTCTGGCAGGACCTTCAACAGCTGTCCATAATAAAAACTACCGACCAGAATCGCCACATAGATTGAAAATAAGAATCCGCTGTTTCCGATGTAACGTAAATATTTGATGGCCATGCTCCAAAATTCGTTCGCACGTTCTTTCCATAGTGTCTTTACACCCATAGGTTAAGCTCCTTTAGTGATTTGGACATAGATCTCATCCAATGTCGCATTCGGCATGTTCATTTTCTGTTGGATTTCGGTGAGGGTTCCACTTTCCATCACCTGTCCTTCATGTAAAATGACGAAGCGATCACAGTAGCGTTCTGCAGTGGAAAGGATGTGCGTAGATAAAAGGACCCCGGTACCCCGCTCCTTCACCTGGATGATCAGATCGAGGAACGATTGGATTCCGAGTGGATCCAGCCCGACGAAAGGTTCATCGACGACGAATAAAGAAGGTCGGACCAAAAACGCACACATGATCATGACTTTCTGTTTCATCCCTTTGGAAAATTGACTCGGATACCATTTCAGCTTATTTTCCATCCGGAACTCTTTCAGCAATGGATCGACCCGTTTTTTCAAATCCTCTGCGTTGATATCATAGGCCATGGCGGTCAGTTCAAGATGTTCCCAAAGCGTCAATTCATCGTACAGTACCGGTGTTTCTGGGATGTAGGCGATTTGTGAACGATAATGATCGGGACCTTTGGCGATTTGTTTTCCGTTCACTCGAATCGCACCCGAAATCGGCTCCATCAATCCTAGAATATGCTTGATGGATGTACTTTTGCCGGCTCCATTCAGGCCGATGAGTCCTATGATTTCTTTTTGATTCACTTGGAAATTCACGTTATGTAAAACAGGCTGCTGTTGGCTATAGCCTCCTGTCAGATCTTCTACCTCAAGTACACGTTCCATACTGAACCCCTTTCCGGCTTTCATCTGTTTTTTCTATCATACCAAATTCATCGTCGGTACGCTCAAACTCTAGCAATCGGGTATGTAACGAAGATTTTTTGGAAAGGATGATAGGTGAAGAAGGTATCCCCTCTTCTTCAAAAGAAAAGAGAAAGAGATTGCTGTTGTGTAATCCAACTTCTTGGAGAGAAGCTGATGGCGAGATGCTATCGTGACTCTTCTGACAATGACCACTTTCCCAAGCCATTGTTCATGATCTCTTGTTTCTCTTTTCTTCTCTGACCTCTCCGGAGAGCTCTATCATTGGATAGGGCTCTTCAATTTTTTCTAAAGAGAATGAGAGATACTATACATGAAAAGGGACTCCTGAGGTCGCAACACGACGAATGGGCTCACCGCACGCCCCGCGGAAAGCGAGCATCCTGGAGCGGAAATCAACGACTTACAAGAGCAACAAAGTTTGCGAATAAAGCCTTATATTTTATCCATCCCCCTTGTATTGGGACGACTTCTTCCCTCTATGATACAATGACAACAACAAACCATCATTCTCAGAAAGGTGTGAGCTTCATGCAAGATTGTATCTTTTGTAAGATTGTAAATGGTGACATCCCTGCAGCAAAAGTATATGAAGATGAGCACGTTTTTGCATTTCTAGACATCAGTCAAGTGACGAAAGGGCACACGCTCGTCATCCCGAAAGAGCATCACAAAAACCTATACGAATTGCCAGCAGAGGCAGCTGAAAAAGTGTTTTCCGTCGTACCGAAAATTGCAAATTCCATCAAGGATGCATACGATCCAATCGGGCTGAACCTCCTGAACAATAATGAGGAACCGGCTGGACAGTCCGTCTTCCATTATCATGTACATATCATCCCCCGCTACGGACATGGAGATGGATTCGGCGCCGTTTGGAAAACGAATGAAAGCGAATATTCCTCTGAGCAATTGCAAGAAATCGCGAACAAAATTTCAGAACCGCTCCTGTAATACGAGTAAAAGGCGACTTATTGAAAAGTCGCCTTTTTTTCATTTCCTTATTCGCTCTTATTTATAGATGGCCAATAGCTTCCGAACGTCTTCCGCATCCTTTTTCAAAAGTGACCGCTTCATTTCACCGACTTTATGGATGTAATCCGGTTCACTCCAGTCGGGATGATCGAACCTGGCATCGAATTGTTGGAGCCATTGTTGCATTTCTTTATAAAAAGTCGTATTCCATCTGAGTTGATGGATGAACTCCTCTCGCGTTCCATGGAACTGAAAACGATCTTTCACCAAATCGAGCATATCCGCTTGCCACTTCGCGGGAATTTTAGATTCGCCTCTGATGTCCTTGAACCGGAACCACTGGTCATCTATCTGCAAGGCATGTGGATAATAGTACGCATATACCGAATCAAATCGCTCCCCATTCGCCGTGATCAGCTTTTGCCCCCGATGTTCACGAAGAACATAGCCTCCTTCTGTACGGTTCATATGTTCCAATTGTTCTGGATCGACGAAAGTCAGCCAGATTTCCGTCACAGCATCTTTTACAGGTGCAACGATTGCAGGCAGTGAACCATATGGCGCTAGGAATGATCCATACACAATGTCAGAATCGACCATGGACGCTCTCAGATTCAGGACGAAATCGTTCAAGTTCTTATTCAAATTGAACTTATACCTGAGCTGGGCGAGACATATGTTGGAACCATATGCCACTAAAGGAACTCTCTCTTCTAAAGGCAATAATTCATTTTCATGAAGAAAATCTCCGATGGATAACGTATAGTCGGAGGGGTCCTGAAAAGAGCCCGCCAGTGAGGAAGAATCAGAAACTTCAACCTTCAGATCTTCAATGGACACGCCTTTCTTCTCAATGATCCGATGTGCTTTCCCTTCGAAATAAATGAACGAAGAGGCCGGTCTTGGTCCTGGATAAATATCCGGGTGATCATAAGGGCTGACATCGATCGGTTTATTTTCTTTATACATGTTTTCATCCCCTTACATCTCTGGTGCAATTCAAGTATAATGAATTTTCAGACTCATTACTATAACGAAAAAACGCGATGATCAATCCTCGAAAATGGAGCAAGGAGTGTCGTTTAATGGAGAAAATGGTTTTCAACCCTGGTCCAACCGCCCTGCCCGATGAAGTCCTTTCAAAAGCCAAAGCAGGCTTAGGAAAAGAAACGTATGAAGGCTTGTCCCTTCTTGAATTAAGTCATCGTAGTACAGAATATCAAGCGATCCATGACAATGCAAAGCAAGCTCTCCGTCGTTTCTTGAACATTCCGGCTACACATGAGGTCCTTCTTTTACAAGGAGGTGCCAGCCTGCAGTTTACGATGGCTCCGATGAATTTGTTGCGGACTTTTACATGTGGGTATCATATCGTAACTGGCTCCTGGAGTAAAAAAGCGTACTCTGAATCCAAAAAGATCGGTACGACACACATGCTGACAAGCAGTGAAGACGCCAAATTCTCCTACATCCCCAAGGCAACCGATTGGCACTCCACTCAATTGGATCCTGATGGTTATGTACATATCACAAGCAACAATACGATCTACGGCACCCAGTGGCAAAATTTCGAACAACTACCTTCTCTTCCACTCGTGGTGGATATGTCCAGCGACATCGGTACAAGACCGATTCCATGGGAAAAAGTTGCGCTAGCCTATGCAGGTGCTCAGAAAAACCTTGGTGCATCTGGTGTTACAGCTGTATTCATCCGGAAGGATCTGCTATCTCGTGATTCTTCAGATTTGCCCGCCATGCTTGATTACAAAACGCATGCGGAAAAAGGCTCCCTTTTCAATACCCCGCCGACGTTCAATATCTATGTATTGGGTTTGATGGTCGACTGGATGATCGAACAAGGTGGAATGGACGAATTCCAGAAAAGGAGCGAGCAAAAATCTCAGTTGCTTTACGAGCTCATCGATGACAGTGATGGTTTCTATACCGGTCATGCAAAATCATCCAGCCGTTCTCAAATGAATGTCACCTTCCAGCTGCCGGACGAACAACTGAACAAACGTTTCTTAGAAAGTGCGAAGCAATCAGGCTTTGTCGGCTTATCCGGGCACCGGTCCATCGGCGGATGCCGCGCATCTTTATATAACGGAATCACATTAGAGGCTTGCGAGAAACTGGTTGAATTCTTGGCGTCTTTTCGTCGCACACATACGAAATGATGGAAGAAAGTGTATAGGACAAATTCCTTCCCATCTACTGGCATCCTTGATAAAATAGTCACATCCGTTTAACTCGCAATAGGCACGAGCGCACTATTGGGGTAGACGAGACGAGTTGAGAAGAGGAGAGGATTCACAATGAAATCCATTCAATTAGCTTTAATTGGAGTATTACTTGCAGTAGGTCTTGTATTGCACGCTATCATTCCAGGGATTTTAGGAGCGATGAAGATCGATATGCTCCTGACGATGATGTTCCTGGCGATCATCCTATTCCCGAATAAAAAAAGCGTCGCAGTCACAGCCTTGGCGACAGGCGTCATTTCTGCGTTGACGACGACTTTCCCAGGTGGTCAGCTTGCTAATCTGATCGACAAACCAATTACCGCTTTCGTCGTATTCGGTTTATATCTTACATTAAAAAAATACCACGGGAATGTGGTATTAGTGTCATTCCTGACCGCTGTCGGCACAGTCATCAGCGGTGCGATCTTCTTAGGAGCCGCAGCAATCATCACCGGGTTACCGGCACCTTTTGCCGCACTGTTCCTAACAGTCGTCATCCCGACTACCATCGTCAACACGATCGTCATGACCGTACTGTATCCGATTTTACAAATGGTAACAAAAAGATCCAACTTCGCATATAACGCATAAATAGAAAAGCGCAAAAAAACCGATGCCTATCCAATGGTATCGGTTTTCTTCTTTTCATCTTCTTCCCATGATAAAAATTGCTGCAGTTCATTGTTGACTGTTTTCCAGATGTATCCGATTACGGCGATGTCATCCACTAAGCCTAAACCAGCGATAAAATCCGGTATAGCATCCACTGGACTCAAGAAATACAATAATCCGGCTGTGACCATAACGATGGATTTTTTAGAGATATCTCTATAGTTTCCGAGACGATATTGATCCACAAGGCGAATCAACGCTTGTATCTTGTCCAAAAATCCTCTTAAGGCCTCCTGGATGTCATCTTTTTGGAGCTTTGCACGTACATTCTGGACCATGTTCCCGCTTTCCGACTCATCGGCAATCAGGACACGTGCCCTTTTCAACATTTTCCTGAAGTACATGAATACCTTGATCTTCTTCAACATCTCAACCGCCTCCTTCTTATCTTATTTTCCACATCTTTCTTCATCTTAATCCGATAAGGGAAGTTTGCCAAGATGCTAATTGAAAGTATTCTGGTATCATTCGAGAGGTTTGGATACACTACATTGGGACGAATCCGTTGTCATCAAAATTTGATCACGAAAAAAAGAACGACAAGCAAGAGACAGACACTTCCGATCACACCGAAGAGCTTTCCGATACTTTGTTTCTTATAGACACTCACATTTCGGAATGAGTACCTTTTCGTATCGAGAAACATCCTTGTCATTAGAAATAAAAGAAGTAAGCCGAGTATGGCCAGTACGATTATTCCGTAGATCATCTCACATCACCCCATATCATCCTATGATAGAGACAACCGGTTTATTCCCCGAGTATTGTTTTATCATGTCGATTTCATGGGAATGTTTTGTAGAAATGGTCGAACGATTTATAGAGGTTTATCGAAAGGTCTCGCGAATTATGTATTAAGAGACTTGTCTTGTTTGCCCTGAACATGTCACATGATCTGGTCAGATGAGAAAAGATCACGAAAGGAGAAGGTATCTAGGATGAAGAAAACTCAAAAATCAGTATTAATCGGCTTTGCGGTAGGAAGTATCGTCACGGCGGCAGCAACTCTATTATCGACACCGAAGTCAGGTCGGGAGCTCCGTAAAGACATTAAGGATTCGACTAATAAATTGAAGCTCACGATCATGGATGTGAAGAAGGAAGGCATCAGCCTGAAGGAACAGATCGTACAAGTTTCTAAAGAAGGTGTCGATGCGTTCAAGGAAGTCGCTACCGATTTGAAGGAAGATATCAAATCGTGGAGAAAAGACATCGAGCCGAACGTTGAAAACATCAAGGAAGACATGGATACGATCCAAGAATCGGTTTCTGAACTTCAAGAAGAATCAAAGAAACCAGTTAAGAAATAATCCATAAGCTACAAAGCTGTCCCACAGGGGCAGCTTTTTTATGTTGGTGGTGTTAAAATCTTCATAATCATTACTATCACTACGAGTGTATGCCTCTCTTAGGGAAGAATAGCTCCTATTCATTACCATCACTAAGGTTTTTGCCTCCCATAGGGATGAATAGCCCTTATTCATTACCATCACCTTGGGTTTGACCCTCTCATAGGGATGATTAGCCCTTATTCATTACCATCACCGCGGGTTTGACCCTCTCATAGGGAGGATTAGTACTAAAATGCATTTTGTGGCAAAATGAGAAACAATCTAAACCTTTTTTACAAGTTGCCGATAATAGATGAGTAATACAAACTATTGTACAATAATAGAAATTCCATTAATTTTAAATTTTTCTTATCGATAAAAAAAGGTTTTGTCCTTTTTTGTCGAAATTAGACTAATATACACTACAATTTACATAGATTTAGACAGTTCTTACTGTTAAGAAGTTATGAATAGTTGGATATTTCGCTTTATAAATCTAACAATTCCTGTCATAATTAAGTTAAGAATGGAGGCTCATTATGGAAAACAAGAAAGATTTTTCAATGAAGGAAGCAATGATGTTCAGTCACAAAGTTGCTCAAATCAGCAAAGCGATGTGGAAATGCGTAGAAAAAGACTGGCAAGGATGGATCAAACCATTTGGCCTGAATATTAACGAGCATCATATCCTCTGGATCGCCTACCACTTGGAAGGAGCTTCGATCTCTGACATCTCCAAGTATGGTGTCATGCACGTTTCTACTGCCTTCAACTTTTCCAAAAAGCTTGAAGAACAAGGATATCTGACATTCTCTAAAAAAGAAAACGACAAACGGAACACGTATGTAAAATTAACGGAGTCAGGACGAGATCTTCTGTTAAGGACCATTGAAGCGTATGAGCCTGAAGAATATGGCATTTTCGGTGCCTCACTCAAAATCCGTGAATTATATGGGAAATTCCCTGAGTTCGATGAATTGATGGCTGTCATCAGAAGTGTGTACGGCAATGAATTCATGTCCATTCTCGATACAACGGTTACAAAAATTGACCAGGAATTTGACGAAGTAAACGGTCAATTGCTTCCGAACAAAAATAATCCAGATGCAAAACACCTTGACGAACAGGAAGACGAAGAAACTGAAAAATTAGCCACTACTTAATTTGACTTTCTTTCTCTTTCATCATCTCAATTAACTCTGCAGTCAAGATTTTGAAATACCCTTGTCTGTTCAGAGCATTTGCAGTCATGAAAGGATGCAAAGTCAAATTAAGCATGCCTACATAATGAAGAAGAAGAGGAGTCTGATCGAGCATACCGGCTTCTCTTAAATCTTCCTTTTTGCGTTCCAACTCTTCGAACAACCGATAAATGTCTTCAACCTCTCCTTCACTCAAGTTTTTCTCCACAATCATCCGATACCATGGATATTCTTTCTCATCCATCGTTCTGATCAGCAACTGTTGATAGAAAGAAAGACGATCAATCTTCTCACGATCTTGATCATTCATTTTAAAACACTTCCTATACTGGTTAAATCCATCGTTTTCTTACTCTTTATTGTACCCCCACTTTCCCTGCGTGAAAATACTTCCAAATGCTTTATAATTTTTTTGTAAAACCTATTGATTTTTTAAATAAAACATCGTAATGTATGTACGTGGTTTTTGAAAAGTAAGGTTTTCACCTTTTTCCACACTTAATGAACAATCCTAATAAAAGAAGGTGATTCAGCATGAATTGCTTCAAGTCAATCAACTTAATCAGAGAATACGGTAAATTGCGATTAGGGCTCCTTTCGACGATGTTCAGTCTGACGTATTTTATCGTTTATTTTATGTTGTTTAGAATGTTTCACCCGGAAACAATCTACACTCAAACCGGCTTGTTGTCGATTTTGGTACTGGCTGTTTTGATTATTCCATTGCATACATTGTTGCATTGTATACCGATTTGGATGACGGGAAAAAAAGCTTGGATGGAGTTGGCAGATAACCGTTTCTCGTTCTTCTGCCGTATTCCGGACGTATTGCCAAAGAGAACAGCATTAATTGCGGTCTCATTCCCGCTTGTTGTCATTACCTCAGTTTCATTAGTAGGTCCTTTGTTCTTCCCGGAATACTTGCATGTATTTGCGATTGTCTCCACATTGAACATGTTCTATTGTCTTAAAGACTTGATCTATGTGATGCACTTGTGGAATGCACCGAGTGATTCTTTCTTAGAAGACAGTCCGACAGGATTCCAAATCATCGTACGTCGTACTTTTTAAAATTAAAAGTCGCAACATCCACAAACAAAAAAGGCTGCCGAGGCAGCCTTTTTTTATTCTTCTGTAATGTAATACACCTTGAAACGGATATTATCTTCTTCAAGATCGAATGAATCTGCTTTCAAGAACAACTGATCCTGAAATTTGTATTCGGTCAACTTCACGAGTATCGTTTCTTCATTATCATTGATTTCCACCCACGGAGGCAATTTCGTACTGCCTTTGATGAACTCCAAAATTTTCTCACCCGGAAGTTTCAGTGCTCCAAGCTTGATTGATTCCTCTTTTAAAATCAGATTCCCGTTATCAAGCACTTGTGGTTCGAAGTCCATCGTAAAGTCCACTTGATTAGAAAAGAATGTAAAATAGCCGGTTACCTGGACATTATCTTTCAGACGGACATCATAATCGAATTTAGGATTTCGTCCTGATTTCAATTCGGTCAACTGTTCTTTAATGAGGAAATTCAATTGTTCTTTTGAAGATTCGATATTGAATATCGCTTTCCCCTGTTTCGCTTCCTGCCTTCTCATCTCTTCTTGATTCTGATCGCTGACGAAAATCAAGGATACGACGATGATCGGTACGATGATCATGATGGTAAGCAGTATGAAAAAGGCTGATTTCCACCTGAGTTTCAACGGTTTTCTCCTCCTATCTCTCTTGTCTCATGATAGTTGTCACTGTTCAATTGGTTGATCTTTTGGTATGTTTAATATACAATCTCTAAACGTTGGAGGTTCAATTATGACACTAATCGCAATCTACTATATAGCATTCGCAAGCGTTGTACTATTCTTGTTCAATTCTTTGACGAATCGTCTATGTATCCAAAAAAACATCCCTGCCGAAAAACAGGTGAATGTATTCCGATGGATCAACATCATGATTACGATATTACTGGTAAGCTCCTATATTGAAGTCATTTATGTCTCATAATAACTCATTATTCCCCAGAACGGTTATGGAGCAAACATGGTAACAAGATGATTATATAGGACAGCTTAGCCGAAAGATAGTATGTATTTTTTCGGATAAGTAAACAAGAGGCTGACAAGCAAGTCAGCCTCTTTCTTATTCCCCATTATTATCCTATTAACCTAGACAAGCGCATCCTACGATAATCAAAAGGATGAACAATACGACGATAATCGCGAATCCTTTTCCATATCCGTATCCACCCATGATCTCACCCCCTGTTCTGGTGTTGCTTTATCCTATGCATCCATATAACCCAAAGCATAGGCGGCTATCCTTCGTTTGTTAAAAATTCCTTTCTAACAGAGGCAGCAAGCTCCTATGATGATTAACAAAAGGAACAATACTACGATCAAAGCAAAGCCGCTTCCATATCCGTAACCCATTGCAATCCCTCCTTTTGGTGTACAGTATAGTGTATAAGTCTAGAGCAATTTTGATTAGACCAATGCCCTTATTTTGAAAAACGGGCTCCTGCACAAGCAATTCCAATAAATGTGTATTTTTTCTCATATTTGCGGTCCAGAGTGTATTTTTAATAGAGGGATATGCTATAGTAGAACATGTGAAAAAATTTCTACTTCATAGGAGTGTATGTCGATGAAAAAGTGGATCCTATCCATTGCAGCCGCAACGACGATCTTTGGGGTCGCAGCATGCAGCAATGACGGCGCATCAGGAGACAGTAAGGTCCTGGTGGAAACAAAAGCAGGAGAAGTGACACAAGAGGATTTCTACAATGAGTTGAAGAAACAACCTCAATCCGAACAAATACTTAAAGAGCTCGTACAATATAAAGTTCTTTCTGAGAAATACGAAGTAACGGATAAAGAATTGGATAAAGAAATCGAATACTTGAAGAGTCAATTCGGTGGAGAAGAAGGATTCAAGAACGCTCTTGAACAAAGCGGAATTAAAGGTGAAGATGAACTTCGCGATGTCGTGAAACGTAACCTTGTATTCTTCAAAGCTCAAACCGAAGGAATCGAAGCTTCTGAGGAAGAAATGAAGAAAATGTACGAAGAGCAATATAAAGTAGAAGAAGTAGAAGCTCGTCATATCCTTGTAAAAGACGAGAAAACGGCGAAAGAAGTGAAGCAGAAGCTTGAAGACGGCGGAGACTTCGCTAAATTGGCGAAAGAATATTCTACAGACCCTGGTTCTAAAGAAAAAGGTGGAGAGTTAGGCACATTCGGTCGCGGACAAATGGTCCCTGAATTCGAACAAGCAGCATTCACCCTTGAACCTGGTAAGATTTCTGAGCCAGTGAAATCCCAACACGGCTTCCACATCATTGAAGTGTTGGATCAAAAAACACAATCATTTGAAGATGCAGAATACCAAATCAAGAAAACACTACTTCAGCAAAAAGCTCAAGAGCAAGCACAGAAAAACCCTGAATCCAATCCAATCGACAAAGCTCTAGAAGATGCTGATATCGATGTAAAAGTGGACGAGTACAAAGACTTGTTCAAAAAGGGCGGCTCTGAAAACCCTGAAGAAGCGAAATAAAACGTTCAATAAGGAAGAAGCTGACCTCGCGTCAGCTTCTTTTTTCATATGTGTGGGTTTGTGGAATCGCCAGGAGTTGTGGCGTTTGGGCTATATTTTCTGATTTTGGTCTATAATTCTGGAATCTGATCTATAATTTCTGAATCTGGTCTATAATTCCGAAATCTGGTCTATAATTCTGAAATCTGATCTATAATTCTCATCATCAGGCCCTTTTTGCAGATTTTTTCTTCCTCAAAAATAAAAAAGCTGATTCGACACCCCATTAAGGTTGTGCTGAATCAGCTTTTTCACCTATATATGCTCATTCTCCTGATGCATGGTCTCTTCGCTTCTTTTCTTCTTCAATCCGTTCCATATACACTTTACCTTCTTCTTCGATGTGGACACGATCAAGCTTCTTGTCCTCCATCGCATGGTGCCATGCCCGGTATCCCGAGTAGGCGATTCCGGCCATCACGAAATACATCCACCACGGTACACCTGACAAAACGGGCGTGAGGCTTGCGTATATACCTGTCCATTGCAATAAGACAAAAAATAAAACAACCGTTGCGACTACGTAAAGGCGACGCATCACAATTCCTCCCTTTGTAGACAAGCATTGATATTACAAAGGTATGTAGGAAAACGGTTGTTTATGACAGATTACATATTGGTCGGTACAGTCTTTTTATGATCCATCAGAGGTTTATAGAAGGAACGGTTATCGAGGGCAAAGACACGCTCCGTATATTCACCTGGTTCGACTTTACTCAAGGCACGGTCCATCATGTTCATCTTCGCATCGATGTTATCGATATAATGGAGAATTTCCGCCTCACGGACTAATGGCGGTTTAGGACTTCCCCACTCTGCTTTATGATGGTGGCTCAAGACCATGTGCTGGAGGATGACGACCTCTTCCCCATCAATGTCCAGTTCTTGTGCCGCTTCCTTGATTTCTTCGACCATCATCGTGATGTGTCCAAGCAGATTCCCTTCAAGTGTGTAGCTTGGTGCAACCGGACCGGAGAGTTCCCTCGTTTTTCCAAGGTCATGTAAAATGACACCGGCATAAAGAAGGTCGGTATCCAATGATGGATACAACTGTGCGATCGACTTCGCGAGACGAAGCATCGAGACCACATGGAACGCAAGCCCGGACACAAAGTCATGATGGTTCTTCGTCGCAGCAGGGAAATCCAAGAATGCTTTCTGATGCTTCTTCACGAGGTGACGCGTAATGCGTTGGATGTTCGGGTTTTTCATTTCAAAAATCGCCTGGGTGATCACTTCGATCATTTCATCTTGTGCAATCGGTGCAGTCTCGACGAAATCATGAACACTGACGCCATCCGCTTCATTCGATAATCGGATCTGTTTCACTTTCAACTGATTTTTCCCGCGGTAGCTTGTAATGTCACCCATCACACGCACGATGTACTCAGGCAAATATTGCTTCTCATCTTCAGGTGATGAATCCCAAAGTTTCGCCTCGATATCCCCTGTATGATCCTGGAGAATGAGGGTCATGAACGGCTTGCCTGTACTCGTCACCCCTTTGGATGCTGATTTGATCAGCAGAAAATCATCAAATACATCGCCTACATCATATTGCTGGATACCTCGTTTCATTCCGTTACCTCCTTAATTAATTACTGTTTTCAATTGTACTGTTCTCGACCTTTGATGCTGTCCATACTTTCACTGCGGCCAGTGCAACCAACAATACAGCTGCTCCGAGCAAGTATGGAATATGTATGTTGACCTCGAATAAGAAGCCTGCAACGACAGGTCCGACTGCATTCCCCAGACTCAAAAACGAGTTGTTCAATCCCATGATCGTCCCTTGCTGTTTTCCGGCAAGTTTTGAAATGAAGGAATTGAGTGATGGTCTCAGAATTGAGTTTCCTAAAAAGAAGATGGATACGGTCAAAAGAACCGTCACATAATCAAACGCAAATACCATGAGGACGAACCCGATGGCACTCAACAGTAATGATCCGGATACGACTCTATTGTCTCCGAACCGCTTTGTGAGCCTTCCGACGAGCGTTCCTTGAGCAATGGCACCGATCACGCCCGTCACTGCTACGATCACGCCGACTTCAGCTGGGTCATAACCATACCTCTTCAACGCGTAAAATCCGAAAATGGAAGTGAAGTTCGCTAAGGCGAAGCTCATCACGAAGACAAGCACGAGCAAGAAGCCGACCGGGCTTTTCAGCGCGGTCATCATCCGGACGAGATGATTGACTTTCTCTTCATTCTTCGCTGCTTCCTTGTCTGCATCGGACAACGTTTCTTTCAACATGAATACCGATACGATGGCTGCCAACGTACCTGCGCAACCGGCAATCAAAAATGGTAATGAGAGCTCGATTTCAGCGAGCCAACCACCGATTCCCGGTCCGATGACAATTCCTAACGCCATGGCTGCCCCTAAAAGGCCCATGCCTTTCCCTCGATCTTCTTCTGAGGTGACATCTGCAACATACGCCATTGCTGTCGGCATGATTGCAGAGCCGAAAGTCCCTGCGAGAATTCTGGAAGCGTACAGCATCCATAGATCCGTTGCAAAAGCAAAAATGAATTCCGCTGCAGCAAATCCGAACATCCCTAGGGTGATGAGCGGCTTACGACCGATTCGATCCGATAACCTACCCCAGAACGGGGCAAGCAAAAACTGCATGAATGCGAAGGAAGCGACCAGCAAACCGAGATCCCTTCCTGTTGCGTTGAATGCTTCTACATAGTAAGGGAGAATCGGAATGACCAGTCCGATTCCGACCATGATGATAAATAGGTTCAACATTAATAAAAGCAATGGTGCCGTTTTCTTCTGTTTAGCTTCTACCATGAAATCATCCTTCTAACGACATACGGTCCATATTCAAATGACCATCCGAATCCATACGCCATCCTGATGGTTTTGGACCTCTACAGTACCATTATGAAGTTCTACGATCCGTTTTACAATAGCTAAGCCAAGACCAAACTGCCCCTTATTGCTTTTCTGGAACGGTTCGAACAATCCATCCAGGTCCTCTTCCGGTATGCGCTCCCCATCATTCTTTACAAGCATGTAGGTTCTCCCATCCTTTTGATCGGCCGTAATCTCGATATAAGAGGATGCATAACGGAAAGCATTTTGTATCAGGTTTTCAAATACAACCTCCCACTGCTTGCGGTCACCATGGAAGACCACCTCTTCACCCTCAAGAACGACAGAAAGGTCTTCACGTTGATAACGGAACCGATCCAACACCTCATCGAGCAAGGTACCGAAACGGATTTTCACAGCATCCGGTTCTGTATCTTGCAACATATCCAGCTTTGAAAAGTAGATCATATCCTTGACCCGTTCTTCCATCCGCCCGGATTGCTGAAGGATGACATCCATCATCCCCTCGAGATCCTTTTCAGGCATCACGCCGTCTTTCACGGATTGCGCATAGCTTTTGATCGTCATGATCGGTGTCTTCAATTCATGGGAAGCGTGTTGGATGAACATTTTCTGAGACTCGTCATTCCGGATGAGATTCTGCCTCATCCGCTCGAATTGGTTCGATAAAAGCTCGAAATCCTGATCCCCTTTCAGCTGTAACGGCTCTTTCCAATCCCGGTTCCCGATCTGCTCGAACCGCTCTCCGAGAACCACTAAAGGCTTCCGCAAATAATTGGACAACCAGATAGCAGGGATGATGCTGATCAGGATACCGATTAGGAAAATCCATATCAAACGTTCCCAAAGCCGTTGGACGAGCTGATCCCGATAGGTGTCCCACATGTAAGAGACCAGATACGTCGGATTCCCGTTCACTTCTATGGGACGGATGATGTAAAAGAGCGAAGCTTCACGATAGGTCAGTTGGAATTCTCCGACTTGGCCATCCAGCGTTGAAACGTTCTCCCAGATTTTACTCAGTACGACATCCGGTACGACATCCCCTTTCAACAGGAACGATTGATTCCCTAATAGAAGATGTCCGACAGACCGGGTCGCTTCCCTCCGCTCGATGAAATTCATGCTAGAGTCGGGTAGCTGCTGCTCTGGACTCGTCCCTTGCAAAATCAACTCCTGCTGCTCTTCAATTAATCGATACGTTTCGTCTGTGAGGGCTTCCCTCATGGAAAGCGGGTAGATGACCACGACAGAAAGCCCGACCACAAAGACCAGTAGGAAAAATGATAGCCAGATTCTCTGAGCGATACTCAACTGTTTCATGGATGCTCGATCCTATAACCGCCACCGTACAACGTCTCCAAATTCAAGCGGGGCATCTTCTTTCGTACCCGGCGGATGACGTCATCGACTGCTCTTTCTGATCCGACATAATCCTTACCCCAAACGGCCTCAAGGATTTCCGATCGTTTTTTCGTTTCATTCACATGCTCGGATAAAAAGAGGACTACATCGAATTCCTTGGAAGTCAGGTCGATTTCCTCTTCTTTATGGAAAACTTTCCGCTCTATAGGTTGGATGCTGTATTGATTGACCCACCGGGTTTGCAGCCTTCCACCTGGTCCTTCATAGATGCGCTGCAACAGTTTCTTCGCACGGATGACGAGTTCTTTTGGCAGAAACGGCTTGGAAAGATAGTCGTCACTGCCCAATTCCAAACCTTTTACACGGTCGAGATCTTCGTCTCTGGCAGAAGCGAAGATGACAGGGGTTTCCATCTTTTCTTTGATTCGGCGTAAAAGCTCGTATCCATCGATGTCCGGCAGCATGATATCCAACACCCATAGATGAGGAGGGTCTTCCATCGCTTCCAATGCACTGTTGCCATCCGGAAAAACCTTGACCGTCCAGCCTTCCTTTTCCATATACGCTTTCATCAGTAAAGAGAGGTCTGTCTCATCTTCTACCAAATAAATCAAGTAAGCTCCCAAATCTATTCAACTCCTAAATCCATTGTTAGAACGTTTGCGGCTGCATCGTGTTCGGTGAGGGTAATCGGATCGATTCTGTAGATAACGGCTCAGCAGTCGTCTCATGACATGTAAAATAGAGAACCTGTCGCTCCTTCGCGATCGTTTGTATCAATTCAGATGCAAGAATTCTTCGCTTCTGATCAAAGTTAACGAGGATATCGTCCATGATCAGTGGGAACGCTCCGCTATTCTCATATTCCCCTGCCAATGCAAACCGTAGTGCGAGATACAGTTGTTCCATCGTTGCGCGACTCAATTCTTCTGGTCTGAAAAGGATTGAATCGTTCCGTTCAATGAGGAAACTTTCTTCCCCTTTCGGAGCAATCAATCTGGTATATCTTCCTTCAGTCAGTTTATCGAGATAGTTTTCAGCCCGACGCATGACTCTTGGTTGTCTTTCAGCTTGATAGTTTTGTTTCGCCACATTCAATGCGTGCTGGGCTGTCCTGTAAATCGCCCATTGCTTTGCTTGCTCGTTGAATTCACTTTTCGCCATTTCAAGGGCATGCAGTTGATTGGAGTAGGATCCGTCTTCTTCCAGGTGTGTGATATTCGCCTGAAGTGTGGCACATTCATCTCTTAAACCATCGATTCTTCCATCAGCCTGTTCAATTTGATGATTCAACTCATTCAACCGTTCCTTCGTCTGTTCAAAGGTCTGCTTTATATCCATCAGTTCATCCACAGTCTCTTCGGTAATCGAATGTTCCAGCTGAGCATTGACCAACTGCAATTGCTCCATAAGATTGTTGAACTTTTCGTTGGCTTTCCCTTTCGACCAGAAGGTCTCTTCATCATTGACTTCCGCTGTGGCGAAAAGCTTCTTCATTTCATTCTCATACTGTGATGCTTTCTTTTGGAAGCCTTCCATCCGTTTCAGAAGATCCTCCTGCTCTTTTTCCAAGTGCTTCAATTGCTCTTGTTTTTCAAGCTCTTGTTTCAATTCTGATACTAATCGATTCATTTCTCGGTCAAGATCATGGCGATCGGAAATGGTATTTTGAGAGAGCCGTTGAAGTTTAGACATGAGTCGATCCATTTCATTTTGAAATTGTACACGTCTTGATTTAAGTTTCTCCAATTCCATTACCCGGCGCTTCAACCTATCAATCCGATCGAACAGCTCAAGCATCATATCATTCGGTACATGATCAGGCATATTGAAGGTTTGCCGCCAAGAGTGCAGCTCCTCCTTTACTTGAATGTCGTCAAGTTCCCATTGATCATATAACCTTGCAACCCGTTGATATTGTTTTTCCAAGTCAATCGTCTGCTCTTCCAGGTGCGCTTTCTGAATAGTGAATTGTTGCTGTTCCATCAGGATCTTTTCCAGTTTTTCCTTTTCATTTTCATCATAGTCCTGGTTGGATAACTGGCGCTCCAATTGCTTAATCTCTTCTTCGATGAACTTCCTGTCTGTTCCATTCCCTCTACTATTCAGGATCACACCTGTCCCAGATAAAGCGATACCGATAATCAATCCGGTGATGAGATCTCCGTTCATGATCCAGAATGCGGCGAGGATGATTCCTAATCCGATCAACATCCAAATCATCATCTTTGGGATCGGATACGGATTGTCGGACTTCTGCATTTGCTGTAGGCGGGATAATTGCTCTTTGATTTGAGATGGAGAATGACTCGTAAGGCGTTTCAGTCGTTCCTTATACGCCTCCACCTTCTCCTTTTCTACTAGACGGCTCTTCAGTCTGGCCAGCTTATCTTCGTTTTCTTCCAACTGGACACGTGAATGCTCTAAATCGTGATCTAAACGTTTTTGTTCACTTTCCAGTCGATCCAGTTTTTTCAGTATCGTCGTCAACTGTTGTTTAGAGACTAAATCTGTATTCGCTGAACGTACCTGCTCTTCTGTCCATCCTGTACCGACGGCATCTTTCTCTTCAACAATCTCTGATTCCAAGTGAGAGATTTGCTCGTTCAATTTATCATAGTCGGATTGTCGACCCTGGAACAGATGATAGGAACGTTCCAGCTCGTTAAGTTCAGAGGCTTGCGCCAACCTTTCTGTGTCCAAGTCAAGTTGATCTTTTGTTTGTTCGGTTTGCAGGATTAAATCTTCTAAATGTTGGACTTCACCTTCAAGTTCGAGCATCCGCTCTTTTGCCATCTTCAAACGTTTCAGACCTTCTTCAGGAAAAGGCGTCGCGTTCGGGAGCTCATCCAGTTGTGTCTCGATCGTCCTCTTCTTTTCCAATAAAGGATGTATGGAAAGGAAATGCTGTTGCTTCGATGCTGCCGTTTGCCATCTGGATCTTTCCTGTTCAAGCTCGGACAACTCTTCTTTCTTCACATCGAGCGTTTCCTTCTGTGCTGAGTACTCGTCAAGCTTGCTTGACCACTGTTTCACTTGTTGATCCAGTTCTACCAATTTCTCAAGCTTCTGATTCAAAAGCGGATTCTTGCCGTTCGGCTTGAACAATTTGTTTTGCTCATCTTCAAGGCGATCGGATATCGTGTTCAATTGCTGTGCGCCGGTCAGTCCAGCATTGAACAAGTACTCTCCTAGCTGATCGGCTTTGATTTCATTCACCTTCTGTAGTCCATCCAGGTTGAAGCAGAAAATATTCCGGAATATCATATGGTTCACTTCGGCTAAGACTTGATTGAGCAACTGTTCATCAGCTGTACTTCCGTCTTCGTTAAAAAGCTGGACTGTCCCTGAAGCACCTCCAGTCCGTTCAATGGTCAACATCCCATAACGCTCCGTTTCAATCTTCAACCTTCCGCCATAAGCTTGAGTCGTTTTCGGTTCATACCGGAGTCTCTTTTCGCTTTTCTTCGGAAAACCGAACAGCATGTACTCTACGAAAGCCATCAAGGTCGATTTACCCGACTCATTCTCCCCGAGTATGACCTGGATGTCCTCTGACTCAAAGTCGATCAGACGGTTTTCAAAGCGACCGAAGCCAAAAATATGTAAGCTTTTCAGTTTCATATGTCCCGCCTACCTTCCTGACTCTCTCGTCATCGTTTCAATCAATAGATTCTGTGCTTCACGTTTGATTTCTTCAGCATCAAACGCTTCCCTGGAAACAAACCGTTTCGCTTTTCTATGTTTTGAGAGTGGTTGCAACACTTCGTCCAATTGATCCAGTCCATCGAAAACTTCCATCATTTCTTTCAGAAAATGAGAGTCTTTCAATTCTCGCAACAGGTCTTCGTTTCGATGCTCCACTACCAGTCGATTGATCCAAACGAAAGAGGCTTCATCCTCTTCCCCTTCCTGCAGATGGTCGAGCATTTCCTCTATGACGGATGGGTCCTGGAACTCTGATTCAAACGGGTGATCCGGAGCGATGGATACAGACAATATCGTACCGGTCAGATTAGAACGAAACGTTTCCTTGAGTTTCTGCAACCCGTTTAATAGATCGTCCATCCCTCCTATTCCTTCAGCTGATAAAGTCGTCGTTTGCCATTGGATCGGTGCGGTCTGGATGAATTGAAGGTGGTTCCCCGCTTCTGAAAGTTCTACGAGATAACACCCTTTCGACCCTTCCTCTTTCCGATTCAACCCTTGGATGTTTCCTGGATACACGATAGGTGGCTCTTGATTCAGTTCTGACCGTATGTGAATGTGGCCAAGCGCCCAATAATCAAAAGGTTTTTCAATAAGTTCTTGTATGGTGAAAGGGGCATAAGGGTCATGGTCCGTATTACCTCCGACAGTTCCGTGCAGCAACGCGATGTGGAACGGTGCACCATCAATGACCTCATAACGAGCTGCGATATTCTCTGTGACAGCTCTTTGCGGATAGCTGTACCCATACAGATGAGCGACAACATCATTGTTTTTATGAAAAGAATGCATATCTGGCTCTTCACTTCCAAAGAAATGGACATTCTCCGGCCAGGTAAGCTGGACGAACTTCCCTTGAAGATGATCATGGTTGCCGTGGATGGCGAACACTTCAATGCTGGCTTCTTCCAATCTGATAAATTGCTTTTTCAAAAACAGCTGCGCTCTTAAACTCCGATTCGCCCCATCATATAAATCTCCGGAGATGACGACAAAATCGACTTTCTGCCGAATCGCTTCCGTTATGATTCTCTCAAAGGAGTCGAAGGTACTTTGTTTGATACGCTCGAAAATCGCTTCTGGTAAATGTCCGAGTCCTTTGAAGGGTGTGTCTAAGTGTAGATCTGCTGTATGTATAAAACGGACTTTTTGCATGAATTCATCCTCCTTTCTTAACTTTAGTTTCCTTATACGCATTTTACCATATTATACGAGCGTTTGTTCGTTATCTTGTCATGAGAAAACCCTGCAAACAGGTCCGTTGCAGGGTTTGTATCGAGCTTATCGTTTTGCAAAAATCAGTGCTTTCTTCAAACTCTTCAAGCTGGTTGCATTTCCGTACATGAGGACGCCTCCTCGGTATACTTTCGCAGCAATCATTGCGAAAATTCCGATGGTCGCAACCAAAATCAAGATCCCAATCATGACTTCCCAAATCGGGATGTTCAGCATACCCGCTCTCAAGAACATGATCATCGGTGTGAAAAATGGAATGTAAGAAGTGATCGTCACAAATGTGGCATCCGGGTTACCTAACCCAGACATGGCGATCATGAAGGCCACCACAATGATCAAAATGACAGGTGTGATGACTTGATTCGCTTCTTCCACTTTGTTGACGAGAGATCCCAGCATCGCAAGCAATGTCGCATACAGAAGGAATCCTAATAAGAAGAAGACGACCGCATAAATCATCGTAGAAACCGGTAATTGATCGATCGCAATGAAATCTGTGAAACTATCGATGGATGATGGTGTATCTGACTTCGGCGCAAATTTCATCGAAATGAAACCAGCTCCGAACAATAGTGCAAATTGTGTCAGCCCCAACAATGCGATCCCGAAAATCTTGCCGAACATCTGCTTAACGGGAGAAACGCTTGAAATGAGGATTTCCATGACTCTTGACGATTTCTCTGTCGCAACTTCTGTCGCAATCATGGAACCATAAAAGATAACCGCAAAATAAATGATGAACAATAAGACATAAACGATGGAACGTGCCTGATTCAACTCTTCTTCCGTTTTCGCATTTTCTTTCAGTGCTTCCGTTTCAAAAGAAACAGGCGAATATAAATTAGATAGCTCTGCCGGGTCCACGCCCAGGTTCTGAGTCGCAATCATGACTTTCGTTTGCTGCAGGCTGCTTTCAATCTTGTTCATCCATCCAGCATCCGATACACTCTCGGCCTTGAATAGACCTGTTGGCAAGCCTTCACTGTTCTCTTCTAACACGAGGAGAGCATCATACTCGCCTTCCCGGACTTTTTCTTCCGTTACGCTTTCGGATTCCGTCACTTTGACCATCTCGATATCATCCGATTCTGCTTCCACTTGCTGTTTCAAAGGTTCGTAAAAACGGTCCGAAGAATCGATGACGGCTACTTTTTGTACTTCTTCTTCATCAAAAAGTCCGACAATCGTCTGCATATTGGTCAATCCGACAACCAGCAGCAAAGAAGCGATCGTCGTTATGATGAAAGCCTTGGTACGAAGACGGGATTTGAATGTATGGGCCATGACGATCCATAATTTATACATAAGATGCACCTACTTTCTCAATGAAAATATCGTTCAAGGATGGCTCTTCCAGGTCGAATTTACGAACAAATCCCTTTCCCTGGAGCATGTCGAAGATTTTACCCGCGATATCTTCACTTTCCACTTGAAGCCTAACCCCTTCTGTCACTTCCTTGTAGCCAACAACACCCGGAACCTCCTTCAAGAAAGCCAGATCAAAATCCGCATATACGGTGACATTCTTTTTGCCGAATGATCGTTTGACATCTTTCAACGAACCATGCACGACTAGATTACCTTTATGAAGGATGCACAAATGTTCACACAGTTCTTCTACATGCTCCATTCTGTGGCTAGAAAACACGATTGTCGTACCATTCTTCTTCAGCTCGATGACCGCTTCTTTCAACATTTCGACATTGACAGGATCGAGTCCACTGAATGGTTCATCAAGGATCAGGATCTTCGGTTTATGTAAAACCGCAGCGATGAATTGAATCTTCTGCTGATTTCCTTTTGATAACTCTTCTACTTTTTTATTTTCATATTCCGGAACCTTGAACCGCTCCAACCATTTTTTGATTTCAGGAATGATTTCAGATTTCTTCATCCCTTTCAAGCGTCCAAGATAGAGCAATTGATCCGATACTTTCAAGCTTGGATAGAGCCCTCTTTCTTCTGGCAAATAGCCGATCAATTCTGAATCACTCGTCGTAAGAGGGTTGTTGTTCCAGGTAATCCGTCCGCTCGTCGGGTTCAAAAGTCCAATCATCATTCGGAATGTCGTCGTTTTTCCAGCCCCGTTCGCCCCTAATAAACCGAATATCTGATGCTCGGGAATTTCGAATGAAACATGGTCCACAGCTGTGAAGTTCCCGAATTTCTTCGTCACATTTTCAATATGTAAAGTCATCGTATCGCTCCTCTCTCCCTTAATAACGTATGGTGGAGGAAAAAGTTTCATGTTTTTGTTAATTTGAATTGAAAGAAGGAGATTCGACATAAGACTAGAATATATGCAGGAAAAGGAGGCTTATACACCATTATGAAAATGTACATTGTAACCGTATTCGATAAAAAAGGCTCCAAGATCTACGAGGAATCCTTCGAAGCCCCGAATAATGATGAAGCGAAGAAAATCGGACAAAGCATTTTGGAGGATAACAGCTACGAAAACCACACGAGCCGAGTGACTTCACCCGCGGGAGAATTAGTCTTATTCCACAGATAGACGGCATCTTTATTCGATGCCGTTTTCTTTATTAAGGAATATGATTTCTAGAGGGTTGTCAAAGAGATTATATAGAAATATGGGAGGCGTCCTATGGGATTCAAGCCATTATTGAGGCATAGAGATACGACCGTTAACGAAACGAAAACGGGCTCTTTGTTTATCGAAGAGTCGGAGTCTGCTTCCGTAGCAGTAGTAGCCATGCGCGGTACAAACTTGGTCGTCGTTGAACAGTACCGACACCAGTTGGGTAAAAACACGTTCGAGTTACCCGGTGGAGGCCTGGATTCAGGAGAAGAACCGATCGCCGGTGCTAGACGAGAATTGGAAGAAGAAACGGGAATTCAAGCGGGTAAGCTGATTCCTCTAGGCACCTTCTTTCCACAACCGTACTTTACAAACCGCCACTCGCATTTGTTTTTCACTGAGGAAACCCACCAGACGGGAATGCAAAACTTAGATGAAGACGAAGACATCTCTGTCCATCAAATTCCAGTCAGTGAAGTTCTGGAATCAATTGAACAGGGGCATTATGCAGACGGAGAGTTGGGCTATGCACTCTTTCTGTGTATGTTGAAGGGATATATTAGAAAGGGCTGATCACAACGGATCAGCCCTCTTCTCACTTTATTTCATTGTCGCAAGCCATGCAGCAACGTTCTCAGCTTCTTCCCCTTCAAGCAGGTTTGGAGGCATTCCACTACCGCCGTTTTTGATTTGCGCTAAAATTTCTTCCTTGTTCATATCTTGACCGACTTTTTTAAGACCTGGAGCGGTTCGACCATCCAGATTTTCTCCGTGACAGGAAGCACAACTCTGGTTGAAAGACTCTTGAGCTGCAGCAGCATCTACCGTGCTAGATCCGCTTTCAGCTCCACCGTTTTCCTCTGTTGAAGCACCTCCATCGGAGGATTCTTCACTTCCACCGCCGCAAGCAGCTAATCCGACCACGAGCAATAAGGCAATTCCGAGTATAAATAGGTTACGTAACATGCAAACACCTCTTTTAGGACTTTTCTTCATGATAACATTCTTCTACCCTACGGAAGATGCGAGAAAACATCAACATAAAAAAAGCTGGTCCTCATCGACGGACGCCGATGGTTGGACCAGCTTTTTATATTTAAGAGAAATCAGCTCATGTTGATCCAGACGCTCTTCACTTCAGTGTAGTTATCAAGCGCATAGGATCCCATTTCGCGTCCGATACCGGATTGTTTGTAGCCTCCGAACGGAGAAGCAGCATCGAATGCGTTGTAGCAGTTCACCCAAACCGTTCCTGCTTTGATACGGTTCGCTACATAGTGTGCACTCTTCAGGTTCTCAGTCCAAAGACCCGCAGCCAACCCATAATCAGAATCGTTCGCACGGTTGATGACTTCATCAAGATCATCGAACGGCATCGCAGCAACGACAGGTCCGAAGATTTCTTCCTTCGCAATCGACATGCTGTCATTCACGTCAGCAAAGATTGTGGGAGATACAAAGTAACCTTGGTCGTAAGGCTTTGTTCCGCCTGTTAAGAGCTCAGCACCTTCGCTCTTACCTTTTTCAATGTAATTCAATACACGATTATGTTGCTCTTCTGATACGAGTGGTCCCATTTCAGAGTTCGGATCGAGTCCAGGACCTTGCTTCAATTTTTCAGAGTGGGAGACAAGATCAGCCATGACATTGTCGAACGCCTTCTTCTGGATGTAAAGGCGAGATCCCGCACAGCAAACCTGTCCCTGGTTGAACATGATTCCAGAGAATGCACCTGGGATCGCTTTCGACATATCCGCGTCTGGGAGGATGATGTTCGGTGACTTACCACCAAGCTCTAACGTTACACGCTTAAGATCCTTAGAAGCTGTGCTCATGATATGCTTACCAACTTCAGTAGATCCTGTGAACGCGATCTTGTCGACAAGCTTATGCTCGATAAGCGGACCGCCTGTTGTCTCACCATAACCCGTTACGATGTTGACAACACCTTCAGGGAATCCAGCTTCTTCAATCAATTCAGCTAAGTATAGTGCAGAAAGTGGTGTTTGCTCTGCAGGCTTCAATACGATTGTACATCCGCTTGCCAGTGCAGCTCCCATTTTCCATGCAGCCATCAAGAGTGGGAAGTTCCAAGGGATGATCTGTCCAACTACCCCAAGTGCTTCATGGCGCGTATAGTTGAAGAACTTTCCGGATACAGGAATCGTTTGTCCTGTGATCTTTGTCGCCCAACCTGCATAATAGCGGAAATGCTCGATTGCAAGCGGAACGTCCGCATTTGTCGTTTCACGGATCGGCTTACCGTTATCCAACGTGTCCAATTGTGCTAATTCTTCTTTATGCTCTTCCATCAAATCAGCAAGCTTATAAATGAGGCGGCTTCTGGAAGCAGCACTCATCTTCGACCAAGGGCCTTCGTCGAATGCTTTACGAGCAGCCTTAACAGCTCTGTCTACATCTTCATGTTCTGCCTCACTCACGACAGCAAGGACTTCACCATTGGAAGGATTCAATGTTTTGAACGTCTTTCCAGATACAGAAGGTTGCCACTGTCCATTAATGTACAGTTTCTTCGTTCCGTTCAAAAACTCCGCGACTTTCGGCTTTAACTGAGCGTCTAATACTTTTTCCATCATAATCCTCCTTCAAATTTTAAGATGCATGACATAATTTCTCGAAGAAGGAGGGGTATCCCTACCGCTTAACATTCTTTTAACATTCTTTCCATCGTGCTTTCTCAACAAAAAACGAGGTGGTATATTTTAACATATGAAATTTTGCTGTAATAACAGGAATTTTAGCGATTGCATGTTGTGCGATTCGTAGCAGATTTTGTCAGAGGGTTCCATAAGAAAATCAGAGAAATTGAAAGGGTTTTCATTTTCTGTAACATTTGTAACATTAGCAGGGGCTAGATATGATGAATGAGAATCAACTTGTGGAACTTTTATGCCTACTTAGGGAACTTTGCTACTCACTTGTGGAACTTTCCCGCTCACTTGTGGAATTCCATACTTTTTTACCATGAAAAGAACCGCCCCCCAATGCGGAGCGGTTCCTCAAACCTCTTCTTTAGTGTTCCATCGGTTGTTCGATCTGCATTTTCATCTGTCTTCGGAAAACTTCGCGGACCATGTAGCCGACCCCATGTTGGTCGTTGGATCTCGTCACCCAATCCGCCGCATTCTGAACGGACTCTGGCGCATTGCCCATCGCTACACCTAATCCTACCTGACGGATCATTTCAATATCGTTCGTGAAATCTCCTACTGCTACCATCTCTTTCAAGGAAATACCTAAATGATTGCCAAGGAATTGAAGACCTGACGCTTTACTCACACCTTTTGGGCCGATCTCGAATCCGCAACGTGTCGAGGCTGTAACATCGATCTCCTCAAACTCTTCCATGAGCCTTTCGTATGCTTCTTCTTTTTCCTCTTCGTTGAAAAATTGAATGTCGATCTTCGGAACGGACATCGGTTTCTCTTCGAGATGATTGCTCAGCCTTTCCGTAAAGGTGACCGGATAGAACAGCGGATCGCCGATGCCCATCGTCATTTTCGCAACCAGCTGTGACTTTTGCTGCACTTGATTACCTAAAGCATAGCGTTCATGCAATAGACGCACATGCGCGTCATAATCCTCTACCACTTTTACAATGTTTCTCACTTTTTCCGCTGAAATCCTGTTTTCGTAGAGTGGTTCATCAATGGAAGAAGCAATTAATGCTCCGTTATGCGTAATCAGTATGCAGTCGAGCTTCAGGTCCTTTGCAATCTTCTTAGCAGAAGGAAAGTTCCGCCCTGTCGCAAGCGTGACATACACACCTTTTTTACGGACATAATCAATCGCATCCTTTGTCGAACGGTCAATCTTGAAATTACTTTTCAGCAGGGTACCATCGATGTCTAGAGCCAGCAGTCGATAAACCAGGATAATCCCCCCAATCTAGAGTTCTCCTCTTCTCAACTCTATGTACGAGTGAAAGAAAGTAGAACTGTAAAGGAAACAGGAATTTCCTCTTCCCTTCACGAATAGATTGTGTGGGTCAGAAGGAGGATTCGTCATGGAAAAACAACTAGTAGAACAGACAGACCAACCAAGAACAAGATTCACCATAGCAGAAGACTTACGCAATTTAGGGGTTCAGCCGGGTGATACCATCCTCGTGCATGCTTCGTTAAAATCATTAGGCTGGGTATGCGGCGGGAGTCAGACGGTCATCCAGGCTTTGATGGATGTGTTGACTGAGAAAGGAACGCTCGTCATGCCTGCACACTCAGGAGGACTATCAGATCCAGCCAATTGGGAGAACCCTCCTGTACCGGAAGATTGGTGGGAAACGATCCGTGAGACGATGCCGCCATTCGAAGTCGATAAAACCCCGACCAGGGCAATCGGGACGATACCTGAACTATTCCGCACGTATTCAGGGGTATTACGAAGCTATCATCCGAATATGTCGTTCGCAGCGTGGGGGCAGGATGCGCCATATGTAACGAGCGATCATTCCTTGGACGATGGGCTCGGTGAACAATCACCACTCGCTAAGCTTTATAAGATGGGTGCACAAGTCCTCTTCCTCGGATCAGATTTTGACACCCACACGTCATTCCATCTTTCAGAGCATCGAGCAGGCGCACGTAAAGCTATGTCGAAGGGTGCCCCTATTCTCGAGAACGGCAAAAGGGTATGGAAAAATTATTTGGAGATCGATTATGATGATGAACCATTCGGAGCGATCGGCAAGGCTTTTGAACAAGAGCACGATGTCACGATCGGGAAAGTCGGCTCAGCAACCTGCAAGCTCTTCAGCATACGGGAGTCGGTCGACTTCGGTGTAAAGTGGTTCAAAGAGAACCCACAGGATTAAGCGACCGGTTGGACATAAAAAAATGGCTGACACTCGAGGGTGTCAGCCATTTTCACTTCTTGCGATTATTGTTGTGGATCCTCTGGATTACCGTACAATTCTTCCAAAGGCTTCGTCACAATCTTGTTAATGTCCTGAATCAATTGGCTTACGCGTTGCTCAGCGTTCATCAACTTAGAGATCACTTCGTTCTGTTGAACGAGTTCAAACGTTTGTTGTGCTTTCTGAGCTTCTTCTTCTGTGATTTGTTGACCTTGCATCTGCTTTTGTTGAAGCTCTACTTGCAAGTTACGGAAGTTATCGAACATGTTCTTCACGCTCTCATCCGCGTTCACTTGATCATACAGATTGCGAAGCTCTTGGAAATCATCACTTTCACGCAACGCTGTTTCTAGATTGTATGCCGCATCATGGACATTTTTACTCATATTTAGCCTCCTAATATTTGCATTTCATGCCGTTACTATTAAGCACCTCTTCCACTATAACAAGAATTACGTAAGGAAGTAAACCATCAGCCCTTGTATGAAGCCGATTGCACCACCGAGTAACGCTCCCAGGTACGTAATCATCTTCAATTCACTCCTTGAAATGGAAAGGACCATCTCCTCAAGCCGCTGTACAGAGAACGTTTGAACTTGATGGCGGACGAGCTCTGATAGCTGTAGCTTCTCCATGATCTCTTCCATATGGCCCGCGATTCCATCCAACCCAAGATTGATTGCGTGTGGAATGAGTTCATCTTCAATATAAGGTAAGTAAGGGCTTAACAATTCATGAAGAGGTTTGTTGAATATCCCTTCCAGGTCCACTTGCCGAACAACATAATCAATGACATGTTCCTGTCCTTCCTTGAGCTTCAACAAGTCGATCAGTTCTGAAGCCGGTCTCTCTTTCAGTGCGTTCCATTCTTTCATCAACACTTCTTCCATCATAGAAGAGACTGTATGCCTTTGAAGGAGTTTAATCAACTCCGATTGAACCTTATCAATCAGACTTTCATTCCCGAGGAACATGTTGATCATATTGCCTAGCATGCCCCTCCCTGCAAGGAAATCATCCACTAATCGCTTCAGCTGCATCTTACCTTCCGGACTTTTGATAAAATCAATCAGCCGTGACTGGATGAAATCCGTCGTCTCAGGTATGTAGGCGTCTATATTTTTAAGTAAAGACTCGGGCACAACCTCTTTAATCGGCTTTCCTTCGATCTCTGAAATCTTTTCAGATACCTTGGCGTTCATATAGCTTTTCAACTGATCTTCCAGTGACTTGGTTACGTCCTCTTTATTGAATAAACCGACTACGCATTCGTTCAGTGTCCGCTCTTTCCCGATCTGCTTCTTCATCTCACGGCGTGCCCACGCCACGAGCTCTTCTTTGAATTGAGACTGCTGTAGCTTCTTTTCCAATCCCTCTTTTGTAATGAGATGGTTCACGGTCATTTGTCCGAGCTGGACCGCAAGCTCTTCCCTTCTTTTCGGGATCAACCCCGGCGTAAACGGGAGTTTGAAACGTCCTATATAGATTGCCTGATAAGGTCTGAATAACATTTTGATGGCAAGAGAGTTCGTGAACCCGCCAATCGCCGCTCCGATCACTACCATCATAAGTATGATCCATAAAAACTCCATCTATCTCAACCTTCCCGAACTGATGTCACCATTTTTCATATCTTACCATAGTATACGATATCCGCAGATGCCTATAAATGCAATAAAAATGAGGGAGTCCAATGAAGGGAAAAGAAACGATCCAAATCGCCTATACGCCACATACTTCCTCAACCCCCTATGTCATATGGCTCAGCAACCATTTATGTACCTCATTCCAAATCGAGCCGGGTAGTAAAACCTGGTTCCGATTCGGTAGTGAACGTTTTTTGGTGACGTGTGAACCGAAATTGGACGACACTTTCAGTCTGATGCTCTTTCCGGAGGAACTCGCCCTGAACCACATTTTACCTTCTCCACATCGCACCTATACGCTTTCTTATCATGTGGAAAAAAACGAACTCCAAGTCGGGCCGATCTTATCGATGCTCGTGGAAAAACAGGAAGACCAAAAGGACGATTTCGGAAAGCTTACCGATTTCGCTTCGGAACTGAATGAATACTGTCAACAACATCATGCGCTCTTCTATATGTTTTCAATCGACGATGTGGATGAGGACCGAATCTGGGGTTATCGGTTCAATGGAACGGAACTTCTAAAAGACGTATACCCTTTTCCGGATGTGATCTATAATCGCATTTCCAACAGGAAATTCGAACGTTCAGTTCCTTGCGTGCAATTTTTCAACCGTTGTCAGGATTGGGGCATCCCTTATTTCAATGACCGTTTCTTATCCAAATGGGATGTGTTCAACCTCCTTGTGGATCGCAATGCGTTGGCCGCACACTTGCCGAAAACCATTCAGCTTAAGGAGGAAGAATCCATCCTTGAGCTCTTGAACACGTTTCCGAGTCTGTTTTTAAAACCGATCGATGGCAGTGAAGGCAGAGGAATCTTACGAATCACCCGCCTATCCGATGGGCAGTTCCGATTGGATGCATCGAAAGCATTGGATCCACCTCTCCCATTATTGAATGAACAAGGTGTAATCACATTCATTGAACAGTATGTTCCTGAGGAACACTATATCCTTCAACAGGGTATCCCACTCATTCAGCAAAACGACAGCTATGTAGATTTTCGTATACTTTGCAACCGGAACGAATACGGTATATGGTGTATCACCTCAAGTACGGCAAGGGTCGGGACTAGAAACCGTATTATCACGAACGTCTCAAGCGGGGCTGCAATCGAGCCATTGATGGATGTGTTGGAAAAACGCTTTCCGATACAAAAAGCGAAATACATCCGCTCGGTCCTTTTCGATCTCGCTATTGAAACGGCGCAATGTATTCATGAAAAAGCAAACGGAATCTACGGAGAGTTCGGTATTGATTTCGGTGTGGATACGGAAGGACACGTATGGATCCTCGAAGTCAATACGAAGCCTTCAAAGCATGCGTCGATTCAGCGTGAATCTGGTGAAATCCGTCCTTCCGCCAAGGGCGTTTTCCTGTTTGCAAACTACCTTTACACAACATCTTCTCATGAATGGAATCACCATAAAAGCAAACGATGAAAGGAGCTTTCGTATGCACGACCCTCAAATCATCCCTGTCATGGAAGGCAATACCGACATCCTGTATGCGCCTAACAGCCAGTTCAGGGAATGGATGAATCTAAAGTCGTTTCCGAATACAGTTTGTTATGGACAGAAACAGATTCCGATTCAAGTTCAACCCCATCCGGATCAGATTGAACAATACGCAATGACTTGCTCTCTACAAAAAAAGTTGAACTGGCCGGCCGATGATCCCGTCCATCTGTTTGATAAGGACTCCATCTTATACGCTGGTCCGATTGTCGGAATCTTTACCGCCGGTTTTACGAGTAATCTCCATCTCCCTTTCGGTGAAAGGACGAAAATGTTCGCGAAGCTCCTATCAGCTGCACGCAGAAACGGTGTGATCTGTTTTGTCTTCGGCTCCCATCATATCGATTGGGAAAAAAGTGAAATCACTGGATACCAATATGATGCCTCTGGCTGGTCACGAAAGGATTTTCCTTTTCCAAATATCATTTATGACCGCCTTCCCAATCGTAGAATCGAGCAGATGCAAGTCTCAGTTGAAACGAAAGGAAAGCTGCAGGAGCAAGGCGCCCTCTGGTTCAACCCGGGCTTTTTCGATAAATGGCAGGTGTATGAAAAACTGAAGACGGATAAGACAGTGAGAAACTTCCTGCCGAACACAGTACTGTCACCGAATCAGAATCAGATTGAGCAACTATTATCCCGCTATCGAAACATCTATTTGAAACCGACGAACGGAAGCCTTGGCAATGGGATTCAACAAATCATCAAGCGAAAGAATGACCCATTTTACTATATTCGTTTCCGGAGCAGTGATTCGAACCGGCTGAGACGTTACACGAGCTTGAAACGCCTACTCCGAAAACAGTTCGCGAATGGAACCGATGGATTCATGGCACAACAAGGTATTCATCTCGTCCAGTCAAACGGCAACGCCATCGACTTCAGGGTCCATACGAATCGTGGGAGGAGAGGACAATGGGAGGTCAGTGCGATTGCGGCGAAACTTGCGGGTTCAGACAGCATCACGACACATATTACAAGTGGCGGCAAGACTTTAAGTCTTTCGGAAATCATCAATGACCTTGGATTGTCGAAAACGATTGTGCAAGACATTAAAGAGGCAGCGCTAAGTTTAAGTGATGCTTTGAGCGAGCATGAAAATGGGGAAATCGGGGAAATCGGATTCGATTTAGGTGTCGATGAAAAAGGATCGATCTGGATGTTCGAGGCAAACTCGAAGCCCGGTAGAAGCATTTTCGACCATCCGAATTTGAATGCCTATGATCGAAAAACGCTCGAACTTCCTTTCCAATATGCCCTTTACTTGTTTGAACAATCAATTGGACAACAGGCAGCTGTCAAACAATGATCCCGCTTTTCTACAATGTAAAAAAGAAGCAATGGTTTCATCGGGAAAAAGGTAAAGCCTACACATGGGGTGTGCTTGACACACCTATCTCCTATCTTGAAACAGATACAGATGACGAAACGTTTAAAACGGTGCTGCACGAAAAGCAGACGAAACTCGGTCCCGTCGTCGGGATTTTGGCTTCATCGAGTAAAGACGCTCCTTTTACAGGGAATACCAAGACGTTTCAAAGGTTCATCAACCATGTGCATAGCCATCATGGCTTCGCATTCGTTTTTACAAGGTCGGGGATCAAGGTGGACGCAGTAGACGGCTACACCCTCCATCCTGTTACACATCAATGGATTAAAATCCGCCTGCCTTATCCCGACTTCGTTTATAACCGGATTCCATCGCCTGACGACGAAGATTCTCTCGAGTATGAAGAGAATATGAGCTGGTTGAATGAATATGGGATCCCTTTTTTCAACCGCTCTTTTTTATCTAAATGGGAGACGTATCTATTATTGAACCACCATGTCCACTTACAACCGTTCTTGCCAGAAACGAAGCGCGTCACCTCTCCACAGGTTTTGAGACAGATGCTAAAGGATCATGGAGCCATTATCCTGAAACCTACATCACGATCAAAAGGAAGCGGTGTCTTGAAGCTTGAGAGGTCGTCTAATGGTAAGCTCCAGGCTTTCTCTAATGCAGGATTGGATTCATTTGAAGATGTTACGGAGTTTTGGAAAAAGCGTTTTGACCACACAGTGAGGTTTATCGCCCAGCCTTTCATTGTGCGGAAGAAAATAGAGGGTCTCCCATACGATTATCGGGTCCTCGTCCAAAAGGGACCGGATGGCTGGCGAGTTTCAGGGTATGGAATTCGTTGTGCAGGAAAAGGTAAGCTGACCACCCACGTTCCGAGCGGCGGTACTCTGTTACCTGTGAACATGGCGCCACTCCACGGGGAACGAT
Source organism: Pseudalkalibacillus sp. Hm43 (assembly GCF_054170705.1). Classification (NCBI taxonomy): domain Bacteria; kingdom Bacillati; phylum Bacillota; class Bacilli; order Caryophanales; family Fictibacillaceae; genus Pseudalkalibacillus; species Pseudalkalibacillus sp. Hm43. The sequence goes on from NZ_CM135129.1 coordinate 1,828,385, forward strand.
TGAACCGTTTAGCCATCATGATTGGAAAAACACTCGACAATGCATTAGGACCGATCTGCGAATTTTCCATCGACCTTGGAATTGATCAAGGGAACCACTGTTGGATATTCGAAGTCAATTCGAAGCCGATGGTCTTTGACGAAGCACCGATTCAACGGGAATGGGAAAAACGGTGGTTCGAGCAGGTTTTAGCAATTACTGGGTTTTCTCAACATGACATAAATCCCCTCCCCGGCACTCATACTATCGGATAAGGAGGGTCAAAACATGGCTGATAATGGTTCACAGTATGAAGGACGCGACAAATCCTATATGGACATCGACCGGATGATCAATGAAGGGATGGCTGGAGGTACGGTAACAGGCCGTTACAATCATGAACAAATCGACGAAAGCCGTCCACTTTATGATGAAGAGCCTCCTGTTGAGTACAAAAACTCATCTAAAGACCGGTTGAAATAAAGGATTACGACGGACTGTACCATCCCCTTTATTGGAGATGGCAGTCCTTTCTATTTTTAATAGCGATGATTATACGTTCTGATCTAGCTATTGTTATACTAGAGTCAATACGTTGATGAAGGGATTATGGGCAATGACAGATCTACATAAACTGAAAAATATTCTAGGCCGTGACAACGTCATCCAACACAACCATGAGAAAGGAACGGACGAGGAGTTCTTATGGTACCGGACGCAAGAAGGTGAAGAGCTCGGGATCCGAAAAACAGCTGTGACCTCAGACAATGAACAGCTGCTTGGCGTGTTCCTTACACCTTTGGCAAGCCGTCCGATGGATGAGGACCAGACACAGTCCGCCTGGTTTGAGCTGTTGTACAATGACCGGACATCAGACAAGAATTATCGTATTGAAAAAGGCCGCCTTTTGCACTTTCAAATCAACAGCGAGGATGTCGAGCATGAGCTATTCGTAGAAGCTTTTCAGAACATGCTTTCTCCAGACATCATCCCTGTGTGGAGAGATCGGTATTCAGGCGTCTTCATTGAACCGTCGGACCTCCCTCCCACTACTGTCCAGCAATTAGACGAGCTGATCCATACAATTGAGAGCGACTTTTACATGAAAACGACGATGTTCATCGGCTCTCCCTTTTCTTCTATCCAGGAAGCGAAGAAATGTTTCGATAAGGAAGAGGATTTTTACGAAGTGGTGGCTGAATATCCGCAACGGTCGCAGATCTACACGCTCACTTCTGCCTTACCTGCCATACTGTTACATCAAGCAAAGCGCGATGATCTGACGTATGTACAAAATCAAATATTGAAAGAAGTCGATACCGAACTGTTGAATACGGTAAAAGTGTTGCTGGAGTGTGATTTGAACTATTCGTTAGCAGCGAAGAAATTGTTCATCCACCGCAACAGCCTGCAGTACCGGATTGAGAAGTTCTCTGATCTGACCGGTCTCGATCCGAAGACATTCATGGATGCCGTCACATGTCATCTGCTCTTCTTATCACTCGATTAATCAAACGTTTGTACAAAGTGCATAACAATAGGTGCATTTTTTGTGCATCCTTCCAATTTACGTGAAAACGTTTTCCCTCTAAACTTATGTATTAAGAGAAAACGTTTACATATTGGAGAGGGGAAATTGACATGGCAGATATCACTATGAGCAAAATCGTTAAACGATATGACAACTCCGTCACTGCAGTACAAGATTTCAACCTGGACATCAAAGATAAAGAATTCATCGTATTCGTCGGACCATCCGGTTGTGGTAAATCGACTACCCTTCGTATGATCGCCGGTCTTGAAGAAATTTCTGAAGGAGACCTAGTAATTGGGGACAAGCGTGTAAATGATGTTGCGCCTAAAGACCGTGACATCGCAATGGTTTTCCAAAACTACGCACTTTATCCGCATATGAATGTGTATGACAATATGGCTTTCGGACTGAAGCTCCGTAAGTTTGATAAAGGTGAGATTGAAAAGCGTGTAAAAGACGCCGCTCGTATTCTCGGACTTGAAGAATATTTGGATCGTAAACCAAAAGCATTGTCCGGTGGTCAGCGTCAGCGTGTGGCACTTGGTCGTGCCATCGTACGTGACCCACAAGTGTTCTTGATGGACGAGCCGCTTTCCAACCTTGATGCTAAGCTGCGTGTACAAATGCGCGCTGAGATTTCGAAGCTTCACCAACGTCTGCAAACGACTACGATTTACGTAACGCATGACCAGACGGAAGCAATGACGATGGCAACTCGGATCGTCGTCATGAAGGACGGCGTCATCCAACAAGTCGGAACTCCGAAACAAGTATACGACACACCTGAAAACGTATTTGTCGGCGGATTCATCGGGTCCCCTGCCATGAACTTCTTACATGGGCAATTGGAAGATAACCACTTTACCATGGGGAACATTAAATTGAACGTTCCTGAAGGAAAGATGAAAGTCCTTCGTGAGCAAGGTTATGGTGGTAAAGAAATCATCCTTGGCATCCGACCAGAAGACATTCATGATGAGCCTGTATTTACAGAGGCTTCTGAAGGAACGAAAATCTCTGCTGTCATCGATGTAGCAGAATTGATGGGTGCAGAAACGTACCTCTATTCAACTGTAGCGGATCAAAACTTTATCGCACGTGTCGACTCCCGTACTGACATCCAGAATGGACAAAAGCTCGAACTCGCATTCGACATGAACAAATGTCACTTCTTCGACGCAGAAACTGAAAAAAGAATCCACAGCTAATTGAAACTTAAGGAAGCTGACTCGAACATTCGAGTCAGCTTTTTTCATTACCTTTCTCCTATTTTTCTCCGATCATAAAATGAATAACCCCGATGCGTTATCCTCCTTCCATTTTCCCGAAGCATAGAGATTATGAAGAAGAGATTCAATCGTGCCTGGAACGGGAAATGCAGTTCACAAGATGTTTGTTTTAGCTGAAAATGAACATAATACTTTATGATTGACTTCACACGTTTACCTCACTACAATGTAAAAGGTACTTAGTTATCCTATGTATTTTGTCAGAATTAAAACATAAACCATCAGGAGGGTATATACATGAAACGTACTTGGCTTTATTCCTTTATTGCTGTCCTTCTCATTGGAATCCTCGCAGCTTGCGGAGGCAACAATGAAAACGGACAAGGTGAAGCGGGAGGAGATGGAGACGAGCGTGAAGTTCTGAAAATCGGAACGGAAGCGACCTATCCACCATTCAGCTTCAGAGATTCTGAATCCAATGAAATTACGGGTTATGACGTGGAAATTGCTCGTGAAGTCGCAAAACGCATCGGTATGAAAGCAGAATTCGTACCGACCGAATGGAAAGGTATGTTCGGAGCGCTTGATACAGAACGCATCGATATGGTTGCGAACCAGGTGACCATCACAGATGAACGTAAGGAAAAATACGCTTTCTCTGAGCCGTACACGGTTTCAGGTGGTCAAGTCATCGTTCATGAAGATAACGACGACATCAAAAGCATTGAAGACTTGAAAGGTAAAACCGTCGGTACGACCCAAGGAAGTAACTATGCGGAAGCTGCTGAAAAAGCGGGCGCAAACTTGAAGTATTACAAAGGGATCGCTCAAGTTCTTACTGATCTGAACGTCAAACGAATTGATGCAGCCTTGAACGACCGTCTCTTCATCCAGCAAGAATTGAAAGAGGACAGCTACAAGGTAAAACCTGTCGGAGATCCATTCAACCAAACGAAGATGGCATTCGCTTTCCGTAAAGGTCAAGATGAGCTTATTGAAAAAGTGAACAATGCGATGAAGGAAATGAAAGAAGACGGAACACTTGAAGAAATTTCTCAAAAGTATTTTGGAGAAGATGTAAGTGAATAACGACATCATCAACCTCATGACAAACTCCCTCCCGTTCTTACTGGAGGGAGTTCAAATTACAGTCTTCCTAAGTGTCGTTTCCATTATCGGCGCTTTGTTCCTTGGGCTGATCATTGCGGTTATGCGGATCTCGAATGTGAAGGTCTTATCGGGCTTGGCTCGATTCTATGTATCCTTTTTCAGAGGAACACCTTTGTTGACCCAGCTGTTGCTCATCTATTTCGGGTTGACCTGGTTATATGCATTCTCTGGCGTTCAAGCTGCGCTTTTAGGACTCATTCTCCATTTTAGTGCTTATATTTCAGAATCGTACCGGGCATCGATCCTTTCCATTTCAAAAGGACAATGGGAAGCAGGATATTCACTCGGTATGAACACAGCGCAAGTGTTTAAGGAGGTCATTCTTCCTCAAGCGTGGAGAAGATCGATTCCTCCTGTCTGGAACTCTTTAATTGATATTGTAAAAGCATCCTCTCTTGCGTCCGTATTGGCTGTCCAAGAACTGACTGCAAGAGCAGATATCATAGCGGCTTCGAACCTGGATGTCTTTTGGATCTACGTAGAAGTCCTCTTTATGTATTGGGGATTGACGACGTTGTTGAGCTTCCTTCAAACGTATCTGGAACGAAAACTGGATGTCAGTTTACAAGCCTAAGCAATAGCTCGAATGGAGCTGTTGCTTTTTAATTGGATTCAGATCGCCATTCGTGGATCAGCAATACATTTTCAGCCGCACATTGTGAACAATAAAATACATGAGGGCATTGGTTGTCCTTCTCATCATCCGGAATACCGTCTTCCATTTTCAATGAGTCGATTTCCGCATAGGGGCTATAATCATCATAGTAATCCATCACTCGACCGCTGTCTTCCATCATTCCAAGACAAGAGGGGCAACGATATTGGGTTGAACTTAATTGATTACAGACTGGACAAATGGACATAGTTGTCGATCTCCTTTTCAATAAAGTTGAAAGAAGGAGTGGAACTTGTCCACCCCCTCAAAGCCATCTTTATGAATGTTATCTTCCACCAAGTTGTGATTGAGCTTGTTGAACAAGACGCTTAGTGATTTCTCCTCCAACAGATCCGTTAGCACGAGAAGTTGTGTCTGGTCCTAGTTGTACTCCAAATTCAGAAGCGATTTCAGTCTTCATTTGGTCTAAAGCAGCTTGAGCACCTGGTACTACTAATTGATTAGAATTGTTTTGAGCCATGTATCTCACCTCCTCCTTGGTAACCATAGTTTGCGTTATTGAGAATGCGTTATTCATATTTATCGCATGGAATTTTATAGCACATGAATATGACTGCTTTTTCTCGAAAAACGAACCGTTCCTTTCGAGATACGAACCACTTCTCCCGAATTACGAACCACTTCTCCCGAATTACGAACCACTTCCCTCGAAATACGAACCGCTTCTCTCGAATTACGAACCACTTCTCTCGAATTACGAACCACTTCTCTCGAATTACGAACCACTTCTCCCGAAATACGAACCAAAATCTGTTCACTCCCAGAATTAACCCACTTTTACACAAAAAAACGACTGAGCTTTTCCGCTCAGTCGTAACATTTCTAGCCAATGATGACTTGTTCTTTTGGATAGTGATAGGTTTCTTTGACGATTTTCCCTCGAATGATGAACAGGAACGACAGGATGCCGACACGTCCTATGAACATCAGGAAAATGACGAGCACTTTTCCAGGTGTACTCAACACTGGGGTCAGTCCCATTGATAAGCCACACGTTCCGAAGGCTGATGCCACTTCAAAAATGATCGCCATCAGAGGAGCTGATTCCGTGTACATCAAAATAAGTACAGAGGTCCCGAACATGAGCACAGCGACACTTAGGACGACGAATGCTTTTTGCACATCCTCTGAAAGCAGTTCACGCTTGAACACCTTGATGGTCGGTTTTCCTTTCGCAAAGGACAGAATCGCCAGGATGACGATTGCGAAGGTAGTCGTCCGGATTCCGCCACCGACGGAACTTGGTGAGGCACCAATGAACATGAGACCGGACATCAGCAGCTGTGTCGGTTCCGAAAACGCATTGATGTCCATCGTCGATAATCCCCCACTCCGTGTCGTTACGGATTGGAACAAGGAATAGAACAAGATTTGATGCCACTTTTTATCTTCATAAAATAAATTGAACTCCAGTACAATAATGAGAAGTGTACCTATAACGACTAGGAAAAAGAAGGTCACTGTCGTCAATTTCGTAAACAATGAGAACTGGTACTTCCCTTTCTTAGAAGTTATGTATTCTTTTACTTCCAACAAGACCGGGAACCCGATTGCTCCAAGAATCATCAACAAAATATTGATGAATTGGACAAAATAATCGGCGGCAAATGGCTGCAGCGATTTCCCTGTTATGTCGAATCCTCCGTTCGTCGTCGCACTGACGGATGCGAAGAACCCTTGCATGAACGCCTCTTGCCACGTTTCGAAGTAATTCAGGAAATACACGCCAAGGATCATCGTTCCGATTGCTTCAATGATCAAGATGAGATAAAGGATCTGGATCATCAGGCGGACTAGCCCCTGGAGAGTCGATAGGTTCTGGTCGGTCATGATGAGCTGCCGTTCCCTTAACCCGATCCGCTTACCGACTAAGAGCCAGATGAACGTTCCGAGTGTCATGATTCCGATACCACCGAATTGTAAAACGAACGCCAACAAGAAATAACCCAGCTCGTTGAACGTCTCAGCCGTATTCACGACTGTCAGACCTGTTACACTGATCGCACTGACCGCCGTAAACAATGCGTCGATGAACGACCAGTCCATCCCGCCTCTATGCGCATATGGAATGCTTAATAAAGAGGTCGACATGACGACGGCCCCTAGGTAAAACAACACAATCAATTGTACGGAAGTTAAACGTATTCTGCGATAACGTCGAATTTTTTTCATCATTATACAACCTTCTACGATTTTCTATGTCGAATGAATCTATCGTACCTAATTTAGATAAAACTGAAAACCCTTTTCTTGAATTAGTTTTCCCATCTTTTCCCGACACAAATGCGTTTTATTGTTATTTAGTATTAACACCCAATGTAAATCAAAGTATAATATTGGTATTGTTTTGAAAAATAATAATCACCATCGCTTTATATCTGCATGGATTGGAATGAAGGAAATGAATGTTGTTTTGAAATATGTGTTGAAATCCCTGCCTCATCACGCGATTACGAATCTGGTGGGGACATTTATGAAATCCCGTCTCAGTAAATTTGCGATTCCTCTTTATATACGTTCATATCAGATCGATGTTTCAACAGTTGAGAAGCCTCTTTCTGAATTCGATAGCTTGAATGACTTTTTCAAAAGGAAATTGAAGTCGGATGCACGTCCGATTCATTCACATAAAGATGTATTCGTCAGTCCGGTCGATGGCGTCATCAGCCAGGTCGGTCGAATTGAAGACGGTGAATTGATCCAGGCGAAAGGCGTCTCTTATACGGTCGAGCAGCTGCTTGCTGATCCGTCCAAGGCAGAGATGTTCGAGAACGGTTCTTTCATGACGATCTATTTGAGCCCGAAGGATTATCACCGTATCCACGCACCTGTAGAAGGAACGATAACCGATTACAGCTATATTCCTGGACGGCTTTACCCGGTCAATAAAATCGGTGTCACCTCGATCGAAGGACTTTTCACAAAAAATGAACGCTTGTCCACCTACATGGATACTACTACTGGAAAAGTGGCGATTGTCAAAGTTGGAGCATTGATTGTAGGCAGTGTCCAGGTCGCTTACCAGGAGCAAGTTGAAAGGCTTCATCAAGGAAAACCGTATTCCGCGGTCCTTGAAACGATCCAGTCCGTCCACAAAGGGGATGAGATCGGGCACTTCGAATTCGGTTCCACCGTCATTCTATTATTTGAAGAAAATCAGATTGAAATGGCGGGGAGTGTCGCGGAGGGCTCATCCATCAAAATGGGTGAACCACTCGGCTATACAATGAAAAAGCTTGAACGGAAAGTCGATTAAAGGGTGATGAGATCACCCTTTTTTCATTTTACAAGAACAGCCTTCTCCTTATCATGTCTTGAAGCTTTATAGTATTTCACGATCGCTTCCCCGTATTCTTCAAAAGAAGGACAACGTATTCCTGAGCCATCCAAATCTTCGATCGTATTCGTCGCATCATAAATCGTTTCACAAAGGAAATAATCAAGCGTCTCCCTCTCTACCTGTACCCATCTTCTGAACTGAGGAATCCTCAGCATCCCGCTTACAACGGATGTCGGAAGGACCCAGGAAGGTTTCTTATGAAGGAGATGGCCGACAATCTGTTCATACAGATCTCTTGCGTCACTCGGGCGCGGATCGGTGAGATGATAGACCTTTCCTTCACTCTTATCATAATGCGCAAAATAATAGACGGCTTCCAAAATGTAATCGACGGGAACCAAATAGACCGGCACCTCTCCTCGTCCGATGTACGGAATCGGAAGACGTGCAAACTTATCGAGGAATCGCATGATGAAATAAGGACCGTCAAATTTCACGGTTTCACCTGTCTGAGAATGTCCGACAACGATGCCAGGACGAATGATTGTTGTCGGGACCTTGTCCATTCTTTCCTGAACGAGAACCTCCGCTTGATACTTTGTCGCTTCATAATGATTTTTGAAGCGTTGCCCCTTCACTAGCTCCTCTTCATAAACGATTCCAGTCCTGTCTCCAGATACATAGGCGGTGCTGAAGTAAATGAACCTCTTCAAATTAGGAAGTTGTTCTACGCAATCGATCACCATCCGAGTGCCTGTGACATTCACATTCTGTGCGAGCGTTTTCGGAACTGCGAGATCGTATATGGCAGCAAGGTGGAACACATGCGATACAGAATCCAGCTGCTGCTCCTCCTCCAAACCAAGTCCTTTTTGCGTGATATCTCCTTGTAAAAGAGTGTAGCGCTCCTGTGTCCCCAACATCCGAACGGTTGATTCCGCCTTTTCTATTTGGCTTGGATGGACCAACAGCTTGAACATCGCATCTGGTTCTTTTTCTGAAATGAATTCAACCAGCTTGGTAGCCAGAAAACCAGGGAAGCCTGTCATCAAATAAGTGTTGCGCATCGTCTTCACTCCAATCGTTTTCATTAAACTGGAAATCCTATATAATTTGAACTAACAGACCAAGTCGTGAGAGGTGACTAAGCAATGCCGAATGTATGGACACATATGTTTTTTGGGGAACGATTATTAGAAAAAACCAACATCATAAAGCTGGATGCGGACACGAAACCGTATTTCAATTTTGGTACCCAAGGTCCGGATCCCTTTTTCTATCACAATTTCTGGCCGTGGAAATCGAGTGCTGTTACGGAAGTCGGCGACCGGATCCACCATGAAATGTGCGGGGACTTCCTATTGAAACTGATCGACTTTACGAAAGACCGTTTGGATGATGAGAAACTCGTCGCCTTTACGACCGGCTTCATCACGCATCACATCCTGGACCGGAATGCACATCCGTACATCAATTACCGGTCAGGAACCGAAGGGAATCGACACCAAAAGCTTGAAATCATTATCGATACACTACTTATGAAAAAGTTCAAAAATATCGAAACGTGGAAAACGCCTGTATACAAAGAGTTGTCCATCGGAAAATCATTGCACGAGCCTGTTGAAAGGATGCTTAGAGAAACTGTCGATGCCACCTTCCCGGATCTTCACGCCAAAATGCCTGATGGCTATGTTCAGCAATCGTACCAACATATGCAGACGGCACTTCGGGTTCTATACGATCCGTTCGGTTGGAAAAACAAGCTGTTGAAAGAGCGTGTTCATCCTTTTTCCTATCAGAAAAACATTGCTCCGGCTGATTATTTGAATGAAGAAAGAACGCCATGGTTCCACCCTGCTCAACCCGATGAAAGACACGAAGAAACGTTCTTGGAATTGGTGGAGCAAGCAGAGCGTGAAGGGATCGATATTTTTACAGAGCTGAAATCCTATTGGTTTGAAGATGACATGAACGCTTATGAGTCTCTGAAACAAAAGCTCGGCAATATTTGCTATGACACAGGAAAAGATCTCTCACTGCAACTGGAAAACAGACACTTTGAACCGATTTTATAAGAAAGCCTGAGCGGAGCAACTCCTCCACTCAGGTTTTTTTACATTGTCACCTCATTGTTCAGCTGCGCTTCTTTTTTACCTTTTTCAATATCGACGCGGGAAAGTAGGAAGATTCCGAGCAGGAAGAAAATGATTAACGAGAAGATTCCCATGCGCGTAGATCCTGTCAGTTGACCGACGATCCCGAACACAAATGGTCCAAAAATCGCTGAGAACTTTGCTGATATCCCATAGAATCCGAAAAACTCTGCGTGCTTGTTCTCGGGCACCATGCTTCCGAATATCGAGCGGCTCAACGCCTGTGCCCCGCCTTGAACGAAACCGACCATGATGGCGAGCGCGTAAAAGTGTACGGCCGATGTCATGAAGTATCCGAGCATGACGATGACGACATATGTCCATAGCGCGATGTACAAGGCACGCTTCGCCTGGATCTTTTTCGCTAAAAAACCGAATAGGAAGGCAAACGGGATACCGACGAACTGGGTGATAAGGAGTGCAGCAATCAGATCTGTTGAACCGATTCCGATATCTCTCCCGTAAATGGTCGCCATTTTGATGATGGTCGAAATGCCGTCGTTGAACAACCAGAACGCGACTAAGAAGATCAGCAATTGCTTGAACTGGTTGATCTCCTTGAATGTCGTCTTCAAGCGTTTGAAGCCGATCGTGACATATGATCCTTTCAGGTCAGGTTGCTCGTGCTTGCGTTCCTGGATGTTGCGGAACAGCGGCAGTGAAAAGACGAACCACCAGACACCGACACTGGCGAATGAGAGTTGTGTTGCAATCAGTGAGTTCGGTAGGAAGAACCATGCCGGCTTCATGATCATCGTCAAGTTGAGGAGCAGGAGCAAACCTCCGCCAATGTATCCGAACGCATATCCTCTCGCAGAAATCCGGTCGATCTCCCCTTTTGGCGCAATTTCAGGTAAGAATGCATCGTAAAAGGCATTTCCCCCTGAAAAACCGATCGTACCGAATATGAGGAGAATCGAAGCGAGGATGTAGTCCCCTTCCCCGACAAAAGCGAGCAGGATACTCGCAAGGATCCCCATGTATGCGAAGAATCGTAGAAACTTTTTCTTAGAGTTCGAATGATCCGCGATCGCTCCGAGTATCGGGGCGAGTAGTGCGACAATCAAAACAGCGATGGATTGCGAATATCCCCAGTAAGCTGTTGCCGTCGTCTTATCGATGTTCTTTGCTGCAACATCGTAATAGAACACAGGTAAAACAGCTGCCATGATGGTCGTGGCAAAGGCGGAATTCGCCCAGTCGTACATCGTCCACGAATAGATTTCTTTCTTCTTCATATCGATCCCCCTCTTATCTGCACCAGATTATCGCTTTATATCATTGTATGTCCGATATTTTCCTTACAGTTCTATATTCGCTTCCATTAGGAGGTTCACCTTTTTGATTTTTGTAAAGCTTGGGAACGGTTAAGATGGACTTGAAGCCCATAAAGAAAGGACTGATCCACTAGGATCAGTCCTCCTCTCTCTTTCATACAGCCTGGGATTGTTTCGTTCCTTGCTGCATTTGATACATTTGATAGTATTTGCCTTGTACTTCCATCAGCTCATCGTGCGAGCCTCGCTCAACGATTCGCCCGCGATCGAGCACGAGAATCTGGTCTGCGCTCTTAATTGTAGAAAGTCGATGCGCGATGATGAACGTCGTTCGTCCTTTCTTCAATACATCCAGTGCCTCTTGGATGATCGCTTCCGTCTCAGTGTCGATGTTCGCTGTCGCTTCATCCAGAATCAAGATCGAAGGATTATAAGCCAACGCACGAGCGAATGAAATCAACTGACGCTGTCCAGCTGACAACGTACTTCCTTTTTCAATGACCGGCTCATCATAACCGTTCGGAAGATGCTGGATGAACGGCTCTGCACCGACATCGCGCAACGCTTTTTCAACCGTTTCACGAGAGATGTTCGGATCATCCAGGCTGACGTTCGAAGCAATCGTCCCTGTAAAAAGGAACGGATCCTGCAGCACGATTCCCATGTGCTTACGCAAGTCCTGCCTCGTCATCTTCTGGATGTCCTGCCCGTCAATCATGATTTTACCGTGTTCAATGTCATAGAAACGGAACAGCAGGTTCATGATGGAACTTTTACCTGAACCAGTGTGACCGACAAGCGCGACAGTCTCGCCTTGTTTCGCTTCAAAGGAAATGTTTTTCAACACGTAATCGTCCTCTTTATAGGCGAACGTCACGTCATCAAAGACGACATTTCCGTCATAACGAGGAAGTGTCGTATTGGACACGTCCTCCCCTTCACGATCCAACAAGCGGAACACTCGCTCACCAGAAACAAGTGCTTGCTCTAAGTTTGCGAGCTGCGTCACGATTCCCATGATTGGCTGGAACAAACGGTTCAAGTAATCGACGAATGCATACAGCACACCGACGGAAACAGCAGTTGTCGCCGTGAGGGATGCCCCACCGAAATACCAAATCAAGGTTACGAATGCGATGTTCCGCAGCAACCCGACTAGGTTGTGTGACATCAAGGCATCGAGACTGAGCAATTTGTTCCGATATTGGAAATACTCCTCGTTGATCGTTTCGAACTCTTTCGTCGTCTGCTTCTCTCTTCGGAATGCTTGGATGATCGTCATCCCTTGGATCGATTCGTTGATCATCGCATTCAAATCACTCAGCCGTTGACGGATCAAGTGGTTGTACTTGGACGCATACTTTCGATACATGATGATCCAGACGAACATGATCGGGATGATGACAGAACAGATCATCGCTAGTCGGACGTCCAGGAAGAAGAGCGCCGTCAGGATCCCGAGGATATAGATGATCCCTGTGAAAAATTGCGCCAACACCGTGACGTACAGTTCACGGATCGCTTCAGTATCGTTCGTGATTCTTGAAACGACTTTCCCGGCTGGCAAGTTATCAAAATAATTCACTGGCAATCGTTGAATCTGTCCGAATACATCCGTCCGCATATTTTGGATGATCCGATTGGCAGACTTCTGTAGCAAGTACTTTTGCCAGTAGGTGAAAAATGCAGAAATCACGAGCAACCCTAGGTAAAAGGCACTCAAATAGATGAGCCACTTCACTTCCGGTTGATAGAACGCGAGTAACTGATCGGTCGTCAGTTCGACCGCATCATACTCCGCTTGGTTTTCACCTTTTTCAATGACGATGCTGTCGCCTTCAATCGAGCGGTTCCCATCAAACTCAATCGGTTCGTCAATGAAATAGTAATCTCTTTTTACTTGTAGGATCCGGACTTCCGGGTACTCAGAGGCATCTCCGTCAAAATAAGCTGTACGGATGTAATGGTTCCCTTTGTATTCGACTGTCTCTTCACCTGGACCGTCTACTTGAATCCAAGGTTTTTCGATTCCTAGAATATGATTGTCGATCATTTTCTTTGCGATGAACGGACCGGTCAGCTCAGCTGAAACCGCAATCGTCAACATCGCCAATGCGAAAAAGATCATCTTCTTATATCGTAATGCGTATCGGTATAATCGTTGACCTACGCTCATAATTACACCACACCTTCTGAGAGGCCGTCTTCAAGCTGCTGTCTTTCGTATTGCTCCTTGTACCAGCCTCCGTTTTCCAATAGTTGTTCATGTGTTCCTTCTTCAATCACCTTGCCCTCATCCATGACGAGGATCCAGTCTGCATGCTGGACCGCGGAAAGACGGTGCGTCGTGATGAAGGTCGTTTTACCTGATCGTTCATTCCGGATGCTTTCGATGATTTTCGCTTCCGTTTTCCCATCGACAGCTGACATCGCATCATCCAATAGTAAAATCTCTGGATTGACGAGTAGCGCGCGGGCAATCGAAATCCGTTGCTTCTGACCACCTGACAACGCAACACCCTTCTCACCGACAAGCGTCTTCATGCCTTGCGGTAAGTTTTCAATATCATTTGTGAGTGATGACAGTTCGACCACATCGTTCAGTCGTTTTTGTGACGTATCATTCACGCCGAACGTGATGTTTTCCTTCACTGAACGTGAGAACAGGATTTGTTGTTGAGGAACATATCCCATCCATCCGTGCAATTGCGTCAATGGAATGTCATCGATCGGTGTGCCAGAAACGGTGATCGCACCTTTTCCGAGTGGATATTCACGCAGCAACTGCTTGATGAGCGTCGTCTTCCCGCTTCCCGTCTTTCCGACGATTCCTAGGGTTTGACCCTGTTTTAACGTAAAAGAAACATTCTTCAAGTTGTCGACTTGGGACGTTGGATAACGGAACGTCACGTTGTCGAACTTGACTTCAGTTGCCTTCGCTACCGGCTGAACGTTCTCTTTATCCTTCACATCCGCTTCATAATCAAGCGTATCGTTCACTCGGTCGAGGGACGCATTTCCACGTTGCATGATGTTGATCAATTCTCCGATCGCGAACATCGGCCAGATCAACATCCCAAGATAAACGTTGAAGGAAATCAACTCACCGAGCGTAATCGTCTTATGGAAAACGAGATACGCTCCGTAACCTAATCCAATCATATAGCTGATTCCGACGAGTATTTTGATCGTTGGTTCGAACAATGAATCAATCCGTGCAACAGAAATGTTCTTCTGGTAAACATCATCTGCCAGGTTTTCAAAACGTTTATGGTCTGCTTTCTCCTGAACGTAAGCACGTAGGACGCGGACACCGGAAACCGACTCCAACACCTGGTCATTCAAATCACCGAACGAATCCTGGGCGGTCGTAAAACGTTTATGCATCAGCTTTCCGTAGCGGTTCATGAGGATCGCCATGATTGGCAATGGCAACAATGCCGCTAACGTCAGCTTCCAACTGATCATGAATCCCATGACGAACAGGATCGTGATCAGGAAAAAAGTCGAGTCGATCAATGTCAGAATTCCAAAGCCTGCGGTCATCGAGATGGCCTTAAGATCATTCGTCGCTCTTGCCATCAAGTCACCGGTACGATGCTTTTCATAAAACGTCGGGGTCATTTTCAACAGATGTCCCATGAATTTTGAACGCATCGTCTTTTCAACCAAGAATGCACCCCCAAAGAGCTGATACATCCAGATGTAGTTGATACCGTAATTCGAAACGAGTAGCGCTCCGTATATCCCGACGAATTGCATCAATCTTTCAAAAGTAAGGCTGCCGATCGTCATTTCGTCGATTGCCATTCCGATCAGTTTCGGTGGAATGACCTCCATGACGTTGACGATCTGTAATAAGATGATTGCGATTGTGTATCTTTTCCAATGTTTTTTAAAAAACCAACCTAGTTTGACTAATACTGAAAACATGCTAGATCTCCTCTCCTGCTGTTCGCTTTTGTTTTGGTTTGTCAGCCGCCTTCGATCCGATCGATATGGCGTGCTTTTCTTTGGATTTTTGCATTCATGAGAATGGCTCCTTTCAATTACATGGGTTTTATTTATATGAAGCATTCCGTTTCGTTTCGGATGCTTATATACAAGTGGCACATCATGCTCCCCTTTTTTGTTTCCATAGAAGTTTAATCATTGAGGTTTCACTTTCAGCAACTTCTTTTAGTTTTATTTATTGACTATTTTCTTCATTTGGAAGTAGATTGAAGCGCAAGGTGCGAGACTCCTACGGGACGAGCGGTCAGGTGGAGACTCCTAATGACGCGAAGCGTCAGGAGGCTCACCGCCCGCCCCGTGGAAAGCGAGCAACCTGGAGCGGAAATCAATTCATACAAGAGCAACAATGCATAGGAAAACAGCTTTATTATAAAAAACAAAAAAAGCATGCCACACGTAAGCGGCATACTTCTTCCTTGGATTGAAATTTCTAAAAGAAATATAAAAAGCTCACGCATATAGGTGGCGTGAGCTGAATGTACAAATATCTAAAAATGCAGATAGAGGTGCCTTTATCGGTCCACGCCATGCTTTATGAAGTTGTTTGCAATTGAAACAATGCAATCTTGTTTCACTGAACGTACGATGTAGTTTTGCATGACGCTACCTCCTTTTCATCCTATTTTTATGAATTCCTATTAAAGTTTATACCAACCCTTTCCAAATGGCAATAGACTTTTGTCTATTTTTAAAATTTTTTTACAATTCCATTCAGGTTGGTATTCGCCTTACTTTTTCACCCAATATTCACTACAGTCTTTGCTGCGGTCAAGAAATCCATATTCAATGAGGTATCTTCTAACTGTAACAAAATCATCGATGATCGGTTTGAGCACTTCATTGACTTCCATTTCATTATATTTCCGTTCTGGCTCAAAACGACGAATAATTTGTTGAAGAACGATGATTTTCCGTTTCTCTTTACTCGGAAACTGGGTCAGTGGTCCATCTACGCCCTTGTTAAAATACGTATTCAAAACTTTTTCCCGTTCTTTGGTCGTTATTGCATATCGTTCATCCACTTGAGTTGCCCCCTTATGAATTTGTACGAGATCATCCTTTTGATCGGTATTTGTCTGCTTCAATAACTCCATGATGGCCAGGAACACCTTGGCTTGCTTTTCTTTTTCCTTCAACTTAAATCGGTGGGTCCGGATCGTAGAAGTACTACCTAAATCAAGGTGCTGAGCAATTTCCTTATCGGACTGCCCGTCTTTGAAGCAGGACAGGATTGTACGTTGGACATCCGTCAGCCCCGTGTATTTCTTGTTCATGCTTAATAGGTAGTCGAGCATCGTACCATGTTCATCCGTGATGTGTTGTTCGATCGCCCTTTCCGCTTCCATCAATAGATCATCAGTCCATTTATAGATGAAGCCTTTCTGAAAGCTTTTGCCGCAAACCAGGCATGAGTACTGCTCTCCATTAAATGTGTAGCCTTTTTTCAATTCTTCCGTATTCGCGTCCCAAAATCGGTCTTGGTGTTCCAATCGTAAACCCTCCATTATTCCGTTTGCTCTCTAACAAACACTTTACACTAATGTTTGCATTTTTACAATCGTTTTCTGGTTTTGTTTATAAAAGAACAAACAAAAAGGCTGACCGTTTGTAAAAAAACGGTCAACCTTTGACATTTATCCGGTTCAGTCTGATCACTTCTCCAATTATTCTGTTCAAATGTCGATTTATTCTATCCAAATCCGCAATAATTCTGCCCAATCTTCACATTTATCTGCCCAATTCTCAATTTATTCTACCCAATCTATTATTCCTTCTTCAATGAAACAAAAGAACCGTCCCCAATACTCACAGGTTCCTCTTATGCATACCCTTCCCATCGTAAGTGAAGGCGACTGGTTTGTTCTCTACCATCGTTTCCATGTGGACTGCTCTTCCCCACAGGTCGTATATATAAGGAAGGACTTTCTCAAGATATTTCAAATCCAGCTCGATGTCTTCGAAATGGTGCAGCAAATAAAGTTCCCCATTTTTCAAGTAATCCCCATCGTTTACAGTTATATAAGGAAAGCCTCCGTTCACCCGGCTGCTCACCAGCTGATCGCGCACTTCCTCCCATTGCTTGGTCGTGATTCGATAATCCTTCCCTTGCTTTTGGAATAAGTACAGATCCTCTTTATCGCAAAGATCCTTCGTCAAATAATTACGGATGAAAGAAATATCCGATTCAATTTCCCTTACTTCAAAAATCTTGTCTCTTCCGCTTCCCTTCGTGACCCCTTGCCTTATCAATTCTTCGGATGGATTATCATAACATTCTTCAATATCCTCGAAGATCTTCAATCCTAAGTAATAAGGATTCACTGAAGTTCTGGAAGGTTGCACAACACCCGCGTTCAACTTCGCAAATTCAATGACCTCGTCACTCGTCAGATCCATTTCACGTAAAATGCGCGCATGCCAGTAAGACGCCCAGCCTTCATTCATGATTTTCGTTTCGAGCTGTGGCCAGAAGTACAGCATTTCTTCACGCATCATTGATAGGATATCGCGCTGCCAATCTTCCAGTTCACGGCTGTACTCCTCAATGAACAAAAGGATATCTTTTTCCGGTTGTGGAGGAATCTTACGCCTTGTCGTCGGTTTCGCCTTTTCCCGCTTCTCATCCGTTTGGTCGATCTGCCATAGATCATCATACGGAGTAGCTTTTCTCTCCAGTTCCACTTCTTCATCGTCCCATTTATAGTTCAGCTTTGGCCTCATGATGGAAGGATCGATATGTTCTTGGATTGAAAGAATCGCATCGAGGAAGTGTTCAACTTCTTTCTTCCCATATAACTGTTCATATTGAGCGACCCGTTCTGCAGTCGAAGTCATGCTTTCGACCATATCCCGCCTCGTGTTCGAGAACCGGACATTGTTTTTGAAAAAGTCGCAATGCGCAAGTACGTGCGCGATGATCAATTTGTTCTGGATCAACGTATTGCTGTCCAACAAAAAGGCATAACAAGGATCTGAATTGATGACCAACTCGTAAATCTTGCTCAACCCAAGATCATATTGAAGCTTCATCTTATGAAATTGCTTACCGAAACTCCAATGAGAAAAACGAGTCGGCATCCCATACGCACCGAATGTATAAATGATATCAGCAGGACAGATTTCATATCTCATCTCATAGAAGTCAAGACCGAACCCCTCAGCAATTTCCGTAATTTCATGAATGGCGTTGATCAACTCTTTGTGTTCATCGATGCTCATTCCGGTCCCTCCTTAATCAATCTTCAAAACCCCTTTATTACATCAATGTATGATGGGAATCCCTTTTCATGAGTGGAAAGCCGAAAAGTGCGAGCGTCATTCCCCATACTTGTCTTTGCCTGTCCTTCGCTACCGTTGATATAACGGAATTTTCCGATAACTTAGATAAATAAAAAATCTGTGTTTTTCAGCAAGCGTATACATCCCTGTGCATAGATGAGACTTCCTAAGAAAGGATTTGAGACATATAAAAGTCGATGTAAACGCTTACTTGGGGTTTTTCGTCCTTATTCAACCTATTTGGTATATACTGTTGAATTAATTTGCCTGAATGTTACGATTAAAAACGTTGAAAAAAGGACGGTATATAGGAGTGGTTACTTTGTTAAAACAACGCGTTGCCTTTCTAGGCGCAGGTAATATGGCTGAAGCGATGATCTCTGGAATTGTTGAATCAGGAAAATTAGCTCCAGAACAACTCGTCGTGACCAACCGTAGTAACCAAGAACGTTTAAATGAAATGAAAGTAAAGTATGGAATTGAAGCAATAAAGAAAAGTGAATTAGACTTTAGCGAAATCGATGTATTCATTCTAGCAATGAAACCGAAAGACATTGATGCAGTATTAGAAGACTTGAAAGATCGTCTTCGACCTGAACAAGTGCTCATCTCGGTATTGGCTGGTATTTCAACCTCTTATATGGAAGAAAACCTGAATGAGAGCCAGCAAGTCATCCGAGTGATGCCGAACACATCCAGCATGCTGCGTGAATCCGCAACAGCAATTTCACCTGGTAAGCATGTTTCAATGGATCAAGTCGTCTTTACGAAAGAACTTATGCAATGCATCGGAGAAGCTTACATCATTGAAGAAGAGCAAATGGATATCTTCACAGGAATTGCAGGCAGTGGCCCAGCTTACTTCTACAACTTGATGGAACACATCGAGCAAGCTGGTGTCGAAGGCGGAATGGATCGTGAAATGGCTCGTAAAATCGGTGCCCAAACGATTCTAGGCGCGGCGACAATGATGCTTGAACGGGAAGAAACGCCAACACAGCTTCGTAAGAACGTCACCTCCCCGAACGGAACAACTGCAGCAGGACTAGATGCGCTTGACGAACATGGTGGCGGTGAAGCGATTGCAGAAGCCGTGAAAGGTGCAGCTTCACGTTCAAAAGAACTACGTGAAGAACTTGAAAAAGTATTTGCCGTACGATAGAAAAGCGTAAGCGCTCTGCTTAACTACGAAGGTCACTGGAAGACTGATGAGGAGGCTTTGCCGCCGCAAGAAGTCTGAAGTGAGCCAAGTAGTTGGGCGCTGAGCTAGACATTTCATCTTAGAAAATTAGGAAATCTTTATTTTTAAAAAAACGCTAGATTATAGGAGTGAATGTGACACCTGATATGGATAAAAAACGAATTGTAATCAAAATAGGAAGCAGTTCATTAACAAGCTTACACGGAGAATTGAGTCGTAGAAAAATTGAAAAGCTGGTCGATGAAGTCGTCCGACTGAAAGACGATGGGCATGAAGTATTGCTCGTATCATCCGGAGCCGTTGCAGCGGGCTACCGAAAACTCGGGTTCATTTCCCGACCAGATACGTTGCCAGAAAAACAAGCGGCCGCGTCAATCGGCCAAGGACTTCTGATTGAAACGTACTCGGATCTCTTCATCTCCCACGGATATGTCGGATCTCAAATCTTGATCACCCGTGATGATTTTTCAGATGAAAACCGGTACAACAATGCAAGAAGTACATTGACCGTACTATTAGAACGCGGAATCATCCCGATTGTGAACGAAAATGACACGATCACGATGGATTTCTTGAAGTTCGGAGACAACGATACACTATCTGCAAAAGTTGCAGGACTCGTCAACGCAGATCAGCTCATCATTTTATCCGATATTGACGGATTGTACGACGATGACCCTCGAAAGAATGAAGATGCACAGCTTCTCAATCAGGTTCACGAAATTACTCCTGAAATCGAAGCGGTAGCCGGAGATCCTGGTAGCGCAGTCGGTACAGGTGGTATGAAATCGAAGATTGATGCATTCAAGATTTCACTTGCATCCGGCATTTCATCTTTCTTAGGGAAAGCAAGTACGCCGAATATCGTTTATGATGCTGTCAATCATGAAGCGACTGGAACGTACTTCGAACCGAAGAGTGAAAATGAAAACTTGAACCAGAAGAAGCAATGGATTGCGTTCAATTCTGGACCTGAAGGTGAAGTGACGATCAACGATAAGATCGGTGCATCTATCCAAGAAAACAACAAGAGCCTTTCACCATTAGATGTGCACAGTGTCAGTGGACGCTTCGACAAAGGTGCGGTCATCCGTATCAAAAACATCAGCGGCGAAGACATCGGCCTTGGTGTAATGAATTATTCAGCAAACGAATTGAAACGTCTGATCAATCAAAAAGAAATCAAGCTGCAAGATTTCCAAACAGCGGCTGTCGAAAGTGAAGACCTCGTCTGTCACCTCGATGTAGCCGTACCGGTTGGCGTTTAACAAGATTTTTCATTTAGAGTATAGGCTGTTTTGCAAACTTTGTTGCTCTTGAAAGTCGTTGATTTCCGCTCCAGGATGCTCGCTTTCCGCGGGGCGTGCGGTGAGCCCACTCACTTGCACAGGATGTGCTGGCTTCGACGTTCACCACAGGACGTGGTGGGTCTTAGTCGAAGATCCTTTTAAAAAGTGAATGGTCTCACCTGTCCCGCTGATCCCGCTGGAGTCTCGCACCTTGCTCTCCAAACAACTTGAACAAGGTGATTTTTAAAAATGCCATAAGAGCAACAATCTTATAGAAAAGAGCCAAATTATAAAGTCTCACAACAATCAATGAACGACACTCAATTATATTACTGGAGGGATAGAATGACGTTAACAGTTGAAAAAACGAACGTCGAAGAACAAGCTATTAAAGCAAAGAAAGCTGCAAAAACGTTGTCCATGCTGACAACAGAAGAGAAGAATGAAGCACTGCATACGGTAGCAGATATGCTTGAAAAAGATTACGAAACGATTTTACAAGCGAATGAAAAGGACCTTGAAAAAGGAAAGGAAAAAGGCTATGACGATGCCTTCATGGATCGTTTGGCTCTTTCCAAAGAACGAATCTATGATTTTGCAAAAGGGCTTCGCGAAGTCGCTGACCTTGAAGATCCGACAGGAATCGTTAAATCCGACTGGGATCTTGAAAATGGATTGAACGTACAGCAAGTGACAGTACCACTTGGTGTCATCGGCATGATTTATGAAGCTCGCCCGAACGTAACCGTTGACGCAACAGGACTTGCATTGAAATCCGGTAACGCAATCGTTCTGAAAGGTGGATCTTCTGCCCTTGTTTCAAACCAGACGATTGTCGAGGTCATGCACCGCGGTCTTGAAAAGACGAAGATTCCGAAAGAAGCGGTACAATTCATTGCAAGTACTGATCGTTCTGCAACACAAGAACTGTTCACGATGAAAGAGCACATCGATGTGTTGATTCCACGAGGAGGCGGCTCCCTGATTGCAGCGGTCGTTAACAATGCGACAGTGCCGGTCCTTGAAACCGGTGTCGGAAACTGTCACATCTATATCGACAAAGCGGCAGATGTTGAGAAAGCCATCAACATTGTTATGAACGCGAAAACGGATCGTCCAGCGGTTTGTAACGCCGTAGAGACAGTAATCATTCACAAAGAATGGTTCGAAACGAATAAAGACCAATTGATTGCTGCATTCAAAGAGCACGGAATTACACCTCATGGTGACGAATATGCATTATCTGTCCTACCTGGAGCGATCGAAGCTGGTGAGGAAGATTGGGCGAACGAATATCTTTCCAAGCATATCGCTGTCAAAACAGTAGGCGATGTATCTGAAGCAGTCGAGCACATCGAAACGTATGGTACAAAACACTCTGAAGCGATTGTTACAGAAGACGATACTGCTGCTAAAACATTCTTAGGACTAGTAGATGCAGCTGCTGTATATCACAACGCTTCAACACGTTTCACAGACGGTAGTGCACTCGGTTTCGGTGCTGAAATCGGTATTTCCACTCAGAAGTTACATGCACGTGGACCAATGGGTCTACCAGCACTAACAACAGTGAAATATCAAATGACTGGAACAGGACAAATTCGATAAAAGTTCATTAGAAAGGATCAGCCGAATATGGCTGATCCTTTCTTGTTATGATTTGTTGGTAAATTTTAATTAGTGAATAACTCAATTCTAAATATACTAAAATAATGTACTAATACTCCTTAAAAGCTTTAGTAGTGTAAAGTTCAACTATTAGTATAAGTCACTCGTACAAGCACCCTCCTTTTTAATGAATAAACTATTATAAAAGGAGGTGTTTTTCTTGGATTGTGGATGTTACGGTGTAAGAAAACAAAGTTCTTGTCCTAATCCAGTTCCACCTAATGAGTCACTTGAATGTGCTGCTAAAAGAGAAGAAATTAACACAGCTATATTCTTCACCGATATGGGTGAGCGTATATTCTTTGTCAATCAGTTAGTAAGTTCTGAAGAAGCACAATCATTATGTCCAAGTTTAGATGCTGGTTCACATTTAATTAATCAAGAAGACCTTAATAATCAGGGTATAATAAAAACTCTAAAAAGAGCATTAACAGTAGATGGTACTCCATGTTCAGTAGTGATCTGGGCTTCAATAAATGGTAACCCAAAACTAGTATCCTTATTTGGTAAGAAGTGCATCCGTATAAATGAATGCCTTTCAGTATGTAACGATGTGGACGTTGAAATCTTACGTACACCTTCTGTCAATTGTCCAGCATTTGTCGTATGTGTTGCTCCATTTTAAATAACAAAATGGACTTTTTTTTTGCTTTGATAAAGTGCGCTAGTGAAAGAATCTCACTTTTACTCAACAATTCTATCTATATTTCTCCATGTTATTCCATTTGGTAGTTATCCCAAAACCGACTCCATTTGATTAGTACACGCATGATTTACCAATGAAAGCTACATTCGTCTACTCTAGCTTCAACTGATAGAAATGAATGTCGTGCCATCTTCCGAACTTGTACCCGGCTTCCTTGATGTATCCTGTTTTTACGAAGCCGAACTTCTCATGCAGTTTCACACTGGAAGATTCATCGTTCGCTATGACAGCAATGATGGAATGATGACCTTGTTGACGCGCCTCACGGATCAACTTCGTGAGCAGCATCGAACCTACTCCATTCCCTCGGGCTTTCTTTTTAATATAGACAGAGTCTTCTACTGTATCGGTATAGGCAGGCTTTGGACGGAACTTCGTCAGACAAGCATATCCAAGAATCTCACCGTCATGTTCCGCGACAAAAATCGGATACTTCTCATTAAACTGCCGGAACCACTCTTCTCTTTCTTCCAATGTTTGTTCGTTTAAATCAAAGGTTACTGGAGAGGTACGGACAACCTCATTATAGATGGTTAACATTTCGCCTAAATCACTGATTTTCGCGTTACGTATTCGAACTTTCATCATGATTTCCTTTCTCATATCACAATAGACTTGTACATATGTTGTTATAAAGGTTGCGGTTCACAGGGAGAGGTTTTAATGAAAAAGTGGTTTGCGATTCTGATTGGGAGTATTTTCATAGGCGTCGGGATTAACGGTCTGCTAGCCCCTCATCATCTCCTCGATGGAGGGATGATCGGCATCAGCTTGATTGCGAATTATACGTGGGGATTCCAGCCGGGTCTCGTGATCATTCTGTTGAGTCTCCCGTTATACGGACTAGCCTGGTTCTATCACCGTTCCTATTTTTATAACAGCTTGCATGGGATGCTGATTTCATCCTTTTTCATTGATGCGTTCTCCCCGATCCGGCATTGGTCACATCCGCCGTTATTTCTATGTGCTTTGATTGGTGGTTTTCTAGTCGGTATAGGGATCGGAATCATGCTTCAACAAGAGACAAGTACGGGTGGCACCGATCTACTCGCTCAAATGATTTCGAAGCTGACCAATCTGAATGTCGGGATCATCATCTTCCTTATCGATGGAATCGTCATCATTTGCGGTGGCCTTTTACTAGGGGGCGAATCCTTTCTCTACTCGCTCATCACGATTATTGCGGTCGGTATCACGACCACATTCATCACCTTGACCAAACGGTCTCACCCAGCACTTTAGGGCATTCTTGGTGCCCATAATATGATAGAGACTCCGATCAGACAGACGATTGCACCAATGATGTCATACTGATCCGGGGTCTTTTTATCGACCAACCAACCCCATAACAAGGCTAAAACGATGAAAATTCCTCCATAGGCCGCATATACCCTACCAAACGATGGGAACGATTGAAAGGTCGGAACAATGCCATAAATCATGAGTATGATTGCTCCGATCCCTCCAAACCAGACAGGTCCTCCTTCTCTCAACCATAACCAGAACAAATAGCCGCCTCCAATTTCGGCAAGACCAGCAAGTACGAATAAGATGATGGCTTGTAACATTGAGTGATTCACCTGCTTCCACGTTTAAGTTTATTCATCTAGACATAGAATGGTAATAGAGTTCGTTCATCGACAGAAATTCATTCGTTCAGAGAAAGGAGACAAGGATGGCGATTTTCATACTTTGTCCGCAATGCAAAGGTTCAGGAAAAGTCTCTTCCTTCCTCCCTTTTATCAAAATCAAAAAATGCCCGGCTTGCAAAGGGCACGGAAAAATCAAGTCAAAACGCGATTTGTTTAGGACGACGTGATAGGTAGGTGTTTACCTGGTAGTCAACTTAAGTTTTTTCGTTATCAGTACCAGCTAGACCTTCTATGTGGTACTCAAAACAGCCGTTTCTCGGTTTTCAGTACCAGCTAGCCTTCCATAACATTTTGAAAAAAGGATTGACGCTATGGTCAATCCTTCCTTATTTTATCCTCTGATGTGGTTCACTTTTTCCATTACGTCTTCTTTCAACTTCGCTAGAAGATCCTGGCTCTTTTTCAGTGAATCCGATTGGGTACCGAAATAGAACTTGATCTTCGGCTCGGTTCCGGATGGACGAAGACATACCCATGAACCATCCTCTAGGATATATTTAATGACGTTCGATGGTGGTAGTGTCATTTCCTCAACATCTGTCGACTGGACGTAAAAACGTTCCTTGCTTTGATAATCTTCAATGATGGATACCGGAATGCCTCCGAATTCGGAAGGTGCCTGGGTTCTGAAGGATGACAAAATCTCCTGGATTTCCTCTGCTCCTTTTTTCCCTTTCAAAGTGAGTGATTCAAGACCCTCTTGATAGTATCCGTACTCTTCAAAGATTTCCAGCAATCCTTGATAAAGCGTCTTTCCTTTTGATTTATAATAAGCCGCAACTTCTGCTGCCATCAGACAAGCCTGGACCGCATCCTTATCCCGCACGAAATCTCCGATGAGGTATCCGTAACTTTCCTCATATCCGAACAAGAAAGTGTGCTCGCCCGTTTCTTCGTATTCTTTCATCTTTTCACCGATGAACTTGAATCCAGTCAGCGTATCGACCGTTTTAAGTCCATACTTCGAAGCAATCGTACGACCGATTTCCGAGGTTACGATCGTTTTCAAAACAACACCGTTTTCCGGGAGCTCACCTTGGTTTTGTTTTTCGTTCAACAAATAGTTCAAGATGAGAGCGCCGGTTTGGTTCCCCGTCAGTACGACGTACTCCCCTTCCTCATTCTTCACAGCGATTCCGACTCGGTCCGCATCTGGATCGGTTGCCATCAAAAGATCGGCATTTTCTTTCTCTCCATATTGCATCGCAAGCTCAAATGCAGCATGTTCCTCAGGGTTTGGAGATTTTACAGTTGAAAACTCAGGGTCAGGTAGCTCCTGTTCACTGACAACCGTCACATGCTTGAACCCTAACGCTTCCAAGCCTCGTCTTACAGGTTTGTTCGCCGTTCCATGTAAAGGTGTGAATACGATCTTCAGATCACTCTGCTCCTGAATCAGTTCAGAGTTGACGGAAATGCCGACAAGCTGTTCGACATACGCTCGATCGATTTGCTCTCCGATCATTTTCAATAAGCCCGAAGCCTTCAATTCTTCTTCATCAGCAATCTCAATCTCCAGTTCATTTTCAACCTGATTGACACATTCGATCACTTCATTCGCCGTTTTCGGAGGAAGCTGTCCCCCGTCATCTCCGTATACCTTATAACCATTGTATTCCGGAGGATTATGGCTCGCGGTAATGACGATTCCTGAGAACGCATGTAAATAACGTACTGCGAAGGACAATTCAGGTGTCGGACGCAACTCGTTAAAAACATACGTTTGAATGCCATGACGACCGAGCGTTCTAGCCGCTTCCATCGCAAATTCCGGTGACTTATGACGAGAATCGTAAGCGATGACGACACCGCGGTGTTTCGCTTCCTCACCAAATTGATCTATGTATCGGGCAAGCCCTTCTGAAGCCTTACGGATGGTGTATTTGTTCATCCGGTTCGTTCCAGGTCCGATTTCTCCGCGCATACCACCTGTTCCGAACTCCAAGTTTTTATAGAAGCTGTCTTCCAACTTCTCTTCTTGTTCACGAATGGAATGAAGCTGCTTGCGTAGTTCCTTATCCAGTTGTTCAAATGCATTCCAACGATCATAACTTGTTTTCCAGCTCATGTTTGCCTCCTGTTAATATAGACTCTTCCACACCCTATTGTATAAGAATTCCGGGTAATCCTCCACTATTTCTCATACATTGCCATCAGCAGGTCTTTCGGTACTGAATTCTACAGCATCTTCCCTACTCCTCCATACCTTTCGTAGTTCATGCCTGATCTGCTACCATGCTGTCGAAACCATCTTTTTACAAAATAAGCAACCATAAAATGTCAGTATTCCCCGGAAAATAAAGAAAAGCGGAAGAGCCCGTTCAGCCTTGAAAGTCACTGGAAGTATGACGAGGAGGCTCGAACCAAACATTGTTTGGTCCTGCGTGGGTTGAATCCTGTAAGTAATTCAGTGTGTTGCCGCCACAGGAGGACTGAAGTGGACTGAAAGGATGGGCTCTGTAGCTAGACAATACTTCATCGAATAATGAAAAAAGGCAGGTCGAATGCCTGCCTTTTCCCGTGTAGAATTACTGTTCATCTTGCTTTTTCATGTTCACTTCATAAAGGTCACGTCTTCTGTCACGGAGTTGCATGACACTTCCTGACCTTCTATGTCTTCTTAAAATCTCTAAATCGACATCTCCGACAACCAGCGTTTCTATGTTCGGATTACACTCTCCGACAATTCCGTCGCGCGGGAAAGTGAAATCAGATGGTGTGAAAATACCGGACTGTGCGTATTGGACGTCCATGTTTTCCGTTTGAGGAAGATTTCCGACAGTTCCGGAAAGCACCGTATAAACTTGGTTTTCGATCGCACGAGCTTGAGAACAATATCTCACACGGAGGTATCCTTGACGGTCATCTGTACAGAAAGGTGTGAAGATGATCCGTGCACCTTTATCGGTTACGTAACGCGCAAGCTCAGGGAATTCGATGTCATAACAGATCAGGATCGCAATTTTCCCGCAATCCGTATCGAACACATTCACTTTATCTCCAGGACTGACGCCCCACCACTTCCGCTCGTTTGGTGTGATGTGTAGCTTGTATTGCTTCTCGATCGTCCCATCTCTTCGGAAAAGGTAAGCGATGTTATAGATTTTCCCTTCTTCTTCAACGAAATGGGATCCGCCGATGATATTCACGTTGTATCGGACAGCGAATTCGGTAAACAACTCGATATAGTCTTCCGTATATTGAGTCAGACGGCGAACAGCCTGGCTCGGACTCTTCTCATCAAGATAGCTCATCAATTGCGTCGTGAAAATTTCTGGGAACACGACGAAATCCGATCCATAGTCTGAAGCTACATCCGTATAATATTCGACCTGGTTGGCAAACTCATCAAACGAATGAATCTGTCTCATCATGTACTGGATTGTCGTAATGCGAACCGGGAAAGACGTTTTGAAATGACGTTTGGACGTCGCCCTGTAATCGATGTTGTTCCATTCCATAAGTGTCGCATGAGCATTGGAAGCTTTGTCATCCGGAAGATAATCCGGATTGATCCGCATGAGTGCAAAGCCGTTCATCAACTGGAAGGTCAGCACAGGGTCATAAATATTGTGATGCACCACTTCTTTCACGTATTCACGCGGTGTCATCTGATCGGCATATTTATGGTAGTTTGGAATCCGGCCTCCGATGATGATGCTTTTCAAATTCAGCTTTTCCGCCAACTCTTTTCGAGCTTCGTATAGTCGTCGACCGATTTTCATCCTGCGGAAATCCGGATGGACCATCACTTCAATTCCATAAAGGTTGTACCCTTCTGGATCATGATTCGTAATATAGCCTTCATCCGTAATTTCATCCCATGTATGCTTCTCATCGTATTCGTCGAAGTTGACGATCAGACTGGAGCAAGTCCCAATGATTTTCCCATCGAATTCCACGCAAAATTGGCCTTCCGGAAAAATATCCAGATGGCTCTCCAAATGCGCTCTTTTCCACGGGTCCATATTCGGGAAACAGATTTTCTGCAATTCAAGGATTTCATCAATATCTTTATGTTCTATGTTTCTTAGGAAAATTTTCTTCTCAAATTTTGATTCATCCACTGATGACATGCACTACCATCCTTCCTATTTATCGCCAGTCTTTCATTCTCGTCTGCAAATTTGATGTGTTCAGTTCGAGTTGAATGCCATTCGGATCAAGAAAGTTCACGACAAGACCTCCACCGCGTTCAATCGGTCCCCTGACAATCGGTACCTGGTTTGAATGGAGAGCTTGTACCATGTCGTGGAAACCACTCTCACTGATTGAAAAAGCAAAGTGATCGACTCCGATGGATTCATTGTTGGATTCACTTTCATGATGCCCTTTTTCCAAAAGACAAATCCACGCCGCTCCACTCTCCAAATAGGCATCCGTTTTTCCTAGGTGCACTCTCTTCATATTCAAAATGCCCTCATAAAAATGAAGGGACTCTTTCAAGTCCCGGACATTCAGTGTGATGTGATTGATTCCTGTAATCTGCCTATTCCCGTTCATCACTGTTTTGAAAACTGATCGATCATCTGTTGAAGTTCCATCTCCGCTAATGACTCCAGCTTCAGGTCATACTCCTCAAACGTCAAATGGCGAGTGACCAAGTTCGGGATAACGACTGTGTGAAGGCCTGCACGTTTTGCTGATTTGGCGCCGTTCACAGAGTCCTCGAATGCAATCGCCTCTTCTGGTTTAACTCCTAGCGCTTCTACCGCTAAACGGAACAATGTCGGGTCTGGTTTGACGGTCTCTACATCATCTGAAGTTTTAATCGTCTCGAAATAATGATCAATTCCAAGGTTTTTGATATGCTTCGACACCCACTTGTAGGATGAGCTGGACGCAAGCCCGATTTTCAGACCGAGCTGTTTGGCAGCTTCAAGGTATTCCGTTACGCCAGGAAGAGCTTCACGGTCTTTGATGAGCTCCTGGAAAATGTCCAGCCTTTGCTGCTTGATATGTTCTCGATCGAGTTTCTTCCCGATCTGTTCCTCTAAATACTCATGCGCATCAAAATATGTAGCGTGTGTGCCAATACATTCTCCCCATACTTCAATCGGAAGCTCAGCACCATGTTCCTTATAAATTCGTTGTAAAACGTTGTACTCACACGACTCTGTATCAAGAATCGTCCCATCAAAATCGAACACAACCGCTTTAATCATACCCTCACACCCTTTGCACAGATTCTAATCCCACTATATAAAGAAATCTAGTCGACTGGCAAGTGGAACGAAGCCAGAGACGTAGATGCACTTATACTTGAACTTACACTTTTCCACCACGTCGAGTGAACTTCCTGCTGAAAAGTGATTGTAACCAAGTGAAAAGTAGACTGGCTGATTGGCAAGTGATAGCGTAGCCAGAAGCCTAGTCGCACTTATACTTGTTCCTATACTTTTCAACGACGTCGAATGTTCATCCTGCTGAAAAGTAATCTTTAACAAGTGAAAAGAAAACTTAGTAATTGGCAACTGTAAAGGCAGCCAATTACTTTAGTTGCACTTATACTTGAACTTACACTTTTCCACCACATCGAGTGAACTTCCTGCTGAAAAGTAATTAGAACCAAGTGAAAAGAAATCTAGTCGACTGGCAAGTGGAACGAAGCCAGAGACGTAGATGCACTTATACTTGAACTTACACTTTTCCACCACGTCGAGTGAACTTCCTGCTGAAAAGTGATTGTAACCAAGTGAAAAGTAGACTGGCTGATTGGCAAGTGATAGCGTAGCCAGAAGCCTAGTCGCACTTATCTTGTACCTATACTTTTCAACGACTTCCAGTGTCTTTCCTGCCAAAAAGTCATTAAGCTAAAGCGATTCAGTCTCAGCTCTCCATCCAATCTGAACTTTTCCAATGGAAAAGTTTCATTTTAAGGTAAAATTCTGGCCAATGTATAAGCGGCGGATTATTTCCCATAAAAATATGAGTATTTCCAATAAAAATAAAAAATTATAGATCAGTTTTGCGAATTTCCCATAAAAACCGCCTTATTTCCCATAAAAACAAAAAATTATAGACCAAAACACGAAACACCACACCACCACAACCGCTAAACACCACCATAAAAAAAGCACCTGAGGTCAGGTGCTTTTACTCCGGTTATTGTATTGCGTTTGGATTGGAAGGAGTAGAAATGCTTGAAAGTGCTTGACCAGCGTTGTTCGGGTCGCCGTCCTTTGTTGCAAGGTCACCAAGTGAAACCATTCCGACCATCTGATTGTTTTCTACAACCGGTAAACGGCGGATTTGGTTTTGGGACATCAACTGAGCAGCTTCTTGAGCACTCATATTCGGGTTTCCAGCAACGATGTTGGATGACATACATTGGGATACTTGTGTATTCCCATCCAACCCTTGGGCAGTTGAACGTAACGTAATGTCACGGTCAGTGATGATCCCTCGGACTTGTCCGTTTTCTACTACTGGGATGGCACCTACATTATATTGGCTCATTAACGCAGCCGCTTCCTTCAACGATTGTTGAGGAGAAACTGAAGCCACATTATTGGACATGATGGCACGTAATTGTTGGTTCGTTAAGTTGTTCATTTAAGCACATCCTCCTTTCACCCATAGTGTAGCCTCTACGTAAAAAGATTATTTTTCCTTTATTTTCAACGTTCGACCTATTCCAATTTCTATCAAAATCCTCTACACTTGGAGGTGGCATTTGTACATAAAACTTTTAACACCTAGAGGTGGAAGAATTGGCTAAAGAGTATTTCAACGTCTTGGAAGAAATCATCCCCACGCTCGTTACCGTCATGTTGAACAGCCCCGATTACCAAACGGTATGCCGCTGTCAGAAATGTTCCGTCGACATTATCGCCTTGACGCTCAACAGTGTACCGCCACGATACGTGACTTCAGATGAAAAAAGGGAAATCATCTTCCGTTTATATAATCAGAGCTTCATGCGTACGACCTTGAACAAGCACATCATCAGTGCCATCCATGTCGTTCGTAAAAATCCAAATCACGATTGAGGGAATTCTGTAAAGAACTTTACAGATTTCCCATCGCTTTTGGTGATGATCGTTCCTAGCTTATCGGTTCGGTACACTTGGATTTTATGGGCATTCAATCTCTTCAACACATCTTTGGAAGGATATCCGTACTTGTTCTTCCGACCTACCGAAATGATGGCGTAATCGGGATTCGCTTTTTTGAGCAATGCATGACCCGTGCCAGTATTCGCACCATGATGCGCCACTTTCAGTACATCTACTTTTTCCCCGTCAATTCGAGAAAGCAGTTCATTCTCTGACTTCACCCCTGCATCCGCCATGAGTAAAAAGTTCTTTTTTCCATGATGAAGTTGTAAGACAGCCGAATAGTCGTTCAAGGATTTATAGCGCTTTTTTTCTGGAGGAGCGATGAACTCCATTGTAATATTTCGGGCGAGCTTCACTTTCACGCCTGCTTTCGCAACATACTGATCCACTCCAGAATTGGCGATCGACTGAACGAGGCGTTTGTAGTACGTTGTGTGATACATGATATCCGGCAAATAGACCTTTCCGACATCGAAGGATTGGAAAATATCATCCATGCTGCCGATGTGATCGTGGTGAGGATGTGTCGCGATCAAATAATCAATCCGCTCGATTCCTCGCTTCTGCAGGTACGAGACGACTTTCTTTCCATCGTGCTCATCCCCAGAATCGATGAGCACATGTTTTCCGTTTGAGGTCTCGATATAAATACAGTCTGCCTGACCGACATCGATGACGTGCATTTCGAGGTTCGTTTTCCAAAGCGCTTCTGCAGGCTGTGGAAACAGGACAAGAATACTGATAATAAGGATGAATTGTCGCATTCTGCTTTATGAACCTCCCCTTTCGAATTTTTCTTAGTTTATGTAAGCGCGGGGAGATTATTTTTCCATAAAAATCCCTTCATCCATTGATGATGATGAAGGGTAAATCAGGCTTATGCCAGATCCTTTTCGCCTTTCTTAAAAAAGCTTCTCATCGAATGATACACATCGCGTTTTTCTTTTAAAATGTAGTGATAGAACTTCTCATTTTTGATGTTCTTGTATACACTCATCAGTGTTGAATGTCTGTTGTATGGATTCACTTCACCGTAGCCGAACATGTTCGATACTTCCATGATTTTGTTGACGAGCTTGATACAGCGTGCATTATCACTCGTAAGATTGTCGCCATCAGAAAAGTGGAATGGATAGATATTGTATCGACTTGGTGGATATTTATGGTCGATTAACTCAAGTGCTTTCTTATATGCTGATGAACAGATGGTTCCGCCGCTTTCACCTTTGGAGAAAAAGTCCTCTTCCGATACAACTTTCGCTTCAGTATGATGCGCAATAAATTCAATTTCAACGGTTTCATATTTAGAGCGGAGGAAACGTGTCATCCAGAAGAAAAAGCTTCTTGCCATATACTTTTCCCAGATGCCCATTGATCCTGACGTATCCATCATCGCAAGTACGACGGCTTTCGATTCCGGCTTTTCGATTTGGTTCCACGTCTTGAAACGAAGATCCTCAGGAAAGATTGGGGTTATGCAAGGATCACCTTTCAGAGCATTACGTTTGTAAGCCGTCAAGATGGTCTTCTTCTTGTCGATATTCCCCATCAGACCGGTTTTTCGAATGTCGTTGAACTCGACTTTCTCACGGATGATATTCTCTTGTTCCTTCTGCTGCAGATTCGGCAATTCCAACTCTTTGAAAAGCAATTCCTCAAGCTCTAGCAAGGACACTTCTGCTTCATAATAATCGTCACCCGCTTGATCGCCTGCTTTTTTGCCTTTACCGGCACCTTTCTTACCGCTTGAATTCCCATCGCGTGCAATGACATCACCGACTTGGCTGTCTCCGTCTCCCTGCCCGACGTGTTTTGATTTATCGTAGTTATAACGGATTTTATATTCATCCAGGGAACGAATCGGAATTTTAATTACATCATGACCATTGGATAAAATGATACTTTCCTCACTAATCAGATCAGGTAGATTGTTCTTAAGAGCTTCCTGTACTTTTTCCATGTGGCGCTGTTGGTCTTGATAACCTTTGCGGTGGAGGGACCAGTTCTCCTGTGACACGACGAAGTTTTCTTTTTTGTTGACGGTCATAAATGATTCCCCTCCTTATTTATTTTCCCTGAAAGTGGAAAGCACGTTCACTTTCGGGGATTACTCTATCCTATGCAGTAAATGTTCAGAATTGCTAATAAATTCGAACAAAAACCTGCTTGTCTACAAAGTTCCGCGCTATGCAAGGTTCTTGAATTTAAAAGTGATTTTGAAATGTCCATGAAGTGGGATGATGTAGGACAAAACTGCCTCCGAAAGTAAAAAAACGACCTGTTCGTACAGGTCGTCTCATAATCAGTCCACTCTTATGATGATTTCATTCAGTTTATTCCCATCCGCTATGATGCTGATTTTCCACGTTCCCTCTTTTGGGAATTGAAAGGTGACAGGATAGGCATACGGCACATTCTCACTCGCTTGCTCAGTGAGGATCTTATTTAACGGATCTGCTCCGCCCCATTTACGTGTCGCTTCCAGCTTAAGCTCTTCGTACGGAGCCCAGGTGAGAATTTCTGTTTCGTACTGTTCATCCGCTTGCGGTCTTTCATTCATGACAATACCTACATTTGTTTTACTGCCCGCATATGTAACGGGTTCCGAACCGATGGTAACTGGATACGTCCAGCTTTCTCTCCACTCCGCTTCGTGCAGTCCATTGAAATGGGCTCCGAAGAAATAGGCGGCAACTCCCAATATGACGGCCTGTGCTAATACAAAGCTTTTCTTCGTTTCGAACGCGTGCATCATCTCGGAATGAGGTGCGACAAAATACAGGATGATGAAAATCGCAAACGTGATCAGCATCACAATTCCAAGTACAAGAAACATCGTCTCTCTCCCCTTTCTCTACTAATATGTACGATGGAAGAGAGCAGAAGTTTCGTATTTCAAGGAAAAAGAGGATGACCCATCGGGATCATCCTCTTCATATATGCCTATTCCTTATCGTCTTCTTCTTGCTCATGTTGGACTGGGTCAGGCGTTTTACCGCTTTTCCTGACATCCTCATTCGTCGAGACGTTTTCCATTACTTTGCTGTGTTCTTTCATTTCTTTCTCGTTTCGTACCATCGAACTGTTTTTAGGCTCTTCGCCTTTGTTTTTAGTCATGGTTACCACCTCTTGAAACTATCGTTACCCAAAATCAAGATTTCATAAACCTCTACTGGATGAGTTTGAATTCAGAGACTGGCCAATAACGTAAATTCACTTCTCCGACGATGTTCTCCACTGGCACAAAGCCGATGTGACGGCTGTCGATGCTGTGTAGGCGATTGTCCCCAAGGACGAAAACCGTCCCTTCAGGAACCCGCTCTTTCTTTGTGATATCTTTTAACGTAAAGTCTCCAGTCAATTGCGAGCCTTGCTGCAAGTCTTCACGGAAACGCTCTAAATATGGCTCCTCTACCGGTTTATCATTGATGAATAGTTTATCATTGCGATACTCAATCTTATCACCGGGCAGACCGATGACACGTTTGATGTAGTCTTCTTGTTCATTCGCTCGAAAGACGATTAAATCAAATCGGTTAGGATCAGAAATGTCATAGTTGATTTTATTGACGATTAAACGGTTGCCTTCTTGGATCGTCGGCATCATGGACTCTCCGAATACGACATAATTCGTAAACAGGAAATGACGGACGACAAACGCAATCAGAAGGGCAATGCCGATTGCTTTAATCCATTCCCAAAAACTGTTCTTTGTTTTGGTCATGTATGTTTACACACCCTTTTTTACCTTTGATATCTTTAATCTACCATTTTATACAATTTAATAGCAAGTGCACCAAAGGTTAAACTTGTGTAAAGTTTTTGACAAACCTTACGGCGGTGCCAGGTACGATAATACAAAGCAGGTGTATCAACGGTTTTGATTCGGTACCAGGTACCATTTTTCAATCCTACTCCCCCAACGGCTTACAAATGGTACCTGGTACTGCCGTTCGTCATTCAACCCAAAAAAGGCGCACTGCTGTACGCCTTTTCTCTTTCATCCATTCCTATACTCTTGTCACCATCTAGCGGTTCAGCAAGCTTCCGACATAGCGGAGCAGCTCATTCGCCGAAATGGAATTGTATCCGTGCTCATCAATCAAGCGAGCGATAACTTCGTTTACCTTCTTCAACTGCGACTCATCCGGTGTCTTCGTGGACGTGGTAATCTTTACGACATCCTTCAAATCAGCGAACAGCTTCTTCTGGATCGCTTCACGTAAACGCTCATGAGAGTTGTAATCGAATTTCTTGCCTTTACGAGCATACGCCGAAATACGGATCAAAATCTCTTCACGGAATGCTTTCTTCGCATTCTCTGAAATACCGATCTGTTCTTCAATGGAACGCATGAGCTTTTCGTCTGGATTCATCTCATCACCTGTCAATGGATCGCGTAACTTATTCTTGTTACAATACGCTTCTACGTTGTCGAGATAATTGTCCATAAGTGTTTTGGCAGACTCTTCATAGGAATAGACGAATGCCTTTTGTACTTCTTTCTTCGCAATATCGTCGTACTCTTTACGTGCGACCGATATGAAATTGATATACTTCTCGCGGTCTTCCTTCGAGATCGAAGCATGTTGATCGAGTCCATCCTTCAACGAGCGTAACACATCAAGCGGACTGATGGCTGGTACTTCTTTACGTATGATTGCAGATGATATCCGGTTGATGACATAACGCGGATCGATTCCGCTCATTCCTTCATCATTGAACTCCTTCTTCATTTCCTCGACATCCGCCGTGTTAAAGCCCTCTACATTCTCACCATCATAGAGTCGCATCTTTTTCACAACATCGACACCTTGCTTCGATGACTCCTTCAACCTCGTCAATACAGAGAATATCGCAGCAACACGTAAGGCATGAGGAGCAATATGAATGTCACCGATGTCACTGTCACTGATCATCTTTTCATAAATCTTCTCTTCTTCTGTCACCTTCAGGTTATAAGGAATCGGCATGACGATGATCCGTGAATGCAACGCCTCATTTTTCTTATTCGAAATGAACGACTTGTACTCTGCTTCGTTCGTATGCGCTACAATCAGCTCATCCGCCGAAATCAGTGCAAAGCGGCCCGCCTTGAAATTCCCCTCTTGCGTCAACGACAATAAGTGCCATAAGAACTTCTCATCACACTTCAACATTTCCTGGAACTCCATCATCCCTCGGTTCGCTTTGTTCAACTCACCGTCAAAACGATAGGCACGTGGGTCTGATTCGGAACCGAATTCAGCGATCGTAGAAAAGTCGATGCTACCTGTCAAATCGGCAATATCTTGAGACTTCGGATCGGACGGACTGAACGTCCCGATCCCTGTCCGCTTATCTTCACTGAAGAAGATTCGCTCGACCATCATGTCCTCGATACGGCCATCGAACTCCTGCTCCAAACGCATCATGTTCAGCGGAGACAACGAACCTTCAATACGGATGCCATACTCCTTGTGGAAATCATCGCGCATGTTGTGAGGAATCAAGTGCAATGGATCCTCATGCATCGGACATCCTTTGATGGCATATACTGCGCCTTCGTCTGTCTTGGAGTAAGCTTCCAGTCCCCGCTTCAACATCGTAACGATTGTCGATTTACCTCCACTGACTGGACCCATCAACAGCAAAATACGCTTACGGACATCAAGCCTTTTTGCAGATGGATGGAAATACTCCTCAACAAGCCGCTCTACCGAATCTTCCAGCCCAAAGATCTGATTGGAGAAGAAATTGAACTTCTTCTTTCCATTCATATCTTCAATGCCATGACTTTTAATCATATTATAAACACGAGAATGGGCAGATTGAGCAACTTCAGGACGCTCTCGTAAAATCTCCAAATATTCAGCGAAGGTACCTTCCCAAACCAGTCTTTTTTCTTCTTCACGATGCTGTTGCAATTTACCTAAAATATCCATGAGTACCCCCTCCAAGGAATAATCGTACATGTAATACATCGTATGCCCGGACACCCGGTAACATTCGATTTCTTTTGAACCAGATGGTTTCCAGACATGGTAAACTATAGAAAGACACTCTACTTAAGGACAGGATGTACGTGAGACTTTTCGCAGGATATATCATAACAGCAAGCCTTTTGATGGTGATGTACGCCTTCTCAGATGATGTTTGGGCCGACCTCCAGCAAGTTGAATCACCGACCGATATGATTGAAAATCAGGTCCCGATTGAAACGATCGACCTGACCGAAAGTTCGACCGTCCATGCGCAAGATGGTACGAAAATCGCCACCTTACACGGAACCGAACATCGAAATTACATACCTTTTGAACAACTGCCGATCTCGGTCATTCATGCGTTCGTTGCGGCTGAAGACAATCATTTTTTCGAGCACACCGGAATCGACGGGTCCGCCATCATCCGGGCGATGATTGTGAATGCCCGCTCCCAAACGCCTCAGCAAGGCGGAAGCACGATCACCCAGCAGCTTGCAAGGAACTTATTTTTATCACACGCCAAAACATATAAACGAAAGCTGAATGAAGCCTTCTTCTCTTATCAACTGGAAAATCAGCTGTCAAAAGAGGAAATTTTCGAGCTGTACAGTAACGCCATCTACTTCGGAAACGGCGTGTACGGTATCGAAACCGCCAGCCAGTATTATTTCGGTAAAACCGTACGGGAGTTGTCCCTCGGAGAGATCGCTCTGCTCTGCGGTATTCCGAACAGCCCGAATCACTATGATCCGACGCGGCACCTGGAACCAGCCATGAGCCGTCAGCACTACGTCCTTCAGAAAATGAAGGAAAACCAATTCATCACAGAGGAAGAATGGCAACAAGCGAAAAAGGAAAAAATCACCCTTCAGGTGACAAAGTCTGAGTATCTATACCCAGATTACACGTCCTATGTCCTTCATGAGTTGAAGCAACTCATCCGACACTCTGAGGGTTTTGAGGAAAAATGGCAGCAAGCTAACTTAGACGAGGAAAAGGAGAAAATCGACCGTGAACTTGATCAGTTCGTGTATGATCTCGTGTACAAGCAAGGCGTCAAAATCGAAACGCACCTGAACACGACGCTACAGAAGGAGGCACAAAAGGGGCTGAAGACATTGCCAGCACAAGTGGAAGGCGCTTTCGTCATCCTTGATCATCAGACCCGACAAGTTGCCGCCATGGTGGGCGGAAAAAACATGAAAGCGAATGAATTCAACCGAGCCTATCAAGCCTATCGACAGCCTGGCTCAACGATCAAACCATTGCTCGCTTTTGCCCCCTTTTTGGATGTAACTTCGACACCACTGAATGTACCGATCAACGCCTCGCCCATTTGTAAAGGAGACTACTGTCCTCAAAACTACGGAAACGCAGTTTACGGAAAAGTTTCCATCCGAGAGGCAATCGGAAAATCGATCAACACAGCAGCGGTACGACTGACGGACAGAATCGGTGTGAAGAAAGCATTCAACTACCTGGAGCCTTTTGATTTTCAGGAGGTCTATGAAACCGATCAGAAATTGTCTTCAGTACTCGGTGGTTTTACAAAGGGGGTGAGCCCGCTCGAGATGACGAATGCCTATACGACGTTCAGCAACGGAGGCAACTACCAGCCTTCCCGAGCCATCAAGCGTGTATTGAAGCCAAATGGAGAGTTGCTCTATACATGGGGTGACAAACCGAAGGAAGTGTGGTCCAAAAACACGAACGACAAGATGCGTACGCTATTGAATCATGTGATGACGAGCGGGACTGGAAGACAAGCGTCTATTCCTGCTCCTTATATCGGTGGCAAAACAGGAACGACGAACAACACCAAAGATCTCTGGTTCATCGGAATGACTGACCGTTATACAGCAGGCATCTGGGTCGGAAAAGACAAACCCGCTCCGATCCCTTACGTGCAAAGCCAGGCTCAACACATGAAAGTCTGGAAGCAGATCATGAGAACGACACTACGTCAAAAGGGATGACATCACTGTCATCCCTTTTTTTATCCAGGTAAGATACTAGACATGAACGCTTTATAAACTTGTAGGACCGCATATAAGACGCCTAATGTAAAACAAGCCCAAAACAGCATGTGCATGAAGATCAATCCGAACATCCCTGCCGTCGTCAGAGCAGAGCCCGCCTTATAAACAAAGTAAAAGAAGTAGATGAAAGCTGTCAGCACGAATAGTATCGGTAAGAGAATGGTTGATTTGACCAGTAGAATCGAACAAAGACTGCCGACGAGAAAGATGGAACTGCCTCCTCTGATCTGATTCAACGTCGCCCCTTCCCCTTCTTTTGAAAAGAAAAATAGGGATAACTCAATCAACGTGTCTGAGATCAACTTCAAGGCGGCGAACAACATGAAAAAGAGCAACGTACAGATGAACCAGAGCGCTAATTCGATTTGAACGTTGGAGAACAGCTCTGTCATCCCGCGATAAATCCCTAACCGCTTCAATTGTCCGATGAGATACGCTTCCGTATAATAACCGAAAGACGAACTGAATAAAATGATGGCAAACAACGGGAAATACCCCGTCAAATATGTGTTTTTCCCCAGCATGTAAAACTCCCAGTATGTATTTTATCTAATGTAATCGGTTCCTAGATTGCCATTTGGAAACAAGAAACCATATGATCCCTTTTCATTATTACATTTTTGTCACAGTTTTTCATATACAATTCTGTGTGATTTGCTATAATGGTATGTATGAATGGATATACTATGCTCTAAAGGAGGATGTTATATGAGCTTTGTCCTCATTTTAGGTGTTATTCTTGCCTTTTTAGTAGCTATTTTCACTGCTGGATATAATGATCGTCCAGGTACAAGAAAATAACTGTGGTCTACATACCACAAGAAAACGACTGAAATCCGCAAAGGATTCAGTCGTTTTTTTGTGCCTATTTTAAATGCAGATAGTCCAGCTGTCTCAAAGCCTCGTACACGAGAATCGCAGCTGTGTTGGATAGGTTCAAAGACCGCACATTGTTTGTCATCGGGATACGCAGGCAACGATCTGCATACGCCTCCTTGACTTCGTCCGGAAGACCAGTGGTTTCCTTACCGAAGACGAAGTAGTAATCTTCTTCAGGATTGCTGTAATCAAAGGATGTATGCGGCTTCTTGCCAAACTTGGTCAATAAGAAATACTCGCCTTCCGTCTGTTCGAAAAACTCATCGATCGAGTCATAATAAGTAATGTTCACATGCTCCCAATAATCCAGCCCCGCTCTCTTCAACATCTTGTCATCCGTGGAAAAACCAAGCGGACGAATCAAGTGCAAATGCGTATCGGTCGCTGCACAAGTACGAGCGATATTCCCTGTATTCGCAGGAATTTCAGGCTGATACAAAACGATATGGACTGCCAACTTCATTCACCTCTTTTAAAAACTAAAACCTCATCCATTATAGCATGTCCAAATTGACTTCGCAGTTTCAATAGCAGTACTCATAGCAGTGCCATGCACCGAAATGAACCCGTTGTCTCCCAACGGTTCAAGATCGGTGCCTGGCACCATCTGAACGTCCTTCTCCCCCAACGACTCTTTGAGCGTACCTGGTATGACACAGTTGTTTTTTACCCGTCTACGATGTGAAAGAATTTATATTTGATCTTCGGTGTATAGGCTGTCGAGTCGGTGTAATCCCAATAACGCATGCGGCTGTTATGGGTGTGCGCATTAACGAGTGGCATCCCCATTTCATCCTTCGCAACGACGATCGTATTATGCTGCCAGCGCCCGTCACCATCAAAGTCATAGCAGATGACATCTCCCGGAATAAGCTGTTCCGCTGATCGTACCTCTTGCCCTCTCAAGCCTTGCTTGGACCCGCTCAAATACCATCGTAACGTGTTGGCGACAGCCCAGCTAAAGCTCCAGTTATTACTACGATACCACCAGCCCTTGGACCGGTTCGGGTACCCTCGCATCGGCGCACCACCCGCATGCAAGCACTGAGAAATGAAATTAGTACAATCATTTTCAAATAGCTTGTAAGCCGTATTGTGAGAGTTCCACCACCTCTCCGCATATCTTACTGCTTCCAACCGGTTGTAGCGGTATCGGGGCATCGGAACGATTTCCTCATCCCGCTCGATTGTCGGTAGGTCAGACCGTTCCATACCTTCTTCAATGAGCGATTCATCACGGATGATTTCATCGTCTTTGATCGTCGCTTTTCTTTTTTCCAGACACTCTTCTATATAGAATTTCACGGTTTGCTTAATCAAATAGGAACGCAGAACTAAATAGACGACCTCTTCCCTGTCCCCTTGCTGTGTGCGCTCGATGATCTTCGCTTTAACTTGAGCGTTGACGATGACCGCATTCCGCT
This sequence comes from Pseudalkalibacillus sp. Hm43, assembly GCF_054170705.1. NCBI lineage: Bacteria > Bacillati > Bacillota > Bacilli > Caryophanales > Fictibacillaceae > Pseudalkalibacillus > Pseudalkalibacillus sp. Hm43. The sequence continues at coordinate 1,870,858 of NZ_CM135129.1, forward strand.
CTTTCATGCTTTTCGCCCTTCGAACCAACGCCTCTCCTTCAAGCGTACTGATCCGCTCATCCTTCATGTAGTCCATCGTATAGGAGGCATTATGTTCTTCAATATAGTTCTGCAATGTCGTCAGCCAATCCATCCCCCAACCCCCTCAGTCATTCTCCATTCATGTCTATGGTTGATAAGTGGAAAAAAGAACCCTGTTGTACAGGGTTCTACCGAATTGAGCGGATTAGGTTGTCTTTCTATCCTCAATAATGCTGAAAACTTAAAATGAAGGACAGAAAGAGGTCCTTTCTATGCGTGATATCGCTCAAAAACCAAAATGACGGTACGAAACCAAAAAAGGACCGACCACGCAGGTCAGCCCTCTAAATCAACTAAGAACAAATTCGAGACGGTTGCTGTTCTAAGTTTAACAAGATTTCTTTCTTATCGAGTCCGCCGCCGTACCCGACTAATGATCCGTTGCTTCCAATGACACGATGGCATGGAATGACGATCGGGAGCGGATTCTTGTTATTCGCGTTTCCGATCGCTCTTACCGCTTTCGGTGAGCCGATCATCGTCGCGACATCTTTATAGGAATAGGTTTCACCATATGGTATTTCCCTCAAACCTTCCCACACTTGCTTTTGGAATTCAGATCCATGCAAATCAATCGGAAGATCGAACGACTTGCGCTGCTGAGCGAAATACTCATTGATTTGGGTGATGAAAGACTGAAATGAACTTAAATCATACGTCAGCTCTGCTTTCAGTGCTTGTTTCTTCAACCAAGCATTGATAAGAGGAAGATTTTCCTCTGCCGTCCCAAAATCAATACGGCATAAACCTTTTTCAGTTTTGAGTAACGTAAGGGGACCGACTGGACTGTCCATCTCCCCATATTGCACATATAGTGTCGTCTCCATCTTATCCCTTCTTTAACCCTTTTGCATTATCATACTTAACGTTTTTAGATAAAACCATTACGATTTTACGTGATTATCAAGCATATTCAGGCCTCTATCGATTTCACCTATGACATCTGCGTCTTTTTCTCTCTCTTTCGCCTGTTTAAGCGCTTTTTCAGCTTGACTTCCCTGGATTTTACCTAGTGCCCAGGCTGCCGTCCCACGGATGACTGGACGAGGATCTTCCATCAAGACATGCGTCAATTCCGGCAATGCCGTTTCATCTTTAAAATTGCCCAATGCAATGATTGCATTTCGCTGAATCGGCTTCTTTCCTCTCCATGAACCAGAGACTGGACCGAACTGTTCCTTGAACTCACGATTACTGATCGTCAATAAAGGCTTCAACTTCGGCTTCGCGATTTCAGGATCGGGCTCCATTTCAGGATGATGATGAAAGTCCTTCCCCTTATTTTCAGGGCAGACTTGCTGGCATGTATCGCAGCCGTATAAACGGTTGCCAAGCTTCTCTCGATAACGTTCAGGTAAGAACCCTTTCGTCTGAGTCAAAAACGCAATGCATTTATTGGAGTCCAATTGCCCGCCTGTCACGAGCGCACCTGTCGGACATGCATCCACACATTTGTTGCACGTGCCGCATTGGTCCGTCATTGGCGTATCGGGCGGAAACGGTATCGTGGTGATCAATTCTCCAAGATACACGTAGGAGCCAAACTCAGGTGTAATGGTTGCGCAGTTTTTACCGCTCCAACCAATTCCAGCGCGTTCAGCTACCGCACGGTCGGACAGTTCTCCTGTATCGACCATCGAAACGACCTTCGCATCTGGATCGAGTTCAGCGATGTATTGTTCGAGCTTCTTCATCCGATCTCGCAATACATCATGGTAATCTTTCCCCCAGGAGGCACGGCAGAAGATTCCTCGACGGTCTTCCTTCGTACTTCTTGGTGCGTCCTTCATTTTGGAAGGATAGGCAAGCGCGATAGAGATGATGGAACGCGCTTTAGGTAAAAGCCGCTCCGGTTCCGTCCGCTTTTCAATATCCGACTCCTCAAAACCGGATTGATAGCCGAGGTCTTGCTGCGTCTTCAACCGTTCTTTCAGCTCCACGAACGGATCCGCAGTCGTAAACCCAATTTTATCAATGCCGATTGATTTACTATATGCAACGACTTTTTCTTTTAACTGGGCACCTGTCATCGTTTGACCCCCTTTCTTTAAAAAAGTATTTATTGAACTGGTTTTAAACCGCTATTGTTCAACCTTCAGCGTACGTAAACGGTTCAATGCTGAAGCTAATTCTAACATACGGGGCCGCGCCAAGTCACCAGGGTGCTGGTTAGGAAATTCTGTAAATGATGCTAGTCCGCTTTCATCGAGCTGCCTTTCCACTCGCTCCAGCATATCGGAAACGGTCAGACTACCTAGCCATTTCTTTTTCTCGATAAAATGTAGGATTTCAGCGATCGCTCTCGTCTGACTTGCATCTGTCAGCTGTTCTACATAGTCGATCTTAATATCCGTAGTTCCATACTGGATCGTATGAAGACCTCTCGCTGCAACCTTGGACCGCTTCCCTTTCTGACTATCTAGACTGGATGCTTGAGGCTTCCTCGACTGGATCTCACCGAACCGCTCTCCGCCTTCTCTTTTACGATTCGAGACGGACGTCCTCGCAATTTCCTTCGCTTCATTCGTCACATCGAACGGGCGGTATTGATCCATAAGAATGACCGTATCTGCCACATCGAAATAATCTCCCGAACCACCCATCACAAGCAAAGTGGACACATCATGCTCTTCATATAACTGCCTCACTTTATCAATGAAAGGGGTGATTGGTTCTTTCTCCTTCGATACGAGGTGCTGCATCCTTTCATCACGGATCATGAAGTTGGTCGCGCTCGTATCTTCATCAATTAACAGGGCACGAGCATCTGCTTCGAGCGATTCAACGATGGTTGCCGCCTGGGATGTACTCCCACTCGCATCTTCGGATGTAAAATGGGTCGTCGTTTTACCGAATGGAAGGTTCTGAATGAACGGTGAAATATCGACATTCGTAATCTTTCGGCCGTCTTCTGCACGCACTTTCATCGCCTTCGTATCCGTCAGTACGAACTCGCGCCCATCCCCACTGATATGGTCATAAACGCCACGTTCAATCGCTTCTAACATCGTACTCTTTCCGTGGTAGCCGCCACCGACAATCAATGTGATGCCGTTCTGGATGCCCATCCCTTGAACCGGCTCCTTCCGATGGGGAACTGGAATCGATACTGTCATAGACTCAGGAGCTTCAAACGCCACCACTTCATTCGTTCGGAGCGGACGATCACTAATTCTACTCTCTCGCGGTAAAACCGATCCGTTCGCGATGAACGCAACGAGATTGTTCCCAGCCATGAACTCACGGATGGCATCCTGCTGATCACATAACTCAACAGCATCGACGACTGTTTCTTCTTTTAATGAAAAAATCGAGTCTTTCAAAATTTGAGGAAGAAGAGTCACCAGCATTTTTTCTGCCTGTTTACCCAGTACCTTCCGACCTCTTGCCGGAAGTCCAACAGATAGACAGACGATGACAGAACGGTCTGTCAGCTGGACAGCTGTCCGATCCAGCAATTCTTGAGCGGGACGATCAATCACGATGACGCCACTCTTACCAGATCCGCCGGCCCGATCATCCATCTGACGAATCGCTTTTGCTACACTTCTCGCGATCGTATCTTCCACTCTGATTTTACGTGAAGTCGTCGATTCCCAATCTTCTTGTAAAATCGTCCGCTCTTTCGGAATCTCTAAACGGATCTTAGATGGCGCTGCGAATGGATCACCTTGGACATGATCGATATGAAGAGTGAAACCATCAAAACGATACTTTCCCCGGATGTCTTTATACGCTTTATAACCTTTCCCATCAATTCTTTTCAGAATGGATTGCAATTTGTCCATGATTGTAAGCACTCCTTTTTCAGTTGCAAAATCTATTATGGTACACTTAGTGAAAATACATAATCAGTGAGGTGACATAATGAATTTCACCATTTCAAATCAGCTCAAACAAGCAGTACCAAACTTCAAAGTCGGTATCATCCAATATCATGGTATCACGGTTGCTGAGCCTCCTAAAATGTTAGCTGGCCGCTTGCAGCTTTTCCAGGAATCATTAATGCTCGATGCTGAAGATCAGCCCGTTTCAGAAATCGGTCCGATTCAAGAGTGGCGTCAAATTTTCAAAGCGTTAGGCACGGATCCTTCCAGATACCGCCCATCATCAGAAGCGCTGCTCCGCCGCGTTTATAAAGGCTCACAGCTTGGCTCAGTCCACTCTGCAGTCGATACGAACAATTTCTTTTCCTTACAATATCAAATCCCACTCGGAATTTATGACGCTACCAACATTAAAGGTGATGTCATGGTGGACATAGGCGCAAATGAAGACGCTTATGAGGGCATCAATGGACGGGTGATGGATATGAGTAACAAGATCATCACACGAGATGATGAAGGGGCATTCGGAAGCCCGATCGTCGATTCGAAACGCACAATGGTCACAGAAGATACGACAGATGCCCTGCATGTCGTCTATTTCCAACCTTCACTGTCAGATGAACATGCCAATGATATGCTGCAAGCTATAGAGAAAATGTTCATCCAAGTCCACGGAGGAACAGCCAAGTCCTATATATTCAAGTAGGCCTTGCAAAAATAAAAACGCAACACCCCGTTACCTGTGAACGAAGCACTGCGTTAAACAAGTTTCTATCATTATAAGTCAGAACTGAATGATTTATGTACAAAACCTCCAAGTGGAGGTTTTTTCATTTACGCCATGCTTCCTTTACCAACGGAACGCTTTTGATGGATGACGAAAAACGCGTGGATCACACCCGGTAACCAACCAATCAAAGTCAAAACCAAGTTAATCAATGTTTGTGTTTTACTTCCGGAAAGAAGTACAGCAAGAGGCGGAAGTAAAAGTGCTAATATATACATCATGTCTGAGCTTCCTCCTTTATTTCGTGTAGTATAGTCATACCCCGGTAAAATTAAGCTTAAACGTTCGATGATCAATGGTAGATAGGAGGAGCACTTTTTGCGTCCAATGATTTCTCAGACACATGTAAATTCTTCTTTTCATCAATAGAGGCAAAGAAAACATCCTCATAGTCAGTAATCCCTAGATGACCCAGTTTTGTTTTCAACCATTTTTCATTGACTTGAACGACATTCAGAACCTCACGATACAGCGTACCTTCAACAATCAAAGGATACGCTAGATCGACATGTGGCTTATAAATCTGTAAATCCTCTACGGTTACCGGGGATTTTTCCGGCTTTTTCAACACGGTCAATTGCCCATTCGCTTCTATGATCCCAAGTTTTACACTCGTAATGTCAAAAATGTCTTTCTCCCTTAACATGAGAAGAACATTATCAATCGAGTATTGCATGTTTTTGAGATTTTCAATGATAAATGAACCGTCCTGGATCACCACCGTCGGTTCAAAAGTAACCAGCTTTCCAAACTTCCGATTCATGATCTTCAATTTTGCAACGAGTTTTTGAAGGATTCCAATCAGAATAATAGCGACAATGGTATGAATATGTACGACATCCGGTTCCGCAATATCCGCACCGACTACAGACCCTAATGTAAGTAAAATCAATAAATCGAATACAGGAAGTTCTCCAATGGACCTCTTTCCCATAAACAAGGTCACGACTAAAAGTAAAGGAAGAATGGTTACGACCCTTCCGAATAAGATGAGTAATTCTTTTGCCATCTCCACTATGAATCCCTCCGAACAAGCAAAATCAAAAACCACATATTCCTATGGTCTACAATTCGAAAAGATGTATGTAAAAAAACACACTGTGTGCTTTATGAGACAACAAAAAAAGCCAATACTTTGAGTTAATCAAAGCATTGACTTTAGATTATGTAATGGTACCGGTGGTCGGGGTCGAACCGACACTCCGTGAGGAACACGATTTTGAGTCGTGCGCGTCTGCCAATTCCGCCACACCGGCATGTGTCAATAAAAGAAAGATATTAAATTCATATGGTGCCGAGGGCCGGACTTGAACCGGCACGGTAGTCACCTACCGCAGGATTTTAAGTCCTGTGTGTCTGCCAATTCCACCACCCCGGCTGGGTAGTTATGGAGGCGGCACCCGGATTCGAACCGGGGGATAAGGGTTTTGCAGACCCGTGCCTTACCACTTGGCTATGCCGCCGTACTCTATCTTATGTTTTATATAAAAAATCGAGTACCACTTTCGGCAGTTCATTTAAGAATTTAATGGAGCGGAAGACGGGATTCGAACCCGCGACCCCCACCTTGGCAAGGTGGTGTTCTACCACTGAACTACTTCCGCGAAATTTGGCTGGGCTAGCTGGATTCGAACCAACGCATGACGGAGTCAAAGTCCGTTGCCTTACCGCTTGGCTATAGCCCAACGTAATGGGGCGACTGATGGGAATCGAACCCACGAATGCCGGAACCACAATCCGGTGCGTTAACCACTTCGCCACAATCGCCATTATTATTTTAGTTGTAAAATTGGCAGGGGTAGTAGGAATCGAACCCACACTGGAGGTTTTGGAGACCTCTGTTCTACCGTTAAACTATACCCCTAAATGGTGGAGGGGGACGGATTCGAACCGCCGAACCCTGAGGGAGCGGATTTACAGTCCGCCGCGTTTAGCCACTTCGCTACCCCTCCAAAGAGACAATTAATATTGTAGTACAGATTTCACTCTGTTTCAAGTGTAAAATCAGGAATCATAACCAATCTATTCCTGAAAGAGAAAATGGTGCTGGCCAGAGGACTTGAACCCCCAACCTACTGATTACAAGTCAGTTGCTCTACCAATTGAGCTAGGCCAGCAAACCAATGGTGGCTCGAGACGGAATCGAACCGCCGACACGAGGATTTTCAGTCCTCTGCTCTACCGACTGAGCTATCGAGCCAAGATGGCGGACCCGACCGGATTCGAACCGGCGATCTCCTGCGTGACAGGCAGGCATGTTAACCCCTACACCACGGGTCCATCTTGTAAGAATTTAATTTGGTTGCACCCTTACGGGTACCACGATCTAAAACTAACTATGAAGTAAAATCGACGTAGTAAGTTTTAATTTGGTTGCACCCTTACGGGTACTTCAGATATTCATTGAAAGAATGTCGATTCGACGTTGTTCAATGAATTATTTTGGTTGCGGGGATAGGATTTGAACCTACGACCTTCGGGTTATGAGCCCGACGAGCTACCAGACTGCTCCACCCCGCGACGATATGAATTAAATGGTGGAGGATGACGGGATCGAACCGCCGACCCCCTGCTTGTAAGGCAGGTGCTCTCCCAGCTGAGCTAATCCTCCAATATGAATGGTGACCCCTACGGGATTCGAACCCGTGTTACCGCCGTGAAAGGGCGGTGTCTTAACCACTTGACCAAGGGGCCGATATATAGTTATGTAGTATGAATTTCTTAATGGCGGAGAGCGAGGGATTCGAACCCTCGGTACGGGTTAAAACCGTACACACGATTTCCAATCGTGCTCCTTCGACCTCTCGGACAGCTCTCCGTGGCTCCGCAGGCAGGACTCGAACCTGCGACCGATCGGTTAACAGCCGATAGCTCTACCACTGAGCTACTGCGGATCGATATAGTATAGCCCGGCGACGTTCTACTCTCACAGGGGGAAGCCCCCAATTACCATTGACGCTGAAGAGCTTAACTTCCGTGTTCGGCATGGGAACGGGTGTGACCTCTTCGCTATCGTCACCAGACTATGAAGTTGAAGGAACCATTCCTTCAAAACTAGATAACGGTTCTTGAAAACGTAAGTATTGTGGTTAAGTCCTCGATCGATTAGTATCTGTCAGCTTCACGTGTCACCACGCTTCCACACCAGACCTATCAACCTCATCATCTCTGAGGGATCTTACTCGCTTGACGCGATGGGAAATCTCATCTTGAGGGGGGCTTCATGCTTAGATGCTTTCAGCACTTATCCCGTCCACACGTAGCTACCCAGCGATGCTCCTGGCGGAACAACTGGTACACCAGCGGTGTGTCCATCCCGGTCCTCTCGTACTAAGGACAGCTCCTCTCAAATTTCCTGCGCCCGCGACGGATAGGGACCGAACTGTCTCACGACGTTCTGAACCCAGCTCGCGTACCGCTTTAATGGGCGAACAGCCCAACCCTTGGGACCTACTTCAGCCCCAGGATGCGATGAGCCGACATCGAGGTGCCAAACCTCCCCGTCGATGTGGACTCTTGGGGGAGATAAGCCTGTTATCCCCAGGGTAGCTTTTATCCGTTGAGCGATGGCCCTTCCATGCGGAACCACCGGATCACTAAGCCCGACTTTCGTCCCTGCTCGACTTGTAGGTCTCGCAGTCAAGCTCCCTTGTGCCTTTACACTCTGCGAATGATTTCCAACCATTCTGAGGGAACCTTTGGGCGCCTCCGTTACACTTTAGGAGGCGACCGCCCCAGTCAAACTGCCCACCTGACACTGTCTCCGAACCGGATCACGGTCCTGGGTTAGAATTTCAATACCGTCAGGGTAGTATCCCACCGACGCCTCCACCGAACCTAGCGGTCCGGCTTCTAAGGCTCCTACCTATCCTGTACAAACGATACCAAAATCCAATATCAGGCTACAGTAAAGCTCCATGGGGTCTTTCCGTCCTGTCGCGGGTAACCTGCATCTTCACAGGTACTATAATTTCACCGGGTCTCTCGTTGAGACAGTATCCAAGTCGTTGCACCTTTCGTGCGGGTCGGAACTTACCCGACAAGGAATTTCGCTACCTTAGGACCGTTATAGTTACGGCCGCCGTTTACTGGGGCTTCGATTCAGAGCTTCTCCCGTAAGGGATAACCCCTCCTCTTAACCTTCCAGCACCGGGCAGGTGTCAGCCCCTATACTTCGCCTTACGGCTTCGCAGAGACCTGTGTTTTTGCTAAACAGTCGCTTGGATCTTTTCACTGCGGCTCTCTCGGGCATACACCCTATCAGAGCACCCCTTCTCCCGAAGTTACGGGGTCATTTTGCCGAGTTCCTTAACGAGAGTTCTCCCGAGCATCTTAGGATTCTCTCCTCGCCTACCTGTGTCGGTTTACGGTACGGGCACCTCTTTCCTCGCTAGAGGCTTTTCTTGGCAGTGTAGGATCAGGGACTTCGGTACTTTAGTTCCCTCGCCATCACAGCTCTGCCGTATGGTGGACGGATTTGCCTATCCACCGGCCTTGACTGCTTGGACGCGCATATCCATCAGCGCGCTCTCCCTACCTTCCTGCGTCCCCCCGTTGCTCAAACGGAAAGGAGGTGGTACAGGAATATCAACCTGTTGTCCATCGCCTACGCCTTTCGGCCTCGGCTTAGGTCCCGACTAACCCTGAGCGGACGAGCCTTCCTCAGGAAACCTTGGGCTTTCGATGGAGAAGATTCTCACTTCTCTTTTCGCTACTCATACCGGCATTCTCACTTCAAAGCGCTCCACGAGTCCTTCCGGTCTCGCTTCTCAGCCCTTCGAACGCTCCCCTACCACTGTACCAAAGGTACAATCCATAGCTTCGGTGATACGTTTAGCCCCGGTACATTTTCGGCGCAGAGTCACTCGACCAGTGAGCTATTACGCACTCTTTAAATGGTGGCTGCTTCTAAGCCAACATCCTGGTTGTCTGGGCAACTCCACATCCTTTTCCACTTAACGTATACTTGGGGACCTTAGCTGATGGTCTGGGCTGTTTCCCTCTCGACTACGGATCTTATCACTCGCAGTCTGACTCCCGTGGACAAGTTCCTGGCATTCGGAGTTTGACTGAATTCGGTAATCCTGTGGGGACCCCTAGTCCAATCAGTGCTCTACCTCCAGAACTCTCACCACGAGGCTAGCCCTAAAGCTATTTCGGGGAGAACCAGCTATCTCCGAGTTCGATTGGCATTTCACCCCTACCCACACCTCATCCCCGCACTTTTCAACGTGCGTGGGTTCGGGCCTCCATTCAGTGTTACCTGAACTTCACCCTGGACATGGGTAGATCACTCGGTTTCGGGTCTACGACAACGTACTCCTTCGCCCTATTCAGACTCGCTTTCGCTGCGGCTCCGTCTTCTCAACTTAACCTTGCACGTTATCGTAACTCGCCGGTTCATTCTACAAAAGGCACGCCGTCACCCGTTAATGGGCTCCGACTACTTGTAGGCACACGGTTTCAGGATCTCTTTCACTCCCCTTCCGGGGTGCTTTTCACCTTTCCCTCACGGTACTGGTTCACTATCGGTCACTAGGGAGTATTTAGCCTTGGGAGATGGTCCTCCCAGATTCCGACGGGGTTTCACGTGTCCCGCCGTACTCAGGATCCACTCTGGAGGGAACGACGTTTTGGCTACAGGGCTGTTACCTCTTCTAGCGGGCCTTTCCAGACCGCTTCGCCTACGCCGTTCCTTTCTTACTCCGTATAGAGTGTCCTACAACCCCAAGAGGCAAGCCTCTTGGTTTGGGCTGATTCCGTTTCGCTCGCCGCTACTCAGGAAATCGCGATTGCTTTCTCTTCCTCTGGGTACTAAGATGTTTCAGTTCCCCAGGTCTGCCTTCTCATACCCTATGTATTCAGGTATGGATACTGTCCCATTACGGACAGTGGGTTCCCCCATTCGGAAATCTCCGGATCAAAGCTTACTTACAGCTCCCCGAAGCATATCGGTGTTCGTCCCGTCCTTCGTCGGCTCCTAGTGCCAAGGCATCCACCGTGCGCCCTTCATAACTTAACCACGTTATGAATGAACTTACACTTTACTTACTTTGTCATTAAATGACGTTTCGATGTCTTGTTTTCAAGAATTTTCGTTATCTAGTTTTCAAGGAACAGTGTTTGAAAGAACATAAGCTCTTTCAAAACTAAACAAAAGCCAAAGCGTGTTGCCCCGAAGGGCTTATGTCCTAAAAGAACTCCTTAGAAAGGAGGTGATCCAGCCGCACCTTCCGATACGGCTACCTTGTTACGACTTCACCCCAATCATCTGTCCCACCTTCGGCGGCTGGTTCCAAAAGGTTACCTCACCGACTTCGGGTGTTACAAACTCTCGTGGTGTGACGGGCGGTGTGTACAAGGCCCGGGAACGTATTCACCGCGGCATGCTGATCCGCGATTACTAGCAATTCCGGCTTCATGCAGGCGAGTTGCAGCCTGCAATCCGAACTGAGAATGGCTTTATGGGATTCGCTCAACCTCGCGGTTTTGCTGCCCTTTGTACCATCCATTGTAGCACGTGTGTAGCCCAGGTCATAAGGGGCATGATGATTTGACGTCATCCCCACCTTCCTCCGGTTTGTCACCGGCAGTCACCTTAGAGTGCCCAACTGAATGCTGGCAACTAAGATCAAGGGTTGCGCTCGTTGCGGGACTTAACCCAACATCTCACGACACGAGCTGACGACAACCATGCACCACCTGTCACTTCGTCCCCCGAAGGGGAACCTTCTATCTCTAGAAGTAGCGAAGGATGTCAAGACCTGGTAAGGTTCTTCGCGTTGCTTCGAATTAAACCACATGCTCCACTGCTTGTGCGGGCCCCCGTCAATTCCTTTGAGTTTCAGCCTTGCGGCCGTACTCCCCAGGCGGAGTGCTTAATGTGTTAACGTCAGCACTGAGGGTGGAACCCCCCAACACCTAGCACTCATCGTTTACGGCGTGGACTACCAGGGTATCTAATCCTGTTTGCTCCCCACGCTTTCGCGCCTCAGCGTCAGTTACTGGCCAGAGAGCCGCCTTCGCCACTGGTGTTCCTCCATATATCTACGCATTTCACCGCTACACATGGAATTCCACTCTCCTCTCCAGTACTCAAGTCCCCCAGTTTCCAATGGCCCTCCACGGTTGAGCCGTGGGCTTTCACATCAGACTTAAGAGACCGCCTGCGCGCGCTTTACGCCCAATAATTCCGGACAACGCTTGCCACCTACGTATTACCGCGGCTGCTGGCACGTAGTTAGCCGTGGCTTTCTGGTTAGGTACCGTCAAGGTACCGCCCTATTCGAACGGTACTTGTTCTTCCCTAACAACAGAGCTTTACGACCCGAAGGCCTTCATCGCTCACGCGGCGTTGCTCGGTCAGGCTTTCGCCCATTGCCGAAGATTCCCTACTGCTGCCTCCCGTAGGAGTCTGGGCCGTGTCTCAGTCCCAGTGTGGCCGATCACCCTCTCAGGTCGGCTACGCATCGTCGCCTTGGTGAGCCCTTACCTCACCAACTAGCTAATGCGCCGCGGGCCCATCTGTAAGTGATAGCCGAAGCCATCTTTCAACTTTCCACCATGTGGTGGTCAGTATTATCCGGTATTAGCCCCGGTTTCCCGGAGTTATCCCAGTCTTACAGGCAGGTTGCCCACGTGTTACTCACCCGTCCGCCGCTAATCTCAGGGGAGCAAGCTCCCCATTGATCCGCTCGACTTGCATGTATTAGGCACGCCGCCAGCGTTCGTCCTGAGCCAGGATCAAACTCTCCAATAAAGTGTTTGATTGCTCATTAAATGTAAATCGAAATTGATTCAGGGTTCTTATAAAAAGACCCGTTTCACGCTTGGCTTTTGTTCAGTTTTCAAAGAGCTGTTTCCTTCGATGTCGACCCGCAAAATACGATGTCTTTTATCGAAGAATTTTGTTTGTCGTTGTCTTAACAGCGACTTTTATAGAATATCATCTGCAAGCTCCGCTGTCAACGACTTTTTTTGCTGTTTTCTTTTTTCTTTCGTGGTTTACAAAAGAAATATCCCGCCGCCTTCCGTAGCGACGAGATATAATATACCATGCTTCAAAAAGAAGTGTCAATAACAATTTCGTAATTAATTTAGATGTTTGTCTATAAGTAGTTCACCATTCAATTGGATCACTTAATGGAGAATTCTATCTATAAAGAATGACTTACTTTCTGAACTGATAAGTCCTGTGGTAAATCCCTTTCCCCTTTGTTTCGTTACGAACGACTTGAATGTACTCTTTTTCGATAAGATGCTCAATCATTGCTCCTAGATCGATCTTATAATCTTCCATTTCAGGATGCTGCATCAATTCATAGAAAGACCAAGAATCGACTTTTGTCTGCATGATATCTTTCAGATGACGAGAACCAAGCTCCGTTTTGGATGAGAGAGAAAACTCATTTGCCAGAAGTAACAGTTCAATCCGTTTATGGATCGGTTCATCACTGGACGTCAATTCTTCATATAATTTGTAGATTTCCGGTTCAATCTGTCTCACCTGGTTCCAAACCGTTACCTCTGGATAGAAACCATGTTCAATGACAGATAACCTCGCTAGATGATGTAGGGCATGGATAATATTATTGTAAGCATCAAGGTAATGACCGGCATAATATAGTTCTTTTCCATCTGAAAAACGACGGACAAGCTTTGCGAACTCGATACCGATCTTCTTCTTACGTTCTGCAAGAGGAAAATCGTTGATCCTCTTCTTCAATGCATCTACGAATTCATTTCGATCAAACAATACTTTACCATTGACTACCCAATCCACGACTCTTCGGTGCGAGCCGAGCATCAACCATTCATTGAGCTGCTGGAGGTCGACCACATGAAGGGCTGCCTTTTTATCCTCAAACTCATAATGCTTGACCTGCCATGAGTCTTCTGCTTTTTCCACAATAATGAACAAAATGACATCGAAGTGATCCGTCGAAGGGCTGAACGCTTTGTGCTTCTCGACCAACAATACCCCCAGGGTTTCCTCTCGACTAGCTCTTTCCTGATAGAGCGGTCGTAATATATCTTCCATCTTTTCAATCATCTCCTGTATGAATGTCCGTGTTCTTCACTTTTTACATTATTCCATATGATATCGGTTTTTCCTTTTACAATATGAAAAGTTAAAAGATTGTTCATGATTTCGAAAAATATCTTTGCTATACTGTGTGCAGGAGGAATGTATATTATGGATATCAAATATACAAGTAAAATAAATAAAATCAGGACCTTTGCACTAAGCCTCGTGTTCATCGGAATCGTGATTATGTATGCAGGTCTTTATTTTAAAGCCAGCTTTACTGTTATGACCATCTTCATGTTAATTGGATTTCTTGCAACATTATCGAGCGCTGCCGTATATATATGGATCGGAATGTTATCCACGAAAGCTGTTCAGGTCGAATGCCCGAACTGCAACAAGGTCACAAAAGTGCTTGGTCGTGTAGATGCATGCATGTTCTGCAAACAACCGCTAACGTTGGATCCTAACCTTGATGGTGTGGAATTCGATGAAAAGTATAATCACAAAAAGAAGAGCAAAGAAAAAAGCTGAGGTATGGACCTCAGCTTTTTTTAGTGGACTTTTTGACAATCCGGACAAGTGCCATACACTTCCATCCGGTGATTATTTACTTTAAAACCGGTAACATGTTCCGCAACGTTCTCGACTTCATCCAATCCTGGATAAGAAAAATCGACGATCTTACCACATTCCTCACAGATGACGTGGTAGTGATCGGTTGTTACACAGTCAAACCGGCTGGATGAATCACCATAGGTCAATTCCTTGACGAGTCCAGCGTTTTTGAATACACGCAAATTGTTATAGACGGTCGCAACACTCATATTTGGAAACTTGCTTTCTAATGCTTTATAAATCTCATCTGCCGTTGGATGAGACAACGTTTGAATCAAATACTCTAAAATCGCATGACGTTGGGGCGTTATGCGAACTCCCGCATCTTTCAACGTATCAACCGCTGTCTGTAATCGGCTTTCTTCATGAGTCATCGTCATGCACCTCTCTTCCGAAAGACATTCTTACTTTATAATATTTATAAATAGTGTACACGGTACTTGTGAATGTTGTCAATTAAAACCCTTATGGTGCTTGACTTCACTCTTCTTCATGCAGAATAGGTTCAGTCATACCTGATTGCTGGTTTACATATCTCGCTGCGACGAACAAGAAATCCGACAAGCGGTTCAAATAGGAAAGTACGAGCGGATTGACGTCTTCGATTGCTACGGCTTGACGCTCAGCGCGCCTTGAAACCGTTCGTGCGACATGAAGGGCTGAAGCCGATTGTGAACCTCCAGGCAAGATGAACTGCTTTAATGGCGTAAGTTTATCATCCCAACGGTCAATCGCTTCTTCGAGGAAAGAAATATCCTTTTCTTCGAGCGTCCATCCGACCTTTTTCCCTTTCGGTGTCGCAAGTTCCGCTCCGACATGGAACAGGACCGTTTGGACTCTTAGCAATGTTTTCTCGAAATCGACCTTCCATTCCCGATCATTCTCGTCCAAGTGACTAAGAGCCAGACCGATCATCGAGTTCGCCTCGTCACACGTACCATACGCCTCTACTCTTGCATCGTTTTTAGGGACGCGATCTCCATAAACTAATGACGTTGTGCCTTTGTCGCCTGATTTTGTGTAGATCTTCATTCTTAATACCCCCTATTAACATCGATTTTATTCATATAGTTCCCTTCACCAGTCCGGTACACGCGGAGATTAGAGAGGAATTGTTCAAATGCTCTGTCCTGATATTGAGGTGTAATACCCGAAATATGCGGAGTGACGGTCACATTCTCCATTTCCCATAGGACGCTGTCTTCTGGTAAAGGTTCTTCTTCCATGACATCCAGTACAGCATGAGCGATCTGGTTTTCACGCATCGCTTCAACCAGACCATCCTGGTCGACCGTTGTCCCTCTTCCGATATTGATAAAAACAGCATGCTCTTGCATCTGCTCGAAATGTTCTTTTTTCAAAAGTTGATGCGTTTCCTTCGTCCTTGGTAACACGGAAACGAGGAAATCCACTTCTTGTAACAGGCTGTCAAGCTCAGAGATTTTCATCGTCTCATCGAAATGATCGGCAGGGTTTCCACTTCGGTTTACGCCAATCGTTTTCATGCGGAAAGCTTTTGAGAGCCTTGCAATTTCCGAACCTATCGCACCTGCTCCTAAAACACCAATCGTCTTCCCATGAAGTTCTTCCATCTTAACGCGGCGATTCCACACTTTATCCTTCTGGTTCTCATGAATCAGCGCTAGATTACGGGTAACCTGAAGCATCATCCCAATCGTGTATTCGGCCATCGGTACCTGGTGGATGCCTCTTGCATTTGTAACGAGCATGTTTCGTTCTTTAATCGCCTGGAATGGCATCTTATCGAGACCAGCCGATAGAACATGAATCCATTTCAAGTTGGTCGCTACTTGTATGGATTCGGGTTTTAAATCTTCCCCATACGTCAGGAGGATATCGGCCTCAGGTAAATAAGGAGTCGCTTCCTCAATGTTCTGGCAGAACTGCCACTGGATATCTGGATAGTCCTTCGTCAATTGATCTTTAATTCTAGAACGGATTTTAGCTGAAGATACAATGAACATCGTTGTTCCACCTCTGTTATATATGTAGGATTACAAGTTTATCATTGAAGGATTGAATTCTCAGTTGCCGTTAAAGACTCTTTCGCACCCTGAAAACTGTAATTCTCCATTTTCGGGCATCGCAAGCCTCAAACTCACTGCCATTTCAAGTTTTCTGACGATTTAATCGTATCATAAAGGGGTTCTAAGTAAAAATAAAAACGAGGTTGTAGGAACCCCGTTTTTACCTATTACATATTCTCTTTAATGTAGTTGAGCGCTTCTTCTACGTGATCTTTCACGCGAACCTTGCGCCATTCTTTGACGAGTTCTCCATCTTCATCAATGATGAAGGTCGAACGGACAATGCCCATATACTCTTTCCCGAAATTCTTCTTCAGTTGCCAGACACCGTATTGCTCGGCAACCTCATGATCCTCATCTGCCAGTAGCAAGAATGGCAGATCATGCTTCTCGATGAATTTCTTGTGACGGTCTATCGGGTCAGGGCTGACACCGAGTATCACAGTGTTCTGATCACTGAATTCGCTGTGGTGATCTCTGAAGTCACATGCTTCCGTCGTACAACCTGGCGTCATGTCTTTCGGATAGAAATACAACACGACATTTTTTCCTTTGAAGTCAGAGAGGCTAACCTTCTCTCCATTGTTTGCTTCTAGTGTGAAATTTGGTGCTTTTTCTCCTGTTTTAACAGTCATGTTCGAGAACCCTCCTATACATAATCGATATCCGTGTCCGAAAACTGGACATCTTCCTGCTTTAAGGGTACCCAATCTTCAATTCTGTTACAAGTAATCAGTCCGTATCAACGACTGTTGAAAGGACGAATGCAGCTGGCAGAAGGTAACCGACCAGTGCTTCTATGACAGAGATCCACCTGCCGAGTCCGACTGGGGTGATGTCTCCATAACCGACGGACAATAAGGTGACCGCGCTGAAATAGGAAACCGCTTCAGTCAATTCGGTAAAATCTCCGTTAACCGGTACCCCACCTTCCATCAGGACAGGAACACCCGTGATGATGAGTGTAAAGTAGATCGATCCGAAGCCAAAGATGATGATGGAATAAACGATGAATAAAGCCATCAAGTCTTCAAACGAGATGAACTTCCTAGGTTTTTTATGTGAAGGACGGGGATGTCGAAAGAATGACATGATACTTCTTTGGATGATGAAAAACACGACACAAATGACACCAACAATCATTAATAGATCCATCCAATCCACCTCTCCACAATGTATGCGGAAAGCGGGGAAAAATGGACAGGTTTTTACCGCACGAAAAAACCCCCACTATTGTGGAGGTCCCTTCCCTTAGTCTGCAACTGCAGCGATCCGTTTGATCTGCTGATCGTCCGCTTCTGAAATTTTAAAGCTGACATGCCCGTAAGTGAATTCGTCCCCTTCTATGACTTCGGAAGTTTGGGATAAGATCCAGCCTCCGATCGTATCGAGTTCGGAGTCGTCTATATCCAATCCGAAGAACTCGTTCACATCGGCAATCAACGCTTTTCCATCCAGGATCGCATGTTGATCGTTCACTTTCTTGATTTGTGGTTGCTCTTCAATATCGAATTCGTCTCGGATTTCTCCGACGATTTCTTCTAATATGTCCTCTACCGTTACAAGTCCAGCCGTTCCGCCATACTCATCGATCAAGATCATCATATGGATCCGTTCACGTTGCATCTGGACAAGAAGGTTCTTGATCGGCGTGGTCTCGATCACTTTCGTTACCGGACGGATGAAATCCTCTATCGGTTTGTTTTCATTCTTCAACAATGAATTGAACACTTCTTTAATGTTCACGATTCCGACGATACGATCCTTATCTCCATCCGCTACAGGATAACGGGTATATTTTTCACGGCTCATCACTTCAATGTTTTCTTCCATCTCTTCATCCGTGAACATACAGACCATCTCAGTACGCGGTACCATGATTTCCTTAGCAGTCCGATCATCGAATTCGAAGATCTTATTCACGTAGTGAAGCTCAGATTGATTGATTTCACCACTCTTATAGCTTTCCGATAAAATAATTCGCAATTCCTCTTCCGAGTGGGCCATGTCATGTTCATTTGCTTGGCTGAAGCCGAGCATCCTGATGATCAAACGAGCAGAACCGTTCAAGGACCAAATGAATGGATACATGATTTTCGCAAACCAAATCAGTGGCCTTGCTAAAAGTAAACTGATGGTTTCCGCTTTCTGAATCGCAACTGTCTTTGGTGCCAACTCCCCTAATACGACGTGTAAAAAGGTGATCAAGGAGAACGCTATGATGAACGATAGCGTACTTGCAAGGGTCGGGGAAATTTCGAACTGCTCAAATACAGGATGCAGCAGTTTTTCAACTGTCGGTTCCCCCAACCAACCAAGGCCGAGCGCGGTGATGGTGATTCCGAGCTGACAGGCGGAAAGATACCCGTCCAGATTGTCGAGCACTTTACGAGCGGCTTTCGCCCGCTTGTTTCCTTCTTCAACAAGCTTATCGATCTTTGTGGATCTTACTTTTACAATTGCAAATTCTGCAGCGACGAAAAATGCGGTAGCCGCGATTAATATAGCGACAAGAATGAGATTAATGATTGCCACGGTTCGCCTTCCTCTTAAGAGAAGGCTTCACCTCCGTTATAAGATAATTTACTTCTATGTTCCCTCATAACCCCTAAAACATAACCTCGAATTAACTTCCTGCTCCTCGATACTTCGTCACACCTACATTCCATAGGAAAATCGAAAGGCCGAAGAACAAGATGCCCATGAACGGTGTCAAGAATGCGTAGCCGTACCACTCGGTTTTATCGAGGAAAAAGGCGGCTGGATATACACCGACAAAGGCGAATGGTAAAATCCACGTCAACACATATCGGATCACCTGGTGGTAGATGTCGACGGGATAGCGCCCGAAGTTCCCGATGTTGTACATCATCGGCATGATGGCAGTCCGGCTGTCCGACCAGAAGCTGACAGTTGCGAGACTGATGAAGATCCCTGCATAAACGAGGGCTCCTCCGATGACGAACAGGATGAACAGGATCGGGTCATACCAATCGATCGTCAGCCCAAGGTTGCTTCCGGCATAAAACATGACGACGAGTCCTGTGATGATCCCGAACATCGACTCCAGTTCCATACGCTCAAGGATGACCTGGAACAAACTGTGGATCGGTCTGGTCAGGATGCGATCCAGTTCTCCTTTTACGATATAACGCTCGTTGAAGTCCCAGATGTTGAAGAACGTCGAGAAAAAAGCGAATGGGACCAAAAAGAATCCGTAAATGAAAATGATTTCATCCTTCGTCCAGCCGCTTAACAATTTCGTGTGGCCGAAAACGACCAGGATGAAGATCAGGTTGACCGCCTGGAACAATAGGTCAGAGAGGAGCTCAACGACCATGTCCGAACGATAGGTCAAACGTGTCTTCATATATTGCCCGACATATTGCATGAAAATCGAAATATATCGCATGACAGATCAACCTCCTTGTATGACCATTTGTTTTTTTGCGAGCGTCCATAGGACCTGAATCGGAACAAGGAGAATGAGACACCAAACAAGTTGCATCATGATTGCGTTATACACTTCACTTCCGACAAACCCTTCTGAGAAGATCATACTCGGAACGTACGAAATGTATTGGAACGGAAACCATTCCATTGCCGATTGCGCCCATCCTGGATAGAAGCTGATCGGCAGGATCAATCCGGAAAACAGGTCGATGACGACGCGCTTCGCTCTCATCAGACCATCATTATTAAATAGGAAGAAGGTGATGATGCCTGTCATCAAATTGATCTGCGTATTGATGATGAAGCTGAAAATGATTGATATTCCGAAAAAACCCCATGTGGACAAGTTCGCTGAAAATTCCATCGGAAAAATGAGCGATACGATGAACATCCCAGGAACCGAGAAGAAGAATAACCGGAAGATCCCTTCTCCTAGCGCTGCCATCGTTTTCATATTCAAATAGTGATACGGCCGAATGAGTTCAACCGCTACTTTTCCCTCTTTTATTTCGAGCGCGATTTCACGGTCGATGTTATTGAAGTAAAAAGCACGAGCCATCCACGCAACTGCGATGTATGTAGTCATCTGGATGACGGAAAGTCCTTGAATGTCCTCTTTACCGCCATAGATGGCACTCCATAAAAAGTAATAAGCAGCGATGTTGATGCTATAGATGATGATTCCGCTGTAGTAATTTGTTCGGTAAGCGAGCATCATCAAAAACCGAATCCTGATCATTTCTATATATTTAGCCATGAATAACGCCTTCTTCATAGATGTTTCGGATGATCTCCTCGGTTGACGTTTCAAGGATCTTCAAGTCAAGAATCTGATGGTTGGAGACGACATCCCCGATGACTTGAGAGATGATGTCTTCATCGTTCGTTACGTTCGCAGTCCAAGTATTCGCGTTTTCCCCTGGCTCCCAGACAACCAGTTGTTTGCCTGTAGCGGCGTTCAGCTCTTCTCTCGACTTCGCCGCCTTAAAATGGAATTCGATCTGCTTGCCTTCGCCCCAGCTCGTTTTGAGCTGATTAAGTGCCCCGTCATAAATGATTTTACCTTCATCCAGCATGACGACCCGTTCGCATAACGCTTCAATGTCTGATAGGTCGTGAGTCGTCAACATGATGGTCGTGTTGTATCTTTCATTCAGTTCTTTTAAAAATTCTCGGATTTTCAGTTTGACGAGCACATCGAGACCGATCGTCGGCTCATCTAAAAAGAGCAACGGCGGATTATGAATGAGGGCGGCTGCCAATTCACATCTCATCCGTTGACCGAGTGATAGCTTACGAACCGGCCTGTCCAATAACGGTGCGATGTCGAGTGCTTCAATGACCATCGACATGTGCTCGTTATAATCTTCATCGGATACGTTGTACACTTTTTTGAGCAGGCGGAACGATTCCTGTACCGCAATGTCCCACCATAACTGGGACCGTTGACCGAAGACGACTCCAATCGTTTTCACAAACTTTTCCCTTTCCTTGTGCGGGTTCATCCCATTGATAGTGACTGTTCCATCCGTTGGAGTCAGGATGCCTGTAAGCATTTTGATCGTCGTCGATTTTCCTGCCCCGTTTTCACCGATATAACCGATCATCTCTCCAGGCTTCACATCGAGAGAAATCGAATCGACCGCTCGGTGGATTTTATAATTTCGTGTGAGCAGGTCACGGAAAGCCCCTTTGAGGCCTGATCTGCTCGAATACGATTTGAATTCTTTCGTCAGATTTTCGACATGTATCATCTTATCCATAAGTAAGTTCCCTCCAATTACACCATTAACAGTGTATACAACCCGAGAGTAAAAAGACAACTCAGTTGTTTTCTCTCGTCCATCCCCATATTGAGTAAGGAAGCAAAATGTGGATGAAATAGGATTCTGCGTAATCACCGAAACTTTGCTACAATATTCATTGAAGTGCCAGGCACCGAAAAAGAACTGTTGTTACATAAGGCTTTCAAAACGGTGCCTGGTACCAGCCCCAAAGCTGACTCTTCATTTATAGGGAGGTATTCTTATTATGGATCGAAATCGATCAGTTGAATTATATTCAGATGCACTTGAACATATCGTCGGTGGAGTGAACAGTCCATCGCGTTCCTTTAAAGCTGTTGGCGGAAGCGCTCCTGTTTTCATGGAAAAGGCGCAGGGCGCTTACTTCTGGGATGTCGACGGCAACCAATATATCGATTATCTCGCCGCTTATGGTCCAATTATTACAGGGCACGCACACCCTCATATCACAAAAGCCATCACGAACGCCGCAGAAACGGGTGTCTTATACGGCACACCTACACGACTCGAAAACCAATTTGCCTCTATGTTGAAAGAAGCGATTCCTTCTATGGAAAAAGTCCGTTTCGTCAACTCTGGTACAGAAGCAGTCATGACGACGATTCGTGTCGCTAGAGCTTACACAGGTCGGGATAAGATTATCAAATTCGCAGGATGCTACCACGGACACTCAGACCTTGTCCTCGTTGCGGCTGGATCCGGTCCGTCCACACTTGGAACACCGGACTCTGCAGGTGTACCGAAAAGCATCGCCCAAGAAGTGATTACTGTCCCATTCAATGATGTTGATGCTTTTAAACAAGCGATTGATACGTTCGGAGATGAAGTTGCCGGCATTCTCGTCGAGCCGATCGTCGGGAACTTCGGAATCGTCGAGCCGAAACCCGGTTTCCTGGAAGCGGTAAACGACATTGCTCATGATGCAGGCGCGCTCGTCATTTATGATGAAGTCATCACTGCTTTCCGTTTTATGTATGGCGGTGCTCAGAACCTGCTGAACGTTGAACCGGATATGACGGCACTCGGTAAAATCATCGGTGGCGGTCTTCCAATCGGTGCGTACGGCGGTAAAAAAGACATTATGGAAAAAGTCGCACCACTCGGACCAGCCTATCAAGCAGGAACGATGGCTGGTAATCCAGCTTCCATCTCAGCAGGTATCGCATGCCTCGAAGTCCTTCAACAAGAAGGCGTGTACGAAAAGATGGACCATTTAGGTGAAAAGCTTGAAACCAGCATCCGTCAGTTGGCCGAAAAATACTCCGTACCCCTTTCGCTTAACCGTTTGAAAGGCGCACTGACTCTGTATTTCGGTTCAGACGAAGTTGTCACGAATTATGAGCAAGCGGAACGAAGTGACGGAGAAATGTTTGCTCGTTTCTTCAATCTAATGCTGGATCAGGGCATCAACCTTGCGCCTTCAAAATATGAAGCCTGGTTCCTGACGACTGCTCATACAGAAGAGGACATCGATCAAACAATTCAAGCAGTAGAGCACGCTTTTAAAAACCTTTAACTTATAAGGAGGTTGACCCAACATGATCGGGTCAACCTTTTTCATTGTAATAGAAGTCTGTTTTGTATGGTTTCTGATCAATTCAACGGTTTTTCTGTTCATTTCAGCTTTTATTCTGTTCATTTCACTCCGTATTCTGGTCATTATGGAGGATTATTACATCATCCCTACATTACATTGCATACACAAACCAGATTTACGCACCTGTCTTTGAATCCTGGTTATAAGAAGGCTCCTCTGTTGATTCTACACTTGGCTTCTTTTCCTTCGAAAACACCCATCCACCGACCGCAATCAATATCAAAACGCCATAAAACGTCATTTTCCAGGCTGGTGACTTCGCGAAGCCTTCTTCAATAATCGCAAGTTCCGGGTGAGTCAATGTGTATACGGCCAGCTTCACCCCTACCCAACCCACAATAAGAAAGGCAGCAATTTCAAGCTTCGGACGAGACTCCAGCAATTTCACGAATACGTTTGCAGCAAATCGCATGATGATCAGTCCAATCAATCCACCGAAAAAGATGACCAGGAATTTCCCTCCATCTAGTCCACCAATGTTCGGTAGGTTCGTTTTCGGAAGTGTAACCGCTAGTGCGACCGCCGCTAATATCGAGTCTACTGCAAATGCAATGTCCGCCAACTCGACTTTCAAAACGGTACCCCAAAATCCAGATGCCTTCTTTTTAGCTTTGACCTTACCTTGTTTCCCGACCTTTTTGACCATCACTTTTCTAAAAATGTGGTTAAAGGCGATAAAGAGGAGATAAACGGCTCCAATCGCTTGCACTTGCCAAACGTTTACTAGAAATGAAATGGCGAAGAGTGAGCCGAAACGAAAGACGAACGCTCCTAACAATCCATAAAACAATGCTTTCTTTCGCTGCTCTTCCGGTAAATGTTTTACCATGATTGCTAAGACAAGAGCGTTATCTGCTGCAAGGAGTCCTTCCAATGCAATCAAGACCAAAAGAATCCAACCGTATTCCATGAGCACAGCAACTTCCATCTGTATTTCCTCCTTTTTTTCAGCTCACGTCACTTCACAAAAAAATGACCCTTACCTATTAGGTAAAGGTCATCAGAACATAAATAAAGACCTTTACCAACCGTACGGTAAAGGTCTTGCTAACAACACGATGTGCTGCCACTGGAACCGAGAGCATCAGCTCTGGAATGACGACTCCAATGTAAAAGCTACTCCCCTTTAGGAGCTATATTATTAGACTCATTTTACCCCCTTTTCATAAAATTGTAAATAGGTTTACATCTTCGTGTAGGAATTATTTAAAGTATTGATTTCTAGGAAGATTGGGTGTATAGTACGTTCATCACAAGGCTTATTTTGAGAAAGGGTTTTACGATAACATGAAATTCGGTGCTCGTATCATTAAGACAGGAGTCGCAATTTCACTCGCTTTATATATTACGATGTGGTTGAATCTGGATTCGGCATCCTTCGCTGCAATTGCTGCATTGTTTGCCATCCAACCGACCATCTACCGTTCCTATCAAACCATCATTGAGCAAGTCCAATCCAATTTGATTGGTGCGACACTTGCGATTATCGCCGTTCAGACATTAGGGAATGCACCGATTGTCATCGGACTGATCAGTGTTTTGATCATTGCCATCAACATTAAATTGAAGATAGAATCCACCATTCCGTTAGCGATTGTGACCGTCATCGTGTTGATGGTCAATCCAGGAGACGATTACCTTACATTCGCAATCACACGTTTTTCGGTCATCATGATTGGCGTATTTTGTGCGTTTCTTGTGAATTTGGTCTTTTTACCGCCAAAATATGAAACACGTCTTTACCATAAAAACGTCAAAAACATGGAACAGATCTCTCAGTGGATCCGTCTCGCTACCCGGAATGATGCGGAGCGAAAAATCTTGAAAGATGATCTTGCCAAAATCAACGAAAGTATGATCAAGGCAGATAACTACTATCTCATGTTTAAAGAAGAGAGGAATTATTTCAAAGGTTCGGAGTATACGAAGAATCGGAAACTGGTCCTCTTCCGGAACATGATTACGACGACGAACAAAGCTTTGGCAATCTTGAAAAGTCTAGATCAGCATGATCATAAGATCTACCAGATGCCTGAAACGATTCAAAAACTGATTCAAGGTCAGCTGGATCATCTGACGAACTATCATCAACGGATACTCATGAAATATATCGGGAAAGTCCGCTATCAATCTCCCGAAGAAGTCGTGAACCAACTGGATGAAGATGAGAAAGAGCTGACAGAATACTTCATGGAGCTCTATGATCATAACCAAGTCGAAAGAGAGCAATGGATGAATGTCTTCCCGCTCATCGGGTTGATCATCGATTACAACCACCATCTCGTCCACTTGGATAAATTGATTGAAAGCTTCCATACGTATCATACGGAAGATAACGAGGTAAAAATAACCGACGCTTATGCGCAAGATGAATAGAAAGCAAAAAAGGTCTGCCGTCAGAGGCAGACCTTTTACATTGAAACTAGCTTTTCATTTTCGGATCGAGTGCATCACGGAGACCATCACCCATCAAGTTGAATCCGAGTACGGTCAACATGATGGCGAGACCAGGGAAGATCATTGTCCAAGGTGCATCGGTAATATAGCTCCGTGCATCCGCCAGCATCGTCCCCCATTCTGGTGTCGGTGCTTTTGCACCTAATCCGAGGAATCCGAGTGCAGCAGTTTCAATGATTGCTGTTGCGATCAGCAAAGTCCCTTGAACGATGATCGGTGCGAAACTGTTCGGAAGGATATGCTGGAACAAAATTCTTCGGTCCCTCATTCCGACCGCTTTCGCAGCCATGATATACTCTTCCTCTTTTATACTCAAAACCTTCGATCGAACGAGACGTCCGAAGTTCGGAACGTTGATGATGGCGATGGCGATGAGCGCATTCCTTAGTGAAGGTCCCAGCACCGCGACAATCGCGATTGCCAGTAGAATACTAGGGAAAGCAAGCATGATATCGAACAAACGTGAGATGATCGTATCAACCCATCTGCCATAGTAGCCCGCCAAAATACCGAGCGTCGATCCAATGATGATGGATCCAAGTACGGCAAAGAATCCAACGGTTAATGAGATTCTGGAGCCGTAGATGATCCGACTGAGGACATCGCGTCCAAAGTCATCTGTACCAAACCAATATTCTGAAGAAGGTGCTTCAAGCTTCGCATAATTATCCGATGAAATCTTCTGTTCGTTAATTCCTTCAGGTGCAATGAGTGGAGCAAAGACAGCTAAGAAAATGAAGAAGCTGACGATTCCTAACCCTACCAGCGCCAACTTGTTCTTGCGAAAGCTCTTCCAGGCATCTCTCCATGGCGAAGCAGGCTTTTCTTCTTGCTGCTTTGGCTCTATTGGATTTTCATTTCTTGCAAGTTCCGCCATATTGTTCTCTCTCCTTTTAAACTTCAGCTCTTATAAAACTTCAGCTATTATTGATATTTGATTCTAGGATCGATTGCAGCATATAAGAGATCCACTAGAAGATTGATCGTGACAAAGACCAACGCAATGACAAGAATGCCAGACTGGATGACTGGATAGTCACGGAAACCGATCGCATCATAGATATAACGTCCAATTCCAGGCCAACTGAAGATCGTTTCCGTCAGGATGGCTCCTCCTAGCAAAAGCCCCATTTGTAGACCGATGACAGTCAAAACTGGGATGAAGGCATTTTTCAAGGAGTGCTTGTAAACCACCCAGAACATGCGCAATCCTTTCGCACGTGCCGTACGGATATAATCGGAACGCATGACTTCAAGCATACTTGAACGTGTCATACGAGCGATGATCGCCATTGGAATGGTCGCTAATGCGAGACCAGGTAACGTCAAATGTCTCAAGACCGTTTGCAACTGGTCGAAGCGTCCCTGGATAATCGTATCGATGATGTATAAGTTCGTTATGGAATCGACAGGATTCAAGATACTTTCCCTTCCTGAAGTCGGGAACCATCTGAACTCAACCGCGAACGCCCACTGTTCCATCAATCCTAACCAGAAGATCGGCATGGATACTCCGATAAGAGCAAGTAGCATTGCTACATAGTCGAACCAAGAGTTTTGGAACCACGCACTGATGATTCCTGCGTTCACACCAACCACGACTGCAATGAACATTGCGAATAGAGATAGTTCTAAGGTCGCTGCAAAATAAGGCCATATCTCTTCGCTGATCGGTGCGTGGGTCCGGATCGAGTTACCGAGGTCTCCTGTCAGGAGGTCTTTCATATAGATGACGTATTGGACGTACCATGGTTCGTCAAGACCAAGACTGTCCCGCAATTGAGCGATTGCTTCTTTGGAAGCCTGTTGTCCTAGTATGATTTGAGCTGGATCTCCTGGGATGGCACGGATCAAGAAAAACACAATCAGTGACATACCGATCAGAACCGGGACCAGCATCAAGATTCTTCGTATCGTATAAGCAAACACTTTTCTCTCACCTCTTCAGCATACTGGCTTAATTTCGTTGTTCATAGCTGCTTATACACTGGATAAGCCAATGCTATGCAAACCGGTTTGGGCTTATAGTTGCTGTTTCCCGAACAAGATAAGAAGCAGTTGATCCGGTTCACAGTCAGAATATAAATGCTAAAAGAAAAGGGGAGCGCTATACTCCCCTCTACTTTCAATCCATTACTTTAAAGAAACATTTGTCAACTTATCAGAACCAGTAGGGTGAGGTTGGAAACCTTCAACCGTCTTAAGTCCTGCAAGTGCTGGCTCAGAGTGTACAAGTGGTACCCAAGGAGCATCTTCGTGAATCAATACTTGAGCTTGCTTGTAAAGCTCTGCACGCTTCTCTTTGTCAGGAGTCGATTGTGCTTCGATCAAGATATCATGTACCTTGTCATTTGCATAACGAGAGTAGTTGTTTGAATCGATTGTATCCTTATCAAGCAACGTGTAAAGGAAGTTGTCAGCGTCTCCGTTGTCACCAGTCCATCCTAGCAAGAACATTGGCGCTTCACCTTTTTGTGCTTTTTCGAGGTAAGTACCCCACTCGTAAGATACGATTTCAGCATCTACACCGATTTTTGCAAAGTTCGCTGCGATTGCTTCAGCAGCTTTCTTTCCGTCCGGCATGTATGGACGTGGAACTGGCATTGCCCATAGTTCAGTCTTGAATCCATCTGGATATCCTGCTTCAGCAAGCAATTGCTTCGCTTTTTCAAGATCGAAAGGATATGGATCTACTTCGTCATTGTATCCATCGATTACTGGAGGCATCGGGTTCTTCGCAGGCTCAGCTTGTCCTTCGTAGAACGCTTTGATCAATGCTTCTTTATCGACAGCATGGTTCAATGCTTGACGTACTTTTTTGTCATTGAATGGCTCCATTTGTGTATTGAAACCAAGGTAACCAACATTCATAGATGGGCGGAAGAATGTTTGAAGATCTGCATTATCCTCGATCTCTGCAACATCACTTGGGTTCACGCCATCCATCAAGTGGATTTCACCCGTCTTCAATGCATTCAGACGGTTCGAGTTATCAGGAATTGCACGGAAGATGACTTTATCAAGCTTTGGAAGTCCTTCTTTCCAGTACTCTCCGTTCTTTTCAAGAGTGATGCGGTCGTTACGCTTCCAGTCAACAAACTTGAATGGACCTGTACCAACTGGCTCAGTTTCAATCTTGTCGAATTCACCTGGTGCAGCGATTGAGAACGGTGTCATCGCCAAGTTCTTCAAGAATGGTGCTTGAGGACGGTTAAGTTTGAATTCAACCGTATAATCGTCTTTCGCTTCAACACTTTTGATGACGTGTCCTTCGTCGCCTTTGAATCCACCAAACATGGATGCATAGTAAGCGAACTTACCAGAATCTCCACTTGTCATCCAACGCTCGAAGTTTTTCACAACTGCTTCTGCGTTGAAGTCTTCACCATTGTGGAATTTGACACCTTCACGAAGAGTGAATGTGTAAGTGAGACCATCTTCAGCGATATCCCATTCTTCTGCAAGAGCTGGGTTGACATCCGTATCTTGCTCACCATATTCTACGAGCGTGTCATAAACGTTCTTGATAACTTTGAATGATTCACCATCTGTAACCGTTGCTGGATCTAATCCAACAGAGTCACCGCCACGTCCGAAGATCAATGTTTGTTCTTTAGACTTGTCGCCGTCTCCTCCGTCAGAGTTGGAGTTACATCCTGCAAGAGCTACGGACAACACCATGATTGCGGCTAATGCCCACAGTAAGCTTTTCTTCATTAAGTACTCCCCCTAGATTGAAATTTTATATGGACTTGTCATCCTCATAGAGGTGACAAGCTACATAATGATTTTCTTCGACCTCTTGGAACTTTGGAACAACCTGTTTACATACATCCATCGCTTCTGGACATCTCGTATGGAACGGACAGCCTGATGGCGGGTTGGACGGGCTTGGAACATCACCTTCCAACATAATCCGATCCTTCTTATGATCTACATCCGGTACAGGTACCGCTGATAGAAGCGCTTGTGTATATGGATGCAATGGTTTTTCATATACTTTCTCACTGCCTGCCAACTCGACAATGCGGCCGAGATACATGACGCCGACACGATCACTGATGTGGCGGACGACACCGAGGTCATGGGCAATGAATAGATATGTTAGATCAAATTCACTTTGAAGGTCCTGCAACAAGTTCAACACTTGAGCCTGTACAGAAACATCCAGAGCAGAAACTGGCTCATCGGCAATGATCAACTTCGGCTTAACTGCTAAAGCTCTCGCAATACCGATACGCTGTCTTTGACCTCCACTGAATTGGTGCGGATACCTTTTGGCATGGTAAGCACTCAATCCGACTGTTTCAAGGAGTTCTCTGACTCTTTCCTTCCTCTTCTTCCCGTCTTTTTCAATTTCATGGACGATCATCGGTTCTTCAATGATCTTCTCGACGGTGTGTCTCGGGTTCAGTGAAGCATAAGGATCCTGGAAGACCATCTGAATATCGCGTCTCATCTTGCGCATTTCAGACGCAGACAGTTTCGTCAGCTCTTTCCCGTTGAAATGCACTTCACCTTCTGTCGGTTCAAGTAACCGCAGCAGCATCCGTCCAGTAGTGGACTTTCCGCAACCACTCTCTCCGACAAGACCGAGTGTTTCACCTTCGTTGACGGAGAATGACACTCCGTCGACCGCTTTTACCGATCCGACTTGTTTGCCGAATACTCCACCTGTAATCGGAAAATGCTTCTTAAGTCCTTTTACATCTAATAATGGTTGTGACATACTCTGACCCCTTCCTAGCTGTTATGGAGCCAGCAACGTACCCGGCTTCCATCTTCTTGATTTTCTAGTTCTGGTGTTTCAGCGAAACAGCGGTCAAAAGCGTGTTCACAACGCGGTGCAAATTGGCACCCTTTTTGGATTGAACCTGGTTTCGGTACCGTACCAGGAATGGAGTATAAACGGTCTTTCTTGTCTCGCATGTCAGGTACAGATTGTATCAACCCGACTGTATAAGGGTGTTTCGGTTCTTTGAAAATCGTGCTGACACTCGCTTCTTCAATGACTTTACCGGCATACATGACAACGATCCGTTCACACATTTCAGCGACGACACCGAGGTCATGGGTGATCATGATGATTGAAGTATCCGTTTCTTTATTCAATCGTTTCATCAGGTCAAGGATCTGAGCCTGAATTGTTACGTCGAGCGCAGTCGTAGGCTCGTCCGCAATCAATACTTCCGGTTCACAGACCATCGCCATTGCGATCATGACCCTTTGTCTCATCCCTCCGGAAAGCTGATGAGGATAACTGTTCATCAATTCTTCCGCTCGTGGAAGGCCGACCAGTTTCAAGATCTCGACGGCACGATTCCATGCTTTCTTCTTATCCCATCGATTATGTAACCGAATCGCTTCGATTAGTTGATTTCCGATTCTATAAACGGGATTGAGTGACGTCATCGGTTCTTGGAAGATCATCGCAATGTCATTTCCTCGAATCTGTCTCATCCGCTTATCATTTACTTTTGTTAGGTCTTCCCCTTTGTAAAGGATCTCCCCACCTACGATTTTTCCAGGAGGAGAAGGAACTAGTCCCATTACTGAGAGTGATGTAACACTTTTCCCGCAGCCGGATTCCCCGACGATCCCGAGAACCTCACCACGTTTTACGTGAAAGTCGACATCATTCACAGCAGGTACTTCACCTTCGTCTGTGAAAAAATAGGTCTTTAATCCCTTAACGTCCAGTACTGGAGCATCCATCCGCCCCACCTCTCTTTCTGACTCGATATCCTGGTGTGATAATTTTTACAAAATTGTTACGGTTCTGAACGTTTGTTCATTATTATGCCATCGTTCCATTCTTTTGACAACACGAAATATTTAGAAAGTTTTAAATATACAACTTATGTACTAATACGCTTTCAAGCGCTAAAACTCCTGCTTTCTCCCTAATTTTTACCTGATATTTTCAACTCAAAAAAATATTTTTCGACAAAAAAAGAGGTCGGCTTTTGTCAGCCAACCTCTTCAAAATTATTTTTCATCCAGTGCTTGCACTGTAAACAGATTGTAATAACTTCCTTTTCGCTTCATCAATTCCTCATGAGAACCGACTTCTGAAATCGAACCATTCTCTAATACGACGATCCGGTCTGCGTGCGTGATCGTGGCGAGCCTATGTGCCACAATGAAAGTCGTCCTGTCCTTCGCCAATTTTTCAAGGGATTCCTGGATAAGATGTTCGCTCTCAAGGTCCAGCGCAGACGTTGCTTCATCAAGGACAAGCAACGGTGGATTCTTTAGAAAGACCCGCGCAATTGCCAGTCGCTGCTTCTGTCCTCCAGATAGTTTCACGCCTCGTTCACCGATCTTCGTATCATAGCCTTGTGGGAGTTTCATGATGAAGTCATGGGCATTCGCCGCTCGAGCTGCTGCATGCATATCCTCATCAGATGCGTTAGGGTTCCCCATTTTGATATTCATTCGGACGGATTCGCTGAACAATATGTTGTCCTGCAAAACCATCCCGATTTGATCCCTCAAGGTGCGGACCTGGTACTCACGAATATCCCTTCCGTCAAGCAGAATTCGACCGCTCGTCACATCATAAAACCTCGGGATCAGACTGACGAGGGAAGATTTCCCTCCGCCGCTCATCCCCACAAGCGCAATCGTTTCACCTGACTTCACATCCAAGCGAATATCCTTCAACACCGATTCTTCTTCCTCATCATATTGGAAGGAAACATGGTCGAAGGTAATGTTGCCGTCAACATGCTTCAGCTTCTTCGCACCAGGCTTGTCCTCGATGTCATACGCTTCGTCCATGAAATCGAACACCCTGTCCATCGATGCAATCGCCTGAGTCAATGTCGTCGAGGAATTCACAAGTCTGCGAAGCGGATTATAGAGCCGATCCATGTATGCGACGAACGCGACCATCGATCCGATCGTAATTTTACCTGTAATCGCAAAATAAGCGGCCACACCGATGACGAGCATCGGTGCTACGTCTGTGATCGTGTTGACGACCGAGAAGGTTTTCGCGTTCCATGACGTATGTGAAAGTGCACGATTGAGGAAATGCGTATTCCGGATGTTGAACTGATCCTGTTCGTAATCCTCAAGTGCGAAACTGCGGATGACACTGACACCCTGTACCCGTTCATGAAGATGCCCTTGTACTTCTGCAAGAGCCTGGGACCTTTCCTTAGTGAGACTTCTCAATCGACTGTAAAAATATTTGACCGATAAACCGTAAAACGGGAGTAGCGAAATCGCGACAAGGGTGAGCCAACCATCCATCGTGAACATGATTCCGATCGCGATGAAAATCGTGATCATATCGAGCCATACGTTCATCAAACCGGTCACCACAAAGGATTTCGTCTGTTCCACGTCATGGATGACACGTGAAATGATTTCGCCGACTTTCGTATTCGAGTAATATTTCAGGCTCAGCTTCTGAATATGGCTGAACAAGTAATCCCGGATATCAAACAGCACCTTACTGGCCGTCCATTGGGCATAATATTGCCGGTAGTATTCAATCGGTGGTCTCAATACGATGAACACAAAAAAAGCCCCGCCCAGGACCCAGGATAAGCGGGTGTATTTCTCATCCAAACTGATATCCGCATTAATGACGTCATCAATGACGTATTTCAAAATCAACGGCATCAACAACGGAATTCCGAACTTGAAAATCCCGATGAAGACCGTGAAAATGATCTGTTTCAAATAAGGTCTTACAAAATGGAGATAACGCTTGATACTATCCGTCGTAACCACCTCCTGTTGATGGGTTCTATGTTGTGTATCCATCCATTTTCCATAGTGTAAAAAAAGCTCGACACAAGTCGAACTTTCCATCTTATGAGTGCTTAACTGTTATCGGTGTTCCAAAAACCGTTCATACCAGTTCTCAACGAAATAAGGTTCGAATGGACCTTTCCGTTGATTGATCATCGAACAAAGCTCATCTAAATTCCTTTGTAAGATATCACTGATCTGTTTCGGATAATCCATTTCCTTCTTATGAAGGGCGAATTCATCTTCATCAAGAATCGTGTAGGTCATGTCTGGAAAGACCTTCACATCCAAATCGTAATCGATATATTTCAAAGCTTCACCATCGTATGTAAATGGTGTGCCTAGATTACAGTAATAATGGATTCCTTGCTCCCTTAACATGCCGATGACATTGAACCACTGTTCTGAATTGAAGTAACAGATCGCAGGTTCCCTTGTACGCCATTGTCTCCCATCAGATTCCGTAACGATGATCCGGTCATTTCCGCCGATCACAACAGAAGAAGTTCCTCTAAGTACGATGGTTTCTTCCCATACTCGATGGAGTTGTCCATTATGTTTATAGCTTTGTATTTGAATTGAACTTCCTGTGGTCGGAAAAGACATACGAAACTCCTTCCTTACGCTTTCATCAAAAAAATCCCTCTCCCCATTATATCCTTTCTCATCTGTAATGGAAAAGGATGTGCATTAATTCCTCGAAAGCTCTTCAATACACTCAGGGACTTCATTTCGAGGAGAATTCACAATCGTTGATACATTATACGCCATCATATCTGAGGCTTCAAACGGTTGCATCATATCAACCAAAGCTTCTTGTTCCCCGTCCCATTCCAGCCACTTCGAATAATCGTCTTTCGGTAAAATGACAGGCATGCGGTTATGGATATCTTCCATCAAGTCGTTCGGTTCGGTTGTCAAAATGGTACACGTATGGACCGGATTCCCTTGCTCATCCTTCCATTTTTCCCATAAACCTGCGAATCCGAACGGCTTATCATTTTTCATCTTTATGTATTTAGGCTGTTTTTGTTTGCCTTCTTTTTTCCATTCATAAAAGCCGTCTGCCGGAATGATGCATCTTCGTCTTTTGAAGGCATGCTTGAAGCTCGGTTTCTCAGGAACCGTCTCAGCTCTCGCATTGATCATTTTATAGGCAATGGACGGATCCTTCGCCCAGAAAGGAATCAGACCCCATTTCAGGAATCCTGCGCGACGCTTTCCTTCATTAGAAACGATCGCCACGATATCCTGCGATGGTGCAATGTTATACCGAGGCTGTAAATCGAATCCTGGAGCGAACTCATCGATATCGAACCAATCCATCAGTAAGTCGATTTCCGCTGTCAACGTGAACCTACCGCACATCACAATCCCGCCTTCCATCTCTATTGTAACCGTACCCTACGTTGTTTTAATCATAACATAGAAGAAAAGCGGAAGTACTTGTACAGGATGTACTGACTTCGACGTTCACCAAAGGACGTGGTGGTTTTTAGTCGAAGATTCCTAAAATATTTGAGGGACACTGGAAGACCGACGATGAGGCTGTGATCGCCACAGTAGGTCTGAAGTGGCCAAAAGACTGGGCTCTATCACTTCATCCGAAAAAACACCCCCGACGGCTACGTCGAGAGTGTTTGTGGAGTTACTGTTGCTTGTTTTGTTGTTGCTGTTGTTGTCCCTGCTTAGCGCGCATCGCTTGTTGCGATTGCTGGTTTTGCTGGCGTACTTCTTGAGCATATTCTTGTCCGAATTCTGCTTGGTACTGACCAGCTTGTTGAGCAGGTTGCTGTTGTTGTGCTTGTCGTTGAGCTTGTTGCTGTTGTGCTTGGTTAGCACCAGCTTGTTGTTGTCCTGGCTTTTGTTGTTTTGCCATGAGTCTCACCTCCACATGAGTTAATTTAACCACCGTGGAAGGGTGTTATCCGACAAAATCAGATGTACCATTTACCATACATAATCCATTTTTTGAAGGAAAGATTAAATTCGTTAAGGACAGGGAAAAACAATCATAAGAACATAAAATGCCTTTTCAGCAAGGAGGTTTCAAACCATGTATGTAGGAAGAGATATGACGGAATTAGTGACCCTCTCAACGAATGAATGGACTGATAAAGAACTTGCGTATTTCCACCACGGCTTACAACAGATGACCCAATTTTTGAACACAGAAGGCGTGTCCATGCATAAGGAAATCATCAAGGAAATCGAAGATCGAGGCGGTTTGCACCGTGATGAAGCCGATTGGCAGCACGGAACCCGACCAAATTACGAATAAACTGGAAGAGCTGACTCATATTGTAGTCAGCTCTCTTTATTTGGGTTTTGGATTTTGGCTTATAATTTCTGATTTTGGCTTATAATTTCTGATTTTGGCTTATAATTTCTCATTTTGGATTATAAATCTTGAATTCAGCTCTATAATTTCCGAAAATGGCTTATAAATGATGAAAGGGGCCGATCGAAAACTCGGCCCCTTCCTTATTTCATTTAAAAATTTGAGTAAGCCTGCCCACCATCGACGTTCAATGTGGCGCCGACGACCCAGTTTGCACGTTCAGAGGCAAGAAATGTGACCACGTCCGCGACTTCCTCCGGTTTTCCGAAGCGACCACCTGGAATTTCATCTTCCACGAATTGATTGATCTTCTCCGGGTTTTCATCCAACCTGCGCTGCCAGCTTCCCTTCGGGTGTAAAATGGCACCTGGTGCGACGCCATTCACCCTCACGCCAAAGGCAACTGCTTCTACTGCAAGTGCCTTCGTGAAGCTGATCAACGCTGATTTCGAACTGTTATAAGTCGCTTTTCCGCCTGATTCACGTCCGTAAATACTGGAAATGTTGATGATTGAGCCTCTGCCTTTGCTTTTCATATCCTCAACCGCCATTTTACTGAAGTGGACGGCTGAGTGGAAATTGAGCTCCATCGCCTCCCGGAACTGTTGAACGGTAGTCTCCTCAACGGTGGAACCATTACTGCCACCAGCATTGTTCACCAGGATATCGATGGAACCATGATCCTCGATAAACTTACGAAAAATAGCCTCGCGTGTTTCTTCATCTGTAAGGTCACCCTGATATACAGAAAGATCAGGATATTCTTCCTTCATTTCGTCCAGGTCCTCTTGCCCTCTGGCACAAATTCCGACTGTGACGCCTTCATTTCTTAAACCGAGTGCAATTGACTTCCCGATTCCACGGGACGCACCTGTGACAAGCGCAGTATTACCATGCAGATTCAAGTCCATATTCATTCTCCTTTCAAAAGTGCAGCTACTTTTTGATGCGGAACAGGTAATGGAAAAGATTCCAATTGTTTAAGATCTACGATTTTTCCTTCCTCTAAAGATTGCTTAACCTTAAAAGTCCCTGAGTAAACGGCAATTTTCCATGTTAAGTGCGTGAAAACATGCTGAAAGTCGAGAAGATGCTCGTTTATTTCCACCTGAATGGGGTATCTTTTTTCTAAGTACGTTTTTAATTGATCTCGAACAGAACCATCAGACGAATCAATTTCCACATTCGGAAATTGCCATAAGTTTGCAAGCAGACCTGTTTCAGGTCTTTTCTCAATAATGGTTTCGTTATGTTCATCCCGAAGAAGCGCGACAGCAATCGGGACCGTCTTCTTTTTCAATTTTTTCTTTTTTACAGGAAGTTCTGTTTGCAGCCCTTCCTCAAAGGCTTCACAATGTTCTTGAACTGGGCATAGCATACATGAAGGCTTTTTAGGCGTACAAATGGTTGCACCAAGTTCCATGAGACCCTGATTGAAAAAGGACGGATTCTTCTCGGAAATCAAAATGCGAACCGCTTCTTCAAAAATTTTTCGCGTTTGAGGTTTTGCAATATCATCTTCAATCAAAAGGATTCTCGATAGAACACGCATGACATTACCGTCTACTGCAGGTTCTGGCAGGCCGAAGGCGATGCTCGCAATCGCTCCTGCGGTATAAGGTCCGACACCTTTTAACGATAAAATTTCTTTCGGTCGATTCGGTACGATTCCCTCATACTTATCTCTCACTTCTTTCACAGCCGAGTGGAGGTTACGTGCACGGGAATAATATCCGAGCCCTTCCCACGCTTTCAACACTTTCTCTTCCTCTGCATCTGCAAGTGCATCAACGGTCGGGAATTGTGTCATGAAGCGCTCGAAATAGGGAATGACAGTATCGACTTTCGTTTGTTGCAGCATGATTTCTGAAACCCAGATCTTATAAGGATCACGTTCTTTCCTCCAAGGCATCTCTCGTTGTTCTCTTTCGAACCAGGAGATGAGATCGGATTGGAACGCTTCTATATCAATTGATAATTCACGGTCATATAATGTTACAGTCAAAACAAGTCCTCCATAATCTATAAACTTGGGTTATGTAAAGGAATTTCAAAGATATTTCGCCTACACTATACTATACCAAGTACATGAATTAAAATATATTTATACGCGGCTTTACCCATCGAACGCGCGTAACTTGGACACACTACTAATAGACCGAATCCTGAAAAAGTATAATTGCTATTTGAGGAGGCTTTAACGATTAATGGATACGGGGACACATATTGTCATGGGTATCGCATTAGGTGGAATCGCCACCTTGGATCCAGTCATAGCACAGGATCCGATCACCACACAAACTGTACTGATCGGGACCATCATCGGATCGAATGCTCCCGACTTTGATACGATTTTAAAACTAAGGAATAATGCTGTATACATCCGGAACCATCGTGGAATCACGCACTCCATTCCTGCCGTACTGCTCTGGCCGATTCTGATTGCAGGTAGTCTGGAGCTGTTCATGCCTGCAGCAAATATGCTACACGTATGGATGTGGACATTTTTAGCTGTGTTCCTCCATGTATTCGTCGATATTTTCAATGCTTATGGAACGCAAGCCCTGCATCCTTTTACAAAAAAGTGGATTGCACATGGCATGATCAATATATTCGACCCGTTTATTTTCACTGCCCATATCATCGGATTCGTTCTTTGGTGGCAAGGTTTCCATCCGGGTTACACATTCTTGAGCATATACATCATACTGATCGGCTATTATATTTGGCGGTATATCGATAAGCTGCAAACGATCAAGATGATCAAGAAAGAAGTACCTGATGCGACAAGGGTCATCATCAGCCCTACGATGCGCTGGAGTCAGAAACACGTGGCAGTCATGAGTCCAGGGCAATTCCATGTCATTGAGGTAAAAGGAAATCATCTGACGATTCACGATGTGTATGACCGGAAACCGGTGCCCAACAACCCGATTTTGAACGAAGCTGTAAAAGATTCCAATCTCGCCGCTTTCCTCTCCTTCTCCCCGGTTTACCGTTGGGAAGTGGAAGAAGATGAGGAAGGTTACGAAGTTCGGTTCATCGATCTACGTTATCGTTCGAAAGGTCACTACCCATTTGTCGCAGTCGTCCAGCTGGATGAAGAACTGAATATCATCAGTTCCTATACCGGGTGGGTTTACAGTGAAAAAACGTTGCGTCGCAAGCTTGAAGTTGCGACTACAAATTAAAGCTGAAGGTGCCTGTTAAAGAGAACAGGCACCTTTTATTATGCTATTCATTACCATGAACCGTTTATTTGCACTCTATAGGGATGAATAAGCGTTATTCATTACCATCACCCAAGATTTTGGCTCGCGATAGGGATGAATAGCCGTTTTTCATTACCATCAACCGGATTTTCGATCACTAAAGGGATGAATAGCTCAGTGCTTCGGCCCTTTTTTCAGCAGATGCTGGAATTTCGGGTTTGAGCTGAAGTATTCATGGAGTTTATGTCCGAAGCGGTCGATCCACTCCGCGACGATTCGCTCTGTGACCTCTTGCCCTTTATAGCTTCTTCCAGCACGAGCTCGGGTGGATTCGAAATCTTCCCAAAGTGCTTCCACCCAAGTCCGTGCTTCCTCATAGCTCAACGAAGGATTTTTATCTTGTAATTTGAGTGCTAATGCATGAAATGTTTCTTCCAATGTATTTCCTCTCTTTCCTTGTCAATAATTGCACAACATATCGCTCGGCCGTTCATCTCATAATAAGAGTATCGTTTAGAAAGGAGTGCTTACCGATGCGTAACAAAGCTAAGAACTTCCCTAACCGTATGTCTCCTGACGGCGAAGCCCGTGCAAAGGATGAATATGCGTCTAAACGTGCAAATGGTACGATCCAGACTCACCCTCAAGAACGGATGAGTCGTTCCAACCGGACCGAGGGATAACTTTGTTAGGAGGTGCCGACTCTTGGGCAAAGACAATCGAGATAGACTGCATCCTAACTACGAAGATCCTTTCCAATCGCCTCGTGCGAACCCGAAGCATAGCTTCAACCAAGTAAATGGTGAAACACAACGGAGCTTGCACAACCATGTTTTGAAAGTCGAGACACGGAAACGCTCTTAGTGTTTTCAACCTTAGAAGGTATGTCCTGAAGTCCCTTGAGGACAGCAGGACATCCTTTTATAATGCGAAGTCTTTTTTATAGCTTAACCAGCATTGAAATCGGAAAAGCTTCCATTTCTTCTTGCTCATTACGGTAACCCCATGCAAAAATCCCATTCATGTACGAAATCTTGAAACGGCTGCCTGGGTCCCCTTCTAATTCATACACTTCATCCGGTTTAAAATCAGACGGATTCAATAAGTAACTTTTTGCCATCATGATTTTTCTTTGGTAGACGGCTACCTCGTTTACAATCCCAAGCTGTTCCGCTTTTCTCGCTTTCTCCGTCATTGTCCGAATCTCTTGATGGATTTCGTGCTCGGACATATCACTATATAATCTGCTCATCATACATACCTCCTAGTGTGACTGATGTTTTCTCGAAATGGCGTACAAGTTGTGCTAGCATGGATACGAATCCACGATAAGGAGTGTTACATCATGAAAAATGTTCTGATAACAGGAGCGGGGACAGGATTAGGAAGAAGTCTTGCACTCCAATATGGAAAAGACGGTCATCACGTCTATCTGATCGGACGTCGTGTTGAACCGCTTGAAAAGGTCGCTCAGGAAATCTACACTGCTGGTGGGCAAGCGACGCCTCTATCTTGTGACATCACCAACTACGCAGATGTACAACATCTTTTTACCGATAAACTTAAGGATAACAGTCTAGATCTCATCATCAATAATGCAGGAACCGGGGTTTTCGGACCGTTGAATTCCTATACAGAAGAAGAGATCAATCAAGTCCTCACCACGAACATTAATGGAACCATTCACATGACGCGGGCTGCCCTTCCAAGTCTTATTGAACAAGGAAATGGCCAAATCATGAATATCATTTCGACAGCCGGATTACGTGGCAAGAAGAACGAGTCTGTCTATGTGGCAAGTAAGTTTGCGGTTCGGGGCTTCACAGAAAGCCTCATTAAAGAGCTTGAAGGCACGTCCATCAAAATGACCGCTGTTTACATGGGTGGTATGGATACGCCATTTTGGGATGAGACCGACCATATTAATGACCGGTCACGGTTGAAAAGTGCGGATGACGTCGCCCGGTTGATCATTGAGCAAAATCAAGGACAAGCTGAAATCTTCATTGATCGATAAGCTCTTCATTTTCCTCTAACCATTCATCGATCAGCTCGATTGGGAAACCTTTACGATAGAGGAATTGCTTCATTTTCTGTTTGTATTCCCAGCCTGAAAACTTATCATACTTCCTGTGCGCTTTCCAAGCTTGCAGGTTCAGTGCCTCCCTTTCTTCGTCTTCATCTTTTTCAAGGGAGGCTTTTTCTATTGCTTGCTCCGTTACATTCCACGAATACCCTTTTTGCTGCAGGACTTGAGCGACTTTCTGTTTCAATGCGTTTTCGCTCAGCTTTTTATATTGCTTTGCTTTCTTTTCAACAAGGAGCGTCGCCTCTTCAATCTGTTCTTCTTTAGGGTAAATGTTCATGGCGTCTTCTATGATAGGATCACTGACCCCTTTTTGCTTCAAATCCTGCTTCAACGCTTTCGGACCTTTTTTCGTGGTCGTGATTTTACTCCGGATGAACATTTTCGCAAATTCCAAATCATCCAAGTACCCGAGCTCTTTCAAACGTTCTATGACTGCCTGAATCGTATTCTCTTCGAATTCCTTCTTTTTTAAATACTGCCTGATTTCATCAATCGACCTCATGCGATAGGATAGATAATTCATTGAAAGGTTCAGACCTTTTTGGAATTCATCCTGAAGCTGTAGGGATGCAATTTGCTGATCGGTAATCTCCATGTCATTCCGGATATCAGACTTGATGTATACTTCCTCATCGATGGCAAAACCGAATTCTTCACCATTTCCACGATCTATGAACACGTTAAAACGACTCTTGTTTTTCTTCTGGACTGTGATCTTCGTGATTTTCATAGGATCACCTCCCTTACATTTTAGCATATCCGTGGATTATCTCGATTTAAAAAGGGAAAACATCCTTATAGGAAGAATACTGTAGGTAATGATGCGGAGGAGGAATTGGTATGAAGATCGCCATTTCAGGAGGAACGGGTTTTGTTGGAGAAGCTTTGACAGAACATTTTACAAGTCAGGGCAATCATGTGTTCATTCTCACTCGGAATCCGGATGGGAAACCGCCGAAGGAAAACGTGACCTATGTAAAATGGCTGTCGGAGGACGCAGACTATACAGAACTGGCTGGAGTTGAGGCTTTCATCAACCTGGCAGGTGAAACGATCAACGGCAAATGGACCGATGAAAAGAAAAATCAAATCCTATCCAGCAGAATTCAAGCGACTCGTGAAATGCTGAGAATCATCGAAAAGATGGAACCGAAACCCCACACGCTCATCAACGCTTCCGCCATCGGTTATTACGGTACATCAGAGACTGAGAAATTCGATGAACGGACAACGGAAGCTGGCAATGATTTTTTAGCAAAAGTGACGGAAAAATGGGAAGCTGAAGCTGTAAAAGCGGAGCAGTATGGCGTAAGAGTCGTGCGCACCCGCTTCGGCCTCATTTTAGATAAAGAGGAAGGTGCACTCCCTCGAATGGCACTTCCTTACAAGCTCTACGCCGGTGGCCCGATCGGTTCAGGAGACCAGTGGTATTCATGGATTCATATTGATGACATCGTCTATCTCATTGATTTTGCACTTCATAACGGTTCCGTAACAGGTCCTGTGAATGCAACTTCTCCGCACCCTGTCCAAATGGACGACTTCGGGAGATTGCTCGGCAGGACACTGAATCGTCCACACTGGCTGCCGTTACCCGGTATGGTGTTACGAACCACTTTAGGAGAGATGAGCACCTTGATATTGGACGGACAGAAAGTGTTCCCGCAAGTCGCTCTTGAAAGGGGCTATAAATTCAAGTACCCGACTCTTTCTGCCGCCCTATCCGCTATATATGAAAAAGCAAGATAGCTGCAACCTAAAAGCACTTCCCTTTTAGGTGCCTCAAAGCTATACTTAATTTGAAATATAGAGGAAGAGGTATCAAATGAAAACGTTATTTAAAAATGCAATGTTGTATCCTGTCACATCCGCTTCTTTTAAAGGGGATCTACTCATCGAGGACGGGACAATCACTAATATGGCAAGCGAAATCGTAGCAGACCGAGGAACAAAAGTCATTGATGCATCCGGCATGCACCTTCTGCCAGGATTTATCGATGTTCATACTCACTTAGGCTTATATGATGAAGGGACCGGTTGGGCCGGAAACGATGCGAATGAAACTCATGAACCGCTTACGCCGCATATCCGTGCAATCGACGGTGTCCACCCATTGGATATCGCATTCAACGATGCCATCAAGTTCGGCATTACGACTGCCCATGTCATGCCTGGGAGCGCAAACGTCATCGGCGGACAGACTGCTGTCATCAAGACATACGGTCAAAATATCCAGAAAATGATCATGAAAGAAAAAGCCGGTTTGAAGATCGCGCTCGGTGAGAATCCGAAGCGAATCCACAGCGGCCGTCATAACGATTCCATCACACGTATGGGAATCATGGGGATGCTTCGAGAAGAATTTTACAAAGCACTGAATACCGATAACCCAGAATGCTTGAGAACGGCACCGATTTTATCCGTATTGAAGCGTGAAATGCCGGTTCGAATTCACGCGCACCGTGCGGATGACATCCTTTCAGCGGTTCGATTTGCGGACGAGTTCAACCTGGACTTCCGGATTGAACATTGTACAGAAGGTCATCTGATTGCTGAAGAGCTTGCAGGACGAAACCTCCAAGTCTCCGTCGGTCCGACCATGACGCGTAAATCCAAGATCGAGTTGAAAAATAAAACGTGGCAGACATATAAGGTATTGAACGACCACGGTGTTTCCGTGTCGATCACGACGGATCATCCGTATATTCCGATCCAATATTTGAACGTGTGCGCAGCGATTGCGATACGTGAAGGATTATCGGTTCAACAGGCACTGGAAGGCATTACGATCAACCCAGCGAAAAACTTAGGCATCGCCGATCGCGTCGGAAGTCTTGAAATCGGAAAAGATGCAGATATTACACTTTGGAGCGATCATCCATTCCAGTTCTCTGCGTTACCGACAATGACGATGATCGGTGGTCAAATCGTATATAAAAAGTTCAGTTGATCCGCTCTTTTGAGTGCACAAATTTTCGGTTTTGAACATAGGATATGAGGACGGATTTTTTCGCTAAAAAAATCTTTATTTTGACAAAA
This sequence comes from Pseudalkalibacillus sp. Hm43, assembly GCF_054170705.1. Classification (NCBI taxonomy): domain Bacteria; kingdom Bacillati; phylum Bacillota; class Bacilli; order Caryophanales; family Fictibacillaceae; genus Pseudalkalibacillus; species Pseudalkalibacillus sp. Hm43. Next base: position 1,915,007 of record NZ_CM135129.1, read on the forward strand.
ATTACTCATTCCCTTTTCAAGATAAATCGATTATGATTAGGTTGAAATTATAAAAAAATATAAACAAGATCTAAGGGAAGGCAATTGGTGCGCCACCAGTACATCTGGTCTTAGTGGGTTCGATTCCCACCCCGAATTAGAAATTTTAATTCGAGGGTAGGAAATCGCTCTACCCTCTTTGGGAGGATGTATATCATGCTAAAGAAACGTGATCTTTCAGATTGTCATGTTCTTTATGAATTAATGGTGGATCCAGCGGTCTTTCCTTTTGTGCGTCATAAAGCAGGTTCAGTGGAAGAGTTCATCTTCTTGACGAAGCAAACGATGGAAGCAGAAGAAAACGGAGAGCTGATCTCCAGAACGATCTTAGACGAGTGGGGCAACCCGATCGGTACTATCAACCTTTTCGATATTGAAGATGGCTGCGGCTTTCTCGGTACTTGGATCGGCAAGCCATTCCACGGCAAAGGCTATAATCAGCCTGCGAAGGAAGCGTTCTTCAATGAACTGTTTTTCGAAAAGGAAATTCAAACGATTTTCATGCGCATTCGTAAAACGAATGTACGCTCTGAGCGCGCAGCATTGAAAATTCCGTATATTTCTTTGGCGAACGAAACGCGCCCGGATATTTATCAACAATTGAATGCAACAGAAGACATTTATAACCTCTTCCAAATTGAGCGTGACAGCTATTACATGCACACAATCCGCGAAATGTCACACACGCCAGCAGAAGAAGTTATCCGAGAAGCTTAAAGATAAAGGTTCTGACTCCGTCGAGTTCAGGCCTTTTTTGTTTTGTCTTTTAGGACTTATCCACTGCTTCCACCCACTTTTATGACTTTATCCAATAATTCTGACTTATTCACATGTGGATGAATGATTTTTACGGCCACTTTTTCACATGATTACCCTTTCTTTCCTCTTATAGTTCCAAGCAGATTGCACATCATAATAAACGAGAGGTCATCCTCTCACTTATCGTCTAAGGAGGGTTCACTCATGGGAAAAGACAATCGTTCGCGCAAACAAGCAAAGAACAAACAAAACATGGCCCCTTCTGATGGCCGTGACGTCGAATTTTCCCAAGAGCTTGCCGACTCTGAGGATCTGCAAGCGCAGGAAAGAGCACGAGCAGCTGATCGTCGCGCACGACGTTAGTAACCTCTGTAAGACTGAACAAGGAGACTTGTCCCTTCCCCGGCAAGTCTCCTTTACATATGTTTGTGGATAAATGTTGATATGTGTATAAGTTATCCACGAGGTTGTGGGTAATGTGGATAAAACCTTGGATAACTTGTGTTTACAATTCCTTAACAAATTAACATTGTGGATAAGCTTGGGGATGAGTGTGCCAGGTACCGTCAAGCAACCCTTGTCAGAGCAGCATTCTTTGACGGTACCTGGCACCACCCTACTTTCTTACTAACGTCGCGACAACTTCCACGTGTGATGTGTGTGGAAACATATCCACAGGCTGGAGTCGCTCCACTTTGAATCCGTGTTTGGATAGATAAGCGATATCCTTCGCCAATGTGGATGGATTACAGGAAACGTACACCATCCGCTTTGGTTGGATGTCCTTAACGGTTTTCAGGAATGTCATGTCACATCCTGTTCGAGGAGGATCAACGACCACCACATCTGGCTTCCATCCTTCCTTCAACCATTTAGGCAATAAGTGTTCGGCTTTTCCTGTCCAATAATGCGCATTTTTGATATTGTGTTGGACTGCGTTCTCTTTTGCGTCAACGATTGAATCCTCAATCACGTCCATACCACGGACTTCTCCCGCTTTTTTCGCGAGCCATAACCCGATCGTACCGACACCGCAATAAGCGTCGACAACTTTTTCTTCTCCCGTAAGCTTGGCGGCACGTCGAACCTCATTGTACAGTTTCACCGTCTGAACCGGATTCAGCTGGAAAAAGGCACGTGCGCTCAGTTCGAAGGAGAGGTCACCGAGCGTTTCCTGAATTGTGTGCTCGCCTTCGAGGTGAATCGTTTCTTCTCCGAAAATAACCGACGTCTTCTTCCCATTCACGTTTTGTAAAATGGAAGTCACTTCAGGCAGTCGTTTTTTGATTTCCGCTAAAAGGAGATCTTTTTTCGGAATCTCACGCTTTGTAGTGATCAACACAAGCTGAACTTTTTCCGTTTCGAAACTGACGCGTGTAACGATCGTACGAATGATGCCTGACCGTTTACGTTCGTTGTAAATCGGTATGCTTAAGTCTTCCAATATGCCCTTCACGGTGTTGGTGATGTTGGTCGTCTGTGGATGTTGGACCATGCAGTTTGTAAGATCAATCAGCTTGTGTGAGCCGATGCCATACAAACCTGCGATGACGCTTGCCCCTTTTTTCGCCACCTGGAACTGACTCTTGTTTCTGTAATACCACGGATCTTCCATCCCGATCGTATCCTTCAACGGAAGATGATGAGCGTTGTATTCGGTGTAACGGTCGAAAGCTTGTCGCACGATGTCTTTCTTTTCACGCAGTTGTGCCTCATACCGTAAATGCTGCAACTGACAGCCCCCGCATTGATCGTATATTGGACATGGTGGTTTTACCCGATCCTCCGATTTCTTCTGAATGGAAACCGTTTCTGCTTCAATCCGGTTCGGTAAGGGCTTAGTCACCTTGGCGATGACGACCTCGCCTGGTAGCGCTCCCGTCACGAATGTCACTTTTTTATTGTAAAAACCGATGCCTTCCCCATTGATGCCAAGCCTTTTAATGGTCAACTTGATTGTATCACCTGGCTTGAGCTGTGGTTCTTTTGTTTTCATGATTACACTCCGTCCTTTTTAAGTCAGGATTCATTATATCACGCTTCAAATAGAAAAAGACAACCTGTATGGCTGTCCTTTTATTGACTCACTTTAGATAAAGGGTTGGGAATTCTTTCGTTTGCTATGAGATCGTCCAGGCTCTTGAACGTGTAGCCCTGTTTTCGCAGGTCGTCAATCACTCTTCCTAAAGCATCTGCATTGTCTTTGGAGACCGAATGCAGGAGCAAAATACAACCCGGATGGATTTGTCTCATGATGTTGTTGTACGCGTAATCCGCTCCCCGCTGTTTATCTGTAAACCAATCGACATAAGCGAGTGACCAGAAGACATTGGTGTAGCCCTCTTTTTCAGAAAGCGCTAAGGTTCTTTCGCTGAACACCCCTCTTGGAGGTCTGAGGTACATCATGTCTTGCCTACCCGTCAACTCTTCGTATTTGTTTTTTACTTTGGACAGTTCTTGTTTTAAGCGGGATTCACTGACAGTTGTAAGATCGGGATGATGCCAGGAGTGATTTCCGACGATATGGCCTTCTTTAACCATCCGTTTGACGAGATCTGCCTGATCATTCAAGTAGTGTCCAGTCACAAAAAAAGCAGCAGGTACCTTTTTATCCTTCAGAACATCCAACACCTGTTTCGTATAACCATTTTCATATCCGTTGTCGAACGTGAGATACAAGTTCTTCTCACTGGTATCCCCGATAAAATAACCATTGTATTGTTTAAGAAGCTCGATATATTCAGCTTCAGTTGTTGCAGGCTGATGATCCTTCCCCCGTTTGAAAGACCAATTGTGTTTTTCATTGGAGTAAGCGTGACCGACCATCGGCACCGATAACACAAAGCTGAAAACAAGCAGATAAATTAAGGTTTTTCTCAACACATTGAATCGACTCCTTCACTTGACCTTAGTATTAGTTTGAAACCTAAGATTTTAACCATACAAGGAATCGATTACCAGTCATTCAGCGAACCACCAGTACCAGGTACCGTTTTGGAACCGTTGATACGACTGAATTTCTTAAGTGTACCTGGCACCGTGTGAAACCTCAACTGCGCAAAGGGGTCTTAATCGGTGCCAGGTACACAAAGAACTCTCAATCAAAAAAACCGGGGAAATTCCCCGGTTTTCTCATCATTCTTATTAATTCTTATTTACTTGAATACTGGATCTTTGAATTGCGCGAGTTTCTCAAGTGATGACTTCTCAACGTCGTGGTGAAGACTGTTTCCGTGGGAGTCCATTGTCACGACTGCCGTGAATCCTTCCACTTGCAGATGCCACATCGCTTCCGGAATACCAAACTCAAGCAAGTCCACGCCATCGACTTTCTTGATACACTCCGCATAGTATTGTGCCGCTCCACCGATTGCGTTCAGGTAAACGCCGCCGTGTTCTTCCAACGCTTTCAACGTTTTCGGTCCCATACCGCCTTTTCCTATTACAGCGCGGATTCCGAACTTTTTCATAATGTCGCCTTGATAAGGCTCCTCACGTATACTCGTCGTTGGTCCTGCTGCTTTTACATGGTATTCGCCATTTGCATCTTTCATCATGACCGGTCCACAGTGATAGATGATTTGACCGTTCAGATCGATCGGTGCATCATTGCTCGTCAAATGCTTATGGATCGCATCTCGACCTGTATGCATCACACCGTTGATTTTCACAACATCACCGACACGGAGCTCACGGATCTGTTCTTCTGTAATCGGTGCTTCCAATACGACTTCACGGACTTCATCCTTCACTTCTTCATCAAGAGAAGCAGCTGCTTTTTCCATCTCTTTTTTGAAGTCGATCTTCTCGCCTTCCTGGTATAACCACTCTGTAATTTCACCCGTATTTGGATCCATTTTGATACCGAGACGGCGATATGCCCAACAGTTGTACGCAACCGACACGAAGAAACTTGCAGGAATACGGTTCATGACGCCGACTTTACAACCGAGAAGCGTCGCCTCTCCACCGAAGCCCATCGTTCCGATTCCGAGCTTGTTCGCATTCTCCATCACATACTCTTCTAGCTTACGGAGGTCTTCATTCGAATTGGTGTCTTCCAATGTGCGGAACAGCTGCTCTTTTGCAAGTTCGTAACCAGAAGTACGGTCGCCACCGATTCCAACTCCGATGACACCTGCACTACATCCTTGTCCCTGTGCTTGGTAGACGGAGTGCATGATACATTTACGGATGCCATCCAGATCACGTCCTGCACGGCCCAAACCTTCCAGTTCAGTCGGCAGACTGTATTGGATGTTCTTGTTCTCACATCCGCCACCCTTCAAAATCAGGCGCGCATCAATATAATCCTCTTCCCATTGCTCGAACTTGATGACCGGTGTTCCTGGTCCAAGGTTATCACCACTGTTCGCTCCAGTTATGGAGTCAACCGAATTCGGTCTAAGCTTTGTATTGTCTGTTGCTTCCTTGATTGCTTCGATGATTGCATCTTTGATCTTCAACTGATTGACACCGATTGGCGTTTTGATTTTAAAAGTCGGTAAACCTGTATCCTGACAGATCGGAGATACATTTTCATCCGCTTTTAAAATATTTTCACTGATCGTATCCAGAGACATTGCGGCTCTTGTGCCTGCATTCTCTTGAGCTTTCGCTTTCGCAATTGCTCGACGGACGTCCTTTGGTAAGTTGGTTGATGTTTCAACGATGAGTTGATACATACTTTCTTTCAGCTTTTCCATTCCCCGATGACCCCTTTATTCGTAAGATTTCACATGATGCTTTCCCTCATCACGTGGTCATATATGTCCAAATTTCTTGTGTAAGCGTAATCAAAACTACATATCTTAAGTTCAGTATAACAAAATCCAGCATTTCATTCGTCAGATTTGTTTACTCGTTCCAATCGTGACGGAATTGCTTGCATTTCAATTCAAGTTCATCCAGCATCGCGATGATTCGATCGATTTCCTCAACGCCAGCTGTTTCTGGATCGATGTTGTCCAACACTTTCAACAACATATCGATACGGTTCTGAATGTAATGCATCTGTGTTGACTTATCATTGATGGAATTACCCATAAAAGCAGTCCCCTTTCTGATTTACGTTAATATCATAACAGATTTTTGCGATCTCATCATTTCTGTGTCTTACAAGGGCCGCAAGAGCTCCTCTTACGGAGTGCAAACTCGTCATTTCTCCGTTTTCAGGGTGCGCAAGAACCTCTTACGGGGTGCGATCTCGCCATTTCTCCGTTTTCGGGGTGCGTAAGAGTCTCTTACGGGGTGCGATCTCGTCATTTCTCCGTTTTCGGGGTGCGCAAGAGCCTCTTACAGGGTGCGATCTAGCCATTTCTCCGTTTCCGGGGTGCGCAAGAGACCCAATCATCTGTATCGCTTTACAAAAGTAAGTTTAAACTTTACACTAAATGTAAGGATTCAATCTCAGAGAAAGATTTGAGGTGAGGATTGATGAAGAACTTTGAAAACATGTGCCCGAAATATGAAGCTGCTATTGAAATCATTGGAAAAAAGTGGACAGGTCTGATCATACGTGTACTGATGTCCGGCCCGAAGCGATTTAAAGATATAAAAAAGCAAATTCCTGATATGAGTGATCGCATGCTTACAGAACGCATGAAAGAGCTTGAATCGGTAGGGATTGTCAAACGTGATGTCTATCCGGAAACGCCGGTACGTATCGAGTACACGTTGACCGACAAAGGTAACTCATTGAAAGAAGTCATCGGTGAGATTCAACGCTGGAGTGACGATTGGATCGATCTTGAACAACAGAATGAACAATCCATGTAACGAGGTGTACCAACTATTGGTGCACCTTTTTATATGATGCAAAAACAAAGAGCTGACTCAATTTGGATCGTCAGCCCTTTCGTAATACTCGAAGTTAGTTCGTCATGTTGAAACGGAAGGTGATGTAATCCTGGACCGGAATCCAAGCACCGATTCCTTGGTGCGTCACGTTTTTCACTTCGATACTTTTCTTGTTCCCTTTCAGGTTGATGTACACCTCACCGTAGGTCACTCTTCCTTTTTCATTGACTGCCGGTACATATCCAGACAGATAACCGACTTTCTTCGGCGGTATATTGTACACATTCTCTTTTTTCGTACCTCTGCCAATCACTGTCGTGAACGATAGCGGTAACTGCGTCTTTTCGGAAGCTTTGATCATCATCATCTTCTGGACGTCATCACTGCTCTCCACTTTCGCAGTCAATCCTCCAGACACTTTCTGTTCGTTTTCTTGTACGAAGCGCAATTGCTGTATAGCTGTTCCACCACGGTTGTTCAGCTGATTCACATTCACTTTGTGGTACTCCCAGTTCACATTCGTTTCAGCCGATTCGTAGTTTAACGGCCATTGACCTAAGTAAATGCTAGCCCGGTAACCGATCGCCGTTTTCGTTGGTGAAATGTGTGATTCATTAAAGAGTCGGATAAGTTCCGGATTTTCGATCTTGATCTTAGTCGTTGAAAACATTTCACGCGTCAACTCGCTCGGTTGTAGATCCGGAAGATCTTGCGTGGCATTCGGATACGTGTTCTCTTTCGAAATCGACACCGTCGAATTCGGAATAGAAACTCTTTCGGATTGTTTTGCTTTCTCTGCTTTTTCTGCTGAAAATGCTTGATCAGGCCATAACAAGAGCCCGAAACAGGCAATCATAATACCCAACTTTCTCATCGGACATGCTCCTTTCATATCTTTATTTTTTTCTAGAAGAGATAAAATCTACATGCCAAATTTTTCATAATGTCAAACAAGCGATTGAATGAAAATCACTTTCCTATAACAGCGCACTCTAGAGCCCTTTAAACAAATGTTTGATTGATAAAATAAAAACTTTGTCGATGCTGATTCAAGGTTTCACGCTTCTTCAATCAAGCGCCACGATAGAACCGAAATGTCTTCAGGAAACCGATGGTCCGTCAAGAAATCATGGACGTGCTTTACAGATTCGTCCGGTACGACAATGGCTGCGACTTCTTCCTTTTTAAAATGAAAGTCACCTACCTTTCGCCACTCTCTTTCCCTGTAAAAGGTATGACCTTCATCAGGATGGAAGTCGGTCAGCTTGATGTAATCCAACAAAGGATGCACGTCACTCAGCAACTCCCCTTGTAGCGAATGTTTGTCAGAGACATAACAGATCGGCAAAAAGATGTCATGGATCGCTTCAGCCTTAAAACCGATAGCAGCCTTCCCATAAAAAACCGCATGCTCGACGAGGTCCTTGAACGGAATGTCTGTCGTGCTGCAAAACGGATTCGTCTTGTAATCTCCGACCTTTTCTTCACTCGTAGCTTCCAGCACTTGCGAATTTAATATCGCTAAAAGAATCTCTACCGATTCTTCAACAGACTTAGGCTTACTCTTTTTCAACAATTCATCCGGACTTAATACACCTGGTGTCGACCCTTTCGGAGAACCGGTGAAATGCCAGTAGATTCTAGAATAATACCGCTGCATAAAAAAACACCCTTCTGCTCGTCTTCCTAACAGAAAGGGTGTACATCTCCGTTCCAATTATGTGCGTTGGTCCGCTTCCTCTTTAAAAATTTCAATCTCACGCCAATTGCCGAACTTATAATAGGCGTACGCGATGATACTGCTGATGATGAAACTGGTTCCTATACCGAAAGCAATCCCTTCTTCACCTAACCATCTGGAGAAGAAATAGGTCAACGGAACACGAAGCACCCAGAATGAGATGAGATTCAGGATGAGTACTTGAACCATCGCCCCTGCCGCCCTGACAATCCCGTTCAGGACGAAATTGATTCCGAGGAAAGGATAGAAGAACGCGACACTTTTCAAATAGGTCGCACCGAATTCTATGGTCTCTTGATCCTGCACAAACAGTCGAATCAAGCTATCCGCGCTTAAATAAGCGATCGTACTGATCGTAAAGGAAACACCAAGAATCAGATAAATTCCGTTCCGCGATATCGCATCCACCCTGTCCCATGAACGAATTCCAATGTTCTGCCCAGCCATACTGTTTACGGCCGATCCTAATGTAAAGGCAGGAAGCATGATGATGCTATCAATCCGCTGCGCAGCTCCAAACCCGGCGACCACGTCGGTGCCGAAATGAGCAACGATACCCATAATCGCTGCTATACCACCGGAAATCGCCATCATCTGCAATCCAGCTGGTACACCGAGCTTGAACAAAGTGACGAAATAAAAGCGAGGCGGAATATACGGAGTCACAAAAGGAACCCCAGCTTTCCAAACCGAGTAGAAGATGCCATACACAAACGCGAATCCTTGCGACACGATCGTTGCATAAGCTGCCCCGACAATCCCCATATCGAACACGCTGATGAATAATGGATCAAGGATCGTGTTCAGTACGACTGCAATGAACACGAATCGAATCGGCGTCTTACTGTCGCCAAGTGCCCTTAACACTGTTCCAATGAAGTTGTAACCGAACAAGAACAAGATTCCGAGGAAATTGACTTGCAAATACGACTTCGCTAAAGGAAAGATATCATCCGGAGTTCCGAGTAATTCCAACAACCAACCGGCTAATACGAAACCGACGAGCCCTAGACTGACAGCTAGAATACCAAGAACGAAGACGAAGGCATTCAACGATTCTTTTAACCCTTGTTCATCGTCTGCCCCTTTTTTCTGGGAAAGGACGGTAAGAGAGGCACTGTTTACACCGATAATGAACGATAATATTGTAAAAATGAGCGTCGCCGAGATGGATATCGCCCCAAGCGAAGCCGACCCTAATAGATTTCCGACCCAGACGCTATCGATAAACTGAAAAGAAGTTTGCAGGATATTCGTCAGAAAGATCGGGACGGAAAAAACGATCATCTGCTTCGGTACCGATCCTTTTGTAAAATCCATCTGCTGTGCCATGCTACTTACCTCCTTTCGCGTTTATTAAAGAAAAGCACCCCAGTTACATTTGGAGTGCCTTACGAAGTTTCACGAATGTGAGCTGTCCGTTATAAACGAAATCCAACACTTTTGTTCCAAGCCATTGTGTGACGATTGCGAACAGGAAAATCCACCAACCGACCACGAACGCTGTGACGACGAAAATCACTGAGTTGATCCAGAACATCATTCGGCCTGGTGACTGTGAGAACCACTTAGCGAACATTTGGGCGAGTATCGCCATACCGCCTGATGAAGCGCCATTACGGAATAAAATACCGACACCAATCCCGAATAGACAAGCACCAAAAACAAGATCCACCCACGGGACCGAGATCGGAGCCGGTAACACCAGACCAATTACGTCGACAGTGAGCGATGTCACCGTTACTGCAAAAATTGTTTTCACAGCTGAGCCGGTGCCTAAAAATTTCACAGCTGCAAACAACAAAGGAACGTTAACGAGCCATAGTGACCAACCGTGTGGAATATTCCAGAAATACTCATTAATGACCGCGATGCCTGCAGCACCACCCGAAGGGATATGATGCGGAAACAAAAACAGCCCCATGCCGAGACCTTGAATGAGTGCGCCGATCGCTAATGCACAAAAAGTCTTTAAAGTTTGACCCATTCGGCTTTTTCCACTACTTCTATGCTGTTTTGGACCGATTGAACCATCGAACAATTTTTACGCGTCAGATGCATCGCCTTTTCAATCTTCCCTTCATCCCACTTCTCAGTTTGAATATGGAATGTGAGCTCGATTTTCTCGACGCGATTCGCTTCTTCTTCATTCCGTACAATTTCAGCTTTTACCGTTATATCTTCGAAAGGGTAGCGCATCTTTTCAAGTACCTTTCTCAATACGCCCCCGCTACAGACAGCGACAGATGAGACTAATAGTTGATAAGGTCTGAATCCATATTGTTCATTCCCTGAAATATCGAGGCTTCCATATTCGAACTCTGTCGTGAAGCCTCCCTCGGTCATTTTAAATTCCAAATCTAACACTCCTCAGAAGAGATCATATGATTGTCTCTGTTATAATGGATGAAGATTTTCGACATAGATCACAATAGTTAGTATTGCGATATCAGATATAGTAAAATGTATCAACTTATGAAAGGAAGTACAAGTTATGCGCTCCGTCCGTTACCGTTTCAACGTCCTGATTGCCGTCGTATTCGTATCAGGGTTTGCACAAGGAATGCTTCTACCTCTCTTGGCGATTTTACTTGAGCAGGCTGGAGTGTCTTCAAGCATCAATGGACTCAGTGCTTCTGCCTTTTATATCGGGATCTTAGTCATCTCCCCTTTCATTGAAAAACCATTACATAAGTACGGATACAAACGGTTGATCGTCACGGGCATCGCCTTAACCGGAGTCTCTTTGCTCATTTTCCCGTTATGGCAAGCGATTTGGTTCTGGTTCATCCTTCGATTGATCATCGGAATCGGGGATCATATTTTTCATTTCGCCACTCAAGTTTGGCTCACATCTATGAGTGTAAAAGGAAAACGTGGACGTAACATCTCTATATATGGGGTATCCTTCGGACTAGGGTTTGGAGTCGGGCCTGTGATGACGAAATTGATTGATATTCATCCCGCTTTGCCATTCGTGGTTGCGACTGTGTTGTGCGGGATTGCGTTGCTCTTACTCATTCGAATCGATCATGCATACCCTGAAAACATTACGACTGCCGATTTTCAAGGAACTTGGCAACGTTACGGTAAAGTTTTCAAAATGTCATGGCCAGGATTGCTCGGGACGTTCGGTTACGGATTTATTGAAACGACCGTTCACAGTAACTTCCCTGTCTATGCAGTCCGGCAAGGTTTAGGAGTGGATGCGGTCTCCATACTGCTCCCTGCTTTTGCTGTAGGTACTCTTATTTTCCAGGTACCATTAGGGTTATTGAGTGACCGTCTGGGGAGGAAACCTATATTGGTCACTTCTCTATTTATTGGAGGAGTCAGTTTCATTCTGATGACCCTGAATTCCTCACTCATCTATTTGACGGTCATGTTCCTGATTGCAGGACTCTTTTTGGGTTCGCTCTTTTCCATGGGGATTACATTCATGGCGGATCTTCTTCCGAAAGAATTGCTTCCGGCAGGCAATATTTTGGCGGGTATCTGTTTCAGCCTCGGCAGTATTTTCGGACCACTGATTGGAGGAGCAGCCATTCAAGTGCTGGAAGAAGGAAGCATCTTTTTTACGATCGGTGGAATGATGCTTGTCCTGTTCCTCACCGTTTCATTCTTCAACCCACGTAAACACCATGAAACAGTGACGGGATAAAGGAGGGGGATCAATTATGTTATCTGTTAGACGAGAAAAAGTTGAAGAAATTCCTTACGTTCACTATCAACTCGAAAATAGACAAGACCAAAATCCTGTTATGATTGTACTCTATCACGGATGGGGTTCCAGCGTTCAGAACATCCGATTTTTAGCCTCTACCCTAGCACGATGGGGCTATCAAGTCATTACACCTGAAATCATCTATCATGATTCAAGGAATGGTTTGGAGCATCCTTTTCAAAAAGAGATCCAAGAACGGTTTTTCTGGGAATCGATCATTCGAAGTGTGGAGGATATCGAGGTTCTTACTAATCATTTATATGAGACATACTCTGAGGAACTTGTTTTATTCGGCAGTTCCATGGGAGGAATGATGACCTCAGGAGCTTTTGTAAAAGACTCCAAGATTAAAGGATTCATCAATATGAACGGGTCCTTTGATTGGATGGCATGCGAGGAGTACTTCCAGAATGTTGGTTTTGAACCATCAACTTTTTTGGAAGAGATTCGATCACTAAATCCTGCTAACTCGTTAGAAAGATTGAATAATCGACCTCTTCTGATGATGAACGGTTCGAAGGATCACGTTATTCCTTCTGACATACAGCATCGCTTTTATAAGACTGCTCTTCCTTACTATACGGATCAAAATAAAATCACTTTCTCACGTTATGAAGGTGTCCAGCACACAACTACGTTAAACATGGTTGAGGAAGCGATCCTCTGGTTGGAGACGCATTTTTCTCCCGTTTCAAAACCTCCTTTCAACGTTTAACGTTTCAAAGGCAAAGGTATACTATATTCGAGACAGAATAATTGACGTAGGGTCTTATAACTTTTAAAATCACCATTAGATAATAATTATTTTAAATAATTCAGTTGATAAAGGAGTCGATCTTGACATGAGATTACGTACAGAAATGCCTGAATTTGAAGGTGCGACAGAATGGTTGAACGGTGAAGTTTCAAAAAGTGATTTGGTCGGAGACAAGCCGACACTCGTTCACTTCTGGTCTGTAAGTTGCCAGCTATGTAAAGATGCTATGCCGAACATCAACCAATTCCGTGATGATTATAAAGACGAATTGAATGTCATTGCTGTACACATGCCTCGTTCTGAAAAAGACTTGGATCTTGATCAAGTGAAAGAAGTGGCTGAAGAACACGGCATCTCACAACCGATTTTCGTCGATAACAAGCATAAGTTGACGGATGCTTATGAGAATCAATATGTACCGGCTTACTATGTATTTGATGCAGAAGGAAAGCTTCGCCATTTCCAAGCTGGTGGAGACGGAATGAAGATGTTGACGAAGCGTGTGAATCGCGTACTCGGCAAATAATGATGAGAATTGTAAAAGACGGAATCCACTCGGGATTCCGTCTTTTTTATGGTCACTTTTTATATTTGAAGTTTCGCTCATACAATCGGTAAAAGAAGGCAAGGATCTTGAAGATGATTAATCCGACCAGCCCTCCCAGGCCATTCAATAAGATGTCATCAATGTCGAAGATCCGGTTCGCATAATTGAATTGCAGCAGCTCAATTAAAGTACTCATACCGAACGAAATGATAAACATTCGTCTGAACGGAGCGAGCTTTCTTGAAATGAGCGGCAGAAGAAAGCCAAGTGGCATGAACAATAGAATGTTTCCGATGACGTTTTTGAAAATCAACCAGTAGTCTCCGCTTCTCCACATCAACCGGATACTGTCAAACAGCACCAGGTTGAATGACTTTCCGTAAACATAATAATTGAAAGTGAACAAAGTAAAATAGATAAGCACAGCAAAATAAGCAAGGAATAGGATGGTTCCGATCCATTTCCACTTTAAGCGTATGCTGTTGCGATGTTGTGGTGCATTCTGTACTTCCATACCGCTGTGCTCCTTTACATAAATGAAGATGGTACCAGGTACGATTTGAGAACCGTTGCTACGCCTGCATCTTGTGATGGTGCCTGGCACCATTACCGAGTTTCAGTGTACCACATGTTAAGGACTTGCTGTACTAGTGTATGATTTCCAGGTCCTGTTTCATGACGGTCCGACATTATAGAAGTAAAAATTGCTTCGAGGAAATGATAAACCGAAATCAGAAATTATAAACCAAAAATCGAGTTTTATAATCCAATTTCAGAAATTATAAGCCAAAATCGAGAATTATAAGCCAAATTCTAAAATTACAATCCAAAATCGGAAATGATAGCTCCGTTTCGGCTTTTTCCAATAAGAGTCCCTTCACTTCCTTCTTCTAAATCACATAGAAAAAAGAGGCATCCCTCTAAATGAGAGAGACACCCCTTTCCATATATATTCGGAAATCCCCTACTTTTGGCGTCCGTCGAATATCATCCGTTGCCGCAGATGATATTTCCGAGTCGTTCGGTCATCCGGATGTTCTCTTTATAATCAATCGGACAATCCACAATGACCGGTTTCTCCATCTTCAACGCTTCCTCCATGATCGGCTTGAATTCTTCTGCTCTCAACACTTTCAGACCTTCTGCGCCAAAGGCTTTCGCTAATTGGACAAGATCCGGGTTTTCAAACGTAATGTTTGCACTTCTGTCGAATTCGTTCATCTGCTTCCATTCAATCAAGCCGTACCGGTTATCGGTCCAAACAACAACGACGATCGGTAAATTCAAACGTACCATCGTTTCAAGCTCTTGAACGGTCATCATGAAGCCTCCGTCACCGGCCACAGCGACAACCTTACGATCCGGCATGGCAAGCTTCGCACCAATCGCTCCTGGCAACGCAATTCCCATGGACGCGAACCCATTGGATATAAGGCACGTATTCGGTTTTACACAATGGAAGTAACGGGCCAGCCACATCTTATGTGCCCCGACATCTGACAAGAGAATATCGTCATCATCCAGCACTTCCCTCAAGTCTGCAACGACCTTTTGTGGTTTCATCGGATAAGACAAGTCCTCGTCGTCTTTACGCAAGTCCTCTAGTAACTTCGAGCGTAATTCTTTAAAATCTGGATTCAATTCTTCTCGCTGTTCCACTTTTTCCGTCAACAAACTCAGGTTGACGCCAATATCCCCGACAAGGCTTGCTTTCATCGGATAGTGGGCATCCACTTCCGTCTCTTGGGTATCGATATGGATGATGGGCTTATCCCCGTTCGGATTCCAAGCAGATGGCGGATATTCCACATAGTCATATCCAACTGTGATGATCAGATCCGCTTTATCGATGCCACATGCTACATGATCTTTATCCTGCAGTCCTGTTGTTTGCAGATTGAGCGGATGCTCCCAGCTGATTGCTCCTTTTCCCATAAAGGTACTTGTAAAAGGCGCATTGATTTTTTCTACGAAGGTCTGCAACGCTTCAGAAGCATGCATGCGCGTAACACCGTTCCCGACCAACACGACCGGTTGCTTCGCCTTATTAATCAATTCAGCAGCTTCTTCCAGAGATGGATCGACTGCTCGGGACAACCGTTCATTAGGCATCGCTTCTAACGGTTTCCCTTCTACTTCAAGTGCGGCGATATCTTCTGGCAGCTCAATATGAACCGCTCCAGGCTTTTCACTCGTCGACAACTGGAACGCTTTACGGACCACTTCCGGCACAATGTCCTTATCCCGAATGGACGTGTTCCATTTTGTTACTGGCTTGAACAAGGAAATGAGATCATAATATTGATGCGATTGCTTATGCTGCCGCTCAAGACCTGCTTGTCCCGTGATTGCGATCAGTGGAGCTTGGTCCATGTTCGCATCAGCCACGCCTGTGACCAGATTCGTCGCTCCAGGTCCTAACGTGGCAAGGCAGACCCCGGGCTTTCCGGTCAGTTTCCCGTATTGTCCAGCCATGAAAGCTGCACCTGTCTCATGTCTCGTTGTAATGAATTCGATATCCGATTCTTTCAGAGCATCAAGAAAATCGATGTTCTCTTCACCAGGTACACCGAAAATGTACTCGACACCCTCGTTTTCAAGACATTTTACCAATAATTCAGATACACGCACGTACATCCCTCCATTTTCATTCCGTTACGATTAGTAGGACTAATATAGTAATACCTTTTCACCATAGGTGCTCAAACGTCGATATGTATAATCAGCCCTTCATAATGAAATGCCACCCGGTTCGGATGGCATATTTGATTAATGAAATTGGTTTTTCTTGTTGGCAGAACTACTCGTCTTATGCTTGCTGTCACTCGTATGCTTTTTATGGTTCTTTACATTATGGTTCTTTTTATTGTTACTCATTGTATAAGCCCCTTTTTTCAGAAGAGTACGTTTAGTTTCTTCTTTACCCTCAGGACTTATGCGGTGTAATGTCAGGTCTTAGTGGTACCTTCTTCTAGGCTTTTGAAAGTCGCGTTCACTTCTCCGCCAATGATCAGCATCAGACCTGACACATAGAACCACAGCATCAGAACGATGACACCACCAAGACTTCCGTAGGTCGCACTATAATCATTCATATTATTTACGTAAAAAGAGAAGGCCAATGATACAAGCTGCCACCCGATTGTCGCTACGACGGCACCTACCCAAACATTCCGCAAGATCAGTTTCTTATTAGGGGCGACCATATAGATGATGGTAATGACAATAGCGATGATGACTGTACTGAGCACCCAACGCAGGATACCCCAGGTTTCTTCAGCATTCGGAATACCGATATAAAAGAACAGATTTCCAATCAGCTCACCGAAGACAGGCAGCGCCATGGCAACGAAGATAATCAAAAGCATTCCTAATGTAAGTAAAATGGCGACCGCTCTCGCAACGATGAAGTTTCGGCTTTCGTCTACATCATAGGCTTTGTTCAATGCCCGGATGACCGCATTCATTCCATTCGATGCTGTCCACAGAGTACCGATGATACCAAGGGACAGGATCGCTCCACCCTGACTCCCGATGACATCCGTATTTTCTTGGATGACATTCATGATCTCCTGAGGCGCATAGCGATCCAGCATAGTATACAATTGACTTTCATCGATGATAGCCGTCACAATCGTAATCGCCACTATTAGAAATGGAAAAAGTGACAGGAGGAAATAATAAGCCAATTGGGCTGATAAGTCTGTCACTTCATCTTCTTTAATTCGTTCAATTAATTCCTTCCAGAAGATTTTCTTAGAAGGTTGTTTAAGTCTCCCCACAGTCACTTTCACCTCTCTCAAGTTTCCTTAAAGATCGCTTACTTATGGTCGTTTTCCTTATAATCCACGTCCGTAATTTCTCTTCCCGCTTCTTTCAGTTTACTGGAGACATCCTTCAGTTCTCCACCTACTTCACGGACACTTGAGTACGTTTCAAGGGAGTTCTCTTTCACTTCTTCAATCTTACCTACGACTTCTTTCACTTCTCGTGATAATTCATTCAATGCTTTGGACGTTGTTTCCATTGTATGCTTGACTGTATTCATGATGACTGCCGGTTCTTCTCGCACTGTCCGATAAAGGGAAGTCGTTTGGTCCTTCAACTTGACGGATCGCTCTTGGACATTTTTGCGTGTATTTTTGTCGATCAAGGCAGCCAGACCGCCTACTACCGCTCCAATCAAGATCCCTTTCCAGAGGAAATTCCCCTCTTTCCGTCTGTGGTCGTCAATATGTGTAGGAGTACGTTGTGCTTGTCTTTCTGGTGTGTGTACAGCTTGCGTCATTTATGATCTCTCCTTTTTCATCTTGTAATAATATTTAATTTCCCCCGTTCTTTGAAAACCCAAACATTTACGATGAATTGTTTATGAATCATTTCCGACGGGTATCACAAAACTAAAATTATTTCCAACAAACATTTTTCAATAAAAGGAGGAATTTATTATGGGATTGATTTGGGCATTAATCATTGGAGGTATCATCGGTTGGTTAGCCGGCCTGATTGTCGGCAGAGACGTGCCAGGTGGAATTATCGGTAATATCATAGCGGGTATCATTGGTGCATGGCTCGGTACCGCTCTCTTAGGTTCCTGGGGACCATCATTAGGTGGCTTTGCTCTTGTCCCAGCCTTGATCGGAGCGATCCTGGTCATCCTGATCATCAGCTTCATCATGAAAAACATGCGAAAAACACGACACTAAGGACGAAAAACCCGATCTCGCTTCTAGCGGATCGGGTTTTTATTGTTTTAACAAGTATCCCAGGAAAGCTTTGCACCCTTTATAGATCAGGTCATAAACACTTTCGATATTGCCTGTCTCGTAAGGATCAGGGATGTCATCTTCCTCCCTAGTCTCCGCTAAGTCCAACAACCTTAATATTTCACCCGTTTCCTCCATACCAGCCATCTGGTGCAAGGTCCCCAATATTTCCGCATCCATCGCTACAAGATAATCGAAGGCTTGCAGATCTTCCTCTGTAACCTGCCGAACAGGTTGACACTTTACTTGGCAGCCCTTCTCCTCCAACAGCTCAACGATTTCATCATCTGGTGATTCACCGATATGCCAATGACCTGTCGCCGCAACTTCGACAAGAAATTCCTCTTGAGAATCTTGTTTTTTAAGCATGCTCTCAAATAGAGATGCAGCCATCGGTGTGCGAGAAATCCCACCTCTCCCTACAAACAATACTTTTTTCATCGAAACCTCTCCCTTCGCTTCATTTTATCATGAACAAAACTTGAGTCATTCTCCTGTTTTTTTTACAAATTTCAACTAAAAGAAAAAGGCATGTTTCAAAATATGGAGAATATTTAAATAGAGATAATATATAGATTGGAGGAATAATGATGCAAGCTTTCGAAGAGTGGTTGGGCACGATCAGTGGTTGGGTCTGGGGACCTTGGTTGCTCATCTTATTGGTTGGTACGGGTATCTTTCTGACGATCCGACTCGGGTTTTTACAGTTTTCATTACTTCCTTATTCTTTAAAATTAGCCTTTACTAAAAAACAGGATAAAAAATCGGAAGGGGACATTTCCCACTTCCAAGCGTTGATGACCGCGCTAGCTGCCACAATCGGTACAGGTAATATCGCAGGTGTTGCAACGGCCGTCTTCATCGGGGGGCCAGGAGCCGTTCTATGGATGTGGCTCAGTGCTTTATTCGGAATGGCGACGAAATATGCCGAAGCCATTCTCGCGGTAAAATATCGCGTCAAGAACAAAAACGGCGAGATGTCTGGTGGACCGATGTACTACCTGGATAAAGGTCTGAACGCCAAGTGGCTCGGTGTAATGTTCGCTTTCTTTGGTGCTTTCGCAGCCTTCGGTATCGGTAATATGGTTCAGTCCAATTCGGTTGCAGATGCTGTTGAGACGACCTTTGCCATTCCTGGGTGGGTAACAGGACTCGTATTGATGGTCTTGACAGGTCTCGTCATTCTTGGCGGTATCAAGAGCATCGGCCGTGTGACAGCCTACCTTGTTCCATTCATGGCGCTCTTCTATGTTGTCGGTGGATTAGTCATCCTCATTATGAACTTCAATCTTGTGCCGGATGCAATTGGATTGATCTTTAGTGATGCATTTACTGGGGAAGCGGTAGCTGGAGGTGCGTTAGGTGCCGTCATCCGTTGGGGTGTTGCACGTGGTGTATTCTCGAACGAAGCTGGTCTCGGTTCGGCACCGATTGCCGCTGCTGCAGCAAAAACCGACTTTCCAGCACGTCAAGCACTCGTATCCATGACACAAGTATTCATCGATACGATCATCGTCTGTTCCATCACTGGAATAACCCTTGTCATGGGTGATATGTATAAGGGTGACCTGAATGGTGCAGCCCTGACGACGGAAACGTTCAGAAGCTTCTTAGGAGAACCAGGTGCGTTGATCGTCACAATCGGTATCATCCTATTCGCATACTCGACGGTTCTAGGATGGTCTTATTATGGTGAAAAATGTTTCTCTTACCTCTTCGGCGACAATTCCGTCAAGTACTATCGCATCCTGTTCGTATTGGCGGTCTTTATCGGTACGACGGTATCCCTCAACGTCGTCTGGACGCTCGCCGATATCTTCAATGGTCTGATGGCGGTACCGAACTTGATCGGACTTCTCGGACTTTCCGGAGTCGTTGTCGCAGAAACGAAACGATTCCTCGAAGCGAAGAAACAAGAACAACAAAAAGACAAATCATTATCCGTTTAATATGGAAAAAGGTGACCTTCAGGGCTCTTATGAGCATCCTGAAAGGTCACCTTTTTTATTGGGTAATATCATTTATCCTTCCATCACTTTTACATAATAATTGCGTGTACGCGGTCCATCGAATTCACAGAAATAGATTCCTTGCCATGTACCAAGGATCAACTCGCCATGTTCGATGATGACAACTTGTGAACTTCCGACAGTACTCGCCTTTAAGTGCGAGGCTGAATTGCCTTCAGCGTGTTTGTATTTCACGTGGTTCCATGGATAGATTTCATCCAACCTCATGAGCATATCATGCTTTACATCTGGATCTGCATTTTCATTGATTGTGATGCCTGCGGTGGTATGCGCACAGTACACATAAGCAACCCCGTTCGGCACACCGCTTTTCTTGATCAATTCTTTCACACTCGAGGTAATATCAATCATTTCATCATGGTCATTGGTTTGGATCGATTGTTTGTATAGCATCGTTACCTCCTCATTTTCGCGATCTTCTTCCACTTTTTCTTTTCCTGCAACTGCGCTTTTTGGTCATTTTTGCGCTCAAGATAGGCAAGCTCTCTTTGCAATTTTTTATAAGATGCAAATCGTTCTTCTGTCAGATCTCCGGCTTGAATCGCCCCGTTCACGGCACAACCCGGTTCATCATCATGCTGACAGTCCCGGAATTTACATGTATCCGCAAGAGCTTCAATATCCTGAAAGCTTTCAGACAGTCCATCATTCGTATTCCACAATTGGAGCTCTCTCATACCTGGTGTATCAATCAACAGTCCACCCTGCGGCAGCAAGAACATTTCACGATGCGTGGTCGTGTGCTTTCCTTTGTCATCTCCTTCACGGATTTCCTTCACCTTCTGAATTTCCTCGCCATACAGGCGGTTCACAAGCGTTGATTTTCCCGCTCCAGAAGATCCAAGTAAAGCAACGGTCTTACCTTCCACAAGATAAGGTGTTAATGCTTCAATTCCCTCACCTGTTTCAGAACTGATGACAAGAATCGGGACACCTAAAGCTACTGTTTCTACTTCATTTACCCGCTCAGCTACATTTTCACACAGGTCGGATTTACTGAGTACGATCACTGGATTCGCACCGCTTTCCCACGCCATCAGAAGATACCGTTCAATTCTTCTGACATTCAAATCTTTATTCATCGCATTGACGAGAAAAACCGTATCAATATTTGTCGCAATGATCTGCTCTTCAGTTGTTGTGCCCGCAATTTTACGGGAAAACTTGCTCGTTCGAGGCAGGAGCGTATGAATGGTGGCACGGTCTTCAGAACCGTGTACCTGACACATGACCCAATCGCCGACAGCTGGATAATGTTCACGGTCAAACGCTTCATAATTCATTTTCCCAGAAATCGCACCTATTACTTCACCTTGTTCTGTCAATAAAGTATACATCCCTTTATGTTCTTGTGAGACACGGGCTGGCTCATAACCTTTTTCAATCCATTGTTTTGCTTGTTCATTTCTTTCTTCATTAAAACCAAGTTGTTGTAAATTCAAATTTGTTTCCTCCAATTTTTAAGTAGAAAGTAAAGAGACCACCGGAAAATAAACCGATGGTCTCTCGTGTAATTTTTAAGAAAATAAAAAACCATAGGCTAGACGCACAGCCCATGGTGAAAAATCTACATCAAAAATTAGAGAACTATTTCACGTTCACCTTAAGGGGCTGTGCTTTATATACAATTAATGAATGAAGAGTGCTATTGAATTTGTACATAAAACATACCTCCTTAAAGTGCTTTCGATTTGATACCATTATATGCTAATGAAAATGAATTGTAAATGTTATTTGCTGAATGCCTCTATCATTTGAATTGCAGCTGGTCCTAAAAGTACAATGAACAAACTCGGGAAGATAAATAATACAAGGGGGAACAACATTTTGACTGGAGCTTTCATCGCTGCTTCCTCTGCCCGTTGCTTCCGTTGATCACGTACTTCTTCGGATTGAACACGTAATACATTGACCATTCCTATACCAAGCTTTTCTGCTTGTAATATACTACTGATGAGGATATTGATTTCATCCACTGTCAGTCGTTCTCTGACCCCACGAAGAGCTTCTCTGCGCGTTTTCCCTAACCGAATTTCTTCAAGGCAACGATGGAACTCGTTAGAAAGAACTCCTTCCTTTTTGGAAACAACCTTACTTAAAGCACCATCAAAACCTAGACCAGCTTCAAGACTAACTGTCAACAGATCCAATATATCAGGTAGCTCTCGTAAAGCCGAATGAGATCGTTCTCGTATTTTACTTTTTAAATAGTATGGGGGAAGAATGATGGCAATTACCATAGCGATAATAACGGAAAGAATGATTCCCCCTAATTCAAATTTCGACATTGCCCCCCATCCGCCAGCTAACAAAGGTATAAATAGAACTAAACCTAGTTGTATAAGCCGATATTCGAATGGTGTCATCCCAAAAGGATTACCTGCTTGAAGTAGTTTCAATTCAAGCTTTGCCTGGTTCTCACTTTTCATTTTTCGCTTGAAACCTTTACGGAGATCCTTATAAATCGGTCCTAATAGACGTAAATATAACGGTTTAGATGTTTCATCGTTCTCATCTAGATAAGGAGGATCTTGTTTATTGATAAAAGTCGATAACCTTCTTTTTACAGGCTCTTTTTTTTCGCTACGAAACACGTAAATAGAATAGATAAACAACGTAACTGCAGCAAAGAAACTGATATACAGCATTTCTCTACACCTCTATTGTGGTTACTTTTTTGACTAATATGAATCCGATGATACCGGATATTAGTCCTGCCCCAAGTAAGACCATCCCTATGAAATTTGTAAATAAAGTTCCAATGTAATCAGGCTCAATTAAATACAGTACAAGCGCTAATATTAATGGAAGTAATCCTATTACAATACCTGAAAGCTTCCCTTGTGCAGTAAGAGTAGTGATTTGACGTTGAATTTTGGTACGGTCTCGAATAGTCTGAACAATCTTATCCAACACGGTCGCCAAGTTCCCTCCTACCTGCCTTTGAATGAGAATAGCCTGTATCATGAGTTCCAAGTCTTCACTAGGCATCCGATCATATAATTCATTCAAGGCATCTTCAAGTGAGCTTCCGTATTGCATCTCCTTTAGAACAAAACCGATTTCACTGCTAATTGGATCCTCAGCTTCTTCAACCACTGTTTGGAGTGCTTGCGGAAAGCTGAACCCTGCTCTCAATGAGCCTACAACCGTTGAAATCATATCCGCTAATCCATCGTTAAATCTTTGAATGCGCTTCTTCTCTTTTTTCTTAACCCACATCATCGGTAGGATATATCCTCCCGCTCCACCAATAATGAGCATTAGCAAGTTACCTGAAATCAAAAAAAGAAATCCAGCACCTAATGCAGTTGAAATCCATCTGAACAATAGAAATTCTTCGGGTTTTAATGGAATACCTGATCTTCTTAATAAATTTTCAAGCTTTCGGGTCTTCCTTTTTGAGACTTTCGAGCGTAAACGTTGTTTTGAAAGTTGAAGTTCCAAGAAAAGATTGAATTTCTTCCGTTCAAGCTTAGATTTGTTATAGCTAGACAAATAATAGTTCATTCGTTTCGTCATGCGCTTATCCGAAAGTAAGGTCATATGCAGGATGGCATAAAAGAATAAAAAAGAAGTAAACGAAGCTAAAAGAACCAAGTAATAATGCATTAGCCCCAATCCTCCTCAGACACGAACACACTTGGAGGAATATCTAATCCTGAACGTTCCAATAAATCATAAAACTTCGGGCGAACACCAGTCGGTACCAGTCGACCTCTAATTTTACCTTCAGCGTCGACCCCTTCTTGTTCATATTCGAATATATCCTGAAGGACAATAACATCTCCTTCAAGACCTTGTACTTCTGTGATTTTAGTGATTTTTCTTGAACCATCTTTTAAACGAGACTGCTGGATAATTAAATCAAGCGCTCCAGAAATTTGTTCACGGATTGCTTTTACAGGAAGCTCAACTCCAGCAAGCAAAACCATTGTCTCTAATCTTGAAATCATATCCCTTGGACTGTTCGAGTGTCCCGTTGCGAGTGAACCATCATGACCTGTATTCATCGCTTGAAGCATATCGAGGGCTTCACCACCACGGACCTCACCAATCACAATACGGTCAGGTCTCATACGCAATGAGTTTCGTACAAGGTCTCGAATTGCGATAGCTCCTTTTCCTTCGATATTCGGTGGACGTGATTCAAGTGAAATGACATGAGGTTGTCCAAGTTGCAATTCTGCAGCGTCCTCAATTGTAACAATTCGTTCATCATCAAAAATAAAAGATGAAAGAACATTCAGTGTGGTCGTCTTCCCTGATCCCGTTCCTCCAGAAACAAAAATATTAAGCCTCGCTTTTACACAAGCTTCAATGAACGTTGCCATCTCACGAGTTAAAGTGCCAAATGAAATTAAATCATCAATTTTGAAAGGATCAGCTGAAAATTTTCGGATTGTAAGTGTTGGTCCATTTAAAGCAAGAGGCGGGATAATAGCATTCACTCGGGATCCATCAGGTAATCGTGCATCAACCATCGGAGAGCTTTCATCAATTCTTCTTCCGAGTGGGGAAACAATTTTTTCAATAATGTTCATCACATGTTCATCATCTCTGAAACGGATGCCCGTCAACATGAGTTTACCTTTACGTTCGATATAAACCATACCAGGACCATTCACCATGACCTCTGTTACTTCTGGATCCAATAATAGCGGATTGATCGGACCAAAACCTGTTAAATCATTTGTGAGCTCCTCGACTACTTTTTTTCGATCGATGGCTCCCCGGAATTGTTCATCTTCCTTTATGATATCAATCGCCATAGCATCTAATTGAGGGATGATAGTTTCTACATCATCGTTACTGTTCATTTCTTCTAAGATTTTTTTATGTAGACGATTCTTAAGTTCTTGGTGTTTATTGAACTTTTGTTGTTCTTTTTCTTGAACCTTATCTTCTTTTACTTGCTTTTTCTGAGGTCTGAAGCTTGAAACAAGATCGTTTTTCTGGACGGTTTGTGTATCCGAATCATCGAGCTGATCGTTATGAACTGACTTTACCTGGTTTTTCGCTTGCACTTTTTGCAATAAACTCATTCTTTCCCCTCCTTATGGTTTGACCTTTGAAAGATTTTTGAAAAGAATGAAGGTGGTTTGGTTTCATAAACTTTTATTTCTCTTCTTGAGGTAATTTGTTCCGCCATTTTCAAAACAGCTTTGGCTATTTCCGTTTTCCCCTGATTTATTACAAAGGGAATGCCGATATTTAAAGATTGAGAAGCAATTTGAAAGTCGTTTGGAATATATTGAAGTTCTCGATTCTCCAAAATATCTGGAACATCAGATGCATTAATAACGCTTTCCATTGTTGACCGATTAACTACAGTTGTAACTTTATCCTTTAAATCAATAGCCTCTAATGTTTCCAGCATTAGCTTTGTGTTTTTAAGAGTTGACATTTCCAAATTCGTTAACATCAAAATCTGGTCAGCCTTTTCAAGTAATGGCAGAGTCTGTTCTTGTAAACCTACACCAGTATCCACAACTACATAATCAAACTGAGTGAGCATGAGATCTAATATTTTATTAACATGGTTTCTGGTCACTAGCTCAGAGTACTCCGGCCGGTCTGGAGCAGCTAGCACCCTAGCACCACTCTCATGTCGGCTGAAATAGCTTTCCAATGTCACTTCATCTAAATCATCAATATCTTCTATAACATCTTTTAATGTAAAAGCAGATTGTAAGTCCATAGCAAGACTTACATCACCGAACATATAATCGCCGTCCAATATTCCGACTCTAATATTCTTTTTACATAATGAAACGGCCAAGTTGACCGTCATCACTGTACGGCCAACTCCACCTTTCGCACTACATACAGCAATCATTTCGCCACGCTTACGTTTTTGGGTTCCAGTAGATTCCACTGTTTCAATCGTATCAGTTGTCATCCGAAGCAGCCTCCTCACCAGATTTGACCCTGCTTCTAAGTGCGAGGTGTAATGGACCTGATTCCGTTGCATTTGCAAGATTTACCGCTTCATTTGGCATTACTTCCAGGGTTACTGAAGTATATTCAACGTATTCTTCGCCCTCCGTTGTTTCTACCATTCGCCTCCCTACTGCTAGTACGGTCACATTTTCGACGACAACCTTTGAAACAAGTTTATCTCCTTCTTTAACCGTATTGATAACGTCCACTTGATCTTCAGGCTCCAACAAATTTGATACGGATTGAGGTAAATTCACCCCAACTGACACAGCCCGAAAACCATCACGAATTTTTCGAGAGACAAACAACTTCTCCTCTTTTGCACTTTGTAGATGGTTTGAAAGCAATGCCTCACCTCGAGCGATATCCGCAGTTGAAAACTGTCCAATCACAGAATCCAACTCCGTAAGTGCATTAGTATGAATTCCTTCTTCAGGTAAAAGTTTTGTCTCTATCATCTCTTTAGTGATGGACACATTCCGTTTGATTTCCTGAGCTGCAACTACAACCTCGACTTTACTCTTATTTGCCACTGTCTGGGCATCGTATTGCTTCATATAATTAAAAAACAGTACTGTAGTAATTAATCCCATTAAAATTGCTAACGTTAAAACAAGTTTTGACCTCAATATGTTCACCTACTCTGTTAGTCTAATTCCATACGCCCCGTTGTTTTCAACTGTTTCATCTACATGACCAGTACCTGTACGTTTGATGAACATCCCTGTGATTTCTGTACTTTTCTTATCCATAGGTTCTTTCACATAAAAGTAAGCAAAACCTGTAACCTTGATTGACTTCATCTGGTTCTGGTCATTATCGTAAGGTTCATAGACAGGGATTAATAAGATCCGCTTACAGTCGCGAGGGTTTGCTCCTGACTTCATCTCTTCTTCCGATACTGAACATGCATTTACAAGCTCGGTAATAACGGATCTAGTTTTTCCAGCTATATTTCCTGTTTGAGTATCTATGATGTCCCCAATAGTAACTGGGTTTTGGTAGCCATTTCTCAAGTTCTCTTCATATGTTTTTGCACCTGTTCCACCTAGTGCAAGTACTCCAAAAACGCCAGATTCATTATCATGAGGTCCTACTTTCAGTTTATACTCTTTATAAAATTCCAAAGGAACAGAGTCATCAATTCCTAGTGGTGCAGCACCCTTTGCTTCAGACATCGCTCTAATAATCGCTGCAGATTGCACGTTGACTGGAACAGTTTCGAACCCAAATAATTTCGAAAAATATAAAGGCACGTCTTTCATAAGGGTTACCCGAACCTCATCTTGTAACTTTATTGATAAAGACTCAAGACTAGACTTTTCAGTATGTTCATCCAACACTTTATGAACGACTTTTTCTACTTCATATTCATCTGTTACAAGTTCTTGTGCTCCTGATAAAGCTGCTGCATTCGCCACTTTCTGTAAGTGGCTTTTTGTCATATAGAGAGAACCACCGTCCATGACCAGTCCCAAAATGGCTATAAGAGCTACCATTGCAAGCCCAACTAAAACAATTGAACTTCCAGTCTCATCTTTTAATAGATTTAATTTATTCTTCATATAAACTACCTCCCAATCACTCTACTCTGATAGTAGAATCCGTTTTTACTAATATGGGTGAAGGCAGTACTTTAGAAATAAGAGGAGTTACATATTCAACAGGGTATTCGAGTGTAACAGTCATATAATCCCCAGATTCACGCATAGTGTCATTCGGTGAGATGTTAACTTGAAGATTCGAAGAGTCCCCAACATGAACATAATCCCTAGCAAACTGTGCAATGGCTGCATCATCCCGACCTAAGCCACCTAGCCTTACACTCTCTTGAGTCGCCAATTGAAGATGCATATATGTATACATGATTCTACCGAAATCAAAGATTCCTATTAATATTATTAATAACACCGGGAGAACCAGTGCCATTTCCACAATAGATTGACCATTTTCCTTTTTAATCATGAAATCCACGCCTTCCCTACAATGCTAAGGATTGCACCACCTGCTATCGCGACCCCATATGGATAGGTGGATTTCAAAGAGTCTTTTGTCATAGCCAATGGAACAGTCAACCCACTTTTCTTTGCGTAGAGCCAATGGAAATAATACTTTAGTCTACTGAATGCTCCTCCATTGAAGATGAGAATACATATGGCTATTACTCCACCCAATAGTGCCATATATATGGACGTATTGAGTACAAATAACGGACCCTTTAACGCCCCGATCAGAGCAAGAAGTTTAACATCCCCTGCACCTATGCCCCCCATAAAATATGGAATCAAAAGAATACCAATTCCAATAAGGAAACCCAGTAGCGATGCCGCTAATCCAGACCAACCATTTAAGATAAGGTGCAAGATAAGTGATAAAATGAGTGCAGGGAAAATCACCTTATTATAAATCAGTCGTTTTCGGATATCGGTAACTACACATATGATCAGTACAATGATTAAAACCATGTTAAATACCATATGAAAACCCCTTGTATTTTTTGAAAAAATGGCCTTACGTAAAAACTACGTAAGACCATTGAAAACTGTATAAGCCTTAACTTCCGCCTGCAGTTCCACCAGTTTCTCTGTTTGTAACCATATCTTTTACATCCGTAAACATTTCAATGATTTCCGTTCTCAGAAGTGCTAATGCTCCAACTGCAGCGACTGCAATCAATCCCAATACTAATCCGTACTCAGTCATACCTTGTCCTTGCTCTTCTACTACTAATCCTTTTAATTTTTCCATCATGATACTCGCTCCTTTAAATTTTGGATTTGTAATGCTTGTCCGGGTTCTACCTTAGTCTTATGAATGGTTCCAGCTGGCAGCTCAATGACGGATGACGTCCCTTTGTGATGTTTTCCGATTGTTCCAGGACGGACGTAACATTCGGCTGCAATGACTTCATTTGATGCATTCAAATACAGTACGTCAATTTCGAACTTCATAAAATACGTATGGATGGAACGGCAGGGTTTGATGTGGACGGCATAACCTTCCTCGAATGAAGAAGTAAACATAAGTCCTTTAAGCCTTTTAATAAATGAGTAAGCAGGAATCATTTTATCTGCAATGATCTTGCCAGTAGAAAGGTTAACCAATTCCATTCCGACACCTCCTTCTCCAACAAAAAATACCCTGCCTTTACCGAAAGGAGGGTACTTCTTAACGTCAAACACCCCTTGGATCTTTCGGTAACTGGCTGGCTTAGTGCAAGTGCACCTTAGCCCCTCTAGCTTTGCGCCGCTGGTTTTCACCAGGTTTGCCTTTATCGAGATTCAGCGTAGTTTGTCGTTGAATCCGATATCTTGTAGTTTCATCTTACGAAAACACCCATTGTTAATCATCAGTCTATATTATTAAATTTTTCAGAATATTTAGTAATTAAATAGTCCTATCTAAAAATTTATATACCTACAATAGTCTGCTAACTCCCCGCAAATCGAGTTTTTACATATCTTGACTTGAGGACTTTATACTTAAAAAAGCCCCATTTACTTCTCTTTTACTTAAAAAATTTCAACATAAAACCGATAAACCGTATTCTTATAAGTACAAAAGTCACCCCCACAAGAGAATCAATTAAGCTTTCGCTTCGGAACAATTAGATGACATAGCCTACTTTTTGGTACAACAGATAGGTAATTTAGGATAGTATGTGGGAAATCACGGTAAAAAGGATGCTTTTTGGAGGGGTAAAATAGAAAGAGACTGAGCCGTTCAATCGGATCAGTCTCACTGGTTCATTTTTTTAAATGGAATTTCATCAACATTTCATCGTAGTAATGCCCTTCGATTTTCAACGAGCGCTCTTCGACACCATACGATTCAAATCCGATCTTCTCGTAAGAGCGGATCGCTGAGCGATTTTCTGTCATCACGGTCAGCATGATCTGTTCAAGGTCCTCGATCTTACTTGCTTCTTCAACTAAATTTTCCAAGAGCTTGAACCCGATACCATTTCTTTGTACATGCTGACTCACATAAACTCCAACAATTTCACCTTTGTGCTTCATTTTCTTTTTTGTATGTTGAAAAAAGGTTCCTATACCGACGAGTTCTTTCCCATAATAGGCACCCACCGTAAATTTGTCACTCATCTCAATATTCTTCTTCACATCTCCAACTGATCGGTTCACTTCTTCTTCATAAGATGATGCGAAGGCTTCAGGATAATTTTTCAACCCTTCTAATCTTAATTGATAATAATCTGCTGCATCTTCTGATCCGAGCTTCCGGAATTCAATCATGGTCGTTCCCCTCTCTACTCGTTAATGTACACCGCCGTTCCGTATGCAACGATCTCGGATGCATTTGACATAACAGATGATGTTTGCAGACGGCAGGCCACAATCGCATTCGCCCCTTTTGCCTTTGCATCTTCCACCATTCGGGAAATGGCAATTTTACGAGCCTGTTCCATCATTTCGTTATATTCTCTGATTTCTCCTCCAACGATTGTTTTCAAACTAGCAAGAATATCTTTTCCGACATGCTTGGCTTGAATGGTACTACCCTTCACAAACCCCTTCAGTTCAATGATTTCTTTCCCAGGAACAGTATCAGTAGTCACTATAATCATTTTGATCTTCCTCCTCTTTCTCTCTTATTCGTTCAATGATTAGTAAAATGAATAACACGAGCATAGCCACTCCATATAAAAGGAAAAGCGTGATGGAAACCCAGAAGTTGATAAACAAAAAAATGATAGCCGCTCCCTGCGAGACAACCGTTAATAGCAAGATTATGGATTTGTATTTAGACATTTCACACCTCGTTCAGAAGACGCATTGTCCGGTCTATGATTTGGTCGGGTAATGGCTGCTCAAGCGCCTTTCTCAAAATAAATGGATGAAGAATCCCGTTTTCTTTCCAATATAATTCGATCAGATTCGCCTTATCACCTTTATTCGGGATTAATTGATATAAGATGAACCAATCTTCTAATGAACTGAGTGGCAATGAGTACCCATCCACTACAACCTGTTTCGTTAAGGACTCATTATTTAGATGAAAACGATAGATTCCCTTCTCATGTTCGATTGCAAAACCTGCCATAAAGTCGATCTCCGTTTCATCCATCAGGTACCTTCGAAAAATTTCCGTCCTGAACGGAGTATAGGACTCAGCCTCTATAGGCGAAGCACTTTCTTCAATCAAGTGCGACGCTTTCTCCACATCATTTATGTCAATCAGTAAATCAATATCCCGTGGTGACTTAATCAAGCCATATTGAGCAAGGACGTTGGAGCCTCCGGCCGCCCAACGAACATTCGACTCGCATAATACTTTAGTAATATAGCTCAATACATACCTTTGCATTACATCCTCCTAGTAAATTATGGTTGAATTTGTTTTGTAATTAAAAATTAACAAGTATTTCACAAAAACTTGCTACGATTATTGTCGAACACAACAAAGAGACAATGAGGAGGATCCAAACGTGAAGCATAAATTCAAAACCATTGCTGCCGTTTTTACAGCAGCTGCACTTATCGTTCCAACCTTGGGGGCTAATGGTGCCATCAATGGACCGTTAGGCACAACAGGTAAACAGGATGGTGGAATCGGCAACTCAACGAACTACCTGGATGATGTTCCAAATATCAAGGTAGACCAGAAAGTCAATGATATCATTTATCCACTGTTCGGAAACCCTGCAATCAAAAAGCAAGGTGAAACTGTCACTGTAAAAATCGATAGTCAAGGTAAGGAAGCTGCTGGCTGGGATGTTAAATTGAAACCAACCAATCATTCTGCATTTACTGAAACATACGATCTTCCTGTTCAGAAGGTTTCAATGGGTGAATCACACTGGAAAAACAGTGAAAAAATTTATGATGTGACTGTCCAAATTCCTGAGAATGTACCTGAAGAGTTGTATGATCTTGAAGTTTCTTATACAGCATCTGGTCAACGCAAAACGGATGAGCAACCGCATTCCGTTAAAGTCGTTAAAGAATACAAGAAAGACTTTGAATTCTTACATCTGACAGATACACACGTTGGTTCTCCACGTAACCTCGGAAACCACGATGACGTATCAACTATAGACCCAGGTCGTTTGAAAGAAGCTGGAATGTGGGATGCGAAGGAAGAAGATCGTTGGCTATACCTTCAAAAAGCCATTAAAGAAGTCAACTTGAAGAATCCTGATTTTGTTGTTGTTACCGGTGACCTTATGTATGGTCAGATGAATCCGCAAGAATATATCTATGAATATGAAGAAACGTATCGCATTCTTCAACAATTGGATGTACCTGTATACCTTGCACCTGGTAATCATGATGCCTACGCGCAAGATGCAACTCTAGCGGACGGCGCAAAATATTGGGAGCAATATTTCGGACCTCAATACTTCTCATTTGATTACGGCCCGTATGCACACTTTATCGCATACAACTCGTTCGACTGGCATAAGTTCGACCGAAGCGGTCACGGAACGGTTTCCGTACCAACTTGGGGTGGACAAATCCGCGAACAACAGCTTGACTGGGTCAAGAAGGACCTAGAAGAAAACGCGAAGACTGCACAACCGGATCAGATTACTGGATTGTTCTCTCACCACAATCCACTATGGCGTGACCGTGATATCTGGCCATCTGATGATCCAGACGTCCAAAAGTATTGGAAGCAATACGACGAGCAGCACAACCCGCAAAATCTTGAAACATTGATCCTTGGAGAAAAGCTCGGTATCCAATATGACCAGCAATGGCATGGTGAAAATGCCCATGAATTGATTGAAATCATGAAACAGAATGATGTGGATATCAGCCTTCATGGCCATACGCACATCGACAATGTTACAGAGCAAGATGGAATCCTTTATACAACAACGACTTCACTTGAACTCAGCGGTAAGCCTTGGGTTGGATTCCGTCCACTAGAAGTGAAGAATGGTGAAATTACGAATTACAATTATGAAGAGCCTGGTGTCTCCGTCCCTGTATATGAAAATGGAAATACTGAAGGCGGCGTGATGGCACTGGAATCTCAATATGAGAAACCGAACGACGGACATGCTACTGAGCAAACCGTTACTGTCTACAACCGCTTGAAAAAGGAAATGACAGTCACGGTGCCGATGTATCTCGTCAAAGGGGAGTACGATGTTTCTGAAGGAACAGTGAAACAAAACGTAGCCTCTGGAGATAAGCAGTACGTTGAGGTTGAAATCACAGTTCCTGCGAAAAGCACAAAAGAAATTACAGTAAAGTGATTTTTAATAAAAAGCACCTGAGCCGCATAGGCTCAGGGCTTTTTATATGGAAATAAGTTGCTCCCCTCAACCTGGTCATAACATGCATAACCACATTCCCCAACGGGTAAAACAGAAGAGATATCTTTGTTTTCTACAATTGAATAGGAAGTGTTGCTGCAAAAGTTACAGTCACTTTTTTGTTGACAAAAATATAAGAATGATTTAAGTTTTGTCTATAGGAAACATTTTTATAACTGGGCATATATTATGACTGTTACTAAAAAGGTCATTTTCTTTTTAAATAAATGTTGCGCATGTACAACTTTTGTTTCTAAGGTGAATGTTGTTAGTTATACGCACAAGAAAGGAGTGAATTAGGATGCCGAATGTGTTGAACGTTAATAATCTGAACGTATCTTACCTCGGAAACGTCGCATTGACGAATATTTCATTTCAAGTTGAACAAGGAAGCCTGGTCGGCATCATCGGTCCGAACGGTGCTGGTAAATCTACATTGATCAAAGCGTTGATGGACCTCATTCCATCGGAAGCCGGTAAAGTGGAAATCTTGGGGAACCCAGTTAAAAAAGTACGGAAAAAAATCGCATATGTCCCCCAACGAAACGACATCGATTGGGATTTCCCGATCCTAGTGATCGATGCTGTTTTGATTGGCACATATCCACACCTCGGCCTATTCAAGCGTCCAAAGAAAAAGCAACGGGAATGGGCATACGAATGCCTGAAGCGTGTAGGCATGGAGGAATACAGCAAGCGCCAGATCGGTGAGCTATCTGGAGGACAACAACAGCGGGTGTTCTTAGCACGTGCACTTGCACAACAAGCGGATATCTTTTTCCTGGATGAACCTTTTGTCGGAGTGGACGTTTCGAGTGAAAACACGATCATCCAAATTCTGAAGGAACTACAGAAGGAAGGAAAAACGATTCTCGTCGTACACCATGACTTGAGCAAAGCGAATGTGTACTTCGATGAGTTGATCCTGCTGAACAAAGAGTTGATTGCAAAAGGTGAAGTTCGCCAAGTGTTGGATTCACAAACCATCCAGAAAGCGTATGGAAATCCTCTTGCATTCATGAATGATATGGGAGTGAATCAAGCATGAACTTCATAGAAGCAATTATTCAGTATGAATTCCTTCAAAAAGCATTGATCACCTCTGTAATGGTCGGAATCATTTGCGGGGTCATCGGATGCTTCATCATTCTCAGAGGAATGGCATTGATGGGAGACGCGATTTCACATGCTGTCCTGCCAGGTGTTGCCATCTCTTACATGCTTGGGATCAACTTCTTTTTCGGCGCCGTATTCACTGGTGTGCTAACGGCTATCGGCATCGGGTTCGTCAGCCAGAACAGCCGATTGAAAAACGATACCGCGATCGGAATACTCTTTACATTCGCGTTTGCGGCCGGAATCATCCTGATTACATTCATGAAGAGTAGTACGGATCTGTATCACATCCTGTTCGGTAACGTACTTGCCGTTCGCCCATCAGACATGTGGGTCACACTCGCAATCGGTATTCTTGTCATTGGAGGCGTCTACTTCTTTTACAAAGAGTTACTTGTCACCTCCTTCGACTCCACGATGGCACAAGCCTATGGATTATCGACTAGAGTCATCCATTACCTGTTGATGACATTGTTGACGATGGTTACGGTCGCTTCCCTGCAAACGGTTGGAATCGTCCTTGTTGTTGCGATGCTCATAACACCAGCAGCAACAGCTTACCTGTTAACCGACCGACTCTGGGTCATGATTTACCTAGCAGCAGGATTCGGAACCGTCGCTTCTGTGATTGGGTTGTATTACAGCTTTACGTATAACCTGCCATCAGGAGCAACAATCGTGCTCACATCAACAATTTTGTTCATCGCTGTGTTCATGTTGTCACCGAAACACGGCTTCATAAGAAAATTTGTAAAATCAAGAAAGAAAGCTTCATACGCAAACTAGAGAGGGGAATAGGAACTATGATGAAAAAAATGTATGCATTATTTGTAGGGGTGTTGATGATCTTCTTGCTTGCTGCTTGTAGCGGTGATGGAGAAGCAGAAGGCGGTAAGAAAGATGGAGAAAAAATTCAAGTCGTCACAACGTACTCCATTCTGTATGATATGGTCAAAAACGTTGGTGGAGATCAAGTCGAAGTACACAGTATGGTCAAAATCGGCTCAAACCCGCACGAATATGATCCACTACCGGAAGACGTCAAAAAGACAGCAGACGCTGACGCAGTCTTCTACAACGGATTGAACCTGGAAGCAGGTAACTCATGGTTTGAAAAATTACTAGGCACAACTGGCAAAGACGGCGAGGATGCACCTGTCTTTCGTCTAAGTGAAGGCGTAGAACCAAAATACTTAACGACGAAAGGTAAAGAGGGTGAAGAGGATCCTCATGCTTGGCTGAATGTTGCGAACGGTATCAAATATGTAGAAAACGTCCGTGACGGACTGATCAAGGTCGACCCGGATAATAAAGAAACGTATGAAAAGAACGCAGAAGAGTATATTGCAAAGCTTGAAAAACTGCATGAAGAAGCGAAAACAAGCTTCAGTGAAATTCCGAAAGAAGATCGTTACCTCATCACAAGTGAAGGTGCTTTCAAATACTTCAGTGATGCTTATGACATCGAGGCCGGTTACATTTGGGAAATCAACGCAGAGAACCAAGGAACACCAGATCAAGTACGACAAGTTGTCGATCTTATCCGTGAAAAAGACATTAAAGTCCTTTTCTTAGAAACGAGTATCGATGCACGTAGCATGGAAACTGTATCACGTGAAACGGGTGTACCAATCGGAGGTAAAGTGTTCACAGACTCTCTCGGAGAACCAGGTGAAGACGGAGACTCCTACATTAAAATGATGGAATGGAACATTAACATCATCAAAGAACAACTTCAAAAACATTCTTCTAAGTAAAATGAGTAAGGGATGAGCCGATGAAATCGGTTCATCCCTTTTCTTATGGTGAGTAACTTAGCGTAAATATCCGTTTTCAACGGCATCCTCGATGACAGCCTGTGCATATTCCCAGAGGTCTTCTGACCCTTCTGCGATCGTTTTGTTTCGGCTTAACACCTGTTCCTTCCGAATATCGTGCTTTTTCCAGGTGAGTCCTTTCGATTGATGATTAAGAAGCATCGGATGAAGGCGGTCAAGTGTCGCAGCGAATCGCGCTTCAGGTGTTTCACGATCCTCGAACTCCCTCCACAAACTGTACATCGCATCGGCTTGATCATCTGGCAAGATAAAGAAAATCCGATTTGCCGCCTCTTCTTCTCTCTCCTGTTTATCTTCATGACCTTTTTCATCATAAGCGAATGTATCACCCGCATCGATTTCTACGAGATCATGAATCAGCAACATTTTAATGACATGAAGAATGTCGATGTTTTTCTCATTCGCATACTCTTCAAGAGTAAGTGCCATCAACGCTAAATGCCAGGAGTGTTCTGCATCATTTTCTTGCCTTGAACCATTTGTAATGTACGTCTGTCTCAGTATGTTCTTCAGCTTGTCGATTTCAAGCAGGAATCCCATCTGTTGCTGCAAACGATTGATATCCATTAGAATCATGTCCCCCTTTGTGAATCATACCCTATCTCATTATACACAAAGGTCTTTACAACATTGGAAAACTTGCATGTACTGCTCTCGATCGTCAGCATCGAACTCCGTGTTTTTGAATCGGATGATTCCTTCCTTATCAATGAGAAATACAGAACGTTCTGCAGTCTGATCCTTTTCATTCAACACACCATAATCTTTAGCAGTCGTTTTGAACCAATCGGATACAAGTGGATATGGCAATGTTCCAAGGCTTGCTGCAAACACATTATGGGCATAGATATGATCTACACTGATCGCCAATACTTCTGTTTCGCTTTCAATAAATGTTTTGAAATCCTCTTTCCAAGAGGTGATTTCCTTTATTCATCCAGGTGTGAAGTCTAGCGGATAGAACGCGACAAGAACATGCTTCTTCCCTCTATAATCGGATAATCGAATCTTCTCTCCTGTCGTAGATGACAAGTGAAAGTCTGGAGCTTCTTGTCCAATCTCAAGTTGTTTTCCCACAAGTTTAACCTCCTTTTACAAACATCTCTTTAAAGTATTTCTTGATACCTTGTCCACTACTCATAAAATATGTAGCTAGACTGCGTCTTGCGCTATGACAAATGTGCTAAAAGTTCTATTTTCAACGTATACATTAGGGAACAAGTCTTGTTTCATCCTAGAAAGGAGAATGTGTATGGGTATTAAACTGATCAAGATTTCAGCTGTCTATTTTGCAATTGGTGCGGTCTTAGGGATGTATATGTCGATGTCTCATACGTTTAATCTGACACCGGTTCATGCGCACATCAACTTACTCGGTTGGACAGCACTCACGTTAGCGGGTATCATTTATCATTTATTCCCAAAAGCATCCGATTCCTCTCTTGCCAAAATCCACTTCTGGGGGCATAATATCGGGCTTCCAGTTATGATGCTTGGTCTGACACTATTCGTTTACGGGCATGAGCAATTCGAACCTGCCATCGCAGTAGGTGCGACGATCACTGTCATCAGCATTCTGATCTTCGTCGTCAATGTTTTGAAGAATGTGAAGGCTGAAGAATAGCGGTCTCAAAATCAAAGGTTGAGCCAAGTAGGCTCAACCTTTTTTATTTGGATTGAAATTGTTGAAAAACGGTATCATGATTCACACGGAAAATCTCTTTGCCACAAATCGTGTTGAGGATCTTTTGATTCCGGTAGACCGACAAACCAAGATTCGTTGCGCCAGCTCCATGGGAGTGCTCCAAGTTGGTTAAAGTGAAGATATGGTTCTCCCGGTCATCTTTAAATTTCAAACGATAATCAAGTGAGACCTTATATCGTTTGTCATCCTCCCATTCGATTTGATCACTGAACTTTTCGATCCAATCGGGTATATGAGGCTTGTATCCGGTAGCAAGAACCACCTTCTCAGAGTGATGGGTGAACGCTTCTCCCTTTTGCCATTGGTTGCACTTCAGCTTATAGCCATCTCCATCATCAGAAGGCTCGATCTTCTTGACCTCTGTAAGAGGTTGAATCGTAACCGGTTTTGTCTCTCCATCAACCGACCGGTGATAGAGGAGGTCATAGATCTGTTTCAGGGTTTCAGGGTCGATGCCTTTTCGGAGTTGCCCGAGCGTTGAAAGGGCATCCTTCCGCTCATCAAATGTGAGCTGATGAAAGTACGCAACATAATCCGGTGAGAAAACTTCCTGTCCCAGCTTCGCGGATTCCAATTGGAGAAATCCAGCTGACCTCGTAAACCACGTCAGTTCATAATCGTATTTGTTTTCATCCACTAACAATTCATAAAAGACTTCCGCCGCGCTCTGACCCGATCCGATGACAGTAATGGATTTCGTTTGTTTCGCTTCCTTTTCATAAAAGCGATACTGACTGGAATGGAATATGTCATCTCCAGAACAACCTTCGATATCCATCGGCACAAGAGGTACACTACCGGTTCCCATGACAATATGTCTTGCATAAAACTTCTCTACCGCCTGTGTTTCCGTATCATGAACGACTACTTTATAAACCGGTTCGTCTTGTTGTATGTAGTCCACTTTAATGACGCGTTTGCCAAACAGACAATTGTCTAATTGATCAGCAACCCACGCCGCATAATTGTTATACTCACGCCTCGGAATATCAAATCGGTTAAAGAAAAAGAACTTATACAGACGGTTGTTTTCATGGAGGTAATTCAGAAAAGAATAAGGACTTTTCGGATTTGCTAATGTTACAAGATCTGCAAGGAATGGAACCTGCAAATCGGTCCCTTGAATCAACATGCCTGGATGCCATTCGAATTTGGACGTCTGATCAAAAAAGAGGGCATCTACGTCTTCCACCTCATCGGTTAGAGCAGCAAGACTTAAATTGAATGGACCAATCCCAACTCCAATAAAGTCATAAATCCTATCCTCGCTCATTAGACCACTTCCTTTGCTATGTTCGACAATTATTTTATTTCCTTAAACAAATGTTTGATTGATTGGGTAAAACCTTGATGTTGCAAGGGGGAGAAATTTAAACAAACGTTTGATTGAGTAACTGAGTTTTTTGTCGAGAAGAATAGTAGGTACTCCTCTTCTCTACTTTCACCTAAAACAAGGTAGTTAAACAACAAAAAGACCGACACCCGATTGGATGCCGATCTCCCCTATTATTGCTCTTCTGTCGTTTCTTCTGTGGTTCCCTCTTCACCTTCGGAAGTTTCTTCTTCAGTACCTTCTTCGCCTTCTGGAACTTCTGGTATAGGACCCTCGTTATAAGCCTTTACGATTTCGTCAACAATTTCAACGTTCACATGTCCGCCGTTAAGACTTGGGACAACAACCGAGAATGCGATTTCTGGGTTATCATATGGTGCATATCCAATGAACGTAAGATTGTAAGCACCAGGACCGACTATCCTTTGTGCAGTCCCTGTTTTGCCTGCAATCATCGTATTTTTCAACTCTCTAGCTGTGCCTCTGGTGCCATGGGTTACGAGGTAAAACCCTTCTTTCACACGATTGATTTCTTCTTCCGAATTATCAATACGGTTAATTACCCTAGTTTCATATTTAGAAACAAGTGGACCGAGATCCTCTTTCCCCGTAGATTGACGTACTTCTTTCAACAGATGCGGTTGTACTCTATATCCACCATTTGCAATTGTTGAAGCGTACTGTGCCATCTGGATTGGGGTATAGGTGTCAAACTGACCAATTGTATAGTTGAACAAATTTCCTGCTTCAGTATCTTCTATATTACCTTCATAGCCCAATGCTTCCTCAGGCAAATCAATCCCTGTTTTTACACCCATTCCAACCGAAGCATAAACATCTCTCAACTTATAAAAGGTATCTTTATACTTTTGTTTTCTATTAACATATGCTGTGTAATATGTGCCGTGATCTACGATATTGAATCCAGCTATACGACCAATTCCAACCCCCATGTATACGTTAGAGGACTGCTCTAATGCTTGTTTATCATTTACTCTTCCTATTCTATTTCCACCGTAAGAATCAAAAGGTTTTCTACCTTTCATTCTTACAGGGTTATCTTTAAGAACAGGTGCATTACCCATTTGATGCATAGCAAGAACAGTTGCACCTTTAACTGTGGATCCCATTTCAAATGCTTTTTGTAGAGTTGCAAAAGAGTCATCCGTGAATTTTCCACCCTTGTATTCCCTACCAACCATTGCAAGAACTTCCCCAGAGTTCGGGTCCATCATCACAACATACGCACTATCTACTGGACCATCACCACGGCTACGTGCAAGAGTAATTTTTTCTTCAAGGATCTTTCCGACTTTCTGTTGTAAGTTCATATCAATTGAGAGTACAAGGTCGTGTCCTCTTGAACCAGGTGATACGACAGGTGCTCCAATGGGTTGACCTGCTTTTGTCGTCGTAAATGTATAGGTCTTATCTTTACCACTCAGAATACCTTCATATTGCTTCTCCAGGTAACTTGTTCCGACTCGATCGTTACGAGCATATCGTCTAAGTAGATAATGGTCCAGCTCTTCAGAAGGGATATCTTTTATATTGCC
Source organism: Pseudalkalibacillus sp. Hm43 (assembly GCF_054170705.1). NCBI lineage: Bacteria > Bacillati > Bacillota > Bacilli > Caryophanales > Fictibacillaceae > Pseudalkalibacillus > Pseudalkalibacillus sp. Hm43. The sequence goes on from NZ_CM135129.1 coordinate 1,955,945, forward strand.
AAAAAAGAATTCCTTTCCAGCTGGATAGCTACGCTCGGCTGTCGAAGATATTCCGAAACGTCCCTCGAGCTCACCAAGGTGCTCCCCGATGACAGCCATTTCTTTTTCTGTCAGGTCTTTTTTGATGAAGCTGACCTCGAGGTTCGTCGCTTTATCCAACTCCCGTTTGATGGCTAGGATTTCAAGGTTGCGGGTCTTGTCGGTTCCATCCATTTCTTCCCCATAAACCCCTGCATCCTTTAGATCTTCCTCTGTAATCCGATCAAGCACAAGCTTATAAAGGATCTTATCTTTATCCTCATCTTCACCGTATTCTTTGTCTCTTTCCTCTTGCGTAAGCTTTTGCTCATACGCTTCCAGCATGCCGGTTTCTACAATCCAAAAGTCTTCCCGGTCCCGTTCGGTAATTTTATTTAGAGGCATTTCAATCATAGGAGCGATTTTCTCAGCATATTTCATGTGCTCCTCTTGCCCCGTTCCTTGAATCCGAATGTACGTCAAAGCAAAAGAGGGAATGTTGGATACAATCAATCGTCCATTACGGTCAAACATTTTCCCACGCTCGGTTTGGACAGAGGCTTCAATGTTCGTGGTCATTTCAGATTGCGATCTGAAATGCTCCCCATGGACGATTTGGATGAATCCAAGACGGATGATCAACACTGTAAATAGCAAGAAAACAAACAAGAATAGTAGGTTTATCCTTGCTGGCAGAAATCTTTTCCTCTTCCTTTTTTGTTCTTCAATGCTATCCATTAAAATCTCCCCTTTTTTGCTCTAGCTGCTAAAGACCCCTCGTAGAACTTGGTATCTATTCCAATTATTTCATATAAAGGGTACAAAAGAAACTGCTCTTTTGGAGCAGTTTTGAACATTTTTTTTCAATTTTTGAGGATTGCTTCTACTGGTTTGATAGGAGCTCCTTTTTTAACATCGTCCCATACGAACACCACACCTGCACGAGGCAACACCCATTTATCAAGTTCAACCTTAACTGTATCATTAGGCAACGTACTGATGGCTTCTGCATCATCGAAAAAAGGAATAGCAATGACATCTACCTGATCTTGCAAATGTGAAAAGAGGATATCGACTGAATAAGTAGGTTCAGAAATGACTGCAATAAACTTTTTCTGAGATTTCAATTGTGGCATTTGGAACTTGATTTTAAACTTATGTTCACTTCTCTGGTCTTTATGAGGGGCTTTGGGAAGATGAAAATGCAGATAAAATCCTTCAATCTCCTTATCGTTTCGAACGGTATAAGCAATCTCTTCATCGTCCAATTCAAAACGGAAGTTCAACACATCCTTCACAAACATATGCATTTCTTCATTGCTGAAACCCTGGAGAAGATCAATATGATTATCATTCACCCACAAGTTTTCACGGAAAAAGAAATTTTTTCGATCATACAAACCGTCCAATGTCCTTTCCTTATATGAAAAACCTACAGATATGCCGTTGTCTTCCAGATGATCCTGACTCACATTTTTGAAAAAGGATAATTCCTGCTTCACCCAATCATATGCGGCATCATCGATTACAAACCATTCACTTCTCAGCGGAACATGATTTGTGTAGGATATGTAATACTTAAAATTGCGTCTGAAGCTATACTGATTGTTAAGGTAGGGTTCAATCATCGTACTGTATAGCATGTCACCCTCGGTCTTTCCAAGTAACGACTCTGTCGTGTTTTTGATGAACTGTTTTTTCGTATCATCTGAAAATCGACCAATCAGTTCTTGTTTGAAAACGAGCGCTTCTGTAATTCTGTCAGATACTTCTCGGTTATGATATGTCTTCGTGAAATGATCATAGAGGATATTGAATAATACGAGTGGAATCATTACTCCGATTAAAGAATTAATGACAGATATGTATAAAGAGTCCCAGGTGAATGTTTTCATGAAGATGTTTAAGAAGATGGCAATGATTAATAGCAGACACATGGAAATGAAGAATAAAAGACTAATATTTTTGTACGATTTCCGGTATTCATTTTCATCAAACATGGTTGAATCCCCCTACACACATTTCATTCTACATCCTATATTTTACAACTTTTTTCGTTGTTCGGATAGATGGAGATATAGGGGGAGATTTTCTCAAATTTCTAATTTTACTAATCCGTACTTCGCAGCTGGTTCTTTCCGTTGTTTGGCCCACCATTGGTTTCCATGATCGAAATGCCACCACTCTGCTGAGTAATTCGTAAACCCGGAGGTTGTCATGATATGGTGAAGAAGCCTACGGTTCTGAAGGTATGTTTCTTCCTCTTCACTTAACGTTTCTTGCTTCTTCTTTTCTTCGTAATATCTCGTGTATGCATGTTCACCAAAATCATCGAAGTCCGTTCCCATCGGTAAAACTGAACCATTGTTGTCAACAATCGTGATGTCAACAGATCCTCCAGTGAAGTGAGGAGATGGCGCTTTTTCATCATCTGTTGGATAAGAGACGAATTGACGGGCGCCTTCATGAAGACGTTCCTCTGACCATTCTGGATAATCATTTGTCAACTTATCCAAATAAGAATCGTAAAGCTGTTTCTGAACCGAAAACGGTCGCCATCCGTCCCAAACCATCAGCTTGAATCCATTTGGAAGTTTACGTGCTGCTTCTACCAGTTGGATCGCCACCTCTCGACGGACGTAACAATCATTCAATGCACCTGGAATCCCTAGCTCATGATACTTAGGATTTACAATCAATAAGCCATGTTCGATACTTTGGATCGACACCAATTCTTCTTTGTTCTCATGAATCGGTACCTGTCTCCAATCCTCAATCGGATGGACATGCGGTAATGGGTAATCGTTTCGGTTCATCAGAAAGCCTCCATTCTTTTAATCTAAAAACTAAGATGATGTACAATCAGTACAGTATTCGAGGTTTGCCAAAGGAATCTGTTCGTGAAACCAGATAATGGTACTCTGATTTAAATCATCACTTATGAGTGACGTTCTTAAAAACTTCCATACGTAGCAGGCAAAATCCTTTTTTGGCCGAAAAGCGCAAGCCCCTTGTCTAGCACATGGATGTGCTGACTTCGACGTTATCACAGGAAGTGATGTGTTTAGTCGAAGATTCCCTTTCATTGGAAGTCCAACGAGGAGGCTGTTGCCGCCGCAGTAGGACTGAAGTGAACCAAGAGTCTTGGCGCTGAGCTAGACACCACACCATCGCATCCAAACATTTATACCTTCTTTTCTACTAAAAAAAGGGAGTGACCATACAGTGGTCCTCCCTTTCATAATTTATGAATTGGATCCTAATTTGCTTTTCGAACCGCCTTTAGCGCCACCGCTATGCATCGCGAATAGGTTCGTATCGACAGAGAACGTCAGAGATTCCCGTTCACGCTCACGCTTCAACGCAACTTGAATCATATCAGACGTCAATTCTTTGAACGACTTTCCAGTCGGTTCCCATAGGTAAAAGGAAAGCGATCCAGGAATCGTATTGATCTCATTGACGAATACTTGCTCAGTATTTTTATCAATCAAGAAGTCGATTCGAGACACACCTGCGCAACCGAGGGTTTGGAATGTGTCTTTCGCCAGCTTCTGCACTTCTGCTGTCTTTTCATCAGACATCTCAGCAGGGATCTTACGGTTCGTGCTTTCCATTCCTTTGGATGAACCGCCGCCTTTTGAACTTCCTCCGCTTTGGTACTTATCCTGATAAGTGAGGATATCTGTGCTGCTCAACACTTCTTCACATACGGAACTTTCCGCTTCTTCATAGTCACCGAGTACGGAACAGTTGACCTCTTTCAAGTTGGTCACCATTTTCTCGACGACGATTTTTTTCGCGAATTCAGTTGCAAGCTCAACAGCTTCCTCTAGCTCTTCACGGTTTGTCGCTTTACTGATTCCGACACTGGAACCGAGATTCGCAGGTTTGACGATGACTGGATAATTCAGTTCACTCTCGATTTTCTCGATAAGTGCATCTTGATCGTTCAACCAGTTTGAGGAATAGAACCAATGGTAGTCAAGGATTGGCAATCCAGAGTCACGCAGGATTTGCTTCATCATGACCTTATCCATCCCGACTGCGGATGAGAATACGTCACATCCGACATACGGAAGGCCATGCAATTCGAAATAACCTTGTAAAATGCCATCTTCCCCATAGGTTCCGTGAATGACCGGGAAAGCAACGTCGATCTCAGAGATGAGCTTTTTACCGAACATACCTGTTGTGTGACGGTGGATGACCGGACGGCCTTGGTCGTTGGTCGTGATGATGATCCGCTCGCACTGCTTGAGCAGGCTATCTATGTTCTTATAATTCTCGATTTCTAATAAAGCTTCACCGGTATACCAGTTTTTATTTTTAGCAATATAGATCGGAATCGGTTCGTACTGGTCCCGATCGATTGCATTGATTGCTTGTAAGGCTGATATGACAGATACTTCGTGTTCTACAGATACGCCTCCAAAAAAGACGCCAACTTTTACCTTCATCTATTCCAACCCCTATTCGTTAAATGTATCTGGAAGGTCGTTTTCTATGAGTACAATCGTGTTTTCTTTCGCGATTTCATTCATTTTCGCAATCGCATCATCCAGATTTTGCGCCACATAATATTGACTCTCTGGATATTGTTCTTCCTTCAACCCATCTTGCAATGGTACCGTCTGCTTTTTACCGACAAGGATGACGAAATCACAGACACCTGCAGCATGCTGACCGAGCTTCTTGTTCAAGTTATACTCTTCTTCACCCAGCTCGATCATTCCTGGTGTAATGAGGACTTTATAGCCTTCCATTTGTCCAAGGACTTCGAGTGCCATTTTCGATCCGACCGGGTTCGAGTTGAACGCATCGTCGATGATCGTGATGTTCGCTGAATGTTTCTTGATTTCCATACGGTGCTCGACCGGCTGGATCTTTTTCGATGCAACAGAAATCTTCTTATCTGGCACGCCTAGTTCAGAAGCAGCTGCTACCGCTGATAGGATGTTGTAGACGTTATGTTCGCCAAGAAGCTTCGTCTGAATTTCAATTCGGGTCCCGTCCTTTTTCACAACGTCAAAGGAAGTACCTTTATTCGATACTCGGATGTTCTCCGCCTTATAATCGAGGTCATCCGCATAGATTCCGTAAAAGACGATACGCGCGTTGCTTTTCGGGCCTCTAGACATGATGTTTTGATCATCTTTATTCAAGAAACCGACGCCATCATCCGGGAGGCTGTCGATCAACTCGTATTTCGTCTTCTTAATGTTATCAAGTGTTTTGAACGTTTCTAAATGCTGTTCCCCGATCGCCGTCAGAATTCCGTACTTTTGGTGAACGAGGTCACAGATTTCCTGGATGTCATTCTCCTGCTTCGCACCCATCTCCGCTATGAAAAATCGGTGGAACGGACGAAGCATGTTCCGGACCGTGATCGTCACACCTAGCTTCGTATTATAGCTTTCAGGAGTCATCAACGTATTGGCATGGGAAGAAAGAATCGTATGCAGGATGTGCTTTACGCTCGTTTTCCCGTAGCTTCCAGTAATCCCGATGACTTCTGTGTTTTTGGACTCGTTGATGATGCGTTCCGCGTCATCGAAATAGCCTTGAGCGATCTTTTTCTCAATCGGCATGTTGATGGTGTTCGCTAGTAAAATTACATAATAGGAAACAATCGTCAGCACCACATATGTGAGCAACAGTGGGACGAGTGCTACGTTATAAATCAGTTCGAAATAGAAGCTCAAGCCTGCGATCAATGCGACGACAATCGCTGTCGTGACCATAAGCCTTTTGACACGGGCTGTAACGACCAGCTTCTTCTTCTCTTTTCCGGTCTCTCGAGTAAGATATAAGACCAAATAAAGGGCAATAAACAATAGAATCGCAACGTTATCCAAAAAGTTCACGAATGCAATTAGTGCAGTGATGATCGGAATGAAGTCACGCTTTTTGAAGACTTTCTTGCGGTTTTCCTTCATCCATCTCAAAAACCGCTCATTGCGATACGAGTTCTGTTGCAACATATGGATGGCTCTTCTCAACCTTGACCAAGTGTACAGGGCCCAGAAAATGACCCCGATCATAAATAAAAGACTAAGCATCTTTCCACTCCTTATCTTTTTCAAGGAAGTTATCGATAATAACGAGGAATTCGTTCAATTTTTCTAAGTATGAATAGTGTCCGACGCCTTTCAGTACGACAAGTCCCGCATTCGGGATCGCTTTTTCCATGATCCTTGCGTCTTCCACTGGGGTTGCTGTATCGTTTTCACCCCAGATGAGCAGTGTCGGAGCCTGGATGTCTGGCATGAACCGTTGCAAGTCTTCGTTCACGACCTTGACCATCGTCTGTTGCATGACACCAGACGCATTCTTGTAGTCAGCAGAACCGACCTTGCCTTTCACTTTCGTCAGGATTTCTTCTTTATGTTTTTTCAAGCCTGGCAGGTCCAGGACTTTCTTGAGTGTTTTGTAAGTATACACCTTATAGTAGTATTTCATTGATCGCTTCGGCTTAACACCCGCTGCATCCACCAGAATGATCTTATGGACAGGATGGTGCGCTGCATAACGAATGGACACTCTTCCGCCAAAAGAATGTCCAACGAGGATTGGATCTTCGATGTTCAACTGAGTGATGAACTCGCGCAGCATGTTCGTGTACGCTTCTACATCCCATGCTTCCGGTGGCTCCTGGCTTTCTCCGAACCCAGGAAAGTCGATGGAATACACTTTGAAATGCTTCTCGAGGTTATTGTGAACAGGCTCAAAACTTTTCAGGCTCGTGCCCCAACCGTGCAGGAGTAAAATGCTTCTCCCTTCGCCTGATACACGGTAGTTGACGTTAACTCCCCTGATCTCTATATTCATCTATAAAAACGCTCCTTAAAAAATCATCTACTGTTAATCATATACTTTATTTATATTATCATACCTGATGCTTTCTAGGACATCTACTGACGCGATTTTTCGCCTCTATCCCAATATATTTCAATAGCCTAAAATCGGTACAATAAAACCACTTCGTTCAATTCATTCTATACTGTTCGTAATGAGCGGCTGTTTTAAGGAGTTCTTTTGGGGTATTTCTGTTGGATTGGGGGGCCGGGAGTGCTATCTTGCCGTGGTAACAGCGTTTCTTCTGTTTTTGGGAAGGATAACTGCTCTATCCTTCCCGAAATCAGCTCTCTTTTCGTTTTGGGGAAGGTTAACTGCTCTATCCTTCCCGAAATCAACGCTCCTTTCGTTTTAGGGAAGGATAACTGCTCTATCCTTCCCGAAATCAGCGCTCTTTCCGTTTTGGGGAAGGATAACTGCTCTATCCTTCCCGAAATCAGCGATCTTTCCATTTTGGGGAAGGATTGACCAGCTGAACTCCATTTTATCTTAGGTAATTAACATTTTTGCAGGAGCAAGCTATAATAATAACAACCACAAATTAAGGAGTGATTGAAATGGGTAGAAGTAACGCTTATAAAAAGCGGCGGAAGCTCGAGCGTGAAGGTCGCCGTAATCCAGCGAAAAATCGTAGTGATTATGCATTCATGGATCTTCAAACCAGAACAACGAAAACGAAGAAAGACAAATTGTTTCAGCACAAACATAAAGGCCGATTATCTGACCGGAACTTCGATCATGATAACGGCCTTTTTATTTTACCTTTATACCTTAGAATTGTTTTTTAAATCTAAAGATTAAGAAAGCGTGAACCGTGGCCAATAGTCCATATACGATGGCCAAGACTTGAATCAGTTGTTCCACTGATAATGAAATCATCGCTTCTACAATAACTGTTGCCACAAAACCAACGGTGACAAGGATATATGTATAGATACTTGCTTTCCCCATTATGAGTTGCCCTCTTTCGTCTTTCCCTTCTGTTGCAACAAAGCTCCCAACATAGAAAACAGAGAAAGCTAACATAATCGTCGTAATTGTACTAAGAATAGAAATCATATTTACCCCCTGATAGATTTAAGCATTCTCATCTTCTTGATCTTGGTGGTAAGTGAATAGTTCTGTGATGTCAGTGTCAAGAACACGAGCAAGTTCAAACGCTAAGATTAGTGATGGATTGTAGCGGTTCGCTTCCAATGAAGAAATGGTTTGTCTACTTACCCCAACCTTCTTGGCCAGATCCCCTTGAGACCATTTCCGTTCAGCACGAAAAACATGTAACCGATTTTCAAGACTGCCTTTCTTTTTCATATTCACCCCTCATTTCTTAACTTAAGCTTATTGTAATGTATTTTTACCTAAATGTCAAAAATATATTACATTTAGTAAAAAATATTTTACCTTTAAATGCAAAATTAAAACAGCCTTAGGCTGCTTTAACTGTTTCCATTCGTACTAGAGGAATGACTTGACCACAAAGAGACTGCTAGAATGAAGATTGCAATCACCATGACGATTGCTGAGTATCGTGTAATGTTGAAGAAGAAATCACTATAAGAAACAATCTCTGTGACATAATCATTCGGTCCTTCCTCATACCTGTGTTCTCTTGGAAAAAAGATGAGAAAACCTATAAACGAGATGATAAAACTATAGATCCCCGTTTTTACCAACAACTTCTCCATTTCGAAACGTCTCCCCCTTGTACACTGCTAATCTGAATATATCTCATTTTCAATATTATGGAAACGGTAACTTTTGATACAATGTGTGTAGTTGAACATTCGGAGTGTGGTTTTTATGAAAACAGAACGCTTACTCGCCATTGTCATCAAACTCTTGAACAGGAAAAAGATGACGGCTAAAGAACTGGCGGATTATTTTGAAGTTTCCGTTCGAACGATTCAAAGGGATATGGAAGCAATTGAACTTGCAGGAATCCCGGTTGTTTCGGAAAAAGGGCTGAATGGCGGTTATTCCATATTAGAAAACTATAAAATTCATAATAGCTACTTCAACGACGTCGAGCACCAACTTCTCATGACGGCATTGGATGGAGTCTATAAAACCTATGACGACAAAAACTTGAAGAACATCATCGAGAAACTCTCTTCCATTAAAATGCACCAATCGGCCCCTGAAAGCCAATCTCTTATTCTTGATTTCAGTGATTGGGGACCAGAATCTAAAAGGCAAGAAAAAGTGAGATCAATTCAAAAAGCCATTGATACCCAGAAGGTTGTGCAATTTAGATATATAGATATTAACGGCAATTCCTCCACACGCGTGGTAGAACCGGTCTCCCTCATTTTGAAAGTTAATAAGTGGTATTTATACGCTTTCTGTACTCTTCGAGAGGATTATCGCTTGTTCAAAATCGGAAGAATGGATGACGTTCAGATTACAGAAAAGAGGATCGATCCAAGCAGAGAAGTCCCACCGTTCGACTTTACACATGATGATAGGGAAAGAGTACGCCTACGGCTTAAATTCCAAAAACAAGCCTTAAATCAGTTGGAAGATTATTTCGAACTTGATGGTCTGGAATTTCATGAAGATGGATGCATCTATGTCACGGAGTATTTTCCTGAAGATGAATGGGTTTATGGCATGATTCTACACTTTGGAAACCAGGTGGAAGTGCTTGAACCAGAGCATATCCGATCCATCATCAAAGAGCGCGCTGAAAAAATTTTAGAAAAGTATATATAATTACGACATAATGGTGTCGTATTACCCTCTTTATAATGAGCTTAGATCTTATTAATAGGAGGAATTATAAATGAATCAACCAGTATGCCAGAGTTGTGCAATGCCAATGGAAGAAGAAAAGATGTTGGGAACAAACCAGGACGGCTCTAAGAATGAAGAATACTGCGTGTATTGCTATGAAAATGGAGCATTTACTTCGAATGTCACCATGAATGAAATGGTCAATATTTGCGTGCCTCACCTAGTGGAAGAAGGCATGAAGGAAGCCGAAGCTCGTAAAACGATGGAAGACATTTTACCTAAGCTGAAGAGATGGGCCTAATCATGAAAAAGCGGAACCTTCATCATGGAGGTTCCGCCTTTCTTTATGCGCTCTCTTCGTTTTTGCTATCGCTTTTACGATTTTCTATTTTCTCTTGATAGAAATAGAGCGAAACACAAGTAACCACAATCAACATAACAATTCCGGAGTATCTCGTTATTTGATAGAGTGGCTCTTGGTAACCTCGGCCAAGTGGTAAAGGAAAAGCAGCCATGAGAATGAAGAAACAAATAATAAAGCTATAAATGCCAGACTTCACAATGATCTTTTCGATTTTATTCTCCTCCTTTTACATACGGTAAAATGTCTTGAAACCTTCAACCTACCTCAGCTCCCTAACTTGCTTTTCTCCTCCTCAATCCTCTTAATATCAATTCTCTCAAACAGGGGTGATACCTTTTTCAAATGCTTTTGATTAATTTCATTATATGTCCATCCGTTGTGCTTCAAATCCAGAACATCCCTGATTTCTGCTGTTGAGAACGGCAAGAATGGTGATAACAACGTAGAGAGGTTCGCAATGATCTGTACACACGTATTCATCGTCACTTTACAGTTTTCAGGGTCTTCTTTGTATTGAATCCATGGCTGGCGTTCGTCAAAATACTTATTACTCGTTCGGACCAATTCAAATATCGTCTCCAACGCTTTTTTGAATTGTCCCTTTTCAATTAGTTCTCCAACTGTGGCATATACCTTCTTTACCTCTGAGAGAATGTGCTCTTCTGGCTTCGCATCCGGTATCTTACCTTCAAAAGACTTTTCAATGAATTTCAAAGTCCGGTTCACGAAGTTTCCATAAGCCCCGAGCAATTCACTGTTATGACTGTAGATGAACTCACGCCATGAAAAGTCCGCATCCCGTTGTTCAGGACCATTGATGGTCAAGAAATAACGGATGGAATCCGGGTGATCATTCTCCAAAAGATCCGGCACCCAAACAGCCCAATTGCGACTTGTTGAGAGCTTTCTCTTTTCAACAGTTAGATATTCACTGGATATGATATGATCTGGAAGTTGTAAACCACCCAATCCAGACAAAATCGCTGGCCAAATGATCGAGTGGAACGGAATGTTGTCCTTGCCATGAACGTAGTAGGCTTTTGTTTCTTCCTTCCAGAAGTCCTGCCAATCCCGATTTTGATCAGCTGCCCACTTTTTACTTGCTGTTAAATAACCACTTACAGCTTCAATCCACACATAGATTTTCTTAGCCTCAAAACCTTCAACCGGAACCGGTACTCCCAGCTCAATGTCTCGGGTTGCCGCTCTGTCCCGCAACCCTTCTGACAGATATCGCTGTGTAAGATGGTACGCATTTGTCCGCCACCGATCTTCCTTTTCAGCCTCAGACAAGTACCTTTCAAGTTCAGATTGAAAATTCTTCAACGCAAAATAATAATGCTCCGTTTCTTTTACCACAGGCGTGTTGCCGCAAAGCTTACAGACTGGATCAACCAAATCCACCGGGTCAAGGATTGTAGAGCAGTTATCGCATTGATCGCCTCGCGCGTTGCTACCACACACAGGACAAACGCCTTCCACATAACGGTCAGGCAAAAATTGCTGATCTGTTTCACAATAGCTCTGAGCCACCGTTTTGACGTAGCAATGACCTTTTTCGACTAAGGTTGTAAAAATCTCCTGCACCTCTTGATGGTGAAAAGGATGATCCGTGCGGAAGTAATGGTCATAAGTAAAGCCAAGTTCGTTGAAGCATTTCAGGAATTCATTGTGATAACGATCGGTAATGACTTGCGGCTCAACCCCTTCCTGTTTTGCTCTTATCGCGATCGGCGTACCGTTACAGTCACTTCCAGAAACATAAAGGACTTCTTCCCCTTTCAACCGGTAGTATCTGGCTAAAATATCACCCGGTAACAAACTCGCAAGATGACCTAAATGGAGCGAACCATTCGCATATGGCCAAGCTCCTCCAATAAATACACTCATTCTAATTCCTCCTTATATAAACTAAAAAATCCTCGTCCTCAGACGTTTAGTCTAAGGACGAGGATCAACTCGTGGTACCACCTTAATTCGCTGAACGTTCACACGATCAGCCTCATGAAGTACGAAGTGATGCAATCATTGCACACTCTTATACTCTGACATTGTTAACGGATGCCAACTCCCGTCACACATTACTAATGATTAGAATCACGTTCAAAGTGAAGTTCAGAGGCCATTTTCGGTCAAAAGGTCGTTCGCTTCTTTTCAGCATACAGAAGCTCTCTGTCAGAACACCTGGAGACTTACTTTCCTCGTCATAACTTTTGCAAAAGGTTTATAGAGTTATTATAGTCTAACACATACATTTCTGACATGGAATTTCATCAAAGGTCGGTTGGGTTGAATTCCAATACTGGACCCAGTAATAGCTGCCGTTCGTTCCCTTGTTCGTGATGACTTTTTGTACAAAGCTTTCTTCTTTCATCCAATTGCACCTCACCGAGTGCACCTTATTCGAATCATGATCCAAGACAATAAAGTACCCCGTGCCTTGTCGCTTGATGTGTTGGAAATCATTTAAGTGTTTGACAAGCCTCATTCTCGTCACCACCTAACAATGGATTTACAAGCTATTACCCACTAGTATTCCCTATTCATGTCGAAATTCCTTTATTTTTATTGTAAAACATAAGTATTTTCTTAAGTTTATTATACATTTAGTCGATTTATTTCTTTTATTTGAAGGAGATCTGTCCGAGTCTGATCAATATACCAGTTGGACACAGTTGATAAATCCACTTTTACACGCTTCATGATCGTTTCTTCAGAGACGATTTCTTCTAATACAGAGCCTTTTGGCGAGATCGCGATGGTAGGACATCCTTGTTTCGGATGTGCGACGTTTGAACCGAAGATGTATCTTTGATTTTCAGCAGCTCGACTGATCAAGTGACTTTTCCAAACTGGAAGATGATCTTCAGAAATCACGTTTGTGAGATATATCATACATTGCGCGCCTCTCATGCTCAGTAACTTCCACTGCTCTGGAAAACGAATTTCCCTGCATAATTGGATGCCGAAACGAACGATGCCCTCATTCGTTTTCATTTCAAATACAGGTAATCGGTCACCAGCAGTAAACGTCCCTCTTTCATGGATTGCGAGATTCACTTTGTGGTAAGCTTCCCTATTTCCTTGTGGGGATAAGTAGATCCCAGCATTGTACCACTTGCCCTCTTCATATAAGCAGCTTCCGAATATGAGGTGGATTTTTTTCTTTTTTACATATTCAGAAAGTTGGTTGATACACGCTTGTAATTCATGTACATCTAGATTCTCTAAAAAACCTAAATCATCATCATATCCGGACAGTGCTCCTTCTGGTAAAACGAGCACTTCATCTTCGTCCAACTGATCCATCAGTTTTACAATATGATTCAGATTCGCTTTCATGTCAAAGCTTAAAGGAAATTGTCCGATCCATACGGTAAGATTCATCTTAATACAACTTTCTGTAAATTTTGTTTTGATATTGACTGAAGGCTGATGATTGGTTGATTTTCCGCTTTTCCATGAGGTTGTTGAAACGGATGATCTTTTCATTCAAACGTTTGTTTAACTCTGCCCGCTCTTTTTCATCTTTACAACATGCAATCAGTTCTTCGAGTGTGACCATTTCCTTTTTCAATTGGACTTCAGGGGGGACAAATCCTGAATTCTTCAAGATTTTATAGCCGATGCGCAATTCATCCGGTACGCCCGCTAGATCGTCTTTCGGTAACGGTTTACCTTTACCAGGTAAATTGTCGAAATCCCCTTTTCGGAGTGCCGCACGAATTTTCTCTTCTGCAATGCCAGCCGAAAAATCCATATCATCACCTCATTCGAATGGTTATGTTCATTTTACCAGAAAATGACTCCTGATTTGTGACAGAAAATAAAAAAGTGCTGAACCTGAATGGCTCAACACCTACTTCCTATACTTCTAATACTTGTGGGGTTTTCGATCCGCTGTTCATCAGTCGGAACAGGGTCGGCTTGATCTCGAGCACGATATAGTCCGGGTCGTTCGGTCCGTCGAACCATCTTTCCATGCTATCTGACCAAAGTTTATCTTTAATAGCCGAATCATCTCGGATTTCAGCTGTCCCTTCGATCTCCACATACGCATCGCCAAGGCCATCTCCATTATACCCAAGCAAGATGTGTACGTTCGGATTATCGTCGATTTCTTCGGTTTTATGTGTGTCTTTATCGGTCGGTGTATACAGCGTCAAGCCTTCGTTATAAAACGTCATGTAGCGTGAGTGTGGCTTGTCGTTTTTTACAGTCGCAAGTGTACCGAATTTACTGTCTTCCAATACATTGAGCACTTTTTCTTTGAGATCTTTCTCTGTCACGTTAACATCAGCTCCTTTTATGAACATCCGTTAGTAATATACCTTTCCGGAGCTGAAATTAAACAAGGTTACAATTAGGTAGCGGCAGCCGCATTCGATTTGATGATCATCGTAATGCCCATCACCATGGCTATGAGTTCTTCATTGGAGAGATTATTTGACCGGTTCGTACGCTTGTAAGCATCTGATTGGAAAATCCCGCTTGTTTTTACAAAGTGGGCAACTTCTTGTTCGTTTACGTCTAACACGCTGTATTCTTTAGAGAAACTTTCTGAAATGATCGTGTAAATTCCTCGCCCGTATGCTTCGTACTCATATTTTTTTGTAAAAAACGTAAACCGCTGACGCAGCAATCCAATTTCAGTATTAGTTGCATCACTTATGGTCCATTTGCCAGAAAAAAAGCGGAAGCGCCCTTCCGTAAATAAATTCCCGGAAAGATCCATTACGCGGAGGCTTGAGGAAAACGAACTTTTTAGATCAAGCTTTCCAATTTCATTCTGATTTTCATCATAAATACTTGTTAGTCCAGCAGAAAAAAAGTTGTCCGAAAAATATAGGGTACTCGTTTCCATCCTTCTCACCTCTTACCTATTTTACGGATCACTCTGATAATAGTTTCAAATCTAAGAATGAGTCAGCTTATAGATTTCCTCGAGCACCGGCATTTCTTCTCGTTGTTCATCTGTCACTTGATCCCAGAGGATTCCGGTCGGTTTTTCATAGTCGTTTTCAGTTCGGATCAGTTCCTTCTCTGTCGCAATGTAATCGACAGTCAAGTCATAGGCGTCGCGTGGCAAGTCATCGTCTACAAGCTGGGTTGAGTGGATCGACGTAATGACAGCTACCTCCGGATTCCCGAGCTCTCGAATGATCGCATATTCCCGATCAGCATAGCCTTCTCCTTTTCCAAGCCGTCGTCCGTCTCGATGGATAGCGACAGAGCCGACTACGATCAGATCGATTGGCGGCATTTCTGATAATGGGATGACTTTTCCATAGGAGTTGATATGACTGAGGCTTGCGGCTTTCTTCTCTTCGCCGTCCGGGACCCACTCCGGTTTTACCATAATAAAGCCATCTTTCAGCCTTGGAGTCGGAACGAGCAACGTCTTTCCGTCGATTAAAATCTGTTTGCGAAGCGGAATCTGAGGAGAATCTGGATTCACCTTGATAACGTTTGCGTCTTTATAAATATCCATCGCTGTGATGAAGGCTGCTGCTTTTTCAGCCCCTTTAAAGTTCGGGATGCGTCCTTTCAATGGAAAAGGGAATCGGCCGACTTTCTCTTCGGTCATCCGCTCCCATACACTTTCTCTGATTTCTTGTTTTGAACTCACTGTAAAACCTCCTTCTTACGGTCGATAGCCAAATCCGAGACCGAAAATCATTGCAAAGTATAAGAACAAGACGAGTACGATGAGCAAGGTGATGATACTGAGAAGTCTTGACCAGAATCCCTTCCCATAATAGAACCATTTGTAAAAGATGTATGTAACGAGCGCTGCGGTCGGTATGAAATAAAAGTACGATAACTGTTCGACCCATTCTGTATTCTTATCCCAGTAGATGTCCGGCACAGGCGTTGTGTGGTATTGATCTTTGATCGCTTCTCTTCCCCAGATGAAGACCACCGACAGTATGATATAATACGCGGAAATGATTCCTTTTGCATAAATGTTGAAGATCTTCAATGCGAGTACCGGCACCAAGATCAGCACGAGCAAAAGATAGATGGCTGTATACTCCCCTAAAAACCAAAGCACAAAATCCCCCCTTGAAAATTCTCTTTACCTTTATTGAAAAATATGGAAACATTATATCAAACATTGTTCTCGAAAGCATGTCGGATACAGAGGAGCATAAGGATGAACGACCTATTCCACCCGGAACGTTATAAAGATTTCACATTGTTTTCAACCGAACATCTCTTGATGATCGGGTTGCTGTTTGTCGTCGGACTTGTGTTGGTGTTTTCGAGGGACGCCATTCGTAAGCGCCCGACGGTACAGCAGTATATTCGTTGGGGGTTTTTCACCATTCTCCTTGTCGGCAATGTCGGTTATCAGGCATGGAGTATTTGGCATGCGGTTTGGGATGCACGCATCAACCTTCCATTCCAGCTTTGCTCGATCAGTTCGCTGGTGGTGCTATTTTTCCTACTGAAACCGACAGAATCCCGGTTTCAGATCGTCTATTTCATCGCCTTGATTCCGCCATCTTTAGCCGTTTTGACGCCCGATTTGTTGTATGGAAGTCCGCATTATCGCTTTTTTCAATTCTTTATTTTTCACATTACGCTTGTGGCGACCGTCCTCTATTATTTGATCGTTGACAAATATGAGCCGAGGTTCGTTTCAGTGTTGAAGGCTTTCGTTTTTATCAATATCCTGGCGGTCCCACTCGGATTCTTGAACAACTACCTCGGTTCGAATTATTTGTTCCTCGAAGGACCTCCGGCAGCCGATACGTTGCTAAGCTTGTTTGGAAGTGGATACTGGTATTTGATTAATCTGGAGATCGTGATGCTGCTCACGTTTTTCCTGACCTATCTCCCTTTCTACTTGAAGCGGAAATTCCTTTGACCAACTGAAGACTTTCCGATTGTCTTTTAAGCGAATTGGGACTAAAATTGAAATAATTCCGTGCCAGGCACCGAATATAAACCCTTGATATATCAGCGTTTATAAACGGTGCCTGGTACACGTATGGCATTTTCATCAAGAATCGAGGTCCTGAAAGATGACGGAGAATCAAAGAAAAGAGCAGGTTGCCGGGGTGGCGGCTGGCGCTGGGGCTTACATACTGTGGGGGTTCTTACCGCTCTATTGGAAGCTGATCAACCATGTGCCTTCTGAAGAAATCCTTGCCCACCGGATGATCTGGTCTTTCGTTTTCATGCTGATTGTCTTGATGTTTTTACGTCGGATCAAAAAGTTCGTCACTGAACTGAAAGAACTGATCGCAAACAAGAAAAAGCTGGTCGGCTTACTTTTCGCAGCTATCTTCATTACAATCAACTGGTACACATATATCTGGGCGGTGAACAACAACCACGTCGTTGAAGCGAGCCTCGGTTATTACATTAATCCGCTCGTGAGTGTGTTGTTAGGGATCGTTTTCCTTAAGGAACGTCTGTCGTTCTGGCAAATCATTTCGTTCACCTTTGCGGCAATCGGGGTATCGATTCTGACGTTCAACTTTGGGTCCATCCCGTGGGTTGCAATTTCGCTCGCGGTGAGCTTCGGACTATACGGACTCTTGAAAAAGTTGACTGCGCTCGGTGCTTTGACCGGTCTGACGATCGAGACGATGTTCATCACTCCAGTCGCCTTGCTGTACGTCAGCTTCTTAGTAAATGACGGTACGAATTCATTCGTTTTGTCGGAACCCATGACTGCTTCGCTTTTATTCGGGGCAGGGGTCGCAACAGCGATTCCTTTGCTGTTGTTTGCGACCGGGGCAAACCGAGTGTCTCTGTCCATGATCGGATTTTTGCAATACATCGCGCCGACAATCATGCTCGTTCTCGGGATATTCCTATATAACGAAACATTCTCCCAGATACACATGATTTCATTCATCTTCATCTGGATTGCGTTGGCGATCTTCACATTGTCCAACACACGTTTGCTCGCCCGATTCGAGCCGAGGATGACGAAAGAGAAAAGCTATAAAAAACCGGACACCCACGCAGGGTGATCCGGTTTTGTTATTGCCGATCGAAATCTGTTGTTAAAAATTCTGCTCGAAACAGATAAAAGTGATCGTAATCGGCGATGGCTTCCTTTAACTCTTCCTCCTCTAATGAGAGCAAGTCTGCACGAACCTCTAATGAGTCTCCGGCTGTTTCAATCAGGAATGCCAGGTTCACCGGTTGGTCTTTCTGGACTTCCATCTTTTGATCCTGTTGGCCCCACGAGCTCGAGCTTGGGGACTTTGCACTTTCTATATACTGTTCTGCTCTTGAGTATCCATTCTCATCTGAATAAGTGAAGTACACTCGTTTCAGGTTCTGATTTGCTTGTTCCACTGAAGGATTCGCAATCGTAAAGGCAATCCGTTTATTCTTCACTTCCTGCGTGATGCCAGCACCGAATTCACCTTCATTATCTACTTTTACACCTGACTTATAGTGCTCGACGAATAAGTTCATGCGCTTGATAGGCTGTTTGTTCAAATCAACATCGAACACAAAAACCATATCTCCACCGATAGCATTCAATAAATTCTTATTTTCATCACTCAACTGAGCTGGTTGTATCGTAATGTTCTTTTTAGATGTTACGACTTCTTTTACAGGTGAACAAGACGCTAAGATGGATATCACAAATAGGATTACGATGATATGTATGAACCGCTTCAATCTGACTCCCCCTTATCTTCTATTATGATAACAGATATTGGTAAATGGATGGGTCTATTCATATCCGATAAAAACGAAAAAACAGTAGGATTGCACCTACTGTTTTCCTATTTTACAAATCACGAAGCAGTCTTTTCATGATCTGTTCGTAGTGGTCTTTCGTGATGCCTGGTGCGAACTCTTCTGGAAGTCCATTAAGGTCCGGGATCTTCGCGCCTTGTGGAGCGCCTTCTACAACTCGGAGCGGTTGCCCGTTTTCCGGATTCGTTCCTTTCCAGATCTGTCGGATGCCTTGATATTCCCCCGCATCACTCCATGTGTAAAGGACATTTGCCAACCCGCGTTCTTCAAATTTTCTTGCGTAGTCGAATTTCGTATTAGAAAGGTTCGGGACCGGAAGCATCTTCGTCAAATCCGTTCCTGTCGCGATATATATGGCTTTTGCATAAGCGAGGATATGTGTCCCTCCTCGGACAAGTAAGTATCCGATCATTTCTCTTGCAGTCGGATGATCGGTCATCTCGTAAACACGCATCTTATGGGTACGCGCTCCTACCTCCAGGAAAAAGTTATGAATCAAGTCGACGACCAGGTTCCCACTATTAAACACGTAATCTCCCCGCCAGGAGTTCCCCATCGCATCTGCGCCGAGAGCTGTTTGGGCAGTTGCGATAAACTGATCGGCGTTGCGGGCATCGAGCCCATTTTGAAGCGGTGTCAGGTCAGGTGGTGCCGGGAATGAACTTCCTTTTGTCAGTAGATTGATAGAGGTCGAAACGAGTTCAACATGACCGAACTCTTCCGCAGTAATGCTTGCGACTAGATCGTAGAACGGTTTCAGCTTCTTTTTCTCCCGGAAATTGAACGACTGGAACATGTAATTGTTGAGCGTCGACATTTCCCCAAACCGTCCACCGAGCAAGGCTTGAACAGCTGCCGCTGCGTTCGCATCGCCATGTTCCGGAATAGGGAGCTCAATCAACTGCTGGTTGATTCGTTTAAACATGGTCGGCCTCCCCTTGTGTTAGTTTGGAAAAACCCAAACAATCTGCTGAATGCGGACGAAGAACATGGAACTGTTGATCTGAAGGACAATATGGTCCGGCTGCACATCGCAAAGCTTCCCTCTGAGGGAACCTCTCGTCGTTTCCACCGTCAACATCTTCCCGATCACCGTCTGAAGTGTCTGGTATACATAAGGATCCACTAAACTGAAAAGCTGAGGCATCCGTTCATCCACTCTGCACCTCTCCTTTCGCATAAAAATCCCACTATACTAGCGTACGCATCGGGAGGGTTGTCATAGTCTTGCAGAATGGGGCGTACTCTCAGATTGGTGCGTACCAGGTACCGTTCTGAAGTGCGCGTGTAGCAAGGGGTTTGGAACGGTGCCAGGCACTGTCACGAGTTGGTACCTGGCACTGACTCCTTTGGTTTTAGAAAAAAGCTTCGAGGTTTTAGAAAAATGCGTCGGAGTTTTAGAAAAATGGTGCGCTGTTTTAGAAAAAAGCGACTCCGTCTTGTAAAAACAGCGCTCGGTCTTAGAAATCGGGACTTTACTCCTAGCCCCCAACCACTTCTAATAAAGAAGCTGCCGGACCCGGCAGCTTTCATTATGGATAAAAAAAGAACTGCAACCGATGGTTCCCCGTCGGCACAGTTCTTTCTAGGAGTTTACTCATGAATGCTTTATTGTATGTTTGGTACAAGTTTGTTTAGAACTACACAAAATTGTTTTGCCGCATCAAGAGGTGATTCAGCTCCGCTGATGCCTGATATGACAGCAACTCCGTCTGCTCCTGCTTCCATCACTTCATGAGCGTTGCTCGCCTGGATGCCACCGATTCCAACGAGCGGTACCTCATGACCTGCTTCACGAATTGATTGAATGACCACAGGTCCTCGAACCTCTTCGATGTCGTCTTTCGTTTTCGTCATGAACATCGGACCGACGCCGATATAGTCTGCGCCAGCACGGACCGCGGCTTCCGCTTCCTCTACGTTATGCGTGGAAACGCCCAAAAGCTTGTCTCCGATCAGCCGGCGCACTTCTTCAACCGAACCATCTTCCTGACCGATATGAACACCGTCGGCATCCACGTCCAGTGCCAGCTCCACATCATCGTTTACGATGAACGGAACACCACTCGCGTGACAGATCGCCTTCAAATCAAGCGCAAGCTCACGTTTTGCATCACCAGCCAAGCATCCATTCCCTTTTTCTCGGAATTGAAAGAAGGTGACACCCCCGTCAATGGCTTCCTTCAACACGTTACGAGGATCACGCCCATTACAATTCGCGCTCCCCATTACAAAATACAGTCGCAAAGCTTCCTTCAGGTTCATTGAATCGAGACTCCACTCATCCGGAACGCCCAATGGTTCGTCGGTCCGTGACCCGCACCGATCTGTAGCTGTTCATCAATCGCTGCGGAGATAAATTTCTTCGCCACACGGATTGCATCATGGACCGTTCGCCCTTTTGCTAGTTCCGCTGTAATCGCCGCTGCGAACGTACAACCCGTTCCGTGCGTGTTTTTCGTAGGCTTCCGGATGCTCTTGAATTCGTGGAACGCTTCTCCATCGTACAAGAGGTCGATCACATGCTTGTCATCCGTTGAGTGCCCGCCTTTAATGACGACATTCACTGCGCCCATCGCTTTCAATTTTTCCGCTGCCACTTTCCGGTCTTCCATCGTTTCAATCGTGATTCCGGTCAACGCTTCCGCTTCAGGAATGTTCGGCGTCACCACATAGGCAAGCGGCATCAATTTCGTCTTCACCGCTTCTACCGCTTCCTCTTTTAAAAGGGAAGCACCACCTTTCGCGATCATGACGGGATCGACCACGAGCTTCATCCAAGAATTCTTCTCCACGACCTCAGCGACTTTCTCGATGATTTCACTGCTGAACAGCATGCCGGTCTTGATCGCATCGGGCTGTAAGTCTGTCGCAATAGAGTACAATTGCTCTCCAACTGCCTCCACCGTCATCGGATAGACGGCTTGGACACCGAGCGTGTTTTGCGCAGTGACCGCCGTAATGACGGACATTCCGTACACTTCGAGCTCTTGAAACGTTTTCAAATCCGCCTGGATTCCGGCCCCGCCACCGCTATCTGAGCCGGCGATCGTCAATGCTTTACTAATCATCATGAACCTCCACCTCTGTTAGCCTAAATATCGATGGTACAACGACTTCGCTTCCGCTATGTCCTTCGTTCCGTGAATGAGTGCGCGTCCATCTTTAAACAACACGATCCGTTGCTCTCCTTTTGAAAAAGAGAGGAGAAACGGGTTTTGCTCAATCGTGCCACCTTGCGCAGACAGCCTTTCTGCCACTTCATCCAGATTCCGCTCCTGACGTTCCGGCGGTCGGATCTGTACAGAGTCCCGTCCGCACAACACAGCGGTTTTCGTTTGATTTTCATAAGACAAGTGAGGATACGTCGGTTCTGCTCCGCAAGATAAGCAGTTGTCCTTTTTCGCCTTCGACACGTTGATGGCCGTCTGCTGATTGCTCCATAGATCGAATGAGACTAACTTCTTCCGTAAAGCGTCCCAATCCTCCACTAAAATTTTCAGCGCTTCTGCCGTCTGATAGGCGACGACCATTTGCACAGTCGGACTGATGATACCCGCCGTGTCGCACGTCAAACCGCCAAGCGGCACACTTTCCAACAAGCAGTTCAGGCAAGGAGTCTCCCCAGGTATGACGGTAAAACTGATACCATAACTGCTCACACAAGCGCCGTAAATCCATGGAACTTCGTATTTCTGAGAAATGTCGTTGATCATCATTCGTGTGTCAAAATTGTCTGTGGCATCAAGAATCAAGTCCACGCCATCCACGAGCTGCTCCAATTCCTGAGGTGTCGCATCTAAAATGTGCGCTTCAATCTCCACATCCGAATTGATTTCGCTCAACCGATTTTGCGCCGCCACAGCCTTCGGAATGCGTGCATCCGCATCTTTTTCCGTATACAATTGTTGGCGCTGGAGATTGCTCCACTCGACATAGTCCCGGTCGACAATCGTCAGTTTCCCTACACCTGCTCGTACAAGCGCTTCCGCGTTCCCAGTACCGAGCGCTCCAGCCCCGATGATGAGTACGTGCTTCTGTTTGATCTTTTGTTGTCCTTCTTCCCCTATCGGTGTGAATAGGGTTTGTCGTGAATAACGGTCGCTCAACCTATGCTCATTCCTTCCATAGGGCTGCTCGCTGTTGCGTAACGCTTCTTCGGGATCCGACCTGCTTCATAACCGAGACGACCTGCCTCAATCGACAATTTCATCGCTTCGGCCATTTTCACTGGATCTTCTGCTGCAGAAACGGCCGTATTCAACAACACACCGTCTGCACCAAGTTCCATCGCTAATGCGGCGTCAGATGGTGAACCGATACCAGCATCGACGATCACAGGTACATTCGATTGCTCGATGATAAACCTCAAGTTAAGCGGGTTGATGATCCCTTGCCCTGATCCGATTGGAGATGCACCTGGCATGATCGCATGTGCGCCAAGCTCTTCTAGCTTTCTAGCCAGGACGACATCATCGGACGTATAAGGCAGAACCGTGAATCCTTCCTTCAACAGCTCTTCGGTCGCTTTCAAAGTTTCGACCGGATCCGGCAACAACGTCTTGTCACAGCCAATGACTTCTACTTTCACCATATCACAAAGTCCGGAAGCTTTTGCGAGTTTCGCGTGACGGACGGCTTCTTCGGCTGTTTTCGCACCGGCTGTATTCGGCAGCAATGAATATCTTTCCAAATCCAGCTTTTCTAAAAAGTTCGGCTGACTCGGCTCGAATATGTTCATACGCCGAACCGTGAACGTCAAAATCTCTGTACCTGACACTTCCACTGCCTGTTTTTGTACATCGAAATTCGGGTACTTCCCTGTCCCTAATAACAATCTTGAGTTAAATGTAAAATCACCAATTTTCAACATGATCAACCGCCTCCTACGAATTGTACGATTTCAATTTTATCTCCATCCTGCACTTTCGTTTCCGGATGGCTCTGTTTTTCCAAAATGTCTTCATTATGCTCAATCATAACGACGCGTTCTCCGAGCTGGAAATGCTCGATCAAGTCGGACACGTGTTCAATGGAGTCCGGTACAGTGACCGACTCTCCGTTAATGTGTAGCAACATGTGTATCACTCCCTTTATACGTTGAGGGTTGTTCTATCAATTTGAAAAGCCGATGCCCATTCAGGTTTCATCGCAATTCCTTCTATAACATCTGCCATAATCGCTCCCGTGATCGCGGAAAGCAAGATGCCGTCACGGTAATGGCCGGTTGCGATATAGAGACCTTTTTCAGTCGGATGTGCTCCGAGATATGGGAGGCTATCCCCCGTTTGTGGACGAATGCCTGCCCAGGATCTCTCCCATTCGGCATCTTTCAACTCAGGTAAAATCGCTTTCGCTCGCTCCATCAAAGTGGAGATTCCTTCGATTGTTACAGCCTCATCAAAAGTACCTGCCTTTTCCGTTGCCCCTACAATCAGGCGGTTGCCTGGTTTTGGCACAATGTAGCATCCGTTTGCCGAAATCGTCCCTTTAACAAGTCGACGTTTACTCTTCACCGAGAAGACTTCTCCTTTTACTGGATAGGTATCGATTGTGACGCCTGCTCCACTCAATAACTTTCCACTCCAAGCCCCACCAGCGACGATGACATGTTCGGCACGATACTCACCAAACATGGTCTCCACTCCTACAATACGGTTCTGCTCCTTAACAAATATGTGTACTTCTGTGTGTTCAAGGATTTGCGCACCCAACGCAACTGCAGATGTTGCATAAGCTGTCGTCAGTGAAGATGCCGTCACTTGACCGTCATTCGGAATGAACATCGCGCCGAAATTCGTCAAGTTGAGCGCTGGCTCTAAGAGTCGAAGTTCCGACGGGGGAATCCATTCTGCTTCTTCTCCCATGTCCTTCTGAGCTTGAACCAGTCTTTTGAACTCCACCGCTTCTTCCTCAGATGTCGCCACCTTATAAAAGCCGTTCTGCTGCAGCTCAATATCCATTCCACTCAGTTCTTTCAATTCTTCTGCAAGCTCTGGGAACATCGCTCTACTTGCTTTGGCGAGTTGGAAAAACGGTGTGTCCTTTTCAATTCCAGCTTGAGCACCTAGCATGCCCGCTGCTGCGCTCGATGCTTTCGCTGCGATTTGCCCGCGTTCAAGCACAAGTACTTTTTTACCACGTTTCGATAAGTTGTACGCAATGGAACTTCCAATTACACCAGCTCCAACAATAATCGCATCATAATGTGTTTGCATGCTGCACCTCCTCGATCCGTTTCCGATACTTTTTCACTTCGGCTACTGGATCTTCAGCCTGTAGAATGCCTGACATGACCGCAACGCCACTCACTCCCGCCTCGATGACTTCCCCGACGTTATCAGGCGAGATTCCGCCGATGGCAATGACGGGAATCGTCACCTGGTTAATCAGTTGTTTTAACTGGGAAACTCCTCTCGGATAAAGATCCGGCTTCGAGGTCGTCGCAAAAATATGCCCGAAAAGGACGTAATCAGCGCCTTGCTGCTCAGCCACAAGCGCTTCTTCTATGCTGTGCACGGATTTTCCAACCAGCATATTCGGGAACGTTCGCTTAACTTCTGGAACGCCTAGGCTGTGAAAGGCTAGCTGAACACCTCTCGTTTCCAAGACTGCCGCCACATCCACTCGATCATTGATAATAAGCTTCTCAGTTGGCACTCCTTTTTCAACAAGAAGACTTACGCATTCAGCGATTTCACCTGCAGTTCTCGCCTTTTCCCGGATATGGATGAAGTCGACGTAGACATGGATAGAACTTGCAATCTCTGAAAATGTCTCTAACGTCTGCGTTCCTGTGGAAACGACATGAATCGTTGGGTTAACCATGCGCCTCCCACCTTTCTTTTTTAAATAACAAAAAGGACCACCCTTAAGCGTAAAGAGTGGTCCTCATATAGTAGTAATCCTATTATATACGGTATCGGCCACTTCCCTACGCTGGTACCAACCAGATCAGGTTCAAAGGGTCTGGAAGTTCGTCTTCCATCTCAGTCATTCGACTCCCCTAGTGAAACTATTGCCAATATTCAGTTGTTTCTTCTACTGTAACACCCAACTCTCAGAAACTCAACTTTCATATCGAACATCCCCGACTGGGAATAGCGGCCACAACTCGGCAGAATAGTAAGATAAGAGAATAAGAGCAACGAACGAAAGGATGAACAATCCATCTGTTTTGGAATAGCCAATTTGATAATAAAAAGTACGCTTTGTTGCATCGGAAAACCGCTTCGCTTCCATTGCGACCGCTATCCGGTGCGCCCGGCGGATACTTTGGGAAAGCAGCGGAATCGAGTACGATTTCAGTTTGAAAAAGAACGAACGGATACCCCGTTGTTGTTGGACACCCCGTACTCTCATCGCATTCCGGATCGTGAAGAATTCCTCAATCATGATGGGGATTAAGCGCATCCCCGCCATGAAACTATACGCGTATTTCGGCTTCAGCTTCGCTTGCTGCATCAAAGAGTAAAACAGGTTGACCGGGCGAGTGGTGAGCGTGAAGGTAAGCCCAAGCGTCGCGAAAATGAGTGCCCTGAACCCGAGGTGAATCCCTCTGTAAAAGCTTTCTTCCGTAATGTGAATGAGCCCGAACTTGAACCAGGTCGTTTCCCCTTTTCCAAAGAAAATCATCGAGGTCGCCGTCGAGACAAACACGAGGATGAACGGAATCATCAGCAGTGCGAGCCGCTTTTTTGGATGACCGGAAAAAAACCAGAACAAGAGGAATGCCCCGGACGTCAGGTAGATCAACCAGTTCAGCTGGTGAACAAACAGAACAAAAAGAAACATACCGACCATGAAGAAGAGCTTCAAGGTCGGATTGATTTTATGCAACCACGTTTCGTTGTATTGGAATTCCATTTACAAACACTCCATTACAGGTTCTCGTTCTTGGGTGTGAACGAGCCGATCTTCTGTTAACAAGCCGTTTTCGATTGTCCAAATTCGAGTCGCGAAATGCTCCACGACCTGTTCATCATGCGTGACCATAAGGATGGTCGAGCCTTCCTTCTGGTAGTCTCGCAACATCTCAAGGAGCGCAAATGTATTTTTCGAGTCTTGACCGAATGTCGGTTCATCCAGCAACAGGATTGGCTGATTCCGAACGATTGAAGCCGCTACCGACAACCGACGCTTTTGTCCCATTGAAAGCTGGTACGGATGATGTTTTCGGAACGAAGTGAGGTGGAAACGCTCGAGCAGTTCGTCCACCATCGCACCCACTTCCTGTTGGGGTCGTTTTTCTACCCGCAAACCATACGCGATCTCTTCATAAACCGAATTCGTCACAAACTGGAACTCAGGATTTTGGAAAACGAACGTAAGATCCTTCGGAAGCTTTTTGACGGGCTTACCGTAAAGCTCGTACGCCCCCGATGTTTTGATGAATTGCATGAGCGCGTGTAGTAGCGTCGATTTGCCTGCTCCGTTGTCACCTGTTACCGCAATCCATTCACCTTTGTAGACCGTCGCTTGGGGCACATGGATTTTAGACTCTTTTTGCCTTAACCCTTTGAACTCCTCGAGTCGAATGATAGGTTCGGTTGAAGCGACGACCTTCTTGGGTGGCTCATAATCCTTCCAAACACCTGGGTACCAAATGCCTTGTGTGTGCATCGTTTCTTGATATTGCGACAGGACGTGTTGCTTCGGACCATCGGCAATGATTTCCCCTTCTCCGTTAAAAAGGACGATCCGATTGATCAGGTCGATGACGTGCTCCAGCTTGTGCTCGACGATGATGAGCGTCTTGTCTTGGCTGATTGCTTTTACCGTATTCCAGATGTCTTCTGTCCCTTGCGGATCGAGCAACGCCGTCGGTTCATCCAGAAACAGCACTTCCGGTTCAAGTGCTAATACCGATGCAATCGCGAGGCGCTGTTTCATCCCGCCTGACAACGTATGGATATTCGTATGGATGTTGTCGAGCTCAAGACCCACGGCTTCTAAAAGCTGACGAATCCGTGGACGCATTTCCTCTCGAGGGATGCTCTGATTTTCCAATACGAAGGCGATCTCTTCATCCACATACGGCATGCAAAATTGAGCGTCCGGGTCCTGGAAGATATAGCCCCAGGACGCCGGTTTCTCAATCGATTCTGCTTTCATTGGCACTTCGACAGATTGTGGTATGATGCCGGATAACACTTGCAAGAGCGTCGACTTTCCGCATCCCGAAGGACCGAGGAGCAGAACCTTCTCCCCTTTTTCAATGTGAAGGGAAAGGTCCTTGAACAGCAATCCGCTGTCTCCAGGGAATTTCAAGCGGAGTTTTTCAACGTTAAGCATGTTCGCGTTCGTCTAGTGCGTCGTAATCCTCTTGGGCAGCTGGTCGGACAAGGCTCGTTACCCCGGTTTTTTCAAGCGCTTTTACAAGTAGATAAGCAGCCACACCCGCAATCAGGATCGATCCGATGATCCGAAATCCGAGGAAAAGCGACAGGTTCCAGAGCGCGAGATCCTCGATATAGCCTTTGTAGAAATCCATGATGATGGAGCCGATCGCAGAACCGATAGCTGCAAGACTGACTACCCCTACGTCAAAGCGCTTGTAGCGGAACGCCATGAATACGAGCTCCGCGAAAAGTCCTTGCACGACACCGAAGAGGAGCACTTCTAGACCCCACTCAGAGCCGACGAGGAATTCCCCGGATGCAGCGGCCACCTCTGCTAGGAAAGCGACGCCCGCCTTACGGATGATCAGGAATGCGACGGTCGCAGCCATGAACCACATCCCGTAGATGAGCTGATCGACGTGGAGTCCGAACGGTTTGACGAAATAGTAGAGCGGTCCCCATAGTTTGTATACGATTCCGAACACGATGGCGATGACGATCGTGACGAGGATATCGGTTAATTTCAGTCCTTTGTTCATGTTCATTCTCCTTTTCCAAGTGGTACAGTCTTGTTCATCGAGATCGGCCACTCTTCAAGCGTGTATGCCATATTCCAGAACTCGTATTCATACTGGCTACTAATCAGGAAATGTTCCTTCATTCGTTCGCGATCAGCTTCTGTCACCGTTTCAGCAATCTGATCAAGTCGGTCGATCTGCTCTTTCACGAGCGTTTCGAACCAGTCTCCGCCGTACGCCTCGATCCATTCTTGATAGATAGGCTCTTCCGGCTTGAACCCCTTCATCTGTTGACCGATTTCGTAGTATAGCCAATAACACGGTAAAATCGCAGCGATGATGTCACCGAGATGTCCGTTGTAAGCGGCGCGATACATGTGGGATGTGTACGCATATGCGGTCGGTGAAGGCTTGAAATTCTGGCGTTCTTCCTCTGTGATGCCGAGCTGTTTCGAGAAATTTTCATGAAGCGAGAGTTCCGCTTCGTAAGTCCCTTGCGCGTGGGCAGCCATACTTGCAGTCGTCACCATGTCGTGTGATTTCGCAGCACCGAGCGCTTGCACTTTAGCAAAGTGCGACAGATAATACGCGTCTTGCAGAACGTAATAACGGAAATTCTCGAGCGGAAGTGAGCCACCTGCGATGCCAGTTACGAATGGATGATTGAAGCTCGCCTCCCAGATCGGGTCTGCTTCTTTTCTCAGAAACTGTGAAAATTTCATTAGATCAATCCTCTCCTTTTCCAGACGACCCACTATCACCAATAAAAAAACCACTTTCCATAACGGAAAGTGGTCGTATGTTTCGGCACATAGTCGGTATATGTAACTTCCAACCACCACTTCCCTACGCTGGTATCAACCAGATCAGGTTCCAAGGGTCTTAAAGCTACACTCTAATCTCAGCCTTTATGAGAAGGCACCCCTAGTGGATCGTCTATTGAATTATATTTCGATGTAATCGTACCACTATTCTTCAGATTGTCAACTTGAAAATCGAGCAGGTGACTTTTTCTAGTAAAAGATGACTATAATTTTTCTTTAAAAATGAAATGTTGGAACATTTTCTACCTACTTGATTTTCGTTTGAACTTGGGGAACTTTCCTCTAATTTGTGGAACTTTTGCTCTGACTTGTGGAACTTTCACTTCAACTTGGGGAAGTCAGCACTTTTTTACTACACGCGCCCCAACAAAAAAGACCTGCCCGAATTCTCGGACAGATCTTATTTCACGAGCGAATTTTTAAAAGCATAGATGACAGCCTGCGTGCGATCCTGCACTTCGAGCTTGTCGAGGATGTTGCTGACGTGGGTTTTCACCGTCTTTAACGCGATGATGAGTTCATCGGCGATTTCCTGGTTCGTTTTCCCTTCCGTCATGAGCAGCAGAATTTCCCGCTCGCGGTTCGTCAGCTCTTCGTGAGGAGGCCGTGCGTTACCGCGCCGCATCTTCGTCATCATTTTCCCAGTGACCTCAGGCTCCAACACCATCTCACCGTTAAAAGTCGCACGAACAGCATTGGCGATTTCGCTCGCCTTCGACGTCTTCAGCATGTAGCTCGTCGCACCGCTCTCGAGCGCTGGATACACTTTTTCATCGTCCAAAAAGCTTGTCACGATGATGATTTTCGCTTCTGGCCACTGGGCGATGATACGTTTCGTCGCCTCAATCCCGTCCATTTCTTTCATGACCAAGTCCATCAGGATAACATCAGGTCGTAAATCCAGCACGAGATCGACAGCCTCTCCACCATCGCT
This sequence comes from Pseudalkalibacillus sp. Hm43, assembly GCF_054170705.1. Taxonomy (NCBI): domain Bacteria; kingdom Bacillati; phylum Bacillota; class Bacilli; order Caryophanales; family Fictibacillaceae; genus Pseudalkalibacillus; species Pseudalkalibacillus sp. Hm43. The sequence goes on from NZ_CM135129.1 coordinate 1,986,271, forward strand.
CGCTTCCCCTACGACTTCAATATCCGGCTGATTCGACAAATAAGACGATACGCCGATCCGCACCATTTCATGATCATCTGCAAACACGACTTTAATCATCGTTTTCCTCCTCCTCTCGAATGACTGGAATCCGCACTTCGAGGCGTGTCCCTTTGCCCGGCACACTGACGATCTTCATCGTTCCGCCAAGCTCCAACGCCCGTTCATGCATGTTTTGCAATCCGTATGATCCAGTTTTACTCGATTCAACGTCAAATCCGACACCATCATCGACCACGCGCAGCAAAACGGTTCCTTCCCGCTCAAGGCAGAGCACTTCCAACGTGGTTGCCTTCGCATGACGGAGTGTATTCGACACCGATTCCTGTAGAATCCGGAACAAGTGGTCTTCCACACCTTTTTTCAGCTGAATGGATTCGACTTTCCATTCGATTTCTAGCGGGACTTTCTGTGCCAGTTCCATGAGCAGTTCCTGGATGCCCTCTTCGAGTGTTTTACCTTTAAGCGCGACCGGCCGTAAATGTAAAAGCAATGCCCGCATCTCAAGCTGGGACTGATGAATCATCTCTTCAACGAGGTTTAATTGCTTTCGTTCCCCGTCTGTTTTCGCAGCACCTGATTCGTTGACAGCAGACATCAACATCGAGGCGGCGAAAAGCTGCTGGCTGACGGAATCGTGCAGCTCACGGGCCAACCGGTTCCGCTCCTCACTGACGACTTTCTGGATCCGTTTTTCTTGGTCCTCCGCACGCTCATTGGCAAGTTTTTGAGAAAGCTTCGTCTGTTCCGACACGTGCTGTTGCACTTTCTCTACCTGTTTCCACATCAGCTCGATTTCCTGCGTTTTTGAGACGGATGGCTGCTCCTCGACAGGTCGTCCTTGGCCCAATTGTGTCAACGCGGCCGTCATTCCTTCGAGCTGCTTACGCCAATACATCCCTGAAGTGAGTCCAAACGCAACGCCGACTAGAATGCTGACTCCAGGTGCAAACAAGATGAATGGCAGATCGAGGATTTTCTTTTTCCATAACAAGGACCAGCTCGGCAACGGATAGGCGAGTAAAAACACGCTCAACAACAAGATGAAAACTGTAGTCGCAAGCGCAATGCCCCAGACAATTTGGCGATGCACGATAGTCATGTCCGCTTCACCTCGAGATCTCCGACGATCATGGAGGTGACGATTTTCACCTTCTGTTGGGCTTGATCGTAGCTTTCAGACTGGAAAGAGACGGTCTGGTTCAGCATTTTCGGCTCATGATGCTCGAAGATTTTGCCGGTACCCGCAATGACAGAATGCGTCGCACTCACGTCCATTTCATACGGCACTAAAATTTTCACATTGCCGATGAAGCCTCGGATGACGATGACCGATTCGCCCTTCGGCAGGACGGTGTTGCTCAGGTCGATGATCGTATCTCCGATGCCGCATTGGATGTTCACGTCGTGCCATTCATATGCGTGATCAGGCGTCGATTGCCGCCCGAACAGCATATTTTTCATAAAAGGAGTGCGCTTGATCGTCGGTCCATCGCTTGCAACCGTCGGATTATCCTGGATTGTCGGCTCGATGTAAGACGGCGCTTGCTTGGACTGCGCAAACCGAAGCACCGCATAAATCAATATGGCAAAAAGTAAAAACTTGATGGCAAGCGTGTTCAGGAGCGTGACGAAAAATCCGATGATACCGCCCCAGAACAGCAGCTTACCGAAGGAAGACCGATACTTTTTCCGACCGATGTAAATCGCACCAGCTGCGATCGCTAAAAGGATGATGGCATCCGGTCCTTGAAATGAAAGTTCAAGCAACAGCAAAACTACGCCGATGATGATCAGCCAGCTGATGTGATCTGTTTTTGTCTGCGTCATTGTATAGTCCCCCTCCCGATGCACGTTCATTTCTATATGGACACTTTTCTTTTTTAGAAAAGTTTCTGCTCTATTTTGAAGAAGGCGTAGCAGTACCACGCCTTCCTTTTAGCATACCATTATTCGTTTAGACCGTAGTAGGATTTTCCTGATTTTTCATCTCTTTTTCAAGCTGGGCGATCCGCGCGTCAATCGTGTGGCGGTGATAGCCTGTGTTCACTTGATGCTCGAGGCGATCAAGGTAGCGCTCCATTTCGTCGAAACGTGAGAACGATTTGTTCGTGAACTGGTTCGATGCCATCACTTTGTCCATTTTATGGTGCGCGCGCGTCATGTTCTCGCGGCCCATCAGCTCCATGCGCTTGATGTACATATCCTTCAGCTTGTGCTTCATTTCCTCGTATTTCTGTTCGAGATCGTCTAGCTGCTTTTCAGCCTGCTCTTTGGATGTCTTGAGGCGAGCAGATCGCGCGCTGTATTGCTCGTATTCTTGCTGAGCGAATTTGTGCAGCTCTTCCTCTCCTGCTTTTGAAGCGATCTCCGCTTGATACTTCCGCTTTTCTGTCAGTTCTGCCGCTTTTTCATATTCGCGGGTGAATTCTTCGCTGAGCAGATATTGTCGTTCAACGAGCTTCCGGACTTTCTCGACTTCCTTTTCACATTCGCGCAAATATTGGTTCAGGAGCGCAATTGGATTCTTTCGCTCTTTATCGTCGAGCATTTCGTGGAAATCCGCTTCGATTGTATTTTTGATACGGTTAAAAAGTTTCGCCATCTTTCATTCTCTCCTTTTTGAGATTAGTTAGTTACGGTTCAATTCGGCCCATTCGCGTTCAAAGTTCGTGAACGGATCGTCGTCTTTCGGTTCAACTGGTGTGCTGTCGTCCTTTTTCCATTCCTTGTACACGATATATAAGATGTACAGGGCAGCGATTCCTAGGATGGCAGGTACATTGGATGCTGCGACGCTTAGTGCAATGAATCCTACCACTGCCCAAAGCACTTTCTTGGATGTCTGATCAGTCTTGGTGAACTGCTTGACGGAGTAGTAGAGGACGACCAAGCTGATCGCGAGTCCGATGATCGGACCGAGATTCGCGATTGCGATGATCGCAGCGATTGCTCCTAGGATGAAGAGTCCTAACTTTTTCATCGATTTTGTTCCCTCCTTCTTTTCTTGTTTCTATCGTACCTTGGTTGCGGTTTTCCTATAAGGAGCCTCAGCTTTAACTTTCACTAAGACCTGAGACGTAGAGGGGAGTAAGTGAAAAGCTGTTCAGTACCAGGCACCATTCCGGAAGCCTTGTGTCACAAGGGATGAGGAATGGTGCCTGGCACCGTTTTGAATGCGTTGGGTGGCAAGGAGTTTGATTCGGTGCCTGGTACCTTCTTCTGCTCTTTTATTAAAAGTCGGGGGTGTTTTAGAAAATCTAGGCAGGGTTTTAGAAAAACGACTAGAGGTTTTAGAAATAAAGGGGTTCGTTTTACAAAAATCGCCCTTAGTTTTATAAATCGGGTACTTTTACTACAGAAAGCCGCTCACCTCACTCCACCTGAAATTCATATCACACAAAAAACACCCGCCACATGTTGTGACGGGTGTTTTTTAGTTTGGGGGATTATATGGGTTGTTTTCACTGTCAGTTTTATTTAAACGACTTCACACCAAGATAGTGCTCTTGCCAATAATCAATGGTCAGGTCGCTGACTTCGACACCATCTGAGCCGGCGTGAATCATCTTGTTATCGCCGATGTAAATTCCGCTGTGAGAAGCGCCTTCCGTGTCATATGTTCCTTCGAAGAAAACAACATCTCCGACTTCTGGCGTTTCAACCGTTTCACCATCGTATTTCCACATATCGCTTTCTTTGCGGTGAAGATCGACTCCGACTTCACCAAACACGTACTGGATGAAGCCACTGCTATCAAAGCCGTCTGGTGTTGTGCCTCCCCAGACATACGGCGTTCCAATCAAACTTTCTGCAATCTCCACTACTTCTGATTCCGATGCTTGATCATCCTCACTCGGTTGGAGGTCCACGGAATTCGTCGTTTCCGATAGTGCTTCAAGTGTTTTAGGACCCGCGATGCCGTCAGTCGTCAGACCACTCTCCGCCTGAAAATCCTTCACCGCTTGCTCTGTGATCGGTCCGAAAATGCCATCGAGGTTATATGTATAATAACCCAGCTTTTCCAACTCCGTTTGCAGCGTTTCTACTTCTTGACCACGATCTCCTTTTTCAAGCAAATCCACTGTTGGTTGACTAGTAGATTCACCTTCTTCAACAGGCTTCGAATCCGCATTCGCGAACACCCCGTCACTCATGACTGGTGAAAGCGCCAGTGACGTTACCAAAGCCGTTGAAATCACATACTTTCGTGCAGACACTCTTGATGTAAACATTCCATTCCTCCTCAGTGAACTTTGTTTCACAATCGTGCTGAACCTGCTTGAAAAAACCTTGTCTTTCAAGCATGCATCCAGTCTATCAAACAAGTTCTGTAATGAGGTTGCACCCGTGTTAAGGGGGCTTGATATTCTTTTTACACCGCAAAAACCCTACCTCTGCAAGCAAAAATCGCACTCAGCAATCTTTTTCACACATAAAAAATACCCACCACAACGTGTGATGGGTTCGTATTTTGTCATATATATGGTTTTTCCTGATAAAAATAGATCGGTTTGACAGTTCGGTTCTTATACGGTTTATGGAAAATATGGGTCGTGGCTGGAGACATCGGCGGAATGAGCCACACCCAATTGCCAGTCACATCTCTCCCACTCGACTCTTCCTTCTCTTCGAACTTTTTGAATTGCTGCGCGGCGGTATGGTGATCGACGATGCTCACCCCATCGGCTTTGTAAGAATGGAGCACCGCGACATTCAGCTCCACCAACGCCCGATCCTTCCAGAGCGTCGCATTCGTACTCCGGTCCAGATCCAGAATTGACGCCACTTTTGGCAGCAGATCATAGCGATCCTGATCGGCTAAGTTCCGCGCTCCGATCTCCGTCCCCATGTACCAACCGTTGAATGGCGCAGCCACATACTCGATCCCGCCGATTTCAAGCTTCATGTCAGAAATCATCGGCACCCCGTACCACTTCACATTCAGATCTTCAAATGCCTCATAGTGCGGATGGCGGATCGGCACTTCTAGCACCTTGTCATGAGGAATGTCGAACCACACCGGATCTTCACCGCACACCTGAATGACATGGGGCAACACATCGAAATGGGTCCCTTTTCCCTTCCAACCGAGTTCCTGACATTTTTTCGTAAAATCAATCGACGCCGGGTCTCCGACAAATCCATACTCCGTTTCATATCCTGCATATCTAATCAGCTGGTGGTTCCATATCCGCACCGGGTCTTCTCCATTTTTACGAGGCTTAAAAATAGTGATCGTCGAGCGGATCTTCCCGCCGTTCGTCGCATAATCGATGTGCCTCAGAAGCGCATCGCGCACCTCTTCTGCTGACTCCGCTTCCCGTTCATCAAGCACTTTCAAGCTCTCCCAGAACAACCGCCCGATACACTTGTTGCTGTTGCGCCAAGCGACACGCGCGCCGTACTCGATCTCTTCAAATGTATGTTCATAATGCCCGGTCTCCTCAATCTCCTGCAGCACTTCATCCTTGCGCTCGTGGATTTCGTGCTCTGGTTTACCGAGCTCTGTATAACAATTCATGATGAATTCCATTGCTTCATGTTTCAAAATATCGCTCAAGTTGTACCCTCCAATGAAGCTGGGGCTAAACTCCCAGTCCGTCATTGTTTCAGTATAGCACGAACAGGTACCTTTCATCCTAGCGAGTGCTTGCCGTGTCAATTCGTTACAGGAATCAACTTCTCTCTGTAGAAAACAACTTTTAAGGAGGCGATGGTAAAATGAATGCAATCCATGAGGTGATCGAGCAATATTTTGAAAGCTGGAATAGAGCATTTGAAAGCAAGAATGGCGAGGAAATCCGCACGTATTTTTCCGATAGTTTCGTCGGGTATTGGGGGAATTCCGAGGTCGAGCAGCCGATGGTGTATGACCGTGATTACGACCTCGAAACGGTCCTGGGCCAGTATGGGGAGGCACGGAAAAGCTTCGAACCGTTCTCCATCACCGAACGGAAAACGGATGAAGAATACCTGGTGATGGGTACAGAAATCAATGTAGTCAACGGTGTTCCGCACCCAGCGAAGTGCATGTTCGTCTGGCAAAAAGAGAACGGATCGTTGAAATTGCGGCGCGAATTCATCGAACTGGAGAGATAGGTGGTATACTAAGCAAAGGCAAGTGACTACATATCTTTTGAGGTGTAAAAATGAACGGACAAAATCGTAAGGACATATCAGCTGGCTTAGAGGTTGATATCGTATTGAAAAAAGACCAACGAACAGGGAAACGGACACGCGGAGTCGTCAAAGATATCCTCACGAACTCCAGTTTCCACCCGCATGGCATCAAAGTGAGGCTTCAAGACGGCCAAGTCGGCCGAGTTCAGGAGATTATCTCTGGAAAAAGCGATTGATCAGAACGAAATCGGCATCGATTTCGGCCATTTGAAGGCTTGTTTTAGAAAAAATGGGGTGAGTTTTGCAAAAAACGGGACTGGTTTTGCAAAACTTCCGTATTGTTTTAGAAATTCCGCTCGCGGTTTTAGAAAATCGTACCCCCGTTTTAGAATTCGGGTCTTTTTTCCTAGAGCCCACTATCAGTAGAGGGACTGTCTTCACGACAGTCCCTCCTCATCTTACTTTTTATAAAACAGATAGAGCCCGAAGCCGAGCGTGTCCCGGCCCCAGCGCAAGTAAGTGTTGCGCCACTTGCGGATCCGATCGCTCATCCATCCGACGTCCGAGTCGTCCGGATGCTCGACGCAATATTTTTCCACCGACGATGAATAGAGCCATTCATAATGATCCCATTCATCTTCGTTGGTGACGGCTGCCCACATTGGAATCAGCCCGAGCTCTTCACCGACCCGGATGTTCTCCGCATGGGTGTGAAGCTCCTCCTCTTTCGCTCCGAGCGCTTCTAGGTACTCTGCCTCAGGCTGCTGCTTCCAGTATCCTTCACCAACCAACAGATAGCCTCCTGATTTTACCGAACCACTCATCGCTTCCAACGTAGCTCGATAATCTCCGATCGCATGCGTCGCTCCGAGACAGATTGCAGCATCGAAAGTCTCCTCATACTGCGTCATCACTTGCTTCGCATCTTCATTCACGATTTCTAATCGGCCGGTGTCGATCCGAGGAAATGCATTGTCCCGAGCCTCGTCAATGAACGCTTCCTCAATTTCTATCGCTGTTCCGAACAACTCATAGCGCTCGATCAAATCGATCAACACGCCACATTTTCCGGCACCGATATCGAGTACGCGCGCATCTTTACGGAACGGAATCTTATCGAGCACACCCATCAATTTGTCATGGCTGATCGGGTTACAGATCTGATGATTTTCGTGCGCAATGACGGAAAACTTGTTCCCCACAAGCATGCCCCCTCTTCTCTAGTGATCGTCTACCATTTCTCCTGCGTAAAATTTCTTTTTCTCAAGGCGCAAATCGAGTTTGTTCGCGATGCGTTTCAACGTCTTCTCCTCGGCTGGTGTCACAAGCGATACGACGGTTCCACTCGCTCCCGCTCGTCCGGTTCGACCTGCGCGGTGTAGATATTGATTTTCGTCTTCTGAAATGTCGACCTGAACGACATGAGTCAGCCCTTTAATGTCGAGACCACGCGCAGCAACATCCGTTGCCAGCAGCAAGTTCGACTTGCCTTCCCGGAATTGCTTCAACGCGGTTTGCCGCTCCGTTTTTTTCATCTCACTGTGTAAAAGGTCGGCCGGAACACGGTTGTAATCGAGTTTTTCTGTAATCACGGAGAGTTCACCAATCTCGTTCCCAAAGGCAAGACCTTTCACACCTTTCAAACGGGACAGCTTCTCCAGGTTTTTGATTTTATCGCGACGGTCGCTCACCACATAAACATGCTGAACGTTTGTGTTTTTTCGCGGCTTACGGTCCACTTTCAACACTTTCGGTTCGACCATGAAGCTGCGTCCGATTTCCTCTGTTTTCTCCGGCATTGTCGCGGAAAAGAGTAGCACCTGGCGTTCAGCAAGCGTCGACTTGATGATCGATTCGATCGTCCCGATATGCTCAGGGACGAGCAATTGGTCCCCTTCATCTAAAACGATCGTTTTCACTTCATGCATCTTCAGCTTTTTCGACTTAATCAATTCTTCGACACGTCCAGGCGTCCCGAGAATGACTTGCGGGCTCTTCTTTTTCAGCTTTTCGATCTGCCGTTTGACGTTCGCCCCGCCGATGAGGGATGCGCCGGAAATGCCACTGCCTTCCGCCCACTTCTGCACCTCTTCGAAAATCTGCATGACGAGTTCTCGTGATGACGCCATGATCAAGGCTTGGGGGTCCTTCGATTTCGGATCCACTTTTTCTAAAATCGGCAGCAAATACGCGAGGGTTTTACCCGTACCGGTCGGGGATTCTGCGATCACATCCGTCCCTTCCAGGATAGCCGGAATCGCTTCATTCTGGATTGCGGTCGGTTGTTCGAACTGGGATTTCTCCCATGCTTTTTGTAAAAATGGCTGAGTGATGTTCAGCGTTTCTAACGTGCTTGTCATATTTATATCTCCTTTAATGAAGGGTTCATCCAATTTCTATTGTCGTCCGTTACGGAAACTTACATACAAAACACTTCCCTACTAGCCTACACCATGTCCTACTCCATGAATAGTGGCGAACCGGCAAAGTCCTCAAAATCCCGACAAGGAATTTTTTCCCAACAGTCGAATACAGTGATAAACCCAACTTTCAAGGAGGATATGATGACCAACGATACAGCTTTACTACAGGAAAAGTTCAGAGACAACCCTTACGCATATTTCGATCAGTTCCGGAACAATCCGATTGAAACCGTCGATTTTCTGGGTTTCCGCACCAATGTTGCAACCGGCTATCAAGAAATTGAAGCGATCCTGAAGGACCCTCGGTTCATTAGAGAATGGCGTAAAGTCGCTCCCCCTGAACAAGTCGTCGAGCCGCCAAAACGAGTGCAACCCGTCGTTTACCTGATGAACAACATGATGCTGTTCCGTGATGCTCCGGACCACACCCGGTTAAGAAGTCTCGTCAACAAAGCGTTCACGCCACGGATGGTCGAACGGCTTCGCCCGCAGATCGAAGAAATGGCGGATGACCTCATTGAACGAATGAAGCAGAACGATGAGCATGAGCTGATTAGGGACTTTTCCTATTATCTACCTGTTGTCGTAATCGCCGAACTGATCGGCGTTCCGCGTGAAGACCGCGAGTACTTCCGGAAATGGGCAGACGCGTTCGTCCGGTTCATTGATTTCAATGCCGATTATGAGGGGATGGAATTGGTCGCGGACGATATCCGTGATTCCGCCGAATACTTCCGCTCGCTCATTCAGAAGCGTCGAGTCGATCCCCGTGAAGACTTGATCAGCGGGTTAATTCAGGCGGAAGAAGCTGGCGATTCGTTGAACGAAGACGAAATGGTCGCGACGTGCCTCCTGCTCATGATTGCCGGACATGAAACGACCGTGAACTTGATTTCGAACGGATTTTACCTATTGATGAAGCACCCTGAGCAGCTCGCTTTGTTAAAAGCAGACCCTTCCCTAGTCCCGAATGCTGTTGAAGAAACGCTCAGGTATGAGCCACCGGTCCTCTTCACTTCGCGCATCGCCTCGGATGACATGGAGATGTTCGGCAAAGAGCTGAAGAAATCACAGGAAGTCATGGTTTTGCTTGGCGCAGCCAACCGCGACCCTCGGGTGTTCGAAGAGCCAAACACCTTCGATATCACGCGTAAAAACATCAAGCATCTCTCCTTCGCATCAGGCCCGCACTTCTGCCTGGGCGCACCGCTCGCGCGACTTGAAGGGCAGATAGCATTGGTGAAGCTGGTCACCCGCCTGCAGAACCCGACGCTTTTACAAGAACCGGAGTGGCGGGACAACATTATCTTCCGTGGGTTCAAGACCTTGCACATCAACGCAGGTGTGATCTAAGTTTTCAATGTAAACAAGAGTGGGTACACAGTTAGTAAAAGGAGGGAAAGGATATGAATATCGTCGTACTAGGCGCTGGTGCCATCGGTGCTTATTTCGGAGGAAGATGTCAGGAAGCCGGTCATTCTGTGCAGTATTTGGTCCGCTCCAACCGCGCTGATCAGTTAAGGAAGAACGGCTTAAAGCTATACAGTAAATGTGGAGATTACGAGGTTGAAGACTTACAGATTGCTGAAGACCCGGAGGATATCCACCATGTCGATGTGGTCATCCTCGCTGTGAAAGGTTATCACCTGAATGAAGAATTGATGTCGAACCTGAAGGTATTGGTACGTAAAGGTGCGGCCATCCTCCCGCTATTGAACGGTATTGAACATATCTCTTACCTACAAGATGAACTAGGCGAAGAAAACGTCATTGGCGGTTTATGCTATATCATTTCAACTCTGGATGACAACGGACACGTCGTCCATTCAAGTAATCAGCACGACTTGATCTTCGGTCCTCTTCATCCGTCACAAACGGAACTGTGCAAGGAGCTTGAGGACCTGTTCGACCACGCCAACATGGCTGGTGTATTGAGCAGCAACATCCTGCTCGGTCTATGGAACAAATACATGATCATCACAGCCTTTTCCGGCGTGACGACCGCAGGTGATGTGAATCTCGGTACGCTCCGGGATACGTCGAAAACGATGAAGCTTACTGAAGAAGTGCTGCATGAAGTCAAGCTGCTCGCCATTGCGAACGGCATCAACCTGACGGAAGATCATATTGAAAAAGCGAAAGTGTTACTGAGCGGTTTTCCAGATGAAGCGACATCCTCCATGCACCAAGACAAAAGGAAAGGCATGCAGATCGAGGCGGATCACTTGCTTGGTGGTGCATTGCGTATGGCTGAAAAAGAAGGCTTGAAACTGCCTCACATCGAAACGCTCTACGCACTTCTGAAACCGTACGAATTGGAAATGAAATAACAATTACTTGATGTTTGAAAGTATTTTTAGTGAATTAAAGGATTTTCAAGGTTTCCCCCGAAGTAACTTAGTAAAGGGATTAGGTTAAAGGGGTGATTCACTTGAAAATTATTATGAACGAACTTTTCCGTGAGGAGAAAAGTATCCATGTACTTTATGCGTATCATGGCATGGAAAATTACATCAACATGGTTGTGAAGTTTACCCAGGACGGCATTCGAGATGGAGATTATGTCATACTGATTGAAAATGATCCTCTCTTCCGGAGGATTAAAAAAGTGTTAGAATCAAAACTGACGCAAGAGGAAATGAAATATGTTCACTGGGAGAATAGTTTTGACTTCTATTTCTCGAGCGGCAGCTATCATCCTCCGGCAATCTTGGAATACTTCAATAATATGATTCAACCCTATTTACAGACTCAATCAACATTCCGGACGTGGGCACATGTCGAATGGGCTTCCATGGAAGAACCTCTTCATATCATTGAAGATTTGGAAAGACCAGTAGATGAAGCAGTAAGGCAAATTTCGTTTCCGTTGATTTGTGCTTATCAGGGAGAGCGTATGCCTGATTACCTTAAGAAGATTTTGATGGAAACACACCCATATATTTTGATGGAAGATGACTTCGTCACTTCCGAACAATATAAGAGAACCGTTGAAAAGTAGGAACCTTCTCATGCATGAGAAGGTTTTTCCTTTATTGATTTCACACAAAAAAGCTGTCCCGGAAGAACGATCGCTCTACATCGTTCAGTCCATGGGACAGCTTCTTTATTTCTGTATTATGTTTGCGGCTTTTCCTTTTTCCGTTTCTCTGTGTACTCTTTGGCGAGTTTGACCGTCTTCGAAATGACCTTCTGAACATCAATACCTTTTTTGCGCAGGTTCTCGATATGAATGTCTGTACTTGTCATGCCTCTCAAACACTCCAATCAAAATTTTTAGAAAATTTTCGGCCGTTCAGTTCAAGTCTCCACTTCATGTATACCCTAATTCTGTGTGCTTAACCCTGCTTTTTGATGTTTCATCCAATCTTTACGTTTTTAACTTAAAAAGGTTTCAACATTTTTTATCCATTTCAATTTTATCACAATTGCCTAGCATCTGTGTTTGTCCTTTTCATGGCACTTCTTGCGTGTTGTACACATTTTTCGTACCAATGGACTATTTTGTGGGTCCGTATTTATTCGACTTTTCAACTAGGAGGTTTTTGGGTATGGAATAAAAAGACATTATAGAGATAAAGTTTGAAGGGAGTAAAGTCGTGGATATTATATCTTGGATTGAAACATGGGTAGCCAACGCATCGAACTTTTTATGGACTTATCTTCTTGCATTTTTACTGATTGGAACAGGGATTTTCCTGACCATCAGATTGCGGTTTTTCCAGTTCCGTTTTTTCGGACATGTCCTGAAAAACACAATCGGACAAATCTTCAGAAAGGACAAGCACGAAGGGACGATCACTCCGTTCCAGGCATTCACTTCAGCACTCGCCTCGACCGCTGGTGCGACGAATATCGTCGGGGTTCCTATCGCGATTGCACTCGGTGGACCTGGTGCGCTCTTCTGGATGTGGCTCGTCGCCCTGATCGGGATGGCCACAAAGTATTCCGAAATCATGCTTGGGGTCAAATACCGTGAAAAGAACAAAAAGGGGACTTGGGTCGGAGGACCACAGTATTATATTAAGAAAGCTCTAGGCTGGGATAAAGTCGCCATCGGTTTTGCCTTTTTCCTCATGATTGAAGCGATTCCGAGCTTGATGGTCCAATCCAACTCCATCACCACCCAGGTGGAAGGCGCATTCGGTTGGAGAACCGAAATCACAGGCGCAATCATGTGTGTGCTCGTCGCACTCGTCGTGTTCGGAGGTATCCAACGGATTGCAAAAGTGACCGACAAAATGGTGCCATTCATGGTACTTACATACTTAGCTGTCGCATTGACGGTCATCTTTGCAAATGTTGGTGAGCTTCCAAGCGTGTTCGGCCTCATTTTCACGCACGCGTTCACACCGATTTCAGCAGCAGGCGGTTTTGCCGGAGCAGGTTTTGCCCAAGCACTCCGTTGGGGGATTGCACGTGGCCTATACTCCAACGAAGCCGGGCTTGGTACCGCACCAATCACCCACGCTGCCGCACAAACCGACCACCCTGCGCGCCAAGGACTTTGGGGCATTTTCAGCGTATTCGTCGATACGATCGTCATCTGTACAATCTCTGGTTTCGCCGTGCTCGTCACCGGAACGTGGACCGAAGTGAAACCCGAGAATGCCTCGAACATGATTGGAACAGCATTCGGGACATTGATGGGAGACTCTCTCGGTGGAAGCTTCATCGCTATCTTCCTCTTGTTCTTCGTCATCACGACCGTTGGCGTGCTCATCTACTTTGGTGAAAAACAAGCCGAGTACCTCTTCGGCTACAAGTTTTCCAAAATCATGAGGATCGTCTACATCGGTGCGATCTATGTCGGCGCAATCGGCGGATTGCAGTTCGTCTGGCAGTTCCTTGACCTGTTGCTTGCCTTCGTCCTCGTCTTCAATGTCATTCCGCTCCTCTTCCTGCATAAGGAAATCCGAGCAATGACCGATGACTACATCAATCGTTATTATTACAAGAAAAAAGGCAAACCTTCCGTCCAGTTGTTCTCCGATCAAGATGTAAGTCAATAAGTAAGAGCCTGCTCCGTGCAGGCTCTTTTTCATTACCACTGTTCCTTATTCGAATTCTGCTCCTCTAACAACTCGAGGATCTGTTCGTTCTGTTCCGTCTGTTCAGCGAGCAGTTCTTTAATCTCCTTCATCATCACGAGCATCGAGTAGGCGAAGTACACAGCACCACCCACAATCAGGATTTGAAAGATGTTCAGCATCCATCGCTCCCCCTTCACGCAACCCTTTTACCTATATAGTTTGCCATGGATCGCGAAAACCCTGCCTAACGGATGACTTTATAATCCATCCACTCACTCGGTAAAAGTTTCTGATACTTCGGCGTGAGGAAGCGATCGTCGACGAGCACGATCGTGCCGAAGTCTTCTTCTGTTCGGATGAGCCGGCCACCCGCCTGCAGGACCTTGTTCATCCCTGGAAAAACGTACGCATAATCATAGCCGTTCTTCCCACTTTTCGTGAAGTAGTCTTTGATGATGTTCCGCTCTTCGTTCAATTGAGGCAATCCGACACCGACTACGACGACGCCATTCAACCGGTCCCCTTTCAAGTCAATGCCCTCCGAAAAGATCCCGCCCATGACGGCAAATCCTACGAGCGTTTCCGTCTGCCCTTCGTCAAACTTTGCGAGGAACGCTTCCCGCTCTTCTTCTGTCATTCCCGTGTTTTGAATGAGCAACTCAGACGGTAAATCCGCCTCTTCTGCGGACTCCACCACGAGGTTCATATACGCATACGACGGGAAAAAGATCAGGTAATTCCCGGGTCGCGTTTTGATCAAGTTCTTCAGCATCGACAAAATCGGCTCGACGGATTTGTCCCGATCCCGATACCGGGTCGACAACGGCTGAATGAACACCTCCGCATTCTCTTTTGCAAAAGGAGATGGAATCGAAACAGCATAGTCGTCCTCTTTCGCCCCGAGCATGTCCTTGAAATAACCGAGCGGAGAAAGAGTCGCAGAAAAATACACCTTCGAGCGATAGCCTTTTCCGAACTGTTGCAGCAAATGCGAAGGATCGAGACAGAACAACTTCACCTTCACTTCGCTTTTTTCGTATTCGACATACGTCACATAACGTTCATCATACAGCTCTGTGATACGGACGAAATTTTTTGCGGTAAAATAAGCGTCTAGAAGCTGCTCCTGTTCCTCGCCCGTTTTTTGCTCAAGCAATTCCTTTTCCGCTTCTGTCACAAACGAATCGAGCATGACGACGAAGTCTTCAGGCAGTTCCTCCGCCACGCTGAACCGTGCGTCTCCACACTGCTTTTTCATGGCGAGCAGCTCATCATTGATCGCTTTCGCAGTTTGATAGATTCCCGGATTGGCAGACTTGAACGACCGCTTCAATTGTAAAAAGTCCGACTTGAAGAGCTCTGCTGAAAACATGCCCCGCGCCCGATCGACGAGATTATGCGCTTCGTCGACAAGCAATGCGGTCTGCTTTTTCTGTTCCTCCGCCAACCGTTTCAACGACACCCGAGGATCGAAGATATAATTGTAATCGCCAATCATTGCATCGGCCGTATAGGCGAGATCGAGCGAAAACTCGAATGGACAAAGCTTGTGTTTGTGCGCGTACACCTCGATTGTCTGTCTGTCCATGAGTGTCTCGTTCTCAAGGATATCTAGGATCCCATCATTGAGTCGATCATAATAACCGTGCGCAAATTCACAATAATCCTTCTGACAGATCGTCTTCTCTTTGAAGCACACTTTGTCTTTTGCGGTAATCGTAACAGAGCTCAGCTCGAGGCCTTTTTCCTTCATCAGACGGAGTGTGTCTTCCGCTGCTGTACGGGTGATCGTTTTCGCCGTCAGGTAAAACATCCGCTCCAGGTGCCCTTCCCCAATCGCTTTAATCGCTGGGAATAGCGTCGAAATCGTCTTCCCCGTCCCGGTCGGTGCATTCGCAAACAGGTCAGTTTGATCCGAGATCGCTTTATAGACCGTACCCGCGAATTTTCGCTGCCCGGCGCGGTATGTGGCGAAAGGAAATTCAAGCTGTTTAATGCTCGCATTCCGCTTCTCTTTTTTCTCGAGTAGGAGTGATGCATACGGTGCAAACTGCTCGATGACATCCATGAGGAATGCCTGAAGTTCTTCGAACGTACACTCCTGGACGAACTGTTTCTTCTCTTCTGTTTCCACATGGACGTAGGTAAGCTGCACGCTAATCGATTCGAGGTCATGATCGAGGGCATACATGTACGCATAGCATTTCGCCTGTGCCCAGTGGACAGGATTGGTGTCCTCCTCAATCCCCGACAGATCCCCTCGTGTCGATTTGATTTCATCAATCGTCACTTTTCCATCAGCGTGTAACAAACCGTCACAACGACCTTCGATAATGAATTGAATATCGCGATATTCAATTTCCGTTTTGAGAAAGACTTCTTTTTCGTCCGTCTCCTGGTAGGTTTTTTGTATTTTCTGGTGGGCGATCGTTCCATCTGTCATCGTACTCGCAGATCGGAATCGATTATCAATGCTCCCACTCCGAAACACATACTCTACCAGTGGCCTGACTGACATGCGGATTTGTTTGATCATGCTTTAGCTCCTTACCGAACGACTTCCAATTATCTCTAGTTTACCTGAAAACAAACGTTCGTCCAAATGTTCATTTTTCATAGTAGAAAGGTACCGAATTCCACAAGTTGAGCTAAAAGTTCCACAAGACAAGGCAGAACTTCCACAAGTCGACTCGAAAGTTCCCCAAGTCGACACAAAAGTTCCCCAAGTAACCTAAATGTGATCGACTCAACTTGCTGATTTTGGAGAAAAACTTGCGAAAACATAAAAAAACCAAGTGCATGGCCCCTTTACACGCACTTGGTTTCCGTTATTTCAATGGAAGAGATGGACCGTCATAACAATATTGACAGCGTTTATACCCTTCGTGTATCAAAAACTCGATGTTTTTATCCAATTTCTCACCGGTCCGTTTGTTCAACGGGATCTGAGGGAGATCGCATTTGTCTCCAACAAACGCACTGCGGTGAATCCTTTTATGTTTATGGTCAATTAAATACTTTGCCATAATATCCCCCTTTTCAATTGTGTTGTATTTACCAATGCCTGACCTCATTCATCCGTAGGTTTCTTTTCACAAAACCACTCCTTTCAAGGTCTGATTTCTAAAAAAAACCAAATAAAAAAAGCCGAGAAGTATCAAACCTTCTCCGGCTTATGTCTAGCTCTATTGTCCAGCTCATTTCCACCGCTAATTATTCGGTTTCATTATGAAAATTGTAAAACTTTGATCTTTCTTGAAGTCCCAATCTATGAAGTAATCTTCAATATCGCATTCAATTTTTGAAGAAATTCGTTCAACATTAAGCATCCGCTTCTCGATTTTACCTTTCGACAAGCGTAAAACTTCTTGATGACCATCGTGGATCAGCTGCTTTTCAATTTCAACGAGGAGTCCTTCCCTTACAACAATCAACGTCCTGTCGTTTACTCTTAATGAAAAGATCTTCTCCGGTCTTTTCTCCACTTTTTCACTCATCAGGATTATTTCATCATGAACCGTATCCTGCCCAGAATAAGGCGCATACGTTGCATCCCTTGAAAATGGTCCGACGCCTAAAAATACGCCTGACTGATTTTCGAGTGACCAGTCGTAGTACAGTCGTTGCACATCAATATCGGTGACCGTTTTGATATAGGACTTGATCTCATCACTGATCTTATCCATTACGAATTCGCGGGTCTTTTTCAACGTTTTCTCATGATTCCCGCTGTACAGGACCCTTTCCGTTGCGGACATCAAATCTTTCACATAAATCGTCACGAACGGATCCGAAATTGATACATAAACAGACCCCGGTCCTTTACCGAAGTGATCGCGCAACACCTTTCCGACAAAGCTTGAAATATCCGATTGTTTCGTTTTCAAATCTGAAGACGGAAGCGTCATTTCCTCCATCCTTTCTCTAGTGTAAAGGCTATGTACGATTTTGAAAAGTGGTTCAGCCTTTTTCGAATACTTTTTACTATAAATAACATACCCATATTCCATCCATTGAAAACAATTATTTTACAGATAATGGAACGTTTTCTGAAGGCTTGATCGTCGGTAGAAAGACCGTAACCACTGTACCGACATTCGGTGAGCTCTCATAATTGACCTTACCGTCCATCGACTGGATGATCCGCAGCGAAACGGTCGTACCGAGACCCGTCCCTTTATCTTTCGTCGTGTAAAACAATGTGCCAATCCGATCAAGCTGCTCCTTATTCATCCCTTTTCCAGTGTCTTTGACAGTCAGTTTCGCATAAGTCGAATGCTCGGTCAACTTGATGGATACTGACCCACCATCACCCGTTGCTTCTATGGCATTTTTGACGAAATTGACGATCGCCTGCTTCAGCTGGTTGCGATCCGTCTTAATGACACACCGCGTATCCAGATCGACCTCAAGCTGAACCCCTTGCTTCAAGGCCAGTGGTTCCATTAGAAAGAGCACCTCATAAACGACATCCGACAACTGACATTCTTCAATCTTCTTGAATTCAGGCTTCGCGAAGTTCAGATAGTCGTTGATGATGGCCTCAGCTCGTCCCAATTCACTTAAAACGAGGGGAATATATTGCATGCTTTCCCCTTTATTCTCCTTTTTCATCAGCTGCAGGAATCCTTTTACCACCGTCAAAGGATTACGGACCTCGTGTGCGATGGATGCAGCCAATTCTCCCAACGTATTCAATTTTTCAGAGCGTTGGATTTCTGCCTTCATCAATTTACGCTCGATGACCATCTCATACAATAATGCTGCAAATCCGATCCCAATGATCTGGATCGCGCCGAACAAGAAAATATTGACCCAGATTTCCTGATTCGTACTGAAACCGACGGTGAAGAGATAGGAAACGAGAATACAGAACATGACAACCGCGGGCCAGGCTCCTACAATGAGTGCCATCTGGACCCTCTTTTTCGGTTTGTATTGCATGAATTTCCTTGAAAAAAGAAACGGAACGAAAGCAGCCGCCGTACCGCTGATATAACCGAATACGAGCGCATCTCCACCTAAAATCGTCCGGGTAACAAGGATGGTGATGAAAACGATCGTCCCCGCTACCGGACCACCATACAAACAAGCGAGCACGAGTGGGACATACCTGAAATCCCAAAAAAGACCATAGCTATAATAAGCGAACACCATACATAGACATGCTGCAATACCATGCAAAATTCCATAAATATAGGGCAATTGCCGATCGTTGTGACGTTTTTCGAACAAGACACCATAAATCAAAACAGGAGCGAGGAAAATCAACACATGAAGCAGAAGCTTCTCAGCAAGCATGGGTAAACCTCCAAAACATAATTAGTACATTCAGTATTAAATACGACAATTGTAATGATTTTCCTTTCTGAAAAACCAGGAAAATTATCCTCTTTATTGACGAAGTTTGCTACGTAGAATCGATTCACTTTTATAGAGGGTTTCAATGTGTGTCCCGTTCAAGGTGTGTTGATCTCCATCTAGGAGAAATACGCTATCCATCGCGGCATCACCGTCTCCGAGATTCGTATAAGCCGCACCGGTCACTTTTCCGTCGGACCATTGGATGATTGATTGGGATGGGACCACTTCTAGGTAACGGATCGTCTCCTCGTCCGTCCCTGCAATCAGCGTGACATTGATGTTCCGTTCCTGAATGATGTCCCGCTCAGCATTCAATTGATCGAGCCATGGATTTTGCGCTTTCATGTCTGGATAATCGACAAACATCCTCGAACATCCTTTTTCGTTCATGATCAAATAGTTTCCATAATCCCCACACGGCATGATGTCCTGAAGCCCTTTGAAATGATTATGGATCACTTCGATCTTGTTCGACTTATACCGCTTACTGAGATAGGCGAGGTACATCTTCATATAAAAATGGACGAAATTGAATTGGGTCGGTGCATTGAGAGGCAGCTCCCCTCCCGTCCAATAGCTGTAATTCGGCGGGGATCCCGCATTCGGTGTACATAGGATGATCAGCTGATCGACGTCGTCCTTGTATTCCTTCCCCTGTACGTACGCTCTCGTCACAAGTCCGCCCATGCTATGTGAGATGAGGTTCACCTTGTCTGAACCCGTCACCTGTTTTGCCTGTTCAATCGTCTTTTTCAAATAATGGCTCGCCGAATGCTCGATTCGCTGACTCCAATCGTAAAAACAAACGAATAAATTGTGGTTCCTCCGATATCCCATCGTTTCGAGCATCAAGACGAACGGCTCATAAACCATTCCCGCCAAACCGAAGCCCCAACTCCCTGTTCCGGGGATGATCACATCACTCATAGAACCGAACAATCCTGGCACAAACACGACAGGTGTCTTTTTGAGAGAAAGGTGATTCACATTCAACCTCCTATGAAAAAGTCTTATGTAAAAAGGTATGCCGAATATGTCGGGGAAACGACGTTTAATCTAAAAAAGACTGGCTGAAATCATGCCAGTCCTCGTCCTTTAGAAATGATCCTAAAAATCGTCTTCTGCAAAATAGAAGTCTTCTCTCGTCATCATTTCACCTGCAACATCGTTCCCGTTGCCGTTTCCATTTCCGTTGCCGTTTCCGTTGCCATTTCGTCTTCTACCTGCTGCTGCCGCTGCCGCCGCTGCTGCTGCTGCTGAACCTCTACCAGCTGCTGCCGCTGCTGAAGCTGCTGCTGCTGCGCCACCACCTGCTGCTGCCGCCGCTGCCGCTGCTGCTGCCGCACCTCTTCGTCTATTGTTATTGTTGTTCATCATTTCTCCAGCAACCATACCGTTATTTCGATAACACATACAATCACCTCCTTGCTCTATTATTATATTGAGGTGATGATTAATAGAAACGGCGCTTGTCCAAATCTATTAAAAATGGATGATTTACTAGATTTACGCACGCGGTGCGGCAGTAAGGGTTCTCACGTTCAAGGCGTATTCAGGTCTCATTTCTTGTCTGCCGATTTCGGCCGAAGCTCTTGCTTCTGCATCCGGTCCGATTCCTATGGAAACGGCTGCTGTAATGTCTTCCTCACTCGCGGATCCAGCTGCTACATCCGATCCTTGTTCGATCGAATCCATCGCTGATTCAACAGCCCTATCAATCACTGCTCTCACTTGTTCTCTACGACTCCCAAGACTCATGTTCTTAAGCCTCCTTCATCTATACCAATTACTACTAGTATATTGAGGAGAAGAGGCGAAGGAACGGCAAAAATACTAGTTTAATAGAATTTTTGCTAGACTCTAGTGGAATTTTGGTAGGGAGAGATGTTATCCTGCTCGAAATCTTTTTTTCCTCTCATTTGGAGGAGGATAAGTCCTCTATCCTGCCCGAAATCTCTCCCTCCTCTCATTTGGGGAAGGATAAGCCCTCTATCCTGCCCGAAATCTCTCCCTCCTCTCATTTGGGGAAGGATAAGCCCTTTATCCTGCCCGAAATCTCTCCCTCCTCTCATTTGGGGAAGGATAAGTCCTCTATCCTGCCCGAAATCTCTCCCTCCTCTCATTTGGGGAAGGATAAGCCCTCTATCCTGCTTAAAAATACGATCCATCCCTCATTTTGGGTACGCTATTCCGACCACCATCTAGTATAATAGTAAAAAATGGATATCGGAGTGTGACGTAATCCAATGAAATGGCTGAGGAAATTCACTATAACAATAGTAGTCCTGATTGGCTGCCTTGCCGCTATCACATTGCTTTTCCGTGATGGCATCATTCTGGATTCATTAGGGATCCACCTGGAAAACCCGTTTGCCCAAACGGTCGAAGTGCCACCCCTCTACTCAACGGTCGATAAAAACGAAAACGGCACACCAGATCCAATTGATGTCGTGAATGCGGCACGAATAGAAGTGGATCAGCGGACAACTTACGAGAGTAACTACTATGCGGGCGGTTATCCCCCAGACGATGAAGGGGTTTGTACGGATGTCGTTTGGAGAGGACTGTTCGGTGCAGATATTTCGTTGAAAGATCTGATGGACCAAGACATCGCAGCCAACACCCAACTTTATCCACGTGTGAACGGAAAACCAGACCCGAACATCGACTTCCGCCGTGTCCCCAATCAAAACGTGTACTTCAAGCGGCACGCGCAATCGTTGACGACCGAAGTCATCCCTGGGGACGTAGAGAACCTGAAGCAATGGCAACCTGGTGATATCGTCGTTTTCCTAGACGGATTCCATCATGTCGCGCTCATCTCCGATAAACGAGCGAAAGATGGGACGCCTTATGTCATCCACAACAACCAGCCATTTGCGGCGGAAGTAAAGCTCACTTCCTTCAGGACACCCATTGCGGCGCATTACAGATGGAACTTCTAAACTTGTAAAAGCGAACAAAAGGCAGCTCAACAATCCTGTTGAGTCTGCCTTTTTTATCTGAATTAACTGATTATCATTCTCAATATATGGTTGACACTCGTAATCTATCGGTTTATAGTTAACAAGGTAACGATAGTGATAATCATTATCAACGGTATTTCATTTTTATTAAAACGGAGGTTTCGGCATGGTTCGCTTACATACAAAGGATCTGAACATCGGATACGGTGAGCATCATATCGTCAAAGATCTCAGTGTTGAAATTCCGGATCAGAAGATCACAACCATCATCGGGCCCAACGGTTGTGGAAAATCAACGCTTTTGAAAGCGATCACCCGGATCATTCCCCACCAATCCGGTACGGTTCTACTAGATGGAGAACAGATTTCCAAGCAGAATACGAAGCACCTCGCCAAAAAGATGGCGATTTTGCCTCAAACACCTGAAAGTGCCAGCGGCTTAACGGTCGCCGAGCTCGTCTCTTATGGTCGTTTTCCTTATCAAAAAGGCTTTGGTCGCCTGACGAAAAAGGATTACGAAATGATTGACTGGGCGCTGGAAGCCACCGGGACGATGGAGTATAAATACCGTTCAGTCGACGCCCTTTCCGGCGGACAACGTCAGCGTGTCTGGATTGCGATGGCTCTTGCTCAGGAAACGGAAATCATCTTCCTAGATGAACCGACTACCTATCTCGATATGGCGCATCAGCTTGAAGTACTTGAACTACTCCAAGAGTTGAATGCCAGTGAAAACCGGACCATCATCATGGTCTTGCATGACTTGAACCAAGCCGCACGGTTCGCGGATTACATCATCGCTTTGAAAAATGGTGAAATCGTGAAAGCTGGTGGTTACGAAGAGGTCATCACGCATGATGTCCTGAAGGAAGTTTTTCATATCGATGCGGAAATCGGCCGTGATCCTCGCACCCAAAAACCGATGTGCATCACCTACAATTTACTAAAAGGAGAAAACATACATGAAAAAGCTATTCATCCCGTTCGCACTCTTGCTGCTTCTCATCATTAGTGCCTGCAGCTCTGCATCCTCTGAAAATGGAGAAAACACATCCAAAGAAAACGATGAAAAGAAATCCGGAACGATTACATACGAATCAGAAAACGGTCCTGTAGAGGTGCCGGCAGACCCACAACGCGTCATCGTCCTCTCATCTTTCGCTGGTAATGTCATGGCATTGGATGTCAATCTTGTCGGTGTAGATTCTTGGTCTAAAATGAATCCACGATATGAGGAACTGAAAGATGTAGAAGAAGTTTCCGATGAGAACTTGGAAAAGATCATCGAATTGGATCCTGATCTCATTATTGGTCTCTCTACAATCAAAAACGTCGACAAACTTCAGGAAATTGCGCCAACTGTCACTTACACTTACGGTAAAGTGGATTACCTTGAGCAACATATTGAAATCGGTAAACTATTGAACAAAGAAGAAGAAGCAAAAGCATGGGTTGAAGATTTCGAAAAACGCGCAGCAGCAGCTGGTGAAGAAATCAGAGCAGAAATCGGTGAGGATGCGACCGTTTCTGTCGTCGAAAACTTCGACAAGCAGCTTTACGTATTCGGGGACAACTGGGGACGAGGTACGGAAATCCTTTATCAAGAAATGAACTTGAAAATGCCTGAAAAGGTAAAAGAAAAAGCGCTTGAGCCTGGATACTTTGCATTATCAACTGAAGTCCTTCCTGAATATGCAGGAGACTACATGATCATCAGCAAAAACCCGGATACAGACAACTCTTTCCAAGAGACGGAAACGTATAAGAACATCCCAGCGGTCAAAAACGATCAAGTTTTCGAAGTGAATGCGAAAGAATTCTACTTCAACGACCCGATTACATTGGACTTCCAATTGAACTTCTTTAAAAAAGCGTTTCTTGGCAACTAATACATGATGAATAATGAAGGGTGACCTGAAGGCGATACTGCCCTTTCAAGGTCACCTCTTTCATTTAAGTTTGATGGAATTAGTTGATTCCCGCAGGAGTCTCGTGAATTTGACTTCATCAACTCTTCTAAAAAATTGAATTTAAAAAACTATTGAAGAAAGATGCGATACATATGAATGATCAACCGAAGCGTTTTTCACTTGTTCTCAAGTTCATAATCGGCTTATTCGTCTTGATTGGTTCCTTTTTGATCGCGATGATTCTCGGTGCTGCTGACACGACCGTGAAAGAGGTATGGCTCTCCCTCACCTCTCGCGTCACAACTGACACCATCGTCATGCTCCAGGAGATCCGTCTTCCGCGAGAAATTGCAGCGATTTTCGTAGGCGCAGCGCTTTCTGTTTCCGGCGCAATCATGCAAGGACTCACAAGAAACCCACTCGCAGACCCAGGATTGCTTGGACTTACAGCTGGTGCGAATGCTGCGTTGGCGGTAACACTCGCCTTCATCCCGGCAGCCAATTACTTCGGCATCATGATTGCTTGTTTTGTCGGTGCTGGAGTCGGGGCACTCATGGTCTTCGGAATCGGTATGATGAAAAAAGGCGGCTTCTCTCCACTCCGGATTGTTCTTGCCGGCGCTGCTGTATCCGCTTTTCTGTACGCGTTTTCAGAAGGCATCGGCATCTATTTTAAGATCTCCAAAGATGTTTCCATGTGGACAGCTGGCGGCATCATCGGTACGACTTGGAGTCAGCTTCAGATAATCGTTCCATTCATCGTGGGTGGTATCGTAATTGCTCTGGCGCTTTCTCGGCAATTGACGATCCTAAGCTTGAACGAAGAGGTCGCTGTCGGCCTCGGACAGAAAATCACCCAGATCAAAGCGATCCTATTTGTCGTCATTATATTACTCGCAGGCGCTTCAGTTGCATTGGTCGGAAACCTGGCCTTCATCGGTTTGATGGTGCCTCACATCGTGAGAGCGATCGTCGGTACCGATTACCGAGCGATTTTACCAATGTCGGCTGTCCTAGGGGCCTCGTTCATGCTTATTGCTGATACATTAGGAAGGACAATCAATGCGCCGTATGAAACGCCGGTTGCAGCTATCATCGCGATCATGGGTCTTCCTTTCTTCCTGATTATCGTACGTAAAGGAGGTAAGGCATTCTCATGATTCATCCTTCCATCATTCGAAAACAACGGGTGACCATCACGTTATTGTTCGTGCTGATTGCTGTCACATTCGTCTTCGGAACCGGAATGGGCTATGCCTCCCTTTCTTATGATCGTCTCCTTCCAACGCTTCTCGGTCAAGGAACATTCAAGGAGGAATTCGTGCTCTTTTCCATCCGTCTGCCCCGTATTCTTATTACGATTTTAGCCGGAATGGCACTAGCTGTATCCGGAGCTATCCTGCAGGGCATAACGAGAAACGACCTCGCTGACCCAGGAATTATCGGAATCAACTCAGGCGCTGGTGTCGCCATCGCCTTATTCTTCTTGTACTTTCCGATTGACGAAGGCTCGTTTATCTACTTGCTTCCGGTCGTAGCCTTTATCGGAGCGTTAGTGACAGCGATCTTGATCTATCTGTTTTCTTATCAAAAAAATACTGGGCTACAGCCGGTGAGACTCGTTCTGATCGGTGTCGGTTTTTCGATGGCCTTCTCAGGTGTGATGATCGTACTCATCTCCTCTGCAGAACGGTCGAAGGTCGATTTTATCGCAAAATGGATCGCCGGAAACGTATGGGGGACGGATTGGCCATTCATCCTTGCGCTACTTCCGTGGCTTCTTGTGCTCATTCCATTCACCTTATATAAAGCAAACCGACTGAATCTGTTAGGGATGAATGAGCCCGTCGCGATCGGAGTCGGCGTTTCCATTGAAAAAGAACGCATCACCTTGTTGTTGACCGCGGTCGCACTTGCAGCTGCTGCCGTCTCTGTCACTGGCGGCATCGCGTTCATCGGTCTGATGGCACCGCACATCGCCAAAGCGATCGTCGGTCCACGGAATCAGATGTTCATCCCCGTCGCTATCCTCATCGGGGGCTGGCTCTTGCTTCTAGCTGACACGATCGGACGCAATGTGTTTGAACCGACAGGTATTCCAGCAGGGATCATGGTCGCTCTGATCGGAGCGCCATACTTCATGTACTTGTTATTGAAAAAGTAAAGAAAACTCGACTCAGCCAAGCCTTTTGGCGATGGCTGAGCGTTAGTTGTACTTATACTTTATCCGTAAACTTCTTAACAACGTCGCTTATCGTCTTGCTAAAAAGTTCTTCTCTTTAAATGTGTAAGAAAAGAAAAGCTGGTCGAAACCAAATTCGACCAGCTTTCCTTATGTCTATTAACTCGCTTGTTCAGTCAATTCATCTTGCTTTTTCGCCTTTTTCTTTCTTCTGAAGATTTTCTTGAATCCTCTACCGAAGTCTGCGAACAGCATGTAAACCGCTGGAATCAACACGAGCGTGATCATCGTCGCAAACAATAAGCCCGAGATAACGACGATCGCTAACGGTGCCTGGTAGTTTCCAGATGCTCCGGATGCAAGTGCTAACGGTAGCATCGCTCCTGCTGTCGTCAGCGTCGTCATGAAGATCGGACGCATACGGTTTTTACCGGCTTCAACAAGGGCTCCAGCTGAATCCAATCCTTCGTTTCGAAGCTGTTTCGTACGGTCGATCAACAAGATCGCGTTATTCAGTACAATACCAATCAGCATGATGATCCCCATACCGGACATCGTGCTCAATTCACTTTGCGTGATGAACAACCCTATGATGACACCGACAACCGTCATCGGAATGACCGACATGACGACGAGTGGATGCACAAGGCTGTTGAACTGGATCGCCATTACGACATAAACGAGGAAGATTGCGATGAACAGGATCATCAGCATTTCCTGGATCAGTTCTTGTTGTTGCTCCAGATCACCCGCAGTCGATACGGTATAACCTGCCGGCGCATTATATGAATCGATCACTTTTTGCACGTCACGGTTGATGGAACCGAGGTCACGTCCCTCGATGTCCGCAGAAATCGTGATGTACCGCTCCCCATCTTCATGTGAGATCTGGTTCGGAACTTCGGATTGCTCAAGTTCTACGTATTTGGATAGCTCCACCATGCCATTCGGAGTTGGAATTTCGAGATCCAGCAAATCGTTCTTCGTTGTCAGCTTCTCATTGACACCAATCACGATCGGCATTTTCTCTCCATCTGTCGTCATTTCTCCGACTGGCATCGTCATCGAAAGCTGTTCGATCGATTGCTTGATTTGTTGTGGTGTCAGACCATCTTTTTCAATCGCATCTTCTTTCAATACGATTTGTTGTTCAATCGACTGACGTTCATTCGTACTTGCAACGCCTACGATTCCGTCGATTTCGTTCAATTCATTGGTCAAGTCATTGGAAATTGCTTTAAGCTCCCCGAAGTCTTCCCCTTTTACATTGATTTGTACAGGCGACCCACCGCCCGCTGACATCATGCCGCTGACACTTTTTACAGGGAGGTCTTCCGTCAATGTACGGAGTTCACTCATGATATCTTCGTTCACGACATCTTGCTCTCTCGTGATGTCGTCTCCTTTAGTCATGTTGATCAGGATGAAGAAGAAGTTTCCATTATCAATGACATAATGACTTTCAACATCTTTTACGTTTTCCAACCGTTCGCTTGTCGCATTCACGATTTTCTCACGATCATCCAGCGAGATACCTGGCTCCATGTTCACCATCACTTCGGAATATCGGTTGTACATGTCCGGCATGATCGTCATTGGAATCTTCGTCACTAAGAACAACGAACTGACGAGTATAACGAAGAACAAGCCGAGCATCGCGAAACGGTTCCGTTTCTTTCTTCCCATCCATGCAACGGTTTTCCCATATCCACGCACAAGGAAGTTCTCTTTCTTGCCGATTTTGGATTTCTTTAATCGTAAAAAGTTCTCAGAAAGCGTCGGGATGAGCGTGAACGCAATCAACACGGAGCTGATCAGCGTCACCGCAATGACGACCGACAGGATAATCATGAACTTGCCGACTTCTCCACCCATTAATCCGACTGGCAGGAACACGACAATTGTTGTCAGCATCGATGCGAAGACAGCTGTCGCCACCTCGCGCGTTCCCTCAAGTACGGCCTGCACATTCGCGTATCCTTGTTCTTTTTTACGATAAATGGACTCCAGTATGACGATGGACGAGTCGACCATCATCCCGATTCCAAGTCCAAGAGCGATCAAGCTCAGCATGTTGAAGCTGTAATCCAACAACCACATCGATAAAAACGTAAGCAAGACCGATGTCGGAATGGATAGTCCGATGATGATGGTCGCTCTCAAGTTGCGTAAGAAAATAAGCAAAATCGCAAGTGCAACAATCGCCCCGATGAGGATGTTGTCTGTCACCCCGCTGATTGCATCTTCCACATAGTCAGCTTGAGCAACGACTTCATTCAGCTCAAAGCCTTTAACAAGATTTTCGCTGCGGATCTCTTGCACTTCCGCACGGATCGCTTCCGCCATCTCGATTTGAGTCGCATCGGAAACACGGCCAATCTGTACAAATAGGAATTCATTCGTTCCTTCTTTCCAGACCGAAGTTGTGGTTTCAGCAGCCTGCATCTTGATGTCTGCGAACGTATCAAGCGTTTCCACCCCTTGAGCGGTCGGAACACGCAAGTCTTTCAGATCGTCGATATTGGAAAAAGACGTATCCCAACGAAGCGTCGGTTCATTCTCTTCTTCTGAAAGCGTACCGAGCGTCGCTTCTGCATTTTCATTTTGAATCAACCCGATGATTTGTGCCGGGTCCAACTGGTATTCTAGTAATTTTTCACGGTCGAGTTCAATGAGTACTTCGTTTTTCTCAAGACCCATGAAGTCCACTTCGCGCACTTCAGGCAATGCTTCAAGACGTGGCTTCAGCACGTCTTCCGCAAATGCCGTCATATCTGCCATCGAACCATCCGACAGGTCCATGTAAAATTCAAACGACTGGTTCGTCGACATTTGATATGTAAAAACATCTTCGACTCCAGGTAATTCCGATTTCATTCCTTTGACAGCCGCTTCGACTTCCTTGTAGACGTCATCCCCACTGCCACTTTCAAAAGTTAGATTCATACTCACGCGGCCGATATTCGTTTCGGAGTTGACATCCTCCACCCCATCGATACCGGATAACCTTTGCTCAATTGGATTGGTGATGACTCGCTCGACTTCAGCAGCATTCATTTCACCTGCCATCACGTCGATGAATGCCCCATCAAAATCGATCGGCGGCATCAATTCCTTATCTAGTTTCATCGTTGCGAAGGTTCCTGTAATCAAGACGAATACGAATAACAATCCGACAATGATCTTTCGTTTCAAAAACAACTGCAACAACCTCATCTGATTTCCCCCAAACCTTTTTCAAATTTTTCCATAACCCATTTTCATTGTAATACTTTGGTATTATCCCAACAACCTTAAGTAGTATATTTAAGGGAAAATTAAGATATTCTTTACAAACAAAAAAGTGGCTGAAAGTACAGGAAGTTCCTGCACCCAGCCACTTTTACAAATTGAAAAGGTTGTTAGATTAGTAGTTTACTGCATCGTAAGAGTTGATGCGTCCGTGCTTGAAGTACGTACCAGTGCCGCTTGTCGCGTCTGCAGTGTTTTCGATTGCAGCACGGATCTGTGAAGCACTACGGCCTTGTGCAGCTAGCAATCCTGCTAGTCCTGCAACGTGAGGAGATGCCATTGACGTACCAGACATGTACACATAACGGTTGCTTGGATATGTAGAAGCGATATCCACACCCGGTGCTGCAACGTCTACCCATGAAGCTCCCCAGTTAGAGAAAGATGCAAGTTGATCGTTGCTATCGACAGCAGCAACAGCAATTGCATTCGTGTAAGATGCTGGTTCGAACGTCGTGCTTACGCCATCGTTACCAGCAGCCGCTACGACTACAACGCCTTTGTTCCATGCATAATCAACTGCATTCTTCAAGGTTGTCGTGTTACAGTCACAGCCGAGTGATAGGTTGATGACTTCTGCTCCTGCATCAGCCGCATACTCAATACCATCAGCAATGTCCGCTAGCGAACCACTACCTTGAGCATTCAATACACGAACCGCAAGAATATATGTGTTCGGAGCCATACCTGCGATACCACGAGCGTTGTTCGTTTCAGCAGCAGCTGTACCAGCTACGTGCGTTCCATGACCATTCAAGTCCATCGGATACCAGTCATTATCAACAAAGTCATATCCTCGGATTGTTTTACCATCCAAGTCAGGGTGGTTATAATCGACTCCTGAATCCAGGATCGCGATCTCTTGGTTACTGCTTCCCTTTGTAATATCCCAAGCTAAGTTCGTATCAGTCGTCTTCAACCCGTATTGATATCCACTATAGTAGGTATCATTTGGTGTCCAAGTGGATTGGAACGTATAGTTCGGCTCCGCATACTCGACATTCGGGTTCTTGGAGAGCGCTTTGACAGCAGCTTCCACATTTCCGACTTTCAATACTTTGAACTTCGATTTGACAGCATCATCATCTGCCATTTCTTTTGCTCCTAATGATTTCAGAGCGTTGGATTTGAGTGAGTTGCCAACTCCATCTTTGAATTTGACGATGACTTCACCTTTTACATAGTTCTCTTTGACATCAGAGACATCGAGTGTTGAGACTTTTTTTGGTGCTTCCAGCTGATCGGTGGTTGCAGCCTCACCTACCATTGGAAAAAGTGCCATAGACGCAGCGAGTGACAGTGTAGCTAGTTTTTTGAACTTCATACTATACCTATTCCTCCCTCAAAAAGATTACTTAACCAATTCAGCCATTTTGAGGGAATTCCTGCGTATTGGGTATTGGGAAACTAAAAGTAAAACACGGGGTCAAAAGTCTGATTCGACAAGCCTGTTTTCCCAACCTTGAAAACGTATCTTTCACGTGCTGGATAACTTATACTGGAGGGTTAGGGTTTTGTCTGAATATTCAATTTTTTATTGTGTTATTTCTATAAAATTCTACATGAGGATTGATCTTGTAAGAGTTCGTGACACGAGGTTGTGACAGAAACCGTCAGGAGAGCGACTATAGTCCTCTTTCCAATTTCGACACGGTACCAGGTACAGACAAAGGTTTTTTAGTGTAAAAAAT
Organism: Pseudalkalibacillus sp. Hm43; assembly: GCF_054170705.1. Taxonomy (NCBI): domain Bacteria; kingdom Bacillati; phylum Bacillota; class Bacilli; order Caryophanales; family Fictibacillaceae; genus Pseudalkalibacillus; species Pseudalkalibacillus sp. Hm43. Next base: position 2,017,293 of record NZ_CM135129.1, read on the forward strand.
CTCTACAACCTACTATTGGAAACCTCCCCCATCTGGCATATCCTCCTATTCTTTCTAATACTTTGGTTATAGTGAACAAATATGAGGAGGGGTGACATGAGAAGGTATCCTTATGCTCGTAACCCTAAAGGTCCTTACAGACGGCGTGGGGTTCCAATCCGCCCGTTGAAGTATCCGGAAGATATGCTTGCCATCATCCAGGATGGACTTCCTAAAACCGACAACCCACAGGAAGTGATCATCATTGGGGCTGGAATGGCAGGTTTGGTTTCAGGATACTTGCTGAAAATGGCCGGACATGACGTGACCATTTTAGAAGGGAACGATCGGGTCGGTGGACGAGTTTATACATTGCGAGAACCTTTCACTCCAGAAAATTACTTGGACATGGGTGCGATGCGGATCCCTGTCAACCACTACCTCGTCAATGAGTACGTCAACAAATTCAACATCCCTTACAATGAGTTCATCAACGCGACCGAGAATGATGTGATCTATGCCAATGGGGTCAGAACGACACGCAAAGAATATAACCGAAATCCGGATGTGTTGAAGTTTCCGGTCGAACCCGAAGAAAAAGGAAAAACAGCTTCTGAATTGTTGATGAGTGCTGTCCAACCTTTTCTTACCCTCTATAACAACAGCAGCCCTGAACAGAAGAAAATTCTCATGAAGAACTTTGATCGGTATTCGATTGAGAATTATTTGAGGTTCAATCCGATTGGCCCTTCTCTTTCTCCTGAAGCCATCCGTATGGTCAAAGTTTTACTCGGAATAGAAGGCTTTGCCGAACTTTCCTTTACGAACATCCTCTTCGATGTCGTCAATACCGTTTTTAACGAAGAGCTACAGTTTTATGAAATGACCGGCGGAAATGATCAACTCCCCTTGGCTTTCTTTGAAGAATTAAAGCCAAACATCAAATTCAATGAAAAAGTCAATAAAATCACCTCGAAACCTGATGAGGTCATCGTTCAGGCTAAAAATACAATCACCGGACAAAAGACGGATTACACGGGTGATGCGCTAATCGTTGCCATCCCGTTCTCGGTCTTTCAATTTATTGAAGTGGAACCATTTGAAACCTTCTCTTTTGAAAAATGGAAAGCGATCCGCGAGTTGCCTTATGTGGCTGCTGTCAAAATCGGTATTGAATTCAAACGTAAATTCTGGGAAGAGGAAGGATTGGGCGGTGCGAATGTGCTCACGGACTTTCCGAACCGTTTTACGTATACACCGAGTCCAGGAGTCGAAAAACAAACCGGCGTCGTCCTTGCCAGTTACAGCTGGGGGGATAATGCGAAGCTTTGGAACGCCCTGTCCGAGGAGGAGCGAATCCAGCAAGCACTCGAAGATTTGGCGAAGATCCATGGCGATCAGATCTATGAAGATTTCCTGAACGGTGCTTCCTTCAGCTGGAGTCAGAACCCGTTCTCGGCTGGATGCTTCACGCTTTTCAAACCGAATCAGGCTGCGACATTTCCTGAATACATCCGACGTCCGGAAGGCCGGATTCATTTTGCGGGAGAACACGCATCCGACTTCCAAGGCTGGATCGAGGGCGCTGTCCAATCCGGTGTGAGAGCGGCACATGAGGTGAATGCACGTTCCAGATTTTCTCCTATATAAAGCATTCTTTAAGAAAAAGAGGTCTTTCCTCATAGACATAATTCGGGATAAATCGACCCTTAGACCCCCGAGAACTAGGTGACAAGTGTGCTAGATTAGTAGACGCACGAATCAAAAACCTAGGGGGTAAAAGGAATGAAAGGTAAAAAATTTGCAGCATTGACTCTCGCACTATCTCTCACTCTAGCACCAGGATTCACCAGTGCAGAAGGTCATCACGACCATCAAGATCACCATGAACCAACAATGGTAGACTCTCAAGGAAATGAAGTGAGCATCGGTACTCTACCGAAGGCGAAAACAAAAGGGAAAGAAAACTTCGACCAACCAGCTGAAGTTGAAGAAACGACAGTTGCAGAAGTTTTAGATGAAAATAAGAACAAAATCGGTGAAAAGAAATTCGAAAAGAACAGCGATAAAGTGAACAAAAAAGAAAAGAAAAATAAGAAAGAGAAACACAACTCTGAAGGCGAACTCTGCATCCTCTTCTGCGGTGGCGGCGGTGACCCTGGAGACGGTGACGGAGATACTGACCCAGGCGCAGCTCGTGTCGTAACGGTATTCGTTGCAGTTGATGAAGAATATCGCGCAGCGCACAGCGACTGGCAAACACGCACACAAAACATCGTTGAAAATGCAGACAACGGCTTCCAACGGGACCACAACATCGATTTCCAAGTGAAAGCATTCGGTCAATGGTCTTCTCAAGGACGCAACGCTTCTGAGATTTTACAAGACTTAGACCGTGATTGGAACGGTACAGGACATGATTTCCTAGTCGGATTCACTCGTGACTCCAACTTCAACGCAGGTGGAATCGCGTACGTATACAATTCTTCCCCTTACGGAAGCGCAGTATCGGTCAACCTTGATCAAGGTACAACGAACACTTGGCACGCAGCACAACACGAATTCTCTCACAACTACGGTCTTGGACACGATCCTCAAGGTAGCGGCATCAAGTGCATCATGAACTATGACTACTCTTACAGCGTCGACTACTGGGATCAAGACCACGACAATGAAATCCAAGCCCACAAAGCCTGGTACGGAAACTAAGTTCTATATTTGGAAAAAAGAGCGACCTTTTGCGGGTCGCTCTTCCTTATTGTGTTTTGTTTGAGGGATCTAGGTAGATCTTACTGTTTTCAAAGACTGGTGCTGATTTTTCTAAAATGCACCGGTTTTTTTCTAAGACTGAGTGCTATTTTTCTAAAACACGTTACTGTTTTTCTAAGATAAAGTGGTTTTTTTCTAAAACAAGGAGCGCATCCACTATTGAATCGCTCTAAAATAGATCTTCCAGCTCCAATTCTTCGTCATTCTGATCAAACAGTTTCATTTCGTACACATCGTTCCCTGTTTTCGCCGCTTTTTCTTCCATACTAGGCTCTTTTTCATACCAAACGAAGAAATTTTCCCCGGCTACATCAATCTCGAAGACTTCATCATAAAAGGTGAACTCGATATGATCGAGTTTTCCACTCAAATTTTCACCAAATAAGACCGTGTACATCCCTTTATTGGTTTCAACCGATTGATGGGCAACTGTCGTGTTTTCCACGAATGTTCCATAGTACTCGTACCTGTTCAACAGCGGAGTTTTTTGGAACATGGAGAGCTGGATGCGGGACTTCCCTTCAATCGTCCGGATGAACACAAGGTAACGATCGGTTCCTTCTATATGTACAGTTTCAATATGCTCCCCTTGCTCAGCTACCCCACCTGGTCCATTCAATTCTTCTGCAAATGTCTCTATGTCCGTAATCGGATATAAACCATTATAAATGTATACAATCGTCGAAACGACAATCGCAATAAAGATTACCTTTTTATTTTTCATGAACCCTCCCCCTCTATTTCCATTATATAGAAGGAGGATTAAATAAGTAATAGAAACTCCCACAACCTCATAACAGCTGTGGGAGTCCCATCTATTATTCTACGATTGTCACTTTGACGCTTTTGCGTCCCCATTGCATCGCTTTGTCATGGTTCGCAATGAATACATCGATTTCTTTTCCATTCACACCGCCACCGATGTCAGCAGCGATTGCACGTCCATAGCCTTCAACATCAACGATTGATCCCAATGGAATGACGCTCGGATCCACCGCAATCACTTTTGCGTCCGAATATTTTTTCAGATTGATGCCCATTTTCGTCGTACCTGAACAGCCTTCACAATTCGCTGTATATGCTGTACTTTCTACTGTAAAAGATTGACCTGCTTCGACGGAACGTTTAGAAGCTTTGCTGTCCAACGCGCTTCTCGTGTTAGGACCAGCGATTCCATCCGCCTTCAATCCTTGAGAACGCTGGAAGCTTTTAATCGCGTCCACTGTTCCATTTCCATAGATTCCATCTACACTTGAGCCGTAGTGCCCTACTCGTTTCAATTGGCTCTGAATATGTATGACTTGCTTTCCGATGTCACCATAACGCAATACTTGAATCGCATGGTTCGTGTTCGGACCTGCAACTCCGTCTTGCTTCAAGTTACGGGAAGCTTGGAAATCCTTCACCGCTTCTTCTGTTATCGGACCATAATATCCTGTTGACGTATGGTAAGGGAATACACCCTTTGTCATCAAGTAATCTTGTAATTCCACAACATCTTGACCACGATCGCCTTCACTCAATGTACGATCGCCCAGTGCTGCTGATGCGAAGGATGGTGTAGCGATCAGCACAACAGTTGCGACAAATACCATCATCAACGCTTTCATTTTATGATTCATCTTTATTCCTCCCCTAAGTATGACTCTTTGGAAAGGTTTCGGGAGGAAGTGACGTTATTCGTGGATAACGTTTGAAATCACAACGTTTTAACCACTATTCGACCATATAATGGTTTTTGTACTAGGACTCGCACTAGTTCTCATTTGAATTTTCTGAAAAATGCTGTGATAATAGAAACGATGAGTAGTTTTTTCCTTAAACTACTAAAATTGTAAAGGAGAGATGACAGTGGAATTGGAACAAATGGATCTTCCAGGTACAATGCGAGAAGATGGACAAGACGAAACAAAACCTTATTTGACGGCCTTGATCGGTTGGAGTTTACCGGCAATCGAAGCATGCACCAAATTGGAGAAGCCTTTTGTTGTCGTTGGACCGCCTGATTTCGAGCATTTTGCCGAAAAGAATGACATCCGTTTCATCGGGTGGGATTTCGACCGACTGAACGAGGGATCGGACAAGCTTTTCAAACAGTTGAAAGCACTTGGGGCTGAAGTAGCTGTTCCTCTCTATGAAGAATGTGTCGAATGGGCAGGAGCGCTTAACTCCCGCTTCCGAAACGAGCCCCGCGTATTCAACCGCTCTCTTTTACTACGTGACAAAGGGATGATGAAGCGAAAGGCACAGATCGCAGGCATCAAAGTCGGTGTGTTTGAAGAAGCGCATACGAAGGACGACGTCAGACGCTTCCTGAAGCGCGTGAACGAAGCGCTCTTGAAAGTCGAAGGCGACAAGAACGACCCGATTCATGTAAAACCGCTTGATAAAGCTGGATCCGTCGGTCACCGTGCGATCGATGACCCTGAAGAAATCGATGCTTTGAGCGAAAATGATTTCCCGCTATTAATGGAAAGCCATCTAGATGGACAGGAATTTTCATGTGAAGTGTTCGTCCATAAAGGTGAAATCCAATTCTTGAATATTACGGAATACGTCAAACTTGGCTATTCCAATTTTGTACCCGCCTCTCCATCCTTAGAGGAGAAACGACCACAAATCCGTCAAGCGATTGAACAATTGATCAATGCGTTCGAAATCGAATACGGTGTCATCCACCCAGAATATTTCATCACCTCAGACGGTACACTCCACTTCGGTGAAGTCGCAGCCCGCGTTCCAGGCGGACATATCTTCGACTTGATCGAACGTGCACACGGCTTCAACGCTTACCAGGCCCAAATCCTTTGCAGTGATCCAAACACGACCCAAGAAGAATTACGCGACTTTTTCCCAGGAGAAAATGAAGCAGAAGGCTTTGCAGGCTGCTTGATGGTGCACCCTCACCGCCCATACATCCAAGGACTCGACGTACCGGACGAACTTGAAGACCACCCGTACTTTGAAAAACACGACATGTTCACACCTGACCAAGGGAAGGTATCCGAGCGCATCGGCTTCGGAAACCATTATGGAACGATCTTCTTCTATGGAGAGGATAGCGAAAATATGCGCGAACTACTCCAGAAATATGAAAAGTACGATTTCTACGTCTAATCTTAAGCGGATTTTTAAATGATAAAGGAGTTGGATTATGACTTCAGAATTGACGGAGAAAAAAGTAGAACGTTTCACAGAAGCCCTGAATGAATTAGAGAAAGCTGCTACATTCGCAAAATCGATGTATCAAACCGACGTCTATCAGGAAGCCGGACGGATGATGGAAAGTTTGGATGGGATGAAGTCCCTCTTCAATTACGCGAACCGGTTTGATGAAGCCGGCGTGTTCAGCGGCGGTCCATGGGAGGATGCGTCGAAACTACAGCCACCTCTCGTCAGTGGTTCGTTAAAAACGAAAGGGCTCGCTTCCATCATTGAAGTGATGAGCGACATGCGGATGCTAGCGATCGCAAAAGGCAACGCCGATCACCCGTCCGTCACGAAGGAATCTGCGGAGGAATTTTTGAATGAAGTGATGGCGTTGAACCTGGACTTGCTGTTCCCGAACGGATCGGAAGAAGCACGGATTGAACAGAAGGAAAACGCAGAGCAGTATGACCGCGCTCAACGATTTTTCGAATTCCTGTTCACCCAGCTTTCGTCGGCATCGTTGTCGAAAACGCTGCTCGTTGAGATCAACCAGCTGACCGCACAACGACCGATTATGGTAAAACGAATCAAATCGATGATCCGCACGGCGAAAAAATTGCTTGAGTCGGAAGGTCCGGAAAACCAACCGGAAGATCTGCAAGACTATATCGAGGCTGTCGAAGGACCAACCCAATATAGTAAAAAGTTCCCGAATGTAAATACCTATCGTAGTGAGCTGAAAAACGTCATGATTGATGAGCTCGTCGAGGAAGCGCGCGCGTTTGCCAAGTCGATGCAGAATACGGGAATCGTGGCACCTCAGCACGCGATTTTATTGCGCCGATTGAATAAAAACAAGCCTGAATTGCTCTCTGAAGCTTTGATGCTGACAGACAAAGGAAAAGCGAATTTAGAGGAGCATATTGAACTTGTAAGTCAGTTGATTAAGGTCGCAATTTATCCGGCGACCGCTCAAACAATTTACGGGTTATCGAAGATGCTTGACCGAGGGGTCTTGTCGTCTACGCCTGTCGCACCAGGCTTGCGTCGCTTGGTGGAAATCGATATCCGGCCTGAAGTGCGCAAGGAGCTTTTCAACGCGTATGAATACCGAAGTGGATTGACGGCGAACTCGATTCTCGTCGCTGGTGTCATCAGTGTACTCGGTCAACCGCTCGGTGTCGGGCAAGGTTTGAATCCGACGTGTCAGTCGGCACGCGGTATCAGTCTTTGGGCACAGCACGCACCGGGATACTTGCTTGAGTTGATCCCTCGTGCGGCCCGTGACGGTGACATTGATTTGACGTTCGAGGGTACTGCCATTCACTCGAAGGATCTAAAAGGCGGACTTGCGCCGGAACTCCATAAAGAGCTCGATCCTGTATCGCTCGTGTTGGTTCCTCATCTCGATCGCATCTACAACGAGATGATGACGCGTGTCGCTCTACGAGGTGAAGATGGACACAAATGGGTGAACCCTGAGTTCTATGGCAACTGGGTTCAACGAGGATTCAGTACGGTCATTGAGCCGATTACTGGAACCATCACAGATTTCCAAGGATATGTACGGTTGTTCTATGCAACCCATCACCCGGATTACAACGATGATTATGAATTGATTTATCCGAATCCGGTCGGGATCTTCATTACGAATGTGCACGGAAAGCTGCTCGGTTTCCATGCGGTGTCGATCCTTCGGATTGCCCGAGTGGAGTCCGGCGATTACCGGATCTATTTTTACAATCCAAACAATGACGGATCGCAAAACTGGGGACAAGGCATCGAGCCTACTGTGAACGGAAACGGTGAGCTGGAAGGTGAATCCTCTCTCCCATTCCATGAATTCGTATCCCGCTTATATGCGTTCCATTACAACCCTTACGAGCAAGGGGATGCATTCGCGGTTGAGGATGACATCGTCGACCGTATCGAATCTCTGGCAAAAGGAAGCTGGGGAGAAGAGTATACATGGGTCACACTGTAAAATAATGAAGGACTGTCCATCTGAGTGGACAGTCCTGTTTTTCTTATTACGCGCCGCCAATGCCGTTATTGAATTCTACAAACCCTACATCACGGCAGTCGAAGGTTAAGATGTTATTTGTTGGAACGGTGTAATTGCTTCCTGTCACACAACACGTCTTCGGATTGAAGCATAAGAAGATGATTGTTCGCGCCGTACCATTAATGGTAACCGTAACCCTTGTCCCAGGTGTCAGCCTTTTGAACGTATCACAAGCGCAACCTGTACACTTTCTGCAACTGTTGGTACTAGAAGGGAGAAGAGAATTAGTAGAGTTATTTTGAGAACATGAGCACGAATAAGACTGAGAACATGAAGAGCAACCCATATTCGTATTCCCTCCTTTCTATAAGGGAATATTATATTCTATTAAACTCTCTTACAAAATGCTTAGACCCTCTACTAGATTTCCAAAATAAATTACTAGATTTGGTAAGAAAGAGCTACGGTGCCAGGTACGACAACTCTCCCCTTGTGTCCCACCGGTTGGACGGAGGTGCCAGGCACCATCTTATATCGGAACTGCCGCAAGGGAAGTGAGATGGTGCCTGGCACTTCATTAACTCGCCTTCTCCGTCGTTCGTGCTGGACCTGATAAGATGTGCACCCATTTCGTTGTCAGGTGATAAGCAAATTGGAAGATTGGACTTTGGATAAACGTGTAGATGAACGTAAAAATGAAGACGGGTCCTCCAAGCAACCAACCAATCACGAGTACGATACTTTCCGTTCCGATGCGCACTCTGCTGATGGATGTACCGAGTTTATCCGAGATCGACAGCATGAAACCGTCTCGAGGTCCTGCTCCAATTCGAGCTGCCGAGTACATGCCACCACCGATTCCCATCAAAACGACACCTAGCATCAACACCGCGATATCAGAGAATAGACCTGAAGATGCCGGTGTCCACTCGAGAAAAAGGAACAGATCCACTAGCGAACCGACCGCCAATGCGTTCAGAAACGTTCCAATATTGATGTAGCTTTTATCTAAAAAGAAGGAAACGACCACGAGGAGTAGCCCGACTAGCACGGCCCAAGTCCCGATCGTTAACCCGAACTTTTCATAGAGCGCGATGTTGAGAACGTCCCATGGATGTATGCCTAAGTGTTGTACTTTAATCGCCACCGCAATCCCGTAACTGAACACGATCAAGCCGATCACGAAGAATGGAATTTGCACGCGAAGCTTCATACGCTGCCCTTCTTTCGGTGTGAAATCATTTCATTCTATCTTATAAGAAGCTGGCGGAAAGTTCCATGAAAAAGTCAGTCGAAATCGGTCTATCCTGCTCCAAAATGGAATGGTAGCTGATTTCAGAAGGATAGACGCTCTATCCTGCTCCAAATCCGGGATGACTGCCGATTTCGGGAAGGATATAGAGCCTATCCTGCCCCAAAATGACTTGATCACTGATTTCGGGAAGGATAACATCCAAAGCTGTACGAAAAAGACGATACTTCGCAAAGTATCGTCTTCTGTCTTACTTACTTTTTCACCTTATCTAAATTAGCGCTAAAAAACCCCTTCAACACTGTGTCTATATAGTTGATTTTATCTCAGTTCAAAACAACCCGCTCATACGATGCGAGCGCCACTTCAACGTGTTCTTCTTCAGGCTGAGACGTGAACAGCACATATTGCGCAGCGAAACCGATTTTGTAGATGGGCTTCAGGAGTTTGTTTACTTTTTTATTACGTAAAATGAACACTTCATACCCAAGCATGAAGGCGAGGACCGTTGCTGCCAAGCTGTTCATCATCAAAGCGAGCACCGAGTAGAACATGAAGATGAACACGACCAGGTTCGTCCCGCACTTCGCGTGAATCCTGGAATACTTCATCACATTTTCCACTGAAAGGTCCTTCGATTGGGCATACGCATTGTCCACCATATGCTCCGCCCCATGGTACTTACCTAAGGCAGTCGTTTTGACGAGCAAAGCAAATAACAGCATGAAGCCACCGAACGTGACGATATGGTGCGTCTTCTCAGGAAAAATCGCCAACACATCGCCAAAAACGGCGTCCATGTTCATACTACTGGCACCTTCCAGTTTGCCCCCCGTCATCTTCGCTAAAAGCAACACCAACATAGCAGTCACGTACATTTTCCAGTTCATGATTGCAGCCTTCACGATCATCCAAGCGCCACGGATGAACGGAATCTTTTCCAGCTTTTCTTTGAACTTCAGCAAGCGATTCGGTACGATCTTTTCTTCTTTCACAACGATTTCACCGTTCCGATTCCGTTTCGCTCGGACTTTCTTGTCGTTTCCGAAGTACAACACCGAATTCATGCCAGCCATTCCACCGTGTATGCGACCCATTCAACCCCTCCTTTGCATCAACGTTTCCATAAGCATAACTCTAGTTTAACACAATTTTCTGACTTCTTTTACTAAAAAAGACTCCAAATCGGAGTCTTTTATTTGAGCTCGTAATGCATTTCCGCAAACTGCTTGTATTGACGCACGTCCTTCAAGTGCAGGCGGGTATCATAATCCCCTGCTTTGAACAAAGGAAGACCATGACCAATAAGCGCTGGTGCAATCTGTACGGTGAATTCGTCGATCAATTTCGCTTCAAGAAGCGGTTGCATCACCTCACCGCCACCAACGACCCAAATGTTTTTACCCTCTTTCTCTTTCAATGCTTTCGTGAATTCCACAATGTCCTCGTTGATGAAAGTGACGTTTTCGTTCGACCCGCTCAGCGTTCGTGAAAAAACGTAACAATCTTCCTCCTTGTACGGGAACTCATCTGGTACATATTCACTGATCTGCTCATACGTTTTCCGACCCATGATGACCGTCCCGATCGTCTTAAAGAAATCCTCGTAACCGACTTCCTCTTCACCTTCCGTTCCAAACAACCAGTCCAGCGAATGATTTTCCCGTGCCAGGTACCCATCCAACGTAATCGCACCGTAAAATACTAGCTTCCTCATGTGGAACCCTCCCGTTTTTTCAGACTCTTCTACTAGTTTATACTAATCTACTATTTTGAAAAAGAGCGGACCCTTTAGGATCCACTCTTGGTTGAAAGCCGTTCATTCAGTAGGTTGAAAGTGTACTCAAGCTTGTCTTTTGGGACTTCGTGATAACTGTCTCCTACGCTGATTTCGAAATAACAAGACGTCTCGCTCGTCGGCCTTGTGTAGCTCGTCAGCCCGACACCGGTTGTTTCATAGATTTCTGAAAGGAGTTCCTCAAGCTTGTCCTGCGGCATGTCGATATGCACGTGGAACATGTTGGAGACCGGCTGTTCAGGTCTCGTCGAAACTGCGTCACACTGGTTGAACAGCGCCGCGAGCTCTTTCGCCTCTCCATAGTACTGCCCCATTTTACCAACGCGCTCATCAAAGTAATGGTCCGCCGACAGAATGTAAGGATACAAGCTGATCAGATCACCGCCGTGGCGTCTTTTCCAAACCTTTGACCCGCTGATAAAATCTCGACCGCCTGCGAGGATCGCTCCCGCTACACCACCGATCCCTTTGTAAAAGGAAACATATACGCTATCGAACAGCGCGCATACTTCCTCCGCTGTTTTTCCATAGTAAGGGAGAATTTCTAGCAATCTAGCCCCGTCAAGGTGAAGCTTGATGCCTTTTTCACGACAGTATTCCGAAATGGCCACCAGCGTTTCGTACTCTGGCAATTGCCCGCCGATTTCGCGTTGCGGCAGCTCTAATAGCAAGCAGGCGATTTCCTCGTCCAGTGCGATGACATCTTCCAGTGTAATGACCCTTGTTTTATCCGCCAACAAGATCGGTTCAATATGGTGGAGCTCTTTCAAGCCATCCTCTTCATGAATCTCGAGGTGACATAATGGATGGTACGCGACTTTCTTCACGTCTTTCTGATCGCACCAGATACGGAGCGCAATTTGCTGCGCCATCGTCCCGCTCGGAAAAAACACCGCATCTTCCTTGCCAAGATAAGTCGCCATCTTTTCCTGAAAGTCCTCAATGATTTTCCCTTTTCCATACATGTCGCTCGCTTGCTCGCCATCCACTTCTGCCAGTGCATCCTTCAACACTTGAATGTTCCGCTCACCATGACCACTGATTCGATCGTTCGTCTGCTTGAATGCATGTACCATTCGATTTTTCTCAGCCATTCGACATACTCCTTTTTACGGTAGATTGTTGCCAGCTGCGAGGTACAGGTCGTACCATTCTTGTCGTGTCAGTTTAATGTGTGATGCCTTCGCGATGTCAGAGAGACGCTTTGGATTCATCGACCCGACGACCGGTTGGATGTTCGCTGGGTGACGCAGAATCCACGCAATCGCAATCGCTGAATCTGTCACATCGTATTTTTCAGCGAGCTCTTGAAGCTTCGCATTCACTTCAGGGAAATCAGGGTTCCCGACAAATACGCCTTCGATCATGCCGTATTGGAACGGAGACCACGCTTGGATTGTCATGTTGTTCAGGCGGCTGTACTCGAGCATGCCACCGTCACGCATCACGGAAAAATCGTTCTGCATGTTCACGTTGATACCCGCGTCGAGCATCGGCGTATGCATGAGGCTGAACTGCATCTGATTGAGGATCAGGTCTTGTCCGAGGCACTTCTTCAACAGCTCGATCTGCATCGGATTATGGTTGCTCACACCGAAATGACGGACTTTACCGCTCTCTTTTAACGTTGTAAAAGCTTCCGCTACCTCTTCTGGCTCCATGAGCGCATCCGGCCGATGAAGCGCCAGGATGTCTACGTAATCCGTGTTGAGACGTTTCAAGCTCTCTTCCACCGAACCGATGATGTGCTCTTTCGAGAAATCATAAAATCCGTTGCGGATGCCGCACTTCGTCTGGATGACCATCTTCTCACGAAGAGAAGAATTCATGTCGATCGCCGCCGCGAAAGCCTCTTCGGACTTCCCTTGTCCGTAAATATCAGCGTGGTCGAACAGGTTGACCCCTTCTTCCAACGCGTTTTCAATCACATATGTAGCGTCCTTCGTTTCAAGAGCGTGCATGCGCATGCAACCGAGCGCAATCTCTCCAACCTCCAAACCACTATTCCCAAGCTGAATCTTCTTCAAGGTAACACCTCATTTACATTTTGTTCTATTATCGTATCACGAAGTTGTAATCCGCACCTGATTCGAGGTCCTGAATATAGAAAAACCTGACCGCAGAAGAATAATCCTGCGGTCAGGTTTTTTGATTATAAGCCGAATTCGCGAATTATAATCCAAAAATGAGATTTATAATCCAAAATCGAGATTTACAATCCAAATTTCAAAATTATAATCCAGATTTGAGATTTATAATCCTAACCTGAGGATTATAAACTCATTTATAAAGAACCCACTAAATAAACAGTGCCAGGTACCGATCAGCAACCGTTGATACGACTGCATTCTGAATCGGTACCTGGCACCGCTACTCTTTCAACAGTTGGTCAACGCGGTTTTGCATCGACAGAATCACAGTCCGTTTATACCGTGCCCCGAGGTACAACACCCGGATTTGCTGAAAACGCGACAACTCTTTGAACCTTGGCTCTTGCTTTAAAAATTTCCGCACTATCGACCAGCTCTTTGGCACGAGAGGATAGTCATCCTGATGAGGCTCCTTCCAAAAACGCATCAGCCAGCCGCGCAAACCCCCAGCATCCTCCTGATCCACTAAACAGGGCGCATACACATGCTTCGTGAACTTGCTCAAATAATCAAACCGCTCCAACCCGCTCACTAAAATGTAGTTGTCGTCCTTCCGGTTCTCCTTCACCACCAACAGGTACATGCAATCCCACACGATTCCCTGTAACTTCTTCAGCCGCTCTGACATCTTCACCGTTACCCCGGGTTTGATCTTGCTCAACGGAATATACTGGACCGTGAATTTCATCCGTACCCTCTCCTCCGCCCTTCATTCCCCTAACAGCAGTATATGAACTGTCTGGGCGTTTGTGCACAAAGGACAAATCAGCCAAGACCTGTACTTCTATCTATACCAAAAGACGAGCCCTTGAATACACTACTATAGTCTCTCTTAAGGAGGTGATTGAATGTACAAGTTCTTTGCTGCCAATTTGAGCGGGAGAGAGGAAGTCCCTCCGGTCGTGACCGACGCCAACGGTATTGCCAAATTTGCTGCCTCTAAATGCAGAACCCGCATTAAGTTCGAATTGCAAGTCAACGATATCCGTAACTTCGTCCAAGCCCACATCCACTTCGGGGCACGTGGTGAAAACGGACCTGTCCTTGCTTTCTTGTTCGGAGCTGACCTTGCGACACTTGCCGAACAAAACGGCATTACAACGCGAAAAGGTACTGTAAGAGGCACCATTACGAACGATGACATCGAACCGAATACTGTCGGTGTAAAAACGGTGGAAGACCTGCTTCGTCTCATGGAGCGGAAATTGACATACGTAAACGTTCACACCGAGCAAAACCTAGGCGGAGAAATCCGCGGGCAGATTAAACCCGTTCTACTATAGTTCCATTTTTTAAAGAAAACTTGGTAAAGCCAAGGCTTTTGTCGAAGGCTGCGCCATAGTTGCACTTATACTGAAGAAAGTATTTATACTTTCTTTAAGTGAAAAAGTGGACGAGTTATGATTGAATACAAAACAGCAAACCACCCAAAAACACCTCCCAGCAAACGGCCAGGAGGTGTCTTTTTAGATTTCATCCAATCGATCAAGCGAATCTATCACATGGTCGACGAGATTCGGAATGTCCTCAATTTGATCTTCGTTGATTTTTCGATTGAATTTAATTTCAATCTTATTCATCATCTCATTCTGCCCGTATACATAAGACAGTGTTTGGACCGGTGGCTGACCCTGGTCCCATATTTCGTCCAAAGCTTCTTGGATCTGCGCGCATTGTTCTTCCACAGAATCAATCTCCTTGTAAAAACGAACCGTGAGCTGACACCCTGGGTCTTCTCCTTTTACCTCTAAAATCTCAGTTGCCAAATCCTTGAGTGATGCGTCCAGAACAATCTCCGCCTTCACCTCAGGAGAATCTGCGAGCACGAACTGAAGCACGAACGACCTAGACATCGTCGCCATCTCCATAAGGTCCTCCCGGTTGGTCACCGTCACTTCCTCTGCGAGGTTATCGAGATCATACACGTAATTCTCAATGGATACTTTTAAGTTATCAAAAATGGTTGGATCAAACATATGAGGTTCCTCGCGATCTATGTAGTTACTAACTCTTATTATACAGTGTTACATCTTACTATTCTGCAGTTGCTCCCCTTATCCCTTCTGTTCACTTATGTAAAACCGGTTTAGGACTAACCTTAAGCATCTGCATGCCGATCACCGTGATGGAAAGACCGATGACGACGAAGGTGAGAAAGTATGGAGAAATCATGTCTCTGAACGTTCCGGCGACAAGCGAACTCGTAATCATGCCGAGTGAAAAAACAGCGGACAGAATGCCGAATGCGGTTCCGTGCTTGCTCTTATCGGTGTTCTCTGTGAGTAAGGTTGTGACTGCTGGAAACAGCACGCCGAGCCCCGCCCCAATAAGGAACAACGTCTGATTGAAAGAAATCGGCACGAGTGGCATGACCATTTGATAAAAGGAAAAACCTAACACGAGCATGCCGAACATCGTCCGGATTGAAGCCGATATGCGATTGATCCACGTCATGCATACGACCACCAGCGTCCCTAATCCGATGATGCTGAACAGCCTCCCTCCATGACTCATCGAGATCCCCTCTTCTACCATTAAAAAAGGCAGCTCATACATGAGCGTTCCGTGCACATACATTAACGTGAAGCTGACAAAATAGACCGCCACCAACTGTTGGCTTAGCTTAAACCTGCCGCCACTCGCCACCTTTTCCCGGTGGACTACTATCGGATTAAACTCCTTTATGAAAAAGAGCGCATAAACTGCCGTCAACAAGAGGGCGGATCCGATGACGAAGTACGAACCACGAAAGTCCACGTGCTCCACCAGATGTCCCCCAATTAATGGCGCTAAAATGTTCGCAATTGTAATGAGCAGACCGTTGAACGCCATGTTCTTCCCCTGTTCATGGCTGTTCCTCGCATAACCAGATAAAAGCGCAAAACACGCAGGTGTCATAAATGCAAGCACAAAACCGTTGAACAACCTCAGCACCAACAAGCCGTCAGGACCGGTTACGAACCCATGCCCCGCCATTAAAAGTCCTGATATAAAAAGAGGTACCACAATGAAGTGTTTCTTGCCGATTGCATCAATGAGCGGTCCAGCAATCAAGTTGCCGCACAAGTTCGCGAACGAAGACACACTCATTAAAATGCTCACAAAAAAGGTCGTCGCCCCAAGCGCCACCGCATAAGGAGTAAAGATCGGAAACTGTATATGTAAACTCAACGACATGAAGAACAAAACCAAGTAGATCGCAAAAATGCCCCTCCGCCTCTCACCCATACAAACACCCCCACCTAAAGTGTATGAGGTGGGGGTGGGAAAGAGACATGCATTCCATAATATATATAAATATCTATGCTTTAACTATATTGATTTGAAAGATTCAATACTAAGTCACCAAATCGTTTTAGTTGCTTTTGATCAAATATTTCATCGAACTCTAATTTCTTCACACCATACTGGATTTTAAAACCTCGTTCAAGAACTCCATCTTTAAACCATTTCACATCTTTAATTGTTTGATATCTGAACTTTTGCTGATAATCACTATGGTCCGCAACAAACCAAACCCTTTTATTCGTTGCGATCAAGTAACCTTTCATTTCCTTCTTACTGGATTTATCGAACTCACAGTGGATAAACGATAGTCCTTTTTCATCCTTTTCGAATATTGTGTTTAAAATATTTAAGAAACGGGCTTTATTACGTTTAACTTCATTGAACTCATAGTCCGTATATTCTAATTGATGGACGTCGACTAACTTATAAAGAATGGAAAGGACTTCCTTTTCTTCTCTAGCTTTGCGCTCCTCTTGTTCTTTTAGAGTTTGTTCTCGCTTGGCCTGAGCTTCGGCTTTTTTCTTTGCTTTTTCCTCTTCTTTTTCCGCACGATATGTTTCTACTTTTTCTTTAATCACATTTTGGTCGCTTTTTTTGGTTAACATCTTAACAAATGTGTCTTCAACTTTATAACAAACCTTTTGATAAATCCCCATAATCGTCACCTCTCATCAGGCAATCATTTTTTTTGCTACATAAAATCTACGTCCAAGCCATCCTGTAATCAGTGCAACAAAACCGAGAGCCGTTTGAGTGTTCTCTTTTTGTTGTTGATCTTGATACTCTTCTGCTCCAATTTCATAATAATGATTAAAAATTTTCTTAGAAGCGATATATTTTTCAGGAATTTCAAGTACTTTACCAGATTGGCCCATGTTGTATGCTAGACTCTGGATTTCCTTCACTTCAGTATTTGAATTAAATCCTTCCTTGTACCATTCAACGTATTTATCTTTTTTGAGATTAGGCTTTTTGAAATTGACATATTTAAAAGCGTCTTGATAACCCTTGTCAAAATATCTTTGCTTTAGTTTCTTTTGACCCTCTTCAAACCCTTTACTGTATGATTTTAAGAAATTTTCTTCAAGACCGTTCAATTCTTCTTGAATATCATCTTTTCCATTCTTGAAACCCATCGCATAGTATTCTTTCTCTTTTTCTTTGATTCTTTCATTTAATGCTTTGTTAAATCCAGATTCATATGATGATTTTAAACTTACATTCTTATTGTATTTTCCTGGTAATTCGAGCTTGTCGGTTTTCTGCCCTAATGCGTAACCCTCTTTCTCTGCTTGTTCCTTTTCGGCATTAATTTTACTCTTTCCCTCTTCATAACCTTTTTTATATGCAGATCTATAGCCTTCTATATATGCATCAGAACCTTTAACAGGTGTTGAATTACTCTCTTTTTCTGAGTACCCATCACTCAGACCTCTTTTATATCCTTCAGTTTCACCATTTGCTTTATCTTTTGCTGCATTTTGTTTTGCGATTTGTTCGGGACTCCCATTAATTTTAGATGTGTCATATCCACTTGGTGCTTCACACGGTATCCCATCATCTACAGTATTACCCCATCCATCTAAGTTCTCCGGATCATATGTTTTGGAATAGCCTTTAGCATTCCAGTACTTTACCACTTCTTCATAACTTGAGAAGTCAGAACAATCTTTGTCTGCTGATTGGTTACTAGATGAACCCGTTGACGAACCTCCCGAAGAACTACCTCCACCTCCATTATGGTAATGATAACCGCTACACAGTCCTTTAGCCTTAGATTTCTCAGAACAGTTATGACCACCACTACTGTCAGTTCTACCAGAATGAGCAGATACCAAATCAACGTTTGAAACAGATAGTAAAAGAATGATAAATAATAACGATAATTTCTTCATGTTGCATCCCTTTCCATAATTTTCTTTTATTTTAATATAATATATATTGTATTGGTAGACTTTTTTCCATAAAAAAACAGCCCCAATAATTTTTAAGAGACTGTTCTAAATATGAATGAATTTATATACTTAACTTACATAAAATACCGTTACTCTCATATTATGTTCCACAATAAGTAACGAAAGGTTGATCCGTTTCTGGAAGTTTACAATACTCCTGCTGATCATTTTCGTGGGAATACGGATTAGAAAGAGCATCGAGAAGTTCCATCATTACTCCAAAATCACTCTGTTCTGTTGCTGCTTTTAAAGCTTCTTCCACTCTGTGATTTCTCGGAATAACTGCTGGGTTGTTGTCTTTCATCAATTGTTGAGAGTCCTCATTCGATTGCTCTTGGCGTTCAAGTCTCTCCTGCCAGCGTTTTTTCCACTCTTCGTACTCTGAGCTCTTCAACAAATCTTCGGTTCCTTCATATTCCTTATCAAAAGTCAGGGCTAGGAATGTGTTGGTGTAGTCGGCTTTGTTTTCTTGCATGAGTTTAAGCAAGTCTTCAAATAGTTTTTCGTCTTCTTTTTCTTCGTTAAAGAGCCCGAGTTTTTTGCGCATGCCGTTTAGCCAGTGAGCATAGTAGAAGTCGGCGAAATATCCAAGTTCTTTTTCAGCTAGTTTGATCGCTTCCTTCTGGTCTTCGTGAATGAGTGGCAGTAGCGTTTCTGCAAATCGAGCAAGATTCCACGCTCCGATGGCTGGTTGGTTACGATATGCATAGCGTCCTTGCGTGTCGATCGAACTGAAGACTGTTGCTGGGTCGAATGTATCCATGAACGCGCATGGCCCGTAGTCGATCGTTTCACCGCTGAGTGCCATATTATCTGTATTCATGACACCATGAATGAAACCGACGAGCTGCCATTTGGCGATCAACTCCGCTTGTCGCTTCATTACTTCCTTCAACAAGGTTAGATAACGCTCTGGACCTTCCTCTTTTATATACGAGTAATGGCGATCAATCGTATACTCTGCGAGTTCTTTCAATTCATCTAAATCATCGCCTTTTCCGGCTACATATTGGAACGTTCCGACACGAATGTGGCTAGATGCGACACGAGTCAATATCGCTCCTGGCAATGCGGTTTCTCGATAGATTGGTTCACCAGTAGTCACCACTGCTAAGCTGCGTGTTGTCGGGATTCCGAGACCATGCATCGCTTCACTGATAATGTACTCACGTAGCATCGGTCCGAGGGCTGCTCGTCCATCTCCTCCACGAGAGTAAGGTGTGCGACCAGATCCTTTGAGTTGGATATCGAATCGTTTTCCGTCCGGTGTAATATGCTCACCAATCATCATCGCTCGTCCATCGCCTAACATGGTGAAGTTTCCGAATTGGTGTCCAGCATACGCTTGCGCCAGAGGCAGTGCAGCTTCTGGGACACTGTTTCCTGCGAACACCTCAATTCCTTCTTCACCTTGGAGTGCTTTTTTATCTAATCCGAGTTGTTCTGCTAATTTTCCATTAAAGATAATCAGTTTCGGGTCTTGTACTGGGTTCGGTTCAATCTTGGAGTAGAAGGATTCGGGCAGTTGTGCGTAACTGTTGTCAAAGTTCCATCCTGCGTTTGTCACTTCCATCTCTCCTTTCCATTAATCAATCATATTTATGAGAACGTCTTTAGTGTTACTTTTTACCGTTTTCATATACTCTAACACATTTAAAAAACTGAGTTGAATCGCTCAACTCAGTTTTCGTCTTATTCCCATTTAAAAACATAACTTGCGAGTGCGAATCCGCCTATGAGCCATGCACCTAGGATCAGCGTTTCGGTTCCTAACTGCATGATGGATGTTCCGATGTTCATCGTTTCGCGTAACGCTGAGCTTAAATGCGCAATCGGTAAAACCTTTACGATCGGCTGGATCCAGTCAGGCATGTTGCTGATCGGGAAGAACACGCCACCGAGGAACAGCATCGGGAAGGATGCGAATCCTGCAATCGGTCCTGCACTTTCCGGGTTTTTCGCAATACCAGCTATAATGAAGCCGATCGCCATAAAGGCGAGTGTCCCCAACGCAATGAAAAAGATCAACGCGAGCCAGGAACCGACGACATTGATGTTAAAAATGAGGTCGGCAATCAACACGACGAGCAATGCCTGTGTTCCGTTCAATGCTAAACGCGCTGTAATTTGTGCGGCGATGAACGTCGATGCTTTCAAGCGTGTCCCTTGCATACGTCGCAAAATCCCGCGTTCACGCCATGCGGAAATTTGCCCTGCTACCCCGTTCATGTTGTTGCTCATGATCATCATCGCGACAATCCCTGGTACCAGGAAGTCGATGTAACGGATGTTGAGCGCTTCGATTCCGACTTTCTCTACCGTTACGACTGGCTGATAGTCGACCAGCTGTTTGCTGTATTGATCGATGATGCCGTTCACGACCGTCAGTCCAAGCTCAGCAGTCGTTAAATTTTTCTCATTATAATAGACCGGAAGTGAGAAGGCGTCATTCCCGTCCTCCAAACTCGTTTCATATCCTTCAGGAATCTCAATCAGTAGCTGGATGTCACCATTTTCAACGGCATCCTTTCCTGCTTCTACTTTTTCATAAGAATCGGTTTGAATCCCTTCGTTCTTGTAAAATAAATCTCTCAACTCTTTGGATGCTTCGGTATCATCCAGATCGACCATCCCGACGTTCAAAGATAGCGAATTGCCACCACCGACAAAGGAGCCGAGGGCGAGCATCAGTATGACAGGGAAGAGTAAGGTGAAGAACAACACTTGCTTGTTCCGCGCAAAGATCCGGAGTTGTGCTACGGTTAACTGCCAATATGCTCTCATGATTCTCGTAAACTCCTCCCTGTCATATGGATGAACACATCCTCAAGTGTGGCGGTGCGCGTTTGGAGATCTTCAATGTGCAAATCGTGTTCAGCCGATACTTGAATGAGCGAAGTGAGCGCAAGCTGTAGATTATCCGTAAACAGTTGCACGAAAGTGTCTTTAATCGACACTTCCTCTACCCCGTCCATCTCCATGAACCATTCCTTCTCAGGCGGATTGGACAGACGGAATTCGACTGTGCTTGTCGCCTCCAACTTTTTCACGAGATTCGTTGGCGTGTCGAGCGCAATCAACTCGCCTTGATCCATGATCCCGATCCGGTCACAGAGCACATGGGCTTCATCCATATAATGTGTTGATAAAAGAACCGTTTTTCCACGTTCCTTCAATCGGAGCACAATATCCCATAACGTTCTCCTCGCCTGTGGATCGAGTCCCGTCGTCGGCTCATCCAGGAACACGATCTCAGGATCATGGATGAGCGCGAGCGCAATCGCGAGCCGCTGCTTCTGTCCTCCAGAAAGCCCCTTGATGCGGTCCTTCCTTTTTTCCGTTAAAAGCATATCATCCACCAACTGATCGAGGTCCACATTCTTCGGGTAGAAGCTCGCATACAGATGCAAGATTTCTTCCACTTTTAAAAGTTCAAATAAAGAAGTCGATTGGAGCTGGACGCCGATGACCTCTTTCACTTGATTCACTTGTTTTCGGACGTCAAAGCCTGCAAGTGCTGCCGTCCCTTCATCCGGTTTACGGAGACCGACGAGCATTTCAATCGTCGTCGTCTTACCTGCACCATTCGGTCCAAGCAGACCGAAAATCTCACCTTTCTTTACCTGGAACTCCACACCGTTCACGGCGGTAAAGGTGCCGTAGCGTTTCACCAACCCTTTTACATCCACCATCGTTTCCGTACTCATAACCTGCCCCCTTATGTATGAAAAAAGAAACAGCCCGATTATGAGCTGTTCTTGAGGTTCTTCTTCAATTATACGCGATGATGGTCTGCCCGCCAATTTTGTATCGCCTTTTTAATATCATCTGGCTTAAGATTTTCAGCCTTCGCGCGTTCCGCCAAATCCAGGTATTCTTCATCTGATGCGAACCGGAGTGCAATCACCTGGGCAGTCGTGAGCTCAGGATCTAATAGATTGCCAGTCAGGCGGTAATGTCGGAAGTTTTCCTCGGCCCGGATGACCCGGTCCTGAACTTTTAACGCATATAACCGGACAATGGACCCAACTAAAAGAAGTGTGAGCAGCATGAATAGGACAACCAGGCTAAGAAGCCACTGATCGACGATGTTCTGGATGATGAAGGTGACCGATAAAATAAGCGTGATAAGTGCAAGAACCGTAAGTGCCTTATGGAACTTCGGATCGATTTTGCGGTGGTTTTGATAGTTTTGTTCTGACAAGAATATGACCTCCTCTATTATGTAAGCCATCTAAAGTATATCGTTTCTACCGCAGGAATAGAACGATAAATGCCTTTCCTACGGTACAGCCAAAAATATTTTTTGTAAAAATGAGAAAATTATGTCATTTTTTTAGCTCGTTCATGTATTATAAATAGTAGAAATCTACTAATTTACAAGGGGGTTGTTTAAATGAGTCAAGGGTTGGAGCAACAAGCCCGTGAACAGTGGAAGACGCGTACTGGCTTTATGCTAGCTTCGATGGGTTCCGCAATCGGGTTGGGGAACATTTGGAAGTTTCCGTACATTACGGGTGAAAATGGGGGAGCCGCATTTATTATCGTTTATTTGATCTGTATCGCCCTCATCGGTATTCCGATCATGCTTGCGGAATTTGCAGTCGGTCGAAATACACAAAAGGATGCCGTCGGTTCATTCAGAGAATTGACACCAGGTAAGCCATGGTTTATCACCGGTATTTTTGGAGTAGCAGCTGCATTTCTCATTCTTTCATTCTATGGAGTTGTAGCAGGTTGGGCATTATCGTATACGACTAAAGCAATGAGTGGGGATCTCCTCGCTATCCCTGCTGATCAAATGGGTGACGCTTTCGGTGGGTTCATCGGAAACGCTCTCAGTCCGATTCTTTGGCAGACCTTATTCATGGCCATCGTCATTATCGTTGTTGTAAGAGGTATTAAGGAAGGTATTGAGAAATGGAATAAAATCTTGATGCCGACACTAGCAGTCCTTTTGGTTATATTGGTTATCCGAGCTGTAACGTTACCAGGTGCAGGTGAAGGAGTTTCCTTCCTACTATCACCTGATTTCTCAGCACTGAATGCAAATGCAATTCTGGTTGCTTTAGGTCACGCGTTCTTCTCCCTCAGCTTAGGGATGGGTACGATGATTACGTACGGTAGTTATGTACCGAAGAACGTGAACCTTCCTACTGCAGCAACTGGTGTCAGCTTAGCAGATACAGGTTTTGCATTGTTGGCAGGTTTGGCAATCTTCCCAGCGGTCTTCGCGTTCGGCATGGATCCAGGTGCAGGACCGGGATTGATTTTCGTCACACTTCCGGCTGTTTTTGAAATGATGCCATTCGGTCAATTCTTCTCAGTCCTATTCTTCTTATTGATTTCAATGGCAGCGTTAACCTCTGCTATTTCAATCCTTGAAGTACCGGTTGCGTACTTCATGCGTAAGTTCGAATGGACTCGTAAAAAGGCAACTTGGATTATCGGTACAATCATCTTCTTGTTCGGAATTCCATCTTCCCTTTCTCTTGGAGCTTGGGGTGGATTCACAATCTTCGGTCTAGGCTTCTTCGATGCCGTTGACTATCTTGCATCCAACATCCTTCTCCCACTCGGTGGATTGTTGACTGCACTATTCGTAGGATGGGCACTTGGCAAGCAGAAGTCCCTTGAAATCGGTGGGCTCAGCGAAGCAAGTGTGTGGGGCAAACTTTGGATCCTTTCCTTACGATTTGTCGCACCAGTATTGATTCTACTTGTTATGGCTTCCGTTTTAGGATTCCTAACGTTTTAATTGGGGACGGTTCTCTTGCTTCAACAGCAGGAGAACCGTTTTTTATTATGCCTTTCTCTTCTCCCTCCTCATCAGCATCTCCATCGGAAGGTACGTGATAAAGAAGACAATGACCGCTGCGAATTCAAGATTGATGTAGTATAGAACTCCGGATCCGAAAAAGGACAATATCGTTTCAGATTCGGTCGGGTTGGCTAAGTAAAAGAAGTTGGTGTCCAACAGAAGATTAAGGAAGAAGATCGGAACAGCGATGGCATTGATAAGAACGAATCCGGTCCAGATCGCTTTCCTCGGAACTCGATAACCCTCGTATACGATGAAGTATAAGACCGTCCACGTAATCGCTGCATGATGGAGAAAGTATTTAAGAAAGCGGAAATGAGGAAATTGATAAAACACTTCAGGAGTCAGGATGCTTAAGAACGGCGGAATCAGCCCTGTGAAAAACAAGAAATAGAACGCTTTTTTACTTGGTCTCAAGAAGATATATAGGGCGATGAAAGTACTGATGGAACAGAGGTGTAATGGAAGACTCGCATAATCCCATTGACCAGTTGCGACAACCCAGATTTGGCCGGACACTTCGCTCAACACCAATACCGTGAATAACGTCCATTTGATTTTGGACTTGTGGGGCTTGAGGTGCTTCCTGAATACGATCATGAAAAAGGATACAGCCAAGAACATCAATAGTACGGTGATATGCGGAACGGAGAACAGCTCGAACGTACGCATTTCGGTAACCGAAAACATGATGCCACCCCTATCCTTTTTATGAAGTTGTTACGATTAGTTTATTCGGCCCGGATAGGGTTTAAGAACAGACGCAAAAAAGACGGCCCTTCTGCAAAATGAGCAAAAGAACCGTCCCCTTCACACATCCCTTTTTGTAAAAACAAGTGCGGATAGAACATAGAAGAAAATCATATGAATGAGGATGTTCAAGATTGAAAAGTTCATCGTCATCCCGTAAAACATCGGTTCACCGTAAAAGTATTGTGAAAGATTCGTGTTTGCAAATAGGACGTATTTGAACTGTACAACCTGAAAGTGATTCATGACCGCTAGCAATATTTTGATCGACATGAGAAAGAAAATGGAAAAAGCGACCGAAAACAAACTGCTTCTGGACACAACAGAAAGCATCAATGTAAAGGTAGCAATGATGATCATTTCAAGCGTGCCGAAGAGCGTTTTCAATATGATCTTCATCAATAGCCCATCATCAATGTCCATTAATGTTGGGAAAAAGAATAGGAGCCCAAAGGACAAAGCGAACAGCAGGTGGATCGTCACAACATAGAAGACCGAACTCACGACCGTGATGTATTTCGCGTGCAGGATCTTCAATCGGCTAACAGGCCTTGTCAGCAGCATTTTTACCGTACCTTGTGAGAATTCACTCGAAACGATATCTCCCGCAATGATTACGATTAGAAAGTTAAGCATAAAAATTAAATAGGTGCTCACATGCAGGTACTGCCAAAACGTAAAATCTGTATTGGAATAGATGAACTTCATCCCGACCGCTACGAAAAAGTTCAGGAAAAACAACAGTCCTAATAGCACGGAAGTTCTTCGGCGTTTATATTGTTTGATATGTTCGTTCAGAACCAGCGGGTTAAAGTATGTCATCGTTTTCTCCTTAATCGGGATAAAAAAGCATCCTCGAGCGTCGCTTGAACTCTCTCAATTCCAATGATGTCGATCTCGTACTCTACTAACAACCGATTCATACGAGCCACCTCATGTTCCGTACCCTGTATGTAAAAGCCATCTACCACAACTTCAACCACCTTTTGAAAGAGTGGATCCGTTCTGGGAAACTGATCAAACTTGTCCATGTCCAATAATCTGAAAAAATACCTTTGTTCTTCCGATGGCGTAGAACGTACATCATCTAGAATGCCTTCTGAAACAATCTGCCCCTGGTCAACGATGATGACCCGATCACAGATCATCTCGATTTCCGCTAATAAATGACTGGAAATGAGAATGGAAACCCCTTCGCTTTTCAGTCTTTTTAAATAATTTCGGAGGTCTTGAATGCCTTCCGGATCGAGTCCGTTTGTCGGTTCATCCAACAATAAAATAGAAGGTCTGCTGAGAAACGCCTGGGCTAACCCAAGTCTCTGTCTCATACCCAGTGAGTAAGATTCGACCTTGTCGTGTATGTATTCTTCCATTTCAAGCAGGTCAATCGCTTCTTCCAATCTATTCTTTGAGGCATCAGGTACAAGCCGTACATATTGCATCAAATTATCGTATCCGGATAGATAGTCATAAAAATCAGGATTTTCAATGAGTGCTCCCATGTGGGAAATTGCCTTTTCAAAGTCCTTTTGGATTGAGTGTCCCTCGACGGTGATACTACCAGCCGTCGGTTTTAACAAGCCGACCAGTAATTTTAACAGCGTTGTTTTCCCTGATCCATTCGGTCCGAGCAGCCCTTTGATTTCTCCCTGATTCAAACGGAACGACATATCATCAATGATCGTCGCGTCCCCGATTTTCTTCGTCAAGTTCGTGACCTCTAAAACTGTATCCTGCATCCACATCTTCCTTCCTCAAACACATCACTATAAACTGTTTTATGAAATCTTGATTTAAGTCAATGAACACTTTCAAGAACCGTATTAAGATGAAATTAACTTAAAGGGGGTTTTGAAAATGAAAGAAAACAAACCTGTTAAAGCACCGTTGATTGCTGGATTGTCCTTAATTTTGATGGCAATTGCAGCAATTTTCTCATATGGGTATGTCCATTCATCATTGGTGATTAACGGCGACCCAGCCACAACATTGACGAACATCCAGAAATCCATCTCGTTATTTACCTTCGGAATACTTGGATGGGTTGTAATCATCATTCTAGACATCATCGTATCCTGGGCTTTTTATGTACTCTTGAAGCCTGTCCACCGAGCTTACTCACTCTTAGCCGCTTGGCTTCGCTTGATTTATACAGCCATTCTAGCGACTGCTGTTTCGCATTTAGTCATCGCTCGAAACATCATCCATGAATCATCAGACTCACTGCAAACTCAAGTCATGACTCACATCCAAGCTTTTGAGTCCATCTGGTCTATGGGATTGATCGTGTTTGGACTTCATCTATTCGTTGTCGGTTACGTTGCCCTTAAATCCAGTCAGATACCGAAAATACTCAGCTACCTTTTAGTAGCAGCTGGCATCAGCTATACAGCCGTCCATCTGTTACACAGCTTCTACCCTCAATTGGAAAGCACCACAAATCTGCTGGAAGCCATATTAAGCTTTCCGATGTTTGTCGGTGAGCTAGGTTTTGGCATATGGCTCCTCGTCAAAGGCAAAAAACTAATAGATTAATCTACTTTCTCTGCTCTCTTTTTTATCCGGCTTAATGATTCAGGGGTGATTCCCAAATAACTCGCTAACTGATGCTGCGGCACTCTCTTAATGAGATCAGGTTTCTTTTCCTTTAGCGCTTTATACCGTTCTTCCGGTTTAGAGGCGACGAATGTAGTGAATTCATCGTGCATCTCCCCCATATTTGCTTCCACCATTTTACGGATCATGCTTTCGAGGACGGGATGTGTGTCAAACATATCCTGTTCAATCGATAAGTCTCCAACGACCAACACACAGTCTTCCAGACAGCTTAAGGAATATTTCGAGGCTTTCTCCAAACTGTACTCGTTGAAAATCGTTACACTTTCCTGCTCCGTAAAAAAATTGAACGTATGCTCTTTCCCATTTTCATCAACAGCGTACTGCCGCACACAACCTTTTAATACGAAAAAACATTTTGTAGGGACGTCACCTTGATGGACTAAGATGGTGCCCTTCTTAAACGTTTCAACAGGTACATCCGCTGCAATTTTTTCTAATTCAGCCTTATCAAGATCGACGAACTTTTTCATATAGTCAATAAGGATCTCCTTCACGACCTTCCCCCTCTCGCAAACTCTTAACTTTAGTATATCAAGGAATCTCTTCATCTTATTACCCCTATGTTAAAATAGAAGAATCGTTTTATAGAAAATCAGCAGCATAGGAGTGTACGCTCGATGAACAAGAAAGACATCGCCGGGTTGCGCAGGCAACTGAAAGTGGACAATGACTTACTCAAAATTTCAGACATTTTTAACGTATATATCATGAAAGAAACGACTGACATTTATCACTATCAAAGTCAGCCGTTCGAAATGCTCGATCGTGACCAACAGGAGCTGTTCATCAAGAACTTCAAGAAACTCCTCACTGGTCAGTTGAACGAAAAGTTGTTTGAACTGAAATTCAAACGCGAATCGGAAAGCCAGCTCATTTTACATAAAGGGTTGTTGAGCAACGGTGTTGAGGATTGGATGAACCAAATGCTTCTCATGACGGAAAAAATGCTCAAAGACAATCCGTATGAAAAAGATGTGGTCATCACGTTCATTAAGGCAGAATATCTGAAGCCGATGAAAAAGCGGAATGACGAGGCGGAAGAAAGTGAACGGGACTCGGTGTACTCCCACCCCTTCATCCTTTGCAGCATCAACAACACACAAGAGTCCAAAAAAGAGTTAGTGTTCGACTATGTGGAAAAAGAATTCAAGTACAACATTGATGTCGACTCGGTCATCGACCTCGACACCCCGATGACCGGATTCCTGTTCCCTTGCTTCTCAGGTGGAGCATCTGACGTAAACCACGTTCTTTACTCGTCGAAAAAAGCGAATGAACCGGATCATAGATTCATAGATGAAGTGTTGAACAGTGAACATACGATTACAGCGAAAGAAGACAAAGAAGTCTTTGAGGAAGTGATGCGGGATGTCATGGGCGACCAGCTTAACCCCTCTACCCTCGCGAATGTCTACCGTGAGATCAACACGATGGTTGAGGAAAACGAAGAAGACGAAGAACCTAAGCTCGATTACAAGAACGTCGAGCGCGTCTTTAAACAAAGCGGTGGCGAACAAGTCGACTCGGAAAAAGTGAAAGCCGCTTTTGAGAGAATAACCGATAACGAATCCTACGAGCTGAAAGCAAGCAGCGTCGTACCGAAATACAAATCAAAGTCGATCAAGATCCAAACGAAAGTAGCCAACATCTCGATCAGCCCACAAGACCTAGAGTTTGTGAGACAGGTCAATTACAAAGGAAAACGATGCATCATGATTGAAATAGAAGAAGATGCGGAGATTGAAGGGTTTAAGATGTTACCTGAAGCGTTTGGGGAGTAAGTTACCATTATAACCTACAAAAAGGAACGATTATTTATGGATACTAATGAATATTTACAAAACGTACTTTTTTACCTTTCAAAAGCTAAAACACCTTTAGAAATTTTAACTGCATGGAAACTATTCGGTGACCAATCCGATGAGTACTGCGCCGTTATGGCATTAAATGAATTTGAAACAGATGTCTTCCCGCCTAATTTGGTTAAACAAGTTACCGAAGACAATGATCTCTTAAATTATTTTGAATCCCAAAATTTATATTTTACTGATGACGAAATATTTAAAAGTATGTTTAGCAATAATACAGGAATTGTAAATATTGAAATTGATTATTCAATAATGTTTGATACAAATTATGCTAGTTATATTGACAAATTTGTTCAAAATAAAATTGATAGCCTCACCAAAAATAATATATATTCAACAATTGATATGTTAATTAGGGAAGACTTTCAATATGATTATTGGCTATATATATTTGAAAACATAAATCCATGGGAGAATATTGATATACACAATATTAAATCCCAACAAAGAGATCTGTACAATAATCTAGTAAGTCTTGAATTGTTTAAAAGCATATCGACTGATGAGTATATAGAAAACAATAAAATTGAGTATAAAATAACATGTGCTCAAGCTTATATGAGAGTAGATGATTTATTAACAAACACCTATCTAAGTAAAGAGGGCCTACAGTTATTAAAACAAATACATTTTTACTATAAACAACTTGTTCTATTTTTAATTGGTGTTTACAAAATCAAATTTAGTAGTAATAAAAATGCCAATAATAAAATAAAAGAATTATTTACCTACTCTAATGATGTAGTCGGTGCTTACCTCGGGAGAGAAATGATTGTTGCTCACAAGTTTTATCAAGATATAAATAAAGTAAAAATATTGAATAAAATTAATAAAGGAAAAGGGGTAAATAGTTCAAAGATATTAAACAAAATTAAAAACATTGCTAGAGATTTTACAATACCTAGAATTATGGAGCTTTTTATTTCCAATAATATTGGAGAAGGAAAATATTTTATTCCCTTTTGTTTGTCACATGATACCGACTTTAAGGAATTATTTAATTTATATCCTATAAAAGGAATTGTTTATAATAATAAAAGTAATTTTTTCATGCCCCTTACAGAAGAAACTAATATTGAGTATTTTGATAAGCATAAATTAGAATTTAATAAATTTTTTACTGTAGAAAATACATTAAAGAGAAAAGCTGTAATTGAGTATAACAGAAAGAATATAGATAAAGTTATACAGATTGAGTTTAATAACTTAATTAATTTATTGGATTAACTCCAATGTTTGTATATGCATTTTTACAGATGCATAAGGAAAGGAAGGTCTATTAATGACCTACCTTTCCTATTTTAATTTCTTGTAAAATTTAACTCTATCATTTTATTTTTCTGAAAATTTTTACTATAATAAGAGATAAATAAAAAGCATTTTTCTTTTCAAATGATTCCTTCTTTAGTATTATTATAATGTAAGATTGATAATAATTATCATTTTAATAAATGAGAGGAGCATGCTAAATGGATAAGAATGAAATGCATGACAGTAAAGCTGGGGCTGGTCAGTGCCCATTCACAGGTAAGTCGAAGGAAGAAAGTGCCGTCACCACTACTAAGGTTGGTACAAAGAACAAAGATTGGTGGCCAAACCAACTGAACTTGAACATTCTTCGTCAACATGACACGAAGACGAACCCATTAGGTGAAGACTTCGATTATGCAGAAGAGTTCCAGAAGCTCGATTATGACGCGCTCAAGCAAGATCTTCATAACTTGATGACAGATAGCCAGGACTGGTGGCCTGCGGACTATGGACACTATGGTCCCCTCTTCATCCGTATGTCTTGGCACGCAGCTGGTACATATCGTACAGGCGATGGGCGTGGCGGTGGCTCCACGGGACAGCAACGATTTGCACCACTTAATAGCTGGCCAGATAACGCGAACCTGGATAAGGCGCGCAGATTACTATGGCCGATCAAACAAAAATACGGAAACAAGATTTCTTGGGCGGACTTGCTTGTGCTAGCAGGTAATGTCGCGCTTGATGACATGGGATTAAAAACGTTTGGTTTCGGTGGTGGACGCGAAGACGTATGGCATCCGGAAGAAGACGTGTATTGGGGTAATGAAACGGAATGGCTCGGTGACAACCGTTACTCAGGTGACCGCGAGCTAGAAAGTCCGCTTGCTGCCGTTCAGATGGGTCTCATCTATGTGAACCCAGAAGGACCAAACGGAAATCCGGACCCAGTTGCAAGTGGACGCGATATCCGCGAAACGTTTGCTCGTATGGGTATGAATGACGAAGAAACCGTAGCACTCATTGCCGGTGGTCACACATTCGGTAAAGCGCATGGTGCTGGTGATGCGGAAGCGCATGTTGGAGCAGATCCAGAAGCTGCGGATATCGAAGATCAAGGCTTCGGCTGGAAGAGCACGTACGGCAGTGGTAAAGGCCGCGACACGATTACAAGTGGTGTTGAAGGTGCATGGACAGCGAAACCGACAGAATGGGATAACGGATACTACGACTTGCTATTCGGTTACGAATGGGAGTTGACGAAGAGTCCTGCAGGTGCACACCAATGGAAACCTGTTAACCCGAAAGAGGAAGATCTCGCACCAGATGCGGAAGATTCATCTGTAAAAGTTGAGACGTTCATGACGACAGCCGATATGGCGTTGCGCATGTTCCCTGATTATGAAAAAATCTCTCGTCGATTCCATGAAAATCCGGATGAATTCGCTGATGCCTTCGCTCGCGCATGGTTCAAGCTCCTTCACCGTGACATGGGACCTAAGTCAAGATATCTCGGACCAGAAGTACCGAAAGAAGATTTGATCTGGCAAGATCCGATTCCAGAAGTGGATTATGAATTGTCCGATGCTGAAGTTGAAGAACTGAAAGCGAAGATTCTAGATTCTGGACTATCCGTCAGTGAGCTCGTGAAAACTGCCTGGGCTTCTGCAAGCACGTATCGTGGTTCAGATATGCGTGGTGGTGCCAACGGGGCACGTATCCGTCTAGCTCCTCAGAAGGATTGGGAAGTGAACGAACCTGAGCATCTTTCTAAAGTGCTTTCTGTTTACGAAGAAATCCAAGGGCAGCTTGATAAAAAAGTAAGCCTTGCTGATTTGATCGTTCTCGGTGGTAGCGCAGCAATTGAAAAAGCTGCAGCAGATGCAGGCGTTAACGTAACCGTTCCATTTGCAGCTGGACGTGGCGATGCGACTGAAGAGCAAACTGATGTAGAAAGTTTTGAAGTTTTAGAGCCGATGGCAGACGGATTCCGTAACTATGAGAAGAAGGAATACACGTTGAGTCCAGAGGAACTGTTAGTGGACAAGTCTCAGTTGCTCGGTCTGACGCCACCAGAAATGACCGTCTTAATTGGTGGTATGCGTGTGCTCGGTACTAACTACAAAGGTACAGAACAAGGCGTATTCACAGACCGTGTCGGTACACTTTCAAACGACTTCTTCGTGAACCTGTTGGATATGAACATTGAGTGGAAGCCAGCAGGGTTCAACCATTACGAAGGACGCGATCGCAAAACAGGCGAAGTTAAACGTACAGCAACACGCGTTGACCTCGTATTCGGATCAAACTCCGAACTACGCGCCCTCGCCGAAGTCTACGCACAAGATGACAACAAAGAAAAGTTCGTACGTGATTTCGTAAAAGCATGGACCAAGGTTATGAACGCAGATCGGTTTGATTTGAAGGCTAAGAAGTCTTCTGAGATGTATGCGTAAAGGATAATAAAAGATGAAAAGCACCTTACCTCATGCCTTTTAGGTATCTTGGTAAGGTGCTGCTTTGTTACTGAATTGCTAGAAGAACGTGACATCATTTTCACATTAAGCAAACCAGTTATATAATTTGTATTTTATAACCAGACTTTTCAACCTCTGTCAAAACTTCATCAAACTCTGTTAGTTGGATATATTCTTGAGATTTATCCATCCTCTTTCTTAAGTAAACAGGTAAATCCCTTAAGTCATCTTTATGCAGCTTTTTCCAATCTTCAATATAAGAACTAAATAAAACCAAATCAATAAAATCAGATAATAAAGGCAATTTATCAGTAGCTAGCCTAAAATTGTTATTTAATCCAATGTGAATGTGACATCTTGGATGAGTTAATGCAGTATAATCTTTTGGATTGTTAGAGTAATCTATTCTTATATAATTTGAATGGTAGGTAAAATCTTTTTCTATATCCACCTTTAACTCATTCCAAAATTGTACCTGTTCTTCTTCAGGTATATCTAATTTCATCATATCCAGAATTTCTACTTCATATAAACCTGGGTTAGGATAGTAATTTAAATTTGCTTTACTTACTATTTGTCGTTTGCTGGAAGGATGTTGTTCAAATTCATAATTAATCTGAATAAAGCTATGATCCTGAAATAGGAACAAATACTCATTGTTATTGTAAAATTTCAAAAAATTTTCAACATAAGATTTTGTTTTATCAATCTTAGGACCATCTAGACGACTGGATATTTTATTTACAGTACAGGATTTATCAGAGAAATAAGGGTTTATAATAAGTTTGTGAGAGATTAAATTACTTATAGTACTCTTTATATCATCTCTTATAACTTCATAAACATCAGTCATCTTTTTTCCCTTTAAACAATTCTGATTTAAGTTTTGCCAATACGTCTTCATCCAAAAACATTTTTAAGGAAGATATATCCCCATTTTCTAAGAGCTCATTAATTAGTTCTGCTTGACCCTGCAATTTTTCTGCTTTCTTTGAATCCATTGTTAACAGGTTTAAATCATTTATCGATTCATACTGTTCTTTACTAGGAAACTTAAAATTAAATTCTCCTCGATATATATCATCTTTCATTTTTTCAAACTCTCGGTTAAATTCCTTAGCTTGCTCTCCATTTCCAGATATAAATAACCATCCCTTTGAACGAGTCATAGATATAAATAGCATATTTCTTAATATACGCTTTCTATAAAATGTATTAACTTCATAGGCTTGTTCACATCCAATAATCACCACTACAGGGACCTCATTACCTTTTGCTCGTCTAACAGTTGTTAACGTAACACTGTCTTCTCTGAAGAAGTCTTTAGCACCATCTATAATACCCGGAATAATACTTTCAATTTCACTTAAATATAAACTACCCTGTAGATCTAATAATCTTGTTTTAGCTCTATTGTACATATCAACTACCATAATATCTTCAGGTCTTACTTTTTCTTCATATATCAATATTTTTATTTGTTCAGCAACGTTTGTTATTTCATCTTTATAATTTTCAAAGACATTTACATTTAAAATAGGATACTTTTGGTATTCTGCATCTGGACGGTTTGGACTATTATCCTTTGGTCTAACAACCTTTACATCTGAGTCATAATCGAGTGATCCTTCAACCTTAAATCCTAAAGCTTTCCATGTGTTTGGATCGTTAATCATTTGTATAATTCCGTCATTTGAATATAAACCAAAACCAAAAGCTACCGCAGACATTAGTACGTCTTTATGATTTCTATAAGATTTGTTTAATATATAATCATTCTCTTCAATTAAAGGAACTTTCTCATCACCATTTTTATCAAGACCAAAGAGTTCAGCTGAATCTGGAATTTTAACTTCATTAGTTGTTTGTAAGTCATCATATGCCCAAATTATATTTTTTGGTTTTTTTGTCACTTTTTCTACTAATTTAAAAAAGCTAAGAGGCATATCCTGAGCTTCATCAATTAAAACTTGATCATATTCTTCTTTTAGGTCAAACTCTAATAACCTTTTACAGGCTTCATCAAACTTTTCTTTATACATTAATAAATCTCGAACCGTCAGTGCCTTAATACCATTTGATTGACAAATATTATAATAAAATCCAGCGCCTGTAGTTTTTCCACCCCATGCATGAACAATCTGTAAATTTTCTGGGTTAAGTCTTTCACCTGTAAGTTTGCCATAATATTTATTAATTAGGTCCGTTACTTGCTTATATAAACTATGGGTAGAAAAAACATAAGCGATTTTAGCATCTGGATCTTTTCGATGGAGTCTAGCAGCTTTGATTGAAAGAATTACGGTTTTTCCACTTCCAGCTAACCCTCTAATTCTTTGTGCTCCATCTGTTATTGTCATACTCGCATCTAACTGTTCTTCATCAAATAGATTTATCTGTTGATTATTATAAGCTATGGCGTCCCTCAAATTTTTAATTGGTGTATCAACAAAATAGTTTGTTTCTTTATTTAATATATTTGACTTTTGAAAGACTCCTTTTACTTTTTTCCAGCTTTCATCATCAATTTCAATAACTTTTAACTCTTCCTGCAACTTAAATGATCGATACTCAGAAAACAAAATTTTCGTTCTACTACGTTTTATGTCCATTTTAACTTTTTCTTCCGAAACAAATGGAAAAATTGCAAAGCTGTGTATAGGGATATCATCAAAAATTTCGTTTGATGGCATCTCTATATCATTTTTTAGCTTATAACAATAGTCTTCAAAATCTAATAGTTCATTTTTCTTTTTATAGTCATTAACTATCCAGTATTTATCATTAATTTCTGTTAAAGTTTCATGGCTATACGGATAAGCCTTTACAATTAAAATGCCATAATTTTTTGTGATAATGGTAAATGTAGGTAAAGTGTTTGATGGTGTCCAATAGTCAGGTTCTTGGTAATACGCAGTTGCTTCTAATTCCCTAAGTTCCTCTTTTAAATAATGTTCAAGTTGTTGTCCTAAATGATCATTACTAAAAGCTTTTCGATCATAAATTTTAATTTCCAATTCAGCACTCTCCTCTTGCAACGTTAATTAATATTGCAAAAAATCTCTTACCACTTAAAGCTCTTGTTATGGATTGTTTAGAAAAGTTATGGAATTTTCCCAATTTGTTTTTTCCATTTCTTGTAACAGAAAGATGCTTAGTAAATATCTATGACTGTTTCATAGGTTTTCTCTCATGATATTAATTCCTTAAGCCTCCATATATTAAAACCAGATTATTCATTTGGTCTTTCGGTCAATTTTTTTATTTTATAGAAAATAGTAACGATATATTATCAATATATCTTCCATTTATCCATAAGTAATCAAATATATCTTTACCAAAATTCAAATATTCCACTTAGGATAAACGGTTTAGTTATGAAAGACTGATATATGAATAACTTTGAGATATGGATGTTTTGCTTTGAGAGGGAGACCATGCACTTCGTAGAGTAATAATAAGGGGTTTGAAAGAAGATTCCTTTAGGGCTGCGGGTAGCATAACCATATGCCCAATGTCAGGAGAATTGCCTTAACAACAAAATTATCAAGTACTACTTTGACTTTTTTAATAATGAGTTTAGACATATTATACATTCCCCCTTTAAGGATTTGAACCTTGGAAAAGTTAGTTATAAACAATGTTACTACAAAATCGATAAGCGTAAATACTAATACTAACAATTCCCCCGCATTCCTAAAGGAACCTTTATTAAATAAATAATATACTTCTCTAAACAAAATTACAATGACTATCGTTCTATAAATCATCCTTTTAAAAATGATTACATCTATAATCACCCTTTAATTTGAGTACTTTCTCCTCTACCCCCATCTATACTGTAATCAATGCAACACACTCCACATGCGTAGTATGTGGAAACATATCAACAGGTTGAACTTTTTCTGTTTTATATCCGCCTTCTTCTAGGATGGCGAGGTCACGGGCGAGTGTAGCTGGGTTGCAGGAAACGTAGACGACGCGATTTGGTTTCATGTCAAGAATCGTGTTGAGCAGGGATTCGTCGCAGCCTTTTCTTGGTGGATCGACGACGATCATGTCGGCTTTAATCCCTTTTTCATACCAGGCTGGAATGACGGCTTCCGCTTCTCCTACTTCAAACTCTACGTTTTGCATTCCGTTCAGTTCTGCGTTCCGTTTTGCATCTTCAATCGCTTCTGGAACGATTTCAACGCCGTATACTTTGTTCGCTTTTTGCGCGAGGAACAGTGAGATCGTACCTATTCCACAATAAGCGTCGATGACCGTTTCGTTCCCTTCCAACTGTGCGTACTCGAGTGCTTTGTCATAGAGTACTTTCGTTTGCGTTGGGTTCACTTGGTAGAAGGAACGGGCTGAAATCGCGAATTGGATGTCTCCGATCGTGTCGTAGATGTACTCGTCTCCCCAAAGGACTTCGGTTTTGTCTCCGAAGATGACGTTCGTTTTCTTAGGGTTGATGTTTTGTACGATCGACTTCACATTAGGGATCTGATCAATGATGTCTGCCACAATGTTCTTCTTGTTCGGCAGTTCTTTTCCTTTCGTTACGAGTACGACCATGATTTGTCCGGTGTTTTGACCGTACTTTGCGACGACGTGACGGAGCGTTCCTTTATGGGAACGTTCGTCATATGCCCGGATGCCATAGTGGTTGGCGATCTCTTTTACCGTCTGGACGACAAGGTCGTTCGCTTCCTGCTGGATGAGGCATTCCTTCATGTCGATGATGCGGTGGCTTCCTTTTTGATAGAAACCAGTGATCAGTCCGCCTTCTTCCTCGCCGACCGGGACTTGCGCTTTGTTACGGTAGCGCCAAGGGTCGTCCATGCCTAAGACCGGCAGTACATTCACGTCCTTCAGCTTCCCGATCCGTTCCATGACGTCCTGGACTTGTTTGCGCTTGTATTCAAGCTGCCCTTCATACGTAAGATGCTGGAGCTGGCAGCCACCACATTGCTTGTAAATCGGACATGGCGGTGTCGTGCGGTGCTCGCTTTCCTTCGTCACTTCCAGCAGCTTTCCGAATCCGAAGCCTTTCTTCGTCTTGATGACCTTCACTTTCGCTTCTTCCCCTGGTAAGCCTCTTGGTACGAAAAGGGTATAGCCGTCGACCTTCGCTACACCTGCGCCATCATGGGACAGGTCCTGGAACGTGACGTTCACGATATCGTTTTTTTGGACGGGTAAATCTTTTTTGGACATTTCTTTTCCTTCTTCCGCTCGTAAAATTCTTATCTGATTGTAGCACAAGAAGTACATCGTAAACAAAAGGAGATATTCGGGCATACTGGAGTGTAACCAAACATGTGAGGTGAAGTATATGCAATTCATTACGGTTCCGTTGTTGATGGCGCTCGGGGGCTTTCTGTATGGACTGGCTCAAGGTGGTCTTCCAACAGCGATCAGCTATGCGCTAGGATTTTTCATCGGCGGATTCATGTATCGGGTGTTACGCCATTTGCTCGTAAATAATCTCAAAAACATCAGCCCTAAGCGATAATCGCTCAGGGCTGTTTTTACCTTTACAATGTTTCACACTTTAGAAGAGAACTGATTTTCTCTACCCATTCACCTTGTTTTATAAACAGAGTGATAGTAACTGTGGATTTTTTCTACGCTTGAAACAATATCATTAGGTAAATCATATTCTCCAACATACCTGACAATCCCTAATGTTGTAACCTTCTTATTAAGGGTTTCCTCCTGGACAGCAATTCTGAGCTTTTCTAATAACTCCAACATCGTGGTTAAGATGGGATCCCCCGAAGGATTGTGCTTTAGTATTGTTTTTTCACAGTCATCGATGAGTTTAATAAACGATGGATCACCTTTCATACATGCCTCCATTTCTATTTAACCTTCCCGGCATAATAATTCTTACCTTCTTCCGTAATCAAACAGCACTTGTTATTCTTCAAATCGAGGCATTAGCAACATACTATTTCCTGAAATAAGACTTACTTAAATCCCCATAAAGGTGTCTTCTTTTCATATATGTTCTCTACATCATGAATGGGGACAACTTTTTCAAACCACCCTGGTTCAATCTTTATAAATCCCAGTTTCTCTGCAGCTAAGCCATTCTCAACATGATGAATCTTATATTGATCACCAAATTGTTCTAATATGGTTATTGGTAATCTTTTATAA
Organism: Pseudalkalibacillus sp. Hm43; assembly: GCF_054170705.1. Taxonomy (NCBI): domain Bacteria; kingdom Bacillati; phylum Bacillota; class Bacilli; order Caryophanales; family Fictibacillaceae; genus Pseudalkalibacillus; species Pseudalkalibacillus sp. Hm43. Next base: position 2,056,578 of record NZ_CM135129.1, read on the forward strand.
GTTCCTTTTGTGTTGATTGAGTAGGCTGTTTCAATTTCACTAAAAGATACTCTTTTTACATATCTATTGGGTGACACTTCTATAAAATCATTCTTCTGGTCAACAGCTTCATAAGAAATTAATATCATTATCTTTGCGTCATTATAGTCAGAATTCGCCTTATCGGCCTCATACTCCTTGCTATTGTATATAGCGTACCTTCCATTTTTAACATCCATTAAACCACCTCATTTCTAACAACCTCAGGAGTTTAAAAGAAGGAAGCACAATATAATGCTCCCTTAGCTGAATAACCTATGAATTCTTTAATCGCGCTCTTCGGAATCAAACATAAGCTCTCCATCTATCGAACAATTGATAAAGAGATGCTTTATCTGAATTTCCTTTCATAGCTTTAAGTAACATATTATAGATCAGGTTCCGTGCATTAAGGGTTTTCTTTGCTTTGAACCCCAATAAAACAGGTGAATTCACATGCGCAAGCGACTTCGGTTCTGAAACAAACCCCCAATGGATGCTGTTAAAATTGTGTGTAAATACCTCAGAAAAATAAATTGAAATATCCATAGCTAAAATAAGAGTACCGGTAGTTGGCTTATAAATATTTTCTTTAACATCATTTTTTAACCATTCAGGTACTTTTTCCATTTCCCTTTCTAATTCTTCTGAAGTCTTTTGGTTGGGTTCTATTTGCGATAGATACCACTCCCATAAAGGGATTAAGGACTGCGGAGAATAATCTAAGATGTCTTTATTATTGCTATTAGTGAGTGAGTATGCATCTTTCAAAAGATCCATTCTTTCCTGTATATTTCCCACATACCAATCGAAATGCCTTTGAGCTTCCTGTTTTGTCATTTCCTTAAACGGTATCACTTTAAAAGGTGGATCCATTAAAGGGTACTTCAAATTTAGTCCTCCTAAAGGAAACACTGTAAAAAGTGGTTTCCTTAGATGCAATCATCTATAGTTTATTAGAAGTATTCACTGTTCTCCACTTCATCTCTAAAAAGATAGGTGGGTAATAGATGGGGTTCATCCATTTATAGTCACCATCTTCTTGAAGATGACCGATCTGTGTTTGTTTTTCATCTCCTAGACGCATAGCCCATTCCAAACTCTCACTTACAACAACTTTACTTTGTTGTTCTACTAAATTTGTTGCTTCTTCAAAACTATAAATCTCTTGAGAGGTATCCATTGTTGGAACTGGCTTGGCAACCACATCTTCTTTCTCACTCTTCTCGGAATCCCAGACTTCTATAAAATCAAAACCCTTTAGACCAGATTCTAGAACTCGCTCTCTGAAAAGGTCAGATACAAAAACCTTTGTACTGAAGATTATTTTTTTCTCGTGATCAACAATTTTGAAGATATTTTCTTCTTTTATTACATCTTTTTGAAAGGCATATTTGGTGTACTCCATAATTTTCCCATTTCTAAATCTCTCTACTTCTGAATGCCTTTCATCAATACAATCTAGGACATTAATAACATTGATGGCATAATACTCTCTCTCCCCACTCTCTGTGAGTAAAGGCAGTAATTCCACATTTTCGTTTAATAATTCATTCAACACTCGGACAGCTTTTTCACTGAAAACAGGGTGTATAGAGAGTCCATCAGGAAAGTCACTTTCTACTCCATCTTTATACCTTTCAACTTGAATTGGAGTCCAATTTTGTTTCATCGGTTCCCCACGAAAATTATCACGAAAAATATCGCTAGCTTCCTCGTTTGAAAACGAAAGTACTTCATAATCACCAAATTCAACTGTTAACATCCATACTTTCACAGAACCCCTCACCTTCGAAATGATGCATCCTCTTTTGTTTGAAATAAATAAACAAAAGAGGATGTCAATTAATTATAATTAATAGCTGTGTAGTAGAATCTTAGAGGTTAAAAGTTCTTTTCTGATGACTTGTAATGTATCCTCAATTGCATCAGCAATTTCCTGTTCATTTCCTCCTAAGTTCCTATTTACTGTTTCTATTATTCTTTCATTTACATACTTGTAATAGCTTCTTAAATGATTTCCATTATGAGTAGCTATAAACATTCCGCCATCCCAATCCGGGTCGAAGTATTTCGAATAACCTGGAATGTTTGGAAGCCAAACGCCATTAGTAGCAGAATTTATCTTAATATTATATTTCGCTAAAAGATCTCTGGCTTCCTTTGTATATTTTGATCCAACTGGCACAATATGATGTGCTTGCCAGCTTTTGTCTCCGATTTTTTCTGGTTGTTTAATTCCCGCCTCCAGCAAGTTTTTACCAAGTCTTTGAGATGGTGTTCCAGAGGTAGTGTCGTCAACCGTTTTTCCAATAACATTATCTTTGTAGAAATATGGATCGATACAGTTTTCGTTATGGACAAGTATACCTAGGTCCGACACATAATACGTGTGGAATCCATCTACAGTAAAGTTATAGACAGTTGCTGGTTCTTCAATTTGATGGATTTGGTTGATCGGTAGGTATTTTCCGGTATGGGTCTCAATCCGATCTCCTACTTGTAGGTCACTGGTTTCCACCCACCCTTTACCGTCAATCCAGAATGGATGATCGGATGTCGTGGTAATGGTTTCATCAGCAATTTTCAGCTTATACGTTTCATCAACCTGATTTTCAAACAACCGGGTAACAGGTTTATGTGCAACTTCTCCTGTATCCGTATTCTTTGCTAGAACCAAATCACCAATTTCAATGTCTTCAATCGACTTCGTACCATCGTCTGTCATAATCTTGGTTCCTGCTGTGAAACAGTTACAAGCTACTTTCCACATCTGAAGGTAGTTATCCAGATCTTCAGAAGTCTTAATTCCAATAGCTTCAATGTGTGACGGTTTGAATCCTAAATCTGACAGCTTCGCCAGTTCATCCAACGTAAACCCTTGGTTTAACGCTTTCACAAAAGCGTTTGATTCAATACCGTTGTTGATCCAATGAGTCGCATAATTCTCCGGCATGATGTTATGGTCGGCTAGTCGGACCGCATCATCTAATGGGATGCCTTCATCGAGGATCTTTGTAATCTGGCTTCCTGTCAGCCCTCTGTCTGTCAGCTTTTGAAGATCGGAAAGTCCGTCTGTTCCGTATTCTTTCCCAGCACGCTCAATCAGTTCTTTGCTGACATTCGAATTCTGCAGCTTTTTAATTAGAGTATCTGCAGTGGAAAGGCTGTCTGTACCAGATTTTTCTACAACTTCTAGAACGAAGTCCTCTGAAAACTCGTTTGCAAGACGGTCGGCGATCTGTTTATTGGCAATCCTCTGAGACACCTTCTGATAAAGCTCTGTGACTGCTTTGTTCAGACCAGGGAATATTTTAGCTAGTACACTGCCCCCGATGGCCCCGGCAATACTCAGAATCGCTTCAGTGATGATCGCATCACCGGCCGACGAATCCCCATTGATGTAATACGCATACATATTGTTAAGCAGTTCGACCATGAAATAGATGGTCAGCGCTGCGAGTGCCACACCGAGTATACCGCCTAGAATTGTGCCTGAAGCGATGAGTGAGGCTGCTGATATGATCATGATGAAGTTATCGATCAAAGCGACTAACGCAGCGATGTCGACAGCAAGGCTTGTTGATCCACCTGCGGTTCCGCCACTGATCATATAACCGGCAGCTCCTGAATCTGGATCCATGACGATGAATCCTGTTCCACTCCAGTCATAGTACTGGATGTTCTCTTCAGGAATCGTGACAATCCGTCCCTGATTAACGGCATTGGAAATATCATTTTTGATTGTATTGCTTACTTTTAATTTCGGTAAGACTTCCGAAATGTTTTGCTTTGTCACCGTATGAATCGGTATCCCTCTGTTGTTCGCTTCCTCCAACACCTTAATGGTGGATACAGAAGGAATACCGAGGAATTGCTCATAAATGCCGTGTTCCATTGCCGATTCAATTGAGCCCTGGGCAAGCATAAAGGATAATTCATCCTGCTTTTCCCCTTTTTCACTCACGACCGAAACGACATTCCGGTCTACATCGATATACATGCCACCAGGAGCCACTCGAGCAGGACTCATGAACAGATAGCCGACATTCAAGTCATACCCTGTCATCGCTTCTGTCAGAAGTCGATTGGAGGATACTTCATATTGCTCAGCGATCAATTGTCTTGTTGTATCCAGCTGTCCGAAATACGTTTTCACGACTCCGTTCAGGATCTCTCCGATGGCTTCGTCTGTGTACATCGTCTCAGCTGTCACATTTTCTTTCAGTTGCTCAAGATTCGCTTCTACCTGTTCAAGTTCTGAAGCAGCGATTTTACCGTAGTTCAATCCTACTGCGTAAAATGCCCCTGCTTTTACCGGGTTCTTCACTTTTTCTGAAACCATTCCCGGTGCCTTGAATTCCATGACGAACTCTTGCGTATACGCCATCCCGACAGGCTTACCTGTAGCGACGTCTTTCCCATCCATTTTAAGGACAGGTGTTACCTTAATCATATAGACTGGGGTGTTAAAAATCCCGCCATATTCAGCGATGATTTGTTCATCTTCCTCTGTAGCAGGTACCCATGATAAGGTGATTCTCTTTCCGTACAAGTCAGCTGCACGTGCTTCATAGGAGAAGTCATATTCTCCAGGGAAATTGAATCCGAACGGATTTGCTCCACCGATGCTGAACTTCACGGATTCACTCATATCAGAGGAGACGGCGCTGTATTCATCCTGGATTGCAATTGTTTTGTACGGGAGCGTCAGAGGAAGGATGCCGAGCTTCTCTTCCTTGATTTCCCATCCACCGATCACTTCTTCCATGCTGGCTTCTTCCAGACCGTTCTCTTTGATGTAATCTTCAAGTTTTTCTGTTGCACCATTGATTTGTGTTTGGATGGCATTCATATCCACATTTGTAACGGTATTCAAGTCACCTGACTCTTCACCGCTGTTCTGTGTGATATCAAGCAATGCGTCTTTATCCAGTCCGGTAATCTCTTCAACATTGATTCCTTCTTGATACATGTTTTGCTTGAAACTTGGATCAAGTGGAACCCAGACCTTCTCACCTGTTCGATCACCTGCACCTCGGTAATCCTCATAAGGTACATATGCTTCGACCCAAGTATGTTCCATTCTTACGGCAGTGATTTTCCCTTGATCAATGACGGTTGCCATTGGAATACCGAGCGATGCGAGTGTTTCAACTGCATGCTTCGGATTTTCTACCCCCACCCAGCTCGTCACTTTTTCCATTGGGACTTCGACCGTACCGCTAACATAACGTGCCGGGATTTCTTTATAACGTAATAAAGAAATCAGCATCGACGCCTGGTCTACATCGTTCCCGCTCAATTGCTGCAACGTACCTGTGGCACCTTTTCGGGAACCGTAATAAGGCTCGAATTTCACATTGTTTCTGACAAATTCATAGATTTCCAATGCTGAATCCAGTGAATCTGCTGTTTCACGGATGTCTTCCGTGAAGGTTGTTTCCGTCGTTTCAGCTAGGTCTTCCTTGGCTGGCGCTTCGCCTTCAATGGAAGCAGCAGTTAGACTCGCTCCTTCAAGAGACGGCTCTTTTGCCTCAAGATTTACATCCCTGTTCGGAAGTGTATTCCCGATTGGAAATTCTGGGGCTTCTGGCGCCATCAGCTCTTTGATATCTGCTAGCTGAGCCCTGATTGCTTCTACATCCGTTTCCTGCAAATTCTTAAAGTCAGAGCCCTTCTTGTCAATTAACGTTTCCAAACCTGTCATAAGCTGATCCAGCTCGGCCATCTTCTCATTTAGCTCTGCTTCATATTCGGATAAACGTTCAATCGCTTTTTTGTGGTTTTTGACTTTGTCTTTGTGCTTGTTAAATTCTTGATCGATATCATTGCTGGACGTTTTAATCAACTTTTTCGCGTCTCTGATAAGGGATTTTAAAGTTTTAAGATCCTTTTTATCGAGTTGCTCGTCCATGTCTTCATAGTACTTGGAAAGCTCTTCTGCAAATTCCTCCAGCTCCGTCTTCGGAAGCTCTTTTCCCTTATCGAATCCTGCACCTAGTTGCAGAACCTTATCCTTCGACTTAAGGGTTTCTGCTACATAATGGGTAGGAAACCCGAACGAAAAGGAGACAGTGAACAATAACAGGATTGTGATATGTTTCATCCATCTTTTATATGATTTCTTCATGGTTACTCTCTACCTCCCATATACCATTGGGCTTGGAAAAGGCTCATCACATTCTCCAGGCTCCAACGCATTTGATCCTGGTCTGCCTTTTGCAATCCTTTGATGATTTCAGCAATGGCATTTTCCAGCTCAGTTACGGAGGTAGGTGGGTTGGATTCATACTGTTTTAACTGCTCCGCTAATGTTTTCAGAACACCCTTTGATTTAGAGCTTTCAATGTTTTGGATAGCAGTTTGAAGTAGTGTCTGTGCACTATCTTCCACTTGAATGAAAATCTCCTCATTTTGAAGGGCATGATAGTCACCTTGCTCCCAATAACCGTTTTCTGTGATGAATGAATACGTTCCAGCTTCAGAAGGCGTCGAAATCATATATCGCAGAACGGCTTCTTCATCCTGTTCCAATGTCTTTCTCCAAATCAAAGTGTCATTTTGTAACGTAAAATCAATCGGATCGATTACAGTAACCCCAGCTGGAATTTGCTCCGTAATCTTGGCGTCGATTGGTCCCGTCAGCGCCTTTACGCTCACTTCTATCAATTGCCCGTCACCTGGTGCAGGAGTGGATCTTTTCGGAGTTACTTTTTCGACGATCTTACCGACTAATGTTTCAGGTGCGATGCCTTCAAGCTGACGTACATCCAAACCAATATGGACAGCAGTACCCTTTCCATATTCATTGGCGATGACGACAGGTTTTGAGTTTCCATCGTTCAGTTCAGCCCACACTTCAGCAGTCGTCAAATCGTACCGTTGCCCTTTGCCTGTATACGTTCCTTTCATGTCTGCATATAGATTGGAAGTAACTGCTTTTCCGTTCGCATTAAAGCTTCCGTTCAGCTTTGCTCCAAATACATCTGAGACCTTCAAATCAGCCAGGTTGGCATTATTTGTGACGATCAACTGATGACCGTTATGGACCTTTGCTAACAGCTCTTGATCGGATAGACCAGTCAATGGCTGTTGAATATCTGTAATCAAGTACACGTTGTATTTGCTTGAACGAAGCTCTTTGATGAAATCATCTTTATTGGATACGACCTTCGAATAATCCGCTTTTTCTTTCAAGAGTGGCTGGATCCAACTGTTTTCATCTGCATTCTCTGTCCAAACAAGGATACGTGAGCCTTCTTTGATTTGTTTTTCAACATGAATCGGACTTCGTACTGTAAAGGAATTGCTTCCGATCGGTATGAGCTGTCCGTTTTCAAGCTGTGTACGCAGAACGACAAGATAGCTCCCTAACGGTAATCCGGCAGTCTCGTACGAATAGGCTCCTGAGTGCTTGCCACTCACATCTAGGCTGACTTTTTCATCGAATGTATGAATGACTTCTTCTGTGATTGGATCAACGATCAATACTTCTGCATTTATATTTTCAATCTTGCTGTTGCCGTCATTTTCAAGCGAATACGTGATCTCAGCTTGCTGACCGATGATAAGGTTTGATTTTTCAATCTCTATCTGTCCGATCAATCCTCGTCCGGTTGATGCCGAAGAGAGAATTTCAAACGTTATCTCATTAGATGTCTGGAATTCCGATCCATCCCAAACCTCTGTCTTGACTGTATAGACGCCTGGCACTGCCTGTCCGTTATCCCAAGAAAATGATCGGTCTAACGTTTGTTGTGCATTGATGAACGGGATCTGCTGTTCCTTTTCAAACAGGATTTCTTGATCAGCGTTCACAATGGTAGTCCGGACGATGAAATCATCGAAATTTTTGTTGATCGATTCATTATGGAGGCGATTGGTTATGATTACATCTTCTCCAGATGGATATTCAGCTTTATCCGTTGTAGTTGTTACCTTTAATCCTCCGAAAGGAACAATAGAAAATTGTGTCGTCGTTTCACTGACAATGATTCCTTCATCTTTCAACGTCACCTTGACCCCGTAATTTCCTGTATAAGTCGTTCCTGTATTCCAGGTCATTTCATAGGTAGAGGTTCCTTTTGCTTCAAGAGCATCGATGGCATACATACCAGCATGTTCAACAAAAGACCCGTCCTCATCGACAATGTCGACTGTTGCAGTCAATTGTCTTTCTTCTTCGGTATTGTTTTGGACTTCTATACCGATTTGAATATCTTCATTCGCGGTGTAGGTCGTTTGATCAAGTTGTATGGTCGTCTCTAAAGAATCCGTCACGCTGACTTGAAGATTCTCTAACGGTATATTCTTCTGCTCACCGCTTGAGTCCGTATAATCCAGATGTGTATTCTTCGTCACATCAACGGTTTCACCCGGTACAAATGATTGGCCATTCATAGCTAGTGAAATCTGTTCGATTTGGTTCATGACAATGAGGCTGTAATCCCATTCAACCGTCGTCGTTCCATTTTCGTTGTCCAAGACTCTGGTCGGTACTGGACTGGATTCTGCTGAATCAATCGAAATAGAACTTGGCAGAGTGGTGGACAGGGTCACATTTTTCCCTGCCAGGTTGAAGATTTCTCCCCCTATTTCATCCATCATTTGTTCCAGTTCTTCTGGAGTCGGGCTATAACGATAGGTTCCTCCTGTCGCAGTTGCGATCGTCTCCATGAGATATTGATCGACTCCTGAACCCAGGCCGATTGTATGGATGGTAATCCCTGCTTCTGCGGCTCTTTCTGCTTCTCTTATTGCGTAATAACGCGACGATTCTCCGTCTGAAAGCAGAACGATGACTTTTTCACGATCAGGGTTGCTTTCATCATTGTAAAGACTTCTTGCCTTGCTTATACCGGAATGGATCGATGTTCCGCCGGAAGCATAGGCACGATTGATTGCTGTCTTTAACAATTCCTTATCTGACGTGAAATTCTGAATTAAGGACGCCCAATAATTAAAGAAGATGACAGCGCCACGATCTTCAGATTGAATCAATTCCACCATCTTTTTTGCAGCTTTCTTTGTTTGTGTAACAGATCCAGACATACTTCCAGATACGTCCATTACAAATGTCATATCTATAGGTGTACGTTCTGGCTGATCAGGTGAGCCAAGTCCTTTAAGTATGTAAGATGCGGTGATGTTGTCAGAACCAGGTGTCACAAATTTTTTATCCAAGAATTGTTCCGCTTCCACTCTTGTTGGCGGTGGTGGTGGCTGGACTTCGAATTCCTTTGTCGTTTCTACGATAAGCTGGTCTTTTTCATAGATGAATGTCTTGATGGTATATTTGGCAGCTTCCTCTACGTTTGGCTGGAACACCAGCATGTTCGTATTTACGATTGGCTTATCCACTTTGCAGATGATGTTCTTCTCTTCTGAAGCAATCAGCTCACCTGCTGGATCATAAACTTCTACCCTTTGGCGAACTTCTCCATCAATATTGCTGGATTGAAGGAGTGAGACTTGGACATTCACGTCTTCAGGCTTACCGACTGTCGTATTTTCAGGAGACAACTGAATCGTTGCGTTTTCGATTTTGAATGTCGGTAGGACTGTAATTGGCTTTTTACTCGTTGCGGCAATCTTCCCAGTTTGTTTATCCTTGATTTGTACGATTACCTTATACTCCCCAGGTGCGTGATCTCTGACTTCCCAACGCAATTCCTCTTCCACATTGACCGCTTCAATGTCTCCACCAGGTGTTTCAATAAATGCAAGAACTTGTACATTCCCGGAGGCGGAATCGTAATTTGGTTTGATCAGCATGGTTTCATAAGCAGAGAATTCGGTGGCTGGAATCTTATCTGTTTCTGAAATCTTATATAGTTCGATATCTGAAATGGATACACTTGTAGCTTCAAGGTAAGATTTCAAAGATTGCAGTGCTAACAAGGTCAGATACGGATCGTCTTCCCAACTCCCGTTTTCTTTTTGAACGGAAAGGACCTTTTCATGCACCCGATTCACTGGCTGAAGGCCATCGGTTTGTAAAATAGCCTGATAGGCTGTCAGGGTCCGTTGGAAAGCGACACCTTCCATTCCCATAGTCTGATCTTCTTGTTGCAAAGAAAGAAGATAATCACCAGCATGCTTGAGAGAGGCTAAGATTTCTTTCGAGGTTGAACCGCTGGTTACGAGATAATCATTAAGAAGTAGAATGGTTCGTGAGGTGACGATGGCATTGCCTGGTCCTTTTTGATTGAAAGCCCAGCTGCCATCTTCAAGTTGTTCATTCAAGAGGTAGGTAATTGCTTTCTGAATTGAAGCATCATTACCTTCTATGTTGTTGATGAGTTCATTAAGTACTAAAACTGTGTCAAAAACATCACTTTCATATCCTTCCGCAGCTCCCCAACCCCCATCAGGATTTTGTGAGTTTAGGAGTTTGCGAATTGAGTTCTGGCGAGATTCACTATCTTTAATAAACGGGAGAGTTCTCACCATGAAATCGTTGTTAGGATATTCCTGACTTTCTAGCCAGGCTGATGCTTTTGTTAGTGCTCCTTCGTCGATTGAATAGGATTGAAGGTATTTTGCAATTTCAGAGGTGTTCCTTATTTTTTCGGCAGGAGCAGTACCCCAATTACCTTCTTCGTTTTGGTTCTCGATCAACCAGCTTTCTGCCTGTGTAATCACCTGTTCAACTGCTTCACTATCTGAAGCTGATACAGATGCTGTCATCCCTTCAGTCATGTTTTGCTGTTGAGCTTGTCCCATAGATGGAAACACAGTAAAGAAAATCAAATTACAAATTACTGCATAAAGTAATACTCTTTTACTGTACAACTGTTTAAAATTGAACACATTATATCCCTCCTTGTCATTTTTTCAATTTTAATATCGACCCTAAGAACCACTATCGAATGAGAACAAAGAACCATTTAATGGATTTATTTGTAATTTATAAGATTTTTTTCAAGTAATCTGGGTGTAAAGGCTATTCTAGTTAATAGAAACAAAGGGTCATAGTGCCTAGAACTAGAACTGCGTGGAATACGTTTTCTCATTTACAATTATATTGGGTATATAACCTTACCCCTGTAATGATTTTTTTGAAAAGATTTGAGGTGGAATTGTGAAGTGGTTAATGGGGTGGGCTCGTAAAAACGATAAAAAAAGCAAGCCCGAAGCGTTGACCGCTCAGGGCTTGTTTACGTTATAGCATAATCAAGATTTGGTCTGTGGTTTTTAACTTAGTCGAGGGTTTGATTGGTCGGTTGTTGATCTGGATCGTTCCTTCCTGGATGCGTTTGTTGATTTCCGTACGGCTCCATTCATCGATTTGTTTGGCAATCGTTTTATCGATTCGGAAGTTTCCTTCGACTTCAGATAACTCTATCTGGACTTGTTCAATCCCTTTATCCGCATATTCTTCAATAGGGATCTTACATACTTCGTTGGTTGCTTCTTTCTCCTCTTCCACCACTCTTGCGTGGCCGGTATAGGCCTGGTAGATCTCCAGCTTCTTGTTCCATGTATGGTTCTTTTCACATTTATAGATGGCGAACCGGTAGATGTTCTTTCCATTCGCGTTATGGCGGCGGATCATCGTGTCCGTGAACTGGACTGTCTTTCCACAGTTGCTGCAATGTTTTTCAATCGTCATATCTTGTGCCTCTTGAAGAGACCATGTCATTTGTACGTTCTGCATTTCCTTCACCTCGTTTTAGATGTAAGGAAACGTAACGCTTCTATTTGGACACCTTGCAGTATGAAGTTTTTTGAGCAATATAAAAAGGTTCCCCGAATAAGGGAACCTCAGAATCTGTACATGCTGCAGATTTCGGTTACGTTCCTTTGTAATGGGTTTGAGACAGACCGCTCCCGTTCAGCACGCCTTCAAAAAAGCTGCTTCGGTAAGCGTCTATATCCAAAATGTGTTCCATTACAAAGTAGTTGTTGGCATACAGGTAACCTGAAATCCTTTCTTCCAAATAGATTAACCTCAGTTTACTAGATTGTTCCAGTTTTGGCAATATGGTTTACGCCATCACATTCCCTTCAGCTGGGATCGGGTTTTCTTTCAGGATGCGTGCCATGTGCATAAGATTATGGGTCATCGTTTTGACATTGTTTTGTGTAAAGTCGTTATCGCGTCCTGCTTCCATATAAGACGGACCAGGACCCGCTTCTCCAACCCAATAGGTATCCACGTTCGGTGGTATCGTGAAACCGATGTGAGATAACGCATATAAAATCGAGCGGGCGGCGTTCTTCGCACCGTCTTCGTTTCCGGTGATGACGACGCCTCCGACTTTGTTGTAGTAAACCGCTTGTCCTTTTTCATTCGTATGATTGCTTGCGCCGTAAAGGCGTTCGATTGCGTGTGCCGCGATACTGCTCTTTTCACCTAACCAGAGCGGCGTTCCGATGATCAGGATGTCGGCTGCTTTCACTTTTTCATAGATTTCAGGCCAGTCATCCCCTTCGCCCGTGTTGTCGGTGATGCCGTAGCCGATGTTGTAATCCGCCAGCCGGACAATATCGTAGGTCACATCGTGATCCTTGAAGATCTTCAGGGATTCATCGATCAAGGCTTGAGTGTGGGACGTTTCATCGCTTTTCTTCAAAGAACAATTGAGTACGACAGTATGTAGTTGCAAGAATGATCTCCTCCTTTAACTTCGTATAGGGTTCATTCCCTTAATCCGAATACATTAATCCTCGGCTCAGTATGGTAAAATGTGGGCAACACATGGCATGGAGGTGTTGGGTTGATGCGCATGAGTTGGCAGATAGTTGTTTCGGCGTTGGTTCTTTTGATGGTCGGCTGTACGGCGGAGGAAACGATGGAGAAGAAGGTCGTTTTACCAGAAGATGCTCCTGACTTTGTAAAAGTGGAAGATATTGAAGCAATCGACTGGGACCGAACAGCAAGTGAATTCGGAGACCGGGGCATGATTGGAAATGAGGGTAAGACTGGGATCATTGGTGCTGATATGCCCGTTTTGGAAGGTCAGAAATGGATGTGGCACTTGTGGGATGTATCACCAGGTGAAGAAATGACAGTGGTCGGTGTACATAAAGATACAAAATCCGTTGAGAAAGTACTGACGAATCCTTCGAAAGAGACCTACTGGTCGTTGGAACTAGCTGGGCCGAATAACGGTGCTGATGTTCATCGACCTTCGAATGTACGTGTATCGAAAGAAGGGAAATGGGCTTTCCTCGTCTATGTGAATGGAGAATTGCACGACGTTGTGGTGAAGGAAGTATAAAACGCCCTGGATTCAATCCAGAGCGTTTTTCCTATTTAAGATCTGATCCACGAACACTTTCTTTCCATCAGTATAAGCTTTTTCGTTTGTCGGGTACTGTTGTGCAAGCTGTTGTTTATGTATCTCGTATTCTTTGGCTGTCTCTGGGTTCTCGTTCAAGTAATCTCGGAAAAAGGTATGCTCCTGCCACCAGCTCCCATTGTGTTCAACAACGTGGAGGATGTGGGTTTTGGTGAGATTCTCGAGACTTGAGAACTTCGCGAAAACCACCTTCCCCTCTAGAATGACCTTTTTCAAACGGTAGTAGCCGTTTTCTTTCAGCTTGTCCTCATCAAACTTTTCTACATCACTCATAGATTCTACACCAACAAGAATATCGATGATCGGCTTTGCTTCTATGCCATTGATGGCAGTGCTCCCCATATGCTGAATGTCAGTGGTATGTTCTCCTATGATGGAATCGAGCAGTTCTTTTTCTTTTAAAAATAACGCTTTCCAATCTGAATCGTGCGATGCTAAAACGACCTCTCCTTTATTCACTCCGAGCACAAAATCCCTCCCGTACTTTTTCGCATCACTCTAATCTACAGGGTTCTAGAAAAAACTTCACAGTCCTTCTTTTTAACTTTCCGTTGACACGGTCTTCATCGGCGTATAAAATGTGTCTTAATATTTTTTAATGCAAAATAATATAAACCCGCTCGTATAATATTGGAAATATGGTCCAAAAGTTTCTACCAAACTACCGTAAATGGTTTGACTACGAGAATGAAGGTCGGAGTCCTGTGCGTAAATAGTCTGCGATCCTCCTTCTCTATGTCAAACCCTAGGTATCTAGGGTTTTTATTTTTCTGGGAGGGGTCATTATGAAACAGAATAGAGATCAATTGAAAAAACGGATTGCCGTTGCAAGTGGGCAAATGCCTGCAGATACAGTTATTAAAAATGGAAGGATCATAGATGTCTTCAACCTTGAAGTCATTAAAGGGGATATTGCAATCGCTGACGGTATGTTCGTCGGCATCGGGTCGTACGAGGGCAAACAGATCATTGATGCGGAAAACCGTTATGTTTGTCCTTCGTTTATTGATGGTCATGTACATATCGAGTCGTCCATGGTGACACCGGCTGAATTCAGCAAAGTCGTCCTTCCCCATGGTGTTACGACTGTCATCACAGATCCGCATGAGATCGCCAATGTCTCAGGTGAAGAGGGTATCCGCTTTATGCTGGAGAACTCCGAGGGTCTTCCCCTGGACGTCTATTTCATGCTTCCTTCCTGTGTCCCTGCAACGTCTGTTGAGAATTCAGGAGCAAAATTGTCGGCGAATGATCTGGAGCCTTTTTACAATCATAAAAGGGTGCTCGGTTTGGCCGAGGTGATGGACTATCCAGCGTTACGCTCTGGCGCTGATACGATGGTCGATAAGCTTGTAATGACCTCTCAGCACACGGGCCAAATGGATGGTCACTTAGCCGGTCTGGATACGGACGCCATCAATGTCTATAAGGCTGCCGGGATTGGAACGGATCATGAATGCAATACAGTCGAGGATGCAATAGAAAGGTTACGGCGCGGGATGTATCTGTTGATCCGTGAAGGATCGGTTGCAAAAGACCTGAAGTCACTAATTCCTGTCGTGACTCCGAACAATGCCCGCCGTTGTCTCTTTTGTACGGATGATAAGCACCTGGACGATCTCATGGTGGAAGGTAGCATCGACCATAACGTTCGTTTAGCAATTGAGTGTGGGTTGGATCCGCTGATGGCGATCCAGATGGCCTCACTGAACGCCGCCGAATGTTACGGATTGAAGCAGAAAGGTGCGATAGCGCCAGGATATGAAGCAGACTTTTTACTATTGGATGATCTGGATTCTATCACGATAAAAGAAGTCTATAAGTCAGGGCAGCTGGTAGCACGTGATGGAGAGTATGTTGGAGATCTACAGGAAAAAGCAGAGCCAAGTTCTGAGCTGCAAAACACAGTGAGGATTCCAAGTTTAGATGAAGCCGACCTGCAGATCCCTATTCGGGATGATGGTACTGCGAATATCATTGGAATCATTCCGAATCAATTGAACACCACCCACCTTCAGGAGTCGGTTGAAATTGAGGATGGACAGTTTACATCTTCTCTGGAAAAAGATCAGCAAAAGTTGGTGGTCGTAGAACGACATAAGAACACAGGGAATGTGGGATTAGGAATCGTAAAAGGATTTGGATTGAAGAGTGGCGCAATCGCGACCACCATTGCACATGACTCCCATAACATTGTTGCAACGGGAACGAACGACGGAGATATCCTTAGAGCGATTCAAGCTCTACAGGAGATAAGAGGCGGGCTTGTCGTGGTTAAAGATGGTGATGTGGTGGCATCGCTCTCTTTGCCAATTTCAGGCTTGATGTCGGGTGAAGGATATCGTTCGATGGCTACCGGTCTCCAACAATTGAAGCAATCACTCGTGGATGTTGGATTTGAAGGTGGATTCAATCCATTCCTGACCCTATCCTTCCTGACACTGCCCGTCATTCCAGCCTTGAAACTGACAGACCTCGGACTCTTCGATGTGAACCAGTTTAAGCACATAAAAGTGTGAGTGCCAGGTACGACAATTTACCCCTTGCGCCACAAGGAATTGAAAAAAGTGCCTGGCACCGATTTCGACTCGTTGATACAACTGAGTTTGTGATCGGTGCCAGGCACTTCATTTTGTTTTAGAGTCGGTTGTTGACGGTTGTGGCGAACTTGTCGGGTTCTTCATCCATGATTTGTGTAAAGGTGAATTGATCCCCTTCCACCTTCAGATAATACCGCTTAGTAAATAGGCGTCTTTCTAGTTTGAATGTGTGTACATCCTGATAGGGGAAGAGTTCTGTGTACTCGCCGCCTTCCACATTTGCATCACTGATAAAGATAAGGCGTAAAGTAGTTGCTGCGAGCAATCCCGGACGTGGTACCTTGCTGTAATGGTAGACGTTGATGGAACAACGAATCGTCAATAAGATCTGTTCGTCTTCAACTAGTAGCTTTTCGATTGAATTTACAGTAGCATGCATGAAATCGCTCCTGACATTCTGTTTGTACTTATTACGAATCAATCCAAGAAAAGTTCCCTTTCATACTCACTTAAGCGGCACTGTGATTGAGTCTTCCAACGGTTCAATAGCTTCATACTCTGTAATGTGCAGGGACGAGTCCCCTTGCAGAACACCATCAAAACGAAGTTTTAAAACTTTGAGCAAACCATCTTCTGTCTCTTGATAGGATGGCGCATCGACTGATTCTAATGAAATCGAGCGTTCATCCCCGACTAGTTCTGCTTCCAGTACACTGAAACTCTCATCTGCGGTTAGAGTAATTTCGGTTTTTCCGTCCACTTCTTTACTCTGATTAACAGACACTTTTTGATTTCCTATCTGATATGAGCCTGGTTTTACCGGAATCTTCGTATCGGAAGAATAGGTAGTCAAAGCACCATCGAGATAAATCAACAACTCTTCCACATCACTTAATGGGTCGAACTCAACGTTGAATGTATAACCGAGCAACCCTGAAGAAGTCCCTTGTCCTTGCTTCCGTATAGTGTTTCCATCGGCTTTAAGGCGGACTTCAAATCCATCGGAGATCATCCCACTGTTCCATGCCTCTTCGTCTTTTACGTGAATTTTTCCAGTCAAGACAGTTTGGGTAGGTGTTGCCACCAAATCCTTAAAAACGAAGTCTGCACTGTCTGTCTCGATGGTCTCGTTGATCTTCTGCTTATACTTCGTCATCATCGCTTTCGAACGATCAATTTCAAAAGGAATCTCCACAGTAGTCCCAGGTTGATTATCCATGTGTAAATGAAAAGTCAATTCTTTCGCAAACGGATTCGGAGGCTTATACGATTGGGTAATTGTCACGGTTGTATTGTCCTCGCTTGTCATGGCTGTGCCCGAAGTTTCTCTGGTCTCAACAAGGAAACCGTCTATCGTAGCCCTTGTGCTGGAGTAGAGCTCATCAGCATTTTTATTAAGGTCATAAAGCGTGTAGAAGAGAATCAGTTGATTATCATCCAGCATCAAGCCATCGAGCGTGACCTTTCCTCCGTTCAGAAGTTCCGCACTTTTTCCGATGACCTGCCCTTTCCCTTGTTCGTTTAGCTCGCTCAGTGAGTCAGTGAGGATCTCATCATACCCAAGAATTTTCTTTCCGTAATAAGCAATCGTATCGAATTGGTAGGTGAAAAAGAATACAAAGATGAATGAAGCAGCAAGAAGGAAACCTTTTTTCCATTGATTGTTCCGTTTTGGTGGTGTCTCGTTCAACTTCTGACGAAGACGTGTTTCAAAAGAATCTGGCGCTTTCAAGGAGCGCATTTCTTCTCCATCTTCTTTCAGTTTCTTTTCAATTTCCTTCATAGGTATTCACCTCCCAATAATTCTTTCAGCTTCTTGAGACCGGTTGAAATCCTGGATTTGACCGTGCCAAGAGGGACTTTCGTGATCTGCGCAATGGTTTCATAATCATAATCCAGCCAGTATCTTAACTGAATCGCTTCCTTCTGGTCGTGATTCAAACGTTCTAAGTGGGTTTTCACGTCCAACTTGTAGATGGCAGTGTCTCCTTCTTTATTTAGGAATGATTCGGGCGTATTTTCCATGACCGTTACCTTTTTCCGTTTCCTTAATGTATCGTGACACTGGTTGACGAGAATCGTTTTGCTCCAGCTATAAAAGGATGCTCGTTTTTTCAGTTTGTTGATTTTTTCATAAAGGATGACGATCATGTCCTCTAACGCATCCATGGCGTCTTCTTCATGTCTTAAGTAGCTATAGGCAAGCCGATAATACTCATCTTTTCTGGCAAACACCAACTGTAACAGTGCTTCTTTATCCCCTCTTTGTGCTCGACGCACCAACTTATCGATCTCCAATGGCTCTCCCCCACTTTCTTACCTGTTAGAGTCGTGAACCCCACAAAAAGTTCATTCTTATTTATGATTTTTTTAAGCATCACTTAGAAGTGCCAGGCACCTTTTTAGAAGCCCTGATATTCAAGGAATCCTAAATGGTACCTGGCACCGATGAATTTTAATTAAACGTTTGTTTGATTTTACAAATGTTGATAGGACAGTGGTTTAGGTCATTTAATCAAATGTTTGTTTGAAATGTTGAGAAAGATGTCGATGGCCTTATTAAGCTTTTTTATATGTACTCATCATACCTTTTAACACATTTGTGGGTATCGGTTTCCCTTTTACCCAATCCTGGAATTTGAGCTCCAATGTCTCACCTTTCGCAACTTTGGTCAAGAGACGGTCTTCGTCAAACAGGTAAGCGAAGGTATGTAGTGTTCCGAAGAACTGCTCATAGTCTTCAAAGAACATCGGTGATTCTGGATCACTGAACCACTTGAAGACCTCTTCCCCATCTGCATGCTTCGTATCAATTGCTTCTTGTCTCGCTTTTGAATGGCCGAGCCGCTCTCGGTTGAAATGGCTCATTCCGGCATCCTGAAAGTGGTTCGTACATGCTAACGCCTCTTCTCCTGAGCGAACCACTACTTTTTCCGGTGCCGTTTCCACAACCGCATGATTTCCGTTTTGGTCCCCGATGGAATAATTGTAGGAGCAAGCGTGTGGGAGCTCTTTCAACAACTGGATACAGTCATCCGTCGATTTACACAGGTCCGCCATCATCCGGACGATTGTACTGCTCATAAACCCCGTCACCTGGTTCGCGTTGTTCACAAAGTGAAGAGCAGTCGCCACGCCATGCTCGTTGACGCTCTCATGACGTCCCATCTGGTGAAGGGTATATCCAGCACTTGCAGCAGCCTCCGTCGGCTGGCTGAAAACGAGCTGATGATCATAAATCGCAGGAGAAAAATCATAGTTCCGTACCAGATAATCCTGAGTGACTTTGGAAGAACAGCCGATGGCTTCCAGCTTCGGTAAGTCGTATCCGCTGAACAAGCGCAAAGCTCTCTCGAAGGACATCTCAAGTGCATCTCCTAAGCCTTGAATCTCATCTAGTAAATGTGGAGCGAAGCTTTTGAAAACCGCTGTTGTCTCGTTCACATCAAACGGCACGTGCATAAAGTCTTTCATCCAATATAGACTCTTTGGATCCAACTGCTTCCCCTGATTATAGCCAATCTGATACGCACTGCCTCTAAACTCCAACACCTTTACCTCGAAATTCCCCAAAACTGACGCCCCCTTATGGTATACTTTTCCATCAGTTTACCATAAAAGTACCTGGCACCGATTAGAAATGCTTGATTATCAAGGCTTCTAAATCGGTGCCAGGTACGGAATCTACGTTCAATCAAACGTTTGTTTGAAGTGCGTTTAAATTTGTCGAATGGCTCTACTCATCTTTCCGGTCTACGTAAAGGGAGCCATCTTTTTGCACCTCAGCGTAAAACACTTCCCCTGGTGAGGTGATGTCCACTTTCCGTAATTGCTGCTCCAACCATAGAACATTCAGGTTCAGTTTGGCTAAGTTCTCCTCGGACACTTCTCCATCAGAAATGACTTCTGTGCCGATTGGAATGACTTTCTTTGAACTCATCAAATTCAGGTCTGCCTTGGTCACCGTCTGCTTTTGCTCTTTTTTCATAACCGATAACGTTCCGTCCGTTTCGAAGATCGCATAATCTACATCGGCCAGGCTGAACACGTTTTTCGATCGTAGCATCATATTCAATGAATCCATGTCCAACCGGGCACTCGACATGGCTCCTTCTACAATCTTTCCTCCTTTAATGACGATGAGCGAATCTCCGTTCAGTAGCTTCCGGGATGATTGGAATTTGAGATTGAGATATCCAATGGCTACTGTGAACAGTGACCATCCTACAAGCCCATATAGCCCATTCCTTATACTGAGTGCATTGTCGGCTGCCAAAGACCCAGCGATGTTTCCGATCGCCACCGCAGACACAAAGTTATGGAAAGTGATCTGGCTCAGTTCTTTCCGTCCCATCAACCGCGTTAGTATCAGTAAAGCGACGAAAGACAGCACTAACCGAATCGATAATTCATAGAGGCTCATTTCTATCCGACCTTTCATAGTCATTATCGTTAATGTAACCTACTTTCCTACGAATAATGTTCGATACGAGGTTTAAGAAGGTATATAATGTCAATAAGAGGAGGTTTTGAGTATGGACTTTTTTGGTGCAGGGTTTCTTTTCTGGGGTTGTATCATCGCATCGCTAGTTATCTTGATCTACTCCATCACGAAGCGAGACTATTCTTATACCATGATTAGCGGGTTTATCCTGTTTCCCGCGACCCTTTACTTCCTTGGCTCACCCACTCTTTGGTGGATTGCACTCTTTCCATTCCTAATATTCAGCTTAGCCACATACATAAAAAGAAAAAGCAGCGTCTAGGAGGCTTTCATTATGACCGATATTGTTCTGTTGGTTGCCATCAGTTTCAGTTGGATCATTTTCAGTTGGCTGGTCATTTATTTTCACAAAAAAATGCAATGGTATATCCTCCCCTATTCCGTTTTCCAATTAGGTGCAACCCTTCTTGTATATAGCATCACTTTCGTCAAAGGATGGGCAGGCATAGCCTATGGCAGTATCGGACTGCTGATCATCAGCATTTCATTGTTTTTATTATTGATTGTAAAACTCTATTACCGCATGAAATATAAAGGCCTAATGGAAGAAACGGAATATATGTAGGCATGCTTTCAAGGTAAAAGTTCAATAAAAAAGAGTTGAATCCATAGTGGATCAACTCTTTTTTGCTTTAGTCGATATTCGTTTCGAAGCGATTTTTCGGGACGATCATCTGCAGGTGGTGTCTCAGGTTTACGAACTCCCCTGGTAAAAGCCCACCGTATTCCCCGTCGAGGTTCAGCTGCATCTTTTCATCCGTATGGATTTTCACGCGTCTCGCTTTTTCATAGATGACATGCTCATCTCGGATGTGGTCACCTTTGATAGCAAGGGTCGCCACGCGGATGAATTCAGCCAGGTTCGCTTTTTTCAAGATGACAAGGTCGAAGTACCCGTCGTTGAACTCAGACAGTGGTGCGAGTTTTTCAAAACCGCCGACCGAATTCGTATTCGCCACAAGGAATAACATAATATCGCCTTCGAACACTTTGTCATCGTACTCGATCTTGACGTTCGTCGGACGGATCGACGGCAGCATTTCCATCCCTTTCAGGTAATAGGCAAGCTGGCCAATCATCGTCTTCATCTGGCTCGGCACCGCATACGTCAACTCAGTCAGCTTACCGCCACCGGCGATGTTGACGAAGTATTTGCCATTTACGCGTCCGATATCAACCGGAATGTCGACGCCTTCACACAGCACGTTCACAGCCCCTTCAATCGTACGAGGGACGCCTAGGGCGCGTGCAAAGTCATTGGTCGTTCCTGCCGGGATGATGCCCATCTTCGGTCGGTTCGGAAGCTCGGCAATACCGTTGATGACTTCGTAGATCGTTCCGTCTCCCCCAGCTGCGATGACGAGATCGTACTCCCTCTCCACTGCTTTCGTTGCTGCTCTTGTTGCGTCACCTTCGTCGGCACAAGTGGCGTGAGTGGACGTTTCATAGCCTGCCTTCTCGAGTTTTTCGAGTATGTAAGGCAATTGACGTTTCACTTGTTCCCGCCCTGATGTCGGATTATAAATCAATCGTGCTCGTTTCATAAGGATCACCTTTTTTAACTTTCTATCTATCTGTTTACGTCATAGGCTCCAGTTTCGTGTCAGGTTTGTGCTAATTTTTTCTAACTCATCTTATTATAGTGACCTGTCATGCAAAATGCAAAGTCCTAATTTCACAGGACAAGCAGATTATTTTTCCAATCAGAAAGGAAGCCCGTTAATGGGGCTTCCCTGCACATTTCGTTATCGTTTGTCCATTTCTTCAACTAACAATTTGTTGACCATCGGCGGGTTCGCTTTCCCTTTCGTCGCCTTCATTACCTGGCCGACGAGGAAACCGAGTGCACGGTCTTTTCCGTTCTTGTAGTCTTCGATTGATTGTTCGTTTTCATCTAAAATGCCTGTCACGATCTTGCGAAGCTCACCTTCATCAGAGATTTGGACAAGTCCTTTCTCCTTAACGATGACTTCTGGGTCGCCACCGTTTTCAATGAGTTCCTTGAAGACTTTCTTCGCGATCTTAGAAGAGATCGTTCCTTTTTCAATCAGGTCGATCATTTTCGCGAGGCCATCTGGCGTTAACGCGACTTCGTCGATCTCCTTGTACTCTGCGTTCAAGTATGCGGACACTTCACCCATCATCCAGTTGGATGCGGCTTTCGCTTCTGCACCTTGTGCGAGCACTTCCTCAAAGAAATCGGACATTTTCTTCGACTGTGTTAAAACCATCGCGTCATAAGCAGGCAGCTTCATGTCTTCGATGTAGCGCTGCTTACGTACGTCCGGAAGCTCAGGGATTTCTGAGCGGACGCGTTCGATCCAATCTTCGTCGATGGAAAGACCAACGAGATCCGGCTCTGGGAAGTAACGATAGTCGTCAGATCCTTCTTTAACACGCATGAGGATCGTTTTCTTCGTTTGCTCATCAAAACGACGGGTCTCTTGCAGGATTTCTCCACCGCTAAGCAGTTCTTTTTCCTGACGGACTTGCTCGTGCGCAAGTCCTTTTTGAACGTTCGCAAAGGAGTTCAGGTTCTTCAGCTCTGCCTTCGTACCGAACTTCTCTTGTCCGACTGGACGGAGGGAGATGTTTGCGTCGCAACGCAATGAACCTTCTTCCATTTTACAATCGGAAACTTCCGTATATTGCAGGATCGCTTTCAATTTTTCCAAATAAGCGTATGCTTCTTCCGGCGTACGGATGTCCGGCTCGGATACGATCTCGACGAGCGGTGTTCCTTGACGATTCAAGTCCACAAGGGAGTGTGTGCCGTCGTCCGCGTGCATCGATTTACCAGCATCCTCTTCCATATGAAGACGCGTGATCCCGATTCTCTTTTTAACGCCATCAACTTCAATTTCAATCCATCCGTTTTGTCCGATCGGCTTATCAAATTGCGAGATCTGATACGCTTTCGGGTTGTCAGGATAGAAGTAGTTTTTACGGTCGAATTTCGTTTCGCGTGTGATTTCACAGTTCAGTGCCATCGCAGCGCGCATTGCGAAATCTACTGCTTGTTTGTTCACGACAGGTAGAACCCCTGGGTGTCCGAGACAGATCGGGCACACGTTCGTGTTCGGCGGTGCACCGAATTCTGTGGAACAGCTACAGAAGATCTTCGAGTTCGTTTTCAGTTCTGCGTGGACCTCAAGTCCAATGATCGTTTCAAAATGCATCTCTTCGTCCCCCCTTACAATTCCGGCTTGTTTTGATGATGGTCAGTCGCTTGCTCATAAGCGTGCGCTACGCGATAAACCGTGCTTTCATCAAATGCTTTTCCGATGATTTGTAGTCCGACTGGCAATCCGTTTGAAAGTCCGCATGGAACGGAGATCGCTGGTACGCCTGCAAGGTTCACAGGGATCGTCAGGATGTCGTTCGCATACATCGTCAATGGATCGTCGATTTTGGAACCGATTTTGAAGGCGGTCGTCGGCGTCGTCGGTCCAAGGATGACATCATATTTTTCAAAGACTTGGTCGAAGTCGTTCTTGATCAATGTACGTACTTTCTGAGCTTTCTTATAATATGCATCGTAAAAACCAGAGCTTAGCGCGAATGTTCCAAGCATGATTCGGCGTTTCACTTCGTCCCCGAACCCTTCGCTTCGCGTTTTGTTGTAAAGCTCAAGCAGGTTCTTCGCGTCTTCCGCTCTTACGCCGTAACGGACACCGTCAAAGCGTGCGAGGTTGGAGGATGCTTCGGATGAAGCGAGCAGGTAGTAAGTCGCTACACCATATTTGGAGTGAGGAAGGGATACTTCTTCCCACTCAGCACCCATGCCTTCTAAGACTTTGAGGGCTTCCATGATGCGGTTTCTGACTTCTTCATCTACACCTTCACCAATGTATTCCTTCGGTACAGCAATTTTGAGACCTTTTACATCGCCTGTGAGCGCTGATGTGTAGTCTTGCTTGTCCACGTTTGCAGATGTGGAGTCCATTGGGTCGTGACCTGCAATCGCTTGTAGCAAGAACGCATTGTCTTCAACCGTGTTCGTGATCGGTCCGATCTGGTCGAGTGAAGAAGCGAATGCCGTAAGTCCGAAACGGGATACGCGTCCGTATGTCGGTTTCAGTCCGACAACACCACAGAATGCAGCTGGTTGACGGATGGAACCACCTGTATCGGATCCTAATGAGAAAAAGACTTCTCCAGCAGCAACGGATGCTGCTGAACCACCAGATGATCCACCTGGTACATAGTCCGTGTTCCATGGGTTACGCGTTTTGAAAAATCCTGAGTTTTCGTTCGAGGATCCCATCGCGAATTCATCCATGTTCAATTTTCCGATTGTGACGGTTTCCGCTTCGTTCAGCTTCTGTACGACTGTCGCGTCATAGACCGGTACGAAGTTGTCTTGAAGCTTACTTCCGTTCGTCGTGCGGAGGCCTTTCGTCGAGATGTTGTCTTTGACTCCGATCGGTAGACCGAATAAGAGTCCGCGCATCTCGTCGGTCCCCATTTTACTATCAAGGAAGTTCGCCTGTTCGCGCGCCGCTTCTTCATTCAACGTCAAAAATGCTTTCACTTTCTCATCCACTTGGTGGATCCGAGAGAAGGAAGCATCAACGAGTTCACTGACTTTCATTTCTTTCTTATGTAAAGACTCGTGTAGCTCTGAGATCTTCTTATCAAATAATGACATCGTCCGTTTTCTCCCTCCCTACTCTAGAACTGCTGGAACTTTGATAAGTCCGTTCTGCTTGTCTGGTGTATTTTTGAGTGCTTCTTCGTTGTTGAGCCAAGGCTTCGTTTCATCCTCACGAAGAACATTCTTCATATCTAAAACGTGTGTGGTCGGTTCCACATTTTCTGTATCGAGTTCATTCAGCTGTTCGGCATAACCGATGATGTCGTCCAACTGTTTCGTAAACATGTCCGCTTCTTCATCTGTCATGTCCAGACGAGCAAGCTTCGCAACGTGCTTCACTTCTTCTTTCGAAATTCGAGACAAATCGTCCACCTCCAAAAAATCGTACGTATTGCAATATACTGATGATACCAAAAAGAACTGCAGAGAATCAACACAAGACCCAAACACACTCATGGCGTTTAATTCCAGGGAACTAGGATTCCACTTTGATTTCGCATCCCTCAGTCCACATTTCCGCTCTTTCGGGTTGTTTCTCTGCTTTTTCGAATCACTTCGTCGCACTTTCGCACCACTTCTTTGCTTTTTCGAACCGCTTCTCCGCTTTTTCGAACCGCTTCTCCGCTTTTTCGAACCGCTTCTTCGCTCTTTCGAACCACTTCTCCCTCTATTCGAACCGCTTCTCCACTCTTTCGAACCGCTTCTCCACTCTTTCGAACCACTTCTCACGCAAATGAAGTTTCATCAAGAACAAGGATCTGGATAACCGCCCGCCCCTTTAATTATTCGTCAGCTGTAAGGCGATCAACGTGGCAAGTTGAGTGATCCCTTCCGTATTTTCCCGGTCACTGAGTGTTGAGTAGCTGAGTCGGATCGATGGAGTTGGCGCATCGGTCACATAGCACGCGCTACCTGGTAAAAAAGAAATCGAGTGTCCTTTCGCTGCAACTTGCAAGGCTCCTACATCAACCGTCTCGGGTAGCTCCACCCACAGGTTCAATCCGCCTTTCGGAAGTTCATACTGCACTTTGCCTTCCAAATAGACTTCGAGAATTTCCGTCGTGATGTCCCTTCTGATCTGCAAGGCAATCCTGAGCTTCTCGAGATGGTCCTTCATCCGCTGCGTCCTCATGAACGGGAGGATCGCTTTCTGGTTCAACAAAGGGCTCCCGACGTCCATCGAAGCTTTCGAAATATACAAAGCTTCATATAGTGACTCGTCCGCAATTAACGCTCCGATCCGGATTCCCGGTGCCATCGTCTTACTGAACCCTTTCAGGAAAATACAATGCCCCGACGTATCAAAGTACTTGATTGGCTTCGGCGGCAGCATACCATCAAAGTACACTTCACTGAACGAATCATCCTCGACGATCAAGAAACCGTATGTTTCAGCAAGCTCGAGCAGTTCTTTCCGACGCTTCTCACTCATCGTCCGACCTGTCGGGTTCTGGAACGTCGGATTGACGTAAACGAGCTTCGGAGGAGCTACCTCGCATTGTTCCTCCAACACATCCATTCGCATTCCTTCTTCATCCATCGGGATCGGCAATATCGCATTCCCGCGGTTCATGAACGTATCAATTGCCGCCCCGTAACATGGACTTTCCACCGCCACCGTGTCTGTCGCGGTCAAAAACGTATTGGCCACAATGTTGATCCCCTGCTGGACACCGCTCGTAATCAGGATGTTCTCCGCTTCCGCCCTGTATCCGAGCTGATGTTCCAAATACTTTGTAACCTCACTTCTCAGCTCCTCATCCCCTTCCACCGGTCCATAAGTCGTTAAAATCATCGGGTTGTCATCGAGGATCTTCTTTGTCTGTTGCGCGAGAAAATGACTCGGCAACAGTCCAGGTGACACGACCGCTTTGGAAAAATCGTAATGGCTTTTCGTCCGGTTCA
Organism: Pseudalkalibacillus sp. Hm43; assembly: GCF_054170705.1. Lineage (NCBI taxonomy): Bacteria > Bacillati > Bacillota > Bacilli > Caryophanales > Fictibacillaceae > Pseudalkalibacillus > Pseudalkalibacillus sp. Hm43. Next base: position 2,083,452 of record NZ_CM135129.1, read on the forward strand.
CCAAATACTGAGACCGCTGAAGAAGCGTCGAGAAAACCTCCTGCTCATCACTTCCTTCTATAAACGGCTTCGTTTTGTGTTTACTTTTTACGAATGCCCCTTTTCCTTGAAGGATTTCGATATGTCCCTCTTCTTCCAACCGCTGATACACTTTGTTCACTGTGAGGTAATTGACCTTCAGTTCCGTTGACAGCTTCCGTAACGATGGCATTTTTTCACCGTCAGGCATAGATCCGGTCTGAATCCGGTTCAAAATCTGGTGGTAGATCTGCTGATGGATTGGCGTGGCGGATTCCTTTTGCACCACGAGCTTCATGATGACACCTCCTTTGCAATCTTTTTCTCTTACTCTTAGTAAACCTCACCGGCGAACCATTTTCAAGACTAAGTGTTATACATGAACACCAACTGTTATACACCTCAAGTTTTATACTTCTCTTACCGTTAAAAGGAGGTTTTCATATGATCTTTCTCAACTATTTGCTCGTATGTGTTATATTCGGCACCACTTTTCTGTTTATCAAAATTGGCATTGAAGCAGGAGCGACGCCGATCTTATCAGGTGGTGTCCGGTTCACCATCGCCGGTTTGCTCGTTCTTGCTTACTTCGCGATAAAACGAGACCAGGTGAAGCAAGCGTTACTCTCAAAACCACTGATTGTCGTGGGATTCTGCATTACGTTCATGACGTTCTCAACGTTATACTGGGCAGAGCAATTCATTACGTCTGGTCTTGCTGCGGTCCTGTCGGCTACCGGACCGATGATGATTCTGCTCATCCTAAGACAACGAAAAGAAGCTACGCTGGATTCTGTACAGATTCTCGGGCTCGGCATCGCACTCGTCGGTGTTCTTTTCATCTCATTACCCGGCTTTTCGAGCGCGATCTCATACATGTGGGTGATTGGTTGCATCGCGGTCTTAATTGGAGAATTCGGCTATGGATATGGCTCTGTTTTTTCAAAACGGTACTTTGCGACCGAGCATCGCTTCTCGCCTTTTCTTATGAATGGTGTGCAAATGTTCTACGGGGGACTAATGCTGATGGCTTTTTCTTTCATTGTGGAAAAACCAAGTTTCCCATCACTCGTTGCGAACCCGAACGCTCAGCTATCCATGCTTTACTTGATCCTCATCGGATCGATCGGTGGGCACGGGCTATACTATTGGCTCATCTCCAAGACGAATCCCGTCTTTCCGTCGACATGGTTGTATGTATCACCACTCATCGCCATTTTCGTAGGTTATCTGTTTTTAAAAGAAATGGTCACACCGTTGATGATATTAGGTGCGTTCTTCATCATATTCGGCGTGTTGTTATCCAACCGGCATTCGATTGTGAAGCTCGTACGGAACGGCGAAGTGACACGTTCAAATTTTTAACGATGTAAAAAAGGACCGATTTTTGCAGTTCGGTCCTTCTTTCTTACAGTATTCAAGTAACGATAAAGAAGATGAGCAATCCAATTAGAAAGATTGGGACAAGAACAACCAGTGCACTAAGCAAGATATTCCCTACTGCTTTCCATGAGGAGAACTGCTGAGCTTCAGCAATACTCTTAATGAGTATGATGATTCCCCATACCATTATTACAATATCAATAGCTCCAATAATAAAGAAAAGGGTAGTCATACCAGGATTGCTCCCAATCACGCCTAATTCTGACGTAAACATCTCACGCCCGAATATGAAGAGTTCGATAATCCAGATGATTAAACTTAGGATTGTAGGAACATACGCCCAAGCATAAGCAATCCTTATCTCCCTCTTACTTCCTGCTCCTCCGATCCATTTCCCCGTCCAGTGGATCAGAATGGCTCCTAGATGAATAGAAATGATTCCACCGATGGGACCTAAAATAATCGCTAAAAAAAGGATAGGCAATAGTGGCGTATCATCCCCCATTCCTGTTCCCGCAGCACGATTAAGTGTGCTTGTGATCCCTGCTATAACCGCAAGCAAATATATGTACTTGGTGCTTCCAGTGTCTAAAATCCTGCGGATAGTCTTACGTGGACTCGTCCAAATCGTCAAAAAAGCTTTGTTTAATACTGACTGATCCATCTTTTCCTCCTTTATATCACTTTCAGTACCAGGCACCATTTTTGAACCCCTAAGGCTCTAAGGACGAAAAATGGTGCCTGGTACTGATCTAAGATTCTCAGTTTAAATACCCAATATTTGGGTACAGTCAAACCATAAGCTTATTAATGGTATGAAAACAAAAAAGGACCGGCCCTTACAGGCCAGTCCTCGTCACTCTATATCGAATTAAACTTCGTCGACAACTTCGTCAAATTCGTTTTCGATTGTTTCTTTTGGTCCTTTACCCATCATACTTACGACCAAGATTGCAATAGTCGCAAGGATGAATCCTGGTACGATTTCGTAAAGGCTGAATGGAATGACTGCTGCAGATTGCTCTGCTCCTTCAGGTGGAGTAGATAGCATTTTCCAAACAACAACTGTTACAGCACCAGTAATGATACCAGCAAGCGCACCGTTACGCGTCATGCGCTTCCAGAATAGTGACAAGATGACAACAGGTCCGAATGCGGCACCGAATCCTGCCCAAGCATAACTAACAAGTGTCAATACTTTACTGTTCGGGTCGGATGCGATGAAGATTGCAATCAATGCAATTCCAAGTACGGCGAAACGGCCAATCCAAACGAGTTCTTTCTCGCTTGCATCTTTACGTAGGATCGCTTTGTAAAAGTCTTCTGCAAGAGCACTTGATGAAACAAGTAGCTGAGAGTCGACTGTACTCATGATCGCCGCTAGGATCGCTGCAAGTAAGATTCCAGATACCCAAGGGTTGAACAATACTTGCGTGAACAAGATGAATACTGTTTCAGCGTCTGCACCTTCAAGTGGGCTATCAGCAAAGTATGCGATACCCGCTAGACCAGTGAAGATGGCACCGAATAGTGAAATAACCATCCAACCGATTCCGATTACACGAGCTTTCGGAATGTCTTCTGGTGATCTTACCGCCATAAAACGAGTAAGGATGTGCGGTTGTCCAAAGTAACCCAGACCCCAGGCAAGTGATGACACGATTGCGAAGAATCCTGCTGCACCACCCATACCTGCCATGATGTCTACATATGCAGGGTCCATGTTACCGACCTGGTTGATCGTTTCATTCCAACCACCAAGTTCGTTAATGGCAACAATCGGTACGATGATCAATGCTAAGAACATCAAGATTCCTTGAATGAAGTCTGTCCAACTTACTGCGAGGAATCCTCCCAAGAACGTGTAAGAGATGATGACGATTGCACCAATCCAAAGTGCTGACGTATATGTCATATCAAATGAAGATTGGAATAGTTTCGCTCCTCCTACAAGTCCTGAAGCCGTATATACGGTAAAGAAGAATAGGATTACGATTGCTGAGATAACACGTAAAATTTTCGAGTTGTCACGGAAACGGTTCTCAAAGTAGTCCGGAATCGTGATGGAATCCTTTGAAACTTCCGTGTACGTACGAAGACGTTTCGCAACAAACTGCCAGTTCAAGTAAGCACCGACAGATAGACCGATTCCGATCCATGCTGCGCTCATTCCGCTTGCGTACATTGCACCTGGCAAACCGAGTAAGAGCCAGCCACTCATATCCGAGGCACCGGCACTGAGTGCTGCAACTCCCGGAGTCAGGCTTCTTCCACCAAGGACATAATCAGATAAGTTACTTGTTAGACGATAGGAAATGATTCCGATCGTCAACATGACGACTAGATAGATTATAAACGTTGTTAACGTAGGTAAATCCATGAATTAATTCTCTCCCTTCGATTCTACGAAATATGAAATGACTGATAGTATGACGACTAATGGCATGGGTACGAGTAACCAAAACCAAGTTGCTGCTGATAGACTGAATTCTTCCACGAGAGCACCTCCTGTACGTTTATATACAATCATTATGCAAAATGAAAACTTCCTCGCGATCCGCGATATTCCGCACTTGTTGTCACCATTAAAAACCATAACATAATATAATGTTAAGAACATTGTGATAATTATTAAATTACAAGTCGGATGTATATTTATTCAATTTAAATGGAAATGAAAGCCTTTTCTCGGGAATAATATAATATCTATTCAAAAAAATTTATGAAGATTAATTTAAGGATTTATTTACCAATTATCGTGATTTACAACATGTCATCCCTCCTATATTTTGCCCTAAACGTGAAAATTATTATGCAATAACACCTGCCGAAAGGCCTATTTTTAGCCGCTATACTTTTATATACCCACAAAAGCAAAATGAAACCCATTCATTTGGAAACTCCGAGAAGCGAGCAGTGCCAGGTACCAAAATGAACCCGTTGGCCCCCAACGGTTCTTTATTGGTACCTGGCACAGTTTTGCATCCTTACTCCTGCAAGGCTTCCCTGAGCGTACCTGGTACGCCCAAAGGGATGTCCAATCAAAAAACACCGCTGATCAGCGGTGTTTCTCATTTTAGTAGATGCATGTTTTATTCATTTCCCACATTTAAGAAGCTGTAGGAAGCTTCCGTTTCTTTGTACGTACATACTTTTTGGTCACTCGTGCAATCATCGGTGTTCCGATGATTGTAGGTAGGAACCAGAATAGGAGTACTGGTAGTTCATTCAGCACGGGAACCTTTTCAATGTTGACGACGATGGTCGCCGTTATGATACCTATGTAGGAGCCGAGCATGCCACCGATATGCAATCGCATCCAATTTTTCCACATCCGTTTTCGAGCAAGATAACCGATGAGTGCTAGCCCATAGGAAAACAGTGCGATGTAAAACAGATACGCGCTTTCATTCCAATTCCAGATTGACATGACGACTGCGGTGATAAATACCAACACATACGAACCGTGATAGACTTCCCCCAATAACGTATGCTTTCCCTTTCGTTTACGGGCTCGTGCTGCCAGCGCTCCGACAATGATACAGATCATCCCCGTAATGATATGTACAATCAAAAAATACTCCATCAACCTCACAACCCCTACTCTTTGTAAATATGGAACGTTTTTACATTACCATACATTAGGAGCTGTGAGACCCTCAAAACAGAATTTCACATAAAAAAGCCGAGGACGACCAAAACCTACCTAATATAAAAAACCCCCTCAACAAGTGAGGGGGTTCCGCATGTAAATCTATTCTTCTTACAATCCTTCAGACGTTGTCTTCGGTTGCATGTGTTGTACCAGGTAGTCTGGTCCTCCAGCTTTGGAGTCTGTACCGGACATGTTGAATCCACCGAATGGTTGGTATCCAACGATTGCACCTGTACAACCGCGGTTGAAGTAAAGGTTCCCAACATGGAAGTCTTCCTTCGCACGCTTGATCTTCTCACGGTCGTTCGTAAGAAGGGCACCTGTCAAACCGTACTCCGTGTTGTTTGCAATCTCAAGCAGGTGATCGAAGTCACGTGCTTTACTGAATGCTACAACTGGTCCGAAGATTTCTTCTTGCATGATGCGAGCTTTTGGATCTAGATCAGCAAAGATTGTTGGTTGGATGAAGTAACCTTTAGAGTCATCACCTTCACCACCAGCCATCAAGCGGCCTTCTTCTTTACCAACTTCGATATAGTCCATGATCTTGTCATATGCGCCTTTATCAATAACTGGTCCCATGTACGTGTTGTGGTCCATCGGGTTACCAGTAACGAGTTCTTTCGTCAATTTTACTGCGCGTTCCAATACTTCATCATAGATGTCTTGGTGGACGACTGCACGGGAACCAGCAGAACACTTCTGTCCAGCGAATCCGAATGCAGAGTATACGATTGATTGAGCAGCTAGATCAAGGTCAGCGTCAGCATCGACACATACTGTATCTTTTCCGCCCATCTCAACGATGACACGCTTCAACCATTTCTGGCCGTCTTGGATTTTCGCAGCGCGTTCCCAAATACGTGTACCGATGTCACGTGAACCTGTAAAGCTGACAAAACGTGTACGAGGGTGATCGACTAGATAGTCTCCCACTTCAGAACCGCTACCAGGCAAGTAGTTCAATACGCCTGCTGGCGTTCCAGCTTTCAACATCACGTCAGCAAACCAAGCTGCAACGACTGGTGTCGCACTTGCTGGCTTCAGGATGACAGTGTTACCCGTTACGATCGGTGCAACAGTTGTTCCAGCCATGATCGCAAATGGGAAGTTCCAAGGAGAAATCGTGATCCCTACTCCAAGTGGAATGTACTTGTATTGGTTGTGCTCAATTGGACGACTTTGGATCTGTTTACCGTCTTTAATTTCGAGCATTTGACGTCCATAATACTCTAGGAAGTCGATTGCTTCGGCTGTATCAGCGTCTGCTTCCTTCCACGGCTTACCTGCTTCTTTTACCAACAAAGCAGAGAATTCATGCTTACGGCGGCGAATTTCTGCAGCAGCACGGAATAGTACGTTTGCGCGCTCCTCAGGATCTACCTTGCGCCAAGTTTCAAAAGCTTTGTCCGCAGATTGCATTGCTTTTTCAGCAAGCTCCTGGTTCGCTTTGGAAACACGACCGATGACCTCTTCTTTATTTGCTGGATTGTAAGACACAATCTTCTCATCCGTAGAGACATATTCTCCGTTGATGATTAGGTCATAGTCTTTACCTAATAGTTCTTTCTCGACTTTTTTCAAAGCTTCTTCAAAAGCTTCACGATTTTCCTTAACGGAAAAATCGGTAAATGGCTCGTGTTTGTAAGGTACTACCATAAGATGAACCCCTCCAATTTCCCAATAGAGTAGTATTGAAAACGCATACATAGTTTTCAATTACAACCTCATTCTACCCTATTAAATCTCCGCTTTCAAACATTGAGGAATAGTCAGAATATTTTATTTAGCCTAGCCTAATATTTCTTCATTTTTCTCGTAAAATCTCCCGTTTTCACACTTTCACAAATGATGTTCCAAACAAAGGAAATTCGGGAATACAAAAACGTACAAGAATTCTTGCAAGGAGGGTCACCATGTCTGATGTCGACATCCTCATACCTGGCTATATCATTACATTTCTACTCATTTTCGCTCTTACACTCTTCTATGTGATCAAAAAACCCTATGTGTCGGTTCTCTTGATTCTGACCCTATTCGTTGTAGAAGAAGGCATCGTCACTGCGGTTTTCTTCAAGCTCGCCTTCCCGATCGGCAGCGGTATATTCGCGATCGCCTGGACTTACATCGGCTTGATCGGTATCGTAGTCGGCGTCATCATCCTATTGATTACGCTTTTGGTCAAAAGAAAAAATCCCTGAACCGCTATCGAACGGTTCAAGGATTCAATGAAATCAATAAATATGGACGACGGAGTCATCTTTCGATGGATCCGACACGATGAGGCTTTCCTGCTCATCGAGTGACGACTTGATGTTCACTTCGACAATCTCATCAGGGAAGTATTGCTTCACAAGATAATTTACATACTGCGTGAAGGATATAACCTCAGATTTCCCTTTGAACTGCATCGGAATTTCGATCGTCAGTTTCGAGATCTGGTCGTTTCGGTACAACGCTTCGCCGATTACACCGATATAGTTCGGGAAGTACTCTTTAATTTTACCTTCAAACTGGACGAACCGGTTGAAGTCCTCTCGATGATCTTCTTCCGCTTTGCCAGATGGGAAGAAGTAATACTTCTCATCGACGTCTTCCCAGTCCACTTTCGTCGAGCCGCCTTTCACGACAGCTTTTCCAAAGTAGTTCCCCGGTACGACTGAACCGTGCTCTTCCTCATAAAACAGGGAGATGACAATCGGTACATCCTGAAGTTCCGGATGCTGACGAAGCCTATTTACGACTTCCTGACCGGTTTTCGCCGCATACTTCTTCACGTCGTCCGCATCGAGTTTCTTGTCTCCCTTATGGATAAGGCCTTTCTCATCACGGACGGTGTAATAGTAAGTCGAGTTGAATGCCAACGCTAGCGATATGCCGCCCAGCTTGACGCTGTCTTTTCCACTGTCCTTAAGGTAGTTCTGCTCAAGGATATAAGAAAGGATCTTCGGATTGTTGCTGTGCATTTCTTTCTTTTGATCGACGCCGGCTTTTTCATACACCTCTTGGTCAAAGCCTGGGTTCAAGCCTTTTTGGATCAGGCCGGATCTTGCTTTCCCTTCTTTTTCACTCGAGCGCTTCAACCAGTTCCGGATCGTCGTCTTATCGAGGTACTGTCCTTCCTGGAAGTAGTAATCGTCGATTGCAAACGTACCCTTCGATAGTCGCATCAATCCGGTTTCCATTTCATCGATATCGATTCGGTTGTCGACACCATAACCGATTTCTCCACGTGCTGCACCGGGCTCATAGTTTTTCAACGACTTATAATATTTATCATCAGTCGTATTGATATTTTGAAGCGGAATCGCTTTTTCATTTTCGTTATCGCTTTCTTCTTCCACGACGGGATCTTTCTTCAAGTTGTCGAACGGAAGACAGCCAGACAAAAGGATTAAAGAGGCACTCAGAATTACGAATAGCTTTTTAAACATCCCCTAAACTGCACACTCCTTAGTTATTCAGCTTATTGATAAAAGTTTGTTCATCCCAGACGTCGATTCCGAGCTTCTCTGCCTTCGTAAGCTTCGAACCTGCGTCCTCTCCGACAATCAACAGGTCCGTGCTCTTGCTCACGCTGCCAGTCACTTTTCCACCAAGCCGTTCAATTTCTGCTTTCGCTTCGTTACGCGAGAGTTGATGCAGTTTTCCAGTCAGAACGATCGTCTTCCCGCTGAACGGGGAATCGATGTTTTCCGTTTCGCTGCGCTTCAACCCTTTATATTCCATATTGACGCCTACACGTCGCAAGTGATCCAATAAATCATCCACTTCAGGTTTTTCAAAATAGAGAACAACCGAATCCGCCATGATGTCACCGAATTCATGGATCGACGTGATGTCTTCACGAGTGGCTTTTTGCAAGTTTTCCATCGTTTCGAAGTGTTCTGCGAGCGTACGAGCCGCTTTCGCACCGACATTTCGAATCCCGAGTCCGAACAATAGCTTCTCGAGCGAGTTGTCTTTAGATGCATCAATTGCTGACAGCAAGTTATCAACGGATTTCTCACCCATCCGCTCAAGCTGGAGGAGTTCCTCCCGTTTCAACTCGTACAAGTCTGCAACATCCTCAATCAATTTTTCATTAAAAAGCTGGGTGATGACCTTCTCACCGAGGCCGTCAATGTTCATCGCATTCCTCGATACGAAGTGAATCAACCCTTCACGAATCTGAGCCGGACATTGCGGATTGATACAACGCAATGCAACTTCGTCTTCAATGCGGACTAGCTCGCTTTCACACTCCGGACAGTGCGTCGGCATGTGGAAGTCCTTTTCGTCACCTGTACGCTTCTCTTCAATGACGTTGACGACTTCCGGTATGATGTCGCCTGCTTTTTTGACAATGACATAGTCACCGATCTTGATGTCCTTCTCGCGGATCAAGTCTTCATTATGAAGCGACGCACGCTTGACAGTCGTTCCAGCCACTTGGACTGGCTCGAGAATTGCCGTCGGTGTCACGACTCCTGTACGTCCAACTGTCAGCTCGATGTCCTCAAGTCTCGTTACCACTTCTTCAGCAGGGAACTTGTACGCGACAGCCCAGCGCGGACTCTTCACGGTAGTTCCAAGCTCATCCTGTTGATCGAGTGAATCTACTTTAATGACGATGCCATCGATCTCATAGTTCAAGTCAGGTCGCTTTTCTACCCAGCCGTTCACATATTCGATCACGTCTTCAATCGTGTCACACCGTTTCCATTCCGGGTTCGTCTTGAAGCCGAGCTTGCTCAAGTAATCCAGGCTCTCGCTGTGGGATTCGATGTTCACGCCTTCATATTGACCGGCACCATAGACAAAAATGTCGAGGTTACGGCTCGCGGCGATTTTCGGATCCAGCTGACGCAATGAACCAGCGGCTGCGTTCCGAGGGTTTGCGAACAGCTCGACACCTTCTTCTTCACGGGCTTCATTCAGCTTTGTGAAAGACCTTTTCGGCATGAACGCCTCGCCACGGACTTCCAGCGTCGCTTCTTCTTTCAAACGGAGCGGAATAGAACGGATCGTCTTTAAATTATTCGTGATGTCTTCCCCTATTGTACCGTCGCCTCGGGTCGCCCCACGCGCAAAACGCCCGTTATCATAGAGAAGCGAAACAGCTAGACCGTCGATCTTCAATTCACACACGTATCGGACTTGGCCCCCGACCCCTTCACGCACACGACGATCGAAGTCACGAAGGTCCTGCTCGTTGAAGGCATTTCCGAGACTGAGCATCGGTGTACGGTGCTCGACCTTCTGAAACCCTTCGAGCGGCTCTCCACCGACACGTTGTGTGGGAGAATCCTCCTGACGCAGGTGCGGGTATTCTTGCTCGAGCTTCATGAGCTCATGGAGCTTCGCATCGTATTCCGCGTCGGGAACGGATGGTTTATCCAGTACGTGATACTCATAATTATATTGATTGAGGACCGTGCTTAATTCCTCGATTTTGGTCTTCGCTTGTTCCTCCGTCATCACTTTACCTCTTTCCTATATCAGATAAAATTTCTTCGAAATACACTCCCTTTCCGCGGCCGAACCGCGAGCCTCACTTGCACAGGATGTGCTGGCTTCGACGTTCACCACAGGATGTGGTGGGTGTTAGTCGAAGAACCTTAGTGATGGTTGACCCGTATGTTCGCTGTGGGGTCTCGCCTGGCTCGCTATTCCCGCAGGAGTGTCGTGTATTATCTTCGAAATTTCAAAATCATGAACAAAGCCAACAGTTCTCTTACTGTTAGATCATGCTTTCTCAATCGGCGCAAACTTCGCCAGCAAGCGCTTGATGCCTGTCGGTTGCGGAAACGCGATATCAAGCTCGAGTGAATCGCCTTCACCCTTCGTGCTCACAACCGTTCCGACACCCCACTTACCATGCTTCGCCTTATCGCCTACATTCCAATCCAGCCCTTCACCACTTGGACGGGCAGGCATTTTACGATGCGCACGTTGAGGAGCTCCTGGTCTAGAGGCAGCTCCGCCAGGTCCACCCGACGTTTTCATCCAAGGTAGGGTTTCCTTCTCTTCGTTCATCGATTCCACGAGCTCTTCCGGGATTTCGTTGATGAAGCGAGACGGTGCGTTCATCGTCGTTTTACCGTACAAAGTACGCATTTTCGCGTTCGTCAAGTACAGTTCTTCCTCTGCACGAGTGATTCCGACGTACGCAAGTCGGCGCTCTTCTTCCATCTCATCCTCTTCAAACAGAGAACGACTATGCGGGAAGATGCCTTCCTCAAGGCCCATCAAGAAGACGACCGGGAACTCAAGCCCCTTCGCTGAGTGCAACGTCATCAAAACGACGCCGTCTTTCTTCTTGTCTTCTTCGTCATCATCCATCTTATCGATGTCGGCGACGAGGGCGAGATCTGTCAAGAATGACACGAGGCTTTTGTCTTCGTTCTGCTTTTCAAATTCCTGTGTAACGGATAGGAATTCATCCAAGTTCTCGAGACGACTTTGCGATTCGATCGATTTTTCCTTTTTCAACTCTTCTTTATAACCGGTCTTGTCCAACACTTCTTCTGTCAGTTCAGTCACAGAGAGGTACTCCTGCATTTTCGACCAGTTCATCACTTGATCGCGGAACTCCGTTAGACGGTTCACGAAACGAGCACTCAAGCCCATCTGCTCGACTTCACCTAACGCTTCCATGACAGAAAGGTCATGCATCGCCGCATATTGGACGATTTTATCAAGCGTAGAAGATCCGATTCCACGTCTCGGTACGTTGATGATCCGGCTCAAGCTGATATCGTCATCTGGGTTGGAAATGAGACGCAAGTACGCCAGGACGTCCTTGATTTCTTTTCTGTCGTAGAACTTCGTACCTCCGACGATCTGGTATGTGATATTTGATTTGAGGAGCGCTTCCTCTATAACACGGGATTGGGCGTTCGTCCGGTATAAGATCGCCATTTCAGAAGGCTTTCGCCCCTCTTGTAGCATCTCCTTGATCTTCCCGACGACGAAAAAGCTCTCTGTCTGTTCACTATCCCCTTGATAGTAATGGATATTCTTACCTTCTGTATTTTCCGTCCACAGATTCTTCGGTTTTCGACCTGTGTTGTTCTGGATGACCTCGTTCGCCGCTTGAAGAATGCGTTTCGTCGAGCGGTAATTTTGCTCAAGCAAAATGACTTCTGCATCAGCATAGTCTTCTTCAAACGATAGGATGTTCGCGATGTCTGCTCCACGCCAGCGATAAATCGACTGATCCGAGTCACCGACGACACAAAGGTTACGGAATCGATCTGCTAACAGGTTGACGAGCACGTACTGCGCACGGTTCGTATCCTGATACTCATCGACATGGATGTATTGGAACTTCCGCTGATAATGCTCAAGCACTTCCGGTACACGCTGGAACAGCTTGATCGTCGACATGATCAAGTCGTCGAAGTCGAGCGCATGGTTTTTTCGAAGTTGCTTTTCGTACACTTCGTACACATCGGCTGCGACCTCTTCAAACAGTCCGGATGCGACTTTCTGGAAGTCATCCGCCGTTTTCAGTTCATTTTTCGCTGAACTGATCGTTCCGAGAATGCTACGCGCATCGAACTTTTTCGAATCGAGGTTCAAGTCCTTCAACGCCTGTTTGATCACTGACAGCTGATCCGTCGCATCGAGAATCGTGAAGTTGCGGTTGATGCCGATCCGGTCCGCATCTCTTCGTAAAATCCGTACGCACATCGAGTGGAACGTGGAAATCCAAATGTTGTCCGCTGCCGGTCCCGTGATGGCTGAGACCCTGTTCTGCATTTCGCGAGCCGCTTTGTTCGTAAACGTGATCGCGAGAATGTTCCACGGGGCGACTCCTTTTTCCACGAGCAGGTATGCAATCCGATGCGTCAGCACACGGGTCTTTCCACTTCCCGCTCCCGCCATGATCAATAATGGTCCTTCTGTATGTTTGACCGCTCTTTTCTGCTCAGGATTCAGTCCTGAGAGCAGTCTTTCAACGATTTGTTGCAATTTCAACACCACCTAAGCAAACGTATGTTCTTACTATTTATTTTACCCTAACGGTTCTGGTTTTACAATTTAACCTTTGACGACTTTTACCGTACTGAGTGCTGCGTCCAAGTCTTCATAAATGATATTGCCGACGACGATCGTGTCTGCGAATTGTGCCATCTCTCGTGCCTGTTCCTTGTCCTTGATTCCACCGCCATAAAAGAATCTCGTCTTATCGAGGACGGTGCTCACATCTTTTACAAGGTCGACTTCCCCATATGTACCGCTATACTCCAGGTAAAAGATCGGCAGACGGAACATGTGCTCAGCCATTTCGGCATAAGCTAGAACATCTTCCGTATCGAGATCTGAATTCGCTTCTGATCGTTGAGCAGCCTTCGACTCACCGTTGACGATGCAATACCCTTCCGTCACAAGCTCGTTCCAGTTGATGAGATGTCCGTACTCCTTGATCGCCTGATGGTGCAAGCCGACGATCCAATCTGGATTCTGGCTGTTCAGCACACTCGGCACAAAATAAAAATCGAACCCTGGTGTGATCGATTCGATGTTGGATACCTCCAACACACAGGGAACGGTGTATTTCCGTATACGAGAAAGAAGGTCGATCGTATTCTCAAGCGTAACCCCGTCACTTCCGCCGACGATGACCGCATCAGTACCGGATTCACAGATCTGATCGAGCGCTTCTGGCGTGATTTCCTTGTTCGGGTCCAGCTTGAACACATGCTTCCACTCTTTATATTCGAACATCGTGTGACCTCCTCAATTTACACTTCCTCTAAGGATTATAACAGAAATGATGGGGCGGAAAAACAAACGGCACAAAGGTGACTGGTGACAAAATCATGAAGTACTGCATCCTACCTATCTACGGACTTTTTTGGTATAATTTGGTTGTGTAGTACCGGATCGTCTGATAACTCGAATCAAGGAGGTCTTCTTACATATGAAAAAACATCAAATGTGGGCAGCGATTCTATCGTTCAGTGCAGGAATCTTAATCTACCTAGGGTATGCACTTGCTGAAAGGATCCAATATGCTCCCACGATCGGTTGGATCAGTGCCTTGATCTGCTTGATCATCGCTTACAAACACGCATTGAAAGCGCACCGGTATAAACAACTCTTATAACATGAAAAAACGTCTGCTTCCCACCCCGGATGCAGACGTTTCGTTGTTTATTATTTTTCCTTCAATCGGTCGAGCGCCATTTCGTACGTGTCGTTGCCGTAGTTCAGGCAACGTTTTACACGAGAAATCGTTGCTGTGCTCGCGCCTGTTTCATTTTCGATCTTATGATACGTAAACCCTTCACGTAGCATGCGCGCTACTTCCAGACGCTGTGCCAACGATTGAATCTCGTTGATCGTCGCAAGATCATCGAAGAAACGATAGCACTCCTCGCGGTCTTTCAATGTGAGGATCGCATCAAAGAGCTGATCGAGCGTTTTTCCTCTCAATTTATCAATTTGCATCCCTTGTCACTCCTTCCAATCTATTCCCATGTTACTTTCGAGCTGAAATCCGAGCCAGGAACGAAGTTGACCCACGTTTTACCTGGTACGAATGGAACTTCCACGCCATCCTTCACCGGTATGATGCGGCCATTGTCGTTCTTCCACTGGACTTGTTGCGCCTTCCCGTTCTGGATCAGAACCGCATTGCCACCGCTCGTCAGATTCACATCCCGGCGGCCGACGTTGTCCACGATCTTATGATTTGTAGATACGATCAAAACGTTTTCCAGTTCGACTGGTGTCTCCGTTTCCCGATCGACGGTCTGCTCATTATTCGTTGTATAACGGTGATAAAGTCCTTTATCGGTATCAAAGCGATATTCGACCTGGTATTTGCCGTAGACGACCTTCACATCTTCAGCAGGTTCGCCTTCCGTTGCTACTCCTTCCACATCTTCCTTGAAAGTGAAAGACGGAATTTCCTGTTCCAGCTCGTAGCCTTGCTTTTTCGACTCTTTCATGATGTTCTCATACGAGATGTATGAATTGTGCGGTGCTTTTCGGAAGCTGACACGCTTGAACAGTGTCCCATCGTAATACAACCCGTTGATGGAGTCAATATTGCCCGATGTGAGCATCGTCTTCGCATCAGGACTCCAACCGTGGTGCACATAAATGGAATCGAATCCATTCGCTAACCGGACATAGTAATCCCGTGCACTTCGGACAGGGCCGATGACGTCAGGCTCTTCACTTTGAAAAAGTGCGACCAATCGAGTGATGCGACCTTCTGCCAACACTTCATACACGAGATCGGCTTTATGTAAGCCGGACTGCTGACGGGCTTCCGGCGCATTGTTCACCATTACAGCCACAACGCGTGGATGTAACGCCTCATCTGTTCCTTTACCCGTTAATGGAAACGTGTATGCAAACTCAGGCTCTTCTGGTTCCTCTTCTGTCGGTTCTTCCGTTTTCGGTTCTGGATCCTTTTGATCCTTGGAATCTTGATCCGAAGACGCTTTCTCTGACTTACAAGCGGCAAGCAACAGGAACACGGCAACGAGACACGCAACCAGTAACCACTTTTTATTCATTTCAGTACAACACCCCTAGTTTTCCCTTTTTTCCCTTCTCTATCTCTCTCTACTTTATAGTTTAACGCATTACAACAGGAAAGAGTACCTCATTTTTTAAAACATCGACGATTCCGCTTGGTGTGATGCGGATGTACGGTAGATGTGTCGATGAGAAGAACAATAGGCTGTAGATCGGATCGACGAACGTGTAGCCTCGATCTTTCAACGCGTGAACGAGTCGATCTTGCTGTTCCATGACCACTTCCATAGGCTCAGTCGAAAATCCTCCATTCAGCGTGAGCGGAATTTCACAGACGACTTCTCCGTTTTCGACGAGCACGATGCCTCCACCAATTTCCTTCATCCGTTCAAAAGCAGCAAGCATATCCCTTTTGCTTTTACCGATCAGAAGGATGTCTCCGCTGTTGGAGTATGAGCTGACAAAACCGGACACGTGCGTCGCGAAGCCTTTCAGCATCGTACTGATGCGCCACTTTCCTTTGTGATCGACCAGACTGAAAAAGCATTCATCATGTTCCTTCGAGAGCTCCTCGACCCCAAAGTCCACCTCGGATTTATACGGTTTCGTAATGACCGCATTAACCATATCGATTCCGGCACGAGCCGTTTGATGAAGATCTTCTTCAGTAAGTGTCCAATCGAGCGTATACGGCTTGATGTCGTAACGGCTCCAGTCGAATTCGGTGGCCGGCTCATCCTGCACCCACACCCCTTTTGATAAAACCTTTTCAGGCGTCGGCTGACGTGGATCCTCAAGGATATTCAAATTCGCGAGGCGACCTGGTGCCACCATGCCATGCAGGTGGTCCATTCCGTAGTGGCGTGCGATGTTGTAGGACACCATCGCGTACGCGTCTTCCAGCGGCACCCCTTTATCAAGCGCAATCCTGAGCACCTCATCCGTCACCCCATTTTTATAAAAAGTAGGTGTCGAGCCGTCCGTCGTCATCATCACCCGGTCAAAGCTCGAAACGCCGATGCGGAGCATCTCCTCGAGGATTTCCGGAAGATCCGGGCGGATGGAAGAGTAGCGGAGGGACGTCGTATATCCGAGAGACATCCGGAGGACCGCTTCTTCACCCGTCATCGCCTCATGATCACAATCTACGCCGAGCACGGCCATCTTTGTGAGCGTGCGTTCAGAAGCACCCGGCAAATGTCCCTCGACTTTTTTGCCGCGACGTTTCGTCTCCTGCATCCAATGAAGGGTCTTGTCGTCCCCTTTCAATACTTGAGGCCAATTGGTCAGCTCGCCGCCCTGCAAGACATACGGATGATCGAGGAATTGACGGAACAGCTTATCCGAGAACACTTCCTCCTCATTTTGCAGTTTCGTCTGAGAGTCGTAACGGCACCACCAGTAAAAGGAATATGGTAATTCTTTGTTGATGTCATCCATGAAAGAAAGCGCTTTCTCGTGAGGCAAAGGAAGGAGCATCAAATTGTCGCTGATGAACGTTGTCGTCCCTCGTTTTGCTGCATAAGAAGCGAACGTCTGGGGATTATAAAGTTGAAATGGATGGACATGAGGTTCGATGTATCCAGGCACGATGTATTTGCCTTCGCAATCGACGATTTCACATCCCTCATGGTTGTGCGGCATTCGATCGCCGACATAGACAATCCGATCTTCATAAATCCAAATGTTTGCGTTCAACCACTGACGCAATACGTTGTTCAAATAGGTCGCATTCTGCAACACGATCGTAGGTGGCGTTTCACCCTGGATCACTTGTACATGGGTACGGAGCTGCTGCTTCGTCCAATTCATGAAATATCACCCCGGTTGTATGTATGTTTTTTACGATGAGATAAATGTCAGTATTTTTAAAATATACGCACGTTTAATCTTACCACAATCCTTTACATTCCTACAGTACCTAAACGAAGGAGGAACAAGGTATGAAGCCAAATATCGGTACCGGAAACGCTCTACTTCGGATCACGATCGGTCTGACGATGGTCGGTGTTGCTACCGCTCGCATGGGGCGTAAGTCCGGAGAAAACCACTTGATGATGATGCTGATCGGCTCGATGAAAGTCGCTGAAGGCATCACGAAATACTGCCCGATGACTGATCTATATAAGCGTGGCCAGGAATTCAACCACATGGACCTCGCCTCCATGACAAAAGAAGGCTCACCGATCAACCCGTCTTGATGAGGGTATGATGCGATGTGAGAGGTGCTCTTGCGGGGTGCGATATCCGCATTTTTCCGTTTTCGGGGTGCGCAAGACCTTCTTGCGGGGTGCGAAATCCGCATTTTTCCGTTTTCGGGGTGCGCAAGTGCCTCTTGCGGGGTGCGATATCCGCATTTTCCCGAGTTCGGGGTGCGCAAGTGCCTCTTGCGGGGTGCGAAATCCGCATTTTCCCGAGTTCGGGGTGCGCAAGTGCTTCTTGCGGGGTGCGAAATCCGCATTTTCCCGAGTTCGGGGTGCGCAAGAGCCCCACAGAATTAACTCCAACACTTTTTCTAATGAGAAAATCGCTGCTCTAGCGATTTTTCCGATTACAAATCAAAAAAGCTCCCGAATTGGGAGCTTTTACACTAAAGTTGAGGTGAATCTCAATGCAAGTTCTCATGGAATACTTGACCGACATGCTGTTCGTCTACATCATGATCATTGGAGCAATCGTCGCGTTTATTTACTTCCTCGTAAAGAAGAGACAGACTTGATGGCTTTATCTGCGATATCCGCCCGGTAAAAGCTGCCTACGCAATGGAGCTTGCCCATCTCTGCGTAGACGAGTTTCTGAGCAGCTTCCAGATCTGCCGCCTTGTGGGCCAACAGAAGGATCCGTCCGCCATCGGTGACCAGTCCGCCTGACTCACCGTTCTTCACACCTGCGTAAAATGTGAGCGCATCCGCCGAAACGACCTCCAGCCCTTTAACCCGAACGCCTTTGTGGTACGCTTCCGGATAGCCGCCGGATGCGAGTACAACACCGACATACGCATCATCAGACCACTTGAGCTCGATCTTTTTACCGTCCAATAATGATTCCATCACATCGAAAAGGTCGGTTTCCAGACGCGGCAGCACGACTTGCGTTTCCGGATCCCCGAAACGAGCGTTGAACTCGATCACTTTCGGACCATCTGCTGTGAGCATCAATCCTGCATACAAAATCCCTGTGAACGGTGATCCTTCCTTAACCAGCGCATCCGCCATCGGCTGCAAAATTCGCTCAACAGACTCCGCAACCACTTCCTCACCGATAAGCGGTACTGGCGAATAAGCGCCCATGCCACCGGTGTTCGGTCCGAGGTCGCCATCGAAGGCACGCTTGTGATCTTGCGAGATGACCATCGGCAGAACTGTGGAACCGTTCACGAACGCCATCAACGAGAATTCTTCCCCTTGTAAAAATTCCTCAATGACGACGCGCGCACTCGCGTCACCGAACTTCGTCTCGACCATCATCGAATGGAGCGCTTCTTCCGCTTCTTCCATCGTCATCGCGACGACGACACCTTTTCCTGCTGCGAGTCCGTCCGCTTTAATAACGATCGGTGCACCCTTTTTCAACAAGTAATCGCGTGCCTCCCCGTAATCGGTGAACGACGAGGAGAAGGCAGTCGGGATGCCATACTTGTCCATCAATTCGTTCGCATACGTTTTGCTGCCTTCAATGAGTGCTGCTGCCTTGGTCGGACCGAATACACGCAACCCGACCGCTTGGAAACGATCGACGATACCGTCCAACAACGGTTGCTCTGGACCGATTACCGTCAAGTCGACGCCGTTCTCTTTCGCGAATTGAACAAGGGCTTCATGGTCGGATTCCGGAATCGCGACGCAATCCGCGACATCTTCCATCCCGACATTCCCTGGTGCGACATACACTTTTGATACCCGCTCAGACTGTGCCATTTTCCATGCCATCGCATGTTCACGGCCACCTTTTCCAACGATTAGAACTTTCATCTAGACCCCTCCTCTTTAGTGTTTGAAGTGACGTACGCCTGTCATGACCATCGTGATCCCGTACTCGTCCGCTTTATCAATCGATTCCTGATCACGGATCGAACCGCCTGGTTGGATGATCGCGGTTACGCCAGCTTTTGCAGCTGCTTCCACCGTATCACTCATCGGGAAGAATGCATCAGACGCCATCGATGACCCTTCCACATTCGCACCTGCCTGCTCAAGCGCAATTTTCGCAGCACCGACACGATTCATTTGACCGGCACCTACGCCGATCGTACGGTTGTCCTTCGCAAGGACGATCGCGTTCGATTTCACGTGCTTGACGATCTGCCATCCAAGCTTCAAGTCCGCCCATTCCGCTTCCGTCGGCTCACGTTTGGTCGCCACCTTCAACTCCGCGTTGTCAAAACCATAGTGGTCTTCCTGCTGGATGAGCGCGCCACCTGAAACCGACTGAATGCGTCGGTTCACTTCCGTCGCCACCGTCTTCGGTTCAATCTGTAACAACCGTAAGTTTTTCTTTTCCGTTAAAATGGAGCGGGCTTCTTCAGAGAACGAAGGGGCGATGATGATTTCTAAGAAAATCTCGCGCATCATCTGAGCCGTTTCCGCATCGACCTCTTCATTCGTCGCAACGATTCCACCGAAGATTGAGATCGGATCTGCTTCGTACGCAAGCTGGTACGCTTCCGCTAACGTTTTACCAACACCGACGCCACACGGATTCGTATGCTTGACCGCTACGACTGCCGGCTCATCGAACTCCTGGATGATTTGAAGCGCTGCATCCGCATCGTTGAGGTTGTTGAACGAAAGCTCCTTCCCGTGAAGTTGCTTCGCTTTTGCAATCGTAGAAGGATCTCCGATCGGCACCTCGTAAAAAGCGGCCTGTTGATGCGGGTTTTCCCCATATCGTAACGACTGTTTTTTCTCATATGTAATTGTGTAAGTCTCCGGGAACTCTTCTTCCGTCAAATATTGAGCAATCAGCGCATCGTAAGCCGCTGTGTGACGGAACACTTTTGCCGCGAGACGTCGTTTCGTCTCAGCCGACACCGCACTGTTCGTCTTCAATTCTTCCAAAATCGGAGCATAATCCGCCGGATCGACCGCCACCGTCACGGACGCGTGGTTTTTCGCAGCCGAACGAAGCATGCTCGGACCGCCAATATCAATGTTCTCAATTGCATCTTCAAACGTCACATCTGGCTTGGAAATCGTCTCTTTGAACGGATAAAGGTTCACGACCACGAAATCAATCGGTGTGATATTGTGCTCCCCGATCTGTGCCATGTGATCTTCGTTCTCTCTCACCGCAAGCAAGCCACCGTGGATGTTCGGGTGGAGCGTCTTCACACGTCCGTCTAAAATTTCCGGAAACCCGGTCACATCAGATATGCCGGTAACCTTCAGTCCTGCTTCTTCTATCGCTTTCTTCGTGCCTCCTGTCGAGACGATCTCGATCCCTTGTTCAATCAAGCCTTCTACGAATGGAATCAGCCCTTCTTTGTTGGAAACACTCACTAATGCGCGCTTCATGCTCCTGCCCCTTTCTCAGTTTGAATTGACTTCAGCTGGATGTAATAGTTTTTGTAAAACCTTCGGGTAAAGCTCATGCTCCACCTCATGGATTCGTTTCCGCACATGGTTCTGCGTATCATCTTCATAGACCGGCACAGCGACCTGCTCGATGATCGGCCCTGTGTCCATCCCGTTATCGACGTAGTGGACGGTAACGCCGGTTTCGTTCACGCCTGCCTCCAGTGCCTGTCCAATCGCGTCCTTTCCAGGAAACTCAGGCAATAAAGAAGGGTGGATGTTGACCATCTTCCCCTCGAATTCGTTCAGCAACGTCGGACCGATCAAGCGCATGTAACCTGCCAGCGCGATGAAATCCACCTCTGCATCATTCAATTTTTCTAAGATCTCTGTTTCGAATGCTTCTTTATCGACGTACGTTTTCGGTGAAAAAACGAATGACGGGATGCCATGCTTTTCCGCTCGTTCAATGGCCTTCACCCCCGGCTTGTCACAAACGAGCAATGTGATTTCCGCTTCTAGCTCTCCCGTTTCAACCGCGTCAATGATCGCCTGGAAGTTCGATCCCGAGCCGGATGCGAATACCGCGATGTTCTTCAATCGAGATCTCCTCCTTTGTACGTAATGCCTTCCCCTTCTGTCACCTGTCCAATCTGGTACGCTCTTTCCCCTTGTTCAATCAGCTTCCGCATCACACCGTCTGCCTCTTCTGGTTTTACAGCGAGTACCATTCCGATTCCCATGTTGAATGTTCCGAGCATATCCTTAAGCGAAAGATCCCCTTCTTTTTGCAATAAGGTAAAAATCGGATGTACCGGCCATGAACCGAAGTCCACTTCTGCATGCAATCCTTCCGGAAGCATGCGCGGGATGTTTTCTGTGAAACCGCCGCCTGTGATGTGCGCGATTCCACTAATGTTAAAATGACGGACCACTTCGAGGACAGGCTTCACATAGATCTTTGTCGGTGTTAAAAGCACTTCTCCAAGCGGTTTATCGAGTTGATCAAACGTTTGATTGAACTCGTAACCCGCCTGTTCAAGCAATACTTTTCGCACGAGAGAGTAGCCGTTGCTGTGGATCCCGCTGGACGCGAGACCGATCAGCACGTCGCCGTTCTCTACTTTTTCAGGCGTGATCAGTTTCGATTTCTCCGCAACTCCTACTGTAAAACCAGCAAGGTCGTATTCCTCCGGATCATACATGCCAGGCATTTCAGCCGTCTCACCGCCAATGAGGGCTGCGCCTGCCTGCTTGCATCCATCCGCAATTCCTTTGACGATCTGTTCAACTTTCTCCGGGTCTAATTTTCCGGTTGCGATGTAATCGAGAAAATAGAGCGGCTCCGCCCCTTGTGCGACGATGTCGTTCACGCACATGGCGACCGCATCGATCCCGATCGTGTCATGCTTGTCCATCTGGAAGGCGAGCATGAGCTTCGTTCCGACTCCGTCTGTTCCGGAGATAAGCACAGGTTCTTTTACGTCGAGCTTCGAGAGGTCAAACATGCCGCCGAACGCGCCGATACCCCCCAGTACCTCAGGCCGCATGGTTTCCTTCACATGCTTTTTCATGCGATTGACCGCTTCATACCCCGCCTCCACGTCGACTCCTGCCTGTTTGTATGCTTGTGCCATAAAAACTCCGCCTCCCTATGATCTATTTGATAACTGCTCAGATCCATCAGTAAAAACTTATTTATTCGGAAGCTTTTTTCTTAAAAAAGCTCACGTTATTTGATTTTTCCTGCGTATCGTTCTCGAAATTCGGGGATTCCTCATTTTCGGTAACGGTAGAGCTCCTATCCTTCCCCAAATTTGGGATTCGCTCACTTTCGGTAACGATAAACTCCTTATCCTTCCCCAAATCAGAGTTTCGCTCACTTTCGGTAACGATAAACTCCTTATCCTTCCCCAAATCCAGGTTGAAGATCATTTGGGGAAAGTTAGCACCTGCTATAGAGTCCGTTTACTTAAATACCAGCTCTTTTTCGTGTGGTAGTACGGTGTCTGGGTAGATTTCCGTCGGGTACTTGCCTGTGAAACAGCCTAGGCATTGCCCACAGTTCGGTTCGCTCTGATTCCGCCCAATGCCTTCCAGCATGCCGTCCACACTCAAGTACTCGAGTGAATCCGCCCCAATGATCTCACGGATCTCCTCCACAGAGTAGTTCGACGCAATCAACTCTTCCTTCGAAGAAATGTCGATGCCGTAGTAGCACGGGTGAGCAATCGGCGGTGAACTGATGCGCACGTGGACTTCAGTAGCCCCTGCATCACGCAACATTTGCACGATACGTCGGCTCGTCGTCCCACGGACGATCGAATCATCAACCATTACGACACGTTTCCCTTCCACGATTCCACGAACCGGCGACAGCTTCATTTTCACGCCTTGCTCACGCAATGCTTGAGAAGGCTGGATGAACGTCCGTCCGACATAGCGGTTTTTGATCAACCCAAGCTCATACGGAATCCCTGCCGCTTCGGCATAACCGATTGCCGCTGAAATACTGGAATCCGGTACACCTGTGACAACATCCGCTTCCACGAAGGCTTCAGCCGCCAAGCGTTTACCCAAGTTTTTACGAGCGGTATGGACGTTGATATCATCAATATGGCTATCTGGCCGGGAAAAATAAATATACTCCATGCTGCAGATCGCCCGGTTCGTCGAGGACGTGAACGAATCCGTCTCGAGCCCCTCGTCATTGATGATCAACAGCTCCCCAGGACGCACGTCCCGGATATATTCCGCGCCGATGACATCGAACGCACACGTTTCAGAGGCGACGACATACGCGTCGCCGATTTTACCAAGAGACAAAGGACGCAATCCGTTCGGATCCTGAGCGGCCATGATGCCATTCTCGGTCATGATGACGAACGCGTAAGCCCCCTTGATCATCGACAGTGCGTTCTTCACCTGGTCACGCAGATTATAAAGACCGCTGCGCTTAATCAGATGCGCGAGCACTTCCGTATCGGATGTCGTCTGAAAGATACTGCCTTGCGCTTCGAGCTGCTGCTTCAGCATGTTGGCGTTTACAAGATTGCCGTTATGCGCAAGCGCCAGGCCGCCACGCTGAGATTGGAATACGAGCGGCTGGACGTTGGCATATTCCGTGCCACCAGCCGTCGAGTAACGCACATGCCCAATTGCCGCTTTCCCTGTCAACGTGTTGAGCTCGCCTTTGTTGAACACTTCCGTCACGAGCCCGCTGTTTTTATGAAATTTCACCTGTTCGCCGTCTGTCACCGCAATACCAGCACCCTCTTGCCCGCGGTGCTGGAGGCTGTGGAGACCGTAATATGTGAGCTGCGACGCGTCCTGGTGACCCCAGATCGCGAACACGCCACATTCTTCGTTTAAACCTTTGATGTCAGCAAACATGGAATAGCTCCCTTCCAAGCTGTCTCGAGCTCATCTTTCGTCGCCGAAACGAGCTCTTTCCCTTCTGGTGTATCGATACGTAGCATTGCGCGATCCAGTACGAAACCGATCTTCGTCGCGTCTACGAGACTTTCAAACTGCTCCGCGTTTTCCGGTTTGACGGATACGAGGAAACGAGACTGAGATTCACTGAATAGTGCCGCTGCTTCCTCTCCTGATAGTGTGACAGATGCGCCGAGTTCCGCGTCCATCATGGATTCCGCTAGTGCCACCGCTACTCCACCTTCTGCTACATCATGAGCAGATTGGACGAGACCCCCTTGAATCGCTTGTAAAAGTTGAGATTGATAGCGGGATTCTTTTTCCAGGTCAAGCTCTGGTGCTTTACCCGAAATTGATCCTTCTAATAGTTTCTGAAGCTCACTTCCGGAGAATTCCGGCTTCGTTTCACCGATCATGTAGATGACGTCTCCTGCTTCTTTAAACGCTTGCGTCGTGACGTGGTCGATGTCATGGACAAGTCCGACCATGCCAACAACCGGCGTTGGATAAACCGCGACGCCATTCGTTTCGTTGTACAATGAAACATTTCCGCTGATGACTGGTGTTGATAAGGTGCGACATGCATCGCTCATCCCTTCAACCGCTTTCTCAAGCTGCCAGAAGATTTCCGGCTTTTCAGGGTTTCCGAAGTTCAAGCAGTCTGTAATAGCCAATGGTTCTGCTCCAGAACACACGATGTTCCGCGCCGCTTCAGCAACTGCGATTTTACCGCCGACTTCAGGATCCAAGTATAGATAGCGAGAGTTACAGTCTGTCGTCATCGCCAACGCTTTACGCGTTCCGCGGATCCGGACGACCGCTGCGTCTGAACCAGGTGAAACAACCGTGCTCGTGCGAACCATATGATCGTACTGATTGAACACCCATGACTTGCTTGCAATCGTCGGCTGAGCCAACAGTTTCAACAATGTATCTTTGTAATCTGTGATTTGTGGTTGGTAAGCTTCTTGCGTTTGGAACGCTTCATAGTATGCAGGGACTGCACTCGGCTTGTGGTAAACCGGTGCTTCTTCCGCCAATGCATCGACCGGAACGTTCGCAACGACTTCACCGTTATGAAGCAAGCGAAGTTCTTTTTCCTCGATCACTTGACCGATCGTGACTGCTTCAAGTTCCCATTTATCGAAAATCTGCTTGATTTCGTCTTCGCGTCCTTTTTTCACAACGATCAACATACGCTCTTGAGACTCAGAAAGCATCATTTCGTAAGGCGTCATGTTCGTTTCACGTTGCGGGACAAGGTCGAGATTCATCTCAATCCCAACGCCTGACTTACTCGCCATTTCGCTCGAGGACGAAGTCAGACCTGCTGCGCCCATGTCCTGGATGCCAACAAGTGCATCTGATTGGACAAGCTCCAAACACGCTTCTAGTAAAAGCTTTTCCATGAACGGGTCGCCGACCTGAACTGCCGGACGCTTTTCCTCTGACGCATCGTTCAATTCTTCCGAAGCGAACGTCGCACCATGGATACCATCGCGTCCAGTCTTTGCACCAACGTACATGACCGAGTTGCCGATTCCGTTTGCCTGACCCTTTTGGATGTCCTTATGATCAATCACGCCGACACACATCGCGTTCACGAGCGGATTGCCTTCGTAAGAAGCATCAAACTGCACTTCTCCACCGACTGTCGGGATACCGATACAGTTTCCGTAACCTGCGATTCCAGCGACAACCTCTTCGAACAAATACTTCACTCGATCAGAAGTTAGCTCGCCGAAACGAAGAGAGTTCAACAAGGCGACCGGACGCGCACCCATCGAGAACACGTCACGGATGATGCCGCCCACTCCTGTTGCTGCCCCTTGATACGGCTCGATGGCAGACGGGTGGTTGTGGCTTTCAATTTTAAAAACGACTGCTTGATCGTCACCGATATCGACGATTCCAGCCCCTTCTCCTGGACCTTGGAGGACGCGCTTGCCTTCTGTCGGGAACTTCCGTAGAACAGGCTTCGAGTTCTTGTAGCTGCAATGCTCGGACCACATGACCGAGAAAAGCCCTGTTTCCGTATAATTCGGAAGACGGCCTAAGATCGATTCGACCATACCGAACTCGCTATCGTTCAAGCCCATTTCCTGATAAAGCTTCTGTTCCTTGATCATTTCTGCATTTGGTTCATGAAGTAGTGACATGTGCTTCCCTCCAAGATTTCACGATTGATTGAAACAGCTTCAGTCCGTCCGCGCTACCGAGCAAAGCATCTACCGCTCGCTCTGGATGAGGCATCATGCCAAGGACGTTTCCTCTTTCATTCGTTATGCCTGCGATTCCGTGTCTGGAACCGTTGATGTTTTCTGCATAGGTGAACGCGATCTGGTTGTTTGCAGCGAGCTTCGTGTATGTCGCTTCATCGCAGTAGTAGTTGCCTTCACCGTGTGCGACCGGAATCGTGATCTTCTCCCCTTTTTCATAAAGAGAAGTAAACATCGTTTCGTTGCTCGCCACTTCAAGCTCGACCTGCTTACAGATGAATTTCAGTTTTTCGTTCCGTTGCATAGCGCCTGGCAACAATCCTGCTTCTAGTAAAATTTGAAAACCGTTGCAGACACCGAGGATTGGCTTGCCTGCCTGGTTCGCTTCGTAAATCGACTCCATCACGTTGGAAAAGCGAGCGATGGAACCACTTCGCAAGTAGTCTCCGTACGAGAATCCACCCGGTATGAGAATGCCGTCAAAGTGCTTCAAGTCTTGGTCGTCATGCCAGACGTACTCGACTTCCTCTCCCAGCTCGTCCTTGATGGCGTGGTACATGTCTATGTCACAGTTGGATCCTGGAAAAACGACGACGGCGAACTTCATTGAGGAATGACCTCCTCGATTTCATACGTATAGTCTTCAATGACCGTGTTCGCAAGAAGCTTCTCGCACATTTCTCGTACTTGCTGATCGATGTCGCCATCTTCTTTCTTTAGCGTCAATTCAATGTATTTTCCTACGCGTACATCTTCAACTGTGTTGTAAGTGAGACGATGGAGCGAATCTTTCACAGCAGCTCCTTGTGGATCTAGAACACTTTCCTTTAAAGTGATGAAAACTTTAACGTTATACATGAAATCGGCCTCCCCGAGTGGTTGTTTTTTATCGTTCATAGATTTGTTGTTCTGTGAAATTCACTTCGCTTTCCGCGGGCGATCCGCAAGCCTCACTTCCACAGGATGTGGTGGCTTCGACGTTCACCACAGGACGTGGTGGTACTTAGTCGAAGATCCTTATTAAAAGTGCGGGGTCTCGCTTGGCTCGCTTATCCCGCTGGAGTCTCGTGAATTTCCTTTCACAACAACTTTTTTTCTTAAAAAACACAACATTCTTAAAATTTTTCATATGGAGGGTTCCATTTCGGAACCCTTTTATTCTATTGATCTACTAAACGCTTGCTTAAGGCGTAATCGTCAATCGTTCCAACAGCTTACTGTATGTGTCGGTCAAACTTCCGAGGTCGCGACGGAACACGTCTTTATCGAGCTTCTCTCCCGTTTCTGCATCCCACAATCGGCATGTGTCAGGTGAAATCTCATCTGCGAGCAGGACGTCTCCATCCGGTCCGATGCCGAACTCGAGCTTGAAATCGATCAAGTCGATGTTCAGAGATTTGAAATATGGCACGAGCACTTCGTTTACTGCTAGACCCTTCTCTCGTAAAAGGGCCAGCTCTGTTTCCTCGATCAGACCGAGTACGCGGATGTGATCACGCGTCAACAACGGATCACCCAGGTCATCGTTTTTATAGTAGAACTCTACGATCGTCTCTGGCAGCACTTCGCCTTCTTCCATCCCTAAACGGTGAGCAAGCGAACCGGCCGCAACGTTCCTTACGACGACCTCTAACGGAATGATCTGGACGTTTTTCACGAGCTGCTCGGTTTCCGAAAGCTTTTTCACAAAGTGGGATTCGATCCCTTTTTCACGGAGCTTCTCGAACAATAACGCTGAAATCTCGTTGTTCAATCGGCCTTTCCCTGTGATCGTCAATTTCTTTTCGCCGTTGAAGGCGGTCGCCTCATCTTTATACTCGATCCAGACGATTTCTGAATCGGTCGTTTCATACACACGCTTCGCTTTCCCTTCATACAGTAACGCTTGCTTTTCCATCCAACGTTCCTCCTCGCGCCTGTGCGGCGGTTTACTCAAGTCCAACGCGTTTGAAAATGTTGTCTACTTCCTTCAGGTGGTAGTTGTAGTCGAAACAGTCGTCGATCTCTTCTGGTGAAAGCATATCGGTCACTCGCTTTTCCCCTTCGATCAACTCTCTGAACTGGATGCCTTTCTCCCAAGCTTCCATCGCTTTCGGCTGCACGAGGTCGTATGCTTCTTCACGGTTCATGCCCTTGTCGATCAGTGAAAGCAACACTCTCTGCGAGTAGATCAAGCCGTACGTTCTCGTCATGTTGCGTTTCATGTTCTCCGGGAACACTGTCAAGTTTTTCACGATATTGGAGAATCGGTTCAGCATGTAATTCAATAGGATCGTGCTGTCCGGAATGATCACGCGCTCAGCGGACGAGTGCGAAATATCGCGCTCATGCCATAAAGACACGTTCTCCATCGCCGTTACCATATGGCCTCGAATCACACGCGCAAGACCAGTCATGTTCTCAGAGCCAACTGGATTACGCTTATGCGGCATTGCGGAAGATCCTTTTTGTCCTTTTGCGAAAAATTCCTCGACTTCACGCGTCTCACTCTTCTGTAAGCCTCGGATTTCCGTTGCGAACTTCTCAATTGATGTCGCGACGAGTGCGAGCGTTGAAATGTAATGTGCATGTCGGTCACGTTGCAACGTTTGTGTGGATACCGGTGCACGGTTCAGACCAAGCTTTTCACACACATACTCCTCAACGAACGGAGGGATGTTCGCGTACGTCCCGACCGCTCCTGAAAGCTTTCCGAAACGGATGCCTTCCACCGCTTGCTCGAGACGCTCTTTGTTACGCTTCATCTCTTCGTACCAGAGCGCAAGCTTCAAACCGAATGTCGTCGGTTCGGCATGGACACCGTGCGTTCTTCCCATCATCACCGTGTGCTTATGCTCTACCGCTTTTTCTTTTAAAATCTCAATGAACTTCTCGACATCCGCCAGTAGTATGTCATTCGCTTGCTTGATTAAGTAGGATAGGGCTGTGTCAACGACGTCTGTAGAAGTCAGTCCGTAATGGACCCATTTGCGCTCTTCACCAAGTGTTTCCGATACCGCTCTTGTAAAAGCGACCACATCATGGCGCGTTTCCGCTTCGATCTCATTGATGCGGTTCACGTCAAAACCAGCGTTTTCACGGAGCTTCGCAACGTCCTCTTTCGGAATGTCGCCAAGCTCTGCCCATGCTTCACATGCAAGAATCTCTACTTCGAGCCATGCTTTGAATTTATTTTCTTCTGTCCAAATCGCACCCATTTCAGGTCGTGTATAGCGTTCAATCATTTTACTTCCTCCAAGTTGTCTTTTTGTTGTAAGTTCTTAACGATGGTTTCTGCTTGATCGACTGCATCTTCTAATGAATCGTTTATGATCGTAAAATGTCCCATCTTCCGTTTGTCCTTGATTTCCTTTTTCTCATATAGATGAAGATGGACATCATCAAACAATGGTGCAACTTCCAATATCGTCGCAGCGTCTTGTCCGAGCAAGTTCACCATTACGCTTGGCTTCAGCAAGGTCGGCTTTCCAAGCTTCCATCCGCAAATTGCGCGGATATGCTGCTGGAATTGCGAGAACATACAGCCTTCAATCGTATAATGCCCAGAATTGTGTGGACGCGGTGCCAATTCATTGATATAAATGCCCTCATCATTCGTCAGGAACATCTCGACCGCCAAAGTACCAACTAGCTCTAACCCGCTCGCAATCTTTCTCGCAAGGCTTTCCGCTTGTTCCAGGCTCGCTTCCGAAACACGCGCTGGAACGATCGATTGATACAGAATGTGATCTTTATGGATGTTCTCGGCAACCGGGAACGTTTCCGTGTCACCACTCGTGTTCCGAGCGACGATCACCGATATCTCTTTTGCAAAGTTGATTTTCTTCTCTAACACACACGGAGTACCACCAGCAAGCAACTCTTCTGCTGCCTTCAAATCTTGAGGCGCCTCAATCATGACCTGACCTTTCCCGTCATAGCCGCCACGGGTCGTTTTCAAAATCGCTGGATATCCGATTTTCTCAAGCGCCGGTTCAAGTTCTGCCCACTCGTCAACCAGTTCATAAGGGGCGACTTGAACGCCAATTGCTTCAAGCGTGCGCTTTTCCTCTGCCCGGTCCTGTGTCACTTGTAAAAGCCGGCTGCCCTGTGGCAGATGGTGATTCCTCTCCAACCACTCAGCTGTCGCAAGGTCGACATTTTCAAATTCGTACGTAATGACGTCACTCACTTCAGCCAATTTCGTGCGTGCTTCCTCACTCGCATAGTCACCTACAATTTCGATGTCGGCAATCAATCCACACGGAGAACCTTCTGTCGGATCGACGGTCGCTACCTTGAATCCCATCTCTTTTGCCGCAATCGCCATCATCCTGCCGAGCTGACCGCCACCCAATATCCCGATCGTTTGAGGAGGTAAAATTGGTTTCATCATATCAATTCACCACTGCTTTCCAACACTTTTTCTTTCGTTTGGTTTCGTCGATTCTGAAGTCGAGAAGCTACATCCTCTGAAGTCGTGCCTATAATCTGTGCCGCTAAAAGTCCAGCGTTCGTCGCGCCTGCTTTTCCAATCGCAACCGTTGCGACCGGAACTCCGCCAGGCATCTGGACAATCGATAGAAGCGAATCCAGACCATTCAGAGCTTTCGATTGAACCGGAACTCCGATGACCGGCAAGGTCGTCTTCGCTGCGACCATACCCGGAAGATGTGCGGCTCCACCAGCCCCTGCTACAATGACCCGGATCCCTCGATCACGTGCTTCCTCTGCATATTCAAACATGAGTTCAGGCGTACGATGAGCCGATACGACTCGCTTCTCGTACGGAATTTCAAGTTCTTCAAGAACCTCACACGTATGTTTCATCGTCTCCCAATCCGATGTACTTCCCATAATGACACCTACTAATGCGTGCATGACCTCACCAAACCTTTCCATCTATGTACTACCTATTTTTGTCCGAAAAAAAGACCCAGGATCTTATTTGTTTCTCTTGGATGTGAGAAAGCATAATAAATCCTGGGCACGTTCCATTTCTGGCATACCGTTCGCTTTCCCTCATAGTCCAGTAATTTACGGTTACCGGGTAGAAACTTATGGGCCATATCCCCAAGATTATATGAGAGCTTTTTGATTCAGTTATATTGTAACAACGCCAAAACGCGTATGTCAACGAAAAATCGAACGTTGGATAAATTTACGAATCAAATGTTCGGATTTCACTGTAATTTACCTTCAAAAATCACTTTTTGTCGTAAATATTCCACGTCTTTCTTCCCATTTTGCGTCTTTTCTTGGAAAACCGGCTCTTCCATCCGCCTTACAGGCATGTAGCCTTCTTTCTGCATGCGATCGAGGCAGTCTGAGATGCTCTCGTTTTCCAATACTTCGAACTTCTTCTTTTTCGGTTTGCTCTTATCCATCGTTCGTTACCTCCGTACTGCCTTGACCCAGAACCCTCCATAGAAGGCTTTCGGTTCATGCGAGATGATAAAGGCTTTCTCATCCATTTGCTTTACCGTAGAGTATAGATCGTATTCGGATTTTCTCGAAGTCAGGATCTGCATCATAAGACGTGGACCATCTCGTCCATCCGCGAGCCAGTTTGTAACACCATAGCCCTTGTTACGAAGAGCCGATGGAATGTCTGAATCGAATTCTTTCGTGATTACGTTGACTGTGATGTAACCAAGTGCAAGCTTTTCTTCGATCTTCATACCGACGATGACGCCGATTCCGTAACCGACCGCGTAGGCGATCAGGTTTTGGATTTCATTCAGGTTTTCGAGTACGATTCCAAGTCCGATCACGTAGATGAGGACTTCAATGACACTTGTCGCCGCTGCAAGATATCGCTGGTTTTTCAACGTCAGGATCATACGCAGCGTGAAGAATGTTACATATACAATGTTGATGATGAGAATGATCGCAATCAATATATAGCCATTTTCAAGCACTTTGTAAAACCTCCAAAACTCAAGTTTTCATTTTTTGTAACTCTTAGGATAGCACGAAAGTTTGTGAAAGAAAAAGAGGAATCCTTGAAATGGAAAGATAAATTTGATTTCTCTTAGAAGAATATATTGATTTCTTTGAAATTCACTCCCTTTCCGCGGGCATTAGAAAAGCGCAAGCGACCCGGGTAGTCACGTAGGTCACTGGAAGACTGACGAGGAGGCTGTGGCCGCCACAGGAAGTCTGAAGTGATCCAAGTGACTGGGAGCTGAGCTAGACATTTCTTCTTAGGTCTCGCCTGGCTCGCTATTCCCGCAGGACAAGGAAAACTTCGGCAGCGTTACATCGCACGAAGAAAATGCGAATTTCATTTTCGAGGAGTGTCGTGAAGTTGCGTGCGAAATCAATACTCTATTACATAGAAGTATCTTCTTTCGTGGTATTATAAGTCTTCCCAGATTTAAATAAGAAAAAATGAAAAAAGAACAGCTTAATAGCTGTTCTTCAAATCATTATAGTTTTTGCTTTTAGGCACAAAAAAAGATGAAACGACATGGTGTACGTTTCACCTTTTTACGCCCGGCGATGTCCTACTCTCACAGGGGGAAGCCCCCAATTACCATTGGCGCTGAAGAGCTTAACTTCCGTGTTCGGCATGGGAACGGGTGTGACCTCTTCGCCATCATCACCAGACTTGCGATTTGTGATAACCTTCGACCTTCTGTGTCAGCTTCGTTCGCTCTCATCCTCATGTACAAGCTAAGTACACTCCGGTGATTCCTCACTAGCTTCCTTGAATCTCTCGATTCTGACAAATCTTTATTTAGTTGAAGGAACCATTCCTTCAAAACTAGATAACGGTTCTTGAAAACGTAAGTATTGTGGTTAAGTCCTCGATCGATTAGTATCTGTCAGCTTCACGTGTCACCACGCTTCCACACCAGACCTATCAACCTCATCATCTCTGAGG
The DNA here is from genome assembly GCF_054170705.1 of Pseudalkalibacillus sp. Hm43. Lineage (NCBI taxonomy): Bacteria > Bacillati > Bacillota > Bacilli > Caryophanales > Fictibacillaceae > Pseudalkalibacillus > Pseudalkalibacillus sp. Hm43. The sequence goes on from NZ_CM135129.1 coordinate 2,117,025, forward strand.
GATCTTACTCGCTTGACGCGATGGGAAATCTCATCTTGAGGGGGGCTTCATGCTTAGATGCTTTCAGCACTTATCCCGTCCACACGTAGCTACCCAGCGATGCTCCTGGCGGAACAACTGGTACACCAGCGGTGTGTCCATCCCGGTCCTCTCGTACTAAGGACAGCTCCTCTCAAATTTCCTGCGCCCGCGACGGATAGGGACCGAACTGTCTCACGACGTTCTGAACCCAGCTCGCGTACCGCTTTAATGGGCGAACAGCCCAACCCTTGGGACCTACTTCAGCCCCAGGATGCGATGAGCCGACATCGAGGTGCCAAACCTCCCCGTCGATGTGGACTCTTGGGGGAGATAAGCCTGTTATCCCCAGGGTAGCTTTTATCCGTTGAGCGATGGCCCTTCCATGCGGAACCACCGGATCACTAAGCCCGACTTTCGTCCCTGCTCGACTTGTAGGTCTCGCAGTCAAGCTCCCTTGTGCCTTTACACTCTGCGAATGATTTCCAACCATTCTGAGGGAACCTTTGGGCGCCTCCGTTACACTTTAGGAGGCGACCGCCCCAGTCAAACTGCCCACCTGACACTGTCTCCGAACCGGATCACGGTCCTGGGTTAGAATTTCAATACCGTCAGGGTAGTATCCCACCGACGCCTCCACCGAACCTAGCGGTCCGGCTTCTAAGGCTCCTACCTATCCTGTACAAACGATACCAAAATCCAATATCAGGCTACAGTAAAGCTCCATGGGGTCTTTCCGTCCTGTCGCGGGTAACCTGCATCTTCACAGGTACTATAATTTCACCGGGTCTCTCGTTGAGACAGTATCCAAGTCGTTGCACCTTTCGTGCGGGTCGGAACTTACCCGACAAGGAATTTCGCTACCTTAGGACCGTTATAGTTACGGCCGCCGTTTACTGGGGCTTCGATTCAGAGCTTCTCCCGTAAGGGATAACCCCTCCTCTTAACCTTCCAGCACCGGGCAGGTGTCAGCCCCTATACTTCGCCTTACGGCTTCGCAGAGACCTGTGTTTTTGCTAAACAGTCGCTTGGATCTTTTCACTGCGGCTCTCTCGGGCATACACCCTATCAGAGCACCCCTTCTCCCGAAGTTACGGGGTCATTTTGCCGAGTTCCTTAACGAGAGTTCTCCCGAGCATCTTAGGATTCTCTCCTCGCCTACCTGTGTCGGTTTACGGTACGGGCACCTCTTTCCTCGCTAGAGGCTTTTCTTGGCAGTGTAGGATCAGGGACTTCGGTACTTTAGTTCCCTCGCCATCACAGCTCTGCCGTATGGTGGACGGATTTGCCTATCCACCGGCCTTGACTGCTTGGACGCGCATATCCATCAGCGCGCTCTCCCTACCTTCCTGCGTCCCCCCGTTGCTCAAACGGAAAGGAGGTGGTACAGGAATATCAACCTGTTGTCCATCGCCTACGCCTTTCGGCCTCGGCTTAGGTCCCGACTAACCCTGAGCGGACGAGCCTTCCTCAGGAAACCTTGGGCTTTCGATGGAGAAGATTCTCACTTCTCTTTTCGCTACTCATACCGGCATTCTCACTTCAAAGCGCTCCACGAGTCCTTCCGGTCTCGCTTCTCAGCCCTTCGAACGCTCCCCTACCACTGTACCAAAGGTACAATCCATAGCTTCGGTGATACGTTTAGCCCCGGTACATTTTCGGCGCAGAGTCACTCGACCAGTGAGCTATTACGCACTCTTTAAATGGTGGCTGCTTCTAAGCCAACATCCTGGTTGTCTGGGCAACTCCACATCCTTTTCCACTTAACGTATACTTGGGGACCTTAGCTGATGGTCTGGGCTGTTTCCCTCTCGACTACGGATCTTATCACTCGCAGTCTGACTCCCGTGGACAAGTTCCTGGCATTCGGAGTTTGACTGAATTCGGTAATCCTGTGGGGACCCCTAGTCCAATCAGTGCTCTACCTCCAGAACTCTCACCACGAGGCTAGCCCTAAAGCTATTTCGGGGAGAACCAGCTATCTCCGAGTTCGATTGGCATTTCACCCCTACCCACACCTCATCCCCGCACTTTTCAACGTGCGTGGGTTCGGGCCTCCATTCAGTGTTACCTGAACTTCACCCTGGACATGGGTAGATCACTCGGTTTCGGGTCTACGACAACGTACTCCTTCGCCCTATTCAGACTCGCTTTCGCTGCGGCTCCGTCTTCTCAACTTAACCTTGCACGTTATCGTAACTCGCCGGTTCATTCTACAAAAGGCACGCCGTCACCCGTTAATGGGCTCCGACTACTTGTAGGCACACGGTTTCAGGATCTCTTTCACTCCCCTTCCGGGGTGCTTTTCACCTTTCCCTCACGGTACTGGTTCACTATCGGTCACTAGGGAGTATTTAGCCTTGGGAGATGGTCCTCCCAGATTCCGACGGGGTTTCACGTGTCCCGCCGTACTCAGGATCCACTCTGGAGGGAACGACGTTTTGGCTACAGGGCTGTTACCTCTTCTAGCGGGCCTTTCCAGACCGCTTCGCCTACGCCGTTCCTTTCTTACTCCGTATAGAGTGTCCTACAACCCCAAGAGGCAAGCCTCTTGGTTTGGGCTGATTCCGTTTCGCTCGCCGCTACTCAGGAAATCGCGATTGCTTTCTCTTCCTCTGGGTACTAAGATGTTTCAGTTCCCCAGGTCTGCCTTCTCATACCCTATGTATTCAGGTATGGATACTGTCCCATTACGGACAGTGGGTTCCCCCATTCGGAAATCTCCGGATCAAAGCTTACTTACAGCTCCCCGAAGCATATCGGTGTTCGTCCCGTCCTTCGTCGGCTCCTAGTGCCAAGGCATCCACCGTGCGCCCTTCATAACTTAACCACGTTATGAATGAACTTACACTTTACTTACTTTGTCATTAAATGACGTTTCGATGTCTTGTTTTCAAGAATTTTCGTTATCTAGTTTTCAAGGAACGTTTCTATCATTCTACTAAGAATGATGTGTTTATGAATTATAAAACCCTACCAACGGAATGTCAATAGGATAATGGTGGAGCCTAGCGGGATCGAACCGCTGACCTCCTGCGTGCAAGGCAGGCGCTCTCCCAGCTGAGCTAAGGCCCCAAAAGGTTTATATTCAAAAATGGTGGGCCTAAGTGGACTCGAACCACCGACCTCACGCTTATCAGGCGTGCGCTCTAACCAGCTGAGCTATAGGCCCGAACAATCTTGTTATATATGATGTAAAACAAGCTCATTCAAAACTAAACAAAAGCCAAAGCGTGTTGCCCCGAAGGGCTGTTATGTCCTAAAAGGACTCCTTAGAAAGGAGGTGATCCAGCCGCACCTTCCGATACGGCTACCTTGTTACGACTTCACCCCAATCATCTGTCCCACCTTCGGCGGCTGGTTCCAAAAGGTTACCTCACCGACTTCGGGTGTTACAAACTCTCGTGGTGTGACGGGCGGTGTGTACAAGGCCCGGGAACGTATTCACCGCGGCATGCTGATCCGCGATTACTAGCAATTCCGGCTTCATGCAGGCGAGTTGCAGCCTGCAATCCGAACTGAGAATGGCTTTATGGGATTCGCTCAACCTCGCGGTTTTGCTGCCCTTTGTACCATCCATTGTAGCACGTGTGTAGCCCAGGTCATAAGGGGCATGATGATTTGACGTCATCCCCACCTTCCTCCGGTTTGTCACCGGCAGTCACCTTAGAGTGCCCAACTGAATGCTGGCAACTAAGATCAAGGGTTGCGCTCGTTGCGGGACTTAACCCAACATCTCACGACACGAGCTGACGACAACCATGCACCACCTGTCACTTCGTCCCCCGAAGGGGAACCTTCTATCTCTAGAAGTAGCGAAGGATGTCAAGACCTGGTAAGGTTCTTCGCGTTGCTTCGAATTAAACCACATGCTCCACTGCTTGTGCGGGCCCCCGTCAATTCCTTTGAGTTTCAGCCTTGCGGCCGTACTCCCCAGGCGGAGTGCTTAATGTGTTAACGTCAGCACTGAGGGTGGAACCCCCCAACACCTAGCACTCATCGTTTACGGCGTGGACTACCAGGGTATCTAATCCTGTTTGCTCCCCACGCTTTCGCGCCTCAGCGTCAGTTACTGGCCAGAGAGCCGCCTTCGCCACTGGTGTTCCTCCATATATCTACGCATTTCACCGCTACACATGGAATTCCACTCTCCTCTCCAGTACTCAAGTCCCCCAGTTTCCAATGGCCCTCCACGGTTGAGCCGTGGGCTTTCACATCAGACTTAAGAGACCGCCTGCGCGCGCTTTACGCCCAATAATTCCGGACAACGCTTGCCACCTACGTATTACCGCGGCTGCTGGCACGTAGTTAGCCGTGGCTTTCTGGTTAGGTACCGTCAAGGTACCGCCCTATTCGAACGGTACTTGTTCTTCCCTAACAACAGAGCTTTACGACCCGAAGGCCTTCATCGCTCACGCGGCGTTGCTCGGTCAGGCTTTCGCCCATTGCCGAAGATTCCCTACTGCTGCCTCCCGTAGGAGTCTGGGCCGTGTCTCAGTCCCAGTGTGGCCGATCACCCTCTCAGGTCGGCTACGCATCGTCGCCTTGGTGAGCCCTTACCTCACCAACTAGCTAATGCGCCGCGGGCCCATCTGTAAGTGATAGCTAGAAGCCATCTTTCAACTTTCCACCATGTGGTGGTCAGTATTATCCGGTATTAGCCCCGGTTTCCCGGAGTTATCCCAGTCTTACAGGCAGGTTGCCCACGTGTTACTCACCCGTCCGCCGCTGATCTCAGGGGAGCAAGCTCCCCATTGATCCGCTCGACTTGCATGTATTAGGCACGCCGCCAGCGTTCGTCCTGAGCCAGGATCAAACTCTCCAATAAAGTGTTTGATTGCTCATTAAATGTAAATCGAAATTGATTCGGGGTTTTTATATAAAAACCCGTTTCACGCTTGGCTTTTGTTCAGTTTTCAAAGAGCTGTTTTCGCCTCTCTCCCGAAGCGACTTTTCTAATATACCATCCATGTTATAGACGGTCAACCATAAATCCGAAAAAAATTAAAAAGGATTTTAAACGGTATTAGTGAATGTATTTTATATAGTAAGAAAGTGCTGTAAAGGATGGTGGTCTAATGTGTACAGAATCCTATATTCAATGATCTTCCTACTTTCGTTCTACGGGTTTTTGCAATTGATGAAATTGGTCTTCCGATACATAGTCCCTTACAGTTCCATGGCCGATATCGTACATATTTGTTTAGCCATTGTAATGGGGGTACCTTTCTCTTCGCTCATTGCAGGGTGGCTGACTCCTTTTAGAAGGAAAGAAGAATAGCCGTCGCAGGCTATTCTTCTTATAGTTTAATTGTTTTTCTGTTTTTCATCTAATTCTTTTTGTGCTTGTTTGTGAGCTTCTTCTAATTCTTTTTCCAATTCATCATGACGTTTTTGACTGTATTCCTTCATTGTTTCAGAGCGTTGATAAATCATATCTCTCAAATCTGAATACATGCCCTCTTTCAGCTTTCCTTCATCTTCAATACCGTCTAAGAACCCAGTCAATAGGTTATATTCTTTCTTTGCAAATACGGAGAAGTTGTCATTAATCTTTCTTAGCTTGTTGGATTGGTCTAAATACCAGGTGTTGATATTTATTCCCTCTTTCACATTGTCGAGATCTCTATATATTCCTGCTTTTACTTCATCAACAAACTCCTGCAAGGATTGTTGAAGGTCAGCTTGAGAGTTTACGTCCTTATATTTTCCCCCACCTGCTTGTGCGGTTGCTTTTAATTGTTTCTTGCCTTCTTGGTTTAAGTTAAACCCTATGACATTTACGGTAATGTTTAAGTCCGATTCATGAATTTCTTTTGCAGCCTGGACCGGATCCCCATCACAGGTTTCTACACCATCACTGATGACATAAATGATGTTCTCCACTTCATTACCATTTGCACCTTTAAAATCATCCTTTGCTAACTGTAGCGAAGATGCAATCGGCGTCCAGCCAGTGGGCTTAAACTTGGATAGAGCTGTTTGGAAGTTTTCTTCATTATAGGTGTTCAAAGGATAGACCATTTCACTGCTGTCGCACGACACTTTTTTATCACTATCCGCATTACTTCCTTTGTGACCATAAACTCTTAATGCCACTTTCGTCGATGGATCAAGGTTACTAGCAGCTCGTTTCAACGCTGATTTTGCAAGATCCATCTTCACACCGCCTGTCACCTGTCCAGCCATACTACCACTGGCATCTAATAGAAAGACGATGTTTTTTGGCTTCTTCTGTTCCCCTTCAGCTGCGTTCACTAAATAGGTAGGGTCGAAATCATCATATTGTTGATTAACTTTCTGATAAGGGAACGCCCCATTTGCAATCATAAAGTCATAGATTTGTTCAGTTGAAACATCACTCGGTAGGTCCTTTAGCTCTTTTACAAAATCTTCTTCTAGCTTTTGAGTATCAATTTGGTCTTCATCTTCTTCAAAAATAACTTCCGTATATTTTCCTGCTCCCTGTTCAATGATTCCTTCCGCGTCAGTAGCCGCTTCAGGATAATCGAACGTTTCCTCTTGTTTCTCTTTTGGCTTTTCTTTTTCCTTAGATGCTTCACCACTTGAATCGTTTGAGCATGCTGTGATGAATACTACTAATAGAATAAGAGATATAATCGAATACGCCCTTTTCATATTTTTCCTCCTCAAGTCGTGTATTGTATTATGTAAAATTAGATTTGATTAATGATATAAAGTGCCCAATAAAAGATAACCGTCCAAAAGAAAGCTTGTCCTGCAAGACGTAAGGTGATTCTTTTCGCGTCATTACGCTTGCAGATGTGAGCCAATATGAAAAAGAAATAGCCGATCATAGATAATCCGAAAAGAACATACATCCAAGGAGTTGGATTGACGAGGACCAATCGGTTCCCCTGTATATCTCCTGTCATCAAGAAAGTCATGAACAGAAGCAATAGAGCTCCACCAAAGGAAGCCCACTGTACGATGGACCAATCTTTACTACTCACTAATACTCACTCCTTGAATTAGTTGAAATCACCACGTAGGTACCAGACGAACATTAATCCACCTACTATAATAGCAATCCATGTGATGGTTTGGGCGATGACTTTACCGTTAACCACACCACCATTTCTTCTTCGGACCTCTGCTAAAGTTACTGTGAACACGGATATGACGGTTAATCCAACGAACCAATTAAACCACCATGGCCTTTCAATCATCTTACGGTTTCCTTCACCAACCGGTTCAGTAACTGCAAACATTACCCCTACTGCGCTAATGATGATTAGATAACCTAATATTTGAAATAATCTCCACGTTTTATCACTCATTAGGTTCAACCTCAGATTAAGAATTACTAATTAAGTTAGCCGGTTAGATCCCTGAATAGAAATATAACTCCCCAAAGAATCCGATGTACAAGAATGTTTGGATTATAACTCCAGCATTTATATTCCCGAATGCATCAAAAAAAGACACTTAATCTACTAATTAAAATCTCCTCTTAAATACCAAATAAACATAAGGAAACCTACTGTTATAGCAATCCATAGAAATGTTTGACCGACTACTTTACCTGTAACTTCTCCCCCATTCCGGCGACGGACCTCTGCTAAAGTTACTGTAAATCCAGAAACAAGTAACAGACCAATTAACGGGTTAAACCACCAGGGTCTTCTTACCATTTGATATTCCCCATTACCAACTGGTTCAGCAGTTAAATAAACCGCAAAGAAACCTCCGACAATTATGAATGTATAACAAAATATTTGTACATATTTCCATGTCTTGTCACTCATTAGTTACTCCTTACTAGTAATTATTTGTTCCCTTTTGAATCTACTTTTTGATCCATGTGATTTGACCAGACATCACTTAACTGTTTCTTAAGATATTCATATGAATATTCTACACTCGAATTATTTACAACTTTATTTACATAAGTATCAGGTATCACGAATGATAAACCTACAGCTGAACCTATGAGAAAGTCCATTGCAGTCGCATCACCTTTATAGGCTTGCATCGCAACATTTGAAAAACCACCAATTACCGCACCACCAAATAAATGAGTAGCAAACACTTTAAATGTTCTTACAGAACTTAACAAGCTTTTTGTTAGACCAAAACCAAGTGGTGCAGTTAGAAATGTTACACCTACATCAAAGAACATCTCACCTCTATCTAATTCACCTGTTAAAGCAAAGTTAGTTATATGTGAAAGAAATGTAATAATCGCTAAAGGTGATCCAACCTTTAACCATGCCGCTCCCAATCCTTTCGCCACCTGCAACCCTGCTCTCAAGCCGCTACCACCAGTAGCAAACCTGTTCAAGATATATCCTAGTCTCATAGATGCGAGCTGTCTTCCTCCGGCAATTCTTAAGGCATTCAGCCCTGCTCCTACAGCCCCAATTGCCTGGCCTACACCACCAAGGATTGCGCCTCCTGCAGTCCATCCTAGTGCTCCAGTGAAACTATAGGCATCGGATCCTCCGTTCAGAGCATAATAGAGTCCGCCGGCGAGACCTGCTCCTACTATAGCAACAGCTGCAACGGGTGCGGAGATGATACCTGCAGCAGCAATACCAACCGCTGCGGCTCCCACTCCAACAAAAGCGAGAGAAGATTTGACCCAATCAGGTGTTGCTTCCCAGACATCTCCAGTCCATTCAGTAAAGTCACCCCATTTATTCTTGGTCCAATCCCAACCGTCTGAAGCTTTATCCTTCGTCCATTCCCAGCCGTCAGAAAACTTACCCTTGGTCCACTCCCATGTATCTTTTCCAGCTTCTATCGCCGGATCAAAAAAGTCACGGGTTTTATCAACAAAGTCCCCAGTAATATCTTTCGCTTTTACAAACCAACCAACAAGCCCACCAGGATCATTGTTCTCATTTTCACCAGAACCGTCACCATCTGTACTGGTCAGCCCGTTATCTTCATACTCATAATTGCCGATGTTCGCACTCACACTTGCGACGGGTATGAGCAGAGCAAACAACGTGACGAATAAGATGATCATCCGTTTTTGCCATGTTGCTTTGGAATCCATCATTTCCTTTCCTCCCGAGTTTTCCCTAACCTGTTCATCTCGCCCTAGTTTCACTAGTTACATTCGATGTCGATCCCTTTCGGCTGTTTGATCGTCGCGGAAGCGTCTGCATCAATTCCTTCGAATAACTCATCATCGACTGTGACAAAGCTTCCGTCTTTTTCTGATTCTACGAAAATCTTGAATTCACTCTGTTTGAAATCTACAGTTACGTTGCGGTCAGCTCCATTTTTCTTTGCATAATCTTCTGCAGCCTGACGAATCCGTTCCATGTCTCCTTTTACAGCTGAGCAAGCCATCGAACTAAGCTCATCATCATCATAAAAATACTTTAATGCTTCAACCGGATCGATTTCAGCATCTGGATCTTCCAGCCAATCTTTTAAACTAGGTGGCATTGTCGCTTTTTTATAAATTTTGTTCACTTCATCAATGAGTCCATCGAATATCGTATCTGGATTAGGTGGGGGCTCAGTTTCTTCTCCCTCTCCACCTTCTTCACTTCCATCATCTTCTTTTTTATCATCAAAAAGGTCGCGCAAGTCTTCCAGTTCAGACTCGATTGCATCCGTATACTTTTCTTCATAGACCAACCTAGCCTCTTTCGCAGCTGCTAGCACAGCGGCATCCGCACTCGTCTGGCTGACCCGTTTTGAAATGAACACGTTAAAGAAATCGAAAAACATGAAACTGATAAAAATGGAGGCAAGCAGCATACCTACGATGACTAGGAGCATACTGCCGCCACGTTGATTTTCCAAATACTTTTTCACGTTGATCAATCCTCAATTTCTTCCTCTTTCGGTATCGTTGCATCCGCGTCCAAAGTATAATCAATTTGCCCTACAAGCGGTATGGATACCGTTGGAACTTTGACGACTACTGTAACGGTCACTTCTTCGCCGTTGTCTTCGGTATTTACACTTTCTAATTCCAAGTTCCCAGCAGAAGTTTTGGCTACTTCAGCAGCATTTCCATCCACCGCTGCCGCTCGTGCACCATCACGAGCAGCTGATTCAGAAACAACAACTGTGTAGGCCACTAGGGCCATCTGCCAAATGAACATCATGGCGAGAATCACCATCGGGAATACAGCTATGAATTCGATCAGCTGTGACCCACGCTCATTTTTTGTGAGTTTTTTTAGTCTCCTGAACATATCCGTTACATATCGCTGATCATTTGTGCAATTTTTTCTTTAATCGCATTCGCAATGTCTGTAGCCCCTCCACCTTGTAGGGAACTTGCAATTGCGCCCATGATTGCTAATACAACCAGCCCTAAAGCTACCCACTCCAACGCCTGAGCTCCTCGTTCATTTTTTACATATTTATTGAGAGCAGACGTCATCTTTACATACATTTTCTTCATAATAATATCTCTCCTTTATGGTTAGTAGATTTATAGTAAACCCTTCTTAGAAGAAGGAGTCTAAACCGAATGCACCTGGATTATAAATGACATTCAAGATGAGCATGCCGATAATCAGGAAAAAAACGGCTGGCGCAACAAAGAATGTCGTAACTAACGTAATTTGTGGACTCGCTTTCGCTGCTTTCTCTTTCGCTTTGAATCCACGCATCGCCCGTAAGTCATCCGCCTGAACTTTAAACGTTTCAGAAACCGGAACGCCTAAGGACGAACCTTGCAGCAAGGAAGAGACAAGCATCTTCAACTCTTTGGAAGAGTTTCGATTCAACAGGTTTTCATACGCGGTACGTCTCGGTACACCTAGTTCAATCTCCCGGTTGAACCGGTCGATCTCTTCACTCAATGGGCCCGTCAGCTGTTTCGTCACCTGTTTCAATGCCCCGTCTAAGCTTACCCCAGCCTGCAAAGTGACGCTCACAGTATCTAGGAAATCCGGCATCATCGTACTGATTTGTTCCTGGCGTTCTCTCGCCCTCAACAACAGCCAGAGATTCGGACCGAAAAAGCCTCCTAACGGAAACAGTAAAAGGACCATCAAGCTGAACGGCATACCAAGGAATACATAAAAAATCGAAAAAGTCAGCCCACTCAATCCGAGCACGAAACGCATGCCATAAAAGCTTTCCAATCTTAAACCGAGTGGATTCCCTGCTTTCACCAGCAACAGCTCGTCCTTCTCTTTGTCAGAGAAAAACGGGTATTTGATGCCGGTTGGACCCGCGTATTCAGAAGCTCTGATCAAAGGGCCGGCAATCCGCTCTCTCAGCTTTCGCTTACGCTTCCGTTGCCCCTCTGAAATCTGGACGTGCGAGAGCAATCGTTGCTTTTTCGCTATGAATAGATAGACAAACACAAACCCAATCAATAAAAAAAGTAGAATGAGACTGAATAACAACACTGCATATATACTGAATTGTGGGCTCATTTGCCTACACCCTTATCCTTGTAATTCGTTTGATGAGTAAGAACGCTACACCGATCATGCATGCAAAAACCACGAGCAGGATCAATCCGAATGTCGTGAAGATGACATTCAAAAAGCCTTTGATGAATAAGTTCATCATCACCGCCATCAAGAGCGGCATGATGACGAGAATGTACGCGACCGACTTGGATTCTGCCGTAACGGTTTGAATCTCTTTGTAAACGCGCGCCCGCTCTTCAAGCGTTCCTGCCATCAGTTCCAAAATCTCGGCAAGGTTTCCTCCGACCCGTCTTTGAATCAGGATGGTACTCACGAATATATTGATTTCGTTGCTCGAAACCCTTTCGCGGAACCGGTCCATCACTTCATCCAGATCGTCCCCCAACCGAAGTTGCTGATCCATCAACTTGAACTCCGGACCGGATGGGGCTTTGATCTCATTTCCGACCATCGCGATGCCTTGTGGAATGGTCTGTCCTGCCTTTACAGCGTTCGCCATCATTCGGCAAATCTCAGGCAGCTGTTTGTTAAAGCTCTCATTCCGTTTGTTCTGCCTTGAACTCAAATACAGCTTCGAAGCAAGCCACGTAATCAAATAAGATAAAGCCAGTCCCATGAAAGCGAACAATCCTAAAATGAAGTAGCTGAAAAACCAAAGTGCCGCCATAGTCAGGATATAGATTCCCATGTATTCAGATGGCTGCAATCCAATGTTCGCCTGAACAAGTTTCTTTTTCAGATCCTCGGCCAGTTCGGAGTTGTCAAATCGATCGCCAATCAATAACACAAAACTCTTCCGCTTAAATTGAGCAGAATCTTCAAACCATACTTCTGCCCTCTTCGACGTTTTTTGGATGTTGAGCATCTTCTTGAAGTAAAAAATCGCCAATATGAATGAACATAACGAGGCACTCAACGCAATCCACGTTCCGATCATGCGAGCACCCCTTTCTCGAACATCGATTCAGGGATGTCGAGTCCGAATGCTTTGAATCGTTGGAAGGCTTTCGGTATGTAGCCGGTGGACTCGAAATGACCTTTAACCGTTCCATCCGACTTCACACCCGTCCGCACAAACCGGAAAATATCTTCAATGACGATTTTACCGTCCTCTTCAAAAATCTCAGCGATACTGACGATTTTCCGCTGACCATCCGTTTGTCTTGAGGTTTGGACGATCAGGTCCAACGCTCCGACGAAATAGCCTCGGATGACATCGACCGTCAACGAGAGCCCAGACATGATGACCATCGCTTCTAATCGACCTAATGCGTCTTTTGGTGAGTTCGCATGGACCGTTGTCAACGAACCTTCGTGTCCTGTGTTCATCGCTTGAAGCATATCAATTGCTTCTGAACTTCGAACCTCACCGACAATGATTCGGTCGGGCCTCATCCTGAGGGCGTTTTTGACAAGTTGACGGATCGTCACTTCTCCTTTCCCTTCCATATTGGCAGGTCGGGCTTCCATCCGGACGAGGTTGTCGTAGGTGAACCGCAATTCCGCCATGTCCTCGATCGTGACAATCCGCTCGCCACGAGGAATCGAGTCGGACAATACATTCAGCAGCGTCGTCTTCCCGCTCCCTGTTCCACCGGATACAAGCACGTTCAGCTTCGCCTGGACAGCCGCTCGTAAAAAATCCCCCATCCGGTCGGTAAAGGAGCCAAATTCAATCAAGTCCTCCATCGCAAACGGCGTTTTATTGAACTTCCGGATAGAGATCGAGGGCCCATCTAGTGTAATCGGCGGGATGACCGCATTCACACGGCTTCCGTCCATCAAACGCGCATCGACCATCGGTGAACTTTCGTCTATTCGACGACCTAATGGTGCGATGATCCGATCAATGATATGACGGATGTGCTGGTTATCTTTAAACTGGATATCCGCTTGTTCCAACTTCCCGCTTCGTTCGATGTACACTTCCTTCGGGCCGTTCACCATTATTTCTGTGATCGAGTCATCTTGCAGGAGCGCTTCAAGAGGCCCGTATCCGACTGATTCGTTAATGATCTGGCGGATCACCTGATCCATCTCATTTTGCGGGATGATGACACGTTCCTCTTCAATCATCTGTTTGACCAAGCGTTCAATGGTCTGTTTCCGTTCTTGTGGTGGCAACGTCGTGATCGACTCCAAGTTCGATTCTTTGATCAACCGGTTTTTATAATGTCTGACCCAGGATTCCTGCTGTTCGTTTTCCACATCCCAGCGATCCTGTTCGTTCGATTGCACCGGTGTATATCCGGATGCTTTTTGTAACCAGGACATCTCCATCACCACCTTTTCACAACAATACTTTTTCTACATAGGATCGGACATCTTTCGCTGGCTTGAATTGTCCGCGATCCTTCTCTTTTTTGTAAAAGCTCTCGCCCATATTCAAGTAAGGCTGGAGCGCAAAATAATCGGAGCGTACTGACGCATCCACTTCTTTACCGATCAGCTTCGAAATATCCTTCGGACCGAGTTCGCTTTTCGGGTGTGCGCGGTTCAACAGAATCGAAAGGTTTCCACGGTTTCCGAGCTGAAATCGCTGGAACAACTCTGAAGCATGTTTGAAGCTTCGCAACGAGAGACTGTCCGGATTTAGAATGTAATGGATATGTGTCGCCTCGTTCAATCCCGTGAAGCTGATCGTATTGATGGATGTCGGCAAATCCAAGATCACATGGTCGAAATGAGCTCTGCACGTCCGGATGACCTTCGTAATCAATTCCTCTGAAATTGCTTCTGCTTTCGCAGGATTAGAGGGGCCTAATAAAATGTAGTTGCCTGTCGCTTCATCGCGTGTCGCCACATTCTCGATATGGTTCAAAGAGAGCTCCTGCATGACCGGCTGTAGATCGACGTATGATCGGTTTTGCTGGATTCCGTAAATGGTTTCCAATCCACCGAACTGCGCGCTCAGATCAATCAATATCACTCGTTTGTTGTGGTGGATTTGCAGGGATTGCGCGATCATCGCTGCCATCAACGTCTTGCCGCTTCCACCCTTCGCGCTGTAAAACGCTTCGACTTTCCCCCCACCGAGTGACGCTTCCCCAAAGCTCTCTTGCTGTTTACGTACTTTTTCCTTTGCAGATACCACAATCTCATTCAATCTGGATTGCTCTTCCGGATAGACGACCACATCATAAGCGCCCGCCTTCATCCATGCTCTTCCTTCGTCGAAAGAACGATTGGAGGTGATGCCGATCAAGAAGCTGGAGCCAGGAGCTGTGAAATTCTCCGCCTCGTTCAATGATTCATAGTCGATAAAATAAAAGGTATGATTCGATTGTGTCGAGAAGGATCGTTTCCATTCTTCATTAACTGCTGCATCTATTCCATGAGCTTCCAGGATGTCTGAGAGAGATTGTTGTAATGCTTCATTTTTTGTAATGATTAGTGCTTTCATTTGGCTCATCGATCATCGTCTCCTTTATCCATCACTGCTCATCTTTCTTAGCATCTTGTTTTGGTTCAGCTGGTTTTTGTTCCTCTTTTTTCGGTTGTTCTTGTTTTGGTTCTTCTTTCTTTTCCTCTGTCGGTTTCTGCTCCTGTTGCTTCGGTTCTTCACCCTTCGTGACTTGGTTCACACGGAGAACCCGGATTTGTTTGGCCGCATTTTGGGTGAAGATCAGTTTTTCTGCATCTTCAACAGACAAGGAAACTTTGATTGCTGGTGGTCCCTCTTCTCTTTCTTCCATCTGGACGACCTGGACATTTTCTAAAAGGCGCTGTGTGGTTACCCCTTTTTCTTTGTTTTCCAACACGGAAATGACATCAACAAGATCCCCTTCCGCTACGCCTTGATCAACGAGTACGTTTTCTCCTGGGTTTAACCAGACCACCCTATGGTTGGCAGGTATATCAATCTTTTTCCGGACGACGCTTTTCGTCACAAGGTCTCCTTCTTTCAAATTGACGATCGATATGGAGTCTTCGATATCATCGGATTTTTGAATGAACGAATCGACTTGGGCCGTTTTCGGCATTTCAACCCATTGGATATCGCCCGCTTCCAAGGTTGTGTAAGATTGGATGTCACCATCAGCTGCAGCGACCTCTACGGTTTCACCTAATGATTCTTGGGCCATCTGGATTTGGTTGATGATGAATCCGGCTGCTACTACCGCTAACAGGAAAGCTAATGTTAGAAAAATGAATGCTTTACGTTTTGCATCAATCATTGGTTCGTCACTCCATCACATTTAAGGTTGGTCGAGAAATTAGGTGTATGAAAGGTACATGTATAGGTAGATTGTCTTTATCCAACTTGTATTGTTCAACGTCGTAGTTGTCCAGGTTCAGATCGTGCTCGATCCCTTTTTGAACAAGCCACACGTTTTGGCTTCCATTTTGTTCAAGAACGCGTTGAAGCTCTTGGTTGATTGATTCGATTTGCGAGATTTGCTCGTCGTCCTTTTCTTTAATCACCAGTTTGAAAGGCTTTTGAGTCGGTTTTTTATTGAGGGATAAATGGTTCTTTTCGTTAAACGCTTTTGGTACAGGTGTGAGCAACCATTCTTTGGCTGAATGGATACAACGTTCGATTCTTTGATAGGTTGTTGAGGTATTGGGATCGGCAGGCTGACTTAACTCATGAATAAGCATCAAGATCAGCGCTCGATTTTGATGAATGGGATACACCGTTAACCGCTGCTCAGGAAACAACCAGTTTTGTAGTTTCTTAAGTACATTCGCATCGGTATACGAGGGGTCATATAGATAGACGATTTCTGATACGTCTCTTAATTTGTCTCTGAAGAAGTGGATGTGATGTTCTTGACTGTAGGGTTCTAGATTGAGAGAACGCTTCAGAAAGCGACCAGAAGATTCTTTCAAGACATCCTGTATAGGTAGAGGCCCATTCTTTGTATGTACAGGCTTTGGATATACATTTTCGTAATCGTACCTTCCTAAAGTCTCATCAATTACAATCATCATCTTTACCTCCACATCATTCGAACGGCTCAACCGCAATGTTTGACACAAATATGACAAATTCTGTTCATATCATAAGGAAAAACTACCAAACAACCAAAACTAGGTCAAAATAACTTTTATTCTGACAGTGTTATTTTTTGTAAAAATATATAGCCTTATGGACTATCCCCTTGAATTCAAGGTTTTTCACCTGTGAAAAGAGGGGTAAAAAAGCCTTTGTTTCTATATATGGAAAATTTAACCTTAAACGCTTCATATATTTAATACCTCTCTCACAGACCTTGATAAACCTGTTTTTTTATCAATATTAAAAAAAGAACTATATTTCAATATAGTTACAAATATAATCATTCTATTTCATTTACTAGGACCTATCTCTCAATCTTGCTTACACATATAAAAAACCGACCTAAGCAGGTCGGTTTGGTCATTCTTATGGATTTGAAGTTACGCGAGAAACGCAAAATATAAGATGAAGATGAAGAACATCCCATACATGATCGGGTGGACCTTTTTCCCATCCCCCTTCACGATCATCGTGATCGGATACAGGATGAAACCAAGCGCTATTCCAGTAGCGATACTATAGGTCAAAGGCATGGCAATGATCGTGAGAAATGCCGGTGCGGCAATTTCGAAGCGATGCCATTCGATTTTACCAAGTACGCCTACCATCAGCACACCCACTATGATTAACACCGGTGCCGTGACAGATGGAGTGATGACGCCTAATAAAGGTGAAAAAAGTAATGCCAGTAAGAAGAAACCAGCTGTTACGACGGAACTGAAGCCCGTTCTTCCCCCTGCTGCTACTCCTGATGAAGACTCAATGTAAGCCGTTGTTGTAGATGTACCTAGGACCGATCCGATTACAGTCGCTGATGAGTCAGCCAGTAACGCACGTCCTGCTCTAGGTAATTTGTTCTCTTTCATCAGTCCTGCTTGAGTGGCAACTGCCATCAATGTTCCTGCTGTATCAAAGAAATCGACGAACAAGAACGTCAGGACGACTACAAGCATATCAATCGTCGTAATCTGATCCAGATACGAAATAGCCACACCAAATGTCGGTTCTAAGCTTGGTACAGCTCCAACGATGCCAGACGGAAGTGGGATCAGTTTGAAGATCATTCCGACAATCGCCGTAATGACCATCCCGTAAAAGATACCGCCTTTCACTCCTCTAACCATGAAAAGGACAATGATGATGAGTCCGAAAATCGCCAGTAGCGTCGACCCGTTTGTCAGGTTCCCAAGTTGTACGAGCGTTGAATCGTTATTCTCTACTATTCCAGCGTTCTGCAAACCGATGAATGCGATGAAAAGACCGATTCCGCTTGCTGCCGCATATTTCAGTTCTTGCGGGATCGCGTTGATGATCGTTTCGCGGATCTTCAATAGCGTGATGACGATAAATACGAGTCCTGAAACGAGCACCCCTGCCAGTGCCGTCTGCCACGGAATCCCCATGACCATGACGACCGAATAGGTGAAAAAGGCATTCAGTCCCATACCTGGTGCCAGTGCGATCGGGTAGTTTGCGAGCAGACCCATGATCAGTGTTCCGATGGCTGCCGCTAGTGCCGTAGCAACAAAGACAGCCCCCTTGTCCATCCCGGCGTCCCCTAGAATGGCCGGGTTGACGAATAAGATATAAGCCATAGATAAAAACGTTGTTAAACCTGCAATGAATTCTTTGCGATATGTTGTACCGTGATCTTTAAAACCAAAAAATCGTTCCATTCCCCAACACTCCTATTTGTCTATGAATCTTCTAACAACAAGTAAATAGAAAAAGCTCCAGGCAGGTTACCTGGAGCTTTGAATGACAAGGGAAAAGAACGAAACAGCAAGGAAATCTATTCAATATAGATGGACCTATGTTCTTTGATCTATCCCCTCGTAGTCAAGCCATTTACGGTAGCCTGGTAGAAACTTTCGAGCCCTATTCTCGATATTATACGATGGTTCTATGATGTGATTTTCTAAAGTGTACAGTTTTTGACGAATATTGTCAACAGAAAACCCGAACATTGGTTCATTATCTTGCCTTATCGTTCGTTTATTCCCACTCGATTGTGGATGGTGGCTTAGAAGTCACATCGTACACGATACGATTGACATGATCGACCTCATTTACAATCCGCGTCGAAATGCGCTCAAGCACATCCCATGGAATGCGAGCCCAATCGGAAGTCATACCGTCGATAGATGTAACCGCTCGGATTCCGACCGTATAATCGTACGTACGCGCATCACCCATGACACCGACACTTCTCATGTTCGGGAGAGCGGTGAAGTATTGCCAGATGTCACGGTCAAGACCTGCGTTCTTAATCTCTTCACGTAAAATCGCATCCGAATCACGGACGATTTTCAGCTTCTCTTCCGTCACCTCTCCAAGAACACGGATTCCTAGACCTGGTCCAGGGAATGGCTGACGCCAAACGATTTCGTCCGGCAAACCAAGTTCTGTACCGACTTTACGAACCTCATCCTTAAAGAGTGTGTTCAACGGTTCAATCAATTGGAACTGCATGTCCTCTGGAAGTCCACCGACATTGTGGTGTGACTTGATCGTTTGTGCTGTGTCCGTTCCACTTTCAATGATATCTGTGTAAAGCGTTCCTTGCGCAAGATATTGGATACCTTCGAGCTTCGCAGCTTCTTCATCAAATACGTAGATGAACTCATTCCCGATGATTTTACGTTTCTGTTCTGGGTCCGAAACACCTTCAAGCTTGCTGAGGAAACGATCTTTCGCATCAATTTTGACCACATTCATATTGAAGGAATCACGGAACGTATCCATGACGCTGTCTGCTTCACCTTTACGCAGAAGACCATGATCGACGAACATACAGATGAGTTGATCTCCAACGGCCTTGTGGATCAGTGCTGCAACGACGGAAGAATCAACGCCACCGCTTAAGGCACAAAGTACTCTTTGATCACCGACAGTATCGCGTACTTTCTGAATTTCGTCTTCAATAAAGTTTTCCATAGTCCATACTGCTTCACACTTACAGATGTTCTTGACGAAGTTCTTCAGTAGTTCGTCGCCGTGCTCACTGTGTCGTACTTCTGGGTGGAATTGCACGCCGTATAAATTACGAGAAGGGTCACTCATTCCAGCGACAGGACAAGACGGGCTTGTCACATCGGTCTGGAACCCTTCTGGAGGAGCGACAACCAGGTCCCCATGACTCATCCATACCGTTTGTTCTTCCGGTAAGTCTTTATAAAGGTCATTCATGTTACGGATAGCTACAGTCGCTTTTCCGTACTCACGGTGGTTTGCCTTCTCTACCTTCCCACCGAAGTGGTGCGTCATCAATTGCATCCCGTAACAGATTCCTAAAATCGGAATACCAAGATCAAAGATCCGCTCATCACATTTAGGAGAATCCGGCGCATAAGCACTGTTCGGTCCTCCAGAGAAGATGATCCCTGTCGGGTTGAGTTCCTTGATTTTCTCAGCCGTAATCTTATGGGAATGCAGTTCACTGTACACCCCTAAGTCACGGATTCGTCGTGTAATCAATTGATTGTATTGCCCGCCAAAATCTAGAACGATAATCATTTCTTCAGTTACTTGCATGAAAGTCAGCCACCTCTCAAACGAATTGTGTAATTGCTTCTTTTTTCCAGTAGATATAAAGAAAAAGAACCCAAACCATTGAAGGCAGGGTCCTGTTATGTGCGCAAAACAGTGCCTGCCTTCATAGTCAGACCATTTACGGTGATCTGGTAGAGACATTCGGGCCATATCCCCGAACATATATGAAGGAAGTCATTAATCCATATACTCCGCGTGACAAGGTGTCACACCTTAAAATATGGATTAATTCTAACAGCCACTATAATGACGGTCAAGGTCGTATCCTTTTAATTAAATTTTCCCACAATTCTTTCGTATCCGTCCAATCGACAGGTTGATCATTTTGACCATATCGCGCTTTCTCATACTTCCTCGTCAAGATCTTCATATCGCCTGTATCGAGGTAGCGATCCACTTCGATCGCGTATTCACGTAACGTTTGTTGTGGGCGTTTCTTCACATCGTATTGCTCCAACAACCATAGCAATCTATGGTAAGCGTCCTGGAACACTTGCTCATCTTTCCGTTTTCTGAATCGCCATAGGAAAAATTTGTTCAACCACTTCTTTCGTGTCAAATAACCGAATCCTGCTCCTAAGACGAGAAGGCTGATGAGACTGATTGCAATCCACTTCAGCCAGTTGAGTACTTTATCCAGGTTGAATGGAAGCTCGAATCCGCTAGATTCAGAACCATTCTCAAGGTTCTGATTCTGTTGATTCTGCTCATCCTGCTCGACTGGGACATCCAGATTCGTATCGTCTTCTTGATAGTCATCTACGAAGTTCCCGAGGTCTCGGAATCCTCTCGTAGGCTCGAAAGGTACCCAACCTACCCCTTCAAAGTACACTTCTACCCAAGAGTGTGCATTCGAATTTGTAACCTCGTATTCCCTGACTCCATCACCGATGGTCTCCTCGTATTCTCCAGCTGTAAAGCCTTTTACCCAACGTGTCGGAATTCCGATCGTCCGGAGCATAACAGCCATTGATGTAGAGAAGTTATCACAATAACCAAGTTTCGATTCAAACAAGAATTGGTCGACATAATCCTCGTTCCGGTCTGGGACCGCGACATCTTGAGTATTGTAACCGTAACCGTTGTCCGCGAAGTATTGCTCGATCGCTTTCGCCTTACCATACGGATCATTGATTCCAGCCGTAATGTCTTGAGATAACGTTCTCACTCTCTCAGGCAAATCTTCTGGGAGCTGTAAGTACCGTTCTTGAATGAACCCAGGGTACTGCGTGCTAGAATTTCTAAGCATCGCTTCTGAGAACTCAGGATACTTATAGTTCACCGTATAAGTCTCAAGGCCAGACTCTCCGGCTTCTTCAAAGGTCATCAATTTACCCGTAACCGAGTTCATTTGGTAATCGCGATTTTCTTCACTATCCACAGCAGTCAATTGACCCGGATAGATGATGAACGGATAAAGTCCATTCTTCACTACTTCTACCTTTGCCGTTAAGTCTTCCGTTTGGACATCTTCCCCGTACGTCAATGTGTGTGGGGAATCCGTCGTGATGTTCTGAGGGTTCACTTGTTCACTTGCCGGATCAGCTGGCTTCGTATCCCATCCGAGACCGGTATATACTTCTTTCGATTCTACTCTCCAATAGTGCACTTCACTGATTTGCGTGCGGAAAACCGGTGTATCATCGAATACAAAAGGTCCTCCCAAACGGCTGTCATTCGTACCGTAACCGATCTTCTGGATACCGCCGCCTCTGCCCGTTCCTTCACCTTCGCCAGCCTGACTTCCGACTGCCGTAATGAACGGAACCGGATCCGGCCATTGAGGAGCTGCTTTCGGCGCAAGATAGCCGAGTACAGAAGAGAACGAGATTAATAGTGCAAGTGGTATGACCCACATGAGCGGGAACTGGTTTTGATAAACCCGGAACCCTTTTTGTTCAATGATCCGAATGAATCTTAAGATCCCTAATAGCACAAATCCGATGATCACCGTACGGACGATCGCACCAGATGCATCGTAAGCTGTGAAGGTATCGACCACAGTGACGTAAAGGACTGTGATGATGAAAAACAGGAAGATTCTCCTCGCCTGGATCAGCCAGTAATGCATCAGATAGCTGATGAGCCATAAGAGCACAAGGAATAAGAACGTCCTGCTCAAGTTACTCATACTATCCCAATCTCGGGCGAACGCATGTTGAGAGGCGTTCATCAAGTCATTGACCAAGTAGCTCACCCATTGCACATCAAAAAACGAGACAGGAAAATAAATCGTATGCAAGGCATAGGCTAATGCCAACAATTTAATCGGGAACGAGACCCAAATGGAAAGCTCGAAATAGGAGATTGTAAATAGAAATGCTGAGAACAGCACGAAAATCGAGAGATAATTCGTATTGGTAAAAGTCGATAGGGGACGTAACCATTCCCAGAATAGCAGGAATCCGAGCATATAAAGAAGGAACGAGCCCATCGTAAACTTTTGACGATCATCAACTCGTGGCATTTTGAACACCCGCCTTCACAACTTCACTGAAGTCGTCAATATTGACTGTATACACGACGATGTTGCGGGCTCTCAGCCTCGTCAACACGTGTTGTTCTTCTTTCGAGATCACTTTTTGCTTTGAAATATAGAAAAAGATCGTCTGGACCTGATTGCCAGACATCCGTTCAAGCATCTGAATGAAGCCATCAGACATATCGGGTGAAATGATCATCACGGATAGCCCTTTCGACATTTCGTGAGCTTCATGCTTCAATACACCCGTCAGAGAAGACTTCGTATCCGGTTGGATCCGAGCGAGATGTCCCATCCATTTCGACTCGAAGTTCTGACCTGATTGGAAAGACAATTGCGTATGCTCTCTTGAAACCGTATGGAATTCCACCGATGTTCCGCTGCTGATGGCATGCTTCAGCACTGAGGCAGCAAGCGATACAGCTCTTTCGAATAGATGCTGTCCATTTCGTTGATACGTTGGATTGCTCCCATCTAAAAACACGACGAAATCATCGTTCCGCTGCGTCTCGAATACTTTCGTGACGAGCTTATTAGAACGAGCGGTCGCCTTCCAATGGAGCCAGGACAACTTATCTCCTGGCGTATAGTCCCGGATGCTGACAGCAGAAGTAAAGTCTTGCTGTGCTTGTTTTCCGGTCCGTTTCATACCCGACGGATTCGTCTCGAATATGTTCCAACCTGCAAGAGGTTGCGTTTTAGGATACACTTGAATCGATTTTTTCTGAGGTATGGAAACGGTTTTCGTTATGAAACCGAACAGATCTCCAGTGTCCAAAGAGATCGCCTCAAACAAATGGATGCCACGAGGCACTGGTTTGATGAGATACGAATAAGACGCTTTCCGTTTGAACAAAGGAAACAGTAGCGCTTTTGATTGCGTTTGATAGACATACTCTCTCTCATTCGCATGATTGACGAGTAGTCCCGGTAACTCATCATTGATTACGAGGTAGAATAACGGAATCGGATAGCGACTACGTATATTAATCGTCACTTCTACCGTTTCACCTGCTATGAAATTGGATTTATTGATTTCGCGCTCCACTGTGATCTGAGTAAGCGGGAATAATAACACGAAAACGGTGTACAACACGAGCGGAAGCACGGAATAGAACAAGAACCAGCTGACGAAACCACCTTGAAACATGGCATAGGAAAATGAGCTTGCGATCAGCAGGATGATGCCCAAAATCCCTAATGCTGTACGATAACGCGCAAGCTGTTTCTGGATCATACTTTTTCTTTCCTAAGGACCGGAACCGGCGTGCGTTCCAGGATTTCCTCGACGACCTTTTCAGGTGTATACCCATCAAAACGAGCTTCCGGCTTTAAGATGATCCGGTGGCAAAGGACAGACTTCGCCAAATATTTGATGTCATCCGGTACGACGTAATCTCTGTTCAACAAGAGAGCATACGCTTGAGCAGTCTTCATAAGCGCTAATGATCCACGCGGGCTTACGCCAAGGTGGATTCCGCTATGCTTTCTTGTGCGGATGACGAGGTCGATAATGTATTGCTTTACGGACTCCTCGACAAAGACGGATTTGACTTGTTTTTGAAGCTTCAACAGGTCGTCCAAATTCAGGACAGCCGTCAATTCATCAATCGGTTGGGCTTTTTCATTACGGGAAAGGACTTGCATCTCCTCACTTGCAGTTGGGTATCCCATCTTGATCTTCAACAAGAAACGATCCAATTGAGCTTCCGGTAACGGATACGTCCCCTCATACTCGATCGGGTTTTGTGTGGCCATGACAAAGAAAGGTTCCGGTAATTTGTGTGTGAACCCATCGACTGTAATGCTTTGTTCTTCCATCGCTTCCAATAGAGCAGACTGTGTCTTTGGAGAAGTACGGTTGATTTCATCCGCCAATACGATGTTCCCCATTAACGGCCCTGCTCTGAATTCGAATTCCATGCTTTTTTGGTTATATATCGAAACCCCGGTTAAGTCCGAAGGCAAAAGGTCTGGTGTAAACTGGATACGGTTGAATTTCGCACCAACAGATTGCGCGATGGACCGTACCATCATCGTTTTCCCTACACCCGGCACATCTTCTAGCAAGATGTGTCCACCGGTCAAAAGTGCGACGATGCTCAATTCAGTAGCCTGGCGCTTTCCAACCATGACGTTTTCTACATTATCCACCACTTGTTTGAGTTGTGGATGATAAGACTCATACCTTATGTTATTCGCTGCCATTACAGTTTTCCCCCTTAATATGTTCCTACCGCTAAGTCCCTGACTGATACCCCAAAAAATCTTATCTATCCTTAACTAATTCGAAGTATATTGACAAATTCCTTGTTAATTTGAAATATTCACTCACATTGTAACAAAATGGCAAGTGGATTGATACTTTGAATGCTTCGTTGGTAGAGAATTTAAGTATTGGATACATATATATTTGTAAAAACATCTCAGGTTCACAATTAAAGAGGTTGTTGGTTGTCGATTATTCACTCACATTTTGTAGATATTTCTCAGGAAATTGTTATGATTTGTAGATTGATGCATCAGGATTTTCTACTTCTCTGATTGTATCGCCTGGCGATACGCCGAAACAAAAAAGAACCGACCATTTGTTTTGATCAGCTCATAAAATAGATTTATTTCTTGAATATGGAGAGTAAACCACTCCATTTTCCTTTAGGTCTATGTTGTATCGCTTCTTCCAATCTTTTATTAAAATCATTCTGTTCGCGCCATTCTTTGATTTGTTCTTCTCTCATGCTCTTCATTTCATTTTGTAATTGCTCACTTCTATGTTGTTCTTGCTGCAGCAATTCTTCATAATGTTCTTTCTCTTGTTGTATCAACGTTTCGTACTGCGCCTTTTGTTGCTTGGTCAAATTCTCGATTTTCACATTCGTTTTCTGTGCAGCATTTCCAATACTCGAACTGATCGCATGATGATCCTGCTGAAGGCGGGATACAGTTGTTTTCAGTTGGGCCATATCGCTTTTCAGTTGTACATTCATCTCACGTGTAGCAGCGAGTTCATTCACAACTACCCTTAAGACGTCTTTCAATTGATTCGGATCGTATGGTAAGCTTTCAACATTTTCATATGTATCGGGTAGCGATATATCAGTTTCATCGGGGACTTTCAATCTTTCTCTTTGTTGCTCCACAAGGTCTTTTGCTGTATCGTCAAGGGGCTTTTCCGTATCGCGTAACGCTATAAGCGCACCAACATCACTTTGTACAAAGATACGTCGATCGCCATCTTTCAAAAATTCATAACCGTTCCGCTCCAGGATCTGCCCATATTTACGTACAGTAGGAGTGGCAATTCCCACTTCTTCTGCTACTTCTTTGGTAGAGAATGCTCGTTCATTCGGTTGTATATCGCGTCGCATATCGGGCCTCCTTTACTATTAAATATGATGGTTTTCGACATGAATTGCAACATATATCGGCAAGCGATACATAATTGTAATATCGCATAAAAAAAGACTACTTCCTCAACAGGAAGTAGTCTTTTAAGGGTGTGGCGCATGAATTACATCATGCCGCCCATTCCACCCATTCCGCCCATGCCGCCCATGTCAGGCATGCCACCGCCGCCGTTGTTTTCTTCCGGCTTATCTGCGATGACTGCTTCTGTTGTAAGAAGCATTGCTGATACGGATGCAGCGTTTTGTAGTGCAGAACGCGTTACTTTTGTAGGGTCAACGATACCAGCGTCGATCATGTTCACCCATTCTCCAGTAAGTGCGTTGAATCCAATTCCAAGGTCTTCACCTTTCAAGCGCTCAACAACAACAGATCCTTCAAGACCAGCGTTGTGTGCGATTTGACGGATTGGCTCTTCTAGTGCACGAAGAACGATTTTCACACCTGTTTCTTCGTCTCCAGCAGTTTCAATCGCTTTAACAGCTTTCAGGACGTTTACAAGTGCAGTTCCACCACCAGAAACGATTCCTTCTTCAACTGCTGCACGAGTTGAGTTCAATGCGTCTTCGATACGTAGCTTACGTTCTTTCAATTCAGTTTCAGTTGCTGCACCGACTTTGATGACAGCTACTCCACCAGCAAGCTTCGCAAGACGCTCTTGTAATTTTTCTTTATCGAATTCAGAAGTTGTTTCTTCTAATTGAGCACG
Source organism: Pseudalkalibacillus sp. Hm43 (assembly GCF_054170705.1). Classification (NCBI taxonomy): domain Bacteria; kingdom Bacillati; phylum Bacillota; class Bacilli; order Caryophanales; family Fictibacillaceae; genus Pseudalkalibacillus; species Pseudalkalibacillus sp. Hm43. Next base: position 2,143,574 of record NZ_CM135129.1, read on the forward strand.
AAGTGTGTTTACACGAGAAGCGATTTTCTCAGTGTCTCCAGCACCTTCAACGATTGTCGTGTTTTCTTTCGTAACGACAACTTTAGAAGCTGTACCTAGTTGACCGATGTTTGCAGATTTAAGATCAAGACCGAGGTCTTCTGTGATCACTTCTGCACCAGTCAATGTTGCGATGTCTTCAAGCATCGCTTTACGACGGTCACCGAATCCAGGAGCTTTGACAGCAACTGCATTGAATGTTCCGCGAAGTTTGTTCACAACGAGTGTTGCAAGAGCTTCACCTTCAACATCTTCAGCGATAATTAGGATCGGCTTACCTTGTTGTACCACTTGCTCAAGGACAGGAAGAACTTCTTGGATGTTGGAGATCTTCTTGTCAGTTACAAGGATATAAGGATTCTCAAGGACTGCTTCCATTTTGTCAGAGTCAGAAACCATGTAAGGAGAAGCATATCCGCGGTCGAATTGCATTCCTTCAACGACTTCTAGCTCTGTAGCGAATCCTTTAGATTCTTCGATTGTGATAACGCCGTCGTTTCCAACGCGCTCCATCGCTTCAGCAATCAATTGACCGACTTCATTGTCACCAGAAGAGATTGCAGCAACTTGTGCAATTGAGTCGCGTCCTTCGATTGGCTTAGAAATTTTCTTAAGTTCTTCAACTGCAGCAGCAGTCGCTTTTTCGATACCTTTACGGATGACCATCGGGTTTGCACCAGATGTTACGTTCTTCAAACCTTCACGGATCATCGCTTGTGCAAGGACTGTCGCTGTAGTCGTACCGTCACCAGCAACGTCATTCGTCTTGCTTGCAACTTCGGATACAAGCTTTGCACCCATGTTTTCGAATGCATCTTCAAGTTCGATTTCTTTTGCGATTGTTACACCATCATTCGTGATTAGAGGTGAACCGAATTTCTTCTCAAGAACCACGTTACGTCCTTTTGGTCCAAGAGTTACTTTTACAGCATCTGCAAGAGCGTCCACACCACGAAGCATGGAGCGACGTGCGTTTTCACTAAACTTGATATCTTTAGCCATTGTTTAAAGAACCTCCTTGATTGGTTGTATGTAGGGAAAGACTTCCCTTTCAATTTTTAACTGTTAAAAAGAGAATCTCGGATGGATTAGCCTACGATTGCTAGTACATCAGATTCGCGTAAGATTAAGTATTCTTTACCTTGATATTTCACTTCAGTACCAGCGTATTTTGAATAGATAACTGTGTCGCCTTCAGATACTTCAAGTGCAACTTTTTCTCCGTTATCCGTTACTCGACCTGCACCTACTGCAACGATTTTTCCTTCTTGCGGCTTTTCCTTCGCAGAGTCTGGAAGTACGATTCCGCTAGCGGTTTTTTCTTCGCTTTCAACAAGCTCAATGACAATACGATCACCTAACGGCTTTAACAAGTGAAACACCCTCCTCAAGGATTTTGATTTTAATTATTAGCACTCTAAATAGGTGAGTGCTAATTCCATTTATAATATTAATCAACTTTCATTTTTTTTGCAAGAGATAACCTGAAAATTTTTGTTAGGTTTCTGTAAAGAAAAGCGCGAAGTCATAAGAAAGGTATTATTGGCAATAGTATGTTAAAATGGGGCATTGAATCTGTCACGAAAGAGGAGAACAGTTTGAATAAACGTTATGGATGGGTACTCATCACTTATATATTGATCTTACTTTCCGGGGTCATTGGCGGACCTATTCTGATCGGTCTCGATGTCCCTCGTGAAAAGATCCCTGGGCTTTGGAACGTAATCAGTTTTTCAATCGGAATCGTGATCATCTTTCTGATTTTACTGCCGGAATGGCGGAACCGGGAGGATCGTGAGGAACGCGCTAGTGTTCCTGCAACGATCGGCTGGTCGATCCTAGGTATTCCGATCGTTTTCACAGCACAGATTGTAGCTGCTACGATTGAGATGCAATTTTTAGGCGTCGAACCAGGTTCAAAAAATACAGAAATGATCGTCGAGCTGACGTTGTCAGTGCCACTTCTGATTCTTGTGGTTTCTGTCTTCGGTCCTATATTGGAAGAAATCGTGTTTCGGAAGGTAATCTTTGGTACACTCTATAAGCGAACGAACTTCTTCATTGCTGCACTAATCAGTTCACTTGTGTTCGCTGTCGTCCACCGTGACTTCAGCCACATTCTGGTGTATGCGGCGATGGGCTTCACACTCAGCTTCCTGTATGTGAAAACAAAACGATTGATTGTACCAATTATTGCTCATGTGGCTGTCAATACGACGGTCATGCTCGTCCAGGTCGTCTTTCGAGACGAGATCATGAAACTTGAAAAACAACTAGAGAACATGCAATTCATTATTGGAGGCTGATTATGAGATTTTCACCAACCTTCTGGATATTTGCCTATTTGATACTAGGCGTGATCTTTACGTACTTGGCCATCTTTTATGCACGAGAAGACGGCGTCTGGTCGTTCTGGCCGATCCTGAACATGGCACTCGCTGCCTATGACTTCTTCAACGCATACCGAATGTTCGAGTTACGTAAAAAAATAAAGCAGATGAAGAAAAAGGATTGATCCTCGGGGGTCAATCCTTTTGTTATGGCTTTAAGGGACAGTAAGTGCCTCTTACTGTCCTTCATTTCGGGTTTCTGCTGTTTTTGAGGACAGCAAACGACTCTTTCTATCCCTCATTTTGCGTTTCTGCTGCTTTTGAGGACAGAAAGCACCTCTTTCTATCCTTCATTTCGGGTTTCTGCTGTTTTGGAGGACAGCAAACGACTCTTTCTATCCCTCATTTTGCGTTTCTGCTGCTTTTGAGGACAGAAAGCACCTCTTTCTATCCCTCATTTCGGGTTTCTGCTGTTTTGGAGGACAGTAAGCACCTCTTTCTATCCTTCATTTCGGGTTTCTGCCACTTTTGAGGACAGAAAGCCCCTCTAAACTGAAAAAAGCGGCCAGTTCGGCCGCTTTCACATTATATTTATTCTTCTTCTGACTGTTCTGCTTCTTCCGCTGTTTGCTGTGATTTCTTGTAAGCGAAACCTGCTATAAAGATGCTGACTTCATAAAGGATGATCAACGGTACGGTCACCATCATGTGCGAAATCAGTTCCGGTGGTGTGATCAACCCTGCAAGCACGAGCAATACGAAATAGGAATACTTTCGAATTTTACGTAAAAAGTCGGGTGTCACGAGTCCGAGTCTCGTCAAGAACATGATGACGACAGGGAACTGGAACAGGATTCCGAATGGCAATGTCAGACGGAAAAGGAAATGGAAATATTCATTGATTCCATACTCTTCTTCTACTCCAAGCAGATCGGACAGTCCGTTCATAAAGTCGATGACGAATGGAAATAGAATGAAGTAAGAAAACGAAAGTCCGCCTACAAACAAGATGAAGGTAAGCGGGATGTACATCAACGTCACCTTACGCTCTTTCTCATAAAGGCCTGGACTGATGAACGCCCAAAGCTGGTAGAGCGCGACGGGTGAAGTAATCAATATGCCTATCAGAAAAGCAAAATCCAGAAATACACGCAGAGGGTCGGTCAGATTGAATACGTTCAACTCTAAGCCTGCAGCCTCTGGTGTCTGCTTCAAATACTGAATCAATGGCATTGCTAGGAAGAATCCGGCGATGAACGCCGCTATGAATACAAGTATGACGATGAATATCCTTTTTCGTAGTTCTTCAATATGTTTCTGAAGTGTCATTTGTTGATTCGTCATACAAAACTACCTTCCTAACTAGTCTTCATCTCTGTTCTTCTTGTCATCTTTTTTCTTATCTGTATCGTCGTCATCCACAAGCCCTTTCGTTGCGGTCTTGAATTCACGCAATGTCTTTCCTGCTGCTTTTCCAAGCTCAGGCAGCTTTTTCGGACCGAAGATCAATAGTGCGACGACTCCGATGATAATCCAACTTCCTGGACCAAGCATATTGGTCACCTCCTCAAGTATCTTTCTCAGATCATTTATCCAACGGGTAATTTTTCAAAAAGTAGATCAATGATTGGAGTTCTACAGCTAAATCAATATGATGAATTCGGACATTGTCTGGTACGTTCAAGCGGGCGGGGGTGAAATTCAGAATCCCGTTCACACCGATTTCGACCAGCTCATCCGCTACCGTTTGGGCGGTTTGAGCAGGAACGGTCAAAATCGCGACCGACATGTCCTTCGTAACGTGTTTCTTCAAATCTCCCAAATGATGGATCGGTACTCCACTGATCGTGGTACCGACTTTACTCTCGTCTACATCGAATGCTAACTCGATTCGAGTGTTGTCGTTCTTCAAAAAGTTATAATTCAGAAGGGCTGTCCCTAAATTCCCTACACCGATCAGCATCACTTTCGTCACTTCATCCTGATCGAGTGTCTTTCGGAAAAAGGTGAGCAGATAATTGACATTGTAGCCATATCCCTTCTTCCCTAGTGCTCCGAAATAGGAAAAGTCTCTGCGGATCGTCGCAGAATCAACCTTGACCGCTTCACTTAGCTCGGAAGAAGAAACACGCAGCTTCCCTGATGAGGATAAGTTTTTTAGAAATCGATAATACAACGGCAACCTTTTTGCGGTCGCTTGAGGTATTTTTTGATCATCAACGCTCATTAGGTTCCTCCAATCAGTAGAACACTACTCGTTTTCGTACAGGTAATCTCCGCTTTTCCCACCCGTTTTTTCCAATAGATAGGTCGGGCCGATCACCATTCCTTTATCAATCGCTTTACACATATCGTATACGGTTAAGCCGACGGCAGATGCAGCTGTCAATGCTTCCATTTCAACTCCGGTATTCCCCTTCGTCTTCACGGTCACATCAATCAACAATTCATAATCTCCCTCTGTTATCCAGTCAAAAGAGATATCTACCGATTTCAGTGGCAATGGATGACACATGGGTACGATATCGGGCGTCTTTTTCGCAGCCATGATCCCAGCGACCTGGGCAACCGATAAGACATCACCCTTTTTCACATGGTTTCCTTGAATCGCTTCATAAATCTCTTCGGAAACTTTGACGCTGCTTCTCACGCGAGCCGTCCTTACCGTTTCCTCTTTTTCAGAGATGTCCACCATCCTGGCGCGACCTTGTTCGTTAAAATGCGTGAAATCGCCCATTCAATCACCACCTAAAAGAGACTATACACCATTTTTATCAAAAAGTAAGGCATGATTGCAGTAAAAATATCACAAATCGTTGAAAATTGTAGAGTTGCCTGAGCTTTCCATCATAAGCTACACTAATAGTAACTGTGTTTCCATGGTGTTATGAGGGTTTCGGCAGGTTCATTCAATGCCAGCACGCTGTAACCACCATGTATGAAAGAGGTGTAACAACATGATCGTCATGCAAGCCCAAGACATAACCAAATATTATGGTGCTGACCTTATTTTATCGAATATTAAACTTGAAGTACAATCGCGGGATAGAATTGCCCTAGTCGGACGGAACGGAGCTGGAAAATCGACGTTGCTGAAAATCGTCAGCGGACAGCTATCCTACGATTCTGGCGCTGTCATGAAGCCGAATGAAATCGAAATCGGATATCTTGCGCAAGATGCAGGCTTAGAATCTGACAATACGATTTGGGAAGAGATGATTAAGGTTTTCGACCATCTCCACCAAATGGAAGAACAAATCCGTGCGCTCGAAACGAAAATGGGACAAGAGCACGTTTTGAATGATGAGACCGTATATGCGAAGGTGCTATCTGAATATGATGCACTTCAGCAGAAGTTCCAGCTGAAAGGCGGATATCAGTACGAGAATGACATCCGATCGATCCTTCATGGGTTCCGTTTTTACGAAGAGGATTATGGGAAGCCGATCTCTTCCCTCAGTGGTGGACAAAAGACACGACTAGCTCTTGTGAAACTTCTACTGACGAAGCCGGACCTATTAATCTTGGACGAGCCTACGAACCACCTGGACATCGAGACCCTCGATTGGCTGGAAAGTTACTTGCAATCCTACCCGGGTGCATTATTAATTGTCTCCCACGACCGGTACTTCTTAGACAAGGTGGCCACACAAGTTTATGAGATTTCGATGACGAAGAGTAAGAAGTACCTCGGAAACTACAGTAAGTACCTTGAGGCCAAAGCAGAGCAATACGAGCAAGATTTGAAAGAGTTCGAGAAGCAGCAATCGGAAATCGCGAAGCTTCAGGATTTTGTCCAGCGGAACATCGCCCGTGCTTCAACGACGAAACGGGCACAGAGTAAACGGAAGCAGCTTCAGAAGATGGAGGTCCTCGACCGACCTGATGGCAGTGAGAAATCAGCCCAGTTCGGCTTTAGAATCGAGCGTCAAACCGGGAACGATGTCCTGAAATTGAACCGGCTTGCGATCGGTTATGAAGGAGAAACGTTAATCGACGACATCGATCTTCACATTCAGCGTGAAGAAAGCATAGCGCTCGTTGGACCTAACGGCGTCGGAAAGTCGACATTGATCAAAACGATCATGCACCCTGATCGGAAGCTAGGTGGAGCGATCCAATTCGGCTCCAACGTCAAAATCGGCTATTACGACCAGGAACAAGCGGATCTGAATAGCACGAAAACGGTCTTACATGAGCTTTGGGACGAGTTTCCGACTCATCAGGAAAAAGATATCCGTACTGTATTGGGGAACTTCCTGTTCAGTGGTGACGATGTCCTGAAAGGTGTCAATGAATTGAGTGGTGGTCAGAAGGCACGTCTCGCGCTTGCGAAACTGATGCTCCAGAAAGCGAATGTGCTCATTTTGGACGAGCCGACGAACCATTTAGATTTAGATAGTAAAGAGGTTTTGGAGAATGCTCTGATTGATTTTCCAGGTACGATCCTCTTTATTTCCCACGACCGTTATTTCATCAACCGGATCGCTTCAAGAGTCATCGAGTTATCCACATCTGGATTGGAGAACTTTCTTGGGGACTATGATTATTACTTGGAAAAGAAAGCCGAACAAGCTGAATTTGAACGTCTCGAGCGTGAAGAACAGAACGTGAATCAAGATGTGAACGTCAGTGACCAGAAAGAACAGTTCCAAAACGATAAACAAGCAAAAAAAGAAGAGCGGAAACGACTTCGCCGTATTGAAGAACTTGAAGGACAGATTGAGGCTTATGAGCAACAGATCGAGGAAATCGAACATGAACTGAGCCAACCAGACGTCTTCCAGGATTATGAGAAGAGCCAAGAGTTGAACCAAAAGCTTGAGGAAGCAAATGAAGGACTCGAATCATTGATGGAAGAATGGGAAGGATTACAATCTGTATAATCAGGGAAATGAGAGAATGATTTGCATGTTGAATCGAACATGTTGAAATCTTCTCTCTTTTTTGTTTATAAGTAGATACACATATACACAGAATCCACAGGGTTATACACAGGTTAAATAGCACTTTTTCGGTTTTAATGTCGTTTTTTCCACATTATCCACAGATTTTGTTCTAATTATCCACAAACAGTTATTCACACGACCAGGTGTTTATTTCCCAAGTGTTCCGAACGTTTTCCACAATGTTCACAACTTGTGGATAAGCTTTTTCCACATCGCGTTCCGACTACATTCGACACGAACATACAGCTCTTTTGTATAAATATGCTCATGGATATTCACCGTTTATGCACTCATATACATGAATAGATTCGTATGCAGGTCAAGCCCCCTTCTTTCCGTACCAGGTACCGAATGGGAACCCTTGGCACTTCTGACATCTTTTTCGGTACCTGGCACTGTTGAAGGTCTTCCCTAGTTGTACTATTCTTGTAAAAGTTGATTAAAGGAGGATACATAGCTATGAACAGGAAAGTGATACATACTTTGTTTGTAATGGGATTGATTCTACTCCTCACAGCTTGTGGTGGAGACGAACAATCAAGCACCGAGGAAAACAACAATAAGGAAGAAACGACAGATGAGTCTCCAGATCAGCAATCGGATGACAATAAAGATACTAAGAAAGAGAAACAAGGGGATTATGAGGTTACCCTTTCAGGAGAAATTGAAATTGAGAAGAAGACAATCACAGTAAATGGAGAGACGAACCTTCTTCCCGGTTCTGACATTTACATCCTTGGCCATGCATTCCAAGGTGCCATCATTGGTTCTTCACCAAAAGCCCAAGTGGCTGAAGACGGTTCATTCACACTTAAGACGAAGTTTCCAGATGACTATGATGCGCCTCTTCGGTTAGAAATTCGTTTTACACCTGAGTTTCAGGATGATCAGATTGAAGAACACTACACCAAAACTGGTGAGAAATTAAAAGGAGATTTTGTAAGACTCCATAAAGAAAGCGAAGGCCTCTATAAGAAAATCTCCTATATGGCCTATATTGAAGACCCAACAAAAAACCAAACGTTAAAAATCGAATCTCCTAACTTTGAAAAACCATCAGATCAGGGTGACCCCAAGGTCAGATTGGAACCGAAAGTCGAAAAGAAAACGGATGACTACATCATTATTACCGGCAAATCAAACCTTGTAGAAGGTACCCACATTGAAGCTTACACCGAAATCCCAGGATACATGGTTAGGGGATATACCGATAAGGTTAGAGTAGAACCAGATGGATCTTACAGATTGATTATTCCCAATCCAGAACAACAAAAAGAGTTAAAAGGGAAAATTCCAGACTACCAGATTAATCTCCAGGTAAAAAAATACTCTCAATGGGACAACTTTGTTGAAGCCTATGGAAAAGAAGCCGAACATTTCCAAGGTCCTCACCTTAAAGAAAACTCACACAATGGTGACAAAAGTATTGAAGTGGTTTTACCTATAAAAGTAGAGAAATAAAATGATAACCTGCGCTCATGCTTGATCACTCTCAAGCACGACGCAGGTTTTCTTTATTCCTGATTTTCTTCATTTAAACGCCTCAACTTACCACCGTTCACCATTCACTAACTGACATATAACGGGCGCAGAAAGACTATAGTCCGCTTTCTTTTTCCGACAAAATCTCTCCTGACAACATCAAAAAGAACCCCGAGCAATCAACTCAGAGTTCTTCTTCAACCTTTTAAAACGCTTCTAAATCCAATCCTGGATTTCCGTTCAATTTCATGTCTGCCCGTCTACCTTTGTTGTACTCGATTGAGCCAGCTGCCGCAATCATCGCCGCGTTATCGGTACATAACCAAAGCGGTGGAATCGACAACTTGATATCCGTCGATTCAAATCGCTCGGTCAAGCGCTCTCGTAAGCCTTTGTTCGCAGCCACTCCACCTGCGACGACCACTTGCTTCACATCATAAGCTTCGGCTGCTCGATACGTCTTCTCGACCAACACGTCGATGACACTCTCCTGGAAGCTCGCGGCCAGATCATTCGGCGCAATCTCTTCTCCACGTTGCGTAGCATTATGAAGCGTATTGATGACCGCCGACTTCAATCCACTGAAGCTGAAATCGTACGAATCAGGCTCCAACCAAGCACGCGGTAAGTCAATCGTAGGTTCGCCCTCCTGGGCCATCTGATCGATATGAGGACCTCCCGGATAAGGAAGCTTCAACGTTCGCGCGACTTTATCATAAGCTTCACCAGCAGCGTCGTCTCTCGTTTCACCAATGATTTCAAACGAGCCATGCTCCGCCATATAGATGAGCTCTGTATGTCCTCCAGAAACGACGAGCGCAAGCAACGGGAACTCCATCGGCTCGATCAGCCGGTTCGCATAAATATGGCCTGCGATATGGTGCACGGCGACAAGCGGAATACCATGCGCCAGTGCCAACGCTTTTGCCGAATTCACTCCAATCAACAACGCGCCCACCAATCCAGGGCCTTCTGTCACAGCAATCGCCGTCAGGTCTTCAAACCCGACGCCTGCTTCCTTCATCGCTTCTTCAATCACAATCGTGATCTGCTCGACATGGTGACGAGATGCGATTTCGGGTACGACACCACCGAACCGCTTATGACTTTCAATCTGCGAGGCGACGACATTCGAGAGCAGTTCCGTCCCGTTTTTCACGATGGCAGCTGCCGTCTCATCACAGCTCGTTTCTATTCCAAGTATGATTTCATCTTTAGCCATTATAAATTCACCCACATTACTAATGCGTCTTCTCCGTTGTCTGTATAATAGTTCCTACGGATTCCGCCATTTTCAAAACCGTATTTTCGGTACAGTTTCTGAGCGACTTCGTTACTCACACGGACTTCGAGCGTCATCGTCTTCGCCCCCATGATCCGTGCCTGTTCCATCGCCTTTTTCATTAAAGCATCGCCATACTTCTTCCCTCTGAACCTTGGAATGATTGCGATATTGGTCACGTGCGCTTCATCTATGATCACCCAGATGCCACAATAACCGACCGGTTCGCCTTCTGCCTCTAGAATGAGATACGTCGCAAACTGGTTATTCACGATTTCATTATAAAAGGCCGTCCTACTCCACGGGTTCGGGAAAGAGGCTTCCTCGATATTCATTACATCATCAATGTCATCCAACGTCATGACTCGGAACGTCAAATTTTCCACCATGTATGGCACCTACTTTTTTTGGTTCGCAATCCACTTCGCTTCCGCTTCCGCGAGTTGATGATAACTCGGCGTAAAAGCATGTGGATCTTCATCTTCACCGCGGATCCCGAGTGCAGCAAGTTCTGCAGCACGTGGACTATGATCTGCGATGTGACCGAAAACAGCTCGGTCTCCCATCAGTTCCTCAATCTTCTCCTTATGAAGATCAAGGTCATTTCCTAAAAACAATACCTTTTTTGAATCTTCCTTCAGCATCTCAACCCAATCCGTCAACTGGATGATGCGCTCCTCCTGGACGAGTTGGAACTGTCCATCTATATTGCCGTAAAGACCGGTATAGATCTGACCACGCCTGCCATCAAACAACGGACAAACGAGGCCGTCGAAATACTTCCCGTTCTGTGCGACAACTTCGAGGCTTGAGACACCCGTTATCGGAATGCCCAACGACCATGCCATCGTTTTAGCAACTGAAACACCGATCCTTACACCTGTGTAGGATCCAGGTCCTTTTGCCACGATGACCTTATCCAGTTCGTCCGGTTTCACATCCACCTCTTGCAAAAGGCTTTCAATCGCCGGCATGAGCCTTACGGAATGGTTCTTTTTCATATTCGTGGTCAGTTCACCAACGATCTTGTCGTCGATGATCACTGATATCCCCATAACAAGGTTGGATGTATCAATCGCTAAAGCTTTCATTCATAAACTCCTCACATAGCCTGTAAAATCGTTCGCCTTTCGGTTCCAGGGTCAGCTCACGTTCCTCGTCGCCCGATCGTCGGATCACAATGTCCAGACGGTCTTCAGGCAAAAATTCTTCAATGATGTGTGCCCACTCGACGACCGAAACGCCTTCTCCTTCAAAATACTCATCGAAACCAAGATCCTCATCACTATCCTCTAACCGATAAACGTCCATATGGTAGAGAGGCAGTCGACCCTGGTACTCCCGAATGATCGTGAAGGTCGGACTTTTCACGACCCTTTTGATATGTAAACCTTTCGCAAGTCCTTTCGTGAACGTGGTCTTCCCTGCTCCCAGGTCACCTTCCAACGTGATGACATCACCCGCTTGAAGGTGCTCTCCTAGCCGTGCAGCCGTTTCCATCGTTTCTTCAGGACTGTTCAGTTTGATTTCGTAAGACTTCATATGGTATCACCTATTCACATTTCACCTGAAATGGTTGTATCCTTTTTTTCCAATCGGTAGGAGTTCCTCACCTTTCTTCAACATCACTCGGGCAGGACCTTCATTCACCGTACCGATTTTGTATAACGGCTGATTATGCTCTCCAAACCGCTTTCGCAACGAATGCCAATCTGCCTCAGAGACGGTTCCGACCAATTGGAAGTCTTCTCCGCCATATAGCATCCATTCAAGAACTTGTTCTTTTTGAAAAGAAGCGAATTCTTCAATGAAAGGCAAGCATTCTTCATCTAAAATGAGCTGGACATTGCTCGCTTCTGCGATTTCATTCGCTTCACTTGCGAGCCCGTCGCTAATATCATTTAACGCAATTCTATACCCACTACCCGCAAGAAGCAACCCGGCGTTTACTTGCGGTTGAGGTAATTGGTGCGCTTCAATCAAACGTTTGATTGAAACCTCTTCTTTTAATAGCAAATGCAACCCAGCCGCTGATAAACCGACCGGTCCTGTCAGGAAAACGACATCGCCTGACCTGGCATTTTTCCGTAAAAGTTTCCGGTCTTGTTGGACGCGACCGTGAACGGTGACCGAAACGACGAGCGGCCCTTCCGTTGACACCGTATCTCCGCCAATCAGGTCAATTTGAAAGTCTTCTGCAAGGTCCGCCATCCCTTGATAGATGTCACGGAGCTCTTCTTCCGTCCAACCTTTTGGAATCGCAATCGATACGAGGTAGAATTTCGGTGCGCCTCCCATCGCGGCGATATCACTCACATTGACGGCAAGTGCTTTGTGTCCAATATGATAAGGAGACATCGTTTTCCGGCTGAAATGAACGGATTCCACCATCGTATCGACACAGAGGATATCATCATATCCCGCTTCCGGTCGCACGAGAGCAGCATCATCCCCGATCCCTTCAATCAAGGTCGGCTGATGGTGTTTTTTTGGCGTAATCGTTTTTATCCATTCAAATTCATCTTTCACCGTTAACGCCCCCTTTAATCACGGCTTTGCATATAAAAACCTTAGGCTTCGCTCCTAAGGTTTTCTTCTTCATATTTTATCCTATTTTCATGAAAAATCCCACTCTGCTCAACCGGAAGCGATGGATTGCTTCCCTTCCGTCTGTTCGCTTAATTTTTGGTATTCTGTGAGTCTGGAAACATCTACGTTCCCGCCGCTCACGATACATCCGATTTTTTTGCGAGCTCCTGCCACCTTTTCAGCTAGGACAGATGCTACTGATGCCGCTCCAGCTCCTTCTACTAACGTTTTTTCCCGTTCTAATAGGAAAAGGATTGCTGAGGCGATTTCTTGCTCGTTCACCGTAACGATGTCATCGACGAGCCGGTCAATGATCGGATACGTCAGTTTCCCCGGCTTTTTCACGAGAATCCCGTCCGCTATGCTTTTGACACCACTCAGCGGAACGGTATCTGTTCCTTTAAACCGATCATAGGTCGCGGGAGCCCCGCTCGCTTGTACGCCGATCACTTTTACATGAGGGCTGAACGTTTTGACCGCCATCAGAGTGCCGGAGATTAATCCCCCTCCACCGACCGGAACGACGATCGTATCGAGATCAGGACATTGCTGCAGCATTTCAAGTGCTACCGTCCCTTGCCCCGCCATCACCTCTTCATCATCAAACGCATGGACGAAGGTTGCTCCTGTTGCGAGCATTTCTTCTCTCGCAGCTGTATACGCTTCCTGATACGTTTCTCCCGTCAGAACGACTCGTGCTCCGTAAGATTCCGTGGCTTGAACTTTGGCTTGAGGGGTTTTCTTCGGCATGAAAACCTTGGCCGTGATCAATCGTTGAGAAGCCCCGAGCGCAACTCCCTGAGCGTGGTTGCCGGCTGATGCACAGACGATTCCTTTAGCCGCCTCCTCTTTTGTTAACGAGCAGATTTTATTGAGAGCGCCTCTTAGCTTGAAAGAACCGGTCCGCTGTTGATTTTCCATCTTCAAAAACACATCGTGGCCTGTCATCTGATTCAACGTGCTCGATTGTTTCATGGGCGTCCGGTGGACATTGTGCATCAAATTCTCCGCGGCTTCAACGACCTTATGACCTTTTAAAAAATTCCCAACACACTCACTCCTGTCTCATTTTTTCATATTGAGCGATCTGCTCTTCATACGTTAAGGTGATCGAAATCTCATCCCAGCCGTTCAACAGCATCTGCTTCCAATAAGGATCAATGTCGAAGGTGGCTACGAGTCCGTCTTCGTCTTGAACCGCTTGTTGTTCTAAATTGACCTTCAATTCGTACGGTTTCTGTTGGGCCTTCTTTTGCAGCTGCTCCACTTTTTCTTTGGATAGCTGGATCGGTAACATGCCATTTTTTAAGCAATTGTTGTAAAAGATATCGGCAAAACTCGGTGCGATGATGACCTGAAAGCCGAAGTCCTGCAACGCCCAAGGGGCATGTTCCCTTGAAGAACCGCATCCGAAATTCTCTCCACCGATTAAAATAACAGCTTGGTCATACTGCGGTTCGTTCAGCGGAAAGTCTTTTCTCGGCAGACCGTCGTCATCAAAGCGCCAATGATAAAAGAGGTACTTACCGAACCCCTGACGGTCGATCTTTTTCAAAAATTGCTTCGGAATGATCTGATCGGTATCCACATGATTCCGTTCAAGTGGCAAAACCCGACCCGCAATTTGTTGGATTCCGTTCATCCGGTACCCCCTCCTCTAGTTTGGTACTGCCATCAGTTGGCGCACATCTGTAAAACGTCCTTCCACTGCCGCAGCTGCAGCCATCGCTGGACTGACGAGGTGCGTTCGAGCGCCATTGCCCTGGCGTCCCTCAAAGTTCCGGTTCGACGTGGATGCGCACCTTTTTCCAGGAGGGACGACGTCCTCATTCATCGCCAGGCACATACTACATCCCGACTCTCGCCACTCGAAACCAGCCTCTAGGAAAATGTGGTGTAAGCCTTCTTGTTCCGCCTGTTGCTTGACCGATTGTGAGCCCGGAACGACGAGCGCGGTAACCGTATCCTTCACCTTTTTCCCTTTTAAAACGTCAGCCGCAGCTCGTAAGTCACTAAGCCTCGAATTTGTGCACGAGCCGATGAACACATAGTCGACGGCGACCTCAGAGATTTTTGCGCCACCTGTGATGTCCATGTAATCTAAGGCTCGTTGGACACTATCTCTTTCAGTGCTGTTCTCGTATTGTTCAGGGGATGGGACCGTGGCACCGATTCCGACGCCCATCGAAGGGTTCGTCCCCCACGTCACTTGAGGCTCGATTTCTTCTCCGTTGATTGTCAGTGTCTTGTCGTACTCTGCACCTGGATCTGAAGCGAGTTCCCTCCATTTTTCAGCAGTAGCTAAAAACTTCTCTCCTGCGGGTACTTGACGCTTCCCTTTTAAATAGTCGATGGTGACTTCATCCGGACTGATGATTCCAGCTCTCGCACCCGCCTCTATGGACATGTTGCACACCGTCATCCGCTCTTCCATCGTCAGGCTTCGGACTCCCTCACCCGTAAATTCGATCACGTGCCCTGCCCCGACATTAACACCGAATTTGGCGATGATCGCTAAAATGAGATCCTTCGCGGTCACACCGAAACCGAGCTTTCCTTCCACATGGAACTGTAAGGTTTTCGGCCGTGATTGCCAGAGCGTTTGTGTCGCAAGAACGTGTTCCACCTCGCTCGTTCCAATGCCGAAGGCCAGCGCACCAAAAGCACCATGAGTGGACGTATGACTATCTCCACACACAATCGTTTTTCCAGGCTGGGTCAATCCTAGCTCTGGCCCGATGACGTGGACAATTCCTTGATCCGGGTGATCGATGTCCGCCAGTTCGATTCCGTATTGCTCGCAATTTTGCTGGAGCCGGGTCATTTGGGTCTTGGATACCTGATCGTTGATGACAGAGCGGTTGATGGTAGGAACATTATGATCCATCGTGGCAAAAGTGAGATCCGGCCGCCTTACCGTCCGTTCTTTCATCCTTAAACCCTCGAACGCTTGAGGGGACGTCACTTCATGTACGAGGTGGAGGTCGATATACAACAGATACGGCTTCCCTTTTTCCTGATAGACAACATGTTGATCCCAAAGCTTTTCAACGATATTCCTCGGTTTCATGACAGTTACCTCCACTTCGGTTTGTTGGATGAGACTTTATGAGTGCATCATTTTGGGATTTCCGTGTTTTCGTGCACTCATACTCATTCACATATAAGCAGCTAAGATTCCGGACATCGCGTAATTCGGTTGGAAGTGCTCCACAACGTTTTCGCTCATCTCACTTGTCGTGCAAACCGGACCGATTTTCTCGATTCCCTCCAGGTCACCGGTTCGATAGCCGGCATTGAGCACTTCTTGCACTGCTTTTTCCACCTGGTCTGCTTCTTCTTCCAAACCGAAGGAATGGCGTAGCATCATCGCGACAGACAAGACCATGCCGAGTGGATTCGCTCGGTTTTCGCCCGAGATATCCGGGGCGGACCCATGTACCGGCTCATACAGTCCGAAGCCGTCTGCCCGAAGACTTGCTGATGGCAACATCCCAAGAGAGCCCGTCAACATGGAGGCTTCATCACTCAAGATGTCGCCGAACATATTCTCTGTGACGATGACGTCGAACTGCTTCGGCTGATAAACGAGTTTCATAGCCGCTACGTCTACGAGCAAATGCTCCACTTCAACTTCGGGATAATCAGCAGCCACCTGTTCGACAACCTCTCTCCACATCCGGCTCGATTCCAGCACATTCGCTTTATCGACAGACGTCACTTTCTTCCTGCGGGTAGCTGCGAGATCGAAGGCCTTACGGACCACGTTCTCAATCTCTTTTTTCTCATATTGAAGGGTATCGACCGCTACTTCTTGATGCTGACCTCTTCTTTCACGAGGTTCACCAAAATATAAGCCTCCGGTCAGTTCCCGTACGATGACAAAATCCACACCATCTACGACTGATCGCTTCAATGGCGAAGCATCCCTCAATGCTTCAAATGTCTTGATTGGGCGGTAGTTGGCAAACAATCCGAGTTCTTTACGGATGCCAAGCAACCCTTTTTCTGGCCTCAGATGGACCGGATTGTCCTCCCATTCCGGACCTCCTACTGCTCCGAGCAGTACCGCGTCACTTGATTTGCACAGCTCAAGGGTTTCCGCAGGTAATGGAGTGCCATGACGGTCAATGGCAACACCACCAATGTCTCCTTGAAAGACCTTGAATTGATGTCCGAATTGCTCTTCGACGGCTTTCAAAACATCCAAGGCGGCGCTCATCACTTCTTGTCCGATTCCATCTCCAGGTAGTACTGCCACTTGCTTTTTCATCATAATCCCTCCAATTTTATAAGAAAGATGTAAGTTAAACCGTTGCTTTCTGCTGATCATGCTGGCGAACGCTCCGGACCCGATTGACTGCGTCGAGGTAGGCTCGTGCTGACGCTTCCAAGACGTCTTGTGCGGTCCCTCTTCCACTCGATTGGACTTCGTTGCACTTCACCTGTACATACACTTCTGCCAGTGCATCTCTTCCTCCACCGACCGAATGTATCTTGTAATCTAAAAGGACGACGGAATCTTCAACGAGCTTCTCGATCGTATTGTAGATGGCTTCAACACTCCCAAAACCGGTCGCCGCTTCCTGCGTGTACGTTCCATCCGGCTGAACGACTGCAATCGTCGCGGTCGGAATGTTGTCCATTCCATACTGGACTTGCAAACTCTTCAACTGGTAAACCGGTAGTCCCTCGGCTTCGGTCTGTTTCTCCATCAAGATTGCAAAGATATCTTCATCGGAAACTTCTTTCTTTTTATCCGCCAACTCTTTGAACATCCCGAAAGCATCGTTCAGCTTTTGATCGGTCAGTTTGAATCCCATGTCCTTCACCTTCATCTTGAAGGCGTGGCGTCCGGAATGTTTTCCGAGAACGAGACGATTTGTTTGCACTCCGATCAGTTCGGGACTGATGATTTCGTAAGTGGATTTCTCCTTCAACACGCCATCCTGGTGAATACCGGATTCATGAGCGAACGCATTGTTTCCAACTACGGCTTTGTTCGCAGGTACACTCATGCCCGTCAATTTGCTGACAAGATTACTCGTACGTTTCAACTCATCGAGCTTCAGTCCGGTTTTCGCTCCATAAAAATCCTCTCGGATGTGAAGCGCGACAGCGATCTCCTCAAGACCTGTATTGCCGGCCCGTTCACCGATTGCATTGATCGTCCCTTCGACTTGATCCGCTCCGTTTTCAATCGCAGCAAGCGTATTAGCCGTAGCCATCCCTAAATCGTTATGGCAATGGGCGGATAGCTTGACCTGGTCGATGTTCGGTACATGTTCTTTTACGAATCGGAAAAGATCTCCGTACTCCTCAGGGGCCATATAACCGACCGTATCGGGAAGGTTGATGACCGTCGCACCTGCATCAATCACTTCCTTGATGATTTTCACGAGAAAATGTCGGTCTGACCGGCAAGCATCTTCAGCTGACCACTGCACATGAGGGAATTTCTTTTTCGCGTACTTCACCGATTGCACCGCTGTGTCCAATACTTGATCGGTCGTCATTTTCAGTTTGTACGTCATATGGATCGGCGACGTTGCCAGGAATACGTGCACCCTCGGCTCCGTCGATCCTTTCAGCGCTTCCCACGCCGCATCGATGTCTTTCTCACTCGCTCTTGAGAGACCTGTGACTGAACTCCCTTTTACAGCTTCCGCAATTCGTTTGACCGATTGCTGATCTCCTTTGGAGGCTGTCGGAAAACCTGCTTCGATGATGTCTACGTTCAGTCGCTCCAGCTGATGAGCAATCTCCAGCTTTTCTAACAGATTCAGATTCACCCCTGCCGATTGTTCACCGTCTCTAAGCGTCGTATCAAAGACATCAATCTTTGCCACTGAACACCACTTCCTTTTTCTCATCTTTCTTGATGAACGGCATCAACTCTCTCAACTTGCGTCCGACGACCTCGATCTGATGGTTCTTCTCCCGCTCGTTTGTTGCGTTGTATACAGGACGGTTCGTCTGGTTTTCAAGGATCCATCCTTTCGCAAAAGTACCGGACTGGATGTCTTCCAGCACCTCTTTCATCCTTGCCTTCGTTTCCTCGTTCACGACACGAGGTCCTGATACGAAGTCACCCCATTGCGCGGTATCTGAAACGGAATATCTCATTCCCTCGATGCCACCTTCATACATGAGGTCGACGATCAGCTTCAGCTCATGGAGACATTCGAAATACGCGACTTCAGGCTGATATCCCGCTTCAACGAGCGTTTCGAAACCTGCTTTCACAAGGGACGTCAATCCTCCACAAAGGACCGCCTGTTCACCGAACAAGTCGGTTTCCGTCTCCTCCTGGAATGTTGTTTCAAGAATCCCTGCCCGGCCTGCGCCGATTCCTTTCCCATAAGCGAGTGCCAGTTCATCTGCCTGACCGGTGACATTTTGATGGACACCGAACAATGCCGGGACCCCAGCACCACTCTCAAACGTCCGCCTCACAAGATGACCAGGTCCTTTAGGGGCGACAAGGAACACATCAACGTCGGCTGGAGGAACAACTTGATGGAAATGGACGTTGAAACCATGCGCGAAGGCGAGTGCTTTGCCTGGCGTCAGTCCTGGCTTGATTTCCGCTTCGTACACTTTCGGCTGCCATTCATCAGGCAAGAGAACCATGACGACATCAGCTTCGGCACTTGCTTCTTTCACTGACTTGACTTGAAAACCGTCCGCTTCTGCCTTGTCCCACGACTTCCCTTTCCGAAGGCCGACAACAACGTCGAAGCCGCTCTCCCGTAAATTCTGTGCATGGGCATGACCTTGCGAACCATATCCCACAACTGCCACTTTCCTGCCTTTCAGAACGTCATCCTTCACATCATCGTTATAGTAGACTTTGACCATCTCTCATCATCCTTCCAGGTTTTTTATTTTAATAGCGTATATTGCTTCAGATCGGTGACGGACTTCTGGAATCCGCGGGTAAAAGCGGTCAGTCCCGTCCTCGCGAGCTCTTTGATTCCATATGGCTTCAACAGCTCGATGATCGCTTCCACTTTTTCCGTATCGCCGGTCACTTGAACCGTCAATGTGTCCCTCGACATATCAATGATCAATGCACGGAACGGCTCAACGATTCCGCTGATTTCAGATCGTGTCTGTCCCGTCGCTAGTACTTTGATCAAGGCGAGCTCTCTCGCGACAATCGCCTGATTCGTGATATCAGAGACCTTCAACACATCAATCTGTTTGTTCAGCTGCTTCAACAGCTGTTCGATCTGCCGGTCATCCTCTACATTGACGACGAACGTCATTTTCGAGATTCCTTCCGTTTCGGTATGCCCGACCGTAATGCTCTCAATGTTGAAATGTCGCTTCGTAAAGAGACCTGTCACCCGGTTCAATACGCCACTATGATTCAGAACCGTCGCCGTTACGATCCTCCGTTTCATGGTCTCACTCCGATCATTTCATGAAGTCCGGTTCCAGGTGCAACCATCGGATACACATTCTCTTCTGCACACACCCGACAATCGATCAATGTCGGTTCCTCATCGTTCAACACTTCAGATAAAAGGAACCGTGCCTCCTCCATCGTCGAGACCTTATAGCCTCTTACACCGTATGATTCAGCTAGTTTGACGAAATCGGGCTGGGTCATGAATACCGATTGCGAATACCTTTTTTCGTAAAATGATTCCTGCCACTGACGGACCATACCGAGCGAACCGTTATTAACGATGACGATTTTGATCGGAAGACCCATCTCTTTTAAAAGGATCAGCTCTTCAGAGGTCATTTGAAATCCACCGTCTCCAACGACGCTCACCACCCGCTTATTCGGTTTCGCCAGTTGGGCACCGATGGCAGCTGGAAAACCGAATCCCATCGTTCCAAGTCCTCCTGAGGTGACCCAGCTGTGTGGATTATTGAACGTGTAATACTGGGCTGCCCACATCTGATGCTGCCCGACGTCTGTCGTCACAATCGCGTCTCCATCCGTCAACGTGTGGATCTCTGATATCAGCTTTTGCGGAGAAATTCGATCTCCGACTACGTTGCTCCAATAAGGAAACTCTTGCTTATACCGGTGAAGATGCATCAGCCACTCATCGCACATGGCGCTTTCGCCAGGTTCATCAATCAGCTTCTGTAGCGCTTCTTTCGCGTCTGCCACAACCGGGATATGGGTCTCGACGTTTTTACCGATTTCAGCTGGATCGATATCGATGTGCGCAACGGTCGCGTTTGGAGCGAAGGTCTTCAGATTACCGGTGAGCCGGTCATCAAAACGTGCCCCGATACTGATAAGCAAGTCACTTTCATACAAACCCATGTTGGCTGCGTAACACCCATGCATACCTCCCATTCCAAGGAATAGAGGATGGTCAGCCGGGAAGCCACCTAACCCTAGCAGGGTGTGGACGACCGGGATGTTTTTCTTTTCGGCGAACACCTGCAATTGATCGGATGCTTTCGCATGCAATACTCCTGCTCCTGCTAAAATGACAGGCTTCTTCGCTGATGAGATGGCTTCGTTCAGCTTTTTGACTTGTAGCAAGTTTGGTGACTTCGTCGGCTGAAAACCGGGTAAGTGAACCTCACCGTCGAACTGGACATCTCCCGCGAGCGCTGAAACATCTTTCGGGATATCGACGAGAACTGGACCTGGCCGACCCGTCGTTGCAATATGGAACGCTTCTTTCACAATTCTAGGGAGGTCTTTCAAGTCTCGAACTTGATAATTATGTTTCGTGATCGGCATCGTAATTCCGGTTACATCTGCCTCTTGGAAGGCGTCTGTGCCGATGACGCCAGAGGCGACTTGCCCTGTGAAAATGACGAGTGGCAAGGAATCCATCATCGCGTCTGCAATGCCGGTAATCAGGTTCGTCGCTCCTGGACCAGAAGTTGCGATGACGACCCCGGCATTCCCTGAAATTCTGGCATAGCCTTCTGCAGCGTGGATCGCACCTTGTTCATGGCGGGCAAGGACGTGTTTGATCGGGTTTCGGTATAGTGCATCGTAAATCGGTAATACTGCTCCTCCTGGATAACCGAACACAACTTCGACGTTTTCCTGCTTCAAGGCGTGAATCAGAGTTTCAGCTCCTGTCAGCCGTTGCCCTTGAGGTTCAGCCTTTACTTTAGCCTTCATTTCAATCTCCTCCCTGTTTGTCAATACTTTTAACTCAACTGCAATAAGAAAAGCCTTTCCACCCACTACGACACTAGTTCGTTTCGTAAGGGTGAAAAGGCTGAGAACATGCTTTTCACGGTACCACCTTCGTTCAACGCACCTTCACAGATGCGTTCTCGTTGAGTGGATGAGTTGTCCGTCATCCATCCACTCTTTTTGATAACGGGTATAAAGCCATACCCGACCACACCTACTGAAGGTTCTTTCAGAGCAGTACTCAGAGGAGATGTCGTGAATGGATGTATTACCGGTTTCCAGCAAACCCGGCTCTCTGTGAATACGTCTTCCATACACTTTTGCCTCGTCGACGCTTTGCTATATTAAACTTTCATGATTCCACCTGTACTTGCTGATGTAACGAGCTTTGCATATCGGGCTAGATAGCCTTTTTTGATTTTTGGAGGAGGCTGTTCGAAACTCTTCCTCCGCTCTTCCAACTCTTCCTCTGAAACCATCAGGTTGATGGACCGATTTTCAAGGTCGATGAAGATCGAGTCTCCATCCTCGACGAACGCAATCGGACCTCCTTCTGCTGCTTCTGGAGAAATATGTCCGACAGAAATGCCTCGGGATGCGCCTGAAAAACGACCATCTGTAATCAATGCGACTTCTTTATCCAATCCTCGTCCGGCAATAGCCGAGGTTGGCGCAAGCATCTCCGGCATTCCCGGGCCGCCTTTCGGACCTTCGTAACGGATGACGACAACATCTCCTGCCTGGACGGTTCCGTCATCTATGCCTTGCTGCGCTTCGTCCTGCGAATTGAAGCAAATCGCTTTTCCCATGAACGTCTTGATCGATGGATCGACTGCGCCCACTTTGATAACGCCACCTTCTGGAGCGATGTTTCCGTTCAGGATGGACAATCCTCCGACTTTGCTATAAGGATTATCCTTTCGCCGGATGACTTGATTGTTCTTGATGTCATAAGGCTCAACGGTCTCATACAGCGATTTGCCTGTAACCGTAATTCGATCCTTGTTGACCAGCCCTTCGATTTGACAGAGCTCTTTGATGATGGCACTGATCCCGCCTGCCTGATGGACATCATCCATCGTAAAATCAGAAGCAGGACTGATTTTTGCCAGATAAGGTGTTCTTTCCGCAATTTCATTAATCCGGTTCAAGTCATATTCGACTTCTGCCTCATTGGCGATTGCAAGCGTGTGTAGGACGGTGTTCGTCGATCCGCCCATCGCCATGTCCAAAGCAAAAGCATCATCGATTGCTTCTTTCGTGATGATATCTCGCGGTTTGAGGTCCTTTTTAACCATATCAACGAGATGATGGGCCGCTTCCCGAATCAAACGATGACGTTCATCCGATGTGGCAACGATCGTCCCGTTACCCGGTAAGGCAAGTCCAACCATTTCCATCATGGAGTTCATGGAGTTGGCTGTGAACATTCCAGAACAAGATCCGCACGTCGGACAAGCATTCTGTTCAATATCAAGCAGTGCTTCAGCCGACATTGTGCCCGATTGGTGTGCGCCCACTCCTTCAAACACGGAGACGAGGGATAGTGGCTTTCCGTCCTTTGATGTGCCGCCTTCCATCGGACCACCTGAGACAAACACTGACGGAACGTTTGTCCTTGCTGCTGCCATCAGCATCCCAGGTGTGATTTTGTCACAGTTCGGTATGAAGAAGACGCCATCAAACCAGTGGGCATTGATGACAGTCTCTGCAGAATCAGCGATGATTTCCCTACTCGGCAAGGAATATCGCATACCGATATGTCCCATCGCAATCCCATCATCAACCCCGATCGTGTTGAATTCGAACGGGATGCCTCCTGCTTCCCGGATCGCCTCTTTCACCACTTCAGCGAATTTATTCAGGTGCATGTGACCCGGAATGATATCGATGTAGGAGTTGCATACGCCGATGAACGGCTTTTCGATATCTCTTGTTTTGACGCCAGTCGCTCGCAACAGGCTTCTGTGGGGCGCGCGGTCGATTCCTTTCTTGATTTTGTCACTTCGCATCTTATCACCACCTATTGCTTAACCAGCTTGGATTTTTTCATGCGCATAGACTTGATGACCATCTTCCGTTACGGTTTTTCGGAAAGCTTCAAGGAGTTGGTTTGTCATTTCTCCTGGTTTACCTTCTCCAATCAGTCTCCCGTCGACCTTCACAACTCCGATGACTTCAGCAGCAGTGCCGGTCAAGAACACCTCATCTGCTGTATAGACATCGTGTCTCGTGAACACTTCTTCACGCATTTCAAATCCTAGCAGATGAGCAATTTCCATGATGGCATTTCGGGTTACCCCTTCTAGAGCACCGACATAGCCAGGTGGTGTTTTAATGACATTGCCTTTGATGATGAACACGTTGTCCGCCGATCCTTCCGCGACATAACCTTGATCATTCAGCATCAGAGCCTCACTGACCCCAGCGAGGTTCGCCTCGATCTTGACGAGGATGTTATTTAAATAATTCAATGATTTCACTTTTGGGGATAAAACATCAGCGCGATTCCTTCTGCTTGCAACCGTCGCAATCTCGATTCCTGTTTCATACAGCTTTTCTGGAAAAAGTGCAAGCTGTTCTGCAATGACGATCACTTGAGGCTCCCTGCAGTGTCTGGGATCTAAACCTAAATTCCCGACACCCCTTGATACGACGACGCGCACATAAGCGTTCTGTAATTCATTTCGTCTGAGTGTCTCTGCAACGATCTCCGTCAATTCTGCCTTGCTGTATGGGATCTCAAGCATGATGGATTTCGCTGAATCGTATAAGCGATCAACATGCTCTTTCAGTCGGAACACATTACCGTCATACATTCGAATACCTTCGAACACCCCATCTCCGTATAGAAATCCATGATCATACACAGACACAACCGCATCCTGCTTGTTCACATAGCGGCCATTCAGGTAAATCCATTGTTCGCTCATGTCGATCGCTCCCTTCTAGTTAAATTTAATGGGTTAGTACTGTAAAGCTCGAGCGCGTCACAGCACTGTTTTTTCTTGGTTGCCGACAATATTACTCCCGTTCTTTAAGAAGGTCAACCTTATTTTTTGATAATTTCGACTAATCAGTTTTTTGGGAAACGCTTACATGATATTTAGAACAATGTTTTTGTGGTTTTAAATTTTTTTTATAAAGGGGGGAAATCGTGGCTTTGATCGTAGAGGAATAGGTCCAATGAATCAATTTAAAGACAATAAAAAAGACCCGAACGCTTATGTTATTGGTCAGCAATCGCGATGTCTGCATTCACTTTCGTAAAGAGGGTTTCATCCTGGAATATCTCCATGTTCCATCCCCGCGCCCAAGCCCAATGGTCGATATGCGTCACCATATAGGTGCGAGATACATGATGCTGGGCGTCTGCATTTTTCAATCCGACTAAGATGGAATCGTCATGTACAAAAAAGACAAACAACGATAGCGCTGATTCATCAAAGTCTTTCAAGAATTGATCTGTGGCTTTATAGATCTGTCCGTTGTTATCCTGATCGAATGACTGGATAAAGGCATCTTCAAGTATTCTTCCTTTTTCAGTAATCGTATCGACTTGTATGTAATTCACACCAAGATCGTCGAAGTCAAAGGACAACGTCTCTCCATACCAGGCGTCCTGGAACGTATAATCCCATCTAACGTCCCCTTCATACCTTTTAAACGGCTCTCCTAATGTTTCAACAACATGCTCTTTCGTATCACCAACAAGAATTCCGTTCACACTGAAAGACTCGGTATACGGCTCGAAATCAATGTAAACGGAAGCTGCCTCTTCACCTTCTTGAGGAGGTTCTTCCTCATCAGTGGCTGCGGTATCCTCAGTTTCTTCTGTCGTCGAAGTCGTATCTTCTGGGTCACTTTCTTCCGTGGTATTTTCCTCTTGATTGGTGTTTTCTGCACCTTCTGTTGTTGGTTTCTCTTCCTCTTGTTGAACGGCAGGCTCTTGGCTGCATGCAACAAGAAACAGGATTCCAAGGAACAGTACAACCCACTTTTTCATCCACACACTTCCATCCTATGTTTATTATCAAATACGTTTAATGGCTTTATTTTATATGAAAATGGTCATCTGTAAAACCGTTTTTAGGCATAAAAAAAACACGAAACCTTTGTTTCATGTAAGTAATGGCGGACCCGACCGGATTCGAACCGGCGATCTCCTGCGTGACAGGCAGGCATGTTAACCCCTACACCACGGGTCCTAATTATGTATTAAATGTTTTTATTTTAATTTGGTTGCACCTAAAGGTACCACTATCTAAAACTAGCTATGATGTTTAATCAACGTAGTAAGTTTTAAATTGGTTGCGGGGATAGGATTTGAACCTACGACCTTCGGGTTATGAGCCCGACGAGCTACCAGACTGCTCCACCCCGCGCCGATACTATTATGTCGCCGATAAGTTCGGCTTGTCCTCTTTCAATCGGACAATTACTAATATACCATGTGTAAATACGAGATGCAACCTTTTTCTGATCTTTTTTCTAATATGGGAAAGTGCTGCCAATGACAGGCAGCACCACCTCTTATTGTAACGCCTTATCAAAAGCTTCTAAAATATCCTCGTAGTCTTCAATTCCAACCGAAATTCGGATCAGATTCTTTTTGATTCCTAGTCGTTCTTGTTCTTCTTCCGGCAATGCCCGGTGGGAGGTTCCCATCGGATAGGACACTGTTGTTTCGACTCCAGCAAGTGTAGGGACAACGCCGATCCAATCTAATTTTTCACAGAACGCGTTCGGATCGACATCTTCACTCAAGAGAATCGACACAATCGCTCCATTCCCTTTTTCCGATACGAATTCTGGGTAGTATACTTTCTCGATAGACGAATGCTCTGACAAAAAGTTCGCCAATTTCTGCGCATTATTCGTGTGCCTCTCCATCCGCACACTCAGCGTTTTCAATCCTCTACACGTGAGCCATGCTTCAAACGGGCTGAGGTTGCTCCCGAAGTTCATCACTTTGCTCTTCGCTTTTTCGATTAACGGCAGGTCTCCGACAACGACACCAGCAGTGATATCCGAATGTCCACCAATATACTTCGTCGCACTATGTGCCACAATGTTAATCCCTTTCAAATACGGTTGTACAAGGTATGGTGTGGCAAATGTATTATCGATCATCGTTTTCAAATTGAACTCTCTGCCAATCTCCACGACTCTTTCAATGTCTTCTACTCGTAAAAACGGATTCGTGACCGATTCCGAATAGAGCAATACTGTGTTGGATTGAATCGCCGCCCGGATCGTCTCTTCTGATGCGAAAGAAACGAATGAAACTTCAATCCCCAGGGATGGAAGCTCTTTTGCGAGCAGCTGATATGTACCACCATAAAGGTCTTCACAAGCGACAATATGTGAGCCTTGCTCAGCAACTGCTAGAATTCCTGCTAGAATAGCTGATATCCCAGACGAAGTCGCAATCCCTTTTGGAGCCCCTTCTAATTGAGCGACACCCGTTCCAAGGTCATCCGTATTCGGATTACTGACTCTGGAATACATATAGGGAGATTTGCCTTCAAAGTACCCTTCCAGCTCCTCCAAGTTCTTGAACTTGAAAGCTGAAGTTTGATAGATTGGCTGCGCTTTACTCGTTGACTCTGACTTTAGCCTTTTATGAAAATGTACTGCCTTCGAATCGAAACGGAATTTTTCCACGTTCATCGCCTCCATTATCAGTTAATATACCATGATTGAATCGTCAGATAAATTAACAGAGACTCAACATACAAAAAAAATCACCGCATAGTTAGGCTATAGGCTAGTTAAGCACAGGTACGTAAGATGATTACTCACCAACAAGCACAGTTGAAATGGAATGCGCTGGCATTTCAATGGTTGTTTTCTGTCCATCGACATCAGATTGGACAGATAAATGCTCTTCTCCTTCATTCATCATTACGATTACGATTTCTCCTGACGGATTAAGGAAAGCTGCAGATTGAATTTCATCGCTTCCAGCTGTACATGAAATCCTTACGGCACCTGGTTTGATATATTTACTGAAATGGCCGATGTAATAAAAGGAGCTATTATAGTGGATCTCGTCCTTTTTCGTATCTACAATCACTGGGGCGTCACAGTAATTTCCGACATGGTTCGGTCCGCCTTCTTCATTCAGTACGAGATTCCAGTCGATCCACGCCTCCAAGTAATTGTTCAAGTCTCCTAAGATGTTACGGGCGTATCTTTCTCCCGTATGCCAGGCACCAAGCTGTACACCACCTTCAATACATCCTTCTGTGAAAATCAGATGCTTGTCAGGAAACTCATTGTGCACTTTTGAGAGATTATCAAACTCCTCAGACACATACCAATGCAAGCCTGTCCCCCAAACATATTTGCTCGCTTCCGGGTCAGACAATACTGTCTTCGCACGCTCGTAGACCACGTCTCGATTATGATCCCATATGATGACCTTCAGGTCGCTTTTTCCTCTTGTATGTAATAATGGCCCTAGATGGTTCTTGATGAAATCTCGTTCTTCTTCTGCGGTATAAAGACAGGAATCCCAAACCTGCTTCGCTTCAGGTTCATTCTGGATCGTGATTCCCCAAACCGGAATCCCTTCCGCCTCCATCGCATCAATATACTTTAAGTAGTACTCTGCCCAGACAGGTTGGTACTCGTCCAACAGTTTGCCACCATGGTTCATTTCCTGATTGCTCTTCATCCAAGGTGGTGGACTCCATGGAGAAGAAACAATCTTCAGGCTTTGCCCCGCCACTTTTTCAGCATCCTTAATCAAGGGTATGACAAGCTCTTTCTCACGATCAATCGAGAAACTCTCAAGCTCTGTATCTCCATCTTCCACATACGTATAGTTTCCTAAGGAAAAATCACAGCTGTTGATATGTGTTCTCCCGAATTGGTATCCGAGGCCCTCTTCAGGATGAAAATAACGATGAATAATCTCATCCCGCTTCTCTTTACTCATCAACGAGAGAGAATGAGCGGTAGCTTCAGTAAAAGCACCGCCAAACCCTAAGATTGTTTGAAAGGTCTGATCGGGATTGATTTGAAGGTCTATCGTTTTTGAACCGGTTTCAACAGGCGACGGACTCTTCACTTGCAGTCTGTCACCTGTGTCTTTTGCCGTCTGGATATGGGTAACCGTTTTCGTTATCACCGAATTGCTCCTTTCTAATCATGCATCTAGTGGCAGGACGGTCCCTCTATTCTTGACGATTTCGGCATACCACAACGCACTATCTTTCCAAATTCGTTCTTGTGTTTCGTAATTGACATAAATGATTCCAAACCTTTTATCATAACCAAAGCTCCACTCGAAATTATCAAGAAGAGACCATAGGAAATAACCCTGGATGTTCATTCCTTCTTCGTTCAGCTCATATACCGCTTGAAGATGCTTTTCGATATATTCGATTCGTTTTTGGTCATGCACTTTTCCATCTACGAGTTGGTCATCATATGCCGCTCCATTTTCAGTGATATAAATAGGGAGATTCGTATACTCATCCCTTAATCTCCTGATCAGATCCTTGAACTCATCAGGCGCGATATCCCAGCCCATTCCAGTCTTTTCATAATCTGAATGAGCACCTTTCGACAGGAAGTCATTTGCCGCACTGAATTCGACGATTCCCCGACTGTAATAATTGATACCAAAAAAGTCACAAGGAGTCGAAATGATTTCAAGGTCACCTTTTTGGATGAAGTCATAAGAGTGCACATACTTAGAAAAGAGATTCATCATATCGACTGGATAGCTACCCTTGAACACTGGGTCTAAGAACCAACGATTTGAATACCCATCAGAGTTGTTTGCTGCAAGTTGATCATTCACAGAATCCGTTTTCGGATAGACAGGGGATAAATTCAAGGTAATCCCGATCGGTGTCTTTGAACTGAATTCTTGCTTAAGCATATTTACCGCTCTTCCATGAGATAGCAGCATATGGTGAACTGCACGGACTGCTTCATCAAGATTCGTGTGTCCTGGTGCGTGCACGCCCATGTGGTATCCTAAGAATCCTGCACACCACGGCTCGTTATGGGTGATCCACGATTCTACCAATCCATCAAGTTCACGGAAACAAGCTTCTGCATACTCAAGGAACCAATCAACGGAATCTCTATTCACCCAGCCCCCTTCTTCATGCGCCCACATAGGAAGGTCCCAGTGGTATAAGGTGACAGCTGGTTTGATTCCTTCTTCCCTCAACCGTCTCGCCAACGTTTTGTAAAATTCCATGCCTTCCGGGTTATACTCGCCTTTTGCTGGGAAAATACGTGGCCAGGCGATTGAAAAACGGTAAGAATCAACACCGAGATTCTTGATGATCTCGATGTCTTCTTCGTAGCGATTGTAGTGATCACATGCCACATTTCCGTTATGTTGTTCATACACTTTTCCTGGTTCATCACAAAATACGTCCCAGATAGAAGGCGTTCTTCCACCTTCCTGGTGAGCTCCTTCAATTTGATAGGAGGACGTTGCTGTACCAAATGTAAAATGCTGATCAAACTTCATAAACTTCCACTCCTCTATTCTTTGACTGCTCCAGCAGAGATGCTATTAACGATGTATTTAGAAAAGAACAAAAAGGCGATCATGATCGGAACAACCGAGATAGCAATTCCTAAATACATGGATCCTAAGTTTTGTGCAACTTGAGACCCTTTCAAAAAGCCCATCAAAACAGGTAACGTATACTTCTCAGGTGAGAATAAGATGACTAAGGGCATGATGTAATTGTTCCACGAACCGATAAACGTGAAGATCGACATCGTTGCGACGGCAGGCATCATAATTGGTATTGCAATCGTATGGAAGATCTTCCACTCACTTGCCCCATCAATCCTTGCCGCTTCAATCAAGCTTGGGTGTAAGGTCGTTTTAATATATTGGCGTAAAAAGAAAACGACAAACGGACTAGCTGCCGCAGGCACGATAAGTGGTATGAACGTATCCAAGATTCCAAGCACTTTACTCAATTCATAAAATCCGATCAAACCGAGCTGACCTGGAACCATCATCATCACAAGCATGAATACAAAGAGAAAATTCTTTCCCTTGAACGTATAAAAAGCGAAACCATAAGCAGTCAGAGCTGAAATGTAGCCTGACAAAACAGTGACAAGGACGGATATGATCAGGCTGTTCTTGAATCCATTCCATATGTTCACATATTCCATCATCGTATTGTAGTTTTCGAGCAGTGCACTGCCTGGTATCAATGTAAAACCAGTTAAAATGGCATCATTTGAACGAGTCGCATTCACAATCATCATCAAGAAAGGGATGAAACAAGCAATAGCCAACAGGATCAGAAGGGCGTATATGACTCCCTTAATCATTGATTTGCGCTTGTTGGGTTTTGGTTTTTCGGGGGCTACCTTATTTGGACCCGCCTTCTTTTGGACAAGACGCTTTTCTGGGACACCTTTTTCAATTTCCGTTCTGTCTATCATAATTACACCTGCCTCGCTTGTTTACGCTCGTTGCGATACATGGATTTGAATACGATTGCTGAGAAAATGATCGTAATCAGGAATAGACCATAAGCAACAGCAGACGCATATCCATAGTTGCTATACTTGAATGCTTGATTGTACAAGTACAAAACCATCGTATTTAGCGATCCATCTGGAGATCCTATTCCGTCCGTCAATAGCATAGGTAAGTCAAAGAGTTGAAGACCACCAATTAACGATGTGATCATGATGTATAAGAGAATCGGCTTCAACAATGGAAGTGTAATATGGAAAAATGTTTGTACTCTGCTTGCTCCATCAATCAATGCAGCTTCGTAGTAATCCTTTGATATTCCGGATACCCCTGCCATAACAACGATGAATGAGTGTCCGAACCACATCCACGTAAGGATCAAGGAAACGGAGAGTTGGGCAGTCGTCGGTTCATTCAACCAGTTGATCGGTTCAGAGATCAGTCCGATTTTCAACAGAACCATATTGAGAGATCCATGCTGCCAATCCAGCAATATTCCGAACAATAAGGCCACTGAGCTGACGGTAATCAGATTGGGAAGGTAAAAAATTGATCGAAAGAATGCCAACCCTTTCATTTTCACTCTCATATCAGAGAATATCGCTGCCAATATCAAAGCGATTGTAATTTGCAACGCAAAATTGATGCCCCAAATCTTCCATGTATTGAAAAATGCTTCTACAAAATACGTATCTGTAATCAGGCGCTTGTAATTTTCCAGTCCTACGACTTCCGCACTTCCACTACCACTGTAATTTGTAAAACTATAATAAAAAGTGAGGATTACAGGGTAAATACTAAATACGAGAAAAATAATCCAAAACGGGGCTACGAAAATATAGCCATAACGATTCAGCTTATTCATTTCCTCGCTCCTTTCAAAAGAGTAAGCGGTATAGACATATACCGCTTACGTTTTTATTACTTATTAGGGACTTTCAAATCCGGGTAAGCATTTTGAACTTTCTTATAAAACTCTTTGATTGCTTCTTCTTTCGTTTTCTTTCCATCTACATATTCTTGAACGGCATTCCCGTAGAATGTATCAAGCTGTTGGTCGTACTTTGTTACAATACCAGGCTCGATGCTTTTCGCTTGTTCAAGGAAGAATTGATAGTTGTTTTGACCACCCAGGAACTCATCACTGAAGTCATCTTTGATTTCATTCGTAACTGGAAGGTAGGAAAGAACATCTCCTGTCTCTTTCGCCCAATCTGTTAAGAACTCATCATCTTGCGTCATCATTTTCACAAAATCATATGCTAGCTCTTTATTCTTCGATTTATTGTATACACCTAACCAAGTACCACCCCAGAAGTAAGGGCTTGGACCATTTGTTACCGCCCAGTCACCTGCAGTATCTTCTACATTTGTCTTAAGTACGCTGTGAAGACCCCAAGTAGGAAGAACATATGAAAATACTTGAGTCTCCGTTTCTTTCCCGCCTTCTTTTACCTTGATCGGCTTATCCATTGCTTCAAACCATGATGGAGACCATTCTGGCGCGAGGGCTGTATAATTGTTTTCACGTAATTTCTTAGCCGTATCTAAAAAGGCAACTTTCTGTTCTGTAAGTTGGATTTCATTGTCTTCATTCACCCATGGCTTAGGATTATCTCCTTGGGAGAACCATCTGATCGATCCCTCATCCGGGAACATACGGTAACCCTTTTCTTTCATCTTCTCGGCTACTTCAAATACTTTATCCATTGAAGAGAGCATTTCACCTACTGCATCAGGATCATCTGTACCAAGGACTTCCTTCGCGATGCTTCGTTTGTAGTAAAGCCCACCAGGAGTTGTTTGCCAGGACAATGCTCTCACGTTACCATCCTGGTCTTTACCTAAATCGAATACATAAGGTACATAGTTGTCGGATAATTCATCAACGTTATATGGCTTTTCTGAAAGGTTTTCCCAATATCCTGCGTTAACCCACTGTTTCAAAAACGCGATTTCTCCAGTAAATACGTCCGGTGCGCCTACACCACTTTCAAGCACAGGCTTTAATTTCGTTGGATAATCTGCGATTGGCACAATCGTCAGTTCCACCTTCACACCGTTTTTCTCTTCAAATTTTTTGATTGGCTCTTTCAATTCATCTGTAAATGACCAGATTTTGAGATCGACCTTTTTTCCATCTTTTGTTTCTCCTGATGTATCTTTGTTTGAACAACCTGCAATCACCCCAATGACTAAAACGAGCGACATCATCACACCTACGATTTTTTTCATGTTTTTCCCCTTTCAAAAATGGATTTATAAGAACGAAACCGGTTTCGAAACACTCTAAAAAATTTTCCGAAACCGGTTTCGTTTTAACTAAAAGTTAAAGCTTTCATAGCAGAAAGCGGTTTCATTTTAACTTGACTATTACTATATAGTTTTACATGATTCTCTCTCAATTAATTTAACTGGAATAACTTCCTCTGTGATGATTTTCTTATCTTGAACCATTT
The DNA here is from genome assembly GCF_054170705.1 of Pseudalkalibacillus sp. Hm43. Classification (NCBI taxonomy): domain Bacteria; kingdom Bacillati; phylum Bacillota; class Bacilli; order Caryophanales; family Fictibacillaceae; genus Pseudalkalibacillus; species Pseudalkalibacillus sp. Hm43. The sequence continues at coordinate 2,177,318 of NZ_CM135129.1, forward strand.
GCTTAATCAATAACTGAGCAGCACGTACTCCTAATACATCTGTATCTTGTCTTACCGTTGTCAGTTTAGGGGATACATAGCTCGCCATTTCAATATCATCGTATCCAACAATAGATAAATCATCAGGAATTCGGATTCCTCTCGACTTTGCAACTTCCATCGCCCCGATCGCCATATGGTCACCAGCAATGAACACAGCAGTCGGTGGTTCGTCTAAGTCTAAAAGGGTCTTCATTGCTTCGGCACCCTCTTTTATGGAGAATAGCCCTCCATTGACAAGATACTTCTCATGGAGTGTCAGTCCAAGCTTCTTCATCGCTTTTTTGAATCCTTCAATCCGGACTTTCCCAGCATGGATGGTTGAGTCCCCTGCAATGTGGGCGATTTTGGTATGTCCGAGTGAGTACAGATATGTAATGGCTTGTTCCGCACCAGAGAGGTTATCAGACAGTACAACACTACAGTTCTGATTGCTCATGTCTATTACCACAATCGGAAGGTTACTCTGGATCATTTCTTGTACTTGTGGATCATTAGGGTCTGAACAGATAACCACGATTCCGTCCACTCCACGGTAGAGAAAGTGTTCAAGGTAACTGATGTCCCTGTTTCGTAAGTTTCTTGAGGCAATGATTAAATCGTAACCCTCTTTTTCCACATGCTTACGGAAACTTTCAATAATGGCATTGAAAAATGGATGCTTCATCCCTACTTCATTGGCTTCAGAAAACATTACACCAATTGTCCAGGATTTTTTAGTTGAAAGTGATTGAGCGTGTGCATTCGGTAAGTAGCCCATCTCGGCTGCAGTCTGAAGAATGATATTCTTTGTCTTCTGACTGACATCGGAATAATTGTTCAGAGCTTTTGAGACAGTCGTACTTGAAAATCCGGTTCTTTTGGCAAGGTCATAGATTGTTATCATTGCTTATCCCCTCTATATCGAAAGCGCTTTCGTTGATGCTAATTATAAATGACGAAAATCTAATTAGCAACACTTTTTTGGACAAAATGATTTCTTCGTTACCATGAGCCGGATACCTTAATAAACATCTGGCTTTTAACCACAAAGAAGTGATTTATCGCTTTTTTGGATTGTTTTTTGTGTGGAGCAGTAAAAATCATCTCTTTGAAGAGAAAATGAGGGCACATTTTCTTCCTTATTGTCTTGAAAAAATGCACAAAAAAGAACAGCCTCATAAGGCTGCTCTGTTAGTGCCCGGCGACGTTCTACTCTCACAGGGGGAAGCCCCCAATTACCATTGACGCTGAAGAGCTTAACTTCCGTGTTCGGCATGGGAACGGGTGTGACCTCTTCGCCATCGTCACCAGACTATGAAGTTGAAGGAACCATTCCTTCAAAACTAGATAACGGTTCTTGAAAACATCTTCGATGTTTAAGTATTGTGGTTAAGTCCTCGATCGATTAGTATCTGTCAGCTTCACGTGTCACCACGCTTCCACACCAGACCTATCAACCTCATCATCTCTGAGGGATCTTACTCGCTTGACGCGATGGGAAATCTCATCTTGAGGGGGGCTTCATGCTTAGATGCTTTCAGCACTTATCCCGTCCACACGTAGCTACCCAGCGATGCTCCTGGCGGAACAACTGGTACACCAGCGGTGTGTCCATCCCGGTCCTCTCGTACTAAGGACAGCTCCTCTCAAATTTCCTGCGCCCGCGACGGATAGGGACCGAACTGTCTCACGACGTTCTGAACCCAGCTCGCGTACCGCTTTAATGGGCGAACAGCCCAACCCTTGGGACCTACTTCAGCCCCAGGATGCGATGAGCCGACATCGAGGTGCCAAACCTCCCCGTCGATGTGGACTCTTGGGGGAGATAAGCCTGTTATCCCCAGGGTAGCTTTTATCCGTTGAGCGATGGCCCTTCCATGCGGAACCACCGGATCACTAAGCCCGACTTTCGTCCCTGCTCGACTTGTAGGTCTCGCAGTCAAGCTCCCTTGTGCCTTTACACTCTGCGAATGATTTCCAACCATTCTGAGGGAACCTTTGGGCGCCTCCGTTACACTTTAGGAGGCGACCGCCCCAGTCAAACTGCCCACCTGACACTGTCTCCGAACCGGATCACGGTCCTGGGTTAGAATTTCAATACCGTCAGGGTAGTATCCCACCGACGCCTCCACCGAACCTAGCGGTCCGGCTTCTAAGGCTCCTACCTATCCTGTACAAACGATACCAAAATCCAATATCAGGCTACAGTAAAGCTCCATGGGGTCTTTCCGTCCTGTCGCGGGTAACCTGCATCTTCACAGGTACTATAATTTCACCGGGTCTCTCGTTGAGACAGTATCCAAGTCGTTGCACCTTTCGTGCGGGTCGGAACTTACCCGACAAGGAATTTCGCTACCTTAGGACCGTTATAGTTACGGCCGCCGTTTACTGGGGCTTCGATTCAGAGCTTCTCCCGTAAGGGATAACCCCTCCTCTTAACCTTCCAGCACCGGGCAGGTGTCAGCCCCTATACTTCGCCTTACGGCTTCGCAGAGACCTGTGTTTTTGCTAAACAGTCGCTTGGATCTTTTCACTGCGGCTCTCTCGGGCATACACCCTATCAGAGCACCCCTTCTCCCGAAGTTACGGGGTCATTTTGCCGAGTTCCTTAACGAGAGTTCTCCCGAGCATCTTAGGATTCTCTCCTCGCCTACCTGTGTCGGTTTACGGTACGGGCACCTCTTTCCTCGCTAGAGGCTTTTCTTGGCAGTGTAGGATCAGGGACTTCGGTACTTTAGTTCCCTCGCCATCACAGCTCTGCCGTATGGTGGACGGATTTGCCTATCCACCGGCCTTGACTGCTTGGACGCGCATATCCATCAGCGCGCTCTCCCTACCTTCCTGCGTCCCCCCGTTGCTCAAACGGAAAGGAGGTGGTACAGGAATATCAACCTGTTGTCCATCGCCTACGCCTTTCGGCCTCGGCTTAGGTCCCGACTAACCCTGAGCGGACGAGCCTTCCTCAGGAAACCTTGGGCTTTCGATGGAGAAGATTCTCACTTCTCTTTTCGCTACTCATACCGGCATTCTCACTTCAAAGCGCTCCACGAGTCCTTCCGGTCTCGCTTCTCAGCCCTTCGAACGCTCCCCTACCACTGTACCAAAGGTACAATCCATAGCTTCGGTGATACGTTTAGCCCCGGTACATTTTCGGCGCAGAGTCACTCGACCAGTGAGCTATTACGCACTCTTTAAATGGTGGCTGCTTCTAAGCCAACATCCTGGTTGTCTGGGCAACTCCACATCCTTTTCCACTTAACGTATACTTGGGGACCTTAGCTGATGGTCTGGGCTGTTTCCCTCTCGACTACGGATCTTATCACTCGCAGTCTGACTCCCGTGGACAAGTTCCTGGCATTCGGAGTTTGACTGAATTCGGTAATCCTGTGGGGACCCCTAGTCCAATCAGTGCTCTACCTCCAGAACTCTCACCACGAGGCTAGCCCTAAAGCTATTTCGGGGAGAACCAGCTATCTCCGAGTTCGATTGGCATTTCACCCCTACCCACACCTCATCCCCGCACTTTTCAACGTGCGTGGGTTCGGGCCTCCATTCAGTGTTACCTGAACTTCACCCTGGACATGGGTAGATCACTCGGTTTCGGGTCTACGACAACGTACTCCTTCGCCCTATTCAGACTCGCTTTCGCTGCGGCTCCGTCTTCTCAACTTAACCTTGCACGTTATCGTAACTCGCCGGTTCATTCTACAAAAGGCACGCCGTCACCCGTTAATGGGCTCCGACTACTTGTAGGCACACGGTTTCAGGATCTCTTTCACTCCCCTTCCGGGGTGCTTTTCACCTTTCCCTCACGGTACTGGTTCACTATCGGTCACTAGGGAGTATTTAGCCTTGGGAGATGGTCCTCCCAGATTCCGACGGGGTTTCACGTGTCCCGCCGTACTCAGGATCCACTCTGGAGGGAACGACGTTTTGGCTACAGGGCTGTTACCTCTTCTAGCGGGCCTTTCCAGACCGCTTCGCCTACGCCGTTCCTTTCTTACTCCGTATAGAGTGTCCTACAACCCCAAGAGGCAAGCCTCTTGGTTTGGGCTGATTCCGTTTCGCTCGCCGCTACTCAGGAAATCGCGATTGCTTTCTCTTCCTCTGGGTACTAAGATGTTTCAGTTCCCCAGGTCTGCCTTCTCATACCCTATGTATTCAGGTATGGATACTGTCCCATTACGGACAGTGGGTTCCCCCATTCGGAAATCTCCGGATCAAAGCTTACTTACAGCTCCCCGAAGCATATCGGTGTTCGTCCCGTCCTTCGTCGGCTCCTAGTGCCAAGGCATCCACCGTGCGCCCTTCATAACTTAACCACGTTATGAATGAACTTACACTTTACTTACTTTGTCATTAAATGACGTTTCGATGTCTTGTTTTCAAGAATTTTCGTTATCTAGTTTTCAAGGAACGACTTGCCCATGGATGGGCTGACTTCGACGTTGTCACAGGACGTGACGTAGTTAGTCGAAGAATCCTTTGAAAGAACATAAGCTCTTTCAAAACTAAACAAAAGCCAAAGCGTGTTGCCCCGAAGGGCTTATGTCCTAAAAGGACTCCTTAGAAAGGAGGTGATCCAGCCGCACCTTCCGATACGGCTACCTTGTTACGACTTCACCCCAATCATCTGTCCCACCTTCGGCGGCTGGTTCCAAAAGGTTACCTCACCGACTTCGGGTGTTACAAACTCTCGTGGTGTGACGGGCGGTGTGTACAAGGCCCGGGAACGTATTCACCGCGGCATGCTGATCCGCGATTACTAGCAATTCCGGCTTCATGCAGGCGAGTTGCAGCCTGCAATCCGAACTGAGAATGGCTTTATGGGATTCGCTCAACCTCGCGGTTTTGCTGCCCTTTGTACCATCCATTGTAGCACGTGTGTAGCCCAGGTCATAAGGGGCATGATGATTTGACGTCATCCCCACCTTCCTCCGGTTTGTCACCGGCAGTCACCTTAGAGTGCCCAACTGAATGCTGGCAACTAAGATCAAGGGTTGCGCTCGTTGCGGGACTTAACCCAACATCTCACGACACGAGCTGACGACAACCATGCACCACCTGTCACTTCGTCCCCCGAAGGGGAACCTTCTATCTCTAGAAGTAGCGAAGGATGTCAAGACCTGGTAAGGTTCTTCGCGTTGCTTCGAATTAAACCACATGCTCCACTGCTTGTGCGGGCCCCCGTCAATTCCTTTGAGTTTCAGCCTTGCGGCCGTACTCCCCAGGCGGAGTGCTTAATGTGTTAACGTCAGCACTGAGGGTGGAACCCCCCAACACCTAGCACTCATCGTTTACGGCGTGGACTACCAGGGTATCTAATCCTGTTTGCTCCCCACGCTTTCGCGCCTCAGCGTCAGTTACTGGCCAGAGAGCCGCCTTCGCCACTGGTGTTCCTCCATATATCTACGCATTTCACCGCTACACATGGAATTCCACTCTCCTCTCCAGTACTCAAGTCCCCCAGTTTCCAATGGCCCTCCACGGTTGAGCCGTGGGCTTTCACATCAGACTTAAGAGACCGCCTGCGCGCGCTTTACGCCCAATAATTCCGGACAACGCTTGCCACCTACGTATTACCGCGGCTGCTGGCACGTAGTTAGCCGTGGCTTTCTGGTTAGGTACCGTCAAGGTACCGCCCTATTCGAACGGTACTTGTTCTTCCCTAACAACAGAGCTTTACGACCCGAAGGCCTTCATCGCTCACGCGGCGTTGCTCGGTCAGGCTTTCGCCCATTGCCGAAGATTCCCTACTGCTGCCTCCCGTAGGAGTCTGGGCCGTGTCTCAGTCCCAGTGTGGCCGATCACCCTCTCAGGTCGGCTACGCATCGTCGCCTTGGTGAGCCCTTACCTCACCAACTAGCTAATGCGCCGCGGGCCCATCTGTAAGTGATAGCTAGAAGCCATCTTTCAACTTTCCACCATGTGGTGGTCAGTATTATCCGGTATTAGCCCCGGTTTCCCGGAGTTATCCCAGTCTTACAGGCAGGTTGCCCACGTGTTACTCACCCGTCCGCCGCTGATCTCAGGGGAGCAAGCTCCCCATTGATCCGCTCGACTTGCATGTATTAGGCACGCCGCCAGCGTTCGTCCTGAGCCAGGATCAAACTCTCCAATAAAGTGTTTGATTGCTCATTAAATGTAAATCGAAATTGATTCGGGGTTTTTATATAAAAACCCGTTTCACGCTTGGCTTTTGTTCAGTTTTCAAAGAGCTGTTTGTATGTCGTCGTTTTTTTGGCGACTTAAGCAATGTACCATTTTCGCAACTACAGTGTCAATAACTTTTTTGAGAAAGTTTTTGTCTTGTTTGAAATCGATCATAAAGAGAATCAACGTGAATTGAAAGGCTCTATATTTCGAAGGAGTTGTATAAATGGTGGGCCTAAGTGGACTCGAACCACCGACCTCACGCTTATCAGGCGTGCGCTCTAACCAGCTGAGCTATAGGCCCATAATTTGAATGGAGCGGGTGATGAGAATCGAACTCACGACCAGAGCTTGGAAGGCTCTTGTTTTACCACTAAACTACACCCGCATATATGATGGTCGGGAAGACAGGATTTGAACCTGCGACCCCCTGGTCCCAAACCAGGTGCTCTACCAAGCTGAGCCACTTCCCGTAAATGGCGCGCCCGAGAGGAGTCGAACCCCTAACCTTCTGATCCGTAGTCAGACGCTCTATCCAATTGAGCTACGGGCGCATGTTAATGAAATGAGATATGAAATTTATATGGTGCGGTCGAGAGGACTCGAACCTCCACGGGTATACACCCACTAGCCCCTCAAGCTAGCGCGTCTGCCATTCCGCCACGACCGCTAAATGGATATTCAAACTAGCGATGCTTTTCTGTAAAACCGTGTTGCACCATTTAATGAATAATGGTGCGGGTGGAGGGACTTGAACCCCCACGTCGCAAGGACACTAGATCCTAAGTCTAGCGCGTCTGCCAATTCCGCCACACCCGCAAAGAAAGTGGTGAGCCATGAAGGACTCGAACCTTCGACCCTCTGATTAAAAGTCAGATGCTCTACCGACTGAGCTAATGGCTCGTTAAATGGCTGGGCTAGCTGGATTCGAACCAACGCATGACGGAGTCAAAGTCCGTTGCCTTACCGCTTGGCTATAGCCCATCGATTTAACTAACATTTTTAATATTAATGGCGGACCCGACCGGATTCGAACCGGCGATCTCCTGCGTGACAGGCAGGCATGTTAACCCCTACACCACGGGTCCATCGTATTTCTCCAATAAAAAAAGTGGTGACCCCTACGGGATTCGAACCCGTGTTACCGCCGTGAAAGGGCGGTGTCTTAACCACTTGACCAAGGGGCCAAAATGAATAATTAGAATGGCGGAGAAGGAGGGATTTGAACCCTCGCGCCGCTTACACGACCTACACCCTTAGCAGGGGCGCCCCTTCAGCCACTTGGGTACTTCTCCATATGGCTCCACAGGCAGGACTCGAACCTGCGACCGATCGGTTAACAGCCGATAGCTCTACCACTGAGCTACTGTGGAATAAAGTGTGATTCGTTTTTTAGCGACAATAAGTATCTTACAACAGATAAAAACCGAAGTCAATATCTTTTTTTATGTTTTTAAATCTTTTTTTGCTTTGTCTTGTCGATAGGACGCATGTCCTTATCGCGACTTAATTAAAGTAACATAATCTAAAGTCTTAGTCAATGACTATTTGAGAATTAATTTGCCTCTACATTTCCCACAACCATACTTTCTCGTATCGACCTTCCGCTTACGCGGGTATAGTTGCCCGCACTTTTTACATAGGTAGTTGTATTTCACCTGTTCTTGTCTGCGCTGTCCGGGAATCACCTGACAATAACGACTGCCGCCCACTCGCTTCAACAACTGCTTAAAATCTTGATCACGGTGGCGATATCCTCTTCCAAGCAAATGTAGATGGTAGTGACATAGTTCGTGCTTGATGATGCCAACGAAGGCGTCCATTCCGTTCACTTCCAGTTGTTTAGGGTTGAACTCAAGATCATGGGAACCGAGTAAATAACGACCTCCTGTCGTCTTCAATCGATTGTTGAAACGCGCTTCATGCACAAATGGTCTATTGAAGTATTTTGATGAGATGTCTTCGACTAATTGCTGAAGCTCGCTCTGTTCCATCTGGATCCACCCTTCCCCTTCTTCTTATATATTGTGCCAAAACTCTTCTGAAATGAAAAGTAAAGAGAAGTCACGAACATTGGCAAGCCGTGACACATAGACTAATAACCACCCTTAGGAAAGTGAGGAGGGCTAACATGCCTTACTGGTTCAAAAAGCAGTTAAGGAATGCGTACTTCAATAAAGACCGTTATCAGATCAAATTACTCAACCAATGTTGGTTCTTTTACAGAAAAAAACACTGCTCCTAAGAAGCAGTGCTTTTTGTTTTTAATGACTTACCATCGTTAAGGCGATTCTTTGTTTTTGGAGGTCGACTTGTTCGACCCAGACTTTGACGACTTCTCCGACATGTACAACGTCCATCGGGTGTTTGACGTAGTTCTTACTTAGCTTGGAGATATGGACAAGCCCGTCTTGCTTCACACCGATGTCAACGAATGCACCGAAATCTACGACATTTCGGACTGTACCTTCAAGCTCCATTCCTTCTTCCAGATCCTCCATCTTCAAGACGTCCGTCTTCAATAGAGGTTTCGTCACTTCATCACGAGGGTCTCTGGATGGCTTCACAATAGCATCAATGATATCTTTTAGTGTCAGTTCGCCAATATCAAGTTTTTCAGCGTACTCCTTAATATCTAGAGATTGAAGCTTCGTTCGGATCTCTTCTGTTCCGATTTCTTTTTCCGTTACACCAAGTAACGCAAGAAGCTTTTTCGTATCGTCATAGCTTTCCGGATGGATCGGAGTCTGATCAAGTGGATTCTTTCCATCAATGATTCGTAGGAAGCCGATACACTGTTCATAGGTTTTAGCCCCAAGCCTCGGGATCTTCTTCAATTGGACCCTGCTCTTGAACTTCCCTTCTTCCTCCCGCTGCTTGACGATGTTGTTCGCGACGGTTTTTGAGAGACCTGCGACATATTGCAATAAGGAAGGAGAAGCCGTATTGACGTTCACACCAACCTGGTTTACGACCGTTTCGACAACGAAAGTCAGTGAATCGTTCAATTGTTTTTGCGCGACATCGTGTTGATATTGTCCGACGCCAATCGATTTCGGATCGATTTTGACGAGTTCAGATAACGGATCCTGCAATCTTCTTGCGATGGATACCGCACTTCTTTCTTCTACTTTCAAGTCCGGAAATTCCTGTCGGGCTACATCAGAAGCCGAATACACACTGGCCCCAGCTTCATTGACGATGATATACGCAAGCGGACGGTTGAGTTCCTTGATGAGATCCGCTACGAATTGTTCTGTTTCCCGAGATCCGGTTCCATTGCCGATTGCAACGATTTCAACATCGTGCTTTTCAATCAATGCTTTGAGGATGGACTTGGATTTTTCAATATCGGAACGAGGTGGTGTTGGATACATGACACTGACATCCAATGTTTTACCTGTCTCATCTACGACTGCAATTTTACAGCCGGTTCTATACCCCGGGTCGACGCCAAGCGCTATCTTTCCTTTCAATGGTGGTTGTAGTAACAGATGGCGCAGGTTTTCCGAAAAGATCCGGATGGCCTGTTCATCTGCTTTTTCCGTCAGTTCGTTTCGGATATCCCGTTCGATAGAAGGTGCGATGAGCCGCTTATAGCCATCCAGGATTGCTCGCTCGATGTTCTCCCGTGTAGAGGAGCCTGGTTGCACATACTTTTCATTCAACTTTCGCAAAATCTTGTCCACCGGTGCGATAGTAGAGACTCTTAATACTCCTTCTTTTTCGCCTCGGTTCACAGCAAGTGTACGATGGGGGACGATTTTCTTCACCGGCTCCTGATATTCGTAATACATCTCATACGTTTTTTGGTCGGATTCATCCATCTCTTTCTTTTTTACTTTCGTTTCAATGATCCCCTCTTGGAACGTGAGTGATCGAATCCAGGTTCTGTTATCCGAGTCATCCGAAACCCATTCTGCGATGATGTCTTCTGCTCCTTGGATTGCATCCTCTACAGACTGTACTTCTTTTTCCTTTGATAAAAACGCTGTTGCTTCTGAATCCAGGTCAATCCCTTTAGGTTGCTCCATGATCAGATTAGCTAACGGCTCCAAGCCTTTTTCCTTAGCGGTCGTGGCACGCGTCCGTTTCTTTTGCTTATAAGGGCGGTATAAGTCTTCCACCTGCTGAAGCTTTGTGGCGTTATGTATTTCTGCTCTCAATTCGTCCGTCAGCTTATCTTGTTCTTCAATTAAACGTAAAACTTCCTCTTTTCGCTTTTCGAGGTTGTTTTTATACTCCCATGCCTCAGAAACATTCCGTATTTGGACTTCGTCTGCGGCACCTGTCAATTCTTTACGATAACGTGCAATGAACGGTACTGTATTCCCTTCTTCCAGAAGGTCGATGATGTTTTTCACGTACTTTATGGAAAGTTTCGTTTCACTCGCTACTTGTTTGATGAGTTCATTGTTTCCTTCCAATCTTGTTCCTCCTCATTCACTGTTCAAGAAATCTTAGGTTGAGCCAAAGGCAAAGCGATGCTCATGACTTACTCGCTAGATACCCTCAAGCGCTGTGTAATCTCAAGTGTACCATAACTAAGTTGCCTTTTTTAAAGCACAAAAAAAGAGCCTTCCCTTACGATGAGAAAACTCTTTACGTCAGTTTACCAATGACACATGTCATATCGTCTACGGTTTCCATACATTTTTGCTTCAAATAGCTAGCAGCAATTTTCGGGCTTCGAGCGCGCATGACATTCCGCTTATCAGGAGAGCTCAAATCAACGCCATCGGAATAAGCGATGAACATCGAGCCTTCTGGATATTCAATCCGTCTCACATCAAATTTCGTCGGCTTACCAGAAAGGAATCCTGATTTAGGGATCGCATGGACCAGCTTTCCTGATGGTAACCCAATGACCAATCGGATATTTCCAATGCCACAATATTCTAAGACCTTTTCATTGAAATGGACTTTGAATAAGGTGAGTACAGCACCCCGCGATTGCGACAGAGCATCATTGCACAGTTGTATCAACGTTTCTACGTCCTGCTCGTGGTGTTCTTCCACAACCTGGACGGCTTTGGTCGATGCATCGTGCGCAGCTTGACCACTGCCGAGACCATCAGCCACGAGACAAACGAAGTAATCCTCCGTTTCTTTCGTGAAGTAGCTGTCTCCATTGCACTGTCCCTCTATTTTCGATCTTTGAAATGTACTAAGATCGATTCTTTGATGTACTGATTGCTCCTCAATCATTTAAAGCCTCCGAAGAATCGACGCGAATCGCATCTTTTAATTTTTCAAGCGCTCTACGCTGAAGCCTCGATACGTGCATTTGAGAAATGTTCAGTCTTTTACCTGTCTCTTTCTGGCTTAAATTCTCAAAGTACGTACATTGGAGAATTTCTTGTTCTCGTTCTGAGAGTACACCGAAAGCTTTTTGTAAAAGCATTCGTTGATCCGTTTGCTCGTATCCGCTTTCTGTACTTCCTACCAGATCCAACAAGGTTACGGTGCTTCCTTCTTGATCAGCCTCGATTGAGCTATCGACTGATAAAGCTTGATAACTCTTGCCCATCTCCATCGTTTCAAGGACTTCTTCCTCTGAAGAATCTAGATATTCTGCGATTTCGGCTACCTTCGGCGAGCGTTGCAGTTCATTTGTCAGCTCTTCAACTGCTCTTTTGATCCTAGGGCTCAGTTCTTTTATTCTTCTCGGAACATGGACGCTCCAAGTCTTATCACGGATGAATCGCTTGATTTCACCGATGATTGTCGGTACGGCAAACGACTCGAAACTTCTTCCGAAATCAGGGTCATAACGTCGAAAAGCAGCCAGTAGACCAATCATGCCAACTTGCACTAAGTCATCGTGGATGCTTTTCCCCTTCGAAAATTTACGAGCAAGTGAATGTACCAGGTCCTGATAATGCTCTACCAGAATCGTTTGGACTTCTTGATTTTCAGGATCTTCTCGTAATTGTTCTAATAATTCATAGATGTGGTCTTTATTGTGACGGGGCTGGCTTGTATTGGTCGACACTTGCATCCACCCCATCTCTGTTCAGGTATTTCGTCATCATAACTACAACTCCAGCGTCATCGCTAATATCTACTTTATCCATTAGCGTTTCAATCAAGAAAAGCCCCAACCCTCCTTCGTTGATTTGCTCAACTGGTTTTCCATTGACGGGTCCGGTCGTTTGCTTGATCTTGTTGACATCGAAGCTCTTACCTTTATCCATAACAGTGATTTCGAGTTTATCTTCGAACATACCATAAGATAGACGAATCTTACCTTCATCAGAAGAACCATATGCATGATTGACCGCATTCGTAATCGCTTCTGATACCGCAATCTTGATATCTTCTATTTCATCAAACGTATATCCCATACGACTAGCGATACCTGAAACTGTCAAGCGGGCAACACCGACAAAATCAGGCTTCGCTGGAATCGTCATTTCGATTAGATCGCTCATCGCGCCTCCCCCTCTGCTGTAGGTTCAATGTTCATGACATCTGTCAATCCAGTAATTTCAAACAGGCGTTGTACGCGTTCAGTCATACCGGTCAACGTCAATTTACTGCCGTGCTGCTGAGAGGATTTCAAAGCTCCAACGAAAACGCCTAGCCCTGTACTGTCCATATATTGCACTCCACTCAAGTTGACGATGATTTCGTGTCCTTCCTTTTGAGTGGATTGGATTAATGTTTCTTTCAGTTTCGGAGCAGTATAAGCATCCACTTCTCCGTTCAAGATCAATTTTTCTGTATGTTGTTGCGTTTCTTCCTTTTGAATTTGTAAGTTCATTGTTCTTCCCCCTTGGTATATAGGCATGCATTATTATATCCATACCACTTCCGGAACAACCTTAAACCGACCTTTTCAAAATAATCAAGGTAAAATCATCCCTCAATTCAAATTCCTGTAATTCCTCCAGGTCGGAATAAACATTGTCCACGATTTCTTGTGGTGATAAATGCATGTATGATCGAATTAATGAAATTACTTCTTCCCTCGAGATGAAGCCACTGCTTGTCCGACACTCTGTCACGCCATCAGATAATAAGACGATCATGTCACCGATCTCGACCGTCTTCTCATATTGCATATATTTTGTCGATCTAGAAACGCCTAACACAAGACCTTTCGCCATGAACTCCTCGAAGTCATTGGTCTTTGCATTGTAATAAAACCCTGGCTCATGACCGGCACCTGCATAAAAAAAGCGATGGTGCTCTGCATTATAGTGACCATAGAACATCGTGATGAACATCGTCGGGTCCACGTTCTGCTCCACAACTCTGTTCAAATTCTCCAGGACGTAGCTCGGGTTGTTCTGCTGCTCCGGTAAACTATCCATCGCGTATTTGATCATGGACATACAGAGAGCAGCAGGTACACCTTTACCAATGACATCTGCAACTGCAACACTGATCGATTCCTGGCCATTTTGGACAAAGTGATAGTAATCTCCGCTCATCTTCTTAGCAGCTTTACTGATGACGCCAATTTCAAGACCATCTATATCCGGAATATCTCCTTGAAGCAAGGTTTGTTGCATACTCGCAGCAACCTCGATTTCAGACTCAAGTGCCATCTGTTTATCCCTTAAAATCTGGTGCTCCCTGTAGGCCATACCATAGCCCATCATCACTTCAATCAAGAAGTCAAAAGAATCCCTAACCTGTTCGGGAATATCCCCATTCAAAGACTCTAAGACAGTATAGTGTATATTGATAACCTCTTCAGGGGAGATGTTCTGCTCAATCATCTTTCGACTGAACTGCTGTGCTTTATATAATGCTTGTTCTGTTCTTCCACTTAGGTAAGCAGATAAGAATTGTTCATATCGCTCTACTAGGATTCCCTTATCCCCCAACATGCTTTATCCTCCTAACGGAGCCATTTCGTAATCGATATCTCAGTCCCTACATTCACTGTAGATTGTATCGCAAACTCATCCATGAGTCGTTTGACACCCGGCAGACCTGCTCCTAGTCCACCTGATGTTGTATATCCATCTTCCATCACTTTGCGGATATCCTGTATTCCCGGACCTGTATCATTTGCACTGATGCGCAACCCTCTGCGGTTCCCCTCTTCAATAGGTTCAATGCAAATTCTTCCGTTCCCTGCATATAGATATATATTTCGGGCAAGTTCGGATATCGCTGTCGTGATTCTTGCTTGATCTACACTTGAAAAACCTAACTCTCTCGCCAAGTCTCTCCCTAGTTGTCGTGCGCTGACAATATCCCATTCATTCCGGACATCTACACAGGATTGGACGGTCATGTTCATCCCTCCAAATCCAGTCGAAGTTTATCTAACCCTTGTTCTAAATCTAAAGCAGTCGGCACATCTCTCATATTAATGCCTAAATCGATCAACGTAATCGCAACCGGTGGCTGGATTCCCGTTAAAACCACTTTCGCACCCATTAAGTTTGACATCTTCACGACATCACCTAATACCTTTGCGATAAAAGAATCAACCATATCCACAGAAGTAAGATCGATGACGATCCCTTTTGCTCCGGTATCATGGATTTTTCCAAGCAGGTCCTCTTGGAATTGAAGCGCCGTCTTATCATCAAGCTCTACTTGAATGGAAATCAATAGATATTCATGTAATTTAAGAATTGGTACTCTCATCCGTAGCCCTCCTAGGATAAGGATTCAATTTTTTTATTCGTAATTTCTAAAGCGGATTCCACGCCTTTAAGCAAAGTGCTTCTTGTTGGGAAATCACTTAGATCAATCCCTAGGTTCACGATCGTCTGTGCAATCTCAGGACGAATCCCTACCAAGATGCATTTCGAACCGATCAGACGTACTGCTTCTGCCGCTTGGATGATATGATGGGCAACCATTGTATCTACAACAGGCACACCCGTTATGTCAATCAATACAACCTGGGAACGGTTTTCAATTACACCGTCCAACAGGTTTTCCATGATTAATTTCGCTCTTTCTGTATCAATCGTTCCAATCAATGGCATCACACTGATATGTTCAAACACCGGAATCAATGGTGCAGATAACTCAAGCAATGCCTTCTTCTGTACCGACACAGTGTTGCGCCAATTTTGGGTAGAAAAGGAGACGATCGACTCAAACAGATTATCAATCGATTGATCGAATTCCTCAAACGTATCCATGACATAATCAATGTCTTCTTTCTCGCTGATGATCGTCTTCAATCCAATGCGTCTGAATACTTGGAGACCTTTCGTCACATAACTGAGCGGCCATCCAATCTGGACTGTCCTTTCAAAAAAATCTTGAAGGTCTGATCCAATTTCATCACGTTGTTCAACAACGTGTTTCATCAAGCTATTTATAAATTCAGTATTCGAATTCAGGAATACCTCTTTAGTAACTGTTGTTAGTTCACGCTCGTCCTCTCTGAAGTTCAACATTTGATTTTGCCATGCGTCTTCAATAGAAGAACGATTCTGTTCCATAACTTCATATACGTTTGAGTTCATCCCTATGCCTCCGTTCGTTCGATAGTCATACATAAAAATATTATTTCATTATTATCCAAATCTTTCAACGGTTTTGGTCTTAGAGCCACAATTTAACATTTCAACAAGAATGCATCCGTCGTTTAAATAATCGAAATGCGGGGTAAAAATGAGTACATCGAAGTCCATTTTTAACAAATTTGTTCCTAATCAGATCTTTTTTACTACATAAAACATTCTGCACTCCGAGAATTTTTTAAACAACAAAAAAAGCCGCTTATTTCAGCAGCTCCGTACCCTTTAAAAAATGTTAAAAATCAATGAGCCCTAAGCTGATTTGTAGAGCGTCATCAACTTTCTTCATCATTTCGTCATCTAAATGTGTGATTTTATCTGTTAATCGTTGCTTATCGATGGTTCGAATTTGTTCAAGTAAAATAACTGAATCTCGTTCGAATTTGTATTTTTTAGCACTGATTTCAACATGAGTAGGTAGTTTAGCCTTCTGTATCTGGGCTGTAATGGCCGCGACGATCACTGTTGGACTAAACCGGTTACCGATATCATTCTGTATGATCAATACCGGCCGGATACCTCCTTGCTCCGACCCTACTACTGGAGAAAGATCTGCAAAGTAAACGTCGCCACGCTTTACTATCAAATCATTACACCCCGCTTACTAAGCGGTCCAAAGTTAGATCAGCTTCCTCCTCGGCAAGAAAGGCTTCTGATGCAATGTTCAAGTTGATTTTGGCCATTTCCATATATCCTTGACGCATGGATTCACGGATATGGCGACTTTCCCGTTCTCGCAGATACATTTCGGTTGCTTGATGAATAAACTCGCTTCTATTCAAGTTCTCGTTCATAATCGCTCCGTCCACCTCTTTTATCAGTTGCTCCGGTAAGCTTATTACGATTCGCTTTTTGTGCAAATCAGACACAAAAATCCACCTCCAGCTAACTGCTTCGATCTCTCTGAAAATCCCTTATTAATAGTACCATTAGAAACCCATTATTGCAAAGCCATCTTGAGGCATCTCCGTATAATCCATTCGCCAAATTATGCCGAATTCCTTTAATAAATTACGAATTATTTAGGATTTGATTCATTGTTTCAATGATCACATTATTTTTTTTGTAGATTCTCGGCACTCTTGAAGAGATCAAGCAGGGTATTTCATAGTTGATCGTATCGTTTTGCATAGCGATGTCATCAACGGTGATTTCAAGACCTTTCTGCTCACCGACCAATGTGGCTTTGGTACCTACATCCACCTTGTAAGGCAGCCTGATCAACAATTGATCCATACAAATCCTGCCGACGATTTTGCAATAATGTCCCTCAACGAGGACATGGCCTTTATCGGCATAACGGCGGGGCCAGCCATCTGCATAGCCGATCGGAACAGTCCCGATCCACTCTTTTTCAGACGCTTCGTAAGTCGCCCCGTAGCTGACCGTATCGCCAGGACCAATCTGCTTTACATGCGTCAGTCTGCTATGCAAGGAGAAAGCCTGTTTCAGAGAAAACGGCAATACCTCTTTCATTTCCTCGGATGGCGAAAGGCCGTATAGCGAGATGCCTACACGGACATATTGCTGCTCATATTCCGGAAAACGGATAGCGCCTGCACTGTTGCCGAAATGGACGATTTCAGGAGTGATTCCTTCCTTCTTCATCAGAGAAAGGTAGTTTGAGAACCGGCTCATTTGTTGATTGACAAGCTCAGAGTCTAGTTCATCAGCAGTCGCAAAATGCGAAAAAGCCCCTTCTAACTTCAAACTCGGATTTTGTTTAATTGTATTAATGATTAGCTTTGCCTCATTTTCATCATTTATACCAAGCCGATTCATACCGGTATCAAACTTCAAATGGAGTGTGAGAGGCTGAGAGGTCTCCTC
Organism: Pseudalkalibacillus sp. Hm43; assembly: GCF_054170705.1. Lineage (NCBI taxonomy): Bacteria > Bacillati > Bacillota > Bacilli > Caryophanales > Fictibacillaceae > Pseudalkalibacillus > Pseudalkalibacillus sp. Hm43. The sequence goes on from NZ_CM135129.1 coordinate 2,194,825, forward strand.
CAGGGCTTGTAGCCATTCATTTTGGAATACAGTCAAGGTGATTCCATACCTCGCGGCTTTAGAAGCATATTCAGGAGCGACCCATCCTAGAACCAGGATCGGGACCTCGATCCCATAGCTTCTCAGCGCAATCGCCTCATCGAGAAGCGCAACGCCGAGGTAATCGACTCCACTCTCAACTACGTGCTTTGCGACTTGTTGTGCACCGTGACCATACCCATTCGCCTTCACAATCGCCATCACTTTCGTTCCGCCTTGTAGATGGTTCTGTATATTCACGTAATTTTCTTTGATATAATCCAAATTCACTTCGACCCACGTATCTCTGTAAAATTGCATGCTCGAAACGACTCCTACACCTAGTTTCCTTCTATTGTACATGAACCACCACAAGCGGGTAAATTCTTTGTTGGTGCCTGGCACCGATTTCGACCCCTTGATACAGCTGGATTCCTGATCGGTGCCAGGCACCTTCCGAAAACCCTTGCGCCAGTTGAGATCCTAATCGGTACCTGGTACCAATCACTTCACTTCAAAAAAACAGGCTGAAAAGAATGGTGGTATCTATTCTTCCAGCCTTATAACCTTTTATTTGCCTTGCGTACTCATCATCGATGAAGCGATGGCTGCCATGTCTTCCTCGGTCAATTCGTTGGAAGCCAGGTAGTAATCGACTCCATTCACTGACCAGCTCAACGTCTTTCCGCTCAAGACACCGACTGCGAAACCGAGGTCAACGAGGTTCCCTTCGTCCATCGTAAGCATTTTCGTTGCTGGAGTGACGACCGCCTGTCTTTGGATGATGGTAAACGACTGATCACCCGCATAGGTCAGAATGACTTCGTCCCCATCGTTATTGGCCAACTGGTTCAATAAAGCCGTACCTTCTGGAACGTAGTTCGGGAATACCGGCGTCAACGCTTTTTCTTCAGAAGAAGCCATTGTCGGCACTTCCAGTTGAGCCCCCTCCATGTTCCGCTCCATATCAAATTGTCCATCATCAAACTTCGCATTCATTTTCGTGTTTTTGAACTTTACGTCCACCAGCACTTTCATGTCTTTATCCATGACTTTGACCTTGCTCGGCATCAAGCTCGACTTATCAAGCGTGATTTCCTGCTGGTAAAGATTTTTGTTCTGGTAATTCGTTTTCGTATTGAACACGTAACCCTTTTCTCCAGCCTTGAAGTTACGCTCATCATCATTCAGTATGTCACTAACCAGAGATTCCATTAAGTACACTTGGCTGCTGTTTTCCGGCCATTCGCTTTGGAAACGGAAGCTTTTGTTCAACGCAGGTGTCAGAACAAAAACGCCTTCGCTGTTGCGCAAGATCATCTGGCTCTGATCTTTTTCGGCATTTTTCAAGCTCACCCGGTAAAAACTCGGTTTCTTGTGCCAGACTTCGATTTCATAGGTGATTGGCTGCTCCCCTGTTTGCAGCGTCATGGTTGCTTCCGCTTTATAACCTGACATCTTCTTCATCGTACCTTCCAAGTCAGAAAGTACATCCTGTTGACTCTTTGATCCACAAGCTGCTAAAGCCGTAATAAGAAGTGCAATGACAAGAAGCGAGAGTGCTCTTTTCAAATTTTTCATCTCCTTTGCCTCATATAGATGACAAAAGAGGGACGTTACATACGTAAGGATAAGATGGTCTGTGTCGCGCATGCCGCCAGGGGCATACTCACATCAGATTGCTATTTGTTCGAGAAAAACTGAATCCGTGAATGCAAGCATCTGTCTGAATCTACACCCCCTTGTTCGTAACCTTTGGCGGTTGCATCCACTCGACCATCTGCACATATGCATCAGCGTTCCCTCTAACCGCACTACAAATATATGAGACAACTTCTTGCAATATGCAGACTAGCTTGACGAGCTTTCAAGGATTACTTGCGCAACTGCGTACTCTTTACTGTGTGAGATGGAGACGTGCGTCACCCAGTCAGAGGTTGCCTTCAACACAGGCTTTCCTTTTTCGTCTGGTAAAATTTCTACGTCCTGCCAGCTCAGCTTCTCCCCAATTCCTGTTCCGACGGCTTTCGCATACGCTTCTTTCGCCGCGAACCGACCTGCAAGAAATTCCAGCTGCTTCCTTCCTTTCAACTTCTGAAAATAGCTTCTTTCCTCCACAGTAAGAACACGCTCAGAAAATTTTTGCTGTCGTTCATGTGTATGTTCAATCCGAACTATCTCCACGATATCGATTCCGATTCCGACGATCATGAGGGGACCACTCCTTTCTATACTGTTAAAATCACGCATTCAGACTTGGTAATCTGAATATGGTAAACTATATGGACAACGTAACACTTTCAAAAAATCCACCGGCAAATGAGGGATTGCTATGTTTGTCCGAACTGAAAATTTCCGTTCATTCATTCGATTTTATCCTATTATCTCCATAATTATCGGGATTCACATCCTGCTTTTCATAGGGGTCAACCTGTTTCCAGCATTATTGAGGCTGACAGCAGGCATCAACATTTACATATCAGCAGGGGAATATTGGAGGCTCGTGACGCCAATCTTCATCCACGAAGCTTTCCCGCATTTTCTCTTCAATTCCTTTTCATTATACCTTTTCGGTCCTGCATTAGAACGACTGCTAGGTAAATTCAAATTCATCATCGGTTATCTCGGGGCAGGTGTTGTCGCCAATATCGCCACTCTCATGCTTCAGGGGCCGTATTACTCACACATCGGTGCGTCTGGTTCGATCTTCGGCCTGTTCGGACTTTATGTATACATCATCTACGCACGTAGAGAATTAATCGACCAACAAAACAAACAAATCGTCTTGACGATCCTGATTCTGAGTCTCGTCATGACCTTCGTCACACCTCGAATCAACATACTCGGTCACCTGTTCGGTTTGGTGGGCGGTGCCGCTCTAGGACCGATCCTACTGACAGGCAAACGATTCAGAAGATCATAATCCATTAAAAAAACAGGAGCCATCCGGATCCCCGCTATCTGCGGTATCGAGATCCAGCTCCTGTTTTTGTATGTTTCACCAGGTCACTGATGGCATCTTTCAAGGTCGAAACAAATCTCAAGTGATATTCCGTATCCAAATGATTGAGGACAACCGCTTGCTGAGGTGTAATTCCAATAATGATAGCTTCGATCTGCCCCATATACCACAACGTTTTGAACAGCTGCTGTAACTCTTTGAAGCCTTTCTTCGTAATATCACCCACACCCGTAAAATCGAAGTAGAGTCGCTCTTGGTTCCTTCGATGAGCATTATCGAGGATATTTTGTGTAATAAGCTCCATCTTTTCGTCCGTCAGATCACCGAAAAGCGGAATCAGTGCCGCATCATCTGTCAGCGAGATGAATGGACCGGAAAGTTCATTGATTCTGTGTAATGCCGATTCCAATTCATTCTTCTTATCTAACAGCTCGAAATTCGTATTCTGTAAACGTGATCGAAGACGATCGATCTGTCTCGACAACTTCTCGTTGTGAGAATTCTTCTCTAAACAGATGATTTCACACGTACTGTCTGTATTCCAGGACATACGGATTTCAAATAATGAAAAAGGATTTTGGAACGTCTTCATGACGAGCTCGAATTCGGTATCATCACTCTTGAATTGGAGGTATTTTTGCGCTTTCTCCATGCTGTCTCCATCCACCAGTTCAAGGAACCCGTCTACATTCGGGAACAACTTCTCAGCTAAATGAGACCGAGTTCGGATTTCATAGTCCTTACTGATTTGAAAATATGGAATTGGAAGGTTGATTACGTTTGCCATCTGAGATCCCCTCGTTACTTAATGCTTCCAGCCACGTCTTTACCTCTTCGATACCTTTAAGGATGACCGTTTCTTCACTGCAATATTGCCTTAAATCATATAAACCACTGAGTCGCCCTCCAACCATCATTGTCGGACCGTTTGGAATTCGACTGAGTGTTTCAACGTAGTCTTTCAATTTCGGTAAATGATAAAGAATGGCTACAGAGACCCCGATCAAATCCGGCTTCCATTCTTTCGCCTGAGTTTCTGCATATTCAAGCGGAAGGTTCGCTCCGAACAACCGGACCTCCCAGCCATAAAATTCAAAAAGGCTCGCGATCATCTTTGTACCCAGATAATGCTGCTCATCTTCGAGACACAGGAACATCGCCTTCTGACCTGTTTTCTTCCCTATTTTACTCGTAATGAACCTGTATCGGTATTGAGAAAGCACATAATCGCATGTAGCTGTCGCAAGGTGCTCATCTGCTACCGAGACTTCATTATTCTCCCAAAGCTCTCCGATATGTTGCATCGATTTCGTCAGTAAATCAAATACGCTAAGCACGTTTTCCTTCTCAGGCAATTCATCGATCATGTCTTCACAGCTCAATTCATCACCATTCAACAAGTACTTTGTAAACCTTTGGACATCCGCTTCCATCGTCTCACCGCCTGCATTATTCTGACGTCTTTATCTCAGATGTACTCAAAGCCTTTAACGCTTCATCCAAAGAAGCTTCATAATGCTCTTTTCTTTCTTCTTCAATATCATTATCCATTACTTGCTTGATTATCTCAAAGTTTACGCGTAGGTGCTCAGCACTCATGCCATGTTTTTGCAGGATTCCGTTCAACCAAAGCGCATAATCGACGAAAAATTGTACATTGTCCAATTCATATGACGTTTCCAGGTACCTGAGATGGTGCTCGTTGTCTTCGCGACATTTACGAACTCCTTTTTCACCGAACTGCTCTTTCAAATTCGGGTATCTGTCATATAACTCTTCTACGACTCGGTCAACTACATGCGGGTACAGGACCTTTTTCATTCCGCCACCACACTGAACATCTGGACCTTCGGGACAATGCCCGCCAATTCTTTATCTGGATACTTCTTTTCGAGCTCATGAATCCGTTTGAAGTCATCACTCCGCACCCAATTCAAATAGCTCTTCTTATCTTCGAACTTGATTTGGACCGTCAATTCCTCAGGTGATTTATCATTCTGAAGCAATTCAAAGGACATGAACCCCTCCGCCTGGTCGACTTGCCGAGAACGATTGCGATAGATGTCGATGACCTCTTCTGTCTTTCCTTCCGGTACTGTGACCGTGGAGTGGACGATAAACATGGAATGACCTCTTTTCCGAAAAATGTATTATAGCTTTCTGCACTAATCAATCGTATTCCTGTTTTTTCTTCTTAAGAATTTTTGGTAAAAAGAAACATGCTCCTTATGATAGGAGCATGAATACTTTCATCGTAACATTTCTTAATTCGATTCTCGAGTGTACCATCCGAACGCTTCCAGACTTTCTTTCAAGTCGACATCCTTTAGGTGGAAGTTTCTACCTACACCTGCTGACAAAATCGCCGTCTTCATGGTAGCCAGTCGCTTTCGTCTTTGGAAGAAGGATTCCATCACTTCGAAGTCTTGCATTCGCCTTTTCTCAGTAATCAACAGTGATCTGGAAAAGAAGCGCGATTGCATATAGAACGTTTTTTCCTCGACCAACCATTTGCCATCTTTATAACGAAGTATTCCAAATAAGGCGAGAACGGCTATCGGTAAAAGAAGCAGAATCCACAAGTTGGATGGAAGCCACCAGAACGCTGGAATCAAGATGACAGAAGGCAACACGGCCCGGATGAGATAGCGTCTTAACGACCGCTTCGGTAATGCATGCATATTGGACGGCAATTCATAGCCAGGCAAAATCTTCTTCAACTCATCATTCAATCTGGACCGTTTGATAATCGGGAGAAGCATGGCGGATACGCCTACTTCAGGCCCTGCCCCGCCGGCACTCTCCACATGGACAGTCGAATATCCGAATGGTTGACGCAACACATTCTCCACGACCCGTACCCCTTGGACACGTTGCAACGGGAAGGTCAACTCTCGCTTCTCTAACAGACCTCTTGTGATGACAATCCGGTCCTCATATCGCTTCAACTGGAAATTGGCATATTTCAAAATCACGCCCATGAACGATATGAACCAAGCAATGAAAACCGAAAAGAATGCCATCGCTGCAATGATGACCCAGCTGAAACCGCTCAACCAATTGAATGCAGTGACATAAAAGTCCTCTGGAATGAGCGCATCCAACTGCGAACCGAACGTACCGACAAGCGGAAGGGTTACACTCAATCCCCCGGATGTTGAAGCCGCAATAATCAAATCTTTCAAGGAGAGTGTATAGGTGTATGCAGGCAATTCTTCTGTCTGCTGAACCTCGGCTTCTTCTTCGTTTTGTCCTGTGCCATGGTCACGCAGTAGAGCTGTGAGACGATCAGCATCGGATTTGTTGATGGCGGAAAGAGAAGCCTCAGCACCCACGCCACCACCTGCTGTTTCAATGTTCACTTTCACCACGTTAAAAATACGATGTAGGATTCCTTGAGTATAATCGATCGATTGGATTCTCTTTTTCGGAATGTACCGTTTCTTCCGGATGAATACACCGTGTTCGATCTTCAATTCTTCTCCCTCGATGTGATAAGTGAATCTGAGCCAATGGATGAAGCCATAGACGGCAAGAAAGAAGATGAACAGGAAAGGTGCATACGTCACCCAGGGCAAGCCAGTTTCATTCCCTGGACCGAATAGGAAGAAGATCGCCAACGGGATGATCCACTCTCTTAACATTTTCAGAAACGACAATCCAGCTGCTAATGGATGAAGGCGAGTCGGTTCAAACATCTTCTTCTGTCACCCTTGCCATATTCGAGATGAAGTCCCGGACTTGATCAGCTGTTTCATTATCGAGCGCAGGAATCTCATGGATCGTAGCGGCAGTAGAGATCGTAACAGAAGAAAGGTTGTAATGACGCAACAACGGTCCCTGTTTCGTATCCACATGCTGGACGCGCACCATCGGAATCAACACTCTTCGAATGATGAATAATCCAAACTTCAATTCAATTTCATATTCTCTTACTTCATATCGCCATATTCGATAGCGGATTTTCGGAACCACTTGAATCATTATGTATGAAAGGAGGATCGATAACACGATGACGACAACAGGCACCCATATAGGAAGGTCGGTCAGTGTGACCAGCACAACACTTCCGATGGAAACCGCCAGGAAAAACAAACTGTTGAGTGCACCACTGATTCTCCAGACGGAAAGGGCTTTCGGAGCGATTTGTTGAGACGGTTCTTTACGCATGAATATTTAGTCCTTCCTAGCTGAAATATAGTCCGTTCAGCTTCTGAATGTATTATAACGTAGAAATGTCCGATTTCCTATAAAAGTAAAAAGGATGCACGTCCTTGTCTCACCTGATGGTTTAAATCCACAGCAGACAAGTCAGTGCATCTCTTATCTTCTAAATTGATTGATTTCATCTAACATCTTATCCATACGGTCTCGCTTCCGCCTTCTCTTCAATTTCAGGCGGTATCCATTCAGAATGAACAACATAAGTAAAGCTCCTAAGCTGACCAGAATGAACACAGCCCAGGACGGACCTTCTTCATTCTCCGGCTGGACATCTCCCATCACCGCTTCCGTCGGCTCGGAAGATGCTTTCGCTACACTTTCTTCAGGAACTTCATCTGGCAGTAACGGGAACGATGCGAGTTCTTCATCGACCATGTTGGTGACGACGAGATTCCCTTCAAGATCCACGGTCGTTTTGAACCTTTCACCGATGGGCTGTGTGAAGAATTTGTCTTCCTTCAGGGTGTATTCTTTCCCCTCTTCATCCACCAGGACGGTCCCCTGTTCGATCTTCTTCGTTTCGAAATTCTCGAATCCGTAATCCATCAGGGCAATTGTGTCAGCGTAAGCTTGCTCAGAGGTGTCACTTTTCATCGTCACAGCGATGTAAGAGGTCTCCCCTTTTTTTGCAGCCGTAACCAACGTGTGCTGCGACTGACTTGTATACCCATTCTTCACGCCAAAAGTGCCATCGTATCTCCATAGAAGCTTGTGATGGTTCACCAGTGTCGTATCCCAACCTTTTCCGATCCAAGGTAGGGTTTTCGTACCGACGATTTTTTTGAAATCCTCATTTTCCAAGGCGTACTGGGTGATTTGCGCCATATCCGATGCAGTAGTGTAATGATTTTCATCATAGAGCCCACTCGGATTGACAAAATGAGTATTTTCAAGACCTAGCTGATCGGTGGCGAATGTATTCATTTGTTTCGAAAAGTCTTCAACGCTTCCTGCAAGATGTTCTGCGATTGCGATTGCTGCATCATTTCCTGAATTGATCATCAGCCCTTCAACGAGCTGTCGAAGTGGCAATTGTTCTCCCTCAAGCAAATACACTCTCGTGCCTTCAACAGTTGCTGCTTTTTTACTGATGGTGACTTGCTCATCCAGTTGACCTGATTCAATCGCGAGGATCGCTGTGACGATCTTCGTGATACTCGCGGGATACATTCTCTTTTCAGAGCCTTGATCCAACAGGACTTCTCCAGTGGTTGCGTCCACTAAGATGAACGTCTCACTGAACAAGTTGTCTGGTCGATCGGATTCAGCATATGCATGGAAAGGGATAAGCCAAAACGCGACAATGAGGAAAGATGTAAGGAAGCAATTCACCTTTTTCATTTTGATTAGCCCCTATAGTTTATTGTTATCTATATAGTATTCGTATGGTTCGGGTAATTTGACAGGACCTTGTCACTATTCCCATTTTCTTTCATTAGAGGCTGATCCGCAAAACATTATTTCCCAATTTGATAGGGTTTTGAGGCTTTTTCCAAGAATTCTTGTAGGATTCGTAGGTCTTCAGGGAATGAAAGGGACATTTGAGGTAATTCTTCAAGTGAAACCCAACGGATTTCATGAATGAGCTCGTCTGGATCCTGGATAGTTGGTTGCCCACCTATGATTTCCACCTGGAAGTAATGTACTGTCACATCGATTCCATATGAATATCCTCTTTTGACGAACAGTTTTGACTGCGTTTTTCCTATGTAACCCGTTTCTTCTTCCAACTCTCTTAAACAGCATGCTTCAAATGATTCGTTCTTGTTTTTCCCTCCGGAAGGAATGGACCATCTTTTCGGTTCATCTCGTTTCCCTTGTAACACCATCAAGACTTTATCTTCATTGATACATAAAGCTGCCGAGCCTTCCCACATATACATCGCTCCCTTCCCGTACTCCTTTCACATATGAGGAACGATTTCCTCGTCTCATCTATGAACGTTTCATGACAGCTCAAGTCTTTCACCATAAAAATAGACCAGTCGAATGACTGGTCTATAACTTCTATTATATTAGAAATTCACAGTTCGGACTGGCATGCTGCGGCGGGAAATCGCTTCTTTTCCAGTCCGCAAGTTTAATAGGGAATAGCGATCGGATCGGCCCGTCTTAACATCCAGCTCTTGAATCAAAATGTCCTTCCCTTTTACAAAAAGGAACCTCGGACATATGGATACATCGTACTCATGTGTAATTTCATATTCTGCATCCAACATGAGGATCTTTTTGGGACTATCCTCTGTTAGAGGATAGGCTGAAATATATAGACTCTCTTGGAGCACAAGGATATCTGCGGGTGCAAAGTGAGTTCCAAGTTCCACGAAATCAATCGAGCGTCCATTCAAAATATATAGTCTTGCTGTGTCGAGATCGACAACATAAGTTGAGACACTAACGGCATCATTATAGAAGTTGACGTCCCATATGAATCCATCAATCTCCCATTCATGTACGAGTTTCAAGTCTTCTTTCGCAAACTGATACACAAACCCGACTTCCCCGTCACCTTCACAAGCGACGACCACATATTGATCGAACTCGTAAATGTTCGGTGTACCTACTACCTTTTTCTTAAGGATCATACCCGTACGTTCGTTCATTGCGACCAGGTCGTATTTCCCTTTTCTGTCAATCGGATAATAATACCAGTTATTGTTCTCTGCGTCGAGGAGAAGTTTCTTTTTCTTTGTTTGGGTATTTTTCACTATTTTATGTTCTGTCGTTCTTGTCGATTTTCCTAGGCTAGATTCGCGAGAAGCATAAAACGGGTCTTTCGGTTCGTGGCGGTCGTGAAATAAATTGTTCATATTTCCCATTATGCTATCCTCCCATTCATGTCATAATTAAAACAAGAACATTCTTACTATGATAAGTGTTGTAATCTTCTCAATAGAGTGAAAAACTAGTTTGAAAGACTAACTGAGATTTCCTTTTTGTGTTATATTAATTTTATCAAAGGAACATATGGTCCTGTATTGGGAAAAATGGTAGTTTTGATAGACAATATTTGAGGGGTTTTCGGGTCAATTTTCCCAAGTTTGGGAGGGGGGATATTTTGATAGGACAAAGAATAAGATATTACAGGAAAACAAAAGGCCTCACTCAAGAAGAACTAGCCAAAGGGATTTGCTCCGTCTCTTACCTCAGTAAAATAGAAAACGGCGACGCCAAATCCAGTGAAGACGTCATCCAGCTCTTGTGTGAAAGGCTTGAGATATCTCCAGAAAGCCAAGAACTTGATGTGAACATCCTTGGGATGTTAAATGAATGGAATTATTTAATAATTGTAAGAAAATTTGAAGAGGCAGAAAACCTTCATAATAAAATTAAAGAATACTTACCTTTTATTGAAGATCCTGATTTACTTACCAGATATGATTTATTCCTCATCAGGGATAACTTAGTTAAATATAAAATTAAGGAAGCTACAAGTTTATTAAAAAAAGTAGATAAGCTTCAAGAAATTAGTTCCGATCCTTCAATAAATCTATATTATTTCTACGTTAAAGGACTTCATTCATATCTTATACAAGATTATAAACAAGCTATAACCTTTTTTGAAAGAGGGGAAACATACCTTACTCAGACTCCTCTAAATCAGGTTGAAAAAGGAGTTTATTATTATAGTGTTGCTCTTACACACAGCTACTTGTTCCATAGTACGTCCGTGATGACCTATGCATATAAAGCTCTCGAAATCTTTGACAGAGAGTACCATTTTAGCAGAAGTTCAGACTGTCAAATCCTGCTAGGTATCGCAAATAGGAGAATTAAAAGTTATTCACAGTCTGAATACCATTTTCACCAAGCTTTAAAATTCGCAGAATCATTTAACGATAATAAAAGCTTAGGAATTATTTATCATAATTTAGGGTTTTTATTTTCAAATAAAAATGAGCCTGAATCTGCTATTGAATACTATTTAAAAAGTATCTCAATTAAAGAAAACAATGACCTTAAAAACCTGGCAAGCACATACTTTCTAATAGCCAAAGAGTATTTAAACCTAGGAGATCAAAAGCTGTCATTAAAATGGTTGGATAAAACTAACAAGATATTAGAAAGCGAACCAAATGAAGAGTATCAAATACATGCAGTAATTCTAATGTATCGGTTAGATAATGATTTAGATAAGGATTTTGAAAATTACATTAAAAAAACAGCTATTCCATATTTCAAAGAAAGAAATGTGTTAGAATATGTAAGAGAATACTCTACATTGTTAGCTGACTATTATTACAATAACACTCAGTACAAAAATGCTAGTGAGTTTTATAAACTAGCGTTAATAAATAACAATAAAATTACCTAAAGGGTGTGTGTGATGAAAAAGAAAATTGTTTCAGTATTATTTATAGTCACTCTATCGTTATTAATTATTAGTGGGTTTTCACAACTCAATTACAATACTCCAGTAACTCATGATAACAACCCGCCAGTGAAGTCTGAATATCTTACACATGATAACAACCCGCCTATGAGCATTATTGCTCATGATAATAACCCACCAATGAGTTATAAGTATTACGCACATGATAATAACCCACCAATGAGTTATAAGTATTACGCACATGATAATAATCCGCCACCAATGATAAGACTTTAAAGAAGGCATCCGCCTTCTTTTTTTATCTTATTTATTGTTCATAAAACACGCTTCACTATGATCAGGTTGGATGAATCCTGCTGCCATGAGGAAGCTTTCTGCTGTAGTCAGTCCTACGTGTTTGAAAGTCTTCTGAATGGCTTTTTGCTTTTCAATCGTCTCCTCTGGCAAGGAATCGAAGAAGTTTTTCAGGCTGCCATGTTGTTGAATCAATTCCTTTGCTACATTTGCGTTGTGTATTGTAGCTTCAATCTTCCTTCTATGGCGGACAATCCCCTTATCTTGCAATAACTCTTCCACTTTTTCATGATCGTAATTTTTCACCTGATCAATAGAGAAAGTTTCGAAGGCTTTCCGGAAGTTTTCACGCTTATGTAATATCGTTTTCCAGCTTAGACCGGCTTGAAAAATCTCAAGAGTGAGTGCTTCAAATAATGCATCATCTTCATAAACGGGTTGACCCCACTCCTCATCATGGTAATCGATGAGAAGAGCGTCTTCCTCACACCATTTACATCGCGTCAATTCTTTCGTCTTTTCCATTTCTGAACCCCCGTCCTATATAATATAGATAACAACTTACCCACTTTAACTTTACTTGTTTCTTTAAATAAATTCTATGGTTTCTGAAACGTAATTCATTTGCCCTACGTCTGTAGGTTAAAGAGCGCAAAAAAAGGAGGTCAGCAGGTTGGAAGAATATCAACCGAGGCAACGGTCGAAGATACAGTTGGATAAGATCATCGGACGTTACCCGAAAGAAGAAATCATTGAACATATGATGGATCAATACGGGGAGAAATTAACCCGTCTTGCGTATACGTATGTGAAAGATTGGGGTCGGGCTGAGGACATTGTACAGGATGTCTTCGTCACTTGTTATACGAAAATGGATTCATTTCGCGGTGAATCCTCAGTAAAGACATGGATCTACAGGATCACCATCAACCGGTGCCATGATTACCATCGTACTTGGTCGTTCCGAAACCTTCAATTTACAGATAAAATTTCTCGCTGGATGAAAGGAGACTCCAAAACTCCTGAAAGTGACCTGCTTGCCAAGGATGAGAAGGAAGCCCTGGCCAATCAAGTCCTTTCACTCCCCGTCAAATATCGAGAAATTCTATTGCTGTATTATTTTGAAGAGCTTTCCGTCCAGGAAATCAGCCTAATGCTCTTTATTAATGAATCGACCATTAAAACACGCCTACATCGCGGAAGACAAATGTTGAAAGAAGCTATCTCATCGGAAAGGAGCATGGATGATGGAAGAGCAACTTAAAGATTTGAACAAAACGCTGAATAAAATGTTGTCGACGGAAGATCGATTTACAGAAAAGCAGCGTCAACATATACGAGATAAAATCGCCAAAAAACGTTCTGGTAAATTTTCAACCCTATTTTCCAACTGGAAACCGATCGTGAGTACTGCCGTGACATTGGTGTTATTATTTGCAGTCGCTCAAATGTTGTTTGATAACATCTCTCTGAACGGCGTTAATCATACAAGTGAAAGTGCAGACTCAGCTAAAGAAAGTACCGAGAGTAATTATGCAATGAAAGATGAAGCTCATTCGGGTATGGCTACTGGTGAGGGTTCAGACGTTGCAGAAGGACAGTTAGATAAGGCTGCTGAAGAGAATGCATCTCCACCTCTTGACCCAGAACCAGATGCAGTGGTGCAAGAACCTGTGTTACCTCTTGATGAAAAGCTTATAGAGGTTTATGAACAGCTTAAAGCTTCTCAAAACCAGAAAGCACTCGAAGGACTCGGTGTCTTTGAAGTAATGCAAATTTATTTTCACACCTCAGAAATGGAAGACTACGAGACACAGTATATGTTATTGTATCAAGATCCCGCAGGAGTAATGGTGTCGAAGAAATTATACGCTGATGAAAGAAATAAAGGCCCTGCAGTATCACGGAAGAACTCAAAACTGTTCATTGAAGAACTCAAACAAGTCGATCGGTTTGAGATCATCTACCTCAAACATGACACTGGCAACCCAAGAGCTCGGGTGGCATGGGGACCACAAGGCGAAAATCGAAAGAGCTTTCAACTTATCAGGGATCAACAAAAAGATATTTGGACTGTAATGATGGCACCCATGCAATAAACTGAAAGGCTGAACCGCAACGGTTCAGCCTCTTCTATGTCCATTATTGTGGTGCTACAATCTCAACCTTGATTCTGTCAGGGTCTTCGAAATAGACGGCGTAATAATTAATTCCACCTGCATACGGATGACGATCTTCATAAAGGATCTCGATCCCTTTTTTCTTCAATGCTTTTGTCAGTTGATCCACATGTTCCCTGCTTTCTGCATGAAACGCCAGGTGATTCAACCCGACACGGCATCTGTGGTATGGGACATCCATATACTTCTTCTCGGTCTGGACGAACACGAGATACGAATCGGATAATTTATAACTCTTTCCTTGCTCCCACTTCTGATATTCGGAATATCCCAGCTCCGAGAGCAGCCAGTCCCAGAAATCCAACGACTTCTGAAGGTCGGACACATACAGTTCGATATGGTGGATCAGACCTTTCTTTTTCTTATGGTTCAATTCGGTCACCTCTTTACATTTTCTCCGGTGCCTTTATGCCGAGCAGACGTAATCCTTCTTCCAATACGACAGTGACAACTTTCACTAAATGAAGTCGTCCTGATTGTTCTTCAGCTGTACCTGATAGGATACGAACTTTTCCATAGTATTGGTTGAAGTAACGGGCCAACTCGATGAGATATCGAGAAAGGATGGAGGGTTCATATTCCTTGTAGGCTCGTTCGATTACTCCCGGGAATTTCTCCAACGTAAGGACAAGATCCCATAAGTACGGCTCTTCTACATTATATGGCGCACCATGACCATTCATATCCTTCCATTCGCCTTTATCCAATAAAGTACATGCTCTTGCGTAAGTGTACTGGATATAAGGACCCGTCTCCCCTTCAAAGCGAAGCATCTGTTCAATGTCGAACTCGACATCATTCAAACGCGATTGTCTCAAGTCATTGAAAATGACCGCACCGACACCGACCATCTCCGCAACAGCCTCTTTGTTTTCGAGACTCGGGTTCTTAGTCTCAATGTTTTCTTTAGCCCGCTCGATGGTCTGCTTCAATACTTCTTCAAGCAACACCGTCTTTCCTTTTCGTGTCGACATCTTCTTTCCGTCCTGCAAGATCATCCCGAACGGAATGTGCTTCATATCGTCCGCCCACTCGTATCCTAGCTTCAGAAGCACTTTTTTGACCTGTTCAAAATGGAGGGATTGCTCGTGACCGACAATATAGAGCGATTCTACAAAGTCATACGTATTCTTCCGGTAGTGTGCCGCAGCCAAATCCCGGGTTGCATATAGGGAAGCTCCGTCTTTCTTTTTGATCAATGCGGGTGGAAGATCGAAATCGGAGAGATCGACGACCATCGCTCCTTCGGACTCAACGAGAAGTTTTTTCTCGATCAATTCATCTGCGACTGCCTGCATTTTATCGTTGTAAAAAGATTCTCCATGGTAAGAGTCGAAGGAAACGCCCAACAAGTCATAGATTTTCTGGAATTCCTTTAGTGACTCATCTCGGAACCATTTCCAGAGCTTCGTCGCTTCGACGTCACCGTCCTCGAGCTTTTTGAACCATGCTCTTCCTTCATCATCCAGGCTCGGGTCCTCTTTCGCTTTTTCATGAAATTCGACGTATAGTGCATTCAACTCTTTGATCGGGCTTTGCTTGACTGCTTGTTCATCGCCCCATTTTTCATAGGCTGTCATCAGCTTTCCGAACTGTGTTCCCCAGTCTCCCAAGTGATTGATTCGGACCGGTGAATAACCGTTCTTCTCAGCTAGATTAGCAATCGCGTTTCCGATGACAGTTGAACGCAGGTGTCCCATCGAGAAAGGCTTGGCAATATTCGGAGAGGATAAATCCATCGGAACCGATCCTTTATCTTGTACTGGGGCATTTCCGTAATTCGAGCCTTTCGATAGCACCTCGTTTATGACCTCTGTGGTTACGGTTTTCTTTGGTAAAAATACATTCAAATAAGGGCCTTCAGCCTTGATGGTATCAAATGCTTCTGAGCCTCCCAGCTTCTCCTCAAGCTCTTTTGCGATGTGGACAGGGGATTTTCTCCATTGTTTGGCTAGGATGAAGCAAGGAAAAGCCAGATCTCCCATCGAACGATTTGGAGGGATTTCCAATAGTCGCTTGATCTCCTCCACCGTTTTGTCCTCGATCACTGTCTTTAGTTGTTTAGCTGTATAATCTTGAATCGTCACATCTTCCACTCCCTTTTCTATGACAAATAAAAAACGCCTCTCAATCATATTGAGAGACGAGAATTCCCGCGGTACCACTCTAATTGTCCAATTCTGAAATTGGACCTGCTTGAGCCCCTTTAACGCCAGGGTGCGTCCCATCCTACTTTGTTTTCGGACGAGCTTTTCAGAGGTGCGTTTCAATGACAGGGTCATGCTGGACTTCCACCAACTCCAGCTCGCTTCGATGAACCTTGACATTTACTCTCCTCATCATCAAATTTGGTAATTTTTAATCATTATAGTCAGATTTTGCGTAATACGCAACACCAACGGGTATAGAAAATGGATAAAGGTAATCAGGATGGGTACCGAACTTTTCCATATGATGGAATTTTGCTATCATGGAAAATGATTGAAATGTTCTTGGAACTTTATTCGTTCTTGTTCGTCTATACAGTGAATACCCATTCACATAGATGTCACTGGCAACTGGGAGGTAGCTTTCATGAAAGAAAGAGAACGCTGGTATCAAAACAGCTTTGCTTTTACCGCATTACTGTTATGGATCAAAACATATCTCGTTTATAAATTAAGCTTCAATTTACCTACGATGAACTGGAAACAAGAATTGATTCTGATCATCAATCCTCTAAGTTCTGTCTTATTCACTTTAGCACTCATTTATTTCTTCCCAAAAAGATTCCATAATCGAACGACGTGGATTATCGCGCTCATCTTTTCGATCGTACTCTATGCCAACACATTGTATTATCGATTCTTCAATGACTTCATCACCGTACCCGTGTTATTTCAAACGAATAACGTCGGCGATATCGGAAACAGTTTGATCGCCCAAACGTATTGGTACGACATCTTTTTCTTCTTAGACATTATTTTGATCTTTTATTTTGTAAAGAAAGGGTTCCTTAAGCCTTCCAGCTATACGAAGCGTAGTTTAGTCAAGCTTCTTGCAGTGGCTTCCATATTCTTAACGGTCAATTTGACCCTTGCCGAATCGGAACGCCCACAACTTCTGACGCGTACGTTCGATCGTGAATTGCTCGTGAAGAATCTCGGTACGTACAATTTTCATATATACGACCTTCTTCTCCAATCCAAAACGACTGCCCAAAAAGCACTCGCTGATAATGTTGATGTCGTAGAAGTAAGGAACTATACGGATCAGAAAAAAGTTCCTGCAAACGAGGAGCTATTCGGAATTGCAGAAGGTAAAAATGTCATTTTGATCTCGATGGAGTCGACGCAGCAATTCGTCATCGGTCGAGAAGTTGGCGGTAAAGAAATCACCCCTTTCTTGAACGATTTCATCCAGGAAAGCTACTATTTCGAAAACTTTTACCATCAGACTGGACAAGGAAAAACATCCGATTCGGAATTCCTGTTGGATAATTCCTTATACCCGTTGCCCAGAGGGGCTGTCTTCCAAACGCATCCTCTGAACGAATATTACGCAACCCCTGAGATCATAGAGGACCATGACTATCATAGTGCGGTGTTCCATGGAAACAACAAAAGCTTTTGGAACCGGGACATCATGTACAACACGATGGGCTATGACGAGTTCATTTCTGAGGAGTACTACTCCATCAACGAAAACAATCAAATCAACTACGGTTTGAAGGATAAGCCTTTCTTCGAACAGTCGATGGCGTACTTGAAAGAAATGCCACAACCTTTCTATGCGAGATTCATTACGCTGACCAATCATCATCCATATAAGTATCATGATGAAGATCAGGCGATTCCAACTTTTCAAACGAATGATCCAATCGTAGATCAATATCCAGTAACCGTAAATTATACGGATCAGGCGATTAAACAATTCATTGATCAGTTGAAAAAAGAGAACCTGTATGAGGACTCGATCATCATCATTTATGGAGACCATTATGGTATTTCCGAACGGCATGATAAGGCGATGGCTCAAGTATTGGGCGTGGATGAAATCAGCCCGTTCGATAATGTTCAATTGCAACGCGTGCCATTGATCATCCATATCCCTGGCATGGATGGAGAGACGATTTCTCGCGTCTCTGGTCAGATCGATTTGAAACCGACGATTCTCAACTTGCTCGGCATTGAGGATCAGGGCATCCACTTTGGTACGGATCTTTTCTCAGATGAACATGAAGATATTGCAGTCTTTCGAGATCGAAGTGTCGTAACAGACAGATATGTATGGACATCGGACATGTGCTATGAACGTGAAAGTGGAAAAGAAGTGTCTGTTGAATCATGTCAGGAAGCCAAGGATCAGTTGAAAGAACTGGACTTGTCAGACAGTTTGATTTACGGGGATTTACTACGATTTTCGAATTTTGCCATTGAATAAGAAACTGAACCATAATGAACAGAGCTCGACATAGACTAGTCGGCTCTGTTCTTTTTTAATCTCGCTCACCGGTTTCAGTGGTTATAAGCCCATTTCAGAGATTTTAATCCAAAATGAGCAATTATAGGCCGAAATCGGAAATTATAAGCCAAAATCAGAATTTATAAACCAAATCCTGAAATTATAAGCCAGAATGAAAAAAGCTGACACCAAAAGGACGGTTCAACCCTCCTTTTGATGTCAGCCACATCTTTTAACAATCAATGGGCATTTCCCAGTTTTTAATCCATCCTCTTGCGATCATCGCTTTGGCGAGCCTACCTACGCCGACGAGATAAGCTGCTTCCCGCATTTTCACACTTTTAGCGTTTCTCATATCGTAAACGGCTTTAAACGCTTCCTCCATTTTCTCTTCGAGCTTTTCAATAACTTCGCTTTCTTTCCAGGAGTAGTGCATAGCATTCTGCACCCACTCGAAATAGGAGACCGTCACCCCGCCTGCATTACACAGGATATCAGGAATAACGAAGACTCCCTTATCCTCTAAGATTTTATTTCCTTGCGGTGTCGTCGGTCCGTTTGCAGCTTCTGCCACTATTTTCGCTTTGATCCCCTCTGCATTATCACCAGTGATCTGGTTCTCTAATGCCGCTGGTACTAATATGTCACATTCTAGCGAAAACAGGTTCTCGTTGGACAGATGTTCACTGTCAGGGAATCCTTCCACTGTCCCATTTTCCTCGACAAAATCAATCAATTCCAACACGTTCAAACCATTTGCGTTATAGGCGCCACCTTTTGCATCCGTCACTCCAATAACCTTGACGCCGCTTTCTTCTAAGTACTTCGCTGTAATGGATCCGACGTTTCCGAACCCTTGGATGACAGCGGACATTTTATGAAGATCCATATCCAATCGTTTCGCTGCCTCTCGAATCGTGATGACCACTCCACGGCCAGTCGCTTCGACACGACCTTCAGAGCCACCGATAATCAGCGGTTTTCCTGTAATGAAACCAGGCACATTATGCCCTCTCAGCCGATCGAACTCATCGAGCATCCACCCCATGATCTTCGGACTCGTGTTGACATCCGGGGCCGGGATATCCTTCTCTGGTCCCATAATCGGTTCCAGCTCACGGATGTATCCTCTGCTCAGTTCTTCTATTTCACGTTCGGATAGATCTTCGGGATCGACGATGATGCCGCCTTTTCCTCCACCGAACGGTATACCTACGATCGCTGTTTTCAATGACATCCACATGGAGAGTGCGATGACCTCGTCCTCATCCACACCTGAGTGGAACCTGACTCCCCCTTTCGTAGGTCCGAGAATGTCTGTATGTTGAGCCCGGATTCCTGTGTAGTTTACGACATCTCCATTATCTCTCCTCACAGGTATGGAAACCTTCATGATACGTTTCGGTTTTTTTAATATGTCATAGACACCTTCTTGTAGATCGAGTGTCTGGGTCGCTCTTTCAATTAAGCGCTGAGCAATATGGTACGGATTGGTGATTTCAGCGCCATCCTTCTCTTCTTTTGCTGGCATTTCAGACTTCACTTTGCCAGACAATTCTTTGACCAGGTCCTCATCTACCAGGTCTTTCAAATCATTAATGTCTTCGATGCTTTTGTTTGCTGACATCTGACAACCTCCCATTTTGACAGTACTTAATACCTATGTTTCCTATCTGTATCCTCACGAAACCTCAGTCGACTTCTTTGAGGTTAGTATAACCTCAGAGGAACAATTTCAACTCAGCATGATGTTTGTCGACAGGTACCACTTCACTCTAACTACTACCAAACGCTTAGTATTAATTCCAAATACCTATTAAACAATCGGGGAAACTGTGTCGATATGAAAGGTAACGATAAGAGATTTTTGACACATTTGACCTGATCGAGATTTAGTCAACATTGAGATATTCTAGAATGATTTAAAGTGAGGATGACCTTTATATGGATAAAGCTTCAGTGATCGGTATTTTTCTTGGGGTAATTGCGATAGGTGTAGGTATGGTGCTGAAAGGAGTAAATCCTACGGCATTATTCAATCCGGCGGCATTGCTGATCATTTTTGCAGGAACGGCTGCATCCGTGTTGATCGCGTTTCCACTGAACGAAATCAAGAAACTACCGAAATTATTTAAGATTCTGTTTACCGATAAAAAAACAACAACCGTTGAGGAACTTGTCCCTATTTTTGCAGAATGGGCAACGATTGCAAGAAAAGAAGGCCTTCTTGCATTGGAAGCACACGCTGATGACATTGACGATCCTTTTTTGAAAAACGGGATGAAAATGGTCATTGACGGTCAGACCCCTGAGTTCATCAGGGATGTAATGGTTGAAGACCTTGCAGCGATGGAGGAACGTCACGAAAGTTCAGCTGCCATCTTCACTCAAGCCGGTACGTATGCACCAACACTCGGTGTTCTCGGTGCCGTTGTAGGTCTGATTGCAGCACTTGGAAACCTGGATGACATCGAAGCGCTTGGACATGCCATTGCTGCAGCGTTCATCGCGACCTTGTTCGGAATTTTTACAGGGTATGTCTTGTGGCACCCTTTTGCGAATAAGTTGAAACGTAAATCCAAGCAAGAAGTAATGGTCAAACAGGTAATGGTGGAAGGGATCCTGTCCATTCAGGACGGGGCATCTCCAAGAGTCATTGAAGATAAGTTGAAGATCTACATTCCAGCGAACCAAAGGAATGCCGAAGCTCCTGTGTTACAGCAGGAAGGAGAGGGGATCAATGCTTAAAACCCGGAAAAAGAAAAAAGAAGAACACATCGATGAATCCTGGCTCATCCCCTATGCAGATATGCTGACATTGCTGTTGGCCCTCTTCATCGTCTTGTTTGCGGTGAGTACGGTTGACGCTGCGAAATTTGAGAATATGGCCAATTCATTCAAAAGTGCCTTGAACGGCGGAACTGGTCCACTGGATTATACAAGTCCAGTCAGTATCGTTGAACAGACTTCGATTCCGACGAGCGAAAATGCATTAATACCGACAGATGACAGAAAAACGAACGGCGAACTGGATCAACTGCAATTACAGGAAATCAAAGAACGAATTGATGATTATATTGAAGCAAACGATCTGAACAAAAGCTTGAAAACGACGCTTACAGAGAGTGGACTGATCATCACCATACTGGACAAAGCATTGTTCGACTCCGGGAGTGCTGAGATCAAAGAAGGTGCTTTAAACCTGGCAAAGGAAATCTCTCAATTATTAGTGACAGATCCTCCTCGACAGATCGTCATCGCTGGGCATACAGACGATATCCCGATCAAAAACACCAACTTCCGCTCCAACTGGGAGTTGAGTGCGCAACGTTCCATCAACTTCATGGAACTTCTGCTTCAGAACAATCAGCTCGACCCTACGAAATTCAGTCAGGCAGGATATGGTGAATACCAACCAGTCGCGTCAAATGACACACCTGAAGGACGCGCGAAGAACAGACGAGTGGAAGTGAAGATTCTTCCTTTCAATGCACAATAAGCACAAGTAAAGGGCTCCCCCTAGCGGAGAGCCCTTTTTTGTATGTTCAATTATGGTCGAATCACATTTGGTGCTTTCAAAACAGGTAACGTACCACTCAATTGATAAGGTCCGATTTGTTCAATTGGTGCATTGATGAAATCCACTTGTTCATAGCCAAATTGATTAGCCGCCATGAGGATAGACTCCAGCATCGCAACAAATTTCATGTTGTCTTCAAGTGTCGTCCCTTCCGAAAATTCGATGGTAACCTTCTTTCCGTCTTCAGTGATTTCTTTGAAGAAGACGTTCTCTAGTATCGTCTCTTGGTAGCCAAAGCCTTCCATATCTTTGCTCATCCAATGCAGTGCATCTTCAAACGTCCTTAGTTGTACATCTCCATTCAACTGTATCCCATTGACGAGCAGCAACGTGCCTGTATCGGTAAGGATTGCGCTGACCCCTTTTTCGGGTGCACTCACTTCAATGGTTTCAATCGAACCTAAATGGGAGAAATCATATCCGTTCTCACCTTCAGTTTTAAATGTAATGTAGTCATAACCTAAGCTATGCGCAGTGCCCTTGACTGTATTGACAAAAATACGTTCGCCAGTAGATCCTTGAATTGCACCCGACTTTATATCGACCACAAACGTATTATTTGGGTATTCTAACAGGTTTACACTTGCTAATCCTGACTCCGATAATCCTAGTTCTTGTGAAGAAATCGATGATAGAGCCTGCTGCAATGCTTCTACTCTAGATAACTCTTTCTCAGCCAGGAAAGATACTGGCACGACGCCCATTGCTTCCTGATCCGGATAGTAGGTGGTAACCACTTGTTTATCCTCTGGAACCTCCGTTATCCCTGCATGATATTTAAACTCTTCTTCCACTTGCGCATACGGCACTACTTCGGAAGTATCCGCTGCCTCTTCTGTCGGTTCGGCAGGTTCCACTTGCTCAGAAACCGGTGCTTCTTTCTCATCTGGTGATTTTGTGCTTGTTGAAAGTGCCGAGCCATTTTCTTCTTGCGAAATCTCACCTTTTGGAAGATCGAATTGGTCCATGATTGTCGGAGATATGATGGCTGCTATCGCTAAAATACAGGCAGCCGCTAAAACAGGCATGAATCGAAACGGTTTCGCCTTTTTCTCTGATTCTTCTTGTCCCATTTTATTTTGAATTTGATCGAACAACTCCTCTTTAGATCTTGAGTCTTCCACTTTCGGGAATTCTCGGAGAGTTTGTATGATCTTTTCCTCATTCCATTTAGATTGTCCCATTTGACAATTCTTCCTCCTTCTTGCTGTCGTCAAGGATTCCTTTCAATGTCTTCAGTGTCCGATGTTGGACGGTTTTGACTTTCCCTTCTGTCCAACCCATGATGGACGCTGATTCACGAATTGAAAACCCATGGATGTATCGCAACAGAATCAGTTCTCTATGCTCAGTCTTGCACTGTTCTAAGGCTGTGTATAATTGTTTCACGGACTCATTCTGCTCTATGATTTCATCCGGAAGACGATCTGGATGCACCAACTGATCCTTTCTGTCATCTATGTTGAAAACACCAAAGAATGTCTTACTCTGTCGCTTTGATTTCCGTATGTGATCAATGGCCACATTACGCGCGATGGAAAACAGCCAAGTCTTTTCACTGCTGTCCCCTTTGAACTTGTCATAGGAATGCATGACTTTGATGTAGACATCCTGTACAAGTTCCTCAGCTGTATCCCGGTCTCGTAACATGTAGATCAAGAACTGATATAGTGACTGGTGATAGTCAACATATAACCGGTTAAATATGTGTTCCACCACGATTTTCTCCCCCTCTTACCTACTTAGTCGTTTTTCTCAGAAAAAAGTTTCAAATACGGAATTTTCATTTATAGGACATTTTTTATATTTACGGATTAAAAACATTTCGTTTCTTCTAGTATCGCATAGTTTTACAAATTTTTGGTAACCGTAAAACTAAATAGGTCTGCACTCTTGAAAGGGGGGATATGTGATGTTTAAGTGGCTGAAAAAAACCAACAAAAACACAAATGAAGAGCCAGCAACCCTTTCGGACCTTTTTGATTTAGCCCGTAACTCCGAGGATTTTGTTCATTATGAACTCGTTAATATACACGGCTCTGTTTGGATTTCTTATTTAAAGACGCTTGTGGATATCGAAACTTTACATCGCGATGTCTTACCTTATTTACAACAAAACAACCTGAAATCCCTACAGGAAATCAAAGGCTACATACCGATCGAGGGCATGGAAGTTACGAAAGATGTAACAAAAATAAAACGGCACTTCCTGAAAGGTTACATCATCATTCAATTACGCCAGAAGAGCGATGAATGTCTTCTGATCAAGGCGTTATCCAGCTCTACTCGTGAGGTTGCAGCACCCGAGATTGAATTCAGTGTCTTGGGACCGAAAGAAGCATTTGTAGAATCACTCGACACGAATATCCACTTGATTCGAAAAAGGTTGCCCGACATTCATCTGAACGCAAAAGAAATCAAAGTCGGGACAAGGTCCCACACACGGATCAACATTCTATATGTATCAACGGTAGCAAATGAAGAAAACGTACAAACCGTTATCCAAAGAATTGAAAACATAGAGTTCGATCAGATCAGCGACAGCTCATTCATCACTCAACTGATTGCAGACAACCAAAATTCGCCCTTCCCACAGCTGATTGATACGGAAAGACCCGACCGAGTGGCTTCTGTCTTAGGTGAAGGTAAGGTCGCCATTGTGGTAGACGGTTCCCCACAGGTTTTGATTGGTCCAACGAACCTGTTGGAGTTCTTCTCTGCTTTCGAGGATTATTTCTTGAATTGGCATCTTGCGACAACTTTCCGTCTTATCCGGATGTTTTCGGTATTTTTCTCTGTACTGGCAACACCGATCTATGTTGCTGTCATGACCTTTCACTATGAGCTGATTCCAAAAGATTTGCTCAGTACATTGATTACCTCCAGGAGCACGGTGCCGTTTCCACCCATATTGGAAGCCCTCATTTTGGAGCTCACAATTGAACTTTTACGTGAGGCAGGAGCAAGACTGCCGACCAAGGTCGGTCAGACCATCGGTATCGTAGGAGGTATCGTAATCGGGACGGCGTCCGTTGAAGCAGGTCTGACGAGTAACGTTCTACTCATTATCGTCGCATTATCTGCTCTCGCTTCCTTTACGACTCCCGTCTACAAGATGGGTAATACAATTCGACTGATTCGCTTTCCGTTTCTCTTTTTCGCGCAATTATGGGGTTTGTTAGGAATTGTCATCTGCTTCTGTTTTGTATTGGTCCATTTATTAAGGCTTGAATCACTTGGGCGACCTTATTTGCAGCCCTTATTCCCTCCCCGCATTGCAGATTTCAAAGATACCATCGTACGATTACCTTTTGCTTCACAATCGTTGAGGCCTGTCAATTTGCAGACTCAACAAACGAAACGGTTCGATAAGAAGAAAGCAAAGAGTAAAAATGACATCGACGAATGATGGAAGGAGCATTGTATGAGTACATCAATCAAAGATCGATTCCTTGTGTCGGCTGGCTTAGCTTTCTTTTTGACTCATACCATGCAAATCGGAATCGGGGTATTAGGATATGAACGTTATATCGCCCGTGATGCTGGGTATGATTCCTGGTTGTCCATCATCCTTACGAGTATCACGATCCACATCATCCTTTGGATGATGTATACCATGATGAATAAGGAAAAGGGAGATTTAATCTCTATTCACAGAAGGGCATTTGGAAAATGGATAGGAAACTTCTTCAGCTTTCTATTTGCCCTCTATTTTTTAGCGTTAGGAATTACAGTTCTACGAAGTTATATAGAAACCGTCCAAGTATGGATGTTTCCCAACTTGAATTTATATTGGTTTTTATTTGTATTTTTACTACTCACTTATTACACAATTTCCGGTGGATTCCGTGTTGTAACAGGAGTGGCTTTCTTTGGAGTCCTCATCCCATCCTTCCTTATATTCTTTTTATACTACCCGTTTCGTTACGGAGATTGGAATTTTATTTTTCCTGTTATGAACCATTCGGTAAAAGAAATTTTCCTTTCATCTAAGGTAGCCGTATTGGAGTATATCGGTTTCGAGGTTCTGCTTATGATCTATCCATTTATCAAAAACGGGGAGAAATCACAGAAATGGGCCCAACTGGGGATCCTCTTTTCTACTTTCATCTATGTTGCGGTAGCCCTGGCTTCATTCATTTATTTCAGTGAGGAACAATTGCAGCGGATGATATGGGCGACATTAAGCATGTTCAAAATCGTGGAGTTTCCTTTCGTCGAACGATTTGAATATATCGCAATCGCCACTTGGGCGCTCATCATTTTCCCGAATGTCTGTATTGCCTTTTGGTGTTCAAGCAGAGCCGTAAAACGCCTTGCACCCTTTAGACAGCGCTGGGTCTTAATCGTGATGTTGTTGATTGCATACGTGATCAATATCGGCCTAGAAGATCGAAAATATATTGATATGTTCATCAACGGCATTTCTAAAAGCGGATTATACATCCTCTATTTTTATATCCCTTTCTTGTTTCTCGTTTTCCATATCCGTTTCAAAAGGAGTGCGACCAAATAATGAAAACCTTACTTGTCCTTCTTTCATGTGTAACTCTCCTAGGGTGTTCAACCAGTCCAAAGGTACTTGATGATATCACATTGGTCACCTTTGTAGGCTATGATTTAGTTGAAGATCGAGATGATAAGATTGAAGCAACAATTGCAACACCCATTTTTGAAGCTGAAGGTAAAATTCGGAATGAATTTTTCACGTCTGAAGGAGAATTTGGGAAGGATCTTGAAAAACATTTCATGTTAAACACACCTAAACCTGTAGGAAACGGAAAGCTTGAAGTAGCCATTTTCGGAGAGGCTTTTGCAAGACAAGGGGTAATGGAAGCTACAGATGTAGCCCAGCGTGACCCGAGTGTTAGTTCAAACTTGAAATTAGCTGTATATGATGGGAAGGTCAGAGATTTTGTCAAACAGCAGACTCTCCAAAATAATGATTTGGGTATTTATGTATCTAAGATCATTGAACACAACATGCAATCTGAGACAATCCCTAAAACAAACATCCATCTATTCTTTCAGTCATTTTATGCTGAAGGAATAGATCCGTTTTTACCGTTGATCGCTCTCGATAAAGGCCAAATCAAATTAAAAGGACTTGCTTTATTTAAAGATGATGAATATGTAACGAGTATCGACGAAGACATCTTATATCGATTTACAATGTTACAAGAACCTGTAAGAAGTGGGAATTTAATTATTAAACTTGAGAATCTAGAAGCTGGTGTCTCATTGTCACATATTAAATCTGAACGAAAGGTGAAGATTTCCGGCACAGCAGAAGCACCAAAGATTACGTTTCATCTCACTCTAAAAGGTTTCATCAATGAGTATTATGGAAACGTAAAAGGTATCGAAAAACAGATCAAAAAGGTTGAGGTGGAGATTGATAAACAACTTAAAAAAGAACTGGAAACCATGATTACATTCTTTCAAGAAAACAATGTGGATCCAGTAGGATTTGGAAAAAAAGCCAAAGCCCATTTCCGCAACTGGGATCATAAAAAGTGGCAGGAAGTTTATCCCGAATTGGATGTGAAAGTTATAGTCAAAACGAACATCATCGAATCTGGGGTCATCCGGTAAACATAATGTGAAGGAGATTGGTTCAAACTAACGTTATCCTCTTCTTGGAGGTGAAACGAATGGAGCGTAAAGACAAAAATCCATCCATCGAGGGAACTTTACCCCATCAAGCCAACGCCCCGATTTTCAATCAGGTCGACCAGAATGAAAGACAACCGTTTGTGAATGAATATGGTGTGACAATCGGTGATAGTCACTACGAATCCGACAATTCACCTCTCCAAAACTGGAGTGATGATGTCGATCCGTCCATCATGTCTGGAGATCAGTGGGTCCATCCTTATAATGATATAGGGTGGAATTCATCTGAAAACCGTGAGCTTGCAGAAAAGAATCAAGTACCGAACGGAAGTCCGTTCATGCATCCGACCAAGGATGTCAGCTACGCCCGCGACTAATCATTTCATAAAAAAGAGGCCGACTAAGTGTCAGCCTCTTTTCCATTAGAAACCGTATATGGTCATTCCGCCATCGACGAATAAGGTTTGTCCCGTTACATAGGAAGATGCATCTGATGCTAAGAATACCGCAGGACCGACCAATTCCGGCAGTTCTCCGACCCGATTTAAAGGTGTTCGAGAGAGGATGTCGTTCAAGTATTTTTCATCAGATAATAGATTTTCTGTCAATGGTGTCTTGAAATACCAGGGACCAATCGAATTTACCTGAATCCCATACTCTCCCCACTCCAGTGCCAGATTTTTCGTCATCTGGATCATAGCTGCTTTCGTTGCCGCGTAAACGACGCCTGTTCTTAAAGCTGTCGTGCCGGCAACAGATGCAATATTGATGATTCGACCTCCACCACTTTCTTTCATATGGACGCCGAATTTCTGTGATAGTTGGAATGCAGAGCGGAGATTCGTATCCATGATGGACTGCCATTCCTCTTCCGTGACTTCAAATGCAGGAGTCCGGATATTCATCCCGGCATTGTTCACAAGGATATCCACCTGCCCGTGATCATTGATGACGTTCTTCACAACACGATCCAGCTGATCTGCATCGGTCACATCAGTCGGGTAAATATGAGCTTGCCGTCCATGTTGACGGATTTCTTCAGCTGTTTGCTCTAAGTCCGATTCTGTCCTTGAAAGCAGGACAACATCTGCGCCTGCTTCAGCATAGCCGATTGCAATTGCCTTTCCGATCCCTCTCCCTGCACCTGTAACCACTGCGAGCTTTTCGTCCAATCGAAAGCTTGGTAACACCGTCAAAGATAACGCCTCCATCCATATAAAAAAGTCAGGTCATTCTTTACTTCAGCTTACACCATGTAGATGGAGGTGCAAAACATGTCGTATCGGAATGTCTGACTTTTTCTTGTTCTCTTATAAGGAGGAGGTTTTTCGATATTTTCGTTCGATGATTTTCCTCTTCTGCTGCTTGTTATCCTTGAAAAAGCTTTCGACAGAACTGAAAGTATCATACAAGAACAGCAACAGGTCACCTGGTTGCGATGATTCCCATGCTACTTGGAACGCTTTCCGTTCATCCAGTTCAATGATCCTTTCATTGGACGGAAGGTGTTTGGATAACACTTCATCCAATATCGCTGCTACCTCTTTCGGTTTCCGGCCCCGAAGATTTTCATCTTCCTTGATGACAACGATGTCTGTTTCTTTTCCGATGATATCCGCCATGTTCCGAATGTCCTCATTGAGTCGGTCTCCTGGAGCTGAAACGGCTGTGATAAGCCGCTCGCATGGAATCGCTCTGACCGTGTTATAGATTGCCTTCAATCCAGCGGTGTTATGGGCATAGTCTATGACAATCGTTCTTCCATCCTGGTCGATCTTATTGAAACGCCCTGGACTTTGAAGGAAATCTGGGAAGAACGACATCGCTTTCGTGCGTAACATCTCGTAAGATACGCCTAAGACATGAGCTGACGCCAGCGCTTGGAGCAGATTGCTGACATTATGCTGCGCGTATCCGTTGAATGTAATCGGAATGTCCGCATACTTCATAAATCGGTCAACCTGTCCGTCCTTTGCATGCATGATCCAGTCATCCTGGACATACCAGCATTCCTGCTTGCGCTCCATGTGCTTTTGGATGATTGGATTATCCACTTTAAGGGATGTAAATACGACAGATCCTTTCGTGTATCCCGCCATATCTGCAACCGCTTCGTCATCCGCGTTGAGGATGCTGTAGCCTTCCGGGCGAACGATTTCTGGAATCAACCGCTTCAGCTTGATCAGTTCTTCCATCGTTTCGATCCCATCAAGACCGAGATGGTCTTCCGAGACGTTCGTCACGATTCCGACATCGCAATAACGGAATGCTGTCCCTTCTCGGAGCATACCGCCTCGAGCCGTTTCGAGAACAGCCGCATCGACTTCCGGATGATGCAGTACTTTCCGGGCACTGCCTGGTCCACTACAGTCTCCTTTATCAACACAACGCTTCCCGATATAGACCCCATCCGAATGAGCCATCCCAATGGTTTTACCGCTTTGTTGCAGAAAGTGGGAGATCAGACGTACAGTCGTCGTTTTTCCATTCGTCCCAGTTACCGCAACTGTTGGAATTGCCGCATCCCGATAGTCTTTGAATAAGTAATCGATGATCGCACCACCTACATCTCTTGCTGTTCCTGAGCTTGGGTAATGGTGCATGCGAATGCCTGGTGCTGCATTCACTTCAAGTACGGCAGCCCGGCCTGGTTTGAATTCGGCTTTGATGTCATCGATGATCATATCGATTCCTGCAATATCGAGTCCGATTGTTTTGGCTGAGCTCTCCGCAATCTCGCGGTAAGAAGGATGCACTTGGTCGGTAACGTCAATGGCGAGACCTCCAGTAGAAAGGTTCGCGTTCCCTAACAATGGGATGACCCTGCCATATTCCACTACAGTATCCAGATCAAACCCCGCTTGATTCAAATATTGTTTTACCGATTCATTAATCGGTATTTTAGTCATCGGCTTTTCGTGGCCCTCTCCTCGGAGAGGGTTTTTATTTTCCTCTTCAATCAGAGATCGTACTGAATCTTTCCCATTTCCAATGACATATGGAGGTAGGCGTAGGCTAGCAGCAATCAACTCACCGTTGACGACCGTAAAACGATAGTCATCCCCTGGATAGTACCGCTCTAAAATCAATTTATCGACATCCTTCTGCTGATCGAAAGCGGAAAGTAACTCGTCCTTCGATTGGATGTTCGTTGATACGCCTTGACCTTGGCGGCCGTTGATCGGTTTCAAAACAAGTGGATAGCCTAAGTGTTCAGCTTCTTCCAACAGTTCTTCCTCATTCGAAATGACGCACCCTTCTGGAACCGGTAGGCTCACCTCATCGAGCATCCGTTTCGTCATTTCTTTATCACAAGCATACTCGACCGCAAGAAAAGAGGTTTCACTCGACATCGTCGCTTCCATCCTTTTCTGCTTACGCCCAGTCCCCAGGCGAAGTATGCTGTCGTCATCAATTTGCTCGACCGGGATCATCCGCTCATAGGCGGCTTTATAAACCGCTTCTGTACTTGGTCCTAATTTATTGGCAAAATAAAGCGCTTCTATTTTTTTCACATAAGGTTCTATGCTGACAGGTTGTCCATCTACAACGGCTTCGACAATTTCCATCGCAGCTTCGAAGGCATAGATACCGGATTTTTTCTCTTCATATCGGAAGGTGACATAATAGATCCCTTTCCGTTCACTCGTAACGGTCTTACCACGCTTCACATCGATTCCAGCAAGAGATTGAAGCTCGATCGCCATATGCTCGAGAATATGCCCCATCCACGTTCCTTCACGTAAACGCTCAACAAATCCACCCTCATAACCACGAGAGCAAGTATGGGTGTACAAACTCGGCATCGCTTCTAGCAAGCGATCTGTGAATCCAGGGATCTTGTTGGAGGGCAACTCTTCGAAATGTTCAATGTCCAACTCAAGCCAAATCGTCGGTTTATAACTATAATAATTCGGCCCAGTAAGATACTTCACTTTATTGATTTTCATTGGGCTGTTCCCTTCTCCTTCATAATTAACTGCCGATTTTCCATGTCAAATTGGTAGCCTTTCGCAATGGAGTGGAGTTGTACACCTGCGATGGTCACTTCATCACTCTCTGCTTCATCGGCAATGTCGACGAATGACAGCTTGCATCCATCGATGACTGTGACCGAATGCTCGCCGATCACCTCGAAGTATCTGCCGCCGTCCTTTACCCAGATGGCCGTGTTTTCATCGATTCCAACCCCGATAATCTGAGGGTTCTGCGCAATCGCGTATAACAATCTTCCAAAACGCGCGCGCTGCGAAAAATGCTGATCGATGACGACATCTTCGAGGAATCCGAATCCGACGCCGATTTCAACATTGATTTTGTCATGTTTGACCTTCGTCTTTCCAGACACGATCATATGCCTGCTCATGATAGCAGCACCTGCACTGGTTCCAGCGATGATCAGTCCGTTCTGCCACGCCTTCTGGACTTCCTTGAAGAAGGTCGTACCACCAATGATACTCGACAGACGATTCTGGTCACCACCCGTAATGAACAATGCTGACAGCGTACTGACCATTTGTGTATAAGGCGCTTCTTCCGCCTTACCACGGGTATCTATATGTATGAGCTCTACCTTGGAGGCACCAAGTTTCATGAATATATCCCTGTACTCACCGCCAACTTCTTCAGGATAGCCTGTCGCTGTCGTGAGTACTCCGATTGAACCGCCTCTTTCCAGGGCATCCTGTACAAAGATGGACAGCACCTCCAAATCGCCTTCCTTATCTTCATTACCACCGATGATGAACAAGTCTCCACTCGCGATGTTCGTCACGCTTCATCTCACCCTTTAACATGAAGTGATATCTTTTACCCAACAATTAACCAAGCAAAACCGAAAAATCACCCACTTTTCTAAAATGAGTGATTTTTACTATTTTATTCAGAAATTACAAGATTTATACAATTTAGTGCCAGGCACCTCAAAAAAATCCCGATTTCATAGGCTTTTTTGCCGGTGCCTGGCACCGATTTTAAACGTTGATTCACCGGGCTTCTCTGACGGTGCCTGGTACTGATAGAATAGGGGATAGACGAATTGGTGGTGTTGAAGGTGTTAGTTATGAGGTTTCTCTATCAATTGAATGTGTGGAAGAGCACGGTGATCGTGATGATTGTTTCGTTGCCTTGGTTCCTGTATATACTTACGAGGGAAGAAGGATATGAAACGGCCGTCTTATGGGCTTATACAGCTCTTGTTTATTTCATCCTGGCTTTCATCCTGTACCTCTTCTTACGGATGATCGGTAAGTTAGGCAGAACTCCGGCCAGACGGAAACTCGTCATATTCACAAGGGTGTACATCCGGTTTCATGTCGCCGCCGGGTTACATGGATTGGCTGCCATCCTCATGCATATTTCCTATATGCTATCAATCGGAAGTGCTGTAACATCCACCGGTCAGCTTGGTATACTAGCTGTGTTCTCGCTCGGTGCACTTTTGACAACCGGTTACTTACGAAAGCAGAAATCTTCTGGAAGAAGACGAAGGTATCATCGGTATACAGCCTATCTCTTTCTGCTACTGGTCCTTCTTCATATACTGTTTTGACCTTCATATTAGAGCACATACAGAAAACTAAGAAAACCCGGAAAAGGTTATTCACCTCTTCCGGGTTTCATTCATTTCTTATGCGTGCTGCTTCCACCAATCATCATACAGCGTCACTTCGCCTTCACGTTTATGACGCGTCTTCACGTAATGATTCTCGAGCTTTTCTTTCGCATCCGAATCGATTTCCTTACCTTCAAGGTAATCGTCTATTTCATCATATGTGACACCTAGTGCCTCTTCGTCCGGGAGACCTGGTCGATCGTCCTCCAGATCCGCTGTCGGAACTTTCGTATATAGCGCTTCCTCTGCTCCAAGTTCTTTCAACAGCATTTTCCCTTGACGTTTATTCAAACCGAACAATGGCGCAATGTCACATGCCCCATCACCATGTTTTGTGTAGAATCCAGTCACTGCTTCAGCTGCATGGTCGGTGCCAATGACTAACAAGTTATAATGAGCTGCTAGATCATACTGAACTTTCATTCGTTCTCGTGCTTTCGTATTCCCCTTCAGAAAGTCACTCAAATCCTCACCCGTCGCATCCCGGAATGCTTGGTACGAAGCATCGACTGCTTCCTTCACATTAAAGGTGAGCGTACGATCCGGATCAATGAATTTCAACGCTTTCTGTGCATCATCTTCATCTTTCTGCACACCGTACGGAAGTCGAACTGCGATGAACGTATACTCGTCTCCTGTGTCATCCCGTAACTCTTTTGCTGCCATCTGAGCGAGCTTTCCTGCCAGGGAGGAGTCTTGTCCACCACTGATTCCCAGGACATACCCTTTCATTCCCGTCGTTTTCACATAATCTTTCAATAAATCAATCCGTCTACGGATTTCTTCTTCAGGCGTTATGTTCGGTTCTACGTGTAATTTTTGAATGATTTCATTCTGTAAGGTCTGTAAACTCATCGTTCCCCTCCATTGACATGAAATTTAATCTATAGAATACTGTACCCCAATTCTTGGGCTGTACACAATAAGCAAGACTTTTTTCTCAATTAACTGGACATTAGCGACAGAATGCCGATTTCGTAGGAGTTTGGACGTGCCATAAGTGGTTCGTATGTATCATGAGAAATTTTTCCATAAGTGATAAAATTGTATAAATACGATAAGTTACCCTTCTCATGGGCGGTCGGCACTACACTCGAAAGGGGTGGTGTAAAGATGACAGTCTTTCAAACGTTGATGGTTACCATCTCGTTTGCCACGTTGATTATCAGCGTATTGTCATTCCCGTATAAAAAATAGACCGTCCTTGAGCTGAGCACTTAGGTCACGGTCTACTTTCGTCCAAGCCGATTCCCACATAGGGAAAAGCTTATCGTATGTTACGCAGGTGTTGGCGCACCTGCGTTTTTACTTTTTCTTGAAAATCTTTTTTTATTATATCATCACTAGCGAAGGATGTCATTGTAAAATTCATCACAAATCGAATTTTGTATTCTATTCTTTTCCCTGCTGTTGCACGCTTGAAACAGGGATCGCGTTTTGTAATGAACTTGTAACCTTTGCTTACCCTTCTATTCTATGCTTCATCCACTAAAATAGACTTTAAACACTTTTGTCCATGCAAGCGATCAAGCGTTTTTCAATGTCTTCTGCCATGTCGGTGATTTCTTGGTCATCGACCATCGTCACAAGAGAAGTCGGCTTTGGCATTCCAATTTTCGTTTGGTCACCGTCTTTGTAAACGACCATTTTACAAGGCAAGAAGTATCCAACCATGAGGTTCTGATTCAAAACACGTTGTGCTTCTTTCGGATTACACACTTCCAAGATCCTGAATTCACGGTTGAAGTCCAATCCTTTTTCATTCAATTTGCTTTTCAAGTCAAAGTCCCAAAGTACGCCAAACTGTTCTTCTTTCAACTGGTTTTCTAACGTTTCGCAAGCTTCATCAATGTTCTTGTCCGTCATGACTGTGTAGTGGAACATGGAATCATCTCCTTTTAGGTCATTTTCAATATTCATGATAACACAAACATACCCTGCTACGTATTTTGTTGTACCCGTGATGATTATTTACCAAACGCATTCCTGTTATTTTGTTACGATGTTTTTCTCCATCCATTCATATGACATTGGTCCAGCGATTTTCTCAACGATGATGCCTGCATTATCTATTATGAAAGTTGTAGGTATGGTAAAAGCTTGATAGGTTGATGCAACCTCTGCTTCCTGATCCATCAGAATCGGAAAGTTGATGCCATACTCATCGGCAAATTGCTTCACATCTTCCACTTTCTTCTCAGAGTTCGTCATATTCACGGCAAGAATTTCGATATCCTGATTCGAATATTCTTCATAAAACTTCACCATTTCAGGGATTTCCGCCTGGCAAGGTGGACACCATGTCGCCCAAACGTTCACCACTACCCTTTTGCCCCGATAATCAGACAGTCTGACCTGTTGTCCATCGAGAGTTGCAAGTTCGAATTCTGGTGCACGATCGCCGATTGCTATTCCGACTTCTGCCTTTTCATTCCTCGACATATCCGATGCATTCGAATCCGATTCAGTTAAAAGTAAATGATCGTAAATCGACCATCCTACTAAACCCATCACAATGAACAATAATAGGAGTCTCCCCATTATTGCCGCTCCTTTCTTCAGGAATATATCTATGAGTAAACCGACTATTCCGAGTGCTAGCAAAACAAATACTAGAATAGAAACCTTGAACCCCAGGATTGATTGAAGGATGATGAGGATCAGTATGCCTGTCGTCCAGCTTTTTAGGACAATCCCGACCATGAGCGAGTGATCCATCTGATCTTTCTTCATTTTGTAGATAAGGTAGGCAGCTCCTGAAATCAACCCAAGCCACACCCCTTTTACACCACCTGTAAAATACAACAATGACATTGGATGATCTATGACCATAAAAGGTTGAAAGAGTATAATACTACCTTTCCAGACCAATAAACCAATCAGGACAGCATTGAAGATTGTATCAACGTACTTTTTCCTCTCAGCATGATTATGTAATTGTATCTTTGCAACGACAAATCCTACGATGATGGTGACAGCTAAAAGGATCCATTCCGTCCGGATGATCATGCTCCCGATTTGAATATAGCTCATCATTTACTCCTTCATATGTATGGAGGAGGTATTAAACCTCCTCATCTACTATTGTTGGGATAAAGCTTTAACCCCATATACTTTTTCATTTTCATAGATAACGGATGCATGAAAACCATTCTTCTCAAGAGTGTCAATGAGATCTTGCGGAGCAATCCTCTCATGTGAAGGAGGTCCCATTTCAGGGTATTCCTCGGGTTTCCACTCTAGCAACACGATTTCAGCACCCGGCTTTGATATCCTTCTGAACTCTTCCAAAGATTTATCAATATGATTTACTTCATGGATGACGAATGCGACGAACACCAGTTCAACCAATCCGTCGCCCAATTGAATCTCTTCAAGATCACTTTCAACATATTCTATATTGGATACACCTTTTTCAGCCGCATATTCTTTCAACATGTTGAGCATCTCAGGTTCTATATCTACAGCATAGACCCGTTTGGTTGCTTTGGCAAAAGGAACCGCAAAATACCCGTTTCCTGCTCCAAGATCTGCAATAGAAGCTTCACGATTTAGTTGCAAGATTTCCATGATTTCTTGAATTGGCAGTATCTTTTTCCTTTCTTCACTGAACAATTTTGCTGCTTTTTCAGGCTTGAATCGTTTCTCTGACAAGTCTTCCCACTCCCTTTTGTTTGGAACCTATTCTACATTCATGCTATAATCCTTAGTAATCACATAGGAATTAAATTTTTTTTAATTGGAGGTGTCTATCTTATGAGCCTTCTCAAAGATACATGTCCCGTTTGTAAAAAGCCTTTATATAGTAAAGGACAGGGATTCTTTAACTTGAAGACGATCAAGCAATGCCCGGATCGACATTACGAAAAAGAATTTCACCCTGCCCTAGAAACGTATATTGAAACATATAAAGTCAGCTGAAGATATCCAGCCAAATCTTAATGGATGTTGCTACGATCAATAGTGCTAATATCCATTGCAAGATCTTCGTGTTCACTCTTTTACCGAAGTGAGCTCCTAATGGAGATGCAATCAAGCTGGCAATCACCATGATGATGGCTGGAACTAACAGCACCTGACCTGTCGAAATTTTCCCGACCGTGGCTCCGATTGATGATATGAACGTAATCGCAAGTGACGTCGCGATCGTCATACGCGTCGGGATTTTCAAAACGACGAGCATGATTGGTACTAGAATGAACGCACCTGCCGCTCCTACGATACCTGCTCCGACTCCGACAGCAAAAGCAAGTCCAGCTGCTAACCATTTGTTGAACGTGACACTGTTCATATCTTGATCGTCCAACCCTTTCTTAGGGATGAACATCATGATGGCTGCGATGGTCGCCAAAATTCCATAAACGATGTTGATGCCGCTCTCTGATAGGAATCTTGAACCGTAAGCTCCGATAAAGCTACCGAGCAATACACTCGAACCCATATAGATAATCAATGTTTTGTTCAGATATCCACCTTTTCGATATGCCCACACACCACCGATGGTTGCAAAGAAAACTTGAACGGCGCTGATGCCTGAAACTTCATGGGCTGTAAAGGCAGAGAATCCGAGTAATGCCGGGATATATAATAGCATTGGATATTTAATGATGGATCCACCGATTCCGACCATTCCAGAAACGAAGGAACCGACGAACCCGATCATGAAGATGGTTATGATAAATGCGATATCCATGGTCTACCTCTCCTTCTATAACCTTTTACATGAAAAGGGGCTGCTCCCACAGCCCCTTTAGTTGTTCGTTACGCTTTTTTGATCCAGAACTTGAACACGCCGTCTTCTTCTGCATCTTGAAGCAGTTCGTGTCCGCCAGACTTCACCCAAGCTGTAAGGTCACTTTTTGCACCTTTATCTGTTGCATGGATTTCTAGTACTTCACCAGAGTTGATTTCATCGATTGCTTTCTTCGTTTTTACGATTGGCATTGGACATGCTAGTCCTTTTGCATCTAATACTTTATCTGAATTCATATTTATGACCTCCTAATAGTTGTGGTTATTTTTATCCTTCTACCGCACAGCGGTTTGGTCCAATTTCCATTTCACGTTGCTCTTCATCTTCAGGGTTGATTTTACCCATATTCGTTTCACGGATTTCTTGATACGCATTCGGTTGTGGTGGAAGGTTTTCAGTCACAAGCTTACGGAACTCACCTTCATCCTCCACATTCAATCCACTGTTTTTCGCATATAGATCGCCGAGCTTCGCTTTGACAGATCCGTCTTCGTTCAATTCTTCCATCTTAGAGAAGTGTGCTGGAAGAACAACGAGTTCATCTGAAAGCTCTTTATACTTGCGATAGAGTGTATCTCTCAAGTCACCGACCCAGTCTTCAGCTTTACCAGCTAGGTCTGGACGACCGATTGATTTCACGAAAAGGATATCTCCTGTTAGTAGATATTGATCATCTACAATGAAAGAGGTACTTCCAATCGTGTGTCCTGGTGAATAGATCGGTTGTACTTGAATCTTCGTATTTCCTACCGTCAGATCATTTCCTTCTTCAAGTCGCTTATAGTCAAATGTGACTTCCGTTGCGTCTTTCGGTGGCAAGTAGTATTCTGCTCCGAAAATTTCTGCAAGCTTACGACCACCGGAAATATGATCAGCGTGAAGGTGCGTATCGGCGATATGCTTAACGTTCAAGCTTTTTTCATTTACGAATGCTTCATACGGCTCCGTCATACGGTTTGAATCGATGATCATCGCTTCTCCGTTGGATTCAACGAGGTATGAAAGGCAACCTTTACCGATACGGACGAATTGATAAATCGCTCCGCCATCTTTCAGATCACCGATTTTGACCGGTTCAAGGTGTTCACTCCATGTTTTCATCCCACCTTGGAGATAAGAAACATTTTCAACACCTGCTTCAACAAGTTGTTCACCTACGAACTTGGATGAACCTTCTTTCGCACAGACTACCAGTTTTTCAGTATCATCTGGGAGTTGATCAAGGATATGATCGACCCCTTCAATCAAATCAAAATACGGAATGTTAATCATTTCGACTGACTCACCTTCAATTTTCCAGTCTTGGTGAGCTTCTTCGTTACGAACATCCAGAATGAATAGTCTTTCATTATTGATGACTTTTTGTGCGACTTCTTTAGCCGTCATTTTTTTAAGTGCCATAATTTCTCTCTCCTCCTTTATTAAAAGGTGAGTGTGACATCAGCATTTTCAGCAAAGTCAAGGAATGTCACAGCTCCACCAACATCAATTCCATCTACAAAGTGTTCTTTCTCTAGTCCCATGACATCCATTGTCATTTGACAACCAATCAATTTAACATCCAGTTCTTGCGCCATTTCAACGAGCTCAGGAATGGAAGGCACATTAGAATTCTTGAAACCTTCTTCGTAATGCTCTTTCCCTTCTGGAATCGGCAGTTGCTTATGGCCTTCCTTATGAATCAAGTTCAATCCTTCAAATGTAAAGAAGATCGCCACTTCAGAGTCAGATGCTGCTGCTGCAGTTGCTACGTTGAATACTTTATAAGCGTCGAATAGACTACCGTTACTTGCAATGATTGCTACTTTTCTTGCCATTTGAAAAACCTCCTGATTTTTGTATTAGTCGTTTTCTGTCTCGCCATCCCATTTGGACATACCAGGGACGACGTTCAATACGTTCTTATAGCCTTTTTCAGATAATATTTGTGCAGCTCGGTCACTACGGTTTCCAGTTCGACAAACAACATGAATATTGTCTTCTTCATTCAATTCGCTCATGCGTTCTTCCAGCTCACCTAGAGGAATGGATTTCGCTCCAGGAATACGGCTGAAGGCATATTCTGCTGGTTCACGTACATCAAGTACGACGATGTCTTCATTTCCAAGCTTCGTTTTCAATTCATCGTTGTTAATGACATGAGGGTAGCTTGATTCTTCTTTCGTTTCTGCTTCACTTGCTTTGCGAAGGTAGTGTTTGAGTACATCTCCTTCTTCTTTCGTCCCGAGATACTGATGACCCGTTGACTTCGCCCATGCTTGAAGGTCTGCTGTTGATCCTTTGTCAGTCGCTTGGATTTCAAGTACCTGACCCGGGTCTACCTCTCCAATCGCTTTTTTCGTCTTTACAATCGGCATTGGGCATGCAAGCCCTTTTGCATCCAATACGTGGTCTGTTTTAATCATGTGTAATTGCCTCCTTCAGTTTGAGAGTTATTTTTTAGGTTGAGTCTGACCGTCCCATGCCAGCATACCGCCAGTCATGTTCAGGACATCGTAACCTTTTTCTTGTAAAAATTGAGCAGCTTTACCGCTACGGCCACCGGAACGGCAGACCATCACATGCTCTTCATCCTTCGGAATTTCATTGAAACGATCAGGAATCTCGTCTAGAGGAATGTGAGTGGCACCAGGGATCATTCCTTTTGCAACCTCTTCATCTTTACGAACATCAATGATACTTAGTCTTTCACTCTTCACTAATTTTTCTTCAACTTTCTTAGGTTCGATTGTTTTAACCATTCGTAAATCCTCCTTGATATGAAATCACAGTTGTACAATAGCCCCTGGGGTATTATTTTAAACATAAAAAATTAGATGAATAAGTTAACTTTACCTTCGTTCGCTTCCCCAAGGTATGCTGCAACACCTGCGTAGTCGATGTCATCCAACAGTTCTTCTTTTTGAAGACCGAGTAGATCCATCGTCATCGTACATGCGACAAGGTTCACCCCTTGCATTTGAGCCATTTCAACAAGCTCTGGAAGTGTTGAAACGTTGTGTTTTTTCATGACTTTCTTGATCATTTTTGGACCCATTCCAGCCATGTTCATCTTAGAAAGTCCAAGTTTGTTTGTACCACGTGGCATCATACGGCCGAACATCTTCTCGAGCATTCCTTTTTTCACTGGAACTTGCTCATCTTTACGGAGTGTATTCAATCCCCAGAATGTATGGAAGATCGTCACCTCGTGATCATAGGCTGCAGCACCGTTGGCAATGATGTATGCCGCAATTGCTTTGTCAAGATCTCCACTGAATAGGACGATCGTTGTTTTGTCTTTCTTTTGTTCTGTCATTTTATATGACCTCCTGTATTGTAATTGACTTTATATACTCATACCCCTATAGGTATTATAATACTTAAAAATAAAAAGGTGTTCTTGATACCCCTAAGGGTATAATATGACACATTAGATAATGTGTCAACACCTTTGTTTTTTATCGGCTTTTGACAAGTAGATTGACAGCTTCTTGGATGAGCTCCTCTGTGTTTTCGCCCTTATCCATTTGCTCACGCACACATTGCTCAAGGTTTGTTCCAACAACTAACCCAATCGTACGATCCAGCGCACTACGGATGGCTGACATTTGCGTAACGAGGTCCTTACAGTCTTTTTCTTCTTCCATCATTTTGAGGACACCACGAACTTGTCCTTCGATACGCTTTACGCGGTTTTTCATTTGATCTGTATATTCCATGAGGTGTGGACCTCCTTTCAAATACTTACTTTTAATACCCCTATGGGTATAATACAACATCTATACAATAAATGCAAACCCATCTGCTTTTACTTCATTTCTTGAATCCATCTTACCCGTTTGCTGCATGCGGTTCAAGTCTTCTGCTTATACCCCTGAGGGTGTAAGCAGTGCCAGGCACCTCAAAAGAAAGAGATGATATCAAGCTTTCTGAGAGGTACCTGGCACGGTAGGTCTTTAGTCTTTCAACCGGAGTAGGCGTAGGCCGTTCAGTGTGACGAGTAGTGTTGCCCCCATGTCGGCGAAAATGGCAATCCATAATGTCAGCCATCCTGGCACGACTAATAAGAGCGCTACAATCTTGATTCCGATTGAAAAACCGATATTCTGTTTGATGATGTTCAGCGTTTTACGGCTTAACTTGATTGCGTATGGTAATTTACGGAGATCGTCTCCCATCAAGGCGATGTCTGCCGTTTCAATGGCGGTGTCGGTT
Source organism: Pseudalkalibacillus sp. Hm43 (assembly GCF_054170705.1). NCBI lineage: Bacteria > Bacillati > Bacillota > Bacilli > Caryophanales > Fictibacillaceae > Pseudalkalibacillus > Pseudalkalibacillus sp. Hm43. The sequence goes on from NZ_CM135129.1 coordinate 2,237,039, forward strand.
CCTGCACCGCCCATGGCGATTCCGACTGTTGAAGATGCCAATGCAGGAGCATCATTCACGCCATCTCCAATCATGGCGACACTGCCATACTTATCTCTATATTCTTTAATATAATTGAGTTTTTCTTCAGGTAAGAGCTCTGCCTTCACCGTTGTGATGTTCATCTGTTTAGCAATGCTTTGGGCCGTCCGTTCATGGTCACCTGTGAGCATGATTGTATTTTTGATACCCAATTGATGCAGGGCTTTGACCACTTCCGGACTTTCCTTCCGAATCGTGTCGGCGACAGCGAATACCCCTAGCAGTGCTTTTTCCGTTCCGATCGCAAGCACCGTTTTCCCTTCTGATCTAAGTCGATCAATGGCCAGGTCGGTGTCTTCGGTAAGAGAGAGGTTTAGGTCCTCGTTGAAGAGCGAAATGCTCCCTGCGTAATAAACCTCCCCAGCAATTGTTCCTTTGATACCCTTACCGGTAATGGAAGTAAAGGATTCTAAATCATCATTGTCGACATCCACTCCCGCTTGATCTGCTCTTTTTAAAATGGCAGATGCGAGAGGATGCTGAGAACGGCTTTCCAACAAGGCTGCGATCTTCAGTACCGTATCTTCGTCATACCCCTCAAGGTTGATGATGTCGGTCACTTCAGGTACACCATTCGTCAATGTACCGGTTTTATCAAACGCAATGGACTTCAGCTTGCCAGCTTCCTCGAGATAGACGCCTCCTTTGACCAATATCCCGTTACGAGCTGCATTTCCGACAGCTGTCACAATGGACACTGGCGTAGAAATGACGAGTGCACAAGGGCAACCGACTACGAGCACTGCAAGACCTTGATAGACCCACTCGCTCCAATTTGCTCCGAGTAATGGAGGAATGGTCGCCACTCCGATCGCGATTAAAATGATCGCAGGGGTATAATACTTCGCAAATTTATCGACGAAAGATTGGGAAGGCGCACGTTCTTCTTGTGCCTCTTCGACCAGATGAATGATTTTGGAGAGGGTCGTGTCTTCCACACGCTTCGTAACCTCAACCTCTAGAAACCCTTCTACATTCAGTGTACCCGCGAAAACCTCGTCTCCCTCGTCCATCTGGACAGGTACGGACTCTCCTGTAATCGCTGATTGATTGATGGAAGAGCTTCCTCTTGTCACAACTCCGTCCATCGCGAGTTTTTGACCAGGTAAGACAATCATCGTATCTCCGACTTGGACGTCATCTACTGGAATGGTGATTTCTTCTCCGTTTCGACGAATCGTCGCCTCTTTCGGTGCAATTTCCATCAATCCGCGAATCGATTGCCGGGCCTTATCCATCGAATAAGCTTCAAGGATCTCACTGATGGCGAATAGGATGACGACCATCGCACCTTCGCCCCATTCACCTATGATAGCGGCCCCGATGATCGCAATCGTCATCAGTGTTCTCATATCAAAATCAAGACGTATCAGGTTTTTTAACCCCGTTTGGAAAAGGCGATAGCCTCCGACAAGGATGGACCCTGCATACAGCCCGTTGGACAGTAGTGATCCTTCCCCATTTGCAAGACTTAGCGACCAACCGAGAACCAGAAGAATCGCAGAAATGACAACATTCAGATGTTTTTTCAAGAAGGGCTCTTTCGTCTCTTCTTCCTGCTCATGATCCGGTCGGACTCTCAGGTTTTCGAAAGCGCCTGCCTTTTCAATTTCTTTTATATCTGCTTGACCTGTAATCGTCAGCTTAGAAGCTGTAAAGTTTACTTTTGCATCAGAAACACCATCCAGGTGTTTCACGTTCGTTTCGAACTTTTTGGCACAGTTCGCTCAGGTGAAGCCTGATATTCTATATACTTTCTGCTCTTGGCTCAATTGTTCAGCTTGTTCCAATGTGTTTCCCCTCCTCTAGGTGAGAGAATGCCATTTGGATGATTTGTCGAACATGATCATCGTCTAATGAGTAGTATACGAGTTTTCCTTCTTTTCTATATTTCGCAAGTCCCATATTCCGAAGCAAACGTAAATGATGGGAAGCTGTCGCGACGGTACAATCCACTATATTGGAAACATCACATACGCACAATTCGTCCTCTAACGATAAGGCGTATGCAATTTTGATGCGTGTATCTTCAGATAATGCTTTGAAGATCTTCGCTACAGACATTGGATCTGTTTCAGCGATGTTCCCTTTGATCCGATTCACCTTGTCTTCATGCACACATGTGACTTTACAAACATCTTCCTTCGCCAATCCATTTCACCCCTTATCATTCAAACGTTCTTTTGAATATTAGTATAAGGATCGCCAAGCTTCCATGTCAAGTGCCAGGCACCAAAAATAAACCCTTGGTACAACAAGGTTTATAAACGGTACCTGGTACGGATGAAACAATAAGAAAACCCGGATCTGGCATTCAGATCCGGGTTAATCATTTCCATCTTTCAATTTTGCCATAGGTTTGAACAGTGCCATTATGAACGATGAGTCCCGCACGATCTTTGCACGCATACACCTGTCCGGTTAAACCGTCTTTTACTTCTTCCATATGGTCACTAACCTTACCGGAATGCGGCAAAAAATGAACATCCACTAATCCAAGTCCATTCAAGTCGTCTAATCCGATTTCATTCGGATCCAGAAACTGAGCAGCCTCGATAGTAGAGGTCATGATCATCGCTCCTGCACTTACCCCTATGAGTATACCCCCTCTTTCGACAAATGACTGCAAAAAAGGAATCATCCCTCGCTTCCTCAGGTTGTTTAAAAAGTAAAATGTATTCCCACCAGAGAGATAAATCGCATCACATGTTTTCAATTGCTCTAAATGGATATCCTCGAATTCTTTGTCGATATCAGCATAATAAAACTCATCAAACCCGAATTCCTCCAAGAATGGCTTCGTTTTATGGAAAAAGAACCTCGTTTCATCATATTGAGAAGGTATATACCCGAGCCTACTACGCTCCGATACGATCGATTGCATTTCATCCTTCAAAGCGTGATCCAATGTCTCATCAATACTGCTCAACAAAATCAAATTCCCCATTCTGCACAATCAACCTTTCTGTCCATCCACCACTTTCGCTTCAGTACTTTTGTTCAAGCTCGAATGCCGGAACATTTCCTGAAATGCCTTTTCCCCTTGAAGAAGTTTCGTTATGTAGACGAATCCGATAACCGTAAATATGGAGAATCCCCAGCTGATCACTTGTCTTGCGATCAGTCCTTTATCGAAAGCCTCGACGCCATATTCTTGAATCAGCCAGATTTTAAATGTCGCCTGAATCACGTCCCGCAACGCAAACGCCACCGTAATCAACGTAAAAATCATGAAGATTTTCTTCTTATTGAATAAAGGCTTAAGTTTCGACTTCTCGAATCCTTGCAATTCCATCAAATCAAGTCCGAAGTATAAGGCAATCGGCTTTTTCAAAACAGCCGTCCCGATAAATAGGAGCGCCATCGCATATCCATAGAAAACATTATTCCATAATAATTGCATTGCTGAGCCTGCCAATACATCCAAAAGGGTTCCTACCACCAGGTTCCCTAGCATGAACAAACCGAACACATTCAGTTTTCTGATCTCATAGAACCGGTAAATACTATAAAGGATACCAGGTACAGATGATACGAGCATCGCATAATAATCACCGATCAGATCTCGTCCCCCATGCCAGACGATCAACGGGAATACGACATAGAACACAATATCCAGTACCGCTACGTAACGCTTCATAACATGCTCCTTCTCTATCTTTTACTAACATAGATTCGGTCTTCATTTACAAATCCCTTTTATGAAAAATGACAAAAAGTGAAACTATTCCTAGAGTCGACCGTATGGTACGATAACGAAGGAATACATAAATTGACATTCACGTTACAAAAGGGGGACCATAATATGGTGCGACACGTGAAACGAAAAGGCACACTTTATCTGCCTTTACTATTACTCATCGTGATGATCGGATTATTGACCGTCCATCACGCTGGCAAAGAACGTGACCTTACATCAGAAGGTTCGAGCAGAAATATAGTCGTCACCGAAGGGGCGAAAGGGAAAGTCTTACGCGTCGATAAGACAGATTCCGGTTATGACGTTCATTATAATGAAGACGATCAACTGACGAATCTGCAGCTGAATGAGACGTTGGAAGTCACAAAAAAAGAAACACTTCCTGTTGAGTTGAGCTTATCTTCAAAGTTCTGGGCGAAAGAAAACAAAGCGATCTATATCGAAAAGAATGAACTGATCCATTTTGATGGTGATAATAGCGAGATTGTAGACACCGAAGTCCAAGGGTTAACGTCCGCAGAAAACGCCGTCTATTATTGGAAAAAGAACCGTATCTTCAAATTGGATACGAGTACCCTAATCACTTCTGAACTTGCACAAACAGATCTTCCTATTAGTGGGCTTTTTGCAAGTGATGATACTGATGGATTGTATGCTGCTGTCGTTAAAAGAGAGGACCTGTCGTTTGACGTTCATGTTTTTGAAACCAAGGAAGAAAAAGCGGACAAGTCGTATACCTTCAACCTTCCTTCATTATCGGGAGAATTGGTGGATACCGTCGACCTGTCTCAAAACGAGGAAGGTATCCATTTAATTTACACAACAAGACAAACCCATGCTGGTACCGTTACGATCAGAGGCTACTATAATCTATTTACCGCCTCCCAAGAAGAACCTTCATTTAAAGAAATTAAAGTCTACGATACATTTACGAACAGCCGCATGAGGGTCGTTGATGACTTCAACCTCATTCTGACGGATGACGGACCGGAAGTCACCTTATCTGCTAGAGGGATGATTACAGCAAAGATCCAAAGCTGGAATGTGTACAAGGCCAAACAAGTCAAACCAGAAAGATGGGTGGCGAACCACATCAGTGCGACGACATCCATTTCAAATAGTCACCAATATGTAAGTGAAGGTGAAATTTTCTGGCTCGACTATAAAGGGAAGAACGTGAAATTGATGGGGGTTTCCGATCAACCTGTACTCGTCCAAAAGGCACAGGAATACCAACCGAGTGATTTTGTCCAAGGATTTTTTACAGGGATTTCTTCGCTTCCGTATGGATTCATCCTGTTATTGGTATCTGTCATGTGGATTGCGCCTGCCGCGATTCTCTTGTTCTGCATCTCGTTCTGGAATGAAGATGCTATTGAGCAGAAACGAAGCTGGGTGCGCTACAGCGCAATCGGATTGTTCGCCATTTGCCAGTATTACTTGATGCAGCAATTCTTCACACCGATGTTCGATAGATTTTCACCCGAATATCTATCGTTTCCTTCCTACTCCATCTTCTTGCCGATCTTGATTGTGTTGTTGAGTGCTCTATTTACACAATTTGTACGTCAGAGACAATGGAGCCTGTATCAAGAATTCGGTTACTTTACGATGTTCAATACGCTGATCGTCATCTTCCTCGTTTCACCTTATATCGTTTAAAAAAAGAGGTTGCCCCAAATTGGGCAACCTCTTTTCATCATGTAATCTGTCGTTACATCCTGCTACGTTACAGGTGCTTCCTTTTTAAGCAGCCTCGTCTCTGCTAATTCAATCTGCTTACGGACTTGCTGCTGCGAGGTTCCACCCTCACTATTCCTTGCGGCTACGACATTTTCCGGTTTCAGAACATCGTACACATCCTCATCGATCAGCTCGCTGAAAGATTGATACTCATCCATTGATATGTCGCACAAATATACCTTCTGTTGGATGGCACGGAGCACGATCCTTCCGACTACGGAGTGCGCTTCTCTGAACGGCATCCCTTTTGTCACGAGGTAATCTGCCAGATCAGTGGCGTTTGAATAGTCCTCTGCTACCGCCTTTCGCATCGCCTTCACATTCACGTTCATCGTATCGATCATCGGAGCAAGAAGCTTCAGCGTCCCTTCGACTGTTTTTACCGTGTCGAACATCCCTTCCTTATCCTCCTGCATATCTTTGTTATACGCTAGCGGCAATCCTTTCAAAACCGTCAGCAATCCCATCAAATTTCCATACGTACGACCTGTCTTTGCTCGCAACAGCTCTGGAACATCGGGATTCTTCTTCTGCGGCATGATACTCGAACCGGTGCAGAAGGAATCATCTAGTTCGATGAATCCGAATTCCTGACTCGACCAGATTACCATTTCTTCGGATAAGCGAGAGATGTGCGTCATTATAATGGACGCAATGGAAAGGAACTCCAGTATGAAATCCCGATCACTCACAGCATCCATACTGTTCGGATAGACCGATTCGAATCCGAGCAATTGCGCTACACGCTCTCGATTGATGGCGAAGGTCGTTCCTGCCAATGCACCTGCTCCTAGGGGTAACACATCGATCCGTTTCAAGCTATCAATCAATCGCTCTTTATCTCGTTCTAGCATCCAGAAGTAAGCCATCAAATGATGGGCAAAGGAAATCGGTTGGGCTCTTTGCAGGTGGGTATACCCCGGTATGACGGTTTCGACATTCGACTTCGATTGACGTAGGATAGCCAGCTGCACCTCATCAACAAGACCGATGATTTCAATCGTTTTTCTTTTTAAAAACAAATGCATATCCGTCGCCACCTGATCGTTCCGGCTTCGACCTGTATGAAGCTTTCCACCGACATTTCCGATTTCATCTATCAAGTGCTTCTCGATGTTCATGTGAATGTCCTCGTGCTCAACGGCGTACTCCAATTCACCCCGTTCTATTTTCCCCTTCAAGGCAAGCAGGCCATTTCTGATCAAGTTCGCATCTTCCTCTGAAATGATCTGGCACTCACCAAGCATTTGGACGTGGGCCAGACTTCCCTCAATATCTTCAAGAGCGAGCTGCTGATCGAATTCAATCGACGCTGTGAAGGATTCTACCCATTCATTCGTTTCTTTCGTAAAACGTCCGCCCCATAACTTAGACATACGATTTCCCCGCTTTGCCAACGATCGACTGATTGTTATGAGCAACTTCTGCATGGACTTTCGTAGATAATCCCCAAAGCTTGATGAAGCCGACCGCTGCATGGTGGTCGAACAGATCGCCTTTGGAGTAGGTAGCCAGTTGTTCATTGTATAAACTATGGGCGGATTGACGACCCACGACGGTTGCGTTTCCTTTATGGAGCTTGATGCGGATCGTGCCGGTCACTGATTTCTGCGTCTCGTTCACAAACGCTTCTAATGATTGACGCAACGGCGAATACCATAATCCTTCGTAAATGAGCTTCGCAAACTGTTGTTCCACTTGCTGTTTGAACTGCGTCACTTCACGAGTGAGGGTCAGGAATTCGAGCTCTTTATGCGCTTGTATCAGTAGTAAGGCTCCTGGATTTTCATATACTTCACGGGACTTGATGCCGACCAGTCGATTCTCGATATGATCGATACGACCAAATCCATGCTTTCCACCGATCTCATTCAGTTTCTCGATCAAGTCGACAAGTGGATAATTCTGTCCGTTTATTGAAACCGGTGCACCTTCTACAAAACTGACTTCCACGTATTCAGGTACATCCGGCGTCTGTTCAATTGGATTCGTCCACTCAAACGCGTTCTCGGGAGCTTCCATCCAAGGGTCTTCCAATACCCCAGCCTCACATGCGCGCCCCCAGATATTCGCGTCTATGGAAAACGGATTGTCGAGATCCACTGGAATCGGAATCCCCTTTTCCGTTGCATATGCGATTTCTTCATCACGTGTCATCCCCCATTCACGTACAGGCGCAATGACTTGGAGATCCGGATTCAACGCTTGGATCGATACTTCGAAACGCACCTGATCATTCCCCTTGCCAGTACAACCATGGGCAACCGCGACTGCCCCTTCTTGTTCAGCCACTTCAACCAACATCTTCGAGATGAGTGGGCGGGAAAGTGCAGAAGATAATGGATATTTGCCTTCATATAAGCAATTCGCTTTTAAAGCTGGCATTAAGTATTCCTCTGCAAGTAATGCTTTTGCATCAATGGCGATCGATTTTACTGCTCCTACATCAAGTGCTTTCTGTTTCACTTTTTCAAGATCTTTCCCTTCACCGACATCCAATCCTAACGCGATCACATCATAACCGTATTTTTCTTGAATCCATTTGATTGATACAGAGGTATCCAATCCTCCAGAATAGGCTAAAACCACTTTCCCTTTGCTCATCCAGCTCCACTCCTTTGTTGTATTTTTATTTATTTGTTTGTATGTTTATTCAATTAAGTTACTGGATGACCCCGAGAATGTCAATACTTTTTTCGGTCAAAAAACACGTAATTACGACTTTGATATGATATATTGAACCTATGTTACAGGAAAGAAGTGGAATGAATGACGATTTATACTACATTCATCAAACAATTGGTCAAAAACTATTTGATCGGCTCTTTCATTGCTGTTGGAGGCATTGGAAGTATGTTCATCTTCCAAACATTGACCTTATCCCCACGAGAAACGTTCTATATGCTGCTTATTCTTGGTACTTCACTCATGATCATGATCGGGTGCGAACTTTTCACCCTTCGTAAACACTTGATGCCGATTCGCTATGTACTGACAGATCCGCATCCTACGAAAGAACGAATCATCGAGAGCTATAAACAAACGGAGCGGTTTCCGATACTCGCTTTCAAACGGACGATTGGACCTCACTTGTTCGGATTGTCCATTCCCGCATCGACACTGGCCTATCTCTTTATCCAGCTAGATCTATTGGGTATTCCTTCCATCTACATTTTATATGCCATTATAGGAGCCGTGCTGGTCGCAAGTTTTCACGGCATGATAGAATACTACCTGACTTCTAAAAGCATTCAGCCGGTACTGGAGCATTTTCGCGCCGAGTCAATCAAGCGGTTCGATCATGATCCGTCTGCTACCTCAGATGTCCTCATGTCGATCCGAAAGAAGTTTTTATTTGCGACGATCTTTTTGAGCGTATTTCCGCTCTTATTGTTCAGTCTCGCGTCACAGGTCCGATTAGGTGAACTAGAGTCCATCCAGTTGGTTGAATATTGGAGCTGGGCATTATTGATCCTCGTCATATCCGTCGCCTTTTCTCTTACTGGATCTTATTTATTTTATCGGGATATCGGAAACCCGATCGATCAACTGACGGATTCCATGAAGCAGATTGAAAAGGGGCGATTTGTGCAGTCCTCCAATACGTATACGGACGAATTCTCCAATCTGGTGAACGGTTTCAACCAGATGGTCGATGGGCTGGAAAAACGTGATCGAATGAATCAACAGCTGATTGAAAGCTTCTATTCTGTCATGTCTATGACTCTAGATGCGCGGGACCCGTATACAGCGGGCCATTCCAAGCGTGTCTCCGATTTCTCAGTCCAGATTGGGAAACTAGCAGGTCTATCCGACCATAAGCTTACTGATTTGAAAAATGCATCTCTACTGCATGACATTGGCAAAATCGGCGTCCCAGACTTCGTACTGTTGAAGGATGGTAAATTGACAGATGAAGAGTTTGATTGGATCAAAAAGCATCCGACCATCGGTGCGAACATTTTAAAGCAGGTGCAGCCTTATAGCGCGATGGAACCACTCATCCCTGGTGTGTGTTATCACCATGAGCGGTATGACGGTAGAGGATATCCGGAAGGTTTGGAAGGTAAAGAGATCCCTGAATTCGGACGGATCATTGCCGTCGCTGATGCGTTCGATGCTATGACTTCCGATCGTCCATACAGAAAAGGGATGCCGGTTGAAAAAGCTTTACAGATTATTAAAGAAGGTGCCGGAACCCAATGGGATCCGCAATATGCCAACCTCTTCGTAACACATATGGAACAATCTGTCCTTGAAAAAATCCCGGTATCATCTTTCTAACAGCGCTCCTTACAGGAGTGCTGTTTTTTCTTATAAGGGGTTTACGAGTCCCAACATTTGTATTACCATTAGGGACCAATTGGGTATGACAATCACCCAAGTTGTAAAGTCTACCATATGGTGACAGAAATAAAATCTCAGTTCGAAGGATATAAGCAGAGGCAACACAACCCTTCCTCTACTGAAGACAATTACACATCGAAAGGAGAATTTTCCTTGAGAAAAATCATGTATGGGCTAATCGCAGCTGTTTTTGCAATTGCATTGACTGCATGCGGTGGTAATGAAGAAAGCAAAGAAGGAAAAGATTCAAATAAACAAAACGCTGGTGAAAAAACAGAGCAAACCGAAGATCAGGCAAAACAGATGGAAGAAATGAAAAAGAAGCTAGAAAAGCAGAAGGTTGAAGGAGATCAAGTCGTTGTAACTGTCAACGATGCAGAAATCAAAGGTACTGAATACAACCGCTTCTTAGAGCAGTATCAAATGCAGTATCAGCAAATGGGACAAGACCCTACATCCAAAGAAACAGCTAAAAAGATGAAGGATCAGATCATCAACAGTATGGTCGATTATGAAATCGTCCTGCAAGAAGCTGAGAAAAAAGGCTATGAAGCTTCCGAAGACAAAATCGATAAGCAATTCGAAGACTTCAAAGGTCAATTTGAAAATGACAAGAAGTATCAAGAAGCACTCAAGCAATACGACTTGACCGAAAAAGAATTGAAGCAAGAAATCGGAGAAAGTATCCAATATACAACTTACGTTGAAAAAGAAATCAATGTAGATGAAGTTTCTGAGAAGGAAGTCAAAGATTATTACAACAAGATGAAAGAAGCACAAGGTGACAAAGCGCCGAAGTATGAAGAAGTGAAAGATCATATCAAGACACAATTAGAGAATCAGAAAAAGAATAAAAAAGTCACTGAAAAAGTGAAAGAGTTGAAGAAAGACGCTGACATCACCGTCAAGATTTAATTCAAAAAAGTAATAAAAAAGAAGCAGCTGCATGGCTGCTTCTTTTTTAGTGGCTGTTTTCGCAAACTTTGTTGCTCTTGAAAGTTGTTGATTTCCGCTTCAGGATGCTCGCTTTCCGCGGGGCGTGCGGTGAGCCCAATCGTCGCTTTGCGACATTGATTGGTCTCACCTGTCCCGCTGATCCCGCAGGAGTCTCGCACCTTGCGCTTCAATCAACTTGCACAAGGCGAGTTTTAAAAAATGAAACAAAAGCAACAATCTTTTAGAAAAGAGCTTTTTATTTGTTTCTTGAACGATAGAGTAAGTAAATAAAGTAAGGCGCGCCGATTGCTGACGTGAAGACTCCTGCCGGAATCTCCAATGGTGAAAAGGCGGTTCTCGCGATCAAGTCTGCCCCCATCACGAGCAATGCACCAATTAACGCTGATGTAGGAATCAATGCTCCGAATGAGGAACCGACCAGTTTCCGACCGATATGCGGTGCCATCAATCCGACAAAACCGACGCCTCCAACGAATGCAACAGCGCCTCCTGCCAGTGCAGTGCTGAATAAAAGCAGGATCATCCTGTCTTTCTGAACGACACTTCCGAAGCCCTTCGCCAGTTCATCCCCCAACTCTTGTATATTCAACCTTCTCGCATAAATCCAAACGAGGAACAGTAGAATCAATACCCATGGTAGTAAGGTCGTAACCTGGCTCCAGTTCGCCCCGTTCACACTACCTGTAATCCAAATCTGAGCCTGGGTCGCCAGATAGAGCGGACCGAATAGTATCATCATGTTCGTCAATGCCTGCATAGCTGCTGCAAGGCCGATCCCGATCAACACGAGACGGATTGGCGTGACGCCATTTTTCCAAGACAACAGGTACACAAGTAATCCTAACAGGAGTGCACCTAGAAAGGCTGCTACAGGGAGCCAGCTGATGCTCACCGTCAATGCACTGCTTCTTTCTCCACTGAAGATGGTCAAAAAGGTCACAACGGCTAGTGATGCACCACCGGTGATTCCGATGATATCCGGAGACGCAAGCGGGTTACGGATAATGCCTTGCAATATGGCTCCAGATACAGCCAACGCCATACCTGCAAGGAGTGCCAAGACAATTCTTGGTAAGCGGAACGAAGTTATGACTAACTCGTTCATGTCACTTCCCATGCCGAAAAATGTTTTAATGACTTCTATAGGATGAATCTTCATTTCACCGATACTTACACTGAGTATGGTGAGTACGATGACAGCGGAAGCCAGTAGAATAATGTATAACAAGGCTTTCTTGTCAACGAGGTAAGACAACCATTTGGACCGGAAGGGTTGGTACTGACTCATAGCTTATTCAACCCCCTTCTAGCGATATAGATGAAGAATGGTGTTCCGATCAATGCAGTCATCACGCCGACGGGTACTTCTTTTGGCATGATGATGTATCGCGCACCGATATCGGCAATAAGTAACAATATCGCTCCAAGTAAAGCACTATAAGGTATGACCCATCGATAGTCGATGCCTACTAAACCACGGGCGATATGTGGAATGACGATCCCGATAAAGCCGACGGGACCCGCTATCGCTACAGACGATCCAGCGAGCAAGACGATGACGACAGCTGCACCGATTTTTACGAGGGCCGTTTTCTGTCCTAGACCAGTTGCAACATCGTCCCCCATCGCAAGCAGATTCATCTGTCTAGTAAGAAGTAGAGAACCGATCCATCCGATGATAAGGTAGGGCAGCATTGCAGTGAGGATTTCAAGCTTCCGGCCTTCGACTGAACCAGTCAGCCAGAATAGCACTTCATCCAATGCTTTTTCATTCAAGGCGAGCATCCCTTGAGTCAATGAAGAAAACATCGCCGCCATTGCAGCCCCTGCAAGCGTCAATTTGACAGGTGTCAGTCCATCCCGTCCTAATGTTCCTAAGAAATAGACAAGCAGTGCTGTCACCATCGCCCCGAAAAAGGCGATCCATGCAAATTGATGGATGGAGGAAACAGAAAAGAATGTGACAGCAAGGACGATGAAGAACCCCGCTCCTGCATTGATTCCGAAAATGCTTGGTGATGCGAGCGGATTTCGGGTAATGCCTTGCATCAATGCTCCAGCGATGGCGAGACTCGCCCCGACTGCAGCTCCGATGAGTGCCCGCGGCACACGACTTTCTTGAATGATGATGTGTTCATTCGTTCCATCAAAACGTTGGAAGGAATCAAGTACCATCCCCCAATCCACTTTCGTATATCCATACACGATACTGCACCCAATAAAAATGACGACAAGAAGTGCTCCGATAAACATTCCTATCGTTTTTTTCGTGTTCGTATTTAATAGTTCTCTCATATGTATAGACCTTTCCATATCTTAAACTTTCCCATTTAAGTCTATAAGTCTAGACAGTTACTGTCAATGATAATCATTATCAATTTAATGTTGACAGATGATGAAAACGGTTATACACTACTAATTGTGAATGAGATTCATTATCAATATATACATATATAGGAGGAACAACATATGCGTAAATGGAAAGGCTTTAGCCTATTCTCACTTATTTTAGCGCTTGCAGTCGTACTAGCAGCGTGTGGTGGATCATCTAAAGAAGGATCTGACCAAGAGAAAGAAAAAGATGCTGATTCAGGAGAAAAGTCATCTTACACAGTCGAGCATGCAATGGGTACGACTGAAGTCCCTGAAACACCTGAGAAAGTAGTCATCTTGACGAATGAAGGAACTGAGGCGCTTCTATCTATGGGTGTCACACCAGTCGGAGCTGTCCAATCTTGGTTAGGTGACCCTTGGTATGAGCATATTAAAGCCGATATGGAAGGTGTCGAAGTCGTCGGGACGGAGAGTGACATCAACCTTGAAGCGATCGCTGCACTTGATCCAGACTTGATCATCGGTAACAAATTACGTCAAGAAAAGTTCTATGAGCAATTGGATAAGATTGCTCCAACCGTCTTCTCTGAAACGTTAAAAGGTGATTGGAAAGAAAACTTCGAGCTTTATGCAAAAGCATTGAATAAAGAAGAAGAAGGAAACAAAGTGATGGCTGACTTCGACCAACGTGTGGAAGACATCAAAGGTAAACTTGGCGACAAAGTGAACCAAGAAGTTTCCGTAGTCCGCTTCTTGCCTGGTAAAGCCCGTATTTATATGAAAGATTCGTTCTCAGGCGTCATCCTTGAGCAGCTCGGATTCAAACGTCCTGAGTCCCAAGATCAAGCGGAATTTGCTGAAGAAGTAACGAAAGAGCGTATTCCGGATATGAACGGAGACATCCTCTTCTACTTCACTTTCGAAACAGGTGAAGGTGATGCAACAAAAACGGAAGAAGAATGGACGAACGATTCCCTCTGGAAGAACCTTGATGTTGTGAAGGAAGGCAACGTACACAAAGTCAGTGACGCAGTTTGGAACACTGCCGGCGGCGTACGTGCTGCAAACCTCACGCTCGACGACATCGAAAAACATTTTGAAGTGAAGTAATGACTAGTAAGACGTGCAAGCCAATTGGCTGCACGTCTTTTTTTAGGATTGATAATGTAATGGCGCATTGCGGAGCAACGGGAAAGTAGCGAACAGAAGGACCAAACCGATCAATCCGAATAAACTGAACCCGACCAGGCTATCGAGTGTGAACATCCACTCAATGAAAGCGTCATATGCGACGGTTACGTGAAAGATATAGCCGATGAATGCAATGACAGTGAAGCCAATTGAAAATCGGATGAAGCCGAAACGGAACCATGTAGCCGCTATGAAAAATGTAATGCCGAATAACGCTAATCCTGCCATAATATCAATCCATACATAATCCAAAAACCCGTTGTAGGAAGACATCATTCCTGTGTGAAGAAATTCAAACCCTAGAATACCCCGCTCCGTAAGCATACCGAGAAACGCATAAAGCACATTGAACAGAAACATATTGATGAGGACCATCAGGAGGCCCATCCCATAGAACACTTTCAAATATTGAATACGGGTACTTCCAAATCCGATCGCATATTTAAAGGTGTTGGTGATCGCTATAATCGGATACACCATGAATAAGCCGATGTATAACGGACCTGATATGCTTGTTGAAAAACCGGTAGGGTCAAGGGTGATACCAAATATGATCCAAGCAGTTGCCAACAACAGGGTAATCAACCACATGAGTTGAGAAATCTTTCGAATATCCGAATAAATCAATCTAGCTGTACCACTCATTGATGACATCATACTTTTACCTCCTCTTGTTCACTTGTCAGGTTAATCAAGTAATCCTGCAGGTCTGCTTTCTCTACCGTCACTGGATGGGCTCTCCCTACATCCTTCCACTGATCCGTATAAAGTTCATCTATCATCACCCTTGTGATGTGACTGAGTTCTTCCCTTTCGAGAACCTTTACATCTGTCGTCAGTTCAGTGATTTTAGCAGAATCCCCCGTTAACATGACCCCTCTGTTCCTGAACGTTTCCATCTGTTCATGTAGGATGATGTTTTTGTTATGCACAATGGCAATGGATTCACATAGAGGTTGAATTTCATTGATGTGGTGGGTGGAAAGCAAGAAATGTCTTGGATGTTCTTCATAACTGTCCATCAAAAATTTATAAAACTGTTTTCGGATGACCGCATCCAGTCCGTTCGTCGGTTCATCAAGGATGGTGATGTCCGCATGACTCGAGATGCCGATGATGAGCTGCACAGCCGTCTTCATCCCTTTGGACAACGCCTTCATTTTCTTCTTAGTCGGAAGTTTGAAGAGCTTCAGCAATTGCTGGGCCGTTTCATCACTCCAATTCGGGTGGTACGCTTTCGCAATGTGAAGAACTTCTTTCACTTTCCAATCAGGGTTGAACGGATGGTTCTCTTGCATGAAACAGAGATATTTTTGTGCTTCGTCATTGTTGTATGGCATTTGATCCATGATGCGGACTTCTCCATCGGTCGGAGCATAGATTCCTGAGATGAGCTTCATCACGGTCGTTTTCCCTGCGCCATTCCTACCCCAAAGACAGGTTATCGTAGGTTCCGTTTCTTTGAACGTAACCTTCTGCAATACCGGCTCTGCGTGATAAGAGTAGCTGACTCCATTCAATTCAATCATGTCATTCACCCTTTCCTGTTTTAATCAAATCGATCACGGCATCCACACTTAAGTGGATCCGCTGTGCTTCCCTAAGCAATGGTTCAATATAATCTGCATGAAATTCGTTCTTCCTTTGCTCAATCAACTGTTGCTTCGCTCCTTCTTTCACGAACATCCCTACACCCCTTTGTTTGTATATGATGTTTGAATCCACCAGCGTTTGGAGCCCTTTCCGAGCCGTTGCCGGATTAATGTTGTAAAAACGGGACAGCTCATTCGTCGAAGGAACCCGTTCTCCTTCTTTCATGCGCCCTTCTACAATCTCATCCATGATCATCGTAGCAATCTGGTGAAAAATCGGTTGTGATTCATCTAATGTAGGCTTCAAGCAGAAACCTCCTTTCTCAACCTTTAATCATGTATATGCAGAACTTAGTTGGTTAGTTACTTATGTAACTAACTATATTACCTTCTCCATAAATTGTAAAGCATTTTTTGGAAAACTTTTCTTTACCATAAAAAAAGCTGACCCGAAAATTACGGGTCAGCTCAAATGAGTCTTCCACTTTTTGATTTTCTATGATTGAGCTACTCATAGCTTCTTTATGGGTAAGTCATATTTTTTTACAAAAATTCATCAAGAAGCTAAGTCATCAATCGTTTCTTCTGCATCTGCTGGTTTTTTCGTAAATAGACTCACGCCAACTGTGACAAGTAAGGACATGAGAAAGCCTGGTACCGCTTCATACGTGATGCCAAACAGGATATTGGAGAAAAACGCCTTCACATCCCCAAGGAAAACATACGTCCACTCAGGTTGCTTTTTGACAAGGATGACGGTAATCAATCCGACGATCATTCCCCAGAAAACACCCTGTTTCGTCGTACCTTTCCAGTAAAAGGTGAGTAACAACGCAGGTCCGAAGCACGCGCCTAGGCCGCCCCACGCAAAAAGCACCATCCAGAAAACGAATTCTTGTGCAGAAAATGCAAGCCACACAGACAGCAGCATGAGTAACCCAATAGAAACTCGGCTGTATAGGACGAGTTTTTTACCATCTAATGTTTTTCCTTTTCCAAGCAGACGATCATAGACATCCCGTACTAAGGAACTAGATCCCACCAGGAGCTGACTGTCCGCACTAGACATGATTGCTGCCAATATGGCGACCAACAAGATCCCCATGAAAAACGGGTTCAGCAATTCACTCCCTAATGAGGTGAACACCGCTTCCTGGTTTTCATCAGGTAACGAAGAGATGTCAGGGAAGTAGGCACGTCCGGCTAATCCGACCATGATTGCGCCCCATCCCATCACAACATTCCAGATCGAACCGATGAGAGCTGCTTGTCTCATTTCTTTAATGTTTTTCAAAGACATATAACGTACAAGAATATGAGGATTGCCCGGACTTCCGAAACCGATACCGACCAAACTCATCGCTGCACCGAAACCGAAGCTGAACACACCGTAATAGGAAGGACCCTGGTTATTCAATGCATCCAATATCGGCCCGAAACCGCCTAACCCTATGATGGCGACAATCGGAAGGACGACGAGGGACAAGAACATGAAACCGGCTTGTAACACATCCGTCTTACTGACCGCATGGAAGCCACCGAGAACGGTATAAGCCAGTAAGATGATCGCTGTAAACCACATGCCTCCTGTCGTCGAAAAACCGAGACTAGAAGAGAACGCTGTACCGCCGGCCACAACTTGGCTTCCAACATACGCAATCATGAAGAACGCAATAATCAGTGCGCTTGTAATCCGTAATAGATTGGACTTGTCTTTGTATCGGGTCTCCAATATATCCGGAACGGTAATGCTGTCTGTTTTTTCACTGTACTTCCGGAAACGCCTTGCCACAAAAAAGAACATGAACACTTCGACAGTGATGAAACCGGCTAATGCCCAGACTGCGAGGAGTCCGCTCGCATATGCCATACCGGTCACACCAAGAACAAGCCAGCCGCTCCGTCCAGAGCTGACTGCACTTAAGGCTACAGTCCACTTACCAAGACCTCTTCCAGCGAGGAAGAAATCTGTCAGTCCACCCGAGCTTTTCTTCGAACTCGTCACTCCGATGAGCAGTAATAAGAGCAAGTAGATGACCAAAACGGTGATCGTCAGAGGATGGGCACTCATTTTGGAATGCCCCCTTCCTTGTTCACTTCAACACTTGCATTCTTTTCTTTCTTCCCAGTCACGAAATAACAGATGATGGCTGTTAAGATGATGCCGACTGGTACGCCAATCAATCCCATGAATATCTCAAAATTCATTGTTCCATCTCCTTTTGTCATTATGTACGGGTTGCTTTGTATCGGACACTCTGTTCGTAGATCGTTTTTGCCGTAATCAAATCATACAGAGCCATCCCAACGGATTTGAATACAGTAAACGGTTGTTCGATCTCATTGGATCTGTCCATGAATTCCGTAAGGGAAGAAAATCTTATCCCATCTCCATGTAATTCTTTCGCTTTCAACATGTCTCCTGATTCCTTGAGAGCTGTTGGAGTATCCACGAAAAATGTCTGCTGGATCTTTAACAGAGACTCCGGGAGTTCTTGCATGTCCGGTCTGAACGAACCGACCGCCACAATATGCTTTCCTTCCCAAAAGCTCGGCTCACGATCTGGTAATACAGGCGTTGAAGAAGTCGTAGTCGTCACGATGATATCCGATGATTCGACGAGCTCTTCTACACTCGCAGATTTTACGGTTACATCTGGATAAGCTTCTCGGACCCGGTTCTTGAACGCTTCAAGTTTTTCAGGGCTACGGTTATGTAAATAGACTTCTTCAATATCCCTGACGGCCATCCCGGCTTCGAGATGACTCCACCCCTGAATACCTGTTCCGACGATCCCTATGCTTCGAGCAGATTTCTTAGAAAGATATTTCATGCTCAGACCACCGATCGCTCCTGTCCTTAGTTCTGTAATTGCCGTACCGTCCATGAACGCTAAAGGCTCCAACGTATTTCGGTCATGGAGGATGACCGATGCATGAATCGTCGGCTTTTGGAGTTCTCGATTTCCAGGTGCTACTCCTGCAAGTTTGATCGCATAATAGTCGGGGTCAAAGGAAGGCATGATCAGTACCGTATTTCCTTCATCCTCCATATGCATCCGATCGATCATCTCCATCTCCCTGTTCTCAGAAAGGTAAGCATCCATTTTTTCAATCAGTTTCCCCACAGTAACCTTTTCACGTATTTCCGTTTCATTGATCAGCTTCATGAAGCTCTCACCTCCTTTTTTTCACATAATAAATAAAACGATGTCTTTTTTCAAACTATTTTGTCTACTCGTGGAAATGATAGGCCCCGCCAGCCATCTTTTGCAAACCATTTGTAGTGGATCCTTTAATGCCTACAATGACAGGGTGAGGCGAGAGATCTCTGAAAGAGGAATCAGAATGGTCATAAAAACGAACCGACGTCCAATGAATCCGCAACTCAAAGTATGCACCGAATTCATCCTGCTTCTCTTCGGGTTGTCGTTCAGCCATTAATACAGAACCGTATCGATCAGCCCACACTGATGGGTTTACGCAGTTAAAACCAACATAGTCTAGCTCTGAGCGCCCTGTAGGATGTTCCATAAGTGCGGCCAGTTCACGTTCACGAACGGTATCCGGTTGTCCCCATTCGATGAAGAATGGATATCGAATCGGTGAATGATCATCCTGTTTCAAGAAAAGCATCGACCATTCCAATAAAGATCCATCCCCTTTTTTCCGTTGACCGTGCACAGGTCCTATCGTTTCATGTCCTTCGGCTTCCAAATGATCTTTCAAATTCAGTAACCTGTCCGTCCGGAAAGCCAGTTGGGAGAACCCCTCTCGTTCCGCTGCAGCATCCCAGGCAATTTGTTGAATCAATGGGTTATCCGAATGTTCAGCGACTTGCCTATTTTGGATGCCGATCCATTCAATGTAGGCTAAGCGCTCATAAAAGCTCAAACAATTATACGTTCCCCAGTTGGGATGATCACCTCCATAAAGGGCATTCAAGCCGAGCAATTCAAACGCATTTTTCGCACTTTCGGGCTGTTTCGTAAAATGGACTACATGATCCAATCCTGTAATCATCCGCTCACTTCCTTTCCATATTCAATTCAGTACAAGTACCTCGTTCGATTTCCATCCAACAATGTCCTTTTTCAACGAACAACGTTTTCATTTCGGTATATAGTAATCTAAGAACGGTCTTTTGGGAGGGCGTAGGATGTTTCCGAAATTGCTGGAGGTTGCAGGCGTATGGATTCAAGCTTTAGGAACCTTCATCAATGCTTCCGGACAAACCGTCATCGTTCTTGAAAAGGATGAAAATAATGTAGAGGGAAATTCTCTTGCCTTGATTGGAAACGGTGTTGAAGCATTCGGAAACTCTTTGCAGGCGATTGGTAAAACCAACACCGAACCTGAGAACAGCGATGGAATTTTGGGAGCCTGGCTGCAATCGGCAGGAAACATTACGAATAGTTACGCCGCCTACCAAATCATCCGAGGATTTGAAATTGAGGGATTGTTTCTGGACCTTTTCGGAGACTCCATCCAATCGATCGGTGCGTTTCTGGAGTCCTTGTCTCATTTGGAGGGTGAGCTCATTGAAGCTGAACTCGCATCCCGAGGGCAATTGCTCCAGTCATTCGGCGGGATACTCGAAGCGATTGGTGTTCTGTATATTTTAAAAGACAACATGGCGGAAGGGATTCAGATCCAGGCTTTCGGAAGCTATGCTCAGACCGCAGGAGCCACTTTAACTGCCATCGCGATCACGAAAGATTTCTTATCGACCGAATCTACATAGCCTGGATTGGGGAAGTTAATCTTGAGGTGATGTGAAATGAGCCAGGAAAGACGCATGATATGGTTCGGATCCTTTTTAGGTGGAGCCATCCTTCTTCTTTTCAGTGCAATCGGACTCAGTCAATATTG
The DNA here is from genome assembly GCF_054170705.1 of Pseudalkalibacillus sp. Hm43. Taxonomy (NCBI): domain Bacteria; kingdom Bacillati; phylum Bacillota; class Bacilli; order Caryophanales; family Fictibacillaceae; genus Pseudalkalibacillus; species Pseudalkalibacillus sp. Hm43. Next base: position 2,257,856 of record NZ_CM135129.1, read on the forward strand.
TAAGAACGTCGATCTAATGCCGAAAGTAAGATCAGATCAAGAAAAATGATGAAACAGCTTGGCATTTTCAGCGCATAAAAAAGGACCTAAGCTTGTTCAACTTAGGTCTTTTCAGCGTCATTTTCATTAACATGGATTCAAGAAAGTTTGTTTGAATTCCACTTTCCTATCTTCTGTTTGTAGCTTCAAATCTTTTTTCAAGGCAGGATCGGATGAGTACTTCACTGGTCTTGTCTTCTTGTCCAACGGCTTTAACACTTGCATACTCCCCCTCCTCGCTAAAATGGTAAATTACTTATTCCCTCTTTCGCATAGTTCGAAACCTATTTTCTTCATTTTTTTTAAGAAATCATTCTTGGTGCGACATCGGCCTTCGAATTCTGCTTCTTAATGACAAGAACGAACAAGCTTGCTAACCCACAAAAGACGCCGGCTAATAAAAATGCCCACGTGTAGGAGTCGAAGATTTTGTATATCACTCCACCAGTAAAGGCAGCTACGGCTGCACCCGCTTGGTGTGAAGCGAAAATCCAGCCGTATACGATTCCGCTTTTTTTCACTCCGAATATTTGTCTCGAGATGCTGATTGTCGGTGGAACAGTTGCAATCCAATCCAAACCGTAAAAAATGGAGAAAATCGTCAGCAATACAATCGAACCTTCAGAGAGAGCAAACGGCAATAATAAAAGGGATGCACCCCTCAACAGGTAATACCAAAATAAGAGCCAGCGATTATCGAAACGGTCGGACAACCATCCGGAAATCGTCGTGCCGATCAAATCGAAGATGCCCATGAACGATAATAACCAGGCAGCCGTTACAAGAGGGATCCCATAGCCGATACAGTAAGAGACGAAATGCGTTCCGATCAGTCCACTTGTGGAGAGTCCGCATATGAAGAAACTCCCTGCAAGGAGCCAAAATGCCTTCACCCTGACTGCTTCCTTCAATCCGTTGAACGCAATGACAATTGGATTCCTTTTATGTATTTCCTCTTCTTCCTCTGATTCCACCTCTTGACCATACGGTAAGACTCCGACATCCTTGGGTGAATTCTTCATAAACAATAGGATAATCAATAGCATCAAGGCACAAAGTACGAGAATCAATCCAACTGCATGACGCCAGGAATAGTTTTCGATGATCAATGCCAAAACCGGAAGTAAGATCAATTGACCCGTTGCAGTGCTCGCGGTCAGTATTCCGACTGCTAGACCTCTTCGTTCTTCAAACCAACGATTCGCGATATAGGGGCTGAGGACGGTTAAAAACAAACCAGAACCAAGTCCAATGATGACACCCCAAATCAAGATGAGTTGCCACGATTCTTGCATCAAGAAAGTGAGTAAGATACCCCCAAGCAACGTGGTCATGGAGAGCACCATCATCTTCTTCAATCCGAGGACTTCAATCAACGCCGCCATAAATGGCCCTGAAATGCCGTACAAAAACAAACTGATTGCAAAGGCTAACGATATGATGGACCGATCCCAGTTGAACTCATTCTCAAAAGGATCGATGAACACGCCGGAAGATGATCGGATGATCCCCGCTACAATAATGGAAAAGAACGTAACAATCAATATGACCCAGCTGTAATGGATCCTTTTCATACCCTCACCCACAATCCGTATTTCCCTTGAGAAGATTATTTCACAACCGGCAAAAAAACACCAACAGGAATGTTTCTCATTGAAATACGTTATCTGGACATATTAAGGTCAAGAAATGATTTTTTAGGAGGACCTAAGAAATGATCAGTATCCTTATCGGACTCGCATTATTGATGTTACTCGCTTACCTGGGCTGGTCTATCATTTGGATTGCACCACTGGTTTCCGGTATTGTCGCCATATTAAGCGGGATGGATATCCTTGATACGTATACAGGTACATACATGGCTGGTTTCGTCGGTTTTGCCAAGTCGTACTTTCCGATCTTCTTATTCGGAGCGATCTTTGGAAAGCTGATGGAAGATACCGGTGCTGCACAATCGGTAGCGTACAAAATATCAAACGTCATTGGAGAAAAACGCGCCATACTAGGGATGCTCCTATCCGCTGCCATCCTGACATATGGGGGCGTTAGTTTATTCGTTGTCGTATTCGCCGTGTATCCGTTGGCCGTCGCCATGTTCCGGAAAGCAAATGTTTCTAGAAAGCTGATTCCATCCACTTTCGTTCTTGGCGCATTCACTTTTACGATGACCGCTATACCAGGAACACCGCAAATTCAAAACATCATCCCGATTGAAACATTCAAAACATCAACGATGGCAGCACCCATTCTTGGGATCGTTGCCGGATTGATCATGGCTGTCGGTGGTTTCTTCTACTTGAAGTTCCGAGAGAGACAACTTACGAAAAAGGATGACCTTTTCACCGAGCCTAAAGGGGATAATCAGGTGAACAGCGTAGATGAAGATGAACTCCCGAACTGGATTTTATCGGTCATTCCACTGATTGCTGTCGTCATCACCTTGAACGCATTTGAAAATATCAGTATCCTTACTGCCTTATTGATTGGAATCTTACTCATCATGCTCTTCAACTATAAGCAATACAAAGCATTCATCGGTTCCATCAATGGCGGAGCTTCGGGGTCGGTTTTGGCAACAATCAATACGAGTGCAGCCGTTGGTTTCGGATCCGTGGTAACCGCTTCTCCTGGCTTTGATACGGTAAAAGATCTCATCTTCTCTATCCCGCTCAGTCCATTCTTTTCTGAAGCATTTGCCGTCCAATTACTCGCCATGATTACCGGTTCTGCTTCCGGTGGTATGGGAATTGCGTTGGAGGCTCTTGGTGAGGAGTATTACAATATCGCTACCAACAACAATATGAGCCTTGAAGCATTTCACCGGATTACATCCGTAGCTTCCGGGGCGTCCATTTTACCCCATAATGGTGCGTTACTGACGTTGTTCACTGTAACAGGCTTGACCCATAAAGATTCGTATAAGGATGTATTTGTCGTCGGATTGCTCATTCCGATGATTGCAACAATCGCGATCATCTTCCTTGCGATGATGGGTATCAACTAAGCTGATCCCAATCAACAAATACAAAAAAAGCTCGACCCGTTTTGGGTTGAGCTTTACTTATGTGCATATTACTGAGCAGTGTATCCAGCATCGATTACAGCTGCTTGTCCGGTAATACTTTTCGCTTTTTCACTGACAAGGAAGATTGCGTAGTCAGCTACTTCCTGAACTTGAATCAGTCTTTTTTGAGGTACGAGTGGATAGATGACTTCTTCAAGCGCTTTTTCTTTTTCGATATTCCGGGTCTTCGCCAAGTCTTCCAATTGGTTTTGAACCAATGGTGTGTCGACATATCCTGGACAAATTGCGTTTACAGTGACTCCATGATCTGCCCCTTCTAATGCAGCTACTTTCGTCAAACCGATAACCCCATGTTTCGCACTGTTATAGCCCGCTTTTCCAGCGAATCCAATCAATCCATTGATGGAAGCCATGTTCAATATACGCCCGTAGCCCTGTTCTTTCATATGTGGGAAGGCGTACTTGATTCCATAGAAAGGACCTTTCAGCATGATATCGAGGATCAAATCGAATTTCTCGCTTGGAAACTCTTCAACTGGTGCGACGTGTTGGATGCCGGCATTATTGACAAGAATGTCGATCCGTCCAAACGTCTCCACTGTTTTTTCGATGGCATTCTTAACGTCTTCTTCCTTTGCAACGTTTGCCACAACACCTTCAACCGTATATCCCTGGGCATTTAAGCTGTCCACCGACTCTTTCAATGTATCTTCGTTAATATCATTCAACATGACCTTTGCGCCGGCTTTGGCAAATTCCGTAGCAATCTCTAAACCAATACCCTGCCCTGAGCCAGTGATAAGGGCTGTTTTACCTTCAAGCATGATGAGCATCCTCCTTAACATTCATTCACGCTTAGATTACCCAAAAATAAAAAATCCTTGCAGTTATGGAAACCTGCAAGGATTTGGTTCGTTATTCTACAGTAACTGATTTAGCTAAGTTACGTGGTTTATCTACGTCGCAGTCACGGTGCAGTGCTGCGTAGTAAGAAATCAATTGTAATGGGATGACACTCGCAAGAGGTGTGAGCAATGGATGCACATCCGGAATGACGATGCGATCTTCTTCATCCGCAAGGCTTTCTGTACTGATCGTGCATGTATAAGCTCCACGAGCACTCACTTCTTTCACGTTTCCACGGATGCTCAAGTTCACGTGTTCTTGTGTCGCAAGTGCAATGACAGGTGTTCCTTCTTCAATCAACGCGATTGTACCGTGCTTCAGCTCTCCTCCAGCGAATCCTTCTGCCTGGATGTAAGAGATCTCCTTTAGCTTCAGCGCACCTTCTAAGACAACATGGTAGTCCATGCCACGTCCGATGAAGAAGCAGTTGCGTGTGACAGACAGATATTCACGAGCGATTTTTTCGAATTCTTCTTTCTGATCGCATAATGCTTCAATCGCATTGGAGACAATACTCAATTCCTTCATCAAGTCGAAGTCCATGTCGACTCCTTTTGACTTCGCTGTGTCAGCTGCAAGAATCGATAGAACAGCGATTTGTGCTGTATAGGCTTTCGTTGAAGCGACCGCGATCTCTGGTCCTGCGTGCAGCAACAATGTGTAATCCGCTTCACGGGACAGTGTCGATCCTGGTACGTTCGTGATGGTGAGTGCTTTATGACCAAGTTTCTTCACCTGCACGAGTACTGCACGGCTGTCTGCCGTCTCTCCACTTTGAGAGATGAAAATGAATAATGGCTTTTCAGAGAGCATCGGCATGTTATAAGAGAACTCACTCGCAATATGCACCTCAACAGGTACGTGAGCGACTTTTTCAATCAGTTCTTTCCCGACAAGACCAGCGTGATAAGACGTTCCACATGCGATGATGTAAACACGGTCCGTTTTCTTCATCGCTTTACGGATATCGTCATCGAGTTTCAGCTCATCTTTTTCGTTTTGATACTGGTTGATGATGTTACGGATGACGATGGGTTGCTCATCGATTTCTTTCAGCATGTAGTGAGGATACGTTCCTTTTTCAATATCAGATGCATCAAGCTCTGCTGTGAACGGTTCACGTTCCTTTACTTCACCATCTAAGTCTTTGATTGTCACTTCATCCTTAGATACAAGGACAATTTCCTCATCCATCAATTCAACGAACTGATCGGTCTTCTGTAGCATTGCCATAGAGTCACTAGCTACGACGTTGTAGCCATTTCCTAGACCGACAAGCAATGGACTTTTATTTTTCCCGACATAAATGACTTCCGGGTTTTCATTATCGAGTAACGCAAGTGCATAAGAACCCTTCAATAGAGAAAGCGTTTCGCGGAACGCTGCTTCAACTTCAAGGCCTTCCTTTACGAAATGCTCGATCAATTGAACGATGATTTCTGTATCGGTTTCACTCGTCAATTCAACATCCTTCAAGAATTCCTTACGTACTTGAGTGAAGTTTTCAATGACTCCGTTATGCACAAGCGTAAAACGTTTTGACGTACTTTGGTGAGGGTGCGCGTTCGTCTTACTTGGTGCACCATGCGTCGCCCAGCGTGTATGTCCGATTCCGATCGTCGCTGGTACATTTCCATCTACGTTTTCACGAAGTGTAGCAATACGTCCCTTTTCTTTGAAAACATGAACACCTTCGTCGTTCATGACAGCGATACCTGCAGAGTCATAACCGCGGTATTCAAGTTTTTCTAGCCCTTTTAATAAAATTTCTTTCGTATCTTCATTTCCGATATAACCAACGATTCCACACATAGAAATAAACCTCCCTGTTGGGGGGCAATCAGCCTCAAAAAAGGGGATGATCGATCCCCAACATCTATTTGTTTTTGTTACATCGGATCCATCCCTTTGTTCACCAAGTCGCCTCAGTGTTTTCAGTATGGATCTTCCGGTCGATGTAAACCGAGAGGTACCCGCCGATGATTCGATAAACCTCTTTCCTCGTCAACTATTTCGTTCACCGCCGCGGTGTCGGAAATTTATCCGATGAAATAGTCCAGGCGCTTTTTGTTGCGTATTCCTTACGATCCTCCTTTCTTTGCTCGAATGGAAATATCATACACCAGAACAAAAACAGCGTCAATGATTAATTCTTCTTTTCCTATAGCTTTTCCTATTATGGTCAAAACCTTATATAAATTTATGCAAAAGCAGCTCGTTTCGTGTGCTCGAGCTGCCCTGCATAGTATTCGAATCGAATGTCGATTTATGACCTTACTGTTGAATGTACCCCATTTCACTTTCTACTACACGTGCAATTTTGTCTGCATAGGCTTCACACAGCTCTTCAGTCGGTGCTTCAACCATGACGCGGACGAGCGGCTCTGTACCAGACGGTCGTACAAGGACACGTCCATTACCATTCGTTTCAGCTTCTACGCTTTCAATCGCTTCTTTAACGCTAGGGTTTTCCATAACTTTATGTTTATCGGTCACCTTGACGTTCTTCAGGCACTGAGGGAACTTCTTCATTTCCCCTGCCAATTCCGATAATGGTTTGTTCGTCAACTTCATGATGTTCACGAGTTGTAAGGCAGAAAGCAGTCCGTCTCCAGTCGTACCATGGTCCAAGAAGATGATATGACCCGATTGTTCACCACCGAGGTTGAAATCACCTGCACGCATGCGTTCCATCACATAGCGGTCCCCGACAGCTGTCTGTTCGGATTGAATATTCGACTCTTCCAAGCCTTTGTAAAAACCAAGGTTACTCATCACAGTTGATACGACTGTATCATGCTTCAATCTGCCTTCATTGTAGAAGTGCTTCGCACAAATGAACATGATCTGGTCTCCATCGACAATCTGACCGTTCTCATCTACAGCAATCAGACGATCGCCATCACCATCGAACGCAAGACCAATATCTGCTTCTTTTTCTTTCACAAGCTCAACCAATTTTTCTGGGTGAGTCGATCCGACACCATCATTGATGTTCAATCCATTCGGGGATGATCCGATCGTTGTGATATCCGCATCCAAGTCGGCGAACAAATGAGGTGCAAGTGAAGAAACAGCACCGTGTGCACAATCCAATGCAATACGGAGGTTCGAGAAATCCTCGTCGATCGTTTGTTTCAAGAACTGCAGATATTTCTGTCCACCCTCGAAATAATCACTCACAAGTCCAAGATCCATTCCTGTCGGTCTAGGTAACTGATCCTCATCCTGATCGATGAGCTCCTCAATTTCCTGTTCTTGTTGATCCAACAGTTTAAAACCATCTGATCCGAAGAACTTGATTCCATTATCTCCAACAGGATTGTGTGATGCCGAAATCATGACACCAGCCTGAGCACCTAATGCTTTCGTCAAATACGCTACACCTGGCGTAGAGATGACGCCTAACCGCATCACTTCCGCACCGATGGATAAGAGTCCTGCTACCAATGCTCCTTCAAGCATGTGACCAGAAATCCGTGTATCTCGTCCAATGATGATTTTTGGCTTTTGGGTTTCTTTCGTCAGAACATAACCGCCAAAACGCCCTAATTTGAATGCTAATTCAGGTGTTAGTTCGGTATTTGCTACACCTCTGACTCCGTCTGTTCCAAAATATTTACCCATTAATTCAATCGCTCCTTCTTCCCTTATACATTAGGCAGTTCTTTCGCTGATGGTTAAGGTCGCTTTCTTCAACTTCGAGTCATACGTAAAAGATTCCGGTAACTCAACCTCGATATTTACGTCATGCTCTCCGTCTGATAAATCTTCAGCATCTACAAAAGCAGTAATCTTATCTTCTGATAAAGCATTCAAATCTTCTTCCTTACCGGAGACCGTCAAATCCATAACGCCATTTTCAGGCTCTCTGATGGTCCCTTCCCGGTCTTCTCCTAATCCCATGATCTGAATTGGAAGGTCTTTGAATGTTTTCGTACTTGCCGTTTCATTCGGTGAGTCCCCTGAGGAATCTTCCACCTGTTCAACATCAATGATGACTTTCACTTTCTTCGGTGAGGTATAGAATGCTCCGTCTGGTAAAGGAACCTCCACCTCTATAGTCTCATCCTCGGTGATGTTGCTTAAATCAACAGGGATGTTGATGGTGTCCAGCTGATCCAAGACATCTTTTGGTGCATGGATCGTAATTTCCTCTTCTTCCGCTGTGATGGATCTTACTTCAATGCCATCAGGGACGGAACCTTCCCGTTCGATGGATACAGGTAGATCTTTACTAGGATTATCGATTGGTACTGTCACTTCTGTTGTAGAAGGATCAATGACAATATCAATCGGATCATAACTCTTGTTCAGTGCTTGGATCTTGACTTCACGTGTGAACGTCTCTTTTGCATCGCCGACATTGATGAAAGCTCGTACATATTTAATCTCATCAATGATTTCTTTTGCACCTGTGATTTCAATTTCATCTTGTTCTATTTCAGGCGTGCCAGCAATGTACCCATCCGCAAGCTGATCTTCATCCAGCAGCTGAACGGTTACAGGGAACGTTTCTGTTTTCTTCTCGTGAAGCGTAACCGTTACGGTCGGTTCCTCAAATGTGTACTCAATCCCATTCGGAATATTATCTATTTTCAAGTTCGCTTCATATTGACCGGGGCCTTTATCAGACAAGTCGACATAAGCTGTCTGACCTCTCTGCAACCCTAATTTTGTAAGGTCTGCTCTAGATCCGTTGAACTCAACTTTCACACGATCCGGTAAGCCCATAAGAACATATTTATTATCATCGTATTCAGCTTCAAGTGGAACGGTTTTAAATATTTCTTCTCCGGTTGTAGGGATCTCCGTGTTCGTTTCATTCGCTTCCTGATTCGTAATATTGACAGACGTGTACATCATTAGAGCGACTAGAAAGGCAGTTATTTTTACAAACCAATGACTCTTAAGCAATCTATCCATCTTTCTTCCCCCTCCAGTTCCACTTCGATGAGGAAGTTGCTTTAGATTTATTCATAATCTCGGCCTCTAATAGTTTTCGTAACATCTCTTCATCTAAGTTACGGTACAGCTCCCCATTTTTCGTCAGGGAAACATGCCCAGTTTCTTCAGAAACCACCAGTGTCAGTCCGTCTGTCACTTCTGAAATACCGAGTGCTGCACGGTGTCTCGTTCCGAGTTCCTTCGAGATGAATGGACTCTCCGATAATGGCAGATAACTTGCAGCTGACAAGATTTGATCGTCATTGATGATGACAGCTCCATCATGTAACGGTGTGTTCGGAATGAAAATGTTGATCAACAACTCGGAACTCAAATGTGCATTGATCGGAATTCCGGTTTCCACATAATCATCCAACCCGGTTTCTCTTTCAAGTGTAATCAGAGCTCCGATACGACGTTTGGCCATATAATTGGTCGCCTTCATCAACGCTTCTATCGTCTTCTGATTCTTCTCTTCTTCAGCAATCATCCCTCTAGAAAAGAACCTTCCCCGTCCTAGCTGCTCAAGTGCTCTCCGCAGCTCAGGCTGGAATATGATGATGATCGCCAAAATCCCGTATGTAATCGCCTCATTCATGAGCCAGTTCAACGTGTTGAGCTTGAAGATACCACTGAAGAACCAGACCGCCACAATGACGGTGATTCCTTTCAACAGTTGAATCGCCTTTGTCCCTTTGATAAGCATGATAAGTTTATAGATCACATAGGTGACTAAGAGGATATCTATTATATCGTTTATGTAGTTCAATACGTTAAAGTCTCCAACGGGAAACATCTCGTCATCCTCCAAACTGATCAACTTAGAATCATTGTTTCCAACAATGGTCAGTTTGTTACTAGTGTAACTCTTACATTATATCATAATTTGCAGCTATTTCTATTTTTCGACATTGAGGTGTATTCTGTCTCCGTTGTAAAGGAATAATTAATGTTCTCTACCAAATTCGATCCCTTTCTGCGAAAACGTGAAAAAAGGACAGGCTCACTTGTTCATGCCTGTCCAATATGAATGCCTATTGATAAAATCCTACTCATGATCGGATACAAACCAGTTCTTGATGCCCATGAATCCTTCTTTCAACCTGTACCAGACCCATTCCGTTACTTGATGGATTTCTTCACTTTCACCGGCTATATGCCCTGCGGAAGCCAGATAGTGTTTTCCGTTGATGACAGTCACATTTCCTTCTACCATCCCAGCAATTTCAACATCACCGTTCCGTACGACTAGATCTCCTTTAACGGTTTCTCCTTCTGGAACGATGACACGCTTGCTCTGTTCGTCAATCTTCACTTGAGCACCGTTTGCGGTGACAGAGATCGGGTTATCCTTGTTTCCTCCCCATTCACTGTAAATGGATCCTGACATCAATATCAGAAATACAACAGCTGCTGTCAGGAGCGGATGATGTTTAAACCATCTGCGCATTTTTGAGGTGGACTTTTCACGTGGTAACCGTTCCATCACTTTTGAAGTAAAACCATTCGGCGCCTTGATCGAATGATGACTTACGAGCATTCGATCCACATTTTTCAATTCCTCGAATTGTTCATGACAATCCGAACATCCCTTTATATGTTGTAGTAATTCGATTTTTTCGAGAGGTTCAATGCTTTCGTCTACCCATTTGTGCATATAGGACGAATATTTCTTATCACATTTCATCTCATATCCTCCTATCCATCCAGATCTTTCAACCGTTTTCTAAGTGCTTCTCTCCCACGATGGATTCTTGTCTTGACTGTAGAAACGGGTATCTGTAAGATATCGCTGATTTCTTTCAGTGATAATTCCTCCAAATATTTTAAAGCTATTGCTGAACGATATTTAGGAGGCAGTTGTAGAATCTCTCTTTGTATACGTTCTTGAAGCTCAAAGGTTTCAATTTTTTCTTCAGGTAATTGTTCTGCAACTGCAACTTGTGAATAAAGGGTCAATCCTTCTCCACCCGCAACTTCTGCATCTAAATAATAATCTGGTTTTTTCTTTCTTATACGGTCGATTGTCAAATTGGTTGCAATTCTATATAGCCAAGTTGAAAATTTATGTGCTTCATTATACTTCTCGATATGTATATAAGCACGTACAAAGGCATCCTGTGCGATGTCTTCCGCCTCATGCACGTTCCCCAACATGCGATAGACGATATGATATACCTTATCTTTATATATTTCAACCAGCTCTTCGAATGCTTTCTGATCCCCTTTTTTGACTGATCTAACCAAACGCTTCACCGTTATATCCATATAGGAACCCCCGATTTTGCGATCTCAAAATTTTCCTTATACCCCATTAGTACTATCCAACTCATATTCTAACATGGGAAAACATCCAGGTGATGAATATTTTTGTTAAAAATAGGTTTATGTTTACAGATATCGGGTATTATGAGTAACAACCATTACGAGCGAAAGCAGGTGGGCGAGTTGTCAGCTGAAGAACGTTATCTATTGAACGAAATCGAAACCTCTAGAAAAAGAATGTTGACCCTGGCGAAAGAAAAACCGTTATTTTCCTCAGAGGTTGTTGAAATTAGTCAGTACTTGGATGACCTCCTCAACCGTTACGATGGAATCAAGAGTGAAATGATAAAAGTATCCTAAGTAAGCAGCTTCGACATGAAGCTGCTATTTTCTTTTTATACAGGAATAATTTTTACTGTGCATATTATGGACGGTTAGTTTTTCAGATTTAATCTATTGACTACTTTATAACCGCCTTTGATGGTGAAGTCAGGATCATATTCGTCGCCCCACCTTTTTAGAGTATTGCGGACAATCCATTCAACCGTTTCTTGGATATATTTTCGATTACGATTCGTCTGATTGTTGGAATACATGCGGTAATAGTAAATCAATTGATCAATCCATTCAAATCGGTATTTCTCAATTAGCCTTAGGAAAATATGCAAGTCATCTGCATGTCTTCCGTCGTACGGCACTACCGGCCACCCACCGATGCTTTTGACACACTCTGTTCGATAAAACCGCGGGTATGGAACATAATTGGATAGAAGGATCTCATAACGATCTTTAGGTGAACGCCCATGTGTCATAATTGTTTTCTCATATTTGGTCCTTTGTTTCCCCTTCTCATTCTCAAACACCCACATAACATTCCCTGTAAAAAGAGCGACATCACTCTCAGATTTCCCTGCTGTTTCCATCAATACTTTTAACGCATCTGAAGGTAGCCAATCATCACCATCTAACTCTAGAAAAAAGCGGGTATGGATCAGTTGCAATCCTTTGTTCAAACATTTGCCCTTTCCTAGATTTTCATGATTTTTAACCAATGTGATTCGCTCATCCTCAAGAAGAGCGCTTATTGAATCTATACTTCGATCAGTTGATGCATCATCTACCAAGATCACTTCCCAATTTGTATACGTTTGAGCATACATACTGTCAATTGCTTCTCTTAAATATTTGCCGTTATTATATGTGGGTATAAGCACCGATACTTTTTCATTCACCCTTTTTTCCTCCCCGCCCTTACACTTACTTATTCCAACGTATTCGCAATAAATTCTTATCGTGAAAAAAGGACCCTACCGAAACAATTCGGTAAGGTCCTTTTGATGAATTTCTCTTATATTAACTTTTCTCCAAATAGAGAGCCAACTAGTCCAACTGCACAAGTCGCAGTTTTGTTTTTGTCATCCAGTATCGGATTCACTTCCACAAATTCAGCAGACGTGATGATCTTCGCTTCTTCAAGCATTTCCATCGCCAAGTGGCTTTCACGATAACTGATGCCACCTAATACCGGAGTACCTACTCCAGGTGCTTCTGCTGGATCGAGACCATCAAGATCCAAGCTCAAGTGTACACCGTCTGTGTTTTTGGAGACATATTCAATCGCTTCCTCCATAACCTTCGGCATTCCCATACGATCGATTTCGTGCATTGTAAATACTTTGATGCCTTTTTCACGAATCAATACACGTTCTCCTTCATCAAGAGATCGAGCACCGATAATGACGATGTTCTCAGGCTTGATCTTAGGTCCATACCCACCGATATCCTTCAGCTTCTCATGTCCGATTCCCAAGCTGACTGCAAGTGGCATACCATGGATGTTCCCACTTGGGGACGTATCGCCTGTATTCAAATCACCGTGCGCATCATACCAGATGACACCTAAGTTATCATAATGCTTCGATACTCCAGCAAGTGTTCCGATGGCGATACTGTGATCCCCTCCAAGAACGAGTGGGAAATGTCCATCTTGGATGATCTTGTCCACACCTTCTGCAAGACGTGTACTTGCTTCAATGACCCCTTGCAGGTTTTTCAAATTCGTTTCAGTGCTAGCTACTTTCTCTCTTTGAGGGATTTCAACATCACCATGGTCTTCTACTTCATAACCAAGGTTCTCTAAGCGTTCGATCAGACCTGCATATCTCATTGCACTTGGACCCATATCAACACCTCGGCGCATTTGTCCAAGGTCCATAGGAACACCTAAGATTCCGATATTCTTGTTCATATTTTTCCTCCTCATTGATTTCGCTCCACTCTCTATTGTAGGGGTTCATCATACTGTGGTTCAACTAGACATAAACCTGTATACTTATACGCTATTTAACCGGTTTTGTCTCTGGTTTTGGATAATTATAAAGCGTTTACATTTTCTGTGTATAGCATGTGCTAAATACTAAAAAACTCTCTAAACATTTGTTTAGAGAGTTGAAGAGTTTATGTAATGGTGGAGCCTAGCGGGATCGAACCGCTGACCTCCTGCGTGCAAGGCAGGCGCTCTCCCAGCTGAGCTAAGGCCCCATGGAGCGGGTGATGAGAATCGAACTCACGACCAGAGCTTGGAAGGCTCTTGTTTTACCACTAAACTACACCCGCATATATCATAATTATATCCAATCAGAGCGAATCTAAACTGGTGAGCCATGAAGGACTCGAACCTTCGACCCTCTGATTAAAAGTCAGATGCTCTACCGACTGAGCTAATGGCTCGCAGTCTTTTAAATAAATGGTGGAGGGGGACGGATTCGAACCGCCGAACCCGGAGGGAGCGGATTTACAGTCCGCCGCGTTTAGCCACTTCGCTACCCCTCCAATAAAAAAAGACTAAATAGTCTAATTTAAAATGAAGATGGTGCTGGCCAGAGGACTTGAACCCCCAACCTACTGATTACAAGTCAGTTGCTCTACCAATTGAGCTAGGCCAGCGTAGTAATATAAGATGCTACTCATTTTTTTGTCGTCCCGATTTCAGATCGTTGATCTGTGAGACCAGCAAAGATTAAATGGTGGAGGATGACGGGATCGAACCGCCGACCCCCTGCTTGTAAGGCAGGTGCTCTCCCAGCTGAGCTAATCCTCCAATATGGATGGTGACCCCTACGGGATTCGAACCCGTGTTACCGCCGTGAAAGGGCGGTGTCTTAACCACTTGACCAAGGGGCCATTATTGAAATTTTGATGGAGCTTCCAAGCGGGTTCGAACCGCTGACCTCTTCCTTACCATGGAAGTGCTCTACCTGCTGAGCTATGGAAGCAAATGGCTCCACAGGCAGGACTCGAACCTGCGACCGATCGGTTAACAGCCGATAGCTCTACCACTGAGCTACTGTGGAATAATCATTGAAATTAAATAGGTTGGCCCGGCGATGTCCTACTCTCACAGGGGGAAGCCCCCAATTACCATTGGCGCTGAAGAGCTTAACTTCCGTGTTCGGCATGGGAACGGGTGTGACCTCTTCGCCATCATCACCAGACCATTTCAAAATGATCCACAATCACAATCCTTAGTAAGGACAAGATATATATTACTAAAAAGAAAATGCTTTTGCAAGGACTTTTTTAGAAAAATGTTCCCTCAAAACTAGATAACTAACGGTTCTTGAAAACACGACGCACAGGATGTGCTAGTGCGGACGTTGTCACAGGACGTGACGTTGTTAGTCCGCGTTCATTTTTATGGTTAAGTCCTCGATCGATTAGTATCTGTCAGCTTCACGTGTCACCACGCTTCCACACCAGACCTATCAACCTCATCATCTCTGAGGGATCTTACTCGCTTGACGCGATGGGAAATCTCATCTTGAGGGGGGCTTCATGCTTAGATGCTTTCAGCACTTATCCCGTCCACACGTAGCTACCCAGCGATGCTCCTGGCGGAACAACTGGTACACCAGCGGTGTGTCCATCCCGGTCCTCTCGTACTAAGGACAGCTCCTCTCAAATTTCCTGCGCCCGCGACGGATAGGGACCGAACTGTCTCACGACGTTCTGAACCCAGCTCGCGTACCGCTTTAATGGGCGAACAGCCCAACCCTTGGGACCTACTTCAGCCCCAGGATGCGATGAGCCGACATCGAGGTGCCAAACCTCCCCGTCGATGTGGACTCTTGGGGGAGATAAGCCTGTTATCCCCAGGGTAGCTTTTATCCGTTGAGCGATGGCCCTTCCATGCGGAACCACCGGATCACTAAGCCCGACTTTCGTCCCTGCTCGACTTGTAGGTCTCGCAGTCAAGCTCCCTTGTGCCTTTACACTCTGCGAATGATTTCCAACCATTCTGAGGGAACCTTTGGGCGCCTCCGTTACACTTTAGGAGGCGACCGCCCCAGTCAAACTGCCCACCTGACACTGTCTCCGAACCGGATCACGGTCCTGGGTTAGAATTTCAATACCGTCAGGGTAGTATCCCACCGACGCCTCCACCGAACCTAGCGGTCCGGCTTCTAAGGCTCCTACCTATCCTGTACAAACGATACCAAAATCCAATATCAGGCTACAGTAAAGCTCCATGGGGTCTTTCCGTCCTGTCGCGGGTAACCTGCATCTTCACAGGTACTATAATTTCACCGGGTCTCTCGTTGAGACAGTATCCAAGTCGTTGCACCTTTCGTGCGGGTCGGAACTTACCCGACAAGGAATTTCGCTACCTTAGGACCGTTATAGTTACGGCCGCCGTTTACTGGGGCTTCGATTCAGAGCTTCTCCCGTAAGGGATAACCCCTCCTCTTAACCTTCCAGCACCGGGCAGGTGTCAGCCCCTATACTTCGCCTTACGGCTTCGCAGAGACCTGTGTTTTTGCTAAACAGTCGCTTGGATCTTTTCACTGCGGCTCTCTCGGGCATACACCCTATCAGAGCACCCCTTCTCCCGAAGTTACGGGGTCATTTTGCCGAGTTCCTTAACGAGAGTTCTCCCGAGCATCTTAGGATTCTCTCCTCGCCTACCTGTGTCGGTTTACGGTACGGGCACCTCTTTCCTCGCTAGAGGCTTTTCTTGGCAGTGTAGGATCAGGGACTTCGGTACTTTAGTTCCCTCGCCATCACAGCTCTGCCGTATGGTGGACGGATTTGCCTATCCACCGGCCTTGACTGCTTGGACGCGCATATCCATCAGCGCGCTCTCCCTACCTTCCTGCGTCCCCCCGTTGCTCAAACGGAAAGGAGGTGGTACAGGAATATCAACCTGTTGTCCATCGCCTACGCCTTTCGGCCTCGGCTTAGGTCCCGACTAACCCTGAGCGGACGAGCCTTCCTCAGGAAACCTTGGGCTTTCGATGGAGAAGATTCTCACTTCTCTTTTCGCTACTCATACCGGCATTCTCACTTCAAAGCGCTCCACGAGTCCTTCCGGTCTCGCTTCTCAGCCCTTCGAACGCTCCCCTACCACTGTACCAAAGGTACAATCCATAGCTTCGGTGATACGTTTAGCCCCGGTACATTTTCGGCGCAGAGTCACTCGACCAGTGAGCTATTACGCACTCTTTAAATGGTGGCTGCTTCTAAGCCAACATCCTGGTTGTCTGGGCAACTCCACATCCTTTTCCACTTAACGTATACTTGGGGACCTTAGCTGATGGTCTGGGCTGTTTCCCTCTCGACTACGGATCTTATCACTCGCAGTCTGACTCCCGTGGACAAGTTCCTGGCATTCGGAGTTTGACTGAATTCGGTAATCCTGTGGGGACCCCTAGTCCAATCAGTGCTCTACCTCCAGAACTCTCACCACGAGGCTAGCCCTAAAGCTATTTCGGGGAGAACCAGCTATCTCCGAGTTCGATTGGCATTTCACCCCTACCCACACCTCATCCCCGCACTTTTCAACGTGCGTGGGTTCGGGCCTCCATTCAGTGTTACCTGAACTTCACCCTGGACATGGGTAGATCACTCGGTTTCGGGTCTACGACAACGTACTCCTTCGCCCTATTCAGACTCGCTTTCGCTGCGGCTCCGTCTTCTCAACTTAACCTTGCACGTTATCGTAACTCGCCGGTTCATTCTACAAAAGGCACGCCGTCACCCGTTAATGGGCTCCGACTACTTGTAGGCACACGGTTTCAGGATCTCTTTCACTCCCCTTCCGGGGTGCTTTTCACCTTTCCCTCACGGTACTGGTTCACTATCGGTCACTAGGGAGTATTTAGCCTTGGGAGATGGTCCTCCCAGATTCCGACGGGGTTTCACGTGTCCCGCCGTACTCAGGATCCACTCTGGAGGGAACGACGTTTTGGCTACAGGGCTGTTACCTCTTCTAGCGGGCCTTTCCAGACCGCTTCGCCTACGCCGTTCCTTTCTTACTCCGTATAGAGTGTCCTACAACCCCAAGAGGCAAGCCTCTTGGTTTGGGCTGATTCCGTTTCGCTCGCCGCTACTCAGGAAATCGCGATTGCTTTCTCTTCCTCTGGGTACTAAGATGTTTCAGTTCCCCAGGTCTGCCTTCTCATACCCTATGTATTCAGGTATGGATACTGTCCCATTACGGACAGTGGGTTCCCCCATTCGGAAATCTCCGGATCAAAGCTTACTTACAGCTCCCCGAAGCATATCGGTGTTCGTCCCGTCCTTCGTCGGCTCCTAGTGCCAAGGCATCCACCGTGCGCCCTTCATAACTTAACCACGTTATGAATGAACTTACACTTTACTTACTTTGTCATTAAATGACGTTTCGATGTCTTGTTTTCAAGAATTTTCGTTATCTAGTTTTCAAGGAACAGACTTGCCCATGGATGGGCTGACTTCGACGTTGTCACAGGACGTGACGTAGTTAGTCGAAGAATCCTTTGAAAGAACATAAGCTCTTTCAAAACTAAACAAAAGCCAAAGCGTGTTGCCCCGAAGGGCTTATGTCCTAAAAGGACTCCTTAGAAAGGAGGTGATCCAGCCGCACCTTCCGATACGGCTACCTTGTTACGACTTCACCCCAATCATCTGTCCCACCTTCGGCGGCTGGTTCCAAAAGGTTACCTCACCGACTTCGGGTGTTACAAACTCTCGTGGTGTGACGGGCGGTGTGTACAAGGCCCGGGAACGTATTCACCGCGGCATGCTGATCCGCGATTACTAGCAATTCCGGCTTCATGCAGGCGAGTTGCAGCCTGCAATCCGAACTGAGAATGGCTTTATGGGATTCGCTCAACCTCGCGGTTTTGCTGCCCTTTGTACCATCCATTGTAGCACGTGTGTAGCCCAGGTCATAAGGGGCATGATGATTTGACGTCATCCCCACCTTCCTCCGGTTTGTCACCGGCAGTCACCTTAGAGTGCCCAACTGAATGCTGGCAACTAAGATCAAGGGTTGCGCTCGTTGCGGGACTTAACCCAACATCTCACGACACGAGCTGACGACAACCATGCACCACCTGTCACTTCGTCCCCCGAAGGGGAACCTTCTATCTCTAGAAGTAGCGAAGGATGTCAAGACCTGGTAAGGTTCTTCGCGTTGCTTCGAATTAAACCACATGCTCCACTGCTTGTGCGGGCCCCCGTCAATTCCTTTGAGTTTCAGCCTTGCGGCCGTACTCCCCAGGCGGAGTGCTTAATGTGTTAACGTCAGCACTGAGGGTGGAACCCCCCAACACCTAGCACTCATCGTTTACGGCGTGGACTACCAGGGTATCTAATCCTGTTTGCTCCCCACGCTTTCGCGCCTCAGCGTCAGTTACTGGCCAGAGAGCCGCCTTCGCCACTGGTGTTCCTCCATATATCTACGCATTTCACCGCTACACATGGAATTCCACTCTCCTCTCCAGTACTCAAGTCCCCCAGTTTCCAATGGCCCTCCACGGTTGAGCCGTGGGCTTTCACATCAGACTTAAGAGACCGCCTGCGCGCGCTTTACGCCCAATAATTCCGGACAACGCTTGCCACCTACGTATTACCGCGGCTGCTGGCACGTAGTTAGCCGTGGCTTTCTGGTTAGGTACCGTCAAGGTACCGCCCTATTCGAACGGTACTTGTTCTTCCCTAACAACAGAGCTTTACGACCCGAAGGCCTTCATCGCTCACGCGGCGTTGCTCGGTCAGGCTTTCGCCCATTGCCGAAGATTCCCTACTGCTGCCTCCCGTAGGAGTCTGGGCCGTGTCTCAGTCCCAGTGTGGCCGATCACCCTCTCAGGTCGGCTACGCATCGTCGCCTTGGTGAGCCCTTACCTCACCAACTAGCTAATGCGCCGCGGGCCCATCTGTAAGTGATAGCTAGAAGCCATCTTTCAACTTTCCACCATGTGGTGGTCAGTATTATCCGGTATTAGCCCCGGTTTCCCGGAGTTATCCCAGTCTTACAGGCAGGTTGCCCACGTGTTACTCACCCGTCCGCCGCTGATCTCAGGGGAGCAAGCTCCCCATTGATCCGCTCGACTTGCATGTATTAGGCACGCCGCCAGCGTTCGTCCTGAGCCAGGATCAAACTCTCCAATAAAGTGTTTGATTGCTCATTAAATGTAAATCGAAATTGATTCAGGGTTCTTTTTAAAAAGACCCGTTTCACGCTTGGCTTTTGTTCAGTTTTCAAAGAACTTTGTCGTTTTGAAGCGACCTAATCAATATAACACCGCTAAAACTATATGTCAATAACTTTTTTCTTGTCGTTTTGACTCGTTTTTGCGGCAACAGAAAATATAATATCAAGCCACCAACGTTATGTCAATGACTTTTTTCACTTATGATTAGAAATACGATTTCTCATATACTTCACACAATCAGCAGGATTTGAAAAACGCTGAAAGATTTTAAAGACGAGCTGATATCTCTCCTCCATGGCACGCCTAATAATCCCTTCATTTCTGTGATCCTCGATATCATGTAGCAGTTCTTCAAGTTCCTTTTTCAAAAGGTATTCCATTTCTTTTACTTCTTTTTCATTCAAGACAAATCCAAGCATGGAATCAAATCCTTTAAGTGGTTTTCTTAACATTATTCCTACTTTTTCCATTTTCTATTCTGCGATACGATCCGTAAGGTCCAGACAAGTTATGGTCTATCTTGTCCCTTTTCAACATATACATGGAATTAGAGAAGTTATGCGACGGAGGAGGTAAGATCGTGAACTTTTTTTGGGTGATAAACGGTAAAAGGATGAAGCAATATCTTATCATTATCATTGCTTCATTTTTTGCAGCGCTAATTGCTTTTGTCGAAGCACAGGATCTTGAAGTGTTCAAAACGAAGGAAGGCGAACCACGAGCCATCTATAAGGGTGAGAAGAAAGGTAAGAAGATTGCACTAACTTTTGATGTGAGTTGGGGCGAAAAACGCATCCATGAAATCCTTGATCTTTTGGCAGAAGAAAAAATCAAGGATACGACTTTCTTTTTATCAGGCGAGTGGGCGGAAAGACATCCTGACATTGTGGAGAAGATCGTGAAGAACGGTCATGAAATCGGTAGTCTCGGGTATCGATATAGGAGCTACACCGAACTTGAAGATAGCGAAATCCGAAGAGATATTACAAGAGCTCAACAAGTTATAAAAGATGTTTCCGGTCAATCCACCGATCTCTTGCGACCACCAAATGGTGAATTCAACAAGAACGTTCTAGACGTTGCCGAAAAGATGAACCATACGATTGTTCAGTGGAGCATCAATCCGAATGATTGGAAAAACCCGGGTGCAGATCGTATCACGGAATCTGTTTTATCCAAGGCAAAAGGTGGAGATATCGTCCTCCTGCATGCATCTGATTCAGTGAAACAAACGCGTGATGCACTCGAACAGATCATCCAGCAATTGAAGAAAGATGGATACACGTTCACATCCGTCGGTGAGATGATCGCCAATACAGAAACGAAAAGAAATGAAATCAAATAAAAAAGTTGAGCATCGCGCTCAACTTTTTTTGCTGATCAATCGGTGTAGAATGAGAACTTGCCATGTGTTACATGCTAACAAAGGTACGATCGATAGCCATAACCAAAGCGCATCTCCTTGCTTCAACACTGGAATCCATTCAATTGTCGTAACGGCTACCATGAAGAATAATGTAGGGATAAAGGCGCCTTTGTTCGTATCCTTCATTTTCAAATACGCGACGACCGCTCCAAAAGCAACCAAGGCAATCGGTACAATGATGAAGTTCCATAATGGTAAGCCACTATCCTTAAATGCGATATAACGCAGATAAAATAGATCGAAAACGACGAAAGCTAGTACTAAAATTTGAACCCAGTTCCAAAGCTGGACTGACTTAAAGATCCCAAGCCCGAACCGGTGAATCGTCAAATAAGCGAAATAACCCATTTGGCTGATGATACTGAAAATGAAACCGAATCCCATCAACCAGGCAAGCATGACGAAGAAGCTCGCTCCACTTTCGATATCTTGCCAACGAAGAAGCAGTCCGACAATAACGGAACTGACTCCTCCTATCAATAATGTTGTAAAAAACAAATAAACCCATTTCTTTATGTTCACGTTAGAAGATCCCCTTTAATTTTGCTCGTCTCGATTGTACCAATCCACCTTGAAAAAAGCTAGTTTCCTTTATTTAGTCCGCATATTTGTCACAACTTTCTCGAACGCTAAAGGTAAGATTGATACTGAAAGGGGCACTCTAGATGAAAAACTGGATGTTCGTCCTTATAATAACGTTTGGCTTCATATATTTGCAGGGCTGTACTCCAGCTGCAGCGGAAGAGAAGGGTTCTTACGAGGAAACGAAGAAAATGCTTGTGGACCTTTTAAAAACGGATGATGGCAAAAAAGCGATCAAAGAAGTGTTAACCGATGAAAAAATAAAACAAGAAGTCGTCATGGATCAACCTTTTGTGAAGAAGACGATTGAAGAAACCCTGACATCCAAGAAAGGTCAGGACTTCTGGAAAGAGATGTTGAAGGATCCGAAAGCCGCAGAAGCTCTCGCAAAGAGTATGGAAAAGCAAAATGAAGAAATGCTGAAGAAATTAATGGACGATCCGGACTACCGCAAAAAGATGATTGAATTGATGAAGGACCCGGAACTCGAGAAGGATGTCATGGATATGCTCACCTCTCAAAAGTTCAGGGAACAGCAAAAGAAAGTCATGATGGAAACGTTTGAAAGTCCTTTGATGAAAGCACAGATTTCCGAAATGGTCAAAAAGACGGTACAAGAAGAAATCAAGAGCGGGGAATCGATGAAGAAAGATGAAAAGTCAGGTAAGTCCGGTGAAGACGGCGGAGGTTCACAGGAAAGCCAGGGCTAAGCATACAAAAAGAGGGCGACACCAGGTCACCCTCTTTTTCTTATTGTTCCACTTTTTCAATGACTTTCTTTGCAATGTCTCCATAGATCTTACCGATTTGCGAATCCTCCAGATATACGGAAGGGGCGAAATCATCTTCACGCATTTCAGGTTGACCTAATGGAATTCGACCAAGCACTTCGGTTTGCAGCTCTTCTGTCAGCTTATCCGCTCCGCCTTGCCCGAACACATACTCTTTTTCGCCAGTCTTCTTACTTTCGAAATAAGCCATGTTTTCGACGACTCCAAGAATATCGTGATCAGTTTTCAGCGCCATCGCTCCAGCACGTGCAGCTACAAAAGCTGCCGTCGGATGAGGAGTCGTTACGATGATCTCTTTACTTTGCGGTAACATCTTATGGACATCGAGCGCCACATCTCCTGTTCCCGGTGGCAGGTCGAGAATCATATAGTCGAGATCGCCCCACTCAATATCGTTGAAGAAATTGGTCAACATCTTACCGAGCATCGGTCCACGCCAGATGACCGGAGCATTCTCCTCTACGAAGAAGGCCATCGAGATCACCTTTACACCGAAACGTTCCACAGGGAAGATCTGTTCACCAGCCACTTTCGGGCGTTCCGCAATTCCCATCATATCAGGGACGCTGAATCCGTAGATGTCCGCATCAATTAGTCCGACTTTCTTCCCTTCACGAGCAAGACTTGTCGCCAGGTTGACGGATACCGTCGACTTTCCGACTCCACCCTTACCACTAGCAACAGAAATGAAAGTCGTTTCTTTCTTCGTACTTGTATTACTATTCCCTACTGGATTCTGCTTAGGTGAATCTTGTCGTTGTTCGAATCGCAAGCCAACAGATTCCACACCAGCACTCTTCAGTGCATTAACGATTTCGTGTTGAAGCTGCATTTGTTCAGGTGTATTCATCTGAGCAATTGCGATTTTCAGACTGACGTAATTTTCTTTCAGTCGGATTTCCTTCACACTATCAGCATCGACAATGCTTTTATGTAAAAAAGGTTCTTGTATCGGTTTAAGTATTTCTAATACTTGTTCTTCTGACATCATAAAAACGTGCACCATCCTTTTTAATCGCTTTCATTCAGTATAACACACTGGATTCCCGTATTTGAACGGTACTGCCTCATTGAAATGGAGTTACAGGTGTTCGTCAAAAAAGAAAACCCGTCCTTAATCTTTCGGAGCAGGTTCGTTCGTATAATATCTCATGATTCCTTGGTAGATCGATGCAGCTAGCTTCGTTTGATATAGCTGGGTTTTCAACAATTCTCGTTCGTTCGGATTTGATAGGAATCCAACCTCGACAAGAGCCCCTGGAACTTCCGCTTTACGAACCATGTAGATGTTACTGATCGGTTTTGCTTTACGAGTTGTGTTTTCAAGGTTGGAACGAATCTGATCTTGGATGAACTTCGCTAAATTTTCATTTTCATCCATTGCCGGGTTGTAAAACACTTGCGCACCGTACCACCTTGAGGATGGGATGGCATTCAAGTGGATGCTCACATACATATCCGCATCCGACGTATTGACGATTTCCGTCCTCTTTAGCAAGTCTTCCGTTTTACGATGCCGAATTCTTTGTGTCCCTTCACTGGCAAGGTCTTTATCTGTTTCACGTGTCATGATGACGAGTGCACCCGCTTGTTGTAAGTAATCCCTCAACTTGAGTGAAATATTCAAGGCGACATCCTTTTCTTGAACATTTCCATCTCCGACTGCTCCTCCATCAACACCTCCATGGCCCGCATCTAATACGATGATTTTACCTGTTAACGGAAGATTCCATGTGGACCAAGAATTGTTGGATAAGATTTGCTGATTGATGACATATAATAAGAGCGCAGCACAAAATCCAATTAAGCCCCATAACAGCCACTTTTTCCGCTTCACCATATTCCCTCCTGCATCCCGATACTTGTATATATGTATGGGACAAGTGGAGGAAATATACCATTGTCAATTAATGAAGCCGCATACGGTAACGACGTTGTCCATTCTCAAATCCTTCACGCCACCATCGCTGTACAAATGCGTCACAGCACATATGCAGGGATTCCAGCGTTTGGTCGGGTGTATAGCTCCAGAACTGCCAGTATTCGAACAGCGTGTCCGCCAAGCGCTTTTCTGTCTCTGCACTTCGTTCCTTGATGCTATCCAGCGATTCTCCGTGGTAACCGAACTTGCTGTATTCAGCTCCGAGGAGATACGCCTCGATCGCGATATCGATACATGTATCTTGAATTTCATCTTGAAACAAAAGGCTATATTGAAAAAACGGAAAGAATAACCGTTGGAATTCAGTCTTGATTCCATTCAAAGAAAGTTCACGTAATACTTTTCGTTCGAATGTCACGCGCTTTTTGTATTGTCTATCTCTAAAAGTGGTGATTACATTCATGGTTTCGCCTCCTTTACCATAGTGTTTGACCATGGTATCGAAACATACCATGGCAACTTTGGTAAAAGGAAGTATGTATAGGTGAATCCATGGGAGTAAAGCTAAAGAAAAGAAACAGTGCCAGGTACCATTCATGAACCCTTGTTGGACAAGGGTTCTGAATCAGTACCTGGCACCGATAGGAAACGCTTCAATGGCAAGGCTTCTGAAAACGTACCTGGTACGCGTTCATTGCTTTACACCTAAGATCGCTTTGAGATATTCGATAAACACTTCGGATTGTTCGCGTAATTTCACATCTTCAGAAGGCAGCATCGCGTAATCCACAGCTAGACCATCTGTATATGAAATGATCGTCCGAGCGATGGTTTCACTTTCGAAAGAAGTAGTAAATTCACCACAATCCTTCCCTTCGTCGATAATATCTGCAAAGAGCTTCACTCCGTTATAATAGCGCATTTTGCCGTACTCTCTTCTCCTGGTATCTTTTCGTCCTGTTATAAAAAACTCCAAGCTCGTCGCAGAAATGGGATGCATCTTATTATTAGGTGTTCGGTCTTCGCCAAACAAGCAAGTCAGTAGTAACTCCCAGTGAGATAAACCTTTTTCGGCAAGAAGTTTTTTTGCCTTCTCTACCGAATCACCCAACATTTCTTCAAGAAGTGATTCAAACACATCTTCTTTATTTGTGAAGTACTGATACAGACCGCCACGGCTCACATTGGCTGCATCCATGATATGTTTCATCGTTGTCTGTTCGTAACCATGCTCAATAAAAACGTCCTTAGCTGCTTCCAAGATATTAGCTCGACGTTGCTCCTTGTGTTCCTTGCTGACTTTCGGAGACATTGATCTTCCCCCGCTCTATCGTACTTTTGAATATGAAACCTAAAACAGAAATGATCATCAAAAGTGAACTTGTAATGATGAACGTCGGTATGACACCGATGACCGTCGAAAGCCACCCTCCCAGCAGCGGTCCGACAATCGTTGCTGTTGTCGTCACACTATTGATGACTCCAAACACTCTTCCCGTCATATGGACTGGAGTGTCCGTTTGCACGGCTGCCTGGAATGGTATGAATACCAACCCAGCCGTCAATCCTGCAAATACTCCCAAGATCGGTCCCCATATGATGGATAAGCTCAAGTCCACACCAGTCAATAATGCCATCATACCAAAACTAAAACCGATCCCACAAACACCAGCCAACATTAAAATCAGCGCATTATACTCTGTTTTTTTAGATAAAATGAACCCTGTTATGAACATGCCGACCCCTGCTGAGGAGACAATCAATCCGAATAGATCAGGCGAGGCTACCGACAATTCTCTGATCAATACGATGATCTGTGAATCCGACAGCTGTAAGATAAGCAGACTGATTCCCAGAATCGTCATACCCGTCAATAAATAACGGTTCCCTTTCATAAACGTCAGGCCTTCTAGTAGTTCATCTTTAAACGACGGACCTTTTGCATCGTTCAGCTCCTGTTTACCTTCAAGATCATGCAAGGTCTTTGGTAGGGCGATGATAAGAATGGCGGAAATCAAGAACGTCGCTGAATCGATATAGAAGACCGGTTGTGTTCCAAACGCCGTAACCAATAAACCACTCAGTAAAGGACCTAACACTTTCGTTCCTGAGTCAATCATGGATGTGATGGACATTGCACTCTTCATATGTGAATCCGGGACTAGTTCTTTCAACTTCCCATTCTTCGCTGGTATAAAAACAGCTGATAAAAAACCGATGGCAAACAAAAATACGTAAACCATCCAGATTGATGTTGCAAAAGCCAATCCCAAAATCAAAACGGCTCTCACTAAGTCGGATATGATCATCAGTGATTTCCGGCTGAATCGATCCGCAATCGTACCCGCGAATGGACCTAAAAGCGCCATCGGTACAGCTAGGCAAAGAATGATCAATGATACTTCCATCGGAGAAGCGTTCCACTTCAACCCAACCAATGTAATAATTGCGACAATGCTTAACCAATCACCGATACTTGAAACCAATTGAGCACACATCAAAGTAATGAAGCCTCTGTTCTTTCTTAAACCACCATCCATTATACAACCCTCCAAATAAAAACGACACTAATGTCTTTTTGTTTATTATATCGACACTAGTGTCGTTTTGCAACCCTAGTTTTCAAAAATGTACCAGGTACTGTTTTGGAACCCTTGTGCTACAAGGTGTTTCAAACGGTACCTGGCACCAATTCAAACCGCTTGTGCCGCAAGGCTGAAATTGTCGTACCTGGTACACAGATGTCTTTAACAATGCTCTTTTTAATTTCTTAAGGATTGTTGCTTTTGAACCATTCTTGTAAAAAACAGCTTGTGCCATTTGATTGGAGAGCAAGGTGCGAGACTCCAGCGGGATCAGCGGGACAGGTGAGACCATTCAATTTTTAAAAGGATCTTCGACTAAGACCCACCACGTCCTGTGGTGAACGTCGAAGCCAGCACATCCTGTGCAAGTGAGTGGGCTCACCGAACGCCCCGCGGAAAGCGAGTACCTGAAACGGAAATCAAATACTTTCAAGAGCAGCAAAGTTTACGATAACACCCTTAAACAAACAAAAAAGACCCCCAACCATAATGGTTGAGAGTCTTGTATGCGATAAATGAAATTAACGCTTTGAGAATTGTGGTGCACGACGAGCGCCTTTAAGTCCGTACTTCTTACGCTCTTTCATACGTGCGTCACGAGTTAGGAATCCAGCACGCTTAAGTGTTGTACGGAACTCAGGATCTACTTCTAGAAGTGCACGAGCAACACCGTGACGGATTGCACCAGCTTGACCAGTGTATCCACCGCCATCAACGTTAACAAGTACATCGTACTTTCCTTCTGTTTCCGTTTCTACTAACGGCTGTTTTGAAATAACTTTCAATGTTTCAAGTCCGAAAAATTCGTCAAGTTCGCGACCGTTTACCATGAAACGTCCATCACCAGGTACAAGGCGTACACGAGCAACAGAATGCTTACGACGGCCGGTTCCGTAATATTGTACTTGAGCCAAGTTAAACCCTCCTTATAATTTATCCGCGTAGTTCGTAGTTTTCAGGATTTTGTGCTTGATGTGGATGTTCGTTACCAGCATACACATGAAGCTTCTTGCCCATCTTACGACCAAGGCTGTTCTTAGGAAGCATTCCTTTAATCGCGATTTCGAGCATTTGTTCAGGACGCGTGTCACGCATTTCCTGAGCTGTTCTTGAGCGAAGTCCGCCTGGGTGTCCTGTGTGACGGTGATACATCTTGTCAGACATTTTCTTCCCAGTCAATTCAATTTTGCTAGCGTTCAATAGAATTACATGATCACCAGTATCAACATGTGGTGTGTAAGTTGGCTTGTGCTTACCACGAAGGATAGAAGCAACTTCACTTGAAAGACGACCTAGAGTTTTACCAGCAGCGTCTACCACATACCATTTACGTTCTACTTCTTTAGGCTTTGCCATATAGGTACGCAATTTATTTCCCTCCTGTTTCGTTCACTTACAAATCAATCTATTTGATTACGATTCGTGATTTTCAAAATTCGACGATTTCCTTCATCCGGGGCTAGTGGATTTCAGAAATACCAAAGAATATCTTATAATAAATAGACAACGATGTCAAGTGTGTCTCTATCATTTTGTCTGATTTTATTCATCATTCACATAACGTACTTTCCATAGATACAATCCATGACCCGGTGCGGTTTTCCCAGCTACGTCACGGTCCTTCGCTGCGAGCATTTCAGGGACATCCTCAGGGCTCTTTTTACATGATCCAATCTCCAGCAAGGTCCCGACGATAATCCGCACCATATTGTACAGAAACCCGTTCCCCTCTATCGATACGACGAGCTCGTCGTCTGTCTCTTTAATTTCCAACCGGTGGACAATCCGTACTTTATCAACGACCTCCGTTTTTGCAGAACAAAAGGACGTAAAGTCATGCTCTCCTAATAAAAACAAAGCTGCTTCACGCATCCGCTCCACATCGATCTCATACGGAAAATGGTACGTATGATGGCGTTTGAACACATCTCCATCTTCTGACCTCAGGATCCGATACCGGTATTCCTTTGCCACCACATCAAAACGTGCGTGGAATTCCGGTTCTACCTCTTTCATAGATACAAGTCGAATATCATCAGGCAGTAACGTATTCAATGCTCTCTTCCATGCATCCGGTGCAATCGTTAACGGCGTATCAAAATGGAACACCTGACCGACGGCATGCACGCCTGTATCCGTCCGTCCTGAAGCAGTCGTTTTGACCGCTTCCCCTTTATGCATCTGTTGAAGGACTTTATCCAACGTCCCCTGTACCGTCCGCTGGTCCGGTTGGACTTGATAACCGGAGAATGCTGTTCCATCATAACTGAGTATGCCGCTCATCCGTTTCAATGTGCTCACCTTCTAAGACCTTAATATGAATAAAAGAACAATCAATAAGCCGACACCGACAAGACCCAACGTATCAAGCCCTTGCCATTGTAAAAGCCGAAGCTTCGTTCTGCCCTCTCCGCCTCGGTAACCTCTCGCTTCCATCGCGAGCGCCAAATCTTCAGCACGTTTGAACGCACTGACGAACAAAGGAACGAGAAGCGGGACAAAGGCTTTGACCCTCTCTTTGATCGGTCCACTAGAAAACTCTGCGCCTCGAGCCGTCTGGGCTTTCATGATCTTCTCCGTTTCCTGCAGTAGCGTCGGGATGAAGCGCAGTGAGATCGACATCATCAAGGCGAACTCATGAACAGGGAACTTCACTTTTTTCAATGGTGCCAGGACACTTTCAATCCCATCTGTAATATCGATCGGCGTCGTCGTCAACGTCAATAACGAAGTAAGAATGATCAAGAATAATAGCCTTAAAGCAATGAAAACACCTTGTACGACGCCGCCTTCATGGATGGTCGTCCATCCCAGATCATATAAGACTGGTCCCTCTTTCGTCATGAACAAATGCAGGATCATCGTAAAAAGAATGATCCACAAAATCGGCTTTAAGCCTTTGATCATATAAGAAATCGGTACACGAGATAATAATGCTGTCCCAATCGTGAAAACACCAAGCACACCATAACTGATCCAATTGTTCGCAAGAAAGACGATGATGACGTAGAAAAAGACTGCTATGAGCTTAGCTCGTGGATCCATCCGGTGAATAGGAGATTTTCCTGGGATGTATTGCCCAATGATGATATTATCCATCATGTTGATGACCTCACTTTCAACAGTTGGTCAACTAGCTCAACTGCATCCTCCATGGTATAACCTGCCTCGAGTGTCGTGCCGAAGCGCTCCTGTACCGCTTTGATGAATCGGGTCGACTCCGGAATATCAAGACCGACATCGCTCAGCTTGTCTTCCTGACGAAAGATTTGATCTGGAGTCCCTTCAAGATACAAGGTTCCATCTGCCATGACAAAGATTCGATCCGCATATCGGGCCGCATCTTCCATACTGTGCGTAACCAGAATGATTGTAATCTCCTTTTCTTTTTGCAAAGAAATGAACAGATCCATCATCTCTCGTTGTCCACTTGGATCAAGCCCTGCTGTCGGCTCATCTAGTATCAGCACCTCTGGGTTCATCGCAAGTACACCCGCAATCGCAACACGGCGCATTTGCCCTCCACTCAGTTCAAATGGAGATCGTTCAAGGTATTCTTCATCCAAACCGACAAGTCGCAGCGTTTCTTTCGCTCTTCTTTTCGCTTCCTTCTCACTTACTCCGAAGTTACGAGGACCGAAGCAGATATCCTTTTCGATCGTTTCCTCGAAAAGTTGATGTTCCGGGTATTGGAATACCATACCGACTCGTTTACGAACTTCCTTCAATCTCTTTGGTTTTTCATCCGCTTTAATGGTCGTATTTCCGATATGGACAGATCCAGAGGTGGGCTTCAACAACCCGTTCAGGTGCTGAATGAAGGTTGACTTACCAGACCCCGTATGTCCGATGATCGCATAAAAGCTCCCTGGTGGTACATCAATGGACACATCATGAATCGCTCGATGCTCTTTCGGTGTACCTTCGCTATACACATGTGCTAACTGCTTTGTCGATAGTTCCATAATGCATCCACCAATTCTGTTTGTGTTAAGGTTGCCGTCGGTAATTCAATACCCTTCTCTGCCAACAATTCACGGATCTTCAGCGAAAACGGCAGCTCGAGTCCAGCATCCAACAATACCTCTGTTTTTTGGAAAACCTCTCTCGGTGCTCCTTCAGCGACGATTTCACCTTGCTTCATCACGATGATGCGGTCCGACTGGATGGCTTCTTCTAGATCATGCGTAATTGCGATGACCGTAATTCCGTCTTCTTTGTTCAATTCTCGAATCGTGTCATGCACTTCTTTTCGACCTTTTGGATCAAGCATGCTCGTAGCTTCATCCAAAACGATGACCGATGGCTTCTGTGCCAAAACACCAGCTATGGCGACACGTTGCTTTTGCCCGCCAGACAACTGATGAGGCTCCTTCTGTTCAAAGCCGGTCATTTGAACTTTTGATAGTGCTTCTTCAATTCGATCAACCATCTCTTCTCGAGGAACACCGTTGTTTTCCAATCCAAAAGCCACGTCATCCATGACTGTCGTGCCGACAAACTGGTTGTCCGGATTTTGGAATACCATGCCGACCTGAGATCGGATCTCCCATAGGTTTTCTTCCTGGTCGGTTGTCTTTTCATTCACAGCTACAGATCCTTCTACAGGCGTTAATAACCCGTTCAGATGCTTCGCTAATGTACTCTTCCCGGACCCGTTATGGCCCACGATGGACAACCATTCCCCTTTTTGAATCGTCAAGTCGATGTCTTTCAAACGATACGGACCGTCTGCATCGTATCGAAAGGACACACCTTGAGCCTGAATCAAATCCTTCATTTTCTAAATCCTCCTCTGTGCCTGCCCCAGACACATCTCCACTCATCTCTAACAAAAACATTGATTTCTTCGAAATACACTCCCTTTCCGCGGACGAACCGCGAGCCTCCTCGCTCACCGAGGAGCTCCGTTGTTCCATGTTCGCTGTGGGGTCTCGCCTGGCTCGCTATTCCCGCAGGAGTGTCGTGAATTTCGTTAGAAATCAACAAGCTTGTTAAGCTTCAATTCCTAGTCGCATACGCTTTTCTTAAAGAAAATAAGGCATTCACCATTGCCTTCGCAAGGGAATGCCGACCGGAATGGAACTTTTGTCGCTTTCGAACCTTTTCGTTCAATGTTTTAAAGGTACGAAAAAAAGGGCATAGAAGCAGTATCATAAGTAGATTCTGTCCCGCCCTTTTCGTCGATGTTATTGCACATGAATTTGTTGTTGATTAAACAAGTTCAATAATAACCATTGGTGCACCATCGCCGCGGCGAGGACCAATCTTCTGAATACGAGTATAACCACCTTGGCGCTCTTCATAACGAGAAGCGATGTCAGTGAACAACTTCTGGATAGCACCTTCACCAGACTCTTCGTTCGCTACTTCATTACGTACGAATGCAGCAGCTTGACGACGAGCGTGAAGATCACCACGTTTGCCAAGTGTAATCATCTTTTCAACGACTGAACGAAGCTCTTTCGCTTTAGCTTCAGTAGTTTCGATGCGTTCGTTGATGATAAGGTCTGTTGCTAGATCACGGAGTAAAGCTTTTCGTGCTGCTGAAACACGACCTAACTTTTGATAAGCCATGAGAGGTCCCTCCTTCTTTTGTTATTCTTATATCTCTACGTTCTTATTCTTCGTTACGTAAACCAAGTCCAAGCTCTTCTAACTTCTCCTGGACTTCTTCTAATGACTTCTTACCGAGGTTACGAACTTTCATCATGTCTTCTTCAGACTTTTGAGTAAGCTCTTGAACCGTATTGATGCCTGCGCGCTTCAGACAGTTGTAAGAGCGAACCGAAAGATCGAGTTCCTCAATCGTCATTTCGAGTACTTTCTCTTTTTGGTCTTCTTCTTTTTCAACCATGATTTCAGCTTTTTGAGCTTGATCTGTCAATCCTACGAAAATGTTCAAGTGTTCCGTTACGATTTTAGCTCCAAGCGAAACAGCTTCTTCAGGTCGAATGCTACCGTCTGTCCAGACATCGAGGGTTAGTTTGTCATAGTTTGTGACTTGGCCGATACGGGTGTTTTCAACCTGATAGTTAACGCGGGAAACTGGTGTGAAGATGGAGTCAATCGGAATGACACCGATCGCTTGCTCTTCTGTTTTGTTTCCTTCCGCAGGTACATATCCTCGACCGCGTACTGCCGTAATCTTCATTTGAAGATGTGCATCTTTCGACAACGTAGCAATATGAAGGTCAGGGTTCAACACTTCGACATCACTATCGTGTGTAATATCTGCAGCTGTTACGACACCATCACCTTGAACGTCGATCTCAAGGGTCTTCTCTTCTTCAGAGTAAATCTTCAACGCAAGCTTTTTCAAGCTTAAGATGACTGTCGTTACATCTTCTACGACACCATCAATGGTCGAAAATTCATGCAACACTCCGTTGATTTGAACAGAGGTTACTGCCGCCCCTGGAAGGGAAGACAACAAAATACGACGTAAGGAGTTGCCTAACGTAATCCCGTATCCACGCTCTAGAGGTTCAACAACAAATTTCCCATAAGTTGCATCGTCACTGAGCTCTACCGTTTCAATTCTTGGCTTTTCGATTTCAATCATTCAACAAACCCTCCTTCAAAACGTCGAACCTCGGCTAGATCCCGTCGATCTAACCGATAGTCCCATAAATAGGTGTTTCTAATCAGTAACCTATTATTATGCAATGATCAAAATTGTTCATACATAACCATTATAGACAGGTTTCCAAATTGTAATACTTAAGGAAAGAAACCTCAAGTATTATACACGACGACGTTTTGGCGGACGGCATCCATTATGAGGAACTGGCGTTACGTCACGGATCGCTGTTACCTCAAGACCAACTGCTTGAAGTGCACGGATTGCCGCTTCACGTCCTGCACCAGGACCTTTAACAGTAACTTCGAGGGTTTTCATACCGTGTTCCTGTGCAGTTTTCCCAGCTGTTTCGGCTGCCATTTGCGCTGCAAACGGAGTGGATTTACGAGAGCCTTTGAATCCAAGGTTGCCGGATGAAGCCCAAGAAACTGCATTCCCGTGAGTGTCAGTGATTGTAACGATCGTGTTATTGAAAGTGGAACGGATGTGAGCTATTCCACTCTCAATATTCTTTTTCACTTTTTTCTTACGAGTGTTCGTTTTACGTTGTTTAGCCATTGTGTGTTAACCTCCCTTACTATTTCTTCTTATTCGCTACTGTACGACGTGGACCTTTACGTGTACGAGAGTTGTTTTTAGTCTTTTGTCCGCGAACTGGAAGACCACGACGGTGACGGATACCTCTGTAGCTTCCGATCTCGATTAGACGCTTGATGTTAAGGGAAACTTCACGACGAAGATCACCTTCAACTTTGAAGCGGTCAACGATATCACGGATTTTAGTCAATTCTTCTTCTGTCAGGTCGCGTACGCGAGTCTCTTCAGAAACACCAGCTTCTGCAAGGATTTCCTGAGCAGTAGATTTACCGATTCCATAGATATACGTTAGTGAAATCACAACTCGTTTGTCACGAGGGATATCGATTCCTGCAATACGTGCCATTGATTAGTGCACCTCCTGTTCTTAACCTTGTTTTTGTTTATGCTTCGGGTTTTCGCAAATTACCATTACGGTTCCTTTACGACGAATAACTTTACATTTTTCGCAGATTGGTTTGACTGATGGTCTTACCTTCATCCTAAATACCTCCTTATGCCACGGACTTGCACAAAATTGTGCTGACTTCGACGACAATAATCGAAAATCCTATTGAGCGAGGCACTTCAATTCGCTTAACCGTTTCACTCACTACAGTTTGGGCTAATTCATACACCTTCAAACAAGCGCTAGGCTATTTTAACATGGAATTGTCTTACTTGTAACGATACGTGATACGACCACGCGATAGATCGTACGGAGACAATTCTACAGTTACTTTATCGCCTGGCAGAATGCGAATATAATGCATACGAATCTTACCAGAAACGTGAGCTAAGATTTTGTGACCATTCTCAAGCTCCACACGGAACATAGCGTTCGGCAGGGGCTCGATAACGGTACCTTCAACCTCGATTACATCTTCTTTAGCCATCGATTTGTTCTCCCTTCTCAAGCGTATTTGCTTGATCATTCAAGAATTTCGACACGGCGAAACGCAATTTACCGTTTGTTACACGTCCTGTTTCATCGATGCTTCGCTTTACTTCGGGCGAAATATATTGAAACAGCTCAAGATGATTGATGTTCTTCTTTTTAGCTCGGTCATATTTCCGTTTATCACCGTCAGCAATGAGGACAAACTTCTCGTCCACGATACCCACTATTACATTGATTTGACCAGCGTCCCGCCCCCGCAAGATATGAACGAATTGTCCAATTTGCGGTACCGGTTCGGATTCACTCACCATTTATCACCTTCATTTTAGGCTTTCGTTAAGATTTCATAACCATCTTCAAGAATGGCAATGGTATGCTCGAAATGCGCACAATTCTTACCATCTTGCGTAACGACGGTCCAATTATCTGCTAGTGTTCGAACATATCGTGATCCTGCGTTTACCATCGGCTCGATGGCAAGAACCATACCTGGTTTAAGCCTCGGCCCTTTTCCCGGCGGTCCAAAGTGGGGGATTTGCGGATCCTCGTGCAAATTTTGTCCGACTCCGTGGCCGACGTATTCACGTACTACCGAAAAGCCCTCTGCTTCAACATACGATTGAATCGCATGGGAGATGTTCGTGAGTCTTTCTCCAGGTTTTGCCTCTGCAAGACCTTTATATAACGATTGTTCGGTTACCTCTAAAAGATGTTGGTTCTCATCGGAGATTTCTCCGACACCGTAAGTCCAAGCTGAGTCACCATGATATCCGTTATATTTCGCACCGATATCAATGGAAATGATGTCTCCATCTTTTAGCACTTTCTTTCCAGGAATGCCGTGAACGAGTTCTTCATTTACCGATGCACATATACTTCCTGTAAAACCATTATAGCCTTTAAAAGAAGGAATTGCATCGTGACTGCGAATGAATTCTTCTGCAATCTTGTCGAGCTCTTTCGTTGTCACTCCCGGCTTGATGTGCTTCTGGAGTTCTTTATGAGTCAGAGCAACAATCTTTCCAGCCTCACGCATGATATCAATCTCGCGCGGTGTCTTTGAAATGATCATTACTTCAACCCTCCAAGGAGTCGATCGATATCTACAAATACCTCATCGATATCCCGGTTTCCGTCGATGTTACGGAGATAGCCTTTCTGTTCATAAAACTTGAGCAGCGGCTTCGATTGTTCGATATTCACTTCAAGCCTTGTTTTGACTGTTTCTTCGTTATCATCTTCGCGCTGATAAAGTTCCCCACCGCACTTATCACAAACATCTTCTTGTGAAGGTGGATTGAATATCACATGATATGTCGCTCCACATTGTTTACAGATTCTGCGGCCAGACAATCGTTCCATCAACTGTTCTTTATCGACATCGATGTTCAGAACGTAGTCGATTGAACGCTCGCTTTTGGAAAGGATATTCTCAAGCGCTTCAGCCTGTGCGACTGTCCGAGGAAACCCATCAAGCAGGAAACCGTCCTTACAGTCACTTTTGTTCAATCGCTCGTCGACGATCCCAATCGTGACCTCGTCAGGTACAAGGTTACCAGCATCCATGTAGGACTTGGCTTTTATACCTAATTCGGTTCCTTCTTTAATCGCAGCTCGGAACATGTCACCTGTTGAGATATGGGGGATACCATATTTATCAACGATCTTGGCAGCCTGGGTTCCCTTTCCGGCACCTGGCAGACCCATGAGTACTAGATTCATCTAATCCCTCCATACGGTCACAAACGTACATTGTCAAGAGAAGGGGAATACGTTGGATCCCCGTTTCTCTTTTTATTTGATGAAGCCTTTATAATGACGTTTAATTAATTGGCTTTCAATTTGTTTCATAGAATCAAGTGCAACACCGACCACAATCAATAGACTCGTTCCGCCGATTTGTAGCGATTGTGGAAGACCCGCGAACTTGATGAAAAAGATCGGCAGGATCGAAACAAGTGCCAAGAACATCGCTCCGACGAACGTCAGACGATAAAGGATTCGCACAATGTACGTTTCCGTGTTCTTTCCTGGACGGATTCCTGGAATGTATCCACCTTGTTTCTTCAAGTTCTCTGCCATTTGCTCAGGATTGACCTGAACGAATGTATAGAAATACGTGAATCCGATGATCAAGGCCGAATAAACGATCATTCCCACCGGCGTTGTATAATCAAAAGTCTGTGTGATAAATCGAGTCACTGCATTCTCATCAAAGAATCCCGCAATCGTTGGTGGTGCGATGATCAGTGAGATTGCAAAGATGACTGGAATTACCCCTGCAGCGTTCACCTTGATTGGAAGGTGCGTTTGCTGTCCTCCAACCGGCTTGTTGTTCACAACACGCTTCGCGTATTGGATCGGTATCTTACGGAGACCTTGTTGGATGAAGATGACGAATACAGTCAATGCAATGACTGCAAGCGCAATAAGTAGGACTTTTACGATACCGATGAACAATGTCTGTTCCGTACCCTCAAATTGTTGAGCGTAGAACTGGTTCACTGCACCTGGTACAGCTGCAACGATACCAGCAAAGATCAGAATTGAAATACCGTTTCCTACTCCATGAGCTGTAATCTGTTCACCCAACCACATCAAGAACGCAGTACCTGCCGTAAGGATCAAAGCAATCATCAGGTAAGTCGCGACATTCGGGTTTGGAATAAGTCCTGGAAACAAGTTGTTGAATCCGATAGACATTCCGATTGCCTGGACGAATCCAAGAACAATCGTACCATATCGAGTGAATTGAGCAAGCTTACGACGCCCTACCTCACCTTGCTTCGACCATTCGGTGAACTTCGGCACAACATCCATCTGTAACAACTGGACGATGATTGATGCTGTGATGTATGGCATGATACCCATTGCAAAAATGGAATAGTTTTGCAGGGCTCCGCCACCAAACGTATTCAGGAATCCGAATACGTTCATTTGATTTTGAAAATCAAGTACTGTCTTGTCTACATTCGGGACTGGAATGAATGTTCCGATCCGGAAGATGACAAGCATTGCTAGTGTGAATAACACTTTATTTCTTATATCACTTACGCGCATAATGTTGGAGATTGTACGGAACATTACATCACCTCAGTGTTTCCGCCCGCTGCTTCGATTGCTTCTTTCGCAGAAGCAGAAAACTTGTGAGCTTTGACAGTCAACTTCGTTTCTAGTTTCCCGTTTCCAAGAATCTTCACTCCGTCTTTCAACTTGCTGATTACGCCAGTTTCAAGAAGAAGTTCAGGGGTTACTTCTGTACCCTCTTCAAAACGGTTCAACGTTTCTAGGTTCACGACCGCATACTCGACGCGAGATGGGTTTGTGAATCCACGTTTTGGCAAACGACGTGCAAGTGGGTTTTGTCCACCCTCGAATCCTGGGCGTACTCCGCCGCCAGAACGAGCGTTTTGCCCCTTGTGTCCACGTCCACTTGTTTTACCGTTACCTGATCCGATTCCACGTCCAACACGATTGCGTTCGCGACGAGAACCTTCAGATGGCTTTAGTTCATGAAGTTTCATTATCGGCACCTCCTCATGATTTATATCGTCTTATTAAGCGTTGATTTCTTTAACTGTTACAAGGTGAGACACTTTGTTCACCATACCACGAATCGCTTCGTTGTCTTCGTGTACGACTGTTTGGTGCATCTTACGCAATCCTAGTGTCTTCACTGTAACACGTTGATTTTCCGGACGACCAATTAAACTACGAGTGAGGGTGACTTCTAATTTCTTAGCCATTCAAATTCCCTCCTTAACCTAATAGATCTTCAACTGATTTGCCGCGTAGCTTCGCAACATCTTCAGCTTTTTTGAGATTTTTTAGTCCTTCGATTGTTGCACGGACCATGTTGATCGGGTTGTTTGATCCTAGTGATTTAGAAAGGATGTCACCAACTCCAGCCAACTCTAGTACCGCACGTACAGGTCCTCCAGCGATGACTCCTGTACCCTCAGATGCAGGCTTCAATAATACGTTCCCTGCTCCATAACGTCCGTTGATTTGGTGAGGAAGTGTTGTACCAACGATCGGTACAGTTACTAAGTTTTTCTTTGCATCCTCAATTGCCTTGCGGATCGCTTCTGGTACTTCTTGTGCTTTACCAGTACCGAATCCAACATGACCGTTTTTATCTCCTACTACCACAACCGCAGCAAAACGAAAGCGACGTCCACCTTTAACAACCTTTGCAACACGGTTAACGGTAACAACACGTTCTTCAAGTTCTAGTTTGTTTGGATCGATTGCACGCATGATTGAGTTTCCCTCCTTCTATTAAAATTGTAGTCCTGCTTCGCGAGCTGCGTCAGCTAATGCTTTGACACGTCCGTGATAGATATATCCACCGCGGTCGAATACGACTTCTTTGTGTCCAGCTTCAACTGCGCGCTTTGCGATTGCTTCGCCGACTTTCTTAGCAGCTTCAACATTTCCGCCATTCTCAACTTCTACATCGTTATCCATTGTAGAAGCAGACGCTAACGTTACTCCGTTTTCATCGTCGATCAACTGAGCGTAGATGTGCTTAGATGAACGGAATACGTTCAAGCGAGGACGTTCTGCTGTTCCGAAAATACTACGGCGTACACGAGCATGTCGTTTCTTACGCGCAACATTTTTATCAGGCTTTGTAATCATCCTACGCCACTCCTTTCCGTAATCTTACGTTACTATTTACCAGTCTTACCTTCCTTACGACGAACATATTCTCCTTCGTAACGGATACCTTTCCCTTTATACGGTTCAGGAAGACGAATAGAGCGAATATTCGCTGCAACAGCACCAACACGTTCTTTATCGATACCTTTGACGATTACTTTCGTATTCGCAGGTACTTCGATTTCGATTCCTTCTTCAGGAACGATTTCCACTGGATGAGAGTATCCAACGTTCAAGACTAGTTTGTTACCAGATTTGTTTGCACGATATCCGACACCGACTAGTTCAAGAGACTTTTCGTATCCGTTGGAAACACCGTGGATCATGTTGTCGATCAAGCTAACAGTTGTTCCATGAAGCGCTTTGTGATCTTTGTGCTCACTTGGACGCTCACATGTCACTTCGTTTTCTTGGATGTTGATTTTCATATCTGGACTGAAAGAGCGAGTCAATTCACCTTTTGGTCCTTTAACAGTAACGACGTTGTTACCTTTGTTCTCGACGGTTACGCCGCTTGGAATTTGTAATCTTCTGTTACCAATACGAGACATTCAGCTGCACCTCCATTCTTTCTTTCTTTTATTACCAAACGTATGCTAAGACTTCTCCGCCAACTTGTTGGTTACGAGCGTCTTTGTCTGTCATAATTCCTTTTGATGTAGAAACTAGAGCAATTCCTAGTCCACCAAGTACACGTGGTACCTCATAAGCTTTCGCGTAGACACGCAAACCAGGCTTACTGATTCTCTTAAGGCCCGTAATAACACGTTCGTTGTTTGGACCATACTTTAAGAAAATA
Source organism: Pseudalkalibacillus sp. Hm43 (assembly GCF_054170705.1). Lineage (NCBI taxonomy): Bacteria > Bacillati > Bacillota > Bacilli > Caryophanales > Fictibacillaceae > Pseudalkalibacillus > Pseudalkalibacillus sp. Hm43. The sequence goes on from NZ_CM135129.1 coordinate 2,298,305, forward strand.
CGGATAACACCTTGCTTGTTATCTTCGATTAGCTCTACGTCACGTACGAAGCCTTCGCTCTTAAGGATTTCTGCGATCTCTTTCTTTAGCTTGGATGCAGGAACCTCTAATTTATCGTGACCTACAGTGTTCGCATTACGAATGCGAGTTAACATATCTGCAATTGGATCTGTCATGACCATTACTAATTACCTCCTTCCCGTCAACGGGGTTTACCAACTAGCTTTTTTGACGCCAGGGATTTGACCTTTATATGCAAGTTCGCGGAAACAAATTCTGCAAAGCTTGAACTTACGGATTACGGAATGCGGACGTCCGCAGCGTTCACAACGAGTGTATTCTTGTACTTTGAACTTCTGCTTACGCTTTTGTTTAGCGATCATTGATTTTTTCGCCACAGTTTTCCCTCCTTTGGCTCATTATTTTTGGAATGGCATACCTACTTGAGTAAGTAGTTCACGAGCCTCTTCGTCTGAGTTTGCAGTAGTTACGATAACGATATCCATACCGCGCACTTTGTTGACCTTATCATAATCGATCTCTGGGAAAATAAGCTGTTCTTTCACACCAAGTGTGTAGTTTCCACGACCGTCGAATGATTTCTTAGAAATACCACGGAAGTCACGTACACGTGGAAGAGAAACGCTGATTAGTTTGTCTAGGAAATCGTACATACGCTCACCGCGTAATGTAACTTTCGCACCGATTGGCATACCTTCACGAAGTTTGAATCCAGCGATGGATTTCTTCGCTTTCGTAACAACCGGCTTTTGACCAGCGATTTCAGTCAATTCTTCAACTGCAACGTCAAGTGCCTTCGCGTTGGAAACAGCATCTCCTAGTCCCATGTTGATTACGATCTTATCGATTTTTGGTACTTGCATTACTGAGCTATATTCGAACTTCTCTTGTAGAGAAGGAACGATTTCTTGCTTGTATCTTTCTTGTAGACGATTCATTCTAGGTAACCTCCTTTCACCTTTGCTTATTTATCAAGAGCTTCCCCTGATTTTTTAGCAACTCGTACTTTCTTTCCGTCCTTTTCTTCATGACCTACGCGTGTAGGTTCTCCAGACTTAGGGTCAATCGGCATAACGTTAGAAGCGTGGATTGAAGCTTCAACATTAAGGATTCCACCTTGTGGATTATCTTGAGAAGGTTTAGCGTGTTTTTTAACGACGTTCACTCCTTCAACGATCACACGGTTTTCCTTTGGTAATGCTTGAAGGATCACACCTTGCTTCCCTTTATCCTTACCTGAGATAACTTGAACTTTATCGCCTTTTTTCACGTGCATTTTAGGCATAGCGGCTTGCGCACCTCCTTACAAGACAATGCTTGAAATTCAATTATTAGAGTACTTCTGGCGCTAGTGAAACGATTTTCATGAATTGGTTGTCACGTAGTTCACGTGCAACTGGTCCGAAAATACGTGTTCCTCTTGGGCTCTTGTCATCACGTACGATGACTGCAGCGTTCTCGTCAAAGCGGATGTAAGATCCGTCTGGACGGCGCACACCGCGCTTAGTACGTACGACAACCGCGCGTACAACGTCACCCTTCTTAACAACGCCGCCTGGTGTTGCAGATTTAACAGAACACACAATCATATCACCGATGTTTGCATACTTACGTCCAGATCCACCGAGGACCTTGATCGCTAGTAGTTCACGAGCTCCAGAGTTGTCAGCAACTTTTAAACGGGATTCTTGTTGAATCATTTACGTGTACCTCCTTTCGGACTGAAAGTATCGATCCGAAACTTTTATTAGATAATGATGGATTCTTCTACCACTTCTACTAAACGGAAACGCTTGTCTTTAGACAATGGACGAGTTTCCATGATTCGAACGATGTCACCCATTTTAGCGGTGTTGTTCTCATCGTGCGCCTTGAACTTCTTAGAGTACTTAACGCGCTTTCCGTACAATTGGTCATTTTTATAAGTTTCAACTAGTACTGTGATCGTCTTATCCATTTTGTCGGATACCACACGACCTACATATACTTTACGTTGGTTGCGTTCGCTCATTTTTTAAGTCCTCCCTTCAATTTAGGCGTTCGTAATTCCGAGCTCACGTTCGCGCAATACAGTCTTTGCACGTGCAATGGCTTTGCGGACTTCACGAATGCGGGCAGGGTTTTCTAATTGGCCAGTTGCTAATTGAAAGCGAAGGTTGAATAGCTCTTCTTTAAGAGTTTTAACGTTCTGTTCGATTTCTGCAGTGGTTAAATTACGGAAATCATTAGCTTTCATTTGTGTCACCACCCACTTCTTCGCGTTTTACAAATTTCGTTTTGATTGGAAGCTTGTGAGATGCAAGACGAAGAGCTTCACGAGCTACTTCCTCTGATACTCCAGCTACCTCAAACATGATTTTCCCAGGCTTTACAACTGCTACCCATCCTTCAGGAGCACCTTTACCAGAACCCATTCGGACTTCTAGAGGCTTCGCTGTGTAAGGCTTAGAAGGGAAAATTTTAATCCATACTTTACCGCCACGCTTCATGTAACGCGTCATCGCGATACGAGCTGCTTCGATCTGGCGGTTTGTGATCCATGACGCTTCTACTGCTTGTAGACCGTATTCACCGAAAGCGACTTCTTGGCCGCCTTTAGCGCGTCCGCGCATTTTACCACGGTGTTCTCTACGATATTTAACACGTTTTGGCATCAACATAATTATTTTCCTCCTTCCTCTTGTTTCGTTCCTTTCGTTGGAAGGACTTCACCACGATAGATCCAGACTTTAACTCCCAATTTACCGTAAGTTGTGTCTGCTTCTGCAGTTCCATAGTCGATGTCTGCACGAAGCGTGTGAAGCGGAACAGTTCCTTCGCTGTAAGATTCAGAACGAGCGATATCAGCGCCACCAAGACGTCCTGATACTTCCGTTTTAATACCTTTCGCACCTGCGCGCATTGCACGTTGGATTGTCTGTTTCATTGCACGACGGAATGAAATACGGTTCTCAAGTTGACGAGCAATGTTTTCAGCAACAAGTTTAGAATCAAGATCAGCTTGTTTGATTTCAAAGATATTGACATGAACTCGCTTACCAGTCAAGTCGTTCAGGGATTTACGAAGTGCTTCGACTTCAGAACCACCTTTACCGATGACCATTCCTGGCTTAGCAGTTTTAACTGTGATGTTTACACGGTTTGCTGCACGTTCGATTTCAACTGCAGATACTGCAGCGTCTTTCAAGCGAGTTTCAATGTATTCACGAATTTTGATGTCTTCATGTAATAGATCTGCGTAGTCTTTGTCTGCGTACCATTTTGATTCCCAGTCACGGATGACGCCGACACGAAGACCTACTGGATTTACTTTTTGACCCACGATTTATCCCTCCTTCTTTTCTGATACCACGATTGTGATGTGGCTTGTGCGTTTGTTGATACGGCTTGCACGACCCATAGCACGTGGGCGGAATCGTTTCAATGTTACACCTTCATCAACATAAGCGGTTTTGATTACAAGGTTGTTAGGCTCCATTTCGTAGTTGTGTTCTGCATTTGCGATCGCAGAGTTCAACACCTTTTCTACAATTGGAGATGCACCTTTGTGCGTATGACGCAAGATCGCAATCGCTTCTCCAACTTCCTTTCCTCGAATGAGATCGACGACTAGGCGAGCTTTACGAGGAGCAATTCGAACCTGTTTTGCAACAGCTTTAGCTTCCATTCCGAGTACCTCCTCTCTTGTTAACGTCTTGTTTTCTTATCATCAGCAGCGTGGCCTTTGTACGTACGTGTTGGAGCGAATTCTCCCAACTTGTGTCCGACCATGTCTTCTGTCACGTACACTGGCACATGCTTACGTCCGTCATAAACGGCAATTGTGTGTCCGATGAACTGTGGAAAAATAGTAGATCGACGAGACCAAGTCTTGATGACTTTCTTGTCGTTGGTTTCACCTTGTGCTTCAACTTTTTTCATTAGATGGTCATCTACGAAAGGTCCCTTTTTCAAACTACGACCCATTCTAGTACCTCCCTTCGCGATTGCGCTACGGTTCGTTTGAACCGTAGTTCAATCCCGTTATTTTTTACGACGACGTACAATATACTTGTCACTTGGCTTGTTCTTCTGACGAGTCTTGTAACCAAGAGTTGGTTTGCCCCAAGGTGACATTGGTGACTTACGTCCGATTGGCGCGCGTCCTTCACCACCACCGTGTGGGTGATCACTAGGGTTCATAACAGAACCACGAACTGTAGGGCGCTTACCTAACCAGCGAGAACGTCCAGCTTTACCGATGTTGATCAATTCGTGCTCAAGGTTTCCTACTTGACCGATTGTCGCACGGCAAGTCAATAGGATACGACGAGTTTCTCCAGAACGAAGACGTACTAGTGCGTAACGCTCTTCTTTACCTAGAAGTTGTGCTTCAGCACCTGCAGAACGTACAAGCTGTCCTCCGCGACCAGGCTTCATTTCGATATTGTGGATTGTTGTACCCACTGGGATATCTTTAAGAGCCATTGCGTTACCATTCTTGATGTCCGCGTCTGGTCCTGACATTACTTCTTGTCCTACTGCCATACCTTTAGTTGCAAGGATGTAACGTTTTTCTCCGTCAGCATAGTGGACTAGTGCGATGTTTGCAGAACGGTTCGGATCATATTCGATCGTAGCAACGCGCCCTGGTATTCCATCTTTGTCACGTTTGAAATCGATGATACGATACTTACGCTTGTGGCCTCCACCTTGGTGACGAGTAGTAATACGCCCGTGGTTGTTACGTCCAGCTTTTTTGCTAAGTGGCGCTAACAACGACTTTTCGGGTTGGTCTGTTGTAATTTCACTAAAATCAGATGACGTCATGTGACGACGACCATTTGTTGTTGGTTTATACTTTTTGATAGCCATTTTACGGTCCCTCCTTTACGAGTAGGTTTATACTCCTTCGAAGAAATCGAGTTCTTTACTATCAGATGTCAACTGAACAATCGCTTTTTTGCGCTTAGCAGTGAATCCGAAGTAACGACCTACACGTTTCTTCTTTCCTTTATAGTTTTGAGTGTTAACATTTTCGACTTTCACACCGAAAATCTCTTCAATTGCGTTTTTGATCTGGGTTTTGTTCGCGCGAGGGTCAACCTCGAACGTGTACTTTCTGTCACCCATGATTTCTGTAGAACGTTCAGTGATAACGGGGCGCTTGATAATTTCACGTGCGTCTGCCATTATGCGAGCACCTCCTCTACCTTTTCTACAGCATCTTTCGTCATGAATAGCTTGTCGTGGTTCAACACATCCAAGACGTTTACACCGTCAGCAGTGATCAGTGTTACTCCAGGGATATTGCGAGCAGATAAAGCTGCAAATTCGTTATAGTCAGCTGTAACGACGAGCGTTTTAGATGCTGAAGAGAAGTTTGCTAATACACTAGCCATTTCTTTTGTCTTTGGAGCATCAAATTTAAGATCTTCCAAGACAACCATGTTGTTCTCTTGCACTTTAGATGATAGTGCAGATTTGATTGCTAAACGACGTACTTTTTTAGGAAGCTTGTAGCTGTAGCTTCGTGGTGTTGGACCGAATACAGTTCCACCGCCTACCCATTGTGGTGAACGGATTGATCCTTGACGAGCACGGCCAGTTCCTTTTTGACGCCAAGGCTTACGACCTCCGCCTCGTACCGCAGAACGGTTTTTGACAGCGTGAGTTCCTTGACGAGTTGAAGATTGTTGCATTACAACAGCTTCAAAAAGCACGTGGTTATTTGGCTCAATACCAAATACATTGTCATTCAATTCGATTTCTCCGATTTCAGAACCGGATTGGTTAAATAGCGTTACTTTTGGCACCGGTGTATCCTCCTTTCTTACTTAGCTTCTTTTGCCTTAACAGCAGATTCGACAGTAACGTAGCTCTTCTTCGCTCCAGGTACGTTACCTTTGATCAATAGTAGATTACGGTCTGTGTCGACCTTAACGATTTCAAGGTTTTGAACAGTAACTGTCTTGCCGCCCATACGTCCAGGTAGTTTTTTACCTTTGAATACGCGCATTGGGTCAACAGCACCCATTGAACCAGGACGACGGTGGTAACGAGAACCGTGAGTCATCGGTCCGCGAGATTGTCCGTGTCGCTTGATTGCACCTTGGAATCCTTTACCTTTTGATGTTCCAGTGACGTCTACACTGTCGCCTTCCTGGAAAATATCTACTTTGACTTCCTGACCAACTTCATAACTTCCGAGTTCTACTCCGCGAAGTTCTTTAACGTAGCGCTTAGGGTTTGTGTTTGCTTTTTCAGCATGGCCCTTTGCAGGTTTGTTGGTACGAGATTCTTTCTTGTCAGCATAACCGATTTGGATTGCTTCGTAGCCGTCGTTTTCAGCTGTCTTCACTTGTAGAACAACGTTAGAACTAGCTTCAACAACAGTTACTGGAATCACTTCACCGTTCTCTGCAAAGATTTGTGTCATACCGATCTTCTTACCTAAGATTCCTTTGGTCATTCGTCACACCTCCTAAAATATGAAAAATTTAATTTGTTTTATAGCTTGATTTCGATGTCAACGCCAGATGGTAGATCCAAACGCATAAGTGAATCAACAGTCTGAGGCGTTGGCTCGATGATGTCGATCAAACGCTTGTGAGTACGCATTTCGAATTGCTCACGAGAATCTTTGTACTTGTGTACAGCTCGCAAGATTGTGTATACAGACTTTTCAGTTGGTAGTGGGATTGGTCCCGATACCTTAGCACCAGATCGCTTTGCAGTTTCAACGATCTTTTCACCGGATTGGTCTAGAATGCGGTGATCATAAGCCTTTAAACGAATACGAATCTTTTGCTTTGCCATTATTTCCCCTCCTTCTCGTCCATTAAATATAGACAATTCTCAGTAGAAATTTACCGAACGTTCCCGCCATGGCAAAGGGGCCGGGTGTGTCCGCAACCTTCTACTTCATCGCTAGATGGCCAACATTACTGATTATACTAGAGTTGCAAGGGTTTTGCAACATCTCCAGAACAATAATGTTTCAGCCACACTTGAACAATTATAAAGGTTTCGCCTATGTTTTGCAAGGTTTTTTTGGGTTATATGATAAATTTCGCGGTTGGAAAAATATTGTTGAGGGCAAGTGGTGATTTTACGTTGCGCAGGCTATGTTTTGAGGCGATTTGTGTAGGTGGTGAATGGGTGTTTTAGAAAAATGAGTTGAGGTTTTAAAAAAACAGAGTGCGGTCTTAGAAAATTCGGGTGGAGTTTTAGAAAAAACCACAGGTGTTTTGTAAAAACGAGGAATCGTTTTAGAAAACGCCAAATTCCACACTCTTTTCATCAATAGAAAAAAGCACTCCCCGAAAGGAGTGCTTTTGATCTCAATAATCTATCGACTATTCGATGATTGTTGAAACGACACCAGCACCTACAGTACGTCCACCCTCACGGATAGAGAACTTAGTACCGTCTTCGATCGCGATTGGCGCGATTAGTTCAACAGTCATTTCGATGTTGTCGCCAGGCATTACCATTTCAGTTCCTTCTGGAAGCGCGATTGTTCCAGTTACGTCCGTAGTACGGAAGTAGAACTGAGGACGGTAGTTAGCGAAGAATGGAGTGTGACGTCCACCTTCTTCTTTTGATAGAACATAAACTTCAGCTTTGAACTTAGTGTGAGCTTTAACTGTTCCTGGTTGAACAAGAACTTGTCCACGCTCGATGTCTTCACGGGATACACCACGAAGTAGTGCACCGATGTTGTCACCAGCTTCAGCGTAGTCAAGAAGCTTACGGAACATTTCTACACCAGTTACTGTAGTTTTCTTAGGCTCTTCAGTAAGACCAAGGATTTCGATTTCGTCTCCAACTTTAACCTTACCACGCTCAACACGACCAGTAGCAACTGTTCCACGTCCAGTGATTGAGAATACGTCCTCAACTGGCATCATGAATGGCTTGTCGTGGTCACGTTCTGGAGTTGGGATGTACTCATCAACCGCATCCATTAGTTCAAAGATTTTAGCTTCCCAATCAGCGTCTCCTTCAAGAGCTTTAAGAGCAGAACCTTTGATTACAGGTACATCGTCACCAGGGAAGTCGTACTCAGAAAGAAGGTCACGTACTTCCATTTCTACTAGTTCAAGTAGTTCTTCGTCGTCTACCATGTCACACTTGTTCATGAATACAACAAGGTAAGGTACACCTACTTGACGAGATAGAAGGATGTGCTCACGAGTTTGTGGCATTGGGCCATCAGCAGCAGAAACAACAAGGATTCCGCCGTCCATTTGTGCAGCACCTGTGATCATGTTCTTAACGTAGTCAGCGTGTCCTGGGCAGTCAACGTGAGCATAGTGACGGTTGTCAGTTTCGTACTCAACGTGTGCTGTCGCGATTGTGATTCCACGCTCACGCTCTTCTGGTGCACCGTCGATTTGGTCGTATGCACGAGCTTCACCTTTACCAGACTTCTTGTGAAGTACTGTAGTGATCGCAGCAGTTAGTGTAGTTTTACCATGGTCAACGTGTCCAATTGTACCAATGTTAACGTGGTCTTTGGAACGATCGAATTTTTCTTTACCCATGAGTATGTTCCTCCTTTAAATATGAAAATGGTTTAGTTTTATTTGTAAGATAGGTGAAAGGCTATGTCTCACCTATCTTAGCTTACAATAAATGTACTTCATTGTACAAGTCGTAAACGATTACTGACCGCTTACTTTTTTGATGATTTCTTCAGAAATCGACTTCGGTACTTCTTCGTACTTTTCAAAGTGCATTGTGTACGTTCCACGACCTTGCGTTCTAGAACGTAGAGTCGTAGCGTAACCAAACATCTCAGAAAGAGGTACCATTGCGCGGATAACTTGAGCGTTACCACGTGCTTCCATACCTTCAACTCGTCCACGGCGAGATGTTACATCTCCCATGATGTCTCCCATGTACTCTTCTGGAACGACGACTTCAACTTTCATCATCGGCTCAAGAAGAACTGGGCTACAGTATTGCTTAGCATTCTTCAATGCCATAGATCCAGCAATCTTAAATGCCATTTCGTTGGAGTCGACATCGTGGTAAGAACCGTCGAAGATTGTTGCTTTAACGTCGATTACTTGATATCCAGCAATCATACCGTTTTGCAATGCTTCCTCGACACCATTTTGTACCGCCGGAATGTATTCACGTGGTACAACTCCACCAACGATCTTGTTGACGAATTCAAATCCTGCACCCTCTTCGTTTGGTTCGAACTCAATCCAAACGTGTCCGTATTGTCCACGTCCACCGGATTGTCGTACGAACTTACCTTCAACTTTCGCAGCTTTGCGGATAGTTTCACGGTAAGCAACTTGAGGAGCACCAACGTTTGCTTCAACTTTGAACTCACGCTTCAAACGGTCTACGATGATGTCAAGGTGAAGTTCACCCATACCAGAGATGATCGTTTGACCAGTTTCTTGGTTTGTTTCAGTTTTGAAAGTTGGATCCTCTTCAGCCAATTTCGCAAGAGCGATTGCCATCTTGTCTTGGTCAGCCTTTGATTTAGGCTCAACAGACAATGAGATAACTGGCTCAGGGAAGTCCATGGATTCAAGGATGACTGCGTCACCTTCATCACATAGTGTGTCCCCTGTTGAAGTATCTTTCAATCCAACTGCAGCAGCGATGTCCCCTGCGTATACAGTTGAGATTTCTTCACGGGAGTTAGCGTGCATTTGTAGGATACGTCCTACACGCTCACGCTTGTCCTTCGTAGAGTTTTTGATGTATGAACCTGAATCTAATGTTCCAGAGTACACACGGAAGAAAGTAAGCTTACCAACGTAAGGATCTGTCATTACCTTAAATGCTAAGGCAGAGAAAGGACCGTTATCGTCAGCTTCTCGTGTTACTTCCTTTTGTTCTTCATCTCCAGCGATGAAACCTTTGATTGGAGGTACATCTAATGGAGAAGGCAAGTAGTCAAGGGCAGCGTCTAGTACAAGCTGAACACCTTTGTTTTTAAATGCTGAACCACATAGTACTGGGTAGAATTCAACGTCTACAGTACCTTTACGGATTCCAGCTTTCAGTTCTTCAACTGTTAGCTCTTCACCTTCTAAATACTTCATCATGAGTTCTTCATCTAGTTCAGCAACTGCTTCAACTAGTTTACCATGATACTCTTCAGCAAGTTCTTTGTACTCATCTGGGATTTCACCAGCTTTTGTACGTGTACCAAGGTCATCTTCATAGAAATAAGCTTTCATTTCAACAAGATCGATGATTCCTTCGAAGTCATCTTCAGCACCGATTGGAAGCTGGATCGCATGTGCGTTAGCACCTAGGCGTTCGCGTAGTGTTCCAAGGGAGTAGATGAAGTCTGCTCCGATTTTGTCCATCTTGTTGATGAATACAACACGTGGTACGTGGTATGTCGTCGCCTGACGCCATACAGTTTCTGTTTGAGGCTCAACACCAGATTGAGCATCAAGTACCGCTACCGCACCATCAAGTACACGCAATGAACGTTCAACTTCAACTGTGAAGTCTACGTGTCCAGGTGTGTCGATGATGTTGATACGGTGGTCTTTCCATTGAGCAGTTGTCGCAGCGGAAGTGATTGTGATTCCACGCTCCTGTTCCTGCTCCATCCAGTCCATTTGTGAAGCTCCTTCGTGAGTTTCACCAATTTTGTGGATACGACCAGTGTAAAATAGAATACGCTCAGTCGTAGTTGTCTTACCGGCATCGATGTGAGCCATGATACCGATATTACGTGTATCTTTCAAGGAGAACTCTCTTGCCATTTGGGTCTTTCTCCTTCCTAAAATGGGATTGATAGTTTTTTATAAAGTAGATCTTACCAACGATAGTGAGCGAATGCTTTGTTCGCTTCAGCCATCTTATGCATGTCTTCACGCTTCTTCACAGATGCACCAGTGTTGTTTGCAGCATCCATGATTTCGTAAGCCAAGCGCTCTTCCATGGTCTTTTCACCACGAAGACGAGAGTAGTTTACCAACCAACGAAGTCCAAGTGTTGAACGACGCTCAGGGCGTACTTCAACTGGTACTTGATAGTTTGCACCACCGACACGGCGAGCTCTTACTTCAAGAACTGGCATGATGTTCTTAAGTGCTTGATCAAGTACTTCCATTGGATCTTGGTTCGTTTTCTCTTGAACGATGTTGAATGCATTATATAGAAGCTTTTGCGCTACACCTCTTTTTCCATCAACCATGATTTTGTTGATTAGGCGTGTCACAAGCTTAGATTTATAAATTGGATCTGGTAATACATCACGACGTTCTACAGGTCCTTTACGAGGCATGTGGTCCCCTCCTTCCTTAAATTGTTCCTATTGGATTAAGCTATCAGCTTATTTCTTTTCATCTTTAGGTTTCTTCGTTCCATACTTAGAACGACCTTGACGACGGTCATTGACTCCAGCAGTGTCAAGCGCACCACGAACGATGTGGTAACGTACCCCTGGTAAGTCCTTAACACGACCTCCGCGGATCAATACAACACTGTGTTCTTGTAGGTTGTGACCAATTCCAGGAATGTAAGCTGTAACTTCAATCTGGTTAGTCAAACGAACACGCGCGTATTTACGTAGTGCAGAGTTCGGTTTCTTAGGCGTCATTGTACCAACACGTGTACAAACACCACGTTTTTGTGGAGAAGAAAGGTCAGTGTTCGCTTTCTTGAAGCTGTTGTAACCTTTGTTCAATGCTGGTGAGTCAGACTTTTTACCTTTTGAGTGACGACCTTTACGTACTAATTGGTTAATAGTAGGCATTCTGTTTATCCTCCCTTCTTTCTTCGTATTCCTAGCCCACACATCCAGGTGGTTCATTTTTGGACAAAATAAAGTTTTTGCCCAGGGCGGGGACCGCCCCGGCAAAAACATTTTATCCTATTATCGCAACCGTTGCAGCCCCGACATCGATTCCACAAGCTTTTCCAAGCTTTTTCATAGATTCGACGTTTGAGACAGGAACGCTTTTCTCTTTTGCGATGTGAACGACTTTATTCGTTACACGCTGATCTGCATCATCCGCAACGATTAGCTCTTTCACTTCCCCATTCTGAAGGGCTTTTATTGTTTGCTTTGTGCCAACAATAACATTTGTCGCCTGCATTACTTTTTCATAAGACATTTGGTTTTGATATCCTCCAAAGCTACAGGTTTTAGATGGAAGCACTACGTTATATTATCAAAATCGAAAAATGTTGTCAACAACACTTTATTAATCTTGTGTAACGAGTTCTTCCGTCACGACTGCTTCTTCATTCGCTTCCACTTCGGAACTTTCCCCGGATGGAACGATGTTGCGGTATCGCGACATACCCGTTCCTGCAGGTACTAGTTTACCGATGATGACATTCTCTTTCAAGCCGAGTAATTCATCACGCTTACCTTTGATGGCTGCGTCTGTAAGAACTCTTGTCGTTTCCTGGAAGGATGCAGCAGACAAGAATGATTCTGTCTCAAGAGATGCTTTCGTGATACCGAGCAAGATCGGTCGACCGGTAGCCGGTTGGCCGCCTTCCAATAGAACACCTGTGTTGACGTCAGTGAAATTGTTGATGTCGACGAGTGATCCCGGAAGAACTTTCGTATCTCCTGCTTCGATGACACGGATCTTACGCATCATTTGACGAACCATTACCTCGACGTGCTTATCGCCGATTTCAACCCCTTGCATACGGTATACCTTTTGAACTTCACGCAACAGGTAGTTTTGAACAGCGTCTACGCCGGAAACTTTCATCAATTCTTTCGGATCGATGGAACCTTCTGTCAGTTCTTGACCAGCGACGATCTGATCGTCCACTTTTACCTTTATGCGGGCACCGTATGGGATTGTGTAGTTTCGTGATTCCGCTTCACCTTGTACGGTGATTTCGCGTTTTTCACGAACTTCATTGATTGCAGTAACCGTTCCGTCAAGTTCAGAAATGACAGCTTGACCTTTAGGGTTACGCGCTTCGAACAATTCTTGGATACGCGGAAGACCTTGTGTGATGTCGTCTCCAGCAACCCCACCTGTGTGGAATGTACGCATCGTAAGCTGTGTACCTGGCTCACCGATGGATTGTGCAGCGATGATTCCGACTGCTTCTCCAACTTCCACTTCAGAACCGGTTGCAAGGTTACGTCCGTAGCAAAGCTTACATACGCCGTGGCGCGTGTTACATGTAAATGCTGAACGGATGACGACTTCTTCGATTCCAAGATCGATGATTTCTTTCGCGATATCTTCTGTAATCAGGTCATTACGACCAACGACGACAGAATCGTTTTCCGGATGATGGATCGTCTTGAACGCAACACGTCCAACGAGACGCTCATCAAGCGGTTCAATGACTTCATTTCCTTCTTTGATCGCTTTGACCGTAAGTCCACGGTCTGTTCCACAATCTTTTTCACGGACGATGACATCCTGTGCCACGTCTACAAGACGACGAGTCAGGTAACCTGAGTCAGCTGTCTTAAGTGCTGTATCGGCAAGACCTTTACGCGCACCGTGAGTGGAAATGAAGTATTCAAGTACCGTCAGACCTTCACGGAAGCTGGACTTGATCGGAAGTTCGATGATTCGACCAGCCGGGTTCGCCATGAGTCCACGCATACCTGCAAGCTGAGTGAAGTTTGATGCGTTACCACGGGCACCGGAGTCACTCATCATGAAGATCGGGTTATATGGATCCAAGGAAACCATCAGTTTCTCCTGAATGACATCTTTCGCATTACTCCAAATCGAAATGATGCGGTCATAACGTTCTTCTTCCGTAATCAAACCTCTGCGGAATTGTTGCATAACTTTCGTTACTTTCTCTTCCGCCTCTTCAAGGATTTCCTTCTTCTCAGCAAGGACAACGATGTCAGATACACCAACTGTAATACCTGCTTTCGTTGCATACTTGAATCCAAGGTCCTTCATACGGTCTAGCATCTTAGAGGTTTCAGTGATCTTGAATCGCTTGAATACCTCAGCGATGATTTTACCTAATATACCTTTTTTGAAAGGTGTGATGAGCTCACGGCTGTTGATTTCTTCTTTTACATCAACTGTCGGATCGACGAAGTACTTCTCAGGAGTCGCAACTTCCAAGTTATATTCTGTCGGTTCATTGATGTATGGGAATGACGGAGGCAAGATTTCGTTGAAGATCAACTTACCAACCGTAGTAATCAATAATTTGCGATTTTGCTCTTCAGTAAACGATCCTTTACCGAGTGCTTTTGCTGGAATCGCAACACGCGTATGAAGGTGTACATATCCATTTTGGTATGCAGTGAGCGCTTCATTCGTGTCGTTGACGACCATTCCTTCACCAATCGCTTCTTTTCTTTCAAGAGTCAGGTAGTAGTTACCTAATACCATATCCTGTGAAGGTGTAACGACCGGTTTACCATCTTTCGGGTTCAGGATGTTCTGCGCAGCAAGCATGAGCAAGCGAGCTTCCGCTTGTGCTTCTGCTGATAATGGAACGTGGACAGCCATTTGGTCACCGTCAAAGTCCGCGTTGTACGCTGTACAAACAAGCGGGTGAAGACGGATCGCGCGTCCTTCGACCAATGTCGGTTCGAACGCTTGAATTCCCAAACGGTGAAGCGTTGGTGCACGGTTCAAGAGAACTGGATGTTCTTTGATGACTTCTTCAAGTACATCCCAAACTTCCGGTTGAACACGTTCAACTTTACGTTTTGCACTCTTGATGTTGTGTGCCAAGCCTTTGCTGACCAATTCTTTCATGACGAATGGCTTGAACAGCTCAAGCGCCATTTCTTTTGGTAGTCCACATTGGTACATTTTCAAGTTTGGCCCTACGACGATAACGGAACGACCAGAGTAGTCGACACGTTTACCGAGAAGGTTTTGACGGAAACGACCTTGTTTACCTTTCAACATGTGAGAAAGGGACTTCAATGGACGGTTTCCTGGTCCAGTGACAGGTCGACCACGACGACCGTTGTCAATCAATGCATCGACTGCTTCTTGCAACATACGTTTTTCGTTTTGAACGATGATGTTCGGTGCACCAAGGTCCAATAGACGCTTCAAACGGTTGTTACGGTTGATGACACGACGGTATAGGTCATTCAAGTCAGAAGTAGCGAAACGTCCACCATCTAATTGGACCATCGGTCGCAATTCAGGCGGGATGACTGGAAGTACGTCCAAGATCATCCATGAAGTCAGGTTTCCAGAGTGACGGAAAGCTTCTAGAACTTCAAGACGCTTGATGGCACGTGTTCTTCTTTGTCCTTGTGCCGTCTTCAACTCTTCTTTCAGAACTTCGACTTCTTTATCAAGGTCGATGTCTGCGAGTAGTTTTTTGATGGATTCCGCACCCATTTGTGCAGTGAATCCTTGACCATATTTTTCACGGTACGCACGGTATTCTTTTTCAGATAGCAATTGTTTCTTTTCGAGTGGTGTCTCACCTGGTTCGGTTACGACCCAAGAAGCGAAGTAGATGACTTCTTCCAACGCTCTTGGAGACATATCCAATACGAGACCCATACGGCTAGGAATACCTTTGAAATACCAAATGTGAGAAACAGGAGCAGCTAGTTCAATGTGCCCCATGCGCTCACGTCGAACTTTTGCTCGAGTCACTTCTACACCACAGCGGTCACAAACGACGCCCTTATAACGGACGCGCTTGTATTTTCCACAGTGACACTCCCAGTCTTTTTGAGGACCGAAGATTCTTTCACAGAAAAGCCCATCTTTTTCAGGCTTCAATGTACGATAGTTGATCGTTTCCGGCTTCTTAACTTCACCGCGTGACCAAGAGCGGATCTTATCAGGTGAAGCAAGACCTATTTTCATATACTCAAAGTTATTTACATCGATCAAGGGGTCTACCTCCCTTATGATATGCTGCTATACCCTTATTCACCGACAGGTTGGGTTTCTACGTTCAAGTTCAATTTATCGTTAGGGTTTTCCTCATCTTCATCAATCTCACGCATTTCGATTTCTTGTTCGTCACTCGTGAGCATCTTGACATCCATACCGAGACTTTGAAGCTCTTTGATCAAGACTTTGAATGATTCTGGAACACCAGGCTCAGGAACGTTTTCACCTTTGACAATCGCTTCATATGTCTTCACACGGCCGACAACATCATCTGATTTGACAGTGAGGATCTCTTGGAGCGTGTATGCTGCACCGTATGCTTCAAGTGCCCATACCTCCATCTCACCGAAACGTTGTCCACCGAACTGCGCTTTACCACCAAGTGGTTGTTGCGTGACAAGCGAGTAAGGTCCAGTAGAACGAGCGTGTAGCTTATCGTCTACCATGTGAGCAAGCTTGATCATATACATGACTCCGACAGAGATACGGTTATCGAACGGCTCTCCTGTTCGACCATCGTAAAGTACTGTCTTACCATCTCTTGATAGGCCTGCTTCATCTAACGTTGCCCAAACATCTTCTTCACGCGCTCCATCAAATACCGGCGTAGCCATGTGAAGGTTCAATTCACGAGCAGCCATTCCGAGGTGAAGCTCCAATACCTGACCGATATTCATACGAGATGGAACCCCAAGAGGATTCAACATGATATCGATCGGCGTTCCATCTGGAAGATACGGCATATCTTCTTCAGGTAGGATTCTAGAGATAACACCTTTGTTTCCGTGACGGCCGGCCATCTTATCTCCTTCATGGATCTTACGCTTCTGTACGATGTAAGCACGTACGAGTTGATTCACACCTGGAGGTAATTCATCCCCATCTTCACGGTTGAATACTTTCACATCGTGTACGATTCCATCTCCACCGTGCGGTACACGTAATGAAGTGTCTCGTACTTCACGCGCTTTTTCTCCGAAGATCGCGTGCAATAGACGTTCCTCAGCTGTCAGTTCTGTTACACCTTTTGGCGTTACTTTACCGACTAGGATATCTCCGTCTTTCACTTCTGCACCGACACGGATGATTCCGCGTTCGTCAAGATTCTTAAGCGCATCTTCACCAACGTTCGGAATGTCGCGTGTAATTTCTTCTGGTCCAAGTTTCGTGTCTCGTGCTTCTGATTCATATTCTTCAATGTGAATTGAAGTATAAACATCATCTTTCACAAGACGCTCGCTCATGATGACCGCATCCTCATAGTTGTAACCATCCCAGGTCATGAATCCTACGAGTACGTTACGACCAAGTGCGAGTTCGCCTTTTTCCATAGAAGGACCGTCTGCAAGGATTTCACCTTTCGTTACGCGGTCTCCCTCGCTTACAATCGGCTTCTGGTTATAACATGTTCCTTGGTTGGAACGGATGAATTTCATCAAGTTATAGCGGTCAAGGTCGCCTTTTACTTCCTTGCCGTCGACTGTTTCAATACGACGCACGTAAACCGTAGCGGCAGATACTTTCTCTACAATTCCTTCGTACTTACAGATGACTGCAGCACCAGAGTCTTTTGCAGAGACGTGTTCCATACCTGTACCGACAATCGGTGATTCCGGTACCATCAACGGTACAGCTTGTCGTTGCATGTTCGCACCCATCAATGCACGGTTCGAGTCGTCATTTTCAAGGAACGGGATACATGCAGTCGCTGCAGAGACAACCTGCTTAGGAGATACATCCATATAGTCGATCTTGTCACGTTTTGCAATCGTGTTCTGATCACGGTAACGTGCGATGACTTCCTCATCAAGGAAGGATCCATCTTCACCTAGTTTCGCATTTGCCTGAGCGACAACATAGTTATCTTGCTCATCTGCAGTCAAGTAGTCGATCTGCGCAGTCACTTTCCCTGTTTCAGGATCGACACGACGGTATGGCGTTTCAATGAAACCATACTCATTCACTTTCGCATAACTTGAAAGTGAGTTGATCAGTCCGATGTTCGGACCTTCCGGCGTTTCGATCGGACACATACGTCCATAGTGGGAATAGTGAACGTCACGCACTTCAAATCCAGCACGTTCACGCGTCAGACCACCAGGTCCTAGTGCAGAAAGACGACGTTTGTGTGTCAGCTCTGCCAATGGATTCGTTTGATCCATGAATTGAGAGAGCTGAGAGCTTCCGAAGAACTCTTTGATAGAAGCGATAACCGGACGAATGTTGATCAACGCTTGTGGTGTGATCGAATTCGTATCCTGGATTGACATACGCTCACGTACGACACGCTCCATACGAGAAAGTCCGATACGGAATTGGTTTTGCAACAATTCACCTACTGAGCGTAGTCGACGGTTACCTAAGTGATCGATATCATCCGTTAGTCCGACGCCATGCAATAGGTTGAAGAAATAGTTGATTGCTGAAATGATATCAGCCGGCGTAATATTCTTGATTGTACGATCGATCTCACCATTTCCGATAACGTTGATGACTTGATCGGTTTCACCTTCTACAGGTGAATATATTTTAATAGACTGAAGACGGATCGTTTCATCTTCAATGACACCACCAGCCGGTGTCACTTCTTTAAATGAATCTTGGTTTTCGAGCATAGGTAGAATACGCTCTAGCAATCGACGATCAAGAACCGTTCCTTCTTCCGCGATGACTTCCCCTGTTTCAGGGTCCGCAATCGTTTCAGCCAAACGCTGATTGAAAAGACGGTTTTTGATGTGAAGCTTTTTATTGATCTTATAGCGTCCAACGTTTGCAAGATCATATCGTTTCGGATCAAAGAAACGGGACTCTAATAGACTTTTTGCGTTATCAACTGTAGGGGGTTCTCCAGGACGTAAACGCTCATAAATTTCAAGAAGCGCTTTTTCAGTACCTTCTGTGTTGTCTTTCTCAAGTGAATTACGTAGGTACTCATCTTCCCCTAGCAAATCGATGATTTCTTGATCAGAACCGAACCCTAATGCACGCAACAAGACCGTTACCGGTATTTTTCGAGTACGGTCGATTCGAACATGCACGACATCTTTCGCATCTGTTTCAAGCTCTAACCAAGCGCCTCGGTTTGGAATTACCGTAGCTGTGAAACCTCTCTTGCCGTTTTTGTCCAATTTTTGATTATAATAAACGCTCGGTGAACGGACGAGCTGTGAGACGATTACGCGTTCTGCTCCGTTGATAATGAATGTTCCTGTGTCCGTCATAAGAGGGAAATCTCCCATGAAGACCTCTTGCTCTTTCACTTCGCCTGTCTCTTTATTGATCAGGCGTACCTTAACACGAAGCGGCGCCGCATAAGTGACGTCCCTTTCTTTGGACTCCTCGACAGAATACTTAGGCTCTCCTAAACTATAATCGATAAATTCAAGCACCAAGTTACCTGTGAAATCCTCAATTGGAGAAATGTCGTGGAACATTTCTCTCAAACCCTCATCAAGAAACCATTGATAGGAGGAAGTTTGGATTTCAATGAGGTTTGGAAGTTCCAAAACTTCATTAATTCTTGCATAGCTTCTCCGTTGGCGGTGGCGTCCAAACTGAATGAGTTGACCTGTCAACTGATTCACCCCTCAAATCCAGCATAGTATCGTCATACAACTAGTTTTTAAGGAAAACTAGAAAAAAACATAGCAACGCCTTATTTGTGTTGGCGGTTGCTCATCTATCTTTCAACCCTGGCAGATGACAGTGTAAGAGCGGATCCTGATTCAGAATCCATCTGAACGTCATATGTACCAGAGGAAAAAAGAAAAACTTGGCTAGTGCCAAGCTCAAACAGCGGCAATAGCCTTAAATCCTAAAGGCTTACTAAAGGCTCTTGCACAAACTCTTTGAAAGTAGCGTTTCACCACTTTCATAAGGTGCAAAAAGAAAAAAAGGGTCATATAACCTCATTTTTTCCAAACAAACAAATGATTATACTATTTTTCCCATACCTTTTGATTTTTATGCAATTTTCAACGTAAAAATCAGGCTGGTGAAAATACACGTATCTTTGGCATTTTATAATATTACCATAGACCCAAAATCGAGTCAACATCTTTTCGAACGAATGATATAGTAGCCTTTTTTCCTTTCTACCATTTCTACTTCATCGAAAATGGATTCCAATTTATCCATTGCAGATGGAGCCCCTTGTTTCTTTTGGATCACAATCCACAATTCCCCTCCAGGCATAAGGTGGTCGTATGCTTTTTCAAAAATGGCATGCACCACATCTTTACCGGCACGAATCGGTGGATTGGTAAGGATACAACTATAATTTGTTTCTTTCACGTTTTCAAACAAATCGCTCTGATAGATTTCTACGTTGTTGATCTGGTTACGATCTGCATTCTTTTTTGAAAGTTCGATCGCCCGTTCATTCACATCTACCATCGTCACTTTGGTTTCAGGATACGACGCCGCTAGCGACAAGCCGATCGGTCCATATCCGCAGCCCATATCGAGCATGCCCCCTGTAACTTGCGGTTTCGTGAAAGATTCAATCAACAAACGGCTGCCAAAGTCTACTTCATTCTTCGAAAACACACCAGAATCTGAGTAAAAACGGATCGTTTTCCCCCTCAGTGTAAAAGACCAATCTTTTCGATTGCTTTCTGATGTCGGTTTGTTTGAGTAATAATGATCTCCCATATTGCCATCTCCTTAGACAATGCGATCATAGGCTTCTATCATTCTTTATGACTCTTTTCATGGTTTCATATACCTTTATAACGATTTCTCCGAAATCATTTTTTAAAGAATCATCAACTCTAGTTCAAACGAGAGTTGATTCTTTTACATGAAAAAAGCCCGCGTATCACGCGAGCTTCTTTTGTAAAGTAATTCGTAGAATTACTTAAGTTCGATCGTTGCTCCAACTTCTTCAAGCTTAGCTTTCATTTCTTCAGCTTCTTCTTTAGCTACGCCTTCTTTAAGTGGCTTAGGAGCTCCGTCAACTAGTTCTTTAGCGTCTTTAAGTCCAAGACCAGTGATTTCACGTACTACCTTGATAACTTTGATCTTAGAAGATCCAGCACTTTCAAGGATTACGTCGAATTCAGACTTCTCTTCAGCAGCACCTTCAGCAGCGCCACCAGCTACAGCTACAGGTGCAGCAGCAGTTACTCCAAATTCTTCTTCGATTGCTTTTACTAGATCGTTAAGTTCTAGTACAGACATTTCTTTGATTGCATCAATGATTTGCTCTTTACTCATTGTGAAAATCCTCCTATTAATTCTTATTAGTTTTATTTAAACAAACGATTCGGTCAATCTGAAATTCAGATTATGCACCTTGCTCTTCTTTTTGATCTGCAACAGCCTTCGTAGCCAATGCGAAGTTACGCATTGGTGCTTGAAGTACGCTAAGCAACATAGAAAGAAGTCCTTCGCGAGATGGAAGTTCCGCAAGTGCTTTGATGTTTTCAACAGATGTGATTTGTCCTTCAACCACACCAGCCTTGATAACAAGTGCTTCGTGCTCTTTTGAAAAGTTGTTCAAAATCTTCGCTGGAGCTACAACTTCGTCTTCACTGAAAGCGATCGCTGTAGGACCAACTAGAGTTTCGTTCAACTCAGCAAGACCAGCTTCTTCAGCTGCACGACGAGTCATCGTGTTCTTGTATACCTTGAAAGTGACACCAGCTTCACGAAGTTGCTTACGAAGTTCTGTAACTTCTGCAACATCTAAACCACGGTAGTCCACAAGGATTGTCGTTTTGCTGTTCTTCAATTGATCAGCAATTGTTGAAACCAACTGTTTCTTTTGCTCAAGTACGCTCATTTCTACACCTCCTGTTATTTCATACCGTAGTGATTTTCATCATGTAAAAAGCCTTCATGTCAGTAGACATGAAGGCGTAGTGTTATAAAATCATAGCAATGTATGAAATCCCAACACACCTCGGCAGGAAATTAAGCGATTGTTCGCACCTACTGTCTACGGTATGACCTATTCAATTTCCAAAAGCAATTATAACCCGGGTGTGCGAGAATGTCAACAGCTTATTTTACGTTGAAGCTGTTTGGTGTAACTTTGATTCCAGGTCCCATTGTAGAAGCGATCGCAATGTTCTTGATGTAAGTTCCTTTAGCAGCTGATGGCTTCACTTTGATCAACGTGTCGATGATCGTAGTCAAGTTCTCAGTAAGCTTTTCGTTATCGAAAGAAACTTTCCCGATTGGTACGTGAACATTACTTTGCTTGTCTACACGGTACTCGACTTTACCAGCTTTGATTTCTTGAACAGCTTTTTCAACTTCGAATGTTACTGTTCCAGTTTTCGGGTTCGGCATCAAGCCTTTCGGTCCTAGGACACGTCCAAGCTTACCAACCTCTCCCATCATGTCTGGTGTTGCAACGATTACGTCGAACTCGAACCAACCTTGGTTGATCTTGTTGATGTAATCTGCATCTCCAACATAGTCAGCTCCTGCAGCTTCTGCTTCCTTCGCTTTTTCACCTTTTGCAAATACAAGAACACGTTGTGTCTTACCAGTTCCGTTAGGAAGTACAACTGCTCCACGTACTTGTTGGTCAGCTTTCTTAGGGTCAACCCCAAGGCGGACAGCAACTTCAACTGTTTCGTCGAAGTTCGCTGGAGCTGCTTTTTTCACAAGCTCAATTGCTTCGTTTGCGTCATATTGAACGGAACGATCAACAAGCTTCGCAGCTTCTTGATACTTCTTTCCTTTTTTAGCCAATTTAATTTCCTCCTTAATTGTGGTTTTTACGGAATATCCTCCCACTTTTGCGCCTGTTCGGCGCCATAAGAAAGGTTGCGAAGCTCGCAACCTTATGTGCTATGCATGATTAGTCTTCGATTACAATACCCATGCTGCGCGCAGTTCCTTCTACCATTCTCATGGCAGCTTCAACGTCTGCAGCGTTAAGGTCAGGCATTTTCGTTTCAGCGATTTCTTTCACCTTATCACGCTTCACCGTCGCAACTTTGTTGCGGTTCGGCTCACCGGAACCTGACTCGATACCTGCTGCTTTCTTCAACAAGACTGCAGCTGGTGGAGTTTTTGTAATGAATGTAAATGAACGGTCTTCAAACACCGTAATTTCAACCGGAATAATCATACCAGCTTGATCAGATGTACGAGCGTTAAACTCTTTACAGAATCCCATGATGTTAACACCTGCTTGACCCAATGCTGGTCCTACTGGTGGTGCTGGGTTTGCTTTCCCTGCTGGGATTTGCAATTTAACTACCTTAATTACCTTTTTAGCCACGTGACACACCTCCTTAGTCCGTGATGTGGTATATTGGGCTCTTTTGGCCCTCCCACTCATAAAAACGAGCCTTCAGATTTCGAAAGCTCCCCGTTTTGTTTTATCGGGTTATTTCAAACATTAAAATTCTATCATTTCTTTTTGTGTTTTTCAACGGTTTCTTAAAAATTCCTTACCATCCCGTTAGAACAGCTATAAGAAATGACAGAATCCATACTTACTTAAGTCAGTTTATCGACCTGTGTAAAGCCAACCTCAACCGGTGTTTCACGGCCGAACATGTTGACGTGGACTTTCAGCTTTTGTTTGTCGGCATCTATATCTTCTACAGAGCCAACGAAATTCGCGAAAGGACCTTCTTTGATCTTGACGCTTTCTTTAATCTCAAAGTCTACTTCAGCTTTCGGCTTCTCCATACCCATGCTATGAAGGATACGGTCCACTTCTTCCGGTAAGAGCGGCGTCGGCTTTGAGCCTGACCCAGTCGAACCTACGAACCCAGTCACTCCAGGTGTATTTCGTACGACATACCAAGAATCATCTGTCATGACCATTTCCGTCAAGACATATCCAGGGAAAACTTTCTTCATAGCTGTTTTCTTTTTGCCGTTTTTGATTTCTGTCTCTTCTTCTTGCGGGACGAGCACGCGGAAGATCTTGTCCTCCATACCCATTGACTCAACGCGTTTTTCCAGATTCGCTTTAACTTTATTCTCGTATCCAGAATACGTGTGTACTACATACCATCTTTTTTCCATAACTTGTGAGGACATGGTCGTCCTTTCCCTCCCAAACGGATTTACTTTACCATTGTAGCCATTTGTATTTCAGCTTAATCAGCTAGATTCTAGTTTTCCAGGAATGTTTCAATTACCCAACTTAATCCTAAATCAATTACAGTAAAGAATAAAACGATAAATAACACAGTCGTAATGACCGTGATCGTATAACGAGTCAATTCCTTACGGTTTGGCCAAGAAACACGCTTCAGTTCCTTGACGACATTTGAGAAAAATCTACCAGTCTTTTGTACAATTCCAGCCATCATCTTACCCCCAGAATAAATTGGTTATGATAAAAACTCATTAAAACATTCCGCTTTGCCTACGCTTCGTGAATAACAAGTCTAAAATGAAAAACTATTGCTGAATACAGGCAACACGGTTCTATTTATTTGAAAATTGATCGGATTTTATTTCGTTTCACGGTGCACAGTGTGCATTTGGCAATGCTTACAGAACTTCTTCATTTCAATACGACCTTGATCGCTGTCCTTGTTCTTCGCAGTCGTATAATTTCGTTGTTTACATTGTTCACATGCAAGTATCATTTTCGTGCGCATCTGTAACCCTCTCCAGAAAACCGTTAGACCCGAATCAAGTCCGAGTTTTATCCATACTATGTCCATTTTATGCTATACACTTTATCATAGGGGTATAGTCCTGTCAACGCGTCCTGAACGTTCCAAGCCTGTTGTAACAAGAGTTTTCCTGCGTTGATTTCATCGAAATTCACTCGTTTTCCGCGGGTGAACCGCGAGCCTCCTCACTTCCACAGGATGTGGTGGCTTCGACGTTCATCACAGGACGTGATGGTGTTTAGTCGAAGATCCTATACTCGTAAATTCCGTTTGAAATCAACAGTAATGGTTGTTCAGTACTTACCCCAAGAAAAAAACAGGGAAGGATCCCTGTCGAAGTATTCTTACATTTTAAATTACACTTTTCCCTGCTTGAAGCGGTAGGTCATAAGCCGACTTCTCTAAGCTCAAGATACCTTTCCAACTTCCGTTTAACCCGTTGCAGGGCATTGTCGATTGATTTCACGTGACGATTCAAATCAACAGATATCTCTTGATAAGATCGCCCATCTAAATACAACATCAAAACTTTTCGTTCCAAATCACTCAGAAGCTCCCCCATTTTGAGCTCGATATCATCAAATTCTTCCTGATTTATGATCAGCTCTTCGGGGTCTGTTACCCTTGATCCACATATGACGTCTAGTAACGTTCGGTCCGATTCTTCATCGTATATTGGCTTATCAAGTGATACATATGAATTCAGCGGAATGTGTTTTTGTCTCGTTGCCGTTTTAATGGCGGTGATCATCTGGCGGGTGATACAGAGTTCAGCGAAGGCTTTGAAAGAAGAAAGCTTGTCCTCTTTAAAATCACGGATAGCCTTATACAGACCAATCATACCTTCTTGAATGATGTCTTCGCGATCAGCACCGATCAAAAAATAAGACCGTGCTTTAGCGCGGACGAAATTCTTATACTTGTTGATTAAGTATTCAAGTGCGGCGCTTTGTCCTTCGTGAACCTGCTCCACAATCGACTCATCTTCAAGCTCGTCAAATTCCGGGTGTACAATCTCTTTGAGTTCTGTGCTCACGAGAATCCCTCCGACCATGGCGACCTATATATAGAAATATTATACAGTAGGCATTCGACAAACGTCAACCGCTCAACGGTCCCCTCGGCGCCATTTTTCAAAAATTTCAGCCACTTCATCGGATAAAGTCAGGCTGGATGACCGACGTTGTTTCTTCATGTCATCCACCTGTCTGCTGATCCTTTTTTCGATCTGATTTACTTCTATAGCAAGCTCTCGCGCCGATTTCCTAAGCGCTCCGAGACCGAAAGTTACCCATTGTTCCAGGAAGTCAGAAGTCGCTACATGGATCTTTGTGCGTATGTCTTTTAATTCTTTTGCTAATTTTTCAATTCGCTCATCTGCTGATTCATTTTCTTTTGTAAAAATGACCTCGATCCGGTAATTCTTATATTTCGTCTCCGTCCCTGGGACGAAGTGTGCATCGAAAACGACAATGACTCTCATGCCCGTATACGCCTGATATTCAGCCATCTTGTCCACCAGAATGTCACGTGCGGCTGCAAGGTCTTTCTCTCTTAAAACTCTGAGCTCCGGCCAATCCCCTATCATGTTATAACCGTCTACCAAGAGAATTTCCATTGTTATTCCCCTGCTGACATGCGCTGACGATAGACCTCGTACATGAGTAGACCGGCTGCAACCGATGCGTTCAGAGACGTTACTTTCCCCTTCATCGGTAATGAGACGAGGAAATCACACTTTTCCTTTACGAGTCTGCCGATTCCTTTACCTTCACTTCCGATTACAAGGCCGATCGGCATATCATACCGTGCTTGTGTGTAATCTTGATCACCTTTTGCATCAGTAGCGACAAACCAGACACCTCTGCCTTTCAAATCTTCAATGGTCCGGGCGATGTTGGTTACACGGACAACAGGTATATATTCGATTGCACCTGTAGATGATTTGGCAACGGCAGAAGTCAGTCCAACCGCTCTTCGCTTTGGAATGATGACGCCATGTGCACCTGATGCATCCGCCGTCCGTAAGATAGAACCTAAGTTATGTGGATCTTCGATTTCGTCCAATACGAGGAAAAACGGATCCTCGTTCCGCTCTGATGCTAGTTGGAAAATGTCTTCGATGTCCGCATAATCATAGGCCGCGACATAAGCCAATACACCCTGGTGATTGACGCCTTCTGCTAAGGTGTCGATTTTCTTTTTCGGGACATATTGGACTTGGATCCGCTCTTTCTTTGCTAAACTGATGACTTGTCCGATTGAACCTTTCTGAGCCCCTTCTGCCACCATGATCTTATTGATATCCCGACCAGATCGAAGGGCTTCGAGGACTGGATTACGTCCGATTACAATATCGTTATTCAACTGATTTCCCTCCTTCTGCTTGTTCAATGATCGAGATGGATTGACGAATGATATCATCCATACGTTCTTGTTCTTGTGACAAATAAAGAAAACCGATCAAGGCTTCAAAAGCCGTCCCGTAACGGTATGTCTGTATATCGGTGTTCTTTGGTACTGCGCCCATCTTACTGTTCCGCCCGCGGCGGACAACCCCTTGCTCCTCTTCTGAAAGTTCCTGTTGCTCAAGCAACGCTAAAATAGCGATCGCTTGAGCCTTTGCAGAAACATATTTTGTAGCAAGTTTGTGGAGTTGTTGTGGTTTGACCTCACCTTTTCCTAACAAGTAAGAACGGATATATACTTCAAAGACGGCATCTCCCATGTAAGCGAGAGCTGATGATTTTAATAATTTTGGATTGGAGACTGCTCCACTGTATGGTTCCTTCATGATTTTCGTTTCCACCTGACACCTTGTGGAGTATCCTCCAGGATGATCCCTTGGTCAGCGAGATCGTCACGGATTTGGTCTGCGAGTTGGAAGTTCTTTTCTTTACGCGCTTGATTCCGTTGTTCTATCAAGGACTCGATTTCTTCATCCAACAAGTCTTTTGCTTGCTTCAATTCAAGACCCAACACATCGCCGAATTCATCAAAGAGTGCAACGAAACGCTCCAGCACCTTAACTGTCGTATTTTCCTCTTGAAGGTAGACGTTAGCCTCTTTCGATAAGTCGAACAATGTTGCAATGGCATTTGACGTGTTAAAATCATCGTCCATCTCTTCGATGAATCTTAATTTGTACTGGTCGATCTTTTCAAGCCATTTCTCATTTTCAAGACCAAGATCCGCACTATGTGTAATACGATGTTCGAGGTTTTCAACAGTCGTACGGATACGTTCGAGACTCGTCTTGGCGCTTTCCAGCAGTTCATCCGTAAAGTTGATCGGATGACGATAATGGACGTTCAACATGAAGAATCGGAAGGCTTGTGGATCATACTTTTGGATCAAATCGTGCAGTAAAATAAAGTTGCCAAGAGATTTGGACATTTTTTCATTATTGATATTGATATACCCGTTATGCATCCAATAATTCGCCATCGTCTTCTCATTGAGCGCTTCGGATTGGGCGATTTCATTTTCATGGTGTGGGAATGACAAGTCCTGCCCACCCGCATGGATGTCAATTGTATCCCCAAGATACTTCTTCACCATCGCCGAGCACTCGATATGCCAACCAGGTCTCCCTTGCCCCCATGGGCTCTCCCAATAGATTTCTCCCTCTTTCGCAGCTTTCCAGAGAACAAAGTCTAGTGGATCTTCCTTATTCTCTCCCACTTGAATTCTTGAACCTAAGCGGAGTTCGTCGATGGATTGATGAGAAAGCTTACCATACTCATCGAATTTTTTCGTACGGAAATAGACATCGCCTCCAGAAGCATATGCATAATCTTTCTCCACGAGCTTTTCAATGAATGCGATGATGTCTTCCATCGTATCCGTCACCGTCGGATGGAGATCCGCTTTTCTTACGTTCAGAGCGGAAGTGTCTTCGTGATAGGCTTCAATGAATCGTTTGGACAATGTCGGCACTTCTTCGCCTAGTTCATTCGCAGCTTTAATGATTTTATCATCGACATCGGTAAAATTAGAGACGAAATGTACGTCATACCCTCGATATTCCAAATAGCGACGAACCGTATCGAAAACGATTGGAGGGCGGGCATTTCCTATGTGAATATAGTTGTAAACGGTAGGTCCGCACACGTACATCTTTACTTTTCCTTCTTCGATCGGTTGGAAGGTTTCTTTTTGTCGTGTCAAAGTATTATAAATTTGTATGCTCAATTGTGCCCACTCCTTTTCATTTGTTCGATTTCTTCTTTCAAACGTTCCAATTCATTTTCCATCTGCTTGAATTTATCCGAAACAGGATCGGGTAATTTATGATGGTCCAGATTGCCTTTGATTTTGACGCCATCCTGAATGACGACTTTCCCCGGTATACCGACGACAGTAGAATTCGGCGGTACATCTTGCAAAACAACAGATCCGGCACCGACTTTAGAATATTGCCCGATTGTAATCGAACCCAAAACCTTCGCACCTGTTGCAACCAATGTATGATCCTCAAGTGTCGGGTGACGTTTCCCTTTTTCTTTTCCGGTCCCGCCTAATGTCACGCCCTGGAACAAGGTGACATTATCGCCGATTTCACACGTTTCCCCGATGACGACCCCCATGCCATGGTCGATAAAACATCGTCTACCCACCTTCGCTCCAGGGTGGATTTCAATTCCGGTGAAAAAACGGCTGATTTGGGATATGACACGAGCAAGAAAGAACATTTTCTTTCTCCAGAACAGATGTGCAAACCGATGCGCCCAGATCGCATGCAAGCCGGAATAGGTCAAGATCACCTCGAAATAACTACGGGCAGCTGGATCCTGGTCAAACACCACATCGATATCTTCCTTCAAGGTCTTAAACATGAACGTCACGCCTCCTCTCGAGTATTTTCTATGATTATCAGAATGATGATCAGTGATTTCTTTCAAAAATAAAGTTTAACGATACTTCCTTTGCACCAATGGCACCACTGAAATAAGGACACCTTCGAGTATTCTTCACTGCTCCCCTTTAAAAAAATCTTTGACGAGTGTAACGAGTATCTATTGGGTAAATTGAATACGTCAAGTTTACTTGTAAGGATTCATTTAGACCCAATAGATGTAAAGGGGAGCAGTTTTGAACCGAAAATAAAAAAACGCCTCTGTGACAACAAATCACAGAGACGCTTACGGCGCGGTCCCACTCTGTTTAGAAGAATCAAAACAACCCTTCCCTCTCAGGCTTCCTCTAACGGTGGAAGAACCGCCCCCACCTACTCTATTTCAACAGGGGTCTCTGAGGTGCATTTCAAGAGTCGACCTTTAGACCACTTTCACCATATGTGGCCCTCTCTGAAAAAGGAACGAGCTTCTTTACTTCTCCTCATCGTCGATTTAACGTTTCATGTTTTCTTTACTATATTATATTTTATTCAAAATGTGTATTATTTACTTCGCAAATTGTTGAACCGCTTCATCCAGTCTTGAAAGGACGACCTCTTTTCCAAGTAGAGAAAGAGAGTCTGGCAGTTCAGGTCCGTGGGTTTGCCCAGTCGCAGCGACACGAATCGGCATGAACAACTTCTTGCCCTTGTGACCAGTCGCTTTTTGTGTTGCTTTGATTGCAGCTTTAATTTCAGCAGGCTCGAACGTTTCCATCGGTTGAATTTGATCTTTCAATCCATTCAACACTTCCGGAACTTGCTCTTCACTTAAAATCTCCGCTGCTGCATCGTTGTATGCAACCGATTTGTTAAAGAAGAGCTCAGTGAGAACTACGATTTCCGCACCATGAGAAAGTTGCTCTTGATAAAGAGATACGAGCTTCTTCACCCACTCGTCTTCTTCAGGTGTACGATCTTCTGAAATGCGACCCGCTCGCTCCAAGTGAGGCACAGTCAACTCAAGAACACGATCAAAGTCTGCATTTTTGATGTACTGGTTGTTCATCCACTCGAGCTTCTTCGTATCAAAGACAGCTGCTGCTTTGGACAGACGGTCTGCATCAAAGATTTCAATGAACTGCTCTTTCGTGAACAATTCTTCTTCTCCTTTTGGAGACCACCCAAGTAGTGCGATGAAGTTGAAGAGTGCCTCAGGCAGGTAGCCAAGGTCTTCATATTGCTCGATGAACTGGATCGTAGACTCATCCCGTTTACTTAACTTTTTACGATTTTCATTAACGATCAATGTCATATGTCCGAATTTCGGTGGTTCCCAGCCGAATGCTTCATAGATCATGAGCTGTTTCGGTGTATTGGAAATATGATCATCCCCACGCAATACATGGCTGATCTTCATATGGTGGTCGTCAATCGCAACCGCATAGTTATAAGTCGGGATGCCATCTTTTTTGACGATGACCCAATCTCCGATACCATTCGATTCAAATGTCACTTTCTCTTTGACGATATCGATGAATGAATATTCTTTGTCACGAGGAACCGCAAAACGAATACTCGGTTTCCTTCCCTCACTTGCAAGTCTTTCTTGCTCCTCTTCTGTCAGATGACGGCATTTCCCGGAGTAACGTGGCATTTCTCCACGTGCTTGTTGAGCTTCTCTTTCCTGCTCAAGTTCTTCCTCAGTACAGTAACATTTATATGCAAGACCACGGTCTAGAAGATCTTGATAATGTTCACGGTAAATATCAAGACGTTCCATTTGTCGGTATGGTCCATAATCTCCACCAACATCAACGCTCTCATCCCAATCGATTCCGAGCCATTTCAAATAGTTCAGCTGGCTGTATTCTCCGCCTTCCACATTTCGTTTCTGGTCGGTATCTTCAATACGGATGACGAATGTTCCGTTTTGACTGCGTGCGAATAAATAGTTGAATAGCGCTGCACGTGCATTTCCTATATGTAAATGTCCAGTCGGGCTTGGCGCATAACGTACTCTAACTTGATCTGACATGAGTTCATCTCACCTTCCACATTCTTTTGTTGATAGTTTATCATAGTTCAAAATCGTAAACCTATGTATGTCCAACAGGTTTATTTTTCCATAAGCACAACCGCTTGTGCTGCAATTCCTTCGCCTCTACCGGTAAAACCGAGTTTCTCAGTTGTCGTCGCCTTCACGTTCACTTGATCGAGTTCCGCTTCTAATAGTTCAGCAATTACTTTACGCATGTCGGAAATGTGCGGCGCCATCTTAGGTTGTTGTGCAATGATCGTCGCATCTACATTCCCTAGGGAGTAGCCTTTCTCTTTCGCTAATTGGTAGGCACGTTCCAATAGAATCTTAGAATCAATGTCCTTGAAATCGGCGCTCGTATCAGGAAAATGCTTTCCAAGATCCCCTTCCCCGATCGCTCCAAGAACGGCATCTGTAATCACATGCAATAATACATCGGCATCGGAATGACCGAGCAATCCTTTTTCATGCGGAATGGTGACTCCACCGATAATCAATGGTCTTCCTTCTATCAACTGATGTACATCGAATCCTTGTCCAATTCTAAACATTGCTTTGCTGCTCCTCCCTCTCACGGATGATCGCTTTCGCGAACAATAGATCTTCTTGTGTCGTCAGTTTGATATTCAGATAATCCCCCTGGACGATTGAAACTTCATATCCGATATGTTCCATTAAGCTTGCATCATCTGTTCCAAGATATCCATTCTTCACAGCTCGTTCGTGTGCTTCCAGAATTAGAGGCAGATGAAAAGCTTGTGGGGTTTGAACCCCCCACAAGCTACTTCTGTCTACAGTCTTGACGACTTTTTGCTGTTCAATTTGCTTGACCGTATCCTTGATCGGCACACCGAGTACAGCGGCTCCGCTATCTACAGTTTCCAACACAAGGTTGTGTATCGACTCGATGGAAACGAACGGGCGGGCACCATCGTGGATCAGCACGAGCGGATTATTTTCAACTGCCTTCAAACCTTCAAAGACACTATGCTGACGTTCCTTTCCTCCAGGAACAATTTTATCCACTTTATTCACTTGATGCTGATCGACGAGAAGACGAAGGTCATCCAACTCATTCTCATTTCCGACCAAGATAATCCCGCTACACCATTCATCCTCCTGAAAAATGCGTAAGGTATGAATGATCAATGGTGTGCCATCCAGCATCAAAAACTGTTTATTCTTTCCTGCCTGCATTCTCTTCCCTTGACCTGCAGCAGGTATGACTACGACATAATCCACGATTTCTCATCTACTTTCAGAAAGAATTACAATGCCTTTTCCAACAACTTAGGCTTTGCAAAAATCATTCGACCAGCAGATGTTTGCAAGACACTCGTGACGAGGACTTCGATAGTTTTACCAATGTAATCCCGACCATCTTCAACGACGATCATCGTTCCGTCATCAAGATACCCGACACCTTGGTTCTGCTCCTTGCCGTCTTTAATGACCTGTACATTCAACTCTTCACCAGGTAGGACGACCGGTTTGACAGCATTGGCTAAATCATTGATATTGAGGACCGGTACACCCTGGAACTCACATACTTTGTTCAAGTTATAGTCATTTGTTACGACCATACCTGATACGAGCTTTCCGAGCTTGACCAGTTTACTATCCACTTCTTGAACGTCCTCGAAGTCGCCTTCATAGATTTCAACTTTAATGGCGAGTTCTTTTTGGATCCGATTGAGGATATCCAAACCTCTTCGACCGCGATTTCTTTTCAGAACATCCGATGAATCCGCAATGTGCTGCAATTCTTCCAGGACAAATTGTGGGATGACAATCGGACCTTCCAGAAATCCTGTCTGACAAACATCTGCAATTCTACCGTCAATTATGACACTCGTATCAAGGATTTTCAACACGCTGCTGTTCTCTGACTTTCCTTCTGCTTCCGCTTCCTTTTTCTTGTTGGCAAAGCGGGCTGACGTAAACACATTCACAAGCTCTTCACGCTTTTTAAACCCGAAACGGAAACCGATATAACCTAGAAGGGCTGTACAGAAAAAGCCGATGACATTCACGACGATACTGAGCTCCATACTATTCAAAGCGAACATCGCGAGATAAGCGACGACCAATCCGAAAATAAGACCGAATGAACCGAACAACACATCTGCGACAGGTGCTTTCATCAATGATTCTTCAATCCATTGAATGAAACCGACAATATAATCTGCTAACCAAAACGTGCTGACAAAGAATAATAATGCGCCAATGATCGAACCGATATAAGGTGATGTTATAAAACCAGGTAAATCTCCTAAATTGACCAAATCATTTAATATTAGAATAAGTTCAGGTACATATAAATAACCTAGTGTTCCACCAACGATAATGAAAAATAATTGAACAATTCGTTTCAGCAAAATTGTTCACCTCCTTCTCTTCATTATAGACATTTCAATAGATTTGAAACCTGCTTATC
Organism: Pseudalkalibacillus sp. Hm43; assembly: GCF_054170705.1. Taxonomy (NCBI): domain Bacteria; kingdom Bacillati; phylum Bacillota; class Bacilli; order Caryophanales; family Fictibacillaceae; genus Pseudalkalibacillus; species Pseudalkalibacillus sp. Hm43. The sequence continues at coordinate 2,332,047 of NZ_CM135129.1, forward strand.
TCTAATTTTACATAAAATAACATGTAAATTACAAACCTTTTGGGCAAGTTCTTCTCTTCCAAATTTCCTCAAATATGACGATCAAGGAATAATTGCTCCTGAATCCGCTTCAGGCCGTCTTTAATCTTACGGGCACGGATTTCTCCGATGCCTTCTACATCATCCAGCTCCTCAATCGATGCCTTGAGTGTCATTTGTAAATGTTCAAAATGGTGGACCAGATTTTCAATGATCAAAGACGGCAGACGAGGAATCTTATGGAGTATACGATACCCTCTAGGCTTGACTGGTTCTTCATAGATATTCGAAGATGGCAGGTAGCCTAATAACCGCACAATCGCATTTTCTTCTAACAATTCTTCACTGGAAAGCTTCTTCAACTCATTGAGGATGTAGAACGGGTCGACTTTTGAATCCTTTGAATAATCTTTGATGATCAGAGCGGCTTCCGACTCAATGTTCGCGACGAGTTCTTCCATTTGCATGCTGATCAGTCGCCCTTCGGAACCAAGCTCGTTTACATACTTGATGATTTCATTCCGGATGCGCAGCACCATTTCAATCCGATGGATAACCTGTGATACTTCCTGGAAAGTAACAAGTTCTTCAAACTCTAATGCGCCAAGATCAGTCAAGCTCTGATCAAGGACAGACTTGTATTTTTCCAATGTCTGTAAGGCCTGATTCGCCTTGGTTAAAATCACACCGATATCTTGAAGGGAATAACGGATATGCCCTTGATATAAGGTGATGACACGTCTCCGTTGAGAGATGGATATGACCAAATTCCCAGTTTGCTTCGCAACGCGTTCTGCCGTCCGGTGACGAATTCCCGTTTCTTTCGATGGAATCGTTGTATCGGGGATCAGTTGAGTATTGGCATATAAAATCTTGTTTCCTTCGTCATTGAGGATGATTGCACCATCCATTTTCGCTAGCTCGTATAAATAAGCGGGAGAGAAGCGACAGTTGATTGAAAAGCCGCCATCAACGAGTTTTTGCACTTTCTCGTTAAAACCGACAACGATCAATCCACCTGTTTCAGCACGTAACACGTTGTCAATCCCATCACGCAATGGTGTTCCCGGTGCAACATATTGTAGCATTTTACTTACGATCAACTCCCTCATCGCAGTATCCATACGTTATCCTCCTTGTGTATGACGTAGTGCATCCTGGACAGTCGCTACACCTACCACTTCAATGCCTTTCGGTACTGTCCATCCACCAATGTTCTTCTCTGGAAGAATGACACGTTTGAATCCGAGCTTAGCCACTTCATGGACTCTTTGCTCGACACGAGACACTCTTCGTACCTCTCCTGTCAAACCGATCTCGCCGATAAACACATCTGTCGGGTTCGTTGGTTGATCCCGAAAGCTCGATGCGATACTCATAGCAATCGCTAAATCAATGGCTGGTTCATCCAGACGGACCCCTCCAGCGACATTTACGTAAGCATCTTGATTCTGCATCAATAAGCCGACTCGTTTTTCAAGGACGGCCATCAATAACGAGACTTTATTATGGTCGATTCCGTTCCCCATCCGTCTCGGGTTACCAAAGCTTGTCGGTGAGACCAACGCCTGAATCTCGACCAGGACAGGTCTCGTACCTTCCATAGAAGCGACGATCGCAGAACCTGCCGCTCCGTTCGAACGTTCCTCCAAAAAGACTTCAGAAGGGTTTTCTACTTCATCCAACCCTGCCTCTTTCATTTCAAAGACTCCGATTTCATTCGTCGATCCGAACCGGTTTTTCACCGCTCTTAAAATCCGGTACGTATGGTGCCGTTCTCCTTCGAAGTAAAGGACCGCATCAACCATGTGCTCAAGCAATCTCGGTCCGGCAATGGACCCTTCCTTCGTAACGTGTCCGACAATGAACGTGGCGATTCCATTCGACTTGGAGATTCGCATGAACTGGGAGGTACATTCCCGGACTTGCGATACGCTCCCTGGAGCAGAGGTCACTTCGGATCGATAGACCGTCTGAATCGAGTCGATGATCAACAATGTCGGTTTAATGTCTTGTATCGCCTTCTCGATGAGATCCATATCGGTTTCAGCATGGACATAGAGCTGGTCTTGATTGATTCCAAGCCGCTGTGCCCTGAGCTTCGTCTGTTTGATTGATTCTTCTCCTGAAATATACAAGACTCGTTGAGAGGATTCTGCAAGTTTTGCTGAGGCCTGTAATAGCAACGTCGATTTCCCGATTCCTGGGTCCCCGCCGACAAGGACTAGGGAGCCAGGCACGACACCGCCACCTAGTACTCTGTTCAACTCATTGATCCGCGTATCGATTCTCGGTTCTTTTTCGCTCTTGATTTGAGAGATCGGTTCAGGTTTTTGACTTGTCGTATTCCCCGTCTGAAAGGATCTTCTATGCCCTTTATCCGGCTGGATGATTTCTTCGACCATCGTATTCCATTTATTACAACCAGGACATTTCCCCATCCACTTAGGTGAATCGTACCCACAGTCCTGACATAAAAACACGGTTTTTTTCTTAGCCATTATTACTATTCCCCATTTCCCTGACATCTTCCGTATCGTTTTAAGTTACTGCCATCATATCACAAACGCGTCAGGGAACACCTTATATATGTATTGTATTCGATAATCTCGAGCATATGGGTAAAACCGCTCGATTGTTATAAAGTGTTAAGGAAATGAGACCTGTCCTTGTCAGGCGTAATTGTTGATGGTAATGGGAATTCCCATCCAATAAAAAAGCCAGACACCACATATGGTGCCTGACATTTTTTATGATTTCTTTACGTACCTGCTCCGACCGTATTCACTGTGAAGTCATTGTTCTCCACATCGATCTTGACGGTTTGCCCTTTTGCGATGGTTCCTCTGAGCAACTCTTCAGAGAGGCGGTCTTCAATCTGACGCTGCAATGCACGACGTAGTGGACGTGCACCATAGTCTGGATCGTAGCCTTCATCCGCAATCTTATCAAGCGCTGCATTCGTCAACTCGATATCTATGCCTTGTTCAGAAAGCCGCTTCTGAAGCTGGTTCGACATCAAGCTGATGATGTGCTTGAGGTGTTCTTTTTGAAGCGTATGGAACACGATTGTCTCATCGATACGGTTCAAGAACTCAGGACGGAATGCTTTTTTCATTTCATCCATGACCTTCGATTTCATGTTTTCATACTCTTGGTTCTCAGATTGTGCTGTGAATCCAAGACTCTTACCTCGCTTCAACGTACTTGCTCCGACGTTGGAAGTCATGATGACGACGGTGTTTCGGAAGTCTACCGTGCGTCCTTTCGAGTCTGTCAGACGACCATCTTCTAGCACTTGAAGTAAGATGTTGAACACTTCAGGGTGCGCCTTTTCGATTTCATCCAGAAGGATGACGGAATATGGGTTACGACGGACCTTCTCGGTGAGCTGGCCGCCTTCTTCGTGACCGACATACCCTGGAGGTGAACCGACAAGACGGCTCGTTGTATGTTTTTCCATATACTCGGACATATCGATACGGATGATGGAATCTTCATCTCCGAATAACGCTTCCGCCAGCGCTCTCGCCAATTCCGTTTTACCGACCCCTGTTGGTCCTAGGAAAATGAAGGAACCGATCGGTCGTTTCGGATCTTTCAAGCCTGCGCGTGCTCGACGGATCGCTTTGGAAATCGCCTTCACCGCTTCGTCTTGACCGATAACGCGGTCATGCAAGATGGATTCCATATTCAATAGTCGTTCCGTTTCCTCTTGCTTCAGCTTGGATACCGGAATTCCAGTCCAGTTTGCTACAACAAGCGCAATATCTTCTGGAGTCACTTCTGTATTTTCTTGTCCTTGTTTTTCTTTCCAGCTGTTTTTCGTCGTTTCTAGCTCTTCTCTCAACTTCTGTTCGGAGTCTCTGAGAGATGCTGCTTTTTCGAACTCCTGACTTTGGACAGCTGCGTCTTTTTCCTTACGTACACCTTCGAGTCGCTGTTCAAGCTCTTTAAGATTCGGTGGTGCTGTATAAGAGCGTAAGCGAACTTTAGAAGCCGCTTCATCAATCAAATCAATCGCCTTATCCGGAAGGAAACGATCGGAGATATAGCGGTCTGATAGTTTGACAGCTGCATCGATGGCATCATCTGTAATCGTCACCCGATGGTGTGCTTCATAACGGTCACGTAGCCCTTTCAGAATTTGAATGGATTCATCATTGTTCGGCTCATTGACTCGGATCGGTTGGAAACGACGCTCCAATGCCGCATCCTTTTCAATGTATTTACGGTATTCATCAAGTGTCGTCGCTCCGATACATTGCAACTCACCGCGAGCTAACGCAGGTTTAAGGATGTTGGAAGCATCGATTGCACCTTCTGCTCCCCCCGCTCCGATCAACGTATGAAGCTCGTCGATGAAGAGAATGATGTTACCGGCCTGACGGATCTCATCCATGACCTTTTTCAGACGGTCCTCAAACTCACCACGATATTTGGTACCCGCAACGACTGTACCCATATCGAGTGTCATGACGCGCTTATCACGTAACGTTTCTGGTACTTCGTTATTGATGATCTGTTGCGCCAAGCCTTCTGCAATCGCAGTTTTACCAACACCTGGCTCTCCGATCAGTACCGGATTGTTCTTCGTACGACGGCTCAACACCTCGATGACACGTTCAATTTCCTTGCTTCGGCCGATGACAGGGTCAAGGCTACCATCTCGAGCAACAGCCGTCAGGTCTCTTGCAAGACTATCAAGTGTCGGTGTATTCGCATTGACTGATGAACCTCCAGCTGAAGAGGAAGATTCATTGCTACCAAGAAGCTGCAATACTTGTTGGCGAGCTTTGTTAAGGCTGACTCCAAGGTTATTGAGGACGCGCGCTGCTACCCCTTCTCCTTCACGGATCAAACCTAATAATATATGTTCTGTACCCACATACGAGTGGCCGAGTTTACGAGCTTCATCCATTGATAGTTCGATGACTTTCTTCGCTCGTGGAGTATAGTGGATCGTTTGAACCGACTCCTGACCTTTACCGATGAGGGTTTCTACTTCTTTTTGAATCTTTTCAGGACTTAAACCAAGAACAGAAAGTGCTTTTGCAGCTATTCCTTCGCCTTCACGAACCAGGCCGAGCAGGATATGCTCTGTACCTACATTATTATGACCTAAACGAATCGCTTCTTCTTGTGCAAGTGCAAGTACCTTTTGAGCTCGTTCAGTAAAACGTCCAAACATCATCGTGATCACCTTCCTATTCGTTGTTCTTCTCTAACTTCAATCTTTCGCGAATCAATGTAGCACGTCGGATATCCCTCTGATCCGGGGTCAATGTCTCCCCCGCATACTGTTGTAGAAATCCAGGTTGGGTAAGTATCATTAGTTCATTCAATATTTTCCGTGAAATCCCTTCTATCATTTGCAAATCAATTCCGAGTCTAACATCCGACAAGCACTTCGTCGCTTCTTTCGACTGGATGATTCGACTGTTTTCGAGGGTACCCAGGGAACGGTATACCCGGTCTTCAAGCTGTATTCTCGAGGTTTCGAGCAAGTTATTTCTGGCTGCTCTCTCTTCCTCAATGAGCTGCATGACGACTCCTCTTAAATCTTCGACAATATCCTGTTCTGATTTACCGAGGGTCATCTGGTTGGAAACTTGGAAGACGTTACCTTGTGCTTCGCTTCCTTCACCATAAATTCCTCTTACGACAAGCCCTAACTGGTTGATCGCGGGGACGATCCGATGCATCTTCTGGGTCATGACCAGTGCGGGTAGATGCATCATGACAGAAGCTCGCATTCCAGTACCGACATTGGTCGGGCAGCTCGTTAAATATCCATGCCTTTCATCAAACGCATAGTTCACCTTTTCCTCAAACCAATCATCGATTCCACTCGCTAATGTCAGAGCTTCCGATAATTGAAAACCTGGGAAAAGACATTGGATGCGAATATGATCCTCTTCATTGATCATGATGCTGATCGATTCATCCTCACTCATCAAAACAGCTGAATGCTTTGGTTCATCAGCAAGGTTCGGGCTGATCAAATGTTTTTCGACGAGCACTCGTTTTTCGATCGGTTTCAATTGATCCACATCGATATACGATAAGCTGCCTACACTACCATATGCCTGATTTTCATAATGATTGCGGATTTGTTCGTTCACTTCTTTGGACTGTTGCTCGTTTGCAACCAGGGGAAAGACGTGATTTTCGAGATTACGGGCTAACCGGATCCGACTGCTCAATACAATATCCGAGTCTGGTCCTTCCCGTTTCATCCATGGACTGATGGCTTCACTCATGAATCTTTTCAACGACACCGTCAATCCCTCCCCTCAAGCCGCTTTTGCATAGAACGGATTTGGTCTCGTACATGTGCTGCTTCTTCAAACTCTTCTTCATTAATGAGCTGTTGTAATTTTTGTCTAAGCTGATCGATTTTTTTCCGTTCCAACAAATCATTTCCTAGACGTTTCGGAATTTTCCCTGAGTGGTCCGTGTTGCCTCCATGAATCCTTTTAAAAACCGGATCGAGTTTCGATGCGAATGTCTTATAACATTCCGTACACCCGAACCGACCGATTTTCGCGAACTCAGGATACGTCATGCCACACTTCGAACACTGAGTGACCTGTTTGCTTCGTGGCGCAGCATTGGTCTCATTAAGTGGTTGTTCAAAATTCAATAACCCCGACAGCAAGTTATGAATCGAGAACGAATTAGAGCCTGGTATGAAGTCCCCTTTTTCCTTTGCACACTGTTCACAAATATGGAATTCGTTCTTTTCCCCGTTAATGATTTTCGTGAAGTGCAAAGTTGCTGGTCGTTGTTGACATTCTTGACAATACACGCCTTACACTCCCCTTTTTAGTTCTTATACTTTAAGCTGTAGATCATGGATTTCATCAGGTTTGCTCTGAGTTCATCTCGGTAAGGAAGCACGATATTGATGGTGGATCGATCGATTACACTCTTCATCAACCTTGCTTCACGTATACTGATGATTTGTTCTTCTAACAATCTATAAATGATGTTTTCAGCGGCAGACTCACTGATGCGGTTCTTAATCAATTTAAGGATCTGATCGAGCAGGATTGTCGTACTATCCGTCTCTACCTTAATGATCCGAATATATCCTCCTCCTCCTCTTTTACTTTCCACAATAAAGCCTTTCTCAATCGTAAACCGCGTATTGATTACGTAATTGATTTGTGAGGGGACACATTGAAACTTTTCAGCAATTTCACTGCGCTTGATCTCAATTTCCTTCTTGTTGCTTCCCTTTAAAATTTCTTTCAAATGCGCCTCAATGATGTCAGAAATGTTTTTCATCCCATCACAGCCCCTCCTTCTGCTCTGACTTTGACTTTCTTTGACTATAATTATATACAATTGGGTGCAAGTTGCAAAGTGTTTGATGTTTCTATTATAGACAGGGATTTTTTGTTATAAACTTTAGGTTTTGTTAAATTTGTTCGAAGCAGAAGGAAAGAAGATGCTTCCCGATTTTGCGGGAAGCATATGAAGAGAATGAGTGAAATTACTCTGTTGCAAATACTTTATGAACGTGATCGATCGATTGAATCTTGTCATATACTTCAGGAAGCTTTTTTGTGTTCGAAACTTGAATTTTAAAAGAATACTTTATCAATGAGGTCGATGCATCATTCGGATGATCGTCGATTGTCACGTGCGAGATGGGCACCTTGCACGATTCCAGTTCATTGATGATTAGAGAGAGTGGAACCTCTTTATTTTCTACAATCACCGTCACATGATGGAATCGCTGTTTACGTAGGTAGAGATCTTCAAATTTGTTTAAGAAAAGCAAGCTCAGGATCATGACAAATGTTGTGAAAATCGCTTCGTAATACATGCCGATTCCAACGACCAACCCTATACCTGCTACGACCCAGATGGAAGCAGCGGTCGTCAATCCTCTTACTGTAACGCCATGGACAAGAATCGTTCCTGCACCCAAGAAGCCGATTCCACTGACAACATAAGCTGGTAAACGGGATGGATCAAAGCCCTGGACTTGTTCATGTGTGGATAAGAAGTCTTCGAATCCGAATATCGATAAGAGCATCATGAGACAAGAACCTACCCCTACTAGCAGATGTGTACGGAATCCCGCAGGGTGTCGTTTGAACTCCCGTTCGATTCCGACGAGTCCGCATAATATAGCTGCGATGAGTAAGCGAACTGTAATGGTCACTGTTTTATCTGATATCCAATCATAGGATAATAAGTCCATTGTCATCTCTCCCAATATGTCTAATTATTATCATCTTATGGTTTATAGTATTCAATTATAGGCAATCGAGGGAAAAAGGTAAATGTGGAAGGTTGATTTCTTCGAAATTCAATCCCTTTCCGCGGGCGAACCGCGAGCCTCACTTCCACAGGATGTGGTAGTCTTTAGCCGATGATCCTTTACTTAATAACATTGGACCACGAGCTTAATAAAAATCTGGTTTTAAACCTAAAAGAATTGATTTAAAAGCGATTTATTACTCTTTGGAACTGTTTTTTGCGCAGAGGAGTAAAAATCACCTCTTTTGAAGAGAAAATGTTGTGGCATTTTCTCCCTTATTCCCTTCGTGAGAAGATTTTTGTTTCTCAATTGGGGAACTTTCAAGCTGACTTAGGGAATTTAGTAAAATGTTGCTACTTTTTCCTGCAATAAACGATGGATCTCATAGTCTCACTTCGATGATTAGACCTCCGAGCTTCTTTTGAAACACAAAAAAGAACAGCTTCGCAGCTGTCCTTTCGATGTGCCCGGCGATGTCCTACTCTCACAGGACTTGTACAGGATGTACTGACTTCGACGTTCAGCACAGGACGTGCTGGTACTTAGTCGAAGATCCTTTTAATAGTCCATTGACGCGCGAGCTTAACTTCCGTGTTCAGTCTTCGGCTTGCGATGAACGGCGGATCTCTTCGTCATCTGCACTCGCCTCCGTCCTCGCGTATATCATACGCTCCGGTCGTGGCTCTCTTGTTTCCTCGACCTCCTTGTTCCTCTCAACCCTCAACTTCGTAGCCTTTGGACCTTACGGTCCTTCTTTTGAAACACAAAAAAGAACAGCCTCATAAGGCTGCTCTGTTGTTGCCCGGCGACGTTCTACTCTCACAGGGGGAAGCCCCCAATTACCATTGACGCTGAAGAGCTTAACTTCCGTGTTCGGCATGGGAACGGGTGTGACCTCTTCGCCATCGTCACCAGACTATGAAGTTGAAGGAACCATTCCTTCAATACTAGATAACGGTTCTTGAAAACATCTTCGATGTTTAAGTATTGTGGTTAAGTCCTCGATCGATTAGTATCTGTCAGCTTCACGTGTCACCACGCTTCCACACCAGACCTATCAACCTCATCATCTCTGAGGGATCTTACTCGCTTGACGCGATGGGAAATCTCATCTTGAGGGGGGCTTCATGCTTAGATGCTTTCAGCACTTATCCCGTCCACACGTAGCTACCCAGCGATGCTCCTGGCGGAACAACTGGTACACCAGCGGTGTGTCCATCCCGGTCCTCTCGTACTAAGGACAGCTCCTCTCAAATTTCCTGCGCCCGCGACGGATAGGGACCGAACTGTCTCACGACGTTCTGAACCCAGCTCGCGTACCGCTTTAATGGGCGAACAGCCCAACCCTTGGGACCTACTTCAGCCCCAGGATGCGATGAGCCGACATCGAGGTGCCAAACCTCCCCGTCGATGTGGACTCTTGGGGGAGATAAGCCTGTTATCCCCAGGGTAGCTTTTATCCGTTGAGCGATGGCCCTTCCATGCGGAACCACCGGATCACTAAGCCCGACTTTCGTCCCTGCTCGACTTGTAGGTCTCGCAGTCAAGCTCCCTTGTGCCTTTACACTCTGCGAATGATTTCCAACCATTCTGAGGGAACCTTTGGGCGCCTCCGTTACACTTTAGGAGGCGACCGCCCCAGTCAAACTGCCCACCTGACACTGTCTCCGAACCGGATCACGGTCCTGGGTTAGAATTTCAATACCGTCAGGGTAGTATCCCACCGACGCCTCCACCGAACCTAGCGGTCCGGCTTCTAAGGCTCCTACCTATCCTGTACAAACGATACCAAAATCCAATATCAGGCTACAGTAAAGCTCCATGGGGTCTTTCCGTCCTGTCGCGGGTAACCTGCATCTTCACAGGTACTATAATTTCACCGGGTCTCTCGTTGAGACAGTATCCAAGTCGTTGCACCTTTCGTGCGGGTCGGAACTTACCCGACAAGGAATTTCGCTACCTTAGGACCGTTATAGTTACGGCCGCCGTTTACTGGGGCTTCGATTCAGAGCTTCTCCCGTAAGGGATAACCCCTCCTCTTAACCTTCCAGCACCGGGCAGGTGTCAGCCCCTATACTTCGCCTTACGGCTTCGCAGAGACCTGTGTTTTTGCTAAACAGTCGCTTGGATCTTTTCACTGCGGCTCTCTCGGGCATACACCCTATCAGAGCACCCCTTCTCCCGAAGTTACGGGGTCATTTTGCCGAGTTCCTTAACGAGAGTTCTCCCGAGCATCTTAGGATTCTCTCCTCGCCTACCTGTGTCGGTTTACGGTACGGGCACCTCTTTCCTCGCTAGAGGCTTTTCTTGGCAGTGTAGGATCAGGGACTTCGGTACTTTAGTTCCCTCGCCATCACAGCTCTGCCGTATGGTGGACGGATTTGCCTATCCACCGGCCTTGACTGCTTGGACGCGCATATCCATCAGCGCGCTCTCCCTACCTTCCTGCGTCCCCCCGTTGCTCAAACGGAAAGGAGGTGGTACAGGAATATCAACCTGTTGTCCATCGCCTACGCCTTTCGGCCTCGGCTTAGGTCCCGACTAACCCTGAGCGGACGAGCCTTCCTCAGGAAACCTTGGGCTTTCGATGGAGAAGATTCTCACTTCTCTTTTCGCTACTCATACCGGCATTCTCACTTCAAAGCGCTCCACGAGTCCTTCCGGTCTCGCTTCTCAGCCCTTCGAACGCTCCCCTACCACTGTACCAAAGGTACAATCCATAGCTTCGGTGATACGTTTAGCCCCGGTACATTTTCGGCGCAGAGTCACTCGACCAGTGAGCTATTACGCACTCTTTAAATGGTGGCTGCTTCTAAGCCAACATCCTGGTTGTCTGGGCAACTCCACATCCTTTTCCACTTAACGTATACTTGGGGACCTTAGCTGATGGTCTGGGCTGTTTCCCTCTCGACTACGGATCTTATCACTCGCAGTCTGACTCCCGTGGACAAGTTCCTGGCATTCGGAGTTTGACTGAATTCGGTAATCCTGTGGGGACCCCTAGTCCAATCAGTGCTCTACCTCCAGAACTCTCACCACGAGGCTAGCCCTAAAGCTATTTCGGGGAGAACCAGCTATCTCCGAGTTCGATTGGCATTTCACCCCTACCCACACCTCATCCCCGCACTTTTCAACGTGCGTGGGTTCGGGCCTCCATTCAGTGTTACCTGAACTTCACCCTGGACATGGGTAGATCACTCGGTTTCGGGTCTACGACAACGTACTCCTTCGCCCTATTCAGACTCGCTTTCGCTGCGGCTCCGTCTTCTCAACTTAACCTTGCACGTTATCGTAACTCGCCGGTTCATTCTACAAAAGGCACGCCGTCACCCGTTAATGGGCTCCGACTACTTGTAGGCACACGGTTTCAGGATCTCTTTCACTCCCCTTCCGGGGTGCTTTTCACCTTTCCCTCACGGTACTGGTTCACTATCGGTCACTAGGGAGTATTTAGCCTTGGGAGATGGTCCTCCCAGATTCCGACGGGGTTTCACGTGTCCCGCCGTACTCAGGATCCACTCTGGAGGGAACGACGTTTTGGCTACAGGGCTGTTACCTCTTCTAGCGGGCCTTTCCAGACCGCTTCGCCTACGCCGTTCCTTTCTTACTCCGTATAGAGTGTCCTACAACCCCAAGAGGCAAGCCTCTTGGTTTGGGCTGATTCCGTTTCGCTCGCCGCTACTCAGGAAATCGCGATTGCTTTCTCTTCCTCTGGGTACTAAGATGTTTCAGTTCCCCAGGTCTGCCTTCTCATACCCTATGTATTCAGGTATGGATACTGTCCCATTACGGACAGTGGGTTCCCCCATTCGGAAATCTCCGGATCAAAGCTTACTTACAGCTCCCCGAAGCATATCGGTGTTCGTCCCGTCCTTCGTCGGCTCCTAGTGCCAAGGCATCCACCGTGCGCCCTTCATAACTTAACCACGTTATGAATGAACTTACACTTTACTTACTTTGTCATTAAATGACGTTTCGATGTCTTGTTTTCAAGAATTTTCGTTATCTAGTTTTCAAGGAACGTTTTTGAAAGAACATAAGCTCTTTCAAAACTAAACAAAAGCCAAAGCGTGTTGCCCCGAAGGGCTTATGTCCTAAAAGGACTCCTTAGAAAGGAGGTGATCCAGCCGCACCTTCCGATACGGCTACCTTGTTACGACTTCACCCCAATCATCTGTCCCACCTTCGGCGGCTGGTTCCAAAAGGTTACCTCACCGACTTCGGGTGTTACAAACTCTCGTGGTGTGACGGGCGGTGTGTACAAGGCCCGGGAACGTATTCACCGCGGCATGCTGATCCGCGATTACTAGCAATTCCGGCTTCATGCAGGCGAGTTGCAGCCTGCAATCCGAACTGAGAATGGCTTTATGGGATTCGCTCAACCTCGCGGTTTTGCTGCCCTTTGTACCATCCATTGTAGCACGTGTGTAGCCCAGGTCATAAGGGGCATGATGATTTGACGTCATCCCCACCTTCCTCCGGTTTGTCACCGGCAGTCACCTTAGAGTGCCCAACTGAATGCTGGCAACTAAGATCAAGGGTTGCGCTCGTTGCGGGACTTAACCCAACATCTCACGACACGAGCTGACGACAACCATGCACCACCTGTCACTTCGTCCCCCGAAGGGGAACCTTCTATCTCTAGAAGTAGCGAAGGATGTCAAGACCTGGTAAGGTTCTTCGCGTTGCTTCGAATTAAACCACATGCTCCACTGCTTGTGCGGGCCCCCGTCAATTCCTTTGAGTTTCAGCCTTGCGGCCGTACTCCCCAGGCGGAGTGCTTAATGTGTTAACGTCAGCACTGAGGGTGGAACCCCCCAACACCTAGCACTCATCGTTTACGGCGTGGACTACCAGGGTATCTAATCCTGTTTGCTCCCCACGCTTTCGCGCCTCAGCGTCAGTTACTGGCCAGAGAGCCGCCTTCGCCACTGGTGTTCCTCCATATATCTACGCATTTCACCGCTACACATGGAATTCCACTCTCCTCTCCAGTACTCAAGTCCCCCAGTTTCCAATGGCCCTCCACGGTTGAGCCGTGGGCTTTCACATCAGACTTAAGAGACCGCCTGCGCGCGCTTTACGCCCAATAATTCCGGACAACGCTTGCCACCTACGTATTACCGCGGCTGCTGGCACGTAGTTAGCCGTGGCTTTCTGGTTAGGTACCGTCAAGGTACCGCCCTATTCGAACGGTACTTGTTCTTCCCTAACAACAGAGCTTTACGACCCGAAGGCCTTCATCGCTCACGCGGCGTTGCTCGGTCAGGCTTTCGCCCATTGCCGAAGATTCCCTACTGCTGCCTCCCGTAGGAGTCTGGGCCGTGTCTCAGTCCCAGTGTGGCCGATCACCCTCTCAGGTCGGCTACGCATCGTCGCCTTGGTGAGCCCTTACCTCACCAACTAGCTAATGCGCCGCGGGCCCATCTGTAAGTGATAGCTAGAAGCCATCTTTCAACTTTCCACCATGTGGTGGTCAGTATTATCCGGTATTAGCCCCGGTTTCCCGGAGTTATCCCAGTCTTACAGGCAGGTTGCCCACGTGTTACTCACCCGTCCGCCGCTGATCTCAGGGGAGCAAGCTCCCCATTAATCCGCTCGACTTGCATGTATTAGGCACGCCGCCAGCGTTCGTCCTGAGCCAGGATCAAACTCTCCAATAAAGTGTTTGATTGCTCATTAAATGTAAATCGAAATTGATACAGGGTTCTTATAAAAAGACCCGTTTCACGCTTGGCTTTTGTTCAGTTTTCAAAGAGCTAAATGGTGGAGCCTAGCGGGATCGAACCGCTGACCTCCTGCGTGCAAGGCAGGCGCTCTCCCAGCTGAGCTAAGGCCCCAAAATGTTGTTGAAGAAATGGTCGGGAAGACAGGATTTGAACCTGCGACCCCCTGGTCCCAAACCAGGTGCTCTACCAAGCTGAGCCACTTCCCGTAAAAAAATGGCGCGCCCGAGAGGAGTCGAACCCCTAACCTTCTGATCCGTAGTCAGACGCTCTATCCAATTGAGCTACGGGCGCATTTTGCCTTTAAAGTTGTCGATAATGGTGCCGAGGGCCGGACTTGAACCGGCACGGTAATCACTTACCGCAGGATTTTAAGTCCTGTGTGTCTGCCAATTCCACCACCCCGGCAGCATGGAGCGGAAGACGGGATTCGAACCCGCGACCCCCACCTTGGCAAGGTGGTGTTCTACCACTGAACTACTTCCGCATATGGTGCGGGTGGAGGGACTTGAACCCCCACGTCGCAAGGACACTAGATCCTAAGTCTAGCGCGTCTGCCAATTCCGCCACACCCGCAAATACTATAATGTTTCGTAAAGATGGTGAGCCATGAAGGACTCGAACCTTCGACCCTCTGATTAAAAGTCAGATGCTCTACCGACTGAGCTAATGGCTCTTGAAGTGGTGCTGGCCAGAGGACTTGAACCCCCAACCTACTGATTACAAGTCAGTTGCTCTACCAATTGAGCTAGGCCAGCAAAAATTAAATGGTGGAGGATGACGGGATCGAACCGCCGACCCCCTGCTTGTAAGGCAGGTGCTCTCCCAGCTGAGCTAATCCTCCATATGTAAGCCCGGCGACGTTCTACTCTCACAGGGGGAAGCCCCCAATTACCATTGACGCTGAAGAGCTTAACTTCCGTGTTCGGCATGGGAACGGGTGTGACCTCTTCGCTATCGTCACCAGACTTATGATTTGTGATAACCTTCGACATTCTGTGTCAGCTTCGTTCGCTCTCATCCTCATGTACAAGCTAAGTACACTCCGGTGGTCGCTCACTTGCTTCCTTGAATCTCTCGGTTCTGACAAATCTTTATTAAGTTTGAAGGAATTCCATTCCCTCAAAACTAGATAACGGTTCTTGAAAACATCTTCGATGTTTAAGTATTGTGGTTAAGTCCTCGATCGATTAGTATCTGTCAGCTTCACGTGTCACCACGCTTCCACACCAGACCTATCAACCTCATCATCTCTGAGGGATCTTACTCGCTTGACGCGATGGGAAATCTCATCTTGAGGGGGGCTTCATGCTTAGATGCTTTCAGCACTTATCCCGTCCACACGTAGCTACCCAGCGATGCTCCTGGCGGAACAACTGGTACACCAGCGGTGTGTCCATCCCGGTCCTCTCGTACTAAGGACAGCTCCTCTCAAATTTCCTGCGCCCGCGACGGATAGGGACCGAACTGTCTCACGACGTTCTGAACCCAGCTCGCGTACCGCTTTAATGGGCGAACAGCCCAACCCTTGGGACCTACTTCAGCCCCAGGATGCGATGAGCCGACATCGAGGTGCCAAACCTCCCCGTCGATGTGGACTCTTGGGGGAGATAAGCCTGTTATCCCCAGGGTAGCTTTTATCCGTTGAGCGATGGCCCTTCCATGCGGAACCACCGGATCACTAAGCCCGACTTTCGTCCCTGCTCGACTTGTAGGTCTCGCAGTCAAGCTCCCTTGTGCCTTTACACTCTGCGAATGATTTCCAACCATTCTGAGGGAACCTTTGGGCGCCTCCGTTACACTTTAGGAGGCGACCGCCCCAGTCAAACTGCCCACCTGACACTGTCTCCGAACCGGATCACGGTCCTGGGTTAGAATTTCAATACCGTCAGGGTAGTATCCCACCGACGCCTCCACCGAACCTAGCGGTCCGGCTTCTAAGGCTCCTACCTATCCTGTACAAACGATACCAAAATCCAATATCAGGCTACAGTAAAGCTCCATGGGGTCTTTCCGTCCTGTCGCGGGTAACCTGCATCTTCACAGGTACTATAATTTCACCGGGTCTCTCGTTGAGACAGTATCCAAGTCGTTGCACCTTTCGTGCGGGTCGGAACTTACCCGACAAGGAATTTCGCTACCTTAGGACCGTTATAGTTACGGCCGCCGTTTACTGGGGCTTCGATTCAGAGCTTCTCCCGTAAGGGATAACCCCTCCTCTTAACCTTCCAGCACCGGGCAGGTGTCAGCCCCTATACTTCGCCTTACGGCTTCGCAGAGACCTGTGTTTTTGCTAAACAGTCGCTTGGATCTTTTCACTGCGGCTCTCTCGGGCATACACCCTATCAGAGCACCCCTTCTCCCGAAGTTACGGGGTCATTTTGCCGAGTTCCTTAACGAGAGTTCTCCCGAGCATCTTAGGATTCTCTCCTCGCCTACCTGTGTCGGTTTACGGTACGGGCACCTCTTTCCTCGCTAGAGGCTTTTCTTGGCAGTGTAGGATCAGGGACTTCGGTACTTTAGTTCCCTCGCCATCACAGCTCTGCCGTATGGTGGACGGATTTGCCTATCCACCGGCCTTGACTGCTTGGACGCGCATATCCATCAGCGCGCTCTCCCTACCTTCCTGCGTCCCCCCGTTGCTCAAACGGAAAGGAGGTGGTACAGGAATATCAACCTGTTGTCCATCGCCTACGCCTTTCGGCCTCGGCTTAGGTCCCGACTAACCCTGAGCGGACGAGCCTTCCTCAGGAAACCTTGGGCTTTCGATGGAGAAGATTCTCACTTCTCTTTTCGCTACTCATACCGGCATTCTCACTTCAAAGCGCTCCACGAGTCCTTCCGGTCTCGCTTCTCAGCCCTTCGAACGCTCCCCTACCACTGTACCAAAGGTACAATCCATAGCTTCGGTGATACGTTTAGCCCCGGTACATTTTCGGCGCAGAGTCACTCGACCAGTGAGCTATTACGCACTCTTTAAATGGTGGCTGCTTCTAAGCCAACATCCTGGTTGTCTGGGCAACTCCACATCCTTTTCCACTTAACGTATACTTGGGGACCTTAGCTGATGGTCTGGGCTGTTTCCCTCTCGACTACGGATCTTATCACTCGCAGTCTGACTCCCGTGGACAAGTTCCTGGCATTCGGAGTTTGACTGAATTCGGTAATCCTGTGGGGACCCCTAGTCCAATCAGTGCTCTACCTCCAGAACTCTCACCACGAGGCTAGCCCTAAAGCTATTTCGGGGAGAACCAGCTATCTCCGAGTTCGATTGGCATTTCACCCCTACCCACACCTCATCCCCGCACTTTTCAACGTGCGTGGGTTCGGGCCTCCATTCAGTGTTACCTGAACTTCACCCTGGACATGGGTAGATCACTCGGTTTCGGGTCTACGACAACGTACTCCTTCGCCCTATTCAGACTCGCTTTCGCTGCGGCTCCGTCTTCTCAACTTAACCTTGCACGTTATCGTAACTCGCCGGTTCATTCTACAAAAGGCACGCCGTCACCCGTTAATGGGCTCCGACTACTTGTAGGCACACGGTTTCAGGATCTCTTTCACTCCCCTTCCGGGGTGCTTTTCACCTTTCCCTCACGGTACTGGTTCACTATCGGTCACTAGGGAGTATTTAGCCTTGGGAGATGGTCCTCCCAGATTCCGACGGGGTTTCACGTGTCCCGCCGTACTCAGGATCCACTCTGGAGGGAACGACGTTTTGGCTACAGGGCTGTTACCTCTTCTAGCGGGCCTTTCCAGACCGCTTCGCCTACGCCGTTCCTTTCTTACTCCGTATAGAGTGTCCTACAACCCCAAGAGGCAAGCCTCTTGGTTTGGGCTGATTCCGTTTCGCTCGCCGCTACTCAGGAAATCGCGATTGCTTTCTCTTCCTCTGGGTACTAAGATGTTTCAGTTCCCCAGGTCTGCCTTCTCATACCCTATGTATTCAGGTATGGATACTGTCCCATTACGGACAGTGGGTTCCCCCATTCGGAAATCTCCGGATCAAAGCTTACTTACAGCTCCCCGAAGCATATCGGTGTTCGTCCCGTCCTTCGTCGGCTCCTAGTGCCAAGGCATCCACCGTGCGCCCTTCATAACTTAACCACGTTATGAATGAACTTACACTTTACTTACTTTGTCATTAAATGACGTTTCGATGTCTTGTTTTCAAGAATTTTCGTTATCTAGTTTTCAAGGAACAAAATCCTCGTTGCTTCTTAGCGCAACGAATATTCATTATACGGACCTAATGACGAAATGTCAATAGGTTTTTTGGTGGAGCCTAGCGGGATCGAACCGCTGACCTCCTGCGTGCAAGGCAGGCGCTCTCCCAGCTGAGCTAAGGCCCCGAAAGGGGTGTTATTAAAATAAATGGTGGGCCTAAGTGGACTCGAACCACCGACCTCACGCTTATCAGGCGTGCGCTCTAACCAGCTGAGCTATAGGCCCGAACAATCTTGTTATATCTATTGATGTAAAACAAGCTCATTCAAAACTAAACATGGCTACTACTTGAATAGCATCTTTGCTGCCATGCGCCGAGGAAGCCTTCTACAAAGCGTTCTCTTGTTAGACGCAGGCGCAAAAGCCTATTTAGTTGGAGAGTGTTAGCTCTCTCAAAACTGAACAAATAACCAAGCGTGTTGCCCCGAAGGGCTCATGTCCTAAAAGGACTCCTTAGAAAGGAGGTGATCCAGCCGCACCTTCCGATACGGCTACCTTGTTACGACTTCACCCCAATCATCTGTCCCACCTTCGGCGGCTGGTTCCAAAAGGTTACCTCACCGACTTCGGGTGTTACAAACTCTCGTGGTGTGACGGGCGGTGTGTACAAGGCCCGGGAACGTATTCACCGCGGCATGCTGATCCGCGATTACTAGCAATTCCGGCTTCATGCAGGCGAGTTGCAGCCTGCAATCCGAACTGAGAATGGCTTTATGGGATTCGCTCAACCTCGCGGTTTTGCTGCCCTTTGTACCATCCATTGTAGCACGTGTGTAGCCCAGGTCATAAGGGGCATGATGATTTGACGTCATCCCCACCTTCCTCCGGTTTGTCACCGGCAGTCACCTTAGAGTGCCCAACTGAATGCTGGCAACTAAGATCAAGGGTTGCGCTCGTTGCGGGACTTAACCCAACATCTCACGACACGAGCTGACGACAACCATGCACCACCTGTCACTTCGTCCCCCGAAGGGGAACCTTCTATCTCTAGAAGTAGCGAAGGATGTCAAGACCTGGTAAGGTTCTTCGCGTTGCTTCGAATTAAACCACATGCTCCACTGCTTGTGCGGGCCCCCGTCAATTCCTTTGAGTTTCAGCCTTGCGGCCGTACTCCCCAGGCGGAGTGCTTAATGTGTTAACGTCAGCACTGAGGGTGGAACCCCCCAACACCTAGCACTCATCGTTTACGGCGTGGACTACCAGGGTATCTAATCCTGTTTGCTCCCCACGCTTTCGCGCCTCAGCGTCAGTTACTGGCCAGAGAGCCGCCTTCGCCACTGGTGTTCCTCCATATATCTACGCATTTCACCGCTACACATGGAATTCCACTCTCCTCTCCAGTACTCAAGTCCCCCAGTTTCCAATGGCCCTCCACGGTTGAGCCGTGGGCTTTCACATCAGACTTAAGAGACCGCCTGCGCGCGCTTTACGCCCAATAATTCCGGACAACGCTTGCCACCTACGTATTACCGCGGCTGCTGGCACGTAGTTAGCCGTGGCTTTCTGGTTAGGTACCGTCAAGGTACCGCCCTATTCGAACGGTACTTGTTCTTCCCTAACAACAGAGCTTTACGACCCGAAGGCCTTCATCGCTCACGCGGCGTTGCTCGGTCAGGCTTTCGCCCATTGCCGAAGATTCCCTACTGCTGCCTCCCGTAGGAGTCTGGGCCGTGTCTCAGTCCCAGTGTGGCCGATCACCCTCTCAGGTCGGCTACGCATCGTCGCCTTGGTGAGCCCTTACCTCACCAACTAGCTAATGCGCCGCGGGCCCATCTGTAAGTGATAGCTAGAAGCCATCTTTCAACTTTCCACCATGTGGTGGTCAGTATTATCCGGTATTAGCCCCGGTTTCCCGGAGTTATCCCAGTCTTACAGGCAGGTTGCCCACGTGTTACTCACCCGTCCGCCGCTGATCTCAGGGGAGCAAGCTCCCCATTGATCCGCTCGACTTGCATGTATTAGGCACGCCGCCAGCGTTCGTCCTGAGCCAGGATCAAACTCTCCAATAAAGTGTTTGATTGCTCATTAAATGTAAATCGAAATTGATTCAGGGTTCTTATAAAAAGACCCGTTTCACGCTTGGCTTTTGTTCAGTTTTCAAAGAGCTTTCGACTCGCTAAAAGCGAACCGTTTTTGTGTTTGTCGCTTATTGGCGACTTTATTAATTTATCACACGGCTTTGTCGATGTCAACAAAGAATTTCATCGTGTGTTGTCGCGAAATCAGTTTTTCCAACGACGAAAAATAATATACCATCTTTCTTGAGTCGATTCAATACATTTTTCAAAAATAGATCTAAATTCCTGAGTAAAAATAAAAAGAGCCGATCCTTGTAGGATCAGCCCTTTGTTTTCATTTACTCGCTGCGGTGTCTCATTTGTGGGAAGAGCAGCACGTCTCGGATCGATGGAGAGTCCGTTAACAGCATAACTATACGATCAATTCCGATACCGAGTCCTCCGGTTGGCGGTAGACCGTATTCTAATGCTTCAATGAAATCGTTGTCCATCATATGTGCTTCGTCGTTTCCTTCCTCACGTTCTTTCAATTGACCTTCGAATCGTTCACGCTGGTCAATTGGATCGTTCAACTCGGTGAAGGCATTCGCATGCTCACGTCCGACGATGAAGAGCTCGAAACGATCTGTGAAACGAGGGTCTTCAGCATTTTTCTTCGCTAATGGAGAAATCGCAACCGGATGTCCGTACACGAATGTCGGTTGAATTAGTTTCTCTTCAACGAAGTGTTCAAAGAATTCATTGACCACGTGTCCGAATGACATCGTTTCTTGAACAGGGACATTGTGTTCTTTTGCAAGTGCACGAGCTTCTTCATCACTCATCTCTTGCCAGAAGTCCACACCTGTATGCTCTTTCACCGCATCCACCATATGGAGGCGAGTCCATTGCGGCTTAAGATCTACTTCATAATCGCCGTATTTCACTGTCGTCGATCCGAGAACATCTTCAGCCACATGAGCGATCAAGTTTTCTGTCAGAGTCATGACATCTTGATAATCTGCGTAGGCTTCATAAAGCTCCATCATCGTGAATTCAGGGTTGTGTCGAGTGGAGACACCTTCGTTACGGAATACACGGCCGATTTCATATACCTTTTCCATTCCACCGACAATCAATCGCTTCAAGTGCAACTCGATTGCAATTCGCATGTACAGCTCCATGTCGAGTGAGTTATGGTGCGTAATGAAAGGACGAGCAGAAGCTCCACCTGGGATAGAGTGCATCGTAGGTGTTTCTACTTCAAGGTAACCGTTGTTGTCCAAGTATCGGCGCATGGATTGTAAAATGCGACTACGTGTAATGAACGTGTCTTTCACTTCAGGGTTCATGATCAAGTCAACATAACGTTGACGGTAGCGTTGCTCGATGTCCTTCAAACCATGGAACTTGTCCGGAAGAGGACGGAGTGCCTTTGAAAGCAGTGTGAAGTCTGTCACTTTAACGGAGAGTTCTCCGACTTTCGTCTTGAAAGCGACCCCTTTCACTCCGACGATGTCTCCGATGTCGATCGTGTTGAACAATTCGTATTGCTCGTCCCCTACTGAATCCTTACGTACATACAATTGAATCTGACCAGTCAAATCTTGCATATGAGCAAATCCAGCTTTACCTTTGCCACGCTTTGTCATGATTCTTCCAGCAAGAGAGACTTCGTTGTTTTGTTCTGATAAGTCTTCCTTAGAGATTTCATCGAAGTTTTTCACCATGGATTCAGCCGTATGGGTACGGTCGAATCGATGTCCGAAAGGATCGATCCCTAAATCCTTCAATGTATTCAATTTTTCTCGTCGAACGAGTAATTGGTCATTTAATTCTACGTCCTGACTCATTTGTATCACTCCTAATCAATCAATTCACGTCCAAAATATTGTACTTAATTGTATCTCCATAAAGCGAGACAGATACTTGCTCGCCTTTTTTCCGTAGTAATAACTCTTTGCCTAACAGAGAATCGACAGAAAGATATCTCATCGTCGGGGAGGCTTCCACTGGATGGACCAGCATGTAGGTTTCAGCTTCCTCTAAGTAGGAATCGAACAACGTGACTTTCGATCCGATCGTAATGACTCCCTTTCGGCTTCCTTCTTGTAAAGGCTGTGCAGCATACAACAATCGTTCGAGGTCCTGTATCCGTTGATCATAGAACCTGTTTTCTCCCTCAGACTGCTGAGGGTCAACTTCCGGTGCAGTCTTTCTACTTTCATAAACTTCAATCAAATCCGTAGCTAACTTCTTGATGCCTTCACACGTGAGCTGGGTTACTTGTTCACTCATACTCATCCTCCTATTAATAGGTTGCTTGTGTTGACACCAAGAGGTATGTAAACAGTATTCTCTAAGAGTACACCGTTATCCTACTTTAACTTCTTTTTGTTATTTCACCGATTTGGAACGTGTTGTTCCACTCTTTTACGACTGCTGTACTTTTTTTGGAGAAAGTTCTTCTAATGATATTTTCAAAGTCTGACTGACTTTTTGGATCATATCTTCATCTGGCATGCGATTCCCTCGTTCAATCTCACCGAGAATCGATACAGATATGTTCATTTCCCCTGCGAGCCCTTCTTGGGTGAAACCTTTCAGTTTTCGAAAAGCCCGAATTCGCCTTCCCCATTGTTCCGCTTCCATACGTATACTCCTTTTTTGTCCAATCTTTCTTCGATGACCTTCTCAAAGTTTTCATCCGTATGTGGAAATTGCAAATCAGGTTGAAGCTCATAAAGGGGAATCATGACAAATCCTCTTTCGAGCATTCTAGGATGTGGTATTTTTAGGTCTTCTGATAGTATATTCTCTTGATTATACAACAAAATGTCAAGGTCTATCGTGCGTGGACCCCAGTGTACCTCACGTGTACGGTCGAGCTTCTTTTCGATCTTCAATAAAAGATCCAACAACTCATGAGGTGGGATTTCCGTCTCGATCTTCGCCACCATATTCAAAAAAACATCTTGATCGGTATAACCGACGGGTTCTGTTTCATATATGGAGGATACTTTCACGACATTCGTCTGATCGAGAGAATCAATTTCCTTCAAAGCACTTCGCAAAAAACCGGAACGGTCTCCAATGTTGGACCCTAATGCAATGAAAACATCCTTCATGTACGAGACCTCTTGATTTCAATGGCTACTGCATCATAGTGTCCTGGGATTGGTGGATCCGGTTTGATGACCTTCACTGTACACGCCTCGACGATCGGGAATTTTTTGAGTAAGGCTTGGGCGATGTCTTCTGCAATCGTCTCTACGAGCTTCTTCGGTTTCCCTTCGACGATTTCTTTTGTAAGTTCATAAGCTTGACCGTAATGGACAGTGCTCTCGATGTCATCGGATTTCGACGCTTCGGTCAAATCACATTCTAAGATCAAGTCGACATTGAAGCGTTGCCCCAATTTGTTTTCCTCAGGGTATACACCGTGATAACCATAAAATTTCATATTATCGATATAAATTTTATCCATGTTGCACAGCTCCCTTCTTCATTAGCATGGCATCCATCATCATGGCCATGCGTTTGTTTTCAAGCACATCGTGTACACGAACGAGCTGACATCCTTTTTGTATGCCTAGACAAGTTGTTGCGCCTGTCCCCTCCATCCGTTGATCCGCCTCGGTCTGGAGAACTTTCCCGATAAAGGATTTCCGCGAAGTTCCGAGTGTGACGGGATAGCCGAGTTTCGTCAGCACCTCCAGGTTCGCCATCACTTCAAGGTTATCTTCATACGTTTTTGCAAAACCAATTCCCGGATCGAGGATGATGTTCTCGTCTTTCACGCCAGCTTCTTTTACAAGATCAATGCTTTCCCTTAGACCTTTTGCAATGTCCGACATGAGATGGTCATAACGATTTTCGTCCTGGTTATGCATCAAGATGATCGGCACTTGATAATCTGCTGCAACTTCAGCCATTTTCGTATCCGCTTTAGCTCCCCAAACATCATTGATGATGTCGGCACCTGCTTCTATAGCCTGTTTGGCTACTTCTGCTTTATACGTATCAATTGATATAGGTACATCCACCGCGGCCCGAACCGCCTTGATGATCGGAACGACCCTTTCAATCTCTTCTTCAAGGGAGACCTTTTCCGCTCCTGGGCGAGTCGACTCTCCACCGATGTCGATAATATCTGCACCGGCGACTACCATTTCTTCAGCATGCTGTACGGCGCGATCAATGGAGTTGAAGTTACCGCCATCTGAGAAAGAATCGGGTGTGACATTGAGGATTCCCATGATCCAAGTGCGCTCGTTCAGATCTAATGATTGGTCTCGGAGGTTGATTACCCATGGATGTTGCATCCGTTCTAGTCCATCCAACAGTTCTTTGAGTTCTCTACCAACAAGGGTGACTTCATCCGATTCATGTCGAAGCAGGTCTTCTACAGCTAACTGCATTCCGTATGAATGACCAAGCAACAAGGCATGGGTCGTCTCCGCATCCATTTCTTCAGCGCCTTCGGATATGATGGAATCCAGACCTTTCTGAAGCATCGTTTGTTTCACCAACCAAGCGACTTTCAACGAAAGATCTTCTAATCGTACGACCGTTTTACTCGCAATTAACCGATTTCTTCTATCCCGATCGATCCTTGCTCCAACAGACATAAGCTCATTCATAGCATCCGTTTCAGTGCGCGGGTGGATAATGATAGGGTTGTATCTCATTTTGTAAAATCCTTTCTATGGTCTCCTCGACCAGCGTCTTTCTCGATCCTGTTGATAGTAGCGGAACAGTTCTGTCGTCACTTCTCCTGTATCACCAGGAAAAGAAGTATCATCTATCGTTCGAACGGCGGTGATTTCTTGAACAGAGTTCGTCAAGAAGCATTCGTCTGCATTGAGAAGATCTTTTTGTGTATACCGTCCTTCTTTCACCGGAATACCTAGTTTCTCACAAAGCGACATCACATATTGCCTTGTGATCCCATTCAATATACCAGTATCAAGCGAAGGGGTATGAACGATCTTTTCTTTTACCCAAAAAAGGTTAGAAGTGATGCCTTCCGCTACAAAACCATCGGCTGTCATAAAAATGCCTTCCGTACTTGGATCGTTGATTTCCTGCTTCGCGATCAAGTTATTCATGAAATGATGGGATTTCCATCGCTCATGCCCCTCAGGACTGCTTCTTTTGACAGATAGAATACGGGCTTTTTTCTGCTGTAGCTCCACTCCTGCTTGCGGTAAAGAGCTTCCATAGATCAGTACGGTCGGTTTTGTAAAATGAAGCGTCCTTAATGCAGCTTCTCCTTCACCCGCCGAGAGGTTGATACGGATACTCGCATTTTTCCATTGGTTCCGTTCAAGCAGCTGATGGATGATTTCCAACACATCGTTTTTCTCGAACGTATAGTCAATGTTGAGGTCCTGCAGAGCCTTGTTGATTCTGTCCAAGTGATCGTCCAACAGAAAGGGATGGCCGTGATAGATGCGGAGTGTTTCAAAAAAGCCTATACCGTACAAGTACCCATAATCAAATGGAGAAATCCTTGCCTCGCTATCTTCTACAATTTCGCCATTCAGGTAGATGTACATACCAATTCACGTCCATATTCTGCAATAAAATTGCGGAGAAGCTGTTTACCGTTCTCTGTCATGATGGATTCAGGGTGGAATTGCACACCTTCAATCGCCAGGGTTTTGTGGCGGATCGCCATGATTTCTCCCTCTTCCGTTTCAGCAGATATGTCGAAACAGTCTGGCAGAGTGCCACGATCGACAATGAGCGAGTGATAACGAGTCGCTAACATGTCAGGCATCATCCCTTGGAAAATCGTTCTACCATCATGCAGTATTGGTGATGTTTTACCGTGCATCAGTCTCTCTGCACGTACGACCTCTCCTCCAAACACTTGTGCAATGGATTGATGCCCTAAGCAGACTCCGAATATCGGGATTTTCCCAGCAAAATAGCGTATCGCTTCCAGGCTGATCCCCGCTTCATCAGGACTGCACGGTCCTGGCGATATCATCAAATAACTTGGGTCAAGCTGTTCAATTTCTTCAATGGTGATTTCGTCATTCCGTTTGACGATCAGTTCCTCACCCAGCTCTCCAAGGTATTGAACCAAATTGTATGTGAAAGAATCGTAATTATCGATCATCACAATCATTTTCTACACCCTCTTCGTTGTTGCTTGTTCACTTAGTTCTTTTGCATGCCAGAGCGCTTTCGCTTTCTTCAAGCTTTCCTTGAATTCAGCTTTCGGGTCCGAATCGATGACGATTCCGGCGCCAGCTTGGACATGTGCTTTCCCATCCTTACAGATCATTGTCCGAATCGCAATATTCAACTCAGCATCACCATCAAATCCAATCCATCCGATTGAACCAGTATAGATGCCCCGTCGAACCGGTTCGAGTTCTTCAATGATTTCCATCGTCCGGATTTTCGGTGCACCGGTAATTGTTCCACCTGGGAAGGTAGCCCGGATTAAATCCATCGTACTTCGCTCTGGCGCGAGTTCACCTTGTACATTGGAGACGATGTGCATGACGTGCGAATATTTTTCGATGACCATGAACTCATTCACTTCAACGGTTCCATACTGACACACACGACCTAGATCGTTTCGCTCCAGGTCAACGAGCATGACATGTTCTGCACGTTCTTTTTCATTTTCTATGAGCGTTTTAGCCAATGCTTCATCCTCTGCAGGGGTCTTGCCGCGTGACCTTGTCCCAGCGATCGGTCGTGTACTTACGTGATTTCCTTGTTTCTTTACAAGGAGCTCAGGTGAGCCATTGACAAGTTGGAATGCAGGGGTTTCCATATAACCCATATAAGGTGACGGATTGAACTGCCTTAATTGTTCATAGATGCTGAACGGTTCAGAGTTCAATCGCTGTGTTTGGCGAACAGATAGATTCACTTGGAACACATCACCACTGCGGATATAGTCCTGCACTTGGTGTACGGCCGATTTGAACGCTTCTTCATCGATGGAGTATTCCATCGTTTCAGGCTGCATGTTTCCTGTATGGCTAACGTCACTTTGATTTTCACGTTCCTCAAACCATTGTTGCTGCATATCATTTAACTTCTGAGCGGCTTGACTTTGAGCCTCTTCGCTGACGTGTGTAACAAAGGTCAGTTTTTCTGTTTTTTTATCCAACACGATAAAGTCCTCGAAAATCATGAAGTATACATCCGGCATGTCCATATCGTCGATTGCTTGAACGGGAAGCCGTTCGATTTGTCGGGCAATATCATAACTGATGTAGCCGATTGCGCCACCTTTAAAATCAGGTAGTTCTGTTTCTTCATGAGCTCCTTCATCGATGATGTAGGACTGAAGATATTGCTCTGTCAAAGCAAGCAAGTCTCCATGTCTGGTCTCAATATGACCTGTTGCTGAAACACGGATTTCAAGACGGTCGTCTTTTCCAATCAACATAGCGCTTGGCGATACACCGATGATATGGAAACGGCCACCTCTCCCGCTTTCGAGCAGGACGTGATGAGGATGTCCATCTTTAAAAGCTGTATATCGCTCAAACCAATTTTGTAGGTTAGCGTTAACGGTTTTTGAAAACCGGAGTCTTTTGAACTGTTGCATTGAAGTCCTCTCCTGACGTTCATTTTCCTCTTTCATTGTACATGAACAGTACAGGGATGACACGTAAAAACAGCCTCCATTTATTTACATTGATAATGTATGAAGATATTTATTTCTTTGGATCTTTTCTTACGGATGATTGCTAATGGCTAAAGAAGCAACTTGTGCAATTTGATTGAAGAGCAAGGTGCGAGACTCCAGCGGGATCAGCGGGACAGGTGAGACCATTCACTTTTTAAAAGGATCTACGACTAAGACCCACCACGTCCTGTGGTGAACGTCGAAGCCAGCACATCCTGTGCAAGTGAGTGGGCTCACCGCACGCCCCGCGGAAAGCGAGCACCTGGAGCGGAAATCAACTACTTTTAAAGAAAACTTGGCGAGACCAAGCCTTTAATAGGTCGAGTCTTAGTTGCCCTTATACTGAAGAAAGTATTTTATACTTTCTTCAAGTGCAAGAGCAACAAAGCTTGCGAAAACAGGAAAAAAAGCCGACCGTCTGGTCAGCTCTTTATGATCTGCTATGATTATTCTTGTTCAAATTGATAGAGTGGTGTACTTAAGTAGCGTTCACCGTTACTTGGTATGATTGCGAGGACTTTCTTCCCTTTACCAAGCTTTTTTGCGACCTTCAATGCCGCCGCTATGGCTGCACCTGAGGAGATTCCACCTAATAGACCTTCTTCTCTAGCTGCTCGGCGAGCATATTCAAACGATTCATCTGTCGTGATCGTAAGGACTTCATCGTAAATCGACGTATTCAATATCGACGGCACGAAGCCTGCACCGATCCCTTGAATCTTATGCGGTCCTGGTTTGCCGCCTGATAGTACAGGTGAATCCTGCGGCTCCACTGCATACAGCTGAATGGAAGGGTAGTGTTTTTTCAACACTTCACCTGCACCGGTGATCGTTCCGCCTGTTCCAATCCCGGAAATGAAGGCATCTAGCTGATCACCCATCTGCTCAACGATTTCCTTACCGGTCGTATCTCTATGGATGGTAGGATTCGCTTCGTTTCTGAACTGTTGCGGCATGAAGTAACCGTGTTCCTCTGCCAGTTCTTCCGCCTTCGCAATTGCTCCCTTCATTCCTTCTGGGCCGGGAGTAAGTACGAGTTCTGCACCGTAGGCACGAAGGAGGTTACGACGTTCCATACTCATCGTATCAGGCATGACGAGGATCGTTCTATAGCCTTTTGCTGCAGCTACCATCGCAAGCCCGATCCCAGTATTTCCACTCGTCGGCTCGATGATGGTGTCACCTTCTTTCAGCTTTCCTTCTTTTTCAGCTGCTTCTACCATCGCAAAAGCGATACGGTCTTTGACACTGCTACCTGGGTTCATGAATTCAAGCTTCAGATATACATCTGCATCTTCATTGCCCGTCAAACGGTTCAATTTTACAATTGGCGTCTGTCCGATCAAATCTACAATTGAATTTCCCACTCTCACACCATTCACTCCCCAATTCTTAGTATTTTCATAGGAATACTGTATCCAATCATAGCATTATCAGAATCTTTATTCAATTATTGAGAACCGTATTCCCACTCGACCTTTAATTCATCCCAAAGTTGTTTCGGATCGAAGTTTGCATCAAGTTGCTGGATCGCGAGTTGACGTCGAATCTGTCCTTTCACTTCTTCGAACTCATACTTGCTTCCCTTTTTCACATCATGGAGATATACGATTCCATATCCTGCTTCTGTTTGGATCGGACCTCTCCATTTACCGGTTTCCATATCTTCTATGATCTCGAGGTATGCTGGGTCGACATAATTACTTGTTGTGTCCACCCACCCCATGGCACCTCCGCTAGGAGCTGAAAATTCATCAATGGAACGTTCTCTTGCGAGCGTTGAGAAGGATGAACCGTTCTCGAGTTCTTGAATGACTTGTTCCGCTTCCTCTTTCGATTCCACTAGAATTTGAGAAATCTGATAGAGAGGCTTCAGGTCATAAAGATGCTCATTCTCTTTATAATATTTACGCAATTCATCCTCGTTGATGACGACATCTTTCGTAATTAATTCTTCAAGTAAGATTGCGTGTTTAATTTCCTCTTTCAGTTCTTTATCACCCATTTGTTCAACGTCTGGGTGTTCATGCCCATCTGCACTTGTACCCACCATTCGGTGATACAGCTCAATCTCTCTATTCAATTCTTCATCCGATACGGTGATGTCATGCTTCGTTGCAAGCTGTGATACAACTTCCTTATTGATCATTTGCGTAAGCACTTCTTTTCCGTATCGCTCTTTCAAACGTTCAACCCAATCCCCTTCAGATATGGATTGTTCCCCAACCTGCGCCACATTCCCTGAGAATGAAGAAAGGACAGAGCCTTTGTCTCCACCCGTTGTTTCTTCATCAGCTGACATGAAATATACGACTGTGCCGATATTCGTCACCAACAGAAATGCCGCAATGATGATGAGCCACTTTGACTTCATTCACTTTTCTCCTTACGCGCTTCATCTAAGAAGGATTCGAGATCCTCTTTCGTGTAATGATACTCCTCGTTGCAGAAATGACATTTTGCGTCCGCTTTTCCATCTTCCTGAATCATATCCGTAATTTCATCTTCCCCAAGGCTGATGATGGCATCGGCAAACCGCTCTCTTGAGCAGGTGCATTTGAATGCAACTGGAGATGTCGATAAGATCTTCACATTTTCTTCTCCTAATACATTGTAGAGAAGTTGTTCTGGCGTATGGCCTGCTTCGATCATTTTGGAAACAGGATCTAAATTCTCTAGACGCTTCTCAATGAACGTAATCATCTCATCTTGCGCTCCTGGCATGACCTGGATGACGAAACCGCCTGAAGCAAGGACGGTATTATCAGGGTTGACCAGCACACCGACTGCGACAGCCGATGGAATCTGTTCAGATGATACGAAGTAATACGTAAAGTCTTCTCCTAATTCCCCTGAAACGAGAGGAACTTGTCCAGTGAATTTGTCCCGCATACCGAGATCTTTGACGACGGATAGATGTCCATTCTTTCCGACAGCTCGAGCAACATCAAGCTTTCCTTTCGCATTCAAGTCGAAATGGACAAGCGGGTTGGAAACATAGCCACGGGTTTCCCCTTGGACGTTCGCATCGACGATGATCGGTCCGAGCGGTCCATCCCCTTCAATCTTGACGGTCAATTTATTGCTTTCACCTTTCAGCATGGACGCCATCATGGTAGAAGCCGTCATTGCTCGGCCTAGTGCTGCAGACGCAGTCGGCAATGTGCCTTGACGACGCTGTGCTTCTCGAATCATTTCGGTTGTATCGACAGCAAAAGCTCGGATGTTTCCATTGAAAGCTAATGCTTTGACTAAGTAATCTGACATGGTGAAACTCCCTTTCTTAATGTAAATCTGTGTTTTTATGATAGATGAGTTGAAGACCTTTCAACGTGAGGAATGGATCTACGACATCGATGATGGCAGATTCGTCCCCAATCAGGTGAGCTAACCCACCAGTGGCGATGACCGTCGGGTTTTGACCGGATTGGTCCTTCATTCGTTGGACAATTCCTTCCACCTGACCTACATATCCGTAAAAGATTCCTGCTTGCATCGCACTTACCGTATTTTTCCCGACGACATGATCCGGTCTCATGATCTCGATTCGAGGTAGCTTGGCTGCATTCGTATAGAGCGCTTCAGTCGAAATGCCGATACCAGGGGAGATCGCTCCTCCGAGGTAATTATTTTGTTCATCTATATAACAATATGTCGTTGCTGTTCCAAAATCGACAATGATCAACGGACTTTTATACTCATGTAAAGCTGCTACTGCATTAACGATACGATCTGCCCCCACTTCGCGCGGGTTTTCTGTTTTGATATTCAAACCTGTCTTGATTCCAGGTCCAATTACGAGTGGTTTCAAGTTGAAGTATTTCTCACACATCTTCTCAAGCGGGAACATGAGTGGCGGTACAACCGATGAAAGGATGATCCCATCGATATCTTTGAACGCCAATCCAACATGTGTCAACAGATTGGAAATGAACATCCCGTATTCATCTTCTGACTTCTTTTTACTTGTACCAACTCTCCAGTGGTATTTCAATTCATCCCCTTCATATACACCGAGGACGATATTCGTATTTCCAACATCCATTACTAAAATCATTCTATTCCCCACTATCTATACCATTTTCTTTAGTTATAACACAAACAACCCATGAAAACACGTGTAAGAAAAGGATGCCCGTGATGGACATCCTTTATCATATAAGCTTTATTCGTTTTTATTGTCGTCTGAATCGTTTGTTTCATTCGACTCTTCAGTAGTATCTTCTTCCTTCTTATTGATGTTCACTTTCACATCATCTTCAGAAGAAGTTTCTTTTTTCTTTTCAGGAGCTTTATATCCTTCAGGCATTTTACCTGTTTCATATAGAGATTTGATTTGCTCGCTATCCAGTGTTTCCACTTCTTTCAGCGTCTCAGCAATCAAGTTCAGCTGCTCCTGGTTCTGAACAAGAACTTCTTTACAGTGGTTGTATGCTTCCATGATGATCTTCTGAACTTCAAGGTCGATCTCATGAGCAATGGCATCACTGTAATTCTGTTCGTTCTGAATGTCTCTACCGAGAAAGACGTTTCCTCCTTGGCCTTGACCAAACTGCATCGGTCCAAGCTTTTCACTCATACCGAATTCCGTAACCATGCGGCGGGCGATACCAGTCGCACGTTGGAAGTCGTTACTTGCTCCAGTACTGGATTCACCGAATGTGATTTCCTCGGCAACCCGACCACCAAGCAATCCTGTGATCTTATCGATCAGTTCAGGCTTCGTCATGAAGTAACGGTCTTCCTTAGGCAATGTGACCGCATATCCACCGGCTTGACCGCGTGGTACGATCGTAACCTTATGAACAATTTCTGCATTATCCAGAGCAAGACCGATGATCGTATGTCCAGCTTCATGGTATGCAACAATGTTCTTTTCTTTATCAGAAATGACACGGCTCTTCTTGGCAGGACCTGCAATGACACGGTCCGTTGCTTCGTCGATGTCTTCCATGTCTACTTTTTTCTTATTTTGACGGGCAGCAACAAGCGCTGCTTCGTTCAATAAGTTCTCCAGATCTGCGCCTGAGAATCCTGGAGTTCTCATGGCAATGGTCTTCAGGTCGACCTCTTCAGCAAGAGGTTTGTTTCGAGCATGTACTTTAAGTACCGCTTCACGACCTTTGACATCTGGACGTCCGACAGGAATTTGACGGTCAAAACGACCAGGACGCAATAATGCTGGGTCCAAGATATCCGGTCGGTTCGTTGCTGCAACGATAATGATACCTTCGTTCGCACTGAATCCGTCCATTTCAACGAGTAATTGGTTCAATGTCTGTTCACGCTCATCGTGACCGCCGCCAAGTCCTGCGCCACGCTGACGACCAACGGCATCAATCTCATCAATGAAGATGATACATGGTGCGTTTTTCTTCGCGTTTTCGAACAAGTCACGAACACGTGATGCACCGACACCGACAAACATTTCAACGAAGTCGGAACCACTGATAGAGAAGAATGGTACTCCCGCTTCTCCGGCAACCGCTCTTGCAAGCAAGGTTTTACCTGTACCTGGAGGTCCTACAAGCAGGACACCTTTCGGAATACGCGCTCCGAGGGAAGCGAACTTACGAGGATCCTTCAAGAATTCGACGACCTCAACAAGTTCTTGCTTTTCTTCATCAGCACCCGCAACGTCTTTAAAGGTGACTTTTTTCTTTTCTTCACTATAAAGCTTGGCTTTACTCTTACCGAAATTCATGACACGGCTTCCGCCGCCTTGTGCCTGGTTAAGTAAGAAGAAGAATAAGATAAAGATGATGACAAACGGAATGATCGAGGTAAAGAATGTTACCCAGCCGCTCGTACCTTCTGCTTCTTTCACATCAACTTCAACAGGTTGCTCTGCTTGCTCAGCTAATGTAAGGACTTCCTCTGTCAATGCTGGTGGAATATTCGTGTTAAAGTATTGTTCATCCTCATAGTTCGTAAGCTGTCCTTGGATGACGAACACCTGGTTCTTCGGTTGCATTGAAAGGGATCTTACTTCACCATCTTGAAGTTTTGTTTTGAATTGATCATATCTTAATTGTTCAACGTCGTTGTTGTTGCCGTTGAAAAAGCTGACAATCCCTACAACGACAAGGAATATTAATAGATAGAATATTGTATTTCTAAAGATGCGATTCATCCCTTACCTCCTCTCGCATACAAACAAATCATTAATTATAGTATCACATGTGTTCATTTATTCACAACAATTTGACTTTACTGGTTTTGGTAAATCTCTGGCTTCAAAACACCAATGAATGGAAGATTACGATAGCGCTCTGCAAAGTCCAGTCCATACCCGACTACGAATGCATCCGGTACGATGAAACCGGCTGTGTCAGGCTTAAGATCAACCTTACGCCCGGATGGCTTATCCAGAAGTGTGACGATCTTGATAGATTTCGCTTTACGATGCTTGAAGATTTCAATCAGATAGTTCAAAGTCAGGCCGCTGTCGATGATATCTTCTACTATCAATACGTCACGACCCTCTAATGAAGTGTTCAAATCCTTCACGATTTTCACTTCACCAGATGACACTGTTGAATTTCCGTAACTCGATACATCCATGAAATCCAATTCAACATGAATGTCCATCCGTTTTACAAGATCCGCCATGAAAGGTAGTGCCCCTTTCAATACACCGATGACAAGCGGAAAACGATCTTTGTACTCTTCGGATAGTTGTTCAGCAAGCTCGTGGACCTTTTCTTGAATCTCTTCTTCAGAGATCAAGATCTCTTCCATATCGTTTCTCATAAGTATGTATTCCTCCTAGACCTCATGCCTTGTATTTTCAAAAGATAAAAACATCCAATCCATATCATCTCCTGAAACAGGCGGGAGTTCCGCATGCTTCAAGCCTGGAATCCAAATGATTTTCCCTGTCGAATCGGTGACGATGGGCCAGACGTTCCGTAAGTGCTTCGGAACTTTCTCATCAATGAAGATATCCTTCACTTTTCTAGAGCCATTGACCCCGACAGGACGGATTCGATCTCCATCTTCCCTCGTCCGGACGATGAGCGGCAACTGCACTTGCGTGGATGCAAACACGAGATAATCTTTCCCTTTTTTATCGGTTTTCATTCCGGTTAAACGGTGATAACTCAAGTTTCCCATTGGTAATGGATAAGTTTCGCCAGAATGTATTGGATAACGATAAGGGGAGCCTGTCTCATCGGTTTCGAAGGTGAAAGTACACTTCTCATAGGACCGTCGGACAATCAATCCATCTGGGAGATGGAGGGTTCCTGACGGGTAATCAGACATGATCAGCTGCAGACAATCCTTGATATGATTGGACATAATATTCTCTTGGCTTGTTGGATAAAGATAGTTTAATATTAGATGAATCCCTCTCCTTTGTAAAGGAATTGCCACCTTCAGAAAGGGCACGATCGACAATGTCAATTGATTGTCACACTTTTCCACAATAACATTCTCGAGCGCTTCCTCTGCCTGTTGTTCCAAATATGCCTCATCTTCCAATATAGATTCACTTAAGGATTGAAATTTCTCATGGACATTCCGATTTTCTTCTTTCAAAAAAGGTAACACGTGCTTCCTGAACCTGTTCCGTGTATATTTCGGATCTGTGTTGCTCGGATCCATACGATAAGGGATTGCATTGTTCTCACAATAAAGAAGGATCTCTTGTTTCGTTACATTGAGTAAAGGTCGGATGATTTTCCCTGTCGAGAATGGTCTCATAAAAGGGATTCCTGAAAGTCCTGTGAGGCTTGTCCCTCTCACCATATTCATCAACATCGTTTCCACTTGATCATCTCCATGGTGGGCTAAAGCAAGGTAATCGGCTTCATGTTGGACCATCATGTCGGATAAAAACTGATACCTTACCTTTCGAGCAGCCTGTTGAGGAGACTCTCCTGTTTCTTCTATATATAAAGGAAGGTTTTTTTCAGAATGTTCAATTTCAATGGCATGCTGGTTACAATATTGAATGACAAAGCGTGCGTCCTCAGCAGATTCTTCCCCCCTGAACATATGATCCATATGTGCAACGACGATCTTCAAGTCCAGTTTGTCACGTTTCCCCATTAAATAATGAAGCAGCGCCATAGAATCCGGTCCACCCGAGACACCTACGACCACTTTGCTTCCTTTGTTCAATAGTCTATTTCGTTGGATAAATTCGTCGATTGCTTGCTGCATGAAGATCCTCACCATCAATTCAGTCTATTGATGAAATTATAACATGTTCATCCGATTTACATCGTCTGGCCCATCAAATAGACGACATAGAAAACCAATAGAAACAAGAAGATCAGCACCGTTTCGGTCATATGTCGGCGTTTTTTCATTTTCTTCCGTTTATACCTGCCATTTTGGTTCATTGGCGGGGTGACGGAAGGACTGGTCTTTTGGATAGGACGAGACGCAGAGGTGGTTTTTGCAGATGATTTAGCAGAATAATGTTTCAATAAATCCTCTCTCATCTGTTCTGCGGATGAATACTGACCATGCAAGGCTTTGTACAGAATCGCTCGATATTTCTTCAGCCACCTGTTCTGATCTATCGCCTTCTGCAGTTGGTTCCATCCACCCTCTTTCTTATCGAATCGTTTCGGATACGCATAGTTGATGATGATCATCCCGACTGCGAACAAGTCATAGCTAGGCTCAGCCTTCCTTGAACCCATACCCCAATATCCCCGGTCGAAAAACTCCGTATATTCTTTGATGGCCCTGCCGATCATAGTCGTTCCTCCGACATCCAACCAACGTATTTTCGGAGGCGGTCCTGAGATGAGCAGGTTGTCCGGTTTCAAATCGCCGAAAACCCATCCCGAGGCATGAAGGTCGGTCAGATCCCGAAGCAACTGCAACATAAGGATTCCGAACCATTCTTCCTTCCGCTGCCGCATGAAAACAAATAACGACTCGCCTTGTACATATTCCATCACATAGAACGGGAGTGCTCCCTTCAAGGTCACCCAATCATCCATTTCGATAAAAGAAGGTCCAAGTGTTTTCCCCTGGACCTTCGATAGATGTTTGAGGACATTGACCTCAGAGGTAATCGAAAGTGTGTCATGACTGACCTTTACAGCTACTTTGGAACGATTTCCTCTTGCTAGGTAAACCGTGCCCGTAGCACCTGAGCCCAATTCGCGAAGAATTGTATATTGGTTTCGGTTCCACTTTCCAACAATGAGATCACCAGGGGTCAGTTTAACTTCCGGATTCTTCGATGTATTCATCATACTCACCTAGGAGTCTACGCTTCGAACCTCTTTCTGGGAACAGCTCAAGCGCTTCCTGTAAGGCAGGACCGGTCGGTGTAATGCCACCAGTCGATATTTTTTTGAATACTTTTCCGATCGTATCCAATTGTGGTGTCCAATCCATCAACCGTTCAATGGATTGCTTTTTACCAGGGAACGCATAGATGGCAAATTGATTCTTACCCGTTCTCGAATTGAGTGAGATGGAAAGATCCAACAATGATTCTTGGACAGTCGGGAGCTTGTCATCCATACTTGCTGAAATATCGACGAGAATCAATACTTCAAGATTGACCGTTTCACCGATTTCATCCACGACTTCCATCACTTCACCGCGTTTATCGGGTGGTAGATCTTCCATTTGTTTTTCATCGCCTAAGATGTGGGTCAATTCTTTGTTGATCATCCCGTGGATCGTTTGAGTCATTGCCTTTTGGGTGACCATTTTCACGGTTTGGGCCAGCTGGTTCGCGTAAACGATTTGACTGACACCCCCACCGCTCATCGCGATATCTTCTACTTCTTTCAGTCCATGTTCACCATACGCTTCGTTCTGGGATAAGATTCCGATTACGTTGATGGCAATCCCTTTTTCCCTCGCCAATGCGGCGATGGCTACCGGGTCTTCACCATGATTCGAGCATCCATCTGTAATCAACAGGATTTGTTTTAATGTGCCTTTACTCATGCAAAAATCCCCTCTCTCAAATTGTTATTACCATGATGGTCAAGGCCGAGGGGATTTATACTAGAATCAAGGACTCTAGTTCATACGTATTCATTTTTCGAAAAGCCTCTATCTTCAAGCTCGCTTCCTTTCGTTTTTGTTTTGATACGGGATGGTAGACCACTTCGGAATGTTCCGGTTGATCTTCGTTACGACCACCGTCATATCATCCTCAATTTGTCCCCGATCCGTTCGGATGACTTCTTCAAGTAAGAGGTCGGCTATGATTTGCGGGTCGTCCGAGTGAATCTCCCGAATTTTTCGCTTGATCCAAGCTTCCTTATTTTCAACATTCTTCGGTCCTTCGAAGATTCCGTCACTCATCATGATGAGGAAATCCCCTGCTTTCAGTTGATCACTCACAACTTCAACATCAAATTCTTCTATGATTCCCATTGGTAGATTACTTGCCTCGATCATCCTCACGTGGTCAGCTCTTTTTACAAAACTAGGACTCGATCCGATTTTCAAAAACCGTACCGTCGCATCCTGCAAATCAATCATAGCGAGGTCCAGTGTCGAAAAGATCTCGTCTGTCGTCCGTAACGAGAGGATGGAGTTGACTGATTTGATGGCAGTCGTCTCATCGATCCCGGATTGGAGAATCTGTTGAAGCAGCTTCAATGTTTCATTGCTTTCCAGATGAGCTCGTTCACCAT
Organism: Pseudalkalibacillus sp. Hm43; assembly: GCF_054170705.1. NCBI lineage: Bacteria > Bacillati > Bacillota > Bacilli > Caryophanales > Fictibacillaceae > Pseudalkalibacillus > Pseudalkalibacillus sp. Hm43. The sequence continues at coordinate 2,370,587 of NZ_CM135129.1, forward strand.
TCCCCATTCCATCACTGATGGCCACGGCATGTTTACCAGCACCGAGTTCAATCGTCGAGTGACAGTCTCCCGAAACCCAGGCACCACCTTTTGCCGCACTGGCCACACCTGTTTCAATGACGTAGCTTTGGGAAGATCGGAAGACGACGTGACAAAATCCATTCGGATAAGCGGCACATTCCTCCTGTTTGACGGCGATCGTCTCATCCAATATATCGGACAGTAACGGAGCAATGACTTTTTCTGCTTCCCCCCGTCCATTGCAATACGGAATACTCATCTCTATATCAATGCTACCTTTTTCAAGGCTATAGATTTCAATGTTCCCTATTTCCAGACCGATATCATCCAACGCTTCCTTCACTTGCTCTTCTTGGATCTGATGGTTTTCCCTTTCCCGTTGGATTTCTTTCGCAAAATTGTCCATTACTTGAGATACGCCTTGCAGCTGTTCTGCAACTAGCCTTCTGCTTTCTTTCACTTGTTGCTTCAGCTTGATGTTGGCATGATATTGACCGAGTTCATACTGGATCGTATCGATCACTTTCTTGGAACGTACGCAATGCCGTTCCCAATCTTTCTGTAGTGCCCGATCTTTCAAGGATCCATTTGGTGATGTCTCAGTCATGATCTTCGCCATGTAATCATAGGTTTCATCGAAGTTATTCACCCAGCAATGCCGTTTCTTGAAGCAATTATTACAAGTCTTCTCCGTTACATTACTGAGGAACATGTCGAGCTCCCGCTTCCCCTCTTCTTCCATCATGGTCGTCGCACTTGTGTTGGAAAAGCTGTTCGATAAGGCCTGGAACAAGTGAGAGAATTGCTCGACCCGGTTGGCAGTTACGTCTCGAACCTTGCGTAAGTATTGCTGCTGTTCTTGTGTATATTCTTTCGTCCCCGGTATGTAGCGGGATAGTTTCGAGATCGCTTTGTTCGGTGTGAGCAAGAATAGACCGACAGCGGCGCACGATTCAAGCAGACTATTAATCAGTAATCCGGACTCGTTTCCATATAGACCAATCAATAAAGTCCCGATGAACAAGCCGACACTCACACCCAGTTTTTTCCCCTCTTTTAATAAACCTCCTAATAAACCTGAAAATGCGAGCAAACTCATTTGATAGAGACTCGCTATATTGGCAAGTCCCAAAATCAGGCCTGTAACGACACCGACCGTAGCGCCGATGGCTGTACCCCCGACGAAGGCGAAGATCAGGACTAAATAGCGGGACAGAATATGCTCAAGCGACAGATCATACACATGCCAGCCGATCGTTCCCGTCATGACCGAAGCTAGCAAGATGATGAAACAGACGATTTCTTCATTCTTTAGAGAATGCTGGATCTTTTTAAGGGAAAGCAATGGAATGCTTTGTAAAAAAATCAATGTCAGGATGCTACTCAACCCTGCTTCAATCGACACCATCAACATTGTACCGGTCGTAATCGGCTCGGATGCGAAGGTGTGCAAACTCATCCTCGTAATGAAGCTGGCAGCGAGAACAGTGACCGGTAATAGTTTCAGGTTCTGTTTTACTAGATTCGTAAGGATGGAATAAAGGACGAAGAAGACAGCCAGACCGACCGCTACATATAGTCCCGTCTGTTCAAATGTCGTCAGTGCTCCAGCCAGGAGGGCAATCGCCGCCACCCCAGCTCTTTCCTTTTTTAAAAATAGAACAGTTCCGAAGAACGGAATCGCAAATGGGGATAATTCAGAAAGAATGAGTGCACGGCCGAGTAAAAAGCCTGTACAAAACAATAATAGACTCCAGTGGAGGAGAATACGCTTCACCCGTAGACTCGTTTCTTTCATATGAGAGGATATATTATTCTTCAACCTTTCTACCAGTACGAACTTCCGCAACACCTGGTTGCTTTCCGATCCTACCTTTTGCATCATTCCCCGCACCACCTGTTAATAGATTTGTGTTGTCTATTTAATCACAGTCTACTTTCATTTTTTGTCAAATGGTCAGTCGAGCGGAAAAAAACTTCTCGACGGGTTACGAGGCTCGACGCCATTATGATTCAATTTTCAGAATTTTCTACAGTATAGGTTTTTCTCTTTTTTCTCATGGGCTTCTAAGGGATTACAGTTTTGGAGTGTAATTTGGTTAACTCGAAAATATTGGCGAAGGAAGGATGAGTAAGGAGAAAGGTTTTACCATTCTACAAGGATAGATGGGCATGTCGACGGATTTCAGTTGACCATCGGGGGTAGATTTGAGCTTCGTTACACGTTTATAGATCAGTTTCCGGTTATTTCCCATAAAAACTCGTGTATTTCCAATAAATATAGAAATTTATAGATCAGTTTTGCGATTTTCCCATAAAAATCAGAAATTATAGATCAAATCACGTTTTTTGGGTACAAAAAAACTGCCCTTTGTCAGGACAGTTGTCTTTTATGTGCAAATGGTGACCCCTACGGGATTCGAACCCGTGTTACCGCCGTGAAAGGGCGGTGTCTTAACCACTTGACCAAGGGGCCTAATCTATTAGTTATTTATTTTTAACATCAGATAAAAATGGTAGCGGCGGAGGGGATCGAACCCCCGACCTCACGGGTATGAACCGTACGCTCTAGCCAGCTGAGCTACACCGCCAAATAGATATGTTTTAAAGACACAACAAGAATAATACAAGATAATCGAGATCTCGTCAATAGGTTTTTTGCGATTAAATGATCTTTTCATTACGACTGAAGCATGAGTTCGTATTAAAGCACCCTTTCCAGTCATCTCAATAAGAAAAGACTGACAAATTTGTCAGTCTTTGAATGATTGCTTGCATATTCCGATTAATGAGCTTATTTTTACTACAATCGGTAAGCAGCAGATTCCATTACCCTCGACGTGCACCGCGTCCTCCACGTTTCGATTCGGTTTGCCTCTTCAAGGTAGATAAACGTTCATCACTATCTTTCAAGAAACGATTCAACTTATCTTCGAATGACACGAATTCATTATTCTGTCTTCTAGGTTTTCCTCCCTTACCACGAGGGCGGTCTGGTCTGCGATTCGGTTTTGGTGGCTGATCTTTCGCTTTCTTGATGGAAAGCCCGATCTTGCCGTCATTATCAACGTTAATGACTTTTACCTCAACTTCATCCCCGACAGAAAGGTGTTCGTTAATGTCCTTGACGTAGTTATCGGCAACCTCACTAATGTGGACTAAACCGGTGATACCATCTGGCAGCTCGACAAATGCTCCAAAATGGGTAATACCTGATACTTTTCCCTTCAATTTGCTGCCTACTTCAATTGTCATTGTAAAAATTGCTCCTCCTTAAAGTTTGAAAAAATTAAATTCACTTTATTATACATGCCCGTAAAATCAAGGTCAACGCGACTCCTCTTTGTTCTTAGGGAGTTTGAAAATCGTCTCACCTGGTTTGGACATATTATAATCTCTTCGAGCGACCTCACCAATATAATCAGGGTCTTGTAGTTTATTCACTTCTTCGCTTAATTGTGCTTTTTCTTTTTTCACATCTTCCAAGTTTTGTTCTACTTTCTGTTGCTCTTCTTTCTTCTCAGCAATGACAGTTGCTTGAGAGGTAAGTGTGGAAATCATGACGGCAAACATGATAACAACCAGAACACCGAAAACGACAAGACGTCGATAAAGTCCCTTCTTCCTACGCCGGGCACGATCTTGCTTTTTTCTTTCTTGATCCATGATGTTTTCGTTTAAGGCTGTTATTTTGTCATTTCGTTGAACCATCCTGAACCCCCTTTACCTTCTAAGTTTTCCAATCCAGTCTTTCACTTTATTCGTTGGCTTCTTCAAAAATCCTGCTTTCTCTTTTAGTTTTGTTAACATTTTTACTTGAATCGGTTTCAACCATCGATTGTAGATGAATAGACCGATTTTTCTAAGAGGAAAGAGAAGAATGCCAGAAATGAAGAGAAGGATGGATAATAGAAGTCTACCTATCATTTTACTCAAGGTAAGAAGGAGTTTCAATATGACTTTTACAGGTTGTATAAGAAGTGCTGAAATGATGTTGCGGATCATTCTCGCGATGCCGATTACCACCTTGATGATGAACTCCAATAACTTTCTGTAGGCTTTTTGCAATAAACTTTGGTATCCAGCGAAACCGCATAATAAGGCCAGGAATATGATGATCCTCACTTCTCCATGATTGACTTGTAACAATACATAGAATATGAGGAGAGCTTGTAAAATCCAGAAGACAATGTCATTGATGAACCTCAACCAATTCCACTTTCGATCTCGGGGTTGAAAGCGATGGTACGTATCGAGAGCAGCTCCAATCCAGATACCGCTCCCGACCATTGCTAAAATCGTGTAGAGTTGCACATTCAAACTCATTTGAACAGCTTGCTAAAAAATCCTTTAGCTTTATCCCCTTGTTGCTGATCGAGATAAACGAGATCGTACACTTTCCCTTCGATTGAGACGAGTCCTTGTTCCAAATTCAAGTTTTTCATTTTCAAATTATAGCCGCGGATTGCCAGAAAGCCCATTGAGGTTTCAAGCAAGAATTCTTCGTTATCAAAGCTTTCCACTTGTTTGACTCCGGTGATATCGAGCGCTTTACGACCTCTCATCTTCACATCATGATCCGGTGCCGTTGTGGGTTTATTGTAATTGGAACCATTGTAATCGTAATATTGATCCATGGTAGCTCCCCCCCAAACATAGTTTGTACCAATGTATGAAGGCAAGCGTGGGAATAGAACAAGCTCTCTGCTATACGATACCTAACTCATTAAGTTTTCGTACATAAACAGCCGCAGATGCTGCTAAGTCCAGATGATGGTCTAAAGGGTCTTTGTTTAGATATTTACAATCTACTAAGCCAGTCGCTCCATCAATAAAATCTTGCTCTGTGTCCAATAATTTCAAGCTGTTATTCTTACAATACTTTCTCAAAATCTGATTGTATTGTTGGGTTAGTTCTGTCCGTTGTTTTTGGGTTGCACTTATGCCTTTTCTAAGATTTGCAACATCGCCCCAACTCTGATGGTCTTTAATAGTTGGGGGTGGAGGTGTTGCAACAACGATATGTTGAAAGCCTAATGATTGTATGCTTTTTAAAAATGAAAAATAATTCGTCAGAGTTTCATTTAATTGACTGGAGACGGATAAATTGTATTTTTGAGCTCGATACCATATTACAAAGCCACAATCTACTTCTCCTAACATGAATAATAATGTCCTATTGCGGGGGAGTGGGTGGATTGAGAGATTAAAGGTTTGAAGGGCATTCGTTTTTGAGTTAGGATTCACCATCCCTAATGCTGTGGCCCCGCCTACATGACATATGGAAATGTTCGTCTTTTTTAGAAATTGATGATCTTTAATATATTGAAAGACCAAGACATGACTGTCACCAAAACAACTCAGATCCATATGAATCGCTTCCTTTACAAACAATTACCAATAAAATATGATTCAGCACGTTCGATTATGTGAGTGACAGGAACAAACTAAAAAAGATCGACCGACAGCTGTCCATCCTATCGTGCTGCTCCATTCTAGTAGAATGACGCGTAGACAGGTGACATTTCTGCCAGTCAATCTTTCTGTTATAGTACTAACCCCGATTTAATAAATTCTCTATGATGAAAGTACAGCTTATCCAATCATTATGCGTCGTCGTTTATACGTTGCTCGCTAACGATCGAATACATGGACGCTGCGTCTTCCTTTTTCGTTGTCTCTTTTAAGTCTTCCACTTTTACCGTAACGATCTTCTGTCCGAACCGGATTTGTAGTTCATCTCCCGGTTGGATGGTAGAGGACGCCTTCCCAGCGTTCCCGTTAATCAAGATTCTCCCTTGATCCGAAATTTCTTTCGCAACTGTACGTCGTTTGATCAAGCGAGAAACTTTCAGAAACTTATCAAGACGCATATTTTACTTTACTGCGTCTTTCAGCTTGTTTCCTGCACGGAAAGCAGGAACTGTAGATGCTGGGATATCGATCGTTTCACCAGTTTGTGGGTTACGTCCTGTACGGCTAGAGCGCTCACGAGTTTCGAATGTACCAAATCCGACGAATTGTACTTTGTCGCCATCCTTAAGAGCATCTGTAATTTCAGTCAATAGGCTGTTCACGACTGTTTCAACGTCTTTCTTCGTCATGCCCGCTTTTTCAGAAATATTGTTGACTAGATCATTTTTGTTCATTGTATGTACCTCCTAGTATTCTTCCTTGTTTGATAGACAAATTCGCGTCAAACCACGCTTCTCTGTCCATTCCAAAGAATAAAGTTCTCTATTCTTCGAGAGATTCCTTCTTTTTAGACATATTTTTTGCCTGTTCCCACAAAATGTCCATGTCTTCCAAAGTGACTTCCTCAAAAGAGACACCCTTCTTCTTAAGCGTTTCCTCGATATAACGGAACCGATCATAAAACTTCCGATTGGTCCTGTTGAGAGCGAGTTCAGGGTCTATCCCATAATAACGGCATAGGTTCACAAGTGCAAATAGGCAGTCTCCCAGTTCACTTTCCATCTCCTGCTGATCTTCTGTCTCAACCGCTTGGTGGAATTCATTCAATTCTTCTTTGATCTTTTCAATGATCGGTTCAACTTCGTCCCAGTCAAATCCGACCTTGGCAGCTTTTTTCTGTAGTTTCTCTGCACGGATCAATGCAGGATATTGATCTGTCCCATCCAAAATGGAAGTCCTATCCTGTCCGCCTTTTTCCTTCTTCTTGATTTCATCCCACGTTTCTTTGACTTCCTCAGCTGTTTCAAGTGAGTCATCACCAAATACATGCGGATGACGACGGATCATTTTTTCCGTCAGAGCCTGAATGACATCCTCAATGGTAAAATAACCATCATCCTCACCGATTTGTGCATGAAGCATGATTTGAAGGAGCACATCCCCCAGCTCATCGGTCAAATGATCATCATCCTGTTCATCAATGGCCTCAATGACTTCGTAGGCCTCTTCAAGTAAATATCGGCGTAAACTCTCATGAGTCTGTTTTTTATCCCACGGACATCCTTCCGGTCCTCTGAGCGTCTGGATTACATGACGTAATTGCGTGAATTCCCTGCTTAATTTACTCGTATCCCGAATCGGTTCTACATAAAGAGCAGTGAGGTTATGCAACTCGACATGACGATCCAGTTCGTAAAGCGGTACAGATACAATCGTTTCTTCACTTGAACCAGCAGCTGTGACGACATGTACCGGATGATCATCTGGATAGCGCTCCATCAGAATCAATTTTACATGGGAAGCGATGAATGCATCATATACTTGTCCAATGATGATATGCTGTTGCACATTCATTTGGTCTCGAGTAAGGCTTGTACCATCCAGTAGTTGAAATCCATCGATCGGATCGATTCGTAACGCCTGGAACATGGCATCCAGGAAGCTTTGTCCACCTCTGAATTCTACTTCCGTGTTGTGCTTTTCCTGCCCTTCGATCAAAAGCTGGACGGTCTGTTCGGCTACAAAAGGGTGACCTGGAACGACGTATACGATTGATTTATCTTCCGCTTCCACCCATAACCGCTCCACGATTTCATGGTACACACTTTCGAACGCATTTTCCTGTACATAGAGATCATCGAAGCTCTCGAATTTGATTCCTTCTGCTTCCAGCTCTTTCACGACCGGATGCTCTTTCGTCCGTAAAAAAAGATGCTCCGATTGTTTGATTCGTTTATAGACGCCATACGGGATCTGATCCAAATCGCCTGATCCTAATCCGATGACCGTAATTGTATTTCCCATGTTAACCGCTCCTTTCTCTGTAAAACCATTTGATCAAGTACTTTCCTTTCGGCAGCATTTCCAGCTCTTCATATTTCCAAACCCTCTGATTCATAAGGGCGATCAAATAAATGAGCGCTCCGAACACAGCGCTTGTCAACGCGACTAAACCTGCGACAAAGCGATCTTCAACAGGATGGAACATGAGCCACAATTCTTTCCATAAGAACGTCCCGACAGCCATCAGGAGAAGTGAAAAGACAACCTTCAGACTGTAAAAGCGTTGCATCTGGAAGACGTTCGTCAATCGTTGGACCATGAAAAGATTACAACAAGCTACAAATGCTGTGCTTATCACGGTTGTGATGGCCGCACCTGAAATACCCCATTTTGGAATCAGCCAAAGGTTCAAGATGGCTTTGATCACCAACGCAATCATGATGAACAAAACAGGATATCCGATCTTTCCGAGTCCTTGTAAAATCGCTGATGAAGTGATCGCAATGGAACCGAACAAAATTGCAGCAGCGAGTATACCGAGCGCAATCGAACCCTTCGTGTCCTCATACAAAAAGACGTTTGTCGGAGAGATGATGATAGCAAGCCCGACCGCTGCTGCTCCTCCTATGATAAAACTGAACTTCAATGTTTGACCTGTCAGGTTGATGATCTTTTCCTGATCTCTTTCTCGGTTCGATTTTGCAATATACGGGATGAGTGGTAATGCCATAGAAGTCGCTAAGACCGTCCCTAATTGCAGAAGGGGTTGTCCACGATCAAAGACTCCTTTACTCACCTTGGCATCAAGAAGAGCGACACCCACCTTTTCCAGGCCCGGCACAACTTGGAGGGCATCCACCAATTGGAACAAGGCAAACATGACCGCCGTAATACAGATCGCGAATCCCCCTCTTATAACGGATACCATCAAAGGAACTGTTCGTTTACGAGAAAGTACGCTCAATGGACCGATTGCAGTTGCTTTCTTTTTCACATATAGGAGCAAAACAACAATGGAGGCCATACTTCCGATCAAGCCACCAAATACAGCAGCACTTCCGACTGTGTAGTGATCCACTCCGTGGGAGACGAGCCAAATCGTCAGGATCAATATGAGGCTCACTCGGAAGAATTGTTCCACGACTTGCGAAATCGCTGTTGGGGTCATCTCTTTCTTTCCCTGGAAAAATCCCCTTATAACCGACAGAACCGGTACGAACAAAAAGGAATAAGAGGCGACCCGAAGCGGCTTCACCAGTAACGGATCGTTCATGGCACCCGCGATAGCAGGAGCCGATAAATATAACAATAAGAAAATCAGACCGAAGAAGCTGCTCAATCCAATCAAGATTGTAGTCAGCGTCTCTTTTGTATGCTGTAATTCATTTTCTGACAATACCTTAGAGATGATAAGCGGAAATCCATAAAGGCTTAACGCAAACGCAATAGCGTAGAATGGGTATACTTGTTGGTACACGTAAAGTCCTAGATCTCCGGCGATGTTCTGGTAGGGGATACGGTAAAATGCGCTCAGTATCTTCACAAGGAGTGCTGCACCAGATACAACGAGCGTCCCTTTCCAGAACGACTTATGCAATTCCGTTTGGTTGAACATCAAGCCACCGCCTATTTCGATAAAGAAAACTCGGCAAGCCAATAAGGCTTCCTTAAGAAGTACAATAATAGCCCCATTATATCATGAGAAAAGGTGAACCTGATAAGGGGTGAACTCTTATATAGCTTTAAAAAACAAAAATAAAAAGAAGCAGACTCGCCTGCTTCTTTTCTTATTGCTCCATTTGTTTGGCTAGAAATCCAGCTGCTGTTTCCGCTAATTTCTGTTCCACATCTCCGATCTGCTTGTCCGTCTTGCAGAGCAATACGACTGCCCCGATCGGATCCCCGTTCGCTACAATCGGTGCAATGACGTGTGCAACAGATTCACTATTGCCATCTGAAATTTCTACTGTCGTAGCTTGTGCAGACACGAGTGATTTTCGATCATTCATTGAGGATTCGATCATTTTGCCGATATTCTTATTCAAGTAATCCTTCTTGCCTCCACCAGCTACCGCTATAAATGCATCTCTGTCCGAAATCAATGCGATGTGTTGGGTGTGCTCGTACAATGATTCTGCGTACTCCTGAGCAAAATCTCCAAGCTCACTTATCGGCGAGTATTTCTTAAGGATGACTTCCCCTTCACGGTCAACGAAAATTTCAAGAGGATCTCCCTCACGAATGCGCAGGGTTCTTCGAATTTCCTTTGGAATGACGACCCGTCCAAGATCATCAATACGACGTACGATACCTGTGGCTTTCATTCTTTGTTGCCCTCACTTTCTATCGTTGCAAGATAATGGAGATACAATAGCATTCATGGTACAAATGAATAAATATACCATTGATTTTCCTTTAGTATCCGTACGTTCGCTTAATCTATTCACTTAAACGGAAAATTCTTCGAAAAGTGGAAGCCTCCTATCATCATTAGGCCTGGACGGTTTCTTTTTTGGCATCCGGTACTTTTTCAAGCACCTCTTCAATCGTCTTCAACAGCTTCTCATCCGCCATTTTCTTATGGTTCACGATGACTTTGATCTGTTCTTTCTCCATCCCAAGATTCACATGACGACCTATTTTATTCACGATATCAAAAAGCTTGCTTCCATCTAGCTGCAGTGTCGTTTCTTTCGACAATAGAAGCTGTACCTGGTTGTTCTTCATCTGTTCGACCTTTTCGACTTTCTCTCGTTGTGCGTAAAGTTTGATTCTGGATACCGCAAATAAGTTCTCCACTTGCTCTGGATAGTCACCGAAACGATCGATCATTTCATCATGAAGATCCAAGACATCCTCAAAGTTCTCAATTCCCTTGAAGCGTTTATACATGTCGATTTTCTGTTTTTCATCCGCAATATAGGAAGAAGGGATGTACGCATCGACGTTAAGATCCAGCTCAAGTTCAAATTCCTTCTTCTTCGGTTTCTCGCCTTTCCGTTCTTCAATCGCTTCCTTCAGCATTTGAGAGTAAAGATCGAATCCGACAGAATCAATGAATCCATGTTGTTGCGCACCTAACAGGTTACCCGCACCACGAATCGAAAGATCTCGCATCGCGATCTTGAAGCCCGAACCTAATTCCGTGAATTCTTTGATCGCTTGTAGACGTTTCTCCGCTACTTCCGTAAGCACCTTATCCCGTTGATACATGAAATAGGAATAAGCGACGCGATTGGAGCGTCCGACACGTCCACGCAGCTGATACAACTGCGATAAGCCCATCTTGTCGGCGTCGTTGACGATCAACGTGTTTACATTCGGAATGTCGACCCCTGTTTCAATGATCGTCGTACTGACTAGTACGTCATAGTTACCATCCAAGAAGTCGATCATCACCGATTCAAGTTCATTTTCTCGCATCTGACCATGAGCGTATGCAACGCGGGCATCCGGAACAAGCTGGGATATCTGATCAGCCATCCGTTCAATCGATTCGACCCTATTATATAAAAAGTACACTTGACCGCCTCTAGATAATTCACGCTCGATCGCCTCTCGTATGATGCCTCCGCTATACTCGACCACATACGTTTGGACCGGGAAGCGGTTTTCAGGCGGAGTTTCGATGACAGATAAATCACGAACGCCAAGCATCGACATATGCAACGTACGTGGAATCGGTGTCGCCGTCAACGTAAGTACGTCCACATTTGTTTTCATCTGTTTGATTTTCTCTTTATGGGTTACACCGAATCGTTGCTCCTCATCAATGATCAGCAATCCAAGATCTTTGAATTGGATATCTTTAGACAGAATACGATGTGTTCCGACGACGATATCGACGGTTCCTGCCTTCAGTCCTTTTAACGTTTCTGTTTGTTCCTTCCGTGTCCGGAAACGGCTTAACGAACGGATCGTAATCGGAAACTCAGCAAAACGCTCCAGGAACGTTTCGTAATGCTGTTGGGCAAGGATTGTCGTCGGTACGAGGAAGGCGACTTGCTTACCATCATTGATCGCTTTGAAAGCAGCACGGATCGCTACTTCTGTTTTTCCATAACCGACATCTCCACATAGCAATCGATCCATCGGACGTTCCATCTCCATATCCTTCTTGATCTCTTCAATCGCCCTCAGCTGATCTTCCGTCTCTTGATATGGGAAGGCACTTTCGAATTCCTGCTGAAGTCCTGCATCTTCAGAGAACGCATATCCTTTCGACGCTTCACGTTCTGCATAAAGCTTGATGAGATCATCAGCAATGTCCTGGACAGACGATTGGACTTTGCTTTTGACTTTCTTCCATTCGCTGCCGCCCAGTTTATAGACCTTCGGCTCTTTCCCTTCCGATCCGACAAACTTCTGCACCTGGTCAATCTGCTCTACAGGGACATACAGTTTGTCATCGCCTGCATATTTAAGGTTGAGATAATCCTTATGAACACCATTGATTTCGAGCGTTTCAATACCGAGGTATTTACCGATCCCATGGTTGATATGGACGACGTAATCGCCGACCTTCAACTCAGAATAGCTTTTGATCCGTTCAGCATTTGAAACCTTCTGTGGTCTTCTCGGTTTTCTCGTTGTTTTTTTCGTGAATACTTCCTCTTCTGTCAAAACGACCAACTTACGCATCGGTAGCTCAAATCCACCATTCAAATCACCGATGATGATATGGTTTTTACCCGGTGTGAGTGGCGTATTACCGTCTGTGAGTGCCGCTTCGATTTTGTAATCTTCCATGACACGTTCAAGACGCTTGGCCCGCTCTTTGTTGGCAGCCAAAAAGACGACGGCATCTTTACTCTTATGCCATCTCTGCACTTCAGAAAGGAGGACATTCAATTGTCCATGGAAGTTTTGCATCGCTTTACAGCTCATATTGATGATGTTCTGAGGATTGGTGTGTGGAACATGTCTTAAGAATAAAGAAAGATATAAGAACATAAGCTTCGGTCGATTGACCAGATCCTCATATTGATGGGAAAGGCGTAATCCTGACAAAATCTCTCCCTGATTCAATAAAGTCGTATGCCATTCTGCTTCTTCCTTCTCCAAATTTGAAGAAGTCTCCTGGACACGACTGATTTCATCCATAATGACCAGCGCATCTTCGGGAAGATAGTCTAGCAAACTAGCAGGGTGTTCATAGTAGCAGGAAATGTATTTGTACATTCCTTGGAATGTTTGTCGATGTTTTAACTGTTCGATTTCGTACCCGATGTTTTCGGTGAGCTTCTCCTTTACTCCCGCGTCTTTTATTTTTTGGAGTGATCTCGATAACCCGAGGTCAACCTTAGAAACGGCTCTTTCGTAGTGTTCCGGAAAAAGTATGATTTCTTCTGCCGGCCCAACCTGGATCTCTTGAAGTTGATTTTCAGATCTTTGTGTTTCAACGTCAAAATAACGGATGGAATCCACTTCTGTATCAAACAACTCGATTCGAAGAGGCTGTGCTTCGGTCAGTGGAAAGATATCGAGAATCCCCCCACGAATACTGAACTCCCCTGGACCAGTAATCATATCAGAACGTTCATAACCCATGGCAATCAACTGATTCTTCACGTCATCCAGTTCGATATCCGTACCTCGCTTGAATGTTACACGCCTCGCGTTCCATACATTCTTCGGAGGGATCATTCTTCTCAAGCCTGCAATCGGAGTGATGATCACTCCGCCGTCAGACCTGTCCGCCAATCGGTTCAGAACATCAATCCGTTGAGATTTCAATTCTGGACTGGCAATTGCGATTTCAGCAGAAGTCAGCTCGTTCACTGGATACAAATGCACCGTTTCTTCCCCGAGAATCGCCACTAAGTCTTCATATAGCTTTTGAGCTTGAAAAAGGTTATGTGTAACGACGAGCTGAGCACGACTATTCGATTGATATAGGCCAGCCATCAATAAGGTACGAGCAGAGTTCGATAAACCAGAAACCAATTGCTCCCGCAGACCTTCCGACATACCTGTAATGAGGGATTGGAAATCATCATTATCACAAAAATACTTCAATAAACCTTGCATCACTTTTATCTCCTTCCCAGTAGGAATGGGAGTCCAAATTCCCTAAACTGTATCTTCTTGTTGTCTATAGATTTTTCAATCCATTAAAATGATAAAGACTTTTATGAACAGCCAGGCTACTTCTTACACAGCAAAAAACGCCTTGGTGTGTGAACCAAAGCTGTTTACTGTATAAATGAATCCAGTGCATGAAAATCTGGGTTCCTTCTTAGCATTTCATAACAGTCCTCACAAATGGATTTTACATACATATGTCCTTGATCATCATAGGATAAGTATTCTTCCCTCTCTTGATCGGTCAGTTGATTCAATCCTAAATCCGTTGAACCGACAGAATGCAGATCCAGCTTACCGATCTGGACATTACAATGCTTACATGAATAATAGACTGCCATCTTCCGCCTCCTCAGTGACCTGTTATACTCTCATTATGGTCGCTAAGAGGCGTTTCTATTCACCCGTTGTACCGGTTCATCACTTGAGAAAATGGCTTTTGGATCCAACTTTCACATGCCTTGGCAGATCGATCGAGAGCTTCTGTAATCGCATCTCGTTGATCGGGACGGAATGTTTTCAAGACATAATCGGGTACAGCTTCACCTGGCTCAGGCCTTCCGATTCCGATTCGGACCCTTTTAAAGTCCTGAGTACCTAAATGCTGTATGATGGACTTCATCCCATTGTGACCGCCTGCGCTTCCTTTTTCACGAAGACGCAGCTTTCCCGGTACTGTGTCTAGATCATCATAAATGACAAGCAGATCTTCACGATCGACTTTATAATACTTCATCAGTGGAATGATGGAGTCTCCAGAACGATTCATATAGGTGAGAGGTTTTAATAAACATATTTTATGCCCGTTTACTTCCCCTATGCCATACAACCCGTTGAACTTTTGCTTATTCAATGGAATAGACAGTGACTCAGACAGTTGGTCAATCACTTTGAATCCGACGTTATGACGTGTTTCTTCGTACTTGCTTCCTGGATTACCTAAACCAGCGATTACCTTCATGTCTTCATGACCTTCCTTTTCAAACAATTGCTTAATCTTATTCAACATTTTGAATATAACTCCTCATATGAACTTTCTTATTCTATTCCAGATTAAGTCGTTCCATCCTCCCAGAGGATGGTTTCAACTTTATTACAATTTAGAAAAGCTTAAGCACCCGTTCAGCCACGAAGGTCACCGAAGGCCTGATGAGGAGGCTGTTGCCGCCGCAAGAAGGCTGAAGTGATCCAAGTGGCTGGGTGCTGAAGCTAGACATCAAGAAAACGTAAGTGCTTTTCTAAAGTCTATTTTATCTTAAAGGATCTTCGACTAAACCCCACCACGTCCTGTGGTGAACGTCGAAGCCAGCACATCCTGTGGAAGTGAGGCTTGCGGTTCGCCCGCGGAAAGGGAGTGAATTCCGAAGAAACCAACCTTTCTATTAGACGTAGAAAAAGGCGCAACCAAAGCGGCTACGCCTTTGTATGAATATGAATATTTCGTCGATGTTAATCTTCTTTTTTCTCTTCTGCTTCTTCTTCCCCGTCATCATCAGAATCGTCTTTATCACTGATGACTTCTGGTTCTTGATCTTCTTCATCGATCATTTCTTCTTCCGGTTCTTCAGTCGGAGGTGCGATTGAAACGACAACCTCTTCCGGATCTGTCATGATGTTGTACGAAGAATTTTCAATGACATCTGCAACTGTAAATGCGTCACTGATATTCAATTCCTCGATATTGACCTCGATCTCACTTGGAATATCAGCTGGCAACGCTCTAACCGTAATGTCATGTAAGAAGTGCTGTACGACGCCGCCTTCTTTCGCTCCAGCAGGCTCGCCGACAAGACGTACAGGTACATCTGCATCTGTTTCTTCATTCAAGTCGATTTCTCTGAAGTCGACATGAATCAGAAGATCTTTCAAATGATCGATCTGCAGGTCTTGTACCATAGCAGAATGTTTTTTGTTGTCGATTTTCAAATTGATGACTGCATTAATTCCGTTTTCACGGATCGATTTTACGAAATTGACTCTGTTAAGATAGATCGGCTTACTATCACCGTTTCCATAGAAGACTGCTGGTACATTGCCTTCTTCACGTAACTTCCTTGTAGTAGAACGACTGAAATCATCTCTTACTTTCACATCTAAATCGATAGCCATAACGAAATCACCTTCCTGTGTCAGTTACTATTTTAAAACTATACCCGAAAACAGATAGGTTCAAACATCAATCAGACAAAAAGATTAATCGAACAGCTTACTTACAGATTGTTGCTCATGAACTCGGATAATCGCTTCCCCTAGAAGAGGTGCTACTGAAAGCTGTGTCAATTTATCAATGAATTTCTCTTCAGGTAGTGCGATCGTATTCGTTACTACGAGCTCTTTGATTTTTGAATTTTGGATACGTTCAATCGCAGGACCAGATAACACTGGATGTGTACAGCAAGCATACACATCTGTCGCACCATTTTCAATCAATGCGTTTGCCGCAAGTGTAATCGTTCCTGCTGTATCGATGATATCATCGATCAAGATCGCCGTTTTCCCTTCAATGTTACCGACGATATTCATGACTTCGGAAACATTCGGTCGTGGACGACGCTTATCGATGATCGCAATAGGTGCTTTCAAGCGGTCCGCCATTTTTCTAGCACGTGTCACTCCGCCATGATCAGGAGAGACGATGACGACATCTTCTAAGTTCTTGCTTTCGAAGTAATTCGCCAATGTCGGTACACCAAGCAGTTGATCCACTGGAATATCGAAGAAACCTTGGATTTGCGGTGCGTGAAGATCCATGGAAATGACACGTGTTGCTCCTGCTGTTTCCAAAAGGTTTGCAACGAGCTTTGCCGTAATCGGCTCTCTTGAACGAGCTTTACGATCTTGTCTTGCATATCCATAGTAAGGAATCACAACATTGATTGTCTTAGCTGATGCACGCTTCAATGCATCGATCATGATCAATAGTTCCATCAAATTTTCGTTGACCGGAGAAGAAGTGGATTGGATGACATATACTTCGCCACCACGAATGCTTTCTTCGATGTTGATTTGGATTTCTCCGTCACTGAAACGTTGAACAGAACATTTCCCCATGTGAACACCAATGTGTTCAGTAATTTCTTCAGCCAGGCCTTCATTGGAATTTAAGGTGAATACTTTTAACTTCGAGTTCTCATACTTGGACACGCTTATTACCCCCTGTGATTGTTTTGCTTTTCCTGTATTTTAGAAACGTAACCTTCTTTATTCGTTTGGCGAGCTCGAGCGATGGACAAAGCTTCGCCAGGTACATCTTCAGTGATCGTCGATCCAGCTGCAACATAAGCATTTTCTCCAACTGTGACGGGGGCAACCAAATTGGAATTACATCCAATGAATGCTCCATCTCCAACTTTCGTCAGATGCTTGTTTTTACCGTCGTAGTTGACAGTGATCGATCCACAGCCGAGATTGACGTCTTTACCGATCTCAGCATCACCGATGTAACTCAGATGCGATGCCTTGCTACCGTGGTCCATCTTAGATTTCTTCACTTCTACAAAGTTCCCGATCTTGATCTCATTCCCCAACTGTGATTGTGGACGGATATGAGCGTAGGGTCCAATCGCAACTTTGTCTCCGACTTCACTATCGTGTACCACGGATTGTTTGATCGTCGTTTCGTTACCGATCTGACTATCTTTAATTTCTGCATTCGGTCCGATGGTACACTCTTCACCGATTACTGTATTCCCGGATAATACGGTTCCAGGGTAGATGACCGTATCTGCTCCGATCTTCACATCGGAAGTGATATACGTCTGTTGTGGATCAATGATCGTAACACCGTTCTTCATATGTTTGGTGTTGATCCTCTTCTTCATCAGACGCTCCGCTTCCGATAAGGCAACTCGATCATTAACGCCAATCGTTTCTTCAAATGCAGGGGTCTGGTAAGCTGCCACCGTTTCATTTTGCTCTTTCACGATTTCGATGACATCCGGCAAATAGTATTCACCTTGTACGTTGTCATTCGTCACTTGTTTCAGCGCTTCAAACAACGTCTTATTGTCAAAACAGTACGTACCTGTATTGATTTCTTGAACAGCTTGTTCATGAATAGTCGCGTCTTTATGTTCGACGATTTTCGAAACAGTTCCGTCCTCTTTTCGGATGACTCTTCCATATCCGAACGGGTCTTCTGCATGTGCCGTCAGTAAAGTGACTTTCGCGTTTTCTTTTTCATGATGTTTCAAGAGTGCATCCATCGTTTCAGCTGAAATCAATGGTGTATCACCACAGACGACGAGTGTCGTACCTTCAAGGTCTCCTAACAAATCCTCTGTTTGCATGACGGCATGACCTGTGCCGAGCTGCTCCTCTTGCAACACATAATTCACTTCAGCACCGAGCTGATCTTTCACCTTTTCAGCTCCATGACCAATGACCGTGACGATTTGATCGACCTGTACTTCTTTAATCTGATCGACAACATGTTGAACCATCGGTTTACCACCTACAGGGTGCAACACTTTATATAAACGAGATTTCATTCGGGTACCTTTTCCAGCTGCTAACACAACCGCATATCGTTTCGACATATATATCCTCCAATGCTCGTTGTTGACCTTTATCCAATATGAATATATCTTATAATCCTGTATGATTCAAGGAAAGGCGCCATTTGTCGCTATATTGAAACATTCTATGTAGGAGGAGAATGATTCATATCCAATGATTGGTATCCATACTGTTCACGCCACAATAAAAAGAACCTAATCGAAGGTGATCAGGTTCTTAGTTGCGTAGATTATTAGGATGCACCGGCTTCTTCAAGTGCGGACTCCAATTCCCCTACACGATGGTATTCGGTTAACACAGCTGTCTGGATCTTCTCACGAGTGTTTGATGTGATCGGATGTGCGATATCACGGAATTCACCATCTGGCGTCCGCTTGCTCGGCATTGCAACAAACATTCCATTGTTTCCGTCGATTACACGGATATCATGAACTACGAATTCATGATCGATGGTAATTGAAGCAATCGCCTTCATACGCCCATCTGTGTTCACTCGTCGAAGTCTTACGTCAGTTACTTCCATTTTGTAAAACACACCACCTTTTTTATAAATACCAGCGTACTAAGAGGTTTCTACACACTTGTAACTTTTTCCTGCTCGGAATATAAAAAATAATGAAAAAATTTAATCAACTTAAAAAGAAAGGCTGTTGTCGCAAGAAAGTAGTTGATTTCCGCTTCAGGTGCTCGCTTTCCGCGGGGCGTGCGGTGAGCCCACTCGTCGCGTTGCCACATTGATTGGTCTCACCTGTCCCGCTGATCCCGCTGGAGTCTCGCACCCTGCACTCCAATCAAATCCACAAGTTGTTTCTATCTAAAAGCAACAATTCTTAAGAAAAGAGCCCAAAGAAAATAAAAAAAGCCAACGATAGCATTAGTTGCTGTCGTTGGCTTTTGTTCTTCTTATTTCACTAGTGCAATGACTTCAATTTCAATCCGTACGTCTTTCGGAAGCTTGGACACTTCTACACAAGAACGTGCAGGCTGATGATTCTCGAAGTAACTTCCGTAAATTTCATTCACGGTCGGAAACTCATCCATATCCTTTAAGAAGACCGTTGTTTTGACGACTGTATCGAGGGATGCTCCCGCCTCTTCCAAAACAGCCTTCAAGTTAGAAAAGATCTGATGCGTTTGTGTTTGGACATCCTCACCAGCAAGTGTGCCTTCCGGAGTGAGGGCAATCTGACCAGAACTATAAAATATGTTGTTTACAACGATTCCCTGGGAGTATGGCCCGATCGCTTCAGGTGCGTTCGTCGTATGGATCTTCTTCATTCGCTTCCAACCTCCATCTGATCTAAGTAATTACCTGCTTCAACTTGTATCTTCTGCTCTCTCGTATCGACATTGGAGAGACGAGCTAAAGAAATATAGTCATCGACAAGTCTTTCCTGGACTTCCTCAGATTCAACAAGTACTCCGATTCCTACCATTGTCGCGTCGAATTCTTGAAGTAGATCCATCATACCTTTGATTGTGCCGCCTGCCTTCATGAAGTCATCGATGATCAAGACGTTGGAGCCTGATGGCAGGCTTCTTTTCGCTAACGCCATCGTTTGGATTCTTTTAGTCGAACCGGAAACGTAATTGATGCTCATCGTTGAACCTTCAGTGACGCGACTATTGCTACGGACAATCACAACTGGAACGTTCAGATAGGATGCAACAGCGTATGCGAGTGGAATCCCTTTTGTCGCTACGGTCATGACAACATCAATCGAACGATCTGCAAACATGGATGCAAACATCCGTCCAACCTTATTGATGATCGAAGGATTCCCTATGATATCCGTCATATAAAGATATCCACCTGGAAGTACACGTTCTGAAGAGCTTAATAGACCCTTCAGTTCTTCAATCACTTCACGTGCTTCATCTTCTGATACGCGCGGAATATACCGGACGCCTCCTGCTGCACCAGGTACAGTTACCAACCAGCCTACACCTTGTCCCTCAAAGTTTTCTTTAATAATCAACAAATCTTCGCTTATGGATGACTTTGCAGCTCCGTATCGATCACTGAAAAAAGAAAGAGAAATGAGTTCATGTGGATGCTGGAGGAGATAACGAGTCAAATCAACGAGCCTGCTGCTTCGTTTTAATTTCATGCTTAATTCCTCCAAAACCGAATATTTTAAGGTTAATATACCACTTTTGTACGGGTTTATTCAACCTGTTATTCGGTTTCTCCTAACATCCTGACCATATATACTTCGTTACAAAACCCTCTGAGACCATTGTAGATCCGTTGAGCACGTGTTTCATGAACAGTCAGCCCAAATACTGTCGGACCGCTTCCACTCATCAAAACGCCTTCTGCTCCTAGACGTTCCATCTGATTCTTGATGTGAGAAACATCCGGATAATCCTCTAGTGTGACGGATTCCAGTACGTTCCCTAACAAATAACAGATTTGGTTGAAGTCTTTCCGTTCAATTGCAGCCACCATCGATTGGATATCAGGATGTTCGACCTCTGCCAATTTCAAATTCCGATACACATCCGCAGTCGATACGCCAATAGCTGGTTTTGCTAAAACGACCCAACAAGGGGGTGGTGATGGAATCGACTTGATGATTTCTCCTCTTCCTGTTGCAAGAGCTGTGCCGCCATAAACACAAAAAGAAACATCGGATCCAATTTTGGCACCTAAAACAGCTAATTCATCAATCGATAGCCCAAGATCCCATAATTCGTTCAAGCCTTTTAGAGTGGCTGCTGCATCGCTGCTTCCTCCTGCAAGACCAGCGGACACGGGGATATGCTTATCAATTGTGATGTGTACACCTTCGTTTCGGTTACACTCTTTTTTAAGTAAGTCTGCCGCCTGATAAGCGAGGTTTCGAAAGTCAGAAGGGACGTACCCCCCTGAGGATTCGATTTTGATGATGTCTTCATCAAGTGTGGTCAATTCAATCCGATCAGCCAGATCAATGGTCGTCATGACCATCTCCACTTCATGAAATCCATCGTCACGTTTATGTAAGACGTCTAATGAAAGATTTATTTTTGCCGGAGCTTTAATAGAAAGTTTCATTCTTCTTCACCTACTTCATAAGTCCATAATACCGCAGAATAGTTTATCATACATTCTGCCAGAATTGCGGAAAACATTCAATTAAAAAAAGGATGGACATACTTGTTCAATCAACTCGGTCCTAACATTTCCTGCAACATTTGTGTTGAGGGGTCTGTTTGGCAGCTGGAGGATTGTCAGTACGGTCCACCCTGTATAGAGCAGTAGTTTATTCAGACATTTGTTGTTGTGCTTTTTCAATCGCACGTTTGACCATGTTTCCGGCATCTCTGGAACGTATCGCTCCCCAACCTTCTTTTTGCACGGTCTCATAGAAGCCTAACTCTTTTGCAATTTCTTCTTTAAAACGGTCGGACATAACGCCGCGTCGTCTTGCCATAATTGCGAAAAGCCCCTTTCAAATCCTTTTTCACTACTACGTATGATTAGTATAAGGAGTTGAAGGTGAATTATGATTTCCTTATGTAGGTAGTACAGGGTTGATTGTAGTCGAAATTTACGACACTCCTGCGGGAACAGCGAGCCAGGCAAGACCCCACAGCGAACTTGTGGGTCAAGCATCACAAAGATCTTCGACTAAGACCCACCACGTCCTGTGGTGAACGTCGAAGCCACCACCTCCTGTGGAAGTGAGGCTTGCGGTTCGCCCGCGGAAAGGGAGTGAATTTCGAAGAAATCAACAACAGATATTTAAGCCTATAAAAAGTAAAAAAGCAGTTAGACATTATGCCTTACTGCCCGCTTACCATCATTCCGTTCGTAGTATCTTCAGCAAATGTGATTTCGACTGTTTCAGTCAAAACGTCAGCATAGCTGTATGATACGCGTTCAAATGCATTTGTATCTTGATCCAACTTCACAATGAAGACTGCTGGATAAGTTTCTTCTAAGGTGCCACTTCTCTCAATGGTTTTTCGTCGTCCTCCGTTAGCTTTCAACGTTAGACGCTTACCAACTTGCCCTTCTAACACGCGTTTTATGTCAGGAATTGTTTTACCCATTCTACTACACCTCACTTAGACAAATTATAACATCATTTGATGCATTTTGTCAAAATAAATCTAAAATTATAGCAATGCTCTGTAACAGTTGTCAACGGTGTTGGCTCTATTTTTTTAATTTAAAATTATTTTGTCATTAAAATAGGTATATTATGTAGACTTGTACAAAAAAATTGGAGAAAAAATTCAAATCAGTTGAACCAGGCTGACTCTTCATATCCAATAAAATTCGACAGAGACAGCCTATGGTTTTTATGCATTTGCGTTTGCAGCAGTTGTTTGATTATTGTTCTCTGGGTCTTTAATCGGCATTCCCGTTCTTAAGAAACCTGTCGTTTCCACCCCACCTAGACCATCATCACCTGTAATCGTGTTCCGCAAAACTTCCCACACATTGATTCGGTCATAAAAGGAGGTGAAGCTTACCTTTGACACGATATAAACGGGATCCAACGCATGAATGTTGACTCTTGAAGGTGAGCTTGCAAAATTGGCACCAGCTCTGATCAATGATTCAAAATGCGACTGGCATGCACCGGCAAAAATCATCAACTGATCAAGGTTCGGATTTTTTTTGCGAGCATCTTTCACTGTACGCACGAAATACTTGGAATGCCTATAAGCTTGCAGGTCTGAAGTATCCCCTTTGGATCGGATATAAGCATCATGACCTGTAATGACTAATATGTCCGGAGCAACTTCATCCATAAGGGCAGGTACTTTTTCCGGCATTTCGGTTTCCTTCATATGGATTCCGAAAACAGGCACATTCAACTTTTTATATAATTCAAGACATTTGTTCAGGTAATATGGATCTCCATCGACATGCAGAACTTTCCCAGGGAGCCTGAAGTAAGAGTGGTTTTTGTCATATCCGCCTGTCGCAGAATACTCCATCTTATGTCTTAACAATTGATAATCCTGTCGAAATAAACGATAGGAAGATTTCTCTTTTTCTTTGATCTTCTTTCTTCGTTCTTGTTGCTCATCACCATTCATCACGACCAGATCATCCACAGGGGCATCTGCGATCAATCTCATATCTTCCCCGGCTAATTCAGCCATCTGATCGTCTGTTATATGGGTAATACGAAATAAGAGATCACATTGGTATGAACGTCTTCCGACGATGTCCCCTACTTGAATAGGCATAAACTCTATTCCCCCTCGACGAGAGTGATCCTGAGTGCTTATCATTTAAGATAATGGATATATGATTGCTTACTTTCGAATTTCAGTTACTCTTTAAACCTATGTTCAGGAGTTTGAAAAAATGATTAATTATCAAAATGCATAAAGAAACCCTTATCGATGGTGGATCGATAAGGGCATGAATGATGATTATCTTTTTAATGGAAGCAATGCATTCGAGAGTTTGGCGAATTCAGCAATCGTCAGTGTCTCTCCACGACGTTTCCCATCAATGTCGACCTCTTGAAAAACTTGCTCGATTTCAGCTTTTTGCTCTTTTGATAAGAGATTGTTCTGTAAATTGTTCAACAAGGTCTTTCTGCGCTGAGCGAAGCTCGCACGTACAACCTCGAAGAAAAACGTTTCATCCGCCACTTCAACGGGTGGCTCATCACGTAACATCAACGATATGACAGATGAATCCACATTCGGTTGAGGTACGAAGACCGTTTTCGGAACTTTCACTTCTGATTTGGCAACCGCATAATATTGAACGGCTATTGAAAGAGATCCATAATTTTTCGTCCCCGGTTCTGCTGCCATCCGATCGGCTACTTCTTTTTGGATCATCACGACAATACCCCTGATCGGCAATCGTTCCATCAGCAGCTTCAGTATGATGGGTGTAGTCACATAATAAGGTAAATTCGCGACGACCATCAAATCATCAAGTCCACTGAATTCCTCTTCGATGATAGCAGGAAGATCCGCTTCCAGCACATCTTGATGGATGATTTTCACATGGGGATAGTCAGACAAAGTATCTTTCAAAATTGGAATCAATCTTTGGTCGATTTCGAACGCTGTAACCTTTTTGGCGCGTTTCGCCAATTGTTCCGTCAACGAACCGATTCCAGGTCCGATCTCAATGACACCAGTTTCAGAAGTCACACCAGCAGTATCGACGATCTTGTCGAGAATGTTTCGATCTATCAAGAAGTTCTGGCCCAGACTTTTTTTGAAAGTGAATTTATGTTTATCAATTATTGATCTCGTATATTGAGGGGTTGAGATATCTTTTCTCATGACTCCTCCTCCTTTAACACATGTTGAAGCGCGTCTCTAAATTCCTCACGACTGATTTGGAACATCTTCAGCCTTTTATGTAGTTGCTTTCCATTACTATATCCTAGTTTCAAATAAGTTCCGAGCTTTTCACGGCGTTCACGGGCATGATTGCCACCAATCAAGCCACCATCAATGAGGTCTTGCCAGCTGATCGTTTCAAACTCTTCATTCACAAAGTCTTGTCGCGCTTCTCGCAGTGCATTTCGAATAGAATCATCGGATGCATGTTCAATTCCGACACCTTTGTTATTGAGTGCGATCGCTTCTTGTTTTGGGAGAAAAGCATGCTTACAGCCCGGCACACGTTCACGAATGATCTTTCGAATTCGTTCACCCGGAAAGTCTGGATCTGTGAATACAATCACACCTCTCCGCTCTTGAGCAAGCTTGATCCTCTCCAATGTTGTTTCGCTGATTTCCGAACCGTTTGTCTCGATTGTATCAGCATCTATTGCCCGTTTTATCGCAATCGTATCGCTTTTCCCTTCGACCACGATAATTTCTTTAATTTTCATGAAAAACCTCCGAAATATTTGAAACCTTTTTGTAATGAATGCGTCTATATAAGTAGAACGGCTTTTAACTCAGTATACCCTAACCCAAACTTTTAGATAAAGCGTTCATTTTTGGGGTGGAAGATAAAGATAAAAAGCACAGGGACGGTAATCCCTGCGCTAAAAGATGAAATGTGTATGATGTTCTGCCAAACATCCTCACGTTAATTTAGTACTTTGATACGAACAGTCTTCCTACCCCAACTTCTTGCTGTAGATTTACTGCTGAAGAATACATCGATTTTATTACCACGGATTGCGCCACCAGTATCCAGAGCAGTAGCATATCCATATCCTTCAACCCAGACTCTGCTTCCTAATGGAATGACACTTGGGTCAACAGCAATGACTTTCGCATTCGGATTTGCTTTCAAATTGTAACCTGTAGCCGTAATTCCAGAACAACCACTGCAATTTGCTGTATATGCAGTACTTGTAACATAAAATTCACGACCGGCTGGTTCGGACGAATTTGATGATTTGCTACGTGAAACCGTTTGAGTTCTTACCTTCGTACCGACTGCTACAATTTTATCTTTACTGTCAGATACTTTTTCCGTTTTGACCAGTTCTCTGGAGACTTCTTTTCCATTCTCCATGACAACCTCATAATGCTTTTTCACTTTTCCTTCTTGACCATTGGAAACGACTTTTTCCTTACCTTTTTCAAGGCTGCTATCTTTACGCTTAACGACTGCGTAATCCACTGTTTCTTCCACTACATCGGTGACCTTTTCTACCCGAATGACTTTGACCTGAGATCCCTTTTCGACGAGGGCGTCTTTACCAGGTTCTACGCGATCCATTTCTGAAAGCTGGATCTTATTTTGTTTTAAAAGGTCAGCGACCGTAATCGAAGTGGTCCAAACTTGTTTTTCTTTTCCACCGTCATTCAACTTGACTTGAAATGCTTTTTCAAGATTGACAGTTAATCCATCTATGATGTCAGCATCGAGAGCTGGACTTAATTGATCGTGCTCTTCAACCTTGATTTCCTCTTGTTCTAACATCTCTTTCACTGTATCAGCCGTGGTCCAGATCTTTTGTTCCTTCCCTCCGACATTTAGTGTCACTTGATGGGACTGGACCCAAGAGATCTTCATCTGATTTTCGACTTTTGTATCTAATCCAGGACTTACTTTGTCGTGTGAACCGACAACAATCCCATTTTCTTGTAAAATCCCCTCAACGGTTTCGGCATGAGTTTGCACCTGCTTTTCCTTCCCGTTAATTGAGAGTGTGACCGAGTTTTTCGTCATCTCATAAGCTCCGACGCTTACGGCTGCTCCCAATACGAGTAGGCCTGCAATGGATACCAGAAGCCACTTTCCCGATAACATTCTGGTCATGACAGTTTTTAGGTGGATCATGTTCCGACCCCTCCTTTTCGAATTCTGTTATTTACAACACCTGCTGTACCTCCGTCAAACAAGACCTCCCTTTCACTTTTGGTCCCCATTATGCAAGGGATTTTTTGAAAAATAAAGGAAAATTGCTCGACATGATTTGTGTTCTATTTTAGAGAACTTTGTAGAATCTCGCGTTATCTCTTCTTTCTCTTCTTCCTTCGACATTTATCATCAGCGATTGATGCCGAATAAACGAAATGCGTTGTCGGAAGTTTTTTGGGCGAGTTCTTCTACTGATATGCCTTTCAAATCGGCGATTTGTTCTGCGATATATTTTACATAAGAAGATTCGTTACGTTTTCCCCTTAATGGATGCGGGCTTAAAAACGGACAATCCGTTTCAATCAGCAATCGATCCATCGGAATTTCAGCAGCTACTTCTTTTGGGCGTTTTGCATTTTTGAATGTGACAGGTCCACCGAAAGATATGTAGAAATTCATATCCATGCACCGTTGGGCGATTTCCAAGCTACCACTGTAGCAGTGCATTATACCACCGACTTCTCCTGCATTTTCTTCTTCCAAAATCGATACTACGTCTTCAGTCGCTTCACGATTATGAATGACAATGGGAAGCTTGACCTTTTTAGCGAGGTTGATCTGTTTTCGGAAGACTTCCTTCTGAACCTCTTTCGGAGATTTGTCCCAATGATAATCGAGCCCCATCTCTCCAAGCGCTACGACTTTCGGATGTTCAGATAGTTCTTCTAGCCACTTCAGATCTTCTTCCGTCATGTCGATTGCATCAACTGGATGCCAGCCGACCGCTGCATAAATGAAATCATATGTTTCCGCAAGCTCCAGTGCACCATGAATCGTTTTTCGGTCAAAGCCGACGACAACGATATGGGAGACACCTTCGTCAAGCGCTCTCTGGATGACTTCATCACGATCGTCTTCAAATTGATCGGCATTCAAATGAGCGTGAGTATCAAATAACATAGTCAAAAACACCTACTAAATCATGATATTTATAATCCGTAACTCCTAGTTTCAAAATCACTTTCCTAGTTTATCACATTTAATATAGGAATTGCTAAGTCAATTGCTTGTCATTCCGATTACAAATCCATTACAAAGAAAAGTCATTATTATATAGAAGAAAAGCGATTTAATCTAAATGAACATGGATTTCCCATCATATACACTCCTGTGCTAGACATTACTTCCATGGTAGCACCAGTCTCGTGGATAGCGATTAAAGAGTCTAATTTCTATGAATTACCAAAAAAAAGATCGACCCTTTTATCGGGTCGATCCCTGATTCATATGGCGTTATTTTACAATGGAGCCGTTCGGTAACGATTGATCGATTGTTGCGAGCTTCAGCTTTCCGTCCTGACTTCCAGCTAGAATCATTCCTTCAGAACGTTCTCCACGTAATTTGACCGGTTTCAGGTTCGTCACACAAATGACCTTCATACCCACAAGTTCTTCCGGTTGGTAATATTGCGCAATACCAGAAACGACTTGACGCTTCTCATCACCAAGGTCCAGTTGAAGCTTCAAGAGTTTATCGGCCTTTTTCACTTTATCTGCCTCTACGATTTCAGCTACTTTCAATTCAACCTTTGAAAACTCATCAAAACTAATTTCATTGTTCGGTGCTTCCTCTTTTTGTTGATTCGATTGATCAGAAGAAGTTTCTTCTTCTTTCGGTTCAGAACCTCGCATAGAAGTTTTGATATAGGTGATTTCATCTTCATTCTCTAGGCGTGGGAAAATCGGTTGTCCTTTTTGAACCTTCGTTCCTCCAGGGATTTGACCGAACTCTTTCAAACTCTCCCAGCTTGTAAGATGTGCATCGTCTTGAATACCTAGCTGTTCCCAAATCTTATAAGGAGCCTTCGTCATGAATGGTTGAATCATGACAGAAACGTAGCGTAACGATTCAGCCAGATGGGACATGACGGAAGCCAACTGATCACGTTGATCTTCGTTTTTCGCTAGAATCCATGGTTGCGTTTCATCAATATATTTATTCGTGCGACTGACCAGTTGCCAGATGGATGATAATGCTACTGAAAATTCCATATGGTCCATCGCATTTTCTACTTTTTCAAGCGTCGCATTCACTAATTCTTCAAGTGAATCATCATAGGAGGTGATCATTCCTTCATGCGCAGGAATTTCTCCGTCAAAGTATTTGCTGATCATGGCTACTGTCCGGTTCAATAAATTACCTAGATCATTCGCCAGGTCATGGTTTACACGATCAACGAAGCTTTCCGGTGTAAAGACACCATCTGATCCAAATGGAACTTCACGTAATAGGTAATATCGAAGCGCATCCAGGCCATAACGATCGATCAATGTGACAGGATCGACGACATTCCCCTTTGATTTCGACATTTTTCCGTCTTTCATCAATAGCCACCCATGAGCAAATACTTGCTTAGGCAATGGCAAGTCGAGTGCCATAAGGATGATCGGCCAATAGATTGTATGGAAACGCGTAATCTCTTTTCCGACTAGATGGACATCTGCCGGCCAATATTTTTTGTATTTGCTATCATCTTCCGAACCATATCCGAGCGCGGTGATATAATTGGATAACGCATCAATCCATACATAAATGACGTGCTTCGGATTTCCTGGTACTTTAACTCCCCAATCGAAAGAAGTTCGAGATACAGCGAGATCTTCCAAGCCAGGTTTGATGAAGTTGTTGACCATTTCATTCTTTCGGGTTTCAGGAAGAATGAAGTGTGGATTCTCTTCATAGTATTGTAGAAGTCGATCAGCGTATTTGCTCATTTTAAAGAAGTAAGATTCCTCTTTCACCCGTTGAACAGGTCTACCACAATCGGGGCATTTCCCATCCTCTAATTGAAGATCCGTAAAGAACGATTCACAAGGGGTACAATACCAACCCTCATACTCATCTAAGTATATATCACCTTGCTCCATAAGCTGTTGGAAAATCTTTTCGACAACATTTTTATGGCGGTCTTGCGTCGTTCGGATGAAATCATCATAGGAGATGTCTAACTTATCCCAAAGCTCTTGGATACTTTCTACGATTTCATCGACATATCGGATAGGAGTTTTACCACTCTCTTCCGCTTTCTCTTGAATCTTCTTTCCGTGTTCGTCTGTACCAGTCAGGTACATGACATCATAACCACGGAGTCTTTTATACCTTGCCATAGCATCTCCAGCTACGGTTGTGTAAGCATGTCCGATATGAAGCTTCCCACTTGGGTAATATATCGGTGTTGAGATGTAAAATGTTTTGTTTTCCCCTGGCATTCTTGCTACCTCCTCTAATTTCCAAAAATTGTTTCATGAGAATTGATTAGGGGTAAGTTAGTCGATAATACAACTTCTTAAAGTATTTTTCCCGTTTCATTCTACCATTAATTAAAGACTTTTTCTTTCCCTAGACATAAAATGACACGCAAGTACGAAAAACAATATATGTAAATACCTACAGGATTACTGTACTTGGTCAAAAATATACCTGGTACCTTCGAAACTATATATGAACTCTTTCATCTTTCGACATTATTTTGTCGAAATTTGACGAATCGATGAGGGGTTATAATACTTTTAGATTATGAATAACCCTAAAATAGTTAGTAGAATTTACCTGTATATTCCTGATAGAAATGGAAGGGTTTATCAGTTCAGTAATTTGGAATTGCGTCAACTCAACAACGAAAGGGTGTTTACAAAAATTGCAAAAACTTTCTCAGGAGAAAATGATTGACGAGTTTGGGAATCGCTGGTATTATTAGGACATAATAGTTTTTGTCGAATAATGGCGATAAACATAGAATGAAGTCAAAATAAAAATAGGATTAAAGAGAGGAGATTTTACATTATGAAATCTACAGGTATCGTACGTAAAGTTGATGAACTAGGTCGTGTGGTCATTCCGATCGAGCTTCGTCGTACTCTTGGAATTGCAGAAAAAGATGCTCTTGAAATCTATGTAGATGACGATCGCATCGTACTTAAGAAATACAAGCCTAACATGACTTGCCAAGTAACAGGAGAGGTTTCCGATGATAACCTTTCAATCGGTGACGGAAAGATCATCCTTAGCCGTGAAGGTGCAGAACAAATCCTTAAAGAGCTAAACGACTACGTTTCTAAATCAAAATAAGTGATTTAAAAAAAGAGGCTGACAACTGTCAGTCTCTTTTTTGATGGCTATTTTCGCTTTGTTACTCTTAAGAGTCGTTGATTTCCGCTCCAGGATGCTCGCTTTCCGCGGGGCGTGCGGTGAGCCGTGAATTTCGAAGAAATCAACCAACTATGTTAATTACGATTCGACATGATAGATTTGGTAGACTTCGCGTTTCGGCAAGTCACGGTCGAGTGCGACTTGCTTGATCGCTGCTTTATTCGACATGTCATCTTCCTTCATGTAATGCTCAACGTGTTCAATGACCGACAAGGTAATCCACCATTTATCATCCGGATCATCAATCACACCGGTTCCTTCAATGATGATGCAGAATTCTCCCCTTACCTGCTCTTCATCGCTCCAGGTCAACAAGTCCCCAAGGTTCCCACGAATGATTTCTTCAAATTTTTTCGTGAGCTCTCGATTCATAGAGGCTTTCCTCTCCACACCAAAAGCATCCGACAACTCTTTCAACGTATCTTTCAAACGATGGGGAGACTCATAAAGAATGAGACTGTCTCTAAGTTTGGATAGGAATTCTATTTCTGTTTTACGTGATTTTTTGTCTCGTGGTAGAAATCCATAGAAATAGAAATGGTCTGTCGAAAGTCCTGAAGCCACGAGTGCGGGCAAGGCCGCATTGGCACCAGGTAAAGGTATGACTGTAATTTGCGCTTCTACACATTCCTTGATCAAATCATGACCAGGATCGGAAACACCTGGCATACCCGCATCACTTACAAGTGCAATCGTATGTCCATCCTTCAGTTGTTCAATCAGCTTTTCACCGCTCTTCATCTTGTTATGTTCATGATAGCTGACAAGAGGTGTCGAAATGTCGAAATGATTGCATAGTTTTTTCGTTTGTCTTGTATCCTCACATGCAATCAAGTCCGCATCCTTCAAATATTGAATCGCCCGGAATGTCATGTCTTCCAGGTTCCCGATCGGTGTTGGGATGATGAATAATCTTCCTTGATCCGTTTCAGTCTGATAACTCTTTTGACTCCACATGATTCATTGACTCCTTCATATCAATCAGACGTTCTTTCTCAATCCTTTTCAACTGTTTGATTCGGTATTCTGCTCTCAACGCATCGGATTTCGTAACATGCTCTTCCATGTATACAAGCTTCACCGGCGTCCGTCCACGAGTGTACTTCGCTCCTTTGCCTTGTTGATGAGCAATGATACGACGATCCAAATCATTTGTATAGCCTGTATACAAACTTCCATCTTTACATTCTAGAATATATACACAATGCCCGTCATCGCCCATATGCACGGAGAACCTCCTCTGTATATTCATTGGATTCGTTATATACGATGATTGGAGGGAGAAGCTTCAAATCGGGCTTTCCGCCTTTAGAACCTTCAACTAGAATCATGTTCGCCTCTTTACCCTGTTTCGGATAGACGAACTGCAGACGCTTAGGTTCTAATCTATATTTTCTCATAAGAGATAGCAAATCCATCAATCGTTCCGGACGATGGACAAAGGCTGCCTTTCCACCGTTTCGTACACTTTTGGCAGCGATTCTGACGACATCATCCAATGAACAATAGAGTTCATGCCTCGCGATTGCATAATGTTCATTTTGATGATGGTCCTTCGGATTTTTCGATTCAAAATAAGGTGGGTTGCATGTCACAACATCATAGTCTTCATTCAGTTCATTTTCTAATTGGAGAATATCCTTATGCTGAATGGAAATCTGATCTTCCAGCTCATTGAGCGCAACACTTCGTTCAGCCATGCTGACGAGTTTATTTTGTATTTCGACCCCTGTAATGGTTCCTTTCGTCCTTCTCGACAAAAGAAGAGGGATGGCTCCTGTACCTGTACACAAATCCAATAGTTTTCCTTTCTGAATCGGTACATAGACGAAATTCGCTAATAAGACTGCATCTAGGGAAAATGTGAATACAGAAGGGCTTTGAATGATTTTCAACTGATCAGGTATGATGTAATCGACACGCTCTCCTTCAAATATTTCTACTGACATCATGCTGTATCCTTTCACATTGAATATGTAAATTTATCATGTCCTAACGAAAAAACCTTATCAAACTGAGCATTTGATAAGGTCTAAGTCCTAGTGGAAAGCTACTTTTTGTTCAAAAAAGATAGGCAGAACAAACAATCTCCTTCGGTACGGATACTTCCATAATGCAGATTGCATATATGAAAGCCCTCTTGATACAATCGAGCCAATGTATCGAATCCTTCACCGATGTCTGGAGCATTTTTCTGTGCATCTTCCTGTTTTGAGGAACGATTGCCTTGAGCCGGTTGTTTCTCCCGCTCCAAACGGCTCCTCAAATTACGGTTTTCCACTTCTAGATGGTGATTTTCCTCCAGAAGAGCAGCCAACTGGTTTTTTAAATCTCCCAATTGCTTGTATAAACTTCCGATCTGCTCTTCCATTTCACTTACTCTTGAGAAGATTTCTTTCTTGTCCACGGCTTCACCCCGTTACTCTGTCGCTTGTGAAACGGAGCCTTCCTTAATAAGCTCATCAAGGGTGTATTCAATCACACGTTCACGTTCATAGAGGTCAACCTGCACGAGACGTTCAAGAATGTTCAGACCAACGACTTTTCCGTTTCCATGTGCTGTGTGAATCTCTTCTCCTATGTCTGGAAGCTCCTTTTTAGCGGTTTCATAATCATCGTTTTCATATTTCAGACAACACATCAGTCGACCGCATAAACCAGAAATTTTCGCTGGATTCAATGAAAGATTTTGGTCTTTCGCCATCTTAATGGAGACGGGCTCGAAATCTCCAAGGAATGTGGAACAGCATAGCAAACGACCACAAGGCCCGATTCCTCCAAGCATTTTAGCTTCGTCACGTACACCGATTTGACGAAGTTCAATCCGTGTACGGAAGATGGATGCCAGGTCTTTCACGAGTTCACGGAAATCGACACGGCCATCAGCTGTAAAGTAGAAGATGACTTTGTTACGATCAAACGTATACTCGACATCGACGAGTTTCATATCGAGGTCATGTTCATCAATCTTCTTTACACAGACGTCGAATGCTTCTTTCGCTGCTTCTTTATTTTCTTGGACGGAAATTTGGTCCTTTTTGTTCGCGATCCGTACGACCTTCTTCAAAGGAAGGACGACATCGTTCTCATCGACTTGTTTCTTTGCAAGGACCGTCTTGCCATATTCAATCCCTCTTGCTGTTTCGACAATGACGAATGTGTTGTTATCTATATCTAGATCACCAGGATCAAAATAATATATTTTTCCCGCTTTCTTGAAGCGGACACCAATTACTTCATACACTAGGGTTATCCCTCCTGCAATCTAAGCACCAATTGCTCCATTAACAATTGAAGATTCATATTTGCGTTCAGACGTCTTTTCGCTTCGAGTATCTGCATCATTTGATGGCGTACTCTGCTCTGGGAGCTATGTAGCGCTTGGACGGATAATATATTTGTAGCATCGTTGAATACGATGGATTGTTCTTCTTCTAATTGAGTGAGAAAGACGTCTTTATACCAAATCAACAACAAATCCAAACCGATCTCGACTTGTTGTTTATCTTTGAAATGTGGGTGCCAATATTCATTCAGAGCGAGAAGGACTCGGTGTGGTCTTTCATGAAGCTCTTCTCCTAATTTTAACACGTTCTTTCGGGCTTGTACAAACCACTCATCCTCTAGTAACGATTGCGCTTCTTTCTGATCATTGGTTAACGCTGCTGCGGTTTTTGCCAATTGTTCAGGATTACCTTCGCTTGTAAGCGCTTGAATCAGTTCCCGTTGAGATTGTGGGGCGAACGTTAAAATTTGGCACCTCGACCGGATCGTGTCCAGAAGCTGTTGCGGATTCTCCGTCAATAGGACGGCGACCGTCTTCTGTCCCGGCTCTTCTAAAAATTTCAACAGGCTGTTCGCAGCCTGGGTTGTCATCCTCTCCGCATGTTCTATGATGTACGCTTTGGATTTGGACTCCAGCCCGAGATAGGAGAATTCCTTCTGCAACTTTCTTACCTGTTCAATCTTGATTGACTGTCCATCCGGCTCCACCAAATGCACATCTGGATGATTGCCTGAATCGATCCGTTTGCAATCCGGACATTCGCCACATGGCTCACTTGATTCTCTTACACGACAGAAATAGGCTTTTGTCAGTTGGAGAGCTACTTGCTTCTTTCCAGTCCCCTTGTTTCCTTTGAATAAGTAAGCATGGGCCAAACGGTCTTTCTTTATGCTGTTGGTCAATAACTTCACAACATACGGTTGTTTGTCCTGTAGTGTGTTCCAACTCATAACAATCGACTCTTTTCTACGTATACAAATTGACGAGTAATCCTTTAATCTCACCAATCCTGCCTAATATATCAATACTCTTGACTTCCCGGTTCATAAGCTCTTCCGTCAAGGTAATCAACTCTTCATCAATCCGTTCCACGAGATGCATCGTTTCCAGATGCCCATGCCCGCTCCAACTTCTTGATTTCTTCAGATTCATGCCGAACTCTACCGTTTCTTTCATGAATCGTTTTACAAGGCGTTTGTACTCTCTAAGGTCGCTTAATGTTTGTGATTTCAGCAAACGTTGTCCTTGTTGATCGATTTTATTCAAAAGCGTAGACAGATGCTCATTTTGTAGCTTCTGCTGTTGTGCTTGGACCACTGAATCGAACTTCCCTTGTCTGACAGGTGGTTTTACCCCTTCCTGCAGCCTTTGTTCGACAGTCGTCCGAAGGTCTTGACCGATTTTCATCATCGATGCCTCCTAAAATTGCATAAACTGTTCAATCGGAAGGACGAATACAGTCGCGCCACCAACTTCGACTTCCACAGGATATGGAACATAAGAGTCCGCATTCCCGCCCATTGGTGAAACAGGTGCTACGAGCTGATCTCTGCTTTGGCAATTCTCTTTGATAATGTCTAGTACACGTTGGACGTGCTGATCTTCTGTACCAATCATGAACGTCGTATTCCCGGACTTCAGGAATCCACCCGTACTCGCTAATTTCGTTGCACGGAAATTGCTCTTCACAAGGGCATCCGACAAACGATTGCTATCTTTATCTTGAACCACCGCAACCACAAGCTTCATAAGCGAGAGCTCCTTTCATACCTTATTATCTCTATTATAACAGGTGCACATTTTTCATTCTATTTTATCTTTGCAAGTTTTTGGTTGATTATGCTGATGACGTCTTCATAGACATCCTCTATGGATTGTTCCGCATTCACTTTGACGATTCTTTCAGAAAACCGATCATTTACGATTTGATAGCCTTCTTGCACTTTTTCATGAAAATCGAGCTTTTCAAGATCGAGTCTGTTCTTTTCCCGTTTGGCATTATCGTCGATTCGACCCAAACCTACTTCCGGTGAAAGATCGAAATAGATCGTCAAATCCGGCATATGGTCCTCTGTAGCGAAACGGTTGATTGTATACACTTCATCTATGCCCAGTTCACGAGCATATCCTTGATAGGCGAGGCTGCTGTCGATGAACCGGTCACATAGTACGACTTTCCCTTCCTGTAATGCCGGTAGGACTCTCTCCACCAGATGCTGACGCCTTGCTGCAGCGTAAAGAAGTGCTTCTGTTCGCCCGTCCATTTTCGTATTTTCCGGATTCAGGATCACCGAACGAATCTGTTCTGCAATCTCGATCCCACCTGGTTCTCTTGTACAGATGAACGGGATTCCCCGACTTTTGAATGCTTCTTCGACCCGTTTGATGATCGTCGTTTTTCCAGCTCCCTCAGGTCCTTCAAATGTGATGAATAACGGTTGACTCATGTAAAGCTACCTCCGAACTCTTGATGTTTATATTATCGATATATCATAATTCCTTGATCAGGTTGATTGCCTTGAAACCTTGCCTTCTGCTCAATCAGGAAAGAACAATAGGCAAGATGGTCCTTTGTAATACGTTCCCCTTTTAAAAGGATCGGGATTCCCGGTGGATACGGGATGATAGTTTCCGCACTGACCTTTCCAACGGTTTCGGCAAGTGGCACTTTCGTCTGCTCTTGCTGATTGCTTCTACTCAGATCGATTTCAGCGATGGCAGGTAACTTGTAGTTAACATGCATCGGCTTTCGATCGTTCACGACTTCATAGGATGACAGGGTCGCCTTGATCAGGTTAATGAGGTGATCCTTCTGTTTTAACCGGCTTAATGGCAACACGAACAACACATTGAACGGGTCCGCCAGTTCTGTATATATTCCGACTTGCTCAAGTACCTTTTGTAATTCATAGCCTGACAATTTCGTTCTCGACTGCACCACCAATTTGAGCGGATCATGGTAATCACAACCGTGAGACCCCTGTACGACTTCAATTTGCGGAACGGTCTTGAGTCGTTCTTTCAACTCTTGGATACTGACAATGATCTGCTTAATATCATCAGGTTCCAGGCTTTCTAGATACGCACGTGCATAATCGAGCGACGCCATCAATACATAGGACGGACTACTTGACTGTAAAACCTCGAGCTTGTCTTCTAGCTCAAGGGGATCGACAAGGCTGGATTTGATATGTAAAAATGACGCCATCGTCATTGCAGGTAATGTTTTGTGGGCAGATTGAACGACCACATCAGCCCCCATCGATAATGAAGAAGATGGGAAAGGGGAGCCAATTCCGAAATGAGCCCCATGTGCTTCATCTACCAGGACAGGACATCCCTGTTCGTGTGAGAATGCAATGATTCCTGTTAAATCCTGTGTCATCCCGTAATAGTTCGGATTCGTCAGGATGACAGCATCAATGGCATCATAAAGCTTGAAAGCTTCCTCGACGCTTTCTATCGTAATCCCTGTAGCGACTCCGGTCGTTACATCCACTTCGGGAGTAAGGAAAACAGGTATTGCTTCGGCTAGACGTATTCCATTCATGATTGATTTGTGGCAATTCCTTTGAACGAGCACGGTTGAACCTTTTCGACACGTCGCCAAAATCATCGCAAGATTTCCGACTGTCGTACCGTTTACAAGAAAATAACTACGGTCTGCCTGGTAAAATCGAGCGGTCTGATCCTGCGCTTCCTTTATGACCCCAGAAGGATCATGTAAATCATCAAGCCCTGACAATTCGGTTGCATCCAGTTGCAAAAGATCTTTTTTGAATCTGTCATCTGACCAAAGTTCACCGTATTTATGTCCTGGCACATGAAAAGAAAACACCTGCCGATCATAATGTTCTATCAGCCTATCCATTAACGGTGTATGTAGCTTTTTCAATACCATCAGTCCGATTCTGTGAAATATCCTCCCCTCATTCTATCAAAAAACAATCTAAATGACTTGTAGATACGAGGATTGGATGAATTGGGCAAACAAAAAAACAGGTGTATGTTCACCTGCTTTAACAAGAAACTCGATTGATCTTCCTTAATTTCTCTATAAAATATTGATATTCTTCATCGTCCGTATCCGTTACAACCATTCTCTGTTCACATTCGGTGCATAAAAAGTGTTGGAAAATATAGATCCCTTTATTGGATTGCTCTTCACAAACCATACATGTATCCGTGGATCGCTTTGTCGTTTCCATTTCTCCCACCTCCATCACCATTGTTGCCAGAAACAATTATAAATATACCGAACCGATTCAATTTTTAGAAAAATCATCTGCTAACGTAAATGTATGATGGGTCATTTGGAATTGTGTATGTCTCCCTGAAAGTAAAGATGGAATATTGAAAGTTGATTTCTTCGAAATTCACTGCCTTTCATAGAAGTCACTTCATTGCTTTTTTATAAGTCTTTCCAGATACCATTTGCCCGCGATTTTAATAAAAATCTGGTTTTTAACCAAAAAGAAGTGATTTAAAAGCGATTTATTACTCTTTGGAACTGTTTTTTGTGCAGAGGAGTAAAAATCACCTCTTTAGTAAAATGTTACTCCCTTTTTCATGCAATAAACGATGGATCTCATAGTCTCACTTCGATGTTTAGACCTCTGAGCTTCTTTTGAAAAACACAAAAAAGAACAGCTTCGCAGCTGTCCTTTCGTTGTTGCCCGGCGACGTTCTACTCTCACAGGGGGAAGCCCCCAATTACCATTGACGCGCGAGCTTAACTTCCGTGTTCAGCCTTCGGCTTGCGATGAACGGCGGATCTCTTCGTCAACTGCACTCTCCTCCGTCCTCGCGTATATCATACGCTCCGGTCGTGGCTCCCTTGTTTCCTCGACCTCCTTGTTCCTCTCAACCCTCAACTTCGTAGCCTTTGGACCTTACGGTCCTTCTTTTGAAACACAAAAAAGAACAGCCTTATAAGGCTGCTCTGTTGTTGCCCGGCGACGTTCTACTCTCACAGGGGGAAGCCCCCAATTACCATTGACGCTGAAGAGCTTAACTTCCGTGTTCGGCATGGGAACGGGTGTGACCTCTTCGCCATCGTCACCAGACTATGAAGTTGAAGGAACCATTCCTTCAAAACTAGATAACGGTTCTTGAAAACATCTTCGATGTTTAAGTATTGTGGTTAAGTCCTCGATCGATTAGTATCTGTCAGCTTCACGTGTCACCACGCTTCCACACCAGACCTATCAACCTCATCATCTCTGAGGGATCTTACTCGCTTGACGCGATGGGAAATCTCATCTTGAGGGGGGCTTCATGCTTAGATGCTTTCAGCACTTATCCCGTCCACACGTAGCTACCCAGCGATGCTCCTGGCGGAACAACTGGTACACCAGCGGTGTGTCCATCCCGGTCCTCTCGTACTAAGGACAGCTCCTCTCAAATTTCCTGCGCCCGCGACGGATAGGGACCGAACTGTCTCACGACGTTCTGAACCCAGCTCGCGTACCGCTTTAATGGGCGAACAGCCCAACCCTTGGGACCTACTTCAGCCCCAGGATGCGATGAGCCGACATCGAGGTGCCAAACCTCCCCGTCGATGTGGACTCTTGGGGGAGATAAGCCTGTTATCCCCAGGGTAGCTTTTATCCGTTGAGCGATGGCCCTTCCATGCGGAACCACCGGATCACTAAGCCCGACTTTCGTCCCTGCTCGACTTGTAGGTCTCGCAGTCAAGCTCCCTTGTGCCTTTACACTCTGCGAATGATTTCCAACCATTCTGAGGGAACCTTTGGGCGCCTCCGTTACACTTTAGGAGGCGACCGCCCCAGTCAAACTGCCCACCTGACACTGTCTCCGAACCGGATCACGGTCCTGGGTTAGAATTTCAATACCGTCAGGGTAGTATCCCACCGACGCCTCCACCGAACCTAGCGGTCCGGCTTCTAAGGCTCCTACCTATCCTGTACAAACGATACCAAAATCCAATATCAGGCTACAGTAAAGCTCCATGGGGTCTTTCCGTCCTGTCGCGGGTAACCTGCATCTTCACAGGTACTATAATTTCACCGGGTCTCTCGTTGAGACAGTATCCAAGTCGTTGCACCTTTCGTGCGGGTCGGAACTTACCCGACAAGGAATTTCGCTACCTTAGGACCGTTATAGTTACGGCCGCCGTTTACTGGGGCTTCGATTCAGAGCTTCTCCCGTAAGGGATAACCCCTCCTCTTAACCTTCCAGCACCGGGCAGGTGTCAGCCCCTATACTTCGCCTTACGGCTTCGCAGAGACCTGTGTTTTTGCTAAACAGTCGCTTGGATCTTTTCACTGCGGCTCTCTCGGGCATACACCCTATCAGAGCACCCCTTCTCCCGAAGTTACGGGGTCATTTTGCCGAGTTCCTTAACGAGAGTTCTCCCGAGCATCTTAGGATTCTCTCCTCGCCTACCTGTGTCGGTTTACGGTACGGGCACCTCTTTCCTCGCTAGAGGCTTTTCTTGGCAGTGTAGGATCAGGGACTTCGGTACTTTAGTTCCCTCGCCATCACAGCTCTGCCGTATGGTGGACGGATTTGCCTATCCACCGGCCTTGACTGCTTGGACGCGCATATCCATCAGCGCGCTCTCCCTACCTTCCTGCGTCCCCCCGTTGCTCAAACGGAAAGGAGGTGGTACAGGAATATCAACCTGTTGTCCATCGCCTACGCCTTTCGGCCTCGGCTTAGGTCCCGACTAACCCTGAGCGGACGAGCCTTCCTCAGGAAACCTTGGGCTTTCGATGGAGAAGATTCTCACTTCTCTTTTCGCTACTCATACCGGCATTCTCACTTCAAAGCGCTCCACGAGTCCTTCCGGTCTCGCTTCTCAGCCCTTCGAACGCTCCCCTACCACTGTACCAAAGGTACAATCCATAGCTTCGGTGATACGTTTAGCCCCGGTACATTTTCGGCGCAGAGTCACTCGACCAGTGAGCTATTACGCACTCTTTAAATGGTGGCTGCTTCTAAGCCAACATCCTGGTTGTCTGGGCAACTCCACATCCTTTTCCACTTAACGTATACTTGGGGACCTTAGCTGATGGTCTGGGCTGTTTCCCTCTCGACTACGGATCTTATCACTCGCAGTCTGACTCCCGTGGACAAGTTCCTGGCATTCGGAGTTTGACTGAATTCGGTAATCCTGTGGGGACCCCTAGTCCAATCAGTGCTCTACCTCCAGAACTCTCACCACGAGGCTAGCCCTAAAGCTATTTCGGGGAGAACCAGCTATCTCCGAGTTCGATTGGCATTTCACCCCTACCCACACCTCATCCCCGCACTTTTCAACGTGCGTGGGTTCGGGCCTCCATTCAGTGTTACCTGAACTTCACCCTGGACATGGGTAGATCACTCGGTTTCGGGTCTACGACAACGTACTCCTTCGCCCTATTCAGACTCGCTTTCGCTGCGGCTCCGTCTTCTCAACTTAACCTTGCACGTTATCGTAACTCGCCGGTTCATTCTACAAAAGGCACGCCGTCACCCGTTAATGGGCTCCGACTACTTGTAGGCACACGGTTTCAGGATCTCTTTCACTCCCCTTCCGGGGTGCTTTTCACCTTTCCCTCACGGTACTGGTTCACTATCGGTCACTAGGGAGTATTTAGCCTTGGGAGATGGTCCTCCCAGATTCCGACGGGGTTTCACGTGTCCCGCCGTACTCAGGATCCACTCTGGAGGGAACGACGTTTTGGCTACAGGGCTGTTACCTCTTCTAGCGGGCCTTTCCAGACCGCTTCGCCTACGCCGTTCCTTTCTTACTCCGTATAGAGTGTCCTACAACCCCAAGAGGCAAGCCTCTTGGTTTGGGCTGATTCCGTTTCGCTCGCCGCTACTCAGGAAATCGCGATTGCTTTCTCTTCCTCTGGGTACTAAGATGTTTCAGTTCCCCAGGTCTGCCTTCTCATACCCTATGTATTCAGGTATGGATACTGTCCCATTACGGACAGTGGGTTCCCCCATTCGGAAATCTCCGGATCAAAGCTTACTTACAGCTCCCCGAAGCATATCGGTGTTCGTCCCGTCCTTCGTCGGCTCCTAGTGCCAAGGCATCCACCGTGCGCCCTTCATAACTTAACCACGTTATGAATGAACTTACACTTTACTTACTTTGTCATTAAATGACGTTTCGATGTCTTGTTTTCAAGAATTTTCGTTATCTAGTTTTCAAGGAACGTTTTTGAAAGAACATAAGCTCTTTCAAAACTAAACAAAAGCCAAAGCGTGTTGCCCCGAAGGGCTTATGTCCTAAAAGGACTCCTTAGAAAGGAGGTGATCCAGCCGCACCTTCCGATACGGCTACCTTGTTACGACTTCACCCCAATCATCTGTCCCACCTTCGGCGGCTGGTTCCAAAAGGTTACCTCACCGACTTCGGGTGTTACAAACTCTCGTGGTGTGACGGGCGGTGTGTACAAGGCCCGGGAACGTATTCACCGCGGCATGCTGATCCGCGATTACTAGCAATTCCGGCTTCATGCAGGCGAGTTGCAGCCTGCAATCCGAACTGAGAATGGCTTTATGGGATTCGCTCAACCTCGCGGTTTTGCTGCCCTTTGTACCATCCATTGTAGCACGTGTGTAGCCCAGGTCATAAGGGGCATGATGATTTGACGTCATCCCCACCTTCCTCCGGTTTGTCACCGGCAGTCACCTTAGAGTGCCCAACTGAATGCTGGCAACTAAGATCAAGGGTTGCGCTCGTTGCGGGACTTAACCCAACATCTCACGACACGAGCTGACGACAACCATGCACCACCTGTCACTTCGTCCCCCGAAGGGGAACCTTCTATCTCTAGAAGTAGCGAAGGATGTCAAGACCTGGTAAGGTTCTTCGCGTTGCTTCGAATTAAACCACATGCTCCACTGCTTGTGCGGGCCCCCGTCAATTCCTTTGAGTTTCAGCCTTGCGGCCGTACTCCCCAGGCGGAGTGCTTAATGTGTTAACGTCAGCACTGAGGGTGGAACCCCCCAACACCTAGCACTCATCGTTTACGGCGTGGACTACCAGGGTATCTAATCCTGTTTGCTCCCCACGCTTTCGCGCCTCAGCGTCAGTTACTGGCCAGAGAGCCGCCTTCGCCACTGGTGTTCCTCCATATATCTACGCATTTCACCGCTACACATGGAATTCCACTCTCCTCTCCAGTACTCAAGTCCCCCAGTTTCCAATGGCCCTCCACGGTTGAGCCGTGGGCTTTCACATCAGACTTAAGAGACCGCCTGCGCGCGCTTTACGCCCAATAATTCCGGACAACGCTTGCCACCTACGTATTACCGCGGCTGCTGGCACGTAGTTAGCCGTGGCTTTCTGGTTAGGTACCGTCAAGGTACCGCCCTATTCGAACGGTACTTGTTCTTCCCTAACAACAGAGCTTTACGACCCGAAGGCCTTCATCGCTCACGCGGCGTTGCTCGGTCAGGCTTTCGCCCATTGCCGAAGATTCCCTACTGCTGCCTCCCGTAGGAGTCTGGGCCGTGTCTCAGTCCCAGTGTGGCCGATCACCCTCTCAGGTCGGCTACGCATCGTCGCCTTGGTGAGCCCTTACCTCACCAACTAGCTAATGCGCCGCGGGCCCATCTGTAAGTGATAGCTAGAAGCCATCTTTCAACTTTCCACCATGTGGTGGTCAGTATTATCCGGTATTAGCCCCGGTTTCCCGGAGTTATCCCAGTCTTACAGGCAGGTTGCCCACGTGTTACTCACCCGTCCGCCGCTGATCTCAGGGGAGCAAGCTCCCCATTGATCCGCTCGACTTGCATGTATTAGGCACGCCGCCAGCGTTCGTCCTGAGCCAGGATCAAACTCTCCAATAAAGTGTTTGATTGCTCATTAAATGTAAATCGAAATTGATTCAGGGTTCTTATAAAAAGACCCGTTTCACGCTTGGCTTTTGTTCAGTTTTCAAAGAGCTGTTTTGCTTCGTCTGAAAGTCGTTTGTTGCTGACTTTTTTCGAAGAATGTTTTGTTGTGATGTCTTGTTGCGACTTTTAATATAATATCATCGTTTGCCTAATCTGTCAAAGACTTTTTTCAGCAATTTGTGATGAAGTATTCGGCTTTCGTTGCTCGCCTCAAAAGCGCAACAGAGAATACTATACCATGTGGATTTTAATGACGCAAGACTTTTTTACAAAGAAAAAAAGAGCTTTTGATTGAGCTCTTTCAGTCTTATTATAGGATGAACTTTTGGATGGCGACCAGGGCGAGTAATCCGGGTATGCCGAGGAAGCCGGATACGGATGCTGTGGCAAGGTTGATCGGTATATGGAGATTGATTGCGGTACCAAATGCGTTGAGGAAAAACAATAGTAGAGCTCCTATTACAAGTTTAACCGCTGCTTGTCCGACCCAGCGAAGTGGTTTTAGTGGCGCGCCGATCACTAAGAGGAGTACGATCAATCCGCAGACGATCGCAAATACCCAGAATGGATCCATAGCAATATCCCCCTAACAGTTTGTCTCACCACTATACGTATGTACAAAGACATAAAAAAAGAACGAGAAGTCTAGAAACTTCTCATTCTGATCTTACGAACCTTCGCCTCTTTCAACAGGAAGAAGTATTTGGCTTTGGCAAGCTTAACTTCATAAAGGACCTGTTCAGAGGGCTCTACACTGTT
This sequence comes from Pseudalkalibacillus sp. Hm43, assembly GCF_054170705.1. NCBI lineage: Bacteria > Bacillati > Bacillota > Bacilli > Caryophanales > Fictibacillaceae > Pseudalkalibacillus > Pseudalkalibacillus sp. Hm43. The sequence goes on from NZ_CM135129.1 coordinate 2,415,269, forward strand.
TTCAATGAGTTCCTTTTTAGTGAGCCATTCGGATCGGACCGATTCTATGGCTTTCAGCAATCGTTCATTTGCTTCCTTACGAAGCCGACCTGTACGACGAAAAAACACGACTTCACTCGCCTCCGTGGAGCTATATTTCTCGACGCCCTTCTAGAGCACGAGATAATGTGACCTCGTCCGCATATTCCAGATCCCCTCCAACTGGTAGACCGTGTGCAATACGAGTAATCTTGATGCCAGTCGGCTTCACGAGACGACTGATATACATCGCGGTCGCTTCACCTTCAATGTTAGGATCTGTCGCCATGATCAGCTCTTGAACCGTATCATCTTGAAGACGTTTGATAAGCTCCGCCACCTTGATATCTTCGGGACCTATCCCTTCCACCGGCGATATTGCTCCGTGGAGTACATGATAGAGTCCTCTGTATTCTTTCATTTTTTCCATAGCGATGACGTCTTTCGAATCATGGACCACACAGATCATCGATCGGTCTCGGCTGGAATCATCGCAGATCATGCAAGGATCGCGATCGGTGATGTGGTGACAATTCGAACAGTAAGTGAGATCCCTTTTTGCATTGACCAAAGCTTTACCGAATTCAAATACGTCATCTTCTTTCATTTCTAACACGAAGAATGCCAGGCGGACTGCGGTTTTCGGACCGATTCCTGGCAGCTTCATGAAGCTGTCGATCAATTTCGAGATCGGTTCAGGATAATGCAACGTAATTCCTCCTATAGAAGAAACAGATCTGGCGTCACTCGTACGCGATCTGTTTCTTCATGCAAGATAAGCTTTCGTTCAGGCTTATCCTTATTCCAATATGGGGTTGCGCTTAAAACATACCTGGCAAGTTCATGCCTTTAGTGAATTGTCCCATGTCCTTGTTTACAAGCTCATCTACATTCTTCAATGCGTCGTTTGTAGCTGCAAGTACAAGGTCTTGTAGCATTTCGATATCATCTGGGTCGACTGCTTCTTCTTTAATGACGATATCGATGATTTCTTTATGGCCATTTGCTGTTACGGTTACCATTCCGCCACCAGCTGTTCCTTCAACTGATTTTTCTTTCAACTCTTCCTGCGCTTTCATCATTTGCTTCTGCATTTTTTGCATTTGTTTCATCATGTTATTCATATTGCCTTTCATTTTACTTCCTCCTTGTTATCGTTAATCTTCTATCTCTACATATTCAGATCCGACCAGCTTGACGGCTTCGTCTACTAGTGGATCTTCACTTCCCGATTCAGTTGATGCGTTTGCATTTGATCCTGTTTCATTGGATTCGCTTGCATCTGATTCCGATGGTTCATCCTCGTCTTCAGTCTGATCGGATTGTTTTTGTTCTTTTATAAACGATTTCTTAACCTCTTCCCAATCATCCTCAAGAATCGTCATCATCGTCATCTGACGACCAAGCGTTTCAAACACGACGGACTCGACACATTCTTTGATGTTATCCTTTACAGCCATCTGACTATGAAGTTCGTGTTGGAAGGCTAACAAGAATGCATCTTCAGAACTTGCAACTGGAGTCGCATTAATCATCCATGCATGCGCATTGACCATCCTGGACTTGATTTGCTCCATGATGTCGCCCCACTTGCTTCGTAATAACTGGAGATCTTTCTTGGATGCTGTTTTGAGCATTTCCTTGATACGGCCAGTAGAAGCTCTCGACTTCGGCGTTTTCGATTGGAATGTCCGTTTCGGTTTTTCTGGCTCAGGACTACTTGTTGTGTTGGCTGAGACTCCCCGTTCTTTCAATAACTTGATTTCCTGCTCAAGTTGTTGAATTCGGTTCATGAGCGGTTGAACGTCTGCACTTCCTGTTTGAACGGGAGCAGATTCCTCCTGGCATAGCTTTACGATCGCTAGCTCTAAGTGGATTCTAGGGTGGTTGGTCCACTTCATCTCTTGTTGAGCTTTATTCAGGACGTCGATGACTTGATAGATCCAATCGCCCGGTATCTTTTTCGCAAGGTTTTCGAATTCTTGGTCCACTTGAGCACGATCGAGCACTTCTTCCAGGTTAGGAGCAGCTTGGTACAACAACATGTCTCGGTAATAGAAAATCAAATCATTGATGAACCGGATCGGATCTTTCCCTTTGTCCATCAACTCATCAATTTGCTTCAATGCTTCAATCACATTGTTTTCTTGAAAAGCGATCGTCATATCCGACAGGAATGTTTGGGATACAGAGCCGGTGACTGCAAGGACATCGTCGACCGTTACCGTATCTTCACTATAGGAAACAGCTTGATCGAGGATGCTCAACGCGTCCCGCATTCCACCTTCCGCTGCTCTTGCTACAAGATGAAGAGCTTCTTCCTCCACTTGCACATTCTGGGATTCAATGACGGTTTGCATCCGTTTTACAATGGAATGACTTGTAATCCGTCGGAAATCGAATCGCTGACATCTTGATATGATCGTCAAAGGAATTTTATGCGGTTCCGTCGTCGCCAAAATGAATATGACATGTGCTGGTGGTTCCTCCAATGTCTTCAGTAGCGCATTGAATGCACCGATGGACAGCATATGTACTTCATCAATGATATACACTTTGTACTGGACAGCACTTGGTGCATACTTTACTTTGTCCCGGATATCACGGATCTCATCGACGCCATTGTTTGAAGCGGCGTCGATTTCAATGACATCAGAGATGGAACCTTTTGTAATGCCGACACAAGCTTCACATTCATTACAAGGTTCTGCAACTGGCGCTTTTGCACAGTTGACTGCCTTCGCAATGATCTTTGCTGCACTTGTTTTGCCGGTTCCTCTTGGACCGCTGAACAGGTAGGCATGGGATAGCTTTTGTTGTAATAATGCATTTTGTAATGTCTTCGTTATATGTTCTTGCCCGACCATGTCCTGAAACTGTTGTGGCCGGTATAACCGATATAATGCTTGATATGCCATCCGCACACCCTCCTTTAATAGAACATTTTCATCCTTTTTATTATACCGATTCCCTGGCTCATTTTCAAAGAGGAATCCGTTTCGCATTTGGTTTAAAAATTATGGATTTCACTAATCGAAGGTATTCCTAATCAGATCTCCTACATGATGAAGACATAAAAAAAGCCGACCATTATCTGGTCGACCTTTTGTATAGTATGTATTAACGCCGTGCACCTTTCGTCGATAAAGCCTTCATAAGCGTTACGCCCGCAGTTAGCTCGGCCCAGGCAACCCCGCGGCACACGGAGTAACCCACTTACTGCTGCTTCCTTCCGGACCTGACAGGGTTCATGGGGCTCCGTTGCGCAGGACCCGGACGTCAACACCACTTACGAACGGCAGACCTTACGTCAGCTAACCTCGGAAAGGGATTCAGTCTCGCTACAGCGGATTGCGAGTACAGGACACCGCTACCTTCCCACCTAGCACGGCAAAGTTTATAACATTGTTAGGCGCATGAGAAATGCGCAATCTCTAGTATACGCTCACTTGTCCATAAAATCAACTGTAAAATATTTGAATGACTGATGTTCGAATCAGTTCCCATCAACCACTTAGAAACGCCTCCACCGACTACAGTCCATGGAAAGCTCTCTTTATTTAACAGCAAATCACACTATAACACGGTGAAACGGATTGTTCAAGAATCGTTTTCCGCTTTCTCCAGCTTTTTTCGTTTACGGAGATCCTGGAAAAATTGTTTGAGCATCAGACTGCATTCTTCCTCTAATACACTTGAGGTGACAACGGCCTGATGGTTGAAACGAGGTTCATCGAGCAAATTCATCAAGGTACCCGCACATCCACCTTTCGGATCGCTCGCTCCATAAACCACCCGGTCGATTCTTGAAAGCACGATGGCACCTGAACACATCGGACAAGGTTCAAGAGTGACATATAGCGTGCAACCTGAAAGCCGCCAAGTCCCAAGAGCTTTGCATGCTTCGTCAATCGCTAGCAGTTCCGCATGTGCTACCGATCGTTGTTCCGTTTCACGTAGGTTATAGGCGAATGCAATGATCTCACCATCTTTAACGATGACCGCACCTATTGGAACTTCTCCGATAGCGGCTGCTTGCTCGGCCACTTGAATCGCTTTCTTCATAAATGTTTCATCGGTACTTTGATACATAAGATTTCTCCTAGGAACTAAGATATATCCTCAACTTTACCTTATTGAACAGGAAAAATACAGATGGTCACAAAGCGGATGGCTCAAAACATGTGGTAGACACAACGCCTTCACCATCCACATTCAAAGTTTGGATGAACATTTCAGGGAAAGCCTGTTTCAACTTCCTGAACAGCAATTCCGTTTTAAACGTTACTGTAAAACAGGAGATGGTCGGACCAGCACCGCTCAACGCGATCCCGAATGCGCCATATCTCTCTGCAACATGTTCAACTCTTTTGTAATGTGGGATTAATGGCAACCGGTAAGGTTGGTGATATAGATCCTTTTTCATCATTCTCCCGACCAAGTCCCAATCCTGCTTCAATAACCCGGCAACTAGAACATTAGAGACAGCACCCGCTCTGACAGCCTCCTTGTAAGAAATTTGATCAGGAAGGACAAGTCGAGCTTCCTCGGTGCTAAGCTCCTCTTGAGGTGAAACGGCAACGATCGAAATCGGCATCTCCTGAATCTGAAGAACCTCTAATTGTTCGTCCGTCTCACAGGTAATGACCAGCCCTCCATATATAGATGCACCAACATTGTCGGCATGCCCTTCATATTTCACCGCAGTTTTAAGCTTGGTTTTCTTCGAAAGCTTCAGGTTCCCTAAAGTATCGGCCAACTCAATCCCCGCAACAATCGCCGCTGCACTTGATCCAAGTCCTCGCGTCAATGGTATATCACTTCGCACACGAACGTGACAGGGCGGCAACCTTTTGCCGTGAGCAACGGCTGTCTCCAATGCTATTTGAATAATCCAGTTCGATTCATCTCTCGGAAATGCCTCTAGTGATGGGGATAGTGCTTCAACTTCCCATTTCGAATGTTCTGTGACATCCAATATCAAGTATCGGTTGAGTGCCAATCCGAGTGAGTCAAAGCCCGCTCCGAGGTTTGCTGTACTTGCAGGTACTTTGATTTGCCAGCTCTTCATATGCTGATTTTCCCTTTTATAAAATCGGTGACGATGTTTTTGTTATTCGGCAATTTTACCGGCTGGACAGGGCTTTCACTTAGAGCGATTGCAGGATCTTTCAATCCATTCCCAGTTAAAACGGCTACCACCTTTTGACCGCTCACCAATTCTCTTCGGGCATGAAGCTTCCGAAACCCTGCCAATGAGGCGCAGGATGCAGGTTCTGCAAAAATACCTTCATACTTTGCAAGCTGCTGATAAGCTTCCAAAATTTCACCATCACTGACCTCATCGATCAAACCTTGTGATTCTTCAGCCGCATCCACTGCCAATTGCCAGCTGGCGGGATTCCCGATCCGGATGGCGGTCGCAATCGTTTCAGGCTGAGGAAAAACTCGATCATGAACAATGGCTGCCGCTCCTTCTGCCTCAAAACCATACATTTTCGGTAATCCCGATACCTTGTCTTCGTGATATTCTTTGAAGCCTTTCCAGTACGCTGAGATGTTTCCAGCATTCCCTACAGGTATCGCCAAGACATCAGGAGCCTCACCAAGTTGTTCACAAACTTCGAACGCAGCTGTCTTCTGGCCTTCTAACCTGTACGGATTCACAGAATTCACTAACGTCATACCGTCCTGCTCACTCAGCTCCCGGACCATGGCCAAGGCTTCATCAAAATTTCCTTCAATCGAGATGATCTTCGCCCCATACATGACTGCTTGTGCCAATTTCCCTTGTGCAATCTTTCCATCTGGAATGACGACAACACATTTCAATCCAGCTCTTGCAGCGTATGCAGCCGCGGAGGCGGAGGTATTCCCGGTTGAAGCACAAATGACAGTATCGCTTCCTGCTTCCTTTGCTTTTGCTACAGCAAGTACCATACCGCGATCTTTAAATGAGCCAGTTGGATTCGCCCCCTCTACTTTCGCATACAGCTCAATGCCAAGATCTCTGGATAAGTGTTCCAATCGGATGAGGGGTGTGTTTCCTTCTTTCAAAGACAGCCTCGGTGTTCGGTCTGTGACGGGTAAAAATGCATGGAACCTTTGCAGTAGACCATCCCATCGTTCCATTAAGACGCTCCCCCTTCAACTCGATACGTGCTTTTTACAAACTGAACACCATCTATGTCCCTTAACTCCATTTGGATCTTTTCAAAACTTGCAAGGCTTGTATGATGTGTGACAAGTACGATTTCTGCTTTCTTTTCTTCTGGTAGAGGGTGTTGCAATACTTTCTCAAAACTCGCACCGTTTCTTGAAAATACAGAAGTGATACTGGATAACACTCCGACCTCATCTTCTACATGCAGTCTCAGGAAATACTTCGAAAAGATCTCATCGTTCTTTTTCAATTGTTTATTGAATTGAGGGCTGACTGCGCTTCTTCCGTTAACACCAAGGCGCATGTTTTTCATCACACCGACAAGGTCGGATACGACAGCGGTAGCCGTCGGTAGACTGCCCGCCCCTGGACCATAAAACATCGTTTCACCGACTGCTTCACCGTATACGTATACCGCATTGTACTCATCATTGACGGAGGCGAGTGGATGAGATTCCTCGAGCAAAGTCGGCTCTACGCTCACCTCCACACAATTTCCTTCACGGTGTGCATATCCGATCAATTTCATGACATATCCCAATTGCTCGGCATATCGGATGTCATTCTCTGTAACCTCTGTGATGCCTTTCAATTTGACATCATCCAGATCAATATTCATTGAATATCCCAAAGTCGAAAGGATCGCCATTTTACGTGCTGCGTCCAATCCACCGACATCCGCAGATGGATCTGCTTCTGCAAAGCCATGGGCTTGGGCTTCGGCAAGAACATCATCAAAGGAACGACCTTCTTTCGTCATTTTTGTCAAAATGAAGTTCGTCGTCCCGTTCACGATCCCCATCATTTTGGTGATCCGATCAGACGCTAAGCCGTCTGCCAACCCCCGTAGGATGGGAATTCCCCCGGCCACACTCGCTTCATAAAACAAGTCACATTCGTTTTCTGATGCAAGATGCAACAGTTCTGGTCCATGTACAGCCATGAGATCTTTATTGGCTGTTACGACATGCTTCTTATTTCGGATAGCTTTTACGAGGTGTTCTTTCGTTTCTTCTATGCTTCCCATCACTTCTACGACGACATCAATCTCTGGATCGAGCAATACATCATCCGCTTCCAACGTGAGAATGGTGGTATCAATATCAACATCTCTCAATTTATGAAGATCTTTCACAAGTGCTTTTTTGATCTGAACGGGGCAGCCTATCTGGTGCATCAATTTATCCTGATGATTTTCAATCACTTTGACAACCCCAGTTCCTACTGTGCCTAAACCTAATAATCCGACTGATATTGATTCCATCCAACCAACCTTTCCTCTTAAAATTTGTTTTTCTCACGTGTACTTTTGTTTATATATAAAGGACATTATAAGGAAGGCAATAGGCCATTACAATAGGTTTTTTGTGAGGATTTCCATGTAAGTGCTTACATGTTTGTGAGAGTAAGGGAAAATTTTTTCACAAAAAAATGCTGCCTCCGATTTTCCTCGGGAAACAGCATTTCAATTTCTATTCTTTATGCTCCAGTCGAAGCTCTCTTCTCTGGATTGCTGAGCGTTGTCTTAAAGGTGTGAACTCTTTTTCTTTCGAGTTATGATCGGTGGCTTCAGAAGTCTTTTCAGCTGGTTTGTATTTCACCCGCCAGTTTTCGGTAACCGACTTGATGCCTTCAAGCATGAAATTCATGGACAAAATCGTAAGAGCAAAGAACAAGATGGGAACGAGGATGATCCATGGATTGATCGTCAAATACCGAACACCGTTTCCTATGAGACCGGACCATTCGTAAGAGAGCGATTGAGGTGGATCTGGCCAGTTCGGGTCGAAACTTAAATTCGTCCCCCCGAAGAAAATCTTGAAAAATCCAAGATGCGCTAACACGAGCATAGTCTGGACAAGCTGCTGCATGAAAATGATCCAAAGCTGGGGCTGGATGTGGGGACGTACGTGCTTCCACAAAATATGGAGCCTGCTCCCACCAACGACTCTTGCCCCTTCTATGAATTCTAGCTTGAAAATCCTTCCCATCTCGTTACCAATGAGAATGGATGTAGTCGGAACTGCCAGGAACGCTAATATGATCACTTCAATCCCGACGCGCTCCCAAAAGGTATACGCAAACCCACTCGGATTTTCCATGAGAAACGGCGTTAAGATGAAAATGGCTAATAAGGTGACTGGTACGTAATTGAAGACATCCACAAGCCATGTAATATAGCGTCTGAACTTATAAAAATAGGCACCATAAAGAATTCCGAAGATCATGGAGACAGACAATCGGATGAAGGCGATCAAAATCGCGAATGCGATTGTATACTTGGCTCCGATTGAAATCATATGAGTGAAGTGAAAACCTAAAGGATCCGTCCCTAAAGGTACATTCCAACTAGGTGATATCGGAGCTGCCTCTACCGCACGTCCATCCTCATAAAGGATCTTCGTCTGTGCGACCTGATTATCCCATAAGACCGTATGCAAGATACTGATCGACAACAAGGAAAAAATGAAAATGAACCCGATCAGGAAGTATTTGTTCTTAAATAGTCTTTTCACCATTTACATCACGACCTTTTCATTTGTGACACGTTCCAACAACCATTGGCCGATGGCAAATAACAAAAAGATGGGGATGAAAATGGAAATCAAGCTTAGCGCAAATACTTGAGGATTCAAGTATTCCAGCAAGAAACTCATGATGCCGTTGATGTTGAATATGTATTCTAAGATCAACAAATTGGACAGCATGAACCAAATGACCGTTTTAGAATAGTTCAAGATACTCGCAAGTGAATTCCGAAGGACATGGATCATTAAAATCCTTCCCTGGTATACCCCTTTACTTTTCGCAAGTTCAACATATTGGCGATCCAATTCATATTCTGTAATCGACACCATCACTTTGTAATATTGGATCATCGGTAAAATGGATAAGCAGAGCATAGGGAGTAAATAGATCGGTTCTCCAGGCATCGAGGCGACCTCAAAAAATAATAAACCAGTACTCTTATAGATCCAAACGATGACAAGCTGACAGATGATGATGATCAAGATATCCGGAATGGACTCTAGTACAAAACTGAACACTTTCGATACTTTTCGCCACTTCATAGGCATAAGCATCGTACCGAACGTCAACAATCCTGCTACGAGCAGTGCGATCAGAATGGATCCAATCAAAACAATCAGGGAGTAAGAAACGATGCCGGATAGTTGCGGCAATAGCTCTCTCGTAGCCCCTTCTGTGCTGTAAGTGATTTCTTGAAAATGAATCAATCCTTGTAATACGTCTATTAAACTAGAAGAATAGCCTTGCCAGTTCAACGTGAGTGAACCATCGTTCGGCAATAATCGGGGTAACCCAGCCATCAGGATGATTCCGATAATGATACAGACGAACCTCAATAATTGATTGGTGATGAATCTCATACAATCCCCCTCTTAACAAACAGCGCCTAGTGTGCTTTTTTCTCTTTATCCATCCAGGTAATCTGTTTATGATCCGTCGCCTTCACACCTCTGATAAATGCGCTATTTTGCTCTTCCTTCCATATACCTTTTTGGTCATACCCTTTCACTATGGTTATATCGACTGTGTAATCGTTCCAAGGAGCCCCGATTTCATGGACGCCTTCTTTCCCTGTATAGAGTTCCGTCCCTTTATAAAACATCTGTTCGATTGTGGATCGGACGTCGCTCTTACTGGAATGCGGCACTACTTCTATGCTCAAAGAAACGTAACGATCCCGTTTTGAAACGGTGACGTATTCAATGAATTCATTCTCTTGCATCGCCAGGTTCGAAATTCTGTTCAGCAAAGGTAAACTGGTAACTTCCCGTCCTGTATTCAATACTAATCCATCTGTGAACTCATCAGACTTTTGAGGTGGCTCCAAAATATACGTAACCGAAAAGACGAGCAAAAAGATACAAACTGAAATGCTCAATACCGGCTTCAACATCCATAAGTATTTTTCAAAAAAGGAGATCGATTGATCTTGTTCACGAATCCGTTCCATGACTTCACGCTTCTTCTCATCTGAGAAGCGTTTCTTCTGATATACCGCTTTGTCCATGACACGATCCAGATTCTTAAGCTTATCCTCCACTCGACTCTTCCCCTTTCTCCAAATGTGAGCGTAAGAGCTTCCTAGCTTGAAACAACCTGGATTTCAAGGTCGATTGTTTCATATTGAACAGTTCACTGATCTCAGTCAAACTCATCTCTTCTTGATAATAAAGGATGATGAGCTCTCGATACTTGACCGGAAGGGAAAGTATGGATTGTGCCAATTCATTGTACTCGTCCTCTACAATCAAACGAAGTTCAGGTGTTTGATCATTGCTTTCTTCCTTGAACAGAGTCATCGGATTGGCAAACCATACATTCCTGTGCGACCAACTCTTCAGATGATCTTTGCATCGATTGACCGTTATTTTATATAGCCAGTTTTTCAATGAACCTTCTCCGCGGAATGTCTCCAGCTTGGAATAGCAAGTAATGAAGACGTCCTGAACGATATCCTCCGCTTTGCCCCAATCTTTGACGTATGTATAAGCTAATCGAGTCAATCGCTCACCGAAATAATCAACGACTTCCTCCATGATTTCTTCTTTATAAAGACGTAAACTTTCCAGACTGAATGTCTTTTTCTCTTGTAGAACTTCCCTGAAGTTCTCCATGTGTTCCAACCCCCTAAATGACCTTTCAATACTATAGACGACTGATATGCTGATTGGTTGTTTATTTTTCGAACATTTCCATATTTCAAATAAAGAAAGCGCAAGAAAATTATCAACCTGAATCATTGAAAAGTCAAATAGTGTAAAAAGTAAAAAAAGCCACCGCTCACTGCAGTAGCTTCTTCACAGGTTATTGTGTTTCATTGAGAAAACTAGGGGTTTCCAAACCGAGTTTTTCGTAGATGGAAGCCAGTCCGGATTCAAAGTTTTGATAGAATTCTTCTGTTGCACTTTCCGCTTTCTTCAACGCTTGTTGGACGTCTTCAGTGTTCAAATCTTCACTGCGCTGCTCAAATTTGTCTGCAAGCCCGTTCAGGGATTGATTTAACTCTTCACTGTATGCTTCAAGTTCCTTTGGAATCTCAAGGTTACGCAGATCTGTCGCTAATTGCTCACTCGATTGAGCAGCTTCATTTTTTAACGTTTTCAATTCTTCTTCACTTAGATTTTCCGTTTCGGATTGTACAGATTGGGCAAATTGTTTGAAGTCATCGTCGTATTGATTGATTGTAGATGTAACTTTGTCCTGGAACTCCAACAGGGAGGCTTGGACCTTCCCTTCATTCAATTGAGCCGATTCATCTGTTTGGGTATCTTGGTCTTGATCTCCGTTTGCATCATTGCTTGTATCCTCTGAACAACCTGATAAGATAAGTGCACTACACATAACGATACTCATGAGAATGGACCAGAATTTTCGGTTCATGTTCATTCACCTCCTGTCTATTATCTGTAAATTCCTTATTACAGCAATTCTTAAACAGGAAGTATGCCGATTAAAAAAAGCCATCTATCCTTATTGGATAGACGGCTTACTTATTAGGAAAGTTCAGCAGAGAAACTTGGAGGTGTCAGTCCTAGATCTTCAAAGACTTTACCCATCTTCTCTTCAAAGCTTGCGAACATTTCATCCGCTTCTTTTTGACCATCTTCAACGTTTTCGATTGTCAGATTTTCAGCACGCTTTTCATAAGACATTGCTGCATCTTCCAATGCTGTTTTGATATCTTCTTCGTAGTCTGAAAGTTCACTTGGAACTGAAATTCCACGAAGTGCTTCAGCCGCTTTAGGACCAGCTTCCGCAGCTTTCGATTTCAACTCTTCAAGTTCTTCTTTTGTCGGTTTTTCTTCTGCTTCTTCATCATTGAACTTGTCTTTTGCTGCTTGGAACTCAGCAAATGACGCGTTGTTGTCTTGAAGAACCGTTACAACTTCATCTTGGAAATCCAATAGAGCTGCCTTCACGTCTTCTTCACTTGATTCTTCACTGTCAGATGCATTTTCTTCTGTGTTATTTTCTTCGTTGTTGTTTTCTTCTGTACCTTCTGAATCTTGGCTGCAAGCTGCTGCAAAAACGAGTAAGAACAGCATTGCAAACATCATGATTTTCTTCATGGTTAAAGCTCCCCTTTTAAATGAAAAATTTGGGCAGACCAACCGATTTCACTATGTATGTTTACCAACCGATTTTATCGCCCATATATTAAGACGAGCATCAGAAGATTTGGTTTGATTTTTTTCAAATTTTTTTTTTAAAATTTAAAAGGCTCCCATAGCATGAGAGCCTCAGACTTATAAAGGTTATTCAATTTCTTTCTTGATGTTTGGCGCTAGCAGATCAGCATCTTCAAAGACTTTTCCAACCGTCTCTTCAAAGCTTGCAAAAAGCTCATCGGCTTTATTTTCTGCATCTTCGTTGTTATCAATTGTAAGTTCTTCAGAACGTTGTTCATAAGATTTCGCTAGATCTTCCAAAGCTGATTGGAAGTCTTCTTCATATTGTGACAGCTCACTTGGAACTTCCATCGCACGGATTGCTTCCGCCGCTTCAGGACCTGCTGACTTCGCTTCCTCAAGCTTAGCTTCTAATTCTTCCTGTGCAGGCTTGTCCTCTTCTGCTGTTTCAGCATCATACTTCTTTGCTTTCATCGCTTCGAATTCTGCGAATGGTTTATGGTGTTCTTTTAGTACATCCACAATCTCCTCTTGAAAAACGAGCAATTGTGATTTAACTTCTGTTTTGTCCATTGCTGGTTCTTTCTCTTTGTCAGATCCAGAAGTTGAATCGTCACTACCGCATGCCGCCATCGTAAAGACGAATACAAACATCAGGATGAATGCTAGGATTTTTTTCATACGTGTCTCCCCCTCTTAGTTGAAAGTCCTATGCAAATGTTAGTGTAACCAAGCTATTGGAACATGTAAATTTTTTTATTTATTCAAAATTATGAAACGAAAAGGAATCTCTCTACGTCTTTAGACTCGAAAGAAGAAGGAGGGTCAATCTATGTACCGAATCTTCGGAATTCTATCCATCATCTTGATTATTTTGACAGGGTGTGGCTCCACTTCCAGTGGGTCAGGTAGTGAAGAGTCTGACCAAAATGAACCACCTGAGGCTTCCATAACCATTCAAGATAAAGCTGTTTCCTTTCAACAAGGTTCTTATTGCTGGAGCGGCTCTGGTCAAGGCGTGTGTATAGACAAAAGTGGTGCAGTAGATCTTACGGAAGATGTAGAACCAGTAATCGTCCAAGGAAACGAGAGCATCAAAATTTCATATGAACAGGAACCTAGCGAATTATATGTGCGCGTACTGAAAGATGGCAGTGAACATGCAAATATGAAAGATAAATTTGAATTCCAGACGCCTTCAGAGCCTGGAACCTATGTATACGATGTTTTTGCGAAGTGGCGTGAAAAAGGAGATCTCGCCCTTGCATTTAAAATCAAAGTCCAATAATACTTATAAAATGTTTCATGTGGAACAAAAGAAACGTCAACTTCCCTCACTGGGATTTTGACGTTTTTTACTTCATTTTTTGTTTGGGCGGCTTTTTTGCCTTACTTCTCTTTGTTACATCCAAAGATATCGTAATGACACCGATGACCTTACCATTTTTATCCCGGATCGGTTCTCCGTAAACATCATACGTATTTTCCCCTTCTGATAATGGGAAATGGATTTTCTTTCTCATTTTCATGCCGGTATCAATGATTTCCTGTTTGAAAGCCATTATTTCTTTTGTCCCTTTATTATTGGCAATTTCATCATCACGTTTTCCGAGTATATTCATGGACTCAAAATCTTCATGAGGATTGAAGATCCATACGTATTCCAGGTCTAAATTACAATAGGCAATCACCATCTGGGAATTACGAAGCATCAGTAAAAAAGATGGTTCCTCATATTGATCGTTGAAAAAAGTAGAAGGATTGACTCCAAGCGCAGTCGATATTTTCTTAGCGACTTCCATACTTGGATTACGGGTTCCTTTTTCAATTTGTGCATAGTACGATCGATCGATGAAACACTGTGTTGCCACTTGTTCTTGTGTATAGCCTTTTTGTTTTCTGGCTTGTATGAGCCATTCTCTCATCCAAATCCCCCCGATTTGTTGCAAACAGCCACTTTTAAATTTTTCTGAAGTATAAGACTATCAATGTATAGTAAGAAAGCTACAAATCCAAATAAATGTGAAGGGATGTGTGAATAATGGTGCCAATCCAACCTTTTATGAAGAAACCAATGTTCTTGCCTTTTGCCTGGTTACAATTGGTCTTAGAAGGAAACTCCATGAGCACATACCTGCTTACGAAGCATTCCCTGACTTTGTGGCAGAAATGCCACCCATGTATTTATAATTACTTGCAAAATGTTGTCGACCCTAACAATATGTTGGAAATGTATAGAACGGAAATTATCTTACAGGAGCACAATCATATTGAAATCATGATGACAAACGGTGAACTGATCTTACATTTTAAGTTACAGTTTTGTCAGAATGATTGGTATATCGACCTTCATGGTCTCAAGCAATACTTGAATGATGAATGTATCTCCTGCCTGGAGCATTAATTATCATTTCCGAGCCTTTGTAAACTATGTTTCTTTTTGATAATCATTGAATTACTACGCCCATAAAGATGTAGTATAAAACAATTGTAGCAAGAAAGCGCAAAAGTACATGTGGCTTATAGCCACATGTACTTTTTTATCAACATATTATTATAAAGCCATTCTAGCTTTGTCTAAAGCCCTTATACCTCTATTTAACCAATTTCCTTAATTTACCTATTTCGATTCTAGTATAAAAATATTCGGGCTATTCATACTAACCTCAAGTGGTAAATACCTCCACTGATTTTAAAGGAATAGAGGTGAGTGACATGGCTCAAAACAACAATCAATTAGTAGTAGCAGGTGCTCAAGCAGCAATCAACGCTATGAAGACTGAAATCGCTTCTGAGTTCGGAGTACAACTTGGACCAGACACTAGTTCTCGCCAAAACGGATCTGTTGGTGGAGAAATCACTAAGCGTCTTGTACAACAAGCTCAAGCACAACTTGGTGGTGGCCGTTACTAATCGTAAGGGTACTTACTAAGCCTCTTCTTGGCAAAAAGGTTTCCTCTAAATAGGAGGAAGCCTTTTTATTTGTTGGAGATGTCCATTTCACCAACAGTGTAATTTATAATGAGTTCATTTAAGGATAGGAAATAATAATGAGATAGGAAAATTTACAAGTAAAATGAGGGGCGATAAGTAAAAAGGATATGGCGGCCCCGGCAGGAATCGAACCTGCGACGCACGGTTTAGGAAACCGACGCTCTATCCTCTGAGCTACGGGGCCACATTGAAGACATTTTCTATTATAATGATTCGAGGTGTTCTCGTAAATATATCACAGAAAATCCCCATAGCCACTAATGAAAAGGACAAAATGCACATATATATGTCATATACCATGCGATACCTTTAATTCGGTTCTTATAATTGGAATAATTTACTCAATAAATGTTCAAATGAATCAATACCGAAATACCAATTGTCTCATATGATATATGGAAAGCTGGTATCCGCAGAGGGAATGATGATGTTTTCATGATTCCTTTGGTACAAATTCACCATATTCTATACATTTCCATGAGTAATTAGCCGATATTAAAGGTAAAGATAGGTATAAAATCGAATATGTAATCATGCGTATACTAGTCATTCTCGAGAGGGGTTGGATCCTTGAACAAGATCTATATCTTGGACACAAATGTTATTTTACATGACCCTGCTTCCATTTTTAAATATGCAGGGAATGATGTTGTCATCCCAGCTGTCGTCGTAGAAGAAATTGACTCAAAGAAAAGGTTGCAGGATGAGGTTGGTCGAAATGCTCGGGAATTTGGCCGACAGTACAAGACGTTACGCGAAAAGTACAAAGACCGCTTACAAGAACCTTTCCAACTTGATCACGGAGGTACTTTGGTCATCGAGCTGAATCATCGTTCTTTCGAAAACATCAAGAGCATCTTCAACCAGGATTCAAATGATAATCGGATTTTGGCTGTTGCGGTTAATATTGCCCTCGAACAAACCCAAAGGGATATCATACTCGTTTCCAATGATATCTTATTGATTGCGAAAGCGGATGCGCTCAAGAAATCGTTGAGTACACCGAATTTCACTGCACAATTATATGAAAACGATCGTCTCGTTGAGAGCTCCCTCACGATTCATAAGGGTTACCACGAGCTTCATGTTTCCCCTGAATTCATTGATGCATTTCATGCGGACCATGAACTTCCTCTTTCCAAACTTACCGACTATCTTCAAACGGATGTACATCCACAAGATTTCCTATTGATGAAAAGCAATGCAGGTACGAACCAATCCGCTTTAGGACGGGTTGTCAAAAAAAGAAATGAACTGGTTTGCAAGCCATTATTCCAGACCGATGATGATTCATTCGTATGGGGATTACGTCCGAAGAATGTTGAACAACGGATGTTTCTGGAGTTGCTCCTAGACCCAAAAGTGGAAATGGTATGTGCCATCGGGAAAGCCGGTACTGGTAAAACGTTGCTGGCCCTTGCGGCGGCATTGCACGAGACCCAGGACATGAAGCACTATACGAAGATTACCGTCGCTCGACCGATTGTTCCGATGGGGAAAGATATCGGATATCTGCCTGGAGAGAAAGATGAGAAACTCCGTCCATGGATGCAGCCGATTTTTGATAACCTGGAACAATTATTCAATATCGACCCGGAATCCAATAAGAAGAATGATAAAAACGGCTCCGTGCCAAGAATTGAAAAAGAAATTGAACTTTTGAATATGGAAATTGAAGCACTCACCTATATTAGAGGACGAAGCATCCCGAATCAGTTCATCATCATCGATGAAGCGCAGAACCTTACGAAACATGAAGTAAAGACAATCGTAAGCCGCGCCGGGAAAGGGACGAAGATCGTACTTGTCGGTGACCCTGATCAAATCGACCATCCTTATCTCGATTCGGTCAACAATGGTCTTACCTATACGATCGAGCGCTTGAAGTCTGAAGAAGAAATTGGCATCATCCGTTTGTCCCGTACAGAACGATCGAACCTTGCGGAAAAAGCGGCTCGTCACCTCTAGTTCACGAGAGCGCTCTAAGTGCCTGATATCCTTCAATGGAAGGGTTCATCCCCTTGTCATATAAGCCACATGAAGATGTGATTTACACGAAGATATCGGGCACTTTTTTGCGTCCGTTTTTTCCAAATGAACCTGTCGATTTATGTCACCGTGTGGTACAATGGTATTTGTCTATTTCGTACATAGGAGGCACTTTTATGGATAATACTCCCTTCATCGCGGTGGAAGGTCCTATCGGTGTCGGAAAAACATCTTTAGCCAAAGCGATCAGCGATCGATACAATTATCATCTACTGAAAGAAATCGTTGAAGAGAACCCATTTCTCGGTAAGTTCTACGATGATATCGAAGAGTGGAGCTTCCAGACAGAAATGTTTTTCCTCTGCAATCGATTCAAGCAGCTTGAGGATATCGATCGATTATACTTACAACATACATTACCTGTCGTTTCTGACTACCATATTTTCAAGAACCGTATATTTGCTATGCGTACATTGAAGGATGTGCACTTTCAAAAGTATATGCAAATTTTCGAGATCCTGACGAAGGACATGCCTTCACCCAACATGGTGATTTATTTGAAGGCCAGTCTTGAAACGTTGCTGAAACGCATTTCACTTCGTGGAAGAGACATTGAAAAAAATATCGATCCGGATTACTTGAAGCAGTTGTCTTCGGATTATGATATCTTCATGTATCAGTTCCAGAAGCTCCACCCGGAAATCCCTGTTTTGACAATTGATGGTGACCAGGTCGATTTCGTACAAAACCCAGAACAGCTCGAAGACATACTCAGAACTGTCCAAGATACTTTTCGGAAAAAGGAAGTGAAACAATGAGCATCCATGACAAATACAAAATTCCCAAAAACGCGGTCATCACAGTTGCCGGAACGGTCGGTGTCGGTAAATCGACCATGACGAAAGCGATCGCGGAAAAACTGGGCTTCGATACATCTATGGAAAAGGTCGATACTAACCCGTATCTGGACAAGTTCTATCATGATTTCGAACGCTGGAGTTTCCATCTACAAATTTATTTCCTTGCAGAACGCTTCAAGGAACAGAAGAGAATGTTCGAACAAGGTGGCGGCTTCGTCCAAGATCGTTCCATTTATGAAGACACTGGCATTTTCGCAAAAATGCATCATGACAAAGGAACCATGACGAACATTGATTACGAAACGTACACAAGCTTGTTTGAGGCGATGGTGATGACTCCGTTCTTCCCACACCCTGATGTGTTGATCTACATTGAAGGAAGCCTTGAAGATATCATCGATCGCATCAAATCACGCGGCCGACCAATGGAACAACAAACGCCGATTGCCTATTGGGAAGAGATGCACAGCCGTTATGAAAATTGGATCAACAACTTTACAACATGCCCAGTGCTGAAAGTGAACATCAATGATTATGATCTGATCCAGAATCCGGAATCCGTAGACCCTATCTTGAAGAAGATCGGTGAAACGATCAACGGCAACAATAAGTTACAGCATGTATAGAAAAGCTTAAACACTAAAGGACTGACGTCAATGTCAGTCCTTTTTCTATGTGCTGCGTCAAACCGCATTTTGTGTCTGGTTTTCCGTCAGTCCCCATTTTATCTTCAACCGTTCCATTTCTCCTTGTATTTGAAGTTCTTCAAGCCACAAGGAAATCCAGTTCTGATAATCGAGATCTCCGCGATGGATCATGTAGACTTTTTCGCTTTTTGCAAATGAACCATTTGCTGCTGCAGGGTATAGCCGTTGATCGAGCTTGGAGTAATAGACCGCTTCTATATGATCGGTGATCATGACGTCCACTTCCCCCCGGGCAACCATATGTGGGATAGATAAGTTGTTATCAATGACAACGACCTCGGCTTGTCTGATGTTCTGGCGTACAAAGCGTTCGTTAGTCCCGCCTGGGTTCAATCCTATACGAACATCAGGATGATCGATATCTTGAAGATCGAGATATCGATGCTTGTCTTCATTACGAATTAATGGAGCTTTTGAATCTCTGAAATAAGGCTGGGTCAAGTGCGCCATCTTCTGTCGTTCGAGATTCCTACTTACCCCACCCATCGCAATATCGAATCGATCCGCATGCAGATCGCTCATCATTGTTCCCCATGAAGTCTGAACAAAACATACTTCTACATCGAGTTGCTCAGCTAAATGGTAGGCGACATCAATATCATATCCTTCATATTGCTTCGTTTCTGGATTGTAATAGGTGAAAGGCTTATAGTCTCCTGAAGTCCCAACTCTGACGATCCCCGCCTCTATGATGCGATCCAGACGAGAAAGATGCTGGAGACGATGTGACGTCATCAGTAAGGGGCTTCTGAAAAAGGCTCCGCTCCCTTCAGGATGATCTTTTTTCATTTCATAGGCTTCGGTTTGTAAATGAGCTCTTTTCATATTCTTCCCCTCCTAATGACTTATTTTGTGTTACACGCTATACGTTTCGTACTGATGTCTTTCAAGACACTCCTTGGCTCTGTATCGATCATCATCTGTACGGAAACTGAGTCTTAAAACACCGTACACATCTTCTCGTGCTTCTATGATCCGTATATTCGTAATACTGATGGCTTCATCTGCGAGAATCGTCGTCACTGTCGAGATGACACCGGCTTGGTCGACAACATCGACATACAGGTCATAAAACGATCGGATGGCACCTTTTCTTCCTGCTGGCATGTCGTCTCGAAATGCCTTCGCTTCAGCGAAATATTCATACAGTTCACTCCGCTCATTCCGCTCAACCAATGAGCGAACCTCCTTCATTTCCTCCATCCACCCGTCTAGAAGAGCAAGAATATTATACCGGTTATGCTGTACGATATCCCTCCACATGGAAGGGCTACTAGAAGCGATTCTCGTGATATCCCGGAAACCTCCTGCCGCTAAGCTGCTGATCCGCTCATTCTTTCCTGCCTGGTCTTTCACCTGGCGGACGAGGCTCGCAGCGATGACATGCGGGAAATGGCTGACCACTCCGGTGACATGGTCGTGTTCCTCTGCATCCATCACTTGTACGTTCCCTTTTGTACCGGACAACCAGTTTTTCAGTTCATCTACCTTATCTTCAGGGGTCCCCGGCAGTAAGGTCAGTACATAGAACGCATTTTCAAATAAATGTGCCTTCGCACTTCCTACTCCGGACTTATGGGATCCTGCCATCGGATGGCCTCCAATGAATACCACCCCTTCTTGCAGCATGGATTGTGCTTTTTTCATGATATTCACTTTTGTACTTCCGACATCAGTAATGATCGCACCTGTTTTAAAATCGTAATCCTGGAACTCCTCTAACAAGCGAAGTGTTTCCTCGACCGGCGTTCCGAGAATGATCAGATCGGCTTGCTTCGCTTCTCCTTTCAAGTCAGTACTGTATTCATCAATGACATTCATTGATTTCGCTAACTTGCATTGTTCTTCGTTCAAATCATAACCGATGATTTGAGCTTCTTTATGCGCTTTTTTTATCGCTAATGTCAGGGATCCACCGATTAATCCGACCCCGATCAATAAGACACGTTTATCCACTCGCTCGTTCCCCTTATGATGTTCGTTTGATTGCTGCTCCATCTACGAGTATCTCTTTCATCAGTGCGATGATTTCAGCATTTTCTTCTTTTTTCCCGATGGTAATCCGAATTCCGTTTTTGATGGGTCTCACGATGTACCCTTTTTGCAATAAGAAATGGAATACGAGATCGTTGTCCATTTCAGGTTCAATATAGACGAAGTTCCCTTGAGAAGGGTAGTACGGTATACGATACTTGTTGAAGAATAGATAAAATTGCTGTAACGCTTCCTTGTTTTTTACTACGCATTCTTCTACAAAAGAAGGATCATCGATTGCAGCTTGTGCAGCAATTTGAGCAAACTTCGATGTGTTGAAAGGTAGTCTGCCGATATCTAGCTTCTCTAATAATTTTTCCTGACCGATTGCATAACCAATTCTGAATGCTGCAAGACCATACCCTTTTGAAAAAGTTCGTAATACAAGCAGATTTTCATACTCTCGCATGAGCTTCATCGCATCTGGAAAATCCTCAGCGGTTACATATTCATAATACGCTTCATCAAGTACGACAAGTGTTTCGTTTGGTACTTTTTCTAGAAAACTACGAAGTTCCCTTTCGCTGCTATACGTGCCAGTCGGGTTATTTGGATTACAGATCCATACAAGACTTGTGTTTTCATCGACGACTTGTTGCATGTGTTCTAAATCATGTCGCCCTTCCTTTAACGGAACAGCTTTGATTTCCGTGTTTTCGATGACTGCATGGTGTCTGAACTGCGGAAATGTGAAATCAGCCATTACGACATTCGTTTCAGCCGTCAAAAGACACCTACTGATCATTTGGATCATCTCATCCAAACCACTGCTGAAGAGGAGCTGGCTTTCCTTCACGTTCAACCGACCAGCTAATGTTCTTCTTAAATCCTCCGCTCGGCTGTCTGGATAATGAGCATAGTGGGCGATGGACTGTATAGCCTCTGATACTTTACTCGAGCAACCATAAGGGTTCTCATTGGATGCTAGATTCACGATTTTTGTAAGTCCAAGCTCTTTTTTCACATTATCGATGGACTTACCAGGGTCATAAGCTTTAAGAGACAAGAGTTGCTTTTTCACGTTCATTTCATCTCCTCCATTACGCTCTTATTTAGGCGATCGTTTTCTAACCATGTCCAGACGGCTTTACTATGTCCCTCCTCTTTTTCCATATAAAAACGCCCCTGCTCTTGATCAGCAGGGACGATTTAATCGCGGTACCACCCTCATTACGGACTTTCTCCGTCACTTCATTTGGTTAACGGTATTACCGTCTTTTTCAGCCGTGTGAAAAAGAAGCTCAAGGGTGAACTTCATGCAGAACTTTGTACTGATTCGCACCAACCATCAGTTCTCTGGTATTCAGGGAGTTCAACACTACTTTGTCCTATCATTGCCTGTGCGTATTTTATTAATATCAATTTTTAACACGGAAGATTTGATTTGTAAAGTCTAAATTTTTTTAAAAACTTTTTTGGTTACGCTTACATGGTTGAGGCTGTTGCTTTTGCGGTTTAAAGCGCAAAATTTTCTGATCATTCTGGTATTGACATTTTTATATACCGTGCTTTAAAGTCTTAAACAATCTTTTATTAATTTTAAATGGTGAAGGAGTGGAGTGATCGATCATGTCGAAGGAATTGGAAGTCTTGCGTGAACAGATTGAACAATTGAACATGCAAATATTAGACTTGTTGAACCAACGCGGTACGGTTGTTCAACAAATCGGGAAAATCAAAGAAATGCAAGGCGTGAAGCGTTTTGATCCTGTTCGTGAGCGCCGTCTTTTGGATCAAGTTGCAGAACACAACAATGGTCCTTTTGAGACCTCCACGCTTCAGCACATATTCAAGACGATATTCAAAGCGAGTCTTGAACTTCAGAAAGAGGACAATCGAAAAGCACTTCTCGTTTCTCGAAAACGGAAACCTGAGAATACGGTCATTAATGTAAATGGTGAATTGATTGGAGACGGGAATGCCCGTTTCATCATGGGGCCCTGTGCTGTAGAAAGCTACGATCAAGTCTTTCAGGTAGCTAAGGAAATGAAAGCGCAAGGATTGAAGCTGCTTCGAGGCGGGGCTTTCAAACCGAGAACATCCCCGTATGACTTCCAGGGGCTGGGCTTTGAAGGATTGGAAATTTTACGAAAGGTAGCAGATGAACTCGATCTCGCCGTCGTGACTGAAATCCTCAATCCGAATGATTTGGAGAAAGCACTGGATTATGTCGATGTCATCCAAATCGGCGCTCGAAACATGCAAAACTTCGATTTACTGAAAGCAGCAGGTTCAGTGAACAAACCTGTTCTGTTGAAGCGAGGTATGTCAGCGACAATTGAAGAATTCATGTACGCTGCCGAATACATCATCTCAAGTGGAAATGAACAAGTGATTCTATGTGAACGAGGAATTCGTACGTATGAACGAGCAACCCGGAACACGCTCGATATCTCTGCCGTACCAATTCTGAAGAAGGAGACACATCTGCCTGTGATCGTCGATGTGACCCATTCAACCGGCAGGAAAGATCTGCTCGTTCCAGCTGCAAAAGCCGCACTTGCCATCGGCACTGACGGTATCATGGCTGAAGTCCATCCCGACCCTGCTGTTGCGTTATCGGACTCAGCTCAGCAGATGAATCTCGAAGAATTCAAATCGTTCATGAATGAAGTAAGGCCGGAACCCATCATTGCGAAAAAGAAGACCAGCGCTTAAGCTAACGGGTTCGGTTATCTATCACAAACAATAAATATGTTGACTAAAATGTGCCCCGAATTGCATAGCAATTTGAGGCACTATTTTTGTTGATAAATAAGGATTATTGCTCAAATAGAACGTTAAATTGTTTGAACATTTGCATACGAATTTGTAACCTTTCAGAATCCCCTGTATGTTTGCAAATTGACCTGCATTTTACTATTAATTGTTCTTGTTAGAATGCGGAAGGTAATCAAGATTTTAAACCTATTGTTATTCAACAAAAGGACAGGATTGTTGAAGGTGGGAGATAGGGTTTAACGGACATCAGATCCGTTATTTGTGACAAAAACGCCAATTTCGGTGTGCAAACGGACATCAGATGCGCTATTTTTTAAAAAGTATATTGTTTTGGATGATTTTGAACCAAATAAGGTATCATATGTCCGTTAAGTATAGTGAAAATGAATAAGTTATAGAAATAAGGTCCTCAATGTCCGTTAGATTTATGAATTAGTCATTCTTCATTAATTATCGTGCGCTTTAGTTTAAAAAACTGGAATAAAATAATATTTAAGCGCTGGTTCTTTTTCATTTTAAATTGAAAGTTCTTAAAGCATAAAAAAAATTCGTTACTAAATGTAACGAATTTTATTCACATACAATCTCCGTTGTAATATGCGCTGTGATTTAATAAAAATGGAGGAGGTAGAGGGATTCGAACCCCCGCGGGCTGTTACACCCCTGGCGGTTTTCAAGACCGCTCCCTTCAGCCAGACTTGGGTATACCTCCGTACCGACAAAAATCATTATAGCATCGTCGAAAAGCAAAAGTCAACACTAAATCGACATTTTTTTTGAAAGGAAAAGTGTAAGTGCCCCGTTCAGTCACGAAGGTCACTGGAAAACAGACGAGGAGGCTGTGGCCGCCGCAGGAAGTTTGAAGTGATCCAAGTGACTGGGCACTGAGCTAGACATCTCTTCCTTGCATCAAACATATTTTAAAGGGCGGTTGAATCCCGCCCTTTCCATCTATTTTTTACTTCGTAATCACGCTTTTGTTCCCCATGTATGGACGTAGCACTTCAGGAATTTCGACAGAACCATCTTCCTGTTGATAATTCTCTAAGATTGCTGCAACCGTTCGACCAATTGCAAGTCCAGAACCGTTCAATGTGTGTACATGTTCCGGCTTCGCTTTTGGCTCACGACGGAAACGGATATTAGCACGACGCGCCTGGAAGTCCTCAAAGTTACTGCAAGAAGAGATCTCACGGTATGTTTCATAGCTTGGGATCCAAACCTCGATGTCATATTTCTTCGCCGCGGTAAAACCAAGATCACCCGTACACATGCTCATCACTCGATATGGAAGCTTCAAGAGCTGCAACACTTTTTCCGCATGTCCAGTCAATGTTTCCAACTGGTCATAAGACTCTTCAGGTTTTACAAAGTGTACAAGTTCTACTTTGTTGAATTGGTGGTGACGAATCAAGCCGCGTGTATCACGACCTGCAGATCCAGCTTCAGAACGGAAACATGCACTGAATGCGACATAAGCTTTCGGAAGTTCTTCAGGCTTCAAGATTTCATCACGGTGTAGGTTCGTTACAGGGACTTCAGCCGTTGGAATCAAGAAATAATCTTCTTCACGAATTTTGAAAGCATCCTCTTCGAACTTCGGAAGCTGACCAGTACCTGTCATACTTTCACGGTTGACGAGATATGGAGGCAGAACTTCCGTATAACCGTGCTGGTCTTCATGCAGATCCATCATGAAGTTAATCAATGCACGCTCAAGACGAGCACCTAATCCTTTGTAAAAAGCGAAACGGCTTCCTGTTACTTTGGCTGCACGTTCGAAGTCAACGATGTCTAAATCTGTTGCAACATCCCAGTGAGGTTTTGGTTCGAAATCGAACTGACGAATGTCGCCCCATTCTCTTGCGACCACATTATCTTCTTCATCCCCACCGATTGGTGCAGATTCATGAGGGATGTTCGGCAAGGTCAGCATGATTTTTTGCAGCTTCTCCTCAACTAGGCGAAGTTCTTCATCATAAGACTTGATCTTCTCACCGACTTCTCGCATTTCTGTAATCAGGTGATCCGCATCCTTCTTTTCTCGTTTGAACTCTGCTACTTGCTTAGACACTGTATTACGACGGCTTTTCAGCTCTTCTACCTGATTGATCAATTCTCGACGCTTTTCATCTAAATCTTGGATTTGATCTAATCCAGAGATATCTTCACCTCTCGTAGAAAGCTTCTCCTTTACCTCGTCAAAATTGTCACGTACGAATTTCAAATCTAACATCTTCTTCTCCTCCTTCACTTAATCAAGCTTTTTTATTGATGAAACAGTCATCTTAAACACACATCACAGTATCGCTTAGTTGAGCAATTTCATGTTTGAATCACACATCACAGTATCGCTTAGTTGAGCAATTTCATGTTTGAATCACACATCTAGACGAATTAGAAACGAGTAACACCGATATCATTCGTCTTGGGAATTAAAAAAACTCCCGTCCCATATGTGTTTGTATCACATAAAGGGACGAGAGTTCACCCGCGTTGCCACCCTGGTTGTACCATCACAAATAGACGGTACCACTCTGGTAATGTAACGGTTACTAACCGAAAATACTTACTGGAGCTCAGGCTCGTTCTGCATTTTACTCAAGGATGGATTCACAAGGCTCTATCACCGATTTCCACCAACCATCGGCTCTCTATAGGAAAGAGGACTTGCTACTAGTTCCTGTCAACATTCGCTTCGATATTGTGTTAGTAGTAATTTACACTATTTCGATACGTTATGCAACTCGTTTTTATATTCCTCTGCCATCTTGACGAAATAACCATGCATTCTGTGGTCATCTGTCAATTCTGGATGGAATGCGCAGCATAGAAAACGCCCTTGTTGTGCTGCAACGACTTTGTCCTGGAATGTTGCTAATACTTTTACATCTGAACCGACTGATTCGATATATGGTGCACGGATGAATACACCGATATAATCTTCATCGCCTTCCATACCATCCACATTAAGAGGAATTTCAAAACTCTCTCTTTGGCGTCCGAAACCGTTACGATGGACTTTGATATCCATGACTTCAAGATGACCATGTTCTTGTCCGATGATCTCTTTCGCCATCAAAATCAAACCTGCGCACGTTCCAAACATCGGCTTTCCGGACTTGGCGAACTCCTGCAAAGGTCCGAACATTTCATATTTATCAATCAGACGACGCATCGTCGTGCTTTCCCCACCGGGTACGACGAGTGCATCAATGTCCTTTAATTCTTCAACACGTTTAATCAATTTCACTTCTGCACCTGATGCTTCTAGTGAACGAGCATGTTCACGAACTGCACCTTGCAGGGCAAGAATCCCAACTGTGACCATCTGGATGTCTCCTTTGTCGTCTCTTACCATCCACGATCTTGCATACGCTCTGAAGGTTGAAGAGAAGAAATCTCGACACCTTTCATCGCTGTTCCAAGACCCTTAGACAATTTAGCGATCAAATCATAATCTTGATAGTGTGTTGTCGCTTCTACAATTGCACGAGCGAACTTCTCAGGGTTATCGGATTTGAAGATACCAGATCCGACGAATACGCCATCTGCCCCAAGTTCCATCATCAATGCAGCATCTGCTGGAGATGCTACTCCACCTGCCGCAAAGTTGACCACCGGTAGACGTCCTTCACGCTTGATTTGAAGAAGGAGCTCATATGGTGCACCAAGGTTTTTCGCTTCTGTCATGATCTCGTCTTCGCTCATACCGACGACTTTCTTCACTTGAGCTTGAATGAGACGCATGTGACGGACTGCTTCTACGATATTACCTGTTCCAGGCTCACCTTTCGTACGAAGCATAGAAGCACCTTCTCCGATACGACGAGTCGCTTCACCAAGGTCACGCGCACCACATACGAATGGCACCGTGAAGTCACGCTTGTTCAAGTGATACACTTCATCTGCAGGTGTCAAAACTTCACTTTCGTCGATGTAGTCTGCACCAAGCGCTTCTAGAACACGAGCCTCAACGATATGACCGATACGTGCTTTTGCCATGACTGGAATTGAAACGGCATTGATGACCTCTTCAACAATTGTTGGGTCTGCCATACGAGCAACTCCACCAGCTGCACGAATATCTGCAGGGACACGCTCAAGTGCCATTACGGCAACTGCGCCAGCCTCTTCAGCAATCTTCGCTTGTTCTGCGTTCACAACGTCCATGATGACGCCGCCTTTTTGCATTTCTGCCATTCCGCGTTTTACGCGATCAGTACCTGTTTGTACCATGTATAATTCCCCCTATCAGTAGGTGTTTTTTAAGTATGATTCGGTTAATTCTTAAATCCTATCCTATTGTATCACTTTTCTGTTTTCATGCCTATCCAGACAGGTGATTCCACATGAAATACCACTGGAAATTTCTTCATTGTTTCAAAAAAGGAACTGAGCATGAAATGCTTCAGTTCCTTGTATATGGATTTGTATTAGAATAAGCCTTTGATCGAATCGACGACGTTCGACCAAATATCTCCGAAGAATCCACCGATTCCACGCATCATGAGCACGAACCAGTTCGCTTTTTCAACGTCTGCTTGAGCGACAATCGGAGAGCTCGCTTTCTTGCTAGCTTTTTCCGTAATGTAGCCTAAGTCTTCTCCTGCGTACTCAAGACTTAATGTGCCGACTTGATCTCCTTTTTTGACAGGAGCCGTCAATTGGCCTTTATCATTGAGCACTTTGTTGTTCCAAGTCACTTTTGGCTTATATTGATCTTCTTCACCATTTGGAATCACCATAGAAAGTGCATCTGTAGACTGGACATCTACGCTTTTCTCTTTTCCTTTGATGACTGGGATAGAAGACTTACCATCAATAACATATCCTGCCTTGACGATTTCTTGCTTTCCGAAGTTATTGAAACCATAATCCAAAAGCTTTCTTGTTTCTTCAAAACGTGCTCTACGGTCGTTTGCTTTCATGACTACAGAAATTAGTCGTAGACCATTACGTTCAGCTGTTCCAGTGAAGGAATATCCTGCAAGATCAGTAGATCCCGTTTTCAATCCATCGATACCTTCATACGCGAGACCAAAACCTTGAGGGTTCCCCGGAAGCATCCAGTTCCAGTTGATCATACGGTTTTCATCATCCGTTCCTTTTCGGAACAATTTCTCTGGAATCTTTGCCGTTTCGAGGATTTGCGGATAATCATTCAGTAAATGATACGCAAGCTTCGCTGTATCACGAGATGAAATCATGTTCATGTCTTCTTCACCACCAGCTGGGTGGTTACCTTTTAAGTCACGGTTATTTAAGCCTGTACTATTAACGAAATTATATTTTTTCAATCCTAGTTCTTTTGCTTTATCATTCATCATTTTGACGAAGTTTGCTTCAGAACCTGCAATCGTTTCTGCAATCGCCATTGTGGCACCATTTGCGGAATAAATCGCGGCTGCTTCGTATAGTTCTTTGATCGTATAATCCGGATCGGCATCTTTTCTTAGCCATACATTGGACAAGCTTCTATCTTGCGCTACTTTATGTACACGATCGCTTATTTTAACTGGGGTTTCCCATTGAACTTCACCATTGTCAACTGCTTCTAAAATCAAATATAAACTCATCATCTTGGTCATACTTGCCGGTGGCAATAGTAAATCAGCATTTTTCTCAAATAGAATCTTACCTGATTCTGCATCTACTAGAATAGCAGCTTCTGCTTGCAACTGTAATTCAGGAGCAGCATAACCTTTCTTTGCAGTAGATGTGATAATTCCAGTAATGACGAGTGCCATCGTTAAAACTAAGATGACTGTTTGTTTCATTCGGTTAATCAACCTTTGCACCTCCAACCCATATACAACACCGGTTATTGTACCATAATAAATATGAAAAAAATAGACAGTGGAAACCCCACTGTCTGAAAAAATTTAAAAATGGTACAAACATCGCATCTTTTTTTACGATTGTGTGACAACCGGCATAAAAACGTCCTATACCGAGTAGTTTGGTGCTTCTTTCGTGATCTGTACATCATGTGGATGGCTTTCTCGTAATCCAGCGTTCGTGATGCGGGTAAACCTTGCATTTTCCCTCAAGTCATCAACACTTGGCGTGCCGCAATAACCCATTCCAGATCGCAAGCCTCCAACCAATTGATGTACAGTGTCCGCTAGTGGCCCTTTATAAGGTACACGACCTTCAATTCCTTCTGGGACGAGTTTCTGGTTATTTTCTTGGAAATAACGGTCACGGCTTCCGCGTTCCATCGCTCCAATTGATCCCATACCACGATACACTTTGAATTGACGCCCTTGATAGATTTCTCGCTCACCTGGGCTTTCGTCTACCCCTGCAAGAAGGCTTCCAAGCATGACTGCATGTCCGCCCGCCGCAAGCGCCTTGACGACATCACCTGAGTACTTGATCCCGCCATCTGCTATGATCGGAATGTTGTATTTCCGTGCTTCTGTCGCACATTCATAAACCGCAGTGACTTGAGGTACACCGACTCCAGCGACGACTCGAGTCGTACAGATCGATCCTGGTCCGATACCGACCTTCACCACATCGACACCTGCTTCAATCAAATCACGTGTCCCTTCTGCAGTTGCTACATTTCCTGCAATGATCGTGACGTCAGGGTATGCTGATTTGATTTCTTTCACTTTTGCGAGTACGCCTTCAGAATGTCCGTGTGCTGTATCAATGACAAGTGCATCTACTCCAGCTTCCACAAGCTTTTTCACTCTCATCATTGCATCTGCGGTAACGCCGACTGCAGCACCTGCTAGCAGTCTACCATGTGCATCTTTTGCCGAGTTCGGAAATTCAATGACTTTCTCAATGTCTTTAATCGTGATTAGTCCTTTTAAGATCCCTTCTTCATCGACGAGTGGAAGCTTTTCAATTCGATGCTGTTGAAGGATTTCTTCAGCTTCTTTCAATGTTGTACCTACAGATGCCGTGACTAAGTTCTCATGTGTCATGACTTCTTTGATTTTGATGGAAAAATCTTGAATGAAACGCATGTCTCGGTTCGTGATGATGCCGACAAGTGTACGGTTCTCATCCACAATCGGAACACCGGAGATGCGGTATTTCCCCATTAAATGCTCAGCATCAAAGACTTGATGCTCGGGAGTGAGATAAAAAGGATTCGTAATAACACCGGACTCAGAGCGTTTGACACGATCGACATGTTCCGCTTGTTCCTCAATCGACATATTTTTATGAATGATCCCTAGACCACCTTGACGTGCCATTGCAATCGCCATTTTCGATTCCGTTACCGTATCCATTCCAGCACTGATAATCGGGATATTAAGCTTTACATGATCCGATAATCTTGTTTTGACAGATACGTCCCTTGGTAATACGGATGATTTTGCAGGCACAAGCAAAACATCATCGAACGTAAGTCCTTCTCTTGCAAATTTGTCTTCCCACATTCGTCCCACTCTCCTTTTAATCGTTAAAATATTATTTGTAGATTAACAATGGGGTAAACTACTGTCAAGAAAGCAGGAATAAGTCCGATTATTCGTAAAATTTGCGCTATGGATGTGACTACATGGAACCCCTATTCAACGAATGGAAAAGCTTCGATCAATACTTAAGTGCACAATCCACTCAGCGATACTTAAAAAGATGCTATGAACAGTTGAAAACAGACATGTCGATTGAGGAATTAAGCTATCGGAACAGTTACAGCTTCATCTATTATCTGACTCATGGGAAACGTCATTTCGACCTATGTCGTCAATCCCCGCTGGAACTGCAGCCGATGCTCCTTTACTATGGGATGGTCCAGCTTTTGAAATGCTGTCTTTTAACCGTTGACCCTCTATACCCTGAGTCGACTGCTCTACTAGCTCATGGGGTGACGACCAGGAAACGGAAAAAGCAAAACTATCTCTTTTTACAAGATGAAATCAAGGTACAACGAAACGGGCTATTTCCTTATTTCTCTGAACAACTCTTCGGAATGGAGCAACTCGAAGGAGATAAGTTCCAGATGAAAGATTTATTTAGCTATGTCCCTGAAATGGACGACCTTTTTCGTCAGGTCAGCGGAAAATCTCCACTCGTACCTGTTGAAGGATCGCTTACGGATGGTCAGGTTCTGATTGATGATCGAATACTGGATTCACTACATATGACGGGTTCTCGATTTGTCCAGTTTCTGCAGCAACAAGCTTTACCGAATCATGTAGAAGTGTCTTATGACAACTCACAATTCACCGTCGAATTTCTCAAAACTCTGAATGCACACACGACATTTTTCAGGAAAACAATCGACAATCAATGGTTTGTACCGAATACTCGGGAAGGGTTCAAACCGATGCATGAAGTAATGGTCCATTATTTGTTGCTGTATAACCTGAGCATGATCTGTCGTTACGAAACGGAATGGTGGGGTGATTTGTTCTACACGTTCTCAAGCAATGATTATCCTTATATTTCTCGATTCCTTGCAATTTCTCGTGTAAAAGTACCGTATATGCTGTTGGAGTATTTGGATGGGAAGAAGCAGTGAAGTTGATTTCTTCGAATTCACTCCCTTTAGGTCCTTATGGACCTAATTTTTAATGAAAAATAAAAAAGAACAGCCTCATAAGGCTGCTCTGTTGTTGCCCGGCGACGTTCTACTCTCACAGGGGGAAGCCCCCAATTACCATTGACGCTGAAGAGCTTAACTTCCGTGTTCGGCATGGGAACGGGTGTGACCTCTTCGCCATCGTCACCAGACTATGAAGTTGAAGGAACCATTCCTTCAAAACTAGATAACGGTTCTTGAAAACATCTTTGATGTTTAAGTATTGTGGTTAAGTCCTCGATCGATTAGTATCTGTCAGCTTCACGTGTCACCACGCTTCCACACCAGACCTATCAACCTCATCATCTCTGAGGGATCTTACTCGCTTGACGCGATGGGAAATCTCATCTTGAGGGGGGCTTCATGCTTAGATGCTTTCAGCACTTATCCCGTCCACACGTAGCTACCCAGCGATGCTCCTGGCGGAACAACTGGTACACCAGCGGTGTGTCCATCCCGGTCCTCTCGTACTAAGGACAGCTCCTCTCAAATTTCCTGCGCCCGCGACGGATAGGGACCGAACTGTCTCACGACGTTCTGAACCCAGCTCGCGTACCGCTTTAATGGGCGAACAGCCCAACCCTTGGGACCTACTTCAGCCCCAGGATGCGATGAGCCGACATCGAGGTGCCAAACCTCCCCGTCGATGTGGACTCTTGGGGGAGATAAGCCTGTTATCCCCAGGGTAGCTTTTATCCGTTGAGCGATGGCCCTTCCATGCGGAACCACCGGATCACTAAGCCCGACTTTCGTCCCTGCTCGACTTGTAGGTCTCGCAGTCAAGCTCCCTTGTGCCTTTACACTCTGCGAATGATTTCCAACCATTCTGAGGGAACCTTTGGGCGCCTCCGTTACACTTTAGGAGGCGACCGCCCCAGTCAAACTGCCCACCTGACACTGTCTCCGAACCGGATCACGGTCCTGGGTTAGAATTTCAATACCGTCAGGGTAGTATCCCACCGACGCCTCCACCGAACCTAGCGGTCCGGCTTCTAAGGCTCCTACCTATCCTGTACAAACGATACCAAAATCCAATATCAGGCTACAGTAAAGCTCCATGGGGTCTTTCCGTCCTGTCGCGGGTAACCTGCATCTTCACAGGTACTATAATTTCACCGGGTCTCTCGTTGAGACAGTATCCAAGTCGTTGCACCTTTCGTGCGGGTCGGAACTTACCCGACAAGGAATTTCGCTACCTTAGGACCGTTATAGTTACGGCCGCCGTTTACTGGGGCTTCGATTCAGAGCTTCTCCCGTAAGGGATAACCCCTCCTCTTAACCTTCCAGCACCGGGCAGGTGTCAGCCCCTATACTTCGCCTTACGGCTTCGCAGAGACCTGTGTTTTTGCTAAACAGTCGCTTGGATCTTTTCACTGCGGCTCTCTCGGGCATACACCCTATCAGAGCACCCCTTCTCCCGAAGTTACGGGGTCATTTTGCCGAGTTCCTTAACGAGAGTTCTCCCGAGCATCTTAGGATTCTCTCCTCGCCTACCTGTGTCGGTTTACGGTACGGGCACCTCTTTCCTCGCTAGAGGCTTTTCTTGGCAGTGTAGGATCAGGGACTTCGGTACTTTAGTTCCCTCGCCATCACAGCTCTGCCGTATGGTGGACGGATTTGCCTATCCACCGGCCTTGACTGCTTGGACGCGCATATCCATCAGCGCGCTCTCCCTACCTTCCTGCGTCCCCCCGTTGCTCAAACGGAAAGGAGGTGGTACAGGAATATCAACCTGTTGTCCATCGCCTACGCCTTTCGGCCTCGGCTTAGGTCCCGACTAACCCTGAGCGGACGAGCCTTCCTCAGGAAACCTTGGGCTTTCGATGGAGAAGATTCTCACTTCTCTTTTCGCTACTCATACCGGCATTCTCACTTCAAAGCGCTCCACGAGTCCTTCCGGTCTCGCTTCTCAGCCCTTCGAACGCTCCCCTACCACTGTACCAAAGGTACAATCCATAGCTTCGGTGATACGTTTAGCCCCGGTACATTTTCGGCGCAGAGTCACTCGACCAGTGAGCTATTACGCACTCTTTAAATGGTGGCTGCTTCTAAGCCAACATCCTGGTTGTCTGGGCAACTCCACATCCTTTTCCACTTAACGTATACTTGGGGACCTTAGCTGATGGTCTGGGCTGTTTCCCTCTCGACTACGGATCTTATCACTCGCAGTCTGACTCCCGTGGACAAGTTCCTGGCATTCGGAGTTTGACTGAATTCGGTAATCCTGTGGGGACCCCTAGTCCAATCAGTGCTCTACCTCCAGAACTCTCACCACGAGGCTAGCCCTAAAGCTATTTCGGGGAGAACCAGCTATCTCCGAGTTCGATTGGCATTTCACCCCTACCCACACCTCATCCCCGCACTTTTCAACGTGCGTGGGTTCGGGCCTCCATTCAGTGTTACCTGAACTTCACCCTGGACATGGGTAGATCACTCGGTTTCGGGTCTACGACAACGTACTCCTTCGCCCTATTCAGACTCGCTTTCGCTGCGGCTCCGTCTTCTCAACTTAACCTTGCACGTTATCGTAACTCGCCGGTTCATTCTACAAAAGGCACGCCGTCACCCGTTAATGGGCTCCGACTACTTGTAGGCACACGGTTTCAGGATCTCTTTCACTCCCCTTCCGGGGTGCTTTTCACCTTTCCCTCACGGTACTGGTTCACTATCGGTCACTAGGGAGTATTTAGCCTTGGGAGATGGTCCTCCCAGATTCCGACGGGGTTTCACGTGTCCCGCCGTACTCAGGATCCACTCTGGAGGGAACGACGTTTTGGCTACAGGGCTGTTACCTCTTCTAGCGGGCCTTTCCAGACCGCTTCGCCTACGCCGTTCCTTTCTTACTCCGTATAGAGTGTCCTACAACCCCAAGAGGCAAGCCTCTTGGTTTGGGCTGATTCCGTTTCGCTCGCCGCTACTCAGGAAATCGCGATTGCTTTCTCTTCCTCTGGGTACTAAGATGTTTCAGTTCCCCAGGTCTGCCTTCTCATACCCTATGTATTCAGGTATGGATACTGTCCCATTACGGACAGTGGGTTCCCCCATTCGGAAATCTCCGGATCAAAGCTTACTTACAGCTCCCCGAAGCATATCGGTGTTCGTCCCGTCCTTCGTCGGCTCCTAGTGCCAAGGCATCCACCGTGCGCCCTTCATAACTTAACCACGTTATGAATGAACTTACACTTTACTTACTTTGTCATTAAATGACGTTTCGATGTCTTGTTTTCAAGAATTTTCGTTATCTAGTTTTCAAGGAACGTTTTTGAAAGAACATAAGCTCTTTCAAAACTAAACAAAAGCCAAAGCGTGTTGCCCCGAAGGGCTTATGTCCTAAAAGGACTCCTTAGAAAGGAGGTGATCCAGCCGCACCTTCCGATACGGCTACCTTGTTACGACTTCACCCCAATCATCTGTCCCACCTTCGGCGGCTGGTTCCAAAAGGTTACCTCACCGACTTCGGGTGTTACAAACTCTCGTGGTGTGACGGGCGGTGTGTACAAGGCCCGGGAACGTATTCACCGCGGCATGCTGATCCGCGATTACTAGCAATTCCGGCTTCATGCAGGCGAGTTGCAGCCTGCAATCCGAACTGAGAATGGCTTTATGGGATTCGCTCAACCTCGCGGTTTTGCTGCCCTTTGTACCATCCATTGTAGCACGTGTGTAGCCCAGGTCATAAGGGGCATGATGATTTGACGTCATCCCCACCTTCCTCCGGTTTGTCACCGGCAGTCACCTTAGAGTGCCCAACTGAATGCTGGCAACTAAGATCAAGGGTTGCGCTCGTTGCGGGACTTAACCCAACATCTCACGACACGAGCTGACGACAACCATGCACCACCTGTCACTTCGTCCCCCGAAGGGGAACCTTCTATCTCTAGAAGTAGCGAAGGATGTCAAGACCTGGTAAGGTTCTTCGCGTTGCTTCGAATTAAACCACATGCTCCACTGCTTGTGCGGGCCCCCGTCAATTCCTTTGAGTTTCAGCCTTGCGGCCGTACTCCCCAGGCGGAGTGCTTAATGTGTTAACGTCAGCACTGAGGGTGGAACCCCCCAACACCTAGCACTCATCGTTTACGGCGTGGACTACCAGGGTATCTAATCCTGTTTGCTCCCCACGCTTTCGCGCCTCAGCGTCAGTTACTGGCCAGAGAGCCGCCTTCGCCACTGGTGTTCCTCCATATATCTACGCATTTCACCGCTACACATGGAATTCCACTCTCCTCTCCAGTACTCAAGTCCCCCAGTTTCCAATGGCCCTCCACGGTTGAGCCGTGGGCTTTCACATCAGACTTAAGAGACCGCCTGCGCGCGCTTTACGCCCAATAATTCCGGACAACGCTTGCCACCTACGTATTACCGCGGCTGCTGGCACGTAGTTAGCCGTGGCTTTCTGGTTAGGTACCGTCAAGGTACCGCCCTATTCGAACGGTACTTGTTCTTCCCTAACAACAGAGCTTTACGACCCGAAGGCCTTCATCGCTCACGCGGCGTTGCTCGGTCAGGCTTTCGCCCATTGCCGAAGATTCCCTACTGCTGCCTCCCGTAGGAGTCTGGGCCGTGTCTCAGTCCCAGTGTGGCCGATCACCCTCTCAGGTCGGCTACGCATCGTCGCCTTGGTGAGCCCTTACCTCACCAACTAGCTAATGCGCCGCGGGCCCATCTGTAAGTGATAGCTAGAAGCCATCTTTCAACTTTCCACCATGTGGTGGTCAGTATTATCCGGTATTAGCCCCGGTTTCCCGGAGTTATCCCAGTCTTACAGGCAGGTTGCCCACGTGTTACTCACCCGTCCGCCGCTGATCTCAGGGGAGCAAGCTCCCCATTGATCCGCTCGACTTGCATGTATTAGGCACGCCGCCAGCGTTCGTCCTGAGCCAGGATCAAACTCTCCAATAAAGTGTTTGATTGCTCATTAAATGTAAATCGAAATTGATTCAGGGTTCTTATAAAAAGACCCGTTTCACGCTTGGCTTTTGTTCAGTTTTCAAAGAGCTGACTTGCCCATGGATGGGCTGACTTCGATGTTGTCACAGGACGTGACGCTTTTAATCGAAGTACCGCTGTTTGAAGCGACTTAAACAATATAACATTTCGCTAAGTGCTCGTCAACAACTTTTTGTAATTTGTTTTTCTTTGTTGAGTGCCTCTTTCGAAAATGCCTCTCAAAAGCGACAAATAATAATATAGCACGATTAATGAGACGTATCAACCCCTAAAAGCAAAAAAAAGAAAGGGAATTTCCCTTTCAGTATTAAGACAGGATATTTTCTATGTATAAATCGTTACGTTGCTTCAAGGCGATGATGTCTCCGCTCTCAATCTTCACCATTGGTCGTGTATGGGATTGCGGATCCATGAAGACGATCTCACCTATTTGTGTATTTGAAAGTTCTACTTTCGTACCTACAGAGAAGTTAGAGAGTTCACTCACCAAAACATTCAATATTTTCGGATCGAATTTCCCGAATTGATCCATCAACATCTGTTCTAATACTTTAAAAGGGGATTGCTTCATCCGATAAAATCTTTCAGAGGTCATGGCATGAAATACATCTGCAATTGCTACGACTCTGCTGAACGGTCTTAAGTTGTTTCCTTTCGTGCCAAGTGGATATCCACTTCCATCTTCACGTTCATGGTGCTGAAGAATGGACAGAAGAACATCTTCTTTAATGCCTGGTGTCCCTTTGAGCATCTTGTAACCTAAGATCGGATGTTGTTTGATTTCTTCAAATTCTTCTTTTTTCAATGTTTCTTTTTTTGTCAGTATGCGTGGTTGTACTTTCGACATGCCACAATCAATCAATGCTCCGGCTAGACCGATTTGGATGATGTCTCCTTTTGAATAAGATAGTTTCTTTGCCAGGAATGAGGAAATGAGTGCGACTGAGATTGCATGATGATAAACGTAATCCTTCTCACTTGAGAAATGATGCAAGGATAGAATCGTTTTCGGTTTAGTGATCGCGAGTTCAATGAGAGGTACAATCTCTTGGCGGACCTGAAAGAGGTCGACTGGGCTTCCAGCTTGCCAATTGGAGAATATTTTTTTGTACTGGGATACTGCTTTCATATATTTTGGATAGAAGTCGTCGTATAGTGTGGGGGTATCTACCGTTGTAGTTGTGTCTGTCTGCTCTTGTTTCGGGTCTGTTGTCACCTGAGATGGTTTTACATCTACTTCTCTAATATTGAAAGCTTTAAGCACTTCTATGTGTTCTCGCGTCAATTCTGTACCTTGTCCGACAATCGGTCGACTCGATAGTGAAAAAACGTCCTGATTGAGCATGTCACCTGTTTTTAAATTTTGGACATGAACTTTCAACCTAACCGCCCCTTTTATGCGTTGGTATTTAAATTATGTAAGAAAATGAATCGGCTGATGTTATGTAAGGAATTAAAATAAGTTATAAGAAACGGAGGAAAAAATCATTTCCTCCGTTCCAACTATTTCTTATTCGTCTGTTTGGTCTTCATCCGGTGATTCTTCTTCATTGTTAGTATCGGACGCTTCCGTTTCTTCTTGAACGTCTTCTGAAGAATTTTCGTTGTTTTCTTCGTCTGTTTCTCCGTCTAGAAGTTCTTCTTCATCTACCGGATCAACGACTGCAATTGTCGCAACGTCGACACCTTCGTTCAATCGGATCAAACGGACACCTTGCGTGTTACGTCCGTATTGTGAAATATCCGATACCGCCATACGAATGACGATTCCTGTTGTCGTGATGATCATGATTTCTTGATCTTCCAACACAGTCTTCAACGCGATGACCTTACCGTTTTTATCTGTAATGTTACATGTTCTTAGACCGATACCGCCTCGGCTTTGAACACGATACTCTTCCATTGGCGTTCGTTTACCGAATCCTTTTTCCGTAACGATGAGGATATCCCGTTCTTCCTCGGAAGAAAGAAGTTCCATTCCTATAACGAAATCACCTTCGCGTAAGGAAATTCCTTTCACGCCTGTTGCAGTTCTTCCCATCGATCGGACATCTGTTTCAGGGAACCGGACAGCCATACCGCTGTTCGTACCGATGATGATGTCCTTATTACCGTCAGTCAGTCTGACACCAATCAGTTCATCCTCATCACGTAGGTTCACTGCAATTAGTCCGCTCTGGCGAATGTTCGCGAATGCAGATAGAGGGGATCGTTTACAAATTCCGTCTTTTGTAGTGAAGAACAAGAACCAATCGTCAACGAATTCCTCGACTGGGATAATCGCTGAAATGGATTCGCCTTTTTCAATCTGCAATAGGTTGATGATCGGTATTCCTTTTGCCGTTCGTCCAAGCTCAGGAATCTGATACCCTTTCAAACGATAAACCTTTCCAAGGTTCGTAAAGAACAGAATCGTGTTATGCGTATTCGTCGAAAGTAGATGTTCGACGAAATCGTCATCGTTTGTCCCCATACCTTGGACACCTCGACCACCACGTTTTTGTGCACGATAGGTCGACATTGGAAGTCGTTTAACATATCCGTTATGGGTGACGGTGATGGCGATTTGCTGACGAGGAATCAAGTCTTCGTCTTCAATGGCATTTTCACCGATTGTGATCTCTGTTCGACGGACATCGTTGAATTTCTCTTTGATTTCCATCAATTCAGTACGGATGATCTCGAGGACCTTCTCTTCATCCGCTAAGATGGCTTTCAGTTCTGCAATCAATTTTACAAGCTCGTTATATTCTTCTTCGATCTTGTCACGCTCTAAACCAGTCAAACGTTGTAGACGCATGTCGAGAATCGCTTGGGCTTGTTCATAGGATAGGGAGAACTTCTCCATCAAGCCGTCCCGTGCGATATCGGTTGTACGTGAACCACGGATCAATGCGATGATTTCGTCAATGTGGTCAAGTGCGATTCGTAAACCTTCAAGTATATGAGCACGTGCTTCTGCTTTCTTCAGTTCGAAGATTGTACGACGACGGATCACTTCTTGTTGGTGCTTCAGGTAGTAATGAAGACATTCCTTCAGGTTCAACACTTTTGGTTGACCATCTACGAGGGCAAGAAGATTGATTCCGAAGCTCGTTTGAAGAGCTGTTTGTTTGTATAAATTATTTAATAGGACGTTTGCATTTGCATCTTTTCGAACTTCGATGACAATTCGCATACCGTTACGGTCGGATTCATCACGAAGGTCTGAAATGCCCTCGATCCGCTTATCACGGACCAACTCAGCGATTTTTTCAATCAGCTTCGCTTTGTTGACCTGGTAAGGGATTTCCGTCACGATGATGGCTTTTCGTCCATTATCCTTCTCATCGATATGGGCTTTTGCACGAGTCATGATCGAACCGCGACCTGTTGTATAAGCACGACGGATTCCTTCACGTCCCAGGATTTCTCCTCCTGTAGGGAAATCCGGACCAGGAATGTATTCCATCAAATCGGCAATATCTAAGTCAGGGTCTTTACTTAACGCTAGAATCCCATCAATGACTTCACCAAGCTGATGCGGAGGAATGTTCGTTGCCATCCCGACTGCAATCCCAGCTGCACCGTTCACAAGCAAGTTCGGGAACCGTGCAGGCAGTACGACCGGTTCATGTTCACTGCCGTCATAGTTCTCTTTGTAATCAATCGTATCTTTCTGGATGTCACGTACCATTTCCATAGCGATTTTAGACATACGTGCTTCTGTA
The DNA here is from genome assembly GCF_054170705.1 of Pseudalkalibacillus sp. Hm43. Classification (NCBI taxonomy): domain Bacteria; kingdom Bacillati; phylum Bacillota; class Bacilli; order Caryophanales; family Fictibacillaceae; genus Pseudalkalibacillus; species Pseudalkalibacillus sp. Hm43. Next base: position 2,456,124 of record NZ_CM135129.1, read on the forward strand.
TAACGCATCGCAGCCGCTGCATCTCCATCGACAGAACCGAAGTTTCCGTGTCCATCGATCAACATGTTGCGATAGTTGAAGTCTTGCGCCATACGGACCATTGCATCGTATACAGCTGAATCACCGTGAGGATGGTACTTACCGATGACTTCTCCGACGATACGCGCAGACTTTTTGTAGGCTTTGTCTGCTGTCATGCCGAGGTCATTCATCGCATATAGGATCCGTCGATGAACGGGTTTCAGTCCGTCCCTGACATCTGGCAGGGCACGGCTGACGATAACGCTCATTGCGTAATCCATAAACGAGGTTCTGATTTCCTCGCTAATGTTTATTTCTTTCTTTCGAGATTGTTCGATATCGGCCATTCCCGATTACCTCCAATTACACTTCATTGTCTTACAAATCTATACATCAAGGTTTTTCACATATTGGGCGTTTTCTTGAATGAAATCACGTCGTGGTTCTACTTTATCACCCATGAGAATTTCAAAGATCTCATCCGCTTCAATTGCATCTTGAAGCTCGACTTGCAAGGTTGTCCGTTCTTCCGGGTTCATAGTTGTTTCCCACAGCTGGTTCGGGTTCATCTCACCAAGACCCTTATAACGCTGCAAGGATGGCTTAGGTGATTTGGAAATTTCATTCATGATTCGATCTTTCTCTTTATCGTTGTAGGCATACATCACTTTTTTACCTTGTTGGATTTTATACAACGGTGGTTGTGCGATATAGATATATCCTTGTTCAATCAACGGTCTCATATAACGATAGAGGAACGTCAACAACAACGTACGAATATGTGCACCGTCCGTATCAGCATCCGTCATGATGATGATCTTGTGATAACGGGCTTTTGAAAGATCGAACTCTTCACCGATACCAGTGCCAAGTGCCGTGATGATTGCACGGATTTCATTGTTGGATAAAATCTTATCCAAACGAGCTTTTTCAACGTTGATGATCTTACCACGCAACGGAAGGATCGCTTGGAAATGACGATCACGGCCTTGCTTGGCAGAACCACCTGCAGAGTCACCCTCTACGATGTACAGTTCAGAAATCGAAGCGTCTTTGGAAGAGCAATCAGCAAGCTTACCAGGTAGAGAAGAGACTTCTAACGCACTCTTACGTCTCGTCAACTCACGGGCTTTCTTCGCTGCCAGACGTGCGCGAAGTGCCATGCTTCCTTTTTCAACGATTTGTTTTGCGACAGTCGGGTTTTCATATAAGAACTGGGAAAACTTTTCTCCGAAGACGGATTCTGTTGCCGTACGTGCTTCTGCATTTCCTAATTTTGTTTTCGTTTGTCCTTCGAATTGAGGATCCGGATGCTTGATGGAGATGATGGCTGTTAAACCTTCACGGACATCATCACCAGAAAGGTTCCCTTCTTCTTTCAACAAGTTGTTTTTCTTCGCATAATCATTAATGACACGCGTCAATGATGTTTTGAATCCGTACTCGTGTGTACCACCTTCGTGGGTATTGATGTTGTTCGCAAAGGAATAAAGGTTACTCGCGAAGCTGTCATTATATTGAACAGCGATTTCAACAGAAATCTCATCGCGTACACCTTCTACGAAAATCGGTTCATGAAGCGACTCTTTTGTACGGTTGATATGTTCAACGTATGACTTGATTCCGCCCTCATAATGATAAACATGTTCTGCATGTTCGCCACGCTTGTCCTCAGCAATGATCTTCAGACCACGGTTCAAGAACGCAAGCTCACGCAAACGGTGTGCAAGGATTTCAAAATCATACTCTTGTGTTTCAGTGAAAATTTCAGTATCTGGAACGAAGTGCGTCACTGTTCCAGTAATGTCCGTCTCACCGATGACTTTAAGGTCTGCAGCAGGAATACCGCGGTTGAATTTCTGGTAATGGATCTTTCCATCACGGTGGACTTTCACTTCAAGTTCAGAAGAAAGGGCGTTAACGACAGATGCACCAACACCGTGCAGTCCTCCAGAAACCTTATATCCTCCACCGCCGAACTTACCGCCGGCATGCAAGACAGTCATGATAACCTCTACGGCAGGTCTACCCATTTTTTCATGTGTTCCGACTGGGATCCCACGTCCATTATCCGTGACTGTGATACTGTTGTCTTTTTCCACTGTGACACGAATTTCATCACAGTATCCCGCTAATGCTTCATCAATACTGTTATCGACGATTTCCCATACAAGATGGTGTAAGCCTCGCTTACTCGTTGAGCCGATATACATTCCCGGTCGTTTTCGTACAGCTTCTAATCCTTCGAGTACCTGTATCTGACTCTCATCGTATGATTGCTTTTGTGTTTCTTGATCAATACTCATATTATTCACCTGCTTCTTTTTTCGAACATCCTTAGATCCCATATATCAAATTCCGATCCTAGCTGTTTAACAGCTTTTCGAAATTGTTATTGATTTTCGCTCTTCGCTTTAAAGTAATAGAGGATAGAGGCGACAAGTATATTCCTTCTGTAGTGAGAACGATCGATTTGATCAATTCATCACTGATCGTTTCGAGATTCTGGTTCTCTTTATGGTGCTTCAAGAACGCCATCGTCTCCTCAGATTCTTTCGCAATCTCATAGTCGAATATGGCAACGACATCCCGTGTTTGCACGACAACATTTTCACCTAGATGGATAAACAAGGATTGCTCACCTCACTTTATTAACGCTGCTGTTCCGTTCTCCACATTGAACAGGCTCGCGTTTTTCAGCGTTTCGTGTTCAATACCATCCACACTCGTCGTAGTGACGAAGGTTTGAACCTTCCCTTGAATTGTATTCAACAAGTGGGACTGGCGGCTGTCATCAAGCTCCGATAATACATCATCCAATAACAATAGTGGATATTCACCAACTTCCGATTTGATCAGTTCGATTTCAGCTAGTTTCAAAGAAAGAGCTGTCGTCCTTTGCTGACCTTGCGAACCGTAGGTCTGAACATCCTTACCGTTCACGTAAAGTGCGAGATCGTCACGATGCGGACCTGCTAGGGTCGTGCCTCGTTCCATCTCTTTTTCTTTTATTTTATCAAATTTCAATTGATATTCTTCTATTATTTTCGTCATATCAAGCGAATCTGATACCTGTATAGAAGATTTGTATTGAATCTCGAGCGTTTCATGATTCCGAGTGATACCAGAATGGATCGGTTCTGCCCATTCTTGCAGCAATTGGAGGAATTCATGTCGCTTGTGAAAGATTTTCACGGCGTGCTCAATCAATTGTTCCGTAAGAATATCGAGCATGATTTCTTGCTCTTGCTTCCTCCTTCTCTGGAGATCGCGGAGCAAATGGTTCCGTTGCTGTAAAACCTTCTGATATTGACTGAGATGATGTAAATAGACAGGACTGATCTGGCCGATTTCCATATCGATAAAACGACGTCGCACCTGAGGGCTTCCTTTGACAAGATTCAGATCCTCAGGTGCAAACATGACGATATTCAACGCTCCGATATAATCGGTCAACCGTCTTTGTTCGATATGATTATATTTGGCCTTTTTGCCTTTTTGGCTGATAACGATTTGTAATGATAACGGTCCGTTCCGTTTTTGGACCCTACCTTCTATTTTACCATATTCACAGTCCCAACGTATCAATTCTTTATCACGCGGTGTCCGATGGGATTTTGCAAACCCTAAAACATAGATGGCTTCCATAACATTCGTTTTCCCCTGGGCGTTCTCGCCTATGAAAACATTCACATTATCCTGGAAGCTGAGTTCTTCGGTTTCATAGTTTCGATAGTTTTTCAGTAGTAATTCCTTCAAATGCAAAGGGAATCCCCCATTCAACGTGTTACGACAAAGGAGCCTGTCCCCGGTATAGTCACCGTATCACCTTCATACAGCTTTCTTCCTCGACGCTGTTCTGGTTCGTCGTTCACCAACACTTCATGTTCTGCTAAATACCATTTTACCATTCCACCGGATTGAATCACATCCGCTTGTTTAAGTAGTTGTTGCAATGTAATGTATTCGGTCGTGATATGGATTTCCATTTAGATTTCCTCCTGACATTTATGATTGAAATTTGGGGATTGTTGTTACTTGGAATCACCAATCCTATACAAAAAATCTCAACCTGTAAAAAAGCTACTAGGACGTCCATCAATGTCACTAGTAGCTTTTCACATATGAATTAATAAGTTCTTACTGGAAGGATCAATTGTTTGATCGATTGTTCTTCGATCGGAGTCAAGACGAACGGTCTCATTGCTCCGGTAAACTGGATTTGCACCTCTGAACAATCCATTGCTTTCAGAGCATCCATCATATATTTTGCACTGAATGAAATCTTTAATTCATCACCTTCAAGAGATTCCGTGACAACTTGTTCAAAAACTTTCCCGATTTCCGGAGAATTAGATGAAATTTCGACTTCATTGTTCTCTAGTGTAGAAAGTTTGACGACATTGTTTCTGCCCTCTTTCGCCAACAAGGAAGCGCGGTCGATTGCCTGCAAGAATTCCTTCGTGGAAACGATCATTTCCGTCTTACTTTCGTTCGGGATGAGTTTAGATGTATCCGGATAATTCCCGTCCAGGAGTCTTGAGAAGAACAAAATGTTTTTCGCTTTGAACAACACCTGACTTTCGGTTAGAACGATATCGATCAAGTCGCTATTATCATCCAGAATTTTCGAGAGCTCTGTCAAACTCTTACCCGGGATCACTACATTGGAGAAGTCGATTTCTTCCGAAGTCGTTTCCACTGCAGCTGATCTCGATGCAAGTCTGTGACTGTCCGTTGCAACACACTTCAATTCACCATCTTCAATATGCCAGTTTACACCTGTCAAGATGGGGCGTGTTTCTGAGGTGGACACTGCGAATACGGTTTGACGAATCAACGTTTTCAAAAGATCTGCCTGAATGCTGAATCGGTTATTTTCCTGAACTTCTGGCAATCTAGGATATTCCTGAGGATCGAGTCCATTCAAATTGAATTCAGACGAACCAGAGCGAATTCGTGTCGCAAATCGTTCAGATACTTCAATTTCAATCTTTGAATCAGGTAACTTTTTTACGATTTCTGAGAAAAAGCGAGCTTGAAGAACGATGCTTCCAGGCTTCTCAACCGTTACATGCTCATAACCATCTTCTTCAGCTGGTACAAAACGTTCGATTGAAATATCGGAATCGCTTCCTGTCAACGTTACACCATCTTCATGTGCTTCAATCTTAATTCCCGTGAGAATCGGAATCGTTGTTCGTGTTGAGACAGCTTTCATTACATCTTGCACACTGTCGACAAGCTGATCTCGGTTCATTACGAATTTCATTTATTTATTTCCTCCTCAGAAAGGTAATCCCTGAATCACTAAGGGCAACCTTTTTTGTCTATCAATCGAATCTAATTTCGGAGACATATTATTCTTTATTAATAAATAAAAATTAGCAGTAATAATAGTAGGGGCTGTGATTTTGTGGATAAGTCCAACAGAACGTTTTGTTAGCGGTTATCCACATGTGGACAGGTTGTGCATAAAACATAGGATTTTCAGATGAATTATTCACAGTTGTTCACAGCATTAACTTTTCAGTGCATCCCGAATTTCTTTGATTTTGTTTTGTAATTGTTGATCAGACCCTATTAATTTAGAAATCTTTTCGTGGGCATGAATGACCGTCGTATGATCACGTCCGCCGAACTCTTCTCCAATTTTCGGTAAGGAGAAGTCAGTCATTTCTCTGGATAGGTACATCGCAATTTGTCTAGGAAATGCGACAGTTTTCGTTCTTTTCTTCGCTTTGAAGTCTTCAAGACGTACATTGAACTTTTCTCCAACCATCTCTTGTATATCATGGATCGTCAATGTCCGTGGTTTAGATGACGGGATGATGTCCTTCAATGCTTCCGCTGCCAGATCCGCATTCATATCTTGATTGATGAGTGAAGAATAAGCTACGACACGAATCAACGCACCTTCTAATTCACGGATGTTCGTATCAATCTGATTGGCGATGTATAGCATCACTTCATTCGGAATATCGAGACCTTCGGCTTTCGCTTTCTTGCGTAAAATGGCGATACGTGTCTCAAGGTCCGGTGGAGTGATATCCGTAATGAGACCCCATTCAAATCGAGACCGTAACCGGTCCTCAAGTGTCGGAATTTCCTTTGGCGGCCTGTCACTTGAGATGACAATCTGCTTGCTTTCTTCATGCAAGGCATTAAATGTATGGAAAAATTCTTCTTGAGTTTGTTCTTTTCCAGCTAAAAATTGAATATCATCAATTAGCAAAACATCGACATTTCTGAATTTGTTACGAAAATCGACTGTTTTATTATCACGGATCGAGTTAATGAACTCATTCGTGAACTTTTCTGATGATAGATAGACAACTTTCGCACTCGGTTTATGATCGATGACGTAATGACCAATGGCATGCATCAAGTGAGTCTTACCGAGTCCAACGCCCCCGTAAATGAATAATGGGTTATAGGCTTTAGCCGGTGCTTCAGCTACCGCTAGGGATGCAGCATGCGCAAACCGGTTACCAGAACCGATTACGAACGTATCGAATGTATATTTAGGATTCAACATGCTTTGCGTCAAATTTTCATCCGATTGTTCCGCTTCGACTTTTGCTCTCTTCTTAGAGGCTTGATCCAGGTCAATCTCATCCTGTGTCTGATTTTGCGGAATGATGAATTTTACAGCTAACTTCGTCCCAGTGATGCTATCCAATGTTTCTGATATCAAATTGGAATAGCGGGATTCAAGCCAATCACGTGCGAATTCGTTAGGAGCTGTAATCACTAATGTATCGTTTTGAAGCGAATGAGCGGACGTTGATTTCAACCAGGTTTCAAAGCTTGGTTTACTCAATTTCTTTTCGATTTCACCCAAAGCTTTGTTCCATAAATCAGTGATATTTTCCATCATCACCCTCCTTTACGTTTTTTGTCGTAATTTAAATAAAGGTTATGTACACGGCTGACGTACAAACCATCAACTTCATCTCTATACATTCACAGAAAATGTGAATAACTATTAATATAGTAGAAACTGGAGTTATTTTCTGTATACACAAATTTGTGGACAAGCTTATACACAGACGTGCATGAGTGTCCACATTTTTATCCACAGCGTGTGGATAAGAGATCTATTCGAGGAAGTTTTGAACGGGTTAAAACACACTAATCATATCAAAAGGATACTGTAGTTGCAACGAGTTTTTTGTGGTTATCCACATTCGCAACACGTTGTGGAGAGAGGTTGTCCACAGCACTAGATTTTGTGTGTAATTTGTCGATAAAGGATGTGGATATGAAAAATGCTGTCGAAATTTTATCCACAAGACAATAAACAGACATGTATCTGCAATTCTTGAAAGTGAATTGTTGATAACTTTTAATCAGGTCATTCAAATGTAATTTTTGGCTGGGAGATGGAAGAATCGGAATAGGGAGAATGTGAACTGATTTGAAGAAAGTAGTTTTAAGAAATAAATGAAGAGGAAGAAAACGAAAGTGTTAGAAGTAGATCTTTGGAGAGGAACAACTTTTGCAAATTGATTGGAGAGCAAGGTGCGAGACTCCAGCAGGATTGCCGCACGCCCCGCGGAAAGTGAGCAGCTGGAGCGGAAATCAATATCCTATGAGTATTTAACTCAATCAATTTCATAATGAAACTTGACAGAAAGTGCAGATGTTCTTATAATTACAAAGACTGTCTAAAAGCATTATGCAATTATTTAGTTGTACTTGAAATCCTCGAGGAGGTGTAAATAAATGAAACCTACATTCCAACCAAATAATCGTAAGCGTAAGAAAGTACACGGTTTCCGTGCGCGTATGAGTACAAAGAACGGACGTAAAGTTCTAGCTCGTCGCCGTCAAAAAGGAAGAAAAGTATTATCTGCGTAGGCCACTGAATAAACAGTGGTCTTTTTTCACTTGCACATTATTTTTTTGCAGTGAAAAGAAAGATCCAAGTAAAGTGTTGTACGGAGTGAATCCGGATGGAGAAGAAGTATCGAATAAAGAAAAACGAGGAATTCCAAGCGGTTTTCCGAAATGGTGAATCCTTCGCAAACCGACAATTCGTCGTTTATTTTTTGAAGAAACCGAACCAGGATTACTTCCGGTTGGGTTTGTCGGTGAGTAAAAAAATCGGTAATGCTGTTACCCGAAACCGGGTGAAAAGGTATGTCCGAGAAGCTTTTCATCAAATTGATGAAGAAATTCGAAATTCCTATGATTATGTCATAATCGCAAGAAAACCAACCTCTAATATGGATTTCCATGAAGTGAAGAGCAGTTTGATCCATGTCATGAAACGCTCTAAACTATTGAAAACATCGAGAGGATAATGGTATGAAATATATATTGATGTTCATCATCCAAATCTATCGAAAAGGCATATCTCCATTTACTCCGCCATCGTGCCGATTCTATCCGACCTGTTCATCATACGGATTAGAGGCGATACAAAAGCATGGCGCGTTTGCTGGAGGATGGCTGACATTGAAGCGGATTTTGAAATGTCATCCTTTTCATCCAGGTGGAGTAGATCCTGTACCTGAAAAGGACAAGATGGATCGGGAATAACCTTTTTTTGTAGAAAGGTACCGTTGTAAGGAGGATTTAGCAAGTGAGAAAGAGAATAGGCTTAATAATCTCAGCCATTTTCATGGTTATAGTTTTAGCAGGGTGTTCACTTGACAAACCAATTACAGATGAGAGTACTGGATTTTGGGACGAGTACTTCGTCTATCCATTATCCTGGTTGATTACTGAGGTAGCTGAGTTCTTTAATGAAAACTATGGCCTCGGAATCGTCATCGTAACCCTGTTGATCCGTTTAGTATTATTACCATTAATGATTAAACAGACAAAAAGTTCTATGGCAATGCAGCAGATTCAACCTGAAATCAAAGCATTGCGAGAAAAATACAGCTCAAAAGACCAGAAGACTCAACAGAAATTACAGCAAGAGACGATGCAGTTGTTCCAAAAACATGGCGTCAATCCTTTAGCTGGTTGTATGCCATTGATTATCCAAATGCCGATTTTATTAGGATTCTATCATGCAATTATGCGAACAGAAGCGATTGCGGAACATAACTTCCTATGGTTTGACCTTGGAAGTCCCGATCCATATTATCTCTTACCATTAATTGCAGGTGTGACGACTTATTTACAACAGAAGATTATGATGGGCGGGTCAGATGCGATGTCTGCCAATCCGCAAATGAAGATGATGCTTTACATCATGCCGATCATGATTATCGTCTTCGCAATATCATTCCCAGCTGCACTTTCCCTTTATTGGGTAGTCGGAAACCTGTTCATGATTGCACAAACCTACTTTATTACTCTTCCTATGAAAAATAAGGAAAGTAATGCTACGGGGGGCGCGAAAAAGTGAAGCAATTAACGATAACGAGCAAGTCAGTTGAAGAAGCAGTCCAAGAAGCATTAGCTCAATTACAAACATCAGAAGAAAAAGTTGAAATTTCGATCTTAGAAGATGCTAAGAAAGGGTTTCTGGGACTTGGTTCCAAGCCTGCGGTCGTTCAAGTCACTTTGAAGGTTGATCCTATCGAAGATTCCATCGAATTTTTGAAAAAGGTCGCTGCGAAAATGGGTGTTGAACTGTCCGTTGAAGTGAAGGAAGACGAAGATGGTACCGTATTGGACCTATCAAGTGAGAAGATTGCGATCTTGATTGGAAAAAGAGGCCAAACGTTGAATGCACTTCAGTATTTGACGAACCTTGTAGCCAATAAATCTTCTGATGAATATCAACGAGTGATCTTAGATGCTGAAAACTATCGTGAGCGAAGGAAAGAAACGCTCGAAAGACTTGCCCATCGTTTAGCTTCCAAAGCGTTGAAAATCAACAAGAAAGTATCGTTGGAACCGATGCCGTCGATGGAACGGAAAATCATCCATATGACATTGAAATCCAACAATAAAGTGCAAACCTCATCGGAAGGCAGTGAACCACATCGTCGCGTGGTCATCAAACCTTCATCGATCTAAATGAAACTGTAACTTATACGAGTGCTGATTCTTAGCTACCCTTAAATGGTAGGAGGATCAGCACTTTTTTAGCGAGATTTACCGTGAAAATTGTGCTGTCTTAGAAATAGACGCGCTTGTTTTGTAAAAATAGGTGGTCGTTTTAGAAATTGAGAGGCTGGTTTTAGAAAAACAGCAGCTCGTTTTAGAAAAACAGTGTTCGGTTTTAGAAAATCACCCAGAAGTTTTAGATTGATTCTTGTGCTGGAAAGAACTAAACTAGTATGTTGTGGATAAGTGCAAAAATAGGTCGAAAAAGACCGTTAAAAGTTATCCACAGTGGATAAAATGCAGGTAATGCAATCAAATTCTACCAATAGATGATTTATAGAGATTCGAAAGTGTGCTATTCTATTGTGTTAGGAAGCATGATTCGGGAAAACATAGAGAAAAGAGGTGAAATCGATGGAAGGAGATACGATTACAGCGATATCGACTCCTATGGGAGAAGCCGCGATCGCGATCGTTCGTTTGAGTGGGGATGATGCGCTGGATATTGCGGATCGAATGTTCCGGGGAAAGCAATCGTTGAAAGAGGTAGAAAGCCATACGATCCATTATGGCTATATCATTGACCCAGATACAGGGGAAAAAGCGGAAGAAGTCATGGTAACTGTCATGAAGGCTCCGAAGACCTTCACTCGAGAAGATGTGGTGGAAATCAACTGTCACGGTGGGCTTGTATCTGTGAACCGGGTCCTTGAACTTGCCTTGAGCGGTGGAGCGCGACTCGCTGAACCTGGGGAATTCACGAAACGAGCTTTCTTGAATGGTCGAATCGATCTTTCTCAAGCAGAAGCGGTCATGGATCTGATCCGCGCCAAAACCGATCGAGCGATGAACGTCGCTTTGAATCAAATGGAAGGTCGACTGTCTAAATTGATTCACACGCTTCGTCAAACATTGCTTGAAACGGTAGCCCATGTAGAGGTGAACATCGATTACCCTGAATACGATGCAGAGGAAATGACGCATCAGCTCTTAAACGAGAAGTTAGGATATGTGCAAAGCGAAATCGACTCGCTCCTTCAAACTGCAGAACAGGGGAAAATTCTCCGTGAAGGACTATCTACGGTTATCATCGGTCGTCCGAATGTCGGGAAATCATCCTTATTGAACAGTCTCGTTCATGAAAATAAAGCGATTGTTACGGATATACCGGGTACGACACGTGATGTGATAGAGGAATATGTAAATGTTCGCGGTGTTCCGCTCCGTCTTGTCGATACGGCAGGTATACGAGAGACAGAAGATATTGTCGAACGGATCGGAGTTGAGCGCTCTCGACAAGTATTGAAAGAAGCAGACTTGATCTTATTGCTGTTGAACAATGGAGAACCATTGTCAGATGAAGATCGGAAATTGTTCGAAGCAGCTCGTGGGATGGATGTTATCGTCATTGTGAATAAAACTGATCTGGATTCGAGAATCGACATGGATGAAGTTCGACAGTTAGCCGAAGACCATCCAGTCGTAAGTACGTCGATTAAGGAAGAAAAGGGAATTGATGAGCTCGAGGAAAGCATCAAAGAACTCTTCTTCTCAGGTAGTGTCGAATTAGGAGATATGACCTATGTGTCGAACTCCAGACATATTTCGTTACTGAAACAGGCTAAGCGTTCTTTGCAAGAAGCCTTTAATGGTATTGAAGCTGGCCTTCCTGTCGATATGGTGCAGATCGATATCACAAGAACTTGGGAAATTTTAGGAGAAATTGTCGGAGATACTGTATCAGAAAGCTTGATTGATCAGCTATTCTCACAATTTTGTCTCGGGAAATAAATTAGGAACGATTAGGAGGTTCCGATATGAAACGATATGATGCGGGAAACTTTGATGTCATTGTCGTTGGAGCAGGCCATGCAGGAGTAGAAGCAGCGCTGGCCTCAGCAAGAATGGGGGCGAAAACCCTCGTACTGACATTGAATTTGGATACGATCGCTTATATGCCATGTAACCCATCCGTCGGTGGTCCGGCAAAAGGGATTGTCGTCCGTGAAATAGATGCCCTCGGTGGGGAAATGGCAAGGAACATTGATAAGACCCACATTCAGATGAAAATGTTGAACACAGGAAAAGGACCTGCTGTTCGTGCACTACGCGCGCAAGCAGATAAATTCCTGTACCAAAATGAAATGAAGAAGACGATGGAACAAGAAGAAAACCTTACACTCCGCCAAGGTATGGTTGAAGAATTGATCATTGAAGACGGAGTATGTAAAGGTGTCGTGACCAAAACCGGTTCTGCCTACTATGCGAACAGCGTTGTCGTGACAACTGGTACGTACTTGAGAGGGAAGATCATCATCGGTGAATTGACTTATGAAAGCGGACCGAACAACATGCAGCCGTCAATCAACCTTTCTCATGACTTGAAGAAGCTTGGTTTCAATATGGTTCGTTTCAAAACAGGCACACCACCTCGTGTCAATTCTCACACGATTGATTACAGTAAGACGGAAATCCAGCCAGGAGATGATAAACCGCGAGCGTTCTCTTATGAGACGACGGAATACATCACCGATCAAATCCCTTGCTGGTTGACGTACACAGGTGAAGTGACGCATCAACTGATTAACTCGAACCTGGAACGTTCACCAATGTATTCTGGTATGATTCAAGGAACAGGACCTCGTTATTGTCCTTCTATTGAAGATAAAATCGTGCGTTTCAATGATAAGCCACGCCATCAGATTTTCTTGGAGCCGGAAGGACGTAATACGGAAGAAGTCTATGTACAAGGCTTGTCGACGAGTCTACCGGAGGATATTCAACGAAAAATCCTCGCAACGATTCCGGGTCTTGAAAAAGCGGAAATGATGCGCGCTGGATATGCGATTGAATATGATGCGATTGTACCGACACAGCTGTGGCCATCACTTGAGACCAAGTTGGTGAACAACCTGTTCACGGCAGGGCAGTTGAACGGCACAAGCGGATATGAAGAAGCCGCAGGTCAAGGAATCATGGCTGGAATCAATGCTGCACGAAAATCACAAGGTGAAGATCCAGTCATCCTGGATCGTTCCGAAGCATATATCGGAGTTCTGATTGACGATCTCGTGACGAAAGGGACGAATGAACCTTACCGTCTGCTTACATCGAGAGCAGAATACCGTCTCTTGCTCCGTCATGATAATGCTGATCTTCGTTTAACCGAGCTTGGTTACAAGATCGGACTTGTACCAGAAGACCGTTACCAACGCTTTGTTTATAAAAAAGAACAAATTGCTGAGGAAATCAACCGCCTGGAGCATACGTCCGTCAAACCGGATGAACAGACGCAAGCCATTCTTGAAAAAGCAGGAAGTAGTGCACTGAAAGAACCGATGAGTGCAGCTTCATTATTGAGAAGACCTGAAATCACTTATGACGTAATTGCGGAAATTGCTCCGGCAGATCAAGAGGTTCCGGAAGTTGTAGGGGAGCAGGTTGAAATCCAGACGAAATATGCTGGATATATAGATAAGCAACTGGCACAGGTTGAAAAAGTGAAGAAAATGGATGAAAAGAAGATCCCTGAAGATATCGACTATGATGCGATCAATGGTCTAGCAACGGAAGCAAAGCAGAAGCTAGCTGAAGTCCGCCCGCTTTCAGTCGGCCAAGCGTCCAGAGTTTCAGGTGTGAACCCATCTGACATTTCCATTTTGCTCGTCTACCTTGAACAAGGAAAGATTGCGAAACTTGCCAAGTAATGAGGTGCACCAATGAACATTGAACAATTCCAACAAAAGCTGGAGGAGAAAGGGATCACCCTTTCTCCTGAACAGCTTCATCAATTTGATACATATTACGAAACATTAGTGGAATGGAACGAGAAAATGAATTTGACAGCGATTACAGACCGGGAAGGGGTGTACTTGAAACACTTCTACGACTCGATCAGCGCGGCATTCCATTTCGATTTCAACCAGATTGAAAAGATGTGTGACGTTGGTGCCGGAGCCGGCTTCCCGAGCATACCGATTAAAATCTGCTTTCCACATCTAGACATTACGATCGTTGATTCGTTGAAAAAGCGGATGACGTTTTTAGAGCATTTATCTGAAAGATTGAACCTAACGAATACGCATTTTTTCCACGATCGCGCCGAAACGTTCGGAAAAAACAAATTCCACAGAGAACAGTATGATCTCGTTACTGCGCGTGCCGTCGCACGCCTTTCTGTGCTAGCGGAATTATGTTTACCGCTTGTGAAAGAAAACGGTACATTTTTAGCAATGAAAGCGGCCAATGCATCAGAAGAACTGGAAGATGCTAAAAATGCAATTACGCAATTAGGCGGCCGATTTGAAAACTTAGAGCAGTTCCAGCTACCGATTGAAGAGAGCGAACGGAATTTAATTTTCATTCATAAGCAAAAATCGACACCTAAAAAATACCCAAGAAAGCCTGGTACGCCAAACAAATCCCCACTATAGTTTCACGTGAAACATCCTATTTTGTCGGAAGAAAGATGCCTCTTCATGAAAGGATATAGGAAACATCCTGTAGAAAGTTATGTATGGAGTTTGAAAAAGGTGGTGTAAGAGATGAAACATCCGTTTTCACGATTGTTTGGTCTGGGAGAAAAGACTTCTGAGGCTGAAGAGGGTACTGTCGAGAATGAAACGATCGAAGAAGAGTTCAGTGGAAACGAAGAAGTGCTTCAAATACCAATCAAAGAAATCGTCCCGAACCGATACCAACCACGTACGGTCTTTATTGATGAACGAATAGAAGAATTGTCTCAAACGATTAAAACACATGGAATCATACAGCCTATTGTTGTCCGCCGTAGAGAGGATGTATATGAGATCATTGCAGGGGAGCGCCGCTTCCGTGCAGTCCAAAAGCTCGGGTGGTTGACGATTCCTGCAATCGTCAAAGAATTCAACGAGTCTCAGACGGCATCCATTGCGCTTATTGAGAACTTGCAACGTGAAGAACTCTCTGCCATTGAAGAAGCGACAGCGTATGCAAAATTGATTGAGATTCATGGCTTAACGCAAGAAAGTCTTGCCCAGCGGTTGGGCAAAGGGCAATCGACCATTGCGAATAAGCTTCGTTTGTTAAAGCTGCCTGATGCGGTCCAAAATGCTCTTTTGAATAAAGAAATAACAGAACGTCATGCAAGGGCGCTTATTTCATTGAAAGTACCTGAAAAACAAGAAAAGGTACTGAAGGAAATTAAGGAACGCAATCTGAACGTTAAACAAACGGAAGAACGGATCAAGCAGCTATTAGAAGCTGAAGATCCAGACAAAAAGGCGAAACCGAAGCCAAAGCGTAAATCGGTAAGTAAGGATATGCGCCTTGCGATGAATACGATTCGCCAATCGATCGATATGGTCCATCAAACAGGTCTTTCTATCGATACAACAGAAGAGGACCTGGATGATTGCTATCAGATCACCATTCGTATTCCGAAAAAGTAATCACAATCGACGATAGATTCATAGAGAGGGCTGGCTACACACCGTAGCTGGTCTTCTTTGTATTAAAATTATCATTCCTTTTTCCGTATTCATGATAGAATAAGAAAAAGTAGTTGTAGGGTAAGGGTAGGTGACATCGTGGCGAAAGTCATTGCAATTGCCAATCAAAAGGGCGGAGTTGGCAAAACGACCACATCAGTGAATTTAGGAGCATGCCTAGCATATCTAGGTAAGAAAGTGTTAATGATTGATATCGATCCTCAAGGAAACGCCACAAGTGGTGTTGGTATAGATAAAGGGGACATTGATCAATGCATCTATGATGTATTGGTGGATGATGTAGACGCTCAAAAAGTCATCCAACAAACGAATGTAGAAGGCTTGTCGATCATTCCTTCTTCCATTCAGCTTGCGGGAGCTGAAATCGAACTCGTACCGACGATTTCCCGAGAAGTACGATTGAAACGTGCGCTTGAGCAAGTAAATCATCAATTTGATTATATTATCATTGATTGCCCCCCTTCATTAGGGCTTTTGACGATCAATTCTTTGACAGCATCAGATGCAGTCCTCATTCCGGTCCAGTGTGAATACTATGCCCTGGAAGGCTTAAGTCAGCTTTTGAACACAGTCCGTCTCGTACAAAAGCATTTGAATACGGATTTACGTATAGAAGGTGTATTGCTCACCATGTTTGATGCCAGAACCAATCTTGGCATCCAGGTGATCGAAGAAGTAAAGAAATATTTCCAAGAAAAAGTGTATGGTACTGTCATTCCAAGGAATGTCCGGTTGAGTGAAGCACCCAGCCATGGGAAACCAATCATTATCTATGACCCGAAATCTCGGGGAGCGGAAGTGTATCTAGACCTCGCAAAGGAAGTGATGTCGAATGGCTAGAGGATTAGGAAAAGGAATCAATGCTTTCTTCCCGACGAATGAATCTGAAACCGAACAAGAGATCCAAGAAATCAAGCTCAGTGACATTCGTCCCAACCCATATCAACCAAGAAAAACGTTTGACCAGAATGCCATCAATGAGCTGAAAGAATCCATAGAAATGCATGGTATTCTGCAGCCCATCGTCGTTCGGAAAAGCATCAAAGGGTATGAAATTGTGGTCGGCGAGCGCAGATATCGTGCAGCCAAGGAATGCGGCCTGAAAAAAATCCCGGTTCTCGTAAAAGATTTGAACGAACAGAAAATGATGGAACTCGCATTGATTGAAAACTTACAAAGGGAAGACTTGAACCCAATTGAGGAAGGACAAGCTTATGCCAGCCTCATGCAAGAGTTGGAATTAACGCAAGAACAGTTGGCAAGCCGTTTAGGAAAAAGCCGACCGCATATCGCGAACCACTTGAGACTTCTGCAGCTGCCTGCGCTGGTACAACAATTGTTAGCAGAGAAAAAGCTGTCGATGGGTCATGGACGAGCACTTTTATCCCTTAAAAATAAAACGCACGTTTCTTCTGTCGTCCAGAAAATCATGAAGGACAACTTGAGTGTGCGCCAAGTGGAACTTCTTGTACAACAATTGAACCAGAATGTTTCACGTGAAACAAAGAAAAAGAAACCTGAAAAGAACGTATTCGTTAAAGAAAAAGAATCCAGTTTAAGAGAACGTTTTGGAACACCTGTTACGATCAAGCAGACGAAACAAAAAGGAAAGATCGAAATCGACTTCTTTTCAAAGGACGACTTGAATCGTATATTAGAGTTATTAGAAGGTAGAGAGTAGACCAAAACCATCGACTTCGATGGTTTTTCTTTTCGAATATTATGAAAGATAAATGCGATTACTTTTTAGTCATATAAATGGAAAGTAGGGGAATCATGGTACTGCTTGGGACACTTGTCAATGGTTTAGCCATTGCGTTAGGAACGTTGTTCGGCTTGATCTTCACGAAAATCCCTGAAAGCACAAAAACGACCGTACTACAGGCAATGGGATTAGCTGTTGTTTTATTAGGGATCAAAATGGGACTGCAAAGCAATCATATTCTCATCGTGATCATCAGTCTCGCACTTGGAGGGGTGATCGGGGAAAGCTTGAAGCTGGATGACCATCTTAATAACCTCGGTGCTTGGATTGAAAAGAGAGCTGGTGCTAAGCGGGAGGGAAGTGTCGCAAAAGCATTTGTTACAGCGACACTTGTATTCGTAATCGGCGCGCTATCGGTTGTCGGGGCTTTGGACAGCGGTCTGCGACTTGACCATGAAGTGCTTTATACGAAGGCTTTGATCGACGCCTTCATTTCAATGATCTTTACGACCACGATGGGTTTTGGAGTCATCTTTTCTGCTGTACCAGTCGTATTGTATCAGGGGACGATTGCCCTGATGGCAACACAAATCCAGAGCTTGTTCAGCCCGGATCAGCTTCAAGTGTTAATTACAGAGCTGACAGCGACGGGTGGAATCCTCATCTGTGCCATCGGCCTCAACCTGTTGAAGATCATCCATGTGAAGGTATTGAATCTACTACCGAGCTTAGTGGTAGCAGGTGTGTTGATTTATCTTTTACCTTATAAAAACACCATCTTAGACTTTTTCTCATTCATTCCTCTATAAAAATAAAAAGGCGGACCATGACGGTCTGCCTTTTTTAATGCAATTCTGCAATATCTTTCGTGATTGTACTTTCCGGTGGTCGTTTCTGGAAGCTTTTCCTCAAACTCGACAAGTAGATGCCTTCTGCAATCAGATCAGCCATCTTCATGACGAGATTCAATCGGGTATTTTGTAAGACGAAGTACTCCATGAACCCACTTACGTTGACGATTCCGGTCATGTGGATTTCACCGACTGGAGGTAGCTGTTTTTTGACCGCAGCACCTGGTTTTACAGGACCTTCTCCTAACGATACCATCCCGACACTGCTTAATTTACCGAGGCATGCGTCAATTCCGATAATGAACGGATTGATGTGTTCTTTTTTGATTTGGTCGAGTTTTTCCTCGAGATTCACAGCATGAACAGGGTCTTCAAGGGTCCCATAAACTTCATAATAAGCAGAATGTTTCGCTTTCAACTTCGTTCCGACTAGTGGTCCTAAAGAGTCACCTGTCGAACGATCAGTTCCAATGCAAACAATGACAATCGGTCTTGAATTTGGAAGGAGTTTGACTAGGTTACGGGTAATTTCTTGAATCGCATCCGCATCTTCATGATGAACTTTATATTGAAACGGTTTTTTTGGAAGTATTCTCCGTTTTAGATTCATAGGACCCTCTCCTTTGTAATAGTAGTATCAGTATACGGATAAAATTTGGACGTTATACATAAATCCGATAAATACTAAACGTTAGGGAGGATAACGAGTTGGTGAGAGCAGGATTTCAATGGATGTTTCTGATATTGGGTACTGTCATTGGAGCAGGTTATGCCTCAGGCCGGGAGCTGTGGCAATTTTTTGGTCAAGAAAGTGTACTTGCTATCATTCTATTTTCCCTATTGTTCAGTTTTTGCTGTTATATCATCATGTCGATGAGTTTCAAAGAAAAAACCATTCACTATCGACCGATTTTGGAAAAGCTCATCGGTTCACGACTTACCACAGTGTTCGATCTATTGATCATATTGTATTTATTCTCTACAACGGTCGTCATGTTAGCTGGGGGTGGGGCGACATTACACACGTTCCGCATCCCATATTGGTTCGGTGTCTTATTCATTATGGCGTTGCTCGTTCTACTCTTTTTCTGGGATGTTGAAGGTATGATCTCCATGAATGCATTCGTCATTCCGATCCTCGTCATCTTACTTGTGTTCGTATTATTTGTATTCACGAAACATCATATGGACGAACTTCCCTTTGATTTCCGTCATCATGCCAATTGGCCATCCGCATTCACTTTTACGGCACTGAATATTCTACCGCTTGTTGCTGTATTATCAGCTGTTGGGAACCAGATTCAGAGAAAAGGGGAAATTCTCATTGCAAGTATCGGAAGTGGCGTCATACTTGGAGGTATCTCGTTATTGTACAATCAATCGTTGTTGTCTATCGCAAATGAGATCGTCTTATATGAAATACCGCTGTTCGCAATCTTGAAGCATTATCCTTACTTCTGGGTGCTAATCATGTCGGTCCTATTATGGATCGCCATCTATACGACAGCGGCATCAGGTGTTTTCGGCATAATATCGAGATTCCGAAAGACGATTAACCTACCACTCTGGTTAATGAGCGCTATTTTATTATTGATCATGATGCCGATGACAAGCTTTGGATTTTCTACGCTTATAGCGATTTTATACCCGATTTACGGCATCCTTAACCTTTACATTCTTGCTGCCATCCTTTTGTACCCTTTCATGAACAAAAAGGGGTACAGAGAACACTTGTAAGGTAAAAATTAGATGAATTTCGAGTGAACTATAACGAAAGATGTATTGCGGAGAATGGTAAACCTTTTGTAAGATAAAGTTATCAATTCGAGATGAATGGAGGGAAAGGACGCTATGAGCCAGACAAAAGAATTCGAGCTGAACGACGTAGTCGAAATGAAGAAACCTCATCCGTGCGGTGAAAATCGTTGGAAAGTCATCCGTTTGGGTGCGGATATCCGGATTAAATGCATGGGATGCGAACATAGTGTCTTGCTTCCAAGAAAAGAGTTCGTGAGAAAGATGAAGAGAGTTTTGACTGAAAAAGAGTAAGTCGTCGATCGACTTACTTTTTTTAATGCGACTGGAATGTGTTCCACGTGAAACAAATGTAACAGGGGAAGGGTGATGGAATAGCGTTTCGTTGCTTGTTTTTTTCAACACTTCTCTCTATAATTGGAAAAGATGTAGAACTCGTGTTCAAACCTAAAAGGAGTGTATATAGATGGCGTTAACAACTGGAATCGTGGGGTTGCCGAACGTAGGTAAATCCACACTATTCAATGCAATTACACAAGCAGGAGCAGAAAGTGCAAACTATCCGTTCTGTACAATCGACCCCAACGTTGGGATTGTAGATGTGCCAGATTCTCGACTACAGAAGCTGACAGAGCTGGTCAATCCTAAGAAAACTGTCCCGACTCACTTTGAATTCACTGACATCGCTGGTATTGTAAAAGGCGCAAGTAAAGGAGAAGGTCTCGGAAACCAGTTCCTTTCACATATCCGCCAGGTCGATGCGATTTCTCATGTGGTCCGTTGTTTTGATGATGAGAACATCACACACGTTTCAGGGAAAGTCGATCCAATTGATGATATCGAGACAATCAATCTAGAATTGATCTTCGCTGATATGGATACGATTGAAAAACGAATTGCACGTGTTGAAAAATTGGCACGTCAAAAAGATAAAGAAGCATCCTATGAATTCGAAATCCTTTCAAAGCTGAAGGCAGCTTTTGAAGCAGAGCAGCCAGCACGTAGCGTGGAACTGTCAAAAGAGGAAAAGAAAGTCGTTCATGGACTTCACTTGTTAACGATGAAGCCTGTTCTTTATGTAGCGAACGTAGCAGAAGAAGATCTGCTCGAAGGCGGAAACGAACTTGTTGAGCGTGTTCGTGACTATGCTGCGAACGAAAATGCAGAAGTCATCGTCATCAGTGCAAAAGTAGAATCGGAAATTGCTGAACTTGAGGGTGAAGAGAAGCAGGCGTTCCTTGAAGAGCTTGGAATCGAAGAAAGCGGACTCGATCAATTGATTCGTGCAGCATACAATCTCTTAGGTCTGGCAACGTACTTTACAGCTGGGGAGCAAGAAGTGCGTGCTTGGACATTCCGCCAGGGGACGAAAGCACCTCAAGCAGCGGGAATCATCCACACAGATTTCGAACGTGGATTCATCCGTGCAGAAGTTGTTTCTTATGATGATCTTGTTGATGCAGGCTCAATGGGCATCGCTCGTGAAAATGGAAAAGTAAGACTGGAAGGAAAGGAATACGTCGTCGTAGACGGAGACGTCATCCACTTCCGTTTCAACGTATAAAACAACAATAATTAACGACCATCGATTTCGGTGGTCGTTTCTTGTTTGTTACAATTAACAAATCGTTTATCTTTGTTTGTGCTGAGACCCTTGTCTATGCATGGGCTTTTTGCTATAATGGTTCGGTGTGAGTTATTATTGTCTAAATAATTGACTCTCCTTGCTTTTACGAAACAGTAAAAGCCGCTAAGACCAAAAGGAGGTGACCGGAATGCGTAGATATGAAATCATGTACATTCTGCGCCCGAATCTAGAAGAGGAAGCTCAAAAAGCTACTGCTGAAAAAGCTGAAAGCATCCTTAAAGAGAACGGTGCAGAAATTGAAAAAGTTGATGACATGGGTAAGCGTCGTCTTGCTTACGAAATCAATGATTTCCGTGATGGCTACTACAAAGTTATGTATGTAAATGCAGAAACTGAAGCTATCAACGAATTTGACCGTCTAATGAAGATCGACGACAGTGTTCTTCGTTTTATGACTATCGTTAACGAACAGCAGTAATTTAAGGAGTGGTTCTGGTGATCAACCGCATTATTCTTGTCGGCCGACTAACGAAAGATCCAGAGCTACGATATACTCCGAACGGAGTTGCCGTAGCGAATTTCACACTAGCTGTGAACCGTCCATTCACGAACCAACAAGGTGACCGTGAAGCGGACTTCATCAACGTCGTAGTGTGGCGCAGACAAGCTGAAAACGCAGCGAATTTCTTGAAAAAAGGAAGTCTTGCAGGTGTAGACGGCCGTTTGCAGACTCGATCTTATGATAACAACGAAGGTCGCCGAGTATACGTAACCGAAGTGATGGCAGAAAGTGTCCAATTCCTTGAGCCTAAAGGGTCCAGCCAGGGTGGCGGTGGATATGGAAACAATGACAACAACAATCCATTCGCTGGTTCAGGTTCAGGACAAGGTGGTCAAGGCGGCTACGGAAATTCTGGTAATAAGAATTTCGGCGGTGGCAATCAGAACCGTAATAACGACTTTAATGATGATCCTTTCGCAAACGACGGTAAGCCAATCGACATCTCTGATGACGACCTGCCGTTCTAAGGACATCGACTGACGATATATTCTACAAAAAATGAGAAGGAGGGGTAATAATGGCTCGACCTAGAGGCAGAAAGCGTAAAAAGGTTTGTTTCTTCACAGTAAACCAAATTACCTACATCGACTATAAAGACATTGATCTTCTAAAGCGTTTCGTTTCTGAGCGTGGAAAGATTCTTCCACGTCGTGTAACCGGAACTTCTGCGAAGTATCAACGACAATTGACAAGAGCAATCAAGCGTGCCCGTCAAATGGCATTGCTTCCATACTCAGCTGAGTAGTATGAATGACAGCAGGGATTTGTTCCCTGCTGTTTTTGATTACATAAAAAAAGGTTTGAATCAGGGTGTGGTGTCTAGCTTCAGCGGCTAACTCCTTGGACTACTTCAGTCCCCTTGCGGCGGCCACAGCCTCCTCAGTGGACTTCCAGTAGCCATCGGAGTTACTCGAGCCGCTTCAGCTTTTCTTTTAAAAAATGTGCAGGAGACGTCAACACTTGTCCAAACAGACTTGTCCACCAAGCATAGTATGTATTGTAGCTAGCTAATCGACACTTGAAGTGCGATGCCACCCCATTCTCCTTTATTGTTAAAACCCTCATCTCGATTTCCAGTGTAGAGATGTCCTCCATCGCTTGACACACGATGTAAAATAAATCGGCACGCATGACAACGTATCCATTAGCTGGCTCATAAATATAAATGAACATTGAACGAATGATAGGAGCTTCAATAAGCTCTTTTTTATTTTTTGAAGGAAATTCATCAGATCCATGGAAAGTATCCTCTTATAACGTTTTTTGACCAGGAGGACATGCTGATGAAATCACACATCATCGCGATGGGCGGTGGCGGTTTTTCGATGGAACCCGATAACCTCCTATTGGATCAATACATACTTGAACAAGCTAATCAGAAAAAACCGAAGATATGTTTCATCCCAACAGCGAGCGGGGATGCAGAGGGATATATTGAGCGCTTCATGACAGCCTTCAACACACTGGAGTGCGAACCAAGCTATCTATCCCTCTACAAACCTCCCCAATCCATAGAAGCGTTTGTGATGAGCCAAGACATTGTGTACGTTGGTGGAGGCAATACGAAGAATCTCCTCGCATTATGGAAAGAATGGGGACTCGATACGATTCTGTACCGTGCCTGGAAAAGCGGACGGATTTTGGCTGGCTTAAGTGCAGGTTCGATCTGTTGGTTTGAGCAAGGTCTGACCGATTCTTATCCTGGAAAAATCTCTCCGATCACTTGCCTCGGGTTTTTGAAAGGAAGCAACTGTCCCCACTTTGACGGAGAAGAGACCCGGAGACCTTCGTATCATCGCCTTTTATCGGAAGGAAAGGTGAAGGAAGGTATTGCAGCGGATGATGGTGTCGCTCTCCATTATGTAGATGGTGAACTAATGGGGATTGTCTCATCCCGACAAGAAGCGTATGCTTATCATATGCGTGTAAAAGAAGGTACCGTTACCGAAGAAAGGTTAAATCCTCGTTATCTCGGCTAACATGAAGAAGAAACACTTTTTATGACTGAGGGGTAAGGTAAACATTGAATGAGACTACAAGAACCCATACAATGAAAAAGGTGTTTCGAAACGGAAGACAGATGAGGTGACACTGTGAATCGAACGCGAGCGCTGACAGAAGGTGCTATACTGGCATCTGTTTATGCAGTATTATTTTTAATAACTCTATATATACCGGTTTTATCAATAGTTACGTTGTTTCTATTATCCTTGCCTTTCATCCTATATACAGTAAGACACGGTTTCAAGAAGAGCTTATTGTTCTTTGCAACGACCCTTGTCTTGTCCGTGATTGTTGGTAGTCTGGCAGCCATCAACGTACCGATTTTATTTGGCTCAGTTGGAATCGTTCTAGGCCATTTATATCGTAAGAAGAGTGGAATGTTTGCGGTACTGTTAGGTGCGACGCTCACTTATCTCGTGAACTTCGTATTGATTTATGTGATGAGCATCATTCTATTGGATATCAATCTAGCAACTCAACTCAAGGAATCTCTTGAAGAGTCCATCCGATTGACAGAAGAGGTCGGTGGCATGTTGGGTGGAGATGTTGAACAGACGGTAGGGCAGCTACGTGAGCTCTTATCCATCGTTCCATACATTTTACCGGCTTTGATTGTGATTTTATCCGTATTCTTCGCATTCCTTACAGTGGTTGTTTCCAACTTGTTTCTGAAAAGGTTCAAAATCGAAATACCAGACTGGAAGCCATTCCGTTATTGGTCTTTCCCGAAGAGCATCATCTGGTATTATCTAGCCGTCATTCTCCTGTTTCTCACCAATCCAGAGGAGGGATCGGCACTCTATATCATTACGATGAATCTTTATCTTGTCCTTGAAATCGTCCTGGTGATTCAAGGTTTAGCATTCATTTATTTTTACTTTTGGAAAAAGAACAAAGGAAAAACGATTCCTGTACTCATAACAATCTCACTATTTATCATTCCAGTAGGATTTTATGTCATTCGAATCTTAGGTATAATTGACTTAGGATTTGATTTAAGGAATCGGATTAAAGCCTGAAGCATGGGAGCTGACCTTCATGCCAAAGTTTTTTGAGAAAAGGTGGCAGGAGCTGCATATCGTATTGCTGCTTGTCATTTTGGCTATATTTATTGGTGTCATAACCTACTATAATTGGATATTCGGAATCGTTGCCTTTTTCCTGTTAGGAGCGACGATTTATTTTGCGTTAATGAAAGAATTGGAATTCAGGACAAAGATCGAGGATTACATATCGACGCTTTCCCATCGTGTTAAGAAAGTCGGGGAAGAAGCGTTGATGGAAATGCCGATCGGA
Source organism: Pseudalkalibacillus sp. Hm43 (assembly GCF_054170705.1). Classification (NCBI taxonomy): domain Bacteria; kingdom Bacillati; phylum Bacillota; class Bacilli; order Caryophanales; family Fictibacillaceae; genus Pseudalkalibacillus; species Pseudalkalibacillus sp. Hm43. Next base: position 2,481,409 of record NZ_CM135129.1, read on the forward strand.
ATCATCCTCTATGATGAACAATACAAGATCGAGTGGACGAACCCGTATTTGACGACGATCATCGAACAAGAATCGTTCATCGGCAACTCCTTGAACCTGATTTCTGAAGAACTGATCCCTTTCATCAAAGGAGAAGAGAAAGAAGATATCATCAAAGTCAATAAAAGGAAGTACCGAGTCTATTTAAAAAGGGAAGAACGTCTGTTATATTTTTCAGATGTAACCGAACAAGTCGAAGTAGAACGCCTGTATGATGAAGAACAAACGGTCATGGGGCTTATCTTCTTAGATAACTATGATGAAGTGACACAAGGGATGAACGATCAAGTCCGAAGCAACATCAACAGCAAGGTCACTTCCATCCTGAACCAATGGGCGAACGATTATGGCATTTTCCTGAAGAGGACATCTTCTGAACGTTTTGTAGCGGTCCTGAATCAGCGAATTTTGTCGGAATTGGAGAAGACGAAATTCGCGGTGTTGGATGAAGTGCGTGAATTGACGTCGAAGCAGAACATTCCATTAACATTGAGTATCGGTTTAGGAAGCGGCTCTGCAAACTTACCGGATCTTGGTCAGCTTGCTCAATCCAGCTTGGATCTTGCCCTCGGCCGAGGCGGAGACCAAGTCGCGATCAAACAGACGAATGGCAAAGTCCGTTTTTATGGCGGTAAGACGAATCCGATGGAAAAACGAACACGGGTCCGTGCACGGGTTATTTCTCATGCATTGACGGAACTGGTGTCGGATAGCGATCAAGTCATTGTCATGGGGCATAAGAACCCAGATATGGACGCGATTGGCGCAAGCATCGGAATTCTGAAGGTCGCAAGTATCAACGAAAAGCCCGGAAGTATTGTGCTGGATCCGAACGATATCGATATCGGTATCCAGAGACTGTTGGAAGAAGTCCGGGAGAAAGAAGAGTTGTGGGAGCATTTCATTACGCCTGAAGAAGCGTTGGAACGTGCGACACCGAATACATTGCTCGTTGTCGTAGATACCCACAAACCATCTCTTGTGATTGAAGAGAAGCTGCTGAATAAGCTGGAAAAAGTGATCGTCATCGATCATCACCGCCGTGGTGAAGATTTCATTGATGATCCAGTCCTTGTCTATATGGAACCTTATGCGTCATCGACAGCCGAGCTCGTGACTGAGCTATTGGAGTATCAACCAAAGCTTCGTAAGATGGATATCCTGGAAGCTACCGCTTTACTTGCCGGTATCATTGTAGATACGAAGAGCTTTACGCTACGAACCGGTTCAAGAACATTTGACGCCGCTTCTTACTTGAGGTCACATGGAGCGGATACGATACTAGTCCAGAAATTCCTGAAAGAGGACCTTGATCGATACGTGAAGCGTTCCAGATTGATTGAAAATGCTGCAATCTATAAAGGCGGAATTGCTATCGCCCTAGGGGAAGAGGACGAGGAATATGGCCAAGTGTTGATCGCGCAAGCAGCGGACACACTTCTCTCTATGTCCGGCGTTCTTGCATCGTTTGTCATTTCCAAGCGAATTGATGATAAAATAAGTATTAGTGCCCGTTCATTAGGGGACGTGAACGTTCAAATGATCATGGAGAAATTGAACGGTGGAGGGCATTTGACAAATGCAGCCGCTCAATTGGAAGACGTTACGATAGAAGAAGCGGAACTACGCTTAAAAGAGATATTAGATGAATATTTTGAAGGGGGAGACGAGGAATGAAAGTCATTTTCTTAAAGGATGTAAAAGGAAAAGGAAAACAAGGTGAAGTGAAGAACGTTTCCGAAGGATACGCTCGAAACTACTTGTTCCCGAACAACCTGGCGGCAGAAGCGAATAAAGGCAATCTGAAGTCATTAGAGAAAAAGAAAGAAAGTGAAGAAAAGAAAGCCGAAGATGAACGTCTTGAAGCTGTTGCGTTGAAAGACGAGCTTGAGAAGCTCACGGTTGAACTTTCTACCAAAGCCGGAGAAGGCGGTCGTTTATTCGGTTCCGTTACAAGCAAGCAGATTGCGGATGAATTGAAGAAGAAAAAATACAAAGTCGATAAACGGAAAATTGAACTTTCAGAGCCAATCCGTTCGCTTGGTTACACGAATGTTCCCGTCAAACTTCACCCTGAAGTGACGGCTACGCTAAAAGTACATGTCTCAGAACAGAAGTAATAAGGAGGAAAAGCAATGAGTGATCTATTTTCGGATCGTATCCCTCCTCACAATATAGAAGCAGAGCAGGCAGTCCTCGGGGCTGTCTTTCTCGAGCCCGAAGCATTGACGACAGCGACTGAGCTGTTGATGCCAGAAGATTTCTACCGCGCTGCCCATCAGCGGATCTTTTCGGTCATGGTCGACCTTTCGGAAAAAGGCGAGCCGATTGACCTGGTTACCGTTACGTCAGAGCTGCAGGATCGGAAGCTTCTAGAGGAAATTGGCGGCGTATCGTACCTGAGTGACCTGGCGAACTCGGTCCCGACTGCCGCAAATATTGAATATTACGGCCATATCGTCGAGGAAAAATCGTTATTAAGACGTTTGATCCGTACGGCAACCGATATTGCCGCCAACGGTTATTCCCGCGAGGACGAAGTCGAAGAGATTTTGAACGAAGCGGAGAAAAACATACTGGAAGTGGCACAGCGGAAGAACACAGGTGCTTTCGTATCGATTAAAGATGTCCTAGTGGACGCATACGATAACATTGAACAGCTTCAGAATAAAAAAGGGGACATCACAGGGATTCCGACTGGTTTCGTAGAGCTTGATCGTATGACCGCAGGGTTCCAACGGAACGACCTGATCATCGTCGCTGCGCGTCCTTCGGTAGGTAAGACCGCATTCGCGTTGAACATCGCACAAAACGTGGCAACGAAGACCGATGAAAACGTCGCGATCTTCAGTTTGGAGATGGGGGCGGAACAGCTCGTCATGCGTATGCTGTGTGCAGAAGGAAACATCGATGCTCAACGTCTACGTACTGGTGACCTGCAAAGTGAAGACTGGCAGAAGCTGACGATGGCGATGGGAAGTCTATCCAATGCTGGTATCTATATTGATGACACGCCAGGTGTCCGAGTCAGTGATATCCGTGCGAAGTGCCGTCGTCTGAAACAGGAAAAAGGCCTCGGCATGATTTTGATCGACTATATGCAGTTGATTCGTGGGAATGGTGGAAAATCCGGAGAGAACCGTCAGCAGGAAGTCTCTGAAATTTCCCGTTCATTGAAAGGGTTGGCACGTGAACTTGAAGTTCCAGTCATCTCCCTGTCTCAGCTCTCCCGTGGGGTTGAGTCCCGTCAGGATAAGCGTCCGATGATGTCCGATATCCGTGAATCCGGAAGTATCGAGCAGGATGCCGATATCGTCGCCTTCTTATATCGTGACGACTACTACGATAAGGAAAGTGAAAGCAAGAACATCATTGAAATCATTATCGCGAAGCAACGTAACGGTCCAGTCGGAACTGTAGAGCTCGCCTTTGTAAAAGAATACAATAAATTCGTTAACCTCGAACGGCGTCATGATGAAAGTGGAATGCCGCCAGGGGCATAGATGAAGCCAGGATGGAGTGATCCATTCTGGCTTTTTTGTATGTTGATGAGAAGCGGTGTTGAAATCCCATGGATTTCTCCTTTTGGTTTATAAATTAATAATGCGGATTATAATTTCCTGATTTGGATTATAAATCCGGAATCTGGATTATAATTTCTGAAATTGGATTGTAAATTCTAAATTTGGATTATAAATTCCCAAAATGGATTTATCCCTTCCTATCTGTTCCACGATCTGATTTTTTACAAATGAAACCGATAATCATTCAGATAACGAACGTATAAAATAAATAATCATTTAATGTTCGGATTTGATTGACATCAGACGTGTGAGTTGGTACACTTAGCATGGTTTTTAAAGCAATAAACGAACTGTTCTAATACCTTGGAGGTGCACATTATGAGTTCTGTAGTCGTTGTTGGTACCCAGTGGGGAGACGAAGGAAAAGGAAAAATCACAGATTATCTTTCACAAGAAGCGGAAGTGATTGCTCGTTATCAAGGTGGAAATAACGCTGGACATACAATTGTGTTTAATGACAAGAAATATAAATTACATTTGATCCCATCCGGTATTTTCTTTGATGACAAGATTTGTGTCATCGGAAACGGTATGGTCATCGATCCGAAAGCGCTCGTTGAAGAGCTTGCTTATCTTCATGATAAAGGTGTAAGTACGGAAAATCTGCGCATCAGCAACCGCGCGCATGTCATCCTACCTTATCATTTGAAGCTGGATATTTTAGAAGAAGAAAGTAAAGGCGCAAACAAAATCGGTACGACGAAAAAAGGAATCGGTCCAGCATACATGGATAAAGCAGCGCGTACTGGCATCCGTATCGCTGACCTTCTCGATAAAGAAGAATTCGCGGAAAAACTAGAGCGAAACTTGAATGAAAAGAACCGTCTATTTGAGAAAGTCTACGAAGTCGAAGGCATGAAGCTGGAAGACATCTTAGAAGAGTATTATGAGTACGGTCAGCAAATCGCAAAATATGTAACGGATACTTCTGTTACATTGAACGATGCGCTTGATAATGGACGTCGTGTGCTCTTTGAAGGTGCACAAGGTGTTATGCTCGATATTGACCAGGGAACGTATCCATTCGTAACTTCTTCCAACCCGATAGCGGGTGGCGTAACAATCGGATCCGGTGTCGGCCCATCCAAAATCCATCATGTCGTAGGTGTATCCAAGGCATATACGACACGTGTAGGTGACGGTCCATTCCCGACTGAGCTTCATGATGAAGTCGGCAATCAAATCCGTGAAGTTGGAAATGAATATGGTACCACTACAGGCCGTCCACGCCGTGTCGGTTGGTTTGATAGTGTCGTAGTTCGCCATGCACAGCGTGTCAGCGGGATTACAGACTTATCTTTGAACTCGATTGATGTATTGACAGGTATTGAAACGTTGAAAATTTGTACGGCATACAAATATAAAGGTGAAATCATTGAAGAGTTCCCAGCGAGCTTAAAAGTTCTTGCTCAATGTGAGCCTGTTTACGAAGAAATGCCAGGCTGGAAAGAAGATATCACGGGTGTACGCTCATTGGACGAGTTGCCTGAAAATGCCCGCCACTATGTGGAGCGTATTTCACAGCTTACAGGTATTCCACTCTCCATCTTCTCTGTAGGACCGGATCGTAAACAAACAAACCGCGTGAGAGGCGTATTCTCTTAATTGTAAAAGAAAGTAGTGACCTTGCGAAAAACAGCAAGGTCACTTTTTATACAGTTCTTTAGACCCCGCATAGATGGATGACTCTTTCCTCTGGATCGGTGTAGGTCTAAAATCACCTTTGAACTAAATTGAAAGACAATTAAAACTTGTCGATTTCTCGTTGTATTTTCATAGATTCCATGGTACTATTTATTTTGTCGGTCAAAACGAGAGCCATTAGCTATGAACGACACATCTATGTTTTGGCTGTGAATTGTCCTGACGCAGCACTCTACGGTAGGAATACTGGCAGAGGAAAGGTCACAGTTTGAGTAAACTTCGAGAGCCATTAGCTCAGTCGGTAGAGCATCTGACTTTTAATCAGAGGGTCGAAGGTTCGAGTCCTTCATGGCTCACCATTTTTTCAACGCAAGGGACTCTCACCTACGGTTCCCCTGCAGAAGTTTCATAACGCGTGCTTATACAGCAGGACTAGCTGACGCGTCGGAGTCCTTCATGGCTCACCATTTTTTCTTTTAAAACAGTTTTTTCATGGACCCGTGGTGTAGGGGTTAACATGCCTGCCTGTCACGCAGGAGATCGCCGGTTCGAATCCGGTCGGGTCCGCCATTAATAACTTAAAAATTTTAACTTCATATGGCTCGATAGCTCAGTCGGTAGAGCAGAGGACTGAAAATCCTCGTGTCGGCGGTTCGATTCCGTCTCGAGCCACCATTTTAAACATTCAGCATGAGAAATCATGCTTTTTTTATTGTCTTTTTCCACTAAATTCCTGAAAAGAGAGTTAACTGGAAATCATTTTACAGCAATACTACAGTTACATTACAAAAAGATGTAATATATTGTCGAAGAAATACATCCTATGATAATGTTGAAAACGGAATCTAAACTAGATAAAAAGTCATGAGATAAAGAGACTAGCTATATAGAGACTACATAGTAGGAGGAGAAGTAAGGTTTTGGGTATGGGGATCTGTAATTCAAAAAAGTATAAAATCACATTTCTAAGTTTACTTGTTATGGCATTGGGAATGTTCGGTTTCAGTTCCAACACATATGCGTCAGATGATCGCTTCGAACTGATCAAGACTGTATTCCACGTGTATGTTGATGGAGAAGAAATTGGCATAGTGAACGAAAAAAGTGTCGTAGAGGACACAAAGAAAAAAATCATCAGTAAGAATGAAGATCGTTTCAAGGATATACAATTGACTGTAAACGAAGACATCCAGTACGTCCCTGAAAGAATCTTCAATCCAGATATAGATCACGAAGCTGTAAAGAAGAAATTGAATGAACGTTTAACTGTTGGCATCATGGGTGCAAAAGTAACCTTTGGTGGGAAAACACTAGGTTATTTCAAAACGCCTGAAGAAGCGGAAAAGTTTTTACGTGAGTTGAAATTGAAGCATGCTGATGCTGATACGCTTGACCGATTGGAAAAAGAAGCAACTGCTAAGAAGAACGGTACAGAAGGCATTGAAACAGTTTCTTTAGACAACACAAGCAAGGATACTGAAGAAGAAAAACAAGACAAAATCACGAGCGTCGATTTTGATACATCTGTTCAAATCACGCCTTCCAGTGTTTCAATTGATGAAGTGACAGACCAAGAAAAAGCTCTTTCTCTATTTGAAAAAGGGACACACGAAAAGAAAGTACACGAAGTAGAGAAGAATGACACAATTGAATCGATTGTGAAGGAATACGACCTGAGCTATGAAAAAATCTATGATTTGAATCCTGGTCTTAAAAAGGAAGACAAGCTCAAGATCGGACAAAAAATTAATGTAATGGCATATGAGCCTTACGCACGAGTCATTGTTAAAGAACACGTTACAAAAGAAGAAACAATTGCTCATGAGTCTGAAGTTAAAGAAGATGACTCCATGCCTAAAGGTGAAAGCAAGATTACACAAGATGGTAAGGACGGAAAGAAAAAAGTCCAATATGCCGTCACCAAAATCAACGGAAAAGTATCTAAAGAAGAAGTGCTTTCTGAAGAGATTCTCTCAGAACCTGTAACCGAAATTGAGCTTAAGGGAACGAAAATTATTCCTTCCCGCGGAACTGGTTCTTTCCATTGGCCGACAGTAGGAGGTTATATCTCCAGTAAAAAAGGTCAACGTTGGGGCAGAGCACATAAAGGAATCGACATTGCAAGACCAAGCAATCGCTCCATTCTATCAGTTGATAATGGTACAGTCGTTTCTGCTAGTTTCAACAGTGGTGGTTACGGAAATCGAATCATCATCAATCACAATAACGGATTCAAGTCTGTATATGCCCACCTCGCATCAATGGATGTGAAAGTCGGACAAACTGTCAAGAAAGGGCAAAAGATTGGAGTAATGGGATCCACAGGACACTCCACAGGAGTTCATCTACACTTTGAACTTTATAAAAACGGAGCGCTACTGAATCCGTTGCAATATATTAGCCAATAACGCTATTGCCTCTGGTAGGTCATACCTACCGGAGGTTTTTCTATAAATTTTACAAGAAACGAGCAAATTTCCTCATATCGGGTTAGTGTGGTAAAATAAGTGAAAACTATGAAAAATAATTATAATGTTATATATGTACTTGAATTGGTTTTAACTTTTCTGAAAAGGAGACCATCAACATGGATAAAAAAATCTTAGTAGTAGACGATGAAAAACCGATTGCAGATATTCTGCAGTTCAACCTAGAAAAAGAAGGATTCAATGTCGTTTGTGCGTATGATGGTGCAACAGCTTTAGAAAAAGTAGAAGAAGAAATGCCGGATATGATCTTATTGGATATCATGCTTCCTCAAAAGGACGGTATGGAAGTTTGCCGTGAGATCCGCAAGAAATTTGACATGCCGATCATCATGTTGACGGCTAAAGATTCCGAGATCGACAAAGTCCTAGGATTGGAGCTTGGTGCAGATGATTATGTGACCAAGCCTTTCAGTACACGTGAACTGATTGCGCGTGTGAAAGCCAATATGAGACGTCACCAGCAAGAAGGGGACAAGGAAGGTATCGATTCAACAAGCGAAATCAAAATCGGTGCACTTACCATTCACCCGGAAGCGTACTTAGTGACAAAACGCGGTGACACGATTGAACTGACCCACCGTGAATTTGAGCTGCTTCACTATATGGCGAAGCATACAGGACAAGTCATGACTCGTGAGCACCTATTACAGACTGTTTGGGGTTACGATTACTTTGGAGACGTACGTACAGTTGACGTAACGGTTCGTCGTTTAAGAGAAAAAGTGGAGGATAACCCGAGTCATCCAATGTGGATCATTACACGTCGCGGAGTAGGGTATTACCTTAGAAATCCAGACCAGGAGTAGTTTACATGAAAAAGGTTGGCTTCTTTAAATCTATACATTTTAAGTTTGTTGTGGTATATATTCTTCTCATCCTGATCGCCATGCAAGTCATTGGCGTTCTTTTTATGGATCGACAAGAACAGAAATTACGAGAAAACTTCACAAAGAACATCGACGAAAATGCAGACATGATTGAAGTTAACGTAGAGGAAGAACTCGAAAATATCCTGACACAATCAGATAAAGAAGCTCCTCAAGAAAGATTATCTTCTTTGTTACAGGATTTTTCATTCACATTTTCTGATATTGATAAGATGATGGTGGTCAATCTAGACCAACAGATTATAGCCGCGGATGATGAAGATTTAGTCGGAAAAAAATCAACTCAAAATTTAATCTCCCAAGCACTTTTAGGTCACAGTACAAATGATATCTTTCAAATAGAAGATGGAGATCAGCTTGTACGCACATATGTTGTATCTAAACCTGTTCGCTCTGCTCAAAATGGGCAATTATTAGGAGCTCTATATCTCGAAGCCTCTATTGAAGATATTTATGGTTTGTCGCGAACACTCAACGAAATTCTCGCAAATGCGACAATTATTGCCCTGGCAATTACCGCATTATTAGGAATTGTCCTCGCGAGTACGATTACACGACCTCTAGCGGATATGCAAAAACAAGCTCAAGTAATGGCAAGAGGAGATTTTACACGTAAAGTTAAAGTGTATGACAAAGACGAAATCGGACAACTTGCGGCTTCATTCAACGATTTGACTAAAAAACTTCAAGAAGCGAATGAAATCACAGAGAGCGAAAGGACAAAATTACGTTCTGTCCTTTCTTACATGACAGATGGTGTTATTGCAACTGACCGTGATGGATTTATTATTCTCATGAATGATCGCTCTGAAGAAATGTTGTCCATGTCCAGACATGAAGCGATGGGTAGATATTTACCTGAAGTGTTGGGGATAGAGAAAGACTTTTCAATTGATAAATTAGAGGAATCTTCAAATTCCTTAATATTGGATTATAGTTCTCATGAAGTGCCATTCATCCTACGGGCAAGTTTCTCTGTCATTCAAAAGGATGATGGACCCGTCAATGGAATCATTACCGTATTACATGATGTAACAGAGCAAGAGCAGATTGAGAGAGAACGTCGAGAGTTCGTTTCGAACGTTTCCCATGAACTCCGTACGCCATTGACGACGATGAGAAGTTATTTAGAAGCATTAGAAGAAGGTGCGATGCAGGATGAGAACTTGGCACCTAAGTTTTTGAGTGTAACCCAGCAGGAAACAGAGCGTATGATTCGATTGGTAACGGATCTGCTTCAACTTTCCAAGATGGACAACAAAGATTTCCGACCTAATTTCCAAAAGGTCAACCTACGTGAGTTAATGCTGCAGGTAATTGATCGTTTTGAGATGTCGAAAAGTGATCAGATTACTTTTGAAAAACATATATCAGATAAACCTTTACCTGTAAGAATCGATCGTGACAAGATTACTCAGGTGCTCGATAATATCATCTCTAATGCTTTGAAATATTCACCTGATGGAGGTAAAGTGACTTTCCATCTGAACAAAGATGGGAAAAGTGTCCACATCAGTATAAAGGATGAGGGAGTAGGTATCCCGAAGCAGAATCTATCTAAAATTTTTGATCGATTCTATAGAGTGGATAAAGCAAGGTCTAGGGAAATTGGCGGTACTGGACTTGGTCTAGCTATTGCAAAAGAAGTCGTCATTGCGCATAATGGTCAGATTTGGGCTGAAAGTGAGTATGGTAAAGGTACAACTATACATGTGAAGCTCCCCACTCATCAAACTAGGGAGGCAAGTGCATGATGTCAGTAAAAAATTTACTAGAGAGTATGCATAAGTTCTACTCATCTTTATGGGATAATATTGAAAGAATTAAATCCGTCCTTCTTACTCTGTTGATCCTTCTCAGCATTTTTTTGACATGGAATCTTTGGACGTATACACCCCAAAACAATGTGCTTGAAGAACAAGAACCATTCAAGTCGGCTATTGAGGAAGGGGAAAAGAAGAAGTTAAGTGACATCATCCAACCTAAGCAAATCATCCTTCATGAGAATGGTAAACATTATTGGTTTTATGGATATGGTCAAGAAAAGTTATACAATTCAATCCAATCAAATCTTTTAACCTCTGGAGATATCAAAAACAAGAAAATTGAAAATCCTGAATATGGAATTACTATCTCTTATCCAACTCCAATCCCAGTGGAAGTACTGAAAGAGACATTTAACTTTAGTGGTGAGAGCGCAAGAGCTAAATTGAATGGGGACAAAGCTGTAGAAAAAATAATTTGTTTCAAGGAAAACAATGGTTGGAAGCTACAATTTATTATTGGAGACAGAAAATCAAATTCTGAAACAGACCAAATAGTAAACTCAAATCAAGTTATTGAGTATCAATTAAGCAATCCTGATGATATTGATAATACAGTTGTAGAATTAGAAGAAGATGAAGATATTGAGAAAACAGAAGTGGTACAGCGTAGTTTTCAGCGGAAAGATTATTACTGGCCGAAGGAGAACATGACACTTGATAATTACAAGGTTCCTGCGAACACAATAGATATAGAGTTATTCGTAAAAGCACTACTTCCGCCAGATGTGGTTTCTAAAACCTCTAATGAAACAGAGACGACTCTCTTTTTAAGACAACGGAGTCAAATCAAGTACTTTAAAAATCGTGAGGAATTCACGTACATCAATAATCAATATAGTCAAGAAGAGGTTATTAGGCAGAATGCAATTATTCAGAGCCTTGATTTTATTAATAGTCATGCAGGGTGGACTTATGACTTCTATTTAGAACATTATTATGATGCAGAAGAAGACCCAACAACCAACAATAAACAAAAAGATTTGACATATCGATTGTTAATGCATGGTTTCCCGGTTATGGAAGGATTACCAGGGAGCAGATCTATCGGTAGTATGGATCTAGAGTATACGTATAATCAGGTGACCAAATATAATCGCTATCTAGATTTTCCTGAAGAAGACTATAAACATGTACCAGTCGGGGAAACGAAGATTCAGGATGATGAGGCAGTTCTTAATGCTTTAAAAAGGCTAGAGGAAACTTATAGTAATCTAAAAGTTACTGATGTAACGATTGGTTACAAAGCCAATAAGGAACAAGATGTTGATAGGTATGACATTGTTCCAACATGGTTCTATAAAAGCGGATCTTCCTGGGTGGAACTTGATATTGACACAAATGAAACACCTACGAATAAAGGAGGATAACTTATGGATTGGAAAAACATTAAAACCATTTTCATCTTTACGTTCCTCCTGTTAAATTTATATTTAGGTACAGAATTTTATAATAAAGTGAACCCAGACCTAGACATCTTAAATGAAGAGACGCAAAAAAAAGTTAATGAAATTATTGATTATAGTAAATCTCTCCCTAAAATTGAGAAGAAGTTATTTATCACTACAGGGACAGTAAAAGAATTTACGGATGAAGATATAAAAGAGTTCACTAATCATAATTCGAATCAGGAAATTAATTTAGGCCCTACAAATGAGGGTGAAGATAAGCGAATCATTAGTGCAATATTGAATAGTCCATATCCATTTACTCCAGATAGTGAAGTTAAAGGACAACTAGAGCAATTTGTAGAAAATTATATTCCAAATGGAGAACAGTATAAATATTGGAAGTACGATGAGGAGCGAAACATCTACATTTTCACACAGCATCTGGATGGCATTCAATTTTACTTCGAGAATTATATTGCTGATAACAATCTTACTGGAATGATTGAAATCTACGTAGATTCCCAAAGTAAAGATCAGAATGAATCTAAAACTTCAAAACATCAAATTACTAGTTATCGGTTGACCCAGATGGAGTTAAATAAAGAACAAGAAGTGAAAAAGTTTTTGACTGCAGAAGAAGCATTGTTAGTTCCTGATATTAAGCCTCGAACAACTCTGGAGGATATTAAACTGCTTTATTTTACATCCATCAATAATGAAAGTATCAAAGTATTTGTACCGAACTGGTATATTGTTACGGAGTCGGATGAATGGATGGTTGATGTTACGGATTCCAATGACATCAAGCTGGATCAGGAGAATGAAGAAGAAAGCGAAGTGGAGTAACTTGAGATTTAGTGTATTGGCAAGTGGAAGCACAGGGAACGCCTGTTATATTGAGACCGACCAAAGTCGCTTGCTGGTCGATGTCGGTTTAAGTGGGAAGAAAATCGAAGGATTGTTCAAAAAGATCCAACGTGACCCTAAACACTTGGACGGTATTCTAGTGACCCACGAGCATAGCGATCACATCAAAGGGCTCGGTATCTTGTCTCGTCGTTTCAAGTTACCGATCTATGCGAATGAAAAGACATGGCTAGCCATGGAAAGTCAGATCGGTGCGATACCGACCGATTTAAAATTCCAGTTTGATTGTGAACGTGTGAAAACCTTCGGTGATCTGGATGTCGAATCGTTCGGTGTATCACATGATGCTGCGAGCCCTCAGTTCTATGTCTTTCATCATGAAGGAAAGAAGCTGACCCTGGCGACCGATATGGGATACGTGAGCGACCGGATTAAATGGACTGTGAAGGATTCGGACATGCTTATTTTTGAATCGAACCATGATATCGACATGTTGATGATGGGACGTTATCCATGGAACATTAAACGACGTATCCTTGGAGATCAAGGGCACGTATCGAACGAGGATGCGGGTGAAGCGCTCGCTGAGATCATCGGAGATCGCACGCGTCGCGTCTATCTTGCGCATTTGAGTAAAGATAACAATATGAAAGATTTAGCGAGAATGTCTGTTCAACAGACCCTTGAAAAGCATGGGTATCAGATTGGTGAAGAGCTCGGTCTATACGATACGGATGCCGAACATCCTACTGAGCTCATCACTGTATGATTTAAGCAATTGAATACCGTTTAAGGACCGTCAGTAACGGAAATATAGTAAGTGATAGACAAATGTCAAAAATCACCCAAATTCCGGTACTAGGCGGTTTTTTTTTTCTTATAATGGGTATACCAAAAGTAGTGAAAGGGCTGATGTTAGAATGGGTTACTATGATGATGGATATCGTAATCCTCAGAAACCGACGAGGAATCGATCAAGAAGCTTTTTAATGGGACTAACCGGGGTACTGCTGGGTGCTCTTTTAGTTATATTTGCGACCGATTTCGGGTTGTTTTCTGGTGATGTGAAACCGGATCGCAATACGGAAGCAAACGGTGACACGACTGAGACCACACCTGGTGAAACGATTAACGTGGATGTGAACACAGCCATCACTGAGGCCGTTGAAAAAGCCCAGGGAGCCGTCGTTGAGGTCGAAAACATCCAAGGATCAAGCCTATTTGAGCAAGAAAACAAAGCCGGAGTTGGATCGGGTGTCATATATAAAAAAGAAGGCGGAAATGCCTACGTCGTGACCAATCATCACGTAGTCGCAAATGCCGGTCAAATCGAGATCGCATTAGTAGATGGCACTAAACTGGATGCTGAATTACTAGGTTCTGATGAAATCATGGACCTTGCTGTGTTAAGAGTAGATGGAAGTAAAGTTGAAGATGTAGCTGAATTTGGCAGCTCCAGCACTTTAAAACCAGGAGAACCTGCGATTGCTATCGGGAACCCGTTGGGGAATTTTCCAGGTACAGTCACACAAGGAATTGTCAGTGCGGCGGACCGTACAATCCCAGTCGATCCGAATGGAGACGGACAACCCGATTGGCAAGCTGAGGTCATCCAGACCGATGCAGCAATCAACCCTGGTAACAGTGGAGGAGCTTTAATCAATATCAAAGGTCAAGTGATTGGAATCAACTCGATGAAAATTGCACAACAAGCGGTAGAAGGGATCGGGTTTGCGATACCATCTGATATCGCTCGACCGATCATTGCAGATCTTGAGGAACATGGACAAGTGAAACGTGCATATATGGGAGTGGCAATCGTTCCTCTCACTCAAGTATCGAATTATCACCGCCAACAAACATTGAAAATTCCGAGTGATGTAAATCAAGGTGTCGTCGTGACACAAGTGGAGGCGACTTCACCAGCAGGTAAAGCCGGATTGAAAGAATTTGATGTCATCATCTCACTCGATGGTGAAAAAGTGGAATCACCTGCAGAGCTGCGAAAGCATCTTTATTCTAAGAAAGATATCGGCGACGAGATGGAAGTAGAGTTCTACCGAGAAGGTGAAAAGCAGACAACAACCATCACGTTAGGAGAAACACAAGGCCAAGGAGAGTAATCCACACTCTCCTTTTTCTTTCGCATATTTTAAATGTTTACTGAAGCTCTGTGCTACACTATTAACATGTGTATAACTAACAAAGGAGTGTGATGGACGTGATTGCTTGTTGTAAAGAGCACGTCGAACTGGCCATTGATATCATCGTTGACGAGCATGAAGTCGCTCCGGAAATGCGGATATTGACGGAGGAAGAGCAATTATCCACAACCTGTGAATATTGCGAAAAACATGCCATATATATGGTATCAAACTAATGTTCCTATACTGAATGTGGATAGAAATTGTGTATATGTGGATAAAAATTGTGGATAACGTGTTTATAGAGGTGGACAACCTGTGAATATACAAATTATTAGTGTTGGAAAGTTAAAAGAAAAATATTTAAAACAAGGAATAGCAGAGTATGTGAAGCGGCTAGGACCTTACGCAAAAGTGGAGATCATTGAAGTTCCTGATGAAAAAGCGCCGGAACAATTAAGCGAAACGGAAATGCTACAGGTAAAGGATTCGGAAGGCCATCGGATCCTTTCTAAAATTGGACAAGACGTACATGTGGTAGCCCTTGCTATTGAAGGGAAGCAGCAAACCTCTGAACAACTGGCGAAAAACCTCGACCAACTCGCAACGTATGGAAAGTCAAATGTCGCGTTTGTAATCGGAGGCTCATTAGGCCTGAGTGATGAGGTTTTGAAGCGCTCCAATGAACAGCTCTCTTTTTCTAAGATGACCTTTCCTCACCAACTGATGAGACTAGTGCTGGTGGAGCAGATCTATCGTGCTTTTAAGATTAACCGAGGGGAACCGTACCATAAATAGAGAAAGTGAGTTATGAAGCCAATCAGCTACATAACTCACTTTCATTTTGTTTATAAAAAAAAGAGAGAAAAGCCCGAAGGCTCCTCTCTCCTGAAATAGCTCATAAATAATTCAATTCATACGTGACTTAAGAAACAGAAAAACCTTTCTCTTCCTGAATGCCGTCTTCTTTCGCTGCAAACTCATCCAGTAGAGCACGTACTTCGTCCGTCGATTCTGTTTCCATCAGTTGATTCCTTAACTGACTTGCGCCTCGGAACCCTTTGACGTAGATCTTAAAGAAGCGGCGGAGCGGCTTGAAGAGTCGTGGCTCTAGTTCTTCTGAATATTTATCATGAAGATCGAGCTGCAGACGTAGAAGATCGAGCAGTTCTTCGCTCGTATGCTCCTTCTTCTCTTTCTCGAAGCAGAACGGGTTATGAAATACGCCTCGTCCAATCATAATGCCGTCTACGCCATATTTTTCCGCAAGTTCAAGTCCCTTTTGGCGATCAGGGATATCCCCGTTGATGGTCAGAAGCGTATGTGGAGCGACTTCGTCACGAAGTTTCTTGATCTCCGGAATGAGTTCCCAGTGCGCATCGACAGCACTCATCTCCTTCTTCGTACGGAGATGGATGGAAAGATTGACGATATCCTGTTCCAGGAGATGCTTCAGCCAGTGGCGCCATTCATCCACTTTCGTATAACCGAGGCGTGTCTTCACACTCACAGGGAGTCCTCCTGCTTTAGCTGCCTGGATCAGTTCCGCTGCAACTTCAGGACGGCGAATCAGCCCGCATCCTTTTCCATTCCCTGCAACATTCTGCACAGGACATCCCATATTGATATCAATGCCACGGTAGCCCATTTCAGCCATGCCAATACTCATTTGGCGGAAGTATTCAGGCTTGTCTCCCCAAATGTGAGCGACGATCGGTTGTTCATCTTCCGTGAACGTAAGACGCCCTTTTACGCTGTCTTTTCCTTTCGGATGGCAGTAGCTTTCCGTATTCGTAAACTCTGTAAAAAATACGTCAGGTCTCGCTGCTTCACTTACGACATGACGAAAAACGACATCCGTCACAGCTTCCATTGGTGCCAGAACAAAAAACGGTCGCGGCAACTCATGCCAAAAATTATCTTTCATAGTATATCTGAACCCTTTCCTTAATGGAAAATATATTTCCAAAATTAAAAAGCGAATATATTTCAATCATATCTATTAACATTTAGGTTAGATTTCAACCATTATATACTTTAATAGTATTGCACGAAAAGTGCAAGGGAACGAGCCATGTTGCTATAAACCAGATTATTCCATTTCGGTCTTGCTACTCTAATTTGGCTTACATAGTAAATAGGAACAGTATTGTTGGAAATGATAGAATGGATGAAAAATAAAAGAATAGGCGGTAAACAATGGATTTATTAAAACAGATTGAAGAGTTGAATTTTGCACTATTACAGTCCTTTTCAAATAAACAAGATCGAACGTGGGGTGTTTTGTTTTGGAACAAGCACCAGCCAGACTATTATGATGCCAACCATGCTCATGTAAGTGAACCACCTGACCACCCTGAAAAAGTAATCGATGAGGTCATCTCATTTTATGAGGCTTTGAATATCATTCCAAGATTTTATTTATATAACGTTGATTCTTTGACGAATTTCATTGCTCTTTTAAAAGAGAAGGGCTTTCAATTTGAAGACTTTTCCCAGCCCATTCAGCTCTGGAATAAAGAAGTCATACAGTTACCAATCAATAGCGAAGTCATGATAGAAAAAGTAACCACTAAGAATTATCACGACGCATTAACGGTGGAGTGCCAGATAAAAGAATTTGGAGGGAAAGCCGTTCGAGAAAAGGCTTTTGAAACTGAATTCAACGATCAACGTTATACGCATTTTTTATTAAAATATAACGGAACACCTTGTTCCACTGCGTGCTTATTTGTTCATGGCGACCAAGGAAGAATAGAAAGCGTCGCCACAATTGAAGAATTTAGAGGAAAAGGATTAATCGGCTCTATACTCCAGCACATACAAAAAGAAGCTCAAACCCTCCAACTAGAACAACTATGGGTTCATCCGATCAATGAACGAGTTGAAAAGGTGTATAGTCGTTATGGATTTAATACGATAACGACCTTACAGACCGGCCATGCTTTTTTAGGTGGAAAAAGTGTTAAGGAGATACAAGGACAATAAAATACAATATTAGAATAAGGTCCATTCATAAGAATGGGCCTTTTGAACGTCATAAAATTTACAAAACATCATACAAATGGATATAAGCAATGTGCTTTTTTGCCGTTTTTTTAAATGAAGAAAGCTTGTTCGATGTGGGTACTTTCCAAATTTGGAGGTGGACGGATGCCTGAATTCATTGAAAAGAGGCACAGGGTGTCAACAAAGCCGAAAGGTCAAGAGTTGAATTTCGAAAGAATGTTTGAGGAAGACGGAAACTTTCTTGATCACATCCCACTTGATGAGCTGCAAAAGCATATGAGAAAGACAAAAACCTATTACAAAATTAAGAAAAGAAAAAGATGAGAATAAAAAATTGGAGGCAACCCTTGTATGTATGCATATAAAGGGTTGTCTTGTTTTTATACTAAACCAAGGTCATGATTTTAGGACCTCGGTTTTTGTTGTTTTCTAGGACAATATCCATAGACTTACCTTTTTTACCAGCCCAAAATAGTGTATAATTATCAGATAATAGTACTTTTTTGAATAATAATGAATTTTAATAGATTGAAGATCGAAAAGGTGTGTTCCTAAGTTTCGACCTACATTTCAACATCTAATCAGGAGCGCCTATTCTTTTTATGCAAAAAAGAAGATAAGGATGATGAGCATGAGCAACTTGCAGAAAAAAACAGACGTTATCTTAATTGGTGCTGGAGTCATGAGCGCGACTTTAGGATCGATATTAAAAGAGTTAGCACCTGACTGGGATATTAAAGTGTTTGAAAAACTTTCTAGTTCAGGCGAAGAAAGCTCGAACGAATGGAATAACGCGGGTACAGGACATGCAGCCCTGTGCGAGCTTAACTATACGAACGAAAAGCCGGATGGCTCGATTGATATTAGCAAGGCGATTAAGGTCAATGAACAATTCCAGGTATCAAGGCAATTTTGGTCTTATCTTGTAAACAGAGGACTGATTGAGAATCCACAGGATTTCATCATGCCACTGCCTCATATGAGTCTTGTGCACGGTGAGCAAAACGTCGATTTTTTGAAAAGACGATATAAAGCGCTTTCAGCTAATCCGCTTTTTAAAGGGATGGAATTTTCCGATGACCCTGAAAAATTGATGGAATGGTTGCCACTGATTATGGAAGGTCGTAAAATGGATGACTCGATGGCTGCCACCAAAATCGACTCTGGAACGGATGTCAACTTTGGGGCGTTGACGCGATTGTTGTTCGACCATTTACAAAAGGAAAACGTAGACGTCCACTATCGACATAGTGTAGAAGACCTCAAACAGACGAAGGATGGCACTTGGGAAGTGAAAGTGAAAGATATCGATGGTGGTAAAATCGAGTATCACACAGCGAAATTCGTCTTTATCGGTGGTGGAGGTGGAAGTCTCCCTCTACTTCAAAAGACAGGCATACCTGAATCGAAGCAAATCGGAGGGTTCCCGGTAAGCGGGCTGTTCATGGTCTGCAATAATCCGGAAGTTGTTGCGCAGCACGATGCGAAAGTGTACGGCAAAGCGAAAGTCGGCGCACCTCCAATGTCAGTACCGCATCTTGATACAAGGTACATCGACAACAAGAAATCATTACTGTTCGGACCGTTCGCCGGTTTCTCACCGAAATTTTTGAAAACTGGATCCAACTTCGATCTTTTCGGTTCTGTCAAACCGAGCAATCTCTTAACGATGATTTCTGCTGGGGTCAAAGAGCTCGGGCTGACGAAATATTTAATAGAGCAAGTGACATTATCAAAAGAGCAACGTATGGAAGAGTTGCGCGAGTTCATCCCGAATGCGAAGAGCGAAGATTGGGATATCGTCGTTGCAGGTCAACGTGTGCAAATCATCAAGGATACAGAAAGCGGTAAAGGGACGCTACAATTCGGAACAGAAGTCGTCAGTGCAGCTGATGGTTCAATCGCAGCATTACTTGGTGCTTCACCAGGAGCATCCACTGCCGTTCAAGTCATGCTTGAAGTATTAGAAAGATGCTTCCCAGAACAAGTAGACGAGTGGGAACCGAAAATAAAAGAAATGATCCCTTCTTATGGTGTCTCATTAGTGGACAACCCTGAGTTGATTAAGGAGATTCATTCTACAACAGCGCAGACACTTGGCCTGATTGAAAAAGAAGAAGCGGTTTACAGCTAAAAGTACATGGGAACAAAGAAAGAACCTTCGATTAGTGGAAGGTTCTTTTTCATAGACAAAGTCGAAAGGAGCTGTTCAACATCCACTTTGATCGAGTAGACATTTACACGTACCAGCTTCAAGAGTTAAAAGAATTTTACGTAGAAAAACTAGGGTTTACGCTAAAATATCAGAGCTTAGATGAAATCGTCCTTCAGATCGGTAGCAGTCAACTTTCATTCAGAGACGGTTTCCATAACTCAAAACCGATTTATCATTTTGCGTTCACCATTGCGGGTGATCATTTTAACGAAGCGAAAAAATGGTTTCGTTCCAAGGTGGAGCTGAACAAAGAGGGAAGTGACGATGAGGTCTATTTCAAGTTTCTCGATGCTCACTCATTTTATTTTCATGACCCGGCAGGTAATGTTGTGGAAATCATTGCACGGAACGCCTACAGCACCGAAAATGAATCTTTTACCATCGACGACCTCATTACCATCAGTGAGATGAATTTGACAGTAGACGATGTTTTTTCAGAGGGTGAGAAGCTATTGTCTCATGGATTCGACTTTCTAGGAGAAGGTCCTTTGGATGCAGACACATTGAACTTCATCGGTGAGCAAGAAGCTTATTTCTTACTGGGGCCACAAGGGAGAACGTGGTTCTTTTCCCATCATGTATCGGACATCTTTCCAGTAAAGGTTGAATTGAGTGGTGGAAAGACCGTCCGTGTAGACGAAGAAGGCGTTCTGTACGTTTCTGAAAACCCGCAAACATAAATGTGAGATGAGGATTTGTTATACTAATAGAAAATCACACAAGAGGTACGTGTATGAATACAAAAGATTTGATTGAAAAAGCGAAAAACCATACACCATCCATACTGGGGAACAGCAAACAATTACAATATTCTATCCTAATTCCGATTATTGAAAAAGAAGATGGCTTGCATGTTCTGTTTGAAGTGAGATCGCAAAAACTCAGGAGGCAGCCAGGAGAAATTTGTTTCCCTGGAGGAAGAGTGGATCCTGAAGACGAGAATGTTCAATTCACAGCTGTGAGAGAAGCGATGGAAGAGTTGAGAATCGCAAGAAAATCCATTACGCATGTGTATCCTTTTGATTACATGGTTTCACCTTTCGGCATGGTACTGAACACGTTCATAGGCGTGCTGGCGTGCGAAGACACTGAAATCGATCCTAATCCAGCAGAGGTGGCTGAAGTCTTCACCGTACCCCTTTCCTTCTTTCTAGAGCATAAGCCTGAGGTTCACCAAGTCCATTTCGAGGTAAAGCCGAGAGAGGATTTCCCTTTTGACCTGATTCCTGGTGGTGAGGACTATGATTGGTCAACGAGAGCGTTTGAAGAATACTTCTACTTATACGATGGAAAGGTCATTTGGGGGTTAACTGCGAGAGTACTCTATCATTTTGTACAAATGCTGAAAGGATCAGAAAGTCCGAGGTGATCATGAATGCACCAAATCATTAAGGTTGTACTTCTCATAATCGGGACCATCTCCTTATTTCTAGGGATCGTAGGCATTGTATTGCCACTTGTCCCTACCACCCCGTTTCTTTTGTTAACAGCAGCCTGTTATGTAAGAAGTTCTGAGCGGATGTACAAATGGCTGATGACAAATAAGTGGTTCGGCTCTTATATACAAAATTATAAAGCGGGGAATGGTATTACGGTAAAAGCGAAAATGATGATGCTCATCATGATTTGGTTTTCTATGCTGTATTCCGCAGTCTTCATTGCTTCTAACCTGTTCTTGAGGATTGGATTCATATTCGGTGCATGCTTCTTCACCGTCCTTATCCTCCTGGCAAAAACGTTGAAAACAGGGCAACACAATGAATATGAGCAGAAGCAATTTTGATTGAAGCAGAGGGACGGTTCTTGTTCTTCATAAATCCATTACTGAAATTGCCCACTAAAAGAGCCCCTGATACCCTCAGGAGCTCTTTTTGGTACTTATTTTAATTTTTTCAAGTCCCAATTCGCCACCGGACAACTTCTGCTGAAACGGTCTGCTATGTCTTCTGTAGATTGCAGTCTGATTTCTTCTATGACCTTAATAAACTGGTCGACAACCTCCGCATCGAACTGTGTTCTTTTTCCTCTCCTCAATTCCTCAATGGCGTGAGAGACGGATAACGGTGCCTTTCGGTATGGACGTTCAGACGTCATCGAATGGAAGGCATCTGCTACAGATAGAATGCGAGCTCCTAACGGAATGTCATCCTGCTTCAACCCTTCTGGATAGCCTTTGCCATCAGGTCGTTCGTGGTGATAGAGCACATAAGGCAATGTTTCTTCCAATTCATCCACGCAAGCAAGAATGTTATAGCCTAGTACCGGGTGAGACTTCATCATTTCATATTCTTCATCTGTCAAACGATCTTCTTTATTCAAAATATGGTCTGGAACGCCGATTTTTCCTACATCATGCAGGAGACCAGCGATGGAAATTTTCTTCACTTCCTCATCTGTCAGCCCCATGCTGCTTGCTAAAGTACCCGCGTATTTAGACACCATTTCTGAATGACTATGGGTGTATGAATCCTTCAACTCAACTGTTTTCGTCAATGAAATGATGGTATCCAAAATCCATTTCTGATCGTCTGTCTTCCGTTCATAGTCTTGATTTTTGTAAGCCGCAAGATCACGAGCGGATACGACTCGGTTTTTCCCAAGGCTTTTTGCCGTATACATCGCCTTGTCTGCCATATGTACGAGATTTTCCTCATCCGTATCATCTGGATAAATAGCGATTCCAATACTGATTGTAATCGGCGTCAGTATGCTTTCATGGCCATTTAATGCGACCATATGGCGGACTCTTTCGGCAACGGATTTCGCCGTAGCTTCATCCGTGTCTGGCATGATGATGACAAACTCTTCGCCACCGTAACGGCAAACCGTATCCTGAGGTCGGATATGATTCAAGATGACCTCCGAGATATGCTTCAGTACCTTATCGCCATAAATATGCCCTTCATGGTCATTCAACCGTTTAAAATTATCAATATCACAGAAGAGAAGTGCCATCGGTTGTTCCAGGCGTTTCGACGCTTCTACGACCTCTGAAAACTTTTGCTTGAAGTAGGCACTATTATAAATGCCAGTCAGCGAATCCGTTACACTCTTCTGATAACGATCCTCCAGGTTGTACACCATCTCATTAAAGGCAACTGCGACTTCATTTATTTCTTGACTCGCGTTCAACAAAACGTCTTCATACTCTTTCCCATGCTGAATGGAAACGGCTGCTTCACGTAAGGTCATGAGTGGTAATACGAGAAGTCTGCGGATGATTATCCATAATAGGATGATTAAGATGAGACTAACGATGAGGACGACGATGGTCATCCAAATGATACGATCCTGGATGAATGCTATTTCATTTGAATTGTCTAGATACAATTCTATAGCACCAACTGATGTACCATCTTCGAGTAAAGGGGCTACCATCCGAACGATATGTAGATCCTGATCTTTAATATGAGAGATCAATGTCTTGCCCGATTGAAAGGTGGGTGCTAATGCATCGGTGGACGCACTTCCGATTAAACTGCGATCGGTCGAGGCCATGATGGCATGCTCATTTTCATTAAGCGCATGTAAATTCAATTTGATGACGTTTTCTTCCCTATGTTTTATGTAATCAAAAATCGTTTGTACATTATCGATTGAACGGGATTCTTCATATCCCCCATTAATGGTGGTCGTAATCCCTTTCAATTGGCTTACATACGTCTTTTTCATCGCATCGTTAAAAGTGTATGAATTGAATGCAATGGCAACAGACATGGTGGCTATGATAACGGTTGAAAACAGTAGAATGATCTTTGTTTGCAGGCTCAATTTTTTGGACACCAATACTTCCTACCCTTTATTTATTCATTTCAATTTCCATTGTCTCGGAAACGCCATATGGAGTATGGTCATTGTTATGTAAGGATACTTTGATCTGATTCGTTCCTTTTTCTAGGTTTTTCAATTCGTGGGGGAAGGTTGTAACCCCTTGTTTTTCACCGTTATTGACATAGACATGGATATGTCCCTGGCCGTTGATTTTCTTTGCGCCATAATTTTCTTTTGAAACGACAAGGTCGGTTTCAACATACAAAAAAACTTTTCCGTCTTGTTTTTTCAACTCAGTTTGTAGACTTGGTTTCTTTTCTTGACTGGATGAAGTGCCTTCTTCCACGACTTCAAAATCATTATGAGAATGTGTATTGCAAGCGGTTAATAACCCGACACTGACAAGTAAGCTTAGACCGATTTTTTGCACAGTTGAATTCCTTTCTCTTTCGTTTTTTCGATAATCAAATTCTATCATACTATTTATCGTCAGATTGCCTGGATTTGTTAAAGGTTTGATAGGTTTGAGACATGCTGATGCTCGTAGGGATAAGTGACGACATATAATCCGTCCCCTTCAAGCCATTCCGCAAAAAGGACCTCTTCGATCTGATAGATTTCGTTCATTTGAAGTTGCTGTCTTAACCAATGCTCGTCTTGATTGATTTCTCTTAAGTTTTCTTTGATTACCTTCCCATCCCGTATGAGTGTAAATGGCAAATAAACGGCTTGTGGAGACATGTTGAAGTCTTCCTGAGTCGTTTTTTGATACGGTGTCTTTTTCAATATGCTGATAGAGCCGTTCGCTTCTATGAAAGCATAAGCGACTTCACGGATCGAGAAGGTTTCACTTTGTCGGAGGAGACTTTGCAATTGATTGATGTTCATGCGGTTCTTTTTTAATTGCTCATAATCGATCTGACCGTTCCGGATGACCATGGATGGTTTCCCTTCAAATCGTTGTTTTAAATATGAAAATTTCAACGCAACATAGTCCACAAGAAAAATGAGACCACCCCAAACGAGAATGGTGTAGAAAATATGGGGTAATGGGATTTTCTCATCATAGACCGCATTCCCTAACAATTCACTCAAAACAATCGCAGAAATAAAATGGAACGGTGTGATTTCATTCATCAACTTTTTGCCGATGACCCGCACTAAAAAGAAAAGCAGTAAAAACCCCAATATCAATTTGATCGACATATCCATCCATTCCATCTGCCACACCCCCAGTGCACGCTACTAATCTCATTACTTCTAGCATTTACAAGATTGATAGGATTGATACATGTAAAGGATGAACCCGCCAATATTCTTATACTGTAAAAATTCTTTCTAAAACTCGAGGGTTTTCCGGTCGATAAATAAGACATCGGACATCTTACAACATAGAGCAAAGGAGAAACACAATGAAAAAGCAGTATTGGTTGATGGTTGGATGCTTATTACTTCTATTAAGCGCATGTAACAATGAATCAGACAAAGCGATTGAAGAGAAAAGCATTGGACTTGTCGTAACGGAAAATGGTCTCGGTGACGAATCTTTCAGTGATTCGGCATTGGTAGGGTTAGAGAAGGCACGTGATGAAGAAGGTGTACTCTTTGATTATCGTGAGCCGTTAGAAGGCGATCATGAGAAGCAAATGGAAGAGCTTATCAAAAACGGTCATGATCTCATCATCGGCTTGAGCTTCCGTGTTCAAGGAGCGATGGAGACGTTGGCACAGAAATATCCAGAGCAGCAATTTGTTCTGATTGATGCAGTTTCAGACTATGAAAATATCACTTCCATCACGTTTAAAGAAGATGAAGGAAGCTACCTGATCGGATTGATTGCCGGAATGCGTACACAATCGGACACGGTCGGCTTCATTGGTGGGGAGAAGATCCCTGTCGTTGAAAAATTTGAACAAGGCTTTACAAGAGGGGTAAAAGAAGTGAACCCGGATGCACAAGTCCTAGTTGACTATACAGGAACATTTGGAGATGACAAAAAAGGAGCTCAAGTCGCGAAGAAACAGATCGACGACGGCGCTGACTTTGTATTTCCTGCAGCTGGTTTTACAGGGATTGGAGCCTTAAAAGAAGCACAAACACAAGGCATCTATGCATTTGGAGTAGACAGCGATCAATATTACTTAGCGGAAGATGCGATTGTCACTTCCATGCTGAAACGGGTAGACATTGCCTTATTTGAAATGGCGAAACAATTGAAAGAAGAGAAGGCGTTCACGGGTGAGCACAAGGAACTCGGCCTTGACCAAGGTGGAGTGGGGCTTGCTCCGATCCGTGTCATTCAATTGAATGAAAAGGAACAGTCCATACTGAACCAAGCAGAAGGGAAGGGTGAATAGGTTATGTCCATCGGAAAAAGAATTCTCATCTATTCGTCCATTCCACTCGTATTAAGTCTTGCCTTGATTGGGTTCATCATTTTTCAAATGGTAGGGATCCAAAAGTCATCAAGTAATGAAGTGCAGCTGCTCCTGACATCAGAACGTCTGAATGGTGATTTCATTTCAGCAGAACAAGCATTAAGCCATTACTCGACGAATGCATCGGAAGCGAACAAGGAGATTGCTCTAGCATCGCTCCAAACGATTCAAAAAGACATTGATGAACTGAAACCACATCTGAAAACGGATGACCAGAAACAATGGTTCGACCGAATGAGTATGAAATTTGATACATTATCTTCAACAACTGAGGACTCGTTAACAACAAACGAGGTCAATGAAGTGAAGCGTCAGGCTGCTCGTACAGGCGGTATATTGAACGATGTCTTCATGTTGAACCGTTCAGCTACTGAGTGGTATGAAGCAGAAATGGCACAAAGGAAATCCAACATCCAGCAATTGATTATTTTCACGATCATTGCAAGCATTGTGCTAGTCATTTTATCTGTCGTTGCTTCATACATGCTAACGAAACGGACGGCAAGTCCTCTTCGTAAACTTGCCCAAAATGCCAACCGCGTTGCTGAAGGTGATTTGACGGTGCAACTCGATGCCAAAGCTGACAGAAAAGACGAAATCGGCCAACTGGAAAATGCTTTTCAATACATGGTGACGAGCTTGAAAGAGACGATCCAATCCATTGAAAAAATGAATGTCGAGGTCAACCAGTTCAGTAAGGATCTTGCTGAGGAAGTCGGCATTTTAACGGAAGGCTCTAAACAGGTTGCTTCTACGACAGAAGAGCTTGCCCAGGGCAGTCAATCGATTTCACATGACATCCAGGAATCTACCACTCTAATTGAAAAAATGGCGAGTGATTTCCGGGCGAATGTCGAATCGACCAAACAGTCTCAAGTCCAAAGTGACGCTGCCTTACAGTCTGTACATAAAGGACAGTCTTCACTGACAAGCCAACGTAAGCATGTCGATGATAGTGTACAAGCAACTCGGAAAGTGGAAGAATCCGTTCAGTCCTTCGTACAGTATGCAGACCAAATCGAAAACACGGTCCAATTTGTAAAAGAGATCGCGGAACAGACGAACCTTCTCGCTTTGAATGCGGCGATTGAAGCGGCTCGTGCAGGGGAGCATGGGAAAGGCTTTGCAGTCGTAGCAGAAGAGGTACGTAAACTGGCTGATGAATCAGGGCGTGCGACCGTCCAGATTTCGAAAATGGTCCAGCAAATACAGACCGGTGTTCATGATATTCAAAAAGTGACGGTCCAATCCATGGATCTGACGAAAGAACAACAAGTATCCATGGAGCAAACGGAAGGTGCTTTCTCGAACATCAACGAACAAGTATTGGTCATTCATAACCAGTTGAAGAACCTTGTCGAAGGTGTGGAGCAATCCAATCAAATGGCGGAACAGATGGCTGCCTCGCAACAGAACATCAGCGCGGTCATTGAGGAAACAGCTGCGAGTACAGAAGAAATCTATGCTTCTACCGATCAGCAACAGCTCTCTTTCCAGGCCGTGCAAGACAAAGCGGTACGATTGGAAGGATTGGTTCGAAATCTTGAACAGCAACTGAACCGATTTAAAGTATGATAGAAAAAGCGACGGCTCCGGCTGTCGCTTTTTTCGTCTATATTTTTCATTTTTTATGGCAAATCTCTCATTCTGATCTATAATTTTTTATTTTTATGGAAAAACCGAAAATCTGATCTATCATTTTCTGTTTTTATTGGAAATACCATGATTTTTATGGGAAATAATTGTGAACAGCTCTAATGATGAGTTTTCAACCTTAAAACCGGCAAAAGTTACCGGAAAAAGAACTGCTGCACTCCTTTTTTACTGGTTTGTGAGCTGATGTATACTGTGAATGAGGAGAAATTTTCTCAAAAGCCATCTTATGAAGAGGAGAAAATTCATGATTCATTATAAAAGTTTGAAAGAGGAAGACCTATCACACGATTTTCTGAAAGACTTCAATCGTTA
This sequence comes from Pseudalkalibacillus sp. Hm43, assembly GCF_054170705.1. Classification (NCBI taxonomy): domain Bacteria; kingdom Bacillati; phylum Bacillota; class Bacilli; order Caryophanales; family Fictibacillaceae; genus Pseudalkalibacillus; species Pseudalkalibacillus sp. Hm43. The sequence goes on from NZ_CM135129.1 coordinate 2,509,678, forward strand.
TCAAGAAACGAACCAGATCGTATACAAGAACAATGCGGATTACATAATAAAGCAGGACCATTTTGTCGATCATTGGGACGAAGCACATAAAGCACGGGTAATTGGTGAATTGAAAAGCTGTATTATAACAGGCGGAGCGGTCATTGGGGCTTTCGATAAGGAGGCTCTCGTCGGTTTTGCCAATATTGAAGGAAAGAAGTTCGGTTCCAGAAATCAGTATTTTGAGCTCCCGTACATTCACGTATCACAGGAAAAGCGGGGACATGGCATCGGTAAGAAGCTCTTTGAACATTGCTGTGAAAGTGCGATAGAAAAAGGGGCAGAAAAGCTTTATATTGGTGCTCACCCTGCTGTTGAGACCCAGCAATTTTACCGTTCATTAGGGTGTACGTATGCAGAAGAGATTAATGAAGAGATTTTTAACAGAGAGCCATTGGATATCCAGCTTGAGTATAGATTGTGAGGAGAAGTAGATCATGCATTATGAGGAAAGGAAGCCTCCAAAAGAGCTCCAGCCCTATGTAAAATGTTTTTGGACGCTCAACCGGACGTACGATGAAAATGACAGTGCAGAAGTGTTGTGGCCTGATGGTTGTTACGAAATGATTTTTCACTTCGGAAGTGCTTATCAGGTAAAAGGTCAAGAACTCCCCGTCGCCTTTCTTATTGGCTCGTTGACGAAGTATCATGTGTTAGAAGCCGAAGGACAGATCAAACTGTTCGGCATTCGTCTGAAGCCATGGGGTTTAAAACGATTCGTCAATGAACATCTGAAAGGCTTGAAAGATCGTTTCGTACCTTTAGAAGACCTATTGAATAGCGGAGAAATCGCCCGTCTTACCCATCAGCTGGAGGAGATCCCTTTTGACGATGCCTTCAATGCACTCTCACAATTCATGATCGACGAAATAGAACATTACCCGATGGATAATCAACTCCTTGCTCAAGTATCAAGAATATACGATAACCCCATTGAAACGGACCTTTCGGAAGTCATAGAGAAAAGTCATTATTCCAAGCGCCAATTTGAAAGAAAGTGCAGCGATCTGACTGGGCTTACTCCGAAAAAGCTCAGTAAAGTCGCTCGGTTCAATCAAGTGAGGTTAAGGATCTTTTTCAACCCAACCGTTCATCTTCATGACTGTATGCATGAATTCGGTTACTTCGACTATGCCCATTTTTCCAAAGAGTTCAAAGAAAGTCTGGGGATCACCCCGAAAGAATACCAACAATGGATATTCAATCAATTCAACCAACCGAGGGATGACGTCGCTTTTTTACAAGAGGAAGAATAAGACCTCTGATACAATGAGAATAAATCAATGAAAAGGGAGTTTGATTCATGATTACGAACTTAGGAACAGTAGCGGTATACGTTGATGATCAACAGAAGGCGAAGAACTTCTGGACAGAGAAAGTCGGATTCGAAGTTGTGGTAGAACAACCGATGGGGCCGGACACTTATTGGCTTGAGGTTGCACCAGCAAATGCACAAACTCGTCTCGTCCTTTATCCTAAAGCGATGATGAAAGGACATGAAAATATGAAAGCATCCATTGTTTTTGAATGTGACTCGATTACCGAAACGTACGAGAAGATGAAGGCGAATGGCGTTCCTTTCAAGGAAGAACCGCAAGAGATGCAATGGGGTACATTCGTTCAATTTACAGACGAAGATGGAAATGAATTCATTTTAAAAGGATAACTACCTGAAACAACCATTCCTGACATCTTGGGGATGGTTTTTTAAATATTTTCCAACAAAATGAAGGTCTTTTGGTCTAAAAAAGACCTATCATTCATCGTCTTTATAGGTCTTTCTATTAAATTTTCAAAAAAATGAAAAAATGGGTACACATTTCTTTTTTATTTATGTATACTGTACTATAACAGATAGACAAAACAGATTATTGTTATATAAAAAAGGAGGGAGAATGATGAGTATGTTAGAAAATCCGGTAACATTCTTTAGAAATCTACCAAAGAAAAAATGTCCAGAATGTGGGGAGCAAATCCAAGAGCAAGCAGAATCTTACTTCATGGAGTGTGAGCGCTGCCTGGCTAAAAAAGAAGAGTAGAAGGATGAGGGAGACGCCTCGTCCTTTTATTTGCGACGAGTGGAAAGAAACCATACTTAACCATTTATAAAATTCAATACCATTGAGCTGGGAAGGAAGTGTCTGTACGTACATGAAAACAGAGGAAAAAGGCATTCAAATCAATGCTACTGTTCAACCGCAGCATGAAACAATCCTAACACCTGAAGCATTGCAATTTGTTGAAAAACTGGAACGCAAATTCGGTACTCGCAGAAAAGAGCTATTGAAACGACGTGAGATTGTCCAACAAGACATTGATGCCGGGAAGAATCCTGACTTTCTGAAAGAGACCGAAGAGATTCGACAGTCAGATTGGACCATTGCGGCGATTCCTGAAGATCTCCAAGATCGAAGGGTCGAAATAACCGGTCCGGTCGATCGGAAAATGGTCATCAATGCACTCAATTCTGGTGCAAAGGTGTTCATGGCGGACTTTGAGGATGCCAATTCACCTACGTGGACCAATTGTCTGGATGGGCAAATCAACTTAAGAGATGCCATCCGAGGTACAATCTCATTTGAAAATGAGAGTGGGAAGAAGTACGTATTGAATGAAACACATGCTGTACTAAAAGTACGCCCTAGAGGCTGGCATCTAGAAGAAAAGCATGTTCATGTAGATCACCAACCTGTTTCAGCGAGTCTTTTCGACTTCGGGCTTTACTTTTTCCATAATGCAAAAGCACTGATTGAAAAAGGAAGCGGTCCATACTTTTACCTTCCGAAGCTTGAAAGTCATCTGGAAGCAAGATTATGGAATGATGTGTTTATTTTCGCACAGGAAGAACTTGGCCTACCTCAAGGCACCATTAAAGCAACTGTACTTATTGAAACGATCCTTGCCGCTTTCGAGATGGACGAAATTCTGTATGAATTGAAAGATCATTCCGCAGGTCTGAATTGTGGAAGATGGGATTACATCTTCAGCTTCATCAAAAAGTTCAAGAACCGTCCTGAAGTAATCCTGCCGGATCGCTCACTTGTCACGATGACGGTCCCGAACATGAGAGCGTATTCCCTGCTAGCCATCCAGACGTGTCACAAGCGTAATGCACACGCGATTGGTGGTATGGCAGCGCAAATTCCTGTAAAAAACGACCCGGATGCAAACCAAGCCGCATTCGAAAAAGTGCGTGCGGATAAGGAGCGGGAAGTGAAAGATGGTCATGACGGGACATGGATCGCCCATCCTGGAATGATTCAGATTGCAATGGATGTGTTCGATGAACACCTCAAGTCGGCGAACCAAATAGACCTGAAGAGGGATGATCTGACCATCCAGGCAAATGACCTCCTTCATGTACCAGAAGGAAAAATAACGGAACAAGGTGTAAGAACGAACTTGAATGTAGGAATCCGGTATATCGCAGCATGGTTATCCGGAAGGGGAGCTGTACCTATCAACAACCTTATGGAAGATGCAGCTACTGCTGAAATCTCTCGAGCTCAAGTATGGCAATGGATTCGACATCCACAGGGGGTATTAGAGGACGGACGGAACGTAACGGTCGAACTATTCAAAGAGTTGTTAGAGGAAGAAATGACGAAGATCAGTGTCGACGTCGGCAAGGAAACATTTGAGAAGGGTCGCTTTGAAGAAGCGAGGGTCTTATTTGAGGACTTGATCTTACAAGAACAGTTTGAAGAATTCTTAACACTACCAGCTTATCAAAGATTATAAAACCGGTTAGGGAGGAAATAAAGTGAATCAAGATAAAGCGTTGAAAATGCAAATGGACTGGGATACGAACAAAAGATGGGACGGCGTTACGAGACCTTATACGCCAGAAGATGTGATCCGACTAAAAGGATCCATCGATATTGAACATACATTAGCAAGGCATGGGGCAGAAAAGCTGTGGAATCTACTTCACAATGAGGATTATGTGAACGCACTTGGCGCATTGACAGGAAATCAAGCGATGCAGCAAGTAAAAGCGGGGCTGAAGGCGATTTACTTGAGTGGCTGGCAAGTCGCTGCAGACGCAAATCTCTCAGGACAGATGTACCCGGATCAAAGCCTTTATCCTGCCAACAGCGTGCCGCAAGTCGTGAAGCGAATCAATCAAACACTACAGCGCGCAGATCAGATCCAATGCATGGAAGGTAAAGGGGAAATCGATTGGTTTGCACCGATTGTAGCAGACGCGGAAGCAGGATTCGGTGGGCAATTGAATGTGTTCGAATTGATGAAAAACATGATTGAAGCGGGTGCAGCAGGTGTGCATTTTGAAGATCAGTTGTCATCTGAGAAGAAATGCGGACATCTTGGTGGGAAGGTCTTATTGCCGACTCAGACAGCGGTAAGAAACTTGATCTCGGCAAGGTTTGCAGCGGATGTGATGGGAGTACCGACCATCATCGTAGCACGTACGGATGCCAATGCAGCCGATCTGATCACTAGTGACATTGATCCAGAGGATGCGTCCTTTATTACAGGAGAACGGACAGCAGAAGGATTCTTCCGCACAAAAGCAGGAATCGACCAGGCAATTGCCAGAGGACTCGCATATGCGCCATATGCAGACCTTGTTTGGTGCGAAACATCTGAACCGAACCTAGAAGAAGCGAAACAATTTGCAGAAGCAATTCATGCAAAATATCCAGGGAAGCTCTTAGCATATAATTGCTCACCTTCATTCAACTGGAAAGCAAAGCTGGACGATGCAACGATTGCAAAATTCCAAAAAGAACTCGGGAAGATGGGTTACAAATTCCAATTCGTCACACTGGCAGGCTTCCATGCGTTGAATCACAGCATGTTTGAACTTGCTCGACAGTATAAAGATAAAGGGATGGCAGCATACTCTGAGTTGCAACAAGCGGAGTTTGCGAGTGAACAATATGGCTATACAGCAACACGTCATCAACGTGAAGTCGGAACAGGGTACTTTGATGAAGTTGCAAAAGTGATTTCAGGTGGTACATCATCCACCACAGCTCTTGGCGGTTCGACAGAAACTGAACAATTCCAATCAGCAAAATAAATCAATATAGGTGGCCTTTAAGATCCTCTACCCCTTTCGACAGTTTGACAGCATTCATGTCGATTACTGGATCTTATTGGTCACCTATCTTTGTATGGACACCCCCATTTACAAAAAAATACATATGATCGTTATCTTCTTCCTCTTTTATAAGACTCCTGTCCTATTTCTTCCTCTCTATATCTCTTCTTTAATCATTCTCTTATATCTGATCTTACACACAAACAATTCGAACAGACATAGTTCTCATTTCCATATATTCTACTCATCTTTTCATCTTTAAAACCAAACAGTCAAAACCACCCCTCTCAATCTAAATGATAGCTCTATTATTCAGCTTCTAATGAAGAGTAGGGGAGGGGACTTTTTACTATATAAGAGCATGTATACAATAATGTGTACATGTGTACAAAAAGAAAACATGATGTTTACAAAAACGTTTACATGTATACGAATAAGCACACATGCTGTTATACCAGCCGTGTACAAGAATGTGTACATGTACACGCAAAAGAACACATCGAAAGGCTGATTGACTATTTGTCGTTTCTCTAATACCTTTAATCTAGTAACATACTTTTCTCTGAGAGGGGTAATGGAAGAATGACAAAATCAAGAATTGCTGCGGTTGATGTTGGTAATGATGCGGTGAAGGCGAATTTCGGGAAACTTGAGAATGAGTTATACATCCCGAATGTCATCGCAAGGGATATGGAAGATCGACCAGTAATCGGAATAGAAGAATTAGATGAAAAAGACCCACTAGACAATCTACATATTCGAGTACACTCCCCTGCTTTAAAAGAAAACAATGCGATTTACAGAGTAGGTAACTTAGCAACGAAAACAAGCAACTCTACAGAATTGGATCCTGGAAGTAATAAATCAGAAGAAGATCAGACACTTGTCATGTTGTTTGCGGCGATCGCATTAGATGCAGTCGGTTATGAAAATGGAGCAAGTTCGTTCAAGACAGCGAACAATGTCATTGAGGCGAATTATACGCTTGGGACAGGTCTTCCACTGAGAGAGGTTAAGGAAGGTAAGGATGTTGGATATCGTTCACAATTGCTCGGCTCAGTCCATCAGGTTGAATTCCTGATTACACCTCAATTTCAGGGCAAGAAAGTGAATATTAAGTTTGATGAAGTGAAAGTGTATCCAGAAGGATTTGCAGCTTACGTGAACCTTGTCATGGATAACGATTTGAACATCATTAACAAAGAGTTGATCGACAAGCAGATTCTCATCCAGGATATTGGAGGTCTTTCAACAGATATCGCGGTAATCCGCAACCGGAATGTAGATGACGATAAAGCTCAAGGTTTCAACCTAGGTGTAGCTGAGTCTCTTGAACAAATCCGTGATGAAATCCTCACAAAGCACGGTGTTGAACTGGACAGCCGTCGTGATGTAGTCGATATCATTACTAGAAAGAATAATCGTCACCATATCATGGTGAAAGGAAGCCGTACGAACGTCCATGATATTACCGATCGTATTCTGCTTGAACTAGCAAAGAAACAATATCGTTACCTCCGTAATGTATGGCAACGCAACTCCCAATCCGAGATCTGTTACTTTGTTGGGGGTGGCTCTGCAGTCCTGAAGGATTATCTGAAGACGCTGAATAATAATTTGGACGGATTCAACATCGAATTCTTTGAAGATGAGAACGAAAGCATCTGGATGATGGCCAATGCTTACTATAAGTTGATTTCGGATTATATCCGTAAATCAGAGAAAGAAAAGAAAGTAGAGAAGAAAGAGAAAGAGACTTCAGCTGCTAAGTAGGGTGATGGTATGAGAGATTCGAAAAAAGGTGTAGAACGAGGTCAAACAATTACGTTTCGTGTCCCTTCAGATACACCTGATTATCTTTTAAAACAACTTCAAAAGTTGAAAGAGACAGAGAGAAGGAATTTTTCCAGTAGAATCGCTCAGTATGTGATGCAAGGTGTGAATGAATCCCTTGCAAAAGAACGCGAAACCATCACGATCCCTCTCCCGAAGCAACTGACGAAAGAACAGCGAAATTGGATTAAACATGAACATTCTGAAGCGTTGATCGGTACAATCGTTTATCAATTGATGAACGATCCGATGCGTGCAACGACTCTTTTAGCAGCGTTGAACAGTAATTCAGTCGATATCGACCAGGCGTTGTATCTTCAGGAAGAAGCTGCAACGATTCCCTTCCCTGTTCAAAAGGAAAATCAGGAAACACAATCATGGTCGAGCGAAGATGACTTAAATGACATCAACTTGGATACGTTAAAAGATGAAATTCATACAGAAGTCGAGGAAGAGGAAGAAGAGGATGATGATCCTTTAGCGGACTTTTTCTCAAGTATGAATAAATAAGTGATTCAAACCCCTTGTGAACAAGGGGTTTTTTCATTACAGTAAGGATGTTAAAAAAGTTAAAAATAGAGTGAGAGGTCATAAACGATGCGGAAAAAATCACATGCATGGTTAGAAATATTAAGTGCTTCAACAAAGTTAGGCTTTACCTCCTTTGGAGGTCCAGTCGCTCACCTTGGATATTTTAAGAACGAATATATCGACAAGCGAAAATGGCTAGATGACAAAACATATGCGGATATCATTGCATTGTGTCAGTTCCTACCGGGTCCAGCGAGCAGTCAGGTCGGGATTGCAATCGGTATGTTACGTGGCGGTTTAATTGGCGGGCTTATTTCCTGGCTTGGATTCACCCTGCCGTCCATCATCGCACTTGTCCTGTTCGCCTTCTTTTACCAAAACAGTACCATCGATGATGCTGGTTGGATCCATGGGTTGAAAATTGTTGCCGTAGCTGTCGTTGCACAAGCTGTCATTGGAATGGGGAAAAAATTGACCCCGGATAAACCGAGAATCACGATTGCCCTACTGGCTGCAGTACTAACCCTTGCCTGGCCATCTGCAGTTGGTCAACTCGTAATCATTTTGGCCGCTAGCCTTATCGGTCTAATCCTTTATAAAAAGCAAGATGTTCCAGAAATCCAAGAAATGAATGTACCATTCAGTAAGAAGGCTGGCATTATTGCCTGGGCATTATTCTTCGGTCTATTGATCGGTCTTCCGATTCTAAGACCAATCATTCAAAATGGCGCGTTCGATGTTTTTGATACCTTTTACCGGGTAGGTTCTCTCGTGTTCGGCGGTGGGCACGTTGTTTTACCATTACTGGAGCGTGAAGTGGTACCGATCGGCTGGGTGAGCGCAGAGCAGTTTTTAGCCGGATATGGATTTGCTCAGGCTGTACCTGGACCACTGTTTACATTTGCAAGTTATCTAGGAGCTATGATCAATGGTGTGAGTGGCGCTATCATTGCAACAATCGGAATCTTTTTGCCATCTTTCCTGCTCATCATCGGTTCGTTGCCTTTCCTGAATGAAGTGCGTAAGCGACCTAGGTTCCAGGCTGCACTGACCGGAATCAATGCAGCAGTCGTAGGGCTTCTGCTTGCCGCACTCTATGACCCGGTTTGGACAAGTTCAATTCAGACGACATCCGATTTCATGTTGGCGTTAATTCTGTTCGGGTTATTATTTTTCTGGAAATTTGCACCTTGGCTTGTCGTATTGATTGGTGCAGTTGGTGGAATGATTTTGACATATTTATAAAAGGAAATGAGGGATACGGAATGGTTTTAGAAGTCGCTTTTTTTCACATTAAGGAAGGGATGGAAAATGACTTTGAGAAAGCTTTCGAACGAGCAAGTAAGCTTTTCAACAAGGTCGATGGCTACCTCGGCCATACCATCCATGCCTGTGTTGAAACGAAAGGGAAATACATGGTGCAAGTACAGTGGGAGACGCTGGACAGCCATATGAAAGGTTTTGTGGAGTCGCCGATTTTTAATGAGTGGAACGACCAGGTTGGCCACTATTTCAAACCCGACATCTATATGGAACACTTTACAATGGTACATGAAAGAGGAGATGACTAGATGGTCATCTCTTTTCTTTATGCTTTACTGCCAAATAAAATGCGGATGAATGGTATAGGTCGGATTATATAGCGAATAGACAGATAAATCCCTAGATAGCTAAAAACGAGAATTAGAAAATATGAAAGTGTGACCGATAAATTCAATTTCTGAATATAGAAACCTGCTAGAACGATATACGTCTGATGAAGAATATAGATGGTAAAAACATTCTTGTTCAGTTGATGGATCGTTTCATACTGTGTGTTGATATAGCGCTGGACATAACCGATGATGGCGGCTACACATAGGAACGTGTTGACAGCGTATAAGGTTTGGAACAGAACATAGGAAACAGGATCCTCAAAACCGACAGAAAATCCCCAGTACTCTAATAAAAGAACCGTACTCATCGTTATAACCCCGAAACATAAGGAAAATCCACGAGTCTCCTCAAACGCCTTTTCAAATGCTTTTTCTCGTACAAGAAGAAACCCGTACATAAATAATATGAAATAGAACAGTGGATTCATCTCCATACCTAATAAGACAATTCTCGCCAGGATCAATGGAATGGCAAAAAAATAAATACGGTATGACAATGGTCGGTTTGAGAACGCATCCTGTTGTTTTTTCAGCCAGGAATATACGGGCTTAGCAATAAGTGAAAATATGACGAGGTACAATATGAACCACATATGTGCAGGCGTAAATGTACCAGTAAATCCATGGATTGTCTCTAATTTAAAAGTGAAAAACGCTGGGAAATAATCCAAGTAGTGTTTGAAGTCACCTATTCCTTTACTAATGACAGCTATATAACCTTGTGGAGGAACAATGACCAGCACGGCAAAAAGAAAAGGTACAAGTAATCGAGTGAGGCGGTCCTTTACGAAATGATTGTTATTTTTAGAGCTAAGTAGAAAATAAGTTCCAACACCTGAAACTAAAAATAAGATGGGCATACGCCACTGATGCATAGAATGGGCAAATAAATGCATCAGCATATTAGGTTCATCTTTTATGTAAAACGGAACGAAATCATAAATCCTCGCTGTATGATAAGGGACAAGCAAAAGTACGGTTATGACTCGCAACAGATCGATATAGTGTTTTCTCTCCAAAATATCCTCACGCCTCTATTTTCATCTATTTATAGCGTAATACAAAAATGGATGCAATAAAATATCAAGCTTGACGACATTTGAAAAATATCATATAGTTAACCATATGGTTAACTATTATAAAGATAACCTTGATCAAATATTTTCCGTGTTGTCAGATCCTACTAGGCGGAAGATTGTAGAGGAATTGTCGAAAGGCGAAAAAACCGTCAAAAAGTTAGCAGAACCTTTCGATATGTCGTTGCCGGCTTTTACAAAACACCTTAAAATTCTGGAAAACGCCGGTGTAGTAACGTTTAAAAAGGAGGGACGTTATAAGTACTACAGCCTGAAACCAGATGCATTGGAAAGCGCCATTCAATGGATGAACCACTGGAGAACATATTGGGAAAGTCAATTATCAAGGTTGGAAACATATTTCGATAACTTAGAAAATGAAGAAGATGAAGGAGGAAAATCATGATCACAATGCAAACCGAACAGAATTATAAACTTGAACTCAGTCAGACGTATAACGTGAAAAAAGAAAGAATGTATCAAGCATGGACAAATGCAGAGGAACTCGCAAAATGGTGGGGGCCTGAAGGTTATACGACCACTGTTGACCAAATGGACGTTAAAGTCGGCGGTGAATACAAGTTTGCCATGCATCCACCTGAAGGAGAAGCAAAAGTGCTTGTTGGCCGATATGAAGAAGTTGTACAGAATGAAAAGCTTGTTTTTACATGGCAATGGGAAGATGCTGACAATGCATTTCCTGAAACGAAAGTGACTGTACAGTTTGTCGATCAGGATGGATCAACAGAAGTGAAGGTGACTCATGAGCAGCTTCCAAGCGAAGAAGCAGCAGAAGGCCACAACCAGGGCTGGAGCAGCTCTCTAGAGGGAAGCCTGAAGAACTACTTTGCATAACCTGAGAACCACTCGCCGGAAGCGAGTGAACTTTGAAGAATCAAAAAAAAATTGTAAAGGATGGATGAACAATGGATCAAAACTTGATATTCAACCAATTCGAAATGGGTCGTAAATTCTTGATGATGGGTGCAGAACACATTACAGAAGAGAATGCCGATATCATCCCTGAAGGATTTCCGAACAATCTTCGTTGGCAGCTAGGCCATATTCTTGTATCTGTAGAATACTTGGTGTTCATGAAAGCTGGAGAAGAAATGAACTTGCCAGAAGGATATGTGGAAATGTTCAGCAGAGGAACAAGCCCTAAGGATTGGACGACAGAACCACCAAAAGTGGATGTACTGAAAGCTCAATTAACCGACCAAATGGGACGTGTTAGGGAAAAATTCGACGGTAGGCTGGATGAAAAGTTGCCGGAAGTGTTCCAAGCTGGACCGGTTGAATTCCATACAATCGGAGAAATGCTGTTATTCGTATTGTTTCATGAAAGTGAGCATATCGGATGCATCAAAGGCTTGAAAGCCGGTATCAAATCTCACGTAAATGCGTAAAACCTAATCAAACAAAACCCAGGAAGGCTCGTTGCCCCCTGGGTTTCGTTTTCATTTACTTTTGAAGATATTTTTCTATATTCGACCAGTAATTTTCTTGCCACCCTGCTTTCAAATGGTCAGCTTGTCCTTCTGGAAAGCCGATATGATCAAAAACCAGCAACGTTTGATCACCTTGAGGTTTCAGCGTGAATGTGACGATAGAGTAAACACCAGGGTCCCAGTTACCTGCTCTCCATGCTTGAACAATCCGTTCCCCTGGAGTAAGTTCAATGTTTCTTCCGTGGATCATTCCTCCAAAACAAGAGAACGATCCTCCGTCCTCCGCATGAATTTCCGTCGGTGCACCACCTGTCATTGCACTGAATTCTTCAGAATTCAAGAGTAATTCATACAAACGCTTGGGTGTTGTGTGAAAAATAATTTCTTCATGAATCTTCGTGTTCACCATGATTCCCCTCTCCATATCTTATTTAGTAATCGACCATGGATCCTGACCGATTTCATTACCTTCTCCTAGTTGTTTCATTCGTTCTAAATAATGTGTCCAACCCTTGTGATTTGAAGTGACTTTTTCACTTGGGATGTCATAATGGTTCAATACAAGCCGTGTACCTGAATCTTCTGGGATTAGGAGGAATTCCACCGTACTTGAGCCAGGTGGCATGATTTCTGATCCTTCCCATCCCCAAGTCATGACGACCTTTTCATTTGGAATGATGTCGATATATTCACCTATAGCGATATTCTCACCGTTAATATCAATCCGATATTTCCCTCCGATTTTCGGCTCAAGCAAAACCTGCCTGCCCATCCAACGAATCAGTTTTTCAGGGTCGACAAAGAAAGGAAATAAAGTTTCGGGCTTACACTCTATGAAGATTTCCTTTTGCAAAGTCTCAGTCGGTTTCGTCATGCTTCCTCCTTTCTTCCTCTTCTGCTGCTTCTTTTAAGCGTAACAACTGATCGTCCCAGAATTGGTCGATGAATTGCTTCAAGTCTTTGAAGCCTTCCCTTCTTATACGGTAGAAACGTTTCGTACCAGCCCTGCGTACAGAAACAAGACCTGATTGCTCTAAGATTTTCAAATGCTGTGAAATTGCTGGTGCTGAGATATTGAAGTTCGAGGCGATTTCGCTCGAGGTCAGCTCACCACCACGTAATAGATATAAAATGTCGCGACGTGTCGGTACAGACAATGAGTGGATGGTTTGTTCAATCATGACATTAATTTAGCACACACTTAATTAAGTGTCAACTTAATTAGTAGGTCCTCTTTTATAATCCAATGGAATTCGTCGATAATACAAGTATGAGACTTAAGGGAGATATGCTTTTATGACCGATTTACATGAACAGAAGAAATACATATTCAATGTATTAGACTACATAAAACAAAACCTTCATGCGGATTTGTCTTTGGAGAAGCTAGCAGAAGTTTCTACATACTCGCCACATCATTTTCATCGATTATTCAATCGTATTATGGGGGAGACACCCTCTGATTATGTAAAAAGAATACGGATGGAAGAAGCTGCTCACTTATTGATCTATGAACCAAAACGGTCTGTGACGGATATTGCAATGACTTGTGGCTTTTCTTCTCTATCCTACTTCACGTATGCATTCAAAGAATTTTATAAGCACTCTCCAAAGGAATGGCGTGAAGGAGCTTATCTGGAAAAATTCCCGAGACCGTATCTAGATAGCAAGAAATCTAAACAACGTCGCACGAATCTGAAAGAAACGACGGAAAACAAAGGATATAATGAATTCCAGTGGTTGGATTTATCCAGGGTGAAAGTGGAACGGCTGCCAGAACTCCAATTAGGGTACCTTCAACATATTGGGACATATTCTGACGAAGTACATGAAACCTGGGAGAAGATATACCGGTTTTCAGAAACGAGAGATTTGATTATGGAAGATACAATGTGGATAGGCATCCCACATAACAATCCTTACCTGACCCCTGAAGACCGATGTCGGTATGATTGCTGCATTTCTTTACAAGAAAATATGGATCCTGGTACAGGATTGAAAACGACACAATTACCCGAGGGCAAATTCGTCTTTTATGAGTTAGAGACACCTGTTGAATTCAATCGGAGAGATTTTTTAATAGAGTGTTATTCTGAGCTTTATAGCTATTGGCTTCCGAAAAGCGGATATAAATGCTTGAGTACACCGGTAGAGATCATCCAACTCACTCAGCAGCAGGATTCTTTTGATATACAACCTCTCATTAAGAAGATCGGCTTACCCATACAACCGAAATAATACAGAAAGAAGGGATTTCAATGGATTTGAACATTCTCGCAATACTTGTAGGTGGACTTTTATATATGGCATTTGGAGCATTTTATTATTCGCCTGTACTCTTTGGAAATCGATGGGGGCAGTTGAACAACATTGGTGAAGAAGGGATGAAACCAATCAACTTCGTGTGGTCAGGGGTGGTGGCGTTCCTTAGTTCGTTCTTTATGGCCGTCGTTGTAGAGCTGACAGGAGCACAGGACTTAGGATCCGGACTGCTTGTTGGAGCAGTGGTCGGCGTTCTGCTTGGGTTAGGTCTTTTTAAGAATATGGTGTTTGGAATGACGTCCAAGAAAGTATTCGCGATTGCTGTCGGAGATCACTTCATCATTCTCTGTCTGCTCGGCATTTTGCATGCGCTTTGGAGCTAAAGATCGTTTAAAGGACTTATTTATTTCAGTCTTAGGAGGGGCATGTTAAACTTCAGAAGAATCATTTTTGAAGTGAAGAGGTGCTCATGATGAATACATTTTTACAATATAATCCGACTCGTTTATTGTTTGGAGAAAATCAGATTGAACAACTCCCAGAAGAATTAGGGCGTAAAGGCTTGAACGTCCTTGTCGTTTATGGCGGAGGAAGCATCAAGCGCAATGGTGTCTATGAAGACGTTATGCGTGAATTGAAAAAAGCCGAAGCAAACGTATTCGAGCTTTCGGGAGTCGAACCGAACCCTCGTTTATCAACGGTACAGCGGGGTGTGGAGCTTTGTAAAAAGGAACAGATCGATTATCTGTTGGCAGTCGGTGGTGGTAGTGTCATCGATTGTACGAAAGCGATTGCCGTTGGTGCGAAGTATGAAGGGGATCCGTGGGATCTGATCACCCAAAAAGCACCGATTGAAGACGCGCTTCCAATCGGTACCGTTTTGACACTTGCAGCGACAGGTTCTGAGATGAATGCTGTCTCAGTGATTACGAACTGGGAAACGAAAGATAAGCTGGGTTGGGGTTCTCCGCTCGTCTATCCGGCGTTTTCCATATTGGACCCTACGTATACCTACTCAGTCCCTGAGAACCAGACGGTATATGGGATTGTGGACAGCATGTCGCATGCGCTGGAGCACTATTTCCACCGAACAGAGAATACCCCGATGATTGATGGGTTCATCGAGTCATTGCTGAGAACCGCGATTGCAACCGGACCTAAGTTGATGGAAAACTTGCAATCCTATCAGCACCGGGAAACGATGATGTATATCAGTACAACCGCCTTCAACGGTACCCTGATGAATGGGACGGATGGTGGAGACTGGGCAACGCATAGAATCGAGCACGCCATTTCTGCCATTTATGACATCCCGCATGGTGGAGGTCTGGCTATCTTGTTTCCGAACTGGCTAGAGCACGTGTTGGAAGAAGATCCAAGTCGAGTGAAACAGCTTGCGGTCAACGTTTTCAGTATTGAGGATGCTGGAAAAACAGATTTAGAAGTTGCGAAAGAAGGGGCAAAAGCTCTCAGAGACTTCTGGAACTCAATAGGTGCACCGAGTCGTTTAGCCAACTATGATATCAACGATCAGGAATTTGATGCAATCATCGAGAAAACGTTCATCAAACCAGGCGTCGGAACCTACAAAGAAATGAATCCAGAGAGTGTAAGAGATATTTTGAACCGTTCGTTATAATTCATTCAAACGAAAAGCCGGGAAATCCCGGCTTTTTTCATTCTTTAATATCCAACTTCAACAGATGCGTTGACGATATACATCAGATCGTTTTTGTCGCCTTTATCCTCTAATTTAATGCCGCTCGTCGTCGCCATACCACCTTCGATGACCTCTACAGAAACCTTGCCATAAGGAATCGCTTGTTTAATCTCTTCTTGATCGAGTTGGTCCTGGTCACGCGGGACGGCGAGTTTAACGTTCACTTTCATATTTTCCGTTGATTGGTCCGGTAATGTGTTTCTTATTCCTGGCATTGAATTCGTGTAAATCGCATTATCGACCGCACGAACGGCTGCTTTCGTCACGTTTTGACCGTGTACATCAATACCCATTCCAGTTTGGATGAACAGTACTTGTTCCATTTTGAAATACACTCCTTTTTAGTGGGGAATGATATTTTCATTTTGTAATTGCGATTCCCGCTCAACATGAACTTAAACATAGAGTACAGTCTGGATGAATAAACTAAGAAGAGCGACCTTATCGGTTCGCTCTTTTTTCGATATCCTGTATAATTGTACCAACTCTAACTTAGGTGTGAAGATCATATGCGCAAAGTGTTTTCCTATTTACCTACATATAAATTTTCTGTTGCTGTAGCACTATCTCTAATGGTTCTTGAGCTAATTGTCGAGCTCATGCAACCTTTACTAATGGCGAAGATCATTGACGAGGGTATTGTAGCGGAGGATATGTCGGTGGTGACCATTTGGGGTGGCGTTCTGTTGGGATTATCGCTAGTAGCTTTTGCGGCTGGAATCATCAATTCTTATTTTGCAGCCAACGCGAGTCAAGGTGTCGGCCATGACATTCGTCGGGATTTGTTTCAAAAAGTGCAGGCGTTCTCCAGCAGGCACTTCCAAACCTTCACGACACCCGGACTTGTAACCCGGATGACCAATGATGTTACACAAATACAAGGTGTGCTATTCATGCTCATGAGAATTGCGCTCAGAGCGCCACTTTTCATCATCGGTGGGATTGTCATGTCCTTTGTTGTCCATCCAGGTCTTGCGACGATTCTTGTACTGTCCGTTCCTATTCTCCTTCTATTTCTGTTCTGGATTTTGACGAAAGGAATCGTTTTATTTCGGAAGGTGCAGGGAAAATTGGATCGGATGAATACGGTGTTACGTGAAAACCTTTCTGGAATTCGCCTCATAAAAGGATTCAACAGAAGCAAGTACGAAGAAGAACGTTTTCAAGACGTGAACAAAAACCTCATGAATGACAATAAAAAAGCTTTATGGATCATGGAAGTCGCGATGCCGGTCGTCATGCTCGGCATGAACATCGTCATCCTGATCATCCTTTGGATTGGTGCCATCCAACTGGAAACGGACATGGTCAAAGCGGGAGAGTTGGTCGCCATCATCAATTATGCGACGAAGATCATGTTCACTTTCTCGGTGTTTACGTTCCTCATTATGAACTATTCAAGAGGGAGTGCTTCTGCAGCAAGAATTACAGCGGTTTTAGAAGAGGATACAAAGGCTATACATGCAACCGATCAAGCGTTAAAGCCTGACGTGAAAGGCGGGGTTTCGTTTGTAGATGTTTCTTATCAGTATGATGCTGACCAAAGGGTTCTACAGAACATTTCTTTTGCTGCAAAACCAGGAGAAATGATTGGGATATTAGGGGAAACCGGATCGGGTAAGACGACCCTTCTGAACTTGATACCGCGCTTGTTGGAAGAAACAGAGGGAGACATTTATCTTGATGGGTACCGAATGAAGGATTTGGACGTCGAACATGTCCGTAACCAGATCAGTGTCGTGCCTCAGGAAGCCCACCTTTTTTCAGGTAGTTTAATTGAGAACATCCGGTGGGGAAAAGAAGATGCTACAAAGAAAGAAGTCATATCAGCAGCAAAAGACGCTCAGATCCATGAGTTCATCAAAGGACTGCCAGACGGATATGAAACGATACTTGGCCAAAAAGGGATTACGTTTTCAGGTGGTCAGAAACAGCGTTTGTCGATTGCAAGAGCACTCGTGCGTAAGCCGAAAATCCTCATTTTGGACGATAGTACGAGTGCATTGGATGCCCATACAGAAGAAAGGCTGCTCAGTACGCTGAGACGCCAGAACTGTACCGTGTTCCTTGTCGCACAGAAAATCAGCTCGATCCAGAATGCCGATCAAATTCTTCTTTTACATGAAGGGGAAGTGATTGGAATCGGTGATCATCGTTCCTTGTTGAAGGAGAATCCTTATTACCAAAGTGTCTATCAGTCCCAAATGGAAGAGGATGTGATCTGATGAAACGAGATTTGAAAGAGACCAACAAGACACAGCACACTCCTCGTAGGAGGCATCAAGGGATCGGGACGAAACCACCTAAGGTAGAAAATATGGGCGTGACCTTGAAGCGGATATGGTCGTACATGGCAGGGGAGAGGAAACGATTCATTCTGATCCTATCGATCGTCGTCATCAGCTCGGCATTATCCTTGTTAGGACCTTATTTACTGGGAGTTGCTGTCGATGCCATCATCGCAGACCCTGTCACGGATACGCTCCTGGTAATGGCGGGTATCCTTCTAGGCGTGTATATCCTCCAATCTGTGACGATGTGGCTTCAGAACTATTGGATGATCGGAATCTCCCAGAACACTGTTTTTGCCATCCGTAATCATCTCTTTTCTCACTTGCAGCAGTTGCCGCTGCTGTTTTACCAGAAACGTCAACAGGGAGAGCTGATGAGCCGATTGACGAATGACATCGAGAACATCAGCCGGACCTTGAATTCAGCCATCATCCAGTTCACGACAAGTATACTGACCATTACGGGAACAATCGGGATGATGCTATGGTTAAGTCCGCTGCTCACCCTTTTAACGTTGACGATCATTCCGGCGATGTATTTCGGGATGAAGTGGATCACGAAACGTACGGGCCGATTTTTCAAAGAACAGCAAAAGCATTTGGGTGATATGAACGGTTATGTAGAAGAGATGTTTTCGGGGCAACAAATTGTGACGATGTATTCTCAAGAAAAACGGGTCATTGAAGAATTTTCCCATAAAAATCGATCCTTGAAGGAAGCCAGTTACTGGGCCCAAACCTATTCGGGATTCATCCCTAAATTGATGAATATGTTGAATAACGTCAGCTTCGGAATCATCGTCGGGGCAGGTGGATTGCTGGCCTTGAATGGAATCATTTCCATCGGAATCATCGTCACGTTCACGACCTATTCAAGACAATTTACGCGTCCCCTGAATGATTTAGCAAACCAATACAATATGATTCTTTCTGCAGTTGCAGGGGCGGAGCGGGTATTTCAAATCCTTGATGAAGCGGAAGAAAGTGCACAGGATGATAAAGCGGTCGATATCGAACGTATTCAAGGAGATATTACATTTCGATCGGTCGATTTTTCGTATGAAAAAGATCAGCCAATCCTGCAAGATGTCAGTTTCCATGCAGCACAGGGCGAGACGGTTGCACTTGTCGGACCAACAGGGGCAGGGAAAACGACCATCCTATCTTTGCTCTCCCGTTTTTATGAACATGAAAAAGGTGAGATCCTCATTGATGGGAAGGATATCAAGACGATTACGAGAGATAGCTTGAGAAGGCAAATGGGGGTCGTCCTTCAAGACTCGATTCTTTTCCATACGACTATCCGTGAAAATATCCGGTATGGAAGATTGGACGCTACAGATGAAGAGGTAGAAGAAGTAGCGAAGGCTGCTCATGCCCACGATTTTATCTCAAGATTGCCTGAGGGGTATGACACCATTCTGGATTCGGATGGAAAAGGGATCAGCCATGGGCAAAGGCAACTGCTCTCTATTGCTAGGGCGATGCTGGCGGATCCAGCATTATTGATACTAGACGAGGCGACGAGCAGTATTGATACGGTTACTGAAATGAAGATCACCGATGCGTTGGATAAACTGATGGAAGGAAGAACGAGTTTCGTCATCGCCCATCGGTTGAACACGATTCGGAATGCAGATTGCATTTTGGTGCTACATGAAGGCCGGATCATAGAAAAAGGCAACCATCACGAGTTGCTACGAAAAAATGGCTTCTACGCGGATCTCGTCCATACTCAGTCAGGTCGTGCAGAAGTCGTCAATGAATAGAAAAAGGGTGTGCCATTTGCTGGCACACCCTTTTTTCGTTGTGGTCAATTCATCGAGCTTGTGCTGCATTTTTACGATAGAGAACCAATAATCCGAAGGCAAGTGTCATAAGGACAGTGGTTGTGAGGTACGTAAATTGGAAATCGAACTCCGTATACGTATCTCCACTCAGTTCGAGTAAGATCCCTCCAAGGACCGCTCCGGTCGCACTTCCGACAAATTGCGTGAGCTGTTTCAAACCGATTCCCGCTGCAGCCTGCTCCCTCGGCAGGATTTGTGAAACCTCGTTAGTCGAACTCGAGGAGAGACTCGAAAACCCAAAGCTTGTGAACATATAACCGAACATGATCATGTATTCGTTGATTGGCGAAAGTAAGCCGAATATCAAAGTGGATACACCGAGCATGAGGGTTGCCCAAACCATGACACGGATATTTCCATAGCGATCGATCAGTCTGCCGACATAAATTGCCGCGACCGCTGAGAACATCGCTCCTGGGAAAATGATCAATCCGACGAGGGATGGGGACTTTCCAAAAATCTGTTCAAGCATGATCGGCATCAATAACAAGATGGCGAAATGCGTACAAAACCCGAAAAAGCTGATGTATAGTATCTTCCGGTATCCCTTATTCTGAATGAGCTTCGGCTGGATGAACGGGATGTCGACGCGGGTGATTCTTAACCAAAGGACAAAAGCAAGCACGAAGAATGCAGCGATGTAATACCATTCTCTCGTTGAAATGAAGAGCAGGAACGAAGTGATTGTCAACCCGGTCAGCAATCCACCAATCACATCGAATCGTCCTTTCCGAATCTCTTCTAGTGGTAGTTGGCGAAAAATGATAGGAATGACGAACAACACGAACAACGTGACGATGAATAAGAAATTCCAGTCAAACGTATTCGTAATCCAACCCCCGACTACAGGACCTAGACCGAAGCCGAATGAAGCGGCAGATGCGATCATCGCCATTGCCTGACCTCTTCTTCGCTTCGGAATGAACCTCCCTGCAAAGACCATGGATAAGCCGGGTATCGCTGCTGCTCCGGCAGCTTGGCACAATCGGGCGATCATCAACCAGACAAAATTCGTAGCAAAAAATCCGAGGATGGATGCGAGACCGAAAATACCAATTCCCGTTATGAGTAATCCCCTGATCGGTAAATAATCCGAAAGACGCGTATAGGTGATCGTAAAGATCGCGAGGACAATCGAATACCCCGATACAATCCATGCGCCTTCAGAGGCTGCCAATTGGAAGTCTCTCAAGATCGTCGGCAGAGCTACATTGAACATTGTCGTGTTCATGACGACGAGCAACACTGCCAGACTCAATATGAGTATCGTGCGTTTATAAGAAACAGATGGTTCTTCTGTTGCTTGATTCATACGAATTTGCTCCTTCTTTCTGAACATCACCGAAAAACTATAGCATAGAGCCTATCTTTTTAAAAATGATAAGACTTTCATAGTCATTGTCCTTATTATGGTGAAAATCAGAATGAATTAATGAACGGAAGCCAAAATAATGAAGAAAACGACAACCCTATCCATGAAAGGAGTTCTAAAATGAAAAAGATATTCGTCTTGAAAACGATCCTACTGATGATGATGGCTTTCGTCTTATCAACGCCATTACAAACTGAGGGGAAAACAAGAGTTCAACAGTCTTATACCCAAAAAGAGGCCGCATTAACATTTGACATGCGTAAGCTATGGATCGACCATACGATTTGGACGAGGAATTATATCGTAAGTGCCCTTGCTGGCGCTGATGACCAGGATGCTGCACTTACAAGGCTGCTTCAAAATCAGAAGGATATCGGAAACGCGATCAAGCCTTATTACGGTGAACAAGCAGGAAATAAGCTCGCTGAGTTGTTGACGGAGCATATCGTCATAGCTGGACAACTGGTGGAAGCCGCAAAGAACAAGGATCAAAAGAATGTTGATCAATATAACAAGGAATGGTACCGAAATGCAGATGATATCGCGACATTCTTAAGTTCAGCGAATCCGAACTGGTCCAAGAAAACCTTGAAGGGATTGTTGGACGAACATTTAGTCCTTACATTCGATGAAGCTGCCGCGCGCTTAGAGAAGAATTGGGAAGCGGATATCAAGGCTTTTGACGATGGGGAAGTGCACATCATCAAACTGGCAGATACTTTATCAGAGGGCATTATCAAGCAGTTCCCGAACAAATTCAAATAACCTCTCTATTATTCCTCTCGAACAGTCTCTTTCGGACATGAATATGATTTAGAAAGAGATGAGAGAGGAAGGTGGTGGGAGTGGGCAAAGGAAATACCCAGGTTATTGAAATAACGGGTTCTTGGACGCAAGCTGTCGGTACAATTCTCTCGGCAATCGGTAGTACGCCGAGTTTTCAATTACCGAAAGAAGTGAATAAGCAATTGAGGATTGTCGGAAACGTTCTTCAAGCGCTAGGTAATGCCATCCAAGCCTTTGGTGCACCCATCACCCTAGAATCAACAGGGAACCGGATACAAGCTGTAGGGAACTTGACGGTCATTTACGGGATTGTGGCAGAGCTCCCGTATGTGCAAAAACAAGAATATCAGATTGCAGGGAACTGGCTTCAAGCGCTAGGTGCCCTGCTTGCTGTGTTTGAACAATTGAAGGATATCCGAAATGAGTTTCTGAATATTTTAGGGAATACGTTGCAAACATGGGGGAATTCACTGCAAGCGATCGGGGGTATTCTCGGTCTAAGAGGGGATCAGATCACGAGTACATCCCTAGGGGTCAATGGAAGTTGGATTCAGGCATTGGGATCCGTGTTCACTGCAGGAGGTACGACTTTCCAATCGGTAAAGGATGAAAGTGATGATGATTAAAGATGGCTTCATTCCGATATCATGATACTATGTAAAAAGAAATCTTCTTAAGTAAGGATGTTATAAATATGAGTGAAGCAGTAACGGTAAAGATAAAATCAAAGTTTGCCAACCGTTTTCATGACGGTTATCCGCTTATTTTCAAAGAGGCAGTGGTGAACCTGCATGACTTGAAGGAAGAAGGGGCTCTTCTGGAGCTTGTAGATGAGCAGAACAGGTTTATCGGAAAAGGGTATTATGGGCAGCAGAACAAAGGATACGGATGGGTCCTTACGCGGAAAGAACATGAGGCGATCGATCAGTCTTTCTTCAATCGAAAATTGAAAAAAGCGATGGATTCCCGACAAGCATTCTGGGATGACCCGAATACGACAGCCTTCCGGTTATTTAACGGTGAAGGAGATGGAATAGGCGGATTCACCGTAGATTATTTTGATGGCTATTTACTGATCAACTGGTACAGTGAAGGCATTTACAGATTCAATGAATTCGTTATGGAAGCATTGAAAAGCCATATGGATTTCAAAGGCATTTATGAGAAGAAGCGGTTCGATCAGAAAGGACAATACATAGAAGATGATGATTTCGTCTTGGGGGAACGGGCTGAATTCCCGATCGTCGTAAAAGAAAACGGGGTCCACTTCGCTGTTTACCTGAATGATGGTGCGATGGTCGGGGTATTCCTTGATCAGAGGGATGTACGGAAAAGCATCCGGGATCATTATTCGAAAGGGAAGACGGTTCTGAATACGTTTTCGTATACGGGTGCTTTCTCGGTCTTCGCAGCACTTGGTGGAGCTGAAAAAACGACCAGTGTAGACCTGGCGAATCGTAGTATGGCTAAGACCATTGAACAGTTCAGTCTGAATGAGATCGATTATGAAGCACAAGAAATCCGCGTAATGGATGTTTTCAACTACTTCAAATATGCTGTGCGGAAAGAGATCAAGTTCGACATCGTCATCCTCGATCCTCCGAGCTTCGCGCGTTCAAAAAAACATCGATTCAGTGTAGCGAAAGACTACAAGGATCTGATCAAGGATGCGATTGCCATTACAGAAGACAAGGGAACCATCGTCGCTTCCACAAACTATGCTGGATTCGATATGAAAAAATTCAAGTCGTTCGTCGATCAAGCCTTCAAAGAAACGAGCGGCAAATATAAAATTCTTGAAGAACATTCTTTGCCTGAAGATTTTAAAACGACAGAAGCTTTCCCGGAAGGTAATTACTTGAAAGTACTGTTCATCCAAAAAATCAGATAGACAAAAAAAGCTGGCTCGAAATTTCGAAGCCAGCTTTTTTTTCTAGGAAATCTCACGCTCTATTTGGTCTGTTCTTCGCATCGGTTGTTTCCGTCCGTAGGTCAATGTACGCCATAACCATTCAAAAGGACCGAATTTGAAATGCTTCAACCAATAGAGGCTGAACACGACCTGTAAGGCGAAGAAACCAAGTGTGAGCAACAGTCCCGCCCACAGACTCACTTTCCCGTACAGATCAAATCCTAATGCAAGAGTGACCGCAAACATCGTTTGTAGAAGATAGTTGGTTAGAGCCATTCGGCCAGCTGCACCGATTGCTGCAATCAGCTTCGTCAGTGGAGATTTCACCATGAACAAGACAAGTGAAAAAATATAGAACGTGGCTAGAAATAACCCGCTTATCTGCTGCACCAGGAAATGCACGGTCTCTTGGTGGTAGCCATAATCAATCCCCTCAAGTTGCACCACGGCAAGCCAAATCAGAAGTGGTAATGCTAACAGACCACTTACGACCCACACTTTTCGAATGAAAGGTAGATGGGAGGCTGCTTCGGTTATGTATCCTTTTTTCGCAACGTACAAGCCCAATAGGAAGAGTGCAAGAATCATCGGTGCACTGAATAGATAGAGTTGTAAGATCGGCATCACTTCGTTCGACAAACGATATCCGATCAGTTCGCCATAACCTGCCCCAGTGTAAATCTCGAGCGACTCATCGACTTTCTTGTTCCCTACTGTTTCATTCATGTAAGTTACAGATTCCATATAGGAGGAAGGGATGAGAAGTTGTGTAGCTGTAAAGGCATAAAAGAGTACGAGTAACGAAATCGCCCAGATTAAGACCGTTCTAGCTTTCCGGTAATAGAATAAGAGCAGGAAAAACCCAGTCAATGCATAGGTGTGAAGGATGTCCCCATACCATAAGAAAACAAGATGAAGTAAACCGAACAGAAGAAGGATAAACAGTCTCTTTGAGAAAAGTTTCCTAGGTTTGTCTGACTTCAATTCCGCTCTGGATAGAAAGATGTAAAAGCCGAATCCGAACAAGAAGGAGAATATAGGATAAAATCGAGCTTGAACAAACAAATCGAAGAAAAGGCGTATCCATTGATCCAGTCCCTCATAAGGAATGGATAAAGAATAGAAATCGTATTTAAAAGCTGGTGTGAAGAAGGATGGCATATTGACTAGGAAAATGCCCAGAAGCGCAAGCCCCCTAAGGACATCGATCGTTGCAATACGCTGGTTAGTAGATAATGGACCTGGCTGTTGCATAACGTTGAAACCCCCTCGACGATGAAGTGCTTATTATTTTGTTCCATGTGAAACATTTTATCATAATTGTTGGAATTATCAGGAACATATGTATATAATAAAAACAGAAGTTTAAGGAGGTATCGAATCGACAAGTCATGGATTCCCTAAACATTTTTCGCGTAGCTTAATACGAAAAATGGCTCTGCCTGTAATCAGAGTATAGGGATAAGTGTGTCTAAATTCGATATCGTGTTCATATGTCGTTTTATTTTTTCATGAATTTTATCGCTTTCATGAAGCATGACTCCAATGATCTGAAACCACAGGCGGACGCCTGTGGTTTTTTATGTACACGAGCGATGGCAAATGAAAAACATTGGAGGGATTCGATGCTAGTATTGAAAGCGGATGAGGTATGTGTAGAACTGAACGGCAACCTCATTTTTGAAAAGGCGAATATAGAAGTGTTCCATGGCGACAAGATTGCACTCGTCGGTAGGAACGGTATAGGGAAAACGACATTCATTCAAAGTTTAATGGGAAAGCAGGCAATCAAACAAGGCTCCATCCATCACGGCGTGAAAAAAGAAGACTGGGGCATTGTGCTTCAGCACTCTGAAGCAGATGAAGATTTGAAGCTCCGCTCTTTTGTGGAAAAAGGAAACAGAGACTTGTATCAAGCCAAACAAGCACTCCGTTTTGCTGAGGAAGAGTTGAGCATGCATCCTGAACAAATGGATGTGTTGAACCAATATAGTAATGCGCTACAACATTTTCAAGAGCTAGATGGGTATGAGTGGGAGGCTTCCGTTGATCGATGGATGCTACAGCTTGGACTGCCGAAATCCGTTTGGGATACACCTCTTGTCAATCTGAGCGGTGGACAGAAGACACGTGCAAAGCTTGCAAAGGTCATGCAGCGAGAGCCCGCTTGCTTATTGTTGGATGAACCGACCAACCATCTCGATCTAGAAACGATGGATTGGCTGGCAGATTGGCTTAGCACATACAAAGGGACGGTATTGTTCATTTCACATGAGCGTGCATTCATCGACCGCGTAGCTAACATCACATATGAGCTTTCTGAAGGCGGTACCAAGAAATATCACGGCGGCTATACGTCTTATAAGAAGCAGAAAGAGCATGAACGTCAGACGGTGGAGGCGGCTTATCAAAAACAACAAGCTGAAAAGCGTGCATTGATGGAGGCGGTTGCTAACTACAAGCAGTGGTTCCAAAAGGCTCATAACTCGGCAAGTGAGCGTGATCCGTTCGCCAAAAAGAAAGCGAATAAAAATATGACGCGTTTCAAGGCAAAAGAAGCTGCCTTAGAAAGGTTGGAAAAACAGAAGGTAGAGAAGCCGAAAGAAACTTCAAAAATCAAGGTTGAACTGGAATCGAATGCTCTAAGCGGCAGAACGTTCGTCCGGTTTGAAAATGCGTCCTTTCACTATGAACGCCAGACTGATTTACTCGAAGGAATCAATTTTACGATTGAGAAAGATGACCGGATCGCCGTTGTCGGTAAGAATGGAACAGGCAAAACCACTTTATTGAATTTGATTACGGGTCAGTTGTCCCCGACAGAAGGAATCGTCCATCATCATCCACAGTTCAGACCCGGGTATTTCATGCAACAGCTCGAAGGACTGCAACCCGACTCGACCATTCTGGATCAAATTCTTGAGCTTCCTGGTATGACGGAGTCAGAAGCCCGTACCATTTTGGCGTGCTTTCTATTCAGGAGAGACACGGTTTATAAAAAGGTGAAAGACTTAAGTATGGGAGAGAAGTGCAGAGTCGCATTTGTTAGATTATATTTCTCCAACGCAAATCTACTCGTATTGGATGAGCCGACGAATTATCTGGACATTGAGACCCGGGAACGGATCGAGGATGCTTTAGCAATCTATCCAGGAGCCGTCGTAACGGTTTCACACGACCCTTACATGCTGGAAAAAGTAGCAAACAGGGTTCTATCATTAGATGACGGTTTCTATGATTATAGAGGCTCTTACAAGGAATGGAAGGGGCACAGGCAACGGACCAATGAGGAACAATGGACCGACAATGAGATCGATCGTTTGAAGCTGAAACTTTCCAATCTGATGACTTCTGAGATCGACCCTGCACACGAAGAAGAGTTGAATGCAAAAATAAAGGAGTTAAGAGATCAGATTCATGACATTGAAAAAAGAGGTTGAGCCATCGGCTCAGCCTCTTATGCTTCTTCATGGTTATCCATTGTGCTCGGCAATGAAATCGTGAAAGTCGTACCTTGGTTGATTTGGCTCTGGACATCGATCGTACCTCTCATCCGACGGATGATCTCGAAGCTTACCGTCAGCCCGAGTCCTGTTCCTTGATCTTTTGTCGACAAATAAGGGGTTCCGAGACGTTTTAACTGATCCTTCGGAATCCCGCATCCATTGTCCTGTATCGTCACTCTGATCGATTTGCCCTGCCGGGTAGCAGACACATGCATTTTACCGGAACTATCTATCGATTCAATGCCGTTTTTCATTATATTGATCAATACTTGCTGAACCTCATGTTTAAAACACTTTACTTTCAAATCGTCATCAATCGCTTTGGAGATTTCGACATTGTTGATGATTGCATAGGTGGAAATGACTTGTACAGAATCATTCAACACTTTCGTAAAGTCAATGACTTCAAAGGAGCTTTGTGTCGGTCTCGATAGCGACAAATACTCGTTAATGATCATTTGCGCGCGATCGAGCTCTTCAATCGAAATCGAGATGAATGAGCGATCCGACTCTGGTATATGTTTGCTGTTGCTCAGGATTTGCAAGAAACCTCTGACGGTTGTCATCGGGTTCCGGATTTCATGTGCAACGGAAGCTGCCAATTGACTGATGGCGTTCATCTTCTCGACATGTTCCAGCTCACGATTCAAGCTCAGCTGTTTTCGCAAGGTTTCAATCAAGGCTATCACACATATGAGCGTGATCAAGGTGATGATGGATAAAAGGATATTCAATACCATCTGTTCTGTATTGCCGCTTGTAATGAGATATAGCGTCCTAGTCGAAGCGATGACAAGATAAAAACAAGACAGGATCAAGATTTTATATTTGTTCGATTGTCGGTGATAAATCTTATGTAAAAGAATCAACACAACAGAGGCAATCACATAATTCCCTACTGTTGGCATGAAATCCTCAGGTGTAAGTACATATGTCAAACCAAACATCGCGATCGTCAATGACACCCCAGGAAAGGCACCGCCATACATGTACGCGATGATGATAGGTATAATTCGAAGATCATACTTGAATTCTTCTGAATAGACGGCTGGTAATGACATTGTCAGAACGAGCGACAGGATCAACGTTAAGAAAAATTTAGACACAAAAATCTTTCCCCGCACTTGTTCATCTTCACGCATGAAGACGATATAAAAAAGAGTGGGGAATAGGATGAAAAGAACATTGACGAGAATGTCTTTTACAATAATCCACATAAACTGACCTCATCCGTTAAAATTTGTCTTTCATTGTCCAAAGGGTATTCATACATTGCTTTCAAAACCATCTCATCTCTTTTACTTCGTTTTTGCACCTTCAAATCCTTTTTTCGATTACTCGGATACTGAACTTTAGTAATAAAGGATGGAGATCATCGTTCCTTTAAATAGTCCATATTTCGCTGTTTTTCGTCAAACTAAAACAGGTGATCCTAGAAGCGGATCACCTGTGAGATTACTTTTTTAGTTATTTTCTTTCGGTTTCACTCGGCTCCTTCTTAAAGTAGCCCGGATTTTTCCTCTCACTTTTTCCTTTTGCCCTTGTTCTTGTCGCGATGCTTTCAAGTCAGCACTGAAGGCTTTGACGAGAGCGTAAGAAGTGAACAACAGTACGACTCCTAACGGGAAGGCACTGATGATGATGGCGGACTGGAAGCCCTGTAGTCCTCCCGTGAACATCAACACGACTGCAGAAGCAGATAGTACGAGACCTAACACGATTTTGACAATGGTAGGTGGATCGATACTTCCGTAAGTCGTTTGCATACCCAGAACGAATGTTGCAGAGTCTGCTGAAGTGATGAAGAATGTAAGAATCAACAACAGCGTAACCACAACGAGGATGATCGTGAATGGTAATTGTTCATATACAAAGAACAATGCCGTTTCTAAAGCTTGTCCTGATACATCTAGACCTAGGTTGTATTCCATGTAGATCCCTGTTCCACCGAAAATAGCAAACCAGAATGCACAGACGAGGGTAGGGATGATCAGGACAGCAGTAATGAATTCTCTGATGGTTCTACCTCTGGAAACACGTGCAATGAACGTCCCGACAAACGGTGCCCAGGCAATCCACCATGCCCAGTAGAAAATGGTCCAAGACTGCAACCATGTAGCATTGTCCTCACTGAATGGTGCAAGTCTCAATCCCATGCTGGCTAAGTTCTGTACATAACCACCCAGTGTTGTCGTGAACAAATCGAGCACGAACACAGTAGGTGCAAGGAAAATGAAGACAATGAATAAAATCAGAGCCAATCCAAGGTTTGCGTTACTTAACCATTTGATTCCTCTCTTGATTCCAGTTGCTGCAGAAATCAAGAATAACACTGTGACGATGGCGACGATTGTAAATTGGATCGTGAAATTGTTCGGAACGCCTGTGAGGTAACTGAGACCCCCATTGATCTGGGCAGCTCCTAACCCGAGCGATGCGGCAACACCGAACAATGTAGCTATGACCGCTATGATATCAATGATGATTCCGATTGGACCTTTCGCTTTATCTCCAAGTATCGGAATTAATGTAGCACTGACAAGACCGGGATAACCTTTTCTGAACTTGTAGTAAGCAAGTGCTAAGGCAACGATTGCATAGATTGCCCAGGCATGGAATCCCCAGTGCAAGTAGGTGTATTGAAGTGCGTTTTTCGCAGCCTCACTTGTTCCTCCTTCACCGATAGGGGGATTCGCAAAGTGTGAAATCGGTTCCGAAACTCCGAAGAAGAGAAGACCGATACCCATTCCCGCACTGAACAACATGGCAAACCATGTAGGCCGGCTGAATTCAGGTTTGTCTTCTTCCTTTCCGAGCTTAATCTTCCCATACCGGCTAAAAATCAAAAACAGGGCGAATACAAGGAAGAAAGTAGCAGAAAGCTGATAGAACCATCCAAAACTTTTCATGAAAAAAGATTGGGTGGCACTCATCGTATTGATCAAGTTTTCAGGGATTATCGCACCCCAGATGACGAATATGACAGCAATAACTATTGATATCCAGAAAACACTTGATACCTGTTTCATTGTAACCCTCCGATTTGTAGTAATTTCTATCTATACTAATACCCTATTAAGTAGGAAATAATCCTCTTATTAGTGAAAGGACTTAAGGTTGCTGGTCAAGTGAAACTTTCTTGAGCGGCATCTCTGCAGGACCTTCCACAACGTCCCCATCATAGGAGAATCGGGAACCGTGGCAAGGACAATCCCAGGTTCGATCGCCGCTGTTCCATTCACACTCGCAGCCCAGATGGGTACATGTCGTATCCACCAGATGGAGATATCCGTTTTCATCCTTATATGCACCTGTTCTTTTTCCTTTTACTTTGACAACAGCACCTTCATCATTAGACAATTCTTCGATTTTCTTATGCTTCATTCCCAATTTACCAGTAATGAAGTGCCCGGCAACATCTGCGTTTTGCACGATGAAGTCTTTCAGACCTGGATCCGCTAAAAATCTGGACGGGGTAAAAACATCTTTAAATCGATTATCCTGTCTCATGACTAGGTCGGTGAGCAATTTTGCTGCAACGGCACTGGTGGTCATTCCCCACTTTCGGTAACCGGTAGCTACATAGATATTGTCATGCTTTGAACTGATTCGACCGATGTATGGAATGTTATCAATGGTAATTAAGTCCTGTGTCGACCAGCGGTACGGGATCTGTTTAACGCCAAGGGTGTTTTGTGCCCATTCCTGTAAGGCTTCATAGTGCTTGATCGTGTTGATGCCCTGACCGGTCTTGTGGCTTTCACCACCAACAAGGATGTAGTTTTCCCCGTTTATTGTCGTGTACCTTAGAGAACGGGTCGGTTGATCGACACACAAGTACATGCCGCCTGGATATTCTTTTTCTGCTTTAACCGCCAATACGTAGGATTTTTCAGCATGCATCCTAGTAAAATAAAAGCCTCTACCATCAAAGAAAGGGAAATGAGAGCTTGTAACGACAGCATTACAAGTGATTTTCCAGCCTTGTTTCGTGACGACGACAGGTTGGCTGTTGTTCGTCTGGATATCGACCGCTGTCGTGTTCTCATAAATGGATCCCCCGGAAGCATGGATGTCTTGAATAAGCGGAATCAGGTATTTGAGAGGATGGAACTGAGCCTGGTTTTTCATCACAAGGGCAGATTTCACATCGATGTTAAATGGAATATCACTAACCAGGTCCCCATCGATTCCTAGCTTCTGATAGGCTGCAAATTCTTTTTTCAGTTTTTGATGAGAAGAGTCGGTGGTTGCATAGAGATACGCGTCTTCTCGTGTGAAACCACAATCAATGCCTTTTTCGCGGATGATCGCCTCTATGAACTCCAGCCCTTCCATATTTGCTTCGTAATAGAGTTTTGCTTTTTCTTTTCCAATATGACTAATCAATTCGTCATAGATCATATCGTGCTGAGCAGTTACTTTTGCGGTTGTGTGACTGGTTGTCCCATTCACCAGTGGACCTGCATCGATCAATGCTACGGTCATGCCTGCTTTTGATAGGAGATAAGCGGTGGTTATACCAGTGATGCCTGCTCCGACAATGGCGACATCAACTGATTTATTGCCATTCAAGGGACCGAACTTCGGCAGCGTCGTATCCTCATTCCAAATCGGTTCAGGGAATTGCGGGAAGTTTTTTGTGCTCGTCATGTTCTTCCTCCTATGTAATCAGATTCACCTTATAATTTTTCCGAAAGAAAGAATTTCATGTAAGACGTGAGAAAATAGTATCTAATCTTATTAGCTGGTAATAATTATGGATTGACAACTCGTTGTAAAGACTGTTAGCTTTAACGAAGTTCAATAAAAAAATTTTAATGGTGTATAGATCTTTCATAGATAGAGAAATAATTTGGAGTGTGCGTACCATTTCACACGACGGTCAAGAGGTTACATCATCAGAAAGGGATGTTGAAATGAAGGAATATCATTCATTTGGTTGGTATGCTGCACGTATTGCTCCTCACTTACCAAAAAATGCATTTAAGCCTGTTCCTACAAGATTGTTTGGAGGACTAGCTTATTTACTGATCGTCATAGCAAGCTTTGTATCGATCATCTTTTTTGATTTGAATATATGGGTGAACCTGATGATCAGCTTCATTCTAGGTTCAAGCTTTGCAGGACTTGGCTTCTTAGGGCATGAAATCCTGCATGGTACAGTCGTACGGAAACCATGGCTACGAGATTTACTTGGTGCAATTGCTTTTTGGCCATTGACCACTGGACCGAAGCTATGGAGAAAGTGGCACAACTTGACGCACCACGTCCATACGCAAGACGAAGAGAAGGATCCGGACGCGTGGCCGAGTATGCAGAAATTTAAGAAGAGCCGGTTTATGAGATGGATTTATCGTGTTCCGTTTTCCATTCGTGCTCTTTCAAGTTTCGCGTCACTTGCTTTGATGTTCACGCTCCATTCCTTGAAAATGTTCACGGTCTACGTGAAAGAGTTCAAACCGAAAAAACAACCCGCCGTTTGGTTGGAAGCCATTCTTCCTTGGGCGACTTGGATTGGGCTTCTACTTTTGATCGGTTTTGTAAAATGGTTGTTTGCGTTCCTTCTGCCGCTATTGATTGCCAACTTCATCGTAATGGCCTACATTTCGACCAACCACAGGTTGAACCCGCTCGTACCGGTCAATGATCCGTTGGCAAACAGCCTGACAGTCACAACACCTAAATGGGTGGACGTGCTTCATTTCAATTTCTCCTACCATACGGAACATCATTTGTTCCCAGGGATGAGTCCTAAGTTCTATCCAATGGTGAAGGAGCAGATCAAACAGAGGTGGCCAGAGCGCTATCACGAGATGCCTTTCGGTAAAGCGTTGATTGCGTTATTGAAAACCCCACGTGTGTACTACCACGATAAGGAATTCATCGACCCGCACAAAGGGAATTTGTTCGGTTCGCTCGGAAATGGCCTGAACCCGAAGAACTTGAAAATCAGAAGAACCAAATTGAAATTGAGATAACAAAATGGAGAACTGACCCATAAGGGCCAGTTCTCTTGTTTTTAAAAAATAGGATTAGTGTTTTATAAATAAAGTTGATTGGAAATCTACTGCGGAAAAAGCGAGCCAAGCGAGACCCGCAGTAAACTGTACATATAACTTAAGGATCTTCGACTAGTCGAAGCCAGCACATCCTGTGCAAATGAAGAATTATAGTTCTTTTAACAGACACAAAAAAGTTACAAAAAATTTAAGCGAAAATGATAGCTTTTTCTCTTTTCGACAAGATAAAATAGGTGACGTATTTCTTGAGTCATGTATAATTTATGAAAAGGTTCATAAACAACTGAGTATATTTTGTTCTGGTGAGGGACAATGAAGATATGCCATTAAGTCTCAACCGGCGGATAAGGCTTGGCTCTGCCAAGTTTTCTTCACTTTTATACAACGAATGAATGAGAACCTAAAAGGAGTAAACGGATGCTAGATTCGCTATTATTTTTACTTATGCTGACAATCGCATTAGGGGTCCTTTCACAATGGGTCGCTTGGCGATATCGTTTCCCTGCAATTGTATTGATGTCATTAGTTGGACTTATTGTTGGTCCTTTCCTTGGCATATTGAATCCGAAAGATGACTTCGGAGAGTTGTTCAATCCGATCATCTCCATTGCAGTTGCCATCATATTATTCGAGGGGAGTCTGAACCTGGATTTCCGTGAAGTGAGAGGACTTCGTCATTCCGTTTTGCGAATTGTAACGGTTGGAGCTTTCATCGCCTGGATTCTAGGATCATTGGCAGCTCACTACGTTGCAGGGCTTTCATGGGCAGTCGCCTTTGTCATCGGTGGTTTGTTCATCGTGACGGGACCGACTGTCATCCTTCCTCTCTTAAGGCAGGCAAAATTAAAATCAAGACCTGCGAAGATCCTGAAATGGGAAGGGATTGTCGTAGACCCGATCGGGGCTTTGCTCGCGGTATTTGCATTTGAGATCATCAAATTCTTATCCGATGAAGCGATCACGGCTACCATTCTATTTCATTTCTTCTTAGGGTCTTTATTTGCGGCTCTTTTCGGATGGTTATGTGCGAAGCTCGTCGGTTGGATGTTTGAACAAGGTTATGTTGCCGAGTTCTTGAAGTCCCCAATGGTGTTCACCGTCGTCATTGCTTGTTTCACAATTTCGGATGAAATCATGCATGAAACAGGTCTTTTAGCCGTCACTGTAATGGGTGTGGTGCTTGCGAATATGCACATCTCGTCCATCGATGATATGCGGAACTTCAAAGAGAACATCTCTGTCTTGTTGATTTCCACCATCTTCATTATGTTGACTGCATCATTGACGATTGAAACGTTGCTGGATATTTTGAATTGGCACATCATTTTGTTTGTCATTTTGATGTTGTTCATCGTCCGTCCGATTTCCATTGCGCTTTCTACAATGGGAACTGAACTTTCCTTTAAAGAAAAAATCTTAATCGGTTGGATTGCACCTAGGGGAATTGTAGCCCTGACGGTTTCCGGTTATTTTGCCAGTGTCTTGATGGACCAAGGGTTTGAAGACGCGAATCTTCTCATCCCTCTTACATTTGCACTTGTGTTTGCAACAGTTGTGGCTCATGGATTTTCGATCGTACCTTTAGCGAAGAAGCTTGATCTTGCTGTTGAAGGGAAGCCAGGAGTGATGATTGTCGGCGGGAGCAGCTTCAGTACAGCACTCGCGAAATCATTCGAAGAGCTGAACATTTCGACGGTTGTGGCAGATTCTTCATGGGCAAGGCTGATTACAGCTCGTAAAGCAGGTGTGACTTCTTACCATGGGGAGATTTTATCAGAACATACCGAGTATCATTTGGACTTTACGCCATATGAACAACTCATTTCCATGACTGAAATCGACTCTTATAACGCACTGGTCTGTACAAACTTTGTGCCGGAATTCGGAAGAAACAATGTGTACCAGCTGTGCTTGCATAACGACCACATAGACGATCTGGAAGATCTCGTGCATACAATCGGAGGCAGAACCTTGTTCCGTAAAGGGGCGACATGGGAAGAGTTGAACAAACGGGTCGAGTGCGGTCACGTCATCCGTAAAACGAAACTCACCGATAAGTATAACTATAAACAATACTTGGAAGAGCGGGATGATGATACGATCTTGCTCTACATCATCAAATCAGGAAAAGTATTTTTCTATACACAGGAAACGGAATTGAACCCGGTGGTCGGCGATCTGATCGTCAGTCTTGGACCACCGAATAATGGAAAAGATAAACCCAAAAACCCAGTGGGTGGCAAGTTATAAACGAAACTTTCAAGAGAGAACGTAGTCGTCGTAGGGCGACTACGTTCTTTTTACGTTCAAAGAAAGGAATTCCTGACAGACGAATCGAACAATAACGAAAGACCCAGAATAAGGAAGTGTTGTTGTGTTTCGAAAAATAGCGCGTCAAATCCCTGCCGTCATTCTATATACAATTGTCTTCATTTTGCTTACAACGTTTTTCTTTTCACTAGCCTTTAAACAAACTGCCATGCAACCTTACGAAACGACAGAGGCATTAGAAGGGACGGGCGTGTATGCCGAACTTCAAGATATATTGCCAGAAGCCCTTCAGCAATCCGAAGAACTGAATGATGTCACATCTGACGAAGAACTGAATGCCGTTTTTGGAGAAGTGATGGAAGAGGAACTGACCATTGGCAGGATTAAAGAAATGGTGCACTTCATAGAAAAGGATATTTGGGATTACATATTGGAACGAGATCGACAGTTGGAACCATTGGATATAAGGGATATCCGGACTGTTTTGCTCGAACAGATCAATGACAATGAAAATATGGGGAACCGAATCATTTATACCGACAAGTTCGTAGAAGAAATCGAGTGGTCCTCGATTATGAGTGTCAAAACAAAAACCCTAGATCGGCTGGCGAGCTATTATGAACGAATCACATCGCTCACCATCATAAGTGGCATGGTCGTATTGATTTTAGTCGGATTGAGCTTCCTGCTCCTTGAAAAAAGAAGGCATGCGATCCGGTGGCTTGCGGGTGCATGTGTGGTTACAGGCATCGCCTTGCTCGTGTCTGTCATTCTGTTTCATATCATTGGGATTGATTGGATGGATACGAACTTAGAAATCACAGGTACTTTTGCTTCACTTAGTGACAATGTAGAAGTGGCGATCGACAAGCTGTATATCGCATTCCTGACCGCATTACTCGGATGTTCGGGAATCGTGACCATGTCAGGCATCGGACTGTTCAGTCTGAGCTATGTACGTCCGAAACCCGTACAAAAAAAGACCTCCCGTGCGGCATAGTATGCATAAAAAAAGGACTCCACATCGTTTTGAACGATGCAGGAGTCCTTCTTTCTTTATGGCGTTTACGCTTTGATCAATCCGATTTCAACAAGTCTTTCGTATAAGAAATCTCCAGCCGTAATCGCAGGATACTTTTCAGGATTATCCTTCGACACACAAGCAGGAATCGTTTCTAACAAGCAGCTGCTGTATGGATGTACGAAGAAAGGCATAGAGTAACGAGACGTGTTTTCACCAACAGGGTTCACAACACGGTGCGTCGTTGCTGGAATCACTTCATTCGTGATTCGAGAGAGCATGTCCCCTGCATCGACGATGATTTGACCCTTCTCAGCTTTTACTTCCATCCATTCGCCTTCACGAGTAAGAAGCTCTAATCCGGAAGCAGTGGATTCAACCAATAAGGTGATCAAGTTGATGTCTTCGTGTTCAGCTGCACGAATCGCATTTGGATCCATAGATTCATCCAATTTCGGATAGTGGATAGAACGGAGGATACTGTTTCCGTCTTTAATCATATCCGAGAAGAAATCTTGACGAAGATCGAAGTGCATTGCCAAAGCTTCAAGCATGTTACGTGCAACACGCTCTAATTCACGGTAAAAGTTCAAAGCATTTTTACGTAGCTCAGGTACTTCTTCTGGCCAAACGTTTGCCGGGTACTCAGAAGTCAGAGGATGACCGTGAGGCAATTCTTGTCCAGTATGCCAGAATTCTTTCAAGTCACCGACTGTACGATTTTTCGCATGTTCCTTACCGAAGCCTGTGTATCCACGTTGACCACCGTCAATACCTTCGTACTTTTGCTTCGTTTCAGTGTCTAAGCTGAAAAGCTCTTCCCAAAGCTCGTAGTTCTTGTCGATCAACTTGTGGTCAACACCGTGACCTTCCAAGATGATGAATCCGATATCCTTCAGACCTGCTGCAAACTCCTCAGAGAATGCTTGTCGAGATTGCGAATCTCCATGTGTGTAATCTTTTAGATTAAGCGTGCGGATAAATGGTTTACTCATTACTAAAAAACCTCCTGAACATTGTTGTGAAAGCGATTTCAATCCTTTATGAGTATATCACGACATTAGAGGTCTAACAACTTGGTAAATAATAGATTGATAGCCACATATTTGGGGGCGATGTTCATATAAATGGTGAGAGAAGGGGGGACAACTTGTGAGGTTTTTCTTTGGCTTGAAGGAGTTCTTGTTACGAGGCAATGTCGTCGATATGGGGATCGGAATCATCATCGGAACCGCATTCAGCAAGATCGTACAATCCTTCGTCTCCGACATCATCATGCCCCCGATCGGATTGATTCTGGGGAAGACCGATTTTTCAGAGCTTTATTTGAATCTGTCTGGTAGGACCTTTTCATCCTTGCAAGAAGCGCAAGAGGCAGGGGCAGCAACCGTCAACATCGGTCTTTTTGTAGAAACGATCATCCACTTCCTGATCGTTGCGTTTGCCGTCTATTTGTTCATCTTGCAGGTGAACAAGGTAAGAAGTGTACCCATTGAACAAACACGGTTCAAAACATGTCCGTTCTGTTATTCGACGATCTCTAACCTGGCCTCTCGCTGCCCTCAATGCACGTCTGAATTGAATGAACCACCAACCAGCTCTAGTGAGCGTTTGAAGGTGAGGTTTAAATAGTGACAGCGATTACGTTGTCTCAAGCTGTTTCTTCAATTTCTTATAATCCGACTTCACTGATTGTTTCACCATCAGCTTCATGAATGGTTGAGCGATCTTGAATGTGCTGCTCGCGTCCCCTTCGACAATCGCTGTCACTTTTGTAGCGCCGTCATGCGGTTCTACCACTCGAGTTACTGTGATCGGAAACGTACTCTTGATGCTTTCGATTTTGATTTTGTGGTTCTCTTCATACTCCACTACTTTAAAAGTCGTAAGGATTTCTTTTCCGAGAAAAGTAGCAACCTGTTCGTAGGTGGAACCGACCCCGATCGGTCCATCTGAAGTGAATCGAGCCTCTACCATGCCGCCTTGCCATTTAGGGTTGTTCTCAAAGTTTGAAATGTAGGAAAACACTTTGTCATGAGGTTGATTAATGGTATTGCTGACGATCACTTTAATCATACAATTCACCTTTTTCGTTAATTTATGTGACTTAAAAGTAACATAATAACTGGTTTGTGACAATCCTTTTCCAAAATTTAACGAATAATGTATTGCCAAATTCTACTTACAAGAATATAATGAGAATAATTAAACAGTGGTCAATTAATAGGAGTTGAACAATGTCACCGAGAAAAAAAGTAGATCAAGAACTGTCTAGAGAGATGATTTTAGAAGCTGCTAGACAATTATTTGTGGAAAAAGGGTTTCAAAACGTATCGATGCGCCAAATCGCGAAAGAACTGAATTATAGTCACGGAGCCATTTATTATCACTACAAAAACAAAGCTGAGTTGTTTTATGCCCTTGTCGATCAAGATTTTCATCTGCTCAACCAAACTTTAGAAACGATTATGGCTGAACAGAATGATTACGCTGTTAAACTGAAAAAAGTGCTGTTGGGTTACATTGAATTTGGGTTAACACATCAGAGCCATTACGAGATTATGTTCCTTATTAAGGACGAAGAAATCCAGCATCATATTCAAAATGGCCCAAATGTGAGTTATGCAAACTTTGCACAGGCGGTAAGTTCCTTAAGCAAAAGTCAATTGACGATTCAAGAAATTTGGTCGGTTTTTTTATCTCTACACGGCTTCGTCGCGCACTACTGGCGCACCAATCAATCTTATGAGGATATTCAATTTTTAGCTGAGGCACATGTGTCTTTCATCATCAAAGCAATGACCAGATAGAAAAATTTTTACCCATTAATTGACCGGTGGTTAAAAAAGGAGGCTTATGCATGAAAAAAGCTTTAGTGTTAGGTGCAACGGGTGGGATGGGATACGCGATCGTAAGTGAATTAAATCAGAGAGGAATAAAAACAGTCGCATTTGCAAGGAACCAAAGTAAGTTAGAAAAATTATTTGGAACATATTCATTTGTGGAATGTGTTGTGGGGGATGTTTTTCAAAAAGAACAAATGATCACTGTAGCAAGTGGAGTGGATGTCATTTTCCATGCTATCAACATTCCTTATCATCGCTGGGAAGAAGATCAGCCTACTATTGTACGAAATATTGTAGATACTGCTAAGCAAACGGGCGCAAAGCTTGCCATGGTAGATAACATTTACGCATACGGTAGGGGAGATGGAAGCCTTGTGCAAGAGACGACACCGAAACGCCCTCATACGAAAAAGGGAAAAATCCGTCTGGAGTTAGAGCACATGGCTTTCAAAGCGAATGTGCCAGTCTTGGTGGCGCATTTTCCTGACTATTATGGACCGAACGCTGAAAATACCTTCATTCATTTTCTATTGAAAGATGTACTCCAAAACAAGCGTGCAAGTTATGTTGGGAACACGGCGATTGCCAGGGAGTTCCTCTACACACCAGACGGAGCAAGAGCTATCGTTGAGCTTTCCCTTAGGGAGGACGCTTATGGTCAAAATTGGAACATTCCTTCAGCAGGTAGCATTTCAGGAGAAGACATTTTGCAAACTGTAAGAGAGTTGACAGGTTATGAGAAGAAGGTTTCAGTCGTAACAAAGAATATGATCCGTATGGTAGGGCTATTCAATCCCCAGATGCGTGAGTTGACTGAAATGATGTACTTGAACGAACAACCGGTCGTCCTTTCCGGCCATAAATTTGAATCGAAAGTCGGACCTGTACCGAAAACCCCATATAGAAAAGGTCTGGAACAAACCATTGAATTTATGAAAGCACAGTGAAATACTTTGCCAGAGCAGTCCCTAGGTAAGAAGGCAGGGGCTGTTTTTTATATGGCTGCAAACGTTTGATAGTTGAGCTTCAAAGGGTAATGAAACACATATCATTCAGAACATACGAAGTTTTTTAAATATACAGATAAATTATCATGTTAAAGAAGGGTGGTGATGACGTTGAAAATGAAGACTAGAGTACTTTTCGTCAGTTTGTTCCTTATAGCTTTGACTTTTGTAAGCGGGTGTAGCGAGCTCGCTGTGTTGGATCCAAAGGGACCAGTCGGTATTCAGCAGAAGGATCTGATCATCTGGTCGATTGGATTCATGCTGTTCATTGTCATCGTGGTCTTTGTTCTTTTTACATTGTTCATTGTCCGGTACCGAGAACGTCCAGGGAACAAAGACTATGAACCGCCTCAAGAAGAAGGGAATAAATTCCTTGAAATTTTGTGGACCGTCATACCAATCCTCATTGTGACCGCGCTTGCTGTCCCGACGGTGAAAACGATCTATGCCTTAGAAGAGCCTCCTAAAGCGACGTCCCACAAGGACCCGCTTGTCATACATGCTACGTCTGTCGATTGGAAGTGGATTTTTTCTTACCCTGAACAGGAAATCGAAACCGTGAATTACTTGCACATACCGGAAGACCGTCCGATTCTCTTTAAGCTGACATCAGCTGATTCAATGGCTGCAATATGGATACCACGGCTAGGAGGACAGAAATACAACATGGCCGGGATGTACACGGAACTTTATCTCCAAGCGGATGAACCGGGTACATATAAAGGCCGGAATGCCAACTTTACAGGTGAAGGATTTGCGAAGCAGACGTTCATAGTTACTGCTCAGGAAAAAGAAGAATTTGACGAGTGGGTAGAAGACACGAAGGCTACTGCACCAAAACTCACGAAAGAAACTTACGACAAGTTAATGCTTAAAGGAAACACGGATCGACACACATTCTCTTCTATGCATCTGGAATGGGTCGACCATGCCAAACAGCCGGATTATGCCATCAAGGTAAGAGAACGTTTGAATCCGGATCACGATGAACCACATTAGTGGAGAAAGGGGGAGACCAGGTTGAACTTGGAATGGGACGAATTTTTCGTAACCGGAGAGCCGTTCATCTATGCTGCCGATATTTCCATATTCCTCACAACGATTGCCATCGTCACCGTACTTACGTATTACAGGAAATGGACATGGCTGTGGAAGGAATGGCTTACAACCGTTGATCATAAAAAACTGGGCGTCATGTACATCTTTTCTGCGTTATTGATGCTGTTCCGTGGTGGAGTGGACGCGCTGATGATGCGAGCGCAAATCACCGCTCCGAATGCCAAAATACTCGATTCACAACATTATAACGAGATTTTCACCACGCATGGTACGATCATGATCATTTTCATGGCGATGCCTTTCTTGATCGGATTGATCAATTTCGTCGTTCCGCTGCAGATCGGTGCAAGGGACGTGGCATACCCGTACTTGAATGCGGTCAGCTTTTGGACGTTCTTTTTCGGAGCG
The DNA here is from genome assembly GCF_054170705.1 of Pseudalkalibacillus sp. Hm43. NCBI lineage: Bacteria > Bacillati > Bacillota > Bacilli > Caryophanales > Fictibacillaceae > Pseudalkalibacillus > Pseudalkalibacillus sp. Hm43. The sequence continues at coordinate 2,551,665 of NZ_CM135129.1, forward strand.
ATGCTGTTCAACATTTCATTCATCATCGGAGGCTCACCTTCTGCCGGTTGGACAAGCTATGTACCTCTTGCAGGCAGTGAACTCAACCCTGGACCTGGACAGAATTATTACTTACTCGGACTCCAGATCGCTGGAATCGGAACCCTTCTGACGGGGATCAACTTCCTCGTCACCATTTTAAAAATGCGAGCTCCAGGCATGTCGTTGATGAGGATGCCGATGTTTACTTGGTCCTCCCTCATCACGATGATTTTGATCATTTTCGCGTTTCCGGTTTTGACGGTTGCGCTTGCTTTGATGACATTTGATCGGTTGTTTGACAGCCATTTCTTTACGTTAGCCGATGGCGGTCTTCCGATGCTTTGGGCGAACCTTTTCTGGATTTGGGGTCATCCGGAAGTATACATTGTCATTTTGCCAGCCTTCGGAATCTTTTCAGAGGTGATCAGCACGTTTGCCCGGAAGACGTTATTCGGTTACAAAGCGATGGTCTGGTCGATGGTCGCTATTGCCGGGCTCAGCTTCATCGTTTGGGTCCATCATTTCTTCACGATGGGTGCGACAGCAGCCGTCAATTCATTCTTCTCAATCACGACGATGTTGATTGCCGTCCCGACGGGTGTGAAAATTTTCAACTGGTTATTTACGCTCTATAAAGGAAAAATCAAAATCACAACCGCGATGCTTTGGTCGCTCGCCTTCATTCCGAACTTCACGATTGGCGGAGTGACGGGAGTCATGCTTGCAATGGCCGCAGCAGATTACCAATATCACAATACGTATTTCCTGGTCGCGCACTTCCATTACGTATTGATTTCAGGAACCGTCTTTGCATGTTTTGCGGGCCTCTACTTCTGGTATCCGAAGATGTTCGGTCATAAGTTGAACGAACGACTAGGTAAATGGAGCTTTTGGCTGTTCATGATCGGGTTCAATGTCACCTTTTTCCCGATGTATTTCTTAGGCCTTGCCGGAATGCCACGAAGAATCTACACGTATGAATGGGCAGACGGTTGGTTCAGTTTGAATGTGACAGCCTCTATCGGTGCTATCGGAATGGCACTCGGCTTCGTCCTTCTCGTCTATAACATTTACTGGAGCTTCCGGTACGCCGAGCGTGAAAAGTCAGGGGATCCATGGGACGGTCGTTCCCTTGAATGGGCCACCCATACTCCGGTCCCATTCTATAATTTTGCTATCACGCCCGTGGTTAAAGGACTTGATGCTTACACAATCATGAAAAAAGAAAAGGAACCGAAGAAGACAGACTATAAACCGATTCACATGCCGAGTTATTCTGGACTGCCGATCATCATGAGCGTGTTCTTTTTCATAAGTGGATTCGGACTCGTTTTCAAATGGTGGTGGATTGCCATTTTTGGATTGATCGGTGTGTTGGTCACTCTAGTGCTCCGGTCTTTTGATTATGATGAAGGTTATTACGTTCCTGTCGAAGAGATCGAACGAATCGAGAATTCTCATGAATGAAGGAGGCGTGTAAAAATGGAATATGTGCAGTCAGAAGAGAGCCGGCACGAAGCTCCAGACACGCCGTTAGAATATCAATCGGAAACTGGGCGGCTGAACATCTTAGGGTTCTGGATCTTCTTAGGAGCAGAAATCGCGTTGTTCGCAACCCTTTTTGCCACCTACCTCGTTTTGTTGGGCCGATATGGGGATGGTCCGACACCGAAAGAATTGTTCGAGGTGAAGGGCGTGTTGATTGAAACGTTCTTGCTTTTGACCTCGAGTTTCACTTGTGGCCTAGCCATCCACGAAATGCGACGGAACAGTTTCAAAGGATTAATTGTATGGTTGATCGTCACTCTAGGCTTAGGACTTGGATTTTTAAGCTTTGAAATCTATGAATTCATCCATTACGTCCATGAAGGAGCAAGCTTGACGACAAGTGCGTATTGGTCCGGATTTTTCGTACTCGTCGGAACACATGGTGCCCATGTCACAATGGGGATTGGATGGATCGTACTGATCATCATCCAGTTGTTCCAGCGAGGTCTGACGAAACGAACGACAGGGAAAGTGTTTGTTGCGAGCCTTTATTGGCACTTCTTAGATGTCGTCTGGATCTTTATTTTCACAGCCGTATATCTTTATGGAATGATTGGAACGGGGGCGGTGATGCACCATGGCTAATCAAACATCTCGTTTTCCTTGGAGGCATTTGATCGGGTTCCTTTTGTCGGTTATCTTGACGCTCGCTGCACTTTGGATCGGGTTATACTCAGGTTTTTCGATGACATGGATCATTGGAATCATCGTTGCACTTGCCATTTTGCAAGCGCTCATCCAACTACTTATGTTTATGCATATGACCGAAAGCAGCAACGGAAAGCATCAGACGCACATCATGATGCACTCAGCATTCATTGCAGTCGTTGTCGTCATTGGGACGCTTTGGGTCGTATCCTATGGGTTTCATTAGGTTGGGTTGAGGGTGCTCGTACCGTGAAAAGTGGTGAAACGCGAAAGTATGTATAAAATAAAAAGACCTCAACGCCGACAAGTTGAGGTCTTCCGTTAAATTTTCTTCGCTTTCTTAAGCACGTGTGTCGTGAAAATCATAAACGCGGCAACATGTGCAAAAATGACATTCGCCACAAATATAGAACCTAGTATGATATGGACGAGTATGCTTAACTCAAAGGATAGGTACAAAATGACATAGAGCCACATGCACATGATGAATGGTATTTGAATCATGGCTAGCTTTTTTTTGTCATGCCATAAGAAAAGCGGTGTCGCGCTTGCCACTAACAAATAGACAAGAAAGACATCCATCCATAACGACTCCTTTATCAGTAGTACATTTGAATTGTGAACAATTTGTTACAATTAGTATAACACGATAACGAAATATTGTGAAAACGCTTTTACAGTTGAGTCAAATATTCTTATAGCACAACGGCGTGATTATGCGTTTCATCTTTTGCTGCATAAAGCAGAGTGACCTTCCCGTTCTTGAGATAACGCCTGATTTTTTCCATTGCATCCATCTTCTCTTCCTCTTGATCCAGCTCGTTTATGTATTTTTTCCTGAATGCTTCAAACCGTTCTGGATCATGGTTGAACCATTTTCTCAGGTCTGGGGAAGGCGCGACTTCTTTCAACCATTCATCGAGTTCAGCATCCTCTTTAGAAACGCCTCTTGGCCAGATTCGATCGACTAAAATTCTTATGCCATCCCTTTTTTCTTTTTGGTGATAGATCCTTTTGATCTGGATATCCATACTGGGCGACCTCCTTCCTTCAATATTTTTCCCTGATCATAGATCCCCAAACCATAGGCATTCACCTACATAAGCCCTACCGCATAATCTGAAAATAGGCATCTTTATGACTATAGGAAGAGGGAGTGTATGCGAGTGCCAGGAAAGATCACGAATTATTATGCCGGTGGGAATACTGCCAGAGGTTTTTATAGTCTGTACGACTCTTGTCTTCAGGGCTTGGAACGTCTTTATATTTTAAAAGGAGCACCTGGTTGTGGAAAGTCTTCCTTGATGAAATCGATCGGATATGATTGGAACGATAAAGGATATGACATTGAATTTCTGCATAATGCATCGGATAACCAGTCCGTGGAGGGTGTGCTAATTCCGTGCCTGAAGGTCGGGATTGTGAACGGGTCCGGTCCTCAGGTGATCGAACCGAAATACCCTGGTGTAGTGGAGGAGTATATTAACCTGGGAACAGCCTGGGACTCGAATCAATTGATTCCATATCGGGATGAGATTGAAAAACTGAACGCTCAAATCCAGAAGGCATACGACGATGCTTACAGTTGTTTTTCCAAAGCATTAGAAGTGCATGACGAGTGGGAAGCGATCTATATTGACAATATGGACTTTACAAAAGCGAACCAACTGACAGACGAGTTGATCGAAGCTTTCTTTGCAGGGAAATCTTTGCACAAGAAAGCGGATGTCCGTCATCGTTTCCTAGGGGCAGCCACACCGAAGGGCGCCGTCGATTTTGTCCAAAACCTGACGGAAGGCGTTTATAAGCGCTATTTCATCAAAGGTCGTCCGGGATCTGGTAAGTCTACGCTGTTGAAAAAGATTGCCGCCATTTCAGAAGAAAAAGGGTTCGATACCGAAATCTATCATTGTGGTTTCGATCCGAACAGTCTGGATATGATTATCATACGTGAACTCGGCATCGCCATATTCGACAGCACAGCGCCACATGAATATTTCCCTGAGCGAGAAAATGACGAGATCGTCGACATGTATAAACGAGCGATAACAGCAGGTACAGATGAAAAATATGCAACAGAACTTCTGGATATTACCGAGCGTTATTCATCTTACATGAAGGAAGCGATCGCGTATCTAGCTGAAGCGAAAGCCTGCAACGACGAGCTGGAACAGTACTATATCCATGCCGTCGATTTTGAAAAAGTGGAAGCACTGAAAGAGGAAATCGAACAGGAAATCAAGCGCATCTCAATGACAGCACAAACCACATAAATGGGTAAAAAGGATAGGCTCAAAGCCTGTCCTTTTTTAATTTCAGGATTATTGCTATTGGAGCTCTTCTCCATTGTAAGTTGATTGAAGCGCAAGGTGCGAGACTCCTACGGGACGAGCGGGCCAGGTGAGACCATTCAATGTCGCAGCGCGACGAATGGGCTCACCGCACGCCCCGTGGAAAGCGAGCATCCTGGAGCGGAAATCAAAGACTTTTAAAGAAAACTTGGCGAGACTAAGCCTTTTATAGATCGAGCCTTAGTTGCCCTTATACTGAAGAAAGTATTTTATACTTTCTTCAAGTGCAAGAGCAACAATATATTGCTAAACAGCCTTGATTTTACTAGGCTTGTTTGTAAAAAATTACTAACTCTATTGAATGGACAAACACCGTTACCAACTTGCTAGATTCACATACTATGTTAAGAATTCAATACATTTAATAGAGGTGAAGGTATGTTTGGCTATTCAATGGTTCAGACAGTAAGAACCTATGCACATAAAATGGATCAACCTCTTCGTGAACAAATGCTATACATTTATCGACCGTTTACCTGGATCCCGTGTTTCCTGCATAAAACGATTGAAACATGGATCAAAAGGATGAAGAAGATATCTGTCGTGATCGAATTTTACGAAGATGAGTATGATCAAGGCTGTGAAGATCTGCATCAAATTTCAAAGATTTATAGTCGCTGCGGGATGAGGAAATCGTTCTCAAACGTCTCTTGTTGTACGATGGATGTCACTCCTGCCATGCTGGAAAATATCCTGTCGAACTGTAATCATATCAAAAAAGTTTATTTGAATAGGGAAGTTCAAGCCTTGCTGGATGTTGCGGTCCCTTCAGTAAAAGCGGAAAATGTCGTACGTAATGGACAACCTGTCTCAGGCAAAGATGTGACCATCGCTGTCATTGATACAGGAATCTATCCCCATCAAGACCTGGAAGGTAGAATCATAGCTTTCAAAGATTTCGTCAATCAAAAGGAAGAACCGTATGACGATAATGGACATGGCACTCATTGCGCAGGTGATGCTGCAAGTAATGGGAAAGCCTCTGGAGGTAAGTATACTGGACCTGCTTATGAAGCGAACCTGGTCGGTATCAAAGTTCTGAACAAGATGGGCTCAGGTACTCTCGAGTCGATTATGGAAGGTGTCGATTGGTGTATTCAATACAATGAAAACCAGCCGGACAAGAAAATCGACGTCATCAGTATGTCTCTTGGGGCCGCAGCACAGAAATACGAAGAAGAAAATAAAGATCCGATGGTCCAATTAGTAGAAAAAGCATGGGAAAAGGGCATTGTCGTTTGTGTAGCAGCAGGCAACAGTGGTCCGAGCGGTCAGACGATCGCAAGTCCTGGCGTAAGTGACCGTGTCATAACGGTAGGTGCATCGGATGATAAAAATACGGTTGATTCGAACGATGATGATGTAGCAAGCTTTTCGAGCAGGGGTCCTACCATTTACGATGTGACCAAGCCTGATCTACTAGCTCCAGGCGTGAATATCATTTCGCTCCGATCCCCGAATTCCTATATTGATAAATTGCAAAAATCCAGTCGGGTGGAAGGGGACTACTTCGTTATGTCGGGTACGTCCATGGCAACCCCCATCTGTGCTGGTGTTGTCGCTTTACTTCTACAGCTTTACCCTGATGCTACGCCTGATGAAATCAAGCAAAAACTCATCAATGGTGCGGACAAGCGTGATGACATGGATCCGAACAGCTACGGAAACGGGTTTTTGAATTTTGAAAAAACAATATCTGAGTGATGTGAAACCGATATATAATAGACTGTGAAGCAACACTGTTCACAGTCTTTTTCATGGAGAGGAAGCGTGCATGATGAGAATTGAGCCGTTGACAGAGAATCGTTTGCAAGATTTCATAGCTTATTGCAAGAAATACAGGTCGATCGTTGATGAATCGTTTTTAACGGATGAGGATCTTCATTCAATTGAAATCAGTGATGAGCAGCCGACTTATCTATTGTTGGATGGCGAAAGGGTGATCGGTGTCGCCTCCCTGATGATGGATGATTATTTTCTCAGAGGAAAGAAAGGACGTTTTCGTATTTTCCACTCTGAATTGGATGATGTGGAAGCCTATCGAACGTTGATGGAATCAATTATCCCGCACACATCTGAAATCCATCGTGTTTTCCTGTTTACGCAGGATGTACATCAGGATTTTCGACGTATTGTGGAATCACTTGGTTTTGGTATTGAACGATACTCCTATGTATTAGATAGACCGGACCAACCTGCTAGTGATATTGAGTTTCCGCTCGGTTATGAGTTGAGAGATTTTGTTTTCGATTGTGATGAGGACAAATGGCGAGATATTCGAAATGAGGCATTCGCTAATCTGGCAGGTTCAGAAACACCAATCACCGTTGAACAAGTGAAAAAGATGAAGAAGGAGGAAGGCTTCCTGAAAGATGGTCTCAAACTCCTCTACTATGAGGATGAGCCTGTCGGTTTGCTGCGACTTACGGAAGAACCGCATAAGGGAGAAACTCATCTGTTCATCCACCTGTTGGCAGTCCGTCCTTCCCATCAAAAAAAAGGACTAGGGCGTAACCTGTTGCGGTCTGGTATCCAATACGGACGTGCCAAAGGACTTCCGAAAGCACTTCTGACCGTCAATGCGGAAAATGAAAATGCGGTAAAACTCTACCTGGCTGAAGGCTTCCAGAACGATGAAACAATGATTTGCTACAACTACAATCTAAAATGACCCATTCCTCACCTATCGACTCGATCTCCACCTTCGATAGGTTTTTTATTTTCTTACCCTTTCATAGTCTTATAGTCCCGAACGTTAACCCAAACAAAACTCCTCCTTGCTCTATTGTTGTCTGAATCAAAGGAACGAAAAATTTCTAAAAAGTCCCAATTATTAGAAATTAAGAAGGTGATTGTCAATATTTGTGTAAATTTCGTCTTAACCACAAAAAGAGGAGTGAATGGTTTGCGACGGATGAAACGGCAAAGAAAGCACTTTGGACTGGTGTTCAGTTTTCTACTCGTTTTTTCTATGTTCATGCCACAAACTACATACGGTCAAACGGAATCAGAACGGAACTTAGGCGTAGAACATGACATGCTTGAAAAGGAAAGAGAAAAAGAGCAGATCACAACTGAAGAGAAAGACATTACATCTGATTCAAGTGAAGAAGAATTAGCCTCACTCATGGAAGGGATCGGATGGGAGCCTCCTCCATTGTCTGGACAACCTGACCCTTCAGCTAAGGAGCCTGAAAAAGTCGAGGCAGATATCATCAAGCAATTGAAGCAATCCGAGAAAGTGGACGTCATCATCCGGATGAAAGAGCGTCCGAACATCGATGCAATTTTCCCTCAAGTAAAAAAGAAACCATCAAAGAAAGACAAGATTGAACTCATCAAAGCCCACCTCCAAGAAAAAACAAATGCCTCTCAAAAAGCACTCAATCAAGCAATGAAATCTCTTGAACAAAAAGGAAAAGCCCAAAAGAAGAAAAGCTTGTGGATCATCAATGGAATGACTGCAACTGTAACAACTGAAGCTTTGGAAGAATTGAAAAAGCGCGATGATATCGAACGGATTTCATTGGACCGCACGCTACAGTTACCGGAACCTCAAGAGTCTGAGAACCCTCCTAAGTTACCACAATGGGGTCTAGAAAAGATCCAGGCAACAAATGTGTGGGGAGAGTATGGTCTCAAAGGTGATGGTGTCGTTGTCGGAATCATGGACTCCGGGGTAGATGGGACACATGAAGCTTTGAAGGATAACTATCGAGGTCGAGATGGGAATCACCAGTATTCCTGGATTGATGTATCCGGTCAAGGGTATACGACACCAAGCGATGGTCATGGACACGGTACACACGTCGCTGGTTCAGCTGTTGGTGGGGGATCTGGTGAACCGATCGGGGTTGCGCCTGAAGCGGAATGGATTGCCGCTAAAATTTTCACAGATGGCGGTTCGACCACGACATCTGCAATCCATGCTGCGTTCGAATGGTTCATGGCACCAGGCGGAGATCCATCCAAAGCACCTGATGTCGTAAATAATTCTTGGGGGAACTCGAATGCCTATACGACGGAATTTTATGAAGATGTCGAAGCATGGGTTTCTGCAGGGATTTTCCCGATGTTTGCAGCCGGAAATGATGGACCTGGCTCACAAACGATCGGCTCACCGGGAAGCTTTCCGCATTCCTTTGCAATCGGGGCGACAGACATCAATGACCAGATTGCTTATTTTTCGAGCCGTGGGCCAGTGTTTTGGGAAGATGAGAATGGTAACCAGGTACGGATCCTGAAGCCGGATGTATCTGCACCAGGACATCATATCTATTCAGCATGGCCAGAGGGTAAAGGAGAAGGTAAGTACAACACGATCAGTGGTACGTCTATGGCAACACCTCATGTAACAGGAGCAGTAGCCTTACTATTGCAGGCAAACCCTGATTTGACAGTAGATGAAGTCAAGAGCCTTATTCGTGATACAGCCAGGGTGGAGCCGTTCATGGGTTCTTTGCCGAATGATGTGTACGGGCACGGAATCGTCAACATCTATCAGGCAGTCACAGAAGCTGCGTTTGCCGGTGATTTGAAAGGAACATTGAAAAATGATGCCGGAGAACCGATTGCTGGAACGCTTGATTTTGAAAACGGTGGGACTTACACCATTGAAGAAGATGGCGTCATCGATTTGAAAATCAGAGAAGGGAAGCACAATGTCCTCATAAAATCGTTTGGATACGAAGATCAGACGATTACGATTGAAATCCAGAAAGATGAACGGACAGAAGTGGATTGGATTTTAGACCAAGCACCTTCTTATAGTTTGAACGGAGTCGTTGTGGATTCAGCTTCGGGTGATCCAGTCTCTTTTGCCTATGTTCGGGTGAGAGATACCCCGATCGAGACAGCACGGACTGATGAACAAGGGAATTTCACTATAGAAGACATTCCTGTTGGAACCTATCAGCTGCAAATTTCCGGTGAGGGAATTGCTGGCAAGTCTATGGAAGTCGTCATGGATTCTGATCAACAGCTCCAAATTGAGATGACAGCAGCTGAATCGAGTTCGAAGAAGGGCTGGAGTACAGCGAACAACAATAATGCTCGGAACGCTGTATCACCTGCTGCAATTGATGTGAAGAAGCTCGATCTTGGCTGGGCATACGACCTCGGTTCGAAAGGACAGATTTTGTTCTCGACCCCTGCAGCAGCAGATCAAAGTGTTGTGCTGACCACCGATCGGGGTTGGGTCGTGAATCTGAATTCGGATACCGGTGAAGAAATGTGGAGCATCCGGTTAGGTTCGACAAACCGTTCTTCTCCTACGATTGTTGATGGCAAAGTCTATTTATCAGGTGGGGAAGATGGTCGAATCTATGCACTAGATCTCGCCAATGGAAATATCCTATGGAACTACCAGACTGATTCATACACCATCTATGAATCTCCAATTTATCAGGATGGGAAACTGTATGTAGGATCTGGTTTGGATGAGAACGCCAAGGTGACTGCCTTGAATGCTGAGACTGGAGAAAAGATTTGGAATACCGCACTAGGGGCACCGTCTTTCTTCGGGGGCAGTTTAGGTGATGGAAAACTTTATGTCGGCAGCTACGATAACATGACCATCCGGGCATTGGATGTATCGGATGGATCAGAAGTGTGGAGCAAAACACTCAGCAATGAAGGGGTTGCCGCCAGACCCGTCTATGTGGATGGGGAGTTGTATGTTGTCGGCACAAACTTTAATACACAGGCTGGCACGCTTTATAAACTGGATCCGTCTACTGGAGAAGAAGTTTGGAAGGCTGAAGGTGTAGGAGATACGCAGGCTGGTTCACCTGTTGTCTATGAAAATATCGTTGTGATGACATCTGCCGCTCACCCGATTTTACGAGCGTTCGATCGTGAAACAGGTGAGATCCTCTGGACGAACCGTACGGTCGGTACCGCTTTGAACAATGGCTCTGTCACAGCAAATGGCGTATTGTTCATTGCTGGGACAAGCGGCACGTTGTTTGCACTTGATATCTATTCCGGTAAAAGTTTAAAAGAATTCTCATTGCCGGATTACAGCACTTCCGGTTTACCCATTTTAGCCGGAAAGGTCATCGTCCCTTATCGCACTGGAATCCAAAGCTATCAATCTCCGGGAATCTTAATGGGAACGATGAAAGATACAGATGGGAACCCTGTGCAAGGTAAAGTGACTGTACTCGAAACAGGAGTGGAAGTAGAAGCGAATGAAAATGGAACCTTCACCATGGAGCATCAACCTGGTGAATACACCGTTAAGGTTGCACAATATGGAAAACAGCAGGTGGAGGAATCGATCAAGTTCGTTTCTGGATTTGAACGAACGAAGGATTATATCCTTACAGAAGCAGAATCCGGTTCTCTCGATATCCAGGTCAAAGATCAACGGACCGGAGAGGGCCTTCCGAATGTGAACGTCACTTTGAAAGACACGTCTATCAACGGGGAAACCAATGAGGGTGGATCTTTTACAAATGCAAACGTTTATGAAGGAAAATATGAGTTGACCTTAAGCTTAAGCGGATATGTCGAGCAAAAACAATGGATCACGGTTCAACCAGGAGAAGAAACGGTTCTAGAAGTTAACATGAAACCAATTGACATTGCCGTTTTGAACGATTGGAATTCTGAAGTTACGAAGCTATTGAACGTCAACGGTTATGCAGCTGAAGAACGGGATTGGGATATCGTCGACAATATTGAACGATATCAAGTCGTATATCTGAATGGTGCGTATGGGTCAGGTGGGGAACAGCCTGATGCAGCAACTTTCGATTCGCTCGTTCAAGCAGCGAACGAACATGATGTGAGTTTGATTTTCGCGGATCAATGGGGTTCCAGCTACGGAACGATTGAACACTTACATGAATATTATGGTGATCCGAAAGAATTCGCTCATCAATATGATGGCGGTGCTGTCAGGATGCAGGTCGATGTCGAGCATCCAATTTTTGAAGGGTATCAAGCTGGAGATCGTCTTACATTGTTTGAACGTACTGGTGATTTAACCTGGTTCAACCAGTATTCAGGACGTCATCTCGGTACGATCGGAAACGGTTCTCTAGGCTTTGTCGGTACCGGGGTCGCGTATAAGGCTGTTTCCGAAGACAGTGCACACTTGCTGTTATCTGGTCATGCCGCAGCACCTTGGATTTCTCCTTTACAAGGCTGGTTGACTGACCAACAGAATATTCTATTCAATGGGATCGACTTCTTGATCGACTCCGATTTTGGACAAGTATCCGGAACGGTCATGGACGTAGATGGAAATCCTGTTGAAGCACAAATTGAAATCCTGGAAACAGGGGTTAAAACGACGTCTGTTCTAGGAGAAGGCTCTGGCGCAAATGCACAATATGAACTATTCCACGATCCGGGAACGTATACGATGGAAATCCGTGCAATCGGGTATGAAACACAAACGCAAGAAGTGACCTTCACCCACGGCGAGCCAGCTGAAATCTTCGTTACACTTGGAGCGTCGAATGGTGGAACGATATCAGGTCTTGTAACGGATGCAAACACACAGCAAGTCTTAAGTGGTGCGCACGTGAAAGTGACGAACGAAGCAGGGGAAGTTGTCACGGAAACAACGACAGGTTCAAATGGACGCTATGAAGTGAGCGATCTGGAAGATGTCGTATACAACTTGTCCATAGAAAAAGACGGGTATATCAAGTACTCCAAACAGATCGACATGGCAAGACATGAAGGTGAATTGAACGTCGAATTGTCTGCTGTCCCTAGACTCGCAGTCGTCGGTGATTACTGGTCATCGGAACGTAATTTCGCCTCCATTTTCACAGCGATGGGTGTTCCGGTCACAGAAGTCGATGAAACGGAGATCGCAGCGGAAGTCGGTAATTACGATGTTGTCTTCTTCAACGATGCAACTTCTTACAGATTCAAAGAGCCCGCTTTCGAAGCGATGATGAAAGCAGCTGATGAGCATGAAACAAGTATCATTTTCGGTGAAACGTATTGGAGCGGTTCAGGAATCGATTATCTGGTGGATTATCGTGGGGATCCTGAATCAAGGGAAACAATCCGTGGCTCCAATCTTGCGGCTGGATATGTGGTGACCGAAGAACATCCTGTTTTCGGTGACGCTCAAGCTGGCGATTTCATTGAATTGCTTTTACCAGAAGCAAGCTCAATCGGAACATTCGAAGGATACAGTGGATACTCATTAGCGACGATTAAGCATGAAGGAGACGCTGAACCATATGGCGGAGGTCTTGCCTATAAACCAAGATCGTCCGGAAGCATGGAAATCTTGATGGCAGGTCACGGCTTCTCTTTCTCACATGATGCGAGCGATTATACCCCTGAAGGAAAGGAATTGCTCGTCAATACGGTGCTTTGGGCGGCAAATGCGAAGTTTTCGACCATCAGCGGTACGGTAACCGATGAAAGTGGGAATCCTCTGGATGCCACGGTCAAAGTGAACGGAATGGAGTTCTCTGACAAGACGAATCCAGATGACGGCTCTTACGCCATCGCCATTTTAGATGGCGAATACGAAGTCGAAATTCAATCATTCGGGTACCAGACGCAAACAATGAACGTGAGTGTATCTGGAGACAGTGAACCACTGGATATCCAAATGAATGTAAAAGGGAATGTCGGTTCCATCTCAGGAGTGGTCGCCAATGAGAAAGATGGCAATGCGATTGAAGGTGCCACAATCGACGTATTGAATGTTCCACGGGCAACAGTTTCAAATACGCAAGGTCAGTATTCACTCGAACGTCTAGAGCCAGGAACGTACACGTTACGTATTGAAAAAGATGGCTATGTTCGTAAAGACATAGAAGTTGAAATTGGCGACACAGAAGAGGTGAACCTGCCGATTGACCTTAAGCCGTCACCGACGGTAGGTGTCATCGTCGATATTACAGCCTCAGGCTATCCGACTTTACGAGGCTATCTAGAAGAACGAGGCTATCTCGTCGAAGATATGAACTTCACAGACCTGGATAAGCTCAGTGAAGTGGACCTTGTTTTTGCAAATTCAGATTACGCACCGGCCCTCGAACCTACTGAGGGAGAATTCAAAACATTCTTGAAAGCGCTCGATCAGTCAAGAACACCGGTGATCTGGACGGGTCAGGATGGCGGTCGCGGATCCATTGATATTTTGAACGAGTATTTGAATGACCCTACGACCGTATTCGGTGGAAGCGAAGAAGGCTCCACAGGTAAAGTGGTCAAAGAACATCCAATTACAGAAGGTCTTGCTTTAAACGAGTCCTTCGATATCCCGGCTCGTTTCGATTACTACTATGGATTTGACGGTTACTCTGGGGAGACCGCAGTTGAATTCTCGAATGAAACGACGGGTGATCAAGGAAGCATGGTCGCATACAAAGGTCGTACGATCGATTCCGTCGAAATTTTACTAGCCAATATGACATTCAGCCACGTCTGGAACCCAGACCAATCGTTTGATCCAGTCCGTGAGAAAATATTGAACAACGCAATCCTTTGGGCGTTGGATAATGAAGAACCATTTGTGGGTGAATTGCATGGCCAGGTGCTGAATGATCAGGGTACACCTGTTAAATCGACAGTGACAATTACGGAAACAAATGAAACGATCGAAACGGACAATGAAGGTCGTTTCTATGCAGGACTTGAAGAAGGAAGCTATGAACTGACCTTTAATGCTTTCGGACACGAACAAAAATCTGTGCGTGTAGACATCACGAATGGAGAACGATTGGATGAAAGCTTCGAGTTGAAATCAGAAAATGCAGGAACGGTAACTGGTACAGTCATCGACAGTTCGACGAATGAACCGATTGCCGATGCATCTATCTCGTTCTTAGGTACTCCAATCGAAGTTTCAACAGATGAAAATGGAACGTTCACAGCATCTGTCCCTGAAGGAACCTATGACGTACGGGCACTCGCTTCAGGTTATGGCCCGAATACGCAAAACAATGTACAGGTCGTTGCTGGTGAGGAAATTGATCTCTCCTTCGCAATGCAAGTATCGGAAAAACTTGCAGTCATCGGCTATAGCCCGAACGAAGCGCGACTCGTTCCTTTCTTGGAAACGAACGGATATGAGGTCGATTTCTATCAAAGAGCTGACTTCGAATCCTTGCAAGATGCACTTGCAGATTATGCACTAGTCATCTTCAACGATAAAGATTATTCAATGAGCAACGATCAATTCCGAGCTTTCGTTGAAGAAGCGAATCAACTGGAAGTGAGTATGATGTTCGTCAGTCAGTATGGTGGCGGAACGATCAAGAGCTTGAAGGATGCCTACGGGGATCCTGAGAATGTCATCTCATCCTTTGAGAGTCAGTCTATCAACGTTAAAGTCGATCAGCTCCATCCGATTTTCAGCGGTTTTGAAGTCGGAGAAGAGATCGAAATATTGAACAATGGAGATCGTAACCAGCAGTATTCAGTTTATGAAAACTATTCCGGTACGACAATTGGATCCTTGACACATCACACAGAAGGATTACTCGGTGAAGGTTTCGGAATCAAGTATCCAACAGCGAATAGTGTTCACGTATTATTGTCTGGTTTACAAGCAAGCAGCTATGGCTCTCCTGATGATGGCTGGACGGAAAATGCAAAACAAATCTACTTGAATGCAATCGAATTTGCAACGACAGCTAGTCTTGGTGAAATCAAAGGGACTGTGACAGATGCTGAAGGGATGCCGATTGGAAATGCCAAAGTAACGGTTGCTTCTGAAGGCATCGAAACGGTCACAAGCGCTGACGGCACTTATCGATTAGGAGTCGGTGTCGGAACGTACGATGTTAAAGTACAAGCACGTGGTTTCGTTGAACAGACGCAGGAAGCCAATGTAGCTGAGCTTGGTGATTCTGTCACATTGAATTTCACACTTGAAGCAATTGAAGGTGTGGCGTTATCAGGAAAAGTGGCGGATGCTGAAACGGAAGAAGGTATTGAAGGTGTTAAGCTGACCCTGACACCAGAAGACCCTGCTGGATTTGTAGAAGAAGCAACAACCGATGAATCCGGTAACTATTCGTTCGAACAACTGCTGCCTGGTAATTACGAGTTGAAAATGGAAGCGGACGGCTACTTGCCAGCTATTGAAACGATCGCTGTCGGAGAAGAAGATGTTGAAACGAACCTGACGTTGAACGCGTATCAAGTTGCTGTATTAGGTGACATAAACGGAACGCTCGCCTCCTTCCTGAACGGACAAGGGGTCTATGCAGAATCTCGCGACTGGGATGTGCTGGGCAATGTAGACGATTACAGAATCATTTTACTCAATACAAAAGACGGAACAGCTGAACAGGTAAAACAATTGATTGCTGAAACGGATGAAAAACAAGTAAGCGTTGTGTTCACTGGAACGTGGGGAGTTGGTGAAGGCTCCATCCAGCTGTTGGAAGCAGCGAAAGGATATCCGCAATTGGATCAACAAGGATATGATGAAGGAGCCGTATACGTACATCCACTGGAAGGGCATCCGATTTTCGAAGGATTGGTAGCAGAGGATGGGGAAGTCACTCCGATTAAGATTCATACAGCGAAGAGTCCTTACGCGACCTTTAAAGGATACCCTGGTATCACACTTGGAGATCTAGCAGTAGATGAAACGATGAAAGGATCTTCGATCGCTTACGATTTCACAAGTGCTACGAGTGTGCAATTGCTTCTCTCTAGCTACAACGTGACCAACATCATTGGACCGGAGTACGGCTGGACGGAAGAAGGAAAACAACTTTTCGTCAATGCATTGAATTGGGCGATGGATGCAGAACAACAAGCTCCAAACGCGCCTGAATGGGATGATGATAAATTGAAATTCAAGCGTGAGCCTGTTGTTGTGACAGGACAAGCAGATCCGAATACGACCATTCACGTGTACAATGTGAAAGGTAACAAACGTACTAAACTAGGTTCTGGTCAATCGGATACAGACGGAACATTTGAAATCAAATTGGAGCTGGCAAACGGAAGTTATTTCTTGGTAGCAGAGGCTGAGAATTTTGCAGGAACTGCTGAAAGCGAAGACCAACTTCATGTGATTGTGGCAGGGAAACCAGAAACTCAAAAATCAAAAGAAAAAGAAAAGGTCAATTGATTTGAAGGAAAGAGGCACCCCTGTATCGTAAGGGGTGTCTTTTCTTATCTTGAATTTTGTTGTGGTTTCTGTCATCTTTTATTAAAGATCATAATCAGACGGAGGATCAACCATGTCATCTGATATATATAGTACACAAATCCATAACCTTGCTGTAGCCTTCCAAGAGCAGGCCATCCCTTATCAATTCATAAATGAAACAGCCCTTTCTTTGCAGGGGATAGACTTAGAATCGGATCGAGTATGCGTGGAAGTGCAGTGGGACGTTTTCGAAACGGTATATGACGTTTTTGCACCATACCACCCGAGTCCGGTTGAGCAGACGACTGAGAGAGGCGCTTTTCATTTTAAAATGGAGGATGTGACCGTCGATGTTTCCTGCCGATATAACACCACAATTCGGACGAACCGTTACCGAATCGAGGTTGAGAACAGTGGGGCATCTTTATGGTGTCAGTCCTTATATGACTTGAAGGAAGATCCGCGATTTGAAGGACTCGTTGCTTCGTACTTAGCTGATCAACAAGCTCGGATGACGAATCAAAACGAATCTGCCTGGAACCAAAATACGTATGAGGCACTGGTTAACCGTCATGGAACACCAGAAGTAGCAGCGGAAAAAATCAAACGGCATCCAGCTGGAAGGCTCGGATCGTTATATCCTCAATTCGGATCTTTGGAAGGAAAAAAGGTCGTTCATCTGATGGGCTCGAATGGAATCAAAGGTGTGGCGATGTCTTTACTCGGTGCAGATGTAACGGTTGTCGATTTTTCAAAAGAGAATGCGGCTTACGCACAGGAAGTTGCGGAATCCTCCGGTGTCGAACTAGACTACCGGGTTGCAGACGTATTGTCGTTTGAAACGGAAAACCACTATGACGTCGTTATGATGGAATTAGGAGTCCTGCACTACTTCATCGATTTGAAACCTTTGATGAGTAAAGTCCAAGCGTTGTTGAAACCAGGAGGCAAATTCATCCTCCAAGAATTCCACCCGATTTCGACAAAACTGATCACTTCCAAAGGGAAGAAACATAAAGTGGACGGCAATTACTTCGACCCGACGATTGAACGAAGAGGTGTAGCATTCTCAAAGTATTCATCTGAGGGGAAGAAAGAAGAAAATGAAGTGCTGCAACGGAAGTGGACTCTAGGAGAAGTTGTAACAGAAATCGCTCAACAAGGGCTGGTTGTCAAGATGTTGGATGAAGAAACGAACCAAAAAGTCCATGACATCGGACTACCGAAGATGTTCACGCTCGTTGCGGAAAAAGCGTAATACGGATGGAGACTGCCCATAAAGAAGGGTAGTCTTTTTTCGTTAGTGAAAAGTCCCCGGTACACTCAAGGCGTTTAATTTGCTAATGGAATAAAGATGACTATGATGAAAGATAAGCACTTTTTTTGAAAAACTTTTTCCAAAGAGGATATTCTAAAAGTGGAGCAGGAAAATTGGAGGGATGAAGATGGCTGAAAGCAATAAGCAATTACAGAAGGCTACTTTTGCAGGTGGCTGTTTCTGGTGTATGGTAAAACCCTTTGATGAAATGCCTGGAATCGAAGAAGTTGTATCCGGCTATATGGGTGGAACGATTGAGAACCCGACCTATGAAGAAATCGTTGCGAAGCAAGACAAGCATCGTGAAGTCGTCCAGATCACGTTCAATCCGGAGATTTTTCCATATAAAAAATTACTGGAAATCTACTGGCCGCAAATCGACCCGACAGATGCTGGCGGGCAGTTCTATGATCGCGGCGAGATTTATAAGACCGCCATCTTTTATCATAATGATGAGCAGAAGGAACTAGCAGAAGCATCCAAGCAAGAACTCGAACAGAGCGGTCGCTTTTCCAAGCCGATCGTAACTGAAATTCTGCCGGCTTCTGAATTCTATCCGGCGGAGGATCATCATCAAAAATATTATAAAAAACATCCTGGCCATTACAATGCGTATTACAAGGGATCGGGTCGTAAGGACTTCACCGAAAAGAACTGGACAATGAAAAAAGACGACAAGGAACTTCGTGAAAATCTGACTGACATCCAGTATAAGGTGACCCAAAAGAACGGAACAGAGCCTGCTTTCCAAAACGAATACTGGAACAATGAGCGGGAAGGCATCTATGTCGATATCGTTTCTGGAGAGCCGTTGTTCAGCTCGAAAGACCAGTACGATGCAGGCTGTGGATGGCCAAGTTTCACAAAGCCGATCCACGTTTCCAGAATCAAAGAAAAGAAAGATTTGAGCCACTTCATGATCCGTACTGAAGTGCGCAGTAAAGGCGGAGACTCGCATCTTGGACATGTGTTCAACGATGGACCTGGTCCGGATGGTATGAGATATTGCATCAACTCTGCCGCACTCCGTTTCATTCCGAAAGAAGACCTGGATAAGGAAGGGTATGGGGAGTACAAGGTGTTATTCGAAGACCAATAAAATAAACCCGAGATATCAAATCATTCAAGACGCAATGTGGTTTCTACACGAACCACTTGCGTTTTTTATTTGAGCAAGCATTAAAAAGGAAGCTAGAAAAATAGGGCTTAACGGACAGGAGATCCGTTATTTGTGACAAAAATGCTCAATTGGAGATGCTAACGGACATCTGATACGCTATTTGTTAAAAAGTACATTGTTTTTGATGATTTTGGACCAAATAAGGTCTCCTATGTCCGTTAAGTTTAGCAAAATGACTATTTTATAGAAATAAGGTACTCAATGTCCGTTAAATTTATGGATCAGTCATTCTTCCTTCATGATCGGGTGCATACTCGAAATTCCACATAGTTAGATTACAAAAGAATATTAGATGATCATAAACAAGGAGAACAGGCAAGATTCCGACTTTTAGAAGTATATGCTTGCATTAGGTCTCAATTCTAGTTCAATTGATGGAAAGAGAGTTTGATAGATAAAGGGGCAACCTATAAAAATTTGTGGTTTGCCCCTTTTCTAGTTTGGAAATCAGGTTATTCAACCGATACGGTCTCTAGTCCTAAATCAATGGCTGGGCCGAAAAACTCGTAGTGGATGTTTTCGGCTGGTACACCTATTCGTTGTAATGAGTTGATCACATTTTTCATGAACCCTTCTGGACCACAGATGTAGCACTCTGCGTCACTTGATACTACATTTTGTAGCCAGTCAAAGTCTACATATCCTTCTTTCGCAAAAAGTCGATGCGCACGATCATGATCTGACGGTTTTTCAAAAATGAAATGTGCTTTCATTTGATCATGCTCATTTGCCAAATTTAAAACGTGTTCACCCAACGCCTGATATTCTCCATTGATGGCAGCATGAATGTAATGAACTTCCCGATCAGGTGTGTGCGTAAGTGTTGTTGCAAGCATGCTCATGAGTGGAGTAAGGCCAACTCCTGCGCCAATCAATACAAGTGGCTTTTCGGATTTTGTATCCAGGGTGAAGTCTCCTGCAGGAGCACTTAAGAACAGGCGATCTCCTTCTTTTACGTGGTCATGCAAGTATTTAGATACCCGACCTTCTCTTTTGATAGACAGTCGGTAGTGCTCTTTTTTTATAGAGTCGGATAGACTGTATTGGCGAATGTGCGTGTGTGGATCTCCTGGAATTTCCGTCTTCACACTTACATATTGTCCTGGCAAAAATGGTGCCAACGCGTTTCCGTCAGAAGGCTTCAAATAGAACGAAGTGATGACCTTGCTTTCCACCTCTTTTTTGACCAATGTAAATTCACGATAATCTTTCCATCCGCCTACCTGATTCTCAGCTTCTTGATACATGTCGGCTTCAACCTGTATGAACACATCAGCAATGACTTGATAAGCTTTGGCCCACGCATCTAAAATCTCATCAGTTGCAGCATCTCCTAATACATCTTTAATGGCTTTAAGGAGATTTTCACCTACAACAGGATATTGCTCCGGCTTGACGCCTAAACTACGGTGTTTGTGAGCGATTTGCTTCACAGCCGGAAGGATTTCCTCCAGACGATCGATATGTACTGCAGCAGCATATACAGCATTCGCCAAAGCACCTTGTTGGCGTCCTTTTTGCTGATTGGAATGGTTGAATAGGTTCAATAGTTCTGGATGGTTCGTGAATAGCAATTCATAAAAACGTGAAGTAATAGCGGTTCCACATTCCTTTAATACAGGGACAGTCGATTTGATCGTTTGAACGGTTTTTGGATCTAACATCAAAATCAGCTCCTCTTATAAAAGATGTATTTTGAATACACCTTTATTATAGTTGAGGTTCCTGTATAAGATGTATATGAAATACATCTTTTCGCTGATTTGTCACATTCATGTTCAAAAAGCTGTCACACGTGAGTTCAAGTGCTTTTCCTGCATGGTTGGCAGTGGTACGATTAGAGCATAATAGTAACTCCTATGAAGGAGGGATTCCTTTGCGAATGACCCAGTACAGTGATTTTTCTTTAAGAGTGTTGATGTACTTGGCGACCCAGGTGGATGGCCGGCTCGTCCAAATTAAAGAAATCGCTGATACCTATAAAATTTCCAAAAATCATTTGATGAAAGTGACGCACGAGCTCAGTAAGCTTGGTTACATTAAAACGGTGCGAGGAAGAAATGGTGGCATCACACTTGGTAAGAATCCAGATGAGATCAATATCGGTACATTGATCCGAAGGACAGAAGAGGACTTTTATCTCGTAGAATGCTTCGATGCTGCGAATAACACCTGCATCATAAGCCCGGCGTGTAAATTGAAAGGTGTATTGAACAAAGCATTGAAAGCTTATTTCGACGTATTGGACCAATATACGTTAGCCGATCTGACCCAGAATACAGATCAATTGCAATCACTCTTTTCAATCGAACAAGAAAATTAATACGCATTTACCCGATGATTCCATTGGTATCATTGGGTTTTTTAGTTGTAAGATTTGTTTTGGAGGTTCGTAATTTCATATAATGGAAGTAGACGAGGGAGGACGGAAATGGAATTCAGTGTAGATGGTACGATTTTGCTTGTTTCAATTTTATTGATTATTGGCGTCATAACCGCCAAGTTCTCTGCAAGATTAGGGTTGCCTTCATTAGTTCTGTTTATCATGGTCGGTATGATACTGAACGAGTACATATATTATGATAATGCATTGCTTACCCAACTGATCGGTACCTTTGCGTTGATTGTCATTCTGTTTGAGGGTGGTCTTAAAACGCAATGGCATGATATCAAAAAGGTCTACAAACCGTCTTTATCTTTGGCCACAATCGGTGTGCTCATCACGACGATGGTTACTGGTATAGCAGCAAAATACATATTGGATGTCAGTTGGTTAGAAGGATTTCTTTTCGGTGCGATTGTCGGCTCTACAGATGCCGCAGCGATTTTTGCAGCGCTAGGGAATAAGAACATCAAAAGAAAACTGACATCGACTTTAGAAGCCGAATCCGGTACGAATGATCCAATGGCGATTTTCTTGACGGTCACGATTTTACAGTTAATCCAGATCGACAATGTGAATCCGGCTACGTTCCTGTTGGACTTTTTCTGGCAAATGGGTGTAGGACTCCTTATCGGATTACTTTTTGGAAGAGTGGCAGTATGGGTCATCAATCAAATCAACCTGGATTCATCAGGCTTATATCCAGTCTTATCGATCGCTTTAGCCATCTTCACCTTCGGAATTGCTAGTCTCATAAGCGCGAGTGGTTTTCTTGCCGTATATGTGATGGCGGTATTCCTAGGGAACCGCGATTTGACCTATCGACATTCTATTGTTCGGTTCAATGAGGGGTTCGCATGGATGATGCAAATAACCATGTTCATCTTACTAGGTCTGCTGGTATTCCCGAATCAATTACTGGATGTCGTCTGGCAAGGGATCGCTCTATCTTTCATCCTGATGCTCGTTGCTCGTCCAATCGGGGTTTTCATTAGTCTGATCGCGACCAAATTCGACGTAAGAGAGAAGCTCTTCATCTCGTGGGCTGGGTTGAAAGGAGCGGTACCCATCGTACTGGCCACCTATCCGATGGTCGCAGGATTGGAAGACAGCGGATTACTCTTTAATGTCGTCTTTTTCGTTGTCTTCACTTCAGCATTGATTCAAGGGGCAACGATCTCACCGTTAGGCAAGTACTTTAAATTTTTGCACGGTGCTAGAGCAGAAGTACCACATAGTCTGGAACTCATTTCGATTGGTAAGACCCAGAATGAAATGATGGAGATCCGAGTGGAGAAAGAATCTGCTGTCATAGGAAACAAAATCAAAGATCTTCCCCTTCCAGATCATACTTTGATTTCGGCGGTCATACGGAAGGACGCTCTCATTACTCCGATGGGGGATACCGTTTTATGTGGGGGGGATACGTTGTATATCCTTGTTCATAAAAAACAACGCAGTATGGTAAAAAAGCTTATGCTTGAACATGCTAAGAAGCCTGCTGAGTCAGAATAACGTAAAAAAATGGCTGGACTCCTATGAGTCAGCCATTTTTTTGTGATCACTTATCGAATGAATACGTCCAGAATCGCTCAAACTTGATCCAGTTCATCAGTTCCTCTTCGTTTGCTTGAAGGCGCTTCTTCATCCCAGCCATCAAGCCTGCTGTTTGGCTCTTATGGGCTTCCAATGTGTTCAGCTTCCGGTCGATAAAATCTGAAACATCGCGGATGACATCGGGCTTCCCGAGGTCCTCCTCACAATTATGGGAAAACGCGACACACTCGACTTTCGGTCGTTTCGCTTCCTGCAATCGGCTCACAGCTTTGATGACTGCTGCGCCACATGCGTCATGGTCTGGATGTACGCTGTATCCTGGATAGAATGTGATGATCAACGATGGATTCAGCTCTTCAATGGCATCGTTGACCATATCAGCGAGCATTTCAGGATCTTCGAACTCAATCGTCTTGTCTCGAAGCCCCATCATTCGCAAATCATTCAAGCCCATGACTTTGCTGGCATTCAATAGTTCTTGTTTACGAATTTCAGGCAAGGTTTCCCTCGTTGCGAAAGGAGGGTTGCCCATGTTACGTCCCATCTCTCCGAGGGTCAAACACATATATGTGACAGGCGTTCCGCTATCAATGTATTTTGAAATCGATCCCGAGACCCCGAACGCTTCATCATCAGGGTGAGGGAAGACCACTAATACTTGCTTCTCCATGTTATCGCTCCTTTCCGCTTTTCTTTATTCAAACGGTGTTTCGCTGATTTGCAGTGCGACGGCTAGTTTTCCGTCTTGATCATGACCCGCCATCAACAGTCGGTTTTTCGCATCCAGCTCCCAATGGGTGATCCCCTCAGCATAGATCCATCCAAGGTCCATCTTCAACCCGACCCGGTACGGTCCTTCACCAGTGATTTTCCCACGTGTGTATTTAATTTTACCGTTTCGGATATATGCACCTGCAGAGAACACTTGCTCATTGAAATGAGAAGCGTACGCTCCGTTTGTCGTTTCCAGGTGGATGTAGACGTCTTTATCGACGAAACGTTCTATGATAGGTTGTACTTTCGAAATATCGATCAGATCCAAAACAGAATCCCTCCTACATAACAACTAGTATTCACTATTGTACTAAAAATAGGACAATGATGTTTGTACAGACGCTCATAAAAGAAAAAGAAACGTCAAAAAATGACGTTTCCCATCGTGATCCTTATGCTTGCTTTGTCCATTCGTGGCTTAATATCCCGTACATGAGCATGTCGTAGCGTTCGCCGTCCCGTTGAAGGAATTCTCTTTGGGCGCCTTCGTGTTGAAATCCTAACCGCTCGTATAGTTTGATCGCTCGCTTGTTGTAGCTGAAGACGGTCAATTGAACGCGATGGAGGTTCAGTTCGTTGAAGGCGAAATTCAACACAAGCTCCATCGTTTCGTATCCTAAGCCTTGGTCCCACAAGTCCCGTTCGCCGATGCCGATCGCTAGCCAGGCATTGCGATGCGGCCAGAGGATATCATCCAAGTCCACCCAGCCGATGACGCGGTCATCCTGTCGCATGCGGACGGCGAATAAGTATGATTTCTGTTCTCGGGGTTTAAGCTCGACCCAGTCTTTGAAGTCCCTTTTCAATAATGGAAAAGAAGGGGACGCATCCATACAACGCATATATTCATCATCGTGGTACCATGCTGAAACCTTCTCCAAATCTTCTTCTGTAAATCGACCTAAATAGACCCGTTCACCTTGTCTGATCGTTTTTGCTAACATATAAATCCCTCAAATCGTAAAATCTTAGAAGCGGTTGAAACAAACCGGTTTCTGATGTGTGTAAAATAATTGCGTTACCTTTGCGACGTAGGCTGGATCTGATATTTTCGCTTTTCCATACGTGTATAAGGCATGGAAAGGGAGCACGCCCATGAGCATGGACGAGAAATCGGCTATATCGAGCTCGATTGCGACATCCGTCTTTGTCTCCTTCTGGATGGTCATTTTACCGTCTTCAAAATGGACATAAAAGCGCTTATCGTTTTCCGGCAGGAACGTGTCGGAAACCTTAATTTCCAACGCCAATTCCACACCGTTAAAATGATGCCCCTTTACCGAATCCATGAACTTTTCCGTATCGAGGACGCGATACATGAGTCCGACACCTTGTGTATTGCTCTCATGGAAAGCATGCGGAATCAGATGCCCAGAGCCGTTGCTCGGATCGGTGAGCAGGTGGTGGAAATGTTCGTCTTGTGTATCGAAATAGATGGAGCGGATCTGATCCTGCTGGCTATGGAAAAACGTAAGCATCTCAGAGAGAACTTCACTGTCCTCATACATGAACTCATGAATGAGGATGTCGTTTTGCAAGAAGCTGTCCCTCGTTTCGGATTTGAATGAAAAACCTGCGTAACCTTTGATTTCTCCATTGTCTATGTATCCGATCGTGTAATTGCCTGGCTGTTTCATCGGTTTCTCAAAATCCTTCTCAGAACGAATCATGAGTCCATGCGTTTGAACAGCCATTTTATTGTAGAACGTTACAAGATCACCGATTTGCCCAAGCGATATGTAGGCGATATGCGACTTTGATGGACCTTTCGGGAGATGCTGTGGCTGTACTCGATAGCGGTCTTTCTTCGTACCGTATCCATACCCCATCTTTTTATAAAAATCCGGTCTGAACGGATAGAGGGCCGTCATGTAAACGCCTCTCTCCAGATAATGCTGATGGAAATATTCGAGCATCGTCTTGGCGACCCGTTCTTTTTTATGTAATAGATCGACGGCCACCATACCGATCCCGCCTACCGGTACTTTCTGCCCATAAAACATCATCTCGAAATCATGGAACAGCATGCCGCCGACAAGTTTCCCCGATTGATAGGCACCGTAAAGGGCTTTTGTCGTATCGTTCTCTTGTATATCAATGAAACGGTCGGTCATCTTCTGTATATCGTCATCCGATACGACCTTCATTCCTGGATAAGACCGGCTGACGATTTCGATGAATGAATTGATATCTTCTGTAGGTATACGTTTAATCTCCATATGGAACCCCCTTTGAGCTATGACCCAACGATTTTCATTATAGCAAACTTATGACAAAACATTCCGATTCGTGTGATAATTAAAAAACAGAAAGATGGAAAGGGGTTAGTGGAATGAGGAAACCGACAGATCAAATGGTCATGCACAGTTATCCAGGCATGGTCGCAATCGTGACCGTTTCATATAACGGAGAAGACAATGTCATGGCAGCAGGGTGGCATTCTTATATCTCCTATGATCCTGCCATTTACGGTGTGGCAATCGGAAGGGAGCGACATACCCATCAACTTGTCAAAAATGCGGGATCATTCGCGATCAATTTCCTGCCATACGAGAAAGCGGAATTCATCCAACAATCAGGGTCATACTCTGGAAGCGATACGGATAAGTTTGAGCTGGGAGGCATTTCTTTCGACAGAGGGATTACGACGGACGCGCCGATTTTACATGATGCGTATGTGGCGTATGAGTGCAAGACGATCGACGTCAATTCGTATGGAGATCATGACTGGTTCGTCGCGGATATCACGAAATTTTATCGTGATGATACCTTGTTCAATGAAAAAGGGTTGCCGGACTTTGAAAAATTGGAAATCCCGCTCTACTTGGGACGATCCAGGTATTTGCGAGCGGATGCGACAAGTGTGATCCGAAAGTATATGGTATAACGGTGTAGAATATTGTCGGGGAAATAATACGGGCATCGAATGGGATAATTTCGTGTGATATACTACCCGTAAAACAACGTTAAAAACAGGTGATTGAACGATGGAAATCCTACAAAATGATTGGTCTGTACTTCTAAGAGAGGAGTTCGAAAAGGACTATTATCATAAACTGAGAGAGCAATTGAAAGTGGAATATGGTACCCATACCGTTTTTCCAGATATGTATGATATCTTCAATGCGCTTCACTATACATCTTACGAGGATGCGAAGGTCGTGCTCATCGGACAGGACCCTTATCACGGACCAGGACAAGCGCATGGGTTAAGCTTTTCAGTTCAACCAGGTGTACGACAGCCACCGTCTCTGAAAAATATCTTCAAGGAGCTTCAAGCTGACCTTGGACATGATATCCCGAACCATGGATCGTTACTTCATTGGGCCAAACAAGGTGTCTTGCTGCTGAACACAGTGCTCACCGTACGGAAAAAGGAACCCAATTCCCACAAAGGCTTAGGCTGGGAGCAGTTTACGAATTCCGTGATCCAGACATTGAATGAAAGGGAAAAACCAGTCGTATTTTTGTTGTGGGGGAGACATGCTCAAGCGAAAGAAGAGCTCATCACGAATGGTCATCACTTGATTCTGAAATCACCTCACCCAAGTCCTTTTTCAGCGAACAAAGGATTCTTCGGCAGTCGACCTTTTTCAAAAATCAATATGTTCCTCCGAGAGAATGGGATGGAGGAAATCGATTGGCGTATACCGGATCTGGATCGATAGGTGAATGAGTCTCTTGGAAATGCCGAATGAATTTCAAAGAATCAACTAAAAGTGAAAGCTGTCCTTAGGGGCAGCTTTTTGTCTTGCAAAAAGACCAAGCCTGAGGCTCGGTCTTCATGCATAACTTCTTCCTTTTCCTGAGTCGGCCATCTCGACCAGATCTTCCGGGTAAGGTTCGAAAAACGATTGTTGCAGAAGGTATTCGTTGTCAAAGCGATATACCCATGACTTCAAAATGCTTAAAAGGTTGCTGAGCGGTATTTTCCGGTCCTTATAGCGTTCTAACAAGTGCAGAAAATGGTCCCGTTCATTTTTACTCAACTCCTCTGAAAAATAGCCCATGATGTGCTGGCATACATTGATGTTGGACGTGTATCGGGCAGCTTTTTGGAACATCGCATGAAGCTCTTGTTCATATTCCGCAAATACTTCGTCAATGGAATCATACTGCTTATGGTTTGCAATGATTCTTCCCATCTTTTTCATACGTGTTTGGTTATAGGCCATGAACAAATATTTGTTCTGTGATTGAAATTGGATCAATTTTTGTATCGACGGATCTCCCTTTAGAATACGAAAGGAAGTCAATGTGTACAACTTTGTGAGGAAGTGTTCCCTGATTGTAAAGTTAGACAATCGGCCTTCTTCTTCAATGGCAAGGTTTCCATACTCATTTAACACGTTTCCTCCAAAGAGGCCAGTACCTTTTTCTTTGACGGGTGCTTTCTCTACTCCCGTGTAAATTCGCACATCACGTGTTCCACAGCTAGGGGAGCGGTTTTTCAGGATGAAGCCGTCCACATCTGGCAAGGAATCAAAAAACGCTCGGCTGAACGTATTCATGTCTTCTGTCAGATCTTGTTTTGTAGAGGGTTGAATCATTCGTACTTCATTTTCCTGAGAAACGAGCCTGACCGTCTCTCTAGGGGTTCCGAGACCGATTTCTACTTCAGGACAGATCGGTATGAATTCTACATATGGCATTAAACGGCGTACGGTCATGTCCTTCAACACATCTCCGTTATAACGGCAGGCCTCGAACTCCAAGCACTTGCTGACGACGACTCTTGGTTTAGGAAAAGATCGCATATATACCTCCAACAACTCGAAAATGATGATAGTGATGTTTACCCTTTACTATGTAAGGTTACTCGTTGTTTTGAACAAAAGGGTAACGCTGTGCCTGACACGTGGTTACCCTTCTCACATTTACTTCTTCTTTTTCTTTCTAGTCGAATCGAGCGGTGTTCCTATTTCGATGCCGGTACCTTGACCTTCCGGCTGGGAGGATGGCAATCCTGATGTAGTCGCATTCTTCTTCTTTTTCTTCAATTCGTTCACCTCCGTACTGTTACTTTGACCTGAAATAAGGCAATTCAACCGAAAAATAGGTGTAAATATTTACAAGCAGGGTATATAACTATCACAGAAAAATGAAGGAGGAATGGAAAATGGAAGCTAAGATCTACCATGTCGTACCGAACGAAGACAACAATAAGTGGGATATCAAAATCGAGGGCAGAGACCATTCAGAAAAGACCTTCGATACGAAGGATGCCGCAACGGACGAAGCAAGGAAAATGGCAGATGAAGCGCGTCCGAGCCAAGTCGTCCTACACCGCGAAAATGGAGAAGTCGAAGATGTCAGCAAATATTCCATAAATGGATGACAAACATAACGAAAGCCGCCGGAATTCCGGCGGCTTTTCATGTTCAATCGACTTTTTTCATCATCATGATGTCTTCTGTGACTTTTTGAAAACCTAGGTTTGTAAGATGTTTAGTAGTTGGAGCAGCCGCTTCATAAATGCTGATTGAGCCGGCGTTGCGTTCATAGAGCTCATTGATGATGGTTGAAATGACACCTTCGAATAGATGTGAATCTCCTTCAGCCAAAGAAGAAGCAATCACTTCAGCATACCCTGTGTCTTTTCGGTGGGTGACACCGAAGCAACCGATTACGTCGGCCTCTTTTACACATAAAACGGTAAAATCAAAATCCACCGAAGCATAATATGTCCGGTAAAACGATAGGTCTTGCTCGGTTGTTCCAGGTAATTTCTGTGCAGTACACACGAAGGTATCGATATCGAACCCTGACTCGATTTTCAGCTCGATTCCCTTCGTCACTGGCACAGGAACTTTAGAAATATCCCTTCCGAAAATCGGAGAGCGGCCAGTCACCTCGAATCCTTTGCTTTTGAAGAATTCGATCTGCGTCGTCCATTGTGATCGGAAACGCTGAGCGAACATATTCGCTCCGTACTCCGGACTGATGGCATAGTGGTAGATTCTCTCGAACATCTCTTCCTGTAGAGCGCCTTCATATCCTTCCAATACCCAGGGGTAGCCTAAAGATACGAAACTTCCTTCGCCTGTAAAACCCATATGTCCAACCAGCTTGTCTCCGTCGAAAGCAAAACAGCGGGTTTCAGGGTCAAACTCATTCTGTTGGCGAAACTTCTTCGGTGACAGCGTCGGCTTCCACGCATAGGGAAGGTCAGAGGTCACTTTTCTCCAGAAATCATACTGAAGGTCCATATCGCTTTCGTTTTCGTATCGGCGGATCGTCAATTTCATTCTTTTGCCTCCGGTTTACCATTCGTGTCATTTTCTTCTGTTTCTAGAGAAAAATCCTCTTTCTCTACATAGATGCTTCTGCTTGGGAATGCGACGGATACACCTTCACGATCAAGGATTTCCATGATGCGCAGATTGATATCTTCCTTGACATCCAAGTAATTGACCCAAGCCGTCGTTTTCGTGAAGAAGTAAATCATGATATCCAGACTGCTATCGTTGTATTTATCAAAGCGAACTTCAATCAGTTCCGGATGGACCTCTTGATGTTCCTTCAGCATGTCTTTAATCTTTTTCACACACGTTTCAAGCTTCTCTTTCGGAGTCGTATAGGTGACACCAAGATTGAAGTAGACACGGCGCTTACGCATACGCGTCCAGTTCGTGATTGGGTCGTTCGCGATATTAGCGTTTGGAACAGTTACCAATGCATCGGCAAACGTTCGGACCTGCGTACTGCGGAAGTTGATGTCTTCAACCACCCCTTCTACAGATGGCGTCTGAATCCAATCACCGATTGAAAACGGCCGCTCGATGATGATGACGATACCGCCGAACAGATTCCCGAGTGCTTCTTTTGCAGCGAAAGCGAACGCCAAACCGCCGATACCAAGGCCGGCTACAAATCCGTTGACGTCATAGCCCCACTCTTGTGCAAGGACACTGATGCTGATTGCGACGATGACGAATTTCAGGACTCTTGATACGAACGGAATTAGAATCTGATCTACCTGTAGATCCAGTCGATGATGGAATCTATGGAACAGGACTGATGATGAGGAGGATAAATTAACAAGCCCCCAAGAGATCATCAGGATGACAGATGAACGGAAAAGTCTGAGTGGTAGTTGGACAAATCGCTCACTTATTTCTAAAGATTCGTAAGCCAGATATAACCCGAGGAAAATGAAGAACACATTCAACGGACGTTCAAAGGCGAGCAAAATTTTATGTAAAACTTGTGTTGAGGTCTTATCAGTTAGGTTCGTAATTAATCTGAAGATATATTTGGTGAACAGCTTTCGAAACACAGCAATGCCAATGAAAATAGCAAGTGCAATTCCGATATCGA
This sequence comes from Pseudalkalibacillus sp. Hm43, assembly GCF_054170705.1. Lineage (NCBI taxonomy): Bacteria > Bacillati > Bacillota > Bacilli > Caryophanales > Fictibacillaceae > Pseudalkalibacillus > Pseudalkalibacillus sp. Hm43. The sequence continues at coordinate 2,582,862 of NZ_CM135129.1, forward strand.
TCCAAAAGTTCAGATCGGTCAAATAATCGATGGTTGTATAATACCAATCCAGCATGACGGCACTCCTTCACAATATTTTCTCTTACTAAATCTATCAAAAAAAGAGTAAAGGGTAAAATTTGGTTCGTATTCATATATGTTCTAATCATGTCCGTCTATACTGGGGGTATACCATCCGCTTCCTTATTTCGAGGACTTGAAGTATCCAGTTTCTTTTGTAATGAAGACAGGACCTACTTGTTGAATCTTCAGGGCAATAAAATCTTCAAACGATTTCCCGTTGTCCGTTTGTAACTCTATTGCAGCCTCACTCATGGTTGAAAGCACATATTCAACGAGTGGACGAGCTTCTGTAACTTTCAAGTGACAGTCATATAGAGAGCGGGAAACTTCAGAGAATATCTCCTGGAGCTGACTTTGGCCATTCTGTAGTCCGAATGCTTGATGGAATTTCGACGTGTCATAGCGTAAGGATGGGTTGAAATCTTTCAAGATTTGGCTCAGTTCTACCAAGTGATTTTCACCAACAGTCGACGTATAACAGGTCCCACCTTGTTTCAAAACTCGACGTAATTCCATCAACCCCTTTTTACGGTTGTGATCTGATAGGTGATAAAGCATATGGTTCGCCATGACGATATCAAATTCCTCAGCATGAAATGGAAGAGAACATAGATCACCGACGTAAAATTCAGCCGAAACGCCTGCTGCCTCCAAATTATTTTTCGCTTCCTCAATCATCCCTGCAGACTGGTCCATCAAGAACAGTTTTAACGATTTTGGCAGTTTCTTTGCATTCTCTGCCCAAAACCATCCCGTTCCACAACCAACATCCAGGATGGTATCTGTATCTGAAAATCTCATTTGATTGAAATACCATTCTGACCAGCTGACTGGGTTGGTACCATACATTTCATGTAATTGAATACGCGCGTTCAATGGTTTACTCGTTCGATATTGATGATGCAGTGTATGTTTCATCCTTCTCGCTCCTTTTTCAATATTCTTTACATTTTAACAAAAAGTTGAATTATTTTTCGAAATATTTTGATATACTTGAGTTGTATTTCCATGAAATAGGAGAATGAAAATGAACTTACAACAAGAAGCACGACAAATGGCAGATTACTACATAAACAATCCGAAATTAGAGGTTTTATTTCTTGGTGGGTCGGTCTCGAGAGGGTGGGAAGACCGATATTCCGACATAGAACTGTTTTTACTATGGAAGGAACCTCCGACAGATGAAGAGCGGCAAAGTCCGATCCGAAAAGCAGGAGGAGAAATCCTGTCCTTTTATCCATACGAGGACTTGGAATGGTCCGAAACCTATCTCGTCAATGGTACGAAGTTTGAAATCAGCAGTTTTTTGACAAAGACGGTCGAGCAATTCATACAGGATATGAAAAACGGCGACCTCTCATTGGAAAAGCAGTGCTTGATTGGGGCTGTCGCAGACGGGAAACCCTTTATAGGCGAAACACGTTTCCAAGAGATTTATGATCGGGTTTTTCCATATCCTGAACGTTTGAAAAAAGGTTTGATTGAACAGGCGTTTGAATTCGGCGGGCCCTGGCAGAGCAGAGAAGCGCTCATTGATCGGGGTGATGTGCTCTTATTTCAAAAGACACTAGCGGATATCGGAATGAAACTGATGCTTTCTTTGCAAGCCTTGAATCATCAATATATCCATCATCCTGGCATGAAGTGGCTGAAAGAAACGAGCGACCGAATGAAATGGAAACCGGATCGTTTCTATGAAAGGATGACAACTGTTTTTTACGCGGATAACCCAACAGAAAGAATAAGGGTTTTAGAGCAATTGATTTATGAGACCGGGCAACTTGTTCAGAAACATAATCCTGGACTGGATCTCACAGCTCACATGCAACAGGCACAAGCGAACCGGCCGGGTGTCAAGCCGAGTTAACGGAATGGCTTTGAAAGGGGAGGCAGAATGGAAAAGGTCATCGAGAGAGAATATGAAAAAGAGTATAGGACCAGTCGGGGGACGAAGCTCAAAAAAGGATTGACCATCGGTTTCACTATCATTCTCATACTTGCATTGATTGTCACATCAATCGCGATCTATGTCCTTCAGAGAAGTCTCCCAGATATCAGAGGAGAAAGAGCATTAGCTGGACTTACGGGTCCTGTATCGGTCTATCGGGATCAGGCGGGGACTCCCCATATCGAGGCTGGCAGCTTGAAAGATCTTTATATGGCACAAGGTTTCGTTACTGCCCAGGATCGTCTCTTTCAAATGGACTTGAGCAGACGTCTAGCTTCAGGAAGATTAAGTGAAGTTGTAGGCGATGGAACGGTTGACCGTGATCGCTTTTTCCGGACACTTGGTTTAAGAAGAGCGGCTGAAGCCTCTTATGATCAATACTCCACCGATGCTCAAAAAATCCTCCAGTGGTATGCCGATGGGGTGAATGCATACATAAAAGAAGCGAAAGAGAAAAACATACTCCCGCCGGAGTTTACAATTCTGGATTATGAACCGGAAAAATGGACGCCGACCGACTCTTTGACAATCGGCAAATACATGGCTTTCGACTTAGGGGGTCATTGGGAAGGACAAGCTTTCAGACAGTACTTATTACAGACTTTTCCGGAAGAGAAAGCGTTGGAACTTTTCCCGTCCTATCCTAAAGACGGGCCGGTCATCATATCAGAAGCGAAGTCACATCCCGTTGATTTCGAAAAATCTTTTGCGGGTGCCGTTATCCCGGATCCGTTCAATGGGAGTAACAACTGGGTCGTTGCTGGTCAGAAAACAGAAAGTGGGGTTCCTCTTCTAGCGAACGATCCACATCTCGGACTTGGAACACCGTCAATTTGGTACGAAACACATCTGAAGGCGGATGAGATGAATGTCAGCGGGGTCATATTCGCTGGCATCCCAGGAATCATCGTCGGACACAATGAAAAGATCGCTTGGGGAGTTACGAATGTTGGACCGGATGTGCAGGATCTTTATATCGAAAAAAGACATCCGGAGAACGCAGAACTCTTCTTATATAACGAAGAATGGGAAAAGGCTGAAGTCATTGATGAACCGATCAAAGTAAAAGATGGCGAAACCGTCGATCATCAAGTGACGATTACAAGACATGGTCCGATCGTTTCTGAATTTGCTCGATACGACGAAAAGGATACAGCCCTGGCTATGAGGTGGACCGCCCTGGACCCATCCACCGAGCTTGAGGCGGTGATCCGTATGAACCAGGCAGATGATTGGGACACGTTTAAGGAAGCCTTGACGTACTTCCATACTCCGGCACAAAACTTTGTGTTCGCTTCTGTTGATGGTGATATCGCTTACCGTGCGAACGGTTTGATTCCGATTCGTAAGAAAGGGGACAGCCTGCTTCCTGTGCCAGGTTGGACAGACGAATATGAATGGGAGGGCTATATTCCATGGGAGGACCTTCCGACGGTCGTAAACCCTTCTAAAGGATTCATCGCTACGGCCAATAACAAGATTGTTGATGACGATTACCCTTATCACATTACGCATATATGGGCACAACCGTACCGGCAACAACGGATTGTAGATACATTGTCGAGAATCGGCCAGCTGACGACGAAATCGATGAAAGATTTGCAGATGGATCAGTACAACCTCCAAGCTGCTGAAATGGTTCCGATCCTTTTACCGAAAATCTCAAGAACGGACCTGAATGAGATTGAAAATGATGGGTATGAACTGCTCGCTAAATGGAGTTATGAGGACCGGATAGATCTAGGGGGACCGTTGTTATTCCATTTATGGATGTCTGCCATGAGTGACGTATTGTTTGAAGATCAAATCGATAAGAAAATGATGAAGTTCTTTGATGGACGGGCACAAGCAGTAGATGAGCTGATCCGAAATGCCGATCGAGGCGAAATAGGGATATGGATGAGGGATGCAGGAGGATTGAAAGCAGCCGCTACGGAATCTTTTAAACGAGCTGTAAAAGAGGCTGTCGCCCTGCAAGGAGATGAAACGAAAAACTGGCGATGGGGGCAGTATCATTCCTTGTTGTTTGAACACCCTCTTGGCTCCATCGAACCCTTGAACCTATTGTTCAACCCGGATGAAGTGGAAGTTGGAGGAAGCCGCGTCACAGTTATGGCGGCCGGCTGGGATCAAAAGACCGGCAAAGTGAATCATGGAGCAGCATGGCGTACCGTTGTCGATCTTTCAGATATTCAACGCTCACAAAACATTGTCGGTCCTGGTCAATCAGGACATGTTTTAAGTACGTGGTATGATGATCAAGTGTTGGATTGGGCGAATGGGACCTATCATACGACTAGCATCGAAAAAGAAGACTATGCTGACGGCGACCAACTAAGGTTGGTACCGGCAGAGTGATATGATAGACTGAATATGGTTCTTAAGTCATGTTCGATTTGAACTACCGCAGAAATTCTGTGGTAGTTTTTTTATTCCGGAATGAGTGAATTTCTATAAATTTGAAAAGAAATTCAACATCGCAATAGATATAAAAACTTTCATGAAACCATATGGTCTTATGAACGTATAAATTGATAAGTGAGTTTTTAAAGGGGGTTGTAACAACATGAATCGTACAATGAAACTAATCATCTTCATCCCGCTCGGGTTGTTGATTGCTGCGGCATTAGTCACGAGTGTGTATACAGTGGACGAATCCGAACAAGCCGTCATTGAGACATTCGGTCAGGTGGAAGAGGGGATCATTCCTTCTGGCTTACACTTCAAATTACCGTGGCCGATCCAACAAGTGCGGAAGTTTTCAAAAGAGACATTCAGTTTGCAATTCGGCTATGAAGAAGTCGATGGTGAAGTGACGAAGGAATACCCAGAGGATACGAAAATGATTACAGGGGATGAAAATATCGTCTTAGCGGATATGGTCGTCCAATGGAAAATCACAGATCCGAAAAGGTATCTTTATGCCACAAATGATCCGAAGCAGATCCTTTATAATGCGACATCTGCTTCACTAAGGGGAATTATCGGGACATCAACCATTGATGAATCTTTGACATCCGGAAAGGCAGAAATTGAAGCGGAAGTCCGTGATCTTCTGGTCAAACTGATTGAAGACTATGACATTGGTGTTTCAATCTTAGCGGTCAAGCTTCAAGATGTGGATCTGCCGAACAAAGAAGTTCGCCGAGCATTCACAAAAGTAACGGATGCCCGCGAAACGATGAATACGAAAATCAACGAGGCGAAGAAGTATTCCAATAAGCAAAGGGAAGAAGCAGAAGGGGAAAAGGATGCCATCATCTCCAGAGCGGAAGGAGATAAAGCCGCTCGTGTCGAGAAAGCAAGAGGGGATGTCGCGACATTCAACGCTCTTTACTCTGAATATACGAAACAACCGGATATTACAAGAGAACGTCTTGTACTGGAAACACTTGATCAAGTTCTTGCCGAAGCTGAAATTTATATCATGAATGATGAAGGCGGGACATTGAAATACTTACCGATCCGACCTGCTGAGACGAAGCCGGCTGCGGCACCAGAGGGGGAGAAGAACAATGAGCGATAACATATATGATATCAATGAACAGAAGCGATCGTTCAACTGGAAAAGACACAAGAAGCCGATCATCTTCGGAGTGATCATACTTCTCCTATTAAGTTTCATCATCAGTAACCTGTTTATCGTAAAAGAAAATGAATACCGCGCGGTCCGTCAGTTTGGAGAGGTCGTCAAAATCATTGATGAGCCTGGTTTGAACTACAAGCTACCGTTCATCCAAACGGTGTCGACTTTACCGAAATATCAAATGATGTATGATGTGTCAAAAGCGGAAATCAATACGAAAGATAAAAAGCGGATGATCATCGACAATTATGCGGTATGGCGTATCGAGGATCCGAAAAAGATGATCACCAACTTGCGTACGACGGAAAATGCAGAAGCTAAAATGGCCGAATTCATCTTCTCCATTGTCCGTTCGGAGCTTGGTAAGTTGGATTACGATGAAATCATCAATGACGAGAACTCATCGAGGGGTAGTCTGAACGAGCGTGTAACGGAGAAAGTAAATAACTTACTGGAGCGTGATCAATTCGGTATCATTGTAAAGGATGTCCGTATGAAGCGGACCGACTTACCTGATGAGAACGAAGAATCCGTCTTCACACGTATGATTTCAGAACGTGAAACGAAGGCGCAACAATACTTATCTCAGGGTGATGCAGAAAAGAACCGGATCATCGCCAATACGGATAAAGAAGTGAAACAACTATTAGCGAAAGCAGAAGCGGACGCTGAAAAGATCCGTGCTGAAGGGGAAAAAGATGCAGCGTTGATCTATAACGAATCCTTTAGTAAAGACGCAGGATTCTACTCGTTGTATCGAACGCTGAATTCTTATAAGAAAACGATTGATGACGAGACAGTCATCATCTTGCCGAAAGACTCTCCATACGCCCGATTGTTGATGGGATACTTGGATTAATAAAACGATGAAAAAGACTGCCAGCACATCCTATAGTGGACTGCTGACAGTCTTTTTTTAAGTCCCCAAGGACTTTTATAAACATCGTAGAATTACCATCCATGCTCAGAAGGTTGATTTCGCACGAGATTCACGACACTCCTCGAAAATGAAATTCGCATTTTCTTCGTGCGATGGAATGCTGTCGAAGTTTTTCTTGTCCTGCGGGAATAGCGAGCCAGGCGAGAACCCGCAGCGAACACGATCGAGTGTTCTAAGGAACTTCGACTAAGTACCATCACGTCCTGTGATGAACGTCGAAGTCAGTACATCCTGTACAAGTCCGTCCTGTGGTGAACGTCGAAGCCAGCACATCCTGTGGAAGTGAGGCTCGCGGTTCGCCCGCGGAAAGGGAGTGAATTTCGAAGAAATCATATGTTATGAAAGCCGTAAAGAAAGGTGTTTCGCTGCAACCATGCCTTGAGCGGTCGCTGATGAAATGCTTGAAAACATCGGATGCGTACATACATCACCAATCGCATAGATCGAAGCATCACTCGTCTGTTGGCAGCTGTTGACGACTACATAATTCTCCTCATCAAGATGGACATAATCTTTTACGTAACGAGTGTTAGGTTGGACACCGATTCGGATAAAAACACCTTCTACGTCTAGATGATCCGTTTTTTGTGTCAGCCGGTTATATAGGTCAACCCCATTGATCCCGTTTTCTCCATGATGGATCTGCTTCACGACAGTATCCTCCATGACCCTGATACGGGTGTGATTTAAAGCGGGTTTGGTGAACTCATCTCTTGCGCGGAACTGTTTAGATCGGTGGACAAGATACACTTCAGCTCCGCTTTCTGCAAGCAGAAGAGCTCCTTCAAATGCGCGATCTCCTCCGCCTACGATGACGACCTTACGCCCTTGGAAGCGGTGGCGATCTTTTGTCGCCGAGTAGATTTCTCCCCGATCAATCATCTCCTGCTCACCTGGAATGTCCAGACGACGGACGGAAGTACCTGTTGCAAAGATCAAATATTGATATTCGACCTGCATTTTTTCTCCGTTAGAATGTAAGTGGACCGTTTTTTGATCATGGTCGAATGACTCGATCGACATCTTGACATGGGCTGTACAATCGAGTTCTTCCAAATGGTGTTCAAACTGTTTTTGAATTGCTTTTCCATTTTCAAATATGCCACCAAGGTAATCGACAATTTGATTATGGATGTCATTCAACTGTCCACCGAGGTAATCAGCTTCTTCAATTAACATATAATCCAACCCGAGTCTTTGGCACCATACAGATGCTGACATTCCGGCAGGACCACCACCGATTATGAGAATATCCTTTTTGATCAAGTGCGTTCACCCATTTCGAATTTTTCGATTAACGTTTCAAATTCAATCCAGCTTCCTACTCGATCCACATCGACATTACGATTGTATGGATAATCCATTGCCACAGCTTTTCTTCCGGTTTCAGAAAAGGCAATGAGATTATGGGGTGCATCATCAAAAAGCAAATCCCCGACGACCATTTCTTTTCGGTGAGTGAAAACCAAGTTTCGTGCACCGATGAACGGTAGATGTTTCTCCACCCATTTTTCTTTTTCCGTATAGGCGTAAGTCCGACTGCTTGTGACAATCAGAATCTCGTATGTTCGAGAAAGACGTTCGAGGACTGCAATGGCGTTCGGAAAAGGTTCTAGGTTCAAAAAGAGGCCTGGCTGATCCAAATATTCATAGATCTTTTTCCCGCATGCTTCTTTAACGTATTTTTCACTTTGCCAGCACTTGAGGTCTTCCACACTCAAGTTGTCATCATAATCTTCGTTATATCTTCGATGCCATTCCGTCATTAGATCCACGATGACGGAATCCATATCTATGAGTAGCGTTTTCATCCTAAAATCCCCTTTTGCATTCGACACTTGTTAACAAGATTATAACAAGAGGTTGTTGAAAAACAAAAAGCCGTGAATCTCGCTCAAAGAGAGCTTTTGGATGGGTGAAAAAAAGGAAAGCGGTGAAGTCACCTACCCAAAGAGAGCTTTTGGATAGGTGAAAAGAAGGAAAGCGGTGAAGTCACCCACTCAAAGAGAGCTTTTGAATGGGTGAAAAGATGAAAATCGTTGAAGTCACCCACTCAAAGTGGGTTTTTGCATATGCGCAAAGATGAAATGGACCTTTAGCAGTCGTTATTCAACTTTAGTCGCTTTTCCATTGAGGATCTTCAGTAAATTGTTTTCAAAGCTTACAGTGTAAGTGCATTTATAGACGAACGTTTTGGTCTCGCGATTTTTCTGTCGTTCCAACGCATCAATGATGATCGTGACTTTCATCGCTTCTTCCTCTTCCATATGTTCCGCTTTGATCTGGTTGATCGTAATATCCACCGTATGAATATAGCCGTTTCGAAACTTCTCATATGATGTGTTCTTCTGCCATTCACTTCCGAGCAGAGAGTATGCAGTCACGTAGTCTCCCATCGCAAGACTTTCATAGAAGTATCCGACAATATATTTACTATCTTCTGCATCAAGTTCTTTCGTTATCGAGTTGTCATCCTCGTTTTGAGGTGGCGGTGTCACGTTTGATGGATTTTCCGACCAGGAAGACAATTGTTCAAACACATCTTTCATCGGAATACTGAAGCCGATGGAACCTTCTTCTGTTCCGGCTGAATTGATGGCAACCACTTCACCCGTTCTCTGATCGATCAACGGACCACCACTGTTCCCTTGTGTGATGGGAGCGGATATTTGATAAACATTCGAGTATGTATAATTTTCTAATGTGAAATCTCGATTCAAACCGCTTATGATTCCTGTCGTGACAGAGTTTTGCAATCCTAGAGGGCTTCCAAGCGCAATCACTTCGTCCCCGATTTCTGCCAGATGATCATGAAGGACAGGAAGCGGATCGTTTCCTTCCAATTTTGGAACTCTTACGAGCGCAATGTCTGTTGATTTACCGATTCCGATCAGTTGCCCTTCATATTGCTGCGCATCTGCTGTCCGAATGGTGATTTTCTTCGCTCCAGCAACGACATGTGCATTTGTGACGACATCACCTTGATCATTGTATAGAAAGCCGGACCCGACGCTATTGCCAGAATCACTTTCAACATCCAGTTGGACGACGCTTTTCTGACTCTCATGGATGATGGTTTTCAGATCTTTCTCAAGATGAACGTCCGACTTTTCCTTTGCTTCTTTCAGACTGCCGATGGTAGAGGTCGCGTTCACTTGAAAATGGTTGAAATGATTGTAAAGGAGATACCCTCCTACGATACCCGTGATGAGTATGAGGGAGGTGGTGATGGTTGATATCCAAGTTCGAGTGTTCATTGATGACCTCCCCTTCATTCAATTGACATGCCAATCTGCTTCATTGAATTTTACATTCAGTTCTTCGTTGACCAGATAATGCGTGTATTCAAAAGTTCCAGTTTCATCAGGGTATAAGATATCTGGATACACGAATACTTCATTCTTATCAAAGATTTTCCCGTCCTGATCCGTGAGCGTATAGGAAATCCGGATTGAGCCGATCGGCACGGTTGCCTGACTTTTAATAGTACCGGTTACGATGATATCCCCGAGATGATTCATCTTGGCTTCAATGGAATTGAGCTTGATCGCATTGTTCAAGTTATGTTCCTTTTCTTCAGCTGCGGCGACAATCGCTTGTTCAATCCGCTTTTGCTCTGCTTGTTCGAAAGCGACTTGCTCGTTATGGATCGTCGTCTTCAAACTGAGCAGCTTTTTGCTCTTCGGTTCATGGTAGAGACCCTTTTTAACAGAGGCAAGAGCTGCAGAGAATTGATTGTCGGTCAGAAAATCATTCGCCTGCACATAGGCGATTTCAGCAATTCTCTTTCGAATTTCTTCCGCGATTTGTTCCGCTTCAGGTGATTGGATTGCGTCTGCTTTCGTTAAAAGGGGTTCCAGCTCATCCAGGGTTGATTTGCCTTCCATATCATATTGCAGGTGGGCGATATTCAGTGCATTCTCATTTGAGGTGATTTTCTGATCGAGTGCAGATGCAACTTTTCCTGTATAGCTCCTTAGCGTGCTTTCTGCTTTTTGGATCTGTTCCGAAGCTTTGTCGAAGGCTTTCTCTTCAATATGTTTCTCGGATATGTTCAACCGTTCTTGTATGTGAAGGGCATCTTCTATCAATCTCATGTTCTCTGTGGCGGCTTTAAAATCGGACCGGTGATCCAGAGCCGTCTGGAATGCTTGTTTCGCTTTTTTATAGTCGCCGTCCAGTGCAGCCTTTTCACCATTATCGAAGGCTTGGATAGCCGCTTCGGTCTTCCTATGCTCACTATAAAAATAGCCTGCTAGACTGGTAGTCACGAGGATGAAAGCGAGGAGAGGAGCAAGCCACTGCCAACGTTTCATTTTCTTAGTAGTTTCATCAACTGTAGGCAACCGTTTGGATCCGCATGCTAGACAATATGTATCTCCTATTTGGAGTTGTTTTCCACAATTCGAACAATACATCGAAATCCCACACCCTTAAAAGCAATTACTTCTTCTATTCTGTCATAATTTAGGACGCTTTGGAACTCCTAAATGCACCAATTTTAAGCAAAATAAGTTGACGGATGAACACGTATAATTTATTATATGTTTAAACAATTAAACGAATAAACCTAAAAAGGGTGAATGAATATGAAAACAGCGTTGATCACAGGAGCTTCAGGTGGAATCGGTCTGAAATTGGCTCACCATTTTGCGAAGGATGGACACAACCTCGTGCTTGTTGCACGATCGAAAGACAAGCTAGAGAAGCTTGCCGGTAATTTGAAAGACCGCTTCAACATCCAAACGGAAGTGATTATAGCGGACCTTGGTGCCACAGGCGCGGTTGATCGATTGCTTGAAGAACTTTCAAACCGCAACATCAGCGTCGATATCCTCGTCAATAACGCAGGTTTCGGATTATACGGGGAATTCTTTGAAACGCAATGGGAAGAAGAGAAGGAAATGATGATGGTCAATATGATGGCATTGACCGAATTGACCAAACGACTTGTTCCATCAATGATGGAACGCAAGTCAGGGAAGATCCTGAATGTCGCCTCTACAGCTGCCTTTCAGCCTGGGCCTCTTATGGCAGTCTATTATGCTACCAAAGCCTATGTTCTTTCATTTTCAGAAGCGTTAGAAAACGAATTGAAAGGTACGGGTGTCTCTGTATCGATCTTATGTCCTGGTCCGACAGATACAGGATTCCAGCAACGAGCAAGCATGGAGGAATCCAAGTTGCTTGAAGGTGGAGTCATGAGCGTCGATCAAGTCGCAGATATTGCTTACAAAGAGTTCATGGCTGGAAAGACGTTGATCATTCCTGGGTCTCAAAACAAGCTTCTTGCGTTCATGATTCGATTCTTGCCGCGTAAAATGGTGACGCGAACTGTACGTAAGGTTCAAGAACGGAAGTAGGGCAAGTAGCATTCCCCAGTGCCGATTGTTACAATAAAAGGAAATGATTGGTGCCAGGGTGATCTGTATGAAAATGAGCGACATTAAAAAATGGGTTGGAGGACGTGTAATCAAGACAGGACTTGCAGCCTTCGTGACCGCCTTGATCTGTAACCTTTTCCATCTCCCTGTCCTCTTTGCCGTCATTACCGCAATCGTAACCGTCGAGCCGACCGCTTCAGATTCCATCAAAAAGGGAATGATCCGCTTCCCTGCTGCGATGATTGGAGCGGCTTTTGCGATGGTTTTTGAGTATTTTCTCGGACCATCGTCTCTTACATATGCGTTAGCTGCCACACTTACCCTTCTAGCCTGTCATAAGCTGAGACTGGATGCGGGTATGCTCGTCGCCACCTTGACCGCTGTTGCGATGATCGCTGAAACGGAAGATCAGTATTTCTCTTCTTTCGTCGTACGCCTTTACACTACCCTTATCGGCCTGGTCGTCTCAACAGCCATCAACTATCTGATCCTGCCACCTCATTATCATGAAATGGTCCGCACGCAAGTGGATGAACTCTACGACCGTTCTGGGATGCTATTGAACCGGTTTGTAAAAGGAGGTACTCCACGTGAGCTTCAATCGGAATACCGCAAGATAAGCAAAGATATGGAACGCACCTTTTCACTTGCTCAGTATCAGAGGGAAGAGTGGAAATACAGACGTCATAACTTGAGGGATATTCGGGAATTCGGAATTCTCATGAAGAAGCTCGAGTACTATCAGAAGATCCTCTATCATTTTGCCAATCTCGTTTACTTGAACATTGAGGAAGCGAAGCTGAGTGAGGAAAAAGTCACTACGATCATGAAAGCAGTCGATTCCATTGGGTCGATTCTGAGAGATCCTTCTCATCGAATTCCAGATGAACACAACGCACTGATTGAAGAGTTGGACGAGTTGTTCATCTCAGAAAGAGAACGACGGATCCAGACAGAACATAAGTCGACAAGAAAACACTTATCTGTTCGGATTGCCATCATCTATGAATTGTTGGCTTTGGAAGATGTATTGGAAGACTTGGAAAGGATATGTACAAAAGAAAAGGCACACTAATTCTGTCAAAAAAGCTCGAAGGATTCTTCGGGCCAATTTACTTATATGAGCAGGATTTTCTATGGTTATAAAGAATCAGAAATGGGTACATAGTTTTAGAGTCTTTTTTGGGAACGTAATGTGAACGTTATGTGGATTCATCTTCTCATAGTTGCTGTCCAAGGGTGACATCCGATATTCTTATGACAGGACTATCGATATAGGAGAGAAACGATGAATCAAAATCAACCGAAACAACAGAAGAGTTACACTGGCGTTGTTGTCATTTTATCCATTGTCATTAATGCACTTGTGGTCGTCTTGTTCTTTTTACCAGAATATCAGGGCGAAACAGGATTCGATATTAAGATCCTTCCATTGTTGAATGCGATTTTCAACAGCTTTACATTCGTCTTTTTGCTTGCAGCATTATGGTTTGTGCTACGGAAAAACATTAAACTTCATCGTCGCTTTATCTTTGCGGCATTTACGACGACCGCATTGTTCTTGGTGTCTTATGTTTCCTATCATTATCTAGCGGAATCCACTACCTATGGGGGAGAAGGTCCGCTGAAGTACATTTATTATTTCATTTTGATTACCCATATCATTCTTGCGGCAGTCATCGTTCCGCTTGCTTTGTTATCCCTTGTGAGAGGGTTGACGATGCAGGTAGAAAAGCACCGGAAGATTGCAAGGTGGACCATGCCTTTATGGCTTTATGTCAGCCTGACAGGAGTGTTGGTGTACATCTTGATTTCTCCATATTATTAACAGGCGGGGTGCGCAATGGGGCAGTTAGGGCTTGATACTCGAAAGTTGAATCGAAAAATTTTAAGCGTCTATTGGATTGTGATTGGATTAGCGATTCTCATCAAGCTAGTCAACAGTAATTTTTCTGAACTGCCATTTACGGAATACTTTATAGACTTTGTGCTCATTCCGAGCGGTATAGGAGTCCTGGTCGTCTTATCGACAGAATGGTGTGTAAGGAAATTGAGTTGGAATGTCGATTTGATCGTTATACTGGCAGGGCTCGCTTTAGCGCTCAATTTCATTTACAGCCGTCCAGATATCATCATTCTTCGTTCTGCCCTGTTCTTGCCGATACTTGTTTCTGGAGCGTATTTCAAAAGGAACACCATCATCATGACGTCTGTCGCGACGATTGTCAGTTACAGTTTTCTCACGATGATGCAGCCGATTCTAAGGACTGGGGTGACCATCACCGATCATTTTACGATGATAGCGATGCTGGTCATAGCAGCCATTGCGGTCATTGGAATCATGGAAAGAGGGCTTGAACTGGCAGGGCATTATCGCCAGTCAATCGAGAACCAGCAAGATTTGCTCGTCAAAAATACCTTGATGGAGAAATTGACGAAAACAGACTCATTGACGGGGATGTACAACCAGATTTCGTTTCATCAATTCCTGGATGAACTGCTCGCTCATCATGCTCAATATCACTTCTCGATCCAAATGGCGATTTTCGATCTGGATAATTTCAAGCAAGTGAATGATACATATGGTCACCGTGCAGGTGATGAGGTGCTGAAACAGATTTCTAAGCTGATCAAAAGTGAAATCACACCAGATGACTTTGCGGCCCGTTATGGCGGGGAAGAGTTCATCGTTTTGTTTGTCGGTAAGCCGATGAAAAAGACGGCTCATTTAGTGGAAGACATCCGTAGAAAAATTGAAAGCATCTCCTTCCGCGTTCTGGAAGGACAAAGTGTTACGGTGAGCGTAGGCCTACAGGAGTACGAAGCGCACACTGGAAAAGACGCCTTTTTTGAAAAAGCCGATTCGTTATTGTACGATGCCAAACGAAACGGTAAAAACCAGGTGATTACAGGATGATACAGAGGAAACTGCAAAGTGCTGCAGTTTTTTCTTTTTTGTTCAAAAGATTGCAGGAGTCCACTTCCATATATGGAATATTGGTAGTCTGGCATTTTTATAGGAGGGAAGAAAGGTATGACAACCATTGCTTTTATTAGACACGGCGTGACGAACTGGAACTTGGAGAGAAGAGCACAGGGGCAGTCGAACATTCCACTGAATGAGGAAGGCATCCTTCAAGCGAAAGCGGTTGGACGCAGATTTGAAGGAGAAAAATGGGATGCGATTTATACGAGCGATTTGAGCCGGGCAAAAACGACTGCTGAAGAGCTTGGTAAAGTCCTTCAACTAGAAGTCACAGGAGATGAACGGCTTCGGGAAGTCTCATTCGGCGACATTGAGGGAACGCTGGAAGATGAGCGTGTAGAGCGTTGGGGACCGAATTGGAAGGATCTGAACTTGAATATTGAAAAAACAGAAGAGGTTTATAAGCGGGCTCAAAGCTTCATGGATGAAATACGAAACCGCCATGAAGGTCAAAAGGTCATCGTCGTAAGTCATGGTGCATTTTTGAACGACTTGTTCAAGCTTTTGCTTGGTGATCAATTTGAACATTGTCGATTGGATAACACATCCATCTCCATTGTCGAATTCCTTGAAGACCAGTGTGAAATGAAGCTTTTGAATTGCTCCACGCACCTTTCCGAAATCGGTGAAAAAGAGGCGTGAATAAGCGCTATTATCATTATAGTGAAGAGCCGGATATCCAAGACTTCAAACCGAGGATATCTCCATCTTTTCCAGATGAACCACCTATGGTGTGGGCGATTGATGCAGATCATCGCCCGCTTTATTATTTTCCAAGAGATTGTCCCCGTATCGCTTTTTGGGAAAATGAGAAGACGACACCCCAAGATATCGATCGGTTCAAGTTGAATACGAAAATGGTCATTATCATAGAAGAAGGTTGGCTGGGAAAACTGGAGGATGCGGTTCTCTATGAGTACACATTCTCAGGTGAAACTTTCCGATGCTTTGATGAAAATGCAGGATATTTCACCTCAATGTCCTCTGTAAAACCGGATAGCGTGAGGAGACTGGACGGTTTGATTCACCGGCTGCTGATGGAAGGCGTTGAGCTAAGGTGGGTGCCCTCTTTGTGGAAGGTAAAAGAAGACGTCCTCGCATCTTCACTCGCCTTTTCGATGATTCGTTTGAGAAATGCAAAATACTGACAATTCACTCTGGGCAAAGAACGTGGTATGATGGATAAATGAATTTTGAACAACGGAGGAAGAACAACATGAAATCATTCATCGTACGGTTGATCAGTTTTATACTTGGGCTGAGTCTCATTTCATTCGGCGTAAGTTTGACGATAAAAGCAGAACTTGGCACAGGCGCATGGGATGCCCTGAATGTCGGGCTCTCGAAGACGATTGGTTTGACGGTTGGAAGCTGGGTCTTCATCGTCGGCATCGTGCTTATTGTTTTGAACGCAATTTTGATGAAGTCGCGACCTGACTTTCTGGCGGTCATTACGATTTTCCTAGCAGGTCTTTTCATTGACGGCTGGTTGCTGGTTGTACTGGATACGTTCCAGGCCAATGGGTTATGGGAGCAAATCGTTGTGTTCGTTGTCGGTGTGATCGTCCTTTCATTCGGGATTGCAGTCTATCTGCAAGCGAACTTCCCGCTCATTCCGATCGACAAGCTTATGCTGGCCATTCAGGATCGTCTAGGTGTGAGTATGGGAACGGCCAAGACCATCGGAGAGCTCTCTGCACTTGTCGCAGCATTCCTTTTCAGTGGACCGATCGGCTTAGGGACACTGATCGTGACCTTTACGATTGGACCGCTTGTCCAATTGTTTGCACCTCGAGTCCACAAGTTTCAACAACGATTACAAACATGATATTTTTTAAAAAGGTGGGTCAAGGGATCCACCTTTTTTTACTGTATAAAAAAGGGTTTGGCATGTCGGAATTGGTATATATTAAGAGAGTGATCAAGGAATGGAGGGGATTTACTTGAGTAAGGCGACTGTCAAACATGTCGTTCGTTATCCTGTCAAATCAATGCAAGGTGAATATATGGACACATTGGAAATACATAAGCATGGAGCCGCTGGTGATCATATTTTCGCATGGGAAATGCAAGACAAACCGGGCGAATACCTGACGATACCGAAATATCCATTTTTGCTGGACTATGAAGTGACGTTAAGTGAAGGTGGCGCGCTGAACATTCAGAAAGAGGCCCTTCAGCTGAGCAGCCTTAGGTCGAAGGAGGCGGAAGCTCATATATCCGACCGCGCTGATCGACCTGTTTCACTCGTATCAATGGATGTTGAGAACGAAGAACCGAGCTATTGGGAAGAACCGCTTCTCATAGCAAGTACAGCCTCGCTTCGTAAAATCCAAGAAATGACCGACCGGGACTCATTGGACATGCTCCGATTCCGACCTAATCTGATCGTTGATGTTGAAGGGGACACGCCGTTCGTGGAAGAATCTTGGATCGGGAAAGAGCTCGTTCTGAATGATGTTGTCTTATTTGTGAAAAAAGCGTGTGAGAGATGCGCTTACGTCAATGTCGATTCAGGTACGAAAGAAGTGGATCCGACTGTATTGAAGACGGTCGTGAAAGAGAACAAAAACGTATTCGGCGTCTATGCCACAGTGAAAAAGACGGGAACCGTGCGAGTCGGAGACCCGATTGAGATCAAATAGAGGAAAAGCTGCCTGGTAAGGTTCCAGGCAGCTTTTTGTGTGCTTATTTATACGAGTCGTTTAATGCCTCACTCTCTCACTCTGACCGATGGCTTGCTAACCATTGCATACCTGCATCTGTCAGCTCGGATCCTTTTCTTCCGCGGTGGATCTTCACGAACCCGACCCGCTGCAAGTCTTCCATCCTCGTCCGGATTTGTTGAGGGGTCAAAGGGGTAGCCGTCTCTTTTAGCGTATCGACGAGCTTCAAGCGGCTCGCATTCTCGTTCCTTTCATGCAATATCTTCATGGCTTGGAGCAGTTCGCCGTATTCTTTCCGATTTTTCGGCGTGAATGGCGAGCTCGGTACTCCTTTTTGCACTGGAGAAGGACTGTATCCATCCATTTTCGGCATATCTTCAACCTTTAGCTCGGACGCTTCACTCAGCGCAAGCATATAGAGGATCGTGTTTTTCAACTCTCGCACATTTCCTTTCCACTCCGCATTTAAGAGCCGCTCCAACACGTCAGGATGGAATGATTTCTTATAACCGGCTTCCTGCAGAATGAAGGATTCTGCCAATAAGGGGATATCCTCTGTCCGTTCCCGCAAGCTCGGCAGCTCGAGCGACAACACTTTGATCCGGTGGTAAAGGTCCTCCCGGAACAATCCTTTCTCGACAAGTTCAGGCAAGTTCTTGTTCGTAGCCGTGACGATCCGTACATCGACGGATATGTTTTTCGTATCACCGATCCGCCTGACCTCCATCTCTTGTAAAACGCGCAATAGCCTCGCCTGTAGCTTCAGACTGATATCACCGATTTCATCCAGAAACAGCGTACCGCTATCCGCCTGCTCGAAGACGCCTTTTTTACCGCCTTTTTTCGCACCTGTAAAAGAACCTTCTTCATAGCCGAACAATTCGCTTTCAAGCAGCTCTTCCGGCAAGGCGCCACAATTGATGGCGAGATATGGATTTTTCCTTCTGGAGGATTCATTATGGATAGCGGATGCGAACAATTCCTTACCGGTACCAGTTTCACCGTGGATCAAAATCGGCAACTCACTATTCGCGAGTTTACGGGCGATCCGTTTCGTGTCTTCCATGATGGCACTCTGGCCGAGAATGCTTGAGAAGGTATACTTCGCCACATAACCGCGTCGCTGTAGCTCTTGTTTTCTCGCCTTTTCCATCTCCAACGTTTCTTCCATATCCTTGAACGTAGCGACGATCACGCCTTCCTGTTCCATCCGGAATCGATAGACCATCACTTCTCGTTGCCGTAGAGTGAAAAAGCTTTGAGATTCGGCTTTTTCAGAGAGCAAAAATCTTGTCAGCTCGATATTCTTGAAGACCTTTGATAGCTTTTTCCCTTCGGCATAGCTGCCGGACATGCCGAGCATTTGTTCCAACGCTTCATTGAACACGGTGATTTCTCCATTTTCCTGAATGGCGAGAATTCCGTCGTTGACACCATCGACAACCCGGTTCAAAAATTTGTTCAGCCTTCGAGCTTGCATGTGGGTATCTGAGAGCTTTTGACTGAGCTCGATGATTTTCTTCGTGTACCGGTCTGTGATATCAATACTCAATTCCTCTGAGAGTTCAAAATGATTGGCGATTTTAATGATCGTGTTCAAATCGATGAGTCGGACACCAACATCGATCTGCTTTTCAATCCACGAAGGAATCAGATGGGTTTCACCAGGTGAAATGGCAATGTGTACGCCATCCGGCTTTTGTGTACTCTCACTTGAATAGGGAATATAGTCGACGTGATTGATCCCGAGCTTATTCAGCTTCGTAATCGCCTCTTTCGACGTTTCCAAAAGATCGTTCACATAAAGGACTTTCTCTCCACGCTTCAGTTCGAAGATACGGTCAATGAATTCGTAATTGATCGTCCTGGTCGAACGAATCACGGTACAGGATGAAAAGTCGATGTAACTTTCGACCTCTTTTTCAATCAAAGAAGAAGAGAGAACGATAAGCTCATTCTCGAAATAGTGGGGGATGCCATGATCGCTCGCATGGCTTTCGATATGTATAAGGTCACCGAACACGGAGGCTAATTGGTTTTTTAAAGCTTTCTCCGTTTCTCTCGTTCCGGCAAGTAGAATTAAACGTCTCATGAATCACATCTCCTTTACGCCTTTCCTATGCTCTCAATATGGTGTAATAGGTTTAAGTGAGAAGAACCAATAACAACTTATTGTTACCAGAATAACATACATTTGTTGATATTTTCTGATTATTCTTCTTGGCACGAATCTTGCATTATTAATGGACAAGTACAAAATAGAGGGGGATAAGAATGGATCAAGAACAAAAAGCATGGAAAGTACCACATACATTCATCATCATTTTTTTCGTCGTATTGTTAGCTGGATTGCTGACGTACATCGTGCCGAAAGGGCAATTCGAGACACAAGACGTTACATACGTCAAAGACGGTGAAGAACAAACGAAAACCGTCTTGAATCCGGAATCGTTTACATATGTGAAGGATGACGAAGGAAACCTGGTTCGTGAAGGAACGAGCTTATTCGAGCCGGGTGGTGGAATCGGATTTCTGAACTATGTGTTTGAAGGGCTTGTGTCAGGAGATAAGTGGGGCTCTGCTGTCGGAGTCGTCGCATTCATCCTGATCATCGGTGGTGCTTTCGGTATCATCATGAGGACGAAAGCGATCGAAGAAGGCATCCTGAAAGTCATCGACCGTACAAAAGGGAAGGAAGGACTGATCATTCCAGTCATGTTCTTCTTGTTCTCACTCGGTGGTGCTGTATTCGGTATGGGAGAAGAGGCAATCGCATTCGCCATGATTCTCGTTCCAATCATGATTGCCATTGGTTATGATGCGATCACAGGTGTTATGGTCACTTATGTTGCAACTCAGATCGGATTTGCGACCTCTTGGATGAATCCGTTCGGTGTCGCCATCGCACAAGGGGTTTCCGATGTACCGGTCTTGTCCGGTGCAGGGTTCCGTATCACGATGTGGATCGTCTTTACGCTAGTCGGAACGTTCTACACTTGGAGATATGCACAAAGCATCAAGAAAGATCCAAAGAGGAGTTTGACCTATGAGTCAGATGGCTATTTCCGTAAGCAAGGTGAGGTAACGGATCTCAACTCGAAATTCTCGCTCGGACATACACTGGTTGTATTGACGGTCGCGTTGGGTGTAGTCTGGATCATTTGGGGAGTCGTGGAGCACGCGTATTACATTCCTGAAATTGCGAGTCAGTTCTTTACGATCGGATTGGTAGCCGGCATCATCGGCGTCATCTTCAAATTGAACAACATGACATGGAACGATATAGCGGAAGGCTTTACAGATGGCGCGAAGGATCTGCTTCCAGCTGCATTAGTCGTCGGGATGGCGAAAGGAATCGTCATCATCTTAGGAGGAGACAGTCCGGATGCACCGTCCGTATTGAATACCGTGCTTTATGGTGCTGGACAGGTTGTTGGTGATTTTCCTGAAGTGATTTCAGCCTGGTGCATGTATCTGTTCCAATCGATCTTCAACTTCTTCGTCGTGTCCGGTTCCGGTCAGGCAGCATTGACGATGCCACTTATGGCGCCGCTTGCTGATATTGCTGGTGTAACGCGTCAGACTGCTGTCCTTGCATTTCAATTAGGTGACGGGCTGACGAACATTTTCGTACCGACATCCGCTGCGTTGATGGGTACACTTGGAGCTGCAAGAATAAATTGGGGTGTTTGGGCGAAATTTATCATTAAGTTCATGCTGATCATGTTCGTTCTATCCACGATTTTCATGGTTACAGCCGTTATCATCAACTTTTAATATAGGGTAAAAATATCAGATAGAGAGGAGCTTGCATCATGTTGAAACTAGTTCGGAACGGAGAAATATATGCTCCCGAATATCTAGGGAAGAAAGATGTATTGATCGTCGATGAGAAAATCGGGTATATCGATGATCAGATTGACGTACCGGAAGGCTTTTTCGGTGAAAAAGTGGAAGTCATCGACGTGGAAGGGAAGGTAATCGTTCCCGGATTCATCGACTCGCACGTCCATATCATGGGAGGTGGCGGAGAAGGAAGCTTCAAAACGCGCACACCTGAGCTTATGCTGACAGACGCGACGACGTCTGGCATCACGACCTTGATCGGGGTGATCGGAACAGATGGGACGACACGGACGATGGCCAGCCTGATTGCGAAAGCGCGTGGCCTGGAGGAAGAAGGAATCACCTGTTACGTGCAAACGGGATCGTACCAGGTACCCGTGAAAACGTTGACCGGTAAAATCGAAGACGACATCATCCTCGTCGACCGCATTATCGGAGCAGGGGAGATTGCGATTGCTGATCACCGTTCTTCACAGCCGACTGTGGAAGAGATGGCGAAAATAGCTTCTGCAGCACGTGTCGGAGGGATTTTATCCGGTAAATCAGGAATTGTGAACGTCCATGTCGGGGATAGTCCGGATTGCCTGAATCTGATCGAGGAAGTCGTTGAAACGACTGACATTCCGATCAAACAGTTCTACCCGACGCATATCAATCGTAATTCCAGATTGTTTGAAGCGGGCATTGCTTATGCGAAAAAAGGCGGATATGTCGACTTCACGACGAGTACGATTCCGAAGTTCCTTGAAGAAGGGGAAGTGAAATGCAGTACAGGTCTGAAGCGGATGTTGGATGCAGGGGTCCCAATCGAGCAGATCACCTTCACATCCGACGGTCAGGCGAGCTTGCCTGAATTCGATGAAAACGGAGACTTCAAAGGCTTGAAGCTCGGAAAAGTATCCAGTCTGTTCAAAGAGGTGAGGGATGCGGTGCTAGAGGAGGATGTTCCGCTTGAGACCGCGATTCAGGTGGTAACCTCAACGCCAGCGCACATTTTGAAGCTGAAGCAAAAAGGTCGGATTCGTGAAGGGAACGATGCGGATCTCGTCATCCTTGAAAAAGAAACGCTCGAGATTGATACTGTACTTGCGAAAGGAAAGCTGATGGTGAAGGAGAAACAGGTAATCGTTAAAGGGACTTTTGAATAAATAATACGAGAAGAGGCGCATTTTGTGTTGCGCCTCTTTTTTGTGGTAGTAATGATGTACTATTTAAGTTCCCCAAGACGAAGCAAAAGTTCCACAGGTAGGACAATCAGCGTTGCTTTTTTCTTTAGACATGCTTGATCCGGACAGGCATAGGATGGTGGTATAGGACTTTTTGAAGGAGCACCGCTATGATTCCATTCAAAATGAAGCTGGCCTCATCCTTATATGCCACGATGTCGATCACGTTCTGGGGGATTTCATTCGTGTCGACGAAAGCTGTGCTTGATAAGCTTGATCCTTTTACACTACTCGTTGTAAGGTTCGGCATCGGTTCACTGTTCCTATTGGTCCTGATTCTTGCTTTAGGTGGGCAGCTGAAAATACCGCTCAACTATATTCCGCATTTGATTGTGCTGGGTATTTTAGGGGTGTTCGTCCACCAAGTGTTCCAGGCGACAGCGCTATTGACGATCGACGCCTCATCAGCAGGCTGGCTCATCTCCTTTTCGCCGATCTTCACGGTCATCCTGGCGATGCTCTTTTTACATGAAAAAATGACGTTGCGAAAAGCGTTCGGAATGACGGTAGCGGTGTGCGGAGTCCTCATGGTTACCACCCAGGGTGAAGCCGGCTCCTTCAATCTTGCGTTGAATATCGGGTACTTACTCATGGTGTTGAGCACGCTGAATTGGGCGGTGTACTCCGTACTTTTGAAAAAGTTGCGCGTTCCCATTCCGCCGCTCGTGCTTACGTTTTACATGAGCACATTAGGCTTCATCCTCACGATTCCGTTTCTGATCCGGAACAAAGGGTGGAACGAGATGGCCCTGCTATCTGCGAGCGAATGGACCCATTTACTGTTCCTCGGTATTTTCGTATCAGGTGTCGCTTATTGGTATTGGGCGAAAGCGCTTGAAGTCCTCGATGCTTCTCAAGTTTCCGTATTTCTCTATTTGGAGCCGATTGCGACGTTAATCGCCGCGGTCCTTTTACTACATGAAAAAATATTCATCATAAGTGTCATAGGTGGAATTATGATTATATTAGGCGTCGTTTTGGTCAATGGGCAATTGTTGTCGGCAGTACACCGGGTAATGATGAGATTCAGAAGCTGAAAAAGCCGAATGGAGGATGGTCGATGGATCTGTTGAAGCGGATTGAACAGCATTTCAGTCAGTTGCAGTCTACATCTAAGGAATCCTTACGAGAAGCGCTCGAACAACTGGATGTCCAGCTGGAGGAATTGGTTCCTTTTTTACAAAGTCCGGAGGGGAAGCCGTACTACCGGAAGCTTCTCTATCAAGACGACCAAGTGGAGATGCTTGTCATGAATTGGTCTGATCTCGAATGTGCGCCCCATGATCACGGGGATTCCTGTGGGTGGATCCAGGTCATGAATGGGATTTCCCGCAATACGGTTTACGAAGTGAAGGAGAATGAACTGCCTTTCGAAGTTTTCTCTGAATATAGGAAAAAGGGTCGGCTATTCTTTGCACCAAAAAAAGGGGTGCATAAGATGACGGACCCGGCAAAATCGGATCTCGTCACTCTGCACCTCTATTCACCACCCATCTCCGGTATGGTGGTCTATGATCTTGCGACTTGCGCAGCCTGTGTCGTATCGGATGATTGCGGCGCATGGTGGCCGGATGAGCAACGGCAAAAGCTGAAGGAATTCAAGCTGCAGAAATCTGAGAACGTCAACCTTTGAACTCAGGGGGTTTCCGGTGCTTGGTCAACTGTTCATAGGCATACCCAAGTGAAACCAAGGTCGATTCTTTGTACGCTTGACCGGTAAAGGTTACTCCGACAGGCTCTCCTTCTGGCGTGAACCCTCCTGGGACCGTGATGGAAGGATAGCCTGCTTTTGCTGGGATGCCCGCTCCATTGGAATTTGGAAAAAGAAGTGCACTCAATTGATGCTCTTCCATGACAACGTCGATCCCTCGCGTCCGCGAAAGCTGGAGGTCTCTCAACCGGCTTTCGATATAGGCAGGCTCTGTCATCGTTCCGGACGTTTCCTCCGCCTGAATCAAGATGTCTTGTCCATATTTCAACGCCTTGTCCTCATGTTCTTCGTTGAATTGGATCACATCGGCGAGCGAGTGGACAGGCAAGGACGGGTGCAGTTTTTTCAAGTACGCGTTCAAATCGGACTTGAATTCATACAACAGCACATTGTAATCCCACTTCGTGTCCATTTCCATCGGTGAAATCGACTCTAGTTCAATGATCGTTGCACCGGCTTCTTTCATATCCTCGATCGCTTTTTCCATGACCGCGCGCTGGCCATCCGGTAAACCGTTGAGGTATAGCGTACGGCAAACGCCGATGCGTGCACCGTGCAGCGCATAGGGGTTCAGATAGGTCGTAAAATCTTGAAAGCTTCGTTCTCTGCTTGTGTGTGTAATCATGTCTTTGTCATCCTGACCGGTCATCGCACCGAGTAAAATGGCCGCATCCGTTACGGTACGGGCGATTGGCCCAGCAGTGTCCTGACTGTGAGCGAGCGGTATGATGCCTGCACGACTGACGAGACCGACTGTCGGCTTGATCCCGACGACATTGTTTTGGCTCGCTGGACTCAATATGGAACCGGAAGTCTCGGTACCGACAGCAAGGGTGGCAAAGTGAGCCGCTATTGCTGCCGCAGAACCTGAACTGGATCCCCCAACGTCAAATTGACTACCATAAGGATTTAACACCTGGCCCCCACGAGAGCTGTAGCCGTTCTCCATCTTCATACTCATGAAATTCGCCCATTCAGTCATATTCGTTTTACCGATGATGACCGCTCCGGCCTCTCGTAATTTATGTACAATCGTCGCATCCTCACTTGCATAGTGATCGGCTAATGTGAGCGATCCGGCACTCGTATGCATCCGATCGGCGGTTTCCACATTATCTTTCAAAAGAACCGGAATCCCGTGTAAAAGTCCCCGCATCCCTCTTAGTTTACGTTCCGCATCGAGCGTTTCCGCAATTTGGAGGGCATCAGGATTCACCTCCAGGACTGCGTTGATGTTCATTCCTGCGTGGTTCTGTTTTGCGATATATTCCAAACAACGGCTGACCAGTTGCAGTGAAGTCAGGTCTCCGTTGTTCATCGCTTTTTGGATATCAAAAATCGTCGCCCTCTCAAGCCAATCTTCATTCCGTAATTTGAAGCTTTCTCTCATGATTCTAAACTCCTTCTAGTTTGTTACTTTTTACATTCAACATAAGAATTGAGGACTCCTTTTTAGTGTGTGTCAAAAAATCGAATGTAGACATGTAGTTGTGTTGATACCGCTTTCATACTACTATTAAACTAGAGGAAACAGTGATTTCTGTTCAGGTAGAGAAAGGGGAATGGTTGTGGGGAAGACCAAACACACGGGCCCGATGAAATTAGCAAAGGACCTCGATCCATCACTATGGGTAAGCAAGGTTCCTTTTGGACTTGGAAAAATAAAACCGAAACATATACGAGATACAGCCAAGGTCGCTTGGGAAAATAAAGACAATCTTCCATATGCAACGAGGATTTTGACACAAGGCGTTTGTGACGGCTGCGCGTTAGGGGTAGCGGGACTGCAGGATCAGACCCTGCAAGGTCCGCACTTATGTACGACCCGTTTGAACGTTCTGCGGTTGAATACGATGCCGGCGATGAAACCAGAAGTTGTTCATGCGGATATTGATGATTTGAGAAAAAAGAGCAGCACCGAACTGCGGAAGCTCGGACGGATTCCGTACCCGCTCATCCGAAAGCCTGGCGACAAGAAATTCAGCCGTCTTTCTTGGGATGATGCGCTCGATTTGATCGCCGATAAAATGAAGACAATCGATCCGAAGCAATACGGATTCTATTTGACCTCCCGCGGAATTACGAATGAATCGTATTATACCGCTGCCAAGGTTGCGCGTTTTTTGGGGACGAACAATATCGACAATGCATCACGCATTTGTCACTCACCATCCAAGACGGCACTCAGCCGCTCGCTTGGAATCGGTGCATCAAGCTGTAACTACCAAGATTGGATCGGGACGGATGTACTCGTATTCTGGGGATCGGTTGCAGCCAACAACCAGCCAGTCTCCACGAAATACATGTACGCTGCCAAACGGAAAGGGACGAAAATCATCGTCATCAATCCTTACTATGAGCCTTCTATGGACAAGTATTGGATTCCGTCGATTCCCGAGTCGGCTTTGTTCGGCACGAAAATCGCCGATGATGTATACCAGGTGAACATAGGTGGGGACATCGCGTTCATGCACGGGATCATGAAGCATTGGTTTGAGATGGAAGAAGTAGAGCCAGGTTCAGCGATCAATCATGCATTTATCGAGGAGCATGCGAATGGATTGGACGAGTTGAAGGAGAAGGTAGAGTCTTATGACTGGTCTACGCTTGAACAATCGTCTGGACTGACGAAGGACCGCATGAAAGAGCTTGCCATTTTACTCGCCAAATCTGATTCAGCCGTATTCGTCTGGTCGATGGGATTGACGCAGCACCGCTTCGGCACCGATAACGTTTCACAGGTGGCCAACCTCGCTCTGTTACGAGGGTTTTTAGGTCGTGAACATTGCGGTGTCATGCCGATTCGCGGGCATTCCGGAGTACAGGGATCTGGTGAAATGGGAGCAGATCCATTCGTATTGCCAGGCGGTGGATTCGATGACACGAACGTTGAACGCGTAGAGAACGTATGGAACTTCAAGATTCCGAGGTGGCAAGGAGATATCGTCGGTATTTCACTCGAAAACGCTCTGCTTCCGGAAGACCATGAACGCAAGTTGAAACTGTATTACATGTCGGGCGGGAACTTCCTCGAGACGATGCCGGAACCCGACTTCGTCAAAGAATGCCTGGAGGGTGTCGACATTCGCGTCCACCAAGATATCATCTTCAACACATCAACCTTCGTTGATGCGAAGGAAGCGGTTGTTGTCTTGCCGGCAATGACCCGCTATGAGCAGCCTGGAGGAGGAACATCCACGTCGACTGAGCGAATGGTCTACTTTTCACCGGAAATCAAAGGACCGCGCATTGAAGAAGCCCGCTCCGAATGGGAAATCTATGTCGATCTTGCGAAACGTGTAAAACCGGAAGAAAAGCATCTGATCGATTTTAAAAATGCACAGGAAATCCGGGATGAAATTGCGAAAGCAGCACCGAATTACGATGGCATTCAGCACTTGAAGGAAAAAGGCGACGTCTTCCAATGGGGTGGTGCATGGCTATGCGAGGATGGTGTCTGTCCGACACCGGATGGTCGAGGTAATCTGATTGCAATGGATATTCCGGAGCTTCGCAAAGCAGACGGTCTCTTTTATGTGACGACTCGCCGTGGGAAGCAATTTAACTCGATGATCTACTCGGACAAAGATCCATTCAATGAAGCGGATCGATACGATGTGTTGATGAACGAGGAGGATGGCGAACGCCAAGGGATTAAGCAGGGCGATGCTATCGTCGTATACAACAAGCATGGTCTGTTCCATGGGAAGGCGCGTTTCGTCGATGTGAAGTCAGGGAACATCCAGGTCCACTGGCCGGAAGGAAACGTAGTCATTCCGAAAGGCGTGTACGAGGAGTACGCCGGCATTCCTGAATACAACACAGCCGTCATCGTAGAAAAAGCCGAAACCTTCCACGCACAAAAAGATACGAAATATCTCGAGAAAAGAATCGAAGAGCTGGAAATGGAAGTAGGATAATAGATTAAATGAGCGCAGGTGAGGAATCACCTGCGTTTCCTTTTAGAAGAATTATGTTTAGGGAAAATATGTTAACCTAGTGAGGGATATGTTTTTTTATGGAAATGGAGAATGACAAAATGAGATCGAGAAATAAGTTTCCCATTATCTTAATAGCGATCATTTCCTTCTGCTTCCTTACTGGCTTTACAGAGGTAGACTATTACATAGATGTAGCTGAGGATGAAACCACTAAACTGAAGCTTGTCGTTCAGGTGGATAAGAAGTACTCGGAAGCACAAATCCTAGAATATATAGATGAGCACTTTTTTCTGAATTTTGAAGAGAGCGCTTTTACAAAATATGAATATACGTTTGCTGAAGAAAATCAAAGAAGAGTAATGATTGTTGATGTGCACTACGATTACTTTTCTTCAACCTTTGATATTAACCATTTTCATGCCTTCAATATTCTTGGGAATTCAGGAGGCCATACAAGGACCTTTCCTTTTTATAAAAAAGCGGAAATCGAAGCTGTCATGGAGATTCCTGAAGATTCGATTAAAGGAAACGTCAATCATGGTTACATAAATGAAGAAGAGGTGGATGTTCAGGTACACTTATCTCTCCCTTTTACCGTAAAAAATCATAACGGAAGCTACGATGGAAAAGAGATCGTTTGGACGTTGGACCCCGTGAGAAATAATCACCTCCAAGTCACCTATGTTAACAATGAACTTTACAAACCCGTTATTTACGTGGGGGCAGCTGTCCTTTTCATATGGATGATTAGGATCAGAAAAAAGAAGCATATGGACCTTAAGTGAGTTTAAAAGGTCATGAAAATGCTAGAAATGAGATTTGGTATATTCATGGAGGACCATTCTGTCCCCCAAATGAGCGAAATCAGAAAATGAGGGACAGTAAGAGGCTCTTTCTATCCTCGAAAAGCACAAAATCCCAAAATGGAGGATGGAAAGAGTACTTTTCGTACCGTGATAAGAGCAAAATCCCCTTATAACGGATAGAATAGTCTCCTATTCTTCTAACGATTTGTCATTGGACCGGTTTTCCATGTAGGATGGGTATAGTAGAAGGTTAAGAGAGGAAATAGACTCATGGATGACAAATTGGTGTTCGACCCTGCCTGGGAAAAGGCAATTGCGCCACAAGATCGTGAGGCGATCGAAGAGTTGCATCGCAACAATCCAGTCAGAGAAGGAGAACTTCGCTGGACTCCGATACGTGCGGCGCTCAACCATCAAGGCTCGTTGCTCGCAATGGTGTTAATGCAAAATGGCCTATCGGAAAGTTTTACAGCAGATGCAATTGACCTGACATATGCTGAGAAAGAACGAGGGACCATTGCAGAATCCCAATTCAATCTGCCCAACGTCCACGTCCCGCCGGGTGCCTCCATGCCTTGGACATTCGTATTCTCTCAACAGAAATTAACGATGCGTCCATTGCTTCAGGATTGGTTCATCAAGCTATCCGAAAAATCCACCAATTTGAAATTATGAGACATTTTCCCTACTCTTCCATGCTTTATTGTGATAAAATGAGAACGTCATACATATTGAGAAAGGGGAAATAAACCAATGAAAAAGCTTTCATTAACATTCGTTCTTATGTTAGCGTTTACACTTGTTTTGGCAGGATGTAACGAGCTCGGCGGCGGAGACGGAGCAGAAGCTGACCCTGAAGAAGTAAGCATGCTTACAGGTGGGACAGGCGGTACTTACTTCCCACTGGGCGGTGAAATTGCCGAAGTGATGTCCAAGAACTCCGAAAAATCCGTCAGTGCACAAGCATCTGGTGCATCTGTCGAAAACATCCAAACACTACAAGATGGTGACGCGGACCTTGCGTTCACACAAACTGACATCGCTAGCTATGCGGTTGAAGGTAAATTGATGTTTGAAGATTCAGCAGCAGATAATGTTCAAGCGATTGGTACATTATACCCTGAAACGATTCAAATCGTTGTATTGAAAGATAGCGACATCAAGTCTGTTGAAGATTTGAAGGGTAAAAAGGTTTCAATCGGAGACGTAGGTAGTGGAACGGCTGAAAACGCGAAGCAAATTCTTGAAGTTCACGGAATCTCTACGGACGATATCGAGGTACAAAACTTGCCGTTTGATGAGTCTGCAGAATTGCTTCAAGACGGTGATTTAGATGCAGCATTCATCACTTCAGGTGCGCCAACAGGTGCGATTGAAGGACTTGCAGCATTGAAGCCAGTTCGAATTGTACCGATTGAGGATGACAAGGCGAAGGAATTGAGCGAGAAGTATCCGTACTACGCTCAGGATACGATTCCATCTGGAACGTATCAGCTTGAGGAAGAAGTGAACACTGTAGCAGTCCTTGCGATGCTTGTTGCACGTAAAGATTTGAGTGAAGACGCAGTGTACAACTTGACGAAAGCATTTTTTGACAATGTCGGGAATATCAAACACGCAAAAGGTGAGAAGATCAGTGCTGAAAATGCATTGAACGGTGTTGGAATTGATCTTCACCCTGGTGCAGAAAAGTACTATAAAGAAAAAGGCTTGAAATAATAGAATAGAAAAACGGTTTGACCCAAGAAGTGTCTGACTCTCTCCGTATGAAACAACATTTGTAAAACGCGTGTTTTGGACACGGAATGTTGTGCCGGAGGAGTCTGGCACTTTGTTTTTGGGTTTACACTTTACAAAAATACACAGTTTAAGGTGCTCATTATGAAACAGTGGAAAAAATGGAGCTTGCTCATCCTTTTAGTGATTGGGCTTCTATCAATGGGAATGATTCCTTATGGAAAGGTGCTCGCGCTACAACTTGAAAGCAGTGGACAAGTTCTCGTCTACATGGATGTGAATGAGGGTACAGACTTCCGAATCCGTTATACCCACTCGGTTCATCAGACACCTGTAACAGAATTTTATGAGATCAACGAGGTAAACCAGATTGTACAAACGAAACTTGCCTATGAAAACTTTGCAATTGGCATGCCATCGAATGCAACTGGTGAAGAGAAGTTCATAGAAAAAGATGGCATCTATTACATTACGAATATGAATCGCGAGTTCTCACACGTTGATTTACGAACGGGACAGGTCATCGCGAATCATACATTGATGATGGATGATAACGAAATCCCGTTGAAGAATTGGGTCGAGCCAGGATCATGGATTCGCCTAGAGGTTCGACCGATCAGTCTATGGCAACGGCTGAAAGGAGAGGATATTCTTGGATGAAAAAGCAACGAAGAAGGATCAACAACTATCAGAAGAAGAATTAGAACAGCTGATGTCTAAGTTCGATCCAGAAGCTGGTTACCGGAAATTGACCGGAATCCTTGGTTGGATCGTAACCATTGGACTGCTATGCTTTTCTCTTTATCAATTGTATACATCGACGTTGGATCGATTCTCACCACAGATCCATCGTTCGATTCACTTAGGTTTTGCCTTATCATTGGCATTCTTACTATTTCCTGCTTCTAAAAAGAAGAAGCTGAAACAAGCGAAATCACGTTTCCAAATTACATGGCTGGACGGGTTGTTGGCGGCACTTAGTGTCGTTGTCGGATTATATTGGCCATTGTACATGGACGACCTAGTCATGAGGGTTGCGCGATTGACGCCGATGGACTTGATTGTCGGAGCATTAGCGATCTTCCTTGTTTTAGAAGCGACACGAAGGGTCGTCGGACTGCCGATCACCATCATTGCGTCCGTTTTCCTCGCGTATGCTTACCTAGGACCGATCATGCCCGGATTTTTGGCGCATAAGGGGATTGGCATCGACCGGATCATCCGGACGATGTTCTTTACGACCGAAGGGATTCTCGGTACACCGTTGAAAGTATCCTCGACCTTCATCTTCCTGTTCCTCTTGTTTGGAGCGTTTTTAATCAAAACAGGGGTCGGACAATATTTCAACGATCTGGCGGTTGCGATAGCCGGTAAACGGACTGGAGGACCTGCGAAGGTTGCGATATTCTCCAGTGCCTTGCAAGGAACGATTTCTGGAAGCTCGGTCGCAAACGTGGTTACATCCGGTTCCTTCACCATCCCGATGATGAAACGGCTCGGATACCGGAGAGAATTTGCAGGAGCGGTAGAAGCAGCCGCCTCGACAGGAGGTCAGCTTATGCCGCCGATCATGGGGGCAGCGGCCTTCCTGATGGTCGAATTCATCGGTGGCGGCATCACTTATTGGGAAATTGCCAAGGCAGCCGCCATTCCTGCATTGCTGTATTTTGCGGGAATCTGGGTCATGACACATTTCCAGGCGAAGAAAATCGGATTGAAAGGTTTGGATGAAAGTGAGATGCCGAACCGAAAGGAAGTATTGAAGAAAATCTACCTGCTTGCTCCGATTTTCGTTGTTGTCATTTTACTCATGTCTGGAGTGAGTGTCACGAGAGCAGCACTATGGTCCATCGTTTCTGCGATTGTTGTAGGTATGCTTAATAAAGAAACACGTATGGGACCAAAAGATTTTGCAGAAGCGCTTATTAACGGTGCACGTACAGCGATCGGTGTAGCGACAGCAACCGCATGTGCGGGTATCATCGTCGGTGTCGTGACCATTACCGGCTTAGGGCTGAAAATGGCGGGCGGGCTCATCGCACTGTCCAACGACATCTTATTCTTGACGCTGTTGTTCACGATGATTGCATCCCTCATCTTGGGAATGGGATCACCGACCACGGCAAACTACGTCATCACGGCGACGATTGCAGCGCCAGCATTGATGACTTTGAATATTCCAGATCTCTCGGCGCATATGTTCGTGTTCTACTTCGGAATTATTGCGGATATCACGCCACCTGTAGCACTTGCGGCCTTTGCGGCCTCAGGGGTGTCGGGAGGAGAACCGCTGCGGACCGGGGTCAATTCAGCCAAGCTTGCCATTGCAGCCTTCATCATTCCGTATATCTTCGTCTACTCACCTGAGCTGATGATGATTGATACGACCTGGACAGAGGTGCTATGGATCATAGTCACTTCCCTGACCGGTATGATTGCAATCGGAGCTGCGATGATCGGTTATTGGCTGAGAAAAGCACACTGGGCTGAGCGAATCGTCTCCCTCGGAGCTGGAATCATGCTCATCTATCCGGAAGGAAGTACGGACTTGATTGGGTTAGGAGTCTTCATTGCACTGTTTGCTTTACAATATTTCATCAAAGAGAAAAATTCAGAACCACAATCGGCAAGTGCATAAAAAAAGAAAAGGGGATGACAAAAAATGTCATCCCCTTTTCTATATATGATTGACATAGTATACATACAGCGGTATACTTATCTCGAATTCGAGATAATGAAGGAGTTAATGAATATGCAAAATTCATCATTAGAACTCTTCGTCGTACTATCCAGAGCGTATCAATCCATCATGGAGGTCGCTCGAAAAGATATTCAACGATATAACCTGAATGTGACGGAATTTGGTGTGCTTGAATTACTATACCATAAAGGTCCTCATCCTCTACAGAAAATCGGAGGAAAGATTTTATTGGCAAGTGGAAGCATTACGTACGTTGTCGATAAGTTGGAGGAAAAAGGATACTTAGAGAGAAAACCTTGTGAAAACGATCGACGGATTACGTATGCACACCTCACTGAGCAAGGAAAATCCTATATGGAAGAGATCTTTCCACCTCACCATGAAGTCCTTGAGAAAGCGCTAGCTGGCATACCAGAAGAAGAGAAGCGGCAAGCGATTGAAACGTTGAAAAAACTTGGGAAGTACGCCCAGAATTACCAGGCATAATTTTTTTACCTAAATATCTCGAATTCAAGAAGTATGAATACAGGATTTTTGCTTAAAAAGAGATTAAATTACATCAGGTATGGGAACGTATAAAGAGACGAAATTTTGAAAGAGGAGTGATTTTGAATGGCAACGAAAATTTTAATTCCGTATTACAGTGCGTTCGGGCACATCTTACAAATGGCAAAAGCGGTAGCAGATGGCGCAAGTAAAGTAGATGACGTCGAAGTGAAGATCGTGAAGATCAAAGAGTTTGAAGAAGTGAAGCAAGCGATGTCCAACAATGAGTATTATGTAAAAGCACAAGAAATGCAATCGGACATTCCTGAAGCAACGCATGAAGATCTACAGTGGGCAGACGGCATCATCTGGGGCATCCCGACTCGTTACGGCTCTATGCCAGCTCAAATGAAGCAATATCTTGATTCTGCTGGTGGTCTATGGATGAAAGGGGAACTTGAAGGAAAGGCGACAGCTGTATTCACAAGTACAGGTTCCATCCATGGTGGTCAGGAAACGACAGCGGTCACTTCTTTCGTACCACTCATGCACTTCGGGTTGATCTATGTGGGACTTCCGTACGGTGAAAACCCTGAACAGTTGACAGCTGAGGCGGTCGGAGGATCCCCTTATTCTGCATCCACAGTTGCTGGACCAGAAGGTGGCGAACAGCCGAAGGAAGTCGATCTGACAATGGCAGGACGTTTAGGTGCACGTGTTGCGAAAGTAGCCGGCGCATTGAAAACACTACGATAATGTAGGAAACAGGACTGGCCATATAGGGCCGGTCCTTTTTTTGATGTCCTATCTCTAAAATAAAAGGCTTTTTCCTCTCTTCTTAGACAAGTTGAGTTGGAGCGGAAATCAACAACATTTAAAGAAAACTTGGCGAGACCAAGCCTTTTGTAGGGCGAGCCTTAGTTGCCCTTATACTGAAGAAAGTATTTTATACTTTCTTCAATTGCAAGAGCAACAAAGTTTATGAAAACAGATTTTAATATGCTTGAGTCGAATCAGTTGGCGAGCGGTGGCAAACCTTTTACAATAAAAGGATAGAAAGAAGGAGGATGTTCACATGACCTTGAAAATACAAATCTATTCCGATTACGTTTGACCATTCTGCTATTTAGCGGAGGTTCCGCTACAAGAAGCAATGAAAGGGAAAGACGTTGAAGTAGAGTGGAAGCCGTTCGAGTTAAGACCTGAACCCGTTCCACCACTTGATCCGAGCGGAGACTATATACAGAATGCCTGGAAACACTCAGTCAAACCGTTGAGCGAGAAACTCGGCGTCCCGATGAACTTTCCACCTGTCCAACCGAGGACACATCTAGCATTTGAAGGATTCCAATATGCGAAAGAGCAAGGGAAGGCAAACGAATACAACCACCGGATGTTGGTAGCTTTCTTCGTAGAAGGGCAGGATCTCGGCGATGTCGATGTACTTGTGAGGTTGGCTGAGGAAGTCGGACTCGATGCAGACGGATACCGGGAAGCGGTAGAGTCACGAAGGTATAAAGATACCCATAAGGCAGCATTGAATGAAGCAGCTGCTAAGGATATCCGCGCTGTTCCGACGTTCTTCATCGGAGACCGAAAGTTGCAAGGTCTGTATCCCGCCGATCGCCTGACTCAGATCATTGATGCCGAATTAGAAAAACAGGGAACTGCTGAATCGGAAGAAGGACTCTCCTGTGATATAGATGGATGTTAAATTGAAACTACTGAGCTTGGCTCAGTAGTTTTTTCTATAACCATTCCTAAAGTTCTATACCGATTTTCCTATTTCTACTTCACAATCATTCTAAAGTGTCGATATAAAGGGAAATTAATGTGAAGGTCCGTGGGGGAAATTGGTTATGACGATAGCAGCAACAGAACATATTACAACTCTATTGAATGGCACAATCAATGTGGTGAAAACGGTGCTCCCGATGGATTTTACAGTCGGGAAACCGGTCAACGATATAGAGTCGGTCGATGTTCATCAAACTGGGGTTATGATCGGATTGGAAAAAGAAATTAATGGATCGCTCTTGTTTCTCGGATCCCGAGACTTATTTGGCGAATGTGGAAACAAAATGTTCGGTATGCCATTTGAAGGTGAGATGCTTGATTCGTTCATGGGGGAGCTCGGCAATATTCTGGCTGGTAACATTGCAACGCAGTTATCAACTGAGGACATCACCATCGATATTACAACACCGAGGGTCGTCGAATCCGTCTCTATAACGGAAGCTAGAAAGATTCTCTCTGTTCCTATGAAATTTGATGAAGAAGATCTAACGATCATCTTCATCATTGAATAGGTTCATTTCTATAAGATAATAGCCTTCAATAAAAAAACAGACCATTAAGGTCTGTTTTATTTTAACGACTGGACTTGTCTCTTGCGATTACGCCCAATCGGATACTTTTTCTTTATCGGTAACCATCATGATGATGCGTCCTTGGTCCAGCTTGTCCTCATAATGGTTCGCTTCTTCTTGTGAGAATCCCATCTCTTTGAATTTCGCTCTCAGCTCATCGCCTTTTTTATTGAAAATGTTCCCTACTGTACTTTCAAGACCCATTTCCTTTAGACCTACAGTATTTGCATCTGCACTGTCCGCTACACGGTTCGTGCGATCATCGTCGTGAGAAATGACATAGATATCGTCCTTGTACACACCTTTATTTTGCAAATCGTTGATGTCGTTCTTCAGTTCTTCATCATTGACATATTCGCGTACAATCGGTTTTTCCATTTCACTCACTCCTTATATTTGTAAAGTCTAGTATTCTATATATCACGTATCCGCAATCGCTAAACCTTTTCTTCGAGCAAGTGAGGGGAATCACGATCAAGCGGGATCTTTTTCAAAAAATCAGAGAGCAGTTATGATTATAGATAAATAGGGGAATAAGGAAGTAAGGGGACAATATAGAAGGAGGAGATAAGTATGACAGATAGACGATTGAAAGACTGCCCGTCTTCACCAAACTGTGTTTCGTCTCAAACGGATAGTTCCAATCATTATATCTCACCGATTTCATATAATGGATCCTCTCAGCATGCACTTTCAACCTTGGTGAATATATTGAAGAAAATGAAGCGAACCAAGATTGTGGAAGAAGAAGGAGATTACATCCTGGCGGAATGTAAGTCGAAGCTGTTCCGTTTCACAGATGATGTAGAGTTCCTTTTCGATAAGGAACAAAAGGTCATTGAAGTCCGCTCAGCATCACGGATGGGATACTCTGACATGGGCGTGAACCGGAAACGGATTGAGAAAATCAGGCAGCAATTCATCAATGATTTGTAGAAGAACATAGTGAAGAATTGTCGAGTACATGCGTTTTGACGCACTTTGTACTTGGCAATTCTTTTTTTATGGATTTTGTCACCGATATTACGTGCTAACTTGTGTGAATGTGATACCATTTTCTGGTTCGTCAGAGAGATTTTCCGATTACTTTGACCTGACGTGGAAAATGGGAAAGGTTTTTGTAGATAATTTCTTCCATTTCTCACCCAGATTGTGACAAACATTGAGACTAGCTTTACGTATACTTTTACTCATAGACGAATACATTGGTACGTTCCGATTCGAAAAAAGGAGGTGCGTGTTGAGCTTCGGGACATCATACATCAAATTCTAATCTTGTGAGGGAGAAAGGGGTAAGGGTATTATATGATGAGCGATTTGGTTACGTATTGTATGGTGATGTGGTTGGCTATTATTCAAATTGTTCGTATCAAGCACCATGAATGGAACGGATCCAAACGACAGAATGCATATTTCCCT
The DNA here is from genome assembly GCF_054170705.1 of Pseudalkalibacillus sp. Hm43. NCBI lineage: Bacteria > Bacillati > Bacillota > Bacilli > Caryophanales > Fictibacillaceae > Pseudalkalibacillus > Pseudalkalibacillus sp. Hm43. The sequence continues at coordinate 2,620,677 of NZ_CM135129.1, forward strand.
AATCGACCGGTTCAACGTCCATTTAGAATTCTGGAAGTCCTGATGCTCAATCCCAGCGTGAAGATCATTTACCGACTAAAGACGAACGTGCTTTGGGATACATCATAACTACACCGATACGACCGAATGATGAGCTTGTATTAATATAATTGCAATTAAGAAATTCACGAAACACATGCGAGAAAAGCACCTGAACTTTTCATTAACAGGGAGTCCCTTTATAATGAGGTAAGAATGATTCTAAAGGAAGAGGGATTCTCTTGAGTATAAAGTCCAGCATTGTTGTACAGAAAATGATCGACCGCCTTGAAAACATAAAAGAAGAGGTGGATGTAAATGCATCTTCCAGCTCAGTTCGAGATGAACTTACAGCGATTAAAGCTTATTGTGATTTGTTATTGGAGGCCAAGGATGTAAAGCCGTCAACGTACAGAACGGTCGAAAATAAACCGCAGAGTCCTGCGCCTGTCCAGAACTTATCCACTAAGCGTTTAGAAGAAGATGATGACGTGAACGGAGATTCGATCTTTGATTTCTAAAAACTTCATATTGAAAAAATGAATGTTCAAAGAGGATACATTCCTATTTGAGCAACCTGAATATAAGGAAAAAGGGAGCACTCTCAATCCGATCAGCCCCTTTCTATCAAACGGCCTGAGTCAACCGCTTGATAGAGGGAGAGGTGTGATGGAGTTGGAAGAGTCGCTCCCCAATTGAAGTTGGTTTCATTTAGTTTGTATACTCATAAATGCGAGCTTCATGAGGCTGCAGAGTGGTTTCCAGTTCTCTAACCGTTTTTTCCGTGTCCCCGTAGTTACCGATCATTAATTGAGCGCCTTTGCTCTCTTCAGGCAACTCCAAATCATGTGCTTCATCTGAATGGTTGAGCACGACCAACCAGGTCACTCCGTCCAAGCTTCGTGTATACATATAAAGTCTTTCATCGCCTTCAGAAAGGTCTTCATAATTTCCATATACCATCACATCGTTCTCTTTTCGTAGTGAAATGAGTTTTTGATAGTAATAGAAAATGGACGTTGGGTCCTCCAATGCTTGTTCCACATTGATCTCTTTATAGTTCGGATTGACCGGAATCCAAGGTTCTCCATCAGTGAAGCCGGCATGCTTTGTATTGTCCCATTGCACCGGTGTACGTGAGTTGTCTCGGCTGAGTGGCTTCAATTCCTCCAACACTTTCTGAGGATCGCGTCCTTTCCCGACTTCCTCTTCGTATTTGTTTTTCATCGCAATGTCGTGGTAATCCTCAATCGAGTCAAAATCCACACCCGTCATGCCGATCTCTTCACCCTGGAATATATAAGGTGTACCAGGCAGGGTGTGAATCATGGTAGCCAACAGTTTCGCAGACTTCTCACGATACTCACCATCATTCCCGTAACGCGTAACCTGACGGGTATGATCATGATTGTTTAGGAATTGCGAATTCCACCCTTTGCCATACATGCCTTCGTACCAGGTCTTCTGGATCTCCTTGAAACGAAGCATATCCCATGTCGGCATATCGTCGGCGACCTCGAAATGGAAAAGCGTATGAAGCTCATCACGATCTTCTCCAACGTATTTCAAGCCATCTTCAGGTGTGACAAAAGGAATTTCCCCGACCGTCATGATGTCATAATGGCGTAGAACTTTTTCATTCATTTCCTGAAGATACGCATGAATTCCAGGATTATTTCCCAGATAATTAATTTTTTCAGGCTGCTCGGCATCCGGGAACCCTTCTAATTTGGCAAGTAAATTGATGACATCCATCCGGAACCCGTCGATGCCTTTATCGAGCCAGAATTTCATCATATCGAAAATGGCTTCTCTCACTTCAGGATTGCGCCAATTGAGATCCGGCTGCTCAACGGCGAAGGAGTGGAAGTAATACTGACCGGTTTTTTCATCGTATTCCCATGTTGAAGGCGTGAAATAGGAACGCCAGTTGTTCGGTGGTCCACCTTCCGCACTTGGATCCTTCCATATGTACCAATCACGCTTCGGATTCTCTTTTGAAGAACGGGACTCCTGGAACCAAGGGTGCTGATCGGACGTATGGTTCACAACAAGGTCCATGATCAACTTCATGTCTCTCCGGTGGACTTCATTCAACAGGTTTTCCCAATCATCCATCGAGCCGGCCTTATCCATGACAGACTGGTAATCCGAGATATCATAACCGTTATCCTTGTCCGGTGATTCATAGACTGGGTTCAACCAAATCACATCGACACCTAGCTTCTTGATGTAATCCAACTTTTCTATCACGCCACGGATGTCTCCGTATCCGTCACCATCTGTATCAAAAAAGCTTCGCCAATACACTTGATAGACGACCGCTTCTTTCCACCATCTCTTATTCACGACAAGTCAGCCTCCTCATGTTCGAATACTATTCTTAGTCACATTATGCTTTCTATTCCCTTACGTGTAAAGTTCGCAGTCTGAGGGTAAAAATAGGGGATGGAAAGTTTGAATTCGATTGGAGCGAATATCTATGGTTAAAGTGAAAAGTATGGCCGCACTCATCATGATGTTTTTTACAATGTTCCTTCTTGGAGGATTATCGAGTACAAAAGGAATCGTCCTGGACGAAGTCGAGAAAGATATTGGACTTGATCTCAGCCAATTCGGTCTCGTCGTCTTCATCTTCCAATGGGGATTCGTCCTTGCGAGTGTGTTGATCGGTTATTTTACAGATAAAAAAGGCGTCAAACTCATGATGATCATCGGAAGCATCATCATGGGTGCTGGGCTGCTCGGAACGGGAGTTGCGCAAACCATCGCGTTCTTCCTCGGCTTCTATTTGATCGTCGGATTTGGCCTTGGTGCCATGACCGTCGCTTCCAATGCGATCGTGCCAGCCGTCTACCCTGAGAAGCAAGGTGTCATGTTCAATGTTGCCATGGGGGTTTACGGCTTTGGGATGTTCATTTTCCCGATCGTTTTGAAAACGATGTTCGCTAACGAGATTTCCTGGCGATATTTTTACATTGGGATCGCCATATTGCTGATCGGGTTCATCATATATGTCTTCGCTTCCAATGTGCCACAAGGAAAAGTCGACAAAATCGACCTGTCTGCATTTAAAGAGATGCTGAAGCAAGGGCAATTCCTGCTCATCATGGTCTTCCTCATCTTTTACGTGTCAGCAGAAGTGTCGTTCTTGAACTTTTTCCCGAACTATTTAAAAGATCTCTCGCTAGGTGGAGCATCTGAAGCGGCGAAAAACAGCATGGTTGCCACCATCATTTCCGTGTTCTCACTCAGCTTCACAGTTGGCCGACTCGGTGGCGGATGGCTGATTAGTAAACTAGGAGAACGGTGGTTGTTGATTTCCTTCTCCGCACTAGGATTGCTCTTCGTTACGGTGAGTAAAGTGTTCGCTGACGAATGGGTATACTTATTCGGTGTGGCTGGACTGTTTTTCTCTGTGTTGTTCCCGACCGCAACTGCGATCGGTACGAAAATGTCCCGAACAGGTGGCTCAGCACTTGGTTTGGTGTACGTCGCTGCAGGTGTTGGAGGGGCGTTCGCCGGTTGGATCGTCGGTATCGTATCCGAAGCGTTCGGCTCGAGCGCAGGCTTCAACCTACCGATCGTTTTCCTCGGGATATTGCTAGTGATCGCCTTTTTCATCCGTCCGCCTAAGGAAGAGGCTGCATAATCCAAAGCTGGAAAAAGTAGGACGTTGGACACGAACAAAGAACACCCTAAAAGCCTCATGGTCAAAGGGTGTTCGCTTTTTTATACTTAAAAATAAGAACAAACGTTCGCTTTTTAGTTTGTTTTTTGTCCATTTCATTTTGCTTTATAGATAAAGGGAGGGATGCAAAATGAGAGATGCCAAACAGATATTACAGGAATTCCAAAGACAGAAAGATCTCTTGACTGCATTTTTAGATCAGCATGAAAACCAGAAAGAAATGCTCCGGTTCATTCAGTCACCGACATCGGGTCGGTTGAAAGAACTGAATCATCGCTTCCGACAATTCTGTTTTGAATGCAGGTTCATCCACTATATGTCGAAATTCATCTATTTCCAATCGATCAATACGATCCGAAAACTGCGACGCAATCAATTGCACCCGTTGGAGGAAGTGCCAGGAGAAGGCGTTGCCGTATGCGGAGGCGAGCCGGAACAAGGTTTGATCGAGAACGAATTCGGTTGCCCGGTTTTGGCGAGTGCGATTGAAAGACTGACGGATTTACAGCAAAAAGTGATCCATCTACATTATCAAAAAGGCTGGAAACTGAGGCGGATCGCGGAATCGTTTCGGGTGACCCCGCAATCCATCTCCAAAACCCATAGACGTGCCCTTGAGGAAATCAAAAAAAGAATGGAGAGTGAGAAGCATGCTTGAAGGTAGCGTAGTGGGCTGGTTCAATCTCATCTCGAACATCGGTTTCCCTTCAGTAGTCGCACTCTACTTACTCTTTCAACTAGAAAAAAGACTTGTCAGCCTGGAAAGCGCTGTTGAAGATATTGGAGAACATATAGAAGAGAGGAATGAGCAAGATGAGTTTGTACGACGAGGTCCAAAAAGCAAAAAGAAACGATAGGGAAGCGATGGAGAGGATCCTTGAACGGCTCGAGCCGAAAATCAAACACACCGTCCTGTCGATCGAAAAGAAATATCAAGAGGACGTCGAGCAGGAGGTCAAATTACGGGTGATGGAGGCTGTCCGCCGATATGAGGTCGACGATTTACCGTCGTTTGTAGAAATGCTCCAGAAATCTGAGGCAGGACATGCTCTTTTGGAAAAATTGAAAGATGACAATTCCGAGGCACTCTAGTGAAAAGGTTGGCAGAGGCGTTCACGATGATTTAAGATGATGGTAGTTAGGTTAGACAGCTAAAACGCAGTAAGGAGCTTAAATATGTTTAAACTATTCATTCTTCTAGGTGCTTTGAATGCAGGGCTTTCCGTCATACTAGGTGCATTCGGTGCACACGGTCTGGAATCAAAATTATCGGAAAAGATGTTGGACGTATTCAAAACAGGCGTTCAGTATCACATTTTCCACTCACTAGGGTTATTTGTCGTCGCTTTCTTAGCTGATAAGTTCCCGGCATCAGGTATGATTGCCTGGGCAGGCTGGGTCATGCTGATCGGAATCGTCCTGTTTTCCGGAAGCTTGTATGTGCTAAGCATCAGCGGAATTTCGAAGCTTGGCATCATCACGCCATTCGGGGGACTCGCATTCATCATCAGCTGGTTACTCATCGTGTTTGCCATGCTGAAGGTGTGATGCATGAAAGTGAAAGTGTCTGATCAATGAGATCAGACACTTTTTTTGTGCAATGGATTATAAATTCTGGATTTGGATTATAATTCCGAAATTCGGATTATAAATCTGAGTTTTGGATTGTAATTTCCGAATTTAGTCTATAAATCTGAAATCTGGTCTATAATTTCTGAATCTAATCTATAATTTTCATTTTGTATGGGAAATACACCGATTTTTATGGGAAATAACGCAAAACTGAGCTATAATTCTGTTTTGCTATGAAAACAAGCGCAAGATGACATCAAAACGAAGGCGATTCCTCCACATCCAGCCAAAAGAGTGGGAAGAATCGCCTTTTTCTTTACCTCGGTGAATAGTTCACCAATTCATTTTGATTAAAATAGTCGATTTCCTCATCAAACGTCACATAATCGAGATAAACCATTAAGAGAAGATAGCGTTTTCCTGTTTCCGGATCGCTGATGATGATATGGTCACGACCCGCAGCCTCTACGACCCCTTTGAAAATCTTTGCCGGCCACTTCGGATTACCTTCGAACGTCATATAGAAAGTACCCACTTTTCCACGGTTCAGTCGAAGGATATTTTCTATATAGGACTGTTCAATTGGAAGCTGCCCATTCATTTGCGAAGCACCAGGGAATCCGGATGGGAACTGGCCAGGCATTCCACCCATTCCCTGCATACCAGGCATTCCACCCATTCCTGGCATCCCTTGCATACCGGACATACCAGGCATTCCCGGCATTCCTTGCATCATCCCACCTTGGTTTTGGCGATTATTCGGATAGTTCATAACAAACCTCCCCATCTTCAATAGTACTCCCTATTAAACAGGTATACTCGACGCTCGTATAACTTATGACTATGAAAAATGAGGCACACCCCTAATAGGTGTTGTACGCCTCTGGACAATCGGATTCGGTAGGAATATAGAAACAGTGCGATTTGAAACGGCCGGAATTCCACTGGTTGAACCACTGGGCTGGACAGCTTCCGCCAGGCTTGAAAAACCAGAGCGCATTCGAGGCTGGGTGAAATCTCTCTCCAGCAATGGCGCGTTTCGCCAATCTGATCTCACTTGATCGAGCCCGTTGATAGAAATATCCCTTCTGGGTCGCTTCAAATCCACCTGGCGATTGAAAGACCATTCTGGGAATCGTATTGATATCTTTGAAATCGAGACAACGTACTTTGACACGATTGACTCCGACATTGCCGACCATGAGCATGCCCTGTTTTCCTTCTCCTTCTGCCTCAGCGCGCATCAATCTCGCGAGTGTTTTGATGTCCTCCTGGGTCGCCTTGACCACTCCCATGATGTCACCCCCGTGAAGTAGGCTTTCACTTATTATACGTATGACTTCAGTTGGGAAAAAAGAAGGAAGGACGGTATTTGTGTATAAAAAAACAGCCCTCTAAGTGAGGGCCGTTTGATACCTGTATAGGTTGTTACACTGCGAGGAACGAGCTTACTTTTTCCTTCGGCAGGATGTTGCCGACGTAGAAAGAGCCAAACTCGCCGAAGCGTGCACTTACTTCGTCGAAACGCATTTCGTATACGAGCTTTTTGAATTGGAGTACGTCATTTGCGAACAATGTAACGCCCCATTCCCAATCGTCGAAACCGACAGAACCGGTGATGATCTGCTTCACTTTCCCTGCATAACCGCGGCCGATCATGCCGTGGCTGCGCATCATGTCACGACGCTCGTCCATGGAAAGCATGTACCAGTTGTCGTTACCTTCACGACGCTTGTCCATCGGGTAAAAGCAGACGTGGTCCCATTTCGGTAGGGTCGGCTTCAGACGGCCTTGGATCATAGGATCCGTTTCAGGATCGACGTCTTTAGAAGCCATGTAGTTGCTCAATTCTACGACAGATACGTAAGAATACGTCGGAATTGTATATTCAGCGAACGTCGTTTTATTGAAAGCTGTTTCGATTTCGTTCAGTTCTTCCATAGTAGGGCGGAGTAACATCATCATGAAGTCTGCTTTCTGACCGACAATCGTGTAGAATGCATGACTGCCTTTTTGCTGTGCTTCCGTTACTTCCCACTTTTCCAAAAATGTAAGTAGTTCTTGGATGGCATGCTCACGCTCATCACTTGAAAGGGACTTCCAAGCTGTCCAGTTCATCGTGCGGAAATCGTGGAGGCAATACCAGCCATCTAATGTTTTCGCTGCTTCGCTCATCATTAGACACTCCTTTATCCTGTAAACTATTATAACTGTTTTTACACCGCCTCTATCATATCACAAAACCCCTGAAACCTAAAAAAGAGCACCACTTTGGCAGATTTAACAGAGAGGGAGAGCGCAATGAGTACCTAAAAACGGGGAAAACAGAAAATGGAGGACAGGATGGGCTTTCATAAGGAAAGACTCGTCAGTCGACGAGTCTATCATTTTTACATATATGAACGAATGTGGTTTTCGAACATTTGCTTGAGTCTTTGTGGGTCTTCGGCATCCGCACGAGAAATGCTGATCATGGACTTTTGTTCGTCCAAATCCAATGCATCTTCTAAGAATCCGAAAAGGCCTTTACCTCGTTTATCTACTTCAATCAACATCTGAACATGGTTTTGGTCAGGGTAGAGGACAAGTTCAATCTCATCCAACTCACCACGAAACGATCCAGACGAAGGCACGAATTCAAATTCCTGTACAAATGGATGATTGCGTTGCATGTGTCTTTTCACATGAAGACATTGGGACTTTTTCAAGCGGAATCCAAGCTCTTCTACAGTTGAAAAGATGCGGTCTACAAGGTCGTGTGGAACGACATGAATGTAATCATTGTCGGTCGGGTCGACAGCTTGCTTGATATCCAGCGCCGTTTTCAACCAGATCGGTGTCTGTCCAACAGATAATGGGACATCATAAGGAAGTGGGATAGAGAGCGGGATTTCCTTCACTTCATTCGCGGCGATCGTGAACGGTTCAGAAACACGATATTTACCGAGTACGTGTGTTTCAGTAACGGTATTATCATCCATTTCACGAAGATATTCCGTCATTAAATAGATATGGATTTCATCGATATTTTGCTCAACCTTACCACCCTTAATGTGGACGACACCATGGATGTTCCCTCCAGCCTGGAATGTACTACCATCAAGCTTCGTATCAACGACAGCAGAGCCGATTCCTACACTAGCGAGCATGCGGTTTACGAAAGACATCTAATTACCCCTTCCTTTTACAAAATGATATGTTCAAGTTCGACGCGTTACGGGAAAGTACCCTGAAGAACGACATCAAACCTAAATACAGAATGACAAGCATTCCTGTAAATCCATTTTACTCCTTATACGAACGACCCGTCATCAAGTTTCAAAAAAATCAAACAAAACTTAACATAACGAAGCTCTGCAACATGATTAACCCTAAAAGTGGGACCCCGAAGCATATTCCTCAATGCTCCCCCTTTAAAAGTATTTTGAAAGCGTAGCGACTCTTGGGTAGCAAATGAAGAACACAAGTTTACTTGTAGGGCTTCATTTGATCCCTAGGATAGGAGGAGCATTAATGACTGTATAAAGTGTTGAAGAATTAAGAAATTAAAAACTTCTCCAATAAAGCGCTTTCCGAAATTTTTTTGGTTTCGTCCACGGTTAAAAAAGAGTATTGTAGGAAATGAAATAAAGAGTAGGTCTTTTTGACGTTGAACCATACTGGCTAAGAGCCTTGAATATATACGGATTGTAAAAAGGAGGACTTTGACATGGCGAACATGTTCACAGCAATGGAGCAGAAGCTTCAAGCAAACTATCCTTCCATCGTTTTTCCGGAAGGTGAAGACCCACGTATCCTGGAAGCTGCAGCAAGACTTGCAGAAACGAAAATCATCAAACCGATTTTACTAGGAGACGAGGAAGTCATTCGTACTGATCTTACGAATAAAGGCGTAGACCTTGATTATGTAGATGTGGTTTCTCCAGGATCGTACGAAGGCTTTGATGAGCTTGTACGAGCGTTCGTGGAGCGCCGTAAAGGTAAAGTGAGTGAAGAGGAAGCACGGGAAATCCTCATGGATGTGAACTACTTCGGAACGATGCTGGTATACACCGATCAAGCGGCAGGTCTCGTAAGTGGGGCAGTGCATTCAACTGCAGATACAGTGCGTCCGGCTCTGCAGATCATTAAAACGAAAGACGGCATCAAGCGTACGTCAGGTGCATTCTTGATGGTTAAAGAAGATGAGCGTTACATCATGGCCGACTGCGCCATCAACATCAACCCGTCTGCATCCGATCTAGCAGAAATTGCAACGACCAGTGCTGAAACGGCACGCATCTTCGGTATTGATCCGAAAGTCGCTATGCTCAGCTTTTCCACGAAAGGATCGGCAAAGTCGGATGAAACGCAAAAAGTCATCGATGCGGTCAGCTTGTTGAACGAAGCAGGTACAAATTTCCCAGTCGACGGTGAACTTCAGTTTGATGCGGCATTCGTACCAGAAGTTGCTGCGAAAAAAGCACCCGATTCTCCACTGGAAGGGAAAGCGAATGTGTTCGTATTCCCTGGACTTGAAGCTGGAAACATCGGATACAAGATGGTCCAACGATTGGGCGGTTTTGAAGCGATCGGACCTGTACTACAAGGTTTGAACAAGCCGGTCAATGATCTTTCCAGAGGTTGTAATACAGAAGATGTGTACAAGCTCGCATTGATTACAGCCATGCAATCCCTATAAGTCAAAAAAAGCACTGGAGTCATTGCTCCAGTGCTTTATTATTACGATCGACCACTCGTTTCAGATAGAAGTCATATTGATTGATTTCAGTGATGGAAAGGTGAGAGGACAACAGGTCTGCATCCTGCTCCTTCAAGAACAAAAGCACATCCCTCATCAAGTCGCTGACAGTAAGATCCTTACCCACCAACTCAGACAACGATGCCATCACTTCGGGATTGACCTTCGGATAAGTAAACTTCATAGACTCATGACTTTTTGCTTTATCATAAAAATCACGAATCAATGCAGCTCGATCAGCACCAGAGCCTGTTACACAAAGATAAATCTGGACAGCGATACCACCACGTAAACGCCGCTGCGAAATCCCCGCAAACTTTTTCCCATCGATACTCAAATCGAACTTCCCAGGACAATAGGAATCGCTGATTTCTACCACATCAAAGCTCAAACCGTATTTTTCCAGGATCCTGCGTGTCATATAGACCATCGCATCATACCCCTGGTCGATGTCGATCTTGTTCTTCTTTTCCGATAAAATCAAGGACAGGTTCAGAACCCCATGATCCAATACGACAGCCAGCCCGCCAGAATTGCGGACAATCACTTGATACCCTTGAGATTCTAAAAACTTTACCCCTTCGTGCAGTTCAGGTAAGCGACTATCTTGGATGCCAAGGACAACGGTCTTCTGATGGACCCAGGCCCGGACTGTTGGGGGTGAATCCTCAGATCCGATGGAACTGCATAGTGTATCGTCCATCGCAAACGATTGAAGTGCATGGAATGAATCTCCTAGCGTCGTCTGATCGATTATTCTCCATTTCGGTTGTGCTAACAGCTGTTTACTCTTATCTTCCATTGTTCCAAATCTCCTTTAAAACTCAACCGTTCTATTATAGCATGTCCTGTAAATATTCAAATCTACGAATTACGAAGGATGTCGAATTTTCTTTGCATATGTGAGGAGCAGTTTGGGAATATAAAAATGGGGTATGCGCGCATTGCTCGAGAGTGTATAGATTTTGCATAAAAGAATGCGTTTTCTTGTTAGTTTCTAGCAAGGGATATTCTTACAATAGCTTACATATCAGTGCTTTAGCAGGGTGAAAATGTATAAAGATACGAAATGTTTTATATTTACATTTGACAATTTTCCTAAACAATTAGAAAATAATCGATAGACAAATTCAAATCGTAGAATTAATAGGAGGAGAACTATGAAGCTAAGCATACAAATCATCATCGGTTTAGTTGTAGGTATTATTGTCGGACTATTACTTAATATCTTTGCAGCTGACGCTTTTGATGTTCTGGATAAATACATTTTCAGTCCAGTCGGAAAATTATTCTTGAATCTGATCAAGATGCTCGTCGTTCCGATTGTCTTCTTCTCAATTGCGCTTGGAGCTGCTGGTATCGGAGATCCTAAAAAGCTCGGTCGTATCGGTGGAAAGACGATTGGTTATTTCTTGGTGACCACTTCAATCGCACTTGTAATCGCTTTATCATTAGCGACACTCATCCAGCCTGGAGCAGGTGGAGGATTTGATACAGAGCAAGCCAATTTTGAGGAGGATGCTGAAGCACCTCCAGTGGTGGACACGATTCTGAACATCATCCCGACCAACCCGATTGACGCGATGGCGAAAGGGGATATGCTTCAAATCATCGCATTTGCGATCTTCGTAGGATTTGCAGTTGCGGTGTTAGGTGAGAAGACGAAAGCGGTGCATCGTTTACTTGAAGAAGGTAACGAAATTCTGATGTATCTCGTCAATATCGTCATGATCTTAGCTCCTTATGGTGCGTTTGCATTGATTGCTTCTGCAGTCGGAAGCTTCGGACTCGAGGCGCTGCAAGCGATGGGACTATACTTCGGAACCGTCGTACTCGCACTCTTGATTCATGCTGTCTTGACTTACGGAACAGCGGTTTCTACGCTTGGAAAAATGAATCCACTTGCATTCTTCAAAGGCTTTGCGCCAGCAATGTCCGTGGCATTCAGTACGTCCAGCAGTAGTGGTACACTGCCTGTTTCCATGAAAACAGCACAAGAAAACTTGAATGTGCCAAAACAGGTCAGCAGTTTCGTGCAGCCGCTCGGAGCAACGATCAACATGGATGGTACAGCGATCATGCAGGGTGTGGCGACGGTCTTCATCGCGCAAGTTTATGCAATCGATCTATCTATGGCTGACCTCGTAACTGTCGTATTGACAGCAGTTCTTGCGAGTATCGGTACCGCAGGTGTTCCAGGGGTCGGACTGATCATGCTTGCCATGGTATTGAACCAAGTCGGACTTCCAGTCGAAGCGATTGGACTCGTACTTGGTGTCGACCGACTACTTGATATGACACGTACTGCAGTCAACATCACAGGTGATGCATCTTGTGCCGTCATCGTTGCGAAATCAGAAGAAAAGCACGGTGGTCCACAACAACCACAAGCAGATTTGGATATTTAAATGCAGTAAGGAGCTGACTCATTGTTGAGTCAGTTCTTTTTTTGCTGTTTTCGCAAACTTTTATAGTAGTTGATCCCGCTTCAGGTGCTCGCTTTCCACTGGTCGTGCGGTGAGCCAACTCACTTGCACAGGATGTGCTGGCTTCGACGTTCACCACAGGACGTGGTGGGTCTTAGTCGAAGATCCTTTTAAAAAGTGAATGCTCTCCCTGTCCCGCTGTTCTCGCAGGACAAGGAAAGCCTCAGCAGTGTTACATCGCATGAAGAAAATGCAATTTTCATTTTCGAGGAGTCTCGGCAAGTTGAACGGACATGAGATCCGTTATCTGTGTCAAAAACGCTAACTTCGGGGTGCTAACGGACATCTGGTAAGCTATTTTTTGAAAAGCACCTTGTTTTTGATGATTTTGCCGCAAATAAGGTCTCCTATGTCCGTTAAGCTTAGTGAAAACGACTGTTTTATAGAAATAAGGGCCTCAATGTCCGTTAAATTTATGAATCAGTCATGCTTACTCAATTATCCAGGGGCTTTAATAGAATAAGAAGCAAGTTCCATTCTGTATAGACAAAAGACTCGTCAAATAAACGAGTCTTTTTTAATTTTGATTTTGCGCCTCTAAGTGGAATCCTTTACCTAAAGATGACAGCCTTTTTGCTGACCAAAAGATAGGTACTGAATTTCGTCTATTTATCTTGAAAATATTTTTTCCAAGCTGAAACCCTCTGTAGAAGTAATGGAAAGTCTGGCCAAGATTTTTCAAGAGGTTTTTTTCTTCTTTTGAAGAATATATAATTAACTATTGTCGAATCAAAAAACATAATCATTCGTTTTTCGTGGTACTAATAAGCATAGATACTTTTCTGGATACGGATAAAGAAAACTTGGCGATGCCCAGCCTTGGTGAAGGTAGAGCCATAGTTGCACTCATACTTTACACTTGAACTTTTCACCTACCTCGATTCACATCCTTGCTGAAAAGTTTTACATTCGTAAAGTGAGATGAAAGGGGAACTAGCCAGGCAATGAGCTATATGCAGCAACAATTAGACGAAGAAAAGGTATTCAAGGATCCTGTCCATCGGTACATCCACGTACGTGATCGTATCATTTGGGACTTGATCGGAACGAAAGAGTTTCAACGTTTAAGAAGGATCCGACAGCTCGGAACGACTTTCTTGACGTTTCATGGCGCTGAGCATAGCCGATTCAGCCATTCGCTTGGTGTATATGAAATCGTTCGCCGGATTACGGAGATTTTCCAAAACCGACCGCATTGGGATGGAGAAGAGAGGATCCTCTGTTTGACGGCAGCATTGCTCCACGATGTGGGTCATGGCCCTTATTCCCATTCATTTGAAAAAGTGTTCGATCTCGATCATGAAGATTTTACACAAGCCATCATCCTTGGAGATACCGAAGTGAACGAGGTATTGAAAAGGGTAGATGATGATTTTCCTAGAAAAGTGTCTGAAGTCATTGCGAAGACGTACGAGAATAAGCTCGTTGTCAGTATGATTTCCAGTCAGATTGACGCGGACCGCATGGATTATCTGTTAAGGGATGCGTATTTTACAGGTGTGAGTTATGGACAATTCGATATTGAAAGGATTCTCCGGGTGATGCGACCGAAGGAAGATCAGGTTGTCATCAAACAAAGTGGCATGCATGCTGTAGAAGATTACATCATGAGCCGATATCAAATGTATTGGCAAGTCTATTTCCATCCGGTGACGCGAAGTGCCGAGGTCATCCTGTCGAAGATTCTGAACCGTGCGAAGTCCTTGTATGAAGAAGGATACAAGTTCAAACTTGAACCGCTTCATTTCATTTCGTTGTTCAAAGGCGAAGTCAAGCTTGATGATTACATAAAACTGGACGAAGGCATCATTCAATTTTATTTCCAAGCATGGCAAGAAGAAGACGATCCGATTCTTCGGGATTTGTGCGAGCGGTTTTTGAACCGTCGTCTGTTCAAGTATATGGAGTTCAATCCGAATGTCCATATGGAAGATTGGCACAAGCTGTATACGTACTTTGTAAAAGCGGGTATCGACCCGGATTATTACTTGATTGTCGATTCTTCATCCGACTTACCGTATGACTTTTACCGTCCGGGTGAAGAAGAAGAACGGCTTCCGATCCATTTGTTGACGAAAAGAGGAGAGTATCGAGAGCTCTCAAGAGAGTCGACGGTAGTCGAGGCGATTTCAGGTAAGAAACGGACAGATCATAAATTGTATTATCCATCAGACTTAATCGAACAGATAGAAGATCAAGATATAAAGAGAAAGATCAGTGAGATATTAGATTTTTAGGAGGGGATTCAACGTGCTTGAGCATCATGCGCGGTTGATTGCATTGTTCAATTATGCGAGGGAAGTAGTAGGTCGTAAAAAGCTGCAGAAGATGGTCTACATTGCCAAGAAGCTGAAGTTTCCATTCGGGGAGAAGTATCAATTCCATTTCTACGGGCCGTATTCGGAAGAGTTGACGCTTCGAGTCGAAGAACTGTGTAACTTAGGGTTTTTGGAAGAGATGAAGGAGAAAGTGTCGGGATATTACCAATATCGGTACGTGTTGACGGAACAAGGAGAGCAATTCTTGAAGCACTATGATCTGGAGCTTGAGCCGCTTCAATCTTGTGTGACATCGATGAACGAGCAGCCTTCCCGCATCTTGGAACTGATTTCTACCATTCTTTATTTCGACCACTTGGCGAAGGAAGAAATCGTAGAGAAGGTTCAGACCGTCAAACAGAAACAGAAGTATACGACAGAAGAAATTGAAGAAGCGTTCAACTATATCGATGACTTGAAGAAACAAACGGTCGTATCGTAAGAGCAATTGGATAGGCTGAGAAGAAGAGATTTGAAGAAAAACACTCCCACCCCGCGTGGCGAGTGTTTTTTAATTCAAAAGACCTATGGTACCAGGTACTGAAAGAAAGCCCTTGCCCTGCAAGGGTTTCTGATCCGTACCTGGTACTGCCTATTGACACGTGCTATATTTAGTGAGATTCTATAGTGGACAACACAATATATTGATGAATTCGAGTGTCGGGTGCCTCTATCCATGTATTTAGAGGCTTAAAAGGGAATCTGGTGTAAGTCCAGAGCTGTCCCCGCAACTGTAATTGTGGACGAACGGAAGTGACCACTGTATAAGTCAGTCTAGCAATAGGTGCTTATATGGGAAGGTTCCTAGTAGGATGAAGCATAAGTCAGTAGACCTGCCTGCCGCTTGAGTGTTTCAATTCTTCGGGGATTGAGGGTTGAAGCGTAGGCGTTACATATGACGTATGTCTAACAATGCTCGTCCTCAATCGACGAGTTTGATGATACGGTCATTCATTCCGTCTCCGTTTCAACCACTCCCTCCGAGTGGTTTTTTTATATACAGAGGAGGAATAAGAATGATCACAAAAGTGAAAAGAAAGTCAGCAACAAGCCGACTGAAACAACAACTTCAAAAGGAATTTCCCCAATTGGATGTAAACGGTCTGTTCCGTAAAGTGTCGATCCAATCGACGGATAAAGAAAAAGACCCTGACACTAATCTGCTCCTATTAGAAGGGTTGGCGCGAATCACTCAACAAGAACCCGACTGGACATATGTTTGCGCCAGAATCTATCTGCATTCCCTCTATGAGGAAGCATCTATGAACCGATTCCAAGGCGGCCCTTATCAAGACTTTTACGGTCTGATCAATGAACTCGTGCAGCGGAGAATTTTCGACCTGGAACTCCTCAACCATTATACGAGAGAAGAGGTCGCTGAATTAGAAGCAGTCATCGCTCCAGAGAGAGACCACCTTCTTACATATGCAGGCGTCCGGATGTTAGCCGATCGTTATCTAGCAAGAGATCATGAGCGGAATCTATTCGAGCTCCCACAAGAACGGTGGATGATCATTGCGATGACCTTGATGATGCCAGAAACGAAGGAACAGAGATTAGAGCTGGTAAAAGAAGCGTACTGGGTGCTATCCAACCTGTACATGACGGTCGCGACCCCCACTCTATCAAATGCGGGCAAGGCCCATGGCCAGTTGAGTTCGTGTTTCATTGATACCGTGGATGATAGTCTGCGAGGCATTTACGACTCGAACACAGACATCGCCATGCTCAGTAAAGCTGGGGGCGGAATAGGCGTTTATCTTGGGAAGATCCGCAGCAAAGGCTCCGATATCAAAGGGTATAAAAACACGTCATCAGGGGTTATCGCCTGGATGAAGCAGCTCAATACGACCGCGGTGAATGTCGATCAACTGGGGCAGCGGAACGGAGCGATTGCGGTCTACTACCCGGTGTTCGGAAAAGATATTTTCGCTTTCCTGGACGCGAAGCTGAACAATGGCGATGAGCGTCAGCGGACACACGACCTTTTTACAGGTGTCGTCTTACCGGATCTGTTCATGGAAAAAGTGGAAGCGCGTGAAGATTGGTACCTGTTCGATCCGCATGAAGTGAAGAAGATGATGGGATTCGAGCTCGATGATTTTTACGATGAAAAAGAAGGCGCAGGGAGTTTCCGGGAGCGGTATGAGGAATGCGTCAATCATCCGCTTCTTTCGAAAGATAAAGTGCCCGCGATCGACATCATGAAGCGAATCATGATCAGCCAGCTCGAAACCGGAGGTCCTTTCATGTTCTACAAGGATACGGTCAACCGGCTGAACAACAATCGCCATGAAGGCATCATCTATTGTACGAATCTTTGTACGGAAATTACGCAAAACCAAACGGCCACGACGGTTGAGGAAGAAGTGACCGCTGACGGGAAGATCATCATCACGAAAACTCCGGGTGATTTCGTCGTTTGTAACCTGTCGAGCTTGTCGCTTGCGCGAGTCGTAGAAGCAGATGCGCTGGAACGGGTGATTCCGATCCAGGTCCGGATGCTCGACAATGTGATCGAGTTGAATAAAGATAAAATTGAAGTGAAACAGGCGGTCCTAACGAATGACAAATACCGCGCGATTGGGCTCGGTACATTCGGTTGGCATCATCTTCTCGCGAAAAAAGGGATCCGCTGGGAATCGGAAGAAGCGGTTGCGTTTGCCGATGAACTTTATGAAAAAATCAACTTCCTGACCATCCAGGCGAGTCAGACGTTAGCAGAAGAGAAGGGCAGCTATCCGACGTTTGCAGGCAGTGATTGGGAAACGGGGCGATATTTTTCAGAACGTGGTTACGAAGGCGAAGAATGGACGGAGCTTGCGGAAAAAGTTCAGGCAGGCGGAATTCGGAACGGCTGGCTGCTGGCGGTCGCACCGAACGCATCGACAAGCATCATTGCCGGATCGACAGCGAGTATCGACCCGATTTTCAAAAAGCAATATGCCGAAGAGAAAAAGAGCTCGAAAATTCCTGTCACTGCCCCTGATCTGTCACCTGAAACGACCTGGTTTTACAAAAGTGCATATGAAATCGACCAAAAATGGAGCATCCGCCAAAATGCGGCACGGCAGCGCCATGTCGATCAGTCCATTTCGTTCAATCTATATGTAAAAAATACAGTGAAAGCGAAAGAACTGTTGGACCTACATCTGTCAGCGTGGAAATCAGGATTGAAAACGACTTATTACGTCCGTTCGACCTCCCATGAAGATGTGGAAGGATGTGATTCCTGTGAAAGCTGATCAGACTTTGAAAGAGAGGAAGCTTTATGTACCAGATGCGCCGAACGCTTCGACTGGCATTTTGAATGGGCAAAGCTCGAATGTATTGAACTGGGATGATGTCCGTTATTCATGGGCGTATCCACTCTATAAGCAGATGCTTTCGAACTTCTGGACGCCGTTTGAGATCAACATGTCCGGCGATCGGAAACAGTATGCGGAACTCGCTCGGGATGAGCAGGATGCCTTCAACAAAATCATCGGGCTGCTTGCCTTTTTGGACAGCATCCAGACGGATTATGCGAACCGGGTAGCCAATTACCTGACGGACTCGAGCCTGACGGCATTGATGACCGTACTCGCCTTTCAGGAGGTCGTCCATAACCAATCGTACTCGTATGTATTGTCGAGCCTAGTTGATAAAGGGAAGCAGGATGAGATCTTCGAGTACTGGAAGCATGATGCGGTTCTGAAGGAGCGGAACGAGTTCATCATGGAGGGTTATGAAGCGTTCGTAAACAATCCGACTCCTGAAACATTCCTGGAGTCAATCGTTTACGATGTTGTGCTGGAGGGGCTGAACTTCTACTCGGGATTCAGCTTCTTCTATAACCTGGCCAGGAATCAGAGGATGGTCTCCACCTCGACGATGATCAACTACATCAATCGGGATGAACAGCTGCACGTGAACCTGTTTACGAAAATATACGGAGCTGTGGTTGCAGAGTTCGATTTGGATAAAAAGGAAGCAGCACATTTTGTGGAGAAAACCTTCAAAAAAGCGGCAGAGCTTGAAATCAAATGGGGGAAATACATTATCGGTGACCGCTTCCCTGGGATCTCGACTTCTGAGCTCGATGCGTACATCAAGTTCATCTCGAACATCCGAGTCAACCAGCTCGGAGCAGAGCGACCATTTCCTGAACATCGGAAGAATCCGATGCCATGGATCAAAGCGTACGAATCCGTCAACGAAGGGAAAAGCGACTTCTTCGAACAAAAATCTCGCCAATACACGAAAGTCTCCGAGGACAACGGCTTCGACGAACTGTAACCAGAATCAGACAGTACCAGGTACCGTCACAGATACCTTTGGGCGCAACGGGTTTGAGTCGGTGCCAGGCACCGAAAGAAAGCCCTTGCCCCGCAAGGGTTTCTGTTCAGTGCCTGGCACTCGTCGTTTTTGTCATACAATTGACATTAAATGGGCGGGGATTTTCGTGCCTAATCTCGTATTACTAATAATAGGAAGTAGTAATTTCGAGGAGGGTGCGACATGAGTAACAATGATGAATTTTATTACCAGGATCACATCGGAGAAATCATCAAACGTTCTGAAAAAGAAGGCATGTTCGACAACTTAAAGGGGAAAGGGAAACCACTAGAGCTTGATGGGGACCTCTCCTATAATCCAGATCGCCTCCTGAACAAAGTACTGAAAAACAACAATGTACTACCGGCCTGGATCCAAATGGACAAGGATATTGAAAAAATGAAAGCAGAGCTAGCGGGGTATTCGAGTGAATACAACATTCGGAAATACGTCGAGGAGATCAACAAAAAGATTTTCAACTTCAATTTAAGCTGTCCACCGCCAGCCCAAAAGCGTAAACTGAAGCTGGAAGATTACTTGCCAAACGAATCATAATTGATGAAAAGGGACTGTCGCGTAGACAGTCCCTACTTAAATTAATCTTCGTCTTCCTCATCTTCTTCTGATGAGCTCGGAACATAATCAGGGTAGTCAGTGATGATGCCATCCACTCCTGCATCCAACAGCGGTTGGACGTCTTCTTGGGCGCGGACAGTCCAAGGCATGATCCCCATCTCAAGCCCATGAATCTCCTCAACGAGCGCACGGTTCACTTTACTTTTACTCGGATTGACGTAATCTGCATATTCCGTAAATGCTTCCAACGCTTCAGGTGTTAAGTCTTCTGACTTCCAAGTGAGCACTCCGACCGGCACTTCATCGCTCAATTCGTTGAAAATTTGCATAGAGTTGAAATCGAATGATTGGACGATGACGGAATGATCTTCGGGCTCATCCATATCTCTCGCTTCCAGAGCGTCAGCCACTTTTTCCTCAATTCCAGGGTAGAGGGAAGGGGCCTTCAACTCAATCAAAAAATTCGTCTTTCCACGGTACTCATCCAAAACCTCACCTAATGTCGGAAGGTGTTCACCTTTAAACTCAGGAGCAAACCAGCTTCCCGCATCCAACGCTCGAAGCTCCGCATATGTAAGTTCGCCAACTTTTCCAGTACCGTCTGTCGTGCGATCGACGGTTGTATCATGAATGACGACCAGTTCACCATCCTTACTCATCTGTACATCGAGTTCAATGTAGTCGGAATCCATCTCAACAGCTTTATCAAAGGCCGCCATCGTATTTTCAGGTGCATATCCGGCAGCTCCTCGGTGAGCGACGACCTCAACACGCTGGTCTTCGTCATCCTCATCTTCAGCGACCACTTGGACTGGAGTCAATGCAACCAAAAGCGCCATCATTGTAAAAGTAAAAAGCAACAAGCTAAACCGTTTGAATTTTGTTTGAATCATCTTCTCATCTCCTCTTTATTCTTCATTTCACCCCTTATGTTAGAGCTGCTCTATTGAGGGCCTATGAATAAGAGATGAAGGATTCTAAAGAAAAGGAGGTCGATGGTCGCTCTAAATGACATCTGTTTGTCATCAATGAGTCTTTAGGTATAAAAAAACCGCCTGATATCAGGCGGTTTGGCTTGTTTTTAGTGTGGTACGAAAGCCAGTTGAATGAAAAACAATACTGCGAAAAGCATGACGAGCGGATGAACCTCACGCCATTTCCCACGAACGATTTTCAATAAAGGATACGTGATGAATCCGAGTGCAATTCCTGTCGCGATGCTTGACGTCAACGGCATCGTCAAAATGATCAAAAACGCAGGGAACGATTCATCAAATGTATTCCAGTCAATTTTCGCAAGACTCGATAGCATGAAGCTTCCGACGATGATCAAGGTTGGAGCGGTGATGGCTGCCAAACCTGAAATCGCACCTACTAGCGGAGCAAAGAACATCGCCATCAGGAACAAAAATGCAACAACAACGTTCGTCAATCCTGTACGTCCGCCAGCGGCAACTCCTGATGAGGACTCGATGTAAGCACTTGTCGGGCTTGTTCCGAAAATCGCTCCGACAGAAGTGGCGACAGAATCCGCAAGCAATGCCTGTCGTGCTCGTGGCATTTTGTTGCCTTTCATGAGACCGGCTTGCTCAGCCACCCCGATCATCGTTCCGGTCGTATCAAAGATCGTGACAAGTAGGAAAGAAAACACGGCTGCATATAATCCATATTGGAACATGTCGACAAAAGCTGTGATCGGACTTCCGAAGATGAACGCTTCGGGCATGGAAGGTGCGCCGACAACGCCTTCTTTAAACTCCAACTGTCCCGTTAAAAAGGCGATTGTCCCTGTTGCAACGATACCGAAGAATAAGGCACCATGTACGTTCAACGCCATCAGGATCAATGTGATGGCCAGACCGACCAATGTCAAAATGACGGTTGGAGAATGAAGGTCACCTAACGCGACAAGGTTCACTGGATGGGAAACGACTAGTCCTGTCATACGCAATCCGATGAACGCGATGAATAACCCGATTCCAGCTGTGATTCCGTGTTTCAAGTTCGAAGGAATCGCTTCGATCAACTTTTTACGGAAAGGTGTCAAAGAAAGAATGACGAATAAGATACCAGCGATGAAAACAGCACCGAATGCGACTTCGTATGAAATCCCCATACCGCCGACGACGGAGTAAGCAAAGTAGGCATTCAATCCCATACCAGGTGCGATGGCAATCGGATAATTCGCGAACAATCCCATCCATAACGTCCCGACGACGGTCGCGATGATCGTTGCCATGAAGACAGCGTCAAATGGCGCACCTGCTTCACTTAATATCCCTGGATTGACGACGACGATATAGACCATTGTGAGAAATGTCGTGATCCCCGCAATGATTTCCGTTCGGAACGTCGTATTGTTTTCTTGAAGCTTGAAAAAATTCGATAACATGAGAATAACCCCCAAAATACGAACAATTATTATGACCATCCAATATAATATTCGTTTTTGGTGCATGATGCAAGGGAGAATTCACAATCATTCATAAGATTTGTATAGTATGATAAGATAAAACCATACATTAGAAGGCATACTGAATGGTACTTATAGTTTGAAATTCGTATGTTTTATTTGATTTCAATAAAAATTCACGACACTCCTGCGGGAATAGCGAGCCAGGCAAGACCCCGCAACGGACTTGAGGATAACTCGTCCTGTGGAAGTGAGGAGGCTTGCGGTTCGCCCGCGGAAAGGGAGTGAATTTTAATGAAATTAACTTTTAACAATATAGGAGGTTTTGATCTTGAAAGATCTCTTTAATAACAATAATAATCAAGATGGAAATAAGCCGAAGAAAAAACAAGGCTTCACGATCTTGAGTGGTGATTCGACGGACGGGCACGGTGGTTACGGTGTCGGAACCATCAACTTGAATAATGTCACGCCCATCTTTGTCGATCCAGCTGAAGAAGAAGTGTTCATTGATATGGGCGCACTTCATGCCCGGAGTTCAGTTGAAAAGCGTATCAAATTCACCGCAAACCGTGAGGATGCACCAAATCCGAAGCTTTATTGGCTTGTTTGGGTGATGGTGGACGCTTCTGGTGAAGGACCCTATTACGCAGGACTGGGCGCGTGTGAGCTACAGGTCGATGCGGAAGCAAGAAGAGGGTACAAGAGTATGCCGGAACATGTGAACAACATGGATAAAGCGCTCAAAAAACGGGTCGTGATCGACCGCATGGATGACAAATCCAAAGCGCTCTTGAAAAAGTTCTTGATTGATCATAATGAAGAGTTTTGGAATCGCGCGAGTGAAGATGTGAAAAACGCGCTTGGAGAATAATTGAACCTTTTTTGAACAAAATGAAAAAGTTCTGTGCGTCTTCGACAAAATGAAGTAAAATGAAACTATTCTTTTCTTTACACACATATTTACTAGGACAGAAAAAGGGATTGGCTACATCATTGTAGTCAGTCCCTTTTTCATTAATTAACTCGCAAGCCAGTTCCAGATTCGCTTGAACAACCCTGGTTGAGGCTCATTGGTAGGTTTTGGTTTTTCATCCTTTGTTTCCACGGCTTTTCCTTCGCAATACTGTGTCGGTTCTGTCCCGGCGATATAGTAGGACACACGCTTTTCGGGACAGTTTTTGTTGGAAAGCAGCCCAGTGTCCGGATTGACACTTACCGCGACGACACCTTTTGGCTTGGAAAACTGAGTGATTGGACGATTGGCCATGGCATCCTTCATGAAGTGTGCCCAAATATTCTTTGAATACAGGACGTCATTGAATTCGTGCAACGTTTTCCCTTTGTCATAACCCGTCCATACACCCGTTACGAGCTGTGGTGTGTATCCGATGATCCAGTTGTCATAGT
The DNA here is from genome assembly GCF_054170705.1 of Pseudalkalibacillus sp. Hm43. Classification (NCBI taxonomy): domain Bacteria; kingdom Bacillati; phylum Bacillota; class Bacilli; order Caryophanales; family Fictibacillaceae; genus Pseudalkalibacillus; species Pseudalkalibacillus sp. Hm43. The sequence continues at coordinate 2,644,219 of NZ_CM135129.1, forward strand.
TCGTCGAACCGGTTTTTCCTGCTGTCGGCCGGTCGATCAATCCACTCACTGATGCTCCGGTCACGCGTGTATAGTCATTCAGCCGTTCATCAAACACCCCACGCATCAGATCCGTCATCACATACGCGTATTCAGGCTCGATGACCTGCTTCCTCTCCACTTCCTGTTCATACACGACATCGCCTTTGTAATCGACGATCTTCTTAATGAAGCGAGGCTCGCTCCTTTCTCCGTTGTTCGCAAACACGCTGTACGCTGAAGTCATTTCAAGTACACCGACCGGTTTCGTACCAAGCGCAAGGGAAGGAATAGAGGAAAGTTCACTCTTGATTCCGAATTTCTTCGCCATTTTTACAAGCTGATCCGTCCCGATGAAAATGTTCGTTTTTACCGCATAAACGTTATCGGACAATGCCACCGCCTGAGCCAGCGTGATTTCTTCGTTTGCATAATAGTTCCCGAAGTTTTCCGGCGTATATTGGTTTTCCTCTCCTTCATAGAAGGTTGTCCGTTCACTTCTCAATAGACTCGAAGGCGTATAACCTTTTTGAAGGGCTGCCGTATATAAAAACGGCTTGAACGTTGAACCAGGTGCGCGGCGCGCCTGAGTCGCCCGGTTGTATGAGCTTTCTTCGTACGACCGTCCTCCGACCATCGCCTTGATGTCACCGGTCCTCGGATCAATTGCGACCATTCCGACCTGGATGCTCGATGTATCAGGAATCGTATTTTCCACCCAATAGTCCGCTTTTTTCTGTAGCTTCGGATCCAGTGTCGTGTAGACGTGATATCCGCCAAGCTCCACCTCATCCGGGTCAAGTCCGACCTTGTTTTTCAATAAATATTCCACTTCGTCCTGGAAGTAGGAAGCCTTTTCTTCTGGTAAAGCGGATTTTCCGACGATTTCAATCGGCGTCTTGTATGCGTCCACCGCTTCTTTTTCCGAGATCGTGCCGGTTGCGACCATCGCGTCCAAGACGATCTGCTGTCTGTCTTTCGCATTTTCGATATTTTTAATCGGGCTGTAATACGTCGGACCCTTCGGCACACCAGCCAGAAGACTCGCTTCCGCCAGATTCAGCTCTTTCGATGACTTACCGAAATAATATTGAGCCGCAGCTTCAACGCCATAATGTCCGTGCCCGTAATAGATCGTGTTGAGATAGCCTTGTAAAATCTCGTCCTTCGTGTAATTGGCCTCGATCCGAGCTGCGTAGAACGCTTCTTTCAGCTTTCGCTCCCACGTTTTATCAGGGGCCAAAAATAGATTCCGAGAATATTGCTGGGTGATCGTACTCGCGCCCTGTACCTTCGCTCCGGCCTTGATATCTGCTAAAAGGGCAGCCGCGATCCGTTTGTAATCGAACCCGTGATGGCTGTAAAAACGACGGTCCTCAACCGCAATCGTCGCATCGACAAGGTGAGGGGAGACGTCATCGAGCTTCACCCAGAAACGATTCTGCCCGAGTGGCTCATGCTCTCCAATGATCGAACCGTTCGACCCATAAAAGATGGTCGTTTGCGGAACCTTCAACGGTGGAGGGCCAAGAACATTGATATATATAAGGAAAAAAAGTCCGAGCACAACAACGGGTATAGACAATAGTAAGAGTGTGCGGATCCATAACCACGCCCACTTCCACGTCTTTCTCAAGTCTTCTACTTTTATAAGCTCCATCCGGTTTCCCCTCCCTCGTAAACTTTTTCCGTACAAAAGTTATTTTTACTAGTATGGGAGGGTTTCATAGATTCTAAACGTCTATTCATAGCGGCATTTCTGGAAATAAATTTTGCTTGCAAAAACGGTGGATTCCAGTATACTTTTCTTGTTCTGATTCGAGATGGAATGTAGAGCTATGATACAATTCAAAATAAGATTCAACGATAATAGATGAGGTGATTGCTGTGGAATTATGGTACACGGAAAAACAGACGGAACGCTTTGGAATCACGGCGAAAATCAAGCGTACGTTACATACAGAGCAGACAGACTTCCAACGCTTGGACATGATTGAAACAGAAGAATTCGGAAACATGCTCGTATTGGACGGCATGGTCATGACGACGCAGAAGGATGAGTTCGTCTATCATGAAATGGTTGCGCACGTGCCTCTATTCACGCACCCGAACCCGAAACATGTACTTGTTGTCGGAGGCGGCGATGGCGGTGTCATTCGTGAAGTGTTGAAGCACCCTTCAGTTGAGAAGGCGGTTCTGGTTGAAATCGACGGGAAAGTCATCGAGTATTCGAAAAAATATTTGCCAGAAATTGCAGGCGACTTAGACGACCCGCGTGTTGACGTACAAGTGGACGACGGGTTCATGCACATTGCGAAAAGCGAGAACGAATACGACGTCATCATGGTAGACTCCACTGAGCCAGTCGGACCTGCTGCTAAGTTGTTTGAGCGCGGATTTTATGAAGGAATCTCTAAAGCGTTGAAAGAGGACGGAATCTTTGTCGCACAAACTGACAACCCATGGTTCAAGGCGGACCTCATTTCTCAAGTGAACCGTGACGTGAAAGAAATCTTCCCTGTGACGCGCCTTTACACAGCGAACATCCCGACGTATCCAAGCGGATTGTGGACGTTCACGATCGGATCGAAGAAACATGATCCGTTAAAAGTGGAAGAAGACCGTTTCCACGACATCGAAACGAAGTACTACACAAAGGAATTACACGCGGCTGCTTTCGCGCTGCCGAAATTCGTGCGTGATCTAGTCGAATAGGAGGGCCAGCACAACATGCGATTCGAAGAAGCTTATTCTGGTAATGTATTCATCAAAAGTCACCCTGATTTGGAAGAGAGCCAGGTCGTTATCTATGGCATGCCGATGGACTGGACGGTCAGCTTCCGCCCAGGATCCCGATTCGGTCCAGCTAAAATCCGTGAGGTCTCTCTCGGACTGGAAGAATACAGCCCGTACATGGACCGTGAACTGGAAGAAGTGAAGTTTTACGATGCAGGAGATATCCCGCTTCCGTTCGGGAATCCACAAAACAGCATCGACATGATTGAAGACTATGTCGGTAAAATATTAGACATGGGGAAATTTCCACTTGGAATCGGTGGCGAACACCTCGTTTCTTGGCCGGTGTTCAAAGCGCTTCACAAGAAGTATGACGATTTCGCGATCATCCATATCGATGCACACGCAGATTTACGTGAAGAATATGAGGGAGAACCGCTCTCCCACTCAACACCGATCCGTAAGGCGTGCGAGTTGATCGGACCGGAGAATGTCTATTCATTCGGAATCCGTTCTGGTATGAAGGAAGAGTTCCAATATGCAAAAGAGTCCGGCATGCACATGTCGAAGTTCGATGTGGCTGAACCTTTGAAGGAAGTGCTTCCGAAATTAGCTGGACGTAACGTGTATGTCACGATCGACATTGATGTACTCGACCCAGCGCATGCACCTGGAACAGGTACTGCAGAAGCGGGCGGCATCACTTCGAAAGAGTTGCTCGAAGCAATCGTCCTCATCGCGCAGTCCGACGTGAACGTCATCGGTGCAGACCTTGTCGAAGTAGCGCCAATCTACGACCACTCTGAACAAACACCAATCGCAGCAAGTAAATTCATCCGTGAAATGCTTCTCGGATGGGTAAAATAACGAAATGACAGGATGGCCGATAGGGTCATCCTGTTTTTTGGATTATAAATCTTGAATTTGGATTATAATTTCTCGATTTGGCTTATAATTTCGTATTTTGGTCTATAAATCCTGAATCTGGTCTATAATTTCCGAATCTGGTCTATAAATCTCAAAATTTATGGGAAATAACCCGTTTTTTATTGGAAATAACGATGTTTCACGTGTTTTTTATCAATCTTCGGTGGTTTCAAACAAAAATTACGACATTCATACAGAATCTGTGCTCTCCGCATTCAATAATGAACAAAATACGACCCCAAATTGCCCGAAAGAAGGAATATCTCTTCCAGAGTCTAATCTATAGGTAACAGACGAAAAGGAGAAGGTAGTGTGCAACCTATATCTGCTGCTTCAATGGAATTGAATCAGTCCATGATTGACCAGCTATCCGACGGATTCATACGAATCCAACCAGATGGTTCAATTTCCTATTCAAACCAAAAGGTCCACGATTGGTTCGGTGAACCGATTTTACAGCATAACATCCATCATTTTATTGAACAGATCAATGTTTTTCACATACAACAAGGGAAGTGGCTCCAGACAGAATGGAACACTCCACTGAACACCGCTCACATTAAAGTTTGTTCCTATCAACACCCTAACGGCGTCATCGATCTCCTCGTACGTAAAATGGAGGATGATCATGATGCGGATCAGCCATTCAATTCTCTCTTTTACCAAAATGATGTGCCGATTCTGATGATCGATCTGGAAGGCACGATCTTAGAGGTCAATTGGGCTTGTCTTCAAATCCTTTCTTACGATCGAAATCAGCTCAACGGCAAGCATTTGACGGACATTTTCGCAACAACGAACAAGGCAGATGCCAAACAGTGTCTCCAACAGATTAACGAAGGAAACATCTTTACCCAGGATATCCATATGGAATCGAAAATGGGTGAAAGGATCGAGTTTCAATTCACTCATATTCCGTATTACACGAATGGACAATTGGATGGGGCTTATTGTGTAGCGAGGAACAACTCTGAACTGCGAAGGGCTCAGGAAGCACTTCTCGAATCCGAACAACGCTACCGGCAACTCGTAGAGCATTCGCCAGATCCAGTCTGTCTCCACGACTCAGAAAAAATCATATATTTGAATGATGTCGCTGCCATGCTTTTAGGTGTGGAAGACAAAGATGCGCTCATCGGACAAGATATTTCCCGGTACATCCATATGGAAGATTACAATGATTCCATGCAACGAATCAATAAAGTGATGGAAGGTACACGGGTGGAACAGCTCTTCCCGTTGAAAATCGTCCGTCCTGACGGTGTAGTGTTGGAGATGGAAGGAAAGTCGATTCCGATTAAAGAAAACGGCAAGACGTATGTGTTAGCCGTTTTCCGGGACGTGACCGAGAAAAATCACGCGAAGCGGTCGCTTCAACAAAGTGAACGGCGCTATCGCTCGTTATTCCTGCACAATCCAGATGGCATCTATTCCATCAATTTGAATGGTGAGCTCACGAGCATCAATCCGGCTATCGTGAAAATCACCGGTTTTACAGCAAAAGAACAAATCGGTCTGCATTATTCCGATTTCATCTTGCCGGAAGATTGGGAACAGACGAAGGTTCATTATAAAAATATCTTCGAGGGCAAGACGGTCAAGTTCGAAAAGCGGATGTTGCGGAAGGATGGCAAAACCATCAGTGTCCGTGTCGTCGGCTTCCCGATGATTGTTGAAAATGAGATTGTCGGTATGTATGGCATCTTGCGGGATATTACGGAGGAAAAACGATCCGAAGAACTGCTACGCCGATCCGAAAAGCTCACCGTAGTCGGGGAGCTGGCTGCTGCGGTTGCCCATGAAATCCGCAACCCGCTCACTTCCATTAAAGGGTTCATCCAAATGATGGAGAACGGCGTGCCGGAGAAGGATCTCTATTATCAAATCGTGTTATCTGAGCTCAATCGCATTGAACAGATCATCAGCGAGATGCTCGTCCTGGCAAAGCCTCAGAGTGTTTGTTTTCAGAGGAAAAAAATCGGACACCTCATACGACACGTCCTCAAGTTGCTGGAAGGACAAGCGAATTTGCATAACATTCAATTCATCGTGGATTTTGAGGGTGATGATCTAGAGATCGATTGCGAAGAAAACCAGCTGAAACAGGTTTTCATCAATTTAATCAAAAACTCAATAGAAGTGATGCAGGATGGCGGAAAGATCATCGTCACCTGTCGAAAAACAGAAGATGACCAGCTTCTCATCCGAGTCATCGATCAGGGGCCTGGCATACCTGAAGATCGTCTTTCCAGACTCGGCGAACCTTTTTACACGACAAAAGAGAAGGGAACGGGGCTCGGTTTGATGGTCAGCTTCAAAATCATCAAAGATCATAAAGGGACGATGCATTTTTCAAGTGTCGTTGGTGAAGGGACGACAGTCGACGTTCTTCTACCGTTGCCATCCTCCTAGAAAAATTTCCCTATGGCGCTGCACCTTGAAAGAGGTGGCGCTTTTTTTATATAATGTGTAGGTTAATGAAGAATGAAGGGTGTGAAACAGTATGGACGCTAATCCTATTCCTGTAAAAGTCATGTTACATACTAAAATTACAGATTCGGGTGAAAATGAGGATACAAAGCTCACTTCTGACGGAACGATTCTCAGAAAGGCGGACACTGTATACCTTCGTTACGATGAAATGCTGAACGACACGGATCAAGTGAATACGACGATAAAAATCAAAGACGAAGATATAACGATCATCCGCAGCGGAGCCGTTTCAATGAAACAACGGTTTGCGCCGGGGAGTTTGAAAGAAGGAACGTACGAAAGTCCGTATGGTCCGATCCAAATCGCTACAAGAACAGAATCGATGGGTTTCGAGTGGCATGAAAACAGCCAGGAAGGGAAACTGTCTTTGAATTACCAGGTCCTTTTCCAGGGTGAAGAGGCTGGATATCATGAACTGGAAATCAAGCTGAGAGGGGAAGAAGAATGACAATTGTTGAACAGGTGAAAGAGCTACTGAAACAAGAAATTGCTGACTCTGTTATAAAAGCTGGACTCGCAAAAGAAGATCAGTTGCCAGACGTCGTACTGGAACTTCCGAAAAATAAAGACCACGGAGACTTTGCAACGAATATGGCGATGCAGCTTGCGCGTATTGCGAAAAAAGCACCACGTCAGATCGCAGAAGATATGGTCGCGAACTTCGATCGTTCGAAAGCTTCCATTGAAAAAATTGAAGTCGCTGGTCCGGGATTCATCAACTTTTACTTGGATAATCAGTATTTGACGAAGCTGATTCCGACGATCATTGATGCAGGTGAAGAATACGGCTCGACGAACACTGGTAATAACAAAAAGGTGCAGATCGAGTTCGTGTCTGCGAACCCGACAGGAAGCCTTCATCTAGGGCACGCACGAGGAGCAGCAGTCGGCGACACACTCTGCAACCTGCTCGATAAAGCGGGATATGAGGTAGGAAGAGAGTATTACATCAATGATGCGGGTAACCAAATCCATAACCTCGCCCTTTCCCTTGAAGCACGGTACCTGGAGGCGTTAGGAAAAGAAGCGACTATGCCAGAAGATGGCTATTACGGAAAAGACATCATCGGATTTGCGCAAGAAGTGGTTGAGAAGGACGGAGACAAGTACGTCCATTACAATCAGGAAGAGCGCTTGCAATTTTTCCGCGAGTTCGGACTAGAAAAAGAGCTTGAGAAAATCAAAGCGGACCTGGCTGAATTCCGAGTGAACTTCGATGAGTATTATTCTGAAACAAGCCTTTATACGTCAGGTAAAATCGACCAGGCGTTGGATATGCTACGTGAAAAAGGCGTCACATACGAAAAAGATGGAGCGACTTGGTTCAGAACAACGGACTTCGGTGACGATAAGGACCGCGTTTTGATTAAAAATGACGGGACATACACCTATCTGACACCAGACATCGCGTATCACTATGACAAGTTCAAGCGTGGATTCGAAACGCTGATCAACGTATGGGGAGCAGACCACCACGGCTACATTCCGCGTATGAAGGCCGCGGTCGAAGCGATGGGATACAATCGAGATCAACTCGAAATTCAAATCATCCAGCTCGTCAGCTTGTTCCAGAACGGTGAAAAGGTGAAGATGAGTAAGCGTACCGGTAAAGCAGTTACGCTAAGAGATTTGATGGATGAAGTCGGTGTTGATGCAATGCGTTATTTCTTCGCAATGAGAAGCTCGGACTCTCACCTCGATTTCGATATGGACTTGGCTGTTTCCCGTTCGAACGAGAATCCGGTCTACTACATCCAATATGCGCATGCGCGGGTATGCAGCATGCTCAGACAGGGTGAAGAGAAGGGGTACTCTTTTGAAGAGGATGTCGATCTGTCTTATATCAACTCGGAGAAAGAATTCGACCTGTTGAAAAAGCTTGGTGAATTCCCGGAAGCAGTGGATGATGCTGCGTTGACACTCTCGACGCACCGCATGACGAATTATCTGTTTGAATTGGCATCTGCACTTCACAGCTTCTATAACGCAGAGCGTGTACTGGATGATGAACAACCAGAGCAAAGTAAAGCTCGATATAAGTTGATGAAAGCAGTTCAACAGACGTTAGAGAACGGAACGAAACTAATCGGAGTTTCCGCTCCGGAAAAAATGTAAGAGAAACATATTTTCAGATGCTCTCTGTCATACTAATGCAGAGAGCATCATTTGTTGTTAAGTGATTTTACAGTATAAAAGAGGATTAAAGAAATTCACGAGACTCCTGCGGGATTAGCGAGCCAGGACAACATGGACCTTCGACTAACTACCACCACGTCCTATGGTGAACGTCGAAGTCAGCACATCCTGTGCAAGTGCGGAAAGCGAGTGAATTTCTGAACTTTGTACGCTAATAAGAGCATCATTTATTTGGAGGAATCATGAAATGAAACTATTACTATTATCCATCTTATCTGGCTTTATTGTGGGCGTTGTATTTGCGCTCTTCAAATTGCCCATTCCAGCACCTCCTGCCTTCTCAGGTATCCTTGGAATCGTCGGAATCTACTTAGGTTATAAGTTCGTTATTTCAGTTTTACCTTATATCATGAACAATTAAAGGAGTCATTGGCCATTGGATACCTTGTCTGTACACCATCGTCAACTGAGCATCATCGATCAGGGAGAAGGGACTCCGATCCTATTCTTGCATCCACCTGGATTGGGAAAAAGCGTCTTTTATTATCAAAAGGCGCTTTCGTCATCCTATAGGGTCATCTTCTATGACATGTGCGGTCACGGAGAAAGTGAAGGGACTGAAGAGCCTGTAACCATCGAGTCACTGGCAGAGGAACTGCTCCATCTGATGGACACTTTGAGTTTGGAAAAAGCGGTTATTTGTGGCTACTCGGCAGGTGGGACAGTTGCCCAGCATTTTGCCCTCACTTACCCGGAACGGACGAAAGCGCTCATTTTGAGCGGGGGCTTTCCGCATGTCTGTACACCTATGTTGAAAGCGGAATTCCTTGCTGGAATGAAACTGTTGAAACTCAGTCCGGATCTTTTAGGAAAAATTCTCGTAACAAGTCATGGAATCCAGCAGGAAGATCGAAATCGGCTGTGGAAAACCGTAAGTAGTACAAATCAGCGCAATTGGTATGAATTCTATGAAGCATCCTACCATTATTCCTGCTGTGAACGTCTGCCGGAAATGGATTACCCAGTCCTTGTCATCTATGGACAGTTCGTCAAGCACATCCGACGGTATCAAAGGGATTACGAGACATCATTGAAAAACGGAAAGATTGCGATTGTAAGGAATGCATTTCACGAAGTACCAATCCGACAATGGCGCGCGTTCAACCAACTTGTCGATACATTCATGAGCTCCAACGTCGACTGACACCCGAAATAATTGTCAGTGTTCGTGCATACAGTAGTTTTATACAAGCTATTGTTTAGGAGGAGAGGCTCTTGGACGAAGTCATGAACAAGCAACGTCCGAACATTCATGTGTACGCTTCGATTTGGCAACGAGTTCTTGCTTTGATTGTCGACCTTGTCGTCATTACTGCTCCATTGGCCGTCATCAGTTTTCTCGTTGTAGGGAATTGGAGGGGAGATTGGGTAACGATTGCCCTTGAAGCCTTCTATTGGTTGATGGTCCCTGTTTTGACCCGAGGGTATACCATCGGAAAATGGATGGCTGGAATCCGGATTGAAATGCGAAAAGGCAATCCGCCTGGTTATCTTTCCATGTTTCTCCGTTATGGAATCGTTCCATTTTTCTATATCGTTTCATTTGGGGCTTTGCTCGTGGTCAGCTTCGGTATGATGCTCTTGCGAACGGATCGAAAGAGCTTGCATGACCTGGTCGCAGGCACCGTCGTCGTGAAAGGTTCAGTCCCGAAATATGTACAGAAACAAGCCAAAATATCTGCATAGCGCAAACGACAGTCCACGGACTGTCGTTTTTTACATTTCAAAACTATGCATTATTGGCTATGTCACCAGGTGCTTTTTTGAATCGATGATACGCTTTCTTTTTTCTTGGTTGTTTGAACATGAACAATTGAACCAAACGATTGCCAAAATAAATACATTTACCCGTAAAGATAATGATGTTGGTGGACTGATAAATGGCGATGGTTTTGCAGATCGCCTTACCTCCAACGGTTAGTGCAGCAATGATACTCGTCAGAATAACGGTAATGATGATGAATAGAACAGATCCTTCCGTCGTATTGATTATTTTGGCTGCTTGAAAAACAACGGCAGTCGATGCAGCGCCACTTACGATTCCTGCAATATCACCGACAACATCATTGAAGAAGCTACAGAATACGGGTGCGTTTTTGGAGATGTAGGCAGCTTCCTTTGCTCCTGTCACTTTTTTCGATGCCATCGCATGAAAGTGGACCTCTTTCGAAGTGGCAGCAGCAAGTCCGATCGTATCGCCGATAATACCGATCAATATGAACAAAAGGACGACGAACATACTGACAAGTAAGCTGGAACCACTTCGGAAAAGGGTGGATACGAGGGAAAAGATGATGGCGAGACCGAATGTCAACAAACTGATTTTACTACTCCACGGGATAGATTCGTGTAATAGTTTGAGCATGAATAGAACAACTCCTTTTTACCGAGCGCTGTTTTGTTACCCATTCACATGAATTTTGCTCATGGGAAACATTTGCTCAAATTGTAACGCACCTCCAGCCTTATGTAAATGATAGGGCAAGGAGGTGGGGGGGGAGGAGACCTCAGATGGTCGCTCTATTCATCAGCATTCATCTCATAAAAATCTAGATATCATATTTGCGAAAAGCCCTTTTGTACGATCCAGAATAGATCGTTGCGTCAAATCGGGCAGGGAAAGCTGTTCGGATTGTTGTAGATCGAAGTCGATCACCTTTGAAATCTTCTCAATCAACGTTTCGCTCGTGAATAAGCAGTTCACTTCATTGTTCAAATAAAAGCTTCTTTTATCAAAATTAGCCGTTCCAATATCACAAAAAGAGTGGTCGATCATCAACACTTTCGCGTGATAAAAACCTGGATAGTACCGGTATATTTCTGCTCCTGCATTGAGTAACGGGAGTAAATACGGGATGGCTGCTTCTTTTACGAAAAGGTGATCCGCTCTCATCGGAATCAAAATCTTCACTTTCACGCCATTTTGACATGCGTTTTTCAAAGCTTGGACAAGCTTCCGACCAGGGATGAAATAAGGTGTACCGATAAAAATGGAGGACTTCGCTTCGTTCACTTTGTTGACGAAAAATTCCTCCATATGCTGACCGTTGGTGGCAAGTAACTCGAATGGTTCTGAACCGGTTTCAGAGACATCAGGAAAATCAATGTCGAATGATTCATCTGTTGATTGCTCCAATTCCCATCGGATCAAGGAATGGAACTGCCTTACTACTTGTCCGGACAATCGCAAATGATAATCCCGCCAATGGCCTAATTTCGGATCTTTTCCAAGGTATTCCTCTCCGACATTGTATCCCCCAATATACGCATAACGTCCATCTATGACGGAGACTTTGCGATGGTTTCGTCGATTATAGGAATAAAACAAGTAAGGAAATTTCGGTCTTTCTATAAGCAACACCTTTACGCCTGATGAACGAAGATTTTCCACCACTTGCTTCGGCAATTTATGGCTCCCAAGTGCATCCACGACAAAGAACACTTCAACGCCCTCTGAAGCCTTCTTCTTTAAAATCTGGAACAGTTCGCGACCGAGAGGATCATCCCGCACGATATAGAACTGGACGTAAATGAACGACTGGGCAGCCCTCAGATCTTCGAAAAATTGTGCAAAAAAAGTCGACCCTTCTGAAAAGAAGTCCCAATCACCATCTTCTGGGGAGAGCGTCAGTTTATTGGATTCAGATTGATGTTTTTTTCTTCCGAGAGTGAAGTCGGCAATCGCCCAAATCACTATGATGGCAAGGATTATGACGATTGTCATAAGCACGCTCATGGGAACCGCTCCTCTTTTCGTAGTGCTCTTACTATTCCCAAATGCACCTTCAACTATCAAATTCAGGAAAAAAGGCTCATCCAAAAATGTAGAATTTTTTACAAAAATATCGTTGACTGAATGCTCATTCACAAGAATCTATGCTATAATGATGTCAGAAAATTAGTTTCATTCTGAATTGAGGTCCTAATTTATTTTTTTCCGTAAATTCACCGCATGAAAAACCGAAGGGGGCTGAAACATTTTGGACGCACTATTGATTATCAACTGGCTTGCATTTCTTTTTGTAACCGCTTACGCATTCTACTTATTCGCTTACGTCGTGAAAACGAGATACGAGTATATCAAGCTTGGGAAGAAAGCTGAATTCGATCATACGATGAAGGAACGATTCCAGTCGATTCTCGTCAACGTTTTCGGGCAAAAGAAACTTTTGAAAGATAAAAAGAGTGGAATCATCCACGTCATGATGTTCTATGGATTCATCATGGTTCAATTCGGCGCGATCGATATGATCTGGAAAGGACTGGCGCCAGAATCGCATCTGCCACTTGGACCGCTTTATCCAGGCTTTACATTGTTCCAGGAACTTGTCACCTTGATGATTCTTGTAGCGGTGATCTGGGCTTTTTACCGCCGTTACATCGAAAAGCTCGTCCGCTTGAAGCGTGGCTTTAAAGCAGGACTCGTACTGATCTTTATCGGTGGCTTGATGCTTTCCGTACTATTCGGAAACGGAATGGAAATCATCTGGCATGACCTTGAATTGAGCTGGACAGCACCTGTTGCGAGTGCCATCGCCTTTTTATTCGGGTGGGTAGGAGAAACCGGCTCTGCCGTCCTATTCTATGTATCCTGGTGGGTTCACCTGTTGATCTTGCTCACATTCCTAGTGTACGTACCGCAATCCAAGCACGCGCATTTGATCGCAGGTCCGATCAACGTATTCTTGGGCCGTACGCATAAGGTTGGAAGGCTTGCAGCGATTGATTTTGAAGATGAAACACAAGAAACATTCGGTGTTGGTAAAGTAGAGGACTTCAACCAGAAGCAGCTAGTCGACCTTTATGCATGTGTCGAGTGCGGACGTTGTACAAACGTCTGTCCAGCGACGGGTACTGGTAAAATGCTTTCTCCAATGGATCTGATCATCAAGATTCGTGATCATTTGACGGAAAAAGGAGCAGCGGTCACATCTCGTACACCTTGGGTACCTGCTGTTGCGTTCAGTAACACGACAGGGAACCAATTGGCAGCACAAGGTGTCGGACATAACGAAACGGCTGCAGCTGTAGAAGAAGGAAGCCGTGGATTCGAATATACGATCGATCTGATCGGTGACGTCATCACGGAAGAAGAAATCTGGGCATGTACGACATGTCGTAACTGTGAGGACCAATGTCCAGTCATGAACGAACACGTCGATAAGATCATCGACATGCGTCGTTACCTCGTTCTGACGGAAGGGAAGATGGATGCGGATGGCCAGCGTGCAATCCAGAACATCGAGCGTCAAGGTAACCCTTGGGGCCTTAGCCGTAAAGAGCGTGAAGATTGGCGCGACGGACACGATGATGTCCATATCCCAACTGTAAAAGAAGTTGAAAAAGCTGGTGAAGAGTTTGAGTACCTGTTCTGGGTAAGCTCAATGGGCTCTTACGATAACCGAAGCCAAAAGATTGCGTTGTCTCTTGCACGCATGATGAACTCAGCAGGCATCAAGTTCGCAATCCTCGGTAACAAGGAGAAAAACTCTGGAGATACGCCTCGTCGTATCGGAAACGAATTCTTGTTCCAGGAAATCGCGACGAAGAACATCGAGTTGTTTGAAAAGCATAACGTGAAGAAGATCATCACGATCGACCCTCACGCTTATAACACATTCAAAAATGAGTATCCTGATTTCGGTCTAGAAGGCGTAGAAGTGTATCACCATACAGAGTTGTTAGCAGAATGGATCCGTGAAGGTCGCTTGAATCCAACACACGAAGTCAACGAGACGATCACATATCATGATTCTTGTTACCTAGGTCGTTACAACGAAGTGTATGAACCACCTCGTGATATTTTGAAAGCGATTCCGGGCGTGAACGTCGTTGAAATGAACCGTAACCGTCAAAACGGTATGTGCTGTGGAGCCGGTGGCGGACTGATGTGGATGGAAGAAGATGCAGGACATCGAGTCAACGTATCACGTACAGAGCAAGCGCTCGAAGTGAGTCCGACGATGATCGGAAGCGGATGTCCTTACTGCCTGACGATGCTCAGTGACGGTACGAAAGCGAAAGAAGTGGAAGACAACGTCCAGACGCTGGATGTCGTTGAAATCCTCGAACGCTCCGTACTTGGAAACGAAGAACAAAAGATTGCTCAATAGATGAAAAGCTTAAGCCCATAGATCAGCTCGGCCGAAAACCGAGCTTGATCTCTTTCTATGTAGCCGATTGAGCGTTCGCTCGCAATTTTAGTCTAATGCAATTCACCAATTAAAAGGAGGAGTTAGCAAATGGGGAAGACCGTAATCGTTAGTGGAGTCCGTACGCCGTTTGGAAAATTCGGAGGTGCTCTCAGTTCATTGACAGCGTCCCAACTTGGAGGAACAGCGATCAAAGAAGCGCTCGTCCGCGCAGGCATTTCGCCACAGGATGTCGACGAAGTCATCATGGGTTGCGTCCTTCAAGCAGGGCAAGGGCAAATCCCATCCCGTCAAGCTGCCAACATCGCTGGCATTCCATGGGGAGTGAAAACGGAGACTGTCAACAAAGTTTGTGCCTCTGGAATGAGAAGTGTGACGATGGCAGATCAGATCATCCGTGCTGGAGATGAAGAGGTCATCGTTGCCGGTGGCATGGAATCGATGAGTAACGCGCCTTACATGATGCCAAAAGCACGTTGGGGCTTCCGTATGGGTGATGGCAAGGTCATCGACTCGATGGTATCCGATGGATTGACGTGCTCTTTTAAGGGTGTCCATATGGGGAACTACGGAAACTCGACGGCAAAAGAGTTCAACCTCACGCGAGAGCAGCAGGACGAATGGGCATTCCGAAGTCATCAACGTGCAGTAGCGGCAACGGAATCTGGAAAATTAGCAGAGGAGATCATCTCAGTCGATGTTCCTCAGCGAAAAGGAGATCCAGTCGTAGTAGATGCCGATGAGGCACCACGTAAGGATTCGACAGCTGAAGCACTTGGGAAATTGAAGCCGGTGTTCGACCATGATGGAACGATTACGGCAGGAAACGCACCAGGCGTAAACGATGGTGCTGGTGCGCTCGTCCTTATGTCTGAGGATCGCGCGAAAAAAGAAGGCAAACAAGTGATGGCAACGATTCTTGGTCACACGGCAATTGCGATGGAACCGGAAAACTTCCCGCAAACACCGGGTGTCGTCATCAATGAACTCCTTAAGAAAACTGGAAGATCTTTATCGGAAATCGATCTTTTTGAAGTGAATGAAGCCTTTGCGGCAGTAGCACTGGCAAGCTCACAAATTGCAGATCTTGACGCGGAAAAAGTGAACGTGAACGGTGGTGCGGTCGCACTCGGTCATCCGATCGGGGCAAGCGGAGCACGTATCATCATCACCTTGATCCACGAACTGAAACGTCGCGGAGGCGGAATCGGTATCGCTGCAATTTGCAGTGGCGGTGGTCAAGGAGACGCAATCATGGTCGAAGTAGAAAAGCAATAATCCAAGGAGGCTCACATACATGCAAATTAAAAACATAATGGTCGTCGGCGCAGGACAGATGGGCGCTGGAATTGCACAAGTTTTTGCACAAGCGGAGTACAACGTCGTTTTACATGACTTGAAAGAAGATTTCGTACAAAAAGGGATGGACTACATCTCCAAGAACATGAACCGACAAGTGGAAAAAGAACGCATGACAAGAGAAGAAGCGGACGCGGTTTTAGGACGTCTTAAACCGTCCACAGACTTGAATAACGCATCCGATGTCGACTTGGTCGTCGAAGCGGTTGTCGAAAACCTTGATGTGAAATGCAAGTTGTTCACTCATCTCGATGAAATTACGCCAGAACATGCAATTCTCGCAACGAATACGTCCTCTTTACCGATTACAGAAATCGCAGCAGCAACGAACCGTCCGGAGAAAGTGATCGGCATGCACTTCATGAATCCGGTACCGGTCATGAAGCTGGTTGAAATCATCAGAGGACTTGCGACAACAGACGAAGTGTACAAAGTGATTGAAGATACGACAAAAACACTTGCCAAAACACCGGTAGAAGTGAACGACTTCCCAGGATTCGTTTCCAACCGTATCCTTATGCCAATGATCAACGAAGCGATCTACACGGTCTATGAAGGAGTTGCTGAACCAGAAGCGATTGACGAAGTGATGAAGCTCGGTATGAATCACCCAATGGGACCGTTGACACTCGCTGATTTTATCGGATTGGATACTTGCCTCTATATCATGGAAACGTTGCATGAAGGATTCGGGGACGACAAGTATCGTCCATGTCCATTATTGCGTAAGTACGTGAAGGCCGGATGGCTCGGTAAGAAAACTGGAAAAGGATTTTACGAATACAACTAGATTGTCGATGGATCGACAGACAGGGGGATGACCATGAATCTTCGTTTTACAGAAGAACAAGAAATGATGCGGAAAATGGTCCGTGATTTTGCGGAAGCGGAAATCCGACCGATTGTCGAGGAGATGGATGAAACCGATGAGTTTCCGAGAGCAGTCATTGATAAGATGGCTGAGCTTGGACTGATGGGGATACCGATCCCTGAGGAGTACGGTGGAGCTGGGATGGACTTCACTTCCTACATCATAGCGATCAATGAGCTCTCAAGAGTCAGCGCAACGGTCGGTGTCATCTTATCTGTGCATACTTCTGTAGGAACGAATCCGATTTATTACTTCGGGACAGAAGAGCAGAAGAAAAAATATGTCACGAAACTTGCGAGTGGACAGTACCTTGGTGCATTCGGATTGACCGAGCCAGGAGCAGGATCGGACGCGGGCGGTTTGAAGACGAAAGCAGTACGAGACGGAGATCATTACATTCTGAACGGATCGAAAGTGTTCATCACGAACGCTGGGGAAGCGGATGTGTACATCGTTTTCGCCTCGACGAACCCGGAAGAAGGCAGTCGCGGAATTACTGCATTCATCGTTGATAAAGATACGCCAGGATTCGAGGTCGGGAAAAAAGAGAAAAAGATGGGCTTGAACGGGTCGAATACGAGCCAGCTCATTTTTGAAGATGCCAAAGTACCGGTGGAGAACAGACTCGGAGAAGAGGGTATGGGCTTCAAAATTGCGATGTCCAACCTTGATGCTGGACGAATCGGAATTGCAGCACAGGCGCTTGGAATCGGTCAGGCAGCGCTTGAATATTCCACTGCGTATGCGAAAGAACGAAAGCAGTTCGGTAAGCCGATCGGATTGCAGCAAGGTGTCGGGTTCAAGCTGGCGGATATGGCAACGGAAGTGGAAGCTGCGAAGCTTTTAACCTATCGTGCAGCGAACTTGAAGTCACTTGGCAAGCCGTGCGGCAGAGATGCATCGATCGCGAAACTGTTCGCTTCAACAACCGCGACGAAATCGGCGATAGAAGCGGTGCAGATCCACGGCGGATACGGCTACACGAAGGAATACCCAGTTGAGCGATTGTTCCGTGACGCGAAAGTATGTGAGATTTACGAAGGAACGAGCGAAATTCAGCGGGTTGTAATCAGCAAACATTTGATGAACAACTAGTCAACGAATGATAAACGGCGAATTTCGTTGTTACTTGGTTTTTATCGGTCCTCATGTATGATTTATACACTCCGGCCGCTAAAAACCTACGTGCCTCGAACTTCTTGTTTCTAATCCGTTGACAGTAGAACTCATTGATGAATTGATCTAATTAGAAAAGGGAGAGGGAAACATGCAATTCCAACTAACAGAAGAACATGAAATGCTGAGAAAGATGGTCCGAGATTTTGCGAAAAATGAAGTGGAACCGACAGCAGCAGAGCGAGATGAAGAAGAACGCTTCGACCGCAGTCTATTCGATCAAATGGCGCAGCTTGGGTTAACGGGAATCCCATGGCCGGAAGAGTACGGCGGAATCGGTGCGGATTACCTTAGCTATGTCATCGCTGTAGAAGAGCTATCAAGAGTATGTGCATCTACGGGTGTAACATTATCTGCTCATACATCACTTGCTGGCTGGCCGGTTTATAAATATGGAAATGAAGAGCAGAAGCAGAAATTCCTTCGACCGATGGCGGAAGGGAAGAAGCTAGGAGCATATGGTCTTACTGAGCCAGGCTCCGGGTCTGATGCTTCCAAAATGAAAACGACAGCAGTCCGTGACGGCGATGACTATATCATCAACGGGTCGAAGATTTTCATCACGAACGCTGGAGATGCAGAAATTTATGTTGTATTCGCAGTAACGGATCGCGAAAGCAAGCACAAAGGAATCACAGCATTCATCGTTGAAAAAGGGACGCCTGGATTCTCATTCGGTAAGAAGGAAAAGAAACTTGGAATCCGTTCATCCCCTACACTGGAAATCATTTTCGAAGATTGCCGCGTTCCAGCGGAAAACCGTTTAGGAGAAGAAGGCGAAGGATTCAAGATTGCGATGCAGACGCTCGATGGTGGTCGTAACGGGATTGCCGCTCAGGCAGTCGGAATCGCACAAGGTGCACTTGATGCATCCACAAACTACGCAAAAGAACGTCAACAGTTCGGAAAACCGATCGGCTTACAACAAGGTATCGGATTCAAGCTGGCGGATATGGCGACGAAAGTTGAAGCTGCAAGACTTCTAACCTATCAAGCGGCTTGGCGTGAAAGCGAAGGGCTTCCATATGGTAAAGAATCAGCCATGTCTAAACTGTATGCGGGTGACATCGCGATGGAAGTGACGACAGAAGCCGTTCAGGTGTATGGCGGATACGGATATACGAAGGATTATCCGGTCGAGCGCTACATGCGTGATGCGAAGATCACTCAAATTTACGAAGGAACCCAAGAGATTCAAAGACTCGTCATCTCAAGAATGCTTTTAGCAGATTAATGGTCAGGTGAAAGACAGGAGGACCAACGATGCACGACCTCGCGAAGAAATTGATTGACAAAGATATGAGAGCGTTAGCCCGGGGTATCAGCTATCTCGAAAATGATCATGCCGATAAGCTTGCGATTTTGAAGGATGTGCATGACCAGGGGAAGGGTGCTCACATCATCGGAATCACAGGATCACCTGGTGCGGGGAAGAGCTCGCTCGTCAACCGGTTCATTCAATACCTCCGTTCAAAAAAGTTGACAGTCGGAATCGTTGCAGTTGATCCGACCAGTCCGTTCAGCGGAGGAGCCCTGTTAGGCGACCGGGTCCGTATGGCTGAACATTTTACCGATCCAGGGGTGTACATTCGAAGCATGGGGACCCGCGGCAGTCTTGGCGGACTTGCGAGAACGACGAAGGAAGCGGTCCGACTCCTGGACGCATACGGCTTCGACGTCATTCTCGTCGAAACGGTCGGTGTCGGACAGTCGGAGCTCGATATCATGAAAGTCGCGGATACGACCGCGGTCGTCTTGAATCCGGGAAGCGGGGACGTCGTACAGGTGTTCAAGGCGGGAATCATGGAAATTGCAGACTTGTTCATCATCAATAAAGCGGACTTACCAGGGGTGTCGAAGCTGATGACAGAAATCGAGGGAATGCTTGACCTCGTAAAACACGACGCCGCTTGGCGCCCGCCGATCGCTCAGACGATTTCCACCGAGAATAAAGGATTGGAGAGCCTTTGGACGCTGGTACAAAAACACGCCGACTTTTTAAAAGAGAGTGGAGAAGGCGAACGGAAGAAAACACGGATTTTACAAGAGGAAGTTCTGGAGGTCGTCCATTATGAACTGATGAAACGACTGCAAAAAGATCACCAGAACGGGAGCTGGAGAGACCAGATTGAACGCAGAGAAATCGACCCGTACACTGCTGCATCACAGATTTTGAGGGAGTTCATCGACGATCCAGCAGACGTTGAACGAGAAGATACAACTACGAAAGAGGGATGAGGTTGGGGAAGAAAAAAGTACCTTCACTTGTAAAAGATGAAAAGCTCATTCAAAAGCGTAGAGAAGAAATGGTCAAAGCGGCGGTGAGCCTTTTCAAAGATAAAGGATTCCACCGGACGACCACAAGAGAAATCGCAAAAGCAGCAGGATTCAGCATCGGTACGCTTTATGAATATATCCGTACGAAGGAAGACGTATTATATCTGGTCTGTGACTCGATCTATGATGAGGTACGTTCGAGGCTTCAAAGTGAGATTGTCATGGATCAGCCAGGCATTAACAGGCTCAAAGAAGCGATTGCCGCGTATTTTAAAGTAATGGATGAAATGCAGGACGAAGTGCTTGTCATGTATCAGGAAGCGAAGTCGCTTTCAGATGAAGCGCTTCCATATGTACTTAGGAAAGAAATCGAAATGACGGGCATGTTTGAAAAATTGATCCAGCGCTCTGTAGATGCTGGAAATCTGTCTTTATCGGAAAAAGAAGTGAATCTGCTCGCCCATAACATCATGCTGCAAGGGCAGATGTGGACGTTCAGACGCTGGGTGTTGCAGAGGGAACATACATTGGAGAGCTACACGCAGTTCCAGATCCAATTGCTGGTGGAAGGGATTGGGAAGGATCAAGCGGCGAGTCAGGTGTAGTTGATCTCACCAACAAAGTACTCTTTAAAACATAAATAGTTAAAAAAGAAAGGAGCAAGCCTCACATGGAAACGGAAATTTATAAGCCGAAAAATCATGTACGTTTCGTAACGGCAGCAAGCTTATTCGATGGGCATGATGCGTCCATCAACATTATGAGAAGAATCATCCAGGCGAGCGGTGCAGAAGTCATTCACTTAGGACATAACCGCTCAGTTGATGAAGTCGTGCAAGCGGCGATCCAGGAGGATGTTCAAGGAATTGCAATCTCTTCCTATCAAGGTGGACACGTCGAGTATTTTAAATACATGGTCGACTTGTTGAAAGAATACGGAGCTTCTCATATCCGCGTTTATGGCGGAGGTGGCGGCGTCATCATCCCGAAGGAAATCAAGGAATTGCACGAGTACGGTGTTGCGCGCATCTTTTCACCGGAAGACGGTCGAACGCTTGGCTTACAAGGCATGATCAACCAGATGGTCAAAGAGTGTGACTTCCCGACGTTCACTCAACTGAATGATGAACTGGATCTTCTTCCTAATCGTGACCCGAAAGCCGTGGCACGTCTCATTACCGTTGCTGAGAACTTTGGAAAAGTGAAAGCGGAAGAGATGGCTGCTACAGCTGAAAAAGCGATCACACAAATGAAAGAGATGCAGAACAAAGTACCTGTCCTCGGAATCACTGGTACAGGTGGAGCGGGTAAGAGCTCCTTGACCGATGAGCTCGTCCGTCGTTATTTGAACGAATTTGAGGATAAAACGATCGCGATCATCTCGGTCGATCCGACGAAACAGAAAACAGGTGGCGCATTGCTCGGAGACCGGATCCGTATGAACGCGATCCATTCTCCGCGTGTGTACATGCGAAGTCTCGCAACCCGTGGTTCGAAAACGGAGCTTTCCGAAGCGATTACCGATGCGCTGTCTGTCGTGAAAGCAGCCGGCTATGATTTGATCATCGTCGAAACGAGCGGTATCGGGCAAGGAAATGCGGAAATCGTCGAAGTCTCAGATGTATCCATGTACGTCATGACAAGTGAATTCGGAGCGCCTTCTCAATTGGAAAAAATCGATATGATCGATTTTGCCGATTTGATTGCGATCAACAAATTCGACCGAAAAGGTTCAGAGGATGCACTTCGTGAAGTGCGCAAAACGTATCAACGCAGCCGTATGCTGTTTGATCAAGACCTTGATAAGATGCCTGTCTATGGCACGATCGCAAGCCAGTTCAACGACGAGGGTACGAACATCCTGTTCAATGCACTCGTTGGTGTGTTGAATGAAAAGTTCGGCCTCGATTGGACGACATCTTTTAGCAGTGAAGGGAAAGTCGAAAAGCAGAATATGATCATCCCTCCTGACCGTGTCGGATATCTGAATGAAATCGTCCAAACGGTCCGTGGTTACAAGGAGTTCGTTTCTGAGCAATCTGAAACCGCTCGCAAACTGTTCCAAATCGAGGGTACTCTTGAAGCGATCGAAGAAACGAACGAAAACGGTGACGTGACAATCCGCACATTGAATGATGTGAAAAACAACTACGAAAAGAAAGTCCATCCTGAGGTGAAAGAAATTTTAGACGGATGGGATTCGTTGAAGGAACAATACAGCAAGGATGAATTCGTCACGAAGATCCGCGACAAGGAAATAGTGACCGAACTGAAGACACGAAGCCTATCGGGTCTTGATATTCCGAAAGTCGCTTTACCGAAGTTCAAGGATTGGGGCGAAATCGTCCGCTGGTCGATGCTCGAAAACGTTCCAGGACGTTATCCATTCACAGCAGGCGTATTCCCGTTCAAACGAAAAGGCGAAGATCCGAAGCGTCAATTTGCGGGTGAAGGGACACCAGAGCGAACAAACCGCCGTTTCCATTATCTATCGAAAGATGACGATGCGAAACGTCTATCGACGGCGTTCGATTCGGTCACTCTATATGGCGAAGACCCTGACCACCGTCCGGACATTTATGGAAAAGTTGGGGAGAGCGGCGTCAGCATCTGTACGCTCGAAGATATGAAAAAGCTGTATGCTGGCTTCGACCTGACGTCACCGACGACTTCTGTCTCCATGACGATCAACGGTCCAGCACCGATCATCCTGGCGATGTATATGAATACTGCGGTCGATCAACAGCTTGCTCGTTTTGAAGAAGAAAATGGACGCAAGCCGAATGAAGAGGAAACTGCAGAAATCAAGGCGAAGACGTTGTCTGTCGTGCGTGGTACAGTCCAAGCGGACATCCTGAAAGAAGACCAAGGACAAAACACTTGTATCTTCTCGACTGAGTTCGCATTGCGCCTGATGGGTGACATCCAGGAGTATTTCATCGACAACAAAGTCCGAAACTATTATTCTGTGTCCATTTCCGGTTATCATATCGCTGAAGCTGGCGCGAACCCGATTACGCAACTCGCGTTGACGCTCGCGAATGGTTTCACATATGTCGAGTACTACCTCAGCCGTGGCATGGATATCGATACGTTCGCACCGAACTTGTCGTTCTTCTTCAGTAACGGTCTTGATCCGGAATATACGGTCATCGGCCGTGTTGCACGTCGAATTTGGGCAACAGTCATGAAAAACAAATACAAAGGCAATGAGCGAAGCCAGAAGCTGAAGTATCATATCCAAACGTCAGGTCGTTCCTTGCACGCTCAGGAAATCGACTTCAACGATATCCGTACGACCTTGCAGGCGCTCATGGCAATTTACGATAACTGTAACTCGCTTCACACGAACTCTTATGATGAAGCGATTACGACACCGACGGAAGAATCTGTACGCCGTGCAATGGCAATTCAGATGATCATTACAAAAGAGCTTGGATTAGCGAAAAACGAAAACTCCTTACAAGGCTCCTTCATCATTGAAGAGTTGACTGACCTAGTTGAGGAAGCTGTTTTGAGAGAATTCGAACGCATCAATACGCGCGGTGGCGTGCTTGGCGCGATGGAAACACAATACCAGCGCGGTAAGATACAAGAAGAATCGATGTATTACGAAATGAAGAAACATGACGGTTCACTGCCGATCATCGGAGTGAACACGTACTTGAACCCGAATCCTCCTTCTGAAGAGGACTTCAACATGCAGCTCGCTCGTGCGACGAAAGAAGAGAAGGAACAACAAATCACGCACTTGCGTGAGTTCCAGAAGCAGCACGAAGATACGACTGCTGAAGCGTTACACCGCCTGAAGCAAACGGCATTGTCGGGTGGCAACTTGTTTGATGAGTTGATGACGACAGTCCGACATGCAAGCCTCGGTCAAATCACCCGAGCGCTGTATGAAGTAGGCGGAAAATACCGACGTAACATGTAATAGAATCATAGAGAGGGCTGACAAACGTCAGCCTTTCTTTTTTGAGGTTGTTTTCGTAAACTTTGTTGCTCTTGCACTTGAAGAAAGTATGAAATACTTTCTTCAGTATAAGGGCAACTAAGGCTCGACCTCATAAGCTTGGTCTCGCCAAGTTTTCTTTAAAAGTTGTTGATTTCCGCTCCAGGATGCTCGCTTTCCGCGGGGCGTGCGGTGAGCCCACTCGTCACTTCGCGACATTGAATGGTCTCACCTGTCCCGCTGATCCCGTCGGAGTCTCGCACCTTGCTCTACAATCAACTTACACAAGGTGATTTTTAAAAAGGGCTTAAAAGCAACAACTAACAACAAGACCAACATATGAGAACCATACAGAATCTATTATTTCTTTCTAGGAGATTTATTTGAAAAATTTATGCACAGCTATAGCATATCTTTAGAGAAATTGTTTATAATGGATGGTATGATTACGTTAGCTATGGCTATGGATACGTAGACATTGTTCTGCTTCCATCGCTTTATGTATAGAACAGCCTGAAGTTGGCTGGTTCACGATATCGATCCATAAGTAGAAAGGACGTGCCTTTAGATGCTCGATATGTACTCTAAGGAAGAATTGAAAGAAGTTTCAATGCTAGAAATCGCATATCATATTTTAAAAGACAACAAGAAACCGACACCGTTCACACAACTGATGGAACAAGTGTCCAGTGTGCGTGATATGGAACCACAGGAACAAAAAAAGCGTGTCGCTCAATTTTACACAGACATCAACATTGACGGCCGTTTCGTTTGTGTCGGAGACAACCAATGGGGTCTTAAGGTTTGGTACCCAGTTGAAAGCAGCGATGAAGAGCTAGCAACGACAATCAAACCTAAGAAGAAAAAAGGTAAAAAAGCGAAAGCAGCTTATGAGGATGACCTCGATGAGGATTTCGAAGATTTCGAGGATGAGCTGGATGAAGATTTCGAAGACGATCTTGAAGACGACTTCGACGCCGATGATGAAGATGATGTCGACGAGGAAGATGAGGAATACGTAGACTTCGACGAAGAAGAAGGCGACCTTTCCGACGATGACGAAGATTCCGAAGACGATAACTACGATAGCGAAGAATCGGAAGACGACGAAGAAGACCGATAATAGACCTTGACATTTACAAGGAAAGTAGATAGAATCATTTTTGGGCTTTACTTATAGTCTTAAAATGAATTGAAATCGAATATATATGAACCCAAAAACAAAAGCGCCCCCCGTGAGGGACAGGTGTCGCTTTTGTTTTTTTTATATTTATTTTGCCCCTTCTATTAATACCTGTTTATTTCGGCATACTGTTAAGAGGATAAAATTAAAATTACGGAACTCAAGGGGGAACCAACGTGACAAAAAAGTATATCTTCGTAACTGGTGGAGTAGTATCTTCCTTAGGAAAAGGAATAACAGCGGCATCACTCGGCCGTCTTTTAAAAAATAGAGGTGTAAAGGTCACGATTCAAAAGTTCGATCCATATATCAACGTGGATCCAGGTACAATGAGTCCTTACCAACACGGTGAAGTATTCGTAACAGATGATGGCGCAGAAACTGACCTTGACTTAGGGCACTATGAGCGTTTCATCGACATCAACCTGAACAAATACAGCAACGTTACGACAGGAAAGATCTATTCCACTGTATTGAAAAAAGAACGTCGTGGAGACTATCTTGGTGGAACGGTACAGGTCATTCCGCACATCACGAATGAAATCAAAGAGCGCGTTTTCCGTGCAGGACGGGAAACAAACGCGGAAGTCGTCATTACAGAAATCGGCGGTACAGTAGGGGATATTGAAAGTCTTCCATATCTCGAAGCAATCCGTCAGATCAAGAGCGACATCGGTGTCGAGAACGTAATGTACATCCATTGTACGCTCGTTCCATACATCAAGGCTGCAGGCGAAATGAAAACGAAGCCGACTCAGCACAGTGTAAAAGAACTGCGTTCACTCGGAATTCAGCCGAACATCATCGTCGTTCGTAATGAAATGCCGTTACCGCAAGAAATGAAGGACAAAATTGCCTTGTTCTGTGACATCCACCCGGATTCAGTGATTGAAGCGATGGACGCAGAGACGTTATACGAAGTTCCCCTATCTCTACAAAAACAGAACATGGATCAAATCGTCTGCAAGCACTTGAAGCTTAATTGTCAGGAAGCGGACATGACGGAGTGGAAAGAGCTCGTCAACCGAGTTACGAATTTGAAAAACAAGACGAAAATTGCATTAGTCGGAAAATACGTCGCATTACCAGATGCGTATATTTCAGTTGTCGAATCCTTACGTCACGCAGGTTATGAATTTGATGCTGACATCGAAATCGACTGGGTGAACTCTGAAGAGGTTACAGCTGAAAATGTAGAAGAAATGCTAGGCGATGCAGACGGGATCTTGATTCCTGGTGGATTTGGAGATCGTGGTATTGAAGGTAAAATTTCTGCTATTCGTTATGCACGTGAAAATAAAGTGCCGATGCTTGGTATCTGTCTTGGAATGCAATTGGCTTCCGTTGAATTTGCTCGTCACGTACTCGGATATGAGGATGCGCACTCTGCAGAAATCAACCCTGCGACGACACATCCTGTCATCGACCTACTACCAGAGCAAAAGGATGTAGAAGACCTTGGAGGTACACTCCGACTTGGGATCTATCCTTGTAAGTTGCAAGAAGATACAAATGCTTTTGCAGCTTATGGTGACGAAGTTGTATATGAACGCCATCGCCACCGTTATGAGTTCAACAATGAGTTCCGCGAAGAGATGGAGAACGCTGGGTTCATTTTCTCTGGGACAAGTCCGGACGGAAGACTTGTCGAGATCATCGAATTGAAGGATCACCCTTGGTTCGTCGCATCTCAATTCCACCCGGAATTCAAGTCACGCCCGACAAGACCACAACCACTCTTCCGTGACTTCGTAAATGCAGCAACAAACCTGAAAAAATAATTCATTATAGAAACCGATCGACGAAAAGCTAACGGGTTCACTTCAGAGGTGCAAACAAGTTAATAACAAAGAGAAACGCACTGGATTTCACAATGAAATTCACAGTGCGTTTTTTATTGTTATATCAGCCATTCCCTAATCTTTTGTGCCTAAATAACATATGAATTCACATACCATTTTACAAGGGCTGAAATAATTATTGGAGGGCTGTGAATTTAGGTGTGATTTTTTGTTGTACGGACAGGAGATCCGTTATTTGTGACAAAAAAGCTCATTTCGGGGTGCAAACGGACATCAGAGACGCTATTCTTTAAAAAGTATATGGTTTTTAATGATTTTGGCCCAAATAAGGTACCATATGTCCGTTAGGTTTAGTAAAAGTGAATAATGTATAGAAATAAGGTCCTCAATGTCCGTTAGATTTATAAATTAGTCATTCTTCATCAATTATCAATAAGTAACTGGATCCATTAAGACTCAAGAGTGGATTCAAGAAGTATAATCAAGCACAAATCGGAGGGAGATATATTAGAGACAACATTAAATATCCAAAAAACCCAAACAGGCTATGAACATTCCGTCGCTGGTTCCGGAATGAACATAGCCTGAAAAGGTCTCGCGTTCCACTATGTACGTGGCTCCTGCTACAGCCATTTTGAAGTATCAAATCGGGTCAGTTTCTGCATATGGGTCCAGAGATTGAGGGGAGAGAAGGTAGACTCTGAAATGTTTTGGGGGATATATTGTAGATGGGCTGTAGAGGATTTGCGGAAAAAGGTGACTTTTGTCACGCTTTAATCTAATGATTCTCCATCTTTTTACAATTTACCTGCTAAAATATTAAAAAAATATAAAAAATTTAACAGAATTAAACTTTTTCTGTAGAATGAAGACTAATTTAATCTTCAATATCATATTCTTCGAGCATTTCTGAGACGGTAAAATAAAGTGCATAGTAAGCATAAAGGGCGCACATGAAAGTCGGGTAACCAACTCGGCGGCCTTCATCGTCTGGTACCAGACCTTTCAGTAGTTTCGTATCAATGTGAAATTCATCAATAGCCGTTTCTTGTCCGCTTTCGACAGCACCAACGGATACAGTGGAAGCACCAACGGAACGGGCAACCTCAAGTACCTTCAAGCTTCGATCATCATTTGCTTTGTTTGAAAATACCAGCAAACAGTCTTCTGGCTTGAGCTCAACATCGTTCCGATAAGGTGAAACAGAAGGAATTCTTTCCTCACTATTGACGATGACCGTAGCAATGGCTTCGAGTTCATCGAAACCTTTTACATAGATGGTTCCATCACCAATGACGGATTGGGCTAGAAGACGGGCGCAGTCTTCAATTCGATCCTCTTCGGTTTCTTGTATATTACGAAACACCCCGAATAATTGGGTTGTGAATATTTTCAACATGTCGATCACCTCCCAAATAGTATAACGTGTCGACTGAAAATCATAAAATCCGAATTCAAATGGTAGATTTTGACGATATAGAAGGAGAATGAAGAAATTCAGCGAATTATGTAAAGAGATCATATAGAAGGGCATTACAACAACAAGGAAGCTAGGGTGTGATATAGGTATGAAAGGGAAAATTCTAATCGTCGATGACCAATATGGAATCCGTATTTTGTTGAATGAAATCTTCAAAAAGGAAGGCTATCAAACCTTTCAAGCTGCAAACGGAGTCCAGGCATTATCCATTGTAAAAAATGAAAAGCCAGATTTACTGATTCTCGATATGAAAATCCCGGGTATGGATGGGCTAGAGATTTTACGCAGAGTCAAAAAAGTGGATAAAGATGTCGGCGTCATCATCATGACTGCTTATGGTGAGCTGGATATGATCCATGAAGCCATGGAGTTGGGTGCGATCACTCACTTTGCAAAACCTTTTGATATCGATGAAATACGGGAAGTCGTGAAGAAAAATCTACCAATACGCTCATAATTGTTGTACACAACGCACAGAATAGGGTTGATTCAAAACCTTAGAACCGCTCCATTACGATTATCGGAAAGGAGCTGTACCTTGGGGAATTTGGATCAACCTTTTTTCGTACGGATTGCGGATTCCGGTCAAAATTGATATGCTATAATTGTTTTTATGAATCCAAGTTAATCTTGTCAGGGGTTGATTGGCGATCGATTCGCAATCACCCTCTGTAAGCATGAATAAATAAGGGTCAATTACCCACAAGGAGGAAAATGTCAATGCCTTTAGTTTCAATGAAGGAAATGCTCGAAAAAGCCAAGGCGGAAGGATACGCAGTTGGTCAATATAACTTGAATAACCTTGAGTTCACTCAAGCGATTCTTCAAGCTGCTGAAGAAGAGAAATCTCCATTAATTTGTGGAGTATCTGAAGGTGCAGCTCGTTATATGGGTGGCTTCAAAACAGTCGTCAACCTGGTTGAATCACTAATGGAAGAATACAATGTGACAGTACCGGTTGCCATTCACCTTGACCACGGCTCTAGTTTCGAAAAATGTGTCCAAGCAATCAACGCTGGATTCACTTCCGTTATGATTGATGGATCCCACTACCCACTTGAAGAGAACATCGCTCTAACGAAGAAAGTGGTAGAGGTTGCACATGCTGTCGGAGTTTCTGTAGAAGCGGAACTTGGACGTATCGGCGGACAAGAAGACGATGTGATTGTTGATGATGCAGAAGCAGCATACGCGATTCCATCCGAGTGCGATCAATTGATCCGTGAAACAGGTGTTGACTGCTTCGCTCCAGCACTAGGTTCTGTACACGGACCATATAAAGGAGAGCCTAACCTTGGGTTCGACCGTATGAAAGAAATCAGTGAATTGACTGGTGTACCGCTTGTCCTTCATGGTGGTACAGGAATTCCGACAAAGGATGTCAAAAAAGCGATCTCTTATGGTCACGCGAAAATCAACGTCAACACTGAAAGCCAAATTTCAGCATCAAAAGCTGTTCGTGAAGTACTTGCTGAGAAGCCTGAGTTGTATGATCCTCGTAAATACATGGGACCTGCACGTGAAGCGATCAAGGAAACAGTCAAAGGCAAGATGCGTGAATTCGGTTCTTCAAACCAAGCATAAGTCTAATTTGATACAAGTTGGTAAAGGAAACCGAGACTCGGTTTCCTTTCCACTTATCCATTAAGCCAGGATAACTTTCAGCAAAGTTGTCATTTCCCCTCCCTACTACAAAGTCAAAACCCACTAATATATACAAATACAAACGAACGTTTTATAAACATAAGGAGTGAAACTGCACATGAAATTCTTTATTGATTCAGCGAACGTAGACGAAATTCGTGAAGCTCATGAGCTTGGAATTTTAGGAGGCGTCACGACAAACCCTTCATTGGTTGCAAAAGAAGGTGTCGATTTCCATGATCGGTTGCGTGAAATCACTTCATTCGTTTCCGAATCTGTTAGTGCCGAAGTCATTGGCTTGAAGTATGAAGAAATGGTGGAAGAAGGGAAAGAGCTTGCAGCCATCGCTCCTAACATCACCGTTAAAGTCCCTATGACAAAGGACGGACTGAAAGCTGTAAAGACTTTTACTGAATTAGGAATCAAAACGAATGTAACGTTGATCTTCTCGGCAAACCAAGCGCTATTGGCAGCGCGTGCAGGTGCTACATATGTATCACCTTTCCTAGGAAGACTCGATGATATTGGTCAGGATGGATTACCGTTGATTTCTGAAATTGCGGAGATTTTCAATGTCCACGGAATCGAAACAGAGATCATTGCGGCATCTATCCGTCATCCGATCCATGTAACAGAAGCAGCACTTCGTGGTGCGGATATTGCGACGATTCCAGCGAAAGTACTGAACCAACTCATGAGTCACCCTTTAACAGACCAGGGCATTGAAAAATTCCTGGCTGACTGGAATAATAGTCAAAAAGGTTAAAAGAACTCAGGAAAATAATGGATGATTTATCCATTTTTGCTTACAATAACGTTAGACGAGTTTTGACTTCTTGAATTTGTATACGAAGAAGGGAGAAAGCAATGGAGAAATTAATGATCGAGGGAGGACATCCCTTAGAAGGTACGGTTCAAATCAGTGGTGCGAAGAACAGTGCGGTTGCGCTGATTCCTGCTGCGATTTTGGCTGATTCGACCGTGACGATCGACCATCTCCCAAACATCTCGGATGTAGGTATTTTACGTGATTTGCTTGAAGATATCGGTGGGGAAGCGAGCCTGGAGAACAACTCACTCACCGTTAATCCGGAAAAAATGATCTCTATGCCACTTCCGAATGGGAAAGTGAAAAAGTTGAGAGCGTCCTATTACTTGATGGGTGCGATGCTCGGTCGTTTCAAAAAAGCAGTTATCGGTCTTCCGGGCGGTTGTAATCTTGGTCCTCGGCCGATCGATCAACATATAAAAGGTTTCCAAGCACTTGGTGCGACTGTCACGAACGAACAAGGTGCGATTTATTTGCGTGCAGACGAACTTGTCGGCGCAAGAATCTACCTCGACGTCGTAAGTGTAGGTGCAACCATCAACATCATGTTGGCAGCGGTTCGTGCGAAAGGACGTACGATCATTGAAAACGCTGCGAAAGAACCTGAAATCATTGATGTAGCCACATTGCTATCCAGCATGGGCGCGAAGATCAAAGGAGCAGGTACGGATGTTATACGTATTGATGGCGTCGATTCTTTACACGGCTGTCGTCATTCTATTATTCCAGATCGTATAGAAGCTGGAACGTACATGATTTTGGCAGCAGCTATGGGGAATGGTGTCACAATTGACAACGTCATCCCACTTCACTTGGAGTCGTTGATTGCGAAGCTCCGTGAAATGGGGATTCATATTGAAGAGTCCGACGATTCCGTTTTCGTCAAAAGAGATCGTGAGCTTAACGGGGTAGATGTGAAAACACTTGTATACCCTGGATTTGCAACGGACTTGCAACAGCCTTTCACAGCTCTTCTGACGAGCACTGAAGGTACAAGCATCGTGACCGATACGATCTACAGTTCACGTTTCAAGCATATCGACGAACTGAGACGTATGGGTGCGAATGTAAAAGTAGAAGGCCGCTCTGCGATCATCAATGGCCCGACTCCGTTAGAAGGAGCAAAAGTGAAGGCGACAGACCTGAGAGCGGGTGCTTCACTCGTCGTTGCCGGTCTGATGGCAAAAGGCATTACGGAAATCTCGAATATCGAACACATCGATCGTGGCTATGAAAATCTCGTCAATAAACTGCAAGGGTTAGGAGCAAAAGTTTGGCGCGAGAATTTTGATGTGGAAGAGTTGAATGAAGTTAACCAGTCTTAGACAAACTCAGTTTGTCTAAGATTGATGTGTTGTTTTAAATAAGTTTTTGTAGGGGGAGAAGGTATGGAGAGAAGTTTATCCATGGAGCTAGTCCGTGTGACGGAGGCAGCTGCTTTGGCATCTGCACGTTGGATGGGCCGAGGTCGTAAGGAAGAAGCGGATGATGCCGCAACTTCTGCAATGCGTGATGTTTTCGATACCGTTCCGATGAAAGGAACTGTCGTAATTGGAGAGGGAGAAATGGACGAGGCACCGATGCTTTATATCGGAGAAAAGCTCGGAACAGGTTTCGGTCCACGAGTTGATGTAGCTGTCGATCCTCTCGAAGGTACGAATATTGTAGCGAACGGTACTTGGAATGCACTTGCCGTTCTTGCCATTGCGGATCATGGCAATCTTCTTCATGCACCAGACATGTATATGGACAAGATTGCAGTCGGTCCTGAAGCGGTAGGGATGATCGATATCAATGCATCAGTCACCGATAATTTGAAAGCGGTGGCACGCGCGAAGAACAAGGATATTGAAGATGTCGTAGCGATTATTTTGAATCGTGAACGTCATCAGAAAATCATTGATGAAGTACGAGAAGCGGGCGCTAGAATCAAGCTCATCCAGGATGGAGATGTAGCAGCTGCTATCAATACAGCATTTGACGATACAGGCGTGGATATCCTCCTTGGAAGCGGTGGAGCCCCTGAAGGCGTCATCGCAGCGGTTGCTTTGAAATGCCTCGGTGGAGAGCTTCAAGGAAAGCTTTTACCACAAAATGATGAGGAATTAGCGCGTTGCAAGGAGATGGGGATCGATGACATTCACCGTGTCCTGATGATGGACGATATCGTGAAGGGTGATGACGCCATCTTTGCTGCGACAGGGGTAACAGATGGAGAGTTGTTGAAAGGTGTCCGGTTCAAAGGCGCATCAGGTACAACGCAATCCGTCGTAATGAGAGCGAAATCTGGAACCGTCCGATTCATCGACGGAAAACACAGCCTGAAAAAGAAACCAAATCTAGTAATCAAGCCATAATTATTTCTTTATAAATTACAGTTGATTTCAAAAGAAATTGCTCTATTCTAAAAGATTGTTGCTTTTAAGGTATTTTAATATCAACTTGTGCAAGTTGATTGGAGAGCAAGGTGCGAGACTCCAGCGTGCCTACTACCTGAATAATCTGCTCGCAAGGCATGCGACGAGGAAGCTTGCATCGACAGGACTTTCTTGTAGACGCAGGAGCACAAATGGCTTCCTTGAAAGGAGACTCCTTAGATCGCAAAGCGACGAATGGGCTCACCGCACGCCCCGCGGAAAGCGAGCATCCTGGAGCGGAAATCAACGACATTCAAGAGCAACAAAGTTTTGCGGAAGCAACGAAAGAGATGGAGTAAATTTCGAAGAAATCAACGTCAAAAGGTTGCCACAATGCTGTTTTGAGAAAAACGGCATTGTGATTTCTTGATTATTGATGCTATTTTTGGGTAAAATAAGAATAACTATGTTTATTGCTTCATTCTATAAACTTCTTTTACAATACACTTCTTAATAAACGTTTCATTCCTTCCATGGTATGTCCCTAAAACAACGTTCCATTCTTGAAGAACACATTTGAAGAGCTGAAAGTTATATATGAACTTATTTAAATATGCATGAAAAGTGGTGTACTATGTCCTTTAACTTATCACAATTAGAAAATATGAAACTCAAGGATCTCTATGAGAGAGCCAAAGAACTGAAAATTTCATACTACAGCAAGCTGACGAAAAGAGAATTGATCTTCGCGATCCTAAAGGCACAGGCTGAAAAAGAAGATCTTTCTTTCATGGAAGGAATCTTAGAAATCATTCCTACGGAAGGGTTCGGCTTTTTACGTCCGATCAATTATTCTCCGAGCTCAGAAGATATCTACATTTCCGCTTCCCAAATCCGTCGTTTTGATTTGCGAAATGGGGACAAGGTATCTGGTAAAGTTCGTCCTCCAAAGGAAAATGAACGTTATTACGGTTTGCTGCATGTAGCGGCAGTAAACGGCGAAGATCCGGATACAGCAAAAGAACGTGTCCACTTCCCGGCTTTGACTCCGTTATATCCAGAGCAAAAGATGACGCTTGAAACATCCGCACAGAATGTGTCGACAAGAATCATGGATATGATTTCACCCGTCGGTTTCGGTCAGCGTGGTCTCATTGTCGCACCTCCAAAAGCGGGTAAGACAACTCTTTTAAAAGAGATCGCTCACAGTGTGACAACGAACAATCCTGACACAGAGCTCATCGTCCTGTTGATTGATGAGCGACCTGAGGAAGTAACCGACATCGAGCGTTCTGTAGAAGGTGATGTGGTCAGCTCGACGTTCGACGAAGTCCCTGAAAACCATATCAAAGTAGCTGAGCTTGTACTTGAGCGTGCAATGCGTCTCGTCGAGCACAAGAAAGATGTTGTCATCTTGATGGATAGTATCACTCGTTTGGCGCGAGCTTACAATCTTGTCATCCCACCGAGTGGACGAACACTCTCGGGTGGTATCGATCCAGCTGCCTTCCATAAGCCGAAGCGTTTCTTCGGGGCTGCGCGTAACATTGAAGACGGTGGAAGCTTGACGATTTTAGCGACAGCTCTTGTCGAAACAGGCTCCCGTATGGATGACGTCATTTATGAAGAGTTCAAAGGTACGGGTAACATGGAACTTCACCTCGACCGCAAGCTTGCAGAACGTCGTATTTTCCCTGCGATCGATATTCGTCGATCTGGAACGAGAAAAGAAGAAATGTTGATTGCAAAAGAGCATCTTGAGCACTTATGGGCAATCCGTAAGACGATGGATGATTCGTATGATTTCATTGAGCATTTCATGAGACGGATCAAGAAAACGAAGACGAATGAAGAGTTTTTCCATATGTTCGAGAAAGAACGTTCCGGTGGACAATCGAAAAAGATGACCGTTAAATAGGTTGTTGAAATCTGTAAGAAATCCTGATATACTACGTCATGTGTGCAAATAACTCTGTTCCTTAAGGGTTCAGGGCAGAAGGAGATGAATAGGATGAAACAAGCAATCCATCCAGATTACAAAAAAGCGAAAGTATCTTGCGCTTGTGGAAATGAATTTGAAACAGGTTCTGTAAAAGAAGATATTCGCGTTGAAATTTGTTCTGAATGTCATCCGTTCTACACAGGTCGTCAGAAGTTTGCTGACGCTGGTGGACGTGTTGATCGCTTTAAGAAAAAATACAACCTTAAGTAATAAGG
Organism: Pseudalkalibacillus sp. Hm43; assembly: GCF_054170705.1. Classification (NCBI taxonomy): domain Bacteria; kingdom Bacillati; phylum Bacillota; class Bacilli; order Caryophanales; family Fictibacillaceae; genus Pseudalkalibacillus; species Pseudalkalibacillus sp. Hm43. Next base: position 2,679,888 of record NZ_CM135129.1, read on the forward strand.
TATTTTTTAAAACAGGCAGGGGATCGCCCTCTTGCCTGTTTTTTACTTCTTAAAAGCTCATGGAATGCAAGGGTTAGCAGATGATGAAATGAATTATCTGCTTTTTTCACGGAAATTTGTCGTTTTTCTCAAGTTTACTCTGTTAAACGGAAAAGCGTCTAAAAAACATCCAATCCTATACTTATGTTTTGTTACAATAGACAAAGAATACATATAGAGAAAAAATCGGATACGTAAGGTATGAAAACAGTTTTATTTAGAGTGGCGAAGGGAGATACGGACATGTACGTAATGAAAAAAGATGGTTGGGTCGAGCTGATCTGTGGCAGCATGTTTTCGGGAAAATCAGAGGAGTTGATTCGACGTGTTCGCCGTGCCACGTTCGGAAAGCAGAAGGTACAAGTCTTCAAGCCATTACTCGATGATCGGTACAGTAAAGAGGAAGTTGTGTCCCATAACGGAACTGCTGTCTTGGCGCTACCGGTGAAGGATTCAACGGAAATTTCAAATATCGTTTCTTTTGATACAGAAGTCGTTGCAATTGATGAAGTGCAATTTTTTGACGATGAAGTCGTAGAAGTCATCCAACAACTCGCGAACAGTGGAAAGCGAGTCATCGTTGCAGGATTAGACCAGGATTTCCGAGGAGAACCGTTCGGCGTCGTTCCTGAATTGATGGCGTTGGCTGAAAGTGTGACCAAGCTTCATGCAGTGTGCCTCGTTTGCGGAAGCCCAGCAAGTCGTACTCAACGGTTGATCGATGGTAAACCGGCATCCTATAACGATCCGATCATCCTTGTAGGCGCATCGGAATCGTACGAGCCTCGATGCAGGCACTGCCATGAAGTACCCGAACATCCCAAAATGACAACAAAAGAACAACCACAAACGTTCTAAATCATATAGCCGAAGGGGAACCGCAAATCGAGCGGTTCCTTTTTTAATTACAAAGCCCTACGGTGCCAGGTACCGAATGAGAAGCCTTGGTACCGTTTACTTCCTTTTCGGTACCTGGCACTGAAATCACTTTTCATCTCCAAAATCTGTCATGGGAGTCTATCTCGTATGTGGTTATCCTAAGCATACGGGGGTGTATATTTTGAAAACAGCAGCATTTCTAAGTGCAATTGTGCTCATGACTGCTTGTTCACCAATGCGACCTCCAACGACCGAGGAGATTGCCGAGCGGGAGCCTTCTGCATTTGAAACGAAAGAAGACAAAAATCCTCTCGTAGGTCACGGCATCGTCAACCACCATTTGACGAATCGGAAACCGAACCGAAGCTACATCTATGAAGCGAATCAAAACCCGAACAGCTATCGAAACCTCAATTCGAAGCGATTCACGATCAGTGATGATCAGGATAAGATTCGTGAAGCTGTAGTGGATGCGACGGGTAGAAGAGCGCAGTTCGTGACCATCAATGGAAACCGTGCCTATATTCATGTGAATGTTCCAAAGGACTTCACGAAAAAACAGATGAAAGACATGCGCAATGAAATTGAAGACGCCGTCCAACTATCTGTTCCAAGGTATCGGATCCATGTTCGCTTAGACAATAAATAAGCGTAAATAAGGGGCCGACCACAGCATGTGGTCAGCCCCTCTTCTAAAAAGTATTTCTTTATTTTTTCGCTCTTCTTGCTGCTTGTTGGATTGGATCCCACACACCATTGTACGGCGGTGCGTAGCTCAAATCGAGATCCTCCAAGTCATGCAGACTCATTTTATGGAACAGAGCCATCGCCATCACATCTACACGTTTATCTACGCCGTTTTTTCCGATAAACTGGCCGCCGAGCAATCGCTGATTTTTCGTGTTGAAAAGTAGCTTTACATACAATTTCTCAGCACCTGGATAATAGCCAGCAATGTCCTTCGCTTTCGTTCGAATCGTATCGTACGGGAGGTTCATTGCTCGTGCTTCACGTTCCGAAAGGCCTGTCCGCCCGAGGGTCAGGTCCATGAATTTAATGACAGACGTGCCGACGATACCCTGGAACGCTTTCGGTTGATCGATCATATTCAACCCAGCGATTCGCCCTTGCTTGTTCGCTGTTGTTCCCAGTGGGATATGGTCGTTCGTTTCTTTTACACGGTGATAATGAGTCGCGCAGTCCCCTGCAGCATACACATCTTTTACGTTCGTCTTCATGTATGGGTCAACGATGACGACACCTTTCTCATTCATATGCACAGGTGTATTCTTCAAAAAGTCCGTATTCGGCTGAACTCCAATCGCAATCAGCACCAAATCAGATTCATACTTGTTCTGGTCTGTCACCACAGTTTCGACGCGATCCGTTCCTTCAAAGCTTTCCACTTGTTCGCTGAAGCACAGCTCAATCCCGTGCTTTTCAGCTTCCTCATGAATATAGCTTGCCATATCTTCATCGAAAATTTTTGCAACTTGCTCATTCCGTTCGATCAGCCTTACTTTTTTACCGAGTTCAGCGAAACTTTCCGCCATTTCAAGCCCGATGTAGCCACCACCGATGACCGTCACTTTTTCCACCTGATGGTCGAGACTTTCCATGATTGCTTTCGCATCCGGAATCGTCTTCAACGTATGGATGCCGTTCAGGTCGCGTCCATCCCAGTCTGGTACAATCGGTCGGACCCCGGTTGCAACGAGCAAACGATCGTACTCATATGTAAAATCCTCATCCGTTTCAAGGTTTTTTCCGCTTACCGTCTTGGTTTCGGTATCCACACTTCTTACTTCATGATAAACCGTCGCGTTTATGCCGTATTTTTCACGGAAGGTTTCGACATCGCGCGCAATCAGATCTTCCGCTTCCGGAATTAGACCGCTGATTACGTAAGGCAATCCGCATTGACCGTATGAATAGATATCTCCTTTTTCAAGGGTGGTGACCTCTGCATCCGGGTCGTTCCGAACGATTTGCATGGCCGCACTCATTCCTGCAGCATCCCCACCGATAATGACATATTTCATCTCGATCACGACTCCTTTCTAATATGGACTAGATGTCTATTAGTATGGCACTTCTTATCTTCTTTCATTATACACTCAAGAATACCTTCCACTCATCGAATCTTACTTTGTGAAAGGGGTTTTTACACATGCTATACATCGATGCGAATGGACCTGATTGGGGAGGTCAAGAACCTGAAAACATACCAGCACTGATCAAACGGTTGAAATCGGAACCACTCGATCCCATTTATGAAACGATGGGCAACTTCATCGTATCGTACCAACCGAGTAGTTGGACGCCGGAAAACAAGCGATTTGAAGGCTGTACGCACTTTTTCGGTCACTTTGCGACGTCACCATACGTCTTCAGTATCATTACTGATGAGAAGGTCGTCATCGATTCGTTGACTTCCGCCATTCGAATGAACCAATGCCGGACGGACTACGAACGAATCAAACATAACGCAAAAATATAACGAACGCTCCCCGTACTTCCATTCCCGACTACATAGAAGATGAACCGTTTTTAATGCGAAGACTGCTACCGAAAAATCTCAGGTTCTAAATCTCCCTCCTAGCGAGGCTTAGTTTTTAGATATGATTTCACACGAAATTCACGACACTCCTGCGGGAACAGCGAGCCAGGCAAGACCCCACAGCGAACGGGTGGTCTGTGATCAACCTGTGAGCGAGGAGGCTTGCGGTTCGCCCGCGGAAAGGGAGTGAATTTCGAAGAAATCATTTCCACTCTATCTTCCTGAAACTGTACTTTGACGACCTATGAGACGTATACTATAATGTTAATGTTAAGCAACTTTTCGGATTTATGAATGAAAGTAACACATTGGGATGGTGAACCGTTGTGCTAGAGCGTTTACAATCGATTGAAGATCGATACAATAAGTTGAATGAATTGTTGAGTGACCCGGAAGTCATCAGCGATTCGAAAAAGCTGAGAGAATATTCGAAGGAACAGTCGGATCTCGAAGAAACTGTTACAGCCTATCGTGAATATAAAGAGGTAACGGAAGAGCTTGAAGGAGCAGAGCAAATGCTCGAAGAAAAGCTCGATGCTGAAATGCGTGAAATGGTAAAAATGGAGCTTTCCGAGCTGAAAGACCGTCATGAAGAGCTGACTCAACAGCTGAAAGTCCTTCTTTTACCGAAAGACCCGAACGATGACAAGAACGTTATCATCGAGATTCGTGGGGCAGCTGGTGGAGATGAAGCGGCGTTGTTTGCTGCGGACCTTTATAAAATGTACAGCCGATATGCGGAAATGCAAGGCTGGAAATCAGAAATCATCGAAGCAAGTTATACGGAGCTTGGTGGCTATAAGGAAATCATCTTCATGGTGAACGGTGCAGGTGCTTACTCCAAACTGAAGTATGAAAATGGAGCTCACCGTGTGCAACGTGTTCCGACGACAGAATCTGGTGGACGTATCCATACTTCCACAGCTACGGTTGCGGTTTTACCTGAAGCGGAAGAAGTTGAAATTGATATCCATGAAAAAGATATCCGTGTCGACACGTTCGCATCCAGTGGTCCTGGTGGACAGTCGGTCAACACGACGATGTCTGCAGTCCGTTTAACGCATGAACCGACTGGAATCGTCGTTTCCTGTCAGGATGAAAAGTCCCAGATCAAGAACAAAGAAAAAGCGATGAAAGTATTGCGTGCACGTATTTATGATAAGTTCCAGCAGGAAGCGATGGATGAGTACGCGGCGAACCGTAAGTCTGCGGTCGGAACAGGAGACCGTTCTGAGCGGATCCGTACGTACAACTTCCCGCAAAACCGTGTGACCGACCACCGTATCGGTCTGACGATCCAAAAGCTGGATCAGATCCTACAAGGTAAAGTGGAAGAATTCATCGAAGCGCTGATCTTGGAAGAACAAACAAACGCGATGAAACAGGCGGAAGCATAATGAAACAGATGAATGTGATTGAAGCCCTCCGTTGGGCTTCTTCTTTTTTAAAAGAAAAGAATAGGGAGCCGAACGCAGGCGAGTTGTTGCTCGGACATGTCCTCAGAATGAGACGTGGTGAATTGTTGGCTGCTTTCGAACGCGAGTTGTCCGAAGTGGAACAGAAACAGTTTACGGAATTCGTTCATCAGCATGGAGATGGAGAGCCGATCCAGTACATCACCAAGACGGAAGAGTTCTACGGTAGACCGTTCACAGTAAATCCTGAGGTGCTCATCCCGAGACCAGAGACGGAAGAACTTGTCCTCGCTGTACTCGAACGCTTAAAGCACTTTTTTACCGAATCAAAAGCACTCAACGTCGTCGATATCGGAACAGGGAGTGGGATCATTGCGGTTACGCTAAAGCTCGAGCGTCCGGACATGAAGGTGACTGGCGTCGATATTGCGGAAGAGTCGTTAAAAGTTTCCCGCAAGAACGGTGAAGCGCTTGGAGCGGATGTCCGTTGGGTGCAAGGAGATTTGCTGCAGCCGTTCCTGGCAACAGAAGAACGGTTTGACATCGTCGTTTCAAACCCACCGTACATTCCGGAAGCGGACATCGCGACGCTCGATGAAGTCGTGAAGGATCATGAGCCGATCCGTGCGCTCGTCGGCGGTGAAGATGGCTACGTTTTTTACAAGCAGATCATAGATCAGCTTCCTGAAGTCGTAGCGGACCGCGCGCTTGTCGCTTTCGAAGTCGGTTACGACCAAGGGGAAACAGTCGCATCACTGCTTAAAGAACGTTTTGGAGAGAAGATTCAGTCAGAAGTTCTGAAGGACATCAACGGAAAAGAGCGGATCGTAATCGGGACTTTGACGAGATAATGAGAGAACTTGTTGCGACTTTCCCAGGCACGACGCGATTCACTCAACCTAGCAAAAAATTTCACTAGATTACGAGTATAAAAAGATCATCCACCGTCCACACTGTTTACCAGAAAGGGTGTGGGTGAGAGATGAAACGCAAGACAATCGTACTTATCTTATTATCTTTAATGATTATGGTCGTATTCTATGAAACTCAAATAAAAGTGGCGAATGCCTCTTTCAATGACGTACCGCAAGAAATGATTCCGGATGAGTCGATCCGATTAAGAATCCTCGCGAACAGCGATTCGAAAGCCGATCAAGAAGTGAAGCGCTCCATCCGAGACGAAGTGAATGCACAAATCACGAACTGGGTATTGGGGATCGAATCCATTGATGAAGCGAGAACGATCATCAAGCAAGAGCTTCCATCTATCAAAAAGATCGTCCAACAAGCACTACTTCAAAAAGGGATCCAAGAAGCGTTTTCTGTAGATTTCGGCAATGTATCTTTTCCGACGAAAATGTATGGGGATCTTGTCTATCCAGCAGGGGAATATGAAGCAGTGTTGATTTCAATTGGAGAAGGAACAGGTGCAAATTGGTGGTGTGTATTGTTCCCACCGCTATGCTTCCTTGATTTTGACAACGGAGATGCTGTCCAACCGGAACAAGAAGGTAGTGAGCAAGCTGTTGCTGAAGCCGTTCAGGAACAGGCGGAAGAACCGGAAGTGAAATTTTTCGTTTTCGAGCTTTTCGATAAAATAGTTGGCGGGCTAGGGAATCTATTTGCTTAATGATAGATTCCTTATTTCATTAGGGTAGGAGTTGCAGTTTAAAATAGGGTTGTTTTCGCAAACTTTGTTGCTCTTTAACCCTGGCAGTTGGTTTAAACTACGAGATATTCTACCGCTTCGGAAATACACTACGCTTTCCGCGGGCTCGCGCTAAGCCTCCTCGCTCGCAAAGTACGCTCACTGTAGGGTCTCAGCGTCTTCGCTTTCCCGCAGGAGTCTACGTGTATTCCCTTCGCTAGGTCCTTTTGATTGGAGTGTAGGACAGTCGACTCCTGCGGGAAAAGCAACGGCTGAAGATCCCGCAGGAAGCGGTTTTACTTCCGAGGAAGCTGAAGCGTTGCCCGCGGAAAGCGACTGTCCGTAGTGGAAATCAACGACCTTCAAAAGCAACAAAGCCTTCTAGTAAAAATAAAGTGGGATAATCTCTTCTTTCCATTCATAGAATAGAGTAGAATTGCTAGAAGGGAGAGGGTGAGATGTTATCGTTTCGACCTGCTGAGACGAACGATACCCCATCTATTAAACAATTTGTAGCACAGGCCGGTCTTTCAAGTGAAGGCATTGAAAATTGCATACAGACATTCATCATCCTGGAAACGGACAAAAAGAAAATGGCTGGAACGGTAGGACTGGAGCGATTCGGAACCGATGGACTCATTCGATCACTCGTATTGGATAAAGAGTATTCATCAGAGGAATTATTACTGCAATTATTGAAAGCCGTCATTCGGCTTGCCGATTACAAAGGCATTGAAACAGTGTATTTGTTAACGAGAGTGACCTCGATTTTTTATGCGCTAGGATTCACAGAAATTCCGTATGATAAGGTTCCGGATGACTTGTTGAACAGTCCACATTTGAAGCAATATGACCGGGATCAAATCGCGATAATGAAACGACAATTGATACCATCCACATAGTTATCCACAGCACTATCCACAAATCCGGAATAGTTGTGGGTAAGGTGTGGAAAGACCTGAATAATATACACTTTAAAGGAGTACTTACCCACATGGAACAGTTGATAACATCGAGATGGAATGTGGAAAATGTGGATAACTTACGTGAGCATCCTTCGATACAGGAGGCTGCAATGTGGATGAGGGAAGGCGAGGTCATCGCGTTCCCTACAGAAACGGTTTACGGACTGGGGGCGAACGCTTGCTCCAACGAAGCGATTGAAAAGATTTTCGAAGCGAAAGGACGTCCGAGCGATAATCCACTGATTGTCCATATAGCAAATCAAGACCAGTTGAAGCAAGCGGCTTCTTCCTGGTCGCATACGGCAGAACGACTGATGGATGCGTTCTGGCCAGGTCCTTTGACGATCATTTTACCGAAAAACAAAAGTATTGCAGAGAGAACGACTGCTGGACTTGAGAGCGTAGGGGTGCGGATGCCCGACCATCCTGTTGCCCTTGCCTTGATTGAAGCGGCTGGGGTACCGATTGCCGCGCCAAGTGCGAACCGGTCTGGAAAACCGAGCCCGACAAAGGGTGACCATGTGGACAAAGACCTGAATGGTAGAATCAAAGGAATCATTGATGCAGGGACTACTGGTGTTGGGTTGGAGTCGACCGTCGTCGAAGTGACGGACGACCAAGTTACGATTCTTCGGCCAGGCGGCATCACGAAAGCTCAGCTTGAATCGGTTGTGGAAAACGTCTCATGGGATCATGCGCTTTTTGAAAAAGAACAAGTGCCGAAATCTCCAGGGATGAAGTACACCCACTACGCACCGGATGCGCCTCTCTTCCTAATTGAAGGTTCCAACGACTTTTTCCAATCCGTCATTGATCGATTCAGAAGTGAAGGGAAGAGAGTCGGAATTCTTGTGAGTGACGAACTTGCTTCGCATTTATCCACAGATGTGTTGAAAACATTGGGAACCTCGACCCGAGTCGAAGGTATAGCGCAAAGGCTTTATGATCAGCTAAGAGCATTCGATGAGACGGAAGTGGATGTCATTTTAGCTGAAATGTACCCGATTGACGGGCTAGGGGAAGCGCTCATGAACCGGCTGTTGAAGGCAGCGGGAAATCAAGTGATTTCTGAACATAAGGAACGGGACTGACTAACGTCAGCCCCGTTTTTTTACACTTGGAAAGACAATTTCACGGTTGTGCCTTCTCCAACTTCACTCTCGATTTCAATCGTTCCATTATGATTCTCTACAATCTTGTTGCAAATCATCATGCCGAGTCCGGTTCCTCTTTCTTTTGTAGTGAAGAACGGCTCACCGATACTAGGAATTTGATCCTGCGGTATTCCACATCCTTCATCGGTAAACGAAATCGTAACGATGTTTTCGTGCCGTTCCGCTTTGATAAAGAGTAACCCGCCTTTCTCCTCCATCGCCTCCATACCATTTTTCATCAGATTGATGAACACTTGCTTTAGCTGGTCGGCTTCACAATCTATAATTAAATCTGAATCAAAATCAAGGATGAACTGGATATTGTGCAAGTTAGCCTGGGCTTCCAAAAGTGCTGCAGCTTCCTGTAGAATGCGTCTTACATCGTTCTTTTTCACATTTTTCGGCTGAGGTTTCGCAAGCATCATGAATTCCCCGACGATCGTATTAATTCTTTCAAGCTCTGAAAGCATGATTTGATAGTATTCGCTTTCCTCACTCCGAGCGTTCGCTTTCAGCAGATGGGTGAAACCTTTCAAGGAAGTGAGTGGGTTTCGGATTTCATGTGCGATTCCAGCTGCCAATTGCCCCAGTACTGCGAGTTTTTCAGACTTTCTGAGAAAATCCTCAGTTTGCTTCCGTTCTGTAATGTCCCTTGAGATCGTCACGATGGAATCCAGTTCACTTTGACAATTGACGACCGCTGTCCCATAACTTTCTAGAATGATATAATCTCCGCCCGCTTTTCTCAAGCGAATTTCCATTTTCAAAGATTCCTTCGTCTGCTTCAATTGTTCAATCGCTTCCAACAAATCTGGTAGGTCTTCTGGATGGACGAGCTGGGTCCATTGAGTTTGAGTGAATTCTCCTTTTTGATACCCCAAAATCGATTGATGGGAGGGAGAAGAGTATTTGATTTGTCCATCCGGATCGAACACGTTGATCAAGTCCATCGTGTGCTCGGTTATGATTTTGTATTGTTCGTTCTTGTTCCGGAGCTCATCCTGCGCAATCCGCTGGGTATGGATATCCCTCGTGATGGCGGAGTATCCGATGATGTTTCCGTTTTCGTCTTCTAGCGGTGATAAGGACACACTTACATAAAATCGCGAGCCGTCCTTTTTGATTCGCGTCGTCTCGATGCCTGTGAATTTTTTCCCTTCTAGAACCTGTTGAACCGTTTCTAGATAGTGGTCCTTACTTTCCTCTGGGACGTAAGGGATGGATTTCTCAATCAGTTCATCTTCTTTCCAGCCGAAAAAATGCTCGAACGCCGGGTTTGCTCGGATCAAGCGATTGTTTCGGTCGAAGATTGCAATGGAATCCGCAGAGTGTTCAATCATGGAGGAAATCCGGTCTTTCAGAAAATGGACCTCACGCTCATTTCTCTTTTGTTCCGTAATATCCTTCACGATACCGTATATGATATGAACCTCATTCTCGATGAGGATCGGAATGGTCGTAACGTGTATGTAGAGTCGATGACCTTTCTTATGCATGATGACCGTCTCAAAGTCTAAAACTTCTCCATTCAAGGACCGCTGAAAATAGTCGGCAGCACGGTCTCTTTCTTCAGGGACAATCAGGGGCATGAACGGATGATCCGCAAGCTCATCTTCCTCGTAGCCACCAATCAGGCTCGTCACAGAATTGATGAAGTCGAACTCCCCATCTTTATTTAATGTAAAAATGCCATCTGGATGGTTCTCAATCAAAGTGTGGAAATAATTCTCGCGTTTATCGAGTTGCTTTTCTACCTTTATCTTTTCGCTGATGTCCACGCAGAAACCTTGCAATTGCAGAACATTGCCATTCTCATCACAGACAGGGGAGACGGATCCCAGATAAGGAATTCCGTTCACCTCATCTTCATAAGTGACCGCATCTCCTTCCCAAGCGCGGTTATATGAAATGACTCTGCGCATGGCGACTTCCATAGGTAAGCAATCTTCTATGCATTTCCCTGTAAAATCATCCGTTTCAAAACCGAATTTTTGAAGAAGCACACCTTTGCATGTGAGAAAACGAAAGGTATCTCCATCTTTTTCAACGAGGAACATCAAGCTGTCCCGAACTTGATTCTTCACTCCGAGTCCAGCTGATGTAAGAGTTGAAGACATAGCTCTATTCAGATGTGTACGATTTCCGTTGAATTCCTGCATGCTGATCCTCCGCTCGGCTAATTTCAATTAGGTAGTTGATTAAATCGATCTCTCCGTAATACATTCCCGATTATACGCTCATTTCCTTCGTCCTCTGAAGATTTCTTCCTATGAAATGGAAGAAATGTCTAATCCCAAGTAGACATGCATACGTTGAATTAGGGATAAAGGGGGAGGACAATCTTGGGTATACCGGTAGTTGGGGAATTTCTTACACTGACGATCATGGCGCTTGCTTTAGGTATGGATGCTTTTTCAATGGGATTAGGGATGGGGATGATCACCCTCAGGCTCAAGCAAATTTTGAAAATCGGTATTCTGATCGGCATTTTCCATATGGTCATGCCCCTACTCGGAATGACTGTAGGGAAGCAGCTGACCGTCCATTTCGGCAACATCGCAACACTGATTGGCGGAGTTCTGTTGATCATACTCGGCATCCAGATGATCGTTTCCTCTTTACGCTCGAACGATGAGCCCTTCATCACACCTAGAGGCTTTGGTGTCTGGCTATTTGCGCTGAGTGTCAGTTTGGACAGCTTTTCAGTCGGCTTGAGCCTTGGGATTTTTGGTGCGAAAGTCGTCATGACGATTTTCTTATTCGGCGTCATCAGTATGGGATTGACCTGGCTCGGGTTATTGATCGGACGGAAAACCCAAAAATGGTTCGGATCCTACGGAGAAGCCCTCGGCGGATGCATCCTCCTATCCTTTGGATTGAAGCTGCTGTGGTGACACGCGTTATATTTATATAAGGCTTTAAAGAAAGTGCGGAAAGTGACCTTCTATGAATAATCCTCAATGCCCTCCATAAAAAAGTTATGGACGCGGAGCGGAAATAAGCTTGGGTGAGAAGAATAAGGAGCCAAGTTGACTTGAAGCTCCTTATTTTAGAGGCCAAGTATGGAGGGCATGAAGTGCTCTTAGAGTTGAACCGCCCAACACTCATCCATTAAAATAAAAAGTAATAAACACAGAGCAAAACTCACAAGCTACCACTAGGAGGCTTTACATGAACATCTTATTCGTATGCACTGGAAACACATGCCGAAGCCCGATGGCGGAAGCGATCTTACGCCACCGCTCGGACGACTCCATCCAAGTGCGCTCGGCAGGCATTTTTGCCTCGAACGGAAGTCCTGCGAGCCGTCAGTCGATCGAAGTTTTACAAGATCAAGGAATAGAAATCAATCACCAGTCACAACCACTGACAGCAGAGCTCGTCGAATGGGCAGACCTGGTGCTGACGATGACTGGCCAACATAAGCAGGCAATCCTTTCTCAATTCCCATCCAAGATTGGACACATTTTTACATTAAAAGAGCATGTATTAGCAGAGAAGGAAACGTTAGACAAATTGGAGCAGATTTATGACAAAATCGGCCAAATCCGAATGGAGCTGTACGACCTTGGGAACAGTGATGAACACAAGCGTCAGGCGCTCATGAGGGAAATGGAAACCAAGATGAAAGAAGCTCAGAAAATCGAACGTACCATGCCTTCTATGGATGTTTCGGATCCATTCGGTGGCTCGAAAGACGTATATTGTCAAACGTACGAGGAATTGGACGAACTCGTACAAAAGTTGGCTGAAAAATATAGTTGAAATAATCTGAGAAACCTGCGATAACAAGGATAGGGAATCAGACCAGTTGAAAGTCTGTTCACGTTCCCTTTACAATGAAGACAAACATCAAATCACTGGAGGCTTCATGCAATGAAAGTAGCAATTGGTAGTGACCATGCAGGTTACAAAATTAAAGAAGATATAAAAGAAGTAATGGATGAGTTGGGTGTTGAATATGAGGACGTTGGCTGCAACTGTGAAGATTCAGTCGACTATCCGGACTACGCCCTTCCAGTCGCTGAGAAAGTGTCTAACGGCGAAGTAGATCGTGGCATCTTGATTTGTGGGACAGGAATTGGCATGTCCATTACAGCGAACAAGGTAAAAGGTGTTCGTTGTGCACTAGTCCATGATCTGTTCAGCGCTAAGGTGACACGCCTTCACAATGATTCAAACGTTCTAGCGATGGGTGAACGAATTGTCGGACCTGGCATTGCAAAAGAAATTGCGAAAGTATGGCTTCAAACGGAATTTGAAGGCGGACGCCACGAGCGACGCGTAAACAAAATTAAAGACGTTGAAACGATGGGCGCTGAGTGATTCACAGCTTTACCTTAAACTAAGGGGAATAGAGAAAGGAAGAGTAGAATGGACGAAACACTGCATCAGATTCAACCTCAAGTGGTGGAAGCCTTGGAGGATCTGGAGCAAGCAACACCGTTGTCATCGAACCATCTGTTGGTTATCGGAGCTAGTACGAGTGAGGTCTTAGGTGAAGAGATCGGGACGTCCGGTACGATGGATGTCGCGTCTCAGTTGTTCGAAGGGATCACTCAATTCCGTAATAAAACGAATGTCCAAATTGCCTTTCAATGTTGTGAACATTTAAACCGCGCATTAGTGATGGAGCGAGAAACTGCTGAACAAAGAGGTTATGAGATCGTCACGGTCATTCCGGTAAGGTCCGCTGGTGGAGCGCTATCCACTTATGCGTATCACCACTTGAATGATCCGGTCGTCGTTGAGCATATTACTGCTGATGCTGGCATCGATATCGGGGATACGTTCATCGGTATGCACCTGAAACATGTTGCTGTACCGGTGCGGTCTAAGGTGAAGTCCATCGGGCATGCACACGTCACGCTTGCACGGACCCGACCGAAGCTGATTGGCGGCGAAAGAGCGGTCTATCCATCTAAAGAAGAACTCACATCCTGTTGATTTCAATAAGGAGGCCGATCCAGTGTGCTGGATCGGCTTTTTATATTGGTAGGAAGAGGGGTCGATTGAGTTATTCATCCCTATTAGAGAGGAAAACTGGATTGATAGTAATGAATAGAGGCTATTCATCCCTAACGGAGCGAAAAACAGGGTTGATGGTAATGAATAGATGCTAATCATCCCTATCGGAGCAAAAAACAGGAATGAAGGTAATGAATAAGAGCGCTATCCTGCCCCAAAGTGGAGTAAGCATAGCATTTCGGGAAGGATAGAGGACTTATCCTGCCCCAAAGTGAGGTAAGCACACATTTCGGGAAGGATAGAGGGCTGATCCTTCCCAAAATAGCGCTAGCCCTCAAGGCACTATAGCTAACTCTTTTGCCTTCCAACACCTTGAATCCTCTACTTAGTTTTAAAAATAAGAGTTTACCATTACAGGACTATTGTAATAATGATAAAATAGATTTGTTGTGAAATTTCGAAAAAATGCAGTTGAGGTCAGTAAAGGAGTGAAACCATGGAACAACTTAAGAAGCAAGATGCAGAACTATTCAATTCGATACAGGATGAACTAGGTCGTCAACGGAACAAGATAGAGTTGATTGCATCTGAAAACTTTGTCAGCCAGGCTGTCATGGAAGCACAAGGATCCGTCCTTACAAACAAGTATGCGGAAGGCTATCCAGGACGCCGTTACTATGGCGGATGTGAGTACGTCGATGTCGTGGAAAATCTGGCGAGAGATCGCGCGAAGAAATTGTTCGGAGCGGAACATGCGAACGTACAGCCACACTCAGGGGCTCAAGCGAACATGGGCGTCTATTTTACTGTGTTAGAACCGGGAGACACTGTGCTTGGGATGAACCTTTCACACGGGGGACACCTGACACACGGAAGTCCGGTCAACTTCAGCGGTAAACTATATAACTTTGTCGAGTATGGTGTAGATGAGAAAGACCATACGATTCAATACGATGATGTCCTTGCGTTGGCACGCGAACACCAGCCGAAGCTGATCGTAGCTGGAGCTAGTGCATATCCAAGAGAGATTGATTTTAAAAAGTTCCGCGAAATCGCAGATGAAGTCGGCGCATACTTGATGGTTGATATGGCGCATATTGCTGGATTGGTCGCGACTGGTCTCCATCCGAGCCCGGTTCCGTATGCAGACTTCGTTACGTCTACGACTCATAAAACGTTGCGCGGACCTCGTGGCGGATTGATCCTCTGTAAGGAAGAGTTCGCGAAGAAAATCGACAAGTCGATCTTCCCTGGAATTCAGGGCGGTCCATTGATGCATGTCATTGCAGCGAAAGCAGTAGCGTTCGGTGAAGCGTTGCAAGAGGACTTCAAAGACTACTCCAAGAACATCATAGACAACGCACGCGTACTTGGTGAAGCATTAAAAGAAGAAGGGCTGTCACTTGTATCGGGTGGTACTGACAATCACTTATTGCTCGTGGATGTCCGTGGTATGAATGTAACAGGTAAAGTTGCCGAACACCTTCTAGATGAAGTCGGTATTACAACAAACAAAAACACGATTCCTTTCGATCCGGAAAGCCCGTTCGTCACGAGTGGACTACGACTTGGAACGGCAGCTGTGACGACAAGAGGATTCACGCAAGAAGATATGAAGGAAATTGCATCCATCATTGCACTCGTCCTCCGCAACCCGGAAGACGAAGCCAAGCAACAAGAAGCAGCACAACGTGTGGAAAAATTATCCTCAAAATATGAGCTCTACGTATAGAACCCTATATTAATAGGAAAGGCGACCCGCAAAGGTCGCCTCTTTTATTTGAATGAAAGTGCAGTACCTGGCACCGACTCGGACGCCTTGGGGCACAAGGGATTTCAATCGGTGCCAGGCACCAAATACAAACCCTTACGGCACAAGGGTTACAAAATGGTACCTGGTACAGTTGAGTACTGCAGAGGTACTGCAGATCATTTTGGGCAGTTATCACTTTGGTACTGTTTTTGGCTTCTCCTGTTATTTCCTGCTGATTCGTGTTGAACTTCACACCTTTTTTCTGTACAATTTTCGAGAGGCAAAAAACCTGCTAAGTTCGTATTCTTTCAGGTTTTAAGACAAGTTACAAACCTCATAAACTTTTTGAAGGAGAGATGATGAATGAGTAAAGTACACGTTCTGGAACACCCGCTGATCCAACATAAGATTACATACATTCGTGATGTATCGACAGGGACGAAAGAATTCCGTGAGCTTGTCGATGAAGTGGCAGCATTGATGGCATTCGAAATCACCCGAGAATTACCACTCCAAGAAGTAACGGTCCAAACACCGGTTTCGGAAGCAAAAGCATATACAATTGCGGGTAAGAAGCTTGGATTGGTACCGATCCTTCGTGCAGGACTAGGAATGGTCGACGGGATCCTGAAGCTGATTCCAGCGGCAAAGGTAGGGCACGTCGGATTATATCGCGACCCTGAAACTCTCCAACCGGTCGAGTATTATGTGAAGCTTCCAAGTGATGTTGAAGAACGTGAACTCATCGTAATCGATCCGATGCTTGCAACAGGCGGTTCTGCAGTGGCAGCAATCGAGTCACTGAAAAAGCGTGGCGCACAGAATATCAAGCTCATGTGTCTGATCGCAGCTCCTGAAGGCGTCAAAATGGTCCAAGAGGCACATCCTGATGTTGACATCTATCTCGGAGCGCTTGATGAATACCTGAACGAAAAGGGGTACATCGTACCAGGTTTAGGTGATGCAGGAGACCGTTTGTTCGGTACGAAATAAACGTTGAAAACATAAAGCCAAAAGGTTCAAAAAGTTTTCAAATCTTACCATAGAAATTGCCTGTAACGCAATTGACATGTACTAGTGGCTATAGTATTCTTACAAAGGATGTATGATAAGGTTTTCATACGCATCATATAA
Organism: Pseudalkalibacillus sp. Hm43; assembly: GCF_054170705.1. NCBI lineage: Bacteria > Bacillati > Bacillota > Bacilli > Caryophanales > Fictibacillaceae > Pseudalkalibacillus > Pseudalkalibacillus sp. Hm43. The sequence continues at coordinate 2,696,403 of NZ_CM135129.1, forward strand.
AGCTTTTTCGCTACATCCGAATCTCGTAAAATACTCCACAAAATAATCAGGAATTGACTCACCTGATGACCTCAAAATCAAGTCCAAAGAAAAGGGGTGCGGCAAATGCGCACTGATAAACGATCACCCTTTCATTCAATGGCTCTCATGTCTGGAATCCTCTCGCAACTCGTCGGTACCATTCTGGTCGGCATTTTCGGAGGCATGTGGTTGGATCGTACCTTTGACACAGCACCGTTTCTTATGATCATCGGACTGTTTCTTGGCTTGGCAGCAGGAGTTTACGGGACCATCAAGTTAATTCAGCGATTTTTTGGAGAAGAAGGCGAACAATGACCGAAAACCTCTCAACTTACAACAATGCGTTCCGTCGATACATAAAATACGGACTATACTTAGCTTCGATTTTCGTACTAGGTTGGGGGTTCACAAGCTACAAAACAGTCTTTCTCGGACTGTTGTTGGGAATTGCTGTGAGCATTCTGAACGTATGGTCGATGCATCGCAAGATCGACCGCGTCGGACAAGCTGTCGTTGAAGGCACGAAGGTTCGGACGATGGGCTCCTTATCCAGGTTGATGACCGCCGGGCTTGCCGTTCTGGTCGCGACCCGATTTCCTGAATACTTTGACTTGATTTCCGTAGTCGTAGGTTTACTCATGATATATCTCATCATGTTGATAGATTTTTACTTTGCATCAAAACGAAACTGAACTTTGGGGAAGAGAGGTGAAAGAATTGGAACACGAAGCGCCACATCTTGAACTATTAGGTTTAACTTTTAACCCATCGAACATCCTGATGATTACGATTGCTTCTGTAATTGTGTTCATCATTGCCGTACTCGGCTCACGTAGTTTGCAAATGCGTCCATCTGGTATGCAGAACTTCATGGAATGGCTGATCGATTTTGTAAAAGGAATCATCAACAGCACCATGGACTGGAAGACTGGAGGTCGATTCTTGACACTAGGTTTGACGATTATCATGTACATATTCGTCTCGAACATGTTAGGACTTCCGTTTGCAATCGCGATCGATCATGAGCTTTGGTGGAAATCACCAACAGCTGATCCAACCATCACATTGACACTCGCTGTAATGGTAGTCGTATTGACTCACTTCTACGCGATCAAAGTGAAAGGAACTAAATCATACGGTAGTGAATTCTTCAAACCGATGAAATTTATGTTCCCTTTGAAAATCATTGAGGAATTCGCCAACACGTTGACACTAGGTCTTCGACTTTACGGTAACATTTATGCCGGTGAAGTATTGCTAGCCTTGTTAGCAGGAGCTGGTACTGCAGGAATTTTTGCAGGGGTCTTATCCTTCCTACCGATGATGGTGTGGCAAGGATTCAGTATCTTTGTCGGTGTCATCCAGGCATTCATTTTTACAATGCTGACAATGGTTTACATGGCACATAAAGTCAGTGATGAACACTAGAGCTCACAAAGCTCTACAGTAAAAGGTTCAATTTTAACTCTGTGTACAACCCCATAATGGGAAGAAATTATAAAATAATACAATTCCAAGGAGGAAATTTAAATGAATTTAATCGCAGCTGCAATTGCAGTAGGTCTAGCGGCAATTGGTGCCGGTGTAGGTAACGGTCTTATCGTAGGACGTACAGTTGAAGGAATCGCTCGTCAACCAGAATTGCGTGGTACGCTTCAAACAACAATGTTCATCGGTATCGCACTAGTTGAGGCACTTCCAATCATCGGTGTCGTTATCGCGTTCATCGTACTTGGTGGTTAATAACGAGTAACGATTCTACCGAAGTTTTCATAATGGCGAAGTCTGTGTGAGACCTCGCCATTCCTTATGTATGACCAATGAAGGGAGGAACCGCTGTGCATTTCTTGAATCCTGACAATCTTGTTTTGGGTGCGGGTGCCGGTGTTAATACAGGAGATATCCTGTTCCAGTTACTAGCGTTCATCGTTTTACTTTTCTTACTGCGTAAATATGCATGGGGTCCATTGATGGGCATCATGAAAAAGCGTGAAGAGCATATCTCTAACGAAATAAACGAAGCTGAAAAAAGCCGAAAAGAAGCTCAGTCATACTTAGATGAGCAGACTGCGGCTTTGAAAGAAGCACGTAAAGAAGCACAAGCATTGATCGAAGCAGCTAAGAAGCAAGGTGAGCAACAAGGTGAGGACATCCTTCGCGCTGCTCGTGAAGAAGCAAACCGCATGAAGGAATCTGCACTTTCTGAAATCGACCGTGAAAAAGAGCAAGCTGTACAAACGTTGCGTAATGAAGTTGCAACACTTTCTGTACAAATTGCTTCTAAGGTAATCACCAAGGAATTGGATGAGCAAGCTCAACAGAAACTTGTGAATGATTATCTTAAAGAGGTAGGCGAAGGTCGATGAGCAAGGACACAGAATCTGTAGCAAAGCGATACGCAGCAGCTCTATTTGATGTTGTAAAAGAGAAAGGCTCTCTTGATCAAGTCGAAAAAGAGCTTCGCAGCGTTCAATCCATCATCGAAGAGAATGAGAAGTTACTCACCATCTTGAACCATCCGAAAATCTCTGCCGAAGACAAGAAAAGCTTGCTTTCGAAGGTGATCGGATCTGAAGTTTCTGAACCTGTTCACAATACGATTTTATTGATGGTAGACCGTAAACGCGAAGCAATGATTCCGAATATGGTCGACCAATACATCTTACTGGCGAATGAAGAGCGCGGCATTGCAGATGCTACGGTCTACTCCGTCCGCCTTCTTACTGAAGAAGAGCAACAGGAGATCTCCAGAACATTCTCTGAACGTATCAACGTCAAAGAACTTCGCGTCGAAAACGTAATCGATCAAGACTTGATCGGTGGGATCAAAGTCAAAATCGGTAACCGTATCTTCGACGGAAGTGTTAGTGGTAAGTTGAACCGAATTCAACGTCAATTAGTCTCCGAGTGAGACGAGTACGATAGGGGTGAAATTCATGAGCATAAAAGCGGAAGAAATTAGTTCGCTAATTAAACAACAAATTGAAAACTATTCTTCTGAAATAGAAGTAAGTGATGTCGGTACTGTCATCCAAGTCGGTGACGGAATCGCACGTGTCCATGGATTAGACAATGTCATGGCTGGTGAGCTCGTTGAATTCTCCAACGGTGTAATGGGTATGGCCCAAAACCTTGAGGAAAACAACGTCGGTATCATCATCCTTGGACCTTATGTCGATATCCGTGAAGGCGATGAAGTGAAGCGTACAGGCCGTATCATGGAGGTACCTGTAGGTGAAGAACTTCTAGGACGTGTCGTTAACTCTCTTGGACAACCAGTTGATGGTAAGGGTGCAATTGAGACTTCCAAAACTCGTCCAATCGAAAGTCCGGCACCAGGTGTTATGGATCGTAAATCCGTACACGAGCCGCTTCAAACAGGAATCAAGGCGATCGACTCCCTTATTCCGATCGGTCGTGGTCAGCGTGAGTTGATCATCGGAGACCGTCAAACAGGTAAAACAGCAATCGCAATCGACACGATCTTGAACCAAAAAGACGAAGATATGATTTGTATCTACGTTGCAATCGGTCAGAAAGAATCAACGGTTGCAGGTGTTGTTGAAACACTACGTGAGCACGGAGCACTTGATTACACAATCGTCGTAACAGCGAGTGCGTCCCAACCAGCTCCACTTCTTTACCTTGCTCCATATGCTGGGGTAACAATGGGTGAAGAATTCATGTACAACGGTAAGCACGTATTGTTGATCTATGATGATCTTTCTAAACAAGCGGCTGCATACCGTGAACTGTCACTACTACTTCGTCGTCCTCCAGGTCGTGAAGCATTCCCAGGGGATGTCTTCTACCTACACTCTCGCTTACTAGAGCGTGCAGCGAAGTTGAGTGATGCGAAAGGCGGAGGTTCACTTACTGCCCTTCCATTCATCGAAACACAAGCGGGTGACGTTTCGGCTTATATCCCGACAAACGTTATCTCGATTACAGACGGACAGATCTTCTTGCAATCCGATCTCTTCTTCTCCGGTGTACGTCCAGCGGTAAACGCAGGTCTATCCGTATCCCGTGTTGGAGGATCCGCACAAATCAAAGCGATGAAGAAAGTATCCGGTACGCTACGTCTTGACTTGGCATCTTACCGTGAGCTAGAAGCATTCGCACAATTTGGATCTGACCTTGATAAAGCGACTCAAGCGAAATTGAACCGTGGTGCTCGTACGGTTGAAGTATTGAAGCAAGGCCTTCACAAGCCACTTGCTGTTGAAAAGCAGGTTGCCAGCCTTTATGCGTTGACGCGCGGCTTCTTAGACGATATTCCAGTTGAAGATATCACACGTTTCGAAGCAGAATACCATACTTGGTTAGATCATAACCGTAAGGAATTGCTTGCTGGAATCCGTGAAACTGGAAACCTTCCTGAAGAAGACGACTTCAATAACGCAATCAACGAATTCAAGAAAACGTTCGTTGTATCTGAGTAATTTTTAGATCAACCGACGCTTTCAAACGGATCATAATGGGACGGACACCATTTCGTCCCCTTTATAAAGGTGGTGAAACGAGTGGCATCGTTACGTGATATAAAAACGCGTATTAATTCTACGAAAAAGACGAAACAAATTACGAAAGCGATGGAGATGGTTTCAGCTGCGAAATTGAACCAGGCTGAAAACAATGCGAAATCCTTCGTACCTTACATGGATAAAATCCAAGAGGTCGTATCTGGTATTGCAAGTGGCAGCTCAAATGCCCGTCACCCAATGCTTCAATCTCGACCTGTCAAAAAGACTGGATACCTCGTCATCACTTCAGACCGAGGCCTAGCCGGTCCATACAACAGTAACGTCCTTCGTCACGTGTTCCGTACGATCAAAGAACGACATAAGTCGACTGATGAGTATACGATCATCGTCGTCGGTAAAGTCGGACTCAGCTTCTTCAAAAACCGCAACATGCCTGTCCTTGACAGCATTGTAGGAATTGATGACCAACCTGAATTTGCGGAAATCAAATCCATTGCAAGTGAAGCTGTGAAACGATTCGCGGACGAAGAGTACGATGAGCTGTACATGTACTACAACCATTATGTGAGTGCGATCCAACAGGACCTCACAGAAAAGAAGTTGTTGCCACTTTCTGACATCGCAGGAGAGGAAAAGGCGAAAAGCTCCTATGAATACGAGCCATCTGAAGAAGAAATTCTTGAAGAATTGCTTCCTCAGTATGCGGAAAGCTTGATTTATGGTGCTTTACTGGATGCGAAAGCAAGTGAACATGCTTCTCGTATGACAGCGATGAAGAGTGCGACGGATAATGCAGACGATATTATCGGCAGTCTTACGCTTTCCTACAACCGTGCACGTCAGGCAGCGATCACACAAGAGATCACCGAGATCGTTGGTGGAGCAGCTGCGCTTGAATAGACCTTTCGACCATGTGGTCAGAAACATAAAAGCATCCTCAAAAGGACGTTAGGAGGGAAAAACATGAACAAAGGACGCATCACTCAAGTCATGGGTCCAGTTGTCGACGTACAGTTCGAGAGCGGGAACCTGCCTGAGATTTACAATGCACTTAGAGTCCAAACCACTGAGGGCGAAAAGAACATCGAGTTGACGCTTGAGGTTTCACTTCACCTTGGTGATGATACTGTTCGTACCGTCGCGATGGCTTCCACCGACGGACTCGTAAGAGGAACGGAAGCAATTGATACTGGATCACCGATCTCGGTACCAGTAGGTGACGCAACATTAGGTCGTGTTTTTAACGTATTAGGTGAGAAAATCGACCTTGATGAGGAAATCGGCGCAGACGTACAACGCGATCCGATTCACCGCGAAGCTCCAAAATTCGACCAATTAACAACAAAGACTGAAATCCTTGAAACAGGAATTAAAGTCGTTGACCTTCTTGCACCATACGTTAAGGGTGGTAAGATCGGATTGTTCGGAGGAGCAGGAGTTGGTAAGACGGTATTGATCCAGGAGCTTATCAACAACATCGCTCAAGAGCATGGTGGTATTTCCGTATTCGCAGGTGTTGGAGAGCGTACACGTGAAGGTAATGACCTTTACCACGAAATGACGGATTCCGGCGTTATCAAAAAGACAGCGATGGTATTCGGTCAGATGAACGAACCACCAGGAGCACGTCAACGTGTTGCCCTGACTGGATTGACAATGGCGGAATACTTCCGTGACGAGCAAGGACAAGACGTATTGTTCTTCATCGACAACATCTTCCGTTTCACACAAGCAGGTTCTGAGGTATCAGCCCTACTAGGCCGTATGCCTTCAGCGGTTGGTTACCAGCCGACACTTGCTACTGAAATGGGTCAATTACAGGAGCGTATCACATCTACGAAGAAAGGTTCCGTAACGTCTATCCAGGCGATCTATGTACCTGCCGATGACTACACTGACCCGGCTCCAGCGACGACGTTCGCCCACTTGGATGCAACAACGAACCTTGAGCGTAAGCTTTCTGAAATGGGTATCTACCCAGCGGTTGACCCGCTTGCTTCAACATCTCGTGCACTTGCACCTGAAATCGTTGGAGAAGAGCACTACAACGTTGCGCGTCAAGTACAGCAAACGCTTCAACGTTATAAAGAACTTCAAGACATCATCGCAATCCTTGGTATGGATGAGTTGAGTGACGAAGACAAGATGACGGTATCTCGTGCACGTCGTATCCAGTTCTTCTTATCTCAAAACTTCCACGTTGCTGAACAGTTCACTGGTCAAAAAGGATCTTATGTACCTGTTAAAGAAACGATCAAAGGATTCAAAGAAATTCTTGAAGGTAAGCATGACGATCTTCCTGAAGACGCATTCCGTCTTGTAGGACGTATCGAAGAAGTAGTAGATAAAGCGAAACAAATGGCTTAAAGATATTTGGCCCGAGGAGGGGTTTCATGAAGACATTCGCAGTAAGTGTCGTCACCCCTGATGGCCCTGTGTATGACGAGACAGGCGCAGAAATGGTCAGCGCGAAAGCCACCAGCGGTGAGCTTGGAATCCTGCCAGGCCACGTTCCGCTTGTAGCACCGTTAACCATTAATGCGATCCGCATCAAGAAGGAAAACAATACACAGATCTTGGCTGTTAGTGGTGGATTTATAGAAGTACGACCTGAAAAGGTTACCATTCTTGCTCAAGCTGCTGAGCTTGCGAACGACATCAACGTCGATCGTGCTCAAGCTGCGAAAGAGCGTGCAGAACAACGTCTGCAGAAATCCAAGCAAGAAGGTGTTGATTTTGCGCGTGCAGAGCTTGCTCTGAATCGTGCAGTCAACCGTATCAACATCGCAGGAAAATAAATGAGGAAGACCCTTTCGGAGACGAAAGGGTCTTTTTTCTATTCAGATTATGTAGTAAAAAAAGTGCTGAGTTCCCCAAGTAAGCGTCAAAGTTCCACAAGTTCCCCAAAAAGTTCCCTAAGTCAGCATGAAAGTCCACAAGACGGAAGGAAAGTTCCCCAAGTCTTCCTAAACATACATCTAAAAGGAAGGATTTTTAGGAAAATCCTTTCCAAATTGATTTGTTTCGACCTTTCAAAACAGAATTTTCAGACAAAATAATTGAACGCTCGCTCATTCTCGATATAATGGAAATAACGTGATTTGGAAATGAGAGGATGAAGTACGCATGAATCAGGACTATTTACATAACCCGTATCCATCGCAAAGAATGACGACATTCGCTAAAAAAGGAATGGTTGCGACATCGCAACCACTCGCGGCACAAGCTGGTTTGGATATTTTAAAAAAGGGAGGAAATGCAGTTGATGCGGCGATTGCGACAGCTGCATGCCTGACTGTTGTGGAACCGACCTCCAACGGAATCGGAGGGGATGCTTTTGCACTCGTTTGGATGAAGGGGAAACTGCACGGGCTGAACGCGAGTGGACCGTCTCCAAAGTCGATTTCTATTGAGGGTCTGAAAGAAAAAGGAATGGAGGAGATCCCGAAATTCGGATGGACGCCGGTCACTGTACCAGGTGCACCGAGTGCATGGGCTACTTTATCTGAGCGATTCGGAAACCTTCCGTTAACCGAAGTGCTGGCACCTGCAATCGAGTACGCGGAGAATGGATACCCGGTCTCCCCGACGCTCGGAAAGTTTTGGAAGTCTGCAGCTGACCACTTCAAAAAAGCACTGACGACAGATGAGTTCAAGCACTGGTTCGACACATTCGCACCAGAAGGAAAAGCACCTGAAATCGGTGAAGTGTGGCGCTCGGAAGGCCACGCAGCCACACTGAGAGAAATCGCTGAAACGAAAGCGGAATCTTTTTACCGTGGGAAAATAGCCGATCAAATCGATGCATTCTCGCGAAAATATGATGGCTTCATAAGAAAAGAGGACCTAGCAGACTATGAGCCTGAATGGGTCGATCCGATCGGGGTGGACTACCGAGGATATAAAGTTTGGGAGATTCCTCCGAACGGACAGGGAATCATTGCGCTTATGGCACTCAATATCCTCAAAGGCTATGAGTTTACGAGTCGGGAGGATGCCGATACGTTCCACAAACAGATTGAAGCAATGAAACTTTCATTTACGGACGGTCTCCACTATGTAACAGAAGGAAGGAAGATGGAACGCTCCGTCCAAGGACTATTATCCGATACATATGCTGAAGAACGTCGAAAGCTCATCGGCGAGCAAGCGCTCCAACCAGAACCGGGTGAACCTCCAAAAGGAGGAACGGTTTACCTGGCAACAGCAGACGGTGAAGGCAACATGGTCTCGTTCATACAGAGCAATTACATGGGCTTCGGATCCGGCCTCGTGGTACCGGGTACTGGAATTGCCCTACAAAATAGAGGACACAATTTTTCGATGGATCCGGATCACGATAACCGTTTGGAAGGCGGTAAAAAGACATTCCATACGATCATTCCAGGCTTTCTGACAAAAGGGGACCAGGCTGTCGGACCGTTCGGCGTCATGGGTGGATTCATGCAACCACAAGGACACCTCCAAGTCGCTATGAACACAATCGACTTCCACCTCAACCCGCAAGCGGCACTTGATGCTCCGAGATGGCAATGGATGGAGGATAAAAAAGTACTCGTTGAACCCAACTTCCCGAACCATATTGCTCAAGCGCTCGCTAGAAAAGGGCATCACATCCAGGTTGCACTAGACGGTGGACCTTTCGGACGTGGACAGATCATCTGGCATGACCCTGAAACAGGTGTGCTAGCTGGAGGGACCGAATCCAGGACAGATGGAAGTGTTGCTGCTTGGTAGAAGGAAACGAGGCTACTCAACCAGAAAAGAAGCACAATAAACAACTTGCCTTATTCCTAGCATTTTTCAGAGTAGGCATTTTTGGGTATGGAGGAGGTCCTTCTTCCATCCCTCTTGTTCATAAAGAAGTCGTTGAGCATTATCGTTGGTTTACGGATGACGAATTCGGAGATTTGCTCGCGCTCGGTAACACTCTCCCAGGACCGATCGCCACGAAACTCGCAGGCTACATCGGGTATCGGGTAGCAGGACCAATCGGTATAATTAACGCTGTGTTAGCGACGATTTTACCTTCGATCATTGCGATGATTGCCTTGCTGACGACGCTCAGCATGTACAAAGACAAGCCGTGGGTGCAAGGGATGACGAATGCGGTTGTTCCGGTCGTCGGGTTCATGCTCGCACAGCTCACCTGGCAGTTCACGAAAAAGTCGAAGGAAGGCATGGGATGGACAGTAGCCATCGTGTTTATTGTCATCTCTCTGATTGTGATGGAATTTCTTCATATACACCCTGGAATCTTAATTGCCATCTTACTGCTGTATGCACTTTTTGGCGGTAAAAGAAGGAGGGAGGAGTAATGCTTTATTGGAAAATCTTCCTTGCTTTCTTCATTCCGGGTGTGCTCGGATATGGCGGTGGACCCGCTTCCATTCCGCTCGTTGAAAATGAAGTCGTCGACCGGTATGAATGGATGACGACCGAGGAGTTCAGTGAAGTGCTCGCACTCGGAAATGCACTGCCAGGACCGATTGCTACGAAGATGGCGGGATACATCGGGTACGCCGAGGGCGGTTGGCTAGGAGCTGTGGTCGGTGTTTTCGCAACCGTTGCGCCATCCTTACTTTTGATGATCATCCTGTTAAAAGTATTGATGAAATATAAAGAATCGGAAAAAGTGAAGCGTATGACGATTACCGTACGACCTGCGATTGCGGTGTTGCTTGGGGTGATGGCGTTCCAGTTTTTCCAAAGTTCGTACGCCAACAGCGGAATCTTGCAAACCATCATACTATTGGCTGCGAGTTATCTGACGCTCGTCCGTTTCCGTATCCATCCCGCGATTGTCATCGCAGGGGCGCTCGTTTACGGAGCACTATTTCTATAAAGAGAACCACAGCTTACTGCAGCTGTGGTTTTTTGTGAGGCCAGCGTATCTTTTTTAGGGTCATTCCTCTTTTATATGAAAAAAGAGGTAAAAAAATGAGGAAAATAACCGATACTGAAAAGGGATAAATCCTACGCTTGTATCATTTACTTATTATGGTATTGTTTATTCCACACCGTGTCGACACCCAAAATGGTATTTGGTATAATTGATAACGATTACAATTTTTAAAACTTTCTAACAATAACGTTGAATGACAGATTCGGGAGGTACATATGGAGCTCTATCACCTGTATCAAAACAATTATCTGGTCGTCCTCATGTTCCTGCTTTTAGGGATACTGTTGCCTGTGGTCGCATTGACAGCCGGGAAAATTCTTCGGCCGTCAAAACCGAACAAAGAGAAACAGACAACCTATGAAAGTGGGATAGAGCCCTTTCATCAAAGCTGGGTGCAATATAACGTACGCTATTATATCTTCGCGTTATTGTTCGTCATTTTTGATGTAGAGACCGTCTTCCTATATCCATGGGCTGTGGCCTATGAGAAACTAGGAATTTTTGCATTGATTGAAATGACAATCTTCATTGTGATGCTGTTGATCGGACTCATCTATGCGTGGAAGAAGAAGGTGTTAAAATGGATGTAAGATTACAAGATATCTCCCCGCAAGACCATCAGGAACTCCAGAAAAATGTATTCTTTGTCACGCTCGAACAAGTGAAAGCGTGGGCTCGAAGCAACTCCCTATGGCCCCTCACGTTCGGGTTGGCTTGTTGTGCCATTGAAATGATGGGAACTGGAGCTTCCCACTATGACCTGGACAGATTCGGATCTATATTCCGTACATCACCGCGTCAATCGGACGTGATGATCGTTTCCGGCACGGTTACGAAAAAAATGGCGCCAGTCCTGAAGCGTCTTTATGACCAAATGCCAGAACCGAAGTGGGTCATCGCCATGGGTTCATGCGCGACTGCCGGTGGACCATACATAAAATCGTATGCTGTTGTAAAAGGAGTCGACCAGATCGTACCGGTCGACGTCTATATTCCTGGCTGCCCGCCAAACCCGGCAGCACTCATCTATGGAATTAATAAACTACAAGAAAAAATCCGCTATGAAGCTAAGACAGGAAAGCGGGTGACCGATAAATGAGCGATCAAGACAAACCGTTCTCCGAGATGACGCCAGAAGAGAAGGCGGAAGCGAAGCGTAAAGCCGTGGAAGAGGCGAAACGCAAGGCTGCCGAGAAGAAGGCGGCGAAGGAAGCGGCTGAAACCTCTGAAGCCCCCGCCGAAAAACCTTTTTCTGAAATGACCGAAGAAGAGAAGGCGGAAGCGAAACGAAAAGCCGTCGAAGAAGCAAAGCGCAAGGCTGCAGAAAAGAAGGCAGCGAAGGAAGCGGCTGAAACCTCTGAAGCCCCAGCCGAAAAACCTTTTTCTGAAATGACCGAAGAAGAGAAAGCGGAAGCGAAGCGTAAAGCTGTGGAAGAGGCGAAACGCAAGGCTGCCGAGCGCAAAGCTGCTAAAGAAGCCGAAGAGTCGTCTGCTCAAGCAGACTCACCAGCTGACGAAAAAGCCAAAGCTGCAGCCGCTGCCAAGGCTAAGGCCGCAGCTGCCGCTAAAGCCAAAGCTGCTGCCGCTGCAAAAGCGAAAGCTCAAGCGTCTGGTGGAGCTTCTGACGATGAAAAAGCAAAGGCGATTGCCGCTGCGAAGGCCAAGGCTGCCGCTGCTGCTAAGGCAAAAGCTGCAAAATCCGGTGGCGGAGACGGCGATGACGAAAAAGCGAAAGCAATCGCTGCCGCAAAGGCAAAAGCGAAAGCCGCTGCTGCTGCCAAAGCAAAGCAAGCGTCCGGTGACCAAAAGGAAGAAGCACCGGTCGAAGAAAAGCCATCACCTAATCAACCCCTCCTAGACAAGTACGTCAAGGTCATCCAAGACAATCTTGGCGACGACATCCTAGAAGATTCATATATTAACCGTTTGGCAAAAGATGTGCCAACGCTTGTTGCGAAACATGAAAACTACTATAAATTGGCTGAGTTCATGAAATACAACGAACAGCTCTGTTTTGAATATGTAAGCGAATTGCATGGAACCGATTTTGAGACCCATATGGAAGTCTATACCCATATGTATTCCTTCAAAAACAACCAGCCTGTCGCACTGAAAGTGAAAGTCGATCGGGACAAACCTGAAGTCGCTTCACTTGCACCTCTATGGCCTGGTGCAAACTGGCCGGAGCGGGAAGCGTACGACTTGCTCGGCATTCATTTTACAGGTCATCCGAACTTGACGCGGATCCTGATGCCGGATGATTGGGTCGGCTACCCGATGCGCAAAGACTATGAACCTTACGATGTGGAGGTGTAACCTATGATCCGTACAGAAGAAATGCTCCTCAATGTTGGACCTCAGCATCCGAGTACGCACGGTGTTTTCCGTATTGTCCTGAAAATTGATGGAGAAATCATCAAGGAAGCGAAGCCGGTCATCGGTTACCTCCATCGTGGAACCGAGAAACTAGCAGAAGACCTGCAATATACGCAGATCATCCCTTATACAGACCGGATGGATTACTTATCTGCGATGACGAACAACTACATCATCTGTCATGCGGTAGAGACGATGATGGAGATGGAAATCCCGGAACGCGCGGATTACTTACGTATTCTCGTCATGGAGCTTGGTCGGGTTGCGAGTCACCTCGTCTGGTTCGGTACATATTTACTCGATATCGGGGCGATGAGCCCGTTCCTGTATGCGTTCCGCGAACGTGAAATGATCATCAACATGTTGAACGAAATTTCAGGTGCCCGCCTGACGTTCAACTATATGCGTGTCGGCGGTGTGAAATGGGATGCCCCAGAAGGATGGATCGAGAAAGTCCGTGACTTCGTACCGCACATGCGTAAACAACTAGCAGGTTACCATGACCTGATCAGCGGAAACGAAATCTTCTTGAACCGTGTAAAAGGAGTTGGCTATTACACGAAGGAAGACGCCTTCGCTTATTCCTTGAGTGGCGCAAACCTCCGTTGTACAGGAGTCGATTGGGATCTTCGTAAAAAAGAACCGTATTCACTGTACGACCGATTTGACTTCGATGTTCCGGTCTTCGACGGTGGCGATGCGTGGACACGTTACCAATGCCGAATGGCGGAAATCGAAGAATCGTTGAAGATCGTCGAACAAGCTGTCGAGCAGTTCCCGGCTGAAGGGGACATCATGGCGAAGGTTCCACGGATCATCAAGCCACCGGCGGGAGAAACTTACGTACGAATCGAATCCCCTCGTGGTGAAATTGGTTGTTATATCGCTTCACAAGGCAAAAAAGAGCCATACCGGTTGAAATTCAGAAGACCGTCGTTTTATAACCTGCAAATATTACCGAAGCTGTTGGAAGGCGAAAACATCGCGAACCTCATCACGATCCTTGGCGGCATCGACATTGTACTCGGGGAGGTTGACGGCTGATGATTGAAGAACTGCTTTATTCAGCACCTTCATACTTGAGTACATTGATCTTTTTTGCACTTGGCGCAGGCTTACTGATGATGGTACTCGGATTCGTAACGTACGCCATCTTAGCAGAGCGTAAGGTCATCGGGTTCATGCAGCTCCGTGTCGGACCGAACCGAGTCGGTGGACCGCTTGGACTCCTGCAAACCGTAGCTGACGTTCTGAAGCTTTTATTAAAAGAAGATACCATTCCGAAAGCGGCGGATCGACCGCTATTCATATTGGCACCGATCATCGCTTTTGCACCCGCATTTATGGTGCTTGCGGTCATTCCATTTTCCGAGTCACTCCGATTTTCTGACATCGGAATCGGACTTCTCTACTATATCGCGATTTCTGGAATCTCAACCGTCGGAATCCTGATGGGTGGATGGGCATCGAACAACAAATACGCCTTGCTCGGTGGCATGCGTTCGGCGGCCCAAATGATTTCATATGAAGTACCACTTGTCATGTCGGTCATCGGAATCATCCTGCTGACAGGAAGCTTGAACCTTGTGGAAATCGTTGAAGCGCAACAAAATCTGGCGTACTTGTTCGTCCAGCCACTTGCGTTCTTCATCTTCCTCGTCGCTTCAGTTGCTGAGTTGAACCGTACACCGTTTGACTTACCAGAAGCCGAGTCTGAGCTTGTCGCAGGTTACCATGTCGAGTATTCCGGATTCCGCTGGGCGTTCTTCATGCTCACAGAGTACGTGTACTTGTTTGCAATGGCTTCGATTACGACGATTCTTTTTCTCGGAGGATGGAACCCGGTTCCGTTCCTTGAATTCATACCAGGGGTCATCTGGTTCGCAATCAAATTCAGCATCATCGTGTTTATTATGATCTGGCTCCGTGCGACGTTACCGCGTCTCCGTGCCGATCAGCTCATGTCATTTGGATGGAAAGTACTATTACCGTTAGCCTTGCTCAACATTTTTATCAGCGCGGTGATCAAGGAAATCTGGTTCTAACGGAGGGATTGCAATGAAAGGACTCGTAAAAGGGTTAAAATACACACTGAAAAATTTGACCAAACAGAACGTGACGTATTCGTACCCGGATGAACCGATCGATATGCCAGACCGATTCCGCGGAATCCAGAAGTTTTATCCGGAGAAATGTATCGTTTGTAACCAATGTGCCAACATCTGTCCGACCGATTGCATCGAGCTGACAGGGAAGAAGCACCCTGACCCGAACAAAAAGGGGAAAATCATCGATACGTATGACATCAACTTCGAAATTTGTATCCTTTGCGACTTATGTACAGAGGTTTGCCCGACAGAGGCGATCGTCATGACGAACAATTTCGAGCTTGCGGAATATAGCCGTGATGAGCTGTTCAAAAACCTGGAATGGCTCGATGAAAACGACACGAATGTTCGAAGGGAGAATAAGGCATGAATGGTGAACTGATCTTATTCTTCATCCTCGCGCTCGTCGCGATCGGTAGCGGTGTGCTGATGCTGAACCTGACGAAGGTCGTGCACATGGTCATCGCTCTCGTGTTTACATTTTTATCAATTGCAGGATTATACATCATGCTGTCAGCGGAATTCCTCGCATTCGTGCAAATCCTGATCTACTCGGGCGCAATCACGATCATCATGCTGTTCGGAATCATGCTCACGCGGCATGACGATAAGACGGAGTCGAAAATCGGGCTCCCGAAATTGATTCTGGTGCTTACCGGAATCGGTGTCTTTTTCGCGATCATGTTCTTCCAGATCAATGACTTGAGCTTTGGAGAGCAGGCGACGGAGCTGCATGTTGATAACGCTGAGAAAATCGGTATTGAACTTTATTCAAAATACGTCATTCCATTTGAATTGACATCCGTCCTGTTGTTGGTCGCATTAGTCGGTGCGATTGTACTGGCGAAGCGGGATGATGAAAAGGAGGCGGAGGACAATGAGTAGTGTCCCTTTATCGGTTTATCTTGTCCTTGCTTTAATCCTCTTTTGCATCGGATTGTACGGGGCACTGACGAAACGAAATGCCGTTATCGTCCTGATCTCGATTGAATTGATGCTGAATGCAGTGAATATCAACCTTGTTGCGTTCGCGAAGTATGGTATCAACCCAAGTATCACGGGACAAATTTTTTCCTTGTTTACGATTACCGTCGCAGCTGCTGAAGCAGCGGTAGGACTTGCAATCCTCATTGCACTCTACCGTAACCGCAAGACCGTAAACGTAGATGAGATGGATATATTGAAACGATAAGGAGGAGGCCGAAACATGAATCCCATCATCTGGATCATACCCGCACTACCGCTTCTATCCTTCGTCCTTCTCTTATTGTTTGGTCGTAGGTTGAAAGAAGCGTCCGCACTGGTCGGCTCATTGCTGACTTTCGGTTCGCTCATCCTCTCACTCGTCATTTTCGCAGGGCAGTGGGGTGGAGAATCGGTAAAAGCAACGATGGAATGGCTTGCGATCGGCGATACGGTTCTGACCGTCGGATATCTGGTCAACCCGTTGAATGCCTTGATGCTCGTCATCGTATCGCTTGTCAGCTTTTTAGTACAAGTGTATTCGAAAGGCTATATGCACAAAGATGAAAGGTTTCCGATCTTTTTCGCCTATTTGGGCTTGTTCACATTCGCGATGCTCGGATTGGTCATATCGCCGAACTTGCTTCAGTTGTACATTTTCTGGGAGCTCGTTGGAGTCGGATCGTTCCTATTGATCGGATACTACTTTTATAAAAGAGATGCGCGTGAAGCCGCGAAGAAAGCGTTCATCATGACGCGTATCGGGGACGTCGGCTTGTTCATCGGGATGATTCTCCTGTTCTGGCAAGTCGGAAGCTTCGAGCTTGATGTCATTTTCGATGCCGTATCGGGTGGCGATATATCAGAAGGATGGATCACACTCACAGCCATTCTGATCTTTGTCGGCGCAATCGGAAAATCAGGTCAATTCCCGTTACATACATGGTTACCGGACGCGATGGAAGGTCCGACACCGGTTTCCGCATTGATTCACGCCGCTACGATGGTAGCAGCCGGGGTCTATTTGGTCGCTGCGATGTTCCCGTTGTTCGAAGCATCTGAAACGGCGATGACGACGGTTGCGGTCGTAGGTGGCTTCACCGCGATTTTCGCCGCGACGATCGGTCTTGCTCAAGCGGATATCAAGCGGGTTTTAGCCTATTCAACAGTCAGCCAGTTAGGCTACATGATGCTTGCACTCGGATCATCTGGATATGTCGCAGGAATTTTCCACCTGACGACACATGCCTTTTTCAAAGCATTGCTGTTTCTGGCAGCAGGTAGCGTCATCCACGCGGTACATACCCAAAACATCCACGAGATGGGTGGCTTATGGAAAAAGATGAAATGGACCGCTCCGCTCTTCTTGATTGGAGCGATGGCAATTTCAGGCGTGCCTCTGTTATCCGGATTTTTCAGTAAGGATGAAATCTTAGCTTCGACTTATGCAGATGGTCGTTACGGACTGTTCTGGGTCGCAGTCGTTGCAGCATTCCTGACCGCCTTTTATATGTTCCGACTGTTTTTCCTCGTCTTCACAGGCGAGTCGCGCAGCTCGGATAAGAAACTGAAGGTGCACGAATCTTCTGGCGTGATGGTGTTCCCGATGGTTGTTCTCGGTATTCTTGCGATTGTTGCCGGATATATCAATACACCAATGGCGACCGTGTTAGGAGACTACCTGGCACAAAATCAGTATTTGGACATTCATCACCATGAAACGCACTGGTGGATTCCGGTCGTCGCAACCGGCGTATCGTTGCTCGGTATTTTCATGGCATGGCTCGTCTATGCAAAGAAAAAGGTCGCTCGACTTTCAGAGTCCGCACCGGATTTCCATTACATCTTATTAAATAAATATTTTATCGATGAAACATATGATTATAGCTTTGTTAAAGGAACGAGAGGCTTCAGTTATTTATGGTACTATGTCGATCGGTTCGTCGTTGAAGGCTTAGTCCAGTTGGTTGCTTCAGTGGTCAGCTGGTTCAGTAAAATCGGCTCCAAAGTACACAACGGACAGGTTCAAATTTACGGGTCCGTTGCATTCGCCGGCATGGCGATCCTGTTGCTGATCGTCGCCTGGTTAGGGGGGTACTTGACGTAATGGATTCTATACTTCTATCAGCACTCATTTTCTCCCCGTTACTCGGTATTTTGGTTTTATTATTCGTCCCGAAAACGGATGAAGTTCTTATCAAGTGGATTGGTTTATTGGCAACCCTTTTACCATTAGTATTGGCGTTCTTCGTCTATTTCGGTTTCGACACAGCGAAAGAAACGCTTCAATTCGCTGAACAGTACAAGTGGATCGATTTCAATATTCAGGGACAGCCGAACGGGAATGATTTCACGATCAAGTATGACCTCGGCGTCAATGGATTGTCGGTTGTGTTGATGTTGTTGACGGCGATCGTTTCAACTTTGGCCGCAGCAACGTCGGTTTGGATCAAAGACCAGTGGAAAGGATACTTCATGTTATTCCTTCTCCTCGAGGTAGGAATGCTCGGCGTCTTTGCTTCTCAGAACCTATTGCTCTTCTTCATCTTTTTTGAAATTACGTTGATCCCGACGTTTTTCCTGATTGGAAAATGGGGTTATCTTGATAAGGAAAAGGCCGCTTACAGCTTTTTGATTTATAACGGATTAGGCTCAGCGATCTTGCTGATCGTCTTCATCATTCTGTACATGAAGTCAGGTACGATGAATTTTACGGGGTTATCAGCGTTCCTGAGTCAACCCCCGGAAATGCTCGAACGTTACTATTTAGGTGATAACTTCCGCATGGGACTGTTGATTGCCTTGCTTGTAGCGCTCGGTGTAAAGCTGCCGATTGTACCGCTACATTCGTGGATGCTACAAGTACACGTGCAAGCACCACCATCCATCGTGATGATCCACTCAGGCATCCTTTTGAAAATCGGTGCTTATGGACTGTATCAATTCGGACTCGGTTTCTTCCCGGGTGAATTTGAACAGATCGCATTCTGGATCGCATTGCTCGGCGTCATCAACTTGTTGTACGGCGCATTCATCGCGTTCGTTCAGATTGATTTTAAAAAGGTGCTCGCCTATTCCAGTGTGTCTCACATGGGGATAGTGTTGATCGGACTTGGGAGTTTGACTGAAGCCGGAATCCAGGGTGCGATGTTCCAAGTGATCTCTCACGGATTGATTTCCGCGCTGCTGTTCTTCCTCGTCGGGTTGATATATCAGCGCACGGGCACATCACTCATCACCCATCTCGGTGGGCTGGCGAAGATGATGCCGATTACTGCTGGATTCTTACTTGCTGGAGGATTGGCGTCACTTGGATTGCCGGGTATGTCCGGATTCGTCAGTGAATTCATGGCCTTTTTCGGATTGTTCAAGACGATGCCAGTTTTAGCCGCAATCGGAACACTCGGTATCATCCTGACAGCTGTCTATATTTTACGAGCTGTGTTGACGATCACGTTCGGTGAAACGAAAGAAGCGCTCGGCACGATTAAAGAAGGCCGTTTCGTCGAATGGCTGCCAGCGTTGATTCTCACCTTTTTCATCATCTTAATCGGTGTCTATCCGGCAGTGCTGTCTGATATGTTGCACCTTACGATTGAAGCCATGATGGCAGGTAAGGGGGCGATCACATGACATTAGAAAAATTACTCAGCTACGACTGGGGCATCATGGCTCCGGAATTTACGATTTTGATCGTCGCGACTCTGTTATCGTTGATCGATTTGTTCATGCCGGCCAAGGCTAGCCGCAAACCGCTCGCACTTCTCGGATTGCTTGGTGTCGTGGTGGCGATCGTTTTCGCCGTTTTTCAGATTGGCGAGCCGACAACGTCCATTCTTTTTGACACGTATCGCTTTGATTCATTTGCACTTGCTTTCAAACTGCTGTTCCTTGTTGCGACCGGACTGATCCTAGTACTCGCGATGGATTATGAAGGTGAGCACAACTGGCAGTACCGGGGGGAATTCTTCTACCTCTTATTGACCGCGCTACTCGGTGCGATGATGATGGCGTCCAGTGCCGACTTGATTACCTTGTTTGTAGGGCTCGAGCTACTATCGATTTCCTCTTACATTCTAGCTGGAATAAGGAAGAAGAACTTGCAGTCGAATGAAGCAGCCTTCAAATACGTTGTGAACGGCGGGATTGCCACTGCAATTACATTGTTCGGGATGAGTTATGTATACGGCTTGACCGGTACGACGAATCTATACGGGATAGCAGAAGGATTGACCAGCCCAATCGTTGAGCAGAATAAGTTCTTATTGCTTATGGCGTTCGTCATGCTGCTCGTCGGTCTTTCTTTTAAAATCGCAGCCGCACCGTTCCATATGTGGGCACCGGATGTATATCAAGGTTCACCGACGCCAGTAACGACATTCCTGAGTGTCGTTTCGAAAACGGCTGGCTTTGCGCTCATTTTGAAAATATTCTTGATCAGTTTCTTGTCGGTGCAAGGCTGGCACAATACGGTCGTCCTGGATCTACAGCCTTATATCGCATTTGTAGCGGGCGTGACGATGATCGTTGGAAACGTCATCGCGTTAAGGCAACGGAACATTAAGCGCATGCTCGCTTATTCAAGTATCGCGCACGCAGGTTACGTGCTTGTACCTTTCGTCTCTTTGTCTCTGTTGGTCTTTAAAGCGACTTGGTTCTATCTACTCGCTTACCTATTGATGAACATTGGGGCTTTCGCTGTCATCCAATTTGTGACGGAAAGGGAGAAGTCAGAAGACATGACCGCTTTTTCAGGGTTATATGCACGCTCACCATTTGTAGCTGTGATGATGTCCGTGTTCATCATTTCCTTAGCGGGCTTACCATTTACGGCTGGGTTCATTGGGAAGTTCGGAATCTTCATGAGCGCGCTCGGAACGGGCCACTACGTCCTCGCGTCGGTCATGATTGCGACGACCGTTGTCTCGTACGTGTACTATTTCAACGTGCTTGTGCACATGTATTTCCGAAAAGGAATACTGGAGCGGATTCGCCCTTCAGTCGGCATGCTCATAGTCATGATTGTATGTGCGGTTGGAACGATCGCGTTCGGCGTTTATCCAGCTGCTGCGCTTGAATTTTTCCATAACGGATTCGACATGAGTCAGTTGTTCGTAAAATAAATCGACAGAAGAATGCACTCCAGTAGAATGGGGTGCATTTTTTGTTCGAAATTCACCCTGTCGCTTATGTTACACTCATCAAACGACATCATTTTCGAGGAAATCGTCATATATTGCGTGGGAAATAACAACTATGTAGGACAAAAGGTGTAATTTGTAAAAAGATGCAATATACTGAAGGAAACATAAAGATCTTGTCGAAAAATATAGAGAACCTGAAATGGAGGTCCCTAAATGGAGCCTTTTGGACAACAGTCTTTGTTAAATATCATCGTCAACCTGGTTTTTCTAGCTGTATCATGGTGGGCGATTCAAGGACTTCACATTGAAAAGTTTATAAAGAGTGGAAAAGTGGTACAAGCAAGATTGTTGATGATCTTGCTCACGATTGCACTTGCGTCATTGGTCAGCACATTTTTCATGAATTATTTATCTTGGTCATTGCAACTTCAATACTTGTTTTAACGTCTAATGGAATAAAGGCTTTTGCAAGCAACTTTTTACGAACAAGAGGATCTGTACATAATATGTCGGTTCTTGACTACATCTTCCATGTATGAGTCTCCATCTAAGGGCAAAAATGGTAGTAGAGACGTTGTACAAAAATTCAGCCCTTTTTGTACTCATATCGAACGGGAGAGGTAGTGGGGAAGATGAACCGGAAGCTTACTGTGTTATGGATGACATTGGCGATTTTGCTTGCATGCTTTTCAGGTGCTGAAGCGAAGCAATCCGATTGGACGGATCGAGAGCTTCAGGACATCACACGTGTCATGGCAGAATCTGGGGTATCCATCCAGAACTGGTCATTATATGGTAAAAATGACTTGGGTTTTATATCTGATTTTGTCGGGTATGTATTGTTAGTAGAAAGCCTGCAGGCAAAAACACCAGAGTTTCGGTGGGATGAGGTTGACGAAACAAATGAGCATTGGAAGGTATCCGGATATACCAATAACTCATTTGGATTAACTGAAAAGGTTACCCTGTTTGCTTACCCCCACAAAGGACAGTACATGACGTACATTATCTATGAAGTTATGGGGACAGCATGGGACCCAGAGGAGTGGGACGCTTATAGGCCTATCTATAGGGAGAAAGTCCAATTGCTGATCGGAAAGAATCCTACAATTTATACTTGTGTCAAAGGTGAGAAGAGTGCTACAATGGGTATTGTTTTGCAAAAATTGGCGAAACAACTCGTTCAGTCATTTGACGCAACGATCATCGAATCAATAAACGAAGAGACATTTCTGTCCTTATCAGCATATACTGACGAATGGAAGCAATCCATAGCAACGAAACAACAAGAGATGAACTTACAAATTGGACTTCGAAATAACGGAATAGGCGGAAAGACAACCATTACTATTGGAACACCGATCATAACGACTGAATATTAATATTTATATAAATTGGACGCGGAGGGGAATATCTTGGAAAAAATCATCGTCCGTGGTGGTAGGCGGTTAGAAGGCTCCGTTAAAGTAGAAGGAGCAAAAAATGCCGTACTGCCTGTCATCGCAGCATCTATCTTAGCAAGTAAAGGAACAAGTACAATTTCGGAAGTACCGGCACTTGCCGATGTATATACGATTCAAGAAGTTTTACGTCATTTGAACATTGATGCGGAGTATGGGAACAACCAGATCAAGGTTGACGCATCTAAGACTTTGAAGACGGAAGCACCTTTTGAGTATGTACGTAAAATGAGAGCATCATTCTTAGTCATGGGACCATTGCTTGCTCGAGTCGGAATTGCAAGAATCGCATTGCCAGGCGGCTGTGCAATCGGCTCTCGACCGATCGACCAGCATCTGAAAGGTTTCGAAGCGATGGGTGCCGAAGTGAAGATCGGAAACGGCTTTATCGAAGCGAAAAAAGAAGGACGCTTACAAGGAGCGAAGATCTATTTAGACTTCCCAAGTGTAGGTGCCACTGAAAATATCATGATGGCCGCTGCATTGGCAGAAGGCACAAGTATCATTGAAAACGTCGCGAAAGAACCTGAAATTGTTTGCTTAGCGAACTATTTGAACGCAATGGGAGCAAAAGTTTACGGTGCTGGAACTGGCACACTTCGAGTCGAAGGTGTCGAGGAAATGCACGGAGCGGATCACACTGTCATCGCAGACCGTATTGAAGCAGGAACTTTCATGGTCGCTGCTGCTATTACGGGTGGAGACGTGACGATCACGAACGCTCAACAGGAACACTTGACTCCGTTGGTAGCAAAGCTTGAAGAAATGGGTGTATCTGTTACAGAAACACCTGCAGGCGTACGTATCGTCGGACCTGAAACTTTGAAGCCGGTCGACATCAAGACAATGCCTCACCCTGGATTCCCGACGGATCTCCAGTCTCAGATGATGGCTCTATTGCTTGCTGCGAAAGGCACAAGTGTTATTACTGAAACGGTATTTGAAAACCGCTTCATGCACGTGGAAGAATTCCGCCGCATGAATGGTGATATCAAAATCGAAGGACGCTCAGCAGTCGTGAATGGACCTGCAAAACTGCAAGGTGCAGAAGTTGCTGCGACAGACCTACGAGCAGGAGCTGCATTAATCCTTGCTGGATTGATTGCAGATGGATATACACGAGTGACTGAATTACAGCACTTGGACCGCGGATATGTCGATTTCTCTGGAAAATTAGCCGGACTCGGTGCAGACATTGAACGTGTGAAAGAAGAAACAGAAGAAATTGTGGCTGAACAACAAGAACAAACACTTAACGCAAAGCCAAACATGGCATAATACATGGATTATTAAGAAAAGCCATTCTCCAACTATGGAGGATGGCTTTTTTGCATTAAAGTAGAGAAGAAGTTCGATGAAGTGGTGCCAGGTACCGATTTAGAAGCCAGTTGTACCAGGGGTTTCTGATCGGTACCTGGCACTTGTTGAGGAGTGAGTGGTATCAAGGGTTCCTGATCGGTACCTGGTACAGACTCGGTATTCCAACTGCGTTTGGTTTATATTTTCTGATTTTGGATTATAAATCCCTGAAACGGGTCTATAATTTCTGAATTTGGATTATAATTTTCAAATCAGGCTTATATTTCTTCAAATTGGGTCTATAATCCCGAATCCTTCAATCTATGAAATGAAAAGGCGGCCAAAAGTCGTCTTTTTCCATTAACTATGACTTACGAGGGATTCTTTTTTACATCATCATGTCTTCTAATTAAGTTTACCATTGAATAGTATGGGACATGCTGTTTTTGAACACTGACGGGGGTCGAATCGTGGGTGGCAACGGTTCTAAATGGTTGTCCAAGCCCATAAGCTATACTATAACCCGTCAAATTTGGAGGATTGCCTATGAAGCCTATTCCTAACAAAATGCCATTCTACCTTCTCATCATTGGACTTCTTGCACTCATCATTTTACTGCCAGCCATGATTGTCATGCCATTCGGAAATGAGACGAAGCAGATGAACCAGCCTGTGCAATCAGACCGAGTAACGACAGATGAACCGATTGTCTTGAATTCTGATGTCGACGTTTCGGTTTATAAGACGGCTGCCAAAACCATTGAGACCCTACCACTTGAAGAGTATGTAAAAGGAGTCGTCGCAGCAGAGATGCCAGCTGATTTTGAAATGGAAGCATTGAAAGCCCAGGCATTGACGGCAAGAACGTACATCATCAAGATGCTTTTGAACCCGACCGATATGAACTTACCGGAAGGGGCCGACATCACTGACGCCATCATTCATCAAGTTTATAAAAACGATGCAGATCTTCAAAACATATGGGGCAAGGATTACGATTGGAAAATCAAAAAGATCACACAAGCCGTAAAAGAGACTGAAGGTAAAATCATCACCTACGATGGAAAACCGATTGAAGCGCTGTTTTTCTCAACAAGCAACGGTCAAACGCAAAACTCGGAAGATTACTGGTCAAGCGCTTTCCCGTATTTGAGAAGTGTGGATAGTCCTTGGGATAAAGATTCACCGAAGTATTTCTTCCAACAAGCATTTTCCGTTGGAGAAGTGGAATCCAAATTAAATGTAAAACTTTCTGGAGATGGTCAGATTGGGAAAATCGTCAAACGAACTTCAGGGAATTATATTGATGTAATTGATATTAACGGAAAGAAACTGAGTGGGAAGGATATCCGAGTCAGTCTGAACTTGAAATCCTCTGACTTTACGATTTTGAAAAAGAAGGATCAAGTCATCGTTCAAACCCGTGGGTACGGTCATGGCGTTGGAATGAGCCAATACGGTGCCAACGGAATGGCGCAAGAAGGTAAGGACTACGCAAAGATTGTTCAACACTACTACAACGGAGTCGAAATCACCGACACGAAAGCCTACACAACGAAGCTGACCGCCCAAAAATAAAAATGAAGTGCCAGGTACCGATTGGGAAGCCTTACAGGGCAACAACCACATATTGGTACCTGGCACTGTTTATTTCATCAATGATACCAACGCTTCTCAAAACGTACCAGGTACAGAATAGAAGGTAGCCACCGCTGAAACTTCAGCGGTGGTTTTTATTGTTCTTAAAGCATGGTTCATTTAGAGCGCAAACCATGCGCCACACCAGGCAACCCGTTACTTTCCCCTGTTTGTCGAAAATTTATTCAGGAAAAAATATC
The DNA here is from genome assembly GCF_054170705.1 of Pseudalkalibacillus sp. Hm43. Classification (NCBI taxonomy): domain Bacteria; kingdom Bacillati; phylum Bacillota; class Bacilli; order Caryophanales; family Fictibacillaceae; genus Pseudalkalibacillus; species Pseudalkalibacillus sp. Hm43. Next base: position 2,722,004 of record NZ_CM135129.1, read on the forward strand.
CGGAATGTATATATTTTGAAAAATGTGCCAACAATGTTGCTGAGGTGATAACCATGAGAGAAGAAGAAAAACAAAAATCAGTCAATCCTCTTAAAGGTAAGTGGTACAAAAAGAAGCGTTGGGTTTATCCGGCAGTATATCTTGGGTTCGCAGCAGTGATTCTAGCATCTGTCCTTTGGTATCAGAACACGATTGGGGAAAATCTTAAAGAAAAAGCTAACCCGATCGGGTATGAAGATCAAGATTCAGTACCAGTAATGTCAGATGCAGAGGTATTTAAATCTCCAGTCGATGACAAAGCTGTCGAAGTACAAAAGAAGTTCTATGACAGCGCAGCATCAGAAGCAGAACAAGAAGCAGCTCTCGTATTCTATAATAATACCTACTTCCAGAATAAAGGAATCAACTATGCTACTGAGAGCGGCGAACCATTTGAAGTACAAGCAAGTTTAAGTGGTAAAGTCGTAAAAGCAACTCAAGAACCTCTACTTGGATACGTTGTTCACATCGAACACGACAATGGAGTCATGACACACTACTCTAGCCTTGCAGACCTTCAAGTTGAAGAAGGCGACACTGTTAAACAAGGAACTGTTCTAGGAACAGCGGGAATGAACCTTCTTGATAAAGAAGCGAAAGTGCACGTACACTTTGAAGTACGTAAGGATGGCGTAGCCGTCAATCCGGACGCATACTTCAACAAATCCGTCACTGACATTCCTGATCAAAAACAGGACGTCAACAAAACAAACACGGAAGCTGAGGAAAACGCTGATGTAGACCCAGCTGACGAAAATGCGAACGAAACCCAAACCGACGACGCTTCACCACAGGAAAACTCAACTGAGGATGAAGACCAATCAGACGCATAAAACCAAAACTGCGTCAAAACTAAACCAACGATCAAAAGCTCTGGACAAAGTCCAGGGCTTTTCTTTTTGTCTTGCAGTGCCAGGTACCAAAAGTGAACCCGCTTGTATCAAGGAATTTCTTTTGGTACCTGGCACTCTTCTTAAATCCAGCCATACCAACGGTTTAAAATCGGTGCCTGGTACGAGAAGAAAAGTCCCCTTCCATTCCTCCTCCAAAAAATGGTTAATTACCTATTGACTTAGAAATATGTACCAGTGTATTATTTAACTAGTACACTAATACTTCGGTACATTAGGAGGTAACAATTACATGAATGCTTGGTTAAGTTTGACGAAGAAGGAATTGCGTTTAGGGTTTACTGCGTTTCTGGTACCGGTAATCGCATTTATTGTCGTCGCTTCAATTGCTACATTCTTTGGCTATCGTGGAGGTTACACGTGGGAAGTTCTGGCGAGCGTTTCGTTTGGCGCGACTGGAGCGCAAATCGCTTACCTGACTTATTATTTATTGTGGAGTCTCCAATCTGAACGAAAAAAACTGCACCTGTGGCTTCACAATCCACTGCCAGCTTACGCATTGCTTTTAGCAAAAATCGTAGCCGGGCTGATTTCCATGGCAGTAACCACAATCTTCACACTGAGTGTGTTCTTCACTGCAGCAAACCTTTCAGAAAACTTTTCAAAAGGAATTCCATGGTCGGTCATTTACGACAACGCTTGGATTATCGGATTGCATTTCTTTGTGTTCGCACTCGATTTAGCAATTTGGTTCATGTTCTATTGGATGATTTATCTATTATTCACACGCTACATTTCCCCATTCTTAAGTTCGGTGCTCATCATCATCGTCGCCATCGTCACATCCAGTCTTTATGGGTGGTTTACAGACTCGTGGCTCTATCAAAAGCTGACGATGTGGGGAAAAATCAATGTATCTGAATTAATAAAGTTTCCAGAGTTCAAAACTGACATCGGTCCAGATGGCGGCGAATTTACGAGCGAAATGAGTAACATGAGCGCTTATGCTGGTGAATACGTATTTGGAATTGCGATTGCTCTGATCTTGTTCTCCATCACTGCTTGGATGCTGGACCGAAAAGTTGAGGTGTAAACGATGACAGACATTTTTCAATCCACTCAACCGATCTACAGTCAATTGGCGGATCGGATCAACCGGCAAATTTTACGAGGAGAATTGAAACCTGGAGACAAACTCCCTTCGGTTCGGGATTTGGCGCTGCAGGTCAACGTGAATCCAAATACAGTCCAACGAACATATCGAGAGCTGGAGGGGATGGAAATCGTGGAATCGAAGCGAGGTCAAGGAACGTTTGTAACAGAGAACCAAGACATCCTGAACACGATGAGAGAAAGACTCAAGCAAGATGAAATCTCTCAGTTTGTAAAAGGAATGCATGAGATGGGATACACGGATGAAGAGATTGAAGCGGGACTGCAACATTTTCTCCATGATCAGAAAGGAGACCAGACATAATGATTCAACTGAACAATGTAACGAAAAAATATTTATCTAAAGTCGCATTGCAAGATGTGAACCTTGAACTGGAAAAAGGGAAGATCATCGGACTGATCGGTGAAAATGGAAGCGGAAAATCGACAACGATGAAATTGATCGCAGGTCTGACGCAACCTTCCAAAGGCTCCGTAACTGTGAATGGAGTAGTAGCGACGAGACGTATCGCGAGCCAGGTCTCTTACTTGTCGGAACTCGATGAATATTATGGTTTCTACAATGTCGGGCAAACGATTGATTTCTTCGCTTCACAGTTTGAAGACTTCAATATGGAAAAAGCGGAAGAGGTCCGAACATTCATGAAGCTCGACCGCAATGCGAAGCTGAAGCACTTGTCCAAAGGAAACCGTGGACGACTGAAAATTGTATTGACCCTAGCCCGTGAAGTACCAGTGATCTTAATGGATGAACCGTTATCCGGCCTCGATCCAATGGTCCGAGACTCGATTGTAAAAGGACTAATCTCATTTATCGATTTGGAAAAACAGCTTGTACTGATTACAACACACGAAATTCGAGAACTTGAAATGGTGCTCGACGAAGTCATTGCCATAAAAGATGGAGACATCATCGGCCACCACAACGTCGAACAGCTCCGCATCGACAACGGACTCAGCATCGTCGAATGGATGACCAAAGTATACGAATAAAAACTAGTGCCAGGTACAGAAAATGAACCCAGTAGTATCAAGGGATTTCAATCGGTACCTGGCACTGTTTATGATTCTAGTAATACCAAGGGTTTTACATCAGTACCTGGTACAAAGTTCTATGAATGTGTCAGGCTCTGAAAAAAGGGGTATGGGGTGGGTGTCGAGAATTATGTGGGTAATGAAAAGGAGGGAGAGTTGTCGTTATGTACACAGGTAAGATTCCAAAGGATTTAGTAGCGACCTTTTCGATCGTTGGTTATGACCCGGAAACAGAGGAACTTGGTATTGCTGTTCAATCGAAGTTCATTGGTGTCGGTTCTGTTGTACCGTGGGCGAAGGCTGGTGTTGGAGCGGTTGCGACACAGTCGTTTGCGAACACTTCTTACGGATCTAAAGGACTCGAACACATGGCATCTGGAAAATCGGCTGAAGAGGCCATTCAGCTCTTAACGGAAAAAGATGAGGAACGGGAGCTTCGTCAAGTCGGGATCGTTGATGCAAAAGGAAATGCAGCGACCTTCACCGGAACGAAGTGCTACGATTGGGCAGGCGGAAGAACAGGCGCGAACTACGCCGCGCAAGGAAACATCCTCGTCAACCAGGAAACGGTCGAGCAAATGGGGAAGACGTTCGAAACAACGGAAGGAACCTTAGCAGAGCGGCTACTCAAAGCGCTCAACGCTGGTCAACATGCCGGTGGCGACAGTCGTGGAAAGCAATCGGCAGCTCTTTTAGTCGTAAAAGAAAAGGGCGGATACGGTGGATACAACGACCGTGCCATCGACCTCCGAGTAGATGACCACCCTGAACCGATCTCAGAATTGATTCGGCTCCATGAGCTTCACCAGCTTTATTTTTCACGTTCAAAAGAAGAAAAGATCACGAAAATCGAAGGTAACGTTTACCGAAATCTTACGTTCGAGCTGGAGCGGCTCGGTTTCCTTGAACGAAGCGACGAGCATAATGAGGATGCGGTTTTCGACGCTCTCCGCGTCTACATCCACCAGGAGAACTTCGAAGAACGCGAACAAAAACGAGGCTATATCGATTTAGAAATACTCGAATACCTACAAAGAGGACACGAAAAAAGCGTGAGGGTGTGAGCCCTTACGCTTTATCTTTTACTCAACCAATGCATTTTCCTCCAGCGCATGTACGCTGACTTTCACTTCGAGTTTTTGAACACCACCATGGTAAACGCCTTTCAACGGTACGATATCGGAATAATCCCGACCCACGGCGATTCGGATATGCTGATCTTTTGCCAGCACATTGTTCGTCGGATCGAATCCGACCCATCCCGCTGTCGGAAGCTTTACCTCGACCCACGCGTGAGTTGCGGCATCTCCACGCATGGCGGAATTTTCACCGATATACAGATAACCACTTACATAACGTGCTGGAATCCCGCGGTATCGGCACAGCGCCAACATGAGATGCGTATAGTCCTGACAGACCCCGACTTTCTCTTCTAAAGCCTCAGCGGCTGTCGTATTCACTGTCGTGCGGCCCGGCTCATACGTGAAAGTATCGTAAATGTACTTATTCACCATTTTTACATAATCGAACGGATTCGCCGCCTCATTCCATAACGGAGCGGTCACTTCTTCACAAATCTCAGCGGGAAGCGTCGTATAATTCGTCGTCATCAGAAATTCCGCATATTGCTGGCGGAACCCTGGAGAAAACAGCGCATCGTTCATCTGAGAACTGAACGTGTACGCCTCCTTGAACGCATACGGATCGATCATCACTTCAGACGTCGTCACGAGGAGAAGCTCATCATGGTCTTCCCAAGCATAGAATGTCTCGACATGATTGCCCCAATAGTCATAATGGACGTAAGAAGGGACATCAGGCGTAATTTCCTTTATAAAAGAGATGCATTCCTGCTTCAAGTCATCAATCGGCTTCAATCGGAACTGATTGATGCTCTGGCTCACTGGGTGCTCATATGTGTAGTGCGTATGCTGGGTGACCCGATATTTCATACACCGACTTCTCCTAAGTAGTAGGTTTTGTTAATCAAGCGCCCAAGCTGGAAGCAGTTGGACTGAAACTCTTGTAAAAACTCATGAATATCTTCGGTGATGACGTCAACGACCGAACGCGACTTGAAGTTGTGCCTCATTTTCGCGATCAGCTCATGCAAGTCTTCCGAGTAGTGCTCGATTTTCCCGTTCTCAAGCTCTTGGAAAACCTGGTACACTTGCTCGACGCAATACTTGATCGAGCGCGGGAAGGCATCGTCGAACAGAAGGAATTCGATGACACGCTCACCAGTAATGAACGGATGGTGTTTTTTCAAGTAAGCTTCGTGCCCACTCACTGATTGCAACACAGCGAACCAGTGACGGTACAACGACGGATCGTTATGCTCAACATTTTCAGATCGGTAATAGAAGATGTTCAAAATACGAGACGTTTTCTCCGCGCGCTCGATGAACTTCGCCATTTTGATAAAAAGATAAGCTTCATCGAATGAGAGCGTCGCCTCGACCATCCCCTGAAACAAGGCGGAGTTGCGGATGATCATCTGATAAAAATCATCGATCGTTTCTGCCGACCAGTTCTCATACTTGTATTGTTTTACCTCCCAATAGAAGGCGTTGATCATTTCCCAAAGCTCCTGCGGGATGATTTCACGAATCGCACGTGCATCCTCACGGGCTAATTTTACACAGTTCAAGATTGAGTTCGGGTTATCATTCGAAAACGACATGAAGTCCATGACCGACTTCGCGTCATAACGGTCATAGCGCACCTCGAAATCATCGTTCGCTCCGATAATCGAAATGAGCTCGTCCCAATGGTTTTCCTTATGTTCAATACTTCCGATCAGACGCACAGAGATCAAGCGGGCCGTATTCTCTGCACGCTCGATATTCCGTGACATCCAATACAATGAATTCGATACTCTACTTAGCATGTATGCTTGTCCCTCCTCGTTATTCGGTCATCACCCATGTATCTTTTCCGCCGCCGCCTTGTGATGAGTTGACGACCATCGAACCTTCCTTCAAAGCCACTCGCGTCAAACCGCCAGGGAAGACGTGCGGCTGCTCGCCATTGAAAATGAACGCACGGATGTCGATGTGACAGCCCGAGAATTTTTCCCCACGGAAAACAGGTAATCGGGAAAGCTTGATCATCGGCTGTGCGATGTAGTTTCCTGGGTTTTTCTCGATTTGTCGGCGATACGCCTCGCGCTCTTCTTCTGACGCGTGCGGTCCAATCAGTAGGTTATACCCGCCTGAACCGTCCGTCTGTTTGACGACAAGTTGGTCGAGGTTTTCCAGTACATATTTCCGTTGTTCTTCATCTCGTAAAAAGTAAGTCTCCACATTCTTGATGATCGGCTCCTCACCGAGGTAGTAGCGGATCATCGTTGGTACATAATGATAGATCGCTTTGTCGTCGGCTACGCCGTTTCCGATGCCGTTGCAGATGGTCACATTCCCAGCACGGTACGCATCAATCAAGCCGGCAACACCAAGCATGGAATCCGGACGGAACTCAAGCGGATCGAGGAAATCGTCATCAATACGGCGATAGACGACGTCGACGCGTTTCAGGCCACGGGTCGTTTTCATGTACACAACACGATCGCGTACGAGAAGATCCCGGCCTTCAACGAGCTCAATGCCAAGCTGCTGCGCTATGAAACTATGATCGAAATAAGCAGAGTTATAAATTCCTGGTGTGAGGAGTACAATGTTAGGGTTGCTGACCCCGTTCGGTGCAACGGATGATAGGGCGTCATGGATGTGAGTGAACTGGTCTTCTAGAGATTGAACGTCATAGTCTTGGAAAAAGTCAGGGAAAATGTGCCGCATGACGTAGCGGTTTTGGAACACGTACGAAAGTCCTGACGGATTCCGCAAGTTATCTTCAAGCACACGGAATTCACCGTTGTCGTCCTTGACGAGATCGATCCCTGCCATGAAAATGTGATTTCTTCTTGGAACTTTGATTTTCGTAACTTGAGGATAAAAGTGGTTGCATGTGACGACGAGTTCACGAGGGATGAGCCCGTCTTTCAGGATTTGCTGGCCATTGTATACGTCATCTAAAAAGAGATTCAAAGCTTTGACTCTCTGAATCAAGCCTTTCTCGAGGTTCTTCCATTCATCCTTCGGAATGATGTTCGGAACGAAATCGAATGGAATCGTCCGCTCCGTGCCTTGATTGTCATTGTAGACGGTAAACGTGATCCCCTGTCTGAGGAAGTTTTGCTGCGCCGCTTCATGACGAATTTTCAATTCATCTTCGGGAAGGTCCGACAAACGATCGTAAAGCGTTTGATAATGGCTGCGCGGCCTTCCTTTTTCCTGGAGCATTTCATCAAAGAATGATTCCGTTTCATACGTCTTAAACATTCAATGTCCCCTTCCCATCATTTTTAGTTTGAAAATTCTAACACTTTTAGCGTACACCATAGAATCCCCGTTATCAAGGCAATATAAACACTAATACTGTCGAAAAAAGAAGGATATCCAAAATAAATCACCATCGATGTTTTTCCCTGTCACTGGAGGTGGTTTTTTGGAGGTAACTCAATCAGCTTGAACGTCCACAAGCTCTTATTGCAATATATAGGATTTTCAGTGAAAATCCTTTCCTTATGAGTGAAAGTCGCGAATTTTTACGGTAGTAAGAAGGTGCCGACTTCCACAAGTTGAGGGCAAAGTTCCACAAGTGAGCAGCAAAGTTCCACAAGTAGGCATAAAAGTTCCCCAAGTCAAAGCAAAAGTTCCACAAGTCACCCCGATTCCCAAACGATAATGTAGGATTTTTCATGAAAAATCCTTTCTTTATTGAATAAAATCCTCTTGAAGGCTGTTTCTGTATAGAAAACGATGAAGTATCTCTCGAATTAAACCTCAATTCCACGTCGGTACCAGGTACCATCACAAAATCCACATCTGATGCGCTTCCAAAACAGTGCCAGGCACCGATGACAATTCCGCACCGCACAAGGCTTGAAGATCGGTGCCTGGCACGGCCTGCAGCACCGCCAGTGATACAACCAAAACAAATTCCCTTGTCCCACTTGACTTTTAGGTATATAACCTCGTTCCGAATAATAAAATGTTACAAAACGAACATTAGGGGAACGCGATGAGAAGTCTAAGTAAAGCTGCGTGCGAGCTTAGCAGGTCATTTCATTCTTAAGGAAACGATGACAATTTAACATTTCGCAGCCTAGATATTGAAGTCTCATATCGCACCTCTTACATCCAATTTAGGGAGGCGAGTGGTGTGCACGATTACATCAAAGAACGAACCATCAAGATAGGCAGGTATATCGTGGAGACAAGAAAAACCGTTCGTATGATCGCGAAAGAATTCGGTGTTTCTAAAAGTACTGTCCACAAGGATTTGACGGAACGATTACCTGAAATCAACCCGGAGCTGGCCAACAGTGTCAAAGAGATTCTGGAGTACCACAAATCGGTACGACATCTTCGTGGTGGGGAAGCGACTCGGGAAAAATACAAGAAATCAACTGAAAAGGTGGTCAACTGATTTCTGGGTAGTGATTATGCACTATTTTTTGACAAATTCTGTCCCTATTCAACACATTCTATGGTAAACTGTACAGTGGATGAACTACATAAATTTAACAAAACATACTAACTATAGAACTAGTGTATAAAATAGGGGGATTTACCGGATGTTTTCAAGGGATGTCGGAATTGACCTGGGTACTGCGAACGTACTCATTTATGTGAAGGGACGTGGAATCGTCCTCGATGAACCATCCGTCGTTGCCATCGATAAGAACACGGATCGGGTCATCGAAGTAGGAGAAGAAGCACGGAGAATGGTTGGCCGGACTCCTGGAAATATCGTTGCCACACGACCTTTGAAAGACGGCGTCATCGCTGACTTTGAAGTGACCGAAGCAATGCTCAAATATTTCCTCGATAAGATCAACGTGAGGGGGCTGGTAGGCAAACCGAGAATCTTGATCTGTACCCCGACGAACATCACGACAGTTGAGCAAAAAGCGATTCGTGAAGCTGCACATAAGAGCGGAGCGAAGCACGTCTTTCTTGAAGAGGAACCGAAAGTTGCTGCTATTGGAGCTGGAATGGATATTTTCCAGCCGTACGGTAACATGGTCGTTGACATAGGCGGTGGAACAACTGATGTTGCCGTACTTTCCATGGGCGATATCGTCACCGCCTCTTCGATTAAGGTCGCAGGGGACAAGTTCGATCAAGACATCCTTCAATACATCAAACAGAATTATAAGCTGTTGATCGGTGATCGGACTGCAGAAAGCATCAAACATGAAGTTGCAACGGTCTTTCCAGGATCTCGGGACGAAGAAATGGACATCCGTGGTCGTGACTTGATCAGCGGACTGCCACGCAACATCACGATCCGTTCTTCTGAAATTGAAGAATCATTACGGGAATCCATCCACTCGGTTGTTATGACGGCGAAAAGTGTTCTTGAAAAAACACCACCTGAACTTTCAGCAGACATTATCGATCGTGGCATTATCCTCACTGGTGGTGGGGCACTTTTGCATGGAATCGATCAATTGTTCTCTGAAGAACTTAAGGTACCTGTGCATGTAGCTGATGACCCGATGACTTGTGTCGCAAGAGGGACAGGGTTGATGCTTGAGCATATAGACAAGCTCCCTAAGCAGAAGTTATCCTGATCCGCCCTGAATCTATCAACCATTTTTCAATCAATAGATTATGTAAAAATTTTAGGAGGAGAGCAGCATGTTTCGTGGATTTTACACAGCCGCTTCCGGAATGATCAGCCAGCAAAGACGTCAGGACATGTTAACGAACAATCTAGCAAATGCTAATACGCCTGGGTATAAAGCCGATCAGGCTTCGCTGCGCGCGTTCCCGCAAATGCTATTGAGCCGACTTGGAGAAACGAACATAGCCGGAAATTCAGTTCCGACGAAAAAACAGGTCGGGACGTTGGCGACTGCCGTTTATATGCAAGAGATGACGCCTAAATTCCGTCAGGGAGACATTCAAGAAACGGGCAACCGCCTGGATGTTGCCCTCCTCCAGGGTGCCGTGCCGACGGACGAGGAAACCGGTGCACAAGGATCGCTCTTTTTTACTGTACGAAATGAAGCGGGTGAGCTTCGCATGACCCGTAACGGCAATTTTTCCTTGGATGCAAACGGCAATCTCGTCACATCCAATGGTGACTTCGTGCTCGATACGAACGGCAATCCGATCCAGGTCGACAGCACTGATTTTACAATGGATACGAACGGGTTCATTCCTCAAGCGAACGCACAAGTGAACGTAGCGCTTGTCGAGAATCCGAATCTACTAGAAAAAGAAGGCAACGGACTTTTTCGTCTGGAAAATGAAGAAGCACTTGTCGCTGCAAACGGAAACCCGGAAGTTTCCTATCAGCTTAAGCAAGGTTTCGTAGAACGCTCTAACGTTGATGTCGAGCAGACGATGGTAGAAATGTTGAACGCTTATCGTACATTTGAAGCGAATCAGAAAGTTTTACAGGCATATGACCGGACGATGGAAAAATCTTCGAACGAAATCGGACGACTAGGGTAAAACTAGCGCGTATCAGGGGGTAGAAAGATGAACCGATCGATGATCACCGCATCCGTATCAATGGGACAGCTGCAGCGACAACTGGACACGATTTCAAATAACCTTTCGAACAGTAATACATATGGGTTTAAACGCCGCGATGTGCAATTCTCGGATCTACTCACGCAAGAGATGAACAGTCAGACGAATCCGAACCGCGAAGTAGGCCGATTGACGCCAGATAATATCCGGTTAGGCAATGGAGCAAGAGTTGCTGGGACCGTGTTGCGAATGGAGCAGGGGACGGTCGTTCAGACGGGTCGATCACTCGATTTAGCCTTGCTGGACCCTAGTATGATGTTCCAAGTACGAAAAACTCTTGAAAATGGCGACGAAATCATTGAATATACTAGAGAAGGGTCTTTTTATGTGACACCTGTTCAAGGGAACCCGAACCAACTGCAATTGACCGCTGGTAATGGGGACCGATTGGTAGGCGAAAATGGCCGCCCGATCACTGTGCCGGCTGGATTCGAGTCTTTCAATATCGGGTCTGATGGCTCCGTACGAGCGACAATGCCAGATGGTACGACGGTGAATGCAGGTCAGCTTTCTTTAGTAGAAATCATCCGACCGCAGCTGTTAGAATCTACAGGTGACAACCACTATCGTGTCGAACGTGATACCGAGTTGGGACAAGCACTCGCCCTGGTAGAAGGTAGAGATGGAATTGTTCAGCAAGGCGCATTGGAACAATCCAATGTCGATGTTTCACACGAAATGACACAACTCTTAACGACGCAACGTTCCTATCAAATGAATGCTAAAGCTGTAACGATGGGCGATCAGATGATGGGACTTGTGAATTCGATTCGATAAGTAAGAGGTATAAGGAGTTAATATGGTTCAAAATCATTCAGAATCCAACAACAACGAACAATCGACATCGCGTGAGGAATATAAAGCCAACAAAAAGAAGCAGGGATCTTCTCCTAAAGACGCTTCTAAAAGAGAAGAGATGAAGAGAGACGAGATGACGAAGCTTCGAGAACGAATCGTACCGATCTGGCTTCGCTTGATCATCGTTCTTCTGTTGTTCGCACTGTGTCTGGGAGCGGGACTCGCTGTAGGATACGGTGTCATCGGTGATGGAAACTGGACAGATGTCTTCTCGAAAAGCACCTGGCAGCACATCGTCGACCTTGTGAAGAAGGATCAATAGAATATATAGGATAACCCGGTTAAACGCCTATCCGCGTCCAACCGGGTTTTTGTTTGGAAGGGCAGTGCCAGGCACCGAATGAGAAGCCTTGGTACCACTGACTTCCTTTTCGGTGCCTGGCACCATCTCCAAACCCGTGTCTACCAAGGGTTCCGAATCAGTACCTGGTACCGTGTCGAAATTTCGAACTCCCATTTAATTGGAAGTAACGGTATAATGGGATTATCCCTTCATTCAACTTGGTTTGATTTCGTTCAACATTCCTCAACACACATCCACCCAGTCCTTTTCAAATCTACTAAATCTATTTAGGAGTGATGCATTTGCCTCGCCAACCTCGCGTTTGGTATCCCGGTGCTGAGTACCACATCACCACCCGCGGTAACCGAAAGACCCCGCTTTTCTATGACTCGCAAGACCGCCACATCTACTTGAAATACCTCTCCGAAACCCGCACACAATACCCCTTCGATTTATATGCATACTGCCTCATGACAAATCACATCCACCTGCAACTGAAATCTCACGACACCCACATCCAGCTAATCATGCAAAAGCTGAATTACCGCTACGCCACTTACTTCAATCGGAAGTATGATTACGTCGGACACTTGTTCCAGGGGCGTTATTTTTCCAATCTAATCGGTTCGCCTGCCTACCAGCTCGACGTCAGCAAATATATCCACTTGAATCCGGTCAAAGCGGATCTCGTCACACAGCCTTCAAACTATGATTGGAGCAGCTATCGCACCTACACTGAATTTGAGCGGAGAGCACCCGTCAACCCGTATCCAGTCCTCTCACAATTTCCATACCCACAGAACATTGAATACCAGAAGTTCGTCGAAAATGACCCAGCCGCATCCATCAACGGCAACAACCTTACCGAAGAGATCTTACTCCCTACGTAATCCACCTTCACGGATTTCTTTTTCCAAAACGATTTATGCTATCATAAGGAAAAAGAGTGTTAACCATAGGAGGATACATATGTTGAACATTGACGAAATCAAAGAAATTATCCCGCACCGCTATCCATTTTTGCTTGTAGATAAGATTTTAGAAGTGGAAGAAGGGAAGCACGCAATCGGAGTGAAAAACGTGTCTGCAAATGAAGAATTTTTCAACGGACATTTCCCTGAATACCCTGTCATGCCAGGTGTTCTGATTGTAGAAGCACTCGCTCAAGTCGGGGCTGTTGCGTTATTGAAAAAAGAAGAAAACCGTGGACGTCTCGCCTTCTTTGCAGGAATCGACAACTGCCGCTTCAAGCGTCAAGTCCGCCCTGGAGACCAGCTACGCCTCGAAGTGGAACTGACTCGAGTTCGTGGTTCGATGGGTAAAGGAAAAGCGACGGCGACTGTAGACGGAGAAGTCGCATGTGAAACGGAAATCATGTTTGCGCTAGGTAAAAAAGAAGACTAAGAAAGCGGGAAGAGGGGGAGTTTGGAGATGAAGATTTGGGATATTTCTCAACCGTTGAAAGAAGGCGTGCCTACATGGCCGGGAGATACGCCTTTTTCATTCAAGCTGAATTGGACGAAAGCCGAAACCGGATCTGTTAATGTCGGAAGCGTCACCTTCAGCACGCATACAGGAACGCATGTGGATGCACCGTTTCATTTTGATGATGACGGCAAAAAGATGCTGGACCTAAAGCCCGACCTCTATGTCGGTGATGCGCTCGTCGTCCACTTAGAAGGACGAGAATCAATCACACCGGAAGATTTACAAAACTATGATCTGAGCGAAGTGGAGCGGGTGTTGATCAAGACGGCCTCATGGAAAGATCGAACGAAATTTCCAGAGTCGATTACGTATCTGTCACCTGAACTTGCTCCATTTTTAAAAGAAAACGGAATTCGATTGATTGGCGTGGATGTACCATCCGTCGATCAAGTCGACTCCAAAGATTTGCCAGCACATCACAGCTTGCTCGACCACAACATTCATATCTTGGAAAGCGTCATGTTGGACGATGTAGAAGAGGGGATTTACGAGCTGATTGCACTGCCACTTCCATTAGCCGAATCCGACGCGAGCCCAGTGAGGGCAATACTTCGTAGGTGATTATTAAGCCAGTGTTAGCGAGATGTAAACATCGTTAGAGTTGTGTATTCATTCAGTAAATTCTAACAAATATCGCAAAAAATTTACTATAGTGTAGTTAACCGGGAAACAAGCCGGTCAAAAACTTTTGCGATATAAGGAGTGGATTGAACGTGAAGAAAAGTTTTCTCGCTAAACTAGGCTCTGCACTACTCGCAATTATGTTAATTACAGCTTGTAATGGAACGGAAGAAGAACCAGCTAACGAAGAACCAGCAAACGAAGAACAAGAAACCAACACTGAAGACGGAGAGTCTGAAGAAGGTTCTTGATCATATTATTTTGTAAAATTGAATAGTAGGCACACGACCTACCTCCCTCACCCTCACATTTGGAGCTGCCCCGAGCAGCTCTCTTTTTTTTGTGAGTAAAAAAGACGGTACCAGGCACCGATTAGGAAGCCAATGGTACCAACGCTTCTCAATCGGTGCCTGACACCACCCTTCAAATTACCTATTTCATATTGCTTATAAGAGTGGAAATATCATGCGGGATTGCCATTTCTGATAGAAAACACCTATAAATTATCAGAAAAAATAGGAAGATAGAACTTCGAAGAATGGTGTCGAATTGTTGTATACTAAAACCATTGAAGAGCAGATAAAGGCAAAGCTATCGAAAGGTAGTGACGCAAAGCTAAAGGGACTAACGGTGAACCCCACCTATGTCAGCCAGTTGCCTAGGACCGATCAGTCATACATAAGAAGGATTAAAGCTAGCATAGGTCAACAAGGCAAATTACAAGAGTACAGGATTCTGTAACTCTCGTAGTCTGCTTTTTTTATGAAAAATAAACGAAAGGAATGAAGCAAATGATGAAGAAATGGATTGCAGTACTAAGCGCAGCTTCTCTACTACTATTCGGAACCTCACCAGCAGCGTTCGCAAACACAAATGAGTCTACTCCAAAAGTTGAGATGAAAGACAGTACATCCACTACGGAAGAACCAACAACTGAAGAAAACAATGAGGAATCCACAACAGAAGAAAGTAATGAGAAAGAAGAAACTAACGAAGACGAAGCTACAGAAGATGAGGAATCAGAAGAAGCAGAAGAAGAGCCGTCCCTATTACCAGGTGACTTCTTCTATTTCGTAAAAACAATGATTGAAAATGTACGGCTTGCAGTAGCTTCTGACGACTTTGAAGAAGCAAAGATCTTAGCTGATATTGCATCTAAGAGAATTGCTGAAGCTAATGCTCTTTTTGCTGCTGGTGAAACTGAGCTAGCTGAGAAGACGCTTGAAGAAGCAATTAAAGCACAAGAAGCAGCTCTTGAAAAATCAGAAAGTAACGAAGAGTCTTCTGAAGAAACAGAAGAAGGAACAGAAGAGTCTGAGGAAGGTTCTGAAGAAGAGGAATCTTCCGAAGGTGACGAAGAGTCCACTGAAGGTGAACAAGAGTCTGAAGAAGGAACAGAAGAAGAGGAAGAGTCCACTGAAGAAGAGGAAGAAGATTCCGATATGGACGAACTCCAATCGAAACTTTCTCAAAACATTAACGCATTGCTAATGGCATTAGCGCTTGTTGAGAACCCTCAAGCTCAAGAGTCTCTTATGAAAAATATCCAAAAAGCATTCGCAAAATTGGATAAAAAGATTGCAAAACTAGAAGAAAAGCACAACAAAAAAGAAGATATGGATGAAGAAGAGTCAGAAGAGGAAGAGTCTGACGAAAATGAATCAGAATCCGTTGAAGAGGAAGCAAATGAGGACGAGGAGTCCGAAGATGAGGATAAAGACGATGAAGAAATAGCTGCTAAGAAAGCAGAAAAAGCAAAACAAAAAGCTGAAAAGAAAGCTCAAAAAGAACGAGAAAAAGCAGCCAAGAAACAAGAAAGAGCTGAAAAGAAGCAAGAAAAGCAAAAAGAAAGAGCGGAAAAGAAACAAGAGAGAGCTGAGAAAAAGCAAGAGAAGCGCGAAAAGCAAAAGCGTGACCGAGACGACGATGATGATCGTGAAAAAGAGCGTAAACGCGACCGAGACAAAGATCGCGATGACGATGATGAAGAAGATGAAGACGACGATGATGACCAAGACAACGATGATGACGAAGACGATGATGATGAAGAGGACGACGATTAATCGTTCCGTTGAGAAAGGAGACTGCCACGAGGCGGTCTCCTTTTTTTATAACGTCAAATTGTTACTCGCAACCGTCTTTTCCTTAGGACCACTGACAAAAGTCGCTTTTACTCTTTTTGACCTCATCAGATAAGGAATCCATATGATACTTAATAACAGCGCTCCAGCTTGCTGTCGATACGACTGGTTTTGGATATATTGCAATGTATCAGCTGTAATAGGTAGTGTACCGAAAATCCAATTCGTAATGAATCCATCAGCGACTGCAAAAACCGTCATGGCAATCAGAAAAGAAATCATAAACCTCGGAAAAAGAGAACTCCTCGTTAACAACAGCCACAGACCAACCAAGGAAAGAATGATCAACAGAAGATCCACACCAACACCCATCCAAAAAGCAGGTTCAAACCAGGTGTGATAGAGGGGATTACCACTTTCCGTCAATAAACTCCAAGCGGGTGTATTGTAAACGGTCCAATACGTTTGATACAAAGAATAGAGCCGAATGACCGGGACTAACAGAAGACCAAAGACAATGAGGATCAACCATCCACCAATACCTTCATGCTTAGACCCCATAAGGAATCTCCTTTCCTCTTAATAAGTTATAAATACCCTTCCCATAGTTACTTCAATCCAATTTTTTGAAAACCTTTAATTCGTTACCATAAATTACAAAAACAAATATAGACAACAAACATATGTCCGGACCGAATGAATTACTTAGTTAATTCAACTAAGGAAAGGTAAAAGGTGGAGAAGACAATGGCAGCTCAAACAACACGAAAATTCTTCGAAGAGATCCATTTTTTACGTGCATTTGCCTGTTTAGGTGTTATTTTAGTTCATGTGAGCGCAAGCTATGACACATGGTTCATATACATGTTTAATCAATTAGGCCGATTCGGAACACCAACATTCGCGTTGATTAGTGGATTCCTTTTGTTCCACCAAGTGAAATATAAAGGATTTGATTCGCAAAAATTCATTAAATCCAGGTTTACGAAGATTGTCGTACCATTCATAGTGTGGAGCATATTTTACTTTTTGCTGGGTCTCATACTGTGGAAATCGTTTCCTGATTTAGAAGTATTGATCAAAAGGTTCTTATTTGGTGATTCTTTTTATCACTTATATTTCATGGTGATTGTGATTCAGTTTTATCTCTTTTTCCCTTTAATGCAGCTCATTCGTACAAAAAAAGCCTGGATGATTGCCTTACTTGTATCATTTATCGTGACTTTTTTCTGTCTATATCATAAACAAATACCAATAGATGGACCTGTTGGAACATTCGTTAATGATCCCATCTTTTTATTTAAGTGGATTTTCTATTTTATATTTGGAGGGTTTTTAGCATTTTATTGGGAGCAAATCCTGCAATTTACGAAAAATAAAGGTCTTCTAATCCTGATCATAATTGCAGTTTATGCATTTACGATTTATGAATATCATATTGTAGGTGCAATAAGTTCGAGACGAGTTTCGAATTTAGTGAACATCCCATTGCTCACTATAGCTTGTATTGGACTTATTCCATTATTAAAACAGATGAAATTCCTTTACAATCCATTGAAGGTAATTGGTACTTTCTCAATGGGGATCTATCTCGTCCACCCTTTTGTGCTTATTATTTTAAAAGAGCTCATTCCTGAAGGGGTTTGGGCTGCTCCTGAAAGCTTCCCGGTGATCACATTGATGGTTCTAATCATTTCAGTTGCGATTGTACAAGCGATTCGAATGTTATCATTCGTACAATATATTGTCCCAGTGCCACAAATGAAGCCACGCAGACAGGAAGCAATCAGCTGACTCAAAATTATGAGTCAGCTTTATTTGTCTTCTTATATACTTCATAACTCCCGATCTCTTCAAACCCTAACTTTCGTAAAATCGGTTCAGAGTTATCCTTCCGAGCCTGGGTAACGATATACTTAGAACCGTTTTGTGCGGCAAGCTCCATTCTCTTTGTTAAAAGCGAATGATAAATACCTTGCTTCCTGTACTCCGGTAAAACACCTGTCCCGGCCAAATACATTGCTACGCCATCTGAGCTGAACCGATACCCGGCATATCCAACAGGTTTGTCCCCATGCATAGCAATCAGGAAACCTCCCCGTTTGTTTTCAGTCTTTAAATAACCATACCGTTGCTTCACCAAATGTTCTTTCGTAGCATCATCATGTCCCCAAACTTCTGCACTGACATCCACATAGTGCTGAACATCTTCCACCGTTTCCACTACCCGAACTTGGTAGGGGATAGGCTTAGGTTTAAGGTCATCTTTTATTGGTAAGATCAGTCCATAATAAGTATCTTCGTATGTCAGACCGCGTTCCAAAAGCAACTCTTCAAGACTTTCAGGCTTCGAATCAGGCCCAATCCACCATGAAAAAGGCTTTCCATCGTAAAACTGAAGCACTTCATCCAACAAAGCTGCAACTTCTTCCGTCGATTCAGCTTCAAATTTCGCCACTTTGTTCGATAAGATACTTGAGGACCCTTCCGTCTTATACATGAGAAGATCATCACGTTCTACAAATTCAACAGATTCCGGGATATGTTCATAATCCCACATGACTCCGCGGACATATTTCCAAAGTTGTACATTCATCATAGGTGCACCTCATATACATCAACATTAGCGAAACTTTTTCAGAAAACGAACGTCTATCTGAATAAGGTCGCTTTTACTCATTATTCCATCTCAATCAAAGGATTCCTTCAACCATGTACAGAAAGGAGAACAATATGATACGAAAAACCATTATTTTTATCGGACTAATTTTACTCTTAACGGCATGTTCTGAAAAACCGAAACCTGAAACGACATTTGAAAGATACATGAAAGCTTGGGAGCAGCAAGACTTTAAGAAAATGTACAGTCTCTTAACAGATGAATCGCAAAAGAACATAACGGAAGCAGATTTCGTTGAACGCTATACCAAAATATATGAGGATATTAAAGCCGAGAACTTGAAGGTTACATATAAGCTCCCTGAAGAAGAGCAAGACTACGAAGAGGAAGACACACCTCAGTTCGACTTTAATGTAAAAATGAATACGATCGCAGGACTTCTTGAAATCAATCACAAGACAACATTAGCATTCGAAAAAGAAGAAGATAATGACCACTGGGGAATAAAATGGGATACCTCCATGATATACCCGGGTATGAAAGAAGAAGATAAACTCTCTCTTGAAATACAGAAGCCAGTGCGCGGAGAAATCTATGATACCAACGGAGAAGGACTTGCAATCAATGGAATTGTACAGGAAGTCGGTCTAGTTCCAGGCTGGATGAAAGAGGATAGAGTGGAAGTAAAGAAAAGGCTATCTGAATTACTTGAAATGCCTGTCGAGGAAATCAACGCAAAGCTTGAGCAATCTTGGGTGAAAGAAGATTCATTTGTTCCACTCAAGAAAATCCCTAATGACGACCGTGCAAAAATAGACGCAATCCGACCGCTTAATGGAACCAAGTTTGTTGAAAAAGAAGGTAGAGTTTATCCATATAAAGGAGCAGCAGCTCACCTGACCGGCTACATCGGAAAAGTGACAGCAGCCGATTTGGAAAAGAAACAGAACGAGGGCTATACTGCAAACGATTGGATTGGAAGAAGAGGACTTGAACAAGTCCTTGAAAAGGAATTACGTGGTGAAGTAGGAGCGGAAATTTTCATTGTAGATCAAGAAAATGTCCGCCAAGATCTACTTGCCAAAAAAGAACCTGTTGACGGGAAAGACTTTACCCTCACAATTGATGTGTCGGTCCAATCCGTATTATTCCACCAGATGAATAAGGATGCCGGAACAGCTTCAGCCATCAATCCAACAACGGGTGAGGTGCTTGCATTAGTCAGTACACCAGCTTTCGACCCGAATGATTTCGTAAATGGGATTTCTACTGAAAAATATTCGAAACTGGAAAAGAACCCACTCAAACCATTAACGAACCGGTTCACCAAAACCTATGCGCCAGGGTCTGCCTTTAAGCCGGTCACTGCTGCAATCGGGTTAAAAACCGGAGCGATTGATCCTGCTGAAGAAAAAGCAATTCCCGCAAACAACCAATGGAAGAAGGATTCGTGGGGTAACTATTATGTCACAAGAGTGGATAGCCCTGATACAGCTGTGAACCTGCAAGATGCGCTCGTTCGCTCTGACAATATTTATTTTGCAATGTCGGTGCTCGATATTGGAGAAGAAGCCTTTTTACAAGAAACGAAGAACTTTGGCTTTGATGAAAAAATTCCGTTTCCTTATCCGATTCCAGCCTCCCAAATTGCGAATGAGGATGGTATCAAAAATGAAATACAGCTCGTTGATTCCAGTTATGGTCAAGGGCAGGTCGAGATGAGTGCCTTGCATCTGGGACTCAGCTATACACCGATTGTGACGAAGGGTTCTTTGTTAAAACCAAGTCTGTTCAAAGAAACAGAAAAACAAACGTGGAAAGAAAATGTCATCAGCGAAGAGACGGCAAATAGAATCACAAATGACTTAATACAAGTGATTGAAAGTCCGAACGGTACAGCTCCAGAGGCAAAGATTAATGGACTGCGTTTAGCTGGTAAAACTGGAACGGCAGAACTGAAAGCATCAAAAGAAGAAAAAGGGAAGGAAAACGGTTGGTTCGTTGCCTGGAATACGGAGAATCCATCCCTACTTGTGTCAATGATGATTGAAGATGTGAAGGATCGAAGAGGAAGCCATTATGTAACACCAAAAGTGAAAGAGGTATTCCAAAGTTTATATCCAAACCAATAAAGAAGAGGCTGCTCCTGGCAGCCTCTCTAATATTCATTAACAATCCCTTTCAGCTTACTTTGCCACTTTTCATCATCCAAAATGATCTGGAAGGAGATGCGTCGGTTTTTCTGAAGTGAGGCATCTGAACTTCCTTCTTCAATCGGCTTATATTCGGAATACCCAGTAGCAGCAACATATTGCGCATACTTCGGATCCTTGAACTTCGGATTCGCTTCTTGCATGTATTTTACAACGGAAACAGCCCGCTCTGTCGACAGGGACCAGTTGTCATAAGGGACGGAGTCGGTGTGTCCCTCGATCAGAATAATGTACAAGTAGCGGCTCAGCTCTTGCTCGTCGATGATCTGCACCAGGGCATCCGACAGCTGAGCAAGCACCTTTTTTCCGGACGCACTGATCTCCGCACTTCCCGTATCGAATAATATGTTCCCCTCAACGGAAATCGTATTGTTCGGTCCCCGAATGATCTTATCCTTCCCGACGTTCTCTTCTAAACGCTTTTCAATCAAGTCTGATATGTGTTGCTTCACATCAGCCACCTTCGCCAATTCATGCCGTACTTCCGTCTGCTCATATGCGTTGTAGATGCTTTGGATGTAAGCGATGATTGCTATGAACAGCATAACGAGCACCATCATCGCCATCATATCGGTGAATGACGGCCAAAAGTAACCCTGGACACCTTCTTCTTCGTTGTTCCATCTCCTTTTTCGCATGGCGATCACCGTTGATTCGAATCATGAATCGTGATCCGACGTGGCTGATCATAGCCATCACGGTCATAGCGTGCATTGGCTGATTGAACGGTCGCATCAAGCAACCGCTGCAACACATGATAGACATCCCCGAAATATTGATGCGTCTGTTTGAACTCACGGGAAAGATTCTGATACACCGAATCGAGCGCACGGATGAGCTCACGCATTTCCTGATCTCTTCCGTTATCATGCCGGGAATTACGTTCACGCTCAAACATATGTCCAAGCTGATCGATGAAATCACGCTTAAACGTTTCAATCGTCGAGTACCAAGCCTTTTCTAAATGCTGAACGGAAGCGGCAAATGTGTCATTGGCGCGACCGTATTGCTCCGTTTTATCCTGATACCGGTAAAACCACTCGTCGTTCTGCTGCGCCATCCGCCGCTCAAAATCCTCCTGTTTCGTTTCATACCTGGAAAGGACTGTCTCTACACCGCCGATCAACGAGCGTCCGAGTTCTTCGGTTTTCTTTTGCGACTCCTCGATCATCCGGTCGGAATGCTTCATGACCTGTTCCATCCGCTTTTGCCCCTGGTCCAGCTGTTCACTTGTTCGTTTGTACTGCTTTTCAAAGCCGGAAACATGTTCACCGAGCTTTCCCAGCCCTTTATCGACGGAATGCTGGACGGTTTCTAGCTTTACAATCGTATCGGAAAAACGATCGCCGAACTGCACGAGCACATCCGTACTGTTTTTAAACTGTTCGGTGTGATCCCGCTGTGCGGACAGGATGCCTTTCACATCTTCCATTGCACCCTCGAGTCCCGCAGTGAAACCGACCATCTTCGTGCTAAAATCTCCGATACTTTCCTGGAAGCTTTCCTGAACCTTCGTCACAAGGCGGTCCAGCAACCGTTCAAGAGAGTCCTTCGGCTTTTCGTTCTGCAATTGCTCCTGGACGACATGATCCAGCACACCTTCTGCTTCCGAAATGACCCGGTCTTGAAGATAAGCGAGTGACGTTCCGCCTGTCAGAAAACCTGACTGAACGAGGGATAAACAGAGGGAGCTGCCGATTCCCGCGATACTCGTCACAAATGCGATGCTCATCCCTCTAAACGGTTCAGAAATCGCGGTTACGATGGATGAAACGGACAAATTCGAACCACCGGGCTGATTCCCGATATTCACGAGCGTATCCTGCATCGCCATGATCGCAATCGTCAAACCGACGAACGTACCGAGCACCCCGACGATGATGGCAAGAGAGGGGAGTCCATGGATGAGGCGGATGATATTGCCCGTTGGTACTCTGAGTAGCCCCATCACCCGAATTGGCTGCTTCATCAAGTGTTTTTCCACAAGGACCGGGCTGTTTACATTCGCTACGCCGGAGAGGTGATACGTGCGGTATTCCTCGATCGCATCGTTCATCCACTTCGAGCTCCGTCCAGACTGGAGTGAAGCGGCATCCATATGGCCAAGCTCTTTTAACCAGTCCGCCATTTTTAGACGAGCTTGCATATTTCCTATTACACCGAACATCGTAATGAAACCGATGATGCACATGACAATAATCGTGACGTTTTCCAAGCTGCATTCCCCCTTGACATGTCTACTCACAGTCTATGAAAGACAACCAGGGAACTTGCCCACAAATAAAAAAACCCATTGCTAAAATAACAATGAGCTTGTACATCAATTTTTAAGTTTTGTTTTTTGGATCATATTCAGCTTTTCATCAAGCTGCTGACTGATCTGGACAATCATCGGATCGGAGTAACTATCAATCTTTTTACTATATTCATACATCAACTTTTGCAGCGAATAAACTTCATCTTTTTCTTCAATTCTACTAGATAGGATTTTGTTCATGAGAGCCTCCGTAATCAGACATCTATCAATCTCGTAGGAATAATTTTACAATAATGTTGATTCGTTGTAAATAGTAAATTAGCCAAATGGGCCTATTTATCTAAATTATGGATATAAGACATCAAACATGGTTGTCAGACCTATTTATGGTAAGCAGGGATGGTTTTTTCAGATATTTACAAAAAATACATTTCAACTTAATGAAAGTCTAGTAAAGTGAGAAATGGTGTTTCCAAAACTATTAATGGGAGGTTTATCATATGCATCATTTGCTCATGAAAAAGTGTACAACCTTTATGGTTGTAATTGCGATGTTGGTCGCGTTGCTTCCAGCTGGAATGGCGCAAGCGGCTACAACGTCGATCTCTGACGCAAAGATCATGACAGGACAGACCGTCACGGTTGAAGGCATTGTGACAGCTGATTTTACAGGCAGCAATCTATCGGCATACATACAAGACGAGACAGCAGGAATTAACGTATTTTCTTTCAATGAAAATCTAGTAGATTTACAAGAAGGTCAACAAATCCAGGTTACAGGTGAAATTAAAACATATAACGGTTTAACAGAGATCGTACCTGGTACAGTTGAAATCCTTTCCAGCGGAAATGCGCTTCCTGCACCACAAGCTACGAATCTCGAAACGCTTTACACGGATCAAGCGGAGCCGCTAGAAGGCTCTCTTGTAAACGTGAGAGGCTATATCCAGTCCATTCCTAGTAACACGGCAGGAAGCGGCTACAATATTTCATTCATCGATGATAGTTTACAAGGTGTAACGCTCCGAGTGGAAACGGCAACTGGCATCGATGTTGCATCTCTCCAAGAAGGCAAGTGGTACGACGTGACGGCGATCGTCGGCCAGTACAATGACTATCAACTTTTACCGAGAAAAATGGAAGACTTCAAGCTGGTAGAGCCACAACCACCAGCACCAAAACCGAAAGAATCTTATGAAGCGACAATCGACCGCGTCGTTGATGGAGATACGGTCCATGTAACCGATCCAATCTTAGGATCTACGAAAATCCGAATGCTTTCCATTGATACGCCAGAAACGAATTACAACGGTGAGTCCCAAGGCTATCATGCAGAAGCCGCGACAGAAGAACTGCAGCGTCTGCTCCCAGCTGGTACAAAGATTACGGTTGAAGTCGGCGAACAGCCTTTAGATGACTACGGCCGCTTGCTCGGTCACATCCACAAGGGCGAGATGGACGTGAACAAGGAAATGGTTCGTCTCGGGCGCGCAGTCCCTTACTTCATCTACCCGAACCTGAAGCATTTTGAAGCATATCATGCAGCTGCGAAAGAAGCGATTGAAAACGGCAGCGGGATGTGGGACCCAGCCAATCCAATTGCCGAATTACCTTACGAGTTCCGTTTCAATAAACGTGGCGGACCGGACAAGTTCGTCGGCGACTATTTTACAAAAGAATATGTCGCTCCTGAAAAATGGGAGGACATCCCGATCGAGAACCGTGTCTTTTTCTTTGAAGAGCAAGATGCCATTGATGCAGGCTATACGAAGAGTGACAGCGGTACAGGAGATCTGATTAAGGTACAATTGCTCGGACTTAACGACTTACATGGAAAAATTGATGTAACGAAGCGCGATGGAGACCAATCCTATGGACGCATCGATTACTTAGCTACTTACTTGAAAGAACGCGAAGCGACGAACCCGAACACGTTGACCGTACATGCTGGAGACATGGTCGGCGCAAGCTCTCCGGTGTCCGCGCTTTTACAGGACGAGCCAACAGTTGAGCTAATGGAAGCGGTCGGCTTTGACGTTGGAGTTGCTGGAAACCACGAGTTTGACGAAGGTGTCGATGAAATGCTTCGCCTCGTGAACGGTGGAACGCATCCAGACGGACTTGCAGACTACGATGGAATGGACTTCCCGCTTTTAGGAGCGAATGTCGAGTATAAAGATACAGGCGAGAATGTCCTTGATCCGTATAAAATTTTTGAAATCGGCGGCACGAAGATCGGTTTTATCGGAGTGGTGACGGAAGACACGCCGAGCATGGTCATCCCGGATGGCATTCAGAATGTCCGTTTTACAGATGAAGCAGAAGCGGTGAATCAATACGTACCTGAATTGCAGGCACAAGGCGTTGAAGCGATCGTTGTCCTCGCACATGAACCGGTTGATATGAATGGTGATGTCGCGACAGGCGAAGCGGCAGAGCTTGCGAATAACATCAACGACGCAGTAGACGTCATTTTTGCAGGGCATAACCATGTAAAAGTGAACACTGTTGTTGATAACAAGCTGATCGTTCAATCTTGGGAATACGGCATGGCGTTCTCTGATGTTGATCTTGAAATCGACCCAGTCACGCATGATATTGTAAAAAAATCAGCTGAAATCGTAGACGTTGTACAAAACGGCGTAACACCAGACGCTGAAGTAACAGCTCAACTTGATGAGTACCTAGACATCGTCGGACCTAAGCTGAGTGAAGTCGTTGGAGAAGCAGCGATTGCAATTGAAGGCGGATACTCTGAAAAAGGTCTCGTCGGGGACAATGCACTCGGAAACCTAATTGCAGAAGGCATGCGCACAGAAATGAGTGCCGACTTTGCATTAATGAACGGCGGAGGAATTCGTGACGACCTCGATGCAGGAGAAATCACTTGGGGTGAGCTGTACAACATCCAGCCATTCGGCAATACGTTGGTAAAAATTGAGCTCACCGGTGAAGATGTACGCCACGTATTGAACACACAATTCCATCCAACATACGGACCAGACTTGAGTATTGCAGGATTCCGTTACACATGGAATGAAGAGACGAACGAAGTCGTTGATCTGTACTTGCCAGATGGCACAGAAGTCGATCCAGCAGCAACGTATACGGTCGTCGTGAACAGTTACATGTATCCACACGGAACAGACCGTTACCGCCTGGATGAACTTGGAGCAAACCCGGTTCAAGGACCAACGGACTTGGATGCAACAGTGGATTACATCGAGAGCTTTGGAGAACCGATCGAAGCCTATCCTGACGGACGAATCAGTAGCGATTACGTTGCCCCAACTACGACTGTGACTCGTCAAACTGGCAATGGTGAAGACGATGACGATGATGAAAACGTCACGTACATGGTTGAAGCGACAGACGGCGAGGGTGTAGGAGTATTAAAAACCGTTTACCGAGTAAACAACGGTGAATGGAAGGTACTCGAAGGAAACACACTCACGTTCTCAGAAGAACGATACGATGACGATGAAAGACACCAAGTCGACATCCGATCCATCGACCAAAACTTCAACAAAGAAGTCATCCAAACATTCTACTTTGGGGAAGAAGAGGACGATTCCGATATGGGTGAAAATTTGGAAGAACTTCGCGAAGTGATTGAAGAAGGAGCAGAGGAAGGGAAGTTCAAGAACCACGGAATCTCCCAATCCATGCTCTCTAAAATCGACTCTATCGAAAACGAACAAAATGTAGAAAAACAAATTAAGAAACTTGAAAAACTCCAAAGCTGGATCGAGAAGAAGAGCGGAAAACATATCGACTCTGAACTAGCTGAAGAATTAATTGAAACAATCGAAGACATCCTAGAAGAAGACTAATCATTGAAGTGCCAGGCAACCCACAGTAGAGGGTGCCTGGCACTTTTTTTGACCCCATGGGAGAGTAAGGACGCTATTCGGTACCAGGTACCATTTTGAAACCGTTGGGAGAGTAGGGAGGAATTTTGGTACCTGGCACCAAGTAAGTGTCGCGAGCTTGATTTTGGGGAATAAATAGGTTTAATAGATACTGTTTAGATCAACCAATAGATATAGAAATGGGGAGTTGTCGTTGAAAAAGATTCAGTTTAAGAAGAAAACAGTGGTATGGAGCTTAGTTTGGGCTCTCCTTCTAATTTACATAGTGACGATGATTTATCATACGTACAAGCCCCTTCCAGAGGGGATTTCTTACGAAAGTGAAGTCTATCAGGTAGATGACGTGAAGTTCTATTATGATCTGACCTATAAAAAAGGCGATCAGTTGAATCATGAGCTCAACATTTTCAATCGAATCAATGAAATCATTTCCGAAGCGGAAGAGTTCATCGTGATCGACATGTTCATGTTCAACGGCTACCATGACAAGAAAAAAGAGTTCCCACCCATCAGTGAGAATCTGGCTGAAGCGATCATCGAAAAGAAAAAGCAGAACCCAGACATCAAGGTTGTCTTCATCTCAGACGAAATCAATACTGGTTACCGATCTTATGAATCTAAATTGTTATCCACGCTTGAGGACCATGGGGTAGAAGTTGTTTACACGAATTTGAATCGACTGCGTGATTCCACACCGCTATACTCCGGTGCATGGCGGATGTTTTTCCAATGGTTCGGTCAGAAGGGTGACGGCTGGATCATGAATCCGTTTGCGAGCACAGCTCCAGAATTGACAGCTCGATCGTACTTGAAACTTTTAAATGTAAAAGCGAACCATCGTAAGATTGTCGCGACAGACAAAACGGCGCTGGTATCAACCGCAAACCCACATGACGCATCCGGTTATCATGGAAATGTTGCATTTGAAATCAAAGGACCGATCATACAAGAAATCATCCAAGCGGAGCAAGCAGCAGTGAACATGTCAGAAGAGGGCGTTGAACTTCCAAAATACGAACCGAAACCGGACGCCAATCCTAATGAAGGCCAGTACAAACTGCAATATTTTACAGAGGGGAAAGCGCACAAGCATATCGTTGAAGCGATTGAGAAAACGTTGCCCGGACAGAAAATCCGCCTCGGTATGTTCTACATTGCTGACCGATCGGTAATTGAACCACTCATCAAAGCATCAAAACGAGGAGTGGATGTGCAAATCATACTCGACCCCAACCAGGTGGCATTCGGTAACAAGAAAACCGGTCTACCAAACATCCCTGTAGCAACCGAAATGGTAGAGGATTCAGGGGGCAAGGTCGACGTCAGATGGTACAACACGACCATGGAGCAGTATCACACGAAAATGCTCTATATAAAGGGTAAAAAGGAATCCACCATCATCGCAGGCTCTGCTAACTACACGAAGCGGAACTTGGAAGCCTTCAACCTCGAAGCGGACCTGCAAATTCAGGGACCGAACGATTCTGAAGTGGTGCAAGAGGTAGACGCATACTTCGAACGACTTTGGACGAACGACGGAGGAAAGTACACCGTCGATTTTAATGAATATACAGGTACGCTCACCTTCCTGCAAAGAGGGGTTTATGCGGTGCAGAAGTTCCTGCGACTCACAACATACTAATAAAACACCATAAAAAAAGTCCTTCATCAAAATCGATGAAGGACTTTTCAACATGTACGACAAAGTCAAGGAACGTAAATATCTAAATGTCTCGGTAAAATCTCGATCTTTAGTGGAAGCAAGTCTCCTTCTTCTCCATCAATATTGGAGTGCAGTTTCTCGCTAGACGAAATCTCTAACCGTGAAGTGCTGATGTACTCGACTTCATCGTCTTCCACATGCTTTCCTCTAATCAACTCAGTCACGATCTTGATGAACTTTGGTAATGCAATATCGTGCACTACGAGGCACTTCAGCTTCCCGTCATCCACCTCCGCATCGGGTGCAAGCTTTTCAAAGCCTCCAACTGAATTTGTCAACGCCGCTAAAACAAGCAATGCATCGCCTTTCCATTCACCGTGATCATGTTTGAGGTGGATATCATATGCTTTTTTAGAGCTCAGCGTTTTAAGGCCTTCCAACATATATGCAAGTGGTCCGAGCATCGTTTTCTGTTTCGGTGATACCTCATATGTAGCTTCTGCGATAGCTCCAACCGCTGCAATATTCATAAAGTAACCATCATTCACTTTCCCGATATCGACAGCACGTGTTTCGCCTTGCTGGATCAATCCTAATGCATCTTCAAATTTCGTAGGGATGTGTAAAGCCCGCGCGAAATCGTTCACCGTACCCATCGGGATGATCCCGAACTTTGGACAATGCTTTTGATCCGCCAAACCATTGACCGTTTCGTTCAACGTCCCATCCCCACCCATGGAAACAACCACATCAAATGCTTCTTCACAAGAAGTTCTTGCAAACTCCATTGCATCGAGCTGTTTCTTTGTCAGCTTAACAATGACATCATAACCTTTATTCCGAAGCACTTCCTCAACTTTATGCTGATTAGCCTCAGCCTCTTCCTTACCAGAAGACGGGTTTACAATAATCATGGCCTTCTTCATTACATTAATCACCTCACGATACCACATTTACACACACCACAAATATACCCCTTAATGGACCTAGTCAATCTTAATGAAGTTTGAAGGGTAATAAATATTTAGAGGTTTTGTTTTCCTTTAGTATCAATCATTTTTGGTACTAGATATTCAAAGAGTAATAGTATTGAAGGTACACTAGTTGATATAAGTACTGTAAATTCTAAACTAATTGACATTAAAATACATATAAGTGAGAGCAGAAACATACGGTAAAGAAATAATCCTACTAAACTATAGAATTGATTATCTCCTACAAAATATTTTAAGATAGTTATTATAACATTATCTACTGTGAGATTAGAAAGAACTAGAGCCACACCCATTATGATAAGCTCTGTTTTAGAGATATCTATCTTGAATAACGAAGAAACCAAGCTTGCAGATCCAGTAACAACCACAATTAATGCCGTAATAGTGATGGTAATAATCAAAGAGAGAATACTTGAAACAAATATTGTCATCGGTATTCTCACATTATTATTTTCTTTTCTTTCAGATTTGTAAATAAAGATAAAAAATAATGGGAGTATAATAAAGAATATAATCATTGCTGTTATGAAGAGTTCCATAGTAATCCTCCGATATTGAAAGAGAGTAGACAACCAATAAGGCTAAGTCCACTCTCTCCAAATCATATTTACATATAAGTATACTATTTCATTTATAAGAAAAAACAAACAAATTTAGCGATGTTCCTAGCATCTGATGGTGGAATACCAGCTTTAACTAGTCCTAAAGTTACTCCTGTCTCAGTAAAATTGTTAATTTCTTCAATGACATTTGCGGCTTTATTTCCGTATTTTGCTATCGATTTACTTGAACTCTGTGCCCACCGATAAGGAATTTTCTTTATTAAATTACTTAGTGCGAATCCCCCATGACGAACAGCTAGGACGACGGCTTTTTTACCAATAGAAACCCAAATTTGAGGCTCAGCTTCTTTTCCGGGACTTGGACCCTTAATAGGTGCAGGGGCTTTAATTTTAGTAACAGTACTCGGTGTTGTAGTTTTTGAATATGCGCTTGCATAAGTTGGTGTAACAGTTGCGATGACCATTACAGTCAAAGCAAAAACAGTAATGAACTTGAACCAGTTTTTCATTTTTCTTCACCTCTAGATTAATTTTTTTTATCTAGAATAAAGTTACACAACAAAATATCCCAAGTAAATACATAATATGTAATAAATTGTAAAACAGGAACATTAGTCTATTTATCATTTTTAGTTAATTAGTACACTTGACCCTGGTAAAAAAATAGAAGATGCTATAAGCATGTAGTTTGTAGCATCTTCTATAAATATTACATGAATCTATCTCAAGTATTCTTCCAAGACCTTGTTGTTGGCTTTCATATAACGAGCTACTGATTCACCCACATAACGTAAGTGCCATGGTTCATACTTGTAGCCTGTTACATCTTCTTCACCCTCAGGGTAACGGATAATAAATCCGAATCGATGTGCATTCCGTTCAACCCAACGGCCTTCTTCCGTATCACCAAACTCTTCAACCAACTGATAATTAACTGCAGGACTCGTCACGTCCATTGCAAGTCCAGTTTGATGTTCACTGTGCCCAGGTTCTGCACTTACACGATCGGCATAGTCTTCACCATATTCTCGAGTGTAATAGCGGTGAATTTCTTGTTGACGTTCATATGAGCGATAACCTGATTGAGCATATAATTCCATACCATCGTTCCAGGCTGCATCAAATAAACGTTCTAAATGTCCTTCTGCAATTGAGTTCATCAAACGCTTATTGTCATTCTCTGAAACATTCGGAGAGAAGCGTACATTTGGTTCTACTAATCTCTCTGGCTCGTAACTTGCAGGGATATTTCTTCTTTTATTAACAAGTAGTAATTGAATTGGATTTGCAAGCTCTGTATCAACATACTGATCAATAGCATTGTATCCACCGAATACAGTAAAGTTATTTAGCCCTCTGTCATCAACATACAATTTCGTAGGGTTCGGTACATAATTTTTTTCTGCTAAAAGAATCGGGTCATTTGTTTTCGCCGCTAAAATGGAGCCAGTCAAGGCGTCTGCAAAATCATACCCCGTTGCTACATACGCTTCGTCCGCATCTCCCATTTGGAAGACTTCTAGAATTTCTTTCGATGTTTCAAAACGATCTCCACCAGCTAATCTTTCAGCTCCATTGAAATCGTTTGCAACGCTTTCTGAAATAACGCCATGACCACCTAGAATATAGGACTTATTAAACCGATCTTTAAATTGATTTACTGCAGACGGAATTTCATTCGTTCTTGTTAACAAGATTGGGAATCCTTGTCTAGCTGCGTAAGGTGCTGCGGAAAGGGCATCAGGATAATTACCTCCATAAGCCACTACTGCAGTATCACTTGAACCTAGTTCTCTAGCAATCTCTACAGACGTTTCGTATCGATTTTTACCTGATATACGCTTGGTTTCAAGACCCATTGAGTTTAATTCAGATTCAATTCTAGAGGAAAGTGCTGCTTCTCCACCGAGTAAAATCACTCGATTCGCTTCTAATCGCTCAATCTCATCTTTTGTGACCTGTGTTAAATAATCATTATCTGTCAATAATATTGGAGCATCTTCTTGATAAGCAAGGGGTGCTCCAGCAATCGCATCAGGGAATTCATATCCCCTTGCGAGAACTACCGTGTTTGAGCCATCAGGCCATCCGTTTTGAGAAATTTCTACGGCAGTCTCATATCTGTTTTCACCTGAAATCCGATCCATATGTATAGCTGAGGCGGATTTTGGTATCGTTAATATCAACAACAGTGCTAAACCTATGACAACCAGAAAAAGTCCCTTGTTTTTCAACCCAAAGATAGTACCCCTCCTAAAAGTTTTATTACAGAACATTTCCCATATATACCCAAAACTCAAACTATGTTTTTAATGAAAATGAAACAAAAATTTTATATTTTGATAATAAAGTGTAATGATAAGTATCCCGAATAGGAAGAAGGGTTCTTTGTGGTAAAATAAGGATAGACAGTGTGTCTAGGGGGCTTTAAAGGTGTGGGATATTAAGGTATTGGATCTTATCGTTATGATTAGTTCATTTTTAATAAATACGTTTATCACTATTTTCTTTGCTCTATTATTTGCCTGGGGCTTTGTTAATGAGTTTTTATATTATTTATGGTTGGCCATCAGTATAGGTAGTACATTTTATTTCGCATTTTTTTCTAAACAAATATTTATGTTCAAATGCCTTTTCCACACTGTATTTATATTCCTCATTGGTATTTTTTTATCGTTCTTGGCATCAATATTTTATTATGTATAGAAAAAAGACTCGTCATCAACGAGTCTTTTGTTATGAATGCTTTTCTTTAAGCTGCTTCATCACTTTCAGAAGCGGTACTTTTAATATTCAAATGTTCTTTTAATCTATCGCTGATTTTATTACGCTCTTCCTCTGGAACGATGTAATAGAAGATTTCATTAATATAAGTTTCTTGAGCTTCCACTTCAAACGTTTCTAATTCTTTTCTAGCCTCTTTATAATTCGATTGGATATCTTTCATTTCAGAGAACGTGATGTTTGTTTTTACATTTTCACTAATAACATTCAGCACATCATCAAACTTTGTAATGGAAGAAGCTCGAGCCCCTTTGTCAATGACGGCCTTGATCACCTGGCGTTGACGCTCGTTACGTCCTAGATCGCCTTTTGGATCTTGCTTTCTCATCCGAACATACGCAAGAGCTTCCTTACCTGAATCCAGCTTAATTTCACCTTGTGGGAACGAGTATCCTCCATATGAAAAAGTTAAACCATTATCAACGGTCACCCCGCCAACCGCATCAACAATATCCTGGAAGGACTCCATATTCACTTGAACGTAATAATTGATAGGGATGTCCAAGAAGTTCTCAACCGTTTCAACTGCCATTTTCGTGCCGCCAAAGGCATAAGCATGATTGATTTTATCGTCAAAATCCATCCCTATGATTTCTGTACGTGTATCCCTCGGGATATTGAACATGATCATGGACTCTTCCTTTGGATTTACAGTCATGACAATCATTGTATCTGAACGTCCCTGATCGTTTTCACGTTCATCGACTCCCATCAATAAAATTGAGATGGGTTCAGGAGCTTCTTTATCATTTACTTTCGGTTTCGGAACCGCCTTTTCACGTTCTGGATCAATCGGTTCGTGAATGTTCTCAGCTGTATCTTTCACCGAATCATATAAATAGTAGGCATACCCAGCAACTCCAATCACAGCAATCCCAACTACGATGACCAATGCCCAAATAAACTTTTTCAACATAAATAGCCTCGCTTCTCTTTGTCTTATAATGCAATTATACAGTAAGCTTGGCTTGAACCAAATCATTTTAAAGATCGAGTTTAAACGTTAGGTTTGGTAAAATAGGACAAAACTTCAAAAATTGATTTGAGGGATACAATATGGACGAAAAAAGGTTCAAAGAGGATCCTCGTTTCCGTATAGCGAACCGTGAAGCGTTATTCGGTATTGGATTAGCGATCCTCAATTTCATCTGGTGGTTTGCTTTCGCGTATGGTTTAGGGCGAAAGGATCCAGAAGAATATACATACATATTTGGCTTTCCTGCGTGGTTCTTTTACAGCTGTATCGGTGGATTCGTCTTATTTTCTCTGCTCGTCATTGTAATGGTTAAATTTTACTTTACAGAGGTGCCATTCGAGGACCGAAGGGAGGAGTCTGAATGAATTGGGAAGTCATCATTCCACTCTTTGGTTTTCTCTTGGTGGTGTTTTTAATAGGAACCTATGCATCTAAACATATACAAAAAGCGCCTGACTTCCTACAAGAATACTTCCTTGGAAGCCGCCAGCTCAACGGGTTCGTTTTAGCGTTAACGATGGTAGCAACCTTTGGTAGTGCGAGCAGTTTTGTGGGAGGACCTGGCGTAGCCTATAACCTGGGACTTGGTTGGGTTCTACTGGCTATGTCGCAACTCGTGACCGGTTACTTCACTTTATCCGTTTTAGGTAAAAAGTTTGCCATTGTTGCTCGTAAAATCAATGCAGTTACACTGATCGATTTTCTAAAAGAAAGATACCAAAGCAAATGGGTTGTACTCCTTTCCGCATTCAGCATCGTCATCTTCCTTTTCAGTGCCATGGCAGCACAATGGGTTGGGGGGGCAAGGCTGATTGAAAGCTTTACAGGACTCTCTTATACGACTGCTCTTTTCATATTTGCGGCTTCTGTCCTCGTTTATGTTGTGATAGGGGGATTCCGAGCAGTCGCCATAACTGATAGCCTGCAGGGAATCGTCATGTTTATCGGAACATTACTATTGCTTATCGGAACAGTCATTGCAGGCGGAGGGCTCTCCAACATCATGACAGAGCTCACCTTAGAAAACCCTGACCTTGTATCCCCTTTCGGAGCAGATCGTTCACTCACTCCCTTGTTTGTGTCTTCCTTCTGGATACTAGTAGGGATAGGAGTCGTCGGTCTACCACAGGTCTCGGTAAGAGCCATGTCCTATCGGGATTCCAAAGCGATGCACAAAGCGATGATTATCGGAACGATTGTCGTAGGTTTCATCATGCTTGGTATGCATTTGATCGGTGTGTTCGCCCGTGTCGTCATACCTGGAGTAGAAGTAGGGGATAAGGTAATGCCACTAGTGGCACTTGAAGTCTTGCCCGGCTGGCTTGCTGGTATCGTCCTTGCAGCACCAATGGCAGCCGTTATGTCCACTGTGGATTCATTACTACTTCTAGTCAGTTCAGCTGTTATCAAGGACGTTTATGTGAACTATGTAAAACCAACAGCTTCACAGCGTCAGGTCAAAACAATCAGCATTTCAGTGACAGCTGCTATCGGAATTCTCGTATTCCTAATGGCAGTAAACCCGCCGGATCTATTAATCTGGTTGAATCTGTTTGCCTTTGGAGGGTTGGAAGCCGCCTTCATATGGCCGGTCGTTCTTGGCCTCTATTGGAAAAAAGGAAACGCCTACGGAGCCTTCACTTCGATGATTGTCGGAGTCGGTTCATACATGCTCTTACACCTGAACGCACCTAATTTGTTAGGCATGCACACAGTTGTGGTGCCAATCGTCCTATCCTTCTTTGGATATGTAATTGCTAGTCTCGCAACCCAGCAAAAAAACAACATCACGCAACAACAAATCATCCAACGCTTCTGGGGCATTTGACCTATGGTGCCAGGCACTGTTTAAGAATCCTTGTTACACATGGACTTCCTAACAGTGCCTGGCACTTTCGCGTTTAATCAAACGTTTGATTGAGAATGTAAAAGATTTGTCGAGTATATACTTCGAACGATATTTATAGTAATTCCATTATTTTGAATCCTTTTCTACATAAATTACGTCTCAGTGTTAGAAAAAGGGGGAGGGAGCTGTTTGGACCTTGGCAAATATGAACCAGAGTGAAAGCATGGATTGCTCAGCTGAAGAAGTCGATTTGTTGTATGAGGCAGTTGCAACAATTGGTAAGCAAATGACCAATTTTGCATTCACCTATGTGAAGGATTGGGGGCTGGCTGAAGATCTCGTGCAAGAAGCGTTTATCAAAGCGTATAAAAATTTTCACACGTTCAATGGTGAATCTGCTTTAAAGACTTGGCTCTACAGCATCCTTGCGAATCAATGTAAGGATTATCTTAGATCCTCTTATTTTAAGAATGTTTTTTTATCAAATATTTTCCCCATACGTAAAAGTGGTGACGAGTATGACAAGATCGGCACTAATGAAGAGTTATCCCAAAATGTTTTAAAACTTCCAGTAAAATATCGTGAAGTCATTATCCTACATTATTATGAAGAATTAAAAATTAGTGAGATTTCCAGCTTGTTAGATTTAAAGGAATCAACTGTGAAGACAAGACTGCAAAGGGCGAGAGCGAAATTGAAATACGAAATGGGAGGAGGCTCTCTTCATGCATGACGAGTTTGAACAACTAAAACCTAATCTTGATAATTCACTGTTCAACAAAAATCCTTTCAACAAAGATAGCGAACAAAAAATTATTAACAAATTGAATGAACTTCACAATCAAAAACATCAAAAAAGGAAAAGAATTGCTTTTAAACCAACCATCGCTCTTGTAGCACTGTTATCAATCTGTTCCTTCCTTATCTTTTTAGTGATACAGGGAGAGGGAGGGAGTAATCAACCCACATCCACAAAGCAGCCACAATCAGAACAATACCAAGCTCCGACGACTAATGACGAAGATTCTGATGACCAATCAGTTGAAAGTGTTGTTAAGAAAATAGATGAGGAAGAAGTTGTGGATGAAGAACCTCCACCTGAGAAAGGTCTAAATGGCAAAGAAGAATTATATCAATTGATGCTAAATAATCAAAGTGTATTCAAAACGGTTAATGCAACTTATAAAATTCAACACAATGGAACAGTGAACCCCATAACCTACCATTTAGCCGCCAGGGTTAGAGACAATCCCGCTTTCTATATCCATGAGCTGAGCAAGGATGGCTTAGATGAGGAACGTCTATATAAAGATAATCAAATTGTTTCGTTATACCATCTAACAAAGGAGTTCAGTGTAACCAAAAATATTGAATATTTACCTACTGAAATCTTGGATTTTGAATATGTATTCCCTAAAAATGAAGCGATTAGTTATTTAGAAGATTTCAGTCAATGGGCAATTAAGGAGCGTACTCAGTATTTGAATTTAGATACCGTAGTAATTGAAGGGGAGCTAGGGAGAAGTGGGCACCTATTCAATATATGGGTGCATGAACCATCGGGTATCTGGTTGAAATTTAGAATTTCTGATGAACAAGGTACAATTTTAAGAGACATGGAGATGGAAAAGTTAAAATTAAATACACAACTAGAACACGATACATTTACACTGTCCATACCTTCCGATTACTTTGGGGAAGGACAAGAGCATAACGGGGATGAAAGCGTAAAGGATTTATACAAAGCATATGAAAAAATAGGGGACCAATATCAAGACAAAAATGAAGTACAGGATGTAGAGATGTTTGGTGAATTTAAATATGTAAGATTGACGTTAAAAGCAGACTCGGAATTCGTGACCATAGATCAGTATCATAAATATGGTGCAGATATCCTGGATCAATTAGATGAATTGGATCCACCATATGTCGATGATCACCGCTTAGGATTAGTTTTGAAAACGAAAGACGGTAGTAAAAAGATTGATGGTTATTATGACTCTGATAAGGAAGAATTCATCATCGTTGAATCCAATGAATGAACCTTTTTAAACAAGCGTTTGATTTAAATTGAAACCCTACTATTTTCAACCACTAACAGGATTCAATCAAACGCTTGATTGACATATTGAAATAAATGTCGAAGTCAAAATCAAAGTTAAATAGGCTCCTTTCACTCCCTGTAATGTTTTTGTAACAATTGAAACAAAAGTGAAACTTTTCAAGTTAATGATTCGTCTAATTTATATAAGGAATTTTTTGGAGGGATTTTCTTGAAATCATTGTTTCTAAGTTTCGTAATTCTTACATTGGGATGGAACATTGGATCGGGTGTAGATCTCCATCAAGAAAAACTTGAACATTCTACGAAAGACGATTTGTTACAAGTTCATACGCTACAAAAAAATATTAATACCACAACAATTTCGGCTGAAAAGAGATTTGAAAATCCAGAAGTAGTAGTTGAAGAGAATACAGGTGAAGTAGAAACAAAAATAGTAGAAAATGAACCAAAAGAAGAAAAGAAAACAGAAGTAAAAGTTATTAAGAAACAAGAAAAGGTTAAGTCAGAAACCAAGGAAGACAAGATTAAGAACCAAGAAGTGGCCGAACCGAGTAAAGAAGAACTTATCCATACCGCTCGTACCTTTATGGATGAACTGCTTCAACCTTATGACGAAAGCAATAATAAGGTGAAGAACTTCAATACGAAACAAGAATTAGTGAGTCATGTGAGTAGTTATGCGACAGAAGCTGTAGCTGTACCGTATGTAAATATGTATTTTGAGGAAAAGGAAGATGGTCTCTATATCATACCGATGTGTCTTAATCCTTGGATTACGGATCAACAACCATTTACGATGACAAAAATTGATGATAAGCAATATAAGCTTAGTCAGTCCAATTCATCCGATATGCATGGTAGTTACACGATACACTTAACATTCAAACAAATGAATGAAAAATGGATCATGGTCTCAGAAGATGTTAAATATTAACCGTATATGATTCAGGATAAAGGGCTTAATCAAACACAATTTGATTAAGCTTTTTCTATTGGTTGTACATTAGTTTGTCCTCATCACCTTACAATTCGGCTAATGAGTTTGACCCATCCAAAGATAGAGATCCAAAGAGGAACGCTTAGCGAAATACCCCATAAAAGCCCGGTAAAGAGATTTCCTTCTTCTTTCATAGAATACACATCCTCAAGTAGCATATTAGAAACCAGTATATCCACACTCAATAAGAAATATCCCAGAAATGAAGTGTACCCGGTACCGATTACAACTGCAGTCATACCAAGGGTTTAAAATCGGTACATGGTACGACAATCAAATATTTCCATGTGATAAGTTTTCTGAATTCACTAGAAATTACATTCGATATGCGTTATCCTCTTTATTAACGGAATAAAAAAGGACATTGTCCGTAAATATAATTCAAGCCTTTAATATTCATCACCCGCACACGTAACAATGTCCTGAAACTTAAGAGGAGGAATTGCATTGCCGTCAACTAACCCAAACCATGCAAACGAAAATGAAACCGCTAACAAAGGGTTCATGCTTCGCTTTCTGGATCGGGTGGAAGTGCTCGGAAACAAACTTCCACACCCGTTCATGCTATTTGTTTACTTAGCACTTGGAATCATCGTCCTTTCCGGTGTCATCAGTCTGTTCGACGTGACGGTCGACCACCCGGGTACAGGGGAAACAGTCGCCATCAAGAGTCTGTTGACCGGTGAAGGACTGAAATACATTCTCACATCTATGCTCACGAACTTTACCGAATTCAAACCACTCGGACTCGTTCTCGGTATGATGCTCGGTATTGGACTTGCCCAAAAAGTAGGGCTTATCCAAACGTTCATGAAAAAGACGATCATCAATGCACCGCCTAAGCTGGTCACATATGCGATCGTCCTAACGGGTATCTTAGGAAATCTGGCCTCCGACGCAGCATTTATTATTGTGCCACCCATTGCAGCAATGGTCTTCCTAACACTTGGTAGACACCCGATTGCAGGACTAGCTGCTGGTTTCGCCGGTGTTGGTGCTGGTTTTACCGCAAACTTCCTGATTACAGGTACAGATGCCCTGCTTTCTGGTATTTCAACTGAAGTATCCAAAAACATCGGGGATGGAATCACTGTAACACCTGTCGATAACTATATTTTCATGTGTTTCTCAGTTTTGATGCTCATGTCAGTGGGTACCTGGGTAACGGAAAAAATCGTAGAGCCGAAGCTTGGAAAATATGAAGGTCCTGCGAATGGAAAAGAGCTTGAAAAAATCCAACCCATTGAATCCCGTGGTCTACGAAATGCTGGTATTGTTGCCCTAATCTATATAGGACTACTCGCATTGGCGATCTTTTTACCAGGGTCAGCACTTCGTAATGAAGAAG
Source organism: Pseudalkalibacillus sp. Hm43 (assembly GCF_054170705.1). NCBI lineage: Bacteria > Bacillati > Bacillota > Bacilli > Caryophanales > Fictibacillaceae > Pseudalkalibacillus > Pseudalkalibacillus sp. Hm43. The sequence goes on from NZ_CM135129.1 coordinate 2,762,245, forward strand.
GCGGACTGATCCCGTCACCATTCTTAGATGGAATCGTCCCGATTATTCTATTCTTTTTCATAGCATTATCGGTTGCGTATGGCGTTACAGTTAAGAAGATCCAATCGGCAAATGATGTGCCGAAGTACATGGGTGAATCCATGAAAGACATGTCCGGTTTCATCATCCTGATCTTTGCAGCTGCCCAATTCATCGCTTACTTCGACTGGACGAATATCGGTGTCTGGATTGCCGTTTCAGGTGCCGAATTCCTACAAAGCATCAATATGACAGGATTACCAGTTATCATCGGATTCATCTTCCTGACAGCCATCCTGAATCTATTAATTTTCAGTGGTTCAGCTCAATGGGCATTGATGGCGCCAGTATTCATTCCGATGTTTGCGCTGCTTGACTATCATCCAGCGTTCACGCAAATGGCGTATCGTATAGCCGATTCATCTACAAACATCATTACGCCATTGAACCCATATGTACCGATGATCCTGGCATTTATGAAGGATTATGACAAGAAAGCAGGATTCGGAACATTGTTTTCTGTCATGCTTCCGTACACGGTCGTATTCTTGACAATCTGGACAATCTTATTCGTTATCTGGAATCTACTTGGATTGCCAATCGGACCTGGCATCCACATGAAACTATAGTCACAAGACATGGGGGTAATATCATATGATTGATTTTAAAAGACAAGGTGAGCGAGTGGAGGAAGAGATCATCTCAATGCGCCGTCACCTGCATGAAAATCCGGAACTGAGCGAAGAGGAATTCGAAACCTCTCAGTTCATCCAACGAAAGCTTGATGAATACGGAATCCCATATAAAAAAGGTTATGCCAAAACTGGTGTACTCGGCATCATTAAAGGCGGTAAACCAGGAGGTGTCGTCGCTCTCCGTGCTGATATTGACGCGCTGCCGATCCATGAAAAAACCGAATCATCCTATGTTTCGAAAAAGGAGGGCGTCATGCACGCCTGTGGACACGATGCCCATACTTCAATGCTCCTCGGGACTGGAAAACTCCTGAACGAACAAAAAGCAGACATCAAAGGAACGATTTTATTAGTCTTCCAACCCGCAGAGGAAAATGCACCGACGGGAGGCTCCCAGCCAATGATGGACGATGGTATTTTCGATGAATACAAACCAGACGTTATTTTCGGACAGCACGTATGGCCAGACCTTCCGAAAGGCCAAATCGGAATCCGTGATGGTGCGATGATGGGTGCATCGGATCGCTTCATCGTGACCATCAATGGGACAGGCGGACATGCGAGTATGCCACACCAAACGAATGATGCGATTACGATGGCATCCGCAGTGGTCAGTCAATTACAGACAGTCGTCAGTCGGAACGTTGATCCTCTAGAAGCGGCTGTATTGACCGTTGGAAAAATTGAAGGTGGATATCGTTACAACGTCGTCGCTGATAAAGTGACGATCGATGGCACAATTCGGACCCTGAATCCAGAAGTGCGAAGTAGAGTACAAGAGCGATTCAATAAAATAGTTGAAGGAGTTACTGCTGGAATGGGCGGTTCAGCTGAAATCGAGCATATAGAAGGCTATCCTGCGACTGTCAATACACCGGAATGGGCACAACAAGTCCGTGCGACGGCGCAAAACCTGTTAGGGGAAGAGTCAACTCCAGTACTCAATTCCTCCCTTGGCGGAGAAGATTTCAGCCGGTTTCTTCTGAAGTATCCGGGAGCGTTCTTCTGGTTAGGAACAATGCCGAAGAACGGCCAACCAAAACCGTTGCACGATCCTTACTTCGAGCTTGATGAAGACGCACTTGCTGGTGGAGCGGAAATGATGGCACAAGTGGCAACTGATACATTGGAAAAGTTGGAGAAATGAATATGAAAATGGAATCTTTCATTGAACAGAATAAGGATCAATGGATTGATTGGAGACGTCAATTCCACCAATACCCGGAAGTCGGCTGGACCGAATACGTGACCACCTATCGGATCGCCAAAGTATTAACAGAACTCGGCTATATCACTCATATCGGAAAAGAGGCACTTGTCAGTGATGAAAGGATGGGAGTCCCTTCTGAAGATGTCCTTCGAAAGGAAGAAGAGCGGGCACGAGCTGAAGGGGTTCCCGAATCCTTTATGGAAAGAATGAAAGGCGGTCACACTGGAGTGGTCGCTACATTCGATACAGGTAAAAAGGGGCCTCATATCGCCATGCGATATGACATCGATGCCCTGCCAATCAAGGAATCTGACAAAAAGCAGCATCAGCCGGCTCAAAAAGGTTTCAACTCTCAAAGAGAAGGTCAAATGCATGCCTGTGGTCACGACGGCCATACAACAATCGGCCTTGGAATCGCAACATTTTTAAAGCAGAATTCAGAAGGACTTACCGGGCGATACACGCTATTGTTCCAACCTGCTGAGGAAGGCTCACGTGGAGCAAAATCAATGGTAGAAATGGGCTGGCTGGACGATGTCGACTACTTCTTATCCGGTCATATTGGCATCCATAGCGGCCGATCCATCGGTCAAGTCTCCGCAACGACAAGTGAATTTTTAGCAACGACCAAATGCGATGTCACCTTCAAAGGACTTTCTGCACATGCGGGAAAAGAGCCTGAAAAAGGTCGCAACGCTCTACTTGCTGCTTCAAGCGCAGCACTACATCTACATGGCATCCCTAGGCATGGAGATGGAAAGACCAGAATCAATGTCGGGACATTGAACGCTGGGACGGGTCGAAATATCGTTCCAGATCATGCCGCTATGCAACTCGAAACACGAGGCGCTATAACGGAATTGAACGAGTATATGATGAAGGAAGCTGAGCGAATCATCCTTGCAAGTTCCGCGATGTATGGTGTGGAAGCAAACATCCAAATTGTCGGACAAGGAATCGATGCCGCAAGTGACGAATCTTTTATCCCGATATTGGAGCATATCGTTAAAGAAAGTCCGATAATCCAGTCGGTGATTCCTCGTGACGTGATTGGAGCATCAGAAGACGTCGCCTACATGATGGAACGTGTACAACAAATAGGGGGACAAGCGACATATCTCATTTTCGGAACGCCCCTTGCGAATGGACATCATCATTCAGAATTCGACTACCTAGAGGATGTTCTTGCCGTAGCGGTCGATACGCTCGCAAGAACCATCGTCCATTTACAAGAAAAAGAGGTGTAACATATGGAGAAAGAATCGTGGCTGATGACCACATTGAAACAACTCAATCTGACAGACAGCATGGAACAGGAAGAAGGCTTCAGCCGCCTCGGCTACAGTGAAGAGGAATGGAAATCAATCGCTGTGTTCGAAGAAAAAGCGATATCGATCGGGCTTGAGGTCCGACGTGATGAAGCCGGCAACAGTATCGCACGTTGGAACGCTAACGATGATAAACCTGCCCTTGCCATGGGATCCCATTTGGATACAGTGAAAAATGGGGGAGGATACGACGGAGTTGCGGGTGTGCTTTGCGGATTGGCAGCTGTCAAAGAACTGAAGGAAGAAGGCTTCCAGCCCGCATTCCCAATAGAAGTGATCTGCTTCGCTTCAGAAGAATCTTCTCGATTCGGCGTCTCTACAATCGGCAGTAAAGCGATGACCGGTCAGTTAAATAAGGGTCAGCTTGCTGAGGTAAAAGATGACGATGGAATTTCAATAAAAGAAGCGGTTGAAAGTTGCGGTCTTTCATGGAAAAATATCACCGACGCTGAACGTCCGAAAGAGGCGCTTCGTCAATTTATTGAGCTTCATATCGAACAAGGTACGCGTGTTGAAGAAGCAGGCAAGTCCTTTGGAATTGCAACTGCCATCGCATGTCCAACACGTTTGATGATTGAAATCGAAGGACAATCCAGCCACACTGGATCGACCCCGATGGATAAACGAAAAGACGCTCTGGTAGCTGCTGCCCCAATCATCTCGTTCATCTCGCAACGAGCTCGTCAGCTTTCAGATGAAAACGAAGTACCCGTCGTTGCAACGGCTAGTATGGCGAATGTCTATCCGAACAAAATGACCAGTATACCCGGTCGGGTTGAACTTGGCGTAGACATCCGTAGTGTCAGTGATGAATTGAAAAGAGGCCTGGCTGATGAAATACAGCTCGAACTTGAAAAAATGACTACGCAATACCAGGTGAAAATCAATACACGCACACTTGTAGACGATGACTCCGTATTCCTTAATCCATCTGTAACGGAATCAATAAAGGAAACCGGTGAACAAATCGGTTATCATGGTTTGATGATGGAAAGCGGTGCCGGTCATGATGTTATGAACATGGCATCCCGTTGGCCGACTGGACTCGTATTCATCCCTTGCCGAGACGGTCTGAGTCATCATCCAGATGAATTCGCTTCAGAAAGTGACTTGAACATGGGTGTCGAGATATTAAAACAATACATGAAGAATGAAGCGAGTAACCCTTCTTGATGAAGGGTTTTTTCGTACATCCATAAATTTTTGGTATAGTTAGAAGTAGAGATTGTGAGACGGAGGATATTTATGAAATTACGGTTAGGCATTCTAGGTCCAGAGGATTCAATAGGACGGATTAAAGAATTTGCAGAACAAATGAATGAATTTGAAATCGCCTATTTTCCTTACGAGCACGCTTCGGAATCAGCTGGTCTGATTGAAGGAAATGAAAAGGAGATCGACCATTGGTTTCTTTCTGGACCCGCATTGTACCGATATTTGATTCGGAATGAACTTCTCAATGCTGATAATACGAGCTATCCAGATTTGTATGGTGCCAGCTTGATGGGGACAATTGTTGAGGCAATCACCACGTTGGACAAGCCGATTCGAAGGGTGAGTCTGGATACGATCCGTGTTTCAGAACTGGAGAGTGTCAAAACGGATTTCAATCTATCCAATTTAGAATTCCACCTTTACCAGGGAGAAGAATTTTTACCGGCAACAGAGGTCATTGAATACCACGAAAGCCTATATAGAGAAGGGAAGATTGATGCAGTTCTCACTTGTATCAAAACCGTTTACCTATCCATGAAAGATAAGGGCATACCATGCTTCCGCGTCATCCCATCAAGATTAGGAATCGAACTCGAACTCCGATTTGTAAAAGAGCACGCACAAGCCATTTGGTACCGCAAATCGTCTCTCGGAATCGTCGGTGTTGAAGTAGGTACATCTGATGAGCAGCAGAACAATCAATTTTATTCCTATAAACTGAAGCAGCAGATGCTGGATTTGAAGCGCCTCATGCTCGATTATTCGGAAAAAGTTCAAGGTTCATTCGTGGAAGTCGGTGATGCACTGTATTTCATTTATACGACAAGAGGCGAACTGGAACTAAAGTTGAATGAATACAACCCATCGCAGGTTGTACAAAACCTGAAAGAACAATCAGGATTGAACCTTCAAATGGGGATTGGGTATGGAATGACCGCGTGGGAAGCGGAACAGAATGTACGCCATGCACTTCACCTATCAGGAGACCATGAAAATCAAACAGTTGTCCTCGTGAACGAAGAGAAGGAAATCACATTGCTTCAAAATGAAGAACGGCTTTCGTATCAGCAACGATTATCCGGGTCAGTTTGGGAGGAGAAGTTGAAGGACGCGAAAATCAGTCCGTCCGTCATCTCGAAGATTGCTTCCTACTACAAGTATTATGAAAAAGATTTCGTGACGGCAAACGAAATCGCCCAATGGCTCAAAAGCACCGACCGGAATGCCCGCCGGATCCTCGCTGAACTAGAACGGCTAAAACTTGCTACTATTAAAGGCGAAGAACAAGTCGGACGAGGACGCCCTAGAAAAGTGTATGAACTGAACATTTAGAAAAGCCCTTACTAGAGGGCTTTTCTTATATCAATCAAACGTTTGATTGACAAAACGTAAAATATGTCGTCTGTCTTTTCTTAGATCATTGACTCATAGAGATTTCTTGGTCTGCATAAGTGAGTACAATTCCATCTGGGTTTAATGTTATTTTGAAATTCCCGCTGTTACCCCATCCATCTTCGTCATAGCTATGAGAAACGCTGTTTTTATCGAAGTTAAGAGTAACAGGACCAATTGATGCCAACCGCACACATTTGCTTGAACATATATCTAATGAAATATCTGCAGAAATCCCCCTGACATTTTCTACTTTCAAAAAGAAAATACCATTAGAATCTTTCCATTGCCCGCTATAATCTTTAAGGCTAGAATAATTGGTTTTCACAGGCTTACTTGTGCTTTCTGTGTTATCTTCAACACTATCATTTTCTGCATGGCTCCCTGTGTTTTCTTGTTCAGGAACAGATACAAAACTTACTAAACCATTGCTTCTATCAATTTTGAGAACACTACCTTTTATGTACATTTGGTTATTGTTGATAACAGAGAACTCAAAATAACGAGGGTCTATCTGTTCATCTGCTTTTTTAATCTCTACACCATTTAATTTGGTATATTTTTCAACTTCTTCCCAAGTCAGTTCGAATGGTTCATTTGCAGCTTCTTCAATTTCAATATCGTCCAGATACCATTGTGCCTCTTTACTGTTATATAAAGCTGTCAAACGGATTAATCTACCCGTCTTATATGCTTCGTTTGCAAACTCTAGAGTTTCTACTTTAAACCTTGATCTGCCTTCCTCAAATGTTTTAAGTCTTACTTTAGGTTGTAATTCATTAGGTGGACCGTTTTCTCCTAATGTATTTTTTGACTTTTCAATAAGTGGACCCATTTTTTCTCTAAATTTTTCGGTCACCTTATTGCTATTAGGATTTTCAAGGGCTTCAAGATACAGTGCCATAACTTCATCAGGTGTAATTTGTTTTTGCTCAATCTGATTGATTTTCTCACTTTTTACATTTTTGCTTTTCGTTAAATCTTCGCTTTCGATAGTATTTGCTTCCTTTTGTTCACATGCGCCTATGATCATGATTGAGGATAATAGTAGTGCAAAAATTCTTTTCATGTTTTTCTCCCTTTGTTGGTTTATGATCATAGAAAATAATACCATAAATATTGTATTTATAGTAAAATATGTAATTCTGTTTATTGTGTTTTTATGTGATCAACTATAAAATAAATATCTTTTTTGATATGAAATTATAGTAAAATTTCAAAACCTCTATTAATGAAAAAAGAATCACGTCGATAATAATACTATGATTCCTATTTACTATAAATTATATAATTTTTCCCAAATAATTATAGTTTTATAGGATTAATATAGTGTTCGGGGGTGGTTAATTAGTCTGCTTTCTACGTAAACCAATTCATTACCGTAAAAAGAAAGGAGAAAGTATCTAATGAGATACTGTACTGAATGCGGGTCAGAATTAAATGAGGAAAGTACATTTTGTACGGAGTGTGGGACCAATCAAACGACTTCTAAAAGCACAAAGAATGTAGTTGAAAAACCATTGCATTCTAAGACCTCAAATGTAAAGACATTTAAGCCTCTATCTAAGAAAAATAAGATTCTAATTGCTTCAATAGCTATCATTTTTATTGCAGTTTTTGCGACACATAAGATTTTTTCTAATTATTATGATCCGATGGCTCAACTTAAAGAAATAGATCAAGCTGTCAATAATGGAGATAGCGAGTTATTGTTTTCTCATATTGATTATGATGAGGATGCTTTGTTGGATAAGGACCAGTTTATTAACCACCTTCAGGAATCTGACTGGGAATTTATTCGAACAAGCCTCACAAACACCATAATGAATGAAGAGAATAATAGCTTCCATCAAACAGTAAAGGACTTTTCAGGAAATAAGGTATTTGTAGTAAAAGTCGAGGAAGAGTTACTTGGACTTTATCAAAAATATATTTTTGAGGCAGTTCCAAATAATTTGTATGCTATATCCAATTATTCAGCGACCAAACTAAATCTATTAAAGAAAGATTATGAAATTGAATCTGCTGATGAACCAACTGAGATTGTTAAAGCTTATCCAGGTACTTATAATTTCAAAGCCATCCTAGATAACGAATTTGGTTCCATAACCCTAGACGAGCAAGTAGTGGTTATGGGTGATGGTAACAATCAAGATAATTTATACATAGACTTTCCGGTTAGACAGTACCATGCGAGTTCAAATATGGAAGATGCAATTCTATACATTAATGGAGTGAGCACAGGTAAAACATTAGAAGAATACGAAATTCTGGGACCATTTCCAGATGGTGAAAAAGTTGAAATGTATGCTGAATGGTCTGCACCTAATGGAAAGAAAGTTAAATCAGAAACTATTACGCAAGAAGATGTATCTTGGGGAGGATTGTTTTTTGACTTTGACTTAGAAGTGATAGAATCATTAGCTACCCTAGAAATACATGATGAGCGAAATATTGAAAATGCTAGTGAAAATGCTAGTAATGAAGATATTGTGGCTAACCACATCTTATCATTTAGAGATGCCTATGAGGTTTCATTAAATACGAGAGATTTCTCCCATATCGAGGGTTTCATGCTTAGTGATAGCCATGCCTATGATGAACTTAAGACTTATATTGGAAAGTTAAAAGATCAGGGATATAAATATGATTTTATAGAAAATTCCATCTTGGAGACTAATGAAATAGCTGATGGGAAATTCGAAGTATCTACAAACGAACATTTTATATTTACTAATCATGAAGGAAAACAAACGGAATACAACCGCTCAAAGATTTATACGGTAATAGAAGTTGATGGAACTTACAAGATTCAAAAAATAGATATAAACGATACAGATCGAAATAAAATTTAATACATTATGGAAGGAAAGTGAATTATGATTTGTCCAGTTTGTAAGCATGAACAGGAAAACGGAAAATTTTGTGGCAGCTGTGGTGCATCCATGATTGTTACAACAACTGAAAATGAGATAGCGGCAACCTCAGAAAGTGTAAATGTAACAACAAGCACTGTAAGTACCCCAAATGAAAATCTAGACAAAGCAAAGAACATTTCTAGAATGTATGGGAATTACGTATTAGCTTTATTGAAACGTCCAAGTCTTGCATTTACATTAAATGAGCAACAATTTGTAAATGGAATTATAACGATCATTCTGTATGCTTTAACTTTTGCGCTCAGCTTATATTTCTTAGCCAATAGCATATTTAAGGCTGCGATGGATGGAATTGGAGAATTGTTCATGGAAACTACTCCAGCCGCATCATTACCTTTTTTCGATATTACGTTTAAACTTTTATTAATTGGTGTGGTCTTTGTTGCAATTGGTATGGTTTCTACGTTACTAGTAGCAAAACTGATGGGTAACAAACTACCAGTTAAAGAATCCCTATCTCAATATTCGAGTGTATTGGTTCCATTTACTGCGTTGAACATGGTTGCTATGATTTTGGGATTACTCGGTTCTGTTTGGGGAACAATTATCATCATTGTACTATCACTTCTTTTTGTTATTCTATTTATACCAGGATTTGTTGTCTATGAATATTCTAAGGATACGAAAGGAACTGTTGACCGATTTTATTGGAGCTTCGGAGCGATTCTAGGTGCAATGTTATTCACTTATTTGGTTGGCAAGATGTTCGTATGGGAAGCGTTCTCTTCACTAATGGAATTAATGGAAAGATTTTAACTGAAAAATATTATTTAGTCTAAATAAAGCAAGCCAGGCCAAGTAGTAATTCTACTTAGCCTGGCTATTTAGTTGGGACTAAATAAATTCCAACAAAATTAAATTTTTTTCGGTGAATCCGGAACAATAGTTTCACGATCCGCTAACAATTTTTTCTTTGAGTCAGGAACAATGGTTTCTCTGTCAACAAATGCTGGATTTTCAATATCAGGGACGATTTCTTCTCTTTGACTTAAGCTTGTGTCAGTCGATAAGAGCGGTGTCACAACCAAACTAAGACACATGAATAGAAAGGCTAACCTTTTCTTCAATTTCTTTCCTCCTTAAAAGTTAAAGATGTCTTTTTGCAAGTATAACTCTTTGCGATGTTTTACTCGATTTTTCGAACTGGTGTTGGTCATGATAATACCTGGTCAATAATTCACCAATATGAATAACATCGTTCCACATTTCATTCTCTTCAAAATATGATAATCCTTCTTGTATTTCAGATTCATGTTCCTCAATCTTTTTATCAGAGTAGACATACAATGTCTTGAACCTCTGTAAGAAAATCTGATTATCTTGTTCCTCCGATAGCACCTGCCCTTCATTTTGATATTCAGTTGCAGTTCCGAAGTCTCTATTCAGATAATATAATTTTGCCAATTGGTAAGTAGCTTTTATAGCATAATCTGATTGATTCTGTTCTAAGAAATACTCTCTGGATCTGTTGAAATATTGAACCGCTTCGTCTTTATAATTTTGAGAATGATAGAAGGTCCCTAAGTTGAAAATTACAGCATGCTTGTACTCTAAATCATTAAAATGATCACAGTAACGAAGGGCATTATGATAGTGAAGCTCTGCATCTTCATAATCTCTAAGATCTGTCAGGTTAAGTGCAAGAAGAAGTTCACAATCTGCGCTTCTCTTGTAGAGATAATTCTTTTGGAAAACCTTTAATGCATTGTGCAGGTGTTTTATAGATAATGCATTTTGATAATGTTCATAATACGAAGCAGCCATCTTATAATGGAATTCACCAATCTCATCCTGATGCTCAGAGAAAATGATATGTGGTTGAGCCTTTTTGAAACTATCAATTGAATCCTGATAACGATTCAGTATGTAATAATAAATCCCTTTGAAGCTATGATAATAATATTGTAAAATCTCACTCGACTCATGAAATGGTTCAATATCTTTTAAGACTTGAGTAGCCGATTCAACATCCTTAAACATTAATTGATACCGAAATAAAATCAATTGATAATAATTATAAGCGAATGAATCCGCTGATGATTGCTTATATAATTGATCAAGTTCTGTAGCTAACTCTCTAGCTTTAGTTATGTTTAACTCCTTAATAGCTTTATACCAACTGTCAATTTTCTCATTAACAATTATTGTATCTAAAGATACCGTCATGAAACCCCTCCTAAATTTTAAATTGTATAAAAAAACAAAAATTTCAAATAATTTATTTTCTACTACATATGATACTATATATTTCCAAATTATGAGTTGGGAAAATTGTACCGAATAACCGTTTTTAAAGTATGATAATAAAGTTGTATTTTCCCAACAATGAAAAAAACACCTCTTCCTTAAGAAAAGGTGTTTTATAGGGCATGTTCCGTTGTCAGATACATTTCACAAATCATCTCAATAAAAGGTCCAACATATTCAGGATCAAATTGTGATCCGGAACATTTGCGTAGTTCCTCAATCGCTTCTTCAAAAGTTCGAGTGGCTTGATAGGGTCGTTCAGTTGTCATGGCATCAAAAAAATCAATGATACAAAGGATCCTTGCTAGTTTCGGAATCGATTTTCCACTTAACCCGTATGGATAACCTTTCCCATCAAAGCGTTCATGGTGTAATTCGACAAGGGGAACAATCTCTTGAAGTCCATCTATAGATTCTATCCATTCCTTGCCCCAAACTACATGCTTTTTTATTGTACTCCACTCATACTCAGTCAGCTTTTCAGTTTTAGTAAGCATATCTCTTGGTATTTCTACTTTTCCAATATCATGGATGAGAGCGCCCAAGATCAGTTGCTCGCGTTCGATATCTGTTAGATTGAGTCGTTCAGCCATTTGCTTACTATATTTATAAACTTGCATAGAATGGCGGAATGTAGTCAAATCCTTCTTTAAAAAGATACCAATTTGTTGTTTTAATATTGCGAGCTTTTCATCAAATACTTCATCACTTGTCTTGTTTTCTTCCAGCATTTTTGAAGGAGGGATTATGATGTTTTTTCCTCGACTTTTAGCGATATACATAGCCTTATCAGCTTTTTGTAAGAAGTCCTGAACGGTTCCATTTTCGTATTCGATAACCCCACCTGAGTAGGAGATACATCCAAATGGCAAGACCTCTACACCTTCATAATGTGAATCATTTACTTTTTTTCGAAGTCGATTCATACGTTGATAGGCTTCATGGCCAGGAGTGTTCGGCATTAGAACGACATACTCTTCGCCGCCATATCGAGCGACGATATCATGAGGACATTCCTTTTTAATGAGCTCCCCGATGAACTTTAAGAGGTTATCTCCTTGTATATGACCAAAAGTGTCATTATATTTTTTGAAATCATCTAAATCGAGCATCGCGAGACTGAGTGGTTTACCTGTTCTAGTAGATTCATTCACTTTTTCTTCTAACAACTCTTTAAAATAACCATGATTATACAAACCGGTAAGATGATCTGTATTCGCCTTTTCGGTTATTTGCTGATACAAGTTAAAGTACTGTTTAAAAGCGATAGAAAGAAGTAATGTAATAGTTGAAAAAAGAATAATACCAATATAAATATTAGTCTTTAGTAAAAACACAAGTACCAACGACAAAATTAACATAATTAAATAGCTGAATAGGGAATCCTCTAAAATAGAACGATAGATTCCGGAAAATTCATCTTTTGAATATAGGTAAAAGTAGCCACCAATGATAAAAACATTTAATAGGTAATAAACACTCAAAGCGATGACATAAATAAAAATATTTTTTGGTGTTATAGCGCCATGTACACCTTCAAATAGCTGAAACGTAAAATTTGCTCCAAACAACATTAGAGAATAATTGGATAAATTGAATAAGTGCTTCCACCAGGCAACATTTTTTGTTGTTATTAAACCGTATGCAATTGTTGTAATAACAAGAAGTTCAATGGTTGTGGACAAACCGAATAATAGCAAACATCCCAGGTATACTGCTGAGTCCATGGATAATGAGTTACCTTTAGGTGGTAATAGAATCATATTATGGGTTAGTAAAAGTAATGCAATAGTGAATATGCCAAGTAAATCTAAAGGTAGTTGAAGTAGGTTGGAACCCCATAATGTCAAAGAGGCAGTCAATATACCAGTAGTAATAATACCTGTAAGATATAAGTTAACCGGCTTAATACGTTTAGTAACTTGCAAGAGGCGCACCTCCTTTATTAAATATGGGGAAGCGTACATGCTCCCCCGTGTTTGTCCATTAAACTAGCTTGTAACCAGAAGTCAATGCAATTACAGCGGAACCAATGATGAACAAGTTGATAAGGACATTCTTCGTTTTTGCAGACATTTATTTCACCTCCTTCACTATGCTGGTAACATTGAAGAACGTTTTCGTGCTACCATCAATTTCTGTATAAAGAGGAAGATTCCTATGTTCATAATAATGTCTCCAATACTAATAACCTGATCTCTTGGGTAAGGATCGCTAATAGGAATGATGTCACCCAAAAACCCTATATGGGTTTCACTATTAAGAGCTGTATGTTTACCGTAATTATCTTGTGTTAGTGCTTGGGAGTATGAAGGAGCTAACACTTTGGCAGCATCTAATGAAACAGGCATCCGGCCATCGTTCGCAATCATTACAATGAAATTGAGTACAACACCTATAAGAATAAGTTGAACACCTATTCCTAATTTGCGATTTAACCATAGAAGGAAAATGCCAATTATGTATACCATTATGAATAAAAACCCACTAATTCTGTTTATCAAATCTACTTGACCTTGATAAAGAAAGATGAGGATCTGAAACACTAATAAAAGAGGGAAAACCCATCCAAATTTAATATTCAGATCAGCAATTCCTTTGAAGTTTCCTTTTCGTAACAACCCGACAATAATAGATAAGAGAATGCCGTCATATACCATGTAAGTGCTCCTTTATTTACATAGAATGCTTGTTATCGTTTATATCGGTAATTATGTTAAAGGATTATGAGTATTTGTAACTAAACACGCAATAGTACAATAGAACTATAAGCTTCTACTACCTTGGTTTAATGAAAATACTTCAAAAAGCACAAATAAAAAAACCTTCGTTAGATCAACTAACGAAGGTTTTAATGTAAGTTGTTATTTGAAGAGAGAAAACAATCCCCGCTTTTTTCCGCTTTTGTTTTTCTTTTCTCGTAAGACTTTCTTGATTTCTTCCGCTTCATCAACAGTCATAGGAACAAAATCGGTATCATATTTAGCGATGAAGTATGTACCTTCTGGTAAACCATGCTCTCCAATGCTATAACCATCATCTACATTACAAATGAGTCGAAATCCGCTATAAGCAAATTTATTAATGTCTACTGGACCCTCCAATATTTTCTCAAAATAATTTATGTCGTTAGGGATATTGGTCGTGACAGGGTTCTTATTAGACTGTTTTAGTACCACTAGAATATCACTCATTATATAACACCGACCCTTCCTGTCTTTTTTCCTATATTATCAGTCAATTCAGAACAAGTAAACATAAGAATTAGTCGTTATTTAGTCATATGGTAACAAATTCACAGCCGCATTTCTTGGTTGAACATTACTTAATGCCCGATTCATTCGACAAACTTTTTAGTTTTACGACTGAGAAAAGTTAATATAGATATATAATAAATACTTTTTTGACAAAATCCACTTTTTTCTGCATTCTAGTAGTAGAAGAAAAAATTTCTAGTTATGGGTGAAAAACATGAAAAAGTTACTATACATATTCGTCGTTGTTTTATCAATTTCGGCTGTCATCTTCGGTCACCTGCATTGGCAGTCAAAGCTAGCAAGTAAAGTAGAGGCTGCAAAAGATAATGTGATAGATTCTGATCGTGGAACTGAACGGGATAAAGAAAAAGCTCCAGCTCAAAAGGAAACAAATACTGCGACTGATTCAACTCAGACTATTGAGCAACTCACTTCAAACTTACCTAGTTCCCTCCAAGAACGAATAATGTCAGCCAAGGAAAACAATGAGAAGGTTAAATTTGCTATTATCGGTTCTGGTGAGCTTACAACAGATAACGGATGGACTGGCCAATTTGTAAATGGTATGAAGCAAGCTTATGGTGAAGAACTATTTGATATAGTTGCTATTGGATTTGGTGATACTTCATCCACAGAAATACATAGTAGCGAAAAATATATTAAGATTTCTCAATCACAACCTGATATAGCATTAATTGAACCATTTATATTAAATGATAATAAAGGGATTAACATTGATGATTCCATGGATAGTATCAAGATCATGGAACGTAGACTTAAGGATGAAAACCCTGAAGTATCTATCTTTTTACAACCGCCACACCCCATTTATCAACCAGGTCACTACATGACTCAAATTAATTCTGTTAAAGAACTTGCTGACGAGACAGAAATGATTTACTTGAATCATTGGGATGCTTGGCCGGATGTTCAAGATGAAGAAATTAATAATTTCGTAAATGGTGTTAGCGGTCCGAAAGAAGAAGGTAATACACTTTGGGCTGAATATTTAATCAACTATTTTACAGGTAAGTAAAAAGGATGGGCTCCTGCCCATCCTTTTATATTCCCTAATAGAAAAAATGCAAACCGAAAGTGGTGGAATTCTGGATACTTTAGCGCATTTCTTCTATAGTCCATATGAGGCTGCAATCATAAAAAAACTAGATTTACCTGTTAGCTACTCATCAAAAGGAATGTTTACAATGAACTTTTTTAAAATGTTCA
This sequence comes from Pseudalkalibacillus sp. Hm43, assembly GCF_054170705.1. Lineage (NCBI taxonomy): Bacteria > Bacillati > Bacillota > Bacilli > Caryophanales > Fictibacillaceae > Pseudalkalibacillus > Pseudalkalibacillus sp. Hm43. The sequence continues at coordinate 2,777,773 of NZ_CM135129.1, forward strand.
TCTACCCGATTATGACGTTCTTAGGAATTGTGCTCTTTATATTTGGGCTTAAATAAAGGAAACGACTTAGGATAAATGTTTAATGATGGTTGAAAGAAAGTTAATTTAAGGATGTGTTTTTATTGCAAGCTAAAGTTTATCCAATAATGATGCCTACCCGTTCTAGTTTGAAGTCATTCAATTTTTATCTACTTCAAAAAGAGCAGGGGTTTTCGTTGATTGATGCAGGTATTCATTCTGAAAAATGTTGGGATTACTTTCAATCTACTTTAAAAGAGTATCAGCTTTCCCTTAAAGATATTAAAGAAATTATACTCACACACAATCATGAAGATCATGTTGGATTAGTGGATCGGATTGTTGGCCGTCATGATATACCGGTATTCGCCCCGAAGAATTCTATTCATCGATTAAAAAGAGACCGGAGCTTTTTTGAAATGAGAATCGAGTTTTTCCGAAACCTATATCAACAAATGGATTGCGGAGAGCGAGGGGATTTGCAAGTCGAAAAACTTGAGGAAGCTCTTCAACAACATGAAAAGAAAAAACTGCATGCGGACATCATACCCATTACAAAGCTACCTAATTTAGAGCCGATTGAAACGCCGGGGCATTCACCAGACCATATGGTATTTTATCACCCCCACAACCGTTCCCTATTTGCAGGTGATCTGTTCCTTAAGCACATCTCCAGCAATGCACTCGTTGAACCTGATCAAGATGGGAATCGCATGTTTACTTTGCTAGATCATGAAAAATCATTGGAAAGATGCTTATCGTTGGATGTAGATATTGCTTATCCAGGTCATGGAGACATTATTGATAACCATAAAGATCTCATTAATAGAAGATTAGACGGAATCAAAAGAAAAGCTGATAAAGTTTATAGAAAAGTGAAGGAAGGGCACCAAACAGGCAGTCAGATCGCCCAAGAGATGTATGATGAAAAATACGAGAGTCAGTTTTCGCTTGTCATGTCAGAAATTATCGGTCATTTAGATTATCTTGAAGCACATGATAAAGTCAAAAAGGAACGAATCAACGGTGTTATTCATTATGAACATTTGTAAAAAAGCGAGTTCTGTTTGCTCTTAATTATTATTGGAATTTGAGCATTTCCCATAAAAATTGCGTTATTTCCCATAAAAATGAGAATTTATAGATCAGTTTTTCGAATTTGCCATTAAAATAAAAAAATATAGACGAGTTTCAGAAATTATAGATTAAAACACATCTTACCACACCATATTAAAAAGGGACTGGCTCAATAGAATGAATACTTCAGATTCTATTTGAGGCAGCCCCTTTTTAAGTAATCATTTTGAGCGTCGGATGGATTTTATCCCTTTCATAAATACGATCCAAAGTGGCAAACTTAATGAGATTCCCCACACAAGACCAGTGAAAATGTTTTTATCCTGTTCTTGTTTCATAAAGCCTCAGCTCCTTAGGAAGCAGGGAAGATTCTTCTGCTTCCTTTTTCTTTCAATTCCCCAGATTGTCTGTTAAATAACTCCGTTTGATAGCAGACTTCCTAATTCGTAACCCAGTCTTTCAAGGAATTTAGAAATTCCTCTTTTTCCATCCCGATCGTTACGTTAGGGTGATACAAGATTTCTAGCGTTTTGAGGTCTTTTTCATTCCAGGTTTGTACGTTGGAATTTACATCAGGATAGAGGATGCTTGAGCGATCGGTTTCAAAGTGGCTATGTAATCCAAGTGCATGCATCAATTCATGTGTGATGGTTGGAAGACGTTCCTGTTGATCTGTTTCGGTACCGATTAATATGGTGGATGCTTTGATTCCAAAGCTACGATAAGCCTCATCTATAACAGCTACCCCGATAATTTTGCGGTTCCCATCAATGATTTTTCCGTCAAACCCCATCTGATTAAATTCATATGTCGGCATAAAGTGGACATCAATACGTCGGTCAGGGAGTCCAGTAATTTTTTCTTCGTATTTCAAGTTAAAGGGTAAGAGATTATTCAGGTTTTGTATATCAGACTTTAACCTGGATACATCTTCAGGCTTAGGGTTGCCATGGACAAACACGACGGTGTCCGATTTATACTTCCATATCTCTGGTGAGTTTTTGAAATAAAAATCAGAGAATGTATCCACTTCCTGTTGTGAGTAGGTCCGATTGTCAATTTTGAACGTATAATCATTTTTAGCCACAAGGCCGTTATCTTTTTCAGCAACCAAATACAATGTATGTTTGCCTTCAGTTGTAATTTCATCACCAAATAGATACGGATCCTTACCGAGGGTTGCTTTATATTTCACACCAGGTTCTTCCTTTACTTGAAAGGAGGCTGATTGAAAGTACGCATTTTTAGGTTCTTCCAGTAATACAGGTTTTAAAGGTGGTTCATCGTCTCTTTTGAAAGTCATAGACTCCCTTTTCTCTTTCCAAAGAAAACGAGATTTTACCTTTAATGTATAGGAACCATTTTGGTTGATGGTTTTTTTAGTATGGATCTCTTTACCATTTAGCGTTATCGATGGTTGGATAAGACCCGTTTCAACATGAAGATTAACATCTTCAGCATACACGTCTCCATCTTTAACACCCTTGACTACAAATTCATGGGGTTCAAGAAAGTATAGAGACCCTATTCCAAATGAAAAGATGACCACTAACAAGATGTATTTTTTCAAGATGAATATTCCTTTCTAATGCGTCAAAATAAACCATTATTAAACAATGGAGGAAAATGAGTCAAACAAACGTTTGATTAATTCCCTATTGGTGTTAACCTCTAAGAACAAAGCCAATAAATTTATTTTAAACAAACGTTTGATGGAACCCTTTAAACACGTATGATTTGGAGATGCTTAAGTAACTCTTGTGTCGGATTTTGCGTGGAAGGTAAGTCGTTTATGGAGCCGAAATGTCGTAAAACTCCGTCCTCCAACACTAATACATAGTGACAGAGCATCTCAATTTCCTGCAGATCGTGGGAAGAAAAGAGAATCGTCTTATCGTGCCCCAATGCTTTCAAGAAAGCGACGATATCAGTTTTAGAAGGTATATCGATCCCGACAGTCGGTTCATCCATAATGAGCAGTTCTGGATTATGCAACAAGGCGATAATGATATTCAGTTTACGTTGCATACCACCTGATAGTCGATCGACTCGTTCGTTCAATTTCTCGTTCAGACCAACCATATCTAATAATTGCAAAACCCATTGATCAGAGACTGAGCCAGGCGCCATTCCAGCCCAGAATTTCAAATTGTCTTTTACAGTTATAGTTGGGTGAAGGGCAATTTCTTGAGGCACATAACCAATGCGTCTTCTCAGTTGTTTTTTCTTTTTCGTAACAGATTGTCCATCTACAAATATTTCACCACTTGTAGGTTTTACAAGGGTAGCGATCATCTTCATCAAAGTTGATTTTCCGGCGCCGTTTGAACCGACAAAGCCAACACGAGCCCCACGGGGGATCATCACGTCGATCCCTTTAACGACTTCTTTCCGCTGATAGCTTTTATGGACATTTCTAATTTCGATCATGCCGAACAACCCCGATTCCTAATCCAAATATGATCAATCCTAATCCGATAAAGAATAAAATATACAAATTGGTACCACTGTCAGAACTTATAAGACCACTTAATAACCAGTGTTGTGGCGTATACTCGGCTGCAAGCATTAGCCTTCCGGAAAATTCTTCTAGCTTGATGAAGCTCCCTCCAAGAATGCCCGTTACAATTGTAAAAGCTACAGCTGTGAGGTGGTAAAACATCTTCTCGGTAAAAAGGTTTGCTATGAAAAAGCTGATTCCTATACAGGCAAATAGATAACCGGCAATCATCCATCCTTTTTGAAAGAAATCAGTGAAACCAATGAGAAGATAAAGACTCACCGGCAATAATGTCAAAAGGAGCAAGAAGGATGTTCCAACCAAGTTAGAAATATATCTGGTCAGTTTGCTCACACCTAACATCCTTGTTCTGGATGCAATCCCGCTTCTTCGTTCAGTCAACACCCAATCCTGCAAATAAAAGTTAATTAAGAGGATATAAATACTAAGTAAACCGAATAGAAGAGTGGAGCCATCTGAGCTTTGTTTTTCTGCTGCTACGCTCTGACCGTCTAATTCGTAGCTTACAGTCATCAGTGGCTGAGGCTCCCATTGTTGATCAGTATACTTCCATGCATACTCATACAACTTGTCGCCATTAAACTCCTCATCCAGGTAGGTCGCTGCTTTTCCATTGCTGGCAAGACGAATGACTTCACTTGCGACGAATTCCTCAATCAGTCCGGTTGATATGGCATTTGGTGCTTCATACAAGTGAATGACATTTTTAATCTTTCCTTGTTTCAACTGTTCTGCTAGATTTTTTGTAAAAAGTACCGCTGCTTCAGCCTGGTTCCGCTCGAGCATTTCCAACGCAGTAGTTTTAGAATGTTCCATGACCCTCAACGTTTTATTTTGCTTCACTCGCTCAATAATGGTTTGTACCGTCTCATCATTCTCTTCATTGACCATAATGACAGGTACTTTCAATTCATCTGATCCTTGTTTCAAGAGCTGTTCAGCTGTCCAAAACACGACTAACGGTAAAATGAGCATGAAAACGAACTGCCAGCGGTTACTGAGTATCAGTTTCCATCTTGTAAGAATGATATGCCACATTCTCATGCTTGTTTCACCTGCCTTAACAGAAATGCAGAGAAGAGCATGATTCCACCCATTCCCCCAAGTACACCTAAGCATGCAAAAAGGATCTCCTCATTTTCGATAAAGAAGGAATGGACTAATAAACTATGAATCCAGTGGGAAAGCGTGGACAGGTTCACCCATTCAAGTATTCCAGTAAAATAGGACTCCGGTAAGCTTAAGCTTCCTAGAGTAGTGAAGATAACGAGGAAAACAAAAGCCACAAAAAAACGGATCCCTTCACCTAGAGGAAGGTTACTCAGAAACGTATACCAAATACTGATGATCAACACTGCACATAGTGTTGTTAAAGTACTCCAACCTAGGTGACCCGTTATTTTCAGATCGGTCAGAATCCACAAACTACCGAGAATGATAAGGGCTTGCATCATTAAAATGACAGCCTGTGTTAGAAAAGTACTCACTACGTGAGAACCAGCTGATACGCCGAAAGTACGAAGGCGTTCATCAACTTGACGATTTGAGGAGGTAATCAAGCTCATGGTAAGAAGTCCAGTGAACAACAAAAGGAATAGAAAACCAGAGATGCTGTAATATTCAAGAGGTTCAACCCCCTGTAAAGACTCAACTTTCTCCTTTTCAAACATGTTCTGCCGTCCAAAAGCAAATAGAGTGAAATCCGTTATGGTTTCATTTGCGACTCTATTGATGTAATCCTCGCTATATCCGATCTCAACCATATAGTCGTATATCGTGTTCACTCCACTCTGTGCAGCGCTGACCAAATCCGCAGCACTTTTCATCATTTCGAGAAATAATGAAGCCTGGAACGGTCGTTGCTCATTTCCAATCACTGTAACAGGTTTGTTCTCACCATAGCGTATTCCATCTGTAAAGCCTTCAGGGACCTTCAAGATTGCTGCAATCTTATTTGCCTCGAGTAAAGATTGGGCTTTCTCCTCATCCATGTTTCGAAATGTAATCAATTCGCTTAATTCATCGTCATCTTGGAACTGTTGAATCAAGATCTTTGTTTCCTTTGTATTGTCATCATCTACGATGGCAACATCGAAAGGAGGGAGGAGGGATTCAGTTTTTATAATATGTTCGAGTCCATACAGTAAAAAGCCGACAAGCGCAATTGGCATGACGAATAAAACGACCCATGAAACAGGCTGTTTCAAGATCTGTTTCAGCTGTGTGGTTCCTAGTGTAATCGCCCTCATGTCCTATCCCCTAAACATAGTATGTAAAAAGAAGGCAAGTGCAGAGGTTACTCAGGCACTTGCCAATAAGAATCATCCATTAGAATGGAAGTTGTGGTCCATTCATCATAAGACCTTCTATGCGTGTTTGAATGTCCATCATGAGTTGTTCTTTCTCCTGCTGGTTCAATTCTGCTACATTGACACCATCTTCCTGGACATTCGGGAACTTCAGTTGTTCCTTGAATGCTGTTGTTGCTTCGTAATCGAATACAACATTAATTGGTGAACCGAGACCAGGGTCCATTTCTAAAGCAAACTCTCCATTTGTGGAGTAGTTTCCGTTATCGAGATCATCTTCCACTTTACGAGTAAAATGTCCCTTTACTGGCGGAATCGGTTGCATCGCATTTTCAACGGATAGTTCGAATTGAACTTCCATGTCTTCAGGCGTTCCTGTCAAGCTCGCATCCACATTAGCTCCGGTTACTTGACCGGCTTCTGCAACAGCGAACGTTCCTTTTATATCACGTACCATTTCGTTTTCGCCCTTGTTTTCACCCTTCATTTCGAGAAGGAATTTCACATATTCCTGCTTCTCGCTACCGTCCGGGAACATGTTCAATTCCCATTTACCATCTGTTACGACGTTATCAGTGCGTAATGAATGGCTGGAGACTTCAGCATTAATAACTTCTCGTTCAGATCCAAATTTAAAAGAAACATCCCGCTTTACAATGAGGTCATCATCATTAATAAGGATGACACTTTTTAGTCCATCTGGAAACTTCATATCGTCAATATCTGTTTCCAGGTTTTCTAACATTTTCTTAAACTCTTCCTTAAAATCAACGTCATCCATATTCGAATTCATATAGCTTGTCATCATATCTTGACCGATGTAAAGGTCTAGAAGTTCATCATCATTGCGGACTTTGTTCAATAATTCTTTCAGTAGTCCTTTTGTTTCTTTTTCTGAAAGCTCGAGTGTTACTTGACGGTAATTTTCACCTTCAAATTCGACTCCGTCTTTCATCGTAACATTTTCATCTTTCACTTGATCAAAGATGAATGTTCCGTATTCTTCTGCATTTTCTTTCATCTTTTCACGGTTCTGCATCGCTTCTAATTGCAGCTTGACGAAGTTATCCAATTTTTCCGGTCCATCATAAGCAGGGTCCATTTCACTCATCACTTTACCGAAATCTTCATTGTTCATATACATGTACTGATTATAGAGCAACGGTACATTTACGCCGACGACTTCATCGGATTGATAGGCCTCCGCTTTAACAAGCTCTGTTCCGCCCATCCCAGCTTTCACCTCTGCAAGACCTATGTTTTGTTTCGGATCAAGTTTTGTGGACATGTTTAATTGTACCTGATTTAAAAATGAACTGAACATTGCAATGTTCGGGTCGATAGCTTCTAGCCCTTCAACACTCTTAACACTCAGATTCACAGATGAATCAGATGGTTCCTCCAACGTTTTTGTTGCAAGGTCTTTATTTACGGCGAACATTTGATTGAAGTCTTCAGACGTTTGTTCCATCGTCTTCTTCTCAGCTAAGAAATAGGTTTCTTTTGCACTTAAATCAAAAAAGAGTGCGTACACCGTTGCGCTGATTCCGAGTAGAACGATGACAGCCAGAGATATAATAAGCGGTTTTTTGCTTTTTTTAGACTGTTGAGATGGTTCAATTGTTGCAGACATTTTTCTCCCCCTAATATGTATGTATTATCAATTTATGAATCTCCTAATTTATTCATGCGAACAAGCTCTCGATATGAAATTTGTAACATTCGACATATTTAAGGAAATTCTTTGAAAATGCTTTACCTTCTAATCCTACACCCTCAATATAAGGGTTTCAACCATCATTTTAGCAATATAATGGTTTAGTAATAATTTACTAATTCACTATTTATTTAACTTTATTACTAACTTAGCCGATAAGGTACAATAGAATACTAGTTATTTAGATGGTTGGGAGTTGGATAATTTGAAATACAAATGGTATACCAATTTATTGAGCATAGTGTTGTTAACAATCTTCTTTTTTCCACCGCCGAATGGTTATGCGACAGGCTCGAATCAAGCGACTTGTGAAATGACAATCATATCGAGCCTACATACTCCTCAGAATCCAGCCCGGCCCAGCAAACCATGTACAAATGTCATTCAAGGATACTATGTAAAAGAATTAAATAAGTTTGGAATTTCCGGTCTAGCGACCCATACAGTAAGATACAGTGGACAACAATTCGAGGTTTCACTTCCAAGTGGTGAATATTCTACAGCACTGATTACAGTATACACGGTAGTTCAAGAGAATAAGACTCCTGATCCAGTGCCTACACCTGAACCTACACCAGAGCCAGAACCAACACCTGAACCTGAACCAGATCCACCAGAGACTACACCTGAACCTACGGAACCACCAGATGAAGGATCTGAACCACCTGTGGTCACAAACCCAGAATCTGAACAACAAAATTCTGATCGAGATACAAGTACTGAGGAAGATCAAGAATCAAATGAACAGTCAACCAGCGACGAAGAAGATGAAGAAACGGAAGAAAGCGAAGATCGAGATTTAAGTCAGGATGAAGATGAAAACGGAGACGAAATGAATGGGGATTCCATCTTCACAAGCTCAAATGCAGGCGATGTGGAGATCCAAAGTAATACAACAAATGAGACCACTCAAAAGAAACTTGCTTCTTCGAACGTAAAGGGGAAACAAATTCCTTTAATGGTTTATGTATTCTTCTCGTTTTTAATCGTCATCGCAGCTATCAGTGTCGTATTCATGCTTCGTTCCAGGACAAGATAATTTCCTATCTTTTTTTATGATAAAAGTAGGATGTTGTGATAATTGGGTGCTAAACGGCATAAGTTGAGTTAGACCGAGCAATAGAGGGCTTTTCCGACACAGACAGGCATAAAGCAACCGAGTCCAAGTCGTATATCCGTCGAAAAAACAACAGGAGGGATTCGGATGAAAAAGGTTTTGCCGAGTGCGTTGGCAGCGGGGTTTGTCATGAGCGTCGGGAGTGAAGCATATGCACATGCTGGTGAGGAAGTGGTGAATCAAGCCAAGAGGTATCTTGGAACACCTTATCGGTATGGCTCAGCAGTCGGAAATACCTCAAGCTTTGATTGTTCGTCATTCACAGCATTCCTATTTAAGCAGTACGGCATCAACTTGCCGAGAACGAGTCGAGCCCAAGCGACGATTGGAAAAAAAGTTCGTAGCGGGGATCTACAAGCGGGTGATCTAGTTTTTTTCGATACGGATTTTGATGGGCGAATCAATCATGTGGCCATTTATGCGGGGAATGGAAAGATGATTGGTGCGCAGAGCTCTGGAGTCGGGTATGCCAATCCTTTTTCACCTTATTACTGGAGCAGTCGTTATGTTACAGCAAGAAGAGTGTTACCTGATTCAGCAAGTGTGAACAAAGCTCCTCAATTAAAAGTGATCAATGGTGGAGGTCAAACGCAAGCCAATCACTCAGACTCGAACGTATCTGTAAGGTCTGTTAAGTTTCATACCGTAGCCAAAGGGGATACGCTATGGGACATCAGCCGTCAATACGGGACAAATGTCCAAACGTTGAAAAAGCTCAATGATATTAAATCCCATTGGATATACCCGGGGCAAACAATCCTACTACCTGGAGCTGAAAAGCATAAGGATGTCAGTGTTCATTCCTACAGCGTTTATACCATTCAGAAAGGTAACACCCTATGGGGAATCGGGAAGAAATACGGTGTATCTGTCGAGACATTAATGAAAGTGAACAAACTGACCTCATCACTCATCCACCCTGGACAACAATTAGTGATACCTAAATAATTATATAACTAGATTATCTCATAGAGGGTTAAGGCGTTAGGATCTTAACCCTTTTTACATACTTTTAATATAGGTATAAATGATTATAAAAATAGTATTTAATTACAAAAATATCTAAAATAAACAAATTGCAGGTCGATAATAACGGTGTAAAAGTTCTATAAAAGAAAATAAGGGGGAATTGGGTTTGAAGTGTTACATGCATAATGACCTAGATGTCATTGTACAATGCCATGGTTGCGGGAAAGGGTTATGTAAAGAATGCGCGGATCGTTTTGAAGCAATACTTTGTGAGCAGTGTTTATTATCAAATAATGTTTCAGCAAAGTCATCCGCTAAAAAGAGCTTGATCATTGCAGGAGTATTGTTTATTTTAGGTTTTAATTTTGGTTTAAGTTCATCATTCATGGCAGCTGTCATATGGGGGTACATACTTGCTGGAGTTCCTTTAGGTTGGAAGGCTGTCAACAAAATTACACCGAACTTCATATTAATACTTCCAATTATGGGGTGGGTAATTTTCTTTGTGTATAAATTTGTCGTATCTGCTGCAATTGGTATTTTCATGACACCGTTCCATATAAAGAGAATGATTAATGAAATAAAAATTTCAAAGACTACAAACGAACAAGTAGCTGCGGGAAAAATGTAAGTATATTAAAGATGACCTTGAACTCATTTCATGGTCATCTTTTTTAACATATAAATCTCCTTATATTAAACTACTGCAAAAAATAGTGTAAACCGAAGCCGAAATTATGTATCCTATAATTATCAGAATATTTGGGGGCATCGAGAATGAAGATACGTACGGTTTCTATTTTAGTAGGTTTATGTCTTTTGTTTTTCTTACATAACAATGTTTCTGCTGAAGAAGAGGTCAAGATACTCGTAAAATATAAAAATCCAGATACTTTTATTACGCAATCAATTGGAAAACCGGACTTAAAAAAGTTGGAAGTAAAAAAGTCGGAAGCTCAAAAAAGACTGCAAGAACTCAACAACAGCTCACTTGTTGAATACGCGGAATTGGACCAGCCAGTTTATACAATGGGAAATGTTTCAAATGACCCGTACTTCTCTTATCAAGAATCATACTTTAATCAAATCAATGTAATGAACGCATGGGGCGTCTTCTCACCAAAACAGAATGTCACAGTAGCGGTGCTAGACACAGGTGTTGATCACACCCATGAAGATTTGGAAGTATTATCTGGTAAAAATATTCTTAATCCAGAAACTATCCCTGATGATACAGATGGACATGGCACCCATGTTGCTGGAATTGTGGGTGCAAAAACGAATAATGAAGTTGGTGGCGCAGCGATCTCCCAACAAGTGAACATTTTACCTGTAAAAGTCTTGGAAGGAGAAAAAGGGGACATGTCTGACGTAATAGAGGGCATCTATTACGCAGTTGATCAGGATGTGGATATCATTAATCTGAGCTTAGGAATGTACAATAACAGCCAAGCTCTAAATGAAGCTATCCAATATGCAACTTCCAAGGATATATTGGTAGTGGCTGCAGCTGGAAATGACAATGTGGATCGAACCGTCTATCCAGCTGCCTACCCAGAAGTATTGGCTGTTTCGTCAGTTAAAACGGGGACAGAAGAAAAGGCGCATTTTGCCAATTATGGGTCCGGAGTTGATGTCGTTACCCCAGGTACAGAAATTTTCAGTACTTTCCCAGGTGGATACGGTTATATGGAAGGAACCAGTATGTCGACGCCGATGGTCTCTTCATTAGCCGCGATGCTCATACGACACCAGCCTACACTACATAATGATCAACTTAGAGACATTATAAAAAGTACCGCAAAACCAATCAGTCCTGAGTTAGGAAGAGGACTGATTCAAACTGATCAAGCTTTAGCTTACCTAAAGGAAAAGAATCGGATCTATGGAGCTAATGCAACAGAAACAAGTATACAAATTTCTAAATCACATTGGACGGAGCTTGAAAATAAAGTAATCGAAATTGAAGGGGATAAGCATAGTGGAAAGTTTATCATCCTTGCCACACGGAACGACTTTCCAGATAGTCTAGCTGCATCTCAACTATCTACTAAACTTGAAGCACCTGTATTATTGATTCGTAATGAAAACCAGGTGGGGAAAATAGTAGATGAAGCTAAACGGTTATCTGCCAATCAAGTTCTGATACTAGGAGGATCGGGTGCGGTTTCAGATTCTATTAAGAATAAAATTGAAAATAGCGGGTTAAAGACAGTAAGGTTAAAGGGAGTGAACCGTTACGAAACAGCTGTAAAAATTGCTGAAACGTCTACAAGCGCTTCTAAAAAAGCGTTTATCGTTTCAGGTCAACAGTTCCCTGATGCTTTATCAATCGCTCCTATAGCAGGAAAATTAGGAATCCCTGTGCTTTACGTCAATTCAAACAAAATACCAGACGCTACCCAACAGTATTTGAAAAAGCATAAGATTCAAGAAACGATTATCGTTGGAGGGTACAGTGTGATTAGTAATGATGTAGCGAAGAAGCTACCATCTCCTATTCGATTGAGAGGTAAGGATCGCTATGAAACAAATTATGAGGTCTTGAAATACTTTAAACAGTTTAATAGTGAGATTTATATAGCTTCTGCAAACGACTTCCCGGATGCATTGGCGGGAAGTGCACTAGCTTCTACTAAAGGGACGTCTCTGCTTTTGACGAATTCTCCTACCATTTCGACAACAACCAAGTCTTCCATCAATTTCATGAAAGGATATAACGTTTCTGATTACAGAATCTTAGGCGGATCTGCCGCTATCTCTATTCCGACAGCATGGGAGATTGACTCAAAGTTTATATCAAAATAATAATTCTGAAAGGTCCATCTAGGAGTATAGGCTAATGGACCTTTTTAATTCAATGAAAATTTTGTCGTTTTAAGTAATCTGAAAAATAGTTTTATTTAGAATTTTCAATTGACCTGGCAAGTTATAGGAGATAAAATAGAATCGTGCTAATTTTTACTATTTTTTGAAGAAAGGGGGGTAATTAGTAATATTTTGCGGTCAGAAACATTAATATAGGGGGAAAACGAATGACATTCAAAAGAAAGTTTCTTTCGGTTGTTGCGAGTGCTTCAATTGTGGCTTCTTCTTTTGCTGGATTCAGTGCAACAGAAGCCGATGCTGCATTAGACGCAACAAAAAAGTTCAAACCTGGAATTTCACAAGAAATTTCCTCGTTAGCACTTAGTCAAAATGAAACCCAAGAACTAGTTATCGTCACTAAAGGGAAGAAAGATATTTCTTCTGATTTGAAAAAATTAGGAGTAGAAGTTCTTTATAACCACAAGAACTATGTATATCTTGCAAATGTACCTACTGCCAAAGTGTTGGATGTCTATCACTTGGATGCAGTAGCTTCATTAGGTAAAAATGGCGAAGTAAAACTTGAAAAAGTGGACGATGCCGATCTTAAACCTGTGAATAAACCTGCTGAAGAAGTTGTGGTTCCTGCAACGGAGGAAACTCACGACGCAACAGGTGTTGATAACTTCCACGATAAATATGATGGATCTGGAATCCGCGTAGCGATTATTGACTCAGGTCCAGACCCAGGTCATGAAGCTTTCACCGAAGAATTAGGTGAAGATGGTAAATATGGAGAATCAAAGATTGTGGGAGTAAGAGATTACACAATCGGCGATCAAAGTAATGAGTTCCAAGTGCCTATTGGTGAAGGTGACGTACTCTTTGGAGAAGCGATTACAGAAGCGGACTCAATTGATGTTGACGGAACTACATACAATACAACTGGACTCGATTCAAATGATGACGAGTACCATTTCGGTATGCTAATGCCTGATGTGTACGCTGGAGATCTAAATGCAGACGGTGTTACGGATGCTAAAGAAGTAAAGAACTCGAAAGGTGAAATGGAAGGCACAACTGATGAATTTGGTGTATTGCTTGTAGACGATAAAGTATATATCGATACAGACAATGACCAAGATTTCACTGACGAAGTCGCTTTCGGTAATAACGAAGCGGGTACGTTTGACGTAGATACTTCAGATGATGAAGTTGGTGCGAATTTCCGAGTAAATTCACTAGGTTCTGAGAATCCTGTTAACCCAGACAATCCATTCGTTAACATCTTCTTCGATGTAAACGGACATGGTACCCACGTTTCTGGTATTACTGCAGCGAATGGACCAGCTGTTGATAACGGTATGGGTGCTGTGGCAATGCAAGGTGTTGCTCCTGGGGCTGAGCTTGTAGGACTTAAAGTATTTAAAGCTACTGGTGGAGCATCTACTTTTAGTATCATGAGTTCTATGGTTGATGCAGCCTTGCCTGAGTCTGAAGGTGGATTTGGTGCAGACGTAGCAAATATGAGTTTAGGTTCTCAACCTGACTTGAATGATGGAACAGACGCTGATGACCAACTCGTAAACATCTTATCTGAAGATCATGGAATTGTATTTGTTATCTCAGCTGGAAACAGCGGTCCTGGGGCAGATACAGTAGGATCTCCAGGAACAAGTTCAGATGCGATTTCAGTTGGTGCACACATCAACAGTACGATGTGGGCAACAGAGTATGGAGCGTATCCATACGGAAAAGACAAGGATGGTAACCCGAATCCTGCGGATGGTTTATGGTACTTCTCTTCTAACGGTCCTCGTGAGGATGGAATGCAAAAACCTGATATCGTAGCTCCAGGGGCATCTTTTGCAGCATACCCTGCACACTTAGGGAACTATGATGTTCTTCAAGGAACGAGTATGTCAGCTCCTTACGTAGCGGGTGTCGTTGCAGCTTTAAAGGATGCAGCAGAAACAGACCGTGTACCATTTAATTACGAAACAGTTCGGGAAGCATTGATTCAAACAGCAAACCCAATGGAAGGGTACACTCGTACTCAACAAGGTGCTGGTTTAATTGATGTACCAGCTGCATTTGATTACTTGAAATCCAACTTCATCAACGAGTTGAAAGAAGTAGATGTAACAGTTTACCACGGAGAAAAAGTATCCGGTGGTGAAGGCCTGTATGTAAGAAACGGTGAAACGCCTGAAGAAGTAGAAGTCCTTGTGACGAACACTTCTGATGAGAAAAAGAACCTTACATTAAAAGCAAGTGAAGGTTGGTTTACGCCATCCAAATCTTCAATGACACTTGAACCAGGTAAGAGTGAAGTTGTAAAGGTGAATTATGACACAGATGCACTAAAAGTCGGTAGAAACGAAGGTACTCTAGTAATTGATGATGCTTCTACTCCATATGTTGAAGCACGTTCTTACCAAACCATTGTGCATGGTGATCAATTCACTGCTGAAAACCACTTCCGTCATAGCTATGAAGGTGAAGTACAAGCTTCACGTTCTAAGAGCTATTACTTTGATGTAAAACCAGGTGCTGACAAAGTTCGTTTTGCATTAAGTGCATTAAAGGAAAGTGGAGAATACCAAGGTAGAGTACGTATGATCGTATTCAACCCAGACGGTTACGAAGTGAGTAGTTACCAGGGTTATGCTGGTTATGGCAACGGCGGACTTGGTGTAGAAGAAAATGTATTTGAATCTCCTAAGCCAGGCGTTTGGGAAGTAGCGGTATACGGTTCATTTGCGCCACAACCTGGAAAAGAAATGAACAAGTTCTCCCTTGATGCTTTCGTACAAGGAGTAGCGAAAACTCCGGGTAAAATTACAATGAACCAGCCGAAAGCTGGAGAAAAAGTAACGGAATCTGTTACTTTCCATAACTACCTTAAAGATGCTCGTAATGTAAAGGTAGAAGGTGCTGCATTCAGTAATCCTGAAAGCATGAAGACTCGTGAAACTGTTCCAAACAAAGGTTACTTTACTAAGTCACTAACACTTAAGAATAATGTTTCCTTGACTGTGAAGACTTCTAATCCTACAAATCCAAGTGATGATGTAGATTTAGAGTTCTACAAAATGGTTGATGGAAAGCCAGTAATGATTGGTTCTTCCGGATCTGCTTCCTCTGATGAAGAGGTATCCTTCAAGAGCCTAGAAGACGGTGAATATCTAGTTGCAGTCTACGGTTACTCTACAGTATCAGGTGGTCCAACGGATATTGACTTTACATTGACAGAAGCAAGAGTGCTTGATCCAGGTGAGAAAGGCAAAGGATCCGTTGAAACTTCTGATGAAGTTGTAAAACTTGGCGTAAGTGAAAAGCTGACAACTGACGTTAAGATTACGGCTCCTAAAGAAAGCGGAGATTTCTATTCTGGAGTATTCTTGAAAGATGCTGATACGGATGAAGTGTTGACATTGTTACCAGTAGAAATCGTCGGGGATATGATCAATGTCATCAAAGGGCAAGATCGTATTCTAACATCTGTTGAAACATCTAAAACGATGTATCCAGACGGATTTGTAGCAGAGGATAGTAAAACGATTATACTTGCTACTGCATGGAACTTCCCTGATGCGTTATCTGCTGGTCCACTCGCAGCTCATTACGATGCACCAATCCTATTGGTTGGTAGCAAAGGGCTTACAAAAGACGTGAAGGATGAAATCACTCGTCTTGGAGCAGAAAACGTCATCATCGTCGGTGGTGAAGGTGTTGTATCGAAAGACGTTGTAAAAACACTTACTGACGAATTGAAGATTGACGAAAACAACATTGAGCGTCTTGCTGGTACAGGTGATCAAAAGAACCGTTACGGTACCAACATGGCAATCGTTGAAAAACTTCAAGATGAAGGATTTATGTCAGGTAACGGTGTATTCCTTGCAACCGGTAAGAACTTTGCTGATGCACTAAGTGCGGGAGCGGTTGCTGGTGAATATCACATGCCGATCGTCCTTACTGATGGTGAATCTCTGACTAAAGAAGCGGAAGCAGTTCTTACGAACGAAGATGTATACGTTCTTGGAGGAACTGCAGCGGTGAAAGATTCTGCTTACCAGGCTGCTGAAGAAGTAGCAGGTATGGTAGAGCGACTTAAAGGAGCTAACCGCTACGGTACATTAGTTGCGATCTTAGAGCAATTTGCTTTAGATTCCAACAAGCTGTTTGTAGCAAGTGGAGATAACTTCCCAGATGCATTGTCTGCGACTCCACTAGTAACAATGAATGACAGCTCGCTAGTACTAGTGAAATCAAAAGAACTTCCAAAAGAAGTGAAAGCTTTCTTGACGAAGTATGACACAACAAATGATATCCAAACGGTTCACGTTCTTGGTGGAGACAGTGCGGTATCAGAAGAAGTTAAGAACCAACTTCGTAAAGCGTTACAAGATTAATAGAAAAAGAGCGAGGGAAATCCCTCGCTCTTTTTTTCTATGAAAAAACATACCTTATGTTAGTAACGGGTTTACTTGTGAGGTTCAAAATGAAACACAGTAATTCTTTTAAAATACTCAAAGCCGGGTCGCATATATTGAATAACCAAATTCTATTTAAAAAGGATTCAAAATAAGGTCATTACAAAAATTATATAGGATACAACCATGATGGTTTTATATTGTTTTAAGCTTATTCGATTAAACAGTAACTCTTCAATTACAAAAAATAAACATGCTACCACAATTGAAAAAAAGCTCAGCCCCAATAGTGAAAACATAAATAAAACTGCTACTACAATTGCAAAGAAAATATAAATAATAAATTTAAAACTACTTTTTCCTGCTGGTATTTTTCTCAGTATCAATTCTGCAACTATTCCAACCGGATATGCATATAAAAATACACCCAAAAAAATCACATAGGAAAATAGCGAGAAACTATTTATAACACTATTCATATCTTGGAAGTCTGTGAGAACAAATTCAGTTGGACTTAACATCAAGAACACAACAATACATGAAATCCAATATGTTACAATTGAAGCATTAAGCTTCTTTAATATCATGCTGACCTCCAAAAACCTATAAATTTTCATAATAAATAAAGGCTTCTTCCTACTTAGATCAATGCCACTGGTTATGAAGAAGACTAAAATATACATCAGATAGATGGTTAGGTGCTAGCTGAAAAGTACCGCTTGTATAACATTAAAAACTATGAGAACAGTATAAATAAAAGTCCCATGTAAAAGACTTTTAATCATAAATTCTTTTCCATTTGTAAATCTCCTAAAGTAAAACGCAAACCAAATTGCACTAACTATTCCGATGGCCAACCATATATAATAAAAAATAATACTAAAGAAACCCCAAACAGCAAAGAGTGCTATTACTGTTAAAAACAGAACATTAATTATAAATACCATTAGATTAAGTAATGTGTTAGAGTTCATTACTTCCTCCTTAAATCTTCGGTAGTTTTTGTAACCTTCTCATTCTTAAAAAAACATTATGAAGATTTTTGTCAAAAAAACTTATTGTGAAATATAAGTGTAATTAAAGACTCTTTATTATAAAAAACACCTGTTTAATACTATCCTTCGCACCTACATTTTAACATAATTTTCAAGTTTCCTTTGAAATCTCATACACATTACAACACAAATTCGTAATCCATTAAGTCGGTGTTAGTTGGTGAATACATATGGATTTTGAACTGAAAATATTGAAATCGTTTAATATAAGAATAAAAAACGCACTGTGAATTCATTGTGAAATCCAGTGCGTTTTACTTTGATATTTTTTCATTTGCACCTCTGCATTAACCGGATATTAGGTTTAGGTAGAGAGGTTCTTTGTCATTAGACTTTAAAATACCATTCTTTCCGGTGTAAATACAGGGCTAGAATTGTCCATAAGCCTAGAATGCCTAATGCATAAATGAGGTGTCCGTGTGGTACAGCTTCAGGAATGAAGTCTCTTAACCACATTTGAATGGATTGAGTATCAACCTTGAGATTCTGTAATACAGAAGTAACAAGGTCTTTACCGAAATAAATTAATAGACTGTTTCTCCCCAATGCCATTAGAAATGTAGGTGCTTTTACTTGGTCAGCAAACTTTTGATCATAAATATAATATATAATGGCCAAAACTAGAATGGTAATGCCAGAGGTTAAGGTTACAAATGATGGAGTCCATATCTTTTTTGCAATTGGTACAAATAGAGAAAAGACCGGTGTGATTGCAATCAATCCTAATGCATAGACCGTCAACAACCTCACTTTATAGCGTTTTGCAGCCAGTATGATTCTGGATGCACCATAACCTAATAGGATGTTTGCTACTGCAGAAATCATTGAGAGGGTCCCTTCAGGGTCATATCCCTTAGTTCCATTATGATAAGTATGTTCATTTCCATAGATCATAGCATCTATCTTATGTAATGGATTACAGTCAGGTTGTACAAGTTGATCTGTACAGCTTTGCCCCCCAAAGCTTAGCAAGATTGAATAACCAATTAATATGACCAATGCTGTAGATGTAACGTACAACCAAGTTCGGCTAACAATGGTAAGAATTACAGCAATTAAACCAGAGATTGCAAAAAGCTGTAATACACCTGTAATTCTTAAAGTACTTAAATCATTATTCCAAGTGACGACAGCATTATAAGCAAGTCCGATTACCCAAAACCAGAAAGTCCTTTTAAACACTTTTTTCCACCGGATACTATTTCGATACGCTACAGCCAATCCTGCTCCAAATAACGTCAAAAATCCCGGGAACAATACATCGGAAATGGTTAATCCATACCATGGAGCGTGTCGTAACGATTCATAACCACCTGGTGGGATATTACTCACAAACAAAGCTAAAATAACCAAAATACCTCGTGCAATATCCAGCGCATCAATTCTTCTACTTAATTTGATTTCTTTCATTATTAAAAGCCCCACTATTTCTCTAATTTATGCCATTTATTTTTTGGATCTTTTTCCATTAACTTAAATGATTCAGTGACTGAAATCTTCCCTATACTATAAAAACCGTTCTCAGGATTCCATATACCATAGGCATCCAATGCAGGTTTTACATCCTTCAAATAACGGAATTCAAACGGTGCAATCTCACCAACATTCACATCTACATATCGGGGAACAAAGAACATCCCTTCGTTCACACGCCCTGATTGAAGAAGGTCCCGCAACGCTTTTCCTGTTGCTGCATGGTCAGGATGTGGATCATAATAACTGAAGGCGAAATGTTGAGCTTTTGGATATCTTTCGTCAAAGTTTGCCATGACCGAATTGACATTATCGATCTTCAGATTCCCGTCTGTGAAACCATATATATGGACATTTTCCTCATCTGCACCTAATTCACTGACAGCAAGTTTAAATTCTTTCACTCTAGCTTTCTTGAATTCTTCTACCGTTAGAGGAGCTTTCTTCTCGTTTTGTAATTTTTCATTTATCTTTCCTTTAACTGCGGATCCTCCGCCTTCGGTCAAAAGGACAACATGCACGTCATACCCTTGCTTTATGTAATGCACAATGGTAGAACCCATAGATAAGGTTTCATCATCTGGATGAGGTGAATAGAATATCGCTACCCCTTTAGGTTTTGAAGCAGTAAATATCATAAAGCCTATAAAGAAAATGATGAGTAATAAAACTGTAAAGCTTTTAACTCTCATTATAAAACCGTCCTTTAATTGTTCTAAAGAAATATTATATCACACCATAAAATACTGTTCTCGAGGGTAAAGAAATGTTATGTCTACCAAATTGTTATAAGGAAGAGACCCTTAAGAATTTTTATGTGGGAGAAAAGTTAGAAAAGAAAAGATGCATATCCTTTTGAAAAGGATGCATCTGTAGTTCGGAATCATTGCTTGTGAATTTTTAAGGTCTGTTCCCATTTCTGATTCCAAAAGCGAAAGTGAACTTTTGTGTATCTTTCATTTCTACAGTTACTTTAACAACTTGTTCAGGTATGGTTGAAGGTAAGGTAAATGAAGATCTTTGGATTGTTTTATCATGTATTTCATCATTCTCTATGTACATATACCGAATAGATTTATAATCTCTCTCTGTTTGATTTAAATTGATTTCAATATGTGCTTTACCCTGAATATCAAACTCCGCTATACCTATCGGATCAATGGGAAGTACATATGGCCCAGGGTGTCCTTCCATACAATCAATCCCCCAGCACATTCTTTCAACTTTTCCAATTAAAGAAGCTTCATCATTGATTTTGACAACGGGTACAGGAATCTCAGTAGTGTCCATTTTTCTTACAATAATTTCGTGCTGGATAGTTTCATGAAAAATGGGAATGAAAGCGGCGAAGAAAGAGATCAGTAGGATGAAAGATACGAATATTCTAGCAGTAGACTTCTTCTGGAACGAAAACCGTAAACAAAATATGATCACCACCAAGTTCCATAGGGCTAAGAGGTAAAGGGCAGATTCGAGCGGAATTTTCATAAGAGCAATCGACATTGGGAGATAGAAGAGGAGTGAAACAATCATAAACTTCCAAGATTTTATCCGATAGGCATATATGAACCAACCAATTGACATTAAAGAAAGGATTATAAAACATCCCATAATAAAATAAACCAAAAACCATCCCATACTAGACCTCCCTGATTTAGACTTTTTTGTTATGATTTAATATCTATTTTAGCATCAGTCACATAAAAAAAGAGGTGTGAATTAACGTACTAATTCCACCTCAATACTTTATGCAATTTGCTTTAGCGTTATTTTATGAATCGAATCGTTAGTGGATAGCGATAATAATTTCCTTCACTCGCTTTAATGGTGCCGATGATCATGAAGATTAAATGAAGAATCACCACTATAGGGAGAAGGACCATTCCAATAAGGACCAACATCAGTGCACCAGCAATCAATCCATATAAGAAAAAGCTGATTTGGAAATTCACCGCTTCTTTTCCATGATAGTCAATATAAGATGACTCATCTTTTTTAATTAACCATAAGACTAGGGGACCCAGAATAAACCCGAGTGCAGCTGTAAGATAGCCAATAAATGCAGCTAAATGAACATACATGCCCCAATTCTTTTCATTCTTTGTTAGTGTATCGTGATTTGTTTCCATGTTTCATCACTCCTTTATTAATATTTAGGCAACTAATCAATCGCTTTGACTTTTGTTTTCTCTTTATCACTGAATATAGCACTGATGAGAAGTACAATTGCTGTAAGGCTGTGCATGAACCAACCGATAAACGGAATCCAGGCTATGGCGGAGGTGATGATGCCCAAAATGCTTCCTGCACGCTGGAACCCAATGCTCGCTTCTTTACTCGCATAAATCAGAGTCAGGATGTGCAACCCAAGCATCACGAATAATGGTACATAGCCATTGCCGATTACAAATGCCCCTCCAAGAACAGGAATTGCTAATAGTGCTTCACAACCACCCGTAATCCATTGTAATATTTTATATGTCTTCATTTGAATTCTTCCTTTCAAGTTGAAAGCTCTAACATTAATGTATACGCACAAAAAAGAAAAAGGTCTCAAAATTATACTAGTGCCAAGTACTTCCGTACATATCCATTATATCAAGGGTTTCTAATCGGTGTCAGGCACTGAAGTTTAACATAGATATACCAAGGGTTCTGAAAAGGTACCAGGTACATAAAGGAGTTCGGTTATGAAGAAGTTTATCGTCTATTGGTTGCCGGTTCTACTCTGGGCTGGGGTTATCTTTTATTCTTCCTCGCAACCGTATGAGGATCAGGATATCAAGCCGTTTCTAAGTGGAAAGATTCCATTGGAGTGGGTGAATACATTCAGCTTTGTGAACTTTGACTATGCAGGTGAAGAAGTGAGCATAGAAGCTCTTGGGGAAGCTCGTTTTTTGGAATTCTTCATTCGTAAAGGTGCACACCTCACAGTCTATTTCATATTGGGTGTATTGCTATTTAGAGCGCAATACCGCACTAAGACATTAAATTACAGTTTATGGCTTGCGATAATATTGGGTGTGTTATACGCAGCATCAGATGAAATCCACCAGGGATTTACGCCGAACAGAAGTCCGCATGTTGAAGATGTCCTCATTGACACGGTTGGCATCATACTAGGTACCATCTTCATAAAAAACATACACAAAAAAAGAGCGGAGTAAAATCCGCTCTAGCTCAATTCCAAGTGACTTTTCAGTTTGTTCGTAATTTGATTACGTTCCTCGTCAGAAACGATATAATACCAAAGTTTATCAATGGTTTGTCCATGTCCTTTTACTTCAAAAGTCTCGATGTTATGTCGAACATCTTTATAGTTTTTCTGAACCTCTTTCATCTCATCAAACGTCATGTTGGTCTTAATGTTTTTACCAAGAACATTTAAGATGTCATCAAACTTCGTGATAGTGGATACTTGAGCACCTTCGTTAATGACCGCTGTAATGATTTGACGCTGACGATCGTTTCTACCTAAATCACCACGAGGGTCTTTCTTACGCATTCTGGCATAAGCCAGGGCTTCATCTCCATTCAAATGAATATTCCCCTCAGAGAAACTATATCTTCCAGCTGAGAAGCCGAAGCTATTATTGACACTAACTCCACCCATCGTATTTACGATGTCTTTAAAAGATTCCATGTTCACTTTGAAATAATAGTTAATAGGAATATCTAAGAAATTTTCTACAGTGTCAATTGTCATCTGAGTTCCGCCGTACGCATATGCATGGTTGATTTTCTCAATTGTTCCTCTTCCAACAATTTCAGTTCTTGTATCTCTCGGTATACTGAACATATACATGGAATTATCTTGGGGATTCAATGTCATAATGACCATGGTATCCGAACGACCTTGATCATTTTTCCTTTCATCCACTCCCATTAAGAGGATCGAAATAGGCTCCAGTTCATCTTTATTCCCATCTACTTTTGGTGGAGGCGTTTGTCTGCTGGATTCAATGGGTTCATGCATCTCATTTACTGTATCCTTTGCAGAGTCATATAGATAATATCCATATCCACCTAACGCTAAAATCCCAATACCTACTAAACTACCTAATATCAATAGGATTTTTTTTATCATTCAAATACCATTCCCAACTCTAAAAATTAGTAAATCTGATAGAGATTATAACCCTTCCAGAAGGAATAGGCAATACTACCAAAAATTATTAAATATGGAAAATTAAATGGTAATAGATTGGTAAATTTGATAGAATGAATGAGAAAAAAAGAGGAGGGATCATTTGTATAAAAAATTTGTAGCTTTAATACTTTGTTTTGCACTCACGTCATTTTACATACCTCAGGATAGTTTAGCAGCAGAATCCTATGAAAATCCATCCTATTCAGAGATTAATAAATTGCTAACTGAAAAAGCGATAGAAAAGGGAATTCCACCTGAAATCGTAAAAGCGGTAGCATATGCGGAAAGTGCATGGGATCAGTTTAAAAATGGTCAACCCCATATTACTTCAGACGGTGGAATCGGAATCATGCAAGTAACCGATAAAAGCCAGTTTAACGAAGAAAAGTTGAAATCCGATATCGAGTACAATATCGATGCAGGTCTTCAAATACTATTAGAAAAATGGAATATGTCTGGTAAAAGAATTCCAAACATCAACGACCAAACAAAAGACAAATTAGAAAATTGGTATTTTGCCGTAATGGCATATAACGGATTGGTTCCTGCAAACAGCCCGGTCAAAAAAGCAGACGGAACAATCAATAAAGACGCGTATCAATACAAAGTCTTTGGGTTCCTTGAAGCGTATAACCCTGGAATCAACCTTGCAGAAATAAAGTTTAATCCTTCAGAATTCCGTTATGAAAATGATCTACTATACTTTGAAAAGCAGCTATACAAAACAGAAAAACCAGCTCAAACGACAAAGCATCAGTTTAATGATACGAGTATCACCAAAACAGTATATGGAGCAAATATCAGAAGCGGACCATACCGTGATTCTAGAGATGTTGGTAACATCGAGAATGATGAATTTCAAACAGTAACCATCTTGGATTCTTTTGTATATGATCAATCACACAAACATGGGACTTCTGATAGTGGCATGAGATACAAACATTATGTATGGTACAAAGTTCAACTGAAAGATGGAACCATTGGTTATGCCGCCTCTAGTACATTAAGAGATTTTGCAGAAAGGTTATCAGGTAAAGAGCGGTATGAAACAGCTGTTGAAATTTCGAAGGAAGGCTGGAAGACAGCGGATACAGTTGTGTTAGCTCGAGCTTTCGACTTCCCGGATGCATTGGCTGGTGCCCCACTTGCCTATCATCTGAATGCACCAATCTTGTTAACGAATACAGGCAAGCTGAATGATGCAACCAAGAATGAAATCAAACGGTTAGGTGCTAAAAAAGTGGTCATTTTAGGCAGTGGATCTGCGGTAAGTGACAAAGTCAAAAATTCGATTAAAACTGAATTGGGTATTACAAACATACAACGTATCGGTGGGAAAAACCGTTATCATACTGCAGCTCTTATTGCAGAAGAAATGAAGAAATTGGGCGTCAACTACGATCAAGCAGTAGTCGCCTACGGATGGAAGTTCCCGGATGCCTTAGCCATTGCACCATATGCGGCGCGAAACGGAATCCCGATTTTATTAACCAACAACAATGAATTACCAGGTTATACATCTACAGCTCTGAAAGGCGTTAAGAAATCAATTGTCGTAGGTGGAACTAGCATGGTATCGAATAACATACTGAAAAATCTTCCTGATGCCAATCGGATTTCTGGAGCAGAGCGTTGGGACACGAATGCAGAGGTTGTAAAAAAATATCATAGTACCGCGAAAGAAGCTTTCGTCGCTACAGGTTACAAGTTTGCGGATGCACTTACAGGTTCTGTTTTAGCCGCCAAACGAAATACCCCAATATTGCTGGTGAAAACGGATTCTGTACCAAATGCAATTCAAAAGAATGTTACAAGCAACCAAATGACACACTTTAAGTTGTTAGGCGGTTCGGACGTCGTTAATGTTCAATATCAACTTAGTGATTTAACTGAATAAACAAAATTAGGGAATCAGTAACGGATTACTGGTTCCTTTTTTGTGCCAAAATTATTCTAGAATGATAGTGCAAATGTCATATTTGGACTAATATTTACAAAACTAACAAAAAATTTCCCGATTTATGCCAGTTAAATGTGCTATAATACGGGATGAAATATAGAACTTATCATTTAGTGGGGGAAATTATGGAAGAAACAATCAGTCTCAAAGAAATATTTGCAACGTTACAGAAGCGGATCTGGATGATTATCCTGGTCACCGTCATTGCAATGGGGATGAGTGGGGTCATTAGTTACTTCTTTCTAACTCCAATCTATCAATCTTCAACACAAATTCTTGTCAATCAATCAAATGAAGGACAACAATCTTTGGACATAAATCAAGTGCGAACAAATGTCGAAATGATTAATACATACCGAGTGATCATCAAAAGTCCAACGATTCTTCAAAAAGTCCAAGAAGAATTGGGGTTGGACTCAGTCGGTTCATTGACCGAAAAAGTGACAGTAAACAGCGAGCAGAATTCACAGGTGTTTTCAGTGGTTGTAAAGGACCCTGATCCAGAAATGGCTGTTAATATTGCCAACACCGTATCGGAAACATTCCAAGCGGAAATCACATCGATTATGAATGTTGATAATGTGAAAATTCTATCAAAAGCAGAATTGAAAGAAAATGCATCTCCTGTAAGCCCGAATCCACCTCTTAACATTGCTATTGCAATGGTTGTCGGATTAATGGTTGGTGTAGGTTTAGCATTCTTACTAGAATATTTGGATAATACAATTAAGACTGAACAAGATTTAGAAAAGTTACTAGACCTTCCTGTATTGGGAGTAATTGCTGAAATGGATGAAGAACAAACCAATCCACACCGCAATCAATTAAAGCATCGAGTAGGAAGTGAAAGCATTGAAGCGTAATCAACGAAAAACGATACGGGACTTTAAAGAAAGAAGCCTAATTACACATTTCAACTCAAAGTCACCAATTTCAGAGCAATATAGAACCATTCGTACAAACATTCAATTTTCTGCCATCGATCAAGAATATCGAACAATCATGGTGACTTCTTCAGGACCTGGGGAAGGGAAATCGACAACTGCAGCAAACCTGGCTGTCGTCATGGCTCAACAAGGAAAAAGAGTACTACTTATTGATGCAGATATGAGAAAACCAACAGCCCACTACACATTCCGTGTAAGTAATGTCCGTGGCTTGTCGAATGTGTTGACTCGCCAAGCTAATCTTTCCGAATGTATTAATTCATCTGAAATCGATCGCCTAGATATATTAGCAAGTGGTCCGGTTCCGCCAAACCCAGCTGAACTTCTAGGGTCACGTGCATTGAAAGCACTAGTGGAAGAAGCGAAAGAGAGTTATGATCTTATTCTCTTCGATTCGCCACCGGTATTGGCTGTAACGGACGGTCAAGTACTTGCTAACCTATGTGATGGTGTAGTGCTCGTCGTTTCAAGCGGCAAAACGGAAAATGAGATGGCACTAAAGTCAAAAGAACTCCTAAATTCTGCAAAAGCAAAGGTCTTAGGTGTCGTATTGAACCGAAAAAAGATGAAAAAAGGCAACTATTATTATTACTATGGTAGTAATTGATAAAAAATGGGGGATTCGACAAAATTCCCCCCTTTCCATTCGTGGGATATTTTGTTAAGATAACATTCGTAAACAGGAAAAATGTACTAGTTAACCTAAAAATAGGTGTGATTAAACATGATTGATATACATTGCCACATCCTACCTGGAATCGATGATGGAGCCCAGACAATTGAACAAAGTCTATTGATGGCAAATGCGGCTGTTGATGAGGGGATTACACAAATCATCGCCACTCCCCACCATAAAAACGGTAGATATGATAATTACAAAACTGATATACATACACATGTTACACAATTGAATGAAAAGCTAAATGAAGCGCAAATTCCACTAACGATCCTACCAGGACAAGAAAACCGAATCTATGGAGAAATGGTACAGGATTATGAAAAAGGTGAACTATTATCCCTGAATAATGGCGGGAAATACATCTTTTTAGAATTTCCATCTAATCATGTCCCTCGCTACGCCAAGCAATTAATATTTGAACTTCAACTCGTTGGGCTAATCCCGGTAATCGTTCACCCTGAACGAAACCAGGAGTTGATTGAGCGCCCTGAAAAGTTGTATGAACTGGTAAGTGATGGCGCTTTAACTCAAGTCACAGCATCTAGTGTAATTGGAAAATTCGGGAAATCAATCAGGAAATTCTCCTACCAACTTATAGAACACAATCTAACACATTTTGTAGCCTCAGATGCACATAATACAACATCGCGTGGATTTAATTTACGACCTGCTTATGAGGAAATTGAAAAGAAGTTTGGTATTAGCCAAAGATATATGATGATGGAAAACGCAGAACTACTTATTCAAGGGGAAACCATACATCTAGAATCACCATTACAGATTAAGAAAAGGTTTCTTGGGATTTTCTAAATAGGTTCATCTTCCCAAGGGGTAATGTCTCCTCACCACTATCAATGGAGGCACTCGGCTATACTGTGGGTAGAAACACACCTTAGACACTTCGTTGTCACGAGTATAGCGTGAGGGCGGGTTAGATGCCTAAATACATAATTATCTTATATTCGCCATTTATAACTTTCGTAGTATATATGTTTTTTTGAGGGTTATTTTATTGGATGATCCTCATTTAGGAGAGGTAGATGTTTTTGAGAAATAATGAATCATTTCCGAAATCCATTAATAAAGCCATACGATACATAAAACAAGATGCACCCTTAGAACAAATAGAAGAAATCAGGATCCAAATCAATCATGCCATTGAACAAAGAATAAAAAATGAATCGAGGTGTAAGTAAGTGACATATCGAAAAAGAATTTCCTTTTTGATTTTCGTAGATTCCATTATTGTGCTATCTGCAATCTATGTAAGTAGCTATCTATTAAGTTACCATAAGGTGTTATTTTCAGAGTCGATTCTTGCAAGCTCGATCGTGCTATTAATCAGTCATCATATTTTATCCTATTATTATAAGTTGTACAAGCGAGTATGGCAGTATGCAAGTATTGGAGAATTGGTTGTCATCTTTAAGACCGTAACGTTTTCAATTGTAGGTGCAGGGTTAGCGCAACTTTTGATTGTACAAGATATCTTTTTTAAAGCACTCATCATAACCTGGATGCTGCACATGCTATTAATTGGAGGTTCAAGATTTATTTGGCGCATCTATAGAGATACATACATAAGTCCAAAACATAAACAAAAACGAACATTAATCATCGGCGCTGGTTCAGCTGGAACGATGGTATTACGACAATTAAGACAAAATAACATAACGGAATTAAATCCGGTTGCTTTTGTGGATGACGATGTAAAAAAGCAACAACTTGAAATTCTCGGTGTACCGGTTCTAGGAACTTCCAAAGACATAAGTAAAGTTGCAAATAAACTAGAAGTGGATCATATTATTATAGCCATTCCTTCTTTAAAGAAATCAGAATTAAATCGAATTTATCAGGAATGTATGAAGACAAACGTTAAGACACAGATCCTTCCAAAGATAGAAGATCTTATGCTCGGCAATGTTTCCATCAACCAATTTAGGGATGTGAAAGTCGAGGATCTATTAGGAAGAGATCCTGTAGAACTGGATATACAAAGTATCTCTAATGAATTATTCGGACAAACCATCCTTGTAACTGGTGCAGGAGGATCCATCGGATCGGAAATTTGCCGGCAAGTATGTAAATTCAAACCGAAAAAGGTTTTACTATTAGGTCATGGAGAAAATTCAATCTATCAAATTGATATGGAACTAAAACAAAAATACGGTAAGCAACTTGAAATCATCCCGATTATTGCCGATATCCAGGATCGAGACCGTATCTTTGAAGTGATGAACACACATAGACCGGATGTCGTATATCATGCAGCCGCTCATAAACATGTTCCACTAATGGAATACAATCCACAAGAAGCTGTGAAAAACAATGTCATCGGAACAAAGAATGTTGCAGATGCTTCTGATGTATTTGGTGTAGGTACATTTGTTCTTGTTTCATCCGATAAAGCGGTAAACCCGACAAATGTAATGGGATCCACAAAACGCATTGCTGAGATGGTTATTCAAGACTTAGATTGTAAGAGCCATACCAATTTTGTGGCAGTACGCTTTGGAAATGTATTAGGAAGTCGAGGTAGCGTCATTCCATTATTCAAAAAGCAAATTGAAGCTGGGGGACCGGTAACCGTTACACATCCAGAGATGACAAGATACTTTATGACGATACCAGAAGCATCTCGTTTGGTCATTCAAGCTGGAGCTTTAGCAAGTGGAGGAGAAATATTTGTATTGGATATGGGAGAACCAGTAAAAATCGTAGATCTTGCTAAGAACCTTATCCAGCTATCAGGCTATGCTGTTGATGAAATTGGAATAAAGTTTTCAGGGATTCGACCAGGAGAAAAGATGTATGAGGAGCTTCTTGGTGAAAATGAAGTCCATCCTGAAGCAGTATTCCCTAAAATCTTCATTGGGAAGTCAGTTGAGATTGAATATGACAGAGTATCTTATTTAGTTGAAAATCACTGGAGTTTCAATAAAGAAGATTTATCAAAATATGTGTTGGAACTAGCTAACAAGAAACAAGAAGAGTTGTTAGTGAGTAACCTTAATTAATACTTATAGCATTACAATGGAAAACCCATCTATCAAGATGGGTTTTCCATTGTGAGAATCACTTAGTGCTTTAGTAGTTATTTAGGGATACATAGGAACTAAAGAATTCAAATAAGTACTAAACTACTAAGATAAATAAGCAATAATTTATGGAAGGAAGACTCCTAAAATGAAAGATAGAATATACCTCTCTTCACCACATATGAGTGATGAAGGTTTTGAGATGGAATATGTAAAAGACGCTTTTGAAACAAACTGGATAGCTCCATTAGGAAAGAATGTGAACGAGTTTGAAAATGAATTTTCAACTATAGTTGGTTCCAATGCTGCAGCTGCACTTTCCTCAGGTACTGGAGCCATTCACCTGGCACTAAGAGCAGCTGGTATTGGTGAAGGGGACATTGTTTTTTGTCCAACTTTAACCTTCTCAGCAACTGCAAACCCAATTATCTATCAAAATGCAACTCCTGTTTTTATAGATAGTGATTTTAAAACCTGGAATATGTGTCCTGAAGCTTTAGAAGAGGCTTTCAAAAAATTCCCGGAAGTAAAAGCAGTTATTGTCGTCCATCTGTATGGTCTCTCTGCAGACATGGATAAGATCATGGAAATCTGCAAAAAACATAATGTAGTAGTCATTGAAGATGCCGCAGAGTCCTTGGGTACTTATTATAAAGGAAAACATACGGGTACTTTTGGTGACTATGGAATCTTCTCTTTTAATGGCAATAAAATTATTACAACTTCTGGCGGAGGTATGCTCGTTTCTGATAATGAAGAGCGTATTGCAAAGGTTAGATTTTGGGCTACTCAATCTAGAGATCCTGCAAGACACTATCAGCATAGTGAGCTAGGGTTTAATTATAGAATGAGTAATGTTGTTGCCGGTATCGGACGAGGGCAGCTTAAAGTTTTGGATAAGAGAGTAACTAAGAAGAGAGAGATTTTTAATTTTTATAAAAGAGAACTTAGTGACCTGGAAGGCGTTGAGTTTATGCCAGTTAATGAATGGGATTACCCTAACTTCTGGCTAAGTTCAATGACCTTAAAAGGAAATGTTAGACCAATAGATATCATGGAAGCTCTTGAAAAAGAGAATATAGAATCAAGACCAATTTGGAAGCCGATGCATATTCAGCCATATTTTAAAAAATATAATTTTGTTGGTACTGGTATAGCAGAGGAATTGTTTGAAAATGGAGTATGTTTGCCATCTGATACGAAAATAACAGATGAGGATTTAGAAAGAGTTGTTAAGATTATTAAAGGGTTGTGGTTAGATTAATGAATGTTTCAAATGTTGGTCCATATCAAAAATTTATTAAACGGCCCTTGGACTTAATATTATCAGGATTGGCTTTAATAATTCTTAGTCCAGTCCTGGTGGTTGTTTCCTTTTTTGTGAGAATTAACTTGGGAAGCCCAGTTTTATTTAAACAAAAAAGACCGGGACTTAATGAAAAGATCTTTTTAATGTATAAGTTTAGAACGATGACAGATGCAAGAGATGAAAAAGGTCAACTATTACCAGATAGTGTAAGGTTAACGAAATTCGGTAAACTACTGAGAGCTACTTCCTTAGATGAACTCCCAGAACTAATTAATATATTTAAAGGTGATATGTCTATTGTGGGACCCAGACCTCAACTAGTACGAGATATGGTATTCATGAGTCAAGAACAAAGAAGGAGACATAGTGTTTTACCTGGTCTTACTGGATGGGCTCAAGTTAATGGCCGAAACGGTATAACTTGGGAAGAGAAACTATCACTAGATCTTGAATATATTCACAATATTTCATTTCTAAAAGATTGCAAAATCATTTTAATGACATTAGTGAAAGTATTTAAGAGTGACGGTATAAGTGCAGATGGATTGGATACTGCTGAAGATTTTGGTGATTATTTATTAAGAGAGAAGAAAATTAGCAAATATGAGTACCAGGCTACTATGGAAAAGAGTAAGGGGTTATTGAATACGAAACCTTAACGCTTTCTTGTGAACTATCACTTAAGTGGAAAATAATAATAAATGAGGTTTTTTTATGAATGTTTTATTTCTAATGCTGAACTATCCTTTTGAACAAGAAAGAGAACATATGTATAAAGAATTAAGTAGAAAGTATGCTGAAGAAGGTCACAATGTTTATGTTGCTGCTCTATTAGAAAACAAACATGGTAAAGAAACCTTCCTACAAAGTGAAGATAACCATCATATATTGTGGATTAAAGCAGGTAATTATTTTGGGGTTAACAAAGTAATGAAAGGCATTACAGCATTGTTATTACCACAATATTTTAATAACAATATAAATAAGTATTTTAAAGGCGTAAAGTTTGATCTAGTTGTCTATCCAACACCCGCAATTACACTTTACTATACAGTCAAATTGATAAAAAAGAACAATCCGTCAGCTAAATATCTATTAGTAGTTAAAGATATCTTCCCTCAAAATGCCTTAGACATAGGTTTAATGAAGAAAGGTATAGTATTTAATTTATTTAGAAATATTGAAAGGAAAATCTATAACATATCGGATTATTTGGGATGCATGTCCCCTAGAAATATAGAGTTTATTTCTAAATTTAATAATGTACCAAAAGATAAGTTCTTTATTTTAGAAAATTGGTTAACCCCTTCAAAACAACAGAAAATACCAGAATCTGACTTAATTGAAATTAGAAATAAGTACAATTTGACCGATAAATTTGTATGTACATTTGGTGGTAATATTAGTCCGGCAAATGAACTAGAATTTTTAATTCAGTTAGCCGAAAAAGTTGAAGACAACAGTATAAAGGATTTAGTTTTCATCGTCATTGGTAAAGGCACTGCAAAAAAGAAGATTCTAAATGAGATTAAAAATAAGAAATTATCTTGTATTAAAATTTATGATTTTGTACCAACCCAGGAATACGACCAATTAATTCATGCAAGTGATGTCGGATTAATTAATTTAAATAGAAGATATACGATACCGAACATACCATCAAAAACATTGAATCTAATGAGAATTGGCAAACCAATACTAGCAGCAACAGATAAAAATACAGATTATAAAGAATTAATTACTGAAACAGCTAACTGTGGGTTGTGGTGTGAGACAGGCGATTTAGATTCATATTTCAGAAACCTAATAAAAATAAAAGAATCTAAAGAACTAAGACAATTGTTTTCAAAAAATGCAAGAAAATACTTCATAAACAATTTGACAACAGATAATGCGTACAAAAGTATCCAAGAAAAAATGGGTGAGTAAATGAATGTTATAATTATTGGAGCTGCAAGATCAGGAACAAACATGCTAAGAGATACCTTAGTTAAATTCGATGATTTTGCTACATGGCCGTGTGATGAAATTAATTATATTTGGCGATACGGATTAAGAAATGAGATTGACGACCAGTTTGCCCCCTCACAAGTTACCAAAGAGAAAAAAGAGTTTATTAAAAATAAGTTTGATTGGGTTAGAAACAAATATCATGTAAAAAATGTAATTGAAAAAACTTGTGCTAACTCTTTAAGGGTCGATTATGTTAACGAACTAGTAGATGATGCAAAATATCTTTTTATTTTTAGAGATCCAATAGATGTTGTATCTAGTGCTGAAATTAGATGGAAAGCAAAATTGGATATCAAATACATTATGGACAAAGCTAGATTCGTACCAACAAAAGACATACCTTATTATGCAGGTAGTTATCTAACAAATAGAATAAAAAAATATTTTAATAATGAAAAAAGATTGAGTTATTGGGGACCGAAATATAAAGGATTTGAAGAAGATGCTATCAACTTATCTGCACTAGAAATTTCTGCAGTTCAGTGGAGAAAATCCATCGAAGCATCTGAGAGTAGTTTTCTAAAAATGGATAAATCAAAATATCTCTCAATTGACTATAACGATTTCGTTATAACTCCAAAAGAAGAATTAAAAAGAATATTGACATTCTTAAACTATGAAATTGATGAAGCGGATATTTCAGAAAGTATTTGTAAAGTATCCACAAGAAGCATAGGAAAAGGATACAAAGTTTTGTCTGAAAAAGAGCTAGAAATAGTAAATTCGATAGTCGGTAATAAATATGAAATACTAAAAAAAACTTTTGATAGGTAATGGTGATAATTTATGTTTAATGGTAAAACTTTATTGATTACTGGTGGTACAGGTTCATTTGGAAATGCAGTTATGAGAAGATTTCTTAATACAGATATTAAAGAAATTCGAATTTTTTCAAGAGATGAGAAAAAACAAGAGGACATGCGCAAGCTTTATAAGAATGACAAACTAAAGTTTTATATAGGGGATATAAGAGATTTAGGGAGTGTAAAAAATGCAATGCATGGTGTGGATTATATATTTCATGCAGCAGCACTTAAACAAGTACCTTCGTGTGAATTTTTTCCTTTAGAAGCAGTTAAAACTAATGTGATTGGTACAGATAATATTCTCACTGGGGCAATTGAAAGCGGAGTAAAAAAAGTGATTTGCTTATCAACAGATAAGGCTGCATATCCTATTAATGCCATGGGAATTTCAAAAGCTATGATGGAAAAAGTGTTTGTAGCTAAAGGAAAAACTGTTGACCCTGAAAGAACATTAATCTGCGGGACGAGGTACGGTAATGTAATGGCTTCCAGAGGATCTGTAATACCACTATTTATTGAACAAATCAAAAATGGGCAACCATTAACTGTTACAGACCCAAACATGACTAGATTTTTAATGAGTCTTGAAGAAGCAGTAGAACTTGTAGTATTTGCCTTTAAAAAAGCTGAAGCTGGTGACATTATGGTTCAAAAAGCACCTGCATCTACTATTGGTGATCTCGCACAAGCGATAAAAGAACTATTCGAAGTGGATAATGAAATAAAAGTGATTGGTACTCGGCATGGGGAGAAACTTTATGAAACACTTCTTACACGTGAAGAGCATGTAGTTGCTGAAGATTTAGGCGGATTTTATCGAGTTCCTGCAGACAAGAGAGACTTGAACTATGATAAGTATTTTGTAGAAGGTGATAAAAATTTATCATCTGAAGAAGAATACAACTCTCATAATACAGAAAGATTGAATATTGAACAAATTAAAGATCGATTATTAACACTTAATTATGTTCAGGAAGAGTTAAAAAATATGAAAAGGAAAGTATTTGTATGAAAATATTAGTTACTGGTGCTAATGGATTTATAGGCAAAAATTTAATTGCAGAACTTCGTAACAGAAATTATACAGATATCTTTGAATACACTAAGGAAACTGAACAATCCCTCCTGAATGAGTATTGTAAAGAAGCAGATTTTGTATTTCATCTTGCTGGTGTAAATCGTCCAAAAGATGAAACAGAATTCATGAAAGGTAATTTTGGTTTTACCTCTACCCTTCTTGCAACACTTAAAGAGTACGATAACAAATGTCCGGTAATGATTTCATCCTCTATACAAGCCGAATTTAATAACCCATATGGTAAGAGTAAAAAAGCTGGGGAGGCTATATTATTTGAATATGAACGGGAAACTGGTGCCAAAGCTCTAGTTTACCGCTTTCCAAACGTTTTCGGTAAGTGGTGTAAACCGAACTATAATAGCGTAATTGCAACATTTTGCTATAATATCGCAAATGATCTACCTATTACTGTAAACGACCCTAGTGTTACAATGAATTTGGTTTATATTGATGATGTAATAGAGGAACTAATCAATGCATTAAACAGTAATATGAATTCAGTTGGGGAGTTTTGTGAAGTCCCCACCGTTTATAGAGTTACTCTTGGTGAAATTGCAGATTTAATTTATTCTTTCAAAAGTAGTCGCGATGAGCGCTTAATTTTGGATATGTCTAATCCATTCACCAAGAAATTATATAGTACATATTTAAGTTATTTGCCAAAAAATCAATTCAGTTATGACCTGAAAATGAATATTGATCAAAGAGGTTCTTTTACAGAGTTTATTAAAACTCCAGATCGAGGACAAGTATCTGTTAATATTTCAAAACCTGGTATTACAAAAGGGAACCATTGGCATCATACCAAAAATGAAAAATTCCTTGTTGTGAGTGGTAAGGGAGTTATTCGTTTTAGAAAAATAGATTCCAATGAGGTCATTGAGTATTTTGTTAGTGGAGAAAAAATGGAAGTTGTAGATATCCCAACAGGCTATACTCACAATATTGAAAACCTTGGTGATACAGATATGGTAACTATAATGTGGGCAAATGAGCTTTTTGATTCAGAAAAACCAGATACTTACTACCTGGAGGTTTAAAATGAAAAAGTTAAAAGTGATGACAGTTGTAGGAACAAGACCAGAAATTATTAGACTGTCTGCAGTAATAAACAAATTAGACGAATCAGATGCTATTGAACATACACTTGTCCATACTGGTCAAAATTATGATTATGAACTCAATGAAGTTTTCTTTAACAATTTTAATTTAAAAAAACCTGACTATTTTCTTGAAGCAGCAAACGGAACAGCAGTTGAAACTATAGGGAATATTCTTGTGAAAATTGATCCTATCTTAGATGAAGTTAAACCTGATGCACTTTTAGTACTTGGAGATACAAATAGTTGTTTATGTGCAATCGCTGCGAAAAGAAAACAAATCCCAATCTTTCACATGGAAGCAGGGAACAGATGCTTTGATCAAAGAGTTCCAGAAGAAACAAACAGAAAAATTGTGGATCATATTGCAGATATTAATTTAACATATAGTGATATTGCAAGGGAGTACTTACTTAAAGAAGGATTACCGGCAGACCGTATTATTAAAACGGGTAGTCCAATGTTTGAAGTTCTTAAATCTAGAAAAAATGATATTGAAGAATCAGATGTACTAGAGAGGTTGGAACTTCAAAAGAGTGAGTACTTTGTAGTATCAGCTCATCGGGAAGAAAATATTAATTCAGAAATTAATTTTCAAGACTTGGTTGATAGTTTAAATGGGATAGCAGAAAAATACAATATGCCTATTATTGTAAGCACCCATCCTAGGACTAGAAATATGATAAATAATAAAGGGATTGAATTTAATCCATTAGTAAAGACATTAAAGCCACTAGGTTTTAATGATTATGTAAAACTTCAAATGAATGCAAAGTCAGTACTGAGTGACAGTGGAACAATAAGCGAAGAGTCCTCTATACTTAATTTTAAAGCGCTAAATATTAGACAAGCTCATGAGAGACCAGAAGCGATGGAAGAGGCATCTGTCATGATGGTTGGGCTGAAAAGAGAAAGAATTTTACAAGGATTAGAAGTATTAGAAACCCAAAGAAATGACACATTAAGGAATGTATATGATTATAGTATGCCTAATGTTTCAGATAAGGTTCTAAGAATAATCCTGTCTTATACTGATTATGTAAATAGGATTGTATGGAGGAAGGAAAAGTGATAAGCGTAATTATCCCATTATATAATGTTGAAAATTATATTTTAAAATGCTTACACTCATTTGAAAAACAATGTTATTCTGATTTCGAATTAATCATTGTAGATGATGGCTCAATAGATAATTCTTCTACAATTGTTGAAAAGTTCCAGTTAGACAGCAGTTTAAAAATTAAACTTTTAAAACAAAATAACGCTGGGGTAAGTGTTGCAAGAAATGTGGGACTGGATAATGCAAGTGGAGATTATATTTGCTTTGTAGATGCTGATGATATTGTGGCTCCCGAATATTTATCCGAAATGATAAAACAAATTAAACTAAATCATGCTGATTTAGTTATATGTGGTTTTAAATCTGTTCCTCAAGACTGGGGACTAGATTTTTATAGTTTTAATAAAAATACTCATACAAACAATACTTTAACCTCATATGAAGGATTACTTAAATTTTTGTATTTTGATATAAAAATTAGTATTTGTTCTTTAATGGTAAAAAAAACAATTATAGAAAATAATCACTTAAGATTTTCTGAAGGGTATAGGTATAGTGAAGACATGGAAATGGTATGGAAAATAATTGCTAATTCAAAAACACTTACCTATATAAATAGTGAATTATACTTTTATCGAATTAGAAATGATTCCGCTATGAGTCTTATCGATGATAAAAGATTAGATGGTTTTAAGTTAATAAAAAATTTAGAATCTTACTTTGAAAAGTATCGTCCAGATTTTTCAGAAGAGTTTAAAAGGTTTGGAGCAGCAAGGTGGGTCTGGGCTACTATGTGGCAACTTGCTGTAGCCAGTAATAACTATTATCTATTTAAGATAAAGAGAGGAAAATACAAACCATTTTACTATATGAAACAGCTTGTCTTTTATCCTAAAAAATATGTTTCATTAAGTGCCTTATTATACTGCATCACTCCTTATATATACTATAAAATTGCAAGTTATAAAGGTGAAAAAAGACTTAACAATAGAAAAATCACCACCTAATTTAATAAATCTGAATCCAAATAGGAGTGTATTAATGAATATATTATTTATAGGTGTTGCATGTACTAAAAATGCTATATTGGAGAGTAACAAAAAATATTATAATTTTGATCAGGTTAGACCACAACAATATTTTGATATGACACTAATATCTGGACTGTCAAACAATGCAAGTGTTACTGCGGTTTCTTTGCCTCCAGTTGCTTCATTTCCAACATCTAGTTGTTTGTATTATAGAAGAAAGAAAGAAAAAATAAACAAAAATTTATTAATAAATTATATCTCTTTAATTAATTTACCTTTTATTAAAACAATAATAATTATGATGTATATTTTCTTTTTCACTTTAAAGTTTTGTGTAATGACTCGTAAAGAAGATAGAGTTATATTATTAGGTAATTTAACTTCATATATTTCTTTTCCAGCTATGGTAATTTCAAAAATTACTAAAACAAAAATATTTGCAGTAGTTCCTGATGTTCCTAAATTTGCAGCTTCATATACACGAATAACTAATTCTGCGAAAAGAATTATTAATAAAGCGCTTGGAGTACTAGATAAATATATAGAACACAGATTTGATGGATATATACTACTAACTGAAGCGATGAATGATTTAGTTAACAAAAAACGTAAACCTTATATTGTGATAGAGGGAATGATTAGAAAAAAAGATTTTGAAGTTTTTTCTAATAAGGGTATAAAAAAATATCCATCTAAGGTAATGATGTATGCGGGTACTTTACATGCTAAGTTTGGTATTAAAAATCTAGTGGAGTCATTTGATTCAATAGATCCATCATTTAATGCGGAACTTTGGATATACGGTAAAGGGGATTTTGAAAATGAATTGGATTACTTTATTAAAAAAAATCCGAATATAAGATATAAAGGTTCCCAACCACGGTCGGAAATTATCGAAAAAGAACATATAGCAACAATATTAGTTAATCCTCGTCCCGCTAGTGAAAAGTTTACCAAATATTCCTTCCCGTCAAAAACACTTGAATATATGGCATCTGGTACTCCATTGATTACAACAAAATTATCTGGAATCCCTAAAGAATATTATAAATTTGTTTTTACATTTCGTAATGAAGATATTGAGGATATGACAAGGGATTTAGAAAATATTTTATCGCTTCCAACTGAAACACTCAAAAATTTTGGGAATAAAGCAAAAAAGTTTGTTTTAGAGAAAAAAAACCACGAAATACAAACTAAGAAAATTTATGATTTCTTGAAAAAAAGTAATGATTTATAAATTATTCATTAAAATTCATAAAAGGTTTTCGCACATAGAAGGATGTTAAATAATGAAAAACGATAGCCAAAAAACATTAAATAAGAATTTTAGAAGATATTTATATAGACCACTCATCCTTGTTGAATCATACATAATTTTCACTATAATTCTTTACGTATTTGGACCATGGGAATGGCAAACGGAAAATCCTATAAGTTTTTATATGCTTTTGTTTGGATATAATTTGGCCTTTATTTTGGGTTATTTTTTAAGTGCTAATAAAAAAAGAAAAAGTAATCCAAATTATATATTTTCACAACAAACACAGCTTAAATTTAAATCACTAATATTAAACTATTTAAAGATCGCTATATACATTTATTTGATTTTTACAATACTTAACTGTATAAGAGTAACTGGTCTTCAATATCTTAATCCAGTGGCTTACTTTAATGAGGTTTTAAATGGTTTGAAAAATCCAGCATTACAATATCACGAAAAATTCACATATAATTCAGGGAACTTATATGGTGGGTCTGTACTTTCATATATAAATGTTTTAATTTCCCCTTTAATTTATCCAGTAGTCCCGTTATCGATCTTTTATTTTAAAGATCTAAAAATAATGCAAAAAACAGTGGTATTCTTTTCTATATTATTGGAAGTTTCACGATGGATAGCTATTGGAACAAATAAGGGTATTTTTGATATTGCAATCATAATTGTAACTGTTTTGTTAATTAAAAACATTATTAGTAGGTTACACAGTAGAGTTAAGATTAAAAGGAATTTCACCAAATTTAAAACATTAGCACTAATTATTTTCCCCCTTTATTTTTTTGTTAATGCCATTAGTGATAGGCTTGGAGGAAGCAAAGTTATATATAGTCGATATATTAATAATACCGGAATAAACCCAGATAGTTTACTCATGATAATTACTCCGGACTATCTAAAGACCGCATTAATTTTATTGTCATCATATCTGACCCAGGGATACTATGCGCTTTCATTGGCTACAAATATTCCTTTTACACCAATGTTTGGAATAGGAAACTCAATGTTTTTAATTGATAATTTTCAAGGTATTTTTAAAGAGAATTTTTTTGAACATACCTTTCAAGAAAAACTAACAGTTTATGGATGGGACCCATTTGTTCAATGGCATACTTTTTATTTGTGGATAGCAAATGATGTTTCATTATTTGGCGTTATATTTGTTATGTTTTTTATTGGGTATGTTTATGCAACTATTTGGAAGGATGTTCTGCTCTATTCTAATCCCATTGCGATTGTTCTCATGTCGTTATATTCAATAATGTTTGCTTATATCTCAGCTAACAATCAAGTACTTACTTATCCAACTACATTTTTGGCTTTTTGGGGATTAACTTTTTATTGGGTAATAACTAGAAAAAGATACCGAATGAAGGGACAGTAAATGCTGAATAAAAGAAGCACCAAAGACTTTATCAGGGTTCTTTTTTCGAATGGTTTAGGATTGCTTTTAGGGATGGTAATCACCTTTTTGTTACCAATAAAACTTTCTGTAGAAGAATATGGTTATTGGCAATTATATTTTTTTTATAGCGGATATGTAGGTTTATTCATGATTGGCTTTGCTGATGGGATTCATTTAAGATATGCTGGTATAGACTACAATGCTCTAGATAAAGGATTATTTAGAACGTACTTCAGGATAGTATTATTTTTGTCTATGATAATGGCATTTTTTTTAATTAGTTTTATAGCTATTACCATAGATGATCCTGATAGAGCATTTGTATTAGTATTTGTATGTTTAAATATAATTTTATTTAATATTAATGGATTTTTTATTCATGTTAATCAGATATCATCAAGGTTTAACTACTATTCATGGGCTACCGTATTGAACAGATTAATATTTGCTGTTTCAATAATACCCATGTTCTTTATGCCTATAACCAACTATAAAATTTATATAATAGTAAATGTAATTTCTCGTGTCTTAGTTGTTTTTTATAGTATTTCAACATCAAAAGATATTGTATTTGGGAGGGCTACTCCAATTGGGGAGTGTATATCACAATCTATTGAAAATATACGAACTGGTCTCCCATTAACAATATCTGCGATTTTATCTATGTTTTTACTCAGTTATACTAGAATAGTTGTGGATAAATATATGGGCATAGAAGAGTTTGGTTTATATTCTTTTGCAATTTCCATACTATCAATTATTTTGCAGGTTGTAATGGCGGTATCTGCAGTTTTATATCCACTGTTAAGAAAGATTGATAGTGAAAAGTATCAGTCACTAAATATTATGTTAAACCAATTTGTAATAATATTAGGTGCTTTATTTCTTTGTACGTACTTTCCAGCAAATATAATTATTGGGTTATATTTGCCAAAATTTTCACCAATTCTTGATTACTTATATTGTTTATATCCGATAATGATCTATCAGGCTAAAAGTAATATAGTTTTAACTACATTTTATAAAACACTAAGGTTAGAAAAATGGTTACTAGTAAATAATCTTTTGGGGTTGATATTCTGCGTAAGTGTAACTATTCTTTCTTATAAAGTTTTCGAAAATATCATCTCAATTGTTGTTTCTTGGGTAATCTGCTATGTTATTTGGATTTACTATTCTGAATGGATTATAAAAAAGAAATGTAACTGGTCATTTTCTAATAGATTTCTTGATATTGTTATTATATTTGGTTTTTTATTGACAACTCAGATTCCTAATTTATACATTGGACTTCTTATTTACATTTTATATCTAATAATTTTAGGAGTTATTTACAGGAAGTTATTAAGCCATATGGTGAAGAAAATTTTAATTCTAAAGACTTCATAGTAAAGTGCTTTCATAGGAGTTTTACTATTAATAGATGAATTATTGATAGTAAACCAATTATTATTTAGGAAGGTTGTTTCTTATGGATAAAAACATTTTAGTTACTGGTAGTCATAGAAGTGGAAGCACATTTGTTGGCAAAATGTTATCAATTAACCATGATATAGGATACGTTTCTGAACCATTTAACTACAATTTTGGGATAAAAGGAGTCGAAAATTGGTTTCCTTATGTTGATCACCTGACGATTAACCAAGATAAATACAAGAGAATGGTAAACGATTTATTAAATGGTAAGGCCAAATACAAAAAAAATAAAAGTAATAGTTCGAATATTAAATCTAATATTCGGAAGCTAATTGGGTCGAAATCATCTTTACAGTATAAGGCACATTTTATAAATCCAAAAGTAAAAAGATTGTTAATTAAGGATCCAATAGCATGTTTTATGAGTGAATGGTTACACAGAGAATTTGATATGGATGTAATAATTTTGGTGAGGCATCCTGCAGCTTTCATTAGTAGCTTAAAGAGATTAAATTGGAGATTTGATTTTAATCATTTTACCAAACAAGAAATTTTATATGAAAAGTATCTTAATGTTTTCTTAGAATATAGGGATCTCGACAATCTAACCATTTTAGAAGAAGGATGTTTATTATGGAATAGTTTATATGGGGTATTACTGCAATATCTTGAAAACAATCCTTCAATGATATGTATGACACACGAACAAATTTCTGAAAATCCGATAGATAGTTTCACATATTTATATCAATTAGCCGACCTTGATTTTAATAAAAAAGTTGAGAGAACTATAAAAGATTACACTGGATTTTCGAACCCTTCAGATCCAACAAGTAATAAAGTTCATGTATTAAAAAGAAATAGTGCTAAAAATACAAAACGGTGGAAACAAAACTTATCAGCTGAAGAAATTAGCTATATAAAAGATCGTACAAATACTTTATCCAAAAACTTTTATAAAGAGGATGATTGGTAAGTTGAACGTCTTTTTAATTAATCAATAGAAAAATTATTAATCGAGATTCTAAAGGATATAAGATTTATTGGATTCCTACTTTACTATAGAGAAAATTTAATTAGTGTATTTTTCTTATGGAGATTTTATA
Source organism: Pseudalkalibacillus sp. Hm43 (assembly GCF_054170705.1). Classification (NCBI taxonomy): domain Bacteria; kingdom Bacillati; phylum Bacillota; class Bacilli; order Caryophanales; family Fictibacillaceae; genus Pseudalkalibacillus; species Pseudalkalibacillus sp. Hm43. Next base: position 2,821,653 of record NZ_CM135129.1, read on the forward strand.
AATAATTTAATGCATTAACATAATTATATCGGATTTTTATACTACAGTATATTTATAAGTGGTGAATTATTAACATTGGAGAAGACTAATAGAAGGGGGTACATCACCATGAAGGAATTAACACACCTCGATCAACTCGAGGCTGAAGCAATCTATATTATACGAGAAGTAGCTGCAGAATGTGAAAATCCGGTTATGCTCTATTCAATCGGTAAGGACAGCTCTGTTATGCTGCACCTTGCTATGAAAGCTTTCTATCCTGAAAAACCACCGTTTCCATTCATGCATATCAACACCACATGGAAGTTCAAGGAAATGATTGAGTTCCGAGATCTTAGAGCCAAGGAACTTGGAATTGAAATGATTGAACATATTAATCAAGAAGGTGTCGAACAAGGAATCAACCCGTTCGAGCATGGTTCAGCATATACGGATATAATGAAAACGCAAGCATTGAAGGAAGCATTAGATAAATATGGGTTCACGGCTGCTTTTGGTGGAGGCCGACGAGATGAAGAGAAATCACGTGCGAAAGAGCGTGTTTTCTCCTTCCGTAACAAAAACCATGCTTGGGATCCGAAGAACCAGAAACCAGAAATGTGGAAGCTGTATAACACACGAATCAATAAAGGGGAAAGCATGCGTGTCTTCCCACTTTCAAACTGGACAGAAAAAGATATTTGGCAATATATTCGCAGAGAAAATATTGATATTGTACCTTTATATTTTGCAAAAGAAAGACCGGTTGTCTACCGTGATGGGAACATCGTAATGGTCGATGATGACCGTATGCAATTAGAGCCGGATGAAAAGGTGGAAATGAAGAAAGTCCGTTTCCGTACATTAGGCTGTTACCCTCTTACTGGCGGAGTAGAATCTGAAGCAGATACTTTAGATGAAATTATTGAAGAGACGCTTGGAGCGGTTTCATCAGAGCGTACAAGTCGTGTCATTGACCAAGAGGCCGCTGCCAGCATGGAAAGACGTAAGCGAGAGGGGTATTTCTAAAATGAAAGGTCTATTGAAATTTATTACATGTGGAAGCGTGGACGACGGAAAATCAACTCTGATTGGACACATGCTTTATGATGCAAAGCTATTGTTTGCAGATCAAGAAAAAGCGTTAGAACTAGATAGTAAAGTTGGTAGTCGTGGTGGTGAAATCGATTATTCCCTTCTTCTCGATGGCTTAATGGCAGAGAGAGAACAAGGTATTACAATTGATGTTGCGTATCGCTATTTTACAACCGATAACCGTTCCTTTATTGTTGCCGATACGCCTGGACATGAAGAATATACACGTAATATGGCGGTCGGTGCATCTTTTGCTGATCTAGCTATTATTCTTGTGGATGCGACAAAGGGTGTCATCACTCAAACGAAACGTCATGCGCGTATTTGTTCCTTAATGGGAATTCGACACCTCGTCTTAGCAGTCAACAAAATGGACTTGATTGATTTTGACCAAAATCGATTTGAAGAAATCAAAAAAGACTTCATGCAAATGACACATGGTTTTAACTTGGAAAGCATTCAAGTCATTCCTGTTTCAGCTACTGAAGGAGATAACATCACGAAAAAATCAGAAAATACGCTTTGGTATAAAGACCTACCACTTTTACCGTATTTAGAGAATGTAGATGTTACGAAAGAGAATGAACAAGATCATTTTGTCATGCCGGTTCAACGCGTAAGTCGACCGAACCATTCATTCCGAGGATTCCAGGGACAAGTTGAGGCTGGAACCGTTTCTGTGGGAGATGAAGTCATTACTCTACCTAGTAATGAAAGAGCAAAAGTAAAAAGCCTCTTGGTAGGTGATCAAGAATCCGATAAGGGTGTTAATGGACAGCCGGTTACCGTTCAGCTAGACCGTGAAGTTGATGTTTCTCGAGGAAACGTACTAACTACTTCTGAGAATATTAACGTAACGGACATGTTTACGGCAACGATTCTTTGGATGGATGATACCAAGCTCGTTCCTGGTAGAAACTATTTGGTGAAAGTCGGCACCAAGGTTCTACCTGGTACGGTGATGTCAATTAAACATAAGATTGATATCAATACTGGAAAACAAGTTCCCGCTGAACAAGTATATAAAAACGAATTGGTTGAATGTGATATTTCATTATCTGAGAACATGGTATTTGATAAATTCGAAAATAATGAAGCACTCGGTGGACTGATCTTAATTGATCGAGTCACGAATATGACTTCTGCGTGTGGGGTTATTGAGCATGATCTTCGTCGCTCTACGAATGTCAAATGGCAAGAGACAGACATCACAAGAGAAATCCGTTCACAACAAAAAGGTCAAAAACCTTTGACACTTTGGTTTACAGGACTTTCGGGATCAGGTAAATCAACCCTTGCGAATGCAGTTGAAAAACGATTGGTATCCATGGGTCATCACACAATGCTTTTGGATGGCGACAATGTACGTCATGGATTGAACAAAAACCTTGGATTCAAAGAAAATGACCGAGTGGAAAACATCCGTCGTATTTCCGAAGTTGCTAAATTGATGAATGATGCAGGACTGATTACTTTGACTTCATTTATCTCTCCTTATGAAAGTGATCGTCAAAACGCACGAGAAATCATTGGAGAAGAATATGTTGAAATTTATGTGAGTACTCCGCTTGAAGAGTGTGAAAAGCGCGATGTGAAAGGTTTGTATAAGAAAGCACGTGCAGGAGAAATCCCGAACTTCACAGGTATTTCTAGCCCGTATGAAACACCTGTCGATCCAGAAATTGAAATCGATACAAGCCGATATTCATTAGATGAAGCAACTGACTATGTTGTCGATCAAATCATGAAGTATCTTGACTAAAATTTGTAAAGCTACTATCAGTTTTTGGTAGTAGCTTTTTTACAGGATTGGAAGGAACGACTTTCCCATGTCATTAGAAATGATTTTTGTATTAGTCGTGATTATTGGCATGTTTGTGGCCCTACTCCTTGAGTTGGCTCGTCCAGACATGATTGTTTTCTCAGTGTTGGTAATCTTTTTAATTACAGGGCTGTTAACCCCTGAAGAGGCTCTTAAAGGTTTTTCGAATGAGGGGATGTTGACGGTAGCCTTATTATTCATAGTGGCTGGAGCGGTCCAAAAGCATGGCATCATTAATCAAATCATGCAGAAATGGTTGAATAAAAGCAAAAGTTTTAAAGGTTCGATGCTTCGATTTTTTGTACCACTTCCATTTTTTTCAGCCTTTTTAAACAATACCCCAATTGTCGTTACCTTTACGCCGATACTGAAAAATTGGTGTGAAGAGCGTGGGATAGCCCCTTCTAAAATCTTAATTCCCTTATCGTATGTAACGATTTTGGGAGGCACAATTACCTTAATGGGGACTTCCACAAACCTGGTTGTACATGGTTTGCTGATTAGTTATGGCGTAGAAGGTTTTACACTGTTCCAACTTGCTATAGTCGGAATTCCCATAACGATCATTGGTTTCATCTATTTGTTTACTGTAGGGTACCGGATCCTGCCTGATCATCTAGGATTCCGCAAACAAGTTTTAGCGGATTCAAGGGAATATATTGCAGAGATGATCGTGCATCCGGACTTTGCCTATTTGAATCAATCGGTCCAAAAAGCAGGTTTAAGAGATTTGAAAGGTCTATATTTGATTGAAATTATCCGTAAGCAAGAGAGGATCTCCCCAGTACGATCAACCACAATAATTCAATCAGGAGATCGCTTGATTTTTACCGGGTTAATTTCAACTATTGCGGATCTGCAAAATATCAAAGGGTTATCCCTTGAAACGGGCTCTGATCTTGAGTTAGATGATTTGAAAAATGGGGATGTCCAATTGGTAGAAGCGGTTGTATCCCATCAGTCCTCATTGTTAACAAAGTCGATTAAGCAATCACAGTTCCGCTCAAAATTTGATGCTGGTGTCATTGCTGTACACCGTAATAATGAACGGATTAAGAGCAAGATTGGTGAGATCGTACTTCGTCCAGGGGATACATTGTTACTCCTTGCTGGCTCAGATTTTATACGGAAGTACCAACAATCCAGTGACTTTTATGTCGTATCTTCTCTCGACACACCTTCCAAATTACATGAAGATGGAAGGAAAGGCTGGTTTAACATTGGATTATTAATAGCAATGATTCTTCTTGTAACTTTCGGGGTTTTAACTATGTTCAAAGCTATGGCTTTGGCCGTATTCATATTGATTATAACGAAAATGATTACACCAGAGGAAGCCAAGAAATATATCCAGTTTGATGTCCTTTTGTTGATTGCAAGTGCCTTTGGAGTTGGAGCAGCTATGAAGGAAAGCGGATTGGCGGCATTTATGGCGAAAGGAATGCTTGCATTTGGAGAGCCGTTAGGAATTTTTGTTGTTCTTTTACTTGTCTATGTTTTGACGAATTTATTTACTGAATTGATTACGAATAGTGCAGCCGCGGTCTTGATGCTACCAATTGGATTAGAAATTGCTTCATCTCTAGATGTATCCTATATGGGGTTTGCAGTCATTATTGCAATTGCAGCTTCAGCTAGTTTCATTACACCGATTGGCTATCAAACGAACTTGATCGTGTACGGACCTGGTGGTTATACGTTTAAAGATTATGTAAAAGTAGGAACACCATTAAGTATTTTAGTTATGATTGTATCTGTAATGATTGTACGATTGGTCTGGTTCTAAGGAATAAAAAATTTGGTGAAAAGGCGGTTTTGAAGTGAAGGATTTGAATCTGTTTGACTTGTTTAGGACCTCATTAGAGGCTGGAAAGGAAATTTTAGACGTTTACGCACAAGATTTTGAAGTAGAGTTTAAAGAAGATGAATCTCCATTGACGCAAGCTGATCAACAAGCACATGAGTCGATTATGAAAGGTTTAAAAGCGATTGACCCTGACATTCCAGTATTAAGTGAAGAAGGAAGAGCTATTCCATATGAGGAACGACGTGAATGGAGTCGTTTTTGGCTCGTAGATCCATTAGATGGAACGAAGGAGTTCATTAAGAAAAATGGTGAATTTACTGTAAATATTGCACTAATTGAAGGGGAATACCCATCCATAGGTATTATATATGCACCGGCATTGGATGTGTTTTATTTTGGGTGTGTGGGTGAAGGTTCATTTAAGCTTGAGAATGCTTCCAAAACAGAAGTCCGAGATGAAAGAGATCTAATTTCGAAAAGTACACGGTTACCGGAAATAAAAGATCGGCAAGTGACACGAGTTGTTGCAAGCCGTTCACATATGTCAGAGGAAACAGAAGCGTTCATTAAGGAATTAGAAGCGAAACATGGAGAAGTTGAAGTAGTCTCATCTGGAAGTTCCTTGAAGTTTTGCTTAGTTGCAGAAGGAAAAGCTGACTATTATCCTCGATATGCCCCTACTATGGAGTGGGATACTGGAGCAGGACAAGCCATTGTTGAAGCTGCTGGAGGGACAGTATCAAGGTATGAAGACAACCAACGATTCTACTATAACCGCGAAGATCTATTGAATGGATGGTTTTTGGTAACAACTTAACATCGTAATCTATCAATATATTCCCCCGCTAAAAGATTCTTTGCGGGGGATATTTATTGTTGTAAAATGTTTGTATTGTTCATGATGTTCTTTTAAATAAATTTAAAACTTACATCAAAATGTAGTTATGAGGGAGAGTGATTCGATGTGAAAGGAATAATACTGGCTGGAGGAAGTGGAACTCGTTTATATCCTCTGACAATGGTAACTAGTAAACAGCTCCTACCAATCTATGACAAGCCCATGATTTATTACCCACTTTCAACATTAATGCTTGCAGGCATAAAAGATATTTTAATTATATCTACGCCGGAGGACACTCCTCGCTTTGAATCTTTGTTGGGGGATGGCGCTCAATTCGGAATTAATCTTGAGTATAAAGTCCAGCCTAGCCCAGATGGACTCGCTCAAGCTTTTTTAATTGGTGAAGAATTTATCGGGGAAGATTCTGTTGCCATGATATTAGGTGATAATATTTATTATGGTAGTGGGATGAGAAAAATCCTTCAGCAAGCAGCGAAGAAAGAAAAAGGTGCTACTGTGTTTGGTTACCATGTCCAGAATCCAGAACGGTTTGGTGTCGTTGAATTTGGTGATGATGGTGAAGTAATTAGTATTGAAGAAAAGCCGAAAACACCTAAATCAAATTATGCTGTAACCGGTTTATATTTTTATGACCAACGTGTAGTAGATATTGCAAAAAACGTAAAACCTTCTGTGCGTGGAGAATTAGAAATAACTTCTATTAATGAAGCTTATTTAGCGACTGGAGAATTGGATGTTGAACTGTTAGGTCGTGGGTTTACTTGGTTAGATACAGGTACACATGAAAGTTTAGTAGCAGCTACGAACTTTGTTCAAACCGTAGAAGAACATCAAGGGATTAAAATTGCAGCTCCGGAAGAAGTCGCTTACATAAATGGATGGATCGGCGTAGAACAATTAATGGAATCCGGAGAATTATTTTCAAAAACAGGGTATGGTCAATATCTATTAAAAGTTGCCAATGGGGAAATCAAATACTAATTTGGAGAGGTGAAATATGAATATTATTAAAACGAATTTAGAAGGCGTGTTAATCATCGAACCCAAAGTATTTGGTGATCATCGAGGTTGGTTTATGGAAACCTATAGTGACCAAAAGTTAAAAGAGTATGGTGTTCATTTAAATTTTGTTCAGGATAATCATTCTTTTTCAGCATCCAAAGGTACATTACGAGGATTGCATTATCAATTAGATCCAAAAGCACAAACGAAACTAGTACGATGTACAAAGGGCTCTATTTTTGATGTTGCAGTAGACATCCGTAAAGAAAGTCCAACATATGGTCAGTGGATCGGTATTGAGCTCACAGCAGAGAATAAAAAACAATTATTAGTACCAAAAGGGTTCGCACATGCATTCTTAACCTTAACGGATGATGTGGAAGTTCAATACAAAGTAGATGAACTGTATTCTCCAGATCATGATCGCGGAATCAAGTGGAATGATCCTAAGATTGGAATAGAATGGCCTGCCGATTTAACACCAATTCTATCTGAAAAAGATCAAAATGCACCATCTTTGGAAGGGGCAGACAATAACTTTACATATAGAGCTAAGTTATGAAAATTCTAGTTACCGGAGCGAATGGACAGCTTGGATACGATGTGGTTCAAGAAGGCATAAAATTAGGTGTAAAAATGCTTGGAGTCGGTAGAGAAGATTTTGATATAACTTTAGAACAAGATGTTCATAAATTTATAAAAAAAGAAAACCCTGATGCAATTATCCATTGTGCAGCTTACACAGCAGTAGATCATGCTGAAGATGATCAAGATACATGCTGGAAAGTAAATGTAGAGGGTACAAAAAACTTAGCTGCAGCAGCTAAAGAAGTAAATGCAAAATTCATGTATATAAGTACAGATTATGTTTTTGACGGCATGGGTAGTGAGCCATTTAAAGAAACAGACACCCCTAAACCGGTAGGTTACTATGGTTTAACGAAATATGATGGAGAAAAGGTCGTCCAAGAATTATTAGATCAATGGTTTATCGTTCGTATTTCTTGGGTGTTTGGTATCAATGGACATAATTTTATTAAAACGATGCTACGGTTATCAGAAACGAGGAATCAACTCAACGTAGTGGGCGACCAATATGGTTCTCCAACATATACATTTGATTTATCCAAACTAATACTAGATATGATCGTCACGGAGAAATATGGAATCTATCATGCTTCCAATGAAGGATTCTGTACATGGGCTGAATTTGCGAATGAAATTTTCAAACAAGCAGACAAAAATGTAACAGTAAATGCTATATCAACAGAAGAGTACCCTACTCGTGCGGTAAGGCCAAAGAACTCTCGTATGTCAAAGCAAAAGCTTGTTCAAAATGGATTTGAGCCTTTACCATATTGGAAACACGCTTTGACACATTATTTAAATGAAATATCCGAAGAGGTGGAATAGATGGGGAAAAAGATTCTTGTTACAGGCGGTGCCGGTTTTATCGGCGGTAATTTTGTGCACTATATGCTAGGTAAATATCCCCAATATGATATCTATAATTTAGATTTATTAACCTATGCAGGTGACTTAATTAAACATAAACATGTGGAAGAAAAGGATAACTATCAGTTTATTAAAGCAGATATTGCGGACCGTAAAGAGATAATATCGCTTTTTGAGAAAGAACAATTTGATTATGTGGTTCATTTCGCAGCGGAAAGCCATGTGGATCGATCCATCACAGATCCAGGAGTTTTTATTAACACAAATGTGGTCGGCACCCAAGTGTTGTTAGATGCGGCAAAGTCTGTGCAAGTTACGAAATTCGTTCATGTATCCACGGATGAAGTATATGGAGAACTGGATTTTGATCCTTCAACATTCTTTACAGAAGAAACCCCACTGCAACCTAATAGCCCATATAGTGCAAGTAAAGCATCATCTGATTTACTAGTTCGAGCCTATCATGAGACCTATGGCTTACCTGTTAATATTACACGTTGTTCAAATAACTATGGCCCTTATCATTTTCCGGAAAAACTCATTCCCTTAACGATTTCTCGTGTTCTTAAGGAACAAAAAGTACCCGTATATGGAGATGGTCAAAATATTCGGGACTGGTTACATGTGGAAGATCATTGTGCTGCAATTGACTTAGTACTTCATGAGGGAGTTAACGGAGAAGTATATAACGTTGGTGGGCATAACGAGAAAACAAATTTAGAAGTTGTAAAAGCTATCATCAATACCTTGGGGAAATCGGAAACTTTGATTGAATTTGTTACCGATCGTCTAGGGCATGACAAGCGGTATGCCATTGATCCTACTAAAATAGAAAAATTAGGGTGGAGACCTACCTATACATTTGAGAGTGGCATCGCCCAAACCATCGAGTGGTATTTAGATCATCAGGATTGGTGGGAGCAAATTTTAAGTGGTGAATATCAAAAATATTTTGATACGCACTCCACATTGTAAGAGTAGAAGAATTTTTGAAAGCGTTTGGCGAGGAAGCAAAACATCACTTTTGCTTCCTCGTTATTTTTGTTTTTGAGAGGACTAATGTACTAATTGCCTGCACTACTATTAAAAGATTGGGAGATAAAACCGATTCTTAAGAAGAAGGATTTAAATAGTGTAAATGAAAAGGTGAATGTATGCTTACCAGTATAGTCATATTGACTTATAACCAACTCGAATATACAAAACTATGTATTGATAGTATTAGAAGATATACTAAGCCTGGAACTTATGAAATGATTATTGTTGATAATCATTCAACAGATGGTACTCCTGAGTGGCTACATGAACAAGATGATTTGAAAGTCATTTATAATTCTGTAAATGAAGGGTTTCCAAAAGGCTGTAATCAAGGAATAGAAATTTCAAATGGTGACAATATACTGCTTTTAAACAATGACACAATTGTTACCTATAAATGGCTTGAAAATCTAACTGATTGTTTATACAGCTCAGATAATATTGGAGCGGTGGGCCCTGTTACCAACAACTGTTCTTACTATCAGGCTATTAAGGTCAATTATAATGATATAGATCAGATGCAAACATTTGCTCGTAATTATAATCAACAAAATTGCGATTGGGAAGAACGAATTAAACTGATTGGTTTCTGTCTATTATTCAAGAAGGAATTGGTTCATAAAATTGGCTATCTAGATGAAAGGTATACTCCTGGAAACTTCGAGGATGATGATTATTCCTATCGAATAAAGCAATGCGGATATAAGCTAATGTTAGTGAGAAATACATTTATCCACCATTTTGGAAGTATTTCATGGAAAGACGATCCTTATCAATATACGGAACTAATGACAATCAATGCGAAGAAGTTCTATGATAAATGGGGATTCGAAGCCTCTTACCCTAGTATGATGCGTATAGATCTAATTAAATTGTTAGATGAGAAAGATTCCTTTTCAGGTAAAATCCTGCAGTATGGCTGTGGCAGTGGTGCTACACTTTTGTCCTTAGAAAAAGCTTTCCCTCATTCTACCATTGAAGCTTATGATACTAGACAAAACAGTGTGCTCCTCTCGGTGATGGATAAGGTCTATGACCATACAAATTTACCATTAGAGAATACTTACGATTATATAGTGGCGGATACTTATAATACCGAAGTGGATCTATGCAAAATCATAAGCGAGTGTAAGGCTTATTTGAAAACCAATGGTAAATTAATAATAAGTCTAAATACTTCTTATCATGATGAAACTGTGGAAGAGGTAATGAATGGTTTTGAGTTATCAGGTTATCAAGAGCTAGATTATGATACGGATCACAAGATCAACCATTATTTCGTCGGATACAAAAGTGAAAAACCACAGGTAGGTGAATCTCGAACTGACAAAATTAGTCAAATGGTTGAGAAACTCAAAAAATACAATCCAGAACAAATCATACATTATATTGGCACCTTACCTACCAACACCCAAATATCTGTATTAAATGTCATTGCTGAATCCAATTTTGAAAAAAGCAATCATGATAATGTTCTTCCATTCCTCCAATATGCACATCAATTAAATCCGATAAATGAGGAGACCATAGTCAATTTGGTAAATGTGTATAAGAGCATGGGAGAAAATGACCTTGCTCAACAATATTCAGAAATGCTGACGAATAACATTAATCAACATAAAGATAACCGTCTCTTCCTAATCATGTCATTACATAGGTCTGGATCAAGTGCGACCGCCGGAGTAATGCATCAATTAGGAGTTTCTATGGGAGATAATCTATTAGGTCCAGCTCAAGATAATCCGAAAGGCTTTTTTGAAGAGCGAAGTTATGTATTATTGAATGACAAGCTGCTGAATTCCATTTCAAAAAGCTGGGACAATCCACCAAGTAGACATGAAGCGACTCATATTACTCCAAACTTTAAAGAGTTGGCAAACCTCCTTAATACTCAGAAAAGGGAATTCTGGGGATTGAAGGATCCAAGAACACTTTTAACATTTGATATTTGGAAACCGTTATTTGAAAAGGTGGCTAACATAACCTATATCTTTGTTCATCGTCCATTTGAAGAGTCTGTAAAGTCGATTTCCAAAAGGAATAATGTTCCGCTTTCGCAGTCTGTAAAGATACTATCGCCATACCTTGAAAATTATTATTACTACAGGGACCAGTTGTACAGTGAAAACGCTGATGTGATAGAGGTAGAATTCAATGATCTATTAACGGATCCAAGTCAATTTGTAGCGGAAATCAATCAAAGAATGGGTGAATCTCCATTATGTAATATGGAGAAGGTTGAGGATTTTTTAGATTTGAAACTTAAGAACTTTTGAATCACTAAGCTGAACGGATTTGTATAAACGCCTGAGTTTTATAAAACTCAGGCGTTTGTTTATTTAATTTAAGAAATCACTTTAATTTCATAAGTCTTTCTCGTCTTTTAACCTCTATACTCTAACCAGCTATGAATTTCACTATAGAACAAAGTTTGTATATATGTTCTTAAAATGATTGGTTATTGGAATAACTCTCCCTAAAGAAGGGTATAAAATGACCGTAAAACTATTTGGTCTTAAAAGTAAATCGTGAGGATGAATTTTACATCGCTTTTACACACATAGAAAAATGCACATAACCGAATAGTATGTTAGTTTTATATTGAACTTTTGGTATTTTTATGGGAATTATCCAATAATAACTTTTGAAAAGGTGGTTTGTATGGTAGAGGAACTAAAAAGAAGCATTAAAGAAAAACCCCAAATTTACAGTAAGGTGATATTATTATATAGGTTTCTAATCGATCTGAAAAATGTTCTTTCCTATGGAACGCTGGAAAAGAAAGAATACATTATTGTGCATAACAAAAAATTAGTGTATTTGAACAATTCGAAAGTTGCTTGTTCATCCATTAAGAAAACGTTCATTTCTGATGACGTTCCAGATGATTACAGCATTCATACGAAAGCACAGGATTTAAGTCGAGAATATTTAACTGATGGAGAAAAAGAGTACTTTAAGTTCACTTTCGTTCGAAACCCATTCGATCGCTTAGTATCTTGCTATGAAAGTAAATATAAAAAGGATAAGAAAATGGGTCAAGAATACCTCCATTATGATAAGTATCTGCTAGGTTATATCAAGAAAGATAAGGGGTTTGAGAACTTTGTTAAAAAAGTGGACAAGATTCCGGACTTTCTCGCGGACCGTCATTTCCAGTCCCAGTATAATCTTACTCATGATAAAAAAGGGGAGCCGCTTGTCGATTATATCGGGAAGTATGAAAATTTGGCAGAGGACTTTGAGCACTTCAAACATAAATACAAATTAGGAGATCTGCCTCATTTCAACAAAGCGGTACAACGGAACTGGATGGACTATTACACAGTGGAGTCTGCAAAAATCGTTCGTGAAAAATATGCGAAGGACATTGAGGAATTCGGTTATGAAGAGGAGTATCAAAAATTACTTGAATATCTGAAAAATAAACAAAATAACGAAGTATCTAAATAAGGATTTGTCTGACAAGGAGGCATACGTCAATGGAAGAATTAAATCACCTCGATCAACTCGAAGCTGAAGCAATATATATCATTAGAGAAGTAGCAGCTGAATGTGAGAATCCAGTCATGCTGTATTCAATCGGTAAAGATAGCTCTGTAATGCTACATCTCGCAATGAAAGCATTCTATCCGGAAAAGCCACCTTTTCCTTTCATGCATATCAACACAACATGGAAATTCAAAGAAATGATTGAGTTCCGTGACCGTAAAGCGAAGGAACTCGGTATTGAAATGATTGAACACATCAATCAGGAAGGTGTCGAACAAGGGATCAACCCGTTCGAGCATGGCTCAGCATATACAGACATCATGAAAACACAAGCTTTGAAGCAAGCGTTAGACAAATATGGGTTCACTGCAGCGTTCGGTGGTGGAAGACGTGACGAAGAAAAATCACGTGCCAAAGAGCGTGTCTTCTCTTTCCGTAATAAAAACCATGCCTGGGATCCGAAGAACCAGAAACCTGAAATGTGGAAATTGTATAATACAAGAATCAATAAAGGGGAAAGCATGCGTGTCTTCCCACTTTCCAACTGGACAGAAAAAGACATCTGGCAATACATTCGTAGAGAAAACATCGACATTGTGCCATTGTATTTTGCACAAGAAAGACCGGTTGTCTACCGCGATGGGAACATTGTCATGGTGGATGATGATCGTATGCAGCTGGAGCCGGGTGAGGAAATCGTCAATAGAAAGGTACGTTTCCGTACGCTAGGCTGTTACCCTCTTACTGGTGGTGTGGAGTCTGAAGCAGATACTTTAGACGAAATCATTGAAGAAACGCTTGGAGCGGTATCTTCAGAGCGGACAAGTCGTGTCATCGACCAGGAAGCTGCTGCCAGCATGGAACGACGTAAGCGAGAGGGGTATTTCTAAAATGAAGAGTCTATTGAAATTTATTATGTGCGGAAGTGTAGATGACGGAAAATCAACTTTGATTGGACACATGCTTTATGATGCAAAGCTATTGTTCGCCGATCAAGAGGAAGCGCTAGAACTGGATAGTAAAGTAGGGAGTCGTGGTGGAGAGATTGATTATTCTCTCCTTCTCGATGGTTTGATGGCAGAAAGAGAACAAGGCATCACTATCGATGTTGCGTATCGTTATTTCACGACCGATCACCGTTCGTTCATCGTGGCCGACACGCCTGGTCACGAAGAATATACACGTAACATGGCGGTCGGGGCATCCTTTGCCGACCTTGCTGTCATACTTGTTGATGCAACGAAAGGTGTTATCACACAAACGAAACGCCATGCGCGAATTTGTTCGTTGATGGGAATTAAACATCTCGTATTGGCTGTAAACAAAATGGATCTGATTGATTTTGACCAAAATCGTTTTGATGAGATCAAGAAGGACTTCATGCAGATGACGCATGGTTTCAATATTGACAGTGTAGAAGTGATTCCGGTTTCCGCTACAGAAGGGGACAACATCACGAAGAAATCCGAGAACACACTTTGGTATCAGGGACTTCCGTTACTACCTTATCTAGAAAATATCGATGTTCGTAAAGAAAATGAACAACACGGTTTTGTCATGCCTGTCCAGCGTGTGAGTCGTCCAAACCATACGTTCCGAGGCTTCCAAGGACAAATTGAAGCGGGAAGCATCAATGTCGGGGATGAAGTGATCACACTCCCGAGTAATGAAAGAGCAAAAGTCAAAACTCTTTTAGTCACCGATCAAGAATCTGATAAGGCTCTGAATGGACAGCCCGTAACCATCCAACTGGATCGTGAAGTGGACGTTTCCCGAGGTAATGTCCTCACATCATCAGAGAATGTTCAGGTTGCAGACATGTTTACGGCGACTATTCTCTGGATGGACGATACGAAACTTGTACCTGGTAGAAACTATCTGGTGAAAGTCGGAACGAAAACACTCCCTGGAACAGTCATGTCGATCAAGCATAAAATTGATATCAACACGGGGGACAAAGTTCCTGCAGAACACATTTACAAAAATGAACTGGTTGAATGTGACATCTCTTTATCGGAGAATATGGTTTTCGATACATTCGAAAATAATGAAGCACTCGGCGGTTTGATCTTAATCGATCGGGTATCCAATATGACTTCAGCTTGTGGTGTCATTGAGCATTCGCTCAGAAGATCAACGAATGTCAAATGGCAACAGACGGATATCACAAAGGATCTACGGGCTCAGCAAAAAGGGCAGAAGCCGTTGACGCTTTGGTTCACTGGTCTATCAGGGTCTGGAAAATCGACACTGGCCAATGAAGTGGAGAAACGGTTGGTTTCCATGGGGCACCATACGATGCTACTTGATGGGGATAATGTAAGACACGGCTTGAACAAGAACTTAGGCTTTAAAGAAAATGATCGTGTGGAGAACATCCGTCGCATTGCAGAAGTGTCCAAGCTGATGAACGATGCAGGATTGATTACGTTGGCATCCTTCATATCACCTTATGAAAGTGACCGTCAAAATGCACGAGAGATCATTGGTGAAGACTATATTGAAATCTATGTCAGCACACCACTTGAAGAATGTGAGAAGCGCGACGTAAAAGGCTTATATCAGAAGGCTCGTACAGGTGAAATACCGAACTTCACGGGCATTTCCAGTCCGTATGAAACACCAGCCAATCCAGAAGTTGAAATTGATACGAGCCAACATTCTCTTGAAGAAGCAACAGAGTACGTTATTAATCAAATCCTGAAATACTTGGATTAAACAATGGGAAGCTACTATCTTTATGGTAGTAGCTTTCATTTTTATAATGTGAAACAGGATTCGAAGGGAAGACGACCCCTATGACATTTGAAATGGTATTCGTCTTAGTCATGGTCATCGGTATGTTAGCAGCACTTCTATATGAATGGGCACGTCCAGATATGATCGTCTTTTCGGTTGTCGTTATTTTCTTAGTAACCGGTTTGTTAACTCCACAGGAAGCTTTGAGAGGCTTTTCTAATCAAGGGATGTTGACGGTTGCGTTACTGTTCATTGTAGCTGGTGCTGTTCAAAAGCATGGAATCATTGAACATTATATGCAGAACTGGTTGAACAAGAGTAGAACGATTAAAGGGTCGATGTTACGGTTCTTCATTCCGACTGCATCATTTTCGGCATTCCTGAATAACACACCAATTGTGGTTACCTTTACCCCGATCATCAAAAAATGGTGTGAAGAACGAGATATCGCTCCTTCTAAATTTCTGATTCCCTTATCATATGTCACGATTTTGGGTGGAACCATTACGCTGATGGGGACTTCTACCAACCTTGTCGTTCATGGGATGCTGATCAACTATGATTTGGAAGGCTTCACACTCTTTCAATTAGCCGTCGTGGGAATCCCTATTACAATCATCGGCTTGATCTATCTTTTTACAGTCGGATATCGTCTATTACCGAACTATGTAGGCTTTCGTAAACAGGTGATTGCCGATGCAAAAGAATATATTTCTGAGATGATTGTCGAGCGGGATTTTCCTTTCGTGAATCAATCTGTCCAAAAAGCAGGACTACGAGATTTGAAAGGTCTTTATCTGATTGAAATTATACGTGGGAAAGAGAGAATCTCACCGGTTCGTTCGACCACCATCATTCAACACGGAGATCGGTTGATTTTCACAGGATTGATTTCCACGATTGCTGATTTACAAAATACAAAAGGGTTAGCACTGGATACAGGATCAGACCTCAATCTAGACGATTTGAAGAATGGAGATGTGCATTTAGTAGAGGCTGTTGTTTCGCATCAATCTTCTTTATTATCGAAGTCTGTTAAACAATCTCAATTTCGTTCAAAGTTTGATGCAGGGGTACTCGCCGTACACCGAAATAATGAACGCATCAAAAGCAAAATCGGGGATATTGTACTCCGCCCAGGAGATACTTTGTTGTTGTTGACTGGATCCGATTTTGTCCGTAAGTATCAACAATCAAGCGATTTTTATGTTGTTTCATCAATGGATACTCCAACAAAATTCCATGAGGATAGTAAAAAAGGCTGGTTGGCCATCGGGTTGTTGATCACCATGATCCTAACGGTGACGTTTGGGTGGCTCAGTATGTTCAAAGCGATGGCATTAGCTGTATTAATCTTGATTGTAACCAAAATGATTACTCCAGAGGAAGCAAAGAAATATATCCAGTTTGATGTGCTCCTATTGATTGCGAGCGCTTTCGGGGTCGGTGCAGCAATGACGAAGAGCGGACTTGCCGCGTGGATGGCGAAAGGATTACTTTCACTGGGAGAATCATTGGGAGTATTTGTCATTCTGCTATTTATGTATATCCTAACGAACATTTTCACCGAATTGATTACAAATAGTGCAGCCGCGGTCTTAATGCTTCCGATTGGTCTCGAATTAGCAAATTCATTAGATGTTTCCTATATGGGGTTTGCAGTCATTATTTCTATTGCAGCGTCAGCTAGCTTTATTACGCCGATTGGTTATCAAACCAACCTGATTGTATATGGACCAGGGGGATATAAATTCAAGGATTATGTGAAAATCGGGGCGCCATTAAGTGCCTTAGTCATGATTGCTTCTGTAACGATTGTTCATTTTGTGTGGTTTTAGAATAGTTGTGGGAAAAGAAATTTAAACGATTTAATCTCAATAGAGTAAATTTGTTGAATTGAATAGGTGTTTTATAGTTGAACCGTTCGAATTAGCTTTGTACCAAGTTTCGACATGCTCCTCAATCAAACGTTTGATTGAGGGCATTTTTTGTATGATTAATAAGGAATTTTCAATTTAAACAAACGTTTGTTTAGTAGAAATACTTAAATTTACATTCCCTTTACATTTGTAATATAATAGATACTTGTATTGTAATAAAAGTAAAGGGTTGTTTTGTATGTTGTTTAAAAAGTCTTTTAGTAGATGGGCAGTGTTGGGTATTGTGAATTTTATATTCGCAATTGCTTTATATACGCTTGTACAGTTATTCGTATTCATGTTTGATGTCGATCAAATGATTGATTGGACTCAAATGAATACAAAAGCATCACTAATGTATCTTGGGACCTCTTTTGGGGTTCTCCTATGCACATATAAATTTCAGATTAAAATGATTGATCATATCAATCAGTCCGATTTCTTTAATCAATGGTATGGAAAACTATTAACGACATCCATCCTGTTAATAGGATCATCACTGCTAGTGAATCTATTCTTTCAATTATCACAAAAGCTGTTCAATTTAGATCGAACGATCGATTGGATCCAATTGAATTCCAAGTTGTTTTTGATGGGTTCCTTTTATGTATTCTTTTTTGCTTTACTAATCTATTTGGTTATCGGAAATCCATTCACTTCCACAATCATATTCCTGCTGATTGGTATCACATTAGGCTATACCCATTACAATAAGCTGAAGTTCCGGATCGAGCCTTTATTTCCATCCGATTTTTCACAAATAGGGCATATGAAAGAAGTCCTGCCAATGGTTATGAGTTATCTGTCCATCTGGACGATCATCATCTTAATCGGTTTGATTGCCCTATTCGTACTGGCACTTCGTTCATTCCCGAAAATGACAATAAAATGGTGGAAGCGTCTGATCGTAGTACCTGTAGTATTATTTATGATCTACTCCTTTACGTTTTACCCAAAGACCTTTATGAAAGACTTTGTGGAATCAACAAGTTTGGATCTGATTGGGTGGAATCAGCTTTCCAATTATCGTGACAATGGATTTGTGTTTGCATTTCTCTCTAATTTACAAGGGGATAATTTTGAAAAACCCGATGGATATAATAAAAAAAATGTTGTGAAGCTAGCGGAAGACTTAAAAGCTCGTTATGATAGCCGCAATGTCCCTGAAGAGGAAATAAATCCGAATATCATTTATATCATGAATGAAGCGTTTTGGGACCCGACTGAATTTGAAAATATCAATTTAAGTGAAGACCCATTACCGAATATAAGAAAAATTCAACAGCAATATCCTTCTGGAAAGATTCTCTCACCTATGTTTGGAGGAGGAACGGCTAACGTCGAATTTGAAGCCTTGACTGGATTTAGCATGTCCTTCGTTAGAGCCGGCGTTACGCCTTTTCAAAATATGGTTGACCATCAGAATCCATTTCCTACATTAGCGAGTGTATTAAAGGACAAAGGATATTCTACAGTCGCCATTCATCCGTACAATAAGGTTTTTTATAAGCGTAACAGAGTATATGATAAGTTTGGTTTTGACTCATTCCTTCATATGAATTCTATGGAATTCACAGAAAAAGACGGAAGTTATATCTCAGATGAATCCGTTACAAAAGAGATCATTAAAGAACTGGAAAAAAGTAAAGGTCCGGCCTTCATCCATGCTGTGACCATGCAAAATCATTTTCCTTATCTAGAAGGAAGGTTCGATGAAAATACGATAGAAGTAGAAGGGCTATCTCAGGCCTACAAAACTGAATTAGAAGTCTTCGTAGAAGGCATTAAGCGCAGTGATCAGGCAACTCAACAATTAGTAGATTATCTGAATACGTTGGAAGAACCGACTATGGTTGTTTTCTGGGGTGATCATTTGCCGATTTTAGGGACCGATAAGGCCATCTATAAAGCCGCGAATTATACAGAAGGTCTGCCGCCTGAGACTACAAATCGGAAGTATTCAGAGACGCCATTGTTCATATATGCGAATTATCCCATCAACAAAACGGAATTAGGTACGGTAAGTCCAGCTTTCCTTCCTCCTACCGTCATGCAGTATGCAGGAATGGATTTACCACCGTTCTACTCGTTCTTAGAGAAGATAAAGCAAGAAATTCCAGGGTTGAAAGCCTCACTTAAAATCGGTAAAGATGGGCAGCCAATTAAAAAGCTTAGCGAAGAACAAGCTCAGCTTCTAAAAGACTACAAACTTTTGGAATATGACCTGTTGGCAGGAGAACAATATAGCAAGGATATTTTATTTGAATAAACGTTTATGAGATCTTTTCAAGCTCACTTGAGAAGATCTTTTTTTGTGTCTTTAGACCCAATTAGGAAATATATTTCTATTTTAGTAAAAAAGTACCTCTTAATCGTCGACATAAGAGTTGTAACTTTAAGGGGGGAAACACATGAAAAGAACAATGTACTGGTTCATTGGAATAATGACCATCATGATGATGATTGGTGTACATCAAAGTCATGCTGCTACAGATTCCTATGAGCGGATTTCAGGAAAAGATCGTATCTTAACAGCGATCGAAATGTCCAAAATGGGTTGGCCATTAGGATTACACGGGGGTAATCAGGATGTCATTTTAGCACGTGCAGATAATCCAATCGATGCCCTTGCAGCGTCTAATTTAGCCGGCTATATTGATGGTCCGATCCTCTTGACTTCTCCAACGAAGCTTCGTCAAGAGGTATTAGATGAAATGGCTCGTCTCAATGCAAATGAGGTTTATCTTGTAGGGGGGACAAGTGCGATATCCCTTGGGATTGAAAACCAGTTGAAGGATCTTGGATACACTGTTCATCGTGCAGGTAAAAAAGATCGTTATTACACAGCGGCGATGATCAATGCGCATGCAGATGCTCACATCAGTACGAAAGCCTTGATCGTCAATGGAAGTCGTGTGGCTGATGCCGTATCGGCTGCTTCTGAAGCTGCATTGAACGGAGTTCCTGTTTATCTGGCAACACATGACACATTGCCAATTGAACTGCCAAAGTCTATTAAAGAGATTGCCTTATATGGCGGGACAGGGGTCTTGAGTGAAAAACTTGAAAACAAATTGAAGGCACAAGGTTATAAAGTAACGAGAAAGTCCGGGAAGAACCGTTATTTGACGAATGTGGCTGCACTTTCGACGCTCGACAAAACAGAGCGGGCTTTAATGGTAAGAGGAACATCGACCAGCAGTAAAAAGGAAGATTATCCAGATGCTGTTGCTTCTGCGGGATTAGCGGCGAGACTGGGCGCTCATATCATTATCAGTGATAATGATTCAGCTGTCACGGATGTCAAGAACTTCCTTCAATCCAACTACCAGAAAGTTTTTGTAATTGGTGGAAAGGAGGCGATTCAGTCAAATGTCATGGAAGGGCTCAACTTGACGAATGAAATGAAAGTTGAAGACCACACAGTTACAATGAATGCATTTGACCCATATATGACGCTTGACAGTAAAATTGCAAGCGACTCAACTTCACTTGAAACAATCAACAATGTTATGGAAGGGTTGTTCCGAATAGGACCGGATCACAAGCTGCTTCCAGGAGTGGCAAAGACCTATGAAGCAAATGAAGATTATACGGAATTCATTTTCCATTTACGTAAGGATGCAAAATGGTCTGATAATCGCCCAGTATTGGCAGAAGATTTTGTGAGGACGTGGGAGCATACACTTCATCCATTTACAAACAGTGTTTATTCTTACTTGATGCATGATATTAAGAATGCAAAAGCTATTCAAGATTGGCAGGATCCAATGTATGCAATGACTGAGAATTTGGGTGTTTCAGCGATTGATGATCATACATTGAAGGTAGAACTTGAACGAAGCGTTCCTTATTTTGCTTATAACACAGCAAACCCAGTCTATTTCCCACAACCACGGTGGACCTACTTGGGGAGGGAATTTGGAGGCGAACAAAACAATACCTACTATAATGGACCATTCATCATTTCTGAATGGAAAAAGGATGGTAAGTGGACATATAAAAAAAATGAGTTGTATTGGGACCATTTGAATGTCGATTTGAGCGAAATTCATGTACAAGTTACGAAGGATACCAATACAGCTGTAAATCTATTTAATATGGATCAATTAGATCTAGCAGTGTTGGATGAAATCAATCAGGAAATTCAATCGAAGCCAGAATATTTGGCAACACTTGAGCCAATCACATGGTTTATTGAACTCAACCATAACAGGGCAATCTTCCAGAATACAAAACTACGAAAAGCTCTTTCTGCATCGGTTGATCGAAAGAAATTGGTTGATCAAGGTTTTGGAGGATTACATCAACCAGCAACGTATTTGGTACCAAAAGAATTTAGTTATAATGGAACGACCGATTTTAGAAACTTGTATCCGTCTTTTGACCTAGGGACTAGTTCTGAAGCTCAACAATTATGGTCTGAAGCTAAAACGGAATTAGGTATGAGTACTGTGGAGCTTGATTTGCTCATTTCTGAAAAAGGTACAAATACAGGTCAAATTGTGAAAGCAGACTTGGAAAGCAAGTTGCCTGGTTTGACAGTGAACGTCGTGGCACCAAGTTTTTCGGAACTCTTGAATAAAGCGTCGAATGGTGACTTTGATTTGTATTTCACTGGATGGGGAGCGGATTTCAGAGATCCTTCTAACTTCCTTGAAGTATTCACTGCAACGAGTTCATACAATTATGGCAATTACCTTAACAGCCAATTTGATGGTTTAGTGGAAGACATGTTAGCGGCAAATCGTTGGAAGAATATGCAGAACGCAGAGAAGCTTCTCATCGTTGAGCAGGCAGGAGTCATACCAGTCTATCAACACAGAACACCGTATTTACAAAAAGAGAATCTTTCTGGAATCATCAGGGAAACGGCAGGTATAGAGAATCTACAATCGTTTAAATGGGCGTCAAAGAAATAATTCGAGAAAAGAGACAGAAAACGTTCTGTCTCTTTTTTATGTATAACATTTTAGCGTAATGAAAAAATGAATGTACTAATAAAAAAATATGTCGGTTATTTACTAAAAATATGGAAAATAGGTAAATTGTATGTCGAAATTCCTCTAATTAGGAGTTAGAATTAATATTATATTACTAGACTAAAAATTTTAAGGAGGAACAGAATGGGGAAGGCAAAACTTTATATCTCTTTCCTCATAGGATTTGCGGTATTTATGGCAATTCCTATGTTGACGCACGCCCAGAAGACGGTAATTATTGACGCGGGACACGGTGGTGACTATTCAGGCACAACTGGTTACTCAGGTTCACAAACCGGTTACCATGAGGAACATGCGAACTTGAGTATTGCTAAAGAATTACGTGCAGCACTCGAGAACGAAGGCTTCAAGGTTTACATGACACGAGATCGGGACATGCACTTCGGTAAACCTTTACATACTGATTTAGCGAATCGAATGAAGATTGCCAATGATTTTGCAAAAGCAAACCGAGATCAAACAATCTTGCTATCGATTCATCATAATGCCAATCCATATAACATATATACCCGCGGCCATGAAACTTATTATTACTCTAAGAGTAAAGCATATGATCCGGAATATCCTCCAGATCCTATTCAAGTAAGCTATGAGGCTGAAAGTCAAAGACTAGCACATACGGTTCATCCTACGGTTGTAAATAAAGTAGGAATGGTTGATAGAGGCATTCGAAACAACCAGGCATTCTATATGATTCGAAATGCACAAGTCCCTGCCTTGCTACTCGAGATGGGTTATATGTCCAATCCTCAAGAGGAAAGTTTAATTCGTTCATACTCCCATAGATTAAAAGGCGCATTAGCAATTAAAGATGCAGTGGTTGAGTACTATCATGTTTTTGAAGTATTCACGAAAGATGATCAAAGGCTAAAAGTTTACAAGTCTAAGAGTGATGCGATTAACTACGCAAAAGGTCAACAAAACGTATATGTGTATGACAAGTTTAATGAAACAAAAGTGTACTCGAATATAGAAAAAGCATTTGCAGTCGTTCATGAGACAAACGGAACCTTAAGTAAATTCGTTACAGAATCTGAAGCGATTGATTACGCAAAAGCAAGAAAGCAAGTGAATGTTGTCCATGTTAAAAATGAGGAAATTGTTTGGTCAAATTATATCGACAAGACATATCAAGTCGTAAATAGTAATGGAAGCTTAGTAAAAGATTTTTATGAGTATGAAACAGCCTTGAATTTTGCAAAATCATACTCTAAACAAGTAAGTATCCAGCGAAAAAACAGAGGAGATATCCTTTGGACGAATGTTTCTGGGAAGAAAACAACAAAAGAGTTGAACCAGGAAGTTCTGAAAGGTGCAGAACGATTCCACACCTCAGTTGAAATTTCGAAGAAGCTATATCCAAATGGTTTTGCAGCAAACAAATCCGAAAAGACAGTCATCCTAACGACAGCTTATGATTTCGCTGATGCACTGTCTGTAGGTCCTATGGCAGCTATGAAAGATAATGCGCCGATTTTATTGACCTATTCAGATCGATTGGTATCTGTTGTAGAAAGTGAAATTAAAAGACTCGGTGCAGAGAAAGTGATCATCGTGGGTGGATCGAATGCGATTGAACCATCTGTTGAAAACAAGCTTAAAGGTATGGTGAAAGAGGTTCAACGTATCAGGGGTAAAAACCGTTACGAAACCAACATAAAGATTAATCAAGAACTTAAGAATGTTGATAAAGTGTTTGTTGCTTCAGGTCAGAATTTCCCTGATGCATTAAGTGCAGCTCCAATTGCATCGGCAAATAACATGGCGATTGTATTGACGAAAGATAATGAAATTGAAAAGACCTCGTTACAGTATCTAAAGGGTAAGAAAGTTTACCTAGTAGGTGGATCCAGTGTTATTTCTTCTTCTGTTGAGAATGAAATCAAAAACAGTGTTGGTTCATCTAACGTAAAACGTCTATCTGGTACAGACCGTTATGAAACATTAGCAGCGGTATTGAATGAATTCCAATCGATGTTTAACTCAGATGACCTTATTGTTTCAACAGGTGATAAATTCCCGGATGCATTAGCGGCTTCTGCATTATCAGTTAAAACTGGCTCACCAATCGTTTTAGTCGGTAACAATTCAAATGTGCTTGTGAAAGCAGCTCTTCTAGAATACGGAATCTCTAATGATGTCCGAAACATCTATCAAATAGGTGGAGTTGTATCATCACAACAAATACAAATGATTG
Source organism: Pseudalkalibacillus sp. Hm43 (assembly GCF_054170705.1). Taxonomy (NCBI): domain Bacteria; kingdom Bacillati; phylum Bacillota; class Bacilli; order Caryophanales; family Fictibacillaceae; genus Pseudalkalibacillus; species Pseudalkalibacillus sp. Hm43. Next base: position 2,846,063 of record NZ_CM135129.1, read on the forward strand.
GGAACAAGGTCTATTAATATTAAAGAGGAGAAGATACACCTATGAAAAAGTTGATCACAATAATAGGGTTACTCATGATTTTGCTTGTTGGTTGTAGCCCTACTTCTTCTCAAGAAACAGAAGAAAAAAACGCAGAAGAGAAAAAAGAAGAAACAGAAACCACATCTGAAAATGAATCAGCTTCCGATGAAGAAACACAGACTTCCGATTCAGAGAATGGGGAGCAAGAGGATCAGGATTCTTCTGAGAAGGACAAAGAAGAAACGAAAGAGGAAAGTCGAGTCAAGAATCTTCGTCCTTCAACCGGAATGTTGAAAGTATTCCAACAGACGGGTGGATACACATTGAAAGAGAAAATCATTGCAACGAATGGTCAGTATGTCCAACGGCTTTTAATCCTTGGGGATATGAAAACCATGCAAGTTTTGAAGTGGGATTCTTCGGAAATTAAAAGAATCTATGAACAGAGTAATCCTTCTAATGAAGATGAAAATATTTTAGACACGTTCAAGCCAATTGATAATACCGAGATATTATTATCAGAAAGTAAGACCGGAAAAGGTGATCAATCAGATTGGCAGATCATTGAAGAAAATGTAGAAACAAAGACACCATTTCAAACATTTAAAGACACAATCGTCGTCCAAAGGACATTTATGGAAGGCGAAAATGAAACCATTCACACCATGTATTACGCTCCAGAATTTGGCATGGTGAAGGAGATTTATAATGTAACGGGTGATAATGGCTACAAGGTTGAAACGCAATTAGAATCTGTTGAAACAAATTAAATAGTTCACTGAACTAAAGCTATCGAGAACGACTCTCGATAGCTTTTTTGTTACAAAATTATTGTAGAATGCTGTAGATTTGTAATGTTATTGTAAAGTAAGTTTTGTTTCATTTCATTTATAATGAGAACTAGGTTGTTTTTAATACTTAACAAATTCTTCTATGACGACATTAATTATCCATTGATACATAATCTATACATTTTTCTTTAGAGATCAAGTTACATGACATCCATACATTACTTCAGTAAGTCATAAGGGGAAAAGAAGAACAGGGGGAGAAAGGTTGATAAAGTTTACTTCTTTAGTACGGTTTTTTGTCGTGTCATTTTTGGTAGTGACTGCATTAATCGTTCATCAGAATGAGGCTTCTGCAGCTCCAAACAGTGTCGATCGAATTCACGGTTCTGATCGTTTTTCAACAGCTGTTCAAATTTCCAAAACAGGTTGGCCAAAAGGAGCGAACACTGTTTTAATCGCTGAAGGGTACGGGTTCGCAGATGCACTTGCAGGAGCACCGTTAGCTTATCGAATGAATGCACCGATCCTTTTGACGGGGAAAGATCAACTAAGTGGAACAACTGCGAAGGAAATTGCTCGGTTGAATCCATCTAAAATCATCATTCTAGGCGGAAACAGTGCAGTATCAGGTAACGTTGAGAAAGCACTGAAAACAGTAGGTGGAAAATCACGTACGGTAGAACGTATCGGTGGAACCAGTCGATATGACACAGCAGCTAAAATAGCATCTAAAATGGGGAATCCATCTAAAGCTGTAATTGTTTACGGTTGGAACTTTCCAGATAGCTTATCCATATCATCTTATGCTGCACGAAACGGTTACCCAATCTTGTTAACCAACACAAATGGTTTACCTGGTGAAACGAAATCAGCGTTAAAAGGTATCAATGACACAATTGTTGTTGGCGGTCCAAGTGTCATTAGTAATAACGTCATTTCACAACTAAATGGTAAGAGCCCAGAACGAATTTCAGGTAGCAGCCGGTACCATACTGGTTCGAAAGTTTTCGATAAGTTCTATGGGTCTTCTACCAAAGCATTCGTTACAACTGGTAAAAACTTTGCTGATGCTTTAACGGGTTCAGTATTAGCAGCGAAACAAAATGCACCGATTTTATTAGTCGAACAAAATGAAATTCCTTATGAAATTCGTAAAGATGTTCGGACAAGCCGTTTAAGTAAGTTCTCAGTCCTAGGTGGTACAAGCGCTGTATCACATCATGTCATCAATGAACTAAAGATCGATGTCGACGATATCATTTCTACCGCAAAAGCTCAAAAAGGGGTCCCATATAAATGGGGAGGGACAAGCCCGTCGGGATTTGATTGCAGTGGATTTTTGAACTATGTGTACGATAACAACGGTGTGAACATTCCTAGAACAGTTAGTGATATTTGGAATGCAGGAAAGAAAGTTAAAGAGCCAGTAATCGGCGATGTCGTATTCTTTGAAACCTACAAGTCAGGTCCATCACACGCAGGCATTTATTTAGGGGATGGGAAATTCATACACTCCAGCTCGTCTAATGGAGTAACAGTAAGTGAAGTGAACAGCCCATACTATTGGGGACCACGTTACTTAGGATCAAAACAAATTTTCTAATACATAAAAAGAGGATGAACTCTAAAGACGAGTTCATCCCTTTTTTATATCCTTTTGGCGAGGATCCTTTTTGCTTTTGATATGGCAATCATGACTTCATCAATTTTCAGAAGATACGTTGAGATCAGGAAAACAATGATCCCGATGGCACTCTTAACAATTAATGTTACAATCGAATTCTCAAATTCAAGAAAGAGTAATATGGCGCTCATGGCAGAGACGGCTATGAAAATCTTTAATACGTTCAGCCAAGGGAATACCAAAGGAAAGATTTTCTTTCCTATTAAAGCGCTTAAGATAAGTGATACAAGGTAAGCACTAATGGTCGAATAGGCAGCACCATATATTTGGTATTTAGGAATCAAGAATAGATTTAATACAACATTTAATATACTAGCCACTAGAACTGGCCATATTTGAAGTTTCGTATTTTTCCCTAATTGGAAGGCTAAATCGAAATAGAACATCTTAATTCCCTGTATAAAGATACCAATAGAGATTAAGGAGAAGATCACTTGCCCTTTTTCACGATAAGCCTCTCCTAGGAATACTTCTACGATAGGTTGACTTAGAATAATCAAACCAGCGACTGCCGGTAAAGATATCATAAATAGTAACGTCGTGTTTTGTCTTAGTTGATTTTGACATGCTTCTAATCCTTCCTTTTCCAAAGCCCGAACAACTAAAGGATATGCCGCCAGGTTGACGATAATCATGATCAACATAAGGATCTGTTTAGACAGATCATAGGAAACAGCATAGATTCCTGTCGCATTCGTACCTACAAACTGATTGAGAAGGAAACGGTCTGAAGTAAGTATGATATATTCCATACTTAAAGTTGCTATGAATGGCAGTCCATACATCACGACTTCCTTAATTAATGAACGATCGATCGTATTCAATTTCAATCGGTGGATATATCTTGGTAGAATGAAGATTGCAGCCAATGATGTTCCTGTAATCAGACCGAGAATGATTGCATCCCCACCAAGCCCTAATTTGATGTATAGATACGAAAAGGCTAGTGAGCTAATTACCTTAATCAGAGTAAGTACACCATACAGTTTAGATCGTAATTCAGCTCTCACGAATTCCGTTAATAATTCGAATGCGCTTAATGTACATAAAAGTGCTAGTCCTAATAACCAAAGATATCTTAAATGAGGCTCTTGTATAAATAGAAAACCACCGGTTGTACCTAGTAATACAGAAAGCAAGATCATAGATAAAAACGTTGCGATAATAGAACTGAAAAAGGTGATTTGTTCTTTCTCCGTATCATTGTGTCTCGCACTAAAGCGTAACATGCCGAGCTTCAACCAATGAAAGAGAGATGCATTGACGAACGTAACAGCCGCAAGAACAAGCGCGTACTCACCATATTCTTTTGGTTCCAGCATACGGGTGTAAACGGCAATGGCAACAAAATTGATGATGCCTGGCAACCCTTTCGCTAGAAAGTAATTCAATGTATGTTTAAGCATTCTAATTCCTCATTTGTCTATAAATGTCATACTGATTAATTTTACTTTAATCCAATATTATTTACAATATCATATTTGATTTCAATCAAGAGCTTAAATAGTGGCTAAGTTGTGATAAAATAGAGAAAGATTGATGAAGGCATTGAGAGAGTGGTAGCATGAAAATCATTATTCTGGCACCTGCCAATAACGTACATACAATAAAATGGTTGGACTATTATGAAGAATTAGGAATAGAGACGATTAATGTCAGCCTGGAAAATCATAAAGATTATACATCTCACAACTGGAAAAATGTTCGTAGAGAGTATTTGGAATTGAAGTTCAACGGGAAGCTTTCTTACCTATTCACCGCACGGCAGCTGCAGTCGATTATTAATAAGGAACAGCCCGACTTACTCCATGCCCATTATGTATCAAGTTATGGGCTTATTGGTTCCCGAGTAAATTTCAAACCATTCGTCGTTTCAGTATGGGGTTCGGATATTTATGATTTCCCCCGACGTAATCTGATTAACCGGAACGTTATTCGATATGTATTAAAGCAGGCAGATGTAATATGTGCAACAAGTAATGCTTTAATGAATGAAACGTTGAATTACGTTCAAGATAAACCTTTGGTTATCACTCCTTTTGGTGTGGATACTACAAGGTTTTCGCCAAAAGATCATCACAATGAAAATAGAAAAACAGTTACGGTTGGCATTGTTAAAGGGATGGAAGAAAAATATGGGATTGAGTACTTGATTAAAGCCTTCAGGTATCTTAAAAACCAATTGACTGTTGAAGAATTTTCAAACCTTCATTTGAAAATTGTAGGAGACGGTCCATCCTTGGAGTATTATAAACGGCTCGCAAAAAAGTATAGGTTAGAGAATACGATTACCTTTACTGGTAAAGTTCCGCACGATCAAGTGCCTCAAGTCATCTCGGATATGGATATTTTTGTTGTACCATCGCTTATTGAAAGTTTTGGTGTAGCCGCCGTCGAAGCTCAGGCTTGTGGGGTTCCTGTAATCGCTTCTGATGTTGGGGGATTGCCAGAGGTTGTATTGGATGGGAAGACAGGTTATATTGTTCCTCCAAAAGACCCAAAGGCAATAGCGAAAAAGATTACACAATTGATGATCGATCCTGCTTTAAGGAAGAAAATGGGAGAACAAGGTGTGCAACACATCAAGCAACAATATAGTTGGAATCAAAATGCAGAGTTGATGAGAACGTTGTACGAAGATATTACTTCAAGTAAAAGGAGTGAAACCAGCTAAGGTTCACTCCTATTTTTTATATTTGAATGTTTCTTTTATGGAATGAAGATACGTGTAAATCGGTTTATCCAAGTGGTTCGCTTTCTTGAAGAAGAAAAGAGTCAGTACGCCTAAAGCGACAGGCGTATTAAAAAGTTCTTTGAACATAGGCCCTTTTCCGATAAACGTTTTGTGATTAATTCGCGACTCCATCGTCGGTTTCTTATGAAAGATGATTTTTTTGGGAATGTAGGAAATCTTTTTATACCCTTTATTATAGAGGCTGAAAAGGAAGATGTTCTCTTCACCTGATGGATATTTTGCTCCTAATCCAAATTGTTCATCAAAAGCGATATCCTCAATTTTTACTTTCTCTAAAGACAAAAAAATCTCAATCGATGATTTTCGGAATAACCCCTTCAACGGTACTGTTTGTTGGCTGTCTGAAGGGTATTCTTTATAGTAGACATTTTGAATCGGGTCATAAATCTGAAAGCATAGGATATCTGAATTAGTATTGTTAAAGGAGGTTTGTACTTCTTCGAAACAACTGTTTTCATACCAGCAATCATCATCTGAGAATGTTAGTATTGAACCTTCGACATGCTTCAAACCTGCGTTTCTTGCTTTAGATAAACCTTTTTCCTGCATCTTCACATGTTTGGAAGAAAAAGAAAACTGGTTTAAAATCGCTTCAACAATGTCATGGTTGTCTTGTGAGACAACAATTACCTCATATTCTTGTGAGGTTTGGTTAGTTAGGCTCTCAAATAATCTTTTCAATTCTTCTTCTCTTGTTCCTAGTGTAGGTACTATTAGACTAATCATGACGTTCATCCTCACGAATAAAGGCTTTATCACCTGTATTATAGCATAAAATTGATGATGCAAACTTTCCGCAAATGAAAGCTTTTAAAAGAATACTTTCCATACATATTTTATTGATGGAAAGAAGATTTGTACATAGGTATCAAATTATTCTTTTGAACCATCCTAAGGTTAAATAAATTGTTAGATTTCTCATTTGTTCCTTATAGAGAAATACATGAAAATCTGGTATTCTTTCTGTATTGAACTTATAGGAGATAAGTTCGACATAAAATTCATGTTTATACGAAGGTTAATATATCTACATATTATTTCGTACGAGGAGTTTATTATGCGGTCATTCATTTTACTATCTTTGATTTTTTGTATAGCATTACTTTCTGGATGTGGGCAAGAACCTTTGAAATCCAGAAATCTAGTTGAAGCGGATTTATATATGAGAAACAACATAACGCAAATGAACTGGAATGAATTTCAGCACCTTCTAAGTGACGATCATAAGGTGACAAAAGAAGAGTTTACACATTTGAAAGATCTCAATTCAAAGAAGTTCAAATCTCAACGGACAGAAGTGGAGAATAAGATCTACCGTTTCAACCCAGACGAAGAATTGATTTACATGACAGAATGGAAAGATCAAGAAGACATACTTTATTTAGAAGATATTTATTACATTTCGAAATAGAATTATAAAGCTGAGAATCAACTAAAGGAGTACTACTGCTGATGAACTTTCGTTCTAAATTCGATCATTTACGCAATCCCTTTCTAACAACTATTATTGTTACGTTTTGTATCTACCTAGGATTGGTTCAATTTACAACTTCCTACCCATATATTCATATGCTGCCAATTCCAACACCTGCTGTATTGACATTAGGAATGGCAGGTTTATTTATCGTATATCACGTCTTATATGGATTGAAGGAGCAAGGTTTATATATATCTATAGCTGACCGATATATGAAATACTTCATTTATGCATTTGTCTTATCCATCATACTTTCTATTTTTTCAGCTCTGTTCACTGCGAGCGTGGTAAATAGTGTGGAGTTTGTCTCTTATTTGAAAAAATCCTTGATCACCAGGATGTTATATTACATCGCTTTTATCGGGATGACCTACTTTGGTTATAAAACCCTTTCTAAACTTGATTTGAGTAAAATCAAAAAGATCGTCAACGTATATCCTATCTCCATTTTGTTAATTACGGCGATTGGGATTTGGCAGCTCTTGTATTTTTTATTCAACGTTCCATTTTTGAACATTGAGACTCGATCCTTTGTTCATAGTGTCGGTGGACTAACTTTATTCGATTTCCGACTTACCTCTTTTGCGGATGAGCCAAGTTATTTAGGTCCGATTATCATTGATATGGTGATTGTTGGATACTTATTATTCAAAAGAAAGTGGATTTATGTAATCGCTATATTGATACCGGCATTGATTGTACTCATCTTTTCTTTCTCGGTTGCAGTTTATTTCAATTTGCTTATTATGTTCGGGATATTATTTTTGTTTATTCTTTTCCACCCAAAAGTACCGAAGAAATACATATGGATGTTCTTAGGGTTATCAGTAGCTGCAGTCGCTGTTGCAATTCTTGTGAAACCCGAACTATTCGCCAAGTTTTTCAGTCCGATCCTTAATCGGGAAAATCTGTTTGACCCTGAACATTCCAGTAGGATTTACATGTATTTGATGCCGTTATTTTGGTTATTTGATCACTCTGTCATCTCTGCATTATTTGGATATGGTCCAGGTGCTTTCGAGTTCATATCAGAGACGAAAATATTACCGAAAGATGGATCCAGATTAAATGTCTCTTCGAACAATATGTATATTGACCTGCTTTTTGAACATGGAATCATCGGGTTTACGTTGATCATGGCTGCTGCAGGTTATCTCTTTTTCAACCTGTTGAAAAGAGTGAGAAGAAACATCTATTTCTTAATTGCATTCTTAGAATTGATGCACTTATTGGTCACATCTTTATATCGAAGTGATTTTGTCACCCCTAGGTTTTGGGGCGTTCTATTAATTGTATTCTTGCTGACGAAAATAGGCGAGGTTACTGACAAGGAAAAGGAAATGTAATGGAGTGAACAATTTGAAGCGCAAATTTCTACTCACAGTCATATTGGTAACAAGTTTAACCTTATCAGGTTGTATCTTGCCCTTGAAAACGAAAGAAATTGATACAAAAGAATATCATTCAATCGGAAATGAGTTGAAGTTATTCGGCTTTGGCATAGGGGAAGACATTCATAATATTAATAAAGCTGTTGAAGGAACCGTTGAAGAGGAAGAACTTTATTATGAATTCCCTAAACATGAACTAAGGGTTTATTTAAATCCATATAAAAAGTCTCATTTCATATCCACAACCAATCCAGAATTTGAGATTCTTGATGAAACTGCACTGAATATGACAAAAGAAGATGTTATGGCTGAATTCTCGGAATATGATTTACATGAATTTGTTTTTGGCTTTGGTGAAGACAACCCTGAGGATACTTCATATATCTACTTTAGCGTAGAGAAAGAAGAAGACGATGATAAACAGAAAGTCGTATTGAAGTTTAATCAGGATAGAGTGGAAAGTGTTTTCCTTGGAACAGAAGACGTACCATTTCATCAAATTATTGAACCAGGTGTTGAAGAAGACGATTTATTTACGGATGATGAGTTGATGGTCTTATCGAAGTACTTGACCCTTGATGTGGATCTAGGTTTAAACAATAAGAAGGTTTTATCAAAAGAATTCATGCAGTATGCACAAGTCGGGCTTCTAGAAGGAATGCCGTTCCCTCTCGGATTTAGTAAAGATGACTTGATTAACAGGTTTGAGTTACCAAATACAGTTACAGCAGGTAGTGGCATGGTCAAACAGTATTATTATTATACAGCCTATAATGCTTATCTTGGTTTTACGCAAGAAGATGAAGAAAGCAAAGAGTTATTAACAGAGATTGTGATCCCTGTCGATCTCCCTATAGAGGAAATGGAAGAACGATATGATTTTAAAGATAAAAAGATGGGGGAATACTCTATTTCAATTGTTACTGAGGAAGAACGAGTGGTTGAAGTGATTTTGACTTTAGCTGACCCTTTTGATAAATCTTGATTGAGAACCCCGCTTTAGAGTGGGGTTTACGTATTTCTAAAATCGTTATGATTATCTAAAATGAACAACCTCTGTTAATATAAAAGTGGATTATTCAATACTGTCATACTTGCGTTGTTCTGTACGAATGATGTTTTTATGAGGATCGTAATTTGGGTATAAAGGAATAAAGCCACTTATTTAAGAGTAATTAAGTTCAAACAAAATGGAATACTAAAGAACTAATAATTTTGAAAAGATACTCTAAGAGATGGATTTAGGAGGAATGTTAATGAGAGTAAAAAAAGCAGTAATTCCAGCAGCAGGTCTTGGTACTCGTTTTCTACCAGCAACCAAAGCGCAGCCGAAAGAAATGCTGCCCATTGTAGATACTCCTACAATTCAATATATTGTGGAAGAAGCTATATCTTCGGGCATTGAGGATATAATAATTGTTACTGGTCGTGGAAAAAGAGCGATTGAAGACCACTTCGATAAATCATTCGAATTAGAAGAATCCCTCGAAAAGAAAGGTAAAACCACGGAATTAGCTAAAATACAAAAAATCTCGGACATGGCCGATATACACTATATTAGACAGAAAGAGCCTAAAGGGCTCGGTCATGCGATATGGTGTGCCCGTAAATTTATAGGGAATGATCCATTTGCAGTCATGCTTGGTGATGACATTGTAGTTTCAGAAGAACCATGTCTTCATCAAATGATTGATGAGTTTGAGAAAAGACAGTCTTCTATCATCGGAGTCCAAGAGGTAACAACTGAGGACGTTTCCAAATATGGAATTGTGGACGCTAAGGATACACCTAATAACACCAACCGGGTATATGAGATCAATGACTTGGTTGAAAAACCGAGTATTGAAGAAGCGCCGTCAAATCTTGCAATTATGGGACGCTATATTCTTACACCAGAAATTCTCGATATCTTAGAACATCTTGAGCCAGGTGCAGGCAACGAAATTCAATTGACAGATGCACTTCGGAAATTAAATATGGATCAAGGAATTTTCGCCTATCTCTTTGAAGGTAGAAGATATGATATTGGAGATAAATACGGGTTTGTACAAGCTACAGTTGAACTGGCACTTCAACGTGGTGATCTTGGAGAACCGTTACTTCAGTGGTTGAAGGAAATTGTAAAAGACCGATAATGCTAAAAGGAGAAAGTACATTGAATATTTGTGTGATAGGTACAGGATATGTTGGACTTGTGTCTGGAACGTGTTTTAGTGAAGTGGGAAATCATGTTACTTGTGTAGATTTAGATGCAGATAAGATAGAAAAGCTGAAACAAAGCATTATTCCCATCTATGAACCTGGTTTAAAAGAACTGGTCCAAAAAAACAGTGCAGAAGGACGCTTGAAGTTTACAACGGATTTGCAAGAAGGTATGGAAGCCGCTGATGTTGTCATAATTGCTGTTGGAACTCCTCCAAAAGAGAATGGTGAAGCCGATCTTAGATTTGTTAAGAATGTAGCAAAATCAATTGGAGAGAACTTAAACGGCTATAAAGTTATAGTGACGAAAAGTACGGTTCCAGTAGGCACGGGTAGCATGATTAAAAGGATTATTCAAGAAACGTCTGATGGCCATTTTGAATTCGATGTCGCTTCCAATCCAGAGTTCCTAAGAGAAGGCTCAGCTGTTAAGGATACTATGGAGATGGAAAGAGCTGTAATTGGTGTTGAGTCTGAAAAGGCTGAGAGGCTTTTGAAGAAATTACATGAACCTTTTACATCCAACATCATTGCTTCTGATGTTGAAACGGCTGAAATTATTAAATATGCTTCAAACGCATTTTTAGCTACGAAGATCAGCTTTATGAATGACATCGCAAATCTTTCCGAAAAATTCAACGCCAATGTAGATCTGATAGCTAAAGGGATGGGTGCAGATAGCCGTATTGGACCACAATTCTTAAACGCGGGTATTGGCTATGGTGGATCTTGTTTCCCTAAAGATGTCAGTGCTCTGATTAATATCGCTGATTCCCAAGATGTTTCACTTGATATTTTGAAAGCTGTAGAAGATATCAATAAGAAGCAAAGATTAAGAATGATTGATAAGTTGAAAAAAGCATTTGATGGAGATCTATCTAATAAGAAAATCGCTGTATTAGGTTTAGCCTTTAAACCAAATACAGATGATATGAGGGAAGCGCCATCCTTAACTGTTATCCCTGAACTTCAAAAGCTGGGTGCCGAGGTCGTCGCATTTGATCCAATCGCTGCTGAAAATGCTAAGAAAGAGATTGATGGTCTGAAAACGGTCGACGATATGTATGTGGCAATCGAAGGTGCAGACTGCATCGCTATTCTTACAGAGTGGGATGAGATTAAACAATTGGATTTAGAGAAAGCGAAACAACTATTAAAACAACCTGTTATCATTGATGGACGCAATATCTTTAAATTAGAAGAGATGGACCAACATGGTTACTACTATGACTCAATCGGTAGGACGTTAGTCCAAGGATAATTTAATGAGATGATGAGGAATGCGACTCTGGAAAAGGTGATTTTCCAGGTCGTATTTTTTATTTCATAAGATATTTCCAAATACCAATTAAAGTAATGGGTAGTCCATAAGTCCTTTAATATATATTCTCTCAGATCTTTAATATTCGTGTATTAAGATTCTTACGAGGAATGTCGATATATTAGATAAGTGAATCTTCACTAACATTATTTCATTACCAATATAGTATTTTATTACCTACTATTCCAAAATTACATATGGTAACCTGAAATTAACAAAACTAAACATGATTCGACTTTAAAAGGGGGGTTCTGTCAAACTTTGCAGGGGTTAAAAATCGTAATCATTTTATTTAAAACTTTTAAGGGGGAAACAAGAAATTGCGTGCCTTATTAACAATACTATTGGCTTGTATTATGGCCATTGTTCCATTCAGTTCGTCTGCTCTGGCTTTTTCTAAAGATATAAATGTCCGTCTAGTAAACTATATTGGAAATCAAGTGGATGTTCACTTCAATGTTGTCGGATCTTATCAGGTTGAAAATTCATCTGTGAAATTAGTACCGGGAGAAAGGTACTCTGTCGCAGCATTAGGTTCAAAAGTAACGTTATTCAATTCCGGTAAAAAATTGATGGAAGCTTCAGAAATTGTTCTCAAACCTACCATTAAAGGTTCTATAGATAGTCAAGTCCTTCTTGAGAACATGGAATACATTGGCGCTGTAAAGTTCATTAATGAAAATGGTTATGTCAGACCAATCAACACGGTTGATCTAGTCAGTTATCTGAAGGGTGTCGTTCCAAGTGAAATGCCTCAATCATGGGGTTACTATAGTGGGATGGAAGCATTGAAAGCACAAGCAGTTGCAGCTCGTACATATGTGTTAAGAAGAAACGCCACAACGATTGATGATGGACAGAGTCACCAGGTGTATAGAGGGTATGACTGGTGGTTGAGTACTTCAGATGCTGTTATGGAAACACAAGGTAAAGTATTGAAGTATGGAAATGAATATGTGAATGCACTCTATTCCTCCTCAAATGGGGGAAGCACTCTTACAAATAAAAACTCATGGGGTACAACCAATCTCCCATACTTTGACACGAAAAAAGATCCTTATGATGCAAAGATTTCGCCATATTCTGATTGGTCATTTACCTTAAACAAAGAACAGATCGACACTTCTAAATTGGATTTGAGTAAGCCGGATTCGTGGTGGGATGATACATATGAAGTCGATCGCTCGATTACGGATAGTATCATTAGTCGATTGCAATCCAAAGGGACTATTTCAAAATACAATGAAATCAAAGTTGTTAGATTTAATTCTATGTCATTTGATAGCCCTCCAAGCAATGCAAATGATGTACTGAATGGTACTTTCACATTTGAATACTTTGTTAAAACTCCAACGGATTATGTCATGGAAGATGGCAAGATAAAGACTTATAAAAAGACGATAGAGGATACTTCCTACAATATTCGTTTTATGATCGGTACTTCGACGATGAGAAGTCCAGTCATTAAAAATGTGGAGCAAGTGAACGGTGAATTCATCGTCAAAGGTTCAGGGTTCGGTCATGGAATCGGGATGAGCCAATACGGTGCTTATCAAATGTCCAAAGATGGTAAACATTATAATGAAATCCTTGATTTCTACTATCCTGGAACGAAACTTGTACGTGAAATTAATAAAGAAGATTACTTTAGTAGATTGAAAGGTCAAGACCGTTATGGGACAAGTGTCGCAATTTCTCAACATGCTTGGGAAAACAAATCAGAGGCTGTTGTGTTGGGACGCGGAGACTTGTCAATTGACTCTTTGACAGGAAGTGTTTTAGCCAAGAAGTATGACTCTCCATTGCTTCTTACGTATACGAACAAAATTCCAGACAATGTTAGAGACGAAATTCAGAGGTTGAGTCCTAAAAAAATCTTCTTACTAGGTGGCACAAGTGCGATATCTGACAAGGTGAAAGCGGAGCTTGAAAAAGCTTATCCAAATGCTCAAGTGAATCGAATTTCAGGAACGGATCGTTTTGCAACTGCGATTGAAGTTGCTGAACAAATCAACAACACGACTGAAGTCATTTTGACAACAGGTGACGAATCCTCACCAGATGCGTTATCGATTGCTTCTCACGCAGCTAGTAATCAGATTCCGATCTTGTATACGAATCCTAACAATTTACCTGAAGATGTTGAAACCTTCTTGAAGAACAATAAAGTCAATAAAGTTACGATTATTGGTGGTAAATCAAGAATATCAACTAATTTGGAGAAATATATTGATTCCATCGTGAACCAGGTGGAGCGAGTATCTGGTCCTGATCGATATGCCACAAGTATTGAAATTGCAGAAAAAATGAATTACCGTGTGTCTCAACTGTTCTTTGCACAAGGGAATGTATTCATTGATGCATTACCAGCTTCCGCATATGCCGCTGCTGTAGATGCCCCTGTCATCCTGACTTACAAAGACCAGGTTCCAGCACCGGTTCAAAATTACTTGAAAACATTTAATAATGTACCGGATACCTATATTTTGGGTGGACCAGGTGCGGTTAGTGATCAAGTCGTTTCAGAGGTTGAAAGCCTTATCTTGAATTAAATATGAGAATAGATTTATTAGATAGGGGTGGTATTGATACTACTCCTATCTTTTTTGGTCAAAACAATTATCGAAAAGTAGATTTTAAGTTATAATAATTAATTATTACGATTTCTAGGGGATGATACTTTGAAAAAAGAAGGAGGGATTGCGATAGCTCTATTCTGGGGAGTGACCCTGGGATTGATCTTATGGACGTCTGTTATCGGATGGCTGAAGCTATGGATAAAAATTATTGTTTATATGTTATAAGTACATAAATGATCGATTTATAGCGAATATTCTGGTGCTTGAAAGTGGTTTTGTTGTAGATTTATGGTTTCATTCGTCTGTAAATCGGTTAAATAATAGAATAGTAGTCCAATGAAAATTTGTTTTGACTTTTTTTGGCGATGTGGTATTATAACTTAGTGATGTACTATATAAGTTGACTTTTTTCTAAAATTAGCTGAGGTGAATTGCATGGCTTTTAATCGCTATCAAGAAAGTTCTATGAGCCAACATACTTCATTAAAATATCAAAATGCAAATGTTTTATATATGAAACGAATTTTAGATGTCATGTTTTCCATCGTTGCATTAGCATTATGTGCACCTATCATTCTATTTACCATGTTAGCTATTAAAATTGAATCTCCTGGATCAGCGATTTTCAAACAGGAGCGTGTAGGTTTAAATGGTCGAACATTTAAGGTGATTAAACTGAGATCGATGCGCAATGATGCAGAAAAAAATGGACCTCAATGGGCTTCCAAAAATGATCCACGAGTAACTAAAATTGGTGCCTTTATCCGAAAAACACGAATTGACGAGCTTCCGCAGTTCATCAATGTGTTGAAAGGTGAAATGAGTATTGTTGGACCGCGACCTGAACGTCCGGTGTTTGTAGAACAATTTAACAAAGAAATTAACGGATTTGATCAACGTTTGAATGTGAAACCAGGTTTAACTGGATTAGCACAAGTAAATGGCGGATATGAAGCTACGCCAGAAGAAAAATTAGAATATGACCTCAAATACATTGACAATTTGAGTGTCTGGAACGATTTTAAAATCATGATGGCTACAGTAAAAGTAGTCTTCACAGGTGATGGAGCGAGATAATCCTTTAATGCACTACTCTAAAACTTATTCCTTTGCAATAAAGGAATAAGTTTTTCTTTATTTTACACTGAATGTTCCATGTCTATACGGAGAAACTAAAGGATGCAACTTTTTCCACTCATAATCGTCTAAATAATTGGAGGATCACAAAAGTGAATGAACCTAAAGTCAGTGTCATAACACCATCATATAAATCATCAAAATTTATTGGTGATACGATCTCTTCTGTTTTAAATCAAACCTATAAAAACTGGGAAATGATTATCGTTGATGATTGCTCCCCCGACAATTCTGTCGAAGTCATCGAAGAATATGTGCAGAAAGACTCTAGAATTAAACTGCATCAGCTTTCTGAAAATAGCGGCGCAGCTGTAGCGCGAAACACAGCCATTGATATGGCTGACGGAAAATACATCGCTTTTCTAGATAGTGATGATTTATGGCTTCCAGAAAAGCTTGAAAAACAAGTGCGATTCATGGAAGAGAACAAGAGTGTATTTTCTTTTACAGAATACCGAATTATGGATGAAGAAGGATCGCCGACTGATATTACCGTTAAAATACCTAAGGAAATGTCCTATAGGGATTTGCTCAAAAGAACGGTGATCGGATGCTTGACTGTAATGGTCAACATTGAAGAGACCGGTAAAGTGCAGATGCCAAACATCCGTGCAAGGCAAGATCTAGCGCTCTGGCTCTCTATTCTCAGAAGAGGTTATGTTGCCCACGGTATCCAAGAAGAACTCGCCATGTACAGAAAAGTAAAAGGGTCGGTTTCAAGTAATAAATTCAAAATGATTAAGAAGAACTGGACAGTATACCGTGATCTTGAAAAGATAGGACCTATCCGTTCAGCCTGGTATGTCGGCAACGTTGCAGTTACATCTGTCTTAAAAAACATCAAAGGATAGTTGAGAGGGGAATTATGTCATGAAAGTGTTAGTAACAGGTGGAGCAGGATTCATTGGAATGAATATCGTTGAACAATATTTAGAGGACGGACACGAAGTAGTGGTTGTGGATGACCTTTCTACTGGAAAAGAAGAAAATCTAAAAGAGTCCGTCACATTCTATAAAGCAGATATTACTACACCAGATTTCATTGATATCGTTAAAAAGGAAACACCTGATGTCATCAACCATCATGCAGCACAAATCGATGTACAGACATCCTTGAAGAATCCAGTATTTGATGCACATATTAATATTTTAGGAACAATCAATGTGCTTGAAGCATGTAAAGAAGTCAATGCAGCAATTGTTTATGCTTCATCTGCAGCGGTATATGGTGAACCAGATTATCTCGGTGTTGATGAAAAGCATAAGGTGGACCCAATGTCTTACTATGGTGCTTCTAAGCATACACCTGAACATTATATAAAAATCTATGGGGATTTACACGGAATCCAATACAGCATCCTCCGTTATGCAAACGTTTATGGAATCGGACAGATTCCTAAAGGAGAAGGTGGGGTCATTTCCATCTTTGTCGATAAAATTATTAAAGGTGAAGATTTGACGATCTTCGGTGATGGAGAGCATACGCGCGATTTTATTTACGTAAGTGACATTGCTGAAGCAAATTTATTAGCGAGTAAACACCCATGTAATGATATAATAAACATCAGTACGAACACACAAGTTTCTCTTAATGATTTAGTGAAGACATTTGAAGAAGTAGTTGGAGATTCTCTCGAGAAAAAACATGAAGGCGAACGTCCTGGAGACATCCGACATAGCTACCTTACAAATGATAAAGCTGAACAGTTGATTAATTGGAAACCGAAAGTTTCGTTGAAAGAAGGACTCGAAAAAACGTTGCTTTACTATCAAAAGAAAGCAGCTGGTAACATCTAGCCTTTTTAAAGAAGGAATGAGGAAGTTTTCATGGAACAATCCAAAAGGAAAAAAACGAAACGGAAAACACTATCAAGGGTCATGATTGTTCTTCTAGCCATAGGTTTCATTTTTTTGACCTATGGAGGATATATAGGATATCAAACATATGTGGCCTCGAAGGACACGTATGAAGAATTGGACCGCAATTCCAAGTATCGTGATGAAGCTGTTACGATTGGAGAAGAGCCAATTTCCATTTTACTGATGGGTATTGAAGACTACTCTACTGGTGGGAAAAACGGGCGGACAGATTCACTGATACTTTTAACATTGGATCCTGATGATAAGACTGCATCTATGTTAAGTATTCCACGTGATTCACGGGTGAAAGTTCCTGGTAGAGAAGGACTTACGAAAATCAATCATGCACATGCATTTGGTGGTACTGAATTGACCGTTGAAACGGTAGAGGAGTTTCTGAAAATTCCTGTGGATTACTATATGAAAGTGAACTTCTTCGGATTCAAGAAAGTCGTAGATGAACTGGATGGCATTACCGTTGATGTACCATTTGACTTCTCTGAGACAAGTGATATTGGTGATAAGCGCCGTATATACTTTGAAGAAGGACCAATGGAGCTGGATGGAGAAGAAGCTCTTGCCTATGTAAGGATGAGAAAGCAAGATCCTCTCCAGGACCTTGGGCGTAACGAACGTCAAAAGCAGGTTGTTAAGGCCGCTGTTGAAGAGCTTCAGTCGCCAAGCGGTGTGTTGAAATTGGACAATGTCATTAAACATCTCGGCAAAAATATAAAAACAAATCTCAAGGCAAGCGACATCTTGTACTTGAGTGAACAATACGAAGGATTTGATAAAGAAGATATCACTTCTTTAAAATTCGATGGAAAAACAGAAAAAATTAATGGATCTGATTTCTACATTCCATCTGAAGAAAGTCTTAAAGAGATTCAAGATCAATTAAACAAACACTTGTTCAAGTAAACAGTCATCATCTGATGGCTGTTTTATTTTTTGATAAAAATAGAACGGAATTTAAGATATACGTTGATGAGAGGGGTCCTCCGTTTCCCATAAAGCTCAATGATTTCTCCAACAATTTGCACAGATACAATGAGAAGGATGACAATGATGAGGGATAACCAGATGGTAGCTCTTGAAAAAGTGATGGCAGCTAATCCGAATAAAGCGGATAACAAATAAATCAACCAAACTGTATTCCTGTGGCTGAACCCCATTGCAAGAAGTCTATGGTGCAAGTGGGATTTATCCGGTTCTGAGAAGCTTTGGTTGTTGAGGATGCGTCGTATAATGGCCGAAAGTGTGTCGAAAATGGGTACGCCAAGAATGATGAACGGGACAACCAGGCTGAATAACGTGATACTTTTGAAAAAGCCAAGAACGGATAATAAAGCAATAGAAAATCCTAAAAATAAGGACCCTGTATCTCCCAAAAAGATTTTTGCGGGATTGATGTTGTAAACAAGGAAGCCAAGAGTTGCTGCAATCAATGTCAATGACCATAAAAACACGGTCATATCGTTTTTCTCGATCGCCATGATCATGATGACAAATAGAGAGATACATGATATTCCAGCTGCTAGCCCATCAAGTCCATCGACCAGATTGATGGAATTCGTAATGCTTACAATCCAAATAATCGTTAGTATGTAGCCGATTATGCCTGCATACTCCAAACGATTGTCTGTAAAGGGTAATGATATGTATGTAATTCGAACTCCAGCATGTACAGCTAAGAATGCAGCTGTAACTTGCCCAATCAACTTTATCTTTGCAGGCAATTGAAAGACATCATCCAATACACCGATTGCGATGATAATTGAAAAAGCAATTGTCATCATGCCTAAGTTGGGTAGAGAAATCTTCAAATAGAAAAAACCGATCATATTGGATAGTATGATAGCCAATCCCCCAAGTCGAGGGATGGCTTTACGATGGACTTTTCTCCAATTCGGTTTATCAACTGCATTTATTTTATGTGCAATTAGGCTAACAACTGGAACCAAGAGGACTGAGATTAAAAAGCAACCTAAAAAATATAAAACGTAGCTGTCAAAATTCATCATCATAATCGCCCTAACCTATATTTGTCGTTTATTAGTATAGGTAAAGGCAGACGAATTTAACCTGTTTCATGAAGATTCTTTAACGTCTATTTCAATATAAAGATCCTCTTTTTCATCAAGCTCGTGAGCATCCATAGTAATGTTCGTAATCCAGTTATGGAAATCCTTAACGTCTTGTAATCGTACATAAATGTTTAAGTCCACCTTATCCAAATAAGTAATGTCATTCAGTATAAAGTTGGTTTGCTTGATGTCATTCTGGATTTTCCCTAATAACGTGTAATCGATCTTGATGGAAAATTGCTTAACCATCACCTTTTCGACAATTCCTGTCGCATCTAGTACTTTAGATGTAGAAGAGCCGTAAGCACGTATTAATCCACCTGCTCCGAGTTTGATTCCACCAAAGTAGCGGGTAATTACTACTACAGTATTTTTCAATTTTCTTTTTTTGAGGACCTCTAATATCGGGACTCCAGCAGTACCACTTGGTTCACCGTCATCATTGGCTTTTTGAATCTGATCATTTTCGCCTATGAGGTAGGCTGAACAGTTATGATTCGCACCATGGTGCTTTTTCTTGATTTCTTGAATGAAATGTTGGGCTTCCTCTTCCGTTTCAACCCTTTGGACATAGCCGATGAATCTAGACTTTTGTATGATTTGTTCGTGTTCTCCGTACGTTTTTACGGTATAATATGATGAGAGCATAAATACCTCCAGATATATTCAATAACATTACTTATTATATATCTGGACCATTATCCCATCAAATTTTACAAAAAAATTGAGTAATAAAGTCATAAATCCTTAGGTGAGTTCGAAACGTATATCGAATGGGGAAAATATTGGCATAGATTATGGGATAATTAGGAAAGAAGGACCTAGTACCTACTACTAAATGTTCGGTACAGTAGTATTGGAGGCATAGGAATGACGACTACAAAAACGTTTGATCCAACAAGTATCGATACGATCTTGGATAAAACGATTGCCACTGTTACCGAGAGTAAAGAACAGATCTTTGAAATTGGCGAGCAATCTCGACAAGAGTTCGAACAGTTAACAAGTGAATTGAAAGAAATTAAAGAGCAAGTGTTAAAGGTGATCCAACAAGGCGATGTCCTTGAAACCAAGTCTCGACTATCTCGTGCAAAGCTTGCTGAAGTAAGTAAGCACTTTGAACGTTATGGAGAGCAAGAAATCAAACAAGCGTATGAAACAGCAAGTGAATACCAGGTTCAATTGATTTCTACCCGTCAAAAAGAAGCTGCTCTTCGTCAGAGAAGAGATGATATTGAACGGCGACTTCTGAATTTAAAGGAAACGATTGAACGCGCAGAACGATTGGTAAGCCAGATCAGCGTTGTGTTGAATTACTTGGACGCGGATTTACGAAAAGTCGGCGAAATGGTAAAAGATGCTCAGGCCAAGCAGGATTTTGGGCTTCAAATCATCGAGGCACAAGAGGAAGAACGAGGTCGAGTCTCACGCGAAATACACGATGGGCCGGCGCAAATGCTTGCAAACGTATTGTTGAGATCTGAACTAATTGAAAAAATATACATGCAAAAAGGTGTCGAAGAGGCGCGTAGCGAACTAAAAGATCTAAGGCATATGGTTAAAGAAGCCTTGACTGAAGTCCGAAGAATCATTTATGACCTGAGGCCGATGGCACTCGATGACTTAGGACTTGTTCCAACGTTAGAGAAATATTTAAGGAACCTGTCTGAATCAACCGGAATCAACATTCAGCTAAGAAGTTTTGGTAATGAACGCAGACTTCCTTCTAAAATGGAAGTAGCAACATACCGATTGATTCAAGAATCTGTCCAAAATGCATGTAAGCATGCAAAAGCCGATGAAATACAGGTGAAAGTCGAATTCCAACAGAACTTATCCATTTTAGTAAGAGATAATGGAATTGGTTTTGATCCTGATGAGAAAAAAGAACAATCCTTTGGCTTGATTGGTATGAAGGAACGAGTCGATCTTTTAGAGGGGACTTTGAAAATAGATACGAACCCAGGCAAAGGGACTTTAATTTTTATACAAATACCATTAACTGAGCAGGAGGCATGGACATGACACAAATGAACGCCGTAAAGACGAGAATCGTACTAATTGATGACCATAAGCTATTCCGTGAAGGTGTCAAACGGATTTTGGATATGGAAGAGAATTTTGAAGTTGTAGCAGAAGGTGACGATGGACAAGATGCGGTCGAGTTGATAGAAACTCATCAACCGGATGTTGTCTTGATGGACATCAACATGCCGAACATCAATGGTGTAGAGGCTACTCGTCGTCTTGTGGAGAAATACCCAGACATCAAGGTCATCATCCTATCGATCCATGATGATGAGGCTTATGTTACGCATGCTGTGCAAACGGGTGCGTCTGGTTACCTGTTGAAGGAAATGGATGCAGACGCTTTGATTGATGCAGTTAAGGTTGTCGCTGA
Source organism: Pseudalkalibacillus sp. Hm43 (assembly GCF_054170705.1). Taxonomy (NCBI): domain Bacteria; kingdom Bacillati; phylum Bacillota; class Bacilli; order Caryophanales; family Fictibacillaceae; genus Pseudalkalibacillus; species Pseudalkalibacillus sp. Hm43. The sequence goes on from NZ_CM135129.1 coordinate 2,867,769, forward strand.
CGGTGGTGCATACCTTCATCCGAAGGTAACCGTAAACTTGATCAGCGAATTCCGCCGAATCAAGACACAAGGCAACGGATCAGCTAATGGAGGCAATGGAGAAGTTGGCTTTAAGGAAGTTGAATACCGTAAGCCACTTCATATCTTAACTCGACGTGAGTGTGAGGTGCTTCAAATGTTGGCGGATGGAAAGAGTAACCGTTCGATTGGAGAAGCCCTTTATATCAGTGAAAAAACGGTCAAAAACCATGTAAGTAATATCCTGCAAAAGATGAACGTGAACGACCGTACCCAGGCAGTTGTTGAAGCGATCAAGAACGGTTGGGTAAAAGTGAATTAAGAGATGTGTGAGGACCTTCTGCGGAGAGTGGAAGGTCTTTTTGATTGCGTAAATTCTTGGATGAGTGCGTTTCATTGGTCATTTGTTTCGGTTGAAGCATTTTTAGAGAGTTTCAAGTAAAATAGAGAAGGTAATTCCCCCTTAGAAGTCAAATACATAAAAGAGGGGAAAAATAATAGAAAGGATCATGGTATGCATAAAGTTGCGATAGTTACAGACAGCACTTCGTACTTACCGAAGTCGCTCCGGGATCAATACGATATCAAGATGGTTCCGTTGAACGTCATCTTTGAAAATGAATCGTATCAGGAAGAAAAGGAAATCAGCGCAGAAGATTTTTATCAACAGGTGCGAGAGGGCGGAAAGTTACCTAAGACATCTCAACCTGCAGTCGGGCTTTTTGCGGATTTATACGAGAAGCTTGCTGAAGAAGGGTATACGGATGTCATCGTCATTACGTTATCTAGTGAAATCAGCGGAACTTTCCAAAGTGCACAGTCTGCTGAGACCATGGTGGATAACATCGATGTCCATATTTTCGACTCCGAGATCAGTTGTATGCCGCAAGGATTTTTTGTTTTGGAAGCAGCTAAAATGGCACAGCAAGGGCAAGCCGCAAAGGTCATTTTTTCGCGTTTGACGGTGATTCGCGCAAAAGGTATTCCAGCTTATTTTATGGTTGATGATTTGAGTCACTTACACCGTGGTGGTCGATTGAATAGTGCGCAGTTTTTTGTAGGAAACCTTTTACAAGTGAAGCCAGTCTTACGTTTTGTCGATAAGAAAATTGTTCCTTATGAAAAAATCCGCACGCGTAAAAAAGCAATCAAACGTTTGTTTGAACTTATTCATGAAGATGTTAAGCCTGAAGACAAGGCAACCATTTCCGTCATTCACGCAAATCGTGAAGAGGAAGCTAAAGAGTACGCCGATGAATTACAGAAGGACTATCCGAATTCTGAAATTATTATATCTTATTTCGGTCCTGTCATTGGAACTCATCTCGGTGAAGGAAGTATCGGTCTTACATGGATCAAAGAATAATGAACAGGTGGCAAAGCTGATGCGTTTTGCCACCATTTCTTCTGAACAAGGAACGATTTTGTGTCCTGAACCTCTCGTAAAGTCAACGGTATATCCTCTACAATCAATTGGAACATTGAACGAACTACCTCATTTACCACTCAATCCTACATTTCATTTCAATCCTCAGCTCCAACAATGCTTATTCGGAAAACATCTCCTACTTGATGAACTCTCATTTCCTATTGAAAAAATCCAAGAACATTATTTGAGTGGTCATATTTCGTATGAAAAAGGAATTATAGACGAAAATCAGAAATATCGTTGTGCAAGGTGTGGAAATCGCGAACAAGATTTATTTGCTTCTTTCGACTGTTTTCGTTGTAAGGAAGAATGTATGTATTGTCGAAATTGCATCATGATGAGAAGAGTCAGTCAGTGTACACCACTTTTGAGATGGAGTGGACCTGAAGTTATGTGGAGCAACCCATCTGACTTAAAGTGGGATGGTCAGCTTTCGGAACTTCAGCAATCAGCATCTCGGAGAATTACAGAAGTAGTTGATCATCCTCAGGACCTGTTGATATGGGCGGTTTGCGGAGCAGGGAAGACTGAAATCTTATTTGAGGGGATTAAAAGAGCGATTGGACAAGGTAAACGAGTTTGTTTAGCAACACCGCGAACGGATGTCGTGACTGAACTCCTTCCTCGATTTGAGAGAGCGTTTCCTTTCGTGAATACACAAGCTATATATGGTGGAAATGTCGAAATGAAAGACACCTCACAACTAATCCTATCTACTACGCACCAACTATTTCGCTATAAAGAAGCATTTGACTTAATAATTGTCGATGAAGTTGATGCCTATCCTTTCTCATATGACAAAACACTCCAATTTGCAGTAGAAAAAGCCTCTAAAAAGAAGGCCGCAAAGGTCTATCTAACCGCTACTCCCTCAAAAACGATGTTGCAACGTTTGAAACTTAATTCCCTTGAAGTTGTTCATATCTCCAAGCGTTTTCATGGTTATCCATTACCAGAACCTAAATTTGAATGGTGTGGAAATTGGTCCAAGAAATTGAAAAAGCGAAGATTGCCGGCTAACGTGATGGCGTATATCGCCACCCGATACGAACAGAAGCGAAAATGCCTAGTGTTTGTGCCAACTGTAGATTTCGGTAAAGAAGTACATTCCATACTTAATGAACTGAATTGTGAGTTTGTCCATTCGGAAGATCCAGAAAGATTGAAGAAGCTAAATCAATTTCGGAAAGGAGAGATTGAGTTGCTCATTACGACAACCATTTTGGAAAGAGGTGTCACGGTACCTGAAATTGATGTGGCTATATTAGGAGCGGAACATGAAGTTTTCTCATCCAATGCGTTGGTCCAAATAGCAGGTCGAGCCGGGCGGAGTATTGAGGATCCATATGGCGAAGTTGTTTACTTTCATTACGGGAAATCAAAAGCGATGGTTTCAGCTAGGAAGACGATTCGGGATCATAATCAGAGAGCTTTGAATAGTGAATAAGTGCTTGTATTGTTTGCAGCCCTTTCAATCACAGGTTGGATGGCGAATGTATTTTAGCATTGAGCGTCCGTCATTGTTATGTGATACATGTTCGCAGCAGTTAGAGTTTTTGCACGGAGATATTTGTCGAAAATGCGGTCGTTCTTTTTCGCTATTTCCTGAGAAATATCGTCATGGAGATAAATGCTCGGATTGTGTAAAATGGGAACAACAAGGGAGTTTTATCACAAAGAATCGTTCATTGCTTATATATAACGAATTTGCAAAGGAAGTCATTGCGAAGTACAAATATCGTGGAGATGTAGAGCTTATTAAAGCATTTAAAGATGAGTTTCGCCAGTTGGGTAGAAAAGAGTTTCCGAAGTCCTTGTTTGTACCAATCCCTTTAAGTGAACAAAGACAGTACGAACGGGGATTCAATCAAGCAGAAGGAATCGCTAACCTGTTTGGAAAAGAAGTTGTCAGCTGTTTAACAAGACCGCTTCATGAAGAAAAGCAAAGTAAAAAGGGACGTACAGATCGTCTTAGTATCCAGACGGTTTTTGTGTTTGACTCTAATTTTGTAGCCAAAATACACGGAAAAGATGTCACCTTAGTCGACGACATTTACACGACCGGATCCACTGTTGAAGCAGCGGGTAAGATTTTACTAGACCATGGGGCCCGAACAGTCTCTTCTTTTACATTAGCAAGAGGGTAATTCCTACCAAACATGTCTAAAAGTTAAACTTTTCATTTAAACTTCCGATATAGACATTAGATAAAGAATACGGAGTAGGTATGTAAAGGAGAGACTGTTATGGCGGAATTAGCCAATTGCGCACAATGTGGTCGCTTATTCGCGAAAGTGGTGCGATCCGTCTGTGATGTGTGTTATCAGGAAGAAGAGAAAATGTTTGAAACGGTTTATAAATTCATTCGCAAAAAAGCGAATCGGGAAGCTTCTATAATAGAGGTTTCACAAGCCACAGGAGTTCCTGAAAAGACGATTATCCGGTTTGTAAGAGAAGGACGCCTTCGGGCAAGTCAATTTCCCAATCTTACATTCCCATGTGACAGTTGCGGTAAGCAGATTAGTACAGGACGAACGTGCGATGATTGCCACAACCAATTGAAAAAAGAATTGGAAACACATGACCGTTTTGTACAAAAACAACAAGTGAATGAACGAATAACTTACTATACAGAAAAATAATCCAAAGGTGGAGTAAGGAGGAAATTCCATTGAAGATCAATCGAAATGGAAACATCTCAAACAACCCATACAAACACCAGCTCAATAAACAAACTCAACAGCAGCCACAACAAATGAAGCAAGATCAACTGGAAATTTCAAAAAAGGCACTTGAAATGCAGAAGAGCGGAAAGGCATCAACAGAGCGTATGGAAAAGATCGAACATCTGAAAAACGAAGTTCAATCCGGAAATTATCAGGTGGACGCTGCCAAGGTTGCGAAAAAGTTTTATGACTTTTGGACGAAAAGCTGAGGGTGAATGAAATGACAGCAAAACAAATGGTCGGACTTTTGTCCGATATACATATACAGCACGAAAAGCTTTTGGACTTGTCGGTTCAGAAGACAGAAACGCTCAAAAAGAATGACATTAAATCGTTGGATCATTTGCTGAGTCTTGAAACCCAATGCATTCAGCGAATAGAATCGTTAGAAGATAATCGGGTAAGAGAAGTAGAGCTACTGTTGAACCGCAACGGAATCGTGGCTGATGAAAACCCAGCACTTGCTCAGCTTTTACGTTTCTTTGATGAGGAAGATCAAGAACAATTAATTGCGGTTCAGGAAAAATTGAAGGTTACCATTCAACAGCTCCAAGAACAAAATGAGTTGAACAATGAGTTGACGAGACAATCGTTACAGTTTGTCAATGCGTCGCTGTCGTTGATGGAGCCGAAGAAACCTACAGGAAACTACAGACGCCCTGGGCAAGCCCAACAGAAGAACAGCTACCAAAAACAACAATCGATTTTTGATTCTAAAGCATAGAAAGGCGGCATTGAATAATGTCATCTACGTTTCACGGACTTGAAACATCACTGAGAGGTTTACGTACGCACCAAAGTGCGTTGAATACAACCGGTCATAATATCTCTAACGCAAGTACACCTGGTTATTCAAGACAACGAGTCAATTTTTCACAAACGGAACCTTATCCAGCAGCTGCCCGAAACCGCCCTCAAGTTCCCGGGCAGATGGGTACTGGTGTAGAGGCTGGGACGGTTCAACGTGTGCGTGAAAGTTTCTTGGATCTACAATTTCGAGGTGAAAACACGAAGTCTGGCTATTGGTCTGCTCGAAGTGACGCACTTCAAAAGATGGAAGAAGTAATGAATGAACCTTCTGACCATGGGTTGGCAAAAACAATGGATCGCTTCTGGCAATCATTGCAAGATTTAGTGGTGAATCCAGAAGACTCGGGAGCGCGTTCAGTCGTTCGCCAGCGTGGGGTTGCCCTAGCTGAAACGTTTAACTATCTTTCAACTTCTTTAAACTCTATTCGTGATGATTTTAAAACACAAATTGATGTGACCACAAAAGAAATCAACTCAATCGCAGAGCAAATCAATGATATTAACCGTCAAATTAGTGAAATAGAGCCACACGGTTATTTGCCAAATGACTTATACGACAAGCGAGATGGATTAGTAGATCGTTTGTCAGAGCTTGCCAATGTTAAGGTAACGGCAGTTGGTAGCGGTGGACAAGCACTTGATATCGCAGAAGGAAAATATACTGTTGAATTACTAGATTCGAATGGTAATTCAATCGGCAACCTAGTGGATGGAAGTACACTCTCTACAAACGGATTATCCATTACTGATAGCGATGGTAATGGAGAATTTGATCAGTTTGCACTAGGTGGTGCAACAGGTGCATTGGACCAATTAGGCCAAGGGAAACTAAAGGGACTACTCGAATCTCATGGTTTTGAGTCTGGAGGTTCTGTTAAGGGAATCTATCCAGATATGCTAGCGGACCTAGATGAAATGGCTTATCGTTTTGTTAGTGCATTCAATACGCAACATCAAGCTGGTAATGATTTGAACGGAGCTAATGGTGGTAACTTTTTTGCCTTTACATCAGCTGTAGATGCTACTACTTTTGCTGGTGCTGCATCCAAGTTAACACTTGATAACAATATTTCAGGGGCAAATGGATTAAGCAATATTGCAGCTTCAATGGACGGAAATCCTGGTGATGGAAGTAATGCTCTAAATCTGGCGGATGTAAAAGATCAAACACTAGCATTTAATACTGGGAATGCAACGTTCCAAAGTTATTTTGAAGGGGCTATAGGTGAAATGGCGGTTAGTGCGCAACAGGCGAACCGTCTGGTCGAGAACTCCAATACATTAAAGCAATCCGTAGAAGAACGTCGTCAATCGGTAAGCGGTGTGTCTCTAGATGAAGAAATGACGAAAATGATGCAATTTCAACACGCTTATAATGCGGCGGCTCGTAATATTACGAGTATTGATGAAATGCTTGACCGCATCATCAACGGCATGGGTCGGGTAGGAAGGTAGTGAACTAAATGCGTGTAACACAAAGTATGCTGACAGGAAACATGTTGCGTAATCTAAGCCAAAGCTATGAACGAATGGGGAAATACCAAGAGCAGATGTCTACAGGAAAACGGATTACCAAGCCTTCTGATGACCCTGTAGTCGCTATGAAAGGGATGGAATATCGCACCGACCTGACGGAAGTGGAACAGTTCAAACGTAATCTATCTGAAGTGTATAGCTGGATGGATAACTCAGATGCAGCATTAGATGAGGCAGGGCAAGCATTACATCGAATCCGAGAACTGACTGTACAAGCAAGTAACGGTACTTATGAGCAAGGTCAAAGAAGTGCGATTGGCGATGAAATTGATCAATTACGTGATCATTTGATTTCTGTAGCAAATACAAAAGTCGGTGGAAAATATATCTTTAATGGAACGAATACAACAAATCCACCAGTAGCAACTGATGGAACGGTTGTAGCACCAGTTAATACCAATCCAGTCAATGTAGAAGTGACAAAAGGAATTAAAATCAAAGCAAATATAGATCAAACCAATGTGTTTTCACAGCAAATGTTTGACGATCTTCGAGACTTGGTTTCTGATTTGAAGAGTGGAAACGGAAGTAACGTAGACAGCTATCTTTCAAAAATTGACATTCATACGGATAGTTCAATCGCTGAAAGAGCTGAGCTTGGTGCACGATATAATCGCGTTGAGATGATTCAAGACCGTGTCGCTGAGCAAGAAGTCATTGCGAATCGTATCCTCTCTGACAATGAAGACGCCGATATGGAACGGGTCATCATTGACTTGAAAACCCAGGAAAGCATCCATCGTGCAGCGCTAGCAGCAGGGTCAAGAATTATTCAACCAACCTTAATGGACTTTTTGCGATAAAAGCTATCTAGATAGATAGCTTTTTTTCGATAATGAGGTGAAGTAGATGAAGATAGCCCAAATACAAATACAATCTCAACCTGCGTTAATAGGGCTGAAAACAAGAAATGCCATCCAGGAAATAAAACAACCCAAAGCTGAACAAACCATCCAACAACCGAAAGCTGAATTGAAGATTAATACTACAAAAGGATCCCTAACGATAGATCAAACTCAAGCATGGAACGATATGGATCTGAAAAGTGTGAACGTTCGTATGAGAGCGGCAGCTCAACTCGGTCGTAGTGGTGTCTTAGAAGGTATTGCTCGTCGAGCTCAACAAGGTGACCAGCTTATGAAGATTGAAGATGGTGGCCATCCGATACCTGAGCAAGCGCGAACCAACAGTGGTGATGGAATGAAAGAATGGAACATAGGGTGGATTCCTTCAGCTGGGAGTGTGAAGATTCATTACCAACCAGCTGAGGTGCAAATTGATATCAAAGCGAACAAACCTGTTATTGAAACTATTGCCAAGAAGCCTGAACATATCTATCAACCGGGGAAAACAGAAGTATATTTAAGACAAGAAAACTCTTTGAAAATAAATGTTGTCTAATAAAATGAGTGTGGTGAAGAATATGTTGATTGAAACAAGATATTTTGGAGAAGTTGAAGTCGAAGGAAATGAAGTTATTACGTTCGAGCAAGGTTTACCAGGATTTGTTGATGAAAAAAAGTTTGTAATCATCCCCTTTGCAGATGAAGAAACACCTTTAAGTATTTTGCAATCTACTGGAACTCCATCTTTAGCGTTCGTGATTGCAAATCCATTCATGTTTTATAAAGATTATGAATTTACGATTCCTGAAGGAGTTTTGGGTCAACTTAAGATTAAAGATGAAAAAGAGGTGGCGGTATTTGTCATTTTAACCGTTGAGGATCCATTTGAAAACACGACAGCAAATTTGAAAGCTCCAATCGTACTTAAAGTAGAAGAACGAGTAGGAAAGCAAGTTGTTCTGAACGATGATAACTATCATACAAAACACAAATTAATACAAGAACCCTTAAGTGCAATTAAGGGGGAGAGCTAACATGTTAGTCTTGACGCGTAAACCGAATGAAGCTATTCAAATAGGAGAGGACATCGAAATAAAAGTCCTTGGAATTGATGGTGATCAAGTAAAGTTGGGAGTCAATGCTCCAAAACATATCGATATACATAGGAAGGAAATTTATTTATCCATACAGGATGAAAATAGTAAAGCTAGTCAAGCCCCATCCGATTTACTTGAGACGTTAAAATCAGTAAAAAAATCTAAATAAACTATTAAAGAGAGTTTATGTGATGTCGATAATAGAAATGTAAGCAAAAACAGCCATCATGGTCGGCCGACATGAATGTTTGTTTTTGTCAAAATCAAACCACATGGACGTGGTTCGGACAATTCAAGGAGGAATTTTATAATGAGAATTAATCACAACATTGCAGCTCTTAATACGTATCGTCAATTAGGAAATGCAAACAACATGCAATCAAAGTCTATGGAAAAGCTTTCATCTGGTCTTCGTATCAACCGTGCTGGAGACGATGCAGCTGGTCTTGCAATCTCTGAAAAAATGCGTGGACAAGTTCGTGGACTTGAGCAAGCATCTCGTAACTCACAAGATGGTATTTCATTAATTCAAACTGCTGAAGGTGCTTTGAATGAAACGCATTCAATCCTTCAACGTATGCGTGAATTAGCAGTTCAATCTTCCAACGATACTAATACTGCAGAAGATCGTACAGCTCTACAAAATGAAGTAGATGAATTAGCTAAAGAAGTAACTCGTATCTCTAACCAAACAGAATTCAATACAAAAACACTAATTGATGGTGTTGGGGCAGCGTCATTGGATTTCCAAATCGGTGCCAATGATTCTCAACAACTAACCATTTCAATTGGTGCAATGGATGCTGCTAGTTTAGGTGTAGATGATGGGACAGGTACAGCTGCTGTAACTGGAGGAGATGCAACAGTAAATGGTGGTATTGATATCTCTACTGACGCTGCAACTGCTACTGCAGCAATTTCTACAATTGACACTGCAATCCAAACAGTTTCCGATGAGCGTGCTAAATTAGGTGCGAACCAAAACCGTTTAGAGCACACAATCAACAACCTTGGAACATCTTCTGAAAACTTAACTGCTGCAGAATCTCGTATCCGTGACGTAGATATGGCAAAAGAAATGATGGCACAAACCAAGAATTCAATTCTTGCACAAGCAGCACAAGCGATGCTAGCTCAATCCAATAGCATACCTCAGGGAGTATTACAACTACTTAGGTAACTATTGAAGGGCGTCTTATCTGGTAACGGATAAGAAGATAACTGGGTGAATTGCTGGAACTTCCTAAAGCTGACTCAACCACAACGTAGTTGGAAACGACAAGCGTGAAGGTATGAAAATGAGTGAGATTGGATAATCAGCAGCCAAGCTCCTGGCTCGAAAGAGTGGAGAAGGTTCAACGACTAGAAAAGACCATCTAAGGCCATAAGGCTATGATGATGAATTTCGTAGGGTGGGAAATTCCATTCGAAGTGCCCAGCCCCAATTTGGGTGAAGATATAGTCTATTCTATGATCGAAAGACATAGCGGCGAAGCAAGCCAACCAACAACCACAAGGAGTTCTTCAACTTCTTCGTTAATTTTAAAAGAATGGTCGTCTCATTTGAGGCGACCATTTTTATATTGATCAACTTTTTCCTAGCTACAGATGTGTATAAGTTCTCAAATTCATATAATATTTGTCGATAATATAAATAGGTAAGAAGGTGTAGAGGTGAGTTTGAATATTATTTCAAATCATATATAAGGTGGTACGATATGAATACATTTTTATCAGCATGCTTAATAGTAAAAGATGAAGAAAAAGTGTTAAAAAGATGCTTGGAATCTATTGTTGGAATTGTGGATGAATTAATAATAGTTGATACAGGATCTACTGATAAGACAAGAGAAATCGCATTAGAATTTACTGATTCGTTTTACGAATTTAAGTGGAATGATAACTTTTCTGATGCTCGTAATTATGCAGCATCTAAAGCAACAGGAGATTGGATTTTTGTACTTGATGCTGATGAATTTGTAGACAGAACTAGTTTTGAGCAATTCAAATCCAGTCTTAAATTAGGAACTTCAGATAATATCTTGTCTGTACAAATCGTTAACTTTGTAGGAGAGAACGGAAAAAGTACAGTTTTAAACAATCACGAGCGTGTTTATAAGAATGATGGGAGTATTAGATATTATCGTAATATACACGAAGAGTTAAAACATCAGAGTAATAATGAAAAGAGAGGAATAGCTGAACTACAAATATTTCATTCTGGTTATATGAAAAACGTAGTAATTGAAAAAGGGAAATCAGAAAGAAATCTTAGGTTGTTAGAACAAAAGAAATCAAAAGATCCTATAGACTATTATTATTTAGGAAATGAGTATTCTTCGACAGGAGATATTGATAAAGCAATATCGAATTATAAAAAAGGTTACCGGTTAAAAAAGGATTTGAGCATAGATTGGATACAAAAACTATTAGTGAGATTGGTTAAATGCTTACATATTACTGGGGATTATAATGAAGCTTTAGAAATAGTTAAATCGGTTGAAAAAGTTTATCCATACACGGTTGATTTTAAATTTTTGAAAGGAACGTTACTTTCAGAAATAGGAGCAGAATCAGAAGCGATATCAATTTTTAATGAGATTATCCGAAAAAGGAATGATCTGAGGGCGGATTATAGTATTGATTATTTAGAGTATTTGCCACATAAACATCTTGGTGAATTATATGAGAAGGAAGGAAACCTGCAGCTAGCTGTTCATCATTATTCTAAATCTTTATCTGTTAATGATTCAGATGATTATATTTGGATGAGACTAATTAACCTACTATCCCATAATGTATCACTGGAAGACTTGATTAAATTTATTAATAGTAACTGTTTAAATAGGAGTACCATAAATACTTTAAGAGGTATGAGAATATTATTAAAGGTTCCTAACTTGGAAGTTCAAAAACTTACAAAGTCTTTTCTAGAGGATCCTTCTCTTTCATCTATAGAAAAAGAATCATTAATATTAAAAAATCTAATCCTTGAAGATAAGTTTATTGAAGTCGAACACCGATTGAAATTAATAAGTATTGATGAACATAGTTCGATACTTTCAACTGGCTTATTTAATATCGTTGATTACATTATTCTTGTTCTAAACACTGATGACAATTACTTTAAGAAGATTTTATCGAATGTAAAATCAGACTTAAACATTAAAAATTTGTTGAATGTACTGTACGGGACGAAAAGTAAAAAGCTAACCTCTTTTGAAGAAGAATTATTTAGTGTAATTTACAAGCAATCTTTGGTTATTAATCACCTCAAAATAATTAAATCGCTTGAAAATAAGATGAGACATCTTAGTGTTGATGGAAGAAGAAAGCTAAAGAAAGAATTAAGGATGTACAAATTACATTCACTAGCTAATTAGTTTTTTTGGTTTTAATAAAAGTAAAAAGAAAACGTAAATAAAATAACCCAAATCATTATTGATTAGGGTTATTTTTATGGAAGTAAAATCATCAAAAATGGAGTATTTCGATATGGAATAATACATGAAATCGGCAGTACTTAATAAGTAGTTATTATTTGTAAGTGGAACAAGTATAATAGCTACTCTTATCGAATTTCTTTCACACTTATAATAATGACGTAAAATATCTTAAGGTTTATTCACTTTTTACCGATAAAAAAGGTAAAGAAAAGAAGTGATGGAGGAGCGGTTATGAGCGTAGGGAATGCGGGGAAAATAACGACAGATTTACCTTCTCTTAGCAAGATTGTAGATCTTAAGTATCAAAAGGCTAATAAAAACCAAAATCAAAAAACTGTTGCAGAAGATACTAAAATTCCAAAAGAAGTCTTGCAAGAAAAGGTAGAAAGCATGAACGAGTTTTTGGTTCCAACTCATACCTCTTTAAGGTTTCAACTCCATGAACAATCAGAAGAATACTATGTACAGGTAATAGATGATAAGTCTAAGGAGGTCATCAGAGAAATTCCTGATCGGAAATTCTTAGACATGTATGCGGCGATGGCTGAACTTGTGGGAATTGTTGTAGACAAGAAGATTTAGAGGTGATAGTAGATGGACATGCGAATTGGTGGTCTAGCCAGTGGAATGGACATTGATCAAATAGTTAGTGATCTAATGAAGGCAGAGCGTATGCCACTAGACAAGATGAATCAAGATAAGCAGCTTCTTGAATGGAAACGCGATGACTACCGCGAGATGAACAAGCTGTTAAAAGAATTAGATCAGCACATTTTTGATGGAGTTTTTCGTCAAAGTACTTATTTGACCAAATCAACTTCAAGTTCTAACCCTACTGCAGTAACAGCTAAGGCTGGGAATAATGCTGCAGCAACGAACACGACTATTAATGTAACGAATCTTGCAAAGGCGGCAATGTATAATTCAGCAACTCTGGTAACAGACAATGGCGGGCAACCCGTTTCCGGAGATGATAATTTAGATACGATTACGTTTAATAATGGGAGCAAGTTTGATACACCATTCACATTGAAATTAAGTGTGATGAAACCTGGTGAATCAGCTGCAAGCGACATTACTCTAGATATTGATCCTTCTACGGACTCTATCAATGATGTGATGTCTAAAATCAATTCCCACACCTCATTGGGTGTCTCTGCCTTTTATGATGAAGCAACTAACAAAGTTGTCCTTACCATGAAAAATACAGGTAGCGGGGCTAAACTCAGTATTACGGATGATGGATCTGGTGACACGAAGACTGCGGAGTTTTTCAGTTCGCTAGGATTCACAAATGCAACAACTGGTAGGGAGTTAGGAGACTCCAACGGGGATGGTGTGGTGGATGGTAGTGATGCAGCTATCAAAACTGTTGGACAAGATGCGTCTTTTACCTACAACGGTTTTGCCACAACCCGTAAGACGAATAATTTCACCATCAACGATGTCACCTATAGTTTAAATCAAACAGGTTCAGCGAACATTTCTGTTTCACAGGATACGGATACGATTCTTGATAAGATCGTTAAGTTCGTCGATAAGTATAATGAGACGATTGAAAAGATTAATGGCGAGTTGAAAGAAGAGCGTTTCCGGGATTATCGTCCACTTACAGATAAACAGAAGGAAGATCTTTCTGAGCGTGAAGTGGAGCTTTGGGAAGAGAAGGCTCGCAGCGGAATGCTGAAGAGTGATTCGATCCTTAACGGTGGCTTGAACAGCATGCGGACCGACCTTTACTCTCAAGTGACAGGTGCAAACGTAAATACGAAGTACGACCAGCTTGCTGAAATTGGAATCAAGACTTCGTCCAACTATTTAGATCGTGGAAAACTGATCATCACTGAGGATAAACTGCGTGCTGCTATCCAGGATGACCCGGATGCTATCTACCAGTTGTTCATGAGTGATGGTGCGACCAATAGTGAAAAGGGAATTGCTCGCCGTCTTCGTGACTCGATTGATCAGACGATGGATAAGGTTGAGGTGAAAGCAGGGAACTCGCTGAAAACGAATGCCCAGTTCACGATCGGCCGGAACTTATCAGATCTGGATACTCGAATTACAGACTTCGAGCGTCGCCTTATCGACATCGAGGATCGGTATTGGAGTCAGTTTACGGCGATGGAAAAGGCGATCAGCCGCATGAATCAACAGTCCATGTTCTTGATGAATCAATTCGGCGGCGGCATGTAAACCGCATTAAAATAAGGAGTTGTTTGTATTACCATGTCTCTTAATGCTTATCAGACATACCAACAAAATTCTGTCGGAACGGCGTCTCCAGGTGAATTGACGTTAATGCTATATAATGGTTGCTTGAAATTTTTAAAACAGGCGAAAACAGCGATTGAAACAGGAAATGTTCAAGATAAAAACACCAACTTGCAGAAGGCTCAGAAAATCATTCAAGAGCTGATGGTGACCTTGAACACGGATGTCCCAGTTGGAAATCAGATGCTGCAGCTTTACGATTACATGAATCGTCGTCTGATCGATGCGAATGTGAAAAATGATGTGACAATCATTGAAGAAGTGGAAGGGCTGACGACGGAATTCCGTGATACTTGGAAGGAAGTCATCCAGCAGAACCGTAAGGCAAACTATGGGATGGGTGGCCAAGCTTAAATGAGTCACGTACAGGAATTGTTGGAACAGACAGAAAAGCTTTACGACCATGTTCAAAAAGGGCTGCCGGAGGAAGAGCCAGAAGACTATCTGGACGAACTGAATGCCTATATGGACTATCGTCAAAAGCTGATTGAGCGGTTGTCAGGGGATTATACAGATGAGGAAAAAGAGCTGGGTGAACAGCTTGTGGAAATCAACAAGCTGATTCAACCCTATCTCGACGAACAGATGAAACAGATCAAGTCACAAATGATGAAGATCAGAGTGAAGCGGACAAACAATACGAAGTATTCAAATCCATATCAGTCCAATCGTGCAGATGGTATGTTTTTTGATAAACGGAAGTAGGTTTTAAATATGATTCAAATGGAACAAAAGCAATTTGAAGTGATCAGTCAGTATGTGGATTTGCTGCAGGTGATTGAGGAAGGATTCAACTATATTGAAGGTCGGTACCAAGAGGATGCAGTCATGGCCGGAGACCGAATTCTTGGGGATGTATTCCTCGCGTTTTCTCAAATTGAGGGAGCGAACAAGATTATCTTGGATGTGTTTAATGGGGAAAAGGCCGTGGAACAAGAAATTGGGATGTTCAGTTCCATCATTGATATTGTAAAAGAATTGGAACAGAACTTTGAAGATGCGGATGAGAAAAAACGAATCGTTCTAACGAAGCTGATGCCGGCATTTCTATCATGGAAGGTTCTGATTGAGTCCGAGTTCAAACCATATTTGCAGCATTAAGTCTGGTGTGACCCAGGCTTTTTTATTTGGAGCAGGACATTATGAGTTGTAGATGGAATCCTTTTTACATAGAAAGGAGAGAATCATGAAAAAGTTACTGCTTACCGGCTTTGAGCCGTTCTTGGATCATAAGATGAATCCGACTGAAATGATTGTAAAAGAATTGGATGGGAAAACCATTGGAGCGTTTGAGATTATTGGGCATGTGTTGCCTGTAGATTATGAGCAAGCTTCGCCCAAGTTATTGAACTTAGTTGATGAACTAGAGCCAGATGCAGTCATTGCCCTGGGTTTAGCGGCTGGTCGTAATAAAATAACACCAGAACGTGTAGCGATTAACGTGAATGACGGTGTGAAGGACAATTCCGGTCGGGTACCTGTTGATCAACCAATAATTGAAGGTGGCCCCGCAGCCTATTTTTCAATGTTACCGATTAGGGAGATGGTCAACGCTTTGTTAGAAGAGGGAATACCAGCTGAGATTTCGAATACAGCGGGGACATATTTGTGTAACAATGTCATGTATTCCGTACTTCATGAATTGGAAAAAAGAGGTGGGGAATTTCCAGCTGGGTTCATCCATGTTCCTGCTTCTTTTGAACTTGGGACACAAGATGGGAGACTTTCTTGCTGGCCTCTTAAAACCATCCAAGAAGCGGTTGAAGTGTGCATTAGAATGGTGAATTAATACCCTTGGTGTATGTGCGTCCTAGCTAAGCTTGTCTGACATTTAGTAACTTTTTACTAATCATTTTTGGAAAGTTGACTCTAAAGCTTGTCACATTGTATACTTTTATTGTGGAAATTTCCACATGATTTTTTCAATACGAAAGGAATGTGAATTACATGCAAGGTAAAGTAAAATGGTTCAATGCAGAGAAGGGCTTCGGATTCATCGAAGTTGAAGGTCAAGACGACGTATTTGTACACTATTCTGCTATCGAGTCTGAAGGCTTCAAAACTCTTGAAGAAGGTCAAGACGTTGAGTTTGAAGTTGTAGAAGGCAACCGTGGACCTCAAGCATCAAACGTAACAAAGCTTTAATTCACATTCCTTTTTGAGAATTTGAATTAATAGCAAGCCCTCCCGCTTCTCGTTCAGAGGAGCGGGTTTTGTTTTGCCCATTTGAGGTTAGTTGTACAGAATTAATTTGGAATTGGGCAGAATTAAATTGGAGTTAGGCAGAATAAATCCGAAAGTGGGAAGAATAACTTCCGATTTGGTCAGAATTATTCCGAAATTGGACAGAATAACGCCGCAAGCCTACAAGACCAGCTCCAATTCACACATAATTTTGATCTATCGGCGTACCTTATGCTCATTTACAATCCCTTCATATATCCTCCGAAAGACCTCTACAGTTTGGACACTAGTTTGTCGAATAATCTCTGTAACATGCCGGAACTTCGGCATGTAAACCGCGTGTTTCCTTATATATTTCGCTGTTTTTGCCCGTTTTCCACTACTTTACTAGAAAGTTAAAAATATTGTCAGAATTTTTGATTTTCTTTTATGTTTATGAAGGAATTGTTAAGGGGTATAGCGAAATATATATTAACACCGAAAGGAGGAGTCTTTCATGAACTTTAACATTCGTGGAGATAATATTGAGGTAACACCTGCATTAAGGAACTACTCCGAAAAAAAGGTAAGTAAGCTGGAGCGTTATTTTGATGGTACTCCAAACTCTGATGTTTACATCAACCTAAAGGTGTTCAATAATGAGCAGCTGGTGGAAGTGACGATTCCGATGCCTGGCCTGTTGTTACGAGCTGAGGAGTCTCACGATGACATGTATGCTGCGATTGACTTAGTGGTTGAGAAATTGGAAAGACAAATCCGAAAGCACAAAACGAAAGTGAATCGTAAATTCCGCCAGGGCGGCGCGATTAAGTTCGCCTTCGCAAATGGTAACGGAAGTGCAGCACCTGCTACTACGACTCTTGTGCAAGAAGAAGAGGATGAGGAAGAATTCCCGGTGGTGCGTAACAAGCGATTCGATTTGAAACCGATGGATACACAAGAGGCGATCCTGCAAATGGATATGCTAGGACACAATTTCTTTGTATTCTCACATGCGGAATCTGGAGAAACGAACGTCGTGTACAAACGTAAGGATGGAAAGTACGGGCTGATTGCTCCGGACATCGAATAGACGAATGAAAATGCACTTGGGTGCGGTCGATAAGACCGCGCCCTTTTTACATGGAAAAAAGAAGCACTTCTGCGGGGCGGTTATCCCTTGAATTCTTGTCCTTCCTCTTGCAAACTGTTAAAATAAAGCATGGACTATAGTTAGAAGAATTTTCAAAAATCATATTGATTTTGCAAATAGAGGTGCTGACTTCATGATCGGAATGTTAAAGAAGATTTTCCCTACTGGTAACGAGCGTCAAATCGGCCGTCTTCAGAAGTATGCGGACGAGGTTGAAGCGCTAGGACCAGAAATGGAAGCTTTGTCACATGAGCAATTGAAGGCGAAGACAGAAGAATTCAAGTCCCGTCTGGAAAACGGCGAGACGCTAGATGATATTCTAATTGAAGCGTTCGCAGTCGTACGTGAAGCGGCGACGCGTGTGCTTGGGCTACGACCATACCCGGTTCAGATCATGGGTGCGGTTTCGTTGCACGAAGGAAATATATCTGAAATGAAAACCGGTGAAGGTAAGACGCTAGTCGCCACTATGCCGGTCTATTTGAATGCCCTGACAGGAAAAGGCGTACACGTCGTCACGGTCAACGAATACTTGGCTGCGCGTGATGCTGAAGAAATGGGCCAACTGTATAACTATCTTGGTTTGACAGTCGGGTTGAACGTCACGGGTCTTTCGAAAGAGGAGAAGAAAGAAGCGTACAGTGCGGATATTACGTATGCGACGAACAATGAGCTTGGGTTCGACTATCTCCGTGACAACATGGTTCTGTATAAAGAAGAAATGGTTCAGCGTCCGTTGAACTATGCGATCGTCGATGAGGTCGACTCGATTCTGATTGACGAAGCACGTACACCGTTGATCATTTCGGGGAACTCCGCGAAATCGACTGAGCTTTACCGAATTGCAAACCAATTCATTCATCAGTTAAAACTTGATGAAGATTACACGTTTGATATCAAAACGAAGAACGTTCAGCTGACGGAAGAAGGTATGTCCAAAGCCGAGAAGTTCTTCAACGTAGAGAACTTGTTTGATATTTCCAACGTGTCAATCAACCATCACATCAACCAGGCGTTGAAGGCGCATGTGATTATGCATCGTGATACAGATTACGTCGTGCAAGAAGGCGAGGTTGTCATCGTCGATCCATTTACGGGTCGTTTGATGGCAGGTCGTCGTTACAGTGATGGACTTCACCAGGCGATTGAGGCGAAAGAAGGGCTTCAAATTCAGCGTGAGTCGATGACACTTGCCACAATCACATTCCAGAACTACTTCCGTATGTACAACAAGCTTGCCGGTATGACCGGTACGGCGAAAACGGAAGAAGAGGAATTCCGTAACATTTACAACATGGATGTTATCGTCATTCCGACGAACAGGCCGATTGCGCGACTGGATAATCCGGACCACATTTATAAGACGCAAGAAGGGAAGTTTCGTGCGGTTGTAAACGATGTGGCTGAGCGTCATCGAAAAGGACAACCTGTTCTTGTTGGTACGGTTGCAGTTGAAACATCTGAATTGATCGCAACTTTACTGAAGAAAAAAGGCGTCCCACATAACGTATTGAACGCGAAGAACCACGGTCGTGAGGCACAGATCATCGAAGATGCCGGTCAAAAAGGTGCCGTTACGATTGCAACAAACATGGCTGGTCGTGGTACGGACATCAAGCTTGGTGAAGGTGTTCTGGATCTTGGTGGTCTTCATATCGTCGGTACTGAGCGTCACGAATCCCGTCGTATCGATAACCAGCTCCGTGGACGTTCCGGACGTCAAGGGGACCCAGGTTCCTCTCAATTTTATATTTCAATGGAAGACGAATTGATGCGTCGATTCGCTTCAGATAACATGCGTGCGATGATGGACCGCCTTGGTATGGAAGAAGACCAGCCGTTAGAAAGTAAAATGGTTACCAAAGCGGTTGAGACGGCGCAAAAACGAGTGGAAGGTCATAACTATGACGCTCGTAAGCAGTTGCTGCAATACGATGATGTTATGCGTCAACAGCGTGAAATCATTTATGCGCAACGTGCTGAAGTGCTTGAGTCAGATAACCTTCGTGAAATCGTCGAGCGCATGATCAAGTCGACGGTCGAGCGCATTGTTGAAGCGCACACACCGGAAGAAGAGGTTCAGGAAGATTGGGACCTTCAAGCAATCCTCGATTATGCTAACGCGACGTTCTTGCATGAAGGGGAAGTGACGGTCAAGGACATCAAAGGTAAAGAGCGCGAAGAGATCATCGATGTGTTCATGGCAAAAGTGAAGGAAGAGTACGACCGTAAAGAGTCTAAGCTTGAGCGGGAACAAATGCGTGAATTTGAAAAAGTCATCGTGCTTCGCTCTGTCGACCGTAAATGGATGGATCACATCGATGCGATGGATCAGCTTCGTCAAGGTATTCACTTGCGTGCCTATGGTCAGAATGATCCGTTGCGTGAGTATCAGTTCGAAGGATTCCAAATGTTTGAAGCGATGGTTGAAGCGATTGAAGAGGAAGTTGCGACTTACGTCATGAAGGCGCAAGTGGAGCAGAACCTGCAGCGTGAAAAAGTCGCCGAAGGAAAAGCGGTCGATCCGAAAGCGCAAGAACAACAAAAGAAAAAGCCAGTCCGTAGGCAAAGTGATGTGGGGCGAAATGAACCATGTCCTTGCGGAAGCGGAAAGAAATATAAGCACTGTCACGGTGCGTAACGTATAGTGATTTACCTTAAAGAAGGCTTGGCCCTGCCAAGTTTTCTTTTCACTTTAACGTGACTTTCTTCCTACGGTGCCAGGTACGCTCGAGGAAGTCAGTCATACCAACGGTTTTGAAATGGTGTCAGGCACTGATTCTAATCGCTGCTGTATCAACGGTTGCGAATCAGTGCCTGGTACTTCCTAAACAAGGAGGAGTACGATTATGGAATTAGTGGAGATTAAGCAAGAGTTATCTGCGATGCAGAAGCGAATAGAAGATTTTAGGGGGTCTCTTTGACTTAGATCATAAAGAGGCTCGTATTGCTGAATTGGAACAACAGATGACAGAGCCGGATTTTTGGGATAACCAGGATACGGCGCAAACGGTCATCGGCGAAGTGAATGGTTTGAAAGAAGTGGTCAACGAATTCCGTGAGCTTCAGGAAACGTTTGAAAACCTTGAAGTTTCCTATGAGCTTGTAAAAGAAGAGGAAGACGCGGACTTACAAAGTGAGCTGGAAGGCGAATTGAAGGAACTCTCGAAACAGATGGGAGATTTCGAGCTGACGCTTCTTCTCAGTGAACCGCATGATAAGAACAATGCGATTCTTGAGCTCCATCCAGGTGCCGGTGGAACAGAGTCCCAGGATTGGGCTTCTATGCTTTTACGAATGTATACGCGTTGGGCGGAAAATAAAGGGTTCAAGGTCGAAACGCTCGACTACTTACCTGGTGACGAAGCCGGCGTGAAGAGTGTGACCCTATCAATCAAAGGGCACAATGCTTATGGATACTTGAAAGCGGAGAAAGGTGTTCATCGTCTCGTGCGAATTTCGCCATTTGACTCATCTGGTCGTCGTCATACGTCCTTCGTTTCTTGTGAGGTTATGCCTGAGTTAAGCGATGATATCGAAATCGAATTGAAGCCGGATGAAATCAAGGTGGACACGTATCGTGCTAGTGGAGCTGGTGGTCAGCACGTCAACACGACTGACTCGGCGGTTCGTATGACACACGTTCCTACGAACACGATTGTGTCATGTCAAACTGAGCGTTCTCAGATCAAAAACCGTGAACGTGCAATGAAGATGTTGAAAGCGAAGCTCTATCAGAAGAAGATTGAAGAGCAGCAAGCCGAGCTCAATGAAATCCGTGGTGAGCAGAAAGAAATCGGCTGGGGAAGCCAGATTCGTTCTTACGTTTTCCATCCATACAGTATGGCGAAGGATCACCGTACGAATGTGGAAATCGGAAACATCAACGCGGTCATGGATGGCGAAATCGACCCATTCATCGACGCTTATCTTCGTTCTAGAATTAAATAATCGTGTGAAACCGGGGACAGCGGAAAAACGTTGTCCCCGTTGTTTTTGCCGCAGTTTTACAGTGATGATGCAGTGCCAATCAAACGTTTGATTGACGATTCGTAAAAGATGTCGAACACACTCTGAAACAAAACTCTCATCCCTTGTGCCACTTGACTTTATAGACAAACTAGTGCTAATAATCGGAAAATTTACTTAATCACGAGGTAGTGATATACTTTTTAAGGTTATAACACTACCAAAATTTCCTTTTACATAAAGTGAGTGGTACGACATGATGATGGCAGTTCGACGCAATAAAGTAAATCCTAAAGTTCTGACGGCACTCGATTATCTATTCGTTTTGATCGGTTCCGCTTTTGTCGCGTTAGCATTCAACTTGTTTCTAGCACCGAACAATATCGCTTCAGGCGGTGTTGTCGGGATCAGTTTGATTTTGAAAAATTTATTTGGATGGATGCCTTCGATCGTCCAGTGGTCGTTGAATATTCCATTGTTCATAGCAGGCGTGGTCATCCTTGGGAAAAACTTCGGGGTGAAAACGCTGATCGGAACGCTGTTTTTACCATTCGTCGTCTTCTTATCGGAGGGGGCAGAACCGGTTACGAACGATCCTTTGCTAGGGGCATTGTTCGGAGGTCTCGGGGTCGGTTTAGGACTCGGGATCGTGTTCCGCGGAAAAGCTTCAACGGGTGGAATCGACCTAGCGGCTCAAATCGTCCACAAATATACAGGAATCTCCCTAGGTCTTTGCGTTCTATCCATCGATGGTGCAATCGTAACGGCTTCGGCGTTCGTTTTCTCTATTGAACAAGCGCTCTATGCGATGATCGGTATGTTCTTGACGGCAAAAACGATCGACGTTGTACAGATGGGACTCGGTTATTCTAAGATGGCGTACATCATTACGCAGCATGAGGACGAAGTGCGGGATGAAATCTTCAAAGAAATCGACCGTGGTGTGACGCGCATTAAAGCGACAGGTGGATTCACCGATCACGAGCGTCCGATGCTTATGTGTGTCGTGGAACAATTTGAAGTGACCCGATTGAAACAACACGTGAAAAAAGTGGATCCAAACGCCTTTGTCATCATCGTCAATGCCCACGAAGTTTTAGGTGAAGGATTCAGTCAATAAAGGAAAGCTCCCATTTCGGGAGCTTTTTATTTAGCCTAATTTTTACTGTATATAGGTGAATGCTTACGATTCGTGATTAGGCTTGTCATATAATACACCATTACGAGATTATTAGGATGTGTAGATATGAAAAGAAAGCATTGTAATTGCTATGGGTGTACACCCGGTAATGGGTGTTGTGTAATCATACAAAAGGGTGAAGGACCACCCGGACCACCTGGGCCAGAAGGACCTCCAGGACCTCAAGGTGAACAAGGATCTCAGGGGCCACAAGGTGATCCAGGTCCTCAGGGTCCACAAGGGGAGCAAGGGCCACCGGGACCTACTCCAACAGAAATTGCCTTTCGAGCATTTGATTCAGTAGCGCAAATCGTACCTGGTACGAATACACCAACAACGATCACATTTGAAACAGAAGTTTTTGATATGAGCAATGGATATAATCCTGCAACTTCCACGTATACTGCACCACAAACCGCGACTTACTCGGTGTGTTCCAGTGTAGAATATACAGTGGCTACAGGTGGAGGACAAGCACCGACGAATGTTCGATTGATCCTCACCAGCAATAGCGGAGCGGCTGTAACAGACTTGGATCTTGCTGTTTCCAACCCAGGAACGACAGATAAAGTTCAAGGATGTACCATTATCCGTTTGAATGCTGGAGAAACCATTCAAATCCAGCTCCAGTCATCCAGCCGTAGCGTGACAACGATTATAGGGAACCGTTTCACTCATTTTGAAACTGGTCGTATATTTTAAACCTTGGCTATGAAAGCTAGGGTTTTTTTAATGCCCACTTTTAGGTGATATAATAAAGGTAGAGAAAGGGGTGGCTAATATGAGTGACATTCTGTTGTTTGATGGGGAGTGCAATATGTGCAACGGGGCGGTTCAATTCATCATCAAGCGGGACCCGTCCGGTCATTACAAATTCGCACCTCTGCAAAGTGAAATCGGACATTGTTACGTTCAAAAGCACAATCTACCGAACACGTTGGAATCGTTCGTGCTTATTCGGAACGGCAAGGCGTATCAACACTCGAGCGCAGCTTTGCGAGTATGCCGTCGCTTGAAAGGACCATGGAAACTAGCGACAACCTTACTCATCATTCCAAAGCCGCTCAGAGATGCCATCTATACATTTATTGCTCGAAACCGTTACAAGTGGTTCGGAAAAAGGGAAGAATGTATGATACCGACACCGGATATGAAGAGTCGATTTCTATAAAAGAGAGAGGACAAGTGGAGATGCCATCTTTTTACGAAAACGCGTTAGGATCGGATTTCAATAAGCTTCACCCTAAAATTCAGGAGAAGTTCAACATCTCTACGGAAGATCAGGAGGCGATTTTCTGCAAAGGCGTGATGGAGGAGATTTCCGGACCATCATGGGTTGTGAAGCCCGTAAAAAAATTCGGTACCGACCGCCATCTCATTTTTCCGGAAAGAGGGAGAGACATTCCATTTGATCTGGAGATCTACGCTTTCAAAGATCCGATAGATCGTGAGACGCTGTCCTGGATTCGTACCTTTCATTTTGATAAAGTGGATCGTCGCTTCGACTCCACGATGGTGTACAGCAACCGATTCAATGAAATCATGGACTATCTGGGAAACGTCCAAGCAACGCCAGTCGGAATCGATCTGAAAGTGACCGAGTCAGGCGGCCTCATCCTAAGTACGTCCAAGCAGTACTTTTATGTAGGGAACAAACGCCTTTCGGTGCCATCTGGCCTCATGGTAAAAGGGATCGTCCATGAAGAGTATGATGACACGGCTGATCATTATAAGGTGGATATCACCGTCAACAATGCTGTCCTGGGGACAGTGTTCCGTTATCGAGGGACCTTTGAGATGGAAAAGGTTCCGTTCCGGTCCCCAGATATTCCCCAATACGCTTATCCTAAAAAATATGATGCTAAAGGATAAGTGTTTTTCCCTTGCTTTCATTTCCTACGATAACATTCCAATGGTTCACGACCACAACGACCAGAAATCTGTGTCGAAAAATCGCTACTAAACTAAAATGAACTCGCTTCCGATATAAACAGTGAATCGAAAGTAGCGGTTGACCTCTTCCAGTGACATCCTACCCATACTTATTTTACCAACAGTATCAATACCACTATAGTAAGATCTGTTTACCGTTAATAGAAAATTTTGTACTTCTTGACTATTTCTTTGCAGGATTTTATGAAGTATTGTAGAAAGGTACAACAAAGCAAAAAGTTTGTCGAATAATATTTAGTGCCAAATCTCAGTCCATTACTCGCTTCGTCATATTTTGAAACAGAAATGTAATATGATTTTGGGTTTTTTTGACGAAACGAGATGTTATAATTAATTGTGCAATTCAATGCTAACTATTTATACTAGAATACTTTGAAATAGATAAACAGATTAGAGATAGAAAAAACACTACTAAGATTTGACAGCAAAAGAAACTACATAGGGTGTGATGAAGTTTGATCGAAATGATCGATGTATGGAAAACTTACCCAAATGGTGTAATGGCACTGAACGGGATAGACGTCCATATTGAAAAGGGTGACTTTGTCTATGTAGTCGGTCCGAGTGGTGCGGGGAAATCAACATTCATTAAATGTATGTACCGTCAGGAAAAGCCGACGAAAGGCAATATTATTATAAATGGCAAGAGTTTAACGAAAGTGAAGGAACGTCATATTCCTTACTTGAGACGCCAAATTGGGGTAGTCTTCCAGGACTTTAAACTGTTATCGAAACTATCTGTCTATGAAAATGTCGCGTTTGCTCTCGAGGTTATCGAGGAGTCTCCGAAAGTCGTAAGGAGACAAGTCATGGAAACACTTGAGCTCGTAGGTCTCAAGAACAAAGCGCGGTTTCTTCCAGATGAACTTTCCGGAGGAGAGCAGCAGCGTGTTTCCATTGCCCGCTCCATCGTCAATAAGCCGGCCGTCGTGATTGCGGACGAGCCTACCGGTAACTTGGATCCGGAAACAGCATGGGGCATTATGGAAGTTTTCGAAGAAATCTCGAATCGTGGAACCACTGTAGTTATGGCTACCCACAATAAAGAGATTGTAAACACAATTAAGAAGCGTGTTATCGCCATTGAAGGTGGACGAATCGTACGTGACGAGAAGAGAGGTGTCTACGGGTATGAGGATCATACGGACCCAATCTCGTCATATTAAAGAAGGATTCAAGAACCTTGGACGTAACGGATGGATGTCTTTCGCATCTGTCAGTGCCGTAACGGTTACACTTTTACTCGTCGGAGTATTCCTTGTACTACTCCTGAACATCAACTCGGTCGCTTCACAGATTGAAGATGATGTTGAAATCAGAGTATACCTGGACAAGACGATAAAGGAAGATAAGTACGCACAAATTGAAGAAAATCTCAGCAGTATCGATCGCGTAAGCAATGTCCAATTCGTACCGAAGGATGAAGGGCTGAAAGATCTAATCAATAGTTTAGGTGATGAAGGAAAAGTCTTCGAATCACTGAAAAGTGAAAATCCTCTTCCGGATGCATTCTCCGTGAAAACGGAAAAACCTCAAGATACGCCAGTTGTCGCTGAGAAGATTGAGGGCATGCAGAGTGTAACGAAGGTCGAATATGGAAAAGGCACGGTCGAGAAACTGTTTAAAGTTACCGATGCTGCTCGTAATATCGGGCTCATCTTGATTGTAGGTCTCCTCTTCACAGCAATGTTCTTGATTGCCAATACAATCAAGATCACGATTGTGACGAGAGGTAAAGAGATTGAAATAATGAAATTGGTAGGAGCGACAAACTCCTTCATCCGAGGACCTTTCTTTGTGGAAGGATTACTCTTGGGGATATTGGGATCGCTCGTTCCGATTGGATTGTTGATTCTCGGCTATCAATTCGTGTATGAAGCGGTAAGCATGAATCTGAAGACGGTTTTCATTCAGCTTTTACCGGTTTATCCACTCATGTTCCAGCTAGCCGGATTGCTCGTCGTTATTGGAGCATTCATCGGTGTTTGGGGCAGCTTGACATCTGTCCGCAAGTTCCTGAAAGTTTAATAGGTAAATTGATCGATTAAGAGAAATGTCCAGCAAAGCCCGCCTTGGCTTTCTGGACCTACATATTAAAAAAGAAGAACCGAATGGGGGATGTAGGGTTGAAAAAGAAAATAATCGTAGCCGTTGCATCACTTGGCCTTATACTTGGAAGTTTTCCGGGGGTCAACAACGATGTTTCAGCTGAATCACTAAAAGACAAAATCAATGATGTAAAAGAAAAACGAGAAGCGAATAAATCAGAACAAGACAAAGTGAAATCCGAAATTGAAAAGATCAAGCATGACCAAGAACTTCTAAATGCTGAAATCAAGAAACTCGACCAACAGGTCTCTGAAACAGAAAACCAAATCGACAAGAAAGAAAAAGAAATCAAAAAGACAAAAGAAGATATTGAGCGTTTGAAAGCCGAAATCGTTGTCATTGAAAAGCGTATCGCTGAACGAGACAAAATGTTGAAGGACCGTGTCAAAGCTATGTATGAAAACGGTGGATCCGTCCAGTACATAGAAGTATTGCTTGGCTCAAGCAGCTTCGGTGACTTCCTGGATCGTGTCTTCGCATTGAACCAGATCGCTGAGCAGGATAAAGAGATTCTAGAAGCGCATAAAGCCGATAAAATCGCACTAGAAGAAGCGAAAGCGAAAGTCGAAAAAGAGCTTGAAACATTGAACACACAAATGAAAGAATTGGAAAGCTTGAAAGTAAGCTTGAACCAAAAAGTAGAACGAAAAAATGCATTGCTTGGTGACTTGAAAGAAGAAGAAAAGCATATGCATGATGAACTTGCTAAGATTGAAGACGAAGGTGACCTGCTTGCGAAACAGCAAGCTGCATTTGAAGCAGAAAAGCGTCGTCAAGAAGAAGCAGCACGTCGTGCAGCTCAATCGAACAGTGGTGGTAGCTCAGCTTCTGCACCAGCTGTAACAGGCGGAATGTTCATGAAACCGTCGGCAGGAGCATTCACTTCTGGATTCGGTCCACGTTGGGGAAGCATGCACGCTGGTATCGACATCGCACGTGGTGGAACTGTTCCGGTCGTAGCATCAGCTGCAGGAACGGTCATCAAGTCTTACTACTCAAGCAGTTATGGTAATGTTGTCTTTATTGCCCACTATCTCAATGGACAAACATACACATCGGTTTACGCTCACCTAAGAGATCGTCACGTTGGTAATGGCGCATCTGTAGAAAAAGGACAGCAAATTGGGATTATGGGGAATACAGGAAGATCGACTGGACAGCACTTGCACTTTGAAATCCATAGAGGACAATGGAACTCAAGCAAGTCAAACGCAATCAACCCGAGACAATTCTTCTAAAATAAGGATATAAAAACAACCTCCGAAATTGGAGGTTGTTTTTTATTGGCCATTTCTTTGCACGAACTTGTTGTACTGTTCTTCCGTAAATGCGACCCAATGACCTGGTTTGACTTCACGGAACTCCACGTCTTCATCATGGGGGTTCGACTTTTTCGGGTCATAGTGCGTTCGTTTTCGGTCTCGTTCGTAATCCGGGTCTGGACGCGGGATTGCGGTCAAAAGTGATTGCGTATATGGGTGCATCGGATTGCGGTATAGCTCGTCACTTTCAGCCAGTTCCACGAGACGACCGTTGTACATGACGCCGATTCGGTCGCTGATGTATTTGACCATGGAAAGGTCATGGGCGATGAACAGATAAGTGAGCCCTTTTTCTTTTTGCAGCTTTCTCATCAGATTGACGACTTGCGCCTGGATCGACACATCGAGTGCGGAAATCGGTTCGTCCGCGATGATGAATTCCGGATCGACCGCTAAGGCTCGTGCAATACCGATTCTTTGTCGCTGACCACCACTGAATTCATGTGGATAACGGTTCGCATGCTCTCGGTTCAATCCTACTGTGACGAGCAGGTCATACACTTTTTCCATACGTTCCGATTTATTCTTCGCAAGCTTATGGATGTCGATGCCTTCTGCGATGATGTCCGCTACCGTCATACGTGGGTTAAGGGATGCGTACGGATCCTGGAAAATCATCTGCATCTTCCGGTTGAACTTGAGCATATCTTTCGTATTTTTCTTTCCGTGTACATTTTCTCCGTTAAAAATGACCTCTCCACCGGATGCTTCGTAAAGCCGGATGATGGTGCGACCTGTCGTTGACTTTCCGGATCCAGATTCACCGACGAGCCCGAATGTCTCACCTTTATAGATGTCGAAGCTGACTTGATCGACGGCTTTCACAATGTTCCCACGGCCGGTATTGAAATGCTTGGACAGGTTTTTCACTTGTACGATCTTTTCTCTATCGGCTGCCATTCGGTTCACCTTTTCCTAGTTTCTTTTCTCGGAAGTATTGAATCCGTTTCTGGACGACTGGCGGTGGCTCTACTTTCGGTGCATCTTTATGAAGAAGCCACGTTTTTGCAAAATGTGTATCGGATACTTGGAACATCGGTGGCTCGTATTCGAAATCAATTTTCATCGCATACGCGCTTCGGAGGGCAAAGGCATCTCCTTTTGGCGGATTGACGAGGTCAGGAGGAGACCCTGGTATCGCAGTCAGTTCTTCCTCTTCGTTCGTCAGGTCAGGCATGGAGGAGAGCAGTCCCCAAGTGTACGGATGCTTCGGATTGTAAAAGATTTCGTCTACTGTGCCGGTTTCCACGATCTGTCCGGCGTACATGACAGCGACGCGGTCTGCGACGTTGGCAACGACTCCGAGGTCATGCGTGATGAATATGATGGATGTGCCAAATTCTTCTTGTAGTTCATTCATCAGCTCCAGGATCTGTGCTTGGATCGTAACGTCGAGAGCAGTCGTCGGTTCGTCTGCAATAAGGAGCTTCGGCTTTGTCGCGAGTGCAATCGCAATCATGGCCCGTTGTCGCATTCCACCTGAGAATTCGTGCGGATATTGGTTCGCACGTTTATCCGGCATCGGGATCCCGACCCGATCGAGCAGCTCAATCGCTCGTTTTTTCGCATCAGATTGAGAGATCTTTTCGTGCTTCATCAATCCTTCGATGATCTGACGACCGACTTTCATCGTCGGATTGAGGGAGGTCATGGGATCCTGAAAGATCATGCCGATATCTTTTCCACGGATTGATTCCATTTGGCGGTCGGACTTATGGACAAGATCTTCACCTTCAAAGAGGATCGAGCCTCCGACAAATTTACCGGGTGGCATCGGAATCAGTTTCATGATCGATTGTGTGGTGACACTTTTACCGGATCCGGATTCGCCGACGATGGCGAGCGTTTCTCCTTTACGGACCTCGAAATTCACACCCCGTACAGCTTTTACCTCACCAGCATGGGTAAAAAAGGAGACTTCTAAATCTTTCACTTCTAAAACTTTGTCCACGGATTTCACTCCTTTCAGCATTATTTTCGTAGTTTCGGATCCAAGGCGTCTCGTAATCCGTCACCGATGACGTTGAAGGCGAAAATCGTCAAACTGATGAACGTCGCAGGGAAGAAAAGTCTCCATGGGAAGTAGCGCATGGCCGGGAGACCCTCACTCGCCATCGTTCCCCAACTCGCAAGCGGTGCGGGTACTCCGAGACCTAAGTAGCTTAAGAATGCCTCTGTGAAAATCGCATTCGGTATTGTAAGAGTCATCGTAATAAGGATCGGTCCCATCGTGTTCGGGATGAGATGTTTGTTCATCACCCGGGTCGTTTTCGCCCCTAACGTTTGGGAAGCGAGCACGAATTCCTGGTTTTTCAATTGTAAAACCTGACCGCGGACGATACGGGCCATGTTGATCCAACCGGTGATGGTCATCGCGATGATCATCGTCGTCAGTCCTGGTTCCAAGACGACCATCAGGAGGATGACGAGTAGTAAGTAAGGAACAGCCCATAAGATGTCGGCTGCCCGCATCATGATTTCATCTACCCGACCACCTCTGAACCCGGCGATACCACCCCAGATGACACCGATGAATAAGTCGATGACTGCAGCTGAGAACCCGATGAAAAGGGAGATACGAGCGCCTTCCCAAACACGGGTGAACATGTCACGGCCGAGATTGTCGGTTCCGAACCAATGCTCTGCACTGGGTGCTTCGTTAACGGCTTCCAGATTGTTTTCATAGTAGTTGTATGGGGTCATCATCGGACCGAAGATGGCCATGAACAATAAAAGGGCCAGCAACACGACTCCTGAAAGGGCAAGCTTGTTCTTCCGGAAACGCATCCATACATCTTTCCAGAAGGAGAGGCTTGGACGGGTGATTTTTTCTGCGTCATCTGCCCTTACATCAACGAGTTCGAGAGATTCAATCGGTATATCATCCATGTTCATATGTTGTTTAGACATAAACGTTAGTCTCCTTTCTTCCCGGCGATTTGGATACGAGGGTCAATCAATCCGTATGCGATATCGACAAGGAGAATGGATACGAGTAATAAGATACTGAAAAATACGGTTACACCCATGATGGTCGTGTAATCCCGATTCGTGATGCTTGTGACGAAGTGCATACCGAGACCTGGTACACCGAAGATTTTCTCAATGATGAAGCTTCCGGTGAGGATCGCGGAGATGAGCGGTCCCATGTAGGAAACGACCGGGAGCAACGCGTTCCGGATCGTATGACGCCAGATGATGACGTTTTTGCTGAGACCTTTCGATTTTGCCGTCCGGATGTAATCGTTACTGAGCACTTCGAGCATGCTTGAACGGGTGAGCCGGGCGATGAAAGCCATCGGTGTCGTAGCGAGTGCAAGTGCAGGTAAAACGGAATGCATGAACGAATCCCAACGTGCGACGGGGAAAAGTCCGAGCTGCATCGCTAAAAAGTATTGGAACACCGAGGCGATGATGAAGGAAGGGACCGAGATGCCGAGTACGGCAACAATCATTGCTCCGTAGTCCTGCCATTCATTATGTTTCAATGCAGCGATCGTACCGAGAAGGATTCCGACTGCAACGGCGACAAGAATCGCTTCCATTCCGAGATAAAAAGAGACCGGAAAACCGTTGTTGATCAGGTCGTTTACGGTCTGTCCTTTATAGGTGAACGATGGACCGAAATCCCATTGTGCGATGGATACGAGGTAGTCGAAATATTGTTTATACCAAGGTTGATCGAGACCGTAGAACGCATTCAAGTTCGCTTGGATGGCAGGCGGCAGTTCTTTTTCACCGGTAAACGGACCACCAGGTGCTGCCCGCATCAAGCCGAATGTCGCTGTCACGATGACGAGAAGTGAGATAATCATGAAAAAAAGGCGTTTCAAAATGTAAATGAACAACGGAACCACCTCCTTAATTTTATGGAGGTGCCAGGCACCGATTCGGAACCCTTATGGCGCAAGGGTTCCTGAACGGTGCCTGGCACTATTTACAAACCCTTGTGCAGCAAGGGGTTTAAATCAGTACCTGGTACGGCAGTATTTTTGGTTACTTCATCGAGGCCCATTTGAATTGGGCGTCTCCGAGTCCGGATAGGACGACATCTTGCAGGTTTTCATTTTGCACCCATGTGTTTGTGTAGAAGTAGATCGGTGCAATTGGCATATCATCCATGAGGATTTCTTCTGCTTGCTTCAACAATTTCAGACGAGCTTTTTCATCAGTTTCAGTTGCGGATTGCTCTAGCAATGAAGCGAACTCTTCATTGTGCCAGCGTGTATCGTTGTTTCCGCCTTTTTCTTTATAAAGCTCAAGGAAGTTGATTGGGTCGTTGTAATCTCCAAGCCATCCCATACGACCGATTTGATAATCTCCGCCGTGCAGCTTGTCAATGTACACTTTCCATTCCGCGTTACTGAGCTTCACGTCGATACCAAGGTTCTTCTTCCACATGTCCTGGATCGCTTGTGCTACTTTTGCATGCGATTCGGATGTGTTATATGAAAGCGTGATTGGCGGTAAGTCTGTCACACTGCCATAGCCTTCTTCTTTCAATCCTTTTTCAAGCAGTTTCTTCGCTTCAGACACGTTGTTGTCTTCGAAGTAGCCTTTTTCATTTTCTTCGATCATGGTAGGAGGGACAGCTGCCATTCCAGGGATTTGTCCACCTTTCGTGATGTTGTTGACGATAGCATCACGGTTGATTGAATACGCAAAGGCTTTACGGATGTTTACGTTGTTGAACGGTTTTTTCTCAGTGTTGAACTTGTACCAGTACGTTCCGGCAATCGGTTCAATGTTCAAACGGTCTTCCTTTTTCAGAGACGGAATTGCTTCAGTCGGCAACGTCCCCATCGGAGATCCAGCCCAGTCGAGCTCACCGTTATCAAACATGCTAAGCTCTGTATTCGGATCGTTGACCATGATCATCTCGATCTGTTCAAGGTTCACAACCTCGTTATCCCAGTAATCTTTGTTTTTCTCTAAAATGATCTTGTCGTTGTGCTCCCAAGTCGTCATCACAAAAGGTCCGTTAGACGTGTAGTTGTCACCAGCATCTGTGTACCAGTTTGGATTTTCCTTCGCAATCTTACTGTTGACTGGGAAGTATGTGTAGAATGCAGTCAGCTCTAAGAAATAAGGTGTCGGATTCTCAAGCGTTACCTCTAACGTCTTCTCATCTACGGCTTTTACACCGACTTCATCGACAGACGCTTTACCCATATTCGCAGACTCACCATTTTTCAAATAGTACAATTGATAAGCGTATTGCGCTTCATTCTTAGGATCGAGCGCCCATTTCCAAGCGTACTCGAAGTCCTGAGCAGTCACTTTGTCCCCGTTAGACCATGTTGCATCACGGATCGTGAATGTGTACTTCTTCAAGTCCTCAGACTTCTCAATTTCTTCAGCCATCGCGTTTTCAGGCTCGCCATCTTTACCGATACGCGTTAACCCTTCAAACGTTTGCAGCAAAACACCACCTGAAGTCGTGTCATTCGCTAGACCAGGATTCAATGAAAATGGTTCTGTGTTGATATTTACGCGGATTTTCTGTTCTCCGCCAGCTCCACCGCCATCACCGCCGCCTGGTGCACAAGCAGCAATCAGAAGCGTGAAAGCGAGTACGAAACTAAAAGCAACGAAAATATGTTTCTTGTGATTTTTTAATTGGTTCAGC
This sequence comes from Pseudalkalibacillus sp. Hm43, assembly GCF_054170705.1. Taxonomy (NCBI): domain Bacteria; kingdom Bacillati; phylum Bacillota; class Bacilli; order Caryophanales; family Fictibacillaceae; genus Pseudalkalibacillus; species Pseudalkalibacillus sp. Hm43. The sequence continues at coordinate 2,901,428 of NZ_CM135129.1, forward strand.
ACGTCATTACCTCCATATTCTCTTTCATTTCGGTTTAGTATCTCTCTCACCGGTCTGTAAATATGCATGAAAAAGTGTTTGATTTTACGGAAGCGGTACTATTTCAATTGGATAAAAACTGGAGGAAATGAAGGGTGAATTGTTGTTTCAGCAGTCTTTCTGTAGTAAGCTAAAAGGAGCAAATATAGTGTGAATTTTCAATGGATGATCATGACTCATAAAGTAAACAAGCTGTTCATATAGTATAGTGAGTAAGCGAGCGGCACGGACTTAAGGGGGACCTTACTCATGTGAGAAGGCATCGCATCTTGGAGGTGTGATGCCTTTTCCTGCAAACACGATGAGGTGATAGAGATGGATTTGAAAGGAAAAGTGGTTGCGTTGATCGCTGCCGGTTCGTTAGCAGTCGGAGCAGGTGGTACATACGCCGGCATGACACTGTTTTCGGATGACGACCGCACGCCTTCGTTACTGGAAAAGGCGAAGGAAAACGGAACGAACCTGAATGTCGGAAGTTCGGCGACCGAAGAAGAGTTTGATAAAATCGAACAAACCTATGAACTCATTCTGGACAAATATGTAGAAGACGTGGATAAGCAAAAGCTGTTGGAGGGCGCTATCCAGGGGATGGTGAACACGCTCGACGATCCGTATTCCGTCTATATGGATCAAGAGACCGCCAAGCAATTCAACGACACGCTCGAGTCTTCTTTCGAGGGGATTGGAGCGGAAGTGACAATGATGGACGGTTTCGTGACGATCGTGGCGCCGTTCGAGGATTCCCCAGCCGAACAGGCAGGCTTGAAGCCGCACGACCAGATCATCTCCATTGACGGAGAGAGTACGAAAGGTCTGGATCTTTACGAAGCAGTCTTGAAGATTCGTGGTAAAAAAGGAACGACCGTCAAGCTCGAAGTGAAACGGGCAGGCGTCACCAACCCACTGACGGTTGAAGTGAAGCGCGATGAAATTCCGATCGAAACAGTCTACTCGGAGGTCATTGAAGAAAACGGAAAGAAAGTGGGTCACTTGAAAATCACGTCATTCTCAGAAGATACGGCTGCGGACTTTGAAAAGCAGCTGAAGGCTTTAGAGAAAAAAGGAATGGATGGCCTCGTCATCGATGTGCGTGGTAACCCAGGTGGTTTCCTGAATGCCGTCCAGGATATTTCCAAGCTGTTCATCACGAATGAAGAGCCGATCGTCCAAATCGAGTCGAGAGCAGGCGACAAGCAGCGCTTCTTCTCTGAACTGAAGAGTAAGAAGGACTATCCGATCGTGGCCTTGATCGACCGTGGAAGTGCGTCGGCATCTGAAATCTTAGCGGCTGCGTTAAAAGAAGCGGGCGGATACGAGGTTGTCGGTGAGAAATCCTTCGGAAAAGGGACCGTCCAGCAAGCGGTTGAAATGGATGATGGAAGCAACATCAAGCTGACGATGTACAAATGGCTGACACCAGACGGCAACTGGATCCATAAGAAAGGCGTCAAGCCGACCGTCGAAGTTCAGCAGCCAGACTTCTATCGTGCAAATCCGATCTCTCTTGAAGATAAAGAGCTTACTTTTGATATGAACGGAGAACAGGTGAAGAACGTCCAGACGATTTTGAAAGGACTTGGTTTCAACCCGGGACGTGACGACGGATACTTTGATGAAAAGACCGAAACAGCAGTCCGCGCATTCCAAAATGCGAACGGCTTGTCGGCAACGGGTAAAGTAAATGAAGAAACAGCGTCCTTGATGGAGCAAAAACTGCTTGAAAAGATTGATAGCGGCAAAAACGACCAACAGCTGAAAACAGCAGTTGAAGTCCTTTTCAATAAGTAATAAGCAGGATGAACCATGCATCTGTCGAATATATCCGTAGAAGATGACCCTTCTACGGATTTTATTTTTGTTTCCGGAACGAATGGTTTAGGAGGAGCATTAATGAACATTGGAGATCTATTGTATCAGCTGTTCGCTTTTATAGTATTGATCGGTACAATTGCCGGTATTGTTTTCGTGGTGAAATATATGATCGTCAAACAAAAACAAATGCGTGAGCTGAATAATAAGCTTGATCGACTTTTGGAAGAAAAACAGAAAGAATAGTCTGGGGGAAGACTTATGCAAGAAATCGTTTGGGACATCTTTAAAGGAATGGGATGGTTCTTTCTCAACCCGCTTTTTTATGTAATTTTACTGTTGATCGGGTTTCATGCAGTCGTCCGGGTCAAGCGTGAACGGAGTGATTTTCACATCCGTGTATACGACGCGATGGATGACTTTGTGAAAGGGATCTTCCCGGGACTTTTAATCGGACTCATCTTTTGCTTATTGAGTGTATTTGCAGGACTGCTTTTGCCGTTCGGGGTCATTGCGGTCATGTCGGCGTTTTACATACTATTAGGACTTACTTTACGGAAAAACTTATTTCATCCGGTGTTCGCCGGGTTGCTGACCTTTTTGGCAGCAGCTTATTTACCGGAATTCACAACTGGTGTCACACTGATTGATGGCTGGCTTGCTGATTTACAAGGGGCTTCGCTCGGTATGATTGCCTTGCTAGTGGCGGCTCTCGTTGTGGCGGAAGGCATTTTATTGATGTCCGTAGGTGCACAAAACACTTCACCGATTCTTTTGCGTGGTAAAAGAGGAAAAGGCATCGGCGCGCATGTCATCAGCCGCATCTGGCTCGTGCCGTTGTTCGTGCTCGTTCCAGGTGGCGCGATTGCGTCGAACAGCTGGTTTCCATTGCTGCAGCTTGGTGAAGCAAGCGTTGGCGTCGTGTTAGTGCCGTTTGCGATTGGCTTCCACCACGTCGTATCCCAGTCCATGCCAGAGCCTGTCGTGAAAAACATCGGGTTACGGTTCATGTGGCTCGGGGTGATTTTGCTGGTCGGAGCGATAACATTGGTCTGGTTCGAGTTGGAGCAGTTCGCTTTTGGGGTCGTTGCGCTCGCATTCGTTGGCCGAAACGCGCTGATTCTCTTTTATCGTAAGCTGGAGGTGGAGCGTGCCCCTTATTTCAGTGCCTTGAACGAAGGTCTGCGCGTGCTTGGTATCATCCCAGGTTCTCCAGCATCTAAAATGAACGTTTCAATCGGGGAGCGGATCGTGAAGGTGAATGGTCGCAAGATGGAGCGAGTGGAAGACTTCTATGGAGCGGTCCAGAGCAATGCCCAGTTTTGTAAAATGGAGGTGCTGAATGCGAATAACGATGTCCGCTTCGTGCAACGCTCTCTATATGAAAATGAGCATCACGAACTTGGATTGCTTTTCGCCCAACCTGAAAAAGCGAAACGTAGAAAAGTTGTAGGTTAATATTGAATTGTTCTAAACCGTCCAGTAGGGCGGTTTTTTTATGTTTTATTCGAACGAGTATTTCCATAAGTTCCAAAGTGTGTGAGGACAGAATAGGATTATTGTAAGTCAATCCGAACCAAGAGGTGAGAGAATGCTCGTAAGTGTGGTAATGGCGGTATATAACGGTGGGGAATATCTGAAAGATGCAGTCGATAGTATTCTGAATCAATCGTATAAAAATCTAGAATTCATCATTGTAAATGATGCCTCGACGGATCACACCAGAGACTACCTCGAATCAATAAAGGACCCACGCGTACGCGTTTTTCATCAAAAAACGAATCGAGGGACACCGGTTTGTTTAAATCTCGCAATCAGTCATGCAAACGGGGAATGGATTGCGATCCAGGACGCAGACGATATGAGTATGCCGTCGAGAATACAAGAGCAAGTCAATTATCTTAAGCGCTTCCCAGAGGTAGGGCTCCTCGGTACATTCGTCAAATGCATTTGTAATCATGGAGAATTACCAGTGATGGAATTAATAAAGATGGAGTCAGGGTTTAATGTGTATCGTGAACATCAGGAAATCATGGAGAACCGTTTTTGGGGATGTCCTTTTTGCCACGGCTCCACCATGTATTCCAAAAAGCTCTTTGACGATGTTGGAGGGTACAACGAAGATTATCGAATATGTCAGGATTACGGTTTATGGCTGCGCATGCTAGAAAAAACAAAAGCTCACAAGCTACCTCAGTACTTATATCAATATCGTGTTCATAGTGATTCTGTCAGTCATCAAGATAACCATTCGACCTATATTGAAATATGGAGACTGATCACTCATCATATTAAAAATCAACTTGTGAGTAAAGGTGTAGAAGAGCCAAGTTTTATTCTTGTTGCTTTAGAGCCGGTTAGTGATCTGTTTATGGAACATGTGTCAGTAATGAATGATTTAAATGTGATACAGGTTGTCAGTAATCCTGAACAACTCGATGTTAATAAAGGTCAGGCTGATGCAGTTGTATTTTTAGATACGAACAACTTCAAGGAATTGTATCAGAGGTTGTTAACAATGGGGTGGACACTTAACGATAATCTGTTCAAAATTTGGACGCAGCTATGACTCAGCCTTACAAGTAACCAGCCCATATTTTAAAAAGGGAAGCATTCCATACCATTCCTTTGTTTTGAAGCTCTTGAAAGAGGGCCAGATATTGAATGCCTTCTAGTAAAATGACTGCATCCGTTTTTCCACTTAGAAAAGAATTATGGATCATTTGTGCCTCGTCTGGTTGAGGCGAGTGGATATACCTATTTACATTCAAATCACATTTTTCCGCCAGTCGTTCAAATTCCTTACAAGCTTGAGAATTACCCAACACAGAAATGAAGGGACGATGTCCGACCTCCTTTGAAACGATATTATGAATGTATTTCGTAGCTACGACCCAGTCCTCATTGATCTGTCCGTCATTCCCATTACTTAAGGATTCGGCATGGATTCGATAATGATAAAGATGTTTCGGAAGTTTATGAATTTCCCCAAATTCAAACATCCTCATCCAAAGATCGTAGTCATAACATACTCTGAATGTAGGATCATACTTACCCGCCTTGTAAAAGGCAGTTCTCGAAAACAGCATAGAACCGTGACATAATGGATTGATATAAAAGCGATACCTTTTCATCTGCTCTTCATCCATCAAGAAGTTGCTGTGCTCTTCCCTTTTCAAGCGTTTCTCTTCTACAGGTATTTTTCCGCTGATGCATTTTTTCAACGTACCGACCGCTACAAGGTCCGGATGCTCTTGAACATACTGGACCTGCTCTTCTAGTCTTGTAGGATGACTTAAGTCGTCCGCATCTTGTATCGCAATCCAATCTCCACTCGCTACCTGTATACCATGGTTCAGAGCATTGGCTGCCCCGCCATTACAATCTAAATGGATGACCTCAACCTTTTGATTTCGAACCTGATCCAGGATTTGTTTCGTGCGATCGGTCGAGCCATCATTCACAATGATGAATTCAAAATGCTGATAAGTTTGCTGCAATATGCTTTCAATGGCCTCTTGTAAATAGAGCTCACTATTGTAGACCGCCATCACTACCGATACCCGCATAGTATCACCGCACCTCTTTTTTCCACAGTGTATGATGACGAGATCTTATAAATGAAAAATCTATCAACTTATCAAATCTATTAATATATCTACCAGTTTGTCCATTCATACTGGAGAATACTTACATATAGTGGAGGTGTGGAGGTGATTTCATGCCAAGAAAATTACTAGATTACTTTGTAAGTGCTCCGGTTAACAGCAGCGGCTCATTGGATCGTGTCATACCTGTATCTCCATCTAATATCAAACTTGCGGAATTTGGTCTTAACGTGACACAATCGCCGAATATCGTAGACTTGAAGGCTACGATTGGATGGGAAGCAGTTGCAGGCCGTCCTACCGTCCTATTCAAGATCTTCCGCGGAACGCAAGTTATTTTTACAACGATAGATGAATTGGATATTACGCTCATCCAGAATAAAACTGTGACATTCACAGCTGTCGACTTCAACGCTCCAGTCGGTTTCAATAAATACTCGCTGACGGTTGAATTGACAAACCCAGAGGGATTGATCAACCAGGCATCTGTCGTTGGACCGATTACTTTTTCCGGTGCCGCTTACGGCAACGCATAACACTATAAAACACCAGCTCATCAAGGCGGGGATGACCGCCTCGTGAGCTTATTATTGAATTGCTTCCTCGATAAGAAGTATAATGACCGTACATACATAGTTTGGTAAGTGGTTGGGAGGCGTGCTTTGTCATGCTAGAAATAATCGGGGCTTTCATTTTGCCCATCCTGTTGATCCCTTTTCTTGCAAGGGTGACCTATAATCGGCTCGTTGCAATCGGGCTTGTGATCATCGTCATGGTCGTGATCTTCAATAAGTTTGAAAGCTTCTGGACAGTCGTGACCGCAGTAGCGGGGATTCTCATCGGTAGTTATTTTTCACTACGCATCGGTAAAAAAGTAAACAAAAAATGGAGCTAGCGTCTATTTCTTTCAGAGATAGACGCTTTCTTTTTACGTTTAGAAAAGATAACTTTTTAGCAAGAAGATAATAGACGCAGATAAAAAGTTTACGTACAAAGTATAAGTTCAACTAAGGCTCATCATGAGCCAGCTTTTGCTTCACTGAGTTTCCTTTATACGATAAAAAGATTAACTAATCAGATTTTTTAGAAAAATCTGATATAAATTTCATAATGTGAAATAATCCGATTGTTCGATTTTGTCGTTCCTTATATAGTTGTATCAGATTTTACTTATTGGAGGTGACTGGATGGACGTACGCGAGTTGCGTAATTGTTTCGGTAGGTTTGCAACAGGGGTGACCGTCGTGACTTGGGCGGGTGAGGATAAGGTTAAACAAGGGATTACAGTCAATTCCTTTACTTCCGTTTCCTTGGATCCACCGCTCGTACTCGTTTCAATCGACAAAAAAGCGAAGGCTTGTGACAGATTAAAGGAACAGTCATTCATTGTCAATATTCTGGCTTCCGGTCAAGAAGCGATTGCCTGGCAATTTGCAGGTAAAGAGCAACAAGGGTTGGAGATTGAATGGGAAGAGTCGATTCTTGGACCTAAAATCAAAGACTGTCTAGCCACCATTGAGTGTTCCCCATGGGAAGCGTATGAAGGGGGAGACCATATCCTCTATGTAGGAAAAGTTCAAGACTTCAGCTACACAGATGGGGACGGACTCGTTTTTTATCAAGGCAGATTCTCTCAGACGAAAGAGATTGAAAACTATATGAAAAAGTAAATTTCAAAAGGAGGAGAATGGATGGGGATAAGAACAGGTGAACAGTACATTAAAGGGTTGAAAGCGAGAAAGCCTGAAGTTTGGTTAGGCGGTCGAAAAATCGAGGATGTATACTCTGAGCCAATTTTCCGGCAACCGATCCATGAAATTGCAAAACTGTACGATATGCAGCACGATCCAAAGTATCAGGACCGCATTACACATGTCTGTGAAGAGACAGGGGAGCGGGTAAATAACTCCTTCCTCGTTCCAAAAACATTCGAAGATCTGAAAAAAAGAAGTGACTTGTTTGAAGTTTGGTCAAGAGCAACATTCGGTACGATGGGACGTACGCCGGATTTCTTGAATGTGACGGTAACTTCCATGGCTAGCAATACGTGGTTTTTGGAGCAGTATGACCCGCAGTGGGGAGAAAACATGGTCAACTATTTCAAACATGTGCGTGATAATGACGTTTTCTTGACCCATGCCATCATTAATCCACAGAACGATCGGAGTAAGGCATCCCACGAACAGGAGAATGAATTTACCCACCTTGGTGTGGTTGCTGAGAAAGAGGATGGCTTAGTCGTTAGTGGAGCAAAAATGCTTGCTACATTAGCACCTGTGACAGACGAAGTCATCATCTACTCATTCCCAGGATTCCAGCCGGGTGATGAAAAGCATGCAGTAGCTTTCGCTTTGCCGATTGATACACCAGGTCTTAAAATCATTTGCCGCGAGCCGACGCAAGATGGTAAGCGTTCATTATTCGATCATCCTCTCGCTTCCCGTTTTGAAGAAATGGATGCACTTCTCGTGTTTGAAAATGTATTCGTTCCATGGAATCGAGTGTTCATCAATCAAAATGTCGAAGCTGCGAATCTGTTATATCCGAAGACCGGAATCGGAATTCAGCCAGCACATCAATCCGGTGTTCGAGGTTGGGTGAAGCTCTCATTTGCGATGGAAGTAGCTTGTAAGATTGCAGATTCAATCGGGGTGGATGTATATCCGAATGTAAAAACCCAATTAGGTGAATTGATTCAGTCGGTGGAAGTGATCCGCTCCTTGTTAAGAGTGTCCGAGTATGAATATGAAACCACGCCTCAGGGTGAATTACGTCCAGCTGCAGCTCCACTGGAAACGATCCGTGGGATGCTGCCTAAGCTCTATCCGCGTGCGATTGAAATCATTCAGACCATTGGAGCAGGTGGACTGTTGATGTCACCGATGGGTGCAGACTTTGAACATGAAGAACTGAAGCCAATCGTAGACAAATATTATGTAGGCCGTGAAGGGGTTTCCTCTGAAGAACGCGTTCAATTGTTCAAGCTTGCCTGGGATTTATCCGGTGAAGCATTCGGTCAAAGACTTCTCCAATATGAACGGTATTATTCTGGTGACCCACTTAGAAGATTATGCTGGTTCTATGACGGTTTCAAACGAAAATACGACTTCCCAATGGTAAAAGATGCATTAGAAACAGCATCTGCCACACAAAAACAGTTGATTAAAAATTAAAAGTTTAAAAGGAAAAACTCTCCACTTATCTAATAATCTACCGTAGCGGATTTTTAAATATGTTTACAAGGAGAGTAAATATATGATTTCGTCTATCAATAAAATTACGAAAATTTTGAATTGTTTTACGAATGAGGAGCCCGCTCTTGGGAATCTGGAAATCGCTCAAAAGCTGGATATGAATCCAAGTACGACACACCATCTCGTAAGAACACTGTGTCAGGAAGGCATCCTCATTCAAGATAGTCGTAAAAAATATCGCCTCGGTTGGAAGTTATTAGAGTGGAGCAATCATGTCATGTATCAGCAAGATATTTATAGCGAAGCGATTCCGATTGTAGAAAATCTCATTCGGAAATACTGCGGCACGGTGCATATCGGGATGTTCGACGCTGGCGAAGTTCGGTTTGTACTGAAAGTAGCTTCTAAAGATTCGATGCCTCTCCCTACATATGTTGGTGCGAAAAAACCAGCTTATTGTACAAGTACAGGGAAAGTGTTGTTAGCATTCAATCCTTCTTTCGTACAACCTACATTGTCTATGGGGCTGTTGCAACGGGCACCGAATACAATCACGTGTGTCGACAAGTTGATGGATGAGTTGAAGCAGATCCGGAAACAGGGATATTCGATTTCTAATAATGAGAATGAACACGGGATGTATGCAGTAGCTGCTCCTATTCAGTCCTATACGGGACAGACCGTAGCTGCGCTCAATATGGTTGGACCGATTGCTTACATGCAAGGAAGGGAAAGCCGGACAATCATTCAGAGTGTCGTGAAGACAGCTCAGTCCATTTCAAATGAATTGGGTTATATCAGCGTTTTATGACAGCGCTTACAAAAAATCGAGGAGGAATATCATGTCTGTTAAAGCAAATAAAACAAATTTGAATAGTAGAGTCGGTAATTTGATGAAAATCATTGAGGATAATAAAGATCTTTTAAAACCACCGGTGAATAACAAAGTCCTTTGGGAGGACTCTGAGTTCATTGCCATGCTCATAGGTGGACCGAATAAAAGACGAGACTTCCACGTCGATCCTTCTGATGAATTCTTCTATCAGGTAAAAGGCAATTGCTATGTGGAATGCATCAATGACCAGGGTGAAAGAGAAGTTGTCACTGTGGGTGAGGGAGATATCTTCATGCTTCCTGCACATGTTCCTCATTCTCCCCATCGGACAGCGGACTCTTACGGAATTGTATTAGAACGGAAACGCGGCGAAGGGGAGCTCGAAGATTTCGTTTGGTATTGCGATAACTGTGACCATGAAATGCATCGGGTCACTGTTCAGTTGACGAATATCGAGACACAGGTCAAAGGAGCGATCGAACAATTCAACAGTAGTGAAGAGCTCAGAAAGTGTGACAATTGCGGTCATATGATGCCTGAAGAAGCAGATGAGTGGAAATGAGAATAGATTTTCATACGCATGTCATTCCACATGACCTACCTGATTTCATGGAAAAGTACGGACAGGAACGTTGGCCGGTCTTGAAACAGACATGTGCATGCGGTGCCAATATCATGGTCGGTGGAAAAGTGTTCAGAGAGGTCACGGATCAAGTTTGGAGCCCAGAAAAGCGAATTCAAGATATGGATCGTGAAGGTGTAGATATCCAAGTTCTCTCACCTATTCCGGTAACATTCTCTTACTGGGCACCAACGGATGCAGCACTTGAAATGGCTCGGATTCAGAACGATTTTATTTCTGAAACGGTAAAACAAAGACCAGACCGATTTCTCGGGCTCGGGACTGTTCCAATGCAAGACAGTGCAGCTGCAATTCAAGAAATGGAACGCTGTATAAATGATCTTCATTTGTATGGCATTGAAATCGGAACGAATGTGAACGGAGAAAACTTAGATGCTCCGGAGTTTCAGGAATTTTTCCGTATGGCAGAGGAATGGAATGTTCCGTTGTTCATCCATCCATGGGAAACGCTCGCCAAAGACAGAACGCCAAGGCATAACTTCATGTATACCGTTGGCATGCCGAGTGAGACCGCTTTGGCAGCAGCAAGTCTCATTTGGAGCGGCGTGATTGAGAAATTCCCTAATCTGAAGATCTGTTTTGCGCATGGAGGAGGATCGTTTCCTTATATCCTACCGAGGTTGGATCAAGGGTGGAAAGTATGGCCACACTTACGGCTTACAACTCATCCACCGAGCCATTATGTGAAAAACTTCTATTTTGATTCTCTGAACTACGATCCGTTGAACATCCAATATTTAATAGATCGTTTCGGATATGAGCGGGTCATGATGGGTTCTGATTATCCGTTCTTGTTGAGGGAGATCCCTCCAGGCAATGTGATTGATGAAATGACGAGTCTATCGGATGAACAGAGGAATGCCATTTTAGGCGGAAACGCTTTGAAATTCTTAAATGTAAACGAAAAGAGGCGGACAAATGGAACAGAAAGTACTGACACCGGAAGAGAAGCTGCAAAGTCTGGGACTTCAACTTAAAGCGGTCCGACCTTCTGCAGGAAATTATGTCAGTCACGTCCGGGTCGGTCAACTGATTTTCACTTCTGGTCAAGGTGTGGATGAGTATCATGGCAAGCTCGGGAAAGACCTTACCTTGGAGGAAGGTTATTACGCTGCTAGACAATCCATGCTCAATTTGCTCAGCGTCCTTAAATATGAACTGGGTGATTTGAGTAAAGTGAAAAGGGTCGTGAAGTTGCTGGGATTTGTGAATAGTACAGAAGATTTTACGGACCAGCCAAAAGTGATGAATGGAGCTTCCGACCTGCTTGTTGAGGTGTTCGGAGAACGCGGGAAGCATGCCAGGTCTGCGTTAGGGATGGCGCAACTTCCGAATAATACAAGTATTGAAATCGAGATGATCGTTGAAGTTGAGGACTAAATGGTGGCCATCGTGTCACCATTTGTTTTTCAGAAGAGAAGGAGGGTTCAATCCAAATGCAAGTGAAAGAGAAAATCCTAAAGGAAGTAAAGCCGATCAATTGCAGGCATTTCATAGACGGCAGTTATGTTGATTCTATTAATATGAAAACCTTCGATAATATCAACCCGGCAACTGAGGAAGTGATGGGGAAGGTAGCAGAAGGCGGGAAAGAAGAAGTTGACCTAGCTGTAGCTGCAGCGAAAAGAGCTTTGAAAGGTCCGTGGAAGGACTTCACTACGCAAGAGCGTTCAGCGGTTTTACGTCGAATCGGCGATCTGATTTTAGAAAGATTAGAAGAATTGGCTGCCTTAGAAGCGATGGATACTGGAAAACCTTATCAAATGGCGCTTGAGGTCGATATCCCGAGGGCAGCGTACAATTTTCATTTCTTCGCAGACTATCTGACTTCAATGGGAACCGAAGCTTACCAGCAGGATCAGACGGCACTCCATTATTCCATCCGTAGACCCGTCGGGGTTGTCGGGATGATCAACCCGTGGAATCTCCCGATGCTGTTGTTGACTTGGAAGCTCGCTCCTTGTTTAGCGGCTGGAAATACAGCTGTGATGAAGCCGGCAGAATGGACGCCGATGACAGCGACTGTGCTTGCAGAAATTTGTAAGGAAGCAGGTGTACCCGACGGCGTCATTAATCTCGTCCATGGCTTCGGGCCAGATTCAGCTGGTGCAGCAATTACGGAACACCCTGATGTAGATGCGGTCACTTTTACAGGCGAAACGAAAACAGGGACTGCGATCATGAAGGCAGCTGCGTCTACACTGAAAAAATTATCTTATGAACTGGGTGGAAAGAATCCGAATATCATTTTTGCTGACTCAGATTTGGATGAGGTCATCGACACGACATTGAAGTCGAGTTTCATGAATCAAGGGGAAGTATGCTTATGCGGTTCGAGAATTTATGTGCAGCGTCCGGTTTATGAGGCGTTTTTGGAAAAGTTTGTGGCTCGAACGAAGGAACTTCTCGTCGGGGATCCGTTCGTTGAAGGGACCAAAGTTGGTGCAGTCATCAGCAAAGAACACTACGAGCGGGTCAACGGTTATATCGAGCTTGCGAAGGAAGAAGGCGGCACCGTGTTGACGGGTGGTGACCGGCCTGAAGGTCATGAGAAAGGTTTTTACATCAAACCGACCATCATTACAGGGCTGACACGGGATTCCCGTTGCGTCCGTGAAGAGATATTCGGACCAGTCGTAACCGTACTGCCGTTTGATTCGGAAGAAGAAGTGATTGAGCAAGCCAATGATACGCATTATGGTCTCGGCACGACGATCTGGACGAATGATCTACGCCGTGCCCATAGAGTCGCTCACCAGATTGAAGCAGGAATCATATGGGTGAACACCTGGTATCTGCGTGATCTCCGAACGCCATTTGGCGGCATGAAGCAAAGCGGGATCGGTAGAGAAGGTGGTATGCATAGCTTTGAATTTTATAGTGAGTTATCCAATATTACGATCAAACTCTAGTAATCAGGTTCATGAAAACCAGAAAGGAATGGATGATGACAGAACGTGTGATAGAGCTTTCAGAGCATTTAGTGACGGCAGAAAAAAACCGAAAAGGCGTTAAGCCACTAACAGAAGTATACCCTGATCTTGATATCCATGAAGCTTATCAAGTGCAGCTGATGAATGTAAGGCGGAAGACGGAGTCAGGCCAAAAGATTATCGGGAAGAAAATTGGACTCACATCAAAAGCGATGCAAGATTTGTTAGGGGTGGGAGAACCGGATTATGGGCATTTACTTGATACGATGGCCATCGAAAATGGTGGGGAGATCACATCCGAACTTGTCCTTCAACCGAAAGTGGAAGCAGAAATCGCTTTTGTTCTACGTAAAGACTTAAATGGTCCAACAGTGACAGCTGAAGATGTATATGAGGCAACCGCTTATGTGGTACCAGCTCTGGAGATCGTGGACAGTCGTGTAGCAGATTGGAAAATTAAACTGGCTGATACGATTGCTGACAATGCTTCTTCCGGATTATATGTATTGGGCGATAACAAAGTACCGGTTCGCGCGGTGGACCTACCGTCGATACAGATGATCCTGTATAAAAATGGTGAAGAGGTGAACTCAGGAACAGGGGCTGCTGCACTTGATAATCCTGCAAACTGTGTTGCTTGGCTGGCGAACAAGCTATCCGATTATGGAGTGTCACTCAAAGCGGGTGAAGTCATTCTGTCAGGAGCCCTTTCTGCGGCAGTGGATGCGAGACCAGGGGATGAATTCAAGGCAACGTTCAATGCACTAGGAGAGGTGACGGTTCGGTTCACTTGATTCGAGTTTACTAGAAAGGAAGTGATCCAGTGTCAAAAGTGAAAGTCGGAATCATCGGCTCTGGAAATATCGGAACAGACCTTATGTTGAAGCTCAGGCGTTCAAAAACGCTTGAACTGACAACGATGATCGGAATTGATGCGAATTCTGATGGATTACGCAAGGCAAGAGAACTCGGCTATGAGGTCATTGTTAACGGGATAGAAGGTTTTATGGAACAGCCCCATTTAGCAGAGATTCTGTTTGATGCTACTTCGGCAAAAGCGCACCAACACCATGCTGAATTGCTGAAATCGATCGGGAAACAGGTGCTTGATTTGACCCCTGCTGCGGTCGGACCCTTTGTCGTTCCCCCCGTCAATTTAGGGGACTATTTGGAAGAATCGAACGTGAATATGATTACTTGTGGTGGACAGGCTACCATTCCGATCGTTCATGCAGTCAATTCAGTGTGTGATGTGGAATATGCGGAAATCGTTGCAACCATTGCAAGCAAGAGTGCTGGACCAGGGACGAGAGCGAATATTGATGAGTTCACCATTACGACGGCGAGAGGCATTGAACAAATCGGGGGAGCAGATAAAGGGAAAGCGATCATCATCCTGAATCCTGCTGAACCTCCCATTATTATGCGGGACACGGTTTATTGCTTGGTCCGAGGTCAGATGGATGAAGAAAAGGTTACTTCTTCAATTCAAAAGATGGTTCGTAGGGTCCAGGAGTATGTGCCGGGTTATAGACTTCGAAGTGAACCGATGTTCGATGGAAATAAAGTGACTGTGTTTCTTGAAGTGGAAGGAGCCGGTGATTACCTTCCGGCGTATGCTGGGAATCTCGATATCATGACGGCGTCCGCTGTTAAAGTGGCTGAGGAATTAGCGAAAAACAAGATGGTCCAGAAGGCATGATTTTTACAAGAAAGGAGTTCTGATATGAAGCAGCGGGAGGTAACGATTACAGAGGTTGCACTTCGGGATGGCAGTCATGCGATCGGTCATCAATTTACCGTGGATCAGGTGAGAGAAGTTGTGCAAATGCTGGATGATGCGAATGTGCCATACATTGAAGTTTCTCATGGTGATGGAATCGGTGGATCTTCCTTGCAATATGGTTTGTCGGGTACCGATGAAATGAAGTTGATTGAAGCAGCTGTTTCAGTTAGCCGACAAGCGAAAATCGGCGTACTACTTTTACCTGGCATTGGTACAGTCCATGAATTGAAAGAAGCCGCAAACATAGGCGCGCGAATGGCTCGGATAGCCACACATGTGACAGAAGCAGACGTTTCTAAGCAGCATATCATGTTGTCAAAAGAATTAGGGATGGAGACGGTCGGATTTCTGATGATGGCGCACATGGTTCCGGTTGAAAAGCTTGTAGAGCAAGCCAAGCTGATGGAAAGCTATGGAGCGGATACGGTCTATGTCGTTGATTCTGCTGGTGCGATGCTGCCACATGAAGTGAGAGAACGGATTCGTGCCTTGAAAAATGAAGTGTCCATTCAAATCGGTTTCCACGCCCATAACAACCTATCCCTTGCAATGGCGAACTCAATTGCGGCCATTGAAGAAGGAGCGACATGGATTGATGGAAGTGTCCGTTGTTTAGGTGCAGGCGCTGGCAACACCCAGACAGAGGTGCTTGTTGCGGTCTTGGATCGATTAGGAATCCAAACCGGAATCGATTTATACAAAATGATGGATCTGGCAGAAGAGGCTGTAGCGCCGATTCTCCCTAAACCACAGGAAATTACGAAAGGCAGCCTTGTCCTTGGTTATGCTGGTGTCTACTCCAGTTTTCTCTTACATGCCAACCGTGCTGCCGATAAGTTCGGGGTTGATGCACGGGACATTCTTGTAGAACTAGGAAAGCAACGGGTAGTCGGTGGACAAGAAGATATGATTCTAGATGTAGCAAGTGATTTGGCAAATAGAAAAACACCGATTGGATAGAAAGGAGAATGGAAATTGGATTTAAAACAATTAGCGGAAAGAATCGATCAACATCAACGGACAGGCAGGGATATGGATAAAGTGACCATTGAACATCCCTCACTGAATGTGAATGATGCTTATGATATTCAGAAAATGTGTATAGACTTCGCACAAGAACGTGGAGACAAGATGGTCGGTTGGAAGATGGGTTTGACGAGCAAGGCGAAGCAAATTTCAGTTGGAGTCGATGAGCCGATCTATGGAAGATTGACGCAATCGATGGAGCTGTCAGAACCTGTTCTTCACATGGACCAACTGATCCATCCTCGTGTTGAACCTGAAATCGCCTTCGTATTGAACAAGGAATTAGGAGGGGAACATGTCACACCACGGGATGTGTGGATGGCGACCGAATGCATTTTCCCTGCTATTGAAGTCATTGATAGCCGTTACAAAAACTTTTCGTTCACACTGGTTGATGTGATTGCAGATAATGCATCCTCAACGAAATTCATCTTAGGAGACCAAGCCTTTTCTCCGTATCATACTGCATGGGATGAAATGGGTGTGGCCATGTACCGGAACGGAGAAATGCTCCATTCTGGAACAGGCGCAGCTGTACTAGGTCACCCTGTCAGGTCGGTTGCGATGCTCGCTAAGATGTTGAGTCGGACGGAGCAAACCATCAAGCCTGGTATGGTCGTTCTTGTCGGTGGTTTTACAGAGGCGATTGATGTGAACAGTGGGGACCATGTAGAAGTCCGATATGAAAAATTAGGTTCATTGAACTTAGACATCAAGTGATCGGAGGATGAATAATGCCTATCGCACAAATTCACATCCTGGAAGGTCGCAGTAAGGAACAGAAGCGGACATTGATTAAAGAAGTGACAGAAGCGATCCATAGAAGTACCGGTACCGATATTGAAAGAATCCGTGTGTTGCTATATGAAATTCCAAACGAGAATTGGGCAACGGGCGGTGTGTCGAAAGAGGAAAGCAAGATGAATCATTCATGAAATTCTCTATACTCCTAAGAAATACATAAAAAATATTGGGACATGGGTTGTTGAATCTCTAATGAAAATGGAGGGGTATGAAATGAGGAAGGTCGTTAAAAGTGTTTCATTGTTGGTTATAGCGCTTATGGTCATTCTGTCCGCGGCATGTAGTAATGATGGGGGCTCAGAACCAGCCAACGCAGACTCGGATCAAACGTATAATTTCAAACTCGCTCACATAACACCGCCAAGTCATATGTGGCACAAAGCAGCTGAAAAATTCGCAGAGGAATTGGACGAGCGCTCGGATGGTCGGATGCAAATGGAAATCTATCCGTCCAGTCAGCTAGGAACGGAAGCGGATATGGTTGAACAAATTTCTGCTGGCTCAGTGGATTTCGGATTTATCACTGCAGCGTATATGAGTTCTCGGTCTCCTTCTTTTGCAGCCTGGTTCACGCCATATGCTTTCAAAGATCTTAAGGAAGCGAATGAAGCGCGTGACAGTGAAATAGCGAAGAAAATCTTAGGTACATTAGATGAGCAAGGCATGGTAGGTCTTGATTACTTTTTCGCTGGACAACGCGTCATGCTGTCTAAAGATAAAAAGATTGAAAAGCCGGCAGACATGGATGGACTTAAGCTGCGTGTAACACCAAGTCCGCCAATGCAGGACTTCTACACTTCATTGGGTGCATCTACTGAAGGTCTTCCACTTCCAGAGGTCTATTCCGCTGTACAAACTGGCGTCATTGACGGGATGGATATGGACCTGGATGCAACCATCACGAACAAATACTTTGAAGTTGTAAAGTATGGTGCCGTGACGAACCACATGGTTTGGCCTGCGGTAGCAATCGTCAATAAGAATACGTTTGAAGGCATGCCTGAATCGGATCAGAAAATCATCCAAGAAGCGATTTCGGCAGCAGCAGAATATGCGGCTTTGACGAGAGCGGGACAAGAAGAAGAATTCAAACAAACGCTTAAAGATGAAGGAATGGAGATCTATGAAATTGATTCTTCACTCTTTGATCCATATAAAAAGCAATTTGATGAAAAGTACGGAAAGAAAGACCCTCTCATTCAAGAATTCATCGACACCTTCCGTGACTAAGCAATCCTAAAGGGGGTTATCTTATGAAAGCTTTGAGCAATGGCATATCACTGCTCGAAAAATATATATCCATTGTTCTGATGTTTTCAATGGCTGTCATTGTGACATTGGCTGTGCTGTTCAGGTATGTGTTCAATGCACCTCTATCGTGGGCGGGTGAAGTGTCTATTTTTCTATTAATTTGGGTCAGCTTTATTGGAGGGAGTCTGGGACTGAAGTATAGGTCCCAGGCTGCTGTATCCATTGTCATGGATTACTTGCCGTTAAAGGTAAAACAAGCGGTTAGCATTCTAGGACACTTGTTGATGCTCGCCTTTCTCCTATTGATTATCTACTATAGTTTCCAGTGGGTGTTATCACCAAGCGTAGCATTTCAGAGATCCACCTCTTTATTACTTCCGATGTGGATTCCGTATTTAGTCGTTCCCGTCGGGTTGACCTTTGCATCAATTCATTTAATTGCGAACTTGCTTGAGGTCGTCAGAGGGGATGTTGCGCAATGACGTTTGTCGTAATTCTGATGTTTTTCGTGTTCCTGTTTATGGGCATACCAATTTCACTCGTGTTAGGAATGACGACGATTTTGTATTTCTTTGTGATGGGGAATACGGTGTTGTTATCTTCTACCCCGATGCGTTTGTTTTCGGGGCTGGATAACTTCGGCTTACTTGCCATACCTCTCTTTATGCTTGCGGGAGAACTGATGAATGGAGGGGGCATCACTACAAGACTAGTAAAGTTCGCGAAAGTACTGTTCGGACATTTTCGAGGCGGACTAGCTTACGTAACGATTGTAGCCAACATGTTTTTGGCTTCGATTTTGGGGTCGGCGAATGCTCAAGCTGCAATGATGAGTAAGGTAATGGTTCCTGAAATGGAGAGGGAAGGGTATAAGAAGGAATTTTCTTCAGCTCTGACCTTGGCTTCATCCATCGTAGCACCGATCATTCCGCCAAGTATGATCTTCATCATCTATGGGACGTTGTCTGGTACGTCCATCGGTGGGTTGTTCATGGCCGGGATCATTCCAGGCATCATGTACGGGATCGGGTTCATTTCACTGATTGCTTTCCTAGGTTACAAATACAATTTTCCGAAGCATGAACGGTCAAAAGGCGCAGAAATCCTCAGGAGTAGTTTAAACGTCATTCCAGCTTTGCTCGTACCGTTCATCATCATTTTTGGAATATTAAGTGGAGCCTTCACTGCAACAGAATCAGCTGCGATTGCCTGTGTGGTCGCTTATCTGGTAGGGGCCTTCTTTTACAAGGAGTTGGGTGTTCGGAAATTACCACAAATTCTCGTAAATACTGTAATCAGTACGGCGACTGTCACGTTTCTGATTGCCATGGCGAACATATTCGGCTGGATGATCGCATTTGAACAGATTCCTCAAATGATATTGGATTCGATGCTGACTTTGTCGGATAGTCCGATTGTATTTTTACTGTTGGTGAATTTGTTCTTATTGTTGCTCGGAGCGGTTTTGGATGGGATCGCTGCACTCATCATCCTTGTTCCTGTCTTCATGCCTTTGTTGACAGCCTTCCAAATCGACCCGATCCACTTTGGCGTTATTATCTGTATCAACCTGACAATAGGGTTGTTGACCCCTCCTGTAGGAACAGGTCTTTTCATCGTCTCCTCTATCGCAGAGGTGAGGTTTGAACGTCTGGTCAAAGCGACCATGCCGTTTTTAATCATGGGCATTCTGATCTTATTTGTCATCACCTATTGGGAAGATGCGGTGCTTTGGATACCGAATATGTTCAACCTTTAAAAATTGCTGAAGAAGACAACGAGCTTGAATAAATCGAGCTCGTTGTTTTTTTATATGTTTTCCTATGAAAATTCCTCGTTTACTACCCCTAAGCAACAGGGAACGAGACGACTGAAAACGATTTTCAGCATGTAATTTGGAAAGGAGAATTCATTGTGGTAACACCTTATAAGCACGAACCCTTTACTGATTTTACAGTGGAAGAAAATATAAAGGCTTTTGAAGAGGCTTTACAAAAAGTGAAAGCAGAATTAGGAGAGAAACACGATCTGCTCGTCAATGGTAAAAGGATTCGTACAGAAGATGAGATTGTTTCCCGCAATCCGGCCGATACTGACCAAGTTGTCGGTCACGTCTCTAAAGCGGATCAGAAGATCGCCGATCAAGCAGTAGAAGCAGCTTCAGAAGCTTTCGAGAGTTGGAGGAAATGGGATGAAAGAGCACGTGCTGAGCTACTATTCCGTGCAGCAAGCATCATCCGTCGCCGCAAACATGAATTTTCCGCTTACTTGGTTTATGAAGTGGGTAAACCATGGAAAGAGGCCGATGCAGATACTGCCGAAGCAATCGACTTCCTTGAATACTATGGTCGCCAAATGATTCAGTTGAAGGAAGGGAAACCGGTTGAAAGCCGTCCAGGTGAACAAAACCGATACATTTATACGCCTACAGGTGTATCTGTCGTCATTCCACCTTGGAATCTCGCATTCGCTATCATGGCAGGTACAACAGTAGCGCCGCTCGTAACCGGAAGTACAGTCGTGATGAAGCCGGCAAGCAACAGTCCAGTCATTGCGGCAAAATTCGTGGAAGTACTTGAAGAAGCAGGTCTACCGAAGGGTGTATTGAATTTCGTCCCTGGAAGTGGCGGAGAAGTAGGTGACTACCTGGTCGACCATCCGAAAACATCGCTCATTTCCTTTACTGGTTCACGGGATGTAGGAACACGGATCATCAAGCGTGCTTCTGAAATCCAGGAAGGCCAGAACCACTTGAAACAAGTGATTGCTGAAATGGGTGGTAAGGACACTGTTGTCGTTGATAACCAAGCTGACTTGGAAACAGCTGCTGACGCTATCATCGTGTCCGCTTTCGGTTTTTCAGGACAAAAATGTTCATCAGGGTCACGTGCAGTCGTCCATGAGGATGTGTACGACGAAGTGCTCGATATGGTGAAAAAACGGACGGAAGAATTAACGGTAGGAAATGCGTCAGAAGAAAATGTCTATATGGGTCCGGTCGTTGACCAAAGTGCCTTTGACAAGATAATGAGTTATATCGAGGTCGGAAAAGAAGAAGGACGTCTGGTCACGGGTGGTAAAGGTGATGATTCCGTAGGATATTTCATCGAACCTACCATTTTTGCGGATCTCGATCCTCAGTCCCGAATGCAGCAGGAAGAGATATTTGGTCCTGTCGTCTGCTTTACAAAGGCAAAAGATTTTGATGAAGCAATCGAAATCGCCAACAATACGGAATATGGTTTGACTGGCGCCGTTATTTCAGATAACCGTGACCATCTTGAAAAAGCGAAATACGATTTCCATGTAGGGAATCTCTATTTCAACCGTAATTGTACAGGCGCAATTGTCGGTTATCAGCCTTTCGGAGGGTTCAAAATGTCAGGAACGGATTCCAAAGCCGGCGGTCCGGATTACTTGATGCTCCATATGCAGGCTAAGACCATCTCTGAAAAATACTAATAGTAAAAATCCACCAGCAGGGTAAGCTTGGACTTACCCTAACTGGTGGATTTTTTTGTTTACGATACGGAAGCGTTTTGCTTTCGCTGTATAAGATCGATCGTGAATTTGCCGAGTAAAGTTACGACATACAAGCCGAGTGCAATCATGCCTGCGATATTGAAGTTAAACAGTTCGAACAGAATACCGACAAGGGTCGTGATGTAGAGTAGGCCAAAGTATTTTTGGATCTGGTCATTGGAATAAAAGGATGTCAATTTCGCACCGACCTGGCTTCCAAACAACGCCCCTATAACTAACAAGAGTCCGATCATATAGTTGATATCGATGGACACTGAATAGGAGATGAAACCAGCTGTTACAATCATCAAGACGCTGACTAAGCTTGTCCCCACCGCTTTTCTAGGCTGAAAGCCCATCAAAGAGATCATGAAGGGTACCATTACGAAACCGCCGCCTACACCTAATGTGGCAGACATGAGCCCACCAAAGAATCCGATTAAGAGGGTTTTCAGAATTCCTGGTTTCCCCATCTGTTCTAATTTCTTTTTGTCTTTCTTTTTCAATAACGAATAGGCAAAGTATCCAATGATGACCGCATAGATGATTGGGATGATCGTTTCGTCATATCCCTTTTGATCAAGCCATAACACGAAAGGCTTTGCAAACTGGGTTGCGGTCACACCGCTGGCTCCGAGAATGAGGGCGGTTTTCCAAACGACGTTGTTCATTTTGAAATGCGCCCATACGCCAGATACAGACGATCCGATGGCGTACATCAGGCTTGTCGTGATGGCAACGACTGGCGCAAATCCGACCAACATGAGTACCGGAGTGAGGATGAATCCGCCTCCAATTCCAAAATAGCCGGACAGAATACCGACCGCAAAACCAAGTATGATATATATAATTTCCATTAAAAAGCTCCTCTAAGTTCAGCTATCTTTTACCTTGTTAATGTTACATGATTGTGAGCGAGAGTTCCAGAAACATTCGAGATGGTTTAGATGAAGAGGCTTTTAGTATAGTAAAAAGGTAATGACTTCCCCAAGTAGAAGTGAAAGTTCCCCAAGAAAGCAGGAAAGTTCCACGAGTTGAAAAGAAAGTTCCACGAATAGGCCAGAAAGTTCCACAAGTTGAAAAAAAGTCCCCCGAAGAATGAAGGGAACTTCCCATGAAATCATAAAATTTACTCTTTTAAAAAGAAAAAAAGCGGCTCGCTGCCGCTTTTTCCAATCAACTGTTTTCGTTCTGGAAGTACACTTCTTCATATGGTTGAACGACGACGAAACCGTCTCCTTCGAACCGCATTTGGATTGATTCACCGCTACCTCGACCGAAGAACGTTTTCAACGACACGTCCGTCTGGAAGTCTGGGGAGAGGGACCCGGACCAGGCGACGGTTGCAT
Organism: Pseudalkalibacillus sp. Hm43; assembly: GCF_054170705.1. NCBI lineage: Bacteria > Bacillati > Bacillota > Bacilli > Caryophanales > Fictibacillaceae > Pseudalkalibacillus > Pseudalkalibacillus sp. Hm43. The sequence continues at coordinate 2,924,227 of NZ_CM135129.1, forward strand.
TCGGATCAGTCAACACAGGACGTCCTGGCTTCACCTGGATCGTCAACGGCTCATAATGGGAGGTGATTGCAATCATCCCGGTTCCCTGGCAGTGCACGTTGAACAGACCACCCGACATCATACCGGTAATTCTGCGCATGAGCTTGATGTCCCAATCAATCGACGGCTCAAACGCCAACAGGTCATTTCCATTCACATAAATGGAATCGTTCTGAAGCTGCAAGATGGAAATCTTCTTTCCCTGATCCGCGAGATAAAGCTTGCCGGAACCATTCGCTTTCATAAGAGAAGCACCTTCACCCGTCAGTGCTTTCTTGAACATTTTTCCGATTCCATGTTCAAGGATCCCTTCACGGACAAACTTGATCTGCCCATGATACGTCACCATTGACCCGGCTTTCGCCCAAACAGTCCCATCTAAATTGACCTCAAGGATTCGAGGCGTTTCCAGTTCGAAAAAGCCTTCTCCTTTATCTTCCTGGGAGGTTTGTCGTACAAATTCTTCAATTGAATACTTTGACATCGAATCACCTACATTTCTTCTTTATACTCTTTTACGTTCACCACCCGCAGAAAGTTTCCTTCATTTTCGCTCTTCTAAAATGATCACTTTTCCTCCCTCGCCTTGAGCGGGGTAGGACTCCATCATGCCACCAATCGGCCAGACTTCTAGTTTTTGTCCGATTTTGAATGCTTCAATATCTTGGACTTTCAACCAATATGCCTCAGGACTTGCAGTTTCCAGCAATTCTTGGATGCTCATCTGCTCCAGCTGTTCCTTCGTGATTTTTCCGATCAAAAGAATCCGAGAGTCATCCTTATCAGCCACATATCCGGTGAGGGAATGTTCCCAAAGCTCTTCTTCATTCGTTCCTGTATCGCTCCCTGAACTCCCGTCATTCATTGAACTTCCACATCCGACCAGGGAGAGGAAGAATAGAAAGATAGCCCCGATGTACCAACTTTTCATAAAAACACACCCTTCTTTCGCAACGTTTCTTCTTGATTTGAAACGGGAACCTTTCAATAGAAATCAAACCTATTTCTATCTGTATAGACGTTTTGATCAGGTCCAACGTTACATGGAAAATTTCCAGAATTTAAAATGCGAATGTAAGTTCGTTTTTCTTGTTATTTTTTCCTTCTCCTGTGCTATAATGTTGGATAGTGAGATTTAGGAAACGGAGGGAATTCAGGGTATGAATCAGAAGTTCGAGCTCATGTCTAAATACCAGCCAGAAGGGGATCAGCCCAAAGCGATCAAAGAATTGGTCGAGGGAATCAACGCTGGCAAGCGACATCAGACCTTGCTTGGTGCAACAGGTACCGGTAAGACGTTCACGATGTCCAATGTCATCCAACAGGTGAACAAGCCGACGCTTGTCATCGCACATAACAAAACCCTCGCTGGTCAGTTGTACAGTGAATTCAAAGAGCTTTTTCCGAACAATGCGGTCGAGTATTTCGTCAGTTACTACGATTATTATCAACCTGAGGCGTATATCCCTCAATCCGATACATTCATAGAAAAAGATGCGAGCATCAATGATGAAATCGATAAACTCCGACACTCGGCAACGTCTGCGCTTTTTGAACGGAACGATGTCATCATCGTTGCCAGTGTCTCTTGCATATACGGTCTAGGTAATCCGGAAGAATACAAGGAACTCGTCGTTTCATTACGCTCCGGTATGGAAAAAGATCGGGATCAACTGCTACGCGACCTGGTCGATGTCCAGTACGCACGGAATGACATCAATTTCACACGTGGTACGTTCAGAGTTCGTGGAGATGTCGTCGAGATTTTCCCTGCGTCCCGTGACGAGCATTGCCTCCGCGTCGAATTTTTCGGAGATGAGATTGATCGGATTACAGAAGTAGATGCCTTGACGGGTGAAATCCTTGGTGAACGGAATCACGTAGCAATCTTCCCTGCATCCCACTTCGTAACGCGTGCTGAAAAGATGAAGCTTGCGATAGAACGGATTCAAGCGGAACTTGAAGAAACGTTGAAAGAGATGAAAGAGAACGGAAAACTGTTGGAAGCCCAACGACTCGAGCAACGTACCCGTTACGACATCGAAATGATGGAGGAAATGGGCTTCTGCTCTGGAATCGAGAACTACTCAAGACACTTGACGCTACGACCAGCGGGATCGACGCCTTATACGTTGATTGACTACTTCCCTGAGGATTTCTTACTGATGGTGGATGAGTCCCACGTCACGCTTCCTCAGGTTCGAGGTATGTATAACGGGGACCAGGCACGTAAACAAGTGCTGGTTGAGCATGGCTTCCGTTTGCCTTCCGCGAAAGATAACCGCCCTCTCAAGTTTGAGGAGTTTGAGGAAAAAGTAGGTCAGTCGGTTTACGTATCTGCAACTCCAGGTCCATACGAGCTCGAGCATTCGCCTAAGATGACCGAGCAGATCATCCGACCGACAGGATTGCTTGATCCGACGATCGATGTCCGCCCGATTGAAGGACAGATCGATGACTTGATGGACGAAATCCAGGAACGTGTCAAGAAAAAAGAGCGTGTCCTTGTGACGACGTTGACGAAGAAAATGTCAGAGGACTTGACTGATTACTTACATGAAAATGGTGTGAAGGTCCGATACTTGCACTCCGAAATCAAGACACTTGAGCGGATTGAGATTATCCGTGACTTGCGTAGAGGCGTGTTCGATGTACTTGTCGGAATCAACCTGTTGCGTGAAGGTCTCGATATTCCAGAAGTTTCTCTCGTCACGATTTTGGATGCAGATAAAGAAGGGTTCTTGCGTGCTGAACGATCGTTGATTCAGACGATCGGTCGTGCTGCGCGTAATGCCAACGGACATGTCATCATGTATGCGGATAAAATTACGAAATCCATGCAGATTGCACTCGACGAGACGGAGCGTAGACGTACGAAGCAGATTGCTTACAATGAAGAGCACGGCATTACACCTACGACGATCCAAAAGTCGATTCCGGATCTCATCCGAGCGACCGTCGATGCAGAAGACGAAGCAGGTACGACGAAAGAGAAGCCTGTTGCGAAGATGACGAAGAAAGAACGAGAAAAAGTCATCGAGAAGATGGAAAAAGAAATGAAAGAAGCGGCCAAGGATCTCGACTTCGAAAGAGCGGCCGAGCTTCGTGACTTAGTATTAGAGCTAAAAGCGGAAGGATGACTCCTATGCCAAACGAAAACATTACAATCAAAGGAGCGAGAGAGCATAACCTGAAGGGCATCGATGTGACGATCCCTCGGAACAAACTGGTCGTCATGACCGGTTTGTCCGGTTCAGGGAAGTCTTCTCTTGCATTCGATACGATTTATGCGGAAGGGCAACGCCGTTACGTGGAGTCCCTCTCTGCATATGCCCGACAGTTTCTAGGTCAGATGGATAAGCCAGACGTAGATTCAATCGAAGGTCTTTCACCTGCCATTTCGATTGATCAGAAGACGACGAGTAAGAACCCGCGATCCACTGTCGGAACCGTTACAGAAATCTATGACTACCTGCGTCTATTGTTTGCGCGTATCGGAAATCCGGTCTGCCCGAATCACGATATACCGATCACTTCACAGACGGTTCAGCAAATGGTCGACCGGATTATCGAGTATCCCGAGCGTGCAAAACTTCAAATCCTTGCACCGGTCGTTTCCGGTCGTAAAGGAGAACACGTCAAAGTGCTTGAAGATATTAAAAAAGAAGGCTACGTACGTGTTCGGGTAGATGGCGAGATTGTCGATGTGAGTGATGAGATCAAGCTGGAGAAAAACAAAAAGCACTCGATTGAAATCGTAGTCGACCGGATCGTTGTAAAAGAAGGCGTGGAAACACGTCTCGCGGATTCCTTGGAAACGGCGCTGAATATCGCAGACGGAAAAGTCATCGTCGACGTCATCGATGACGAAGAGCTGTTATTCAGTCAGCACCATGCTTGCCCATATTGCGGATTTTCCATCGGGGAACTCGAACCTCGACTATTCTCGTTCAACAGTCCGTTCGGGGCTTGTTCCACATGTGATGGACTCGGTACGAAGCTTGAAGTCGACCTGGATCTGATCATTCCAGACGGGGATCGTTCCTTGCGTGACCATGCGATTGCGCCGTGGGAGCCGCAAAGCTCTCAATATTACCCGCAGCTTTTAAAGAGTGTGTGTGATCATTATGGCATCGACATGGACGTGCCAGTGAAAAAGCTTCAAAAATCCCAGCTCGATAAAGTGTTGTACGGAAGCGGGAAGGACAAGATCTACTTCCGATATGAAAACGACTTCGGACAAGTGCGGGAAAACAAGATCTTGTTCGAAGGTGTCGTGAACAATATCAAGCGTCGTTATCACGAAACGAGCTCCGATTATATCCGTGAGCAAATGGAAGGATATATGACGCAAAAGGCATGTCCGAAATGTGATGGACACCGATTGAAGCCAGAAGCGCTAGCGGTGCTCATCCGTGATCACCATATCGGTCATGTGACGAAAATGTCGGTAAAAGAAGCGCAAACGTTCTTCAGTGAACTTGAATTGACGGAAAAAGAACTACAAATCGGGCGGCTCATCCTGCGCGAAATCAACGACCGTCTCGGGTTCTTAGTGAACGTCGGACTCGATTACCTGACGTTGAGTCGTTCAGCTGGGACGCTATCCGGTGGAGAGGCACAGCGTATCCGATTGGCGACGCAGGTCGGATCTCGATTGACAGGTGTTCTCTATATTCTTGACGAGCCTTCGATCGGTCTTCACCAACGGGATAATGACCGTTTGATCAATACGCTTGAGGAGATGCGCAGTCTTGGCAATACGTTGATTGTTGTCGAACACGATGAAGATACGATGCTTGCTGCGGACTATCTCATCGATATCGGACCAGGAGCAGGGGCTCATGGTGGACAGATTACGGCACAAGGCTCTCCGCAGGAAATCATGGATGATGCTAACTCATTGACTGGCCAATACCTGTCAGGAAAACAATTCATCCCACTTCCGACGGAACGTCGTCAATCAGATGGCCGTAAGCTGACGATCAAGAATGCGACTGAAAACAACTTGCAAAATGTGAATGTGGATATTCCTCTTGGTGTGTTCACCGGGGTCACTGGCGTATCGGGATCCGGCAAAAGTACGCTCATCAACGAAATCCTGTATAAATCACTTGCCTTGAAGCTTCACCGTGCAAAGGAAAAGCCGGGTGAACATAAGAAGATCGAAGGACTCGACCATATCGACAAAGTCATCGATATCGACCAGTCGCCAATCGGTCGTACACCTCGATCAAACCCAGCAACGTATATCGGTGTCTTCGATGATATCCGTGACGTTTTTGCTCAAACGAACGAAGCGAAGGTGAGAGGCTACAAGAAGGGTCGTTTCTCCTTCAACGTAAAAGGCGGGCGATGTGAAGCGTGCCGTGGAGACGGAATCATCAAGATTGAAATGCACTTCTTGCCGGATGTGTATGTCCCTTGTGAAGTGTGTCACGGGAAGCGATACAACCGTGAAACGCTCGAGGTAAAATATAAAGGCAAGAACATCGCAGATATCTTGGATATGACGGTTGAAGAAGCTGTCGAGTTCTTCGCGAACATTCCTAAGATCAAGCGGAAAGTGCAGACGATGATGGACGTCGGGCTCGGATACATCAAGCTCGGTCAGTCATCTACTACGATTTCAGGTGGTGAAGCGCAGCGTGTGAAGCTTGCTTCCCAACTTCATAAACGGGCGACCGGTAAAACGCTCTATATCCTGGATGAACCGACAACGGGTCTTCATGTCCATGACATTGCACGCTTGTTGAAGGTTCTGCAGCGTCTGGTCGACAATGGTGACTCTGTCCTAGTCATCGAGCACAACCTTGATGTCATCAAGGCGGTCGATCATATCATCGATCTAGGACCAGAAGGTGGAGATAAAGGTGGTACGATCGTTGGGACCGGAACACCTGAACAGATTGCAGAAAACAGTGCGTCTTATACCGGAAAATATCTTGCGCCGATCCTAAAGCGTGACCGTAAACGGATGGATGCGAAGATCAAGGAAACGGTTAATAAATAAACGAAAGAAAGTCTTCTAAGAATTTTACTCTTAGAAGGCTTTTTATTTTTTATGTCGAAATAAAGAGAAGGATTGGACCTCCCGCTGGAGTGTCGTCATTTTCACTAAGAGTTGTGCTTTACCATATAAAGAAAAGGGAAATAAACAACATAGCCTTACACAGGTCAGGCATAAAATGGAGGAGAGACAGGTGTCTTCAACGTGTAGAGTAATCTCATCACTAGGCTATATGAGCATTATCTTTGCACCTTTCCTAGTCCCGGTAATGATCTATTGTTTCATGGGTGACCACCTAGTAAGGGAGCATGCAAAAAAAGCGATAAAATTTCATTTGATTCCGATCGTCGCTTTAGCGATGTTATCTATCCTCTTTTTCGAAATGGGGATGCTTTTCAATGTGTTTTCCATCAGCTGCATCATCTTGTTCGGTGGGATCGCGTTAACATTGGTGGTATGGAATATAGTGAGAGGGATCGTTGTACTATTAGAGAAATAAACGAGGGGGGAGTAGTTCGTGGAAGAACGGAAAATGATTTTGAGGATGCTGGATGAAGGGAGAATTACATCCAGTGAAGCCATCGACCTTTTAAAAGCGATCGGTGAGAACACGGACGACGTAGAACAACAAGCCAAAGCAGAAGAACCAACCAAGCAAGAAGTGAAAACATCAGCCACTCAAAAGCAAGGGTATCAGGACCAAACCTATTCGAAAACCGAGCAACAAAAGACGGAGCAGAAGACGAACCAATCAACCTCCAGTAAAGTCGAATCGACGATCAGCCGATTTTCCAGTTTGTTTGATCGGGTCGTCAACAAGCTGAAAGAGTCTGATTTCGATTTTAACTTTGGTCAATCAATTGAAGTCGATCATGTGTTTCAAGAAAATGAGGTCGATATCAGTAAAATCAGGGCACAAATCACGAATGGCGGGATCAAGCTGCATCCTTGGGAAGAGCAAAGTGTCAGAGTAGAGTGCGCTGCATCCGTGTTCCGGACCCAAAGCGTCGAAGAAGCGAAGTCGTATTTCATGAAAAACGTCCATTTTACAACTGAAAACGGTCAGCTTCAATTAATGGTCGATGAAAACCGGATGAAGGTCCATGCCGACGTATATGTTCCGGCAAAACAATACGAAGAAATCCACTTGCGCACCTCGAATGGTGCCATTTCATTAGAAGAGCTCAAGACCAAATCGATGACGATCCGTACATCGAACGGTGCGGTCTCGCTCGATCGGGTTAAAGGAGACTCGCTCACCTCTTCAACATCAAACGGGAAGATCAAGCTTGAAAACAGCGAGTGGGATAAAGTTGATTTAGAGACGTTGAACGGAGCCATCCGTCTCAATGGGAAATATGAGAAGGTGGAGGCAGAAACCCTTAATGGCTCCATCACGTTCATTTTAGATGAGGCACTGCCTGGAGAAGCTTCTTTTAAAACCGTTGCAGGTAAAATCGAGTTGCTTGTGCCTGATTCCTTACGTATCAATGGGAATTTGAAAGCGACCATCGGTAATCTCAATTGTTACCTGGATAAAGTGAAGGTGCATAAGGAAAGTAAAGATGTCGTGCAAAAGCGTATGGAATTCATCGCAAATGAAGAAGCTGAGAACACATACAAAATAGAAGCAGAAGCGAAAACAGGCTCGATTTCCATCGCAAAAAGATAAGGAGGCAGAGGATGAGAGGCTGGATCATATCATTAATAGTCAATACTGTCGTACTTATGGTCGTTTCAGGATTTTTCAGTGAATCATTTTATTTATCAGGAGTTGGTGCAGCAATTCTCGCAAGTCTCTTGCTCTCCATCATGAATGTGATCGTCAAACCCATTCTTGTCATACTGACATTACCGGTGACAATCATGACCTTAGGGCTGTTCCTAATCGTCATTAATGCCATCACACTCATGTTGACGCAGTGGCTAATGGGAGATGCATTCGTCATATCCGGTTTCGGTATGGCATTGTTGGCAGCCATCATCATTTCAATCCTCACACTGCTGATCAATACATTGATTGTAAAACCGCTGAAAGATAGCTAATGTAGCTCTTTTCTAAAAGATTGTTGCTTTCAAGACATTTTTAAAAATCACCTTGTGTAAGTTGATTGGAGAGCAAGGTGCGAGACTCCTGCGGGATCAGCGTGACAGGTGAGACCATTCAATGTCGCAAAGCGACGAGTGGGCTCACCGCACGCCCCGAGGAAAGCGAGCATCCTGGAGCGGAAATCAACAACTTTTAAAGAAAACTTGGCGAGACCAAGCCTTTTATAGGTCGAGCCTTAGTTGCCCTTATACTGAAGAAAGTATTTAATACTTTCTTCAAGTGCAAGAGCAACAAAGTTTGCGAAAACAGCCATAACGAATAAGAAGAGCTGGTACTTTTTTCTAAAGTATCAGCTTTTTTTAGTTCCATTTTAGATAGAGGATGGTATAATAATTATAATTATTCCATTGTAGGAACCATTTTAATTTCAATTGAATAGATTAAAAGACGAATAAAACCGCTGTCAACGTAATGTTGGCAGCTCTTGTATTTTTATAAGGGTAATGAGTATAGTTTTCATTCTCAATTATAAGAGGGGTGCAAAATCCAATGGAGGAAAAACTGGTTTATTCCAAACAAGTGGAACAAGAACAGAATCTCAGTTATAAAGCCATAGGTAGTGTATTTCGTGAGCATTGGGAAATGATTGCAGCTCTGACGAGTGGTGTTCTGATTTTAATCGGTTGGTTCCTTGCGACCATTCATATAAGCGTTGTACCAGTCATCTTCTACGTTTTTGCTTATGCGATCGGTGGTTTTGCGAAAGCGAAAGAAGGTATCCTCGAGACGATGGAAGAGAAGAAGCTGAACGTTGAGCTCCTGATGGTTTTGGCGGCGATTGGATCTGCCATCATCGGCTACTGGCTTGAGGGGGCCTTGTTGATCTTCATTTTTTCCATGAGTGGTGCGTTAGAGACCTATACGTTGAATAAGAGTAAAAAAACGATTACTTCCTTGTTGAACATGAAGCCTTCTACCGCTCTTCGTATCCAGGGAGAGCAACTCGTTGAAATCAATGCTGAAGATTTAAGTGTCGATGATTGGATTCTCGTCCGACCGGGTGAACAATTCCCTGCTGACGGGAAGATTGAAAAAGGGCATACGACGGTTGATCAATCGGCGATTACGGGTGAATCGATTCCGGTGAAAAAGGAGATCGGGGACCCGGTGTTCACAGGGACCGTGAATGACAGTGGAACGGTGACCGTTCGGGTGACGCACGCTAGCAATGAAACGATGTATCAACGGATCGTTGATATGGTACAGACCGCTCAAAACGAAAAGTCCGAGTCCCAGCAATTCATCGAGCGATTTGAGGGGCATTATGTGAACATCGTGTTGGCAGTCGTCGGTTTGATGCTGTTCGTACCGCATTTTGCGCTAGGTTGGAGCTGGACGGAAACCTTTTATCGGGCGATGATTTTGCTGGTTGTCGCATCTCCTTGTGCGGTGATGGCTTCCATTGCGCCAGCTGTGTTGTCGACGCTTTCCAATGGTGCTCGGAAAGGTGTACTGTTAAAAGGCGGAAACCATCTGACCTTGTTAGCAAAAATGGATGCGATCGCTTTTGATAAAACCGGGACGCTCACGCATGGAAAAGCGGAAGTGACGGACCTTGTCGTACGGGAGGACTTAGATGAAGCGGCTGTCGTGCGAGCGGTGGCGTCCATCGAGTCATACTCCAGCCATCCTCTGGCTGAAGCGTTCGTCCATGCAGCTGAAGAGCGTTCGATCCAGATTTCCTCTCCAGAAGCGATGGAAAGCATAACAGGGAACGGTGTAATCGGGACTTTTTCCGATAAAACATGGACAATCGGGAAGCGTTCTTTTGTCGGTGAAGGGTATGATGCGTTCTATCCAGAACAGACGAAAGCCTGGATGAAGCAAGGGAAAACACTTGTCTATGTAAAAGATGAAAACGGGATCGCGGCCGTTTTTGCAATCAAAGATCAGATTCGTGAGGAAAGTAAGCGAGTCATTGCTGAGCTGAAGCAGTTGGGTGTGTCGGCGATCATGGTGACGGGCGATAGCGAAACGACCGCGAAAGCTCTCGCCGAGGAAGCTGGCATTGATTTGTATATTTCGGAATGCCTTCCGGAAGATAAAGTAACTCAGATCAAGCGGCTGAAAAAGGAGTACGGCCAGGTCGGAATGGTAGGGGATGGAATCAATGACGCACCTGCATTAGCGGCGGCGGATATCGGCATCGCCATGGGGCGCGGAACGGATGTGGCGATGGAAACTGCCGATGTCGTGCTGATGAACGACCAGCTCACCAATCTGCCTGAAGTGTTGCGCATTTCACAAAAGATGACTCGCATCATCAAGCAGAATCTCGTATTCTCTGTCATAGTCATCCTTTCTTTGATCGCTTCAAACTTCGTCCAGGTCATCGACTTGCCACTCGGCGTCATCGGTCATGAAGGCAGCACGATCCTGGTCATCCTGAACAGCTTACGGTTGTTGAAATCATAGAATATAGATGAGGAGGCTGACTCGTGTCAGCCTCTTTCATTATGGGGGGATTTTTGGGTCCATTCTATCCTCCATATCAGGAAGTGGCAAAAATGGAGGATAGAAAGAGGGTGATTCTGTCCTCCAAATCGGGAGAAAGTAAAAATGGGGGATAGAAAGAGGGTGATTCTATCCTCCAATTTGGGCAAAAGTAAAAATGGAGGACAGAAAGAGGCTGATTCTGTCCTCCATATTGGGCAAAAGCAAAAATGAAGGACAGAAAGAGGTCGATTCTGTCCTCCAAATCGGGAGAAAGCAAAAATAAAGGACAGAAATAGGTGCTTTCTACCCTCTTAAAACTATCTTCCCCTCCAAATCATCCCTGGTGCTTCCGAATCCCTCTCTACAAAACCGAATCTCTTGTAAAAGCCTGCTTTCCCTTTTGCGCTCATCAATACGACCATCCGAATGGAATGTTGCTCACATTTTCGCAACAACTCTTCCAATATCCGACTCCCGATTCGATTCCCCTGGTAGTCTGGGAGGACAATCAGATCACAGATCATCGCTTGGTAAACACCATCGGACACGACTCTTCCAAAGCCAACAAGCTCTCCATCTTCATAAGCCGAAAGCACATACCAGCTGTTGGAGATGGCTTCAAATAAGGAATCTACTGTAAACTTCAAGTCCCAACCGGTCGTCTGGAACAACGCAAAGAATTCATATTTATCCGGTAACTCATTAACAATCTGCACGATACATCACCTCTACTACAAATTCTCCTAAGGTCCACAGCTATCCTTTTCATCAATAACTCAAATATTTCACCTACGAAGGACATATTTTTTAGCCTGTTAATGGAAAAATAAGTGTAGTTACGGCATATTGGATGAAAGCATGATAAAATATAGTGTGGTATTAACGTTAGACTTTGGGAGTGACCTTCTAGATGGCGAACATACATATAAAAGATCTCATTGAGGAGTTCGAACTCGAACTCGTCCACGGTGAAGAAGGGATACACCGTTCCATATCAACGAGTGACATTTCAAGACCCGGCCTGGAAATGGCGGGCTATTTTGCGTATTACCCGGCTGAACGTCTGCAGCTTTTAGGAAAAACAGAGCTTTCGTTCGTGTCAGGTCTGGACCAGCGCATCCGTCGCGAGCGGCTCCGGAAACTGTGTACAGAGGAAACTCCGGGGATTGTCATTTCACGAGGCTGGGAAGTGCCGGCTGAACTGGCGGAAGCAGCGGAAGAGCAGAACATTCCGATTCTGCGATCACCGATGACGACAACCCGTCTCAGTAGCCGACTCACCAACTTCCTTGAAAGTAAGCTCGCGCCAACAACGGCTGTCCACGGCGTTCTCGTCGATATTTATGGAATCGGCGTGCTCATTACAGGATCCAGTGGTGTTGGTAAAAGTGAAACCGCGCTTGAACTTGTGAAAAGAGGACACCGACTCGTTGCGGATGATTCCGTTGAAATCCGCCAGGAAGACGAGAAAACCCTCGTAGGTAGTGCACCAGATCTGATCAAGCACCTCCTCGAAATCCGAGGTCTTGGCATCATCAATGTCATGACGCTGTTTGGTGCTGGTGCGATCCGCAACTATAAAAAGATCGCGCTCACGATCAACCTGGAGACGTGGGATTCCAAAAAAACGTACGATCGACTTGGGTTGGATGAAGAAACAATGACGATCATCGATTGTGAACTGCCTAGGCTGACGGTTCCCGTCCGACCGGGACGTAACCTTGCGATCATTATCGAAGTGGCTGCAATGAACTTCCGTCTGAAAAAGATGGGCGTCAACGCGGCACAGCAATTTTCCGATAAATTGAATCATGTCATCGATACACCAGATTACGACGACTTTTAGGAGGAGCATAGATGCTTTCACAAATACAACCGCTGGATCGGGTTGCGCTTGAACTTGGTCCATTGACCATCTACTGGTATGGGATTATTATAGGATTTGGAGCCTTACTAGGATTGTATATCGCTGTCCGGGAAACGAAACGGTTAGGGATGAACTCGGAGACGTTTGTCGACCTGGTCATGATTGCTGTGCCGGTTGCGATTTTATTTGCGAGAATCTATTATGTCACGTTCGAATGGTCCTATTATAAAGACCATCTCGGGGAAATCTTCAAGATTTGGGAAGGCGGTATCGCCATTCACGGCGCGCTGATCGGATCGTTTTTGACAGCTTACGTGTTTGCAAAAGTGAAAGACCTTTCATTCTGGAAACTAGCTGACATTGCAGCACCGAGCATCATCCTCGGACAAGCGATTGGACGCTGGGGCAACTTCATGAACCAGGAAGCGCACGGCGGCGAAGTGAGTCGTTCCTTTTTAGAAGGACTGTACTTGCCGGACTGGATCATCAATCAGATGTACATCAATGGAACCTATTATCATCCGACGTTTCTCTATGAATCCATTTGGAACATCATCGGGTTTGCGATTTTGATTGGTTTGAGAAAAGTAAACTTACGACGCGGGGAATTGTTCCTCACGTACGTCATATATTATTCTGTCGGGCGATACTTCATTGAAGGATTGCGGACAGACAGCTTGATGCTCACGGAAAGTCTTCGAATGGCGCAGGTCATCTCGATCGTCTTGATCGTGGTCAGCATCGGAATCATGATCTACCGTAGAAAAGCAGGTCTTGCAGACAAACGGTACATGGATCAGTAAACATCGAAAGAAGGGGTGAAGGAAATGAATACTTTGCGAAAAGGTCTGAAAGTTGGACTGAATACGACCTGGGAGCTTGGAAAGATCATTTTCCCGATCACCCTTCTCGTTACAATACTAGGCCAAACGCCCGTCATGGGCTGGTTGGTCAAACTGGCTGAACCGCTCATGAAGTGGATTGGCCTCTCCGGTGAGGCGGCACTACCGCTCGTCATCGGAAACTTCTTGAATCTATACGCTGGAATCGGAGCGATTTTGAGCCTTGATTTAACGGTGAAAGAGGTGTTCATCCTCGCGGTGATGCTCTCTTTTTCTCATAACCTATTGATCGAGTCCACTGTTGCTACGAAAGCGGGCATCAAGATGTGGATCGTGCTTGTCGTGCGCTTAGGGCTGGCGTTCATATCTGCCTGGATGATTTCGATCTTCTGGAAGGGCGGTACGGAAAAAGCGGTATACGGACTGATTTCCCAGTCTGAGGAGAATGTTTCAGGATTCTGGAACATCCTTTGGCTTGGTGTGGAAAAAGGGTTCATCGGTATCGTCCAGCTCGCGGCGATCGTCATCCCGCTCATGATCTTCATCCAAATCATGAAGGACTTGAACTGGTTGACGGTATTTTCGCGATGGATGTCGCCGATTACCCGTGCCCTTGGAATGAAACCGAACACGTCTACGACGCTCGCGGCGGGTATCGTTTTCGGACTCGCGTACGGAGCAGGCGTAATGATGCAGGCGGTAAAAGAAGACGGCGTCGAGAAGAAAGACTTGTATCTCGCCTTCATTTTTCTCGTATCGTGTCACGCCGTCATCGAGGATACATTGATCTTCATTCCGCTCGGGATCCCGGTATGGCCGTTGTTAATGATCCGATTAGTCGTTGCCATTGTCCTGACGATGATTGTTGCTGTCGTCTGGAACCGATTAGACGCAAGAAAAGCTTATAGACATCGAAAGGAAGCCAACTATGAAAGTTGATACGATTTTGTTTGATTTGGATGGAACGCTGATCAACACGAACGAGCTGATCATCGCATCCTTTACCCATACATTGGAGCATTTCCAACCTGGTAGATTCAGCAGGGAGGACATCATCTCATTCATCGGACAACCTCTTGTCGATAGTTTTAAAGAAGTCGATGAAACGTCTGTACCAGATATGGTAAAAATGTATAAAGAACACAATCTTGCCCATCATGAAGAATACGTACATGCCTTTGAAGGTGTGGTAGAAACGGTGAAAACGTTGCATGAGAAAGGCTTCAAGCTCGGGATTGTCACGACGAAGATGCGTGATGCGGTCGAGCTCGGACTTGAAATCACTGGTTTGAGCGATTATTTCACGACCATCGTTACGTTGGATGATGTGGAAAAAGCGAAGCCGGATCCGGAGCCGATCATGCGCGCGCTGGCGAATTTACAGTCGGATGTGAGCTCAGCGATCATGGTCGGGGACAGCCGATATGATATTGATGCCGGTAAAAATGCCGGGACAATGACGGCGGCCGTCGCCTGGACCATCAAAGGACGCGCGACACTCGAGCGATTGCAACCAGATTACATGCTAGAAGAAATGCCAGACCTACTGAACGTATTAGAGGTAGAGGTGACGGTATAATGCGGAACACCAAGCGCTACCCTGTCAAAGGAAGCAATGCGCTTTGGCAGATTTATAGGACGGTTCCTTTTTTCAAAGTGTTCAAGAATTTCATCGTCATCCAGCTGGCGAGGTATACGCCGATCATTCCGGTGAAAAACTGGCTTTACAAGACGTTTCTCCGGATGAAGGTCGGTGATCAGACTGCTTTTGCGTTGATGGTCATGCTCGATATCATGTTTCCGGAGAAGATTTCGGTTGGAAAAAACTCGATCATCGGCTACAACACGACGATTTTGACGCATGAATATTTGATAAAAGAGTATCGGCTTGGTAGTGTAGTGATTGGTGATGAAGTGATGATCGGAGCGAACAGTACGATATTGCCAGGAGTCACAATAGGTGACGGTGCGATTGTATCTGCTGGATCCCTCGTCCATCGGGACGTCGAAGCCGGTTCATTCGTCGGAGGCAATCCGATGCAGGTCATCTATACGAAAGAACAGATGGACAAGCGTAAACAAATGGCGAAAAATGACGATATATAGGATAGATAAAGGTGAGGTGTCATCAGAATGGAACAAAAGAAGAGAATGTCAATGATCTATATGAATGGTGAGTTCCGTATCAGCGATGCATGGATTCGTCCAGCGGCTGTCTCGAAACAGAAGAAAGACAGCGAGCAGCAAGATCGTTTCTTCTTTTTATCTGCTGTATCCCGTTTAAGAGGAAGCGACTACATACGCGATGCGTACTGGAATGGGCAAGAAGCCGTCATCCGTTTCGAAAACAGCGACCATGTCAGTCCTGAATTCCTTGACGACTATGACGAATACTTCGCTTCCAAGCTGACAATCGGACGATTGCTGTTGGATAATCTCGTATACTTGTTCAAGGAGCTACCGTATATTTCCCGTTTGAAAATCATGGTTCCTTATCAGGAGAACGAACTGGTCGTCCATATCCATCGCAGACAGTTGGAAAAGTATTTGCAAACCGATTTCAGCTATTTCAAAAATGCCCATCGCTGCCAGTACCATTTCATCGTCCAAGAACGGGACGTGCGTCGTTTCGTACAACGTTACGTGAACCTGGTTTATAAATAAGGAAGCGTGTGAAGCGTGGGGACGGTTCTTCTGCTTCACTATACGATTTGTGAGCCTCATTCTGAGCGAATCTCTAACGGATTCCTTCAGAATGGGGCTCTTTTAGTTGAAGGTGAGACTGGAATTCGGAGGAATCGCCCCACTTCTCGAGGGTATCGAACCACTTCTCAGCGGTATCGCCCCACTATCCGGAGGTATCGACCCACTTCTCGAGAGAATCGAACCATTCCACGTAGATATCGCCCCACTTCCCAAATATATCTCCAATAGATGAAAATTTGGAGAAACTTTCCATCAAGTTGTCCCGTATATCTTTAGAGGGGGGACGAGATATGAAAATATGGGTAGGTATTCTTGGATTAATGATTGTACTAGCAGGATGTTCGCCAACAGAAGTAATAGTGAAATCAGAGAATGGAACACCTGAAATAACATTCCGACTTATTGACAAAGCAGGATTATCAAAAGAAGAATTGAACAACGTGGCAGAGCAAGTTAAAGAAGCGACAACGATCATAACTGGTTTAATTGAAACAGATTATGTGCCCGCAGAACAAATTGATATTGTGCTCTATGAGGAAAGTGGAATGTCATATGGAGATGTAAGTCAGATCACGCTTCGCAAGGTTAATGGAAAGTACCCTATTTTCCATGAATTAACGCATTCGTTACTAGGGTACGGAGAAGTCATTGACGGGAAGTTTGGTGGATCATCTTCTGGTTTTTTCACTCAGGAAGGACTTGCTGAGTATGTTGAGTCTGAATATGGTTCTGGTACGATACCAGGATATGAATTGTCTCTACATAGAATGATGCGACAATGCATTGAACTTAATCGGAATCTACCGCTTAGAAAACTAACGGACAATGTATTGAGTGGAACTTATTTTCGATCATACGTAGACAGTGAGGAAGAGAGTGCGCTTCAATTACTTAGCTATGTACATGCGGGTTCATTCGTATCGTATCTAATTGAGGAGTACGGTCTCAAGACATTTGAAAAGATTTATAATGTAGATCAATTGAATATCGCAATTAAAGAAACCTATGGAAAAGATATAGACACACTAGAAACGGAATGGTTGGATTATATCAAGGAAAATGAACGGTCTTTCAGTGATAAAGAAAAGAATGACATGAAAGGATACTATGAGCTCGAAAAGACCATTTTACAAATAGATGATCGATACTATTCAAAATGATTGGGAAGCAAATATGAGTCAAATAATGGGGCAGTCCTATTAGTCGAAATTGGATCGATTTTGTAGGACTGCCCCTTCTGTTTTGTCCCAAATCACTCCATTATTGTATTGGAACTGTTTTTATGTGGATCTTGACTATTAAGAAGGGATAAATAGGGTAAACATAAACGACAGTACTTTAAAATTTATTGGTTGACGAGTATTCGGAAGAGCGTTAGACTACTTATTAAGTCTTTATCTTGTTAGTTAATTAGCGAACTAAAGGATTTTCCTTTTATAAATAAAAAAGAAACCGGAGAGTGAATGATGTGTCGAAACCGCTTGTATTTGAAAAACCATTGGGGATGCGGGACACGCTTCCTCAGCTTTATGAAATCAAATCAATCAGCCGGACAGCGATGGAGAGCATCGTTCGGCAATGGGGATACCGCTTCATGCAGACGCCGACCGTCGAGTATTACGACACAGTTGGTGAGGCTTCTGCCACATTGGATCAGCAGCTTTTCAAACTACTCGACCAAGAAGGGAAAACGCTCGTTCTGCGACCCGATATGACGGCACCGATTGCACGGGTTGCAGCGTCCAGCCTGAAAGACGAGCCGCTTCCGATGCGTATTGCTTATGCCGCGCATGTTTTCCGAGCTCAGGAACAGGAAGGCGGTCGTCCCGCAGAGTTCGAACAGTTCGGAGTCGAGCTGATTGGCGATGGAACGACAAGTGCTGATGCAGAAGTGATCGCCTTGATGATTGAGACGCTGAAAGCTGTCGGCTTGAATAACTTCCAGGTTGCAGTCGGACACCTCGGGTATGTCGATGCACTCTTCAAGGAAATTCTCGGAACCGATCAACGGACGGAAACACTCAAGCGGTTTTTATTTGAGAAAAATTACGTCGGTTATCGCCAGCATGTGAAAGAGCTTCCGTTGTCATCCATCGATCAAAAGCGACTAGTCGACTTTCTGCAACTGAGAGGCGGTACGGCTGGTCTTGAACAAGCGGAGGAACTGATCACATCCACTCGTGCTTACGAAGCGTTGGAGGAGCTCCAGACGTTGCGTGATGGACTCGCAGCTTATGGTGTAAGCGACCTCGTGTCCCTCGACCTGACGCTGGTCAGCCATATGACGTATTACACCGGTGTAGTTTTTGAAGGATATGCACCTGAACTCGGATCCCCGATCAGTAATGGAGGTCGGTACGATACACTGCTCTCCAAATTTGATATGGATACGAAGGCGACTGGATTTGGCATCCATCTTGACCACTTGATCGAGGCGGTCCATCCCCGTGAGGAGAAAACGTTCACGCACTGCATCGTCTATTCGGAAAAACAACGGAAGGATGCCATCGAGTTTTGTCAAAAGCTTAGAGGACAGGGCGAAACAGCGGTCCTTCAAGATATTAAAGGGATTGAAAACCTGGATGCGTTCACCGAAAAGTTTTCCAATGTGACCTATTATTTAGGAAAAGAGGAGGGAGTAAGCAAATGACATCATCGAAGCTGACCATCGCCATGCCGAAAGGGCGAATCTTTGAAGAAGCAGTTCAAATGCTGCGTGAAGCCGATTATGCGCTCCCTCCCGAATTTGAAGACTCACGGAAACTGATCATTGATATCGAAGAAGAGGATTTACGGTTCATTTTAGCGAAACCGATGGATGTGCCGACATATGTGGAGCATGGCGTAGCAGATGTCGGAATCGTGGGAAAGGATGTCATGCTTGAAGAAAAGCGGGATGTCTATGAGGTGCTAGATCTTGGAATCTCGCGTTGTCACTTGTCAGTAGCAGGACTCCCGGGAACTGAACTCGATTCCGTTGCGCCAAAAATCGCTTCCAAATATCCAAACGTCGCTTCGAGCTATTTCAGAAGCCAAGGCAGACAGGTCGAAATCATCAAGCTGAACGGGTCGATTGAGCTTGCACCGATGATCGGTCTTGCCGATCGAATCGTCGATATCGTCTCAACCGGCCGCACGTTGAAAGAAAACGGACTTGTTGAAACGGAAAAAATCATGGAAATCACGTCGAGGTTCATCGTCAATCCCGTCAGCTACCGAGTGAAAGCGAACCGGATCGATGAGATGGTGAATCGACTGGAAAAGGTGATTGAAGGAAAGGAGGTTGTCCGATGAAAATACAGCAGTTAAGGGATGCAACATTACGGAAACAGCTCGATCAAGGAACAGAGGATCAAAGAGAAGCCGTCATCGGAATCCTCAATCAAGTAAAAGAAAGAGGAGACACGGCACTTGTCGAATTGACGGAAACATTCGATGGCGTCCGGTTGGAATCGTTGAAGGTGACGGATGTGGAAATTGAAAAAGCATACGCTTCACTCGATGAAGAAGTGGTGCACATCATCCGCGAAGCGGCGCAAAACATCCGTGATTACCATAAAAGACAGGTGCGAGAATCCTGGATGGTGACGAAAAAGGATGGTACAGTACTCGGACAAAAGATTACCCCACTTGAATCGGTCGGAGTGTATGTACCAGGTGGAACCGCGGAGTATCCATCTTCTGTTTTGATGGGGACGATTCCTGCGAGTGTTGCAGGCGTCAGCCGAATCGCGATTGCGACTCCACCCCGTGAAGACGGAACGATTCCTGCAAGCGTCCTTGTCGCAGCGAACGAAGGCGGCGTCCATGAAATTTATAAAATCGGTGGTGCGCAAGCGGTCGGTGCTTTTACATTCGGAACCGAAACCGTACAACCTGTCGATAAAATCGTCGGACCTGGAAACATCTACGTCGCACTCGCGAAACGGGAAGTGTTCGGGCTTGTCGGCATCGATATGATCGCTGGGCCGAGTGAGATCATGATTTATGCGGATGATACCGCGAACCCGGTTTACCTTGCCGCTGACCTATTGTCTCAAGCCGAGCACGATCAGATGGCGAGTTCCATTCTCGTTACAACTTCGATTGAAGTGGCGGAAGAGACGTCGAAAGAAGTGATCCGACAGTTGGAAAGCCTGCCGCGTAAATCGATCGCCGAGGCTTCAATCATCAGTAATGGTGTCATTTACGTGGCCAATACGGAAGAAGAAGCGATTGCCGCGATTAACGAGGTGGCACCGGAACATTTGGAACTTGTTGCACATGAACCGTTCGAGCTGCTTGGTCAGATTAAGCACGCAGGTGCGATCTTCGTCGGCAAAAACAGCTCAGAGCCTGTCGGTGACTATTTTGCTGGACCGAACCACGTTTTGCCGACAAACGGGACAGCACGATTTTCGAGCCCGCTTAGTGTGGATGATTTCATCAAGAAATCGAGTATCATCTCGTACGGAACAGATGCATTGTTCAACGATGGACGGAAGATTAGTAAACTAGCACGACTTGAAGGCCTAGAGGCACATGCTCGAGCCATTGATATTCGACTGGAGGAAAATTGATACATGTCAGAACGCACTTCATCTATCACTCGTAAAACGAATGAAACGCAAATTGAACTGAGCCTCCAGATCGATGGTCAAGGCCAGTCTGAAATCCATACACCGGTTCCTTTCATGAACCATATGCTCGATTTATGGACACGTCATGGGCTGTTTAACCTGCAGGTGAACGCGACAGGGGATACCGAAATTGACGATCATCATACGACCGAAGACATTGGGATCTGTCTCGGACAGACGTTCCTTGAAGCGTTAGGTGATAAAAAGGGAATTCGTCGGTATGGCAACGCAATCGTGCCGATGGACGAAGCGCTTGCTCAAGTCGTCGTGGATCTAAGCAACCGACCGCACTTCGAGTGGAAAGTCGGTGAGCTGCCATCTTCCAAAGTCGGTACCTTTGATACGGAAAACGTCCACGAATTTTTGTGGAAATTCGCGCTTGAGGCACGGATGAACCTACACATCATCGTCCATCACGGATCGAACACGCATCATATCATCGAGGCGATCTTCAAAGCGCTCGGTCGTGCATTGGATGAAGCGACCCAGCTCGACCCCCGTGTCACCGGAGTCCCGTCAACGAAAGGAATGCTCTAAAATGATCGGAATTATCGATTACGGAATGGGGAATCTCCATTCCGTTCAAAATGCGCTCCGCCGTTTAGGCGTAGAGTACTTTTTATCGGAGAAAAAAGAAGACCTCGCCGATGCTGATGCACTGCTCCTACCCGGAGTCGGGGCGTTCAAGGATGCGATGCATGCTTTGAAAGAGAATGGTATGGATGCGTTTATCAAAAGTGAAGTTGCTGGCGGCAAGCCGTTGTTCGGGATTTGCCTTGGCATGCAACTTCTTTTTGAAGAGAGCGAAGAGAATGGTCTGACGGAAGGCTTGAACCTGTTGCCTGGCCGAGTCGTCCGATTCCCTGGCAAGACAGCTGGCGGTGTCAGCTATAAAGTTCCTCATATGGGATGGAACCGTATGATCCTCCAGCAACCAGATTCTCCTCTTTTACAAGATTTGAGCACGGACTATGTCTATTTCGTCCATTCTTATTTTGTAAAAACGGAGGATCGCAACGTGTTGCTGGCAACGGCGGATTATCATGAAGAGGTTCCAGCCGTTGTCGGAAAAGGGCATATTTTTGGTGCACAGTTTCATCCGGAAAAGAGCAGCACAGCAGGCCTGGAAATTCTGAAAAACTTTGCGGATTACATCGAGGGGAGGAAGTCTGATGCAACGAAGATTTGAACTGTATCCAGCGATTGATATGCGGGGCGGCAAGTGCGTCCGTCTGTTCCAGGGCGATTATGATCAGGAGACGGTTTATGGTGACTCCCCGTTCGAGATGGCGAAAAAGTTCGCCGATGAAGGTGCCGACTGGATTCACATGGTCGACCTTGATGGCGCGAAAGCCGCTGAGAAAGTGAACCACAAACATGTGTTGCGGGTCGCTTCTGAACTCGATGTAAAGGTGCAAGTTGGTGGTGGCATCCGAACGGAAGAAGACGTTGCTTTTTACCTGGAACGAGGTGTTGATCGTGTCATCTTAGGAAGTGTCGCTGTGAAAAATCCAGCGTTTACGAAAGAGATGCTGAAGAAATACGGTGAACGGATCGCGATCGGGCTCGATGCGCGCGATGGCTATGTTGCTACAGAAGGCTGGCTGGACAAATCTGAAGTGAAAGCGACGAACCTCGCTAAAGAGATGGCGGAGGCTGGAGCGCGTCACTTTATTTTTACCGATATATCCAGAGATGGTACGCTCGAAGGTCCGAACATCGAGGCGATTGCCGAGCTTGCAAAGGCATCCGGCGCTGAAGTGATCGCTTCAGGCGGCGTCAGTTCATTGGAGGATCTCCGTAACCTGGCGGACAGACAACACGAAGGGATTGAAGGGGCGATCATCGGAAAAGCCCTCTACACAGAGAGGTTCACCCTATCGGAAGCCCTTGGGAAAGTAGGTCAATAAATGTTAACGAAACGAATCATTCCTTGTTTGGATGTAAAAGATGGACGCGTCGTCAAAGGTGTCCAATTCGTGAATATCATCGATGCAGGAGACCCCGTGGAGCTCGCGAAAATGTACGATGAACAAGGCGCAGACGAGCTCGTGTTCCTCGATATTTCCGCTTCGAATGAAAAGCGGCATGCCATTATTGATGTCGTGAAAGAGGTCGCAGCTGAACTCGCGATTCCTTTTACCGTCGGGGGAGGAATCAACGCTCTGGAAGACATGAAGAAGGTGTTACGGGCAGGAGCCGATAAAGTTTCGCTGAATACGGCAGCGGTAAAAAATCCGGATCTGATTACGCTCGGTTCGCAATACTTTGGGGCACAATGCATTGTTGTCGCCATTGATGCCCGGTACGATGAAGAGATGGGGTCGTGGCGGGTGTATACGAATGGCGGCCAGCGTCCGACTGACTGGGAGGTCATCGACTGGGCGAAGGAAGCGGTCAAACGAGGTGCAGGAGAGATCCTGCTTACGAGCATGGACCGGGATGGTGAAAAGTCCGGCTTCCATATCGAGTTGACGAAAAAAGTACGAGACGCTGTGACGGTGCCAGTCATTGCATCCGGTGGAGCAGGCGCTGCTGAGCATTTTCATGACGTTTTTACCGAAGCGGATGCAGATGCGGCGCTGGCAGCATCAATTTTCCACTATAAAGAAACGTCCATCATGGCTGTGAAGGACGAACTGAGAAAGCAAGGGGTGAACGTGCGATGAACATAAGTGACTTGAAGTTTGATGAAAACGGGCTGATTCCGGCGATTGTCCAGGATGTGCAGAGTAAAGAAGTCCTAACACTCGCTTACATGACTGAAGAATCGTTGCAAAAGTCAATCGATACCCGTGAGACGTGGTTTTACAGTCGTTCGAGACAAGAGCTTTGGCACAAAGGTGAAACGTCTGGGAACACTCAAGTGATTGAGGACATCCGATACGATTGCGATCAAGATGCGCTCATCGTGCTCGTTCATCCGAACGGACCTGCTTGTCATAAAGGGACGTTTTCGTGCTTTGAGGATTCGTTGTTGGAAGATGGCGGTGTCGAGCGAAGTGCTTCCGACCGTTTCGCCATCCTCTCTCAATTGGAAAAATTGATTGCTGAACGTGATGCGGCGCGTCCAGAAGGCTCTTATACGACGTATCTTTTCAAGGAAGGCGTCGATAAGATTTTGAAGAAGGTCGGAGAAGAAGCATCCGAGGTCATCATCGCAGCCAAGAACCGTGATAAGAACGAGCTGTCCTGGGAGACCGCTGACCTTCTGTATCACGTGCTTGTGTTGCTGAAAGAACAAGATCTTCCGCTTGATGATGTGTTGAAAGTACTAAAAGAACGGCACACTGAACCTGCTGAAAAAGAATGATGAAAGGAAGGCTGACAAAGGGTCAGTCTTCTTTTTGTAGTACCATTTTCTTCTTTTTCCAAATCTCGTGATTCGTATATTCGAGGGATGTCCCCGTGTGTTATACTTTCGAAAGAGAGTACAGAGAACGGGTGATTACATTACATGAAAGTCAAGCATAACCCATCTGAGGAACAAGGGAAGGTCATCCCTTTTTCGCGGAGTGGGGAGTATTATTTTCAACGTGGATTAAAGGCATATCAGAAGAAAGATTTGTACAGGGCGAAACAACTTTTTCAACGGGCGGTCGATGTCGATCCGAAAGAACCGACGTACCTTTGTCAGCTTGCTGCAACACTCGCAGAACTCGGAGACTTCATCGAGTCGAATGATCTGTTGGAATACATCGTGAGTGAAATTGATTCAGACATCTCAGAATGCTACTACTTCATGGCAAACAATTATGCCCATCTCGGAATGTTCCGCGAGGCCGAAAATGAAGCGGTCCGCTACATGGAAAACGATCCGGATGGGGATTTTTACGAGGATTCAGAAGAATTGCTAGACCTGATACATAGCGAATTTGGCGAGGATCTCGAAAACCGTTCATCTGAAGAACGGCTGATTGTACAACATGAAAAAGCGCGTCGCAGCCTCGAACAGGGGAAATTTGCGGATGCGCGAGACCTATTGAAGCAGATGATCCAGAACCATCCGGAATTCTGGGCAGCCTATAACAATTTGGCGCTTGCCCATTTTTACCTTGGAGAATATGAAGAAGCTTTCGTCGTGCTTGATGATATCTTAGACAAGAATCCAGGAAATCTTCATGCGCTTTGTAATGCTGCTCTTTTTTATAAACAGCTTCAACAAAGGAACGAGCTCGACCAATTTGTGCGCATGCTCAGAGTCATCCATCCAATCATTCCTGAACATCGGTATAAGCTCGGAAGTACATTTGCTCTTCTCGAGGAGAATGAGCTTGCTTTCCTATGGCTTCATTCTGTGAAAAATCACGGATACGCATGGAATGTGACGTATTTCCACTGGTTGGCTATCGCCTCGTTAAAAACAGGGCGTACGCAGGCAGCACAATGGGCTTGGGAAAAGCTCCTCGACCTCGATCCGGAGAGCCCAGTTGCGACGTATTATCTAGATAAATTGGAAGATTACGCACTCCAACCCGAGTATGCTGAATATCAATATACTATACCGATCAATAATTTTCATGAAACGACCGAATTGACGGAGCGGATTCAACAATTGAAAGGAACGATCAACAAAAATAAGCTTGCTCATCTGTTGTTGATCCGGAAGTGGAAGGATGAAGAGGCATCTGCTGCATTGGAAGCATTGTGTGCTGAAGTGAGTGAAGCAGAAATTGTAAAAGAGCTAGCAGCCACGGTTCTGTTCGAGAATGGTTATGAACAGGTGGAGATGCAAATGGAAAAAGGTATTGTTCAATTAAACGAACCGCCTGTCGAGGCAGTGGCAGGACTAGAAATCCTCGATCAGCTTCTCCAGCACCGGAGTGAATTGGGTGGAGAATCAGCGCTTCTATGGTATCTATTGATTGGAGAATCGAAAAGCGGAACGATTTCATTGAATAATACAGAGGCTTGGGCTGGTGCCATTGAATATCTATCCGACTTATTACATGAAAAGAAGACTTCTCAAAAAGAAGTTGCATCACGGTACGGTATTTCCATTTCGACTGTCGGTAAGTATGTAAAGAAATTGAGAGAGCTATACGATAGAGAAACTGAAGGTACTTTTAGCGAGTGACAGGGACCGCTTTTTTAGTAAGCTAGGTTACAATGATGGGGCTCGTGAGCATTTTGTTAGACGAACGACCACTCGATTTTATACGATACTAATAAGATAAAAATAATGGTCCAAACTAAAAGTACTTTGGTTATGGATGTATGCTCTGTTCAAATCAACATGATTTGACAAAGCCTAGGAATAAAGGAGTGGAGACAATGTCTGAAGAAAAAATTTACGATGTAATCATCGCAGGCGCAGGTCCGGCTGGATTGACGGCTGCTGTATATACTTCACGTGCGAACTTGAGCACATTGATGATTGAACGCGGAATTCCAGGCGGGCAAATGGCGAACACAGAAGATGTGGAGAACTATCCAGGATATGACCATATCCTTGGACCGGATCTTTCCAACAAAATGTTCGAACACGCGAAGAAATTCGGTGCTGAATACGCTTATGGTGACGTAAAAGAGATCGTTGATGGGGAAGAATATAAGACAGTCATCGCAGGCGGCGGTAAAGAATACAAGGCTCGCTCCATCATTATTGGTACGGGTGCAGAATACAAGAAGCTAGGCATTCCTGGAGAGAAAGAATTGAGCGGTCGCGGTGTATCCTACTGTGCAGTCTGTGACGGTGCATTCTTTAAAGGGAAAGAGCTTGTCGTCGTCGGTGGAGGAGACTCTGCTGTCGAGGAAGGCGTGTACTTGACTCGTTTCGCATCTAAAGTGACGATTGTTCACCGTCGTGATCAATTGCGTGCGCAAAAAATCTTGCAAAACCGTGCGTTTGATAATGACAAGATCGACTTCATCTGGAACCATACGGTAAAAGAAATCAACGCTGAAAACAACAAAGTCGGAAGTGTGACGCTTGTCAGCACAGAAGACGGTGAAGAGCGTGAATTCAAGACAGACGGTGTATTCATCTACATCGGTATGATTCCATTGAATGCAGCGGTCAAAGATCTTGGCATCACAAATGAAAACGGCTATGTAGAAACGAACTCAGAGATGGAAACGAAAATTCCTGGCATCTTCGCTGCAGGAGACATTCGAGAAAAAACGCTCCGTCAGATCGTGACGGCAACAGGTGACGGCAGTATCGCTGCACAAAGTGCTCAGCACTATGTTGAGTCGTTGATGGAGAAGTTGAGCGTCTCTTCATAAAATCTAAATGATTCGTAATTCTGTTTTAATCCGATTGTAACAGCCGTGAAACATTGGTGGGGTAGTATATAATTAAGAAATTGACCCCCTTTTAATAAATTTCTTATTTTGTGCACGGGACAAACGTTCCGTGCTCTTTTTTTGCGCATTTTTAACAGTGCCAGGTACCACTTTAGAACCCTTGTGGTGAGGGAACTTTTGGTCGGTACCTGGTACCACGAAGTCTATCCTTCCCAAAAATGAGCAGAACCGTAACTTTGGGGAAGGATTCAGGACTTTTCAACAATGTCATCTGTCAAACAAACGTTTGTTTGAGTGGAATCAATCAAACGTTTGTTTAAGATGACCCCCAGTTTACACAAACTATAAGAAATTAACGGTAAGCGTAGGAACATAGGATGTAGTATAATGATAGAAAGAGGTGAGTGAAGTGCAACGAGTCGCCAATTGTGTACTCGAAAAGGATGATCAAATCTTAGTGCTGCAAAAGCCACGACGTGGATGGTGGGTAGCACCAGGCGGAAAAATGGAGTCTGAAGAGACGATTAAAGATGCAGTCATTCGCGAGTACCGTGAAGAAACAGGATTGTACTTGAAGAACCCGAAATTGAAAGGGGTCTTCAATTTCATCATAAAAGAGGGAGATCAAATCGTCCAAGAATGGATGATGTTCACCTTCTATGCAACGGATTTTGAAGGAGAAGTACTTTCGGAGTCAGAGGAAGGGAAACTCGCCTGGAAGCCGAAGGATGAAGTTTCTGATTTACCGATGGCACCGGGAGACTATCATATTTTGGATTACATGATGACTGGAAACGGCATGATCATCGGTACGTTTACGTATACACCGGATTTCAAGCTTCTCAGTTATCGATTGGATCCATCTTAAGCTGATACTTTTACAATGAATCAGTTCCTGCGTAAAAAGAGGACTGATTTCCGATACACTGAAGACGATCCTATGAAAGGCGGGTTTACCCATGAAACAACAAGAACAACATGAATTTCGCATGGTCATCATCACTGGTATGTCAGGTGCAGGTAAAACGGTCGCGATGCAAAGCTTTGAAGACTTGGGCTATTTTTGTGTCGATAATCTTCCGCCTGCTCTTTTACCGAAATTCGTTGAGTTGATGGATGGTTCAACCGGGAAACTAAACAAGGTCGCTCTTGTCATGGACTTACGTGGTCGCGAGTTCTTCGATCAATTGTTTGCTACAATCGATGAAATGTCCAATAACGATCAAATCAAACCACAGATCCTTTTCTTGGATGCACAGGATTCCAAGCTGGTCCAACGATATAAAGAAACACGCCGTTCCCATCCGCTTGCACCGAACGGATTGCCGCTTGAAGGGATTAAGAATGAGCGTGAACTACTGGAAGAGCTGAAAGGCAGAGCGCAAAAGATTCTCGATACGACCAACATGAAACCGAAAGAACTGCGTGAGAATATCATTGAAAGATACTCTGTCAATGAGTCTCATCCTTTTACAGTGAATGTTCTTTCCTTCGGTTTCAAATACGGAATGCCGATTGATGCAGACCTCGTATTCGATGTACGATTCCTGCCGAATCCTCATTACATCGAACATATGCGACCGAAAACAGGCCTGGAAGAGGAAGTGTCATCATACGTCCTGAAATGGTCTGAAACCCAGAAGTTCATCGAAAAGCTGACGGGCTTACTCGATTTCATCATCCCGCACTACAAACGGGAAGGGAAAAGCCAACTCGTCATCGCTGTCGGTTGTACGGGTGGTAAACATCGTTCTGTCACGCTTGCAGAACACCTGAGAGAATATTTGAGCAAAGACTATCGCGTCCATAGCAGCCATCGCGATATTGAAAAAGATAAGAGTCGGAAACCGGAAATTGAATCGAAAGCCTAAGATCGTCGTCTTTGGCGGAGGAACAGGACTATCTGTACTGTTACGGGGATTGAAGAAGTTCCCGGTCGATATCACGGCCGTCGTGACTGTGGCAGATGATGGCGGAAGTTCTGGAAGGCTGAGAGAAGAGCTCGATATCATTCCACCTGGGGATATCCGAAACGTTTTGGCTGCTCTTTCTGAAGTCGAACCGCTCGTTGAACAACTGTTCCAACACCGATTCACAAATGGAAATGGATTGTCCGGTCACTCTCTCGGCAATCTATTATTGGCTGCAATGTCTGACATCACAGGTAATTTCGTAACAGGAATACGTGAGTTGTCTAAAGTTTTGAATGTACGGGGAAAAGTACTGCCTGCATCCGATCACAGGGTGGTCTTGAATGCGCAGTTCAATGACGGATCCATCGTATCAGGTGAATCAAAAATCCCGCATACGGGTAAAAAAATCGTTCGCGTCTTCTTGACGCCGGATACGGTCAAACCGCTCGATGAAAGTTTACGTGCCATCCGGGATGCAGATATGGTCGTCATCGGCCCAGGGAGCCTTTACACTAGTATCCTACCGAGTCTTCTAGTTCCAGGGATTGCTGAAGAGATCAAGAAGTCCTCGGCAAAGAAGGTCTACTTGTGTAATGTCATGACTCAACCGGGTGAGACGGATCATTTTACCGCATCGGATCATGTAAACATACTTGTCGCTCATACCGGTCTACAGATAATTGATACGATTATTGTCAATAATGAGAATGTATCACCTGATTTATTGGAGAAATACGCCACTGAAGGTGGAGAACCGGTCATATATGATGAGACGAGGTTGAAATCCTTTGGGTTTGAAGTCATAAGTGATAAAATAATTCAATATAATGATTCTTTAATTCGACACGATGCAAAACGTGTTTCAGAGATCATTCTAGAACTAGTATCTCAATAAACCCCGATGCAAGAATGGGTGAGGGGGTGTCAGTAGTGTCGTTTGCATCCGATACGAAAAAAGAACTGACCAAGCTGGAGCTGAAGAGCTGTTGCTCAAAAGCAGAGCTTTCTGCACTGATTCGGATGAATGGGTCGATATCGCTTGCCAACCGGGAGATCATATTGGATATTCCGACAGAGAATGCAGCGATTGCACGACGCATCTACACATTGATCAAGCAACTATACAGTTACCCAGCGGAATTACTCGTACGTAAAAAGATGAGATTAAAGAAAAACAACGTCTATATCGTGCGCATCAAGCAAGATTCCAGAACGTTACTGCGTGAACTGGACATCATCGATGATACCTTTTCTTTCAAACGGGATGTTTCCACGTCCATTACGAAGAAAAGTTGTTGTAAACGATCTTATTTGAGAGGGGCTTTCCTGGCAGGGGGATCATTGAACCATCCTGAATCTGCCTACCATCTCGAAATCTTCTCCATGTATGAAGAACATTCACAATCTCTTCTGAACTTGATTAATTCTTTTGGACTAAATGCAAAAATGTTAGAGCGGAAAAAAGGATTTATCATCTACATGAAAGAAGGAGAAAAGATCTCGGAATTTCTGACGTTGATCGGTGCGCATAATGCACTCTTACAATTCGAAGACGTCCGGATCATGAAAGATATGCGGAATTCCGTCAATCGTCTCGTGAATTGTGAAACGGCGAACTTGAACAAGACCGTCGGTGCATCCATGAGACAGGTTGAAAACATCAAGCTGATCGAACGGGAAGTCGGTCTTGAAACGTTACCTGATAAGCTTCGGGAAATCGCCGAACTGCGTGTGAAGTACCAGGATGTTTCGTTGAAAGAACTGGGAGACCTCGTCTCTACAGGACCGATCAGCAAATCAGGGATCAATCACCGATTGCGAAAGCTCGATGAATTGGCGAACAAAATACGTCTGGGTCAAATGTAACCTCAGACGTTTTTCTTTCAAGATCATACGAGAACGCTTACATTTTACAAATTGTTAAGAACTTCACATTAATTCGTGGTAAGCGATATATATATTATAAACAGGGAATGTACAAGGAGGAATGGACCAGTGATGGAAAAGGAATTGAGGGTTGAGTTGAAAACCGGATTACAGGCTCGACCAGCAGCATTATTTGTTCAAGAAGCAAACCGATTTTCTTCAGATGTGTTTTTGGAGAAAGACGGGAAAAAGGTGAACGCAAAAAGCATTATGGGAATCATGAGCTTAGCAGTTGCTTCTGGTTCGACGGTCACAATCGTCACAGATGGTAAAGATGAAAAAGAAGCACTCAATGCATTGGAACACTTTGTAACCACCGCAGAGTAATACATAAGTACTATCCAGAGGTTGGAAATGGATAGTACTTTTTTATTTTGTTAAAAAAGCCTGTTTAAGAGGGCATTTGATGGGGTGAAAACAGTAAAACGATGCAAGTCACCTAACGAAAGAGGGCATTTGATGGGGTGAAAACACTAAAACAAAGCAAGTCACCTAACGAAAGAGGGCATTTGCTGGGGTGAAAACACTAAAACGAAGCAAGTCACCTAACGAAAGAGGGCATTTGCTGGGGTGAAAACACTAAAACAAAGCAAGTCACCTAACGAAAGAGGACATTTGATCGTGTGAAAACGAAAAACCTAATATATCAGTCAGATCTTAAATAATAGGAATTCCTTCCACAACCTACTAGTAAATAGTTGCTCATAAGGATTTTGCGTATCGACGCTTTGTCATGAATAATACGACACCATTCATGTATGCCACTCGTTGTTATTTTTTTGTCTGGGAAGAGCATTTGATATTCTTCCACGGCCCTCAAAACAGCTTGCTGATATTCTTCGGTTCTGCCGCATTTTTTACAATTCAGAGAGGTTCTTTCTAATCTGCTATACAGCGTCAAACACTGAGGACAATAAATCCCTTTCTTGAGCTGATCATATTGGTATTTTGGTAACTTTGAATATGGATTTTCTGTCAGATGATGAGCTAATAATTGTTGGGGCAGTTGGGGATGCTGACCTTTTGAATGCGGGGGAGCTTTCTTCAAGTAATTCAAAAAGCGATTTAACTGAGGGGGATGTATGATCGGGAGATTTCGAGACGAGTCGTAAAGATGGAATTCGGGGTTTACGAAGACTAGGTATGGTTCAATGGGTACATTGTAACCAAATCTTTTAAGCAATCCTCTTAATACAATTTCATTTCGGTGTAGCTGATGTAAGGGATTTTTTATAACATTCCCGGATGTTGAATACCAATGTTCACGTTCAATATAGTAATCACCTTCGAAATTTTTAATTTCAATCAGATTGATTTTTGGGGATGAAAGGATTAGTGAGTCCATTTGACATACAGTGTTGTTATGCTCCAGCAACATGTCATTGAGAACGATCTTTCCAACTAGAAAAGGTTCTGCCAAATTATCGAATCTTTTTTCACCTATGTAGCCTTTTTCAAGGTTGTCCTTATAATTCTTATCATCTTGTGAGAGCTTCATTCGAACATTTAATGACCTCATAATCCTTAATTCCTTTGATTCATAGCGAGGTTTCATATCCCTCTCCTTTACATTTTTAGTAATCATACCTGTATTTAAGAACTTGTACAACCCCTTTACTTACTTAAGAAAAGCTGCTACTATTATATTAACTTATAAAAAGTAAGTGAAAAGAGGGGATGAACATGTCATTTCATCGTGGGATCAATCCATATGTCAATCAAGTTGAGTTATTCGTTTCAGAAATAGAGAGATCGAGGGCGTTTTATACAGAAGAGCTAGGTTTCAAAGTACTAACGGAAGAAGGAAAGTCAATCACGTTAACGGCTGATGGTGTTAATCCACTCATTACGTTGGTTGAAAATCAAGAGGCTGCCCCGAAACAAGCAAGAAGAACGGGATTGTTCCATTTTGCTATCTTGTTGCCTTCACGAAAGGATTTAAGCAACTTCATCATCCATATGCAGGAAAAGCGCTATCTTTTACAGGGAGCTGCTGACCATCTGTTCAGTGAGGCCTTATATTTAGCCGATCCTGATGGTCATGGAATTGAAGTCTATCGCGATTTGCCACCTGAAGAATGGACCTGGCAGGGAGAAGAGCTGCCGTTGGTGAGTGATCCGATAGACATGGAGGGCGTCATCCAAGCGGGAGATGGACACTGGAACGGTCTCCCATCCGATACGGTCATCGGTCATATTCATTTGCATGTTCGTAATTTGGAAGAAGCAAAGCGATTTTATGTCGATGGACTCGGATTTGATGTAACGATACCGATGAGGCACCGAGCACTCTTTGTTTCAACAGGTGGCTATCACCATCACATCGGACTGAATACGTGGAATGGGACGGACATTCCGAAACCAGATCAGGGCAGTGTTCATATGCGATGGTATTCCATAAAGTTTCATGATGAGGCGCAAAGGAATGAAAGAGTTGAGCAGTTGAACAGGATGGGATATTCGGTAGAAACCGAAGGAGATCTTATATGGACGGAGGATCCTTCAGGTAATCGAATTTTACTAGATGCAAAATAAATTTTTAAAAGGCATCAGCACTAGAGGCTGATGCTTTTTTCATGTTTTAAGTCATCTTTTCTGAAAAAAATGGGTTGACGTTTTGAAAAGTCCTGTGTATAGTATGGATAACTTAACTTTAGTACTTAAAAGCGTCTAAGCGTTTAAGTGTGTAAAAGAATTCAATTCAATATCAAAGCCTTTGCAAAAGCAGTAGCAATTCGGTGGGCAGCACATAGAGACCGGACGGGTGGTGAAAGTCCGGGCAGTCGAATTCGTGAATTACATTGCAAGTGAAGGGCTTTATGTATGAGTGGATGAACGATTCAGTTCATCAATCAGGGTGGTACCGCGGAAACTTTTCGTCCCTATGTGGATGAAAGGTTTTTTTGTTTTCCAAAAAACAAATAAATTCAAAATAAAAGGAGAATGAAAGATGAAACAAAGACCTTTACCGGCGCATTTAAGAAAATTTGTTGTGGAGCAGCATCACGAGAAGTATTCACCGATCAACCACGCGGTTTGGCGTTATGTCATGCGACAGAATCATAATTTCTTGAAAGATGTGGCGCATGAGGCGTATACGGATGGCTTGGTTTCATCTGGGATCAAAATCGATTCAATTCCGAAAGTCGATGATATGAACGAGAGCTTGAAGCCATTCGGTTGGGGAGCTGTTACGATTGACGGATTCATTCCGGCTGTCATGTTCTTCGATTTCCAGGCTCATGGATACTTGCCGATTGCAACGGACATTCGTAAACTCGAAAACATCGATTACACACCAGCTCCTGACATTATTCATGAAGCGGCTGGGCATGCACCGATCCTTTCAGATCCTACTTTTGCACAATTTGTAAAACTGTTCGGTGAGATCGGATCGAAGGCACTCGCGACCAAGGAAGAGCATGAACTGTTTGATGCCATTCGTTCCTTGTCTGCGATACTAGAAGATGGTTCTGCATCTGAAGAAGAGATCGAAGCGGCACGTTCGAATTTTAAAGAAAAACAGGAAGCGGTCAACGAGATTTCTGAAGCTGAACAGATTTCAAGGTTATACTGGTGGACGGTCGAATTCGGAATGATTGGTACTGTAGAGAAACCGAAACTGTACGGAGCAGGTCTATTGTCTTCGATCGGTGAAAGTGTCACGAGTTTATCAGATGAAGTTATGAAACTTCCATTCGATTTGGAAACGGCGATCAACACAGGTTTCGACATTACCACCCAGCAGCCACAACTCTTTGTCTGTGAAAGCTTCGAGCAATTGATTGAAGCGGTGGAACAGTTCTCTGAGACGATGGCATTCAAAGTCGGAGGTACGGAAAGCCTGGATAAAGCGGTCCGATCGGCGAACACAGCCACTTCTGTCTTCAGCTCTGGCCTCCAGGTGACAGGAACTGTGACGGAACTGATCAAAGACACTGATGGGAAAGCGATTTTAATGAAAACGGAGGGACCAACAGCCCTCTCCGTAAATGATGAAGTGCTTGAAGGGCACGGGAAAGACAGCCATGTGGAAGGCTTTAGTTCTCCTATCGGTGATCTCACTGGATCGGAAAAAGCACTCGAAGATTGGACAGATGAAGACTTTGTCGCGAACGGTCTTGAAGTAGGAGAACCACTTCGGTTGGAATTTGATTCAGGTGTCGTTGTCCAAGGTACACTCGATCATGTCGTCCGCAAAAACGATAAAGTCATCATGTTGGGTATTGAAGGTGCAAAAGTGACGCATGAAGGAATCGTTCTTTTTGAAACGGACGAAGGAATCTTCGATATGGCGGTCGGAAGCCGAATCACTTCGGTCTTCGCTGGAGCTGCCGACAGTGAGCATTTCTTTGGTGGGGATGTGAGAGATGAAGAGGATCCAGTAGAACCGAGAGAACATTCTCCGCTTGAAAAATTGTACGGGAAGATTCGTAGTTTGAGAGAGGAAGAGAAGACACCACAAGAAGTCATTGAGACCATCAACCTCGTCGTGACGGAGTTGGAAGACTTCCCTGAAGATTGGCTATTAAGACTCGAAATTGTAGAGATTCTCACCCAGAAACCGTTGTTACCGACGACGAAAAACAAGTTGATGACGGATCTTGAAGAAATGAAAAAACAACCCAAGCTCAATAAATGGATCAACAATGGGCTCCATTTGATCAAAGTTCGAAAATCAGCTTAATCCGATTTGAAAGAATCGTGCACAAATAAGGAAAACCAGAGCGGCATCCTCCCACTGCTCTGGTTTTTTCTATTCAATCTATTTTTCTACATTCAGAGGGATCTCCAGGATATTGATTTCTGAGCCGTCTTTGGCGCTCTCTACGAAAACCTTGATAACCAATTGATCTTTCAAATCTTCAGGTACTGAAATCGTCGTTTCAAAAGTACCCCATGCCGGCGCGCCTTCCGATGCCATCAGAAAATCACTGGCAATTACCGTGTCGCCATCCTTCAATTCATATTGAAAAGCGGCTTCAAACACCCTTGCTTTACCTTTAAAAAGGAACTCACCACTGACTTTTTCGTTCGGGAGAGGACTTTCAATCTTGAAGGCATCGTTTTCAACCGGATCACCGACCGCTGCGTCTTCATCCGATCCTGTATCCCCATCCTCATCAGGCTCTTTTTGATCCTGACCCTGCTGTTCTTCAGACGCTGGAGGTGGACTTTCATTTTCCGAAAACCATTGGTAGGTTCCAAATCCAAGAAGGACAATCAATATTAAGACAACAAGACGTTTCAACCGAAATCCCTCCTTTATTTCAGCTTATGAGTGTTCTTTCACTTTTTACCCATAAAAAAAGGTCGACCCTATCGGTCAACCTTTCTCTGTTCCTTATTAAGTTGTTGCTACTGGCTTTTCAATAACGTCATCGATCAAGCCATATTCTTTCGCTTTATGTGCACTCATGAAGTTGTCACGATCCGTGTCACGTTCTACAACTTCGACTGGTTGACCAGAACGATCAGCGATGATCTTGTTGATCTTCTCACGCATTTCGATGATACGACGAGCGTGAATCTCAATGTCAGCAGCTTGCCCTTGCGTTCCACCAAGTGGTTGGTGAATCATGACTTCACTGTTTGGAAGTGCATAACGCTTACCAGGCTCACCTGCTGTAAGTAAGAATGCACCCATGGATGCAGCCATACCGATACAGATCGTGCTGACTTTTGGTTTGATGAATTGCATCGTATCGTAGATCGCCATTCCAGCAGTGATGGATCCGCCAGGACTGTTGATGTAAAGGGAGATATCCTTATCTGGATCTTCTGCAGCTAAGAATAGCAACTGTGCAACGATCGAGTTCGCTACATTGTCATCAATCGCGCTCCCTAGCATGATGATACGGTCTTTTAGAAGGCGGGAGTAAATGTCATAGGCACGTTCTCCGCGGTTCGTTTGTTCAATAACTGTTGGGATTAAGTTCATTTCAGAAATCCTCCTCTTTCCATAAGTATCTTTATGGCTTAATTTCATCTTACTCAATAGGTCAATATAGGTCAAACTATTAGGCTTCATCGACCGTACTTTTCGTTCGACGATTTTCTCCTTGATGAAAGCATTCGTTGATTCTTCGAAATTCACTCGCTTTCCACGTGCGAACCGCAAGCCTCACTTCCACAGGATGTGGTGACTTCGACGTTCACCACAGGACGTGGTGTGGCTTAGTCGAAGCGGGGTCTTGCCTGGCTCGCTATTCCCGCAGGAGTCTCGTGAATTTCTTCTTATCAACAGATGTTATTCAAACCATGAAAGACTATTGAGATCATTATGTATGGACTATGGTTACATCATACCATTTTTCCCGTTCTTAGCGGATTTAAACGTTGAATCGAGGATAAAAGTTTTATAAAAGAGGGTGTCGGGTAAAAATGTTGATAAGAGTATAACGTGGTAAAAAGGGAGGTCCTTTATGTGACTGAAGTGATCAAAGTAACGGTCAATGGTGTCGAATACCAAACGACGGCTGGACAGAATGTACTACAATTTCTCAAAGCGGAAGAGGTCGATGTGCCTTCCGTCTGTTTTCACGAGAGTCTTGGCCCCATCCAGAGCTGTGACACATGCATCGTCGAAGTGAACGGAGAATTGCAAAGGGCATGTGGTATGAAGCTTGAAACTGATATGGTCATCCAAACCCAACTTGAAGATGTACATAAAGCGCAAGACCTGGCGATGGACCGTATATTGAAAAACCATGAGCTCTACTGTACGGTTTGTGACCACAACAACGGCACGTGTGACATACATAATACGGTTGCAGAAATGCAGAAGGAACATCAGAACATACCGTTCAAAGAGAAAGGCTACGAAGTCGATTATTCCGGGTCCTTTTACCGATATGATCCAGACCAATGCATACTGTGCGGACGTTGTGTCGAGGTGTGTCAGGATGTCGAGGTCAATGAAACGCTCTCAATCGATTGGTCGCGCGAACAGCCTCGCGTCATCTGGGATAATGACGTTCCGATCGACGAGTCGTCCTGTGTCAATTGCGGTCAGTGCGTCACGGTGTGTCCGTGCAACGCATTGATGGAAAAGCCGATGTTGAAGGAAGCGGGCTATCTTACAGATGTGGAACAAGGCACACTGCGGTCCATGATTAATTTTACGAAAAATGTAGAATCCGGTTTTGGTCCATTGTTTGCCATTTCGGACACAGAAGCGGAAATGCGAGAAGATCGCATCAAAAAAACAAAAACGGTTTGCACCTATTGCGGAGTCGGCTGTAGCTTTGACGTCTGGACGAAAGGACGGGATATTTTAAAAATACAGCCTCAACCCGAAGCGCCGGCAAATGGAATTTCCACATGTGTCAAAGGGAAGTTCGGCTGGGATTATGTGAACAGTGAAGAACGTCTCACCAAGCCACTGATCCGTGAAGGGGATGTGTTTAAAGAGGTTGAATGGGACGAGGCGATTTCGTATGTCGCGAAACGCATGTCTGAAATCAAAGCCGAGAGTGGACCGGATGCGCTTGGATTCATTTCCTCCTCCAAGGCGACGAATGAAGAATCTTATTTGATGCAGAAGCTCGCACGCCAAGTGATCGGAACGAACAACGTAGATAACTGTTCCCGCTATTGCCAGTCTCCAGCGACGAAAGGGCTTTTCCGAACGGTCGGATACGGTGGAGATGCAGGTTCGTTGAAAGACATTGAAACGGCCGGGCTTGTGATCACGATTGGGTCTAATACAGCCGAGTCCCATCCGGTTTTGGCGTCGAAAATAAAGCGCTCTCAAAAGTTGTTCGGACAGAAGCTCATTGTCGCAGATATCCGTGAACACGAAATGGCAGAACGGGCCGATCTGTTTTTCCAGCCAGTTCCAGGTACAGACTTGATCTGGTTGTCCGCCGTGACGAATTATATCGTGGAAAAAGGGTGGCACGATGAAGAATTCTTGCATAACCGGGTGAACAATGTGGACGAGTATTTAGAAAAGATTAAGAAGTTCACACTCGAGTATGCAGAAGAGGTGACTGGTCTCTCCAAAGAAACGATGATCCACATTGCGGAAGCGATTCATGAAGCAGATTCGACGGTCATCTGCTGGGCGATGGGTGTGACCCAACAGAAGGGTGGCAGTGATACGAGCACCGCGATCTCCAATTTGCTCATCGTGACAGGGAATTATGGTCGTCACGGTACAGGTGCTTACCCCCTTAGAGGGCATAACAACGTTCAGGGCTGCAGTGATTTCGGTAGCATGCCGAATTCGTTCCCTGGCTATCAGGATGTGGAGGATGATGAGATCCGGGGCAAGTTTGAAAAAGCTTGGAAAAGCGAGCTGCCCGCTGAACCTGGTATGACGAACCACGGGATGGTCGATGCAATGCACGAAGGATCCTTGCGAGCACTGTATTTACACGGTGAGGATATGGGAATCGTCGATGCGAATGCGAATTACGTACAACGTGGATTCGAGGAATTGGATTTCTTTGTCGTCCAGGATCTGTTTTTATCGAGGACATCCGAATTCGCTGATGTCATTTTACCGGCCGTTCCTAGTCTTGAAAAAGAAGGAACGTTCACGAATACCGAGCGTCGCATCCAGCGGATTTATCAAGCGCTTCCGACTTTAGGTGATGCGAAACCGGACTGGGAAATCGTTCAAATGTTAGCGAGAGAGCTTGGTGCAGACTGGAATTTTGGAGGACCAGCCGAAATCATGGACGAAGCAGCGAGTCTGACCCCGATGTTTGCCGGTGTTTCTTATGAACGATTAGAAGGGTACAACAGTCTGATCTGGCCGGTGGATCCTGAAGGAATTGATATGCCAATGTTGTATGAAGATAAATTTCATTTTGAAGATGGAAAAGCACGGCTGTATTTCGTGGATTGGACAGAACCGACAGGGACAGACGTGGAGTATGACCTGCACGTCAACAGTGGTCGATTGCTTGAGCATTTCCATGAAGGGAACATGACTTACAAATCGGAAGGAATCACAAGAAAAACACCGAGTGCGTTCATTGAGGTGTCTCCTGAACTTGCTGAAGAGCGTGGTGTGAAAGATGGAGCGCTCGTCAAGCTGACATCGAGGACGGGTTCCGTTAAAGGTCGTGTCGTCGTAACCGATCGAGTGAAGGGGAATGAGCTCTTTATCCCGCTGAATGATAATGGAGAACTTGCCATCAATAAATTGACTTCCAGTGAAGTGGATAAAGATACGGATACACCAGCTTATAAGGATACAGCGGTTAAAATGGAAGTGCTGGAAGAGAAGGGTGAAAGACCGCTACCACACAACAATCACCGATTCGGAAACCGGAATCCACAAATCGGTGTGCGGATTGAAGAGAAATGGAAGCGTGATGATTATGTGTTTCCTGGGAACATCATCCGTAAGAAGGAAGTGAAGAAATAATGGCAAAGCCGACGAGAAAAATCGAGCCACTCGTTCCTTCAAAAGATCAAATCCGAGAGCAAGGGATGGAAGAAATTGAAGATGCACTGGTCGAGCGGAAAGAAGCCGTATTGGAAATGCTTACGCTCGTTGACCGGCTGCACGAAAGCGATGTTCTACCTTTGTTAAGTGCACTCGTCCATCATAAAGATCAAGCGACTTCTGCACTGTTTCAAGAAATCAACCGCCCACAGAATGCTCAGTTCGCTCGCAACATGGTCGACTTGATGGGATTCCTCGGAAAGGTCGAGTTTGAAAAAATGCAACCACTCATGGAGCGGATGAATGAAGGGATACTGGAAGCGAATAAAGAAGAAGAAAAAGAAGACTTGATCAGTATGTTTCAACTGCTCAAAGCGCTGAAAGACCCGGAAATCAACCGATCCATTCGCATGCTCCTCGCCTTCCTGAAAGGCATGGGCAGGGAATAGTAAGAAAGAACTGCGGTGCCAGGCACCGAACAGAACACGTTGTTACACAACGGTTCTCATTCGGTACTTGGCACTTCCAAAGCAAAAAAAGATTGGAGGACGGTCCCCCAATCTTTTCTTTATGATTCTTCGCTTTCTTCTTCTTCGTCGGTTTCTGAGTTATCAGTGTACGTGTTTGAACCAGGTCCGAGTCCGAGGAAGTCTTGCAGTGCTTGTGTGTTTTTTTCAAAATCGAGTTGCAGAATGGATCCTGCGGAATTGGATGTTTCAGTGAAGCCACCTTCTACAGGGATCTTCAACGTTTCGATTTCACCTTTGTTCGTCATGATATCTTTAGCCAGTCCAACCGCAGTCAGTGTTTTCATGTTCGTATCAATATAAGGTTGAATCGTTCCAATAACCTTTGGAAGCTTACTGATTCCATAGAGGCTTGTGAATTCATCTTTTACTTTAGAAACCACTTCTTGTTGTCTTTCGACACGGGCGAAATCACCTCTGGCATCATGACGGAAACGAGCATAACCTAATAGCTCTTTACCATTCAGTTTTTGTACACCCGGTTCTAATGTCACTCCGATGTTCGTGGACATCCGTTTTTCGACGTCCATTTCGATACCTTCTGGAGCGACTGTATCAACGATTTGTTCAAAGCCTTTGAAATCCACGAGCGCATAATAATGGATATCGATGTCAAAGTTCTCTTTGATCGTTTGTCTCAACAGTTCTGGACCACCGTGGAAAAAGGCAGCATTGATCTTGTTATCTTTGTAACCCGGAATTTCAACGTAGGAGTCACGCATGATAGACACCAATTTTGCTTGATCAGTATCTGTATCGTATTGAGCAATCATGATCGTGTCTGTACGCGAATTGTTTTCCCCTTCTCGAGCGTCAACACCTAAGAGAAGGACATTATACTTTCCTTCGACGGGTTCTTCTGCATTGAATTCATAATCGGATTCCATCTCTTTTGAAGGTTCTGCTTGTTGAAGCCCTCGATAATACTCTATAGCAGCATAGCCGGCGACAGCTATGAACATGATGACTAGAAATAATAGCGTCTTTTTCAGAAAGTTGCCTTTCTTTTTTTGCTTTTTTCGATCTATACGTGAAGGCATAAACTCTTTCACCACCAATTAAACATTATAAAAACATGCCATATCAACACTACATACTGACACTAAATTATATCACAATTTGTAAAGTCCTGTATAAATGTCGGGAAAAATATTTTTTTAAGGGGGTTGTTGAATGGACATCGAGCAAGTGTACCACACTCTTCAAATTTCCCTCGCATTCGGGATGTACGTTATTATCCCCGCAATGATCATATATAAAATGTTCCGCCGGAAGAAACTCCCGAATAATGAGTACACTCCATATGACGACATGTTGTCGGGAAGAGTTTCATTTGACCGGCAAAAAATTTCAGAAGACAATAAACATCAAGTGCGTTATGCAGAAATTGAACATGAAAATCATGAAAATAAGTGATCCAATCTGTATTTTTGAACGTTTGCATATTAAAAGTAACTTTGTTAGTTTTAGACCAATAACAAGGTCCAGGAGTGAAAAATATGCAACTAAAACGCAATACATTTTTTTTGGTCGTTTCTATACTCATGATCTCTTTCTTAGTTGGGTGCGGTTCAGGTGAAAAAGAAGATGCTCCGAAATCTGATGACTCCGCAACGACTGATGAAGAACTGAAGAATGAGGACCAAGACGATGCGAATCAAGCCGACAAGAACAGCGATAAAGCACATGAAACGGATCGAAAAGGCAATACAATTGAAATTACAGCAACAGAAATGAAGTTCGAGCCATCACAAATCACTTTAAAGAAAGGGCAAGAGTATGAATTTGTCATGACGAATGATGGACAAGTCTTTCACGATTTTGTGGAAGATGAGATGGAGATTAAAATGACCTTCATGAGTGATATGCCCGATCACCCAGACCAGACATCCATGCTCGATCGGCTATTAGGCACAAAGAAAGCCTTTGCGCACAGTGACGAAAAGCATAAAAAGACGCTACACATGAATGCAAAGCCAGGTCAAACGGTCAGTATAAAATTCATTCCGAAAGAAACAGGAGAGTTTGAATTTTACTGCAGTGTACCTGGCCATAAAGAAGCCGGTATGAAAGGAACAATCATTGTAGAAGAATAAATTGTTTAGAGTGTTCATTTGTCGGACACTCTTTTTTTTGTAAATATTGCATAGTGATAAAGCGCATACATTTTTGATATGATGGTGTTAGGGAGGTATTGTTATGGAGTTAGGTCTATATCAAACGCAATCGATGAAACTTGTCATGACGAACGAGTTACGGCAAGCAATCACGATTTTACAATACCCAACACTTGAATTAGCTCACTTTCTACGTCAACAAGCACTAGAGAATCCTATTATAGAACTGATCGAACGAGACACACATACAGATAAAGTCGACCAACCTACGACTTTCGACAAGGACTCATGGTTTTATGAAGACGATGAAGTTCATCCAATCTATTATGTAAAATCAGAAGATCCTTCTCTTCCGCAATATTTAGTCGGTCAATTGACCTGGCTCGAGATACCGGAGGAGGAGAAGACCATCGTCGAGTATATGATTTATTGCCTGGATGAAAACGGCTATCTCGATTGCAGTTTCGAATGTTTGCAAGAAGAGCTCGGCATTGAGATGGACAGGATCGAGAAGGCATTAGGAGTCATCCAGCAGTTAGAGCCCGTCGGTGTCGGTGCCCGCACGCTTTCGGAATGTCTTCTTTTACAATACAAAGCGGGTGATGATACATCGCCAGTGGTCCAGGAAATCATTGAACATCATCTTCCGGATCTTGCGGATAAAAAGTTCAGCCAGCTTTCCAAGAAGTTGAGCATTTCGTTGTCGGAGCTCCAAAAGGCGGATGCGATCATTCGCTCGCTTAACCCTAGACCATGCTCCGCTTTCTCGAAACAACGCAGCGAGTGGGTCGAACCGGAATTTTTCATTGAGAATGATGATAGCGGCGGATTCAAGATCCGTATGAATGAGGAACTGGTTCCAGAGGTGACCTTGAATGATCGATATTTCCGTATCATGAAACGTCACTCGGATGCTCGCTCTTATTTGGAAAAACAACTGCAAAAGTATGAATGGTTGAAGCGAAGCCTAGAGCAGCGCAGGGAAACTTTGCAAAATCTCGCGGATTTCCTCGTTCAGAAGCAACGCACCTTTTTTGAAAAAGGGTATGAGGCATTGAAGCCGATGACGTTGAAGGAAGTCGCACAAGCAATCGATGTGCACGAATCGACCATCAGCCGAGCGGTCAAAAACAAGACGATCCAGACGCCGAAAGGGACGATTCAGTTGAAATCGCTGTTCACTTCGAAGCTGGATAAAGGGAATCATACGGAAGAAACTTCGTCAGCCCAGGTGAAAATCAAGATCCAGCGGTTGGTTGAAGCTGAAAAGAAACAAAAGCCACTCTCGGACCAAAAGATCGCCGACAAACTGAAAAAAGAAGGAATCGACATCTCGAGACGAACGGTTGCGAAATACCGGGAAGAATTACGCATCCCTTCCTCATCCAAACGAAAATCACTTGTAGTATAATGAAGATGGAACGAAACCTGTTCCATCTTTTCATTTGGATAAGGCTTATCGTGTCCCGAAAACACAGAAAACGAATCTTCGGGTAACGATAAGG
Source organism: Pseudalkalibacillus sp. Hm43 (assembly GCF_054170705.1). Lineage (NCBI taxonomy): Bacteria > Bacillati > Bacillota > Bacilli > Caryophanales > Fictibacillaceae > Pseudalkalibacillus > Pseudalkalibacillus sp. Hm43. Next base: position 2,968,496 of record NZ_CM135129.1, read on the forward strand.
GAATAAAAGAGAACCAAAGGAGCTTACATATGTTGACCGTTCATTTTTACACAAAAGAGAATTGTCCGCTTTGCGATCAAGCGCTCCTCATCTTGGAGGACCTGCAAGAGGAACTTGGTTTTACAATAGAAGAAAGAGACATTCACTCAAACGATGAGTGGCTGGAGGCTTATGGCCTGATGATTCCGGTTGTACAGGTGGCTGGCGAAGACCTGCAATATGGTAAAATCGATCGAATTTCCTTAAGAAAACGCTTACTTACATTTATTTAGTTATATTAGTTGAACACCTTTCAAAGACTTGCTATTATACTAATTGAAAGGGCAGTAAATTTTTTTACATGAATTGGGACATAATATGACTAACCGGGACAAAAATAGTCCTACTTACTCTCATAAAGGGGAGTTGCGATGGAGCCGATCATTGAAATACAACGAAAATTATTGCCAGATTTAATGGATGTTATGCAAAACCGCTACCGCATCCTTCAGAACGTCCGATATCTCCAGCCGATCGGAAGGCGAAGCTTAGCAGCGAACCTTCAACAGACGGAAAGGGTGCTTCGGGCGGAAGTGGAGTTCCTGAGCAAACAAGGTCTCTTGAATATCGCCTCGTCAGGTATGACATTGACCGATGAAGGCAATCATATTCTCCTAGAACTTGAAAATATTATGAAAGAAGTTTCAGGACTTCATGTTTTAGAAGAGCGTTTACGGGAAAAATTAAAGTTGGCAGAAGTGATTATCGTGCCAGGTGACAGTGATCGAGATCAATGGGTTAAAAAAGAAATGGGGAAAGCGGCAATCAAACGTCTTCTCCCGCTTCTGAAAACCGAGAAAACCATCGCTGTTACTGGAGGAACGACCCTTTCGGCTGTGGCTGAAATGATGAAGCCCTTGCCGAATAAAAGTAAACCTCTGATTGTCCCTGCAAGGGGCGGATTAGGGGAGCAGGTTGAAAATCAGGCGAATACGATCTGCTCGACAATGGCGCGCAAAGCCAATGGAGAGTATCGACTCTTACATGTCCCAGATCAATTAAGCGAAGAGTCGTATCAATCCTTGATTGAAGAGCCTGGTGTAAAAGATGTACTGGACCAGATCCGATCTGCTGAAATCGTCATTCACGGAATTGGTGAAGCGAAAACGATGGCAGAACGCAGAAAATCATCCGAAAACGTTTTTCATGAAATTGAAAAACATCAAGCCGTTGCCGAAGCATTCGGTTACTACTTCGACAAGGACGGATCCATCGTCCACAAAGTGAAAACTGTCGGATTGCAGCTTGATGACTTATCGGATGATAAAACGATTTTTGCGGTTGCAGGGGGCAGTAGTAAAGCGAATGCAATTGCAGCCTACATGAACCGCGGACCGCGTCAGATTCTGATAACAGATGAAGGCGCAGCAAAAGAGTTGATTTAAGGACTGGCATACTCTGTCAGATACTATTACTTAACATACACATTCCAAGGAGGAGTTTTAACATGGCAACAAAGATTGGTATTAACGGTTTTGGACGTATTGGACGTAACGTATTCCGTGCAGCTCTTAAGAACAACGACGTTGAGGTTGTAGCAGTAAACGACCTTACAGATGCAAACATGCTTGCACACCTACTTCAATATGATACAGTTCACGGTAAGCTTGATGCGAAAGTAGAAGTAAACGGTGAAAACCTTGTTGTAGATGGTAAAGAAGTCAAAGTTCTTTCTGAGCGTGACCCAGCTCAACTTGGTTGGGGAGATCTTGGTGTTGAAATTGTAGTGGAATCTACTGGACGTTTCACACAACGTGACGATGCTGCGAAGCACATTGAAGCCGGCGCTAAGAAAGTTGTCATCTCTGCACCAGCGAAGGACGAAGACATCACAGTCGTTCTTGGTGTGAACGAAGACAAGTACGATGCAGCTAGCCACAACGTCATCTCTAACGCTTCTTGTACGACAAACTGTCTTGCACCACTTGCAAAAGTATTGCATGACAAGTTCGGTCTAAAACGCGGAATGATGACAACAGTTCACTCTTACACGAACGACCAACAAATCCTTGATCTACCACATAAGGACTACCGTCGTGCACGTGCGGCTGGAGAGAACATCATCCCGACAACAACTGGTGCTGCAAAAGCGGTATCCCTTGTCCTTCCTGAGCTTGAAGGCAAGTTGAACGGTATGGCTATGCGTGTTCCAACTCCAAACGTTTCTCTTGTTGACCTTGTAGCAGAGCTTGATAAAGATGTAACAGTTGAAGAAGTGAACGCAGCATTGAAAGAAGCTTCTGAAACAAACTTGAAAGGTGTGCTTGGATACAGCGAAGAGCCACTCGTATCAACTGATTACAACGGCAACCCTGATTCTTCTACAGTAGATGCTCAATCTACTATGGTTATGGAAGGAAACTTGGTTAAAGCAATTTCTTGGTATGACAACGAAAGCGGATATTCTCACCGTGTTGTTGACCTTGTTGCTTTCATCGCATCTAAAGGTTTGTAAGAAAACTCTAAATGAGACTTGGTCAGAGCAGTTTTCACTATGAAAAACTGTACCTGAATCGCAAGTTTCTATAGAATATAGATTGTGGGGGAAGAGGGGTAGTTTTTACTCCTCTTTTCACATGTCCATATACGAAAGTTCTGATGGAAAGCGATTCTGATATGTTTATCGGACAAGTTTGTGTATATTTCTGACCTGTTTTGATTTTTATCTGACAAAAGTTGAAATATATCTGACTTAAATCGCTTTTTATCTGACCAATTTGAATTTTTATCGGACATTTAACTGAATTCATGTACTTAAGGAGGCTTTCCGAATGCAAAAACAATCTATTCGCGATGTCGATGTAAACGGGAAAACAGTGTTCTGCCGTGTCGACTTCAACGTGCCAATGAAGGATGGAGAAGTGACGGATGACACGCGTATCCGTGCAGCACTGCCGACGATTCAACTTCTCGTTGAAAAAGGAGCAAAAGTCATTCTCGCAAGTCACTTAGGACGTCCAAAAGGTCAAGTAGTAGAAGAACTGCGCCTTGATCCTGTGGCGAAGCGTCTAAGCGACCTACTCAACAAGACAGTGACGAAAACAGACGAAGTGTATGGTGGAGAAGTCAACAAAGCGATTTCCGGGTTAAGCAATGGAGACGTCTTGTTGATCGAAAACGTACGATTCGAAGCTGGAGAAGAGAAGAACGACGCGGAACTAGCAAAAGCATTCGCTGACATGGCGGATGTTTACGTCAATGACGCGTTTGGCGCTGCGCACCGTGCCCATGCTTCTACTGAAGGCGTCGCTCATCACCTACCTGGCGTGGCTGGACTTTTAATGGAGAAAGAATTAGAGGTTCTTGGGAAAGCATTGGCTGAACCAGAGCGTCCATTCACAGCGATCATTGGCGGAGCGAAAGTAAAGGACAAGATCGGTGTCATCGACAATCTATTGGACAAGGTTGATAACCTGATTATCGGTGGCGGTCTTGCATACACGTTTGTAAAAGCGTTAGGTTATGACATCGGAAAGTCATTACTAGAAGAAGATAAGATCGATCTTGCGAAATCATTCATGGAAAAAGCGGAGCAAAAAGGCGTGAAGTTTTACATGCCGAAAGACGTTATTGTAGCGGATGATTTCTCTGGAGACGCGAACACGAAAATCGTCTCAATCGACGAAATTCCATCTGACTGGGAAGCGCTTGATATCGGACCAGCTACTCGTGAAGAGTACGAGTCCGTGATTGAAGGCTCTAAGCTTGTCATCTGGAACGGACCGATGGGTGTATTCGAGATTGATACATTCGCAAATGGAACAAAAGGTGTGGCAAAAGCTCTAGCTGACGCAAAGGACACGTACAGTGTCATCGGTGGCGGAGATTCCGCAGCAGCAGTTGAGAAATTCGGCTATGCCGATCAAATGAGCCACATCTCGACAGGTGGAGGAGCATCCCTTGAATTTATGGAAGGGAAAGTTCTTCCAGGGGTAGCAGCTCTACAAGACAAGTAATTTTACAGAAACTCTAGTTGAAGAAAGGTGGTCCTTAAAGGATGCGTAAACCGATTATCGCAGGAAACTGGAAAATGCATAAAACGCTCGAAGAATCAAAAAGCTTCGTTAAGGAAATCAAAGAATTGATTCCTTCAGAAGAAAAAGTCGATTCTGTCATTTGTGCACCTGCTTTATTCCTGAATGCCCTTGTAAATGAAACAGCTGAGACGAAACTTCATATTGGGGCACAAAACATGCACTTTGAAGAAAGCGGCGCATTTACGGGTGAAATCAGCCCACATGCACTGAACGATATGAATGTTGAATATGTGATTCTCGGACACTCTGAACGTCGTGAAATGTTTGGTGAGACGAATGAATCCGTCAACAAAAAAGTCCACGCTGCCTTTAAGCATGACCTTGTACCAATCGTTTGTGTCGGGGAATCCCTCGAACAGCGTGAGAACAACGAAACGAAGCCTCACGTGAAAAAGCAAGTCGAGCAAGCGCTAAGCGGATTATCTGAAGAGCAAGTGCCTACCGTCGTCATTGCGTATGAACCGATCTGGGCGATTGGAACTGGAAAATCAGCCACTTCAGAAGATGCTAACGAAGTTTGTGCTTACATCCGTACAGTGGTTGCAGAGAAGTTTTCTCAAGAGATTGCGGACCAAGTGCGTATCCAGTACGGTGGAAGTGTGAAACCGGAAACGATTGAAGATCTTATGAGCCAATCCGATATCGACGGTGCACTTGTTGGTGGCGCAAGCTTGAAGCCACAGTCTTTCTTACAGTTGTTGGAGGTTGTTCATAATGGCTAAAAAACCAGTCGCACTCATCATTCTTGATGGGTTTGCGTTACGGGATGAAACAGAAGGGAATGCGGTCGCCCAGGCGAACAAGCCGAACTTTGACCGTTATTGGAACGAGTTTCCGCACGCCCAGCTACAGGCATGTGGAGAAGCGGTCGGACTTCCGCCCGGCCAAATGGGGAATTCCGAAGTTGGGCACTTGAACATCGGTGCTGGACGAATTGTTTATCAAAGCTTGACTCGTGTGAACCTTTCCATTAAAGAAGGCGAATTCTATGAAAACCAAACTTTCTTGGATGCGATGGATCACGTGAAGAAGAAGGATTCAGCCCTTCATGTTTTCGGACTGTTATCCGATGGCGGTATCCACAGTCATATCGATCACTTATATGCGTTGCTGAAGCTGGCTGAGGAAGAAAACGTTGAAAAGGTCTATATCCACGGATTCTTGGATGGACGTGACGTTGGTCCACAATCGGCAAAAGGGTATATCTCTGCGCTACAAGAAAAAATGAACGAGTATGGTGTGGGTGAAATCGCAACCCTATCTGGTCGTTATTATGCGATGGATCGTGACAAGCGTTGGGATCGTGTGGAGCGGTCGTACCGAGCGATGACTTACGGTGAAGGCCCATCGTATACGAATCCGATCGAAGTCGTTGATGATTCTTACAAAAATGAAATCTACGACGAGTTCGTCCTTCCTTCTGTCATCACGAAAGACGATGGATCACCGGTTGCGACGATTAAAGACGATGACGCGATCATCTTCTTCAACTTCCGTCCCGACCGTGCAATCCAAATTTCTCAAGTATTCACGAACGACGACTTCCGTGGTTTCGATCGTGGAGAAGGTCGTCCGGAAAACTTGCACTTCGTCTGCTTGACGCAGTTCAGTGAAACGGTCGATGGTGAAGTGGCATTCAAACCGACGAATCTCGATAACACACTCGGAGAAGTTCTTGCTCAGCAAGATTACAAGCAGCTTCGTATTGCGGAAACGGAAAAGTATCCGCACGTGACTTTCTTCTTTAGTGGCGGTCGTGAAAACGAGTTCCCGGGTGAAGAGCGAATTTTAATCGACTCGCCGAAAGTCGCAACATACGATTTGAAGCCTGAAATGAGTGCGTATGAAGTGACGGACGCATTGCTCGATGAACTGAATGCGGACAAGCATGACGTGATCATCTTGAACTTTGCCAACCCGGACATGGTCGGACACTCAGGAATGCTTGAGCCGACGATCAAAGCGGTCGAAACGGTTGATGAGTGTCTCGGTAAAATTGTCGATCTTATCTTAGAAAAAGATGGAGCAGCGATTATCACAGCTGACCACGGAAACTCAGATGAAGTCATCACGAAGGAAGGCAACCCGATGACAGCTCATACGACGAACCCTGTACCTGTCATCGTGACGAAGAAAGGTGCGAAACTCCGCGAAGATGGAATTTTAGCGGATCTTTCACCGACTGTTCTTGACCTTCTCGGAGGTAAGCAGCCGAAAGAAATGACAGGAAAAACACTGATTAAATAAACCTATACTTTTTTAAAAATAAGGAGATGAATGTAATGCCATCAAGTATCATTAACATTTTTGCTCGTGAAGTATTAGATTCTCGTGGTAACCCAACAGTAGAAGTAGAAGTATGGCTAGAGTCCGGCGCTCGTGGACGCGCACTTGTACCAAGTGGAGCTTCAACTGGTGAGTACGAAGCAGTTGAACTACGTGACGGTGACAAAGACCGTTACCTCGGAAAAGGCGTATTGAACGCTGTAAACAACGTAAACGAAGTGATCGCTCCTGAGCTTGTCTACTTCGACGCGCTTGATCAAGTGGCAATCGACAAGCAATTGCTTGAGCTTGACGGAACAGAAAACAAAGGTAAGCTAGGCGCTAACGCAATCCTTGGTGTATCCATGGCAGTTGCTCACGCGGCAGCAGATCACCTTGGTGTACCGCTTTACAACTACCTTGGCGGATTCAACGCGAAATCTCTTCCAACACCAATGATGAACATCTTGAACGGTGGAGAACACGCGGACAACAACGTGGACATCCAAGAATTCATGGTTATGCCAGTTGGCGCGGAATCCTTCCGTGAAGCGCTTCGTGTCGGTGCTGAAATTTTCCACACGTTGAAAAAAGTATTGAAGGAAAAAGGCTTGAACACAGCTGTTGGTGATGAAGGTGGATTCGCTCCGAACCTAGGATCCAACGAAGAAGCAATCTCTACGATTATCGAAGCGATTGAAAAAGCAGGATACAAGCCTGACGAAGAAGTGAAATTGGCATTGGATGTTGCATCCTCTGAGCTTTATAAAGATGGCAAATATCATCTATCTGGTGAAGGTGTTACGAAAACATCTGAAGAAATGGTTGCTTGGTACGAAGAGCTTACTTCGAAATATCCGATCGTTTCCATTGAAGATGGTCTTGACGAAAACGACTGGGACGGATGGGAAAAGCTTACCGCTGCTATCGGAGACAAAGTACAGCTTGTCGGTGACGACTTGTTCGTAACGAATACAGCGAAGCTTTCTGAAGGTATCAAGCGTAACGTTGGTAACTCCATCTTGATTAAAGTAAACCAAATCGGTACGTTGACAGAAACATTCGACGCAATCGAAATGGCGAAGCGCGCTGGATACACTGCAGTCATCTCTCACCGTTCTGGTGAAACAGAAGACAGCACAATCGCTGACATTGCGGTTGCGACAAACGCTGGACAAATTAAGACGGGTGCACCATCTCGTACAGACCGTGTAGCGAAGTACAACCAGCTTCTACGTATCGAGGACGAGCTCGACTACGCTGGTTACTACGCTGGAAAAGACGCATTCTACAACATCAACAAGTAAGTTATTTAAATAAAGCAACACACATTCAGGGAAGTGGAAGCACAACTGCTGATCTGAATCATGCAAGGAAGAACCCCGATTGGACGGCCGCCAATTGGGGTTCTCTTTTGTTATGGGAGTGCCGCCAGGTACCATTCTGAACCCGTTGCGACGCAACGGTTCTGAAACGGTACCTGACACTAAAGGTCGAAAGTCTCGTTACATGTCTTCGTTGTCGGCATGTACATCGCTTCGTTGGGGCTCGATCCCACTGTCGGCTTGTTCAATGAGCATATCGAGCGGTTGGAAGGCATCACTTTGGACGGTGAATCCTGGGTTCAGGTTCGTCGCCGTTTGCAATTCTTTATTTTTTTCGATATTTGGATCTTTCTTTGTCATTGCAGAACACCTCCATATTTCTAATATGGTTTCCTCTGAAAAAATTATGTTCATCATCATTTACCATGACATTTAGGCAATACTAACCGTAACAGGAAATCGGAGGAGTTTAGATATGACACTTGTTCGTCTCGGATATGTCGCAATGGCGTTGAGCCTTCAAAATGCATCCCCATCCCAAACGATGACCATCAAAAACTTCAACAGCATTCAGAACAGGGATGCGGCGATGTTGAAGCTCGAGCGGATTACGAGAGCCAATCTTCATAACACGTTGAGAATCCTGCGTCATAATGCGGCACATGACATCCAGTTTTACCGAATGACTTCAAGACTCGTTCCCTTGGCAACCTATGAAGAACTTCCGGATTGGAACTACATGGATGCCATTACCGAAGAGCTTCATGATATCGGTGAATTTGTAAAAGAAAAAGACATGCGGGTCGATTTCCATCCGGACCATTTCGTGCTAGTTAACACGCCGAAAAAAGATGTGTTGAAGATGACGGTGAAAACGCTCATGCTGCATAAACGTTTGTTGGATGGAATGTCTATAGACCCGACACATCGATGCGTGCTACATGTTGGGGGAATGTATGGAGACCGGCAGATTGCACTGGAAAGGTTCGTTGATAACTGGATGCTCATTCCGACAGGTGTTCAAGAAATGATTATCCTTGAAAACGACGACAAGTCCTTTCATCTGGAAGACACTTTGTATTTATGTGAAAAGCTCGGTGTGCCACTTGTTTTCGATTACCACCATCACCTCGCACACCATGAAAACGAACATTGGGAAGAAGAATGGGAGCGGGTCGTGAAATCGTGGTCGACTTCACCCTTACCGGTCAAGATGCATATCTCAAGCCCTAAGAGTGAAAAGCAATTTCGTTCACATGCAGACTATGTCAATGTTGAAATGTTCATGGACTTCTTGAATCAGATCAAAGGTAGCGTCGATCAGATCGACTGTATGATTGAAGCGAAGAAAAAGGACGAAGCCCTCTTCCAACTTATGAGAGATCTGAAGGATCATCCGAATGTCGAAATCGTTGACGGCGCGAGCTTTTACGTGAAGTAAAAAAGACCTACAGTGCCAGGCACTATTCATGAAGTACTGGTACTGTAAGCTATCCGAAAAGTGCCTGGCACTGACCAATAACCTTTGCTGCGCTTGAGATTAAAAATGGTACCTGGCACGATCTCAAATTTTGTTGAAACAGTCAGCTTCGTTGTGGTACATTTAAAGTACTGGATTTGTGTCGCTGGAGGTGGATTAACGTGGAAACATTCTTGATGGTCTTATTAATTATTAATGCGATTGCCTTAATTACGATTGTGGTACTTCAATCTGGTAAGAGTGCTGGACTTTCCGGTGCGATTACAGGTGGAGCGGAGCAATTGTTTGGAAAGCAGAAAGCACGCGGAATCGACGCTGTCTTCCAAAAGGCAACGATCATTCTAGCTGTACTATTTTTCATTCTTACGATTCTTTTAGGTTACGTATATTAATAAAACGACGAAGAACAGCAAGTTTCCACGCTTGCTGTTTTCTTTATTTTCAGGTTACATAGATGTGATGTCTAGCTTAGCGCCAAGTCACTCGGATCACTTCAGACCTCCTGTGGCGGCGACAGCCTCCTCGTCGGTCTTCCAGTTCCCTACGTCTAGTAAGGCCCTTCGACTAAAAACATCACGTCCTGTGATATCGTCGAAGTCAGCACATCCATGTGCAAGTCATGGCGCTTCCGCTTTTCTTATGTACATACGTTTTAACGATTCCGACAAGGGGCAAACTATAAGAAAGAATGAAGGAGTCCGAGCGATGATCGGTTGTTTATGTCTCCACGGATTTACCGGAAGCCCTTATGAGGTGGAGCCGCTTGTCCGATATTTAAAAGAGAACACAGATTGGCTCGTCGAGTCGCCGACTTTTCCGGGACACGACACGGGTGGCCGTATGGAATATGTTCCGTTCGAGGAATGGATCAAGACCGCTGAAATGGAACTAAGAGCCCTTGAAAAGCGATGCGATACGATTTATCTCGTCGGGTTTTCAATGGGTGGAATGATTGCGGGTTACCTTGCCTCATCCCACAAAGTCGACAAGCTCGTTCTCATGAGTGCCGCTGCTTATTATGTAAGTCCTCGTCAGCTTTTCGAAGATATCAAAACGATGATCCTCGATTTGTTCAAGGGAAAGATCACAGAGAACGAACTGTTCCAGCGGTATCTTCGGAAGTTCAGAACAACCCCGATGTCGATGACATACCAATTCAAAAAGCTCATTTACAATCTGCGCCCATATATAGACAAAATCGAGACACCCACACTGATCCTGCAGGGAGAATGTGATGGGGTCGTTCCGAAGAAAAGCGCGCAATACATTTATGATACGATTCAAAGCGACCAAAAAGAGCTCGTCTTTTTACCACAATCCAAACACATCATTTGCCATGGTATGGAGCAAGAAGACGTCATTCAACACGTCTTTCACTTTTTAACAGATAAAGAAGCAGTAGATCTAAAAGGAGAGGAAACATCATGAAAATCGTGGCACCAAAACCATTTTTCTTCGAAGGTGGAGACCGGGCAGTCCTTCTGTTGCATGGGTTCACAGGAAATTCAGCCGATGTTCGCATGCTCGGCCGATACTTACAAAAAGAGGGATACTCTTGTCTGGCACCACATTATAAAGGACATGGCGTACCGCCTGAAGAGCTCGTCCATACCGGTCCTGACGACTGGTGGAAGGACGTTATGAACGCATATAATGAGCTGAAAGACAAAGGCTATGAAGAGATTGCTGTCGCTGGCCTGTCACTGGGAGGCGTCTTCTCACTCAAGCTCGGCTACACGGAACCCATCAAAGGGATCGTTCCGATGTGCGCGCCTATGTATATTAAAAGCGAAGAGGTCATGTACGAAGGTGTGCTCGAGTACGCAAGAGAGTACAAAAATTACGAGGGTAAAACGGATGAGCAGATTGAAGAAGAGATGGAAGAATTCAAAAAGACGCCGATGAACACATTGAAGGCGCTCCAAGAGCTCATCTCTGATGTCCGCTCGAACATTGATATGATTTATACACCTACATTCGTGGTACAAGCAAGACACGATGAGATGATCAATACAGACAGCGCGAACATCATTCATGACTCAATTGAATCTGACCAAAAGAGCTTGAAATGGTACGAAGAATCTGGCCATGTCATCACGCTCGATAAGGAAAAAGAACAGCTTCATGAGGATGTGTTGGAGTTCCTAAACTCACTAGACTGGTCAAAATAATGAAGACAATACTTAAATCAAAAGATATAGACAACATTGAAGGAGGGATACAACCATGGATCAAGAAAGAATTTTAGCATTTATGAGAGAAGAAGCCTATAAACCATTGACCGTACAGGAACTGGAGCAAGAGCTCGGGTTAGGAGATGCGGAAGATTTCAAAGAACTTGTCATTACGTTGAATGATATGGAAGAGAACGGTGACATCGTCCGGACGCGAAGTAACCGATATGGTGTCCCAGAGCGGATGAACCTCATCAAAGGAAAGCTTCAAGGTCATGCGAAAGGATTTGCGTTTCTCATCCCAGAACAAAAAGGGGAGAAAGATGTCTTTATTTCGCCATCTGAGTTGAATGGTGCAATGAATGGAGACACGGTGCTCGTCCGGATTTCGAGCCGACCTGGTGACCAAAAGCCAGAAGGAACGGTCATCCGAATCGTCGAGCGTGGCGTAACGGAAGTGGTCGGAACCTTTATAGATAGTAAAAGTTTCGGATTTGTCGAAGCGGACGATAAGCGTATTCCGAACGACATCTTCATCCCGAAAGAAGCCACAAACAACGCGGTGGATGGCCATAAGGTTCTCGTCAAAATCACAGGATACCCGGAAGGTCGTTCCAGTGCGACAGGTGAAATCATTGAGATTTTAGGCCACAAAAACGACCCTGGCGTCGATATTCTATCCATTATCTATAAGCACGGATTGCCGAGAGATTTTCCGGCAGATGCGATGGAGCATGCGAACTCCGTTCCTGATGAAATTGACCCTGATGATCTGCATGACCGCAGAGACTTGCGGGATGAAACGATCGTCACGATTGACGGTGCAGATGCAAAGGACCTGGATGATGCGGTTAACGTTGTAAAGCTTGATAACGGAAACTATAAGCTAGGAGTGCATATTGCGGATGTCAGCCATTATGTGACAGAAGGATCTCCGATTGATGTGGAAGCACTTGAACGTGGGACGTCTGTCTACCTCGTAGACCGGGTCATTCCAATGATTCCGCATCGTTTGTCCAACGGGATTTGTAGTTTGAATCCGAAAGTCGACCGGTTGACGCTTTCTTGCGAAATGGAAATCAATGCGAATGGTGACGTCGTCAATCACGAGATTTTCCAAAGTGTCATTCGCACGAATGAACGGATGACCTATACTGACGTTCGTAAAATTTTACTTCGTGAAGACGACGAAGTACTAGAACGTTACAAGGATCTCGTCCCGTTCTTCGACTTGATGGGCGAGCTCGCAGAAATCCTTCGTAAGAAGCGCTTTGAACGTGGCGCAATCGACTTCGATTTCAGTGAAGCCCGTGTGCTCGTTGACGAAGAATCGAAGCCAGTTGATGTCGTTTTACGTGACCGTACTGTCGCGGAAAAGCTGATTGAAGAGTTCATGTTAGCAGCGAATGAAACGGTTGCCGAACACTTCCATTGGATGAATGTCCCGTTCATGTACCGGATCCACGAAGACCCGGATGAAGAGAAGCTCACGAACTTCCTCGAGTTCATTACGAACTTCGGTTATGTAGTTCGTGGATCAGCGAATTCCATACACCCTCGTGCCCTTCAACAGATTTTAGAAGAAGTGCAAGGGGAACCGGAAGAAGCGGTCATCAGTAAGGTTATGCTACGTTCGATGAAACAAGCTCGTTACGAGCCTGAAAACCATGGCCACTATGGTTTGTCGACGGAATTCTATACGCACTTTACATCACCGATTCGTCGTTACCCGGACTTGATTGTTCACCGTCTCATTCGAACTTACCTCATTCAGAAAAAAGTGGATGAGAAGACGAAGAACCACTGGGGTGAACGATTACCGGAAATCGCACAGCATGCCTCTGAACGGGAACGTCGTGCGGTTGATGCCGAGCGCGAAACTGACGACTTGAAAAAAGCGGAATTCATGCAAGATAAAATCGGTGAAGAATTTGATGGGGTCATCAGTGGCGTCACGAACTTTGGATTGTTCATTGAGCTGCCGAATACGATTGAGGGACTTGTCCACGTCAGCTACTTGACGGATGACTATTATCACTTCAACGAACAGCAGTATGCAATGATTGGAGAACGTACCGGGAATGTGTTCCGAATCGGAGACGAAATACAAATCCGAGTGCTCAATGTTAATGTAGAAGAACGAGCAATCGACTTCGAAATCGTCGGAATGAAAGCTCCAACACAGAGACGACGCAAAGAGAGTTCACGTGTCATCAATAGTGGTGGTAAGAGTCCGACGAAGGAAAAGAAGCGAAATGATAGACGAAATGACAAAGAGGGATCATCCCGTAAGAAGAAAGGCAACAAACCTTTCTACAAGGATGTTCAAAAAAAGAAAAAAGGTAAAAAGAAGAAGAGGTAATGAACAGATGAGAGGGCGTCCATTCGGGCTTCCTCTTCTGTCTATCCAAGGGTGGATTTCTTGACTTTTTTTGACCTTTGTTGATAAAATGTATCATGCAGTTGAAAGGGGAAACGAAGCTATGGCACGTAATGAAGGGAATGCAATCGCACAAAATAAAAAAGCTCGTCATGATTATGCAATTGAAGAAACGTTCGAAGCTGGTATGGTTTTACAAGGAACAGAAATCAAAGCCATACGTGCAAGACGTGTTCAATTGAAAGATTCCTTTTGCCGTGTTCAAAACGGGGAAGTCTTCCTTCATAACATGCACATCAGCCATTATGAACAAGGCAACCGTTACAACCATGATCCGCTTCGAACTAGAAAACTGCTGTTACACAAGAAAGAAATCAATAAATTGATTGGTGCTTCTAAAGATCCTGGATATTCGATTATCCCATTGAAAATGTATATCAAAAACGGAGTCGCGAAGGTCCTAATCGGTGTCGCAAGAGGTAAGAAGAAATACGACAAGCGTGAAGACCTGAAGCGTAAGACGGCGAAACGTGAGATTGAGAAAGCTTTCCGTGAACGCCAAAAAATGTAAGTATCTGTAAGATCATTAACAATATAGCTTCTATATGCTATAATAGATGTTGTCGCCAGTTAGGATAGTAAGATTTTAAAGCAACTACCGAACACTCCTTTTATATGGGGACGTTACGGATTCGACAGGGATAGGTCGAGCTTAAGTTGCGAGCCGAGGGGGTCGGCCTCGTTAAAACGCCAACGCCTATAACTGGCAAAGAAAACAACAACTTCGCACTAGCTGCGTAACAGTAGCTTTGCGGTTCCTCCCTGCATCGCCCATGTGCTAGGGTAAGGGACTCACTTATCAGTGGGCTACGCCGGATTCCACCGCCTGAGGATGAAGGAAGAGAACAACCAGGCTAGCCACACGGAGGCCTGTCAGTAGGCTGAAGTGCTGGCGAAATGCTAATATACTGACTACGCTCGTAGAAGCTTAAGTGCCGATATTTCTGGACGTGGGTTCGATTAGTAAATAGTCGCCTTTTGTGGCAACACAAAAGTGATAACCCGGCTTAATCGGTGAAACCTAAGTCGCTTTAGCGATAGGGCAATGCCGAGCGGTATGTGGAGTAATCCAACAGCCGTGTATCGACTTATAGGCTACCTAAAGGGTAGTACTAGGATACGGAATACTACTTGAAAACAAGTAAAAATTACATTTCGTATAATACGCCGGGGGACCTGATCAAACAGGTTCAAGATATAGTCAGTGCCATGACGAAAGCATGGAACAACATGTCCCACCGTCTCCACCATACATAAAACTATGGTGGTTTTTTTATGGAGTTTTTTATAATTTAAAGAAATCTTCCTCGAACTTCAATTTCCTCGCGAGTACATCTTTTACGTATTTTCCATTCCTTGGTGTGACTTTATCATAATTATCTAATATCCAGGCAGCTCGCTTTCTTTTTTGATCAATTCTCAAGTAAGGTAAACAAGATTGTAGGACATAGAATACCTCTTTTTTTATTTTGATATTTAAAATGAATGAATTTTTATGTTTAGATGGGTTGTAATTTTTCTTACTGTAAAGGTAACCTCCTGCGACAGACTGGACATATGTAAGCAATTCTAAATCTGTAGAAGCAATTGTTATTACAGGTCTACGGTGTTCATTGGCATGCATCCTAGTTAAAATGATGCTCCCCTCACCGTCAATAACACCAGCAATATAAGCGGCTTCCAATTCCTTCATCACATATTGCTCCTCTCCCAAAAATAAGAACGTTCGTTCTTATTTATTGTGCCATTAATTTACTGAATTTAGGGAGAAGTGTATTTAATAAAAAGAGCACATTTATCTCTAAGAGATGAATGTGCTCAATGGTGTTTTAAAAAAAGTGGCTAAACTCCACTTCTACTATAAGAGTTCAACAGTGAGTGCTTTTTTATGCGTTGTTCTTATCCTGGTGTGTTTGCTCCAACAAAGTATCAAGCACTTGCTTTCGCAAGTCCTCATTCAGAGGTGCAAGCCCGAATATCTCTGAAAACCATAACCCGTCTGCTGCCAGTCGGAGGATGGTAGCTTGAACGGGATCTAAACCGTCATGTGCAATATTATCCTGCCAATTGGCGTACGTTTGTTGCAACGGTTTTAGCAAATCAGGATTAATACCTTGAGCAGCTAGCATTCCTGCACTGGTTTCTGTATTCTTCAAGCTTTGATCATAAGTCGCTTTGATAAACGCTCTCGTCCACTTGCCTTCGCGATTGATATCTTCATAAACTGCCTTTTCCACGTTCGTACGGTAAATATTGTTCATGTGGAGGACAAGCCCCTCCACCAATGCTTCTTTACTTCTGAAGTGATAAAGAAGTCCACCCTTACTCACTTGTGCTTCTTCCGCTACAGCATCAAGAGTCAGTGCATCAATACCACGATTATGGACGATCAATGCTGCTGCTTCTAATATTTTGTGCCGTTTTGATTCTCTTGGCATGAAACTATACCTCACAGACTTTTTGGATTTCTCCCAACATCATATCACTCGGCCTAACTGTTTTCAATTTAATCCCTTCATTTCCCTCTATAATGGTGTAGTAATAAGGACATACCTGCCTAAACGAACGTTCAAAATGGATAAACGAATCGAAAAAAAATCCCTTTTCTGGGTTGAAAGTAAACAGTCCAGATGGTATAGTTTCAACTGGATTTGAAATACAAAAACGGAACGAACGAGAAGGAGGAAGTGAACATGAAAGGGAAAGTATTGTTAACATCAGCGGTTACGGGAGCAGGAGAAACAACACAAAAGAATCCTCATGTTCCAGTGACACCAAAAGAAATTGCAGAATCAGCGATAGAATCAGCAAAGGCAGGAGCGACCGTCGCACACGTACATGCTCGTGACCCGAAAACAGGTGGCATCAGTCACGATATCGAACATTATCGTGAAATCGTCGACCGAATCCGTGAATCGGAGACAGATGTCATCATCAATATCACGTCAGGTGGGGGAGGAGACTTCATCCCAAGTCTTGCAACGCCAGCTGCTGGTGGAGATGGAACAGACATGCAAACGCCTGAAGAACGACACCGACCAGTGGGTGAACTTTTACCGGAAATGTGTACGTTGGATTGTGGAAGTACGAACTTTGGCAACATGATCTACATGAGTCCGACAGATTGGTTGCGCGATCAGGCAAAATTAATCCAAGAAAGCGGTGTGAAGCCAGAGCTTGAATGCTTTGATACCGGACACCTTCGTTTTGCGAAGCAATTGATTAACGAGGGTCTGATTGACGGGGACCCGATGTTCCAATTCTGCCTCGGGATTCCTTGGGGAGCTGAAGCGGATGCAGAAACGATCCTATATATGAAAAATCGCCTGCCGGAAAATGCACATTGGTCAGCGTTTGGCATCGGACGGATGCAAATGCCGATTGCAGCTCAATCTGCATTACTCGGTGGAAATGTCCGTGTAGGACTGGAAGACAACATCTACCTCAGTAAAGGTGTCATGGCTAGAAATGAACAGCTCGTTGATAAAGCCTTTACGATGCTGGATGGACATGGACTGGAACCGATGACGCCACAAGAGGCACGTGAGTATTTACAGCTTAGAAATCCACATGGAGGGAAATAAACATGACAGACATCAAAAAAATCGCAGTCGTTGGAACGGGCGTAATCGGCAACGGATGGATTACGAGATTTTTAGCGCATGGTTATGATGTTGTGGCAACTGATCCAGCTGAAGGTGCAGAAGAACGGATGAGAAAAGCGGTCGAGAATGCTTGGCCGTATGTGGAAGAACTGGGTCTTGCTGAAGGCGCGTCGATAGAACGCTTAACATTCGAAAAAGACTTGAGCAAAGCAGTCGAAGACGCTGATTTTATCCAGGAAAATGTACCGGAAGTGGAGGATTTGAAAGAATCGGTCCTTCAAGACATTGATCGTTATGCGAAGAGAGAAGCCATCATCGCTTCCAGTACGTCAGGTATCAAACCATCTTACTTGCAGCGAGGACTTCAGTATCCAGATCGGCTTGTCGTGGCTCATCCATTCCATCCGGTCTATATCCTGCCTCTCGTAGAGGTTGTCCCTGGGGAAGCAACGACCACTACAAACACAGAGCGTGCGACAGCTTTCTTTGAAGGCATGAATATGAAGGCACTGCTTGTCCGAAACGAAATTGAAGGGCATATCGCAGACCGCCTGATTGAAGCAATTTGGCGGGAGTCCCTCCACATCGTCAATGAAGGAATTGCAACGACTGAAGAAGTTGACCAAGCCTTCATTTATGGAGCTGGATTACGATATGCACAGTATGGACCGTTCTTAACGTTCCACTTGGCTGGCGGTGAAGGTGGTATGCGCCACATGCTTAAGCAATTCGGACCTGCCCTGAAGAAGCCTTGGACAAAGCTTGAGGCACCTGAGTTGACCGATGAATTGCATGATCGTGTCGTAGCAGGTTGCGAAGAACAGTCTGGAGAGTGCAGTTTATCTGAGTTGGATCAAAACCGGAATGAATTTCTAGTCCGTTTGCTTGATTTGGTCAAGGATTACTGGCCAGAAGCGAAGCAAGCGCAAAAGTCCAACGTGTAGGAGGATATCACAATGGAACAATTTCAACTTCAACAGCAGGTGAAAAATGAATGGGTCGATTACAACGGTCATATGAATGATGCCGAATATGCAAAAGTATTCAGCATTGCCGTTGATGAGTTCATGAATCATATCGGTCTGCATGAAGAAGGACGAAATACCTTCAAATATACGATTTTCACACTTGAAACCCATGTATGTTATTTAAAGGAAGCTCATGAAGGGGGGCAGTTGACGGTCACTAGTCAGATTCTTGATCTGGATCAGAAAAGAATCCATATCTTCTTCACCATGGAAAATGAACAAGGTGAGACCATCTCCACGAGTGAACAAATGCTCATGGGAATGGATACCACAGAGGATAGACCAGGACCATTCCCTGAGTCCGTCTTTGAAAAATTAAAGGAGATGTATGAAGCTGATCGTGAAAAACCACTTCCAAAACAAGCAGGTAGAACAATTGGAATCAAAAGAAAATAACATAACTAACTAAAAGCACCTTTCATAGGTGCTTTTTTTATACCTATAAGTAATGGGTAATGCCACGATGATAAGCCTTGAGCGAATGATTGTAGGAGCGGTCTTTCTGCATATCTTGCATATCCGGTAGGGTAAATGATACGCCAGTATGCACATGTTCATAGCCCCATCTCGGATACGGAATCATTGGAACCACATCATGTGTATTGACGATCCTAATACTATTTGGAACTATGGCATTGTAAATGGATGCAAAACGATGGTCACCAACGAGCGGACTAGCGTAGTTATACATGATGATGTTTTTAAAATGAATGCCTTTTCTATTGTTGGCTACATCCAATGCATGTAGGGTAGCAAGCGCTGCACCAAGACTATGCCCCGTAATGTACAGCGTTTTGTTTTCCTTTTGTGCTAATCCCATGTATGCATTTAGTAGGGAATCCTGACAACTCCGGTAAACGGAATAAAAGCCATCATGGACATAACCACCATGGAAGGGTTTCTTCTCTATATCCGCATCAACAAGCCAATCAGGTGTTGATCTGGTCCCACGGAAGGCCGTCACAACTGCGTGACTGGAATCAAGAATCATGCCAAACCATTCTAGCTTCCAAAAAGCATAGGCTTTAAAAGGGAGAAGAAGCTTAAACTGTGTTGGCATCGGGAAATTACCGTGATTTTCATATTGAATACTCGGCAGTTCAGCAACCTTCAACAAATCCAGAGCTAACCTTTTATCGAGTGAGTGTGTTTGAGATATATCCACCACCCCCCCAATCGTCAGTTATCTTTTAATCTATGTGGGAGGTTAGGGGGTTATGTTTTTAGAAAGACGAAACAATGTTTAGAATTTTATCGTCAAACAAATTAGGAGGGGAAAGGGAGGAATGTAAATTGGAAGACAACATACAATTTTCGGAGAAAAACACTCTCGAAGAAGTTATAGAAGATCTTATAGATGAATATGGAGATGCCATCAAGAGATTGATTTATACATACATTAAAGACTGGAGTATGACTGAGGATGTTACACAGGAAGTATTTATTACTTGCTACAACAAATATCATCTCTTCCGAGGAGATTCTAATATTAAAACTTGGGTGTATCAAATTGCAGTTAATAAAGCAAAAGATACATTGAAAAGAAAGTCATTTAGACAGTTTTTGGGCCTTGAACGTCTCAAGGAAAATCTACAACTTGATCAACCTTCCATAGAGGAACATGTAATAAGAGAAAATGAAAAGCTGATTTTTTCAAAAAAGGTGCTTGGGCTTCCTGTAAAATACAGAGAAATCATCATTCTATTTTATTATGAAGATCTTACAATAAGGGAAATAAATGAACTTACTGGAATCAACGAACAGACCATCAAGACTAGACTCAGAAGAGGGAAGGAACTATTACGAAAGCAGTTTGAGAAGGGAGTGAGTAATTAAATATGGATGATAAGTTGAACAATTTACGAGACAGTATGAATGATACAGTTTTTAAAAATACAGGAATAAGTAAAGAAGAAAAATACCAAATTCTTAATACGTTAAGCCAGAGAAGAAAGAAGTCTGTTTGGTTTACTTATACAAGTAAGCTTCTCAATCCCGCTCTGACGATAATAGTTGCTCTGATTCTTATTCCATCTATCATTTATTTTGGATATGAAAGCATGACTGTTTCAAGGATTGCACAAACAGATCATGATAATACTGATATTTTTTTAAGTAAACATATTGATGATGCTGGAATTAGGGCTGCCATAAAAATGGGGCATGGTCAAGTTTTAAATCAAACATACTATGATGAAGAACATGATATCTCGGTAAATTTTGAGAGGGTAATGGCGGATGATGCGGAAACAAAACTTTTATTAACTTTTCAAAGTGAAAAGACAGATCTAAAGAATTATTATCTTGATATTTTTGAAGGTAGTACATCCATTCATCTCATAGTGGGAGACGAAAAAATTGAATTAAATCATGTAGGTTGGGGAAGCAGGTATTACGACAGCGAAAAAAACATGGTTGCTGAAGCCTTATCCTTTGAATCCATAAACAAATATGAGGGAAAGGATATTCGTTTAGAAATTAAAGATTTAACCCTGTACGGAAAAAATACTAATCAAAAAGTAGAAACAACATGGCCACTTGAGTTCCAAATCAAATCATCTGCTACCTCAGCAAGAGAAACAATAAAGGTAAATGAAGAATTTACATTTAAAGAAATAAGATACAAGATAAAACAGGTGGAGTTTTCTCCTTTTGAAACAAGAGTTGTAGTCTCTGGGGCAGATACTAAACTCCTTACAGATGAAAATGGAGTTCAGTACGAAGTAAAGAGTAAATTAGAACATCAATATCTCAATGCGAGGAAAATTGATAAAGAATTTGGTTACATCGTTAACGAAAATAAATCTGGTGTATTTTTGAGGTCAGCTGGAGAGAAGGTTATTCCAATCTTTAGTAAAGGTGAAGTGCAAGGCGAAGATGACGAGTTTATAATGGTTTTTGCTCCAGTTAAGGAGCGAAAAGACACTGTTCTCTTAGTGGGAGATGAAATTAAAATACCTTTAACGAAATAGAGATGAACTACACAAAGGGTGCGATGTCTAATAAGACTGTTGCGCCTTTTTTTGCTTCAACTCTAGAGAAAAATGGAGAAATACATATGGAAAAAGGGATTGAGTGTATAAAAACAGAAATTTCTTATTGAGCTAAAATTTTATCGTTTTAGGGAGGATTCATCTTGCAATACTTTATTGGAATTGTGCCACCTGAGGATTACAAAACAAATATAATTGAATTCCAAAAGAAATGGAATGGGCATTGGATTACAGAGGTCGTCGAACCGCATATCACTGTAAAAGCTCAAGGTGGCTTAACCCCAGATCAAGAGTGGTTGAGTAAAGTCGAAGAAGTCTGCAAAGAATTTCAACCATTTACTGTTTCAGTAGGTAAACCGATGTTTTTCGGTGAAGACATTCTATATCTTAACGCTTCATCAATAGAGTTAATTCAACTCCATCAAAGTCTGGTACATAGAATATCTCCCTCAGCTGAGCTAATAAAGAAGTATTTTGAGCTGGATGACTTTACACCACATATGACACTGGGTAAGACTTATTTTGGCTTGTCCAACAGAGAGCTAAAAGATATGGCCAAGCTGTCAGATGAAGAACTTAGCCCCTATCCTACATATGAAGTTGATTTCATTAGAATATATCAGGAAGTCGAACCTATGAAATATATAAAGTATTTGGATATTCCATTAAGCAGATCATGTGTAACTAATTGAATGTTTTTTCGTCTAACTAAACTAAAAGCACAAAAGTTAAGAAAGTACATAACAAAGCGTTCTACATAAAAAGGAGAATGAAACGTATGGCGACATGGATGGCGCATTTCAGAATTGCGGAGAATTTATTGAAAAGGGGCTTACGAGTACCTGAAAAAGAGTTTGTAGTCGGGAATATCGGACCTGATTGTGGTTTGCCTGATGAAGATACAGGAGAATTTTACCCATCACCAGAGGTAACTCACTTTAAAGTAGATAAGAAAATAACCCCCAATCTGTTCCTTGAACAATACCTGAATAAGGATCAGCTCGAATTTACTACTGCCCAACTCTCATTTTATTTAGGTTATTATGTACATTTAGTAACGGATGTTGAATGGAGTGCTCTTCATCAAGAGAAGAAAAAAGAACCGGTCTATCGAGATATACTCGGAACTCCTGAATATACCAGAAAAATAAAAAGCGATTGGTACGGTGGTGATTTTGTTTATCTGAATGAGAATAGAGATAATATTTTTACGAATGCTTTTCAACATATTGAGAGTTTTCCAGATTACCTTGATCTCTTTCCAGAACATCAAATTACAAAACAAATCAAACGGATTACAGAATTCTATTTAAGTGATGTAGGTAATTTTGCATTGGATCCTACATATGAGTTCAAATATTTAACTCCAGAGGAAGTTTCAAGGTTTGTAGAAGAGACTAGTGAAAAATTAGTACATAATCTCAATGCGACTTTTGATAAAGAATTACTCTGGGAAAAGCAAGCCCATAGCAAGTAAAAGGAGAACTTTTAGTCTAGTAGTAGAGAGGAGCTAGTTATGAAAAGTATGAAGGATTGGGTTTTACCAGTTCTTTTTGTTGGCTTGTCGATTTTAACTGTACTAAAGGGACTTGAATTACATTCATATGGAACAAATGTGGACGGACAAGGAATAGGTGTCTATTTTTTGTTCTTTGAGATTAATGATCGAGTTCCAGAAAACGATATTCCAGCCTATGCTTATGGATTTTTCCTTTCAAGTTTGGCAGCCCTTCTTGTTGCGATCGGTTTGTTTTTTAACAGATATTTGAAATTAAAACATGAGTAAGATATGGGGAAAGAAGGTCAGTAATGATGAAATAGAGAAGAAACTAGAAGAAAATTTCAAGAGTTGACTCACTTGAAGTCTAGATAATGGCTAGGGTTTAGGAGTGGTATTTTTGAGTTATGTAAAAGAATTAAGACAATATGTAGGGCATCGACCGCTCATTCTTCCAGGGTCGGTCGTTCTCATCATTAATGAAAATAATCAATTACTGTTACAACATAGAACAGACGGCGGTTGGGGATTGCCTGGTGGAATCATGGAACTTGGAGAAAGCCTTGAAGATACAGCTAGAAGAGAAGTGAAGGAAGAAACGGGACTTGATGTCGGTGATTTGAATCTATTAGGCGTTTTTTCAGGTCCAGAGTACTTTTTGAAAGTATCGAATGGTGATGAACTATATGCCGTGACTGCTGTGTACGTATCAAGGGATGTAAAGGGAACACTTGCAATTGATGAAAGTGAAACGATGGAATTACAATATTTCGACCTCCGTTTTTTACCAGAAGACCTAATAGATTCTTATCGAAGTTATATAAATCCGTACATAGAACAAATATCGAATGAATCCTCATATTAAAAAGGAGTGGATGTACGTGAACAACGTTACAAAAATGAAGATACGAAAGCCTGCTCGTGAAATATATGAAGCGTTTGTTGATCCAGTTAAGATCGGGAACTTCTGGTTTTCCTCTAGTTCTGAAAGGTGGGCAGAAGGAAAAACCATCACTTTGAAATATGAAGAGTATAACGCTCAAGGAGATATATACGTAAAAGAACTTCGAGAGAACGAAAGAATCGTATTCGAATGGGCAGGAGATCACACTGTAACCATTACATTTAAAGAGGATGATCATGATCTTACAGTAGTTGAAGTGATAGAAGAAGGGTTCAAAGAAAATGATGATAACCTGATTGACCAACTACTGGACAATAAAGAAGGCTGGGTGTATATGCTGTCTTGCTTAAAAGGTTATGTGGAGTACGGTGCAGATTTAAGAGCTTCGTTGGTGAAATAGAAGGTAATTCTGATGGATCACATTCTTGATAATCAGAAGACCACGATGATTAATTGAATTTGTGGAGGCAGGCTCTTAGGAGTCTGCCTCCTCTTTACCAGGATGAAACTTCAATAATCGTTGTCCGTATATAGAAATAAAGACGGGAGTGATGGCTTTGTTGAACAAATTAAATGAACGTTTGATTGAAATTAAAGTAGAGTTGAGAAAGAAGCGAAAGTGGGAAAAACAGCTCGCTCTATATAAAGCTGAACAAATGAATATGAAGGAAAAGGTCTACAACCTTAAAGATCAATTAACTGAAGAGCAAGCGGATGTGGACCAGCTGAAAGGGATAGGTGTGACGAACCTGCTCTACACCATTCTAGGTACGAAAGAGCGAAGGATAGAAGAGGAAAAAAAGGAAGTCGCAGCGGTCCAACTGAAACTGAAGGAAGCAACAGAAGCAAGGGATGAAATCAATCAATCCATCGTAGAGCTACAAAAGCATCTTTTAGCAGTTAAAGGATTAGAAAGGGAGTACGAGAACATACTCGCGACAAAAGAAGAATACATAAAAGGGAGCGCATCTCCAAACTCTCAAAGATTAACCGAGTTAACGGAAAGGGAAGGCGACACCGTTGCTTACCTAGCGGAATTGAAAGAGGCAATCCAAGCAGGAGAAGCAGTCACTCAAACCCTCTCCATGGCTATTCGTTCATTAGAAAAAGCGAACGGCTGGGGGACACTCGACATGCTCGGTGGCGGCATGATTTCTAGCTTAGCTAAACATAACCACATTGATGATGCTTCGGCTTACATCCATCAGGCCCAAAGCAAAATGCGTAGTTTTCAAAAGGAATTGTTGGATGTGGATGAAGAAGCTCATCTGGACGTCGATCTATCCTCGATGCTTAAATTTGCCGATTTCTTTTTTGATGGATTGATTGTCGACTGGATGGTCCAAGGAAAAATCAATGATGCTTTAGAAAGAACCAATGCACAAAGTAATCAGATCCATAGTCTTCTAAATGAACTCAAGTACCAAGCAGACCAACAGGAAAAAGAACTTGAGCAGATTTTGCACGAGAAAAAGCAATTGATTGAAAGTGTATAATCTGCGATTTTGGTTGTTGTTGCTCGGACCGACATTAATGATTTTTGTCGGTCTTCAATGGATGAATAGTGTAGTCGTCACGTTCTTGCTTTTCTATAGTTGGCTTCTATTCGTACCCATCTTAAGCAAACGATTTTCTAATAAAAATGTCATTTCGAGCGAACGGAAATCCATTTGGTATGGAATCTTGAGCGGAACTGTCTTCTTTACCTTCATTTTTGGAGGCTTATTCTGGTTGCATGCCTACTTCATCGACTTAGAAGTTCTCCGACAGTTATTGGACGACTGGGGTTTTTCAGGTAATGGAGTCTTCGGTTTGATATTTGTTCTACTATGTGTCAATCCAATACTCGAAGAGCTTTACTGGCGCGGGTTCATGCACAATCGAATTAAAGAGAAGTGGACAGGAGCTCATGCAATCTGGCTAACCGCTATATTTTACACACTTTATCATTTCCTTTCTGTTATTCCGATGTTCCAGTGGCCGTTGAACATAGTTGCCGTACTTCCTGTTTTTATTGCTGGTCTCTTTTGGGGATATTTACGGGAAAAAACGGGTTCTATCACCGCGGGCATCATCAGTCACTTTTTAGGTGACCTCGGGATCATGTGCGTGTACTGGTTCATTGTCAGGTAAGAGCATATAATAAACCCACCACATGACCTGTGGTGGGTTTTCCTTTACGGTTATTCACTCAAATCATTCACTGAAACACTTTGTTTGTTGTTCGGATTATCAAGTGGATGGATGGTGGCCATCCCTTTATCTTGATCCACATGCTCGATATACACATTTTGTCCATTGCAGTTCACTTGAATCATGTTTGGAGACGATGCGATTTCTTGTGCACGTTGTGCGTCCATTGAATTACCTCCTTCGAATTTGTAACACTTCTAATGTGTGTATCCACAGTGTCAGATATACAGCCCCAGGAATCCTTCTTTGTAAAAGTGGTAACGATAATCATGTGAAAAAACGTACTCTTAAAAGGTGATGGCACTTGAATATCAATGTGATGACTTTCAATATCCACCATGGAAAAGGAACCGATAAGAAGCTGGATCTAGAGCGAATCGGAGAAACCATTTTACATTCAGGAGCAGATATTATCGGTCTGAACGAGGTAGACAAAGAATTTTCAAGCCGAAGTGAATTCATGGATCAGGCTCAGCAAATCGCAGATTATTGCCAGATGGAATATGCCTTCGGTCCAGCAATCACAATCAGTGGGAAAGGGAAGGGTGAAGTTCGTCAGTATGGAAGTGCGATTTTGACTCGTTTTCCGATTGTGCAATCAGAGAATTATCCATTCGATTTTTTACCAAGGATTGTGGAGGATCGCGCGTTATTGGAAGTGATCATTCATATAGAAGGTCAAAATTTTGCCGTCTATACGACACATTTGAGTTTAGCGCCGTTTCTGCATGGGAAACAGACGGAGTTCATTTTGAATCAGTTACGCCAACAGCAGTATCCGTCCATCATTCTGGGCGATTGGAACATGAAACCTTATTCGAGCAGTTGGCGTCTCGTTTCTGAACAATTGATCGATACATGGGTGGATCATCATTCGCAATCAGATCAGGGCTACACTTATCCTTCTGACAGACCCAGGATGAAGTTGGATTATATATTTACAACCGAAGAGTTCACCGTGTTGATGACTAAGGTGCTTAAAAGCAATGCAGAAGCCTCGGACCACCTGCCACTATTCGCTACGTTACAGCTCCCAGGATCTAAATTCACCCAGTAATTTTTCGCGTTACAGTTT
Organism: Pseudalkalibacillus sp. Hm43; assembly: GCF_054170705.1. Classification (NCBI taxonomy): domain Bacteria; kingdom Bacillati; phylum Bacillota; class Bacilli; order Caryophanales; family Fictibacillaceae; genus Pseudalkalibacillus; species Pseudalkalibacillus sp. Hm43. The sequence continues at coordinate 2,995,552 of NZ_CM135129.1, forward strand.
TAATCCGTAAAATTTTTACTTTATTCAAATAACGTTTTGTAATAGAATGGGAAAAGTGGAAAGGGGGCTGAACGAGGTGGGATGTAATATTGACCATACTCTAGAAGATGTGCAAGCTAAGCTGGAAGCCCAGCGTACTTTTTTACCAGAAGAGGTTGTACAAATGAGTGAACGGTTTCTAGCAAAAGGACCATCGCAAGATCAATTGAACGAGTTGTTTCATTTATTGAAGAAATATGACTTGGCGGATGAAGAAGAGCAACATGAGCGCAACAGACAAATCACTGCTTTAACAACTGGATAAAGTAGAATGTTTGGCAATGCTCTACATAATGTGTAGTGCATTTTTTCTATTTTTGGAGAAGTAAGTCATTCTATTCGTTATATTTTGAAAATTTGCCTTACTCCCAATAGATGATTTTTTACGACGAAAAGTATGTAATCATTCCTATTTTCATAGGACAAAAGGTTGAGACATCTTAGAAGGAGGACACATCATGGAAGGAACAATGAACGAAGATGCAGTGATGATGGAGAAACAGAAGCAGAAGCATCCGAAAGGCTTATTCCTGCTCTTCATTACGGAAATGTGGGAGCGCTATAGCTACTACGGTATGCGGTCTATTCTGATCTTATATTTGACTGCTGAATTGATCAGTGGAGGGCTCGGTTTTGATGAAAAAACAGCCTTGATGTTATACGGAATCTATACAGGACTCGTCTACTTTACTCCACTAATTGGGGGGTACTTGACGGATCGATTGATGGGCTTGAGGACGGCCATCACAATCGGTGGTATCACGATGGCAGTCGGAGATTTCACGCTCTTTGCCGTGCAGGAACAATGGGGATTATATCTTGGACTTCTCATGTTGATCATCGGTAATGGTTTCTTTAAACCGAATATTTCAACACTTGTCGGAGAATTGTATACGAAGAATGATCCTCGTAAAGACTCTGGGTTCACGATTTTCTATATGGGGATCAACTTAGGTGCATTGATTTCACCGCTTGTAGCGGGATTGATCTATGCGAACTGGTTTGCTTCGACGACACCGACTGGTATTGAAGTATTTGGATTCAAATATGCATTCTTAGCGTCTTCTATCGGAATGATCATCGGACAAGTCACATTCAATCTACTATCTAAAAAATATCTCGGCGATATCGGAACGAAGCCTGCTGCGTCTAAAATGAAGCCGTCACCAGAGGCGAGTGCAAAGCCTTTGACGAAAAAGGAAAAGCAACGTACAGCCGTTATTTTGATCCTTGCTTGTTTCACGGTTGCCTTCTGGGCAGGATTTGAACAAGCTGGTGCATCCTTTACGCTTTATACAAGGGATTTCATTGATCGTACTGTATTCGGTTACGAAGTACCCGTATCGTTCTTCCAGTCCCTGAATCCATTATTTATCTTACTGTTTGCGCCAATCGTTTCAATCCTCTGGTTGAAACTATCCAAAACGAAACGTGGCGATTTTGCGATTCCGACAAAAATGGCGTTTGGTCTGATTTTACTTGGATTAGGTTTCATGGTCATGGTGCCAGCTGTCATGATGACAGGTAGTGATGCATCAAGTACGGTCAAAGTATCGATGATGTTCATGGTCGTCACCTACTTGCTTCATACACTCGGTGAGCTTGCACTGTCACCGATAGGTCTCTCTCTTGTCAGTAAGATGGCTCCCGTCAAGATCGCTTCTTTACTGATGGGGGTATGGTTCTTGAGTAATGCGGCTGCCAACTATCTGGCTGGTCATATTGCCTCGTTAACAACCGAATTCGGTTATCTAGAAATCTTCATGTATCTTGGAGGAGCAGCACTTATACTTGGTTTGATCCTGCTTGCACTTTCCAAACCGCTTCAGAAGCTGATGCATCTGGATGAAGATGACGATGATATTGAAAAAGCAGCGTAAAATCGTTTGAAAAAGACTTATTTTAACGAAAGATAGATGTAAATGGTGCAAAACAGAGCGCGACAGTAACTATAGTCGGCTCTGTTTTGTCATTTTGGATAAGGATTTAGATATTTCCCATAAAAATCGGGTTATTTCCAATAAAAATGAAAATTTATAGATCAGTTTTTTGATTTTCCCATAAAAAAAAAATTATAGACCAGATTGAGAAATGATAGAACTGAACCTTCACTATGTATGAAATTCAGATTCCATGCCACATTAAGGGTTAGACATGCATACAAGGAGGGAATGGTATGGGTTTTTATGTCCTTTGTGATTATGATGAACCGGACCGTGATTCGTACCGGGGTATTGTGGTCATTGATACGACGACCAACCAGGAAGCGCATCGCTTCAATTCCGGCGTTTTCCAACAAGATTACGAAGCGTATCAAAACTGGCTGAAAGAAACGGATCCATACTTCTATGAAGGGGAGAGTGTCCTCAACTTCATCGAGGAAGGTCAGGAACATGACGCGTCAGGTGATACGGAACTCTATACGTAAAACGCAACCGCTTAGAGCAGATCTAAGCGGTATTTTTATTGTAAAAATATACCTATTTTCCGAAAAGCCTCTCTACTAGCCCTGTCCTCTATCAACACTACTACATAAAATAATAGGGAACTCTGAAATGATAGGAGGTAAACCAAAATTATTATGAGTTTTCTACCAGATCAAATCGTCATACGTTTCTTCCCGAGTATTCCTAGCAGTCGTGCATTGGAAATTATCCAATTGGTAGGAGGAACGTTGATTGATCGAATTCCTCAAATCTACGTTTATGTCATTGAAGTAGACCCAAGTCGTATGAACATCACTCTTCGTATCCTCGCCAATTTTCCAGAGGTCGACTATGCTGAATTCAATGGTTTGATGTTCACACAGCTCACTCCGAATGATCCTCTTTTCAACCAGCAATGGGGCTTGTTAAAAATCAATTCGACTAGAGCCTGGAACGTCACCCGTGGTTCTTCTCTTCTTAAAATTGCCATCCTCGATACTGGGGTAAATGCAGGTCATCCCGATTTAAATGAAAAAATGGCGCTGAATGTGAACTTCTCTACCTCTTCAACATCACAGGATATCAACGGACACGGAACACATGTTGCTGGTATTGCAGCAGCGGTCACTAGAAATGGAATTGGAATAGCGGGTCTCGCAATCAATCCAAAAATATTGAACATCAAAGTACTAGACGACAGTGGTAGCGGTTCATTTAGTGATGTCGCGAAAGGAATCGTCAACGCGACCGACAATGGTGCAAAAGTCATCAACATGAGTCTCGGCGGACCTTCTTTCAGTAATACCGTCCAAAGTGCCGTTCAATATGCAGATAGCAATGGTGTCATCCAGGTCGCTGCAGCTGGGAATGACAATGCTGACGATCTGTTTTATCCAGCAGCTTATCCGGAAGTCATCAGTGTTGCCGCTCTGGATCGTGACAATACGAAAGCGTCATTCTCGAACTTCGGTTCTGCGTGGGTTGATGTTGCAGCTCCTGGTATCGACATCCTTTCCACCTTGCCTACGACGACTAATATGATGGGGCAAACGGATTACGGTTATCTTTCCGGTACCTCGCAAGCCGCTCCTTTTGTCAGTGGGTTAGCCGCTCTGATGGCATCCCTCGAGCCAGATGCAAGTAAAGTTCGAAATGCGATTGAAACGACTACAGTACCAGTTCCTGGATCGGGTACGCTCTATCAAAACGGTCGGATCAATACGTATGCCGCATTGTTGAAGATAACGAATCAATAATCCTAGTTAGCAATTTTCAATAGATTGGAGGTGAACAAATTGAGAGAAACTTCTGATCGACTCATCGTATGTGTGAAATCCCGAGTTTCTGAAGAAGAAGCACGACGAATGATTTCAGATGAAAATGTTCGAATCATAAGAGAAATTCCTCAACTAAATGCTTATGTATTAAGGGTGCGACCGGGTTCCATAAATGGCATGAAACGTCGATTTGAAAACAAACCCGAAGTGGAATATGCAGAAGTGGATGAGACGATGTCGATACAGCTAGTTCCAAACGATCCACTATTCAATCAGCAATGGGGTCTTCTGAAAATCAACTCCACAAGAGCCTGGAACATTACTCGTGGCTCTTCTCTCCTAAAAATCGCTATCCTCGACACTGGTGTGAACGCTGCCCATCCCGATCTAAACGCAAAAATTGTCTTGAACGTGAACTTCTCCACCTCTTCGACTTCCCAAGATTTGAATGGACATGGCACGCACGTAGCTGGAATAGCTGCAGCTGTCACCCGAAACGCAATTGGTGTTGCAGGACTTGCCATCAACCCGAAGATCATGAACATCAAAGTACTCGATGATAATGGGATCGGCTTTTTCAGTGATATTGCCAGTGGTATCCTCAATGCTACAGACAATGGTGCAAAAGTCATCAACATGAGTCTGAGTGGTCCGACTGCCAGTGCTACCGTCCAAAATGCGGTTGTATATGCAGCGAATAACGATGTCATATTAGTTGCAGCAGCAGGGAATGACAACACATCCGCACAATATTATCCTGCAGCTTATGCACAAGTCATCAGCGTTGCTGCGGTAGACCAGAACGATGCGAAAGCATCCTTCTCGAACTTTGGGGCTAGTTGGGTAGATGTAGCTGCCCCAGGAGTCGATATACTATCGACATTACCGATTACGGCAAACTCAACAGGTCAGACGGATTATGGAACGTTGTCCGGGACATCGCAATCCGCTCCTTTCGTTAGCGGTCTTGCCGCCTTGATGGCTTCGCTTGAACCGGATCCCACAATTGTCCGGAATGCGATCGAATCAACGGCAGTTCCTATTTCCGGGACTGGCACCCTTTATGAGCATGGACGTATTAATGCTTATGCGGCGCTCCTACAAATTACCGGTCCTTAACGAGGTTCCAGGAAAAACAAACTCATGACGCAATATACGTACTAAGCCTCATTTTTTGTAATGTGGATGGTTTTTACAAGTACATTCACGCTTCTTATATTACACTGAGGATATCCTGGTGAAAGAAGGTGAATGGATTGAAAGATGTGAAAGTACGTATTGCAGAGTTAGCGGAACAGGACAAGTCCGAATTAAAAGGAAATGACGTGACTGTAAGCGGCTATCTCGTTGGAAAAGCTGAAGAACCGTTGGAGGATGGCTTCAACTATCCTTTCATCGATGAGAACATGTATAGTGTACTGGTCAAATCGAAAGAAAAGCTGGACCGGCTTGAAAGAGGGAAATGGTTTCATGTTACAGGGAAATTGGACAGCCTAGAACAGCAAGAGATGCATGTCATTTCTGACACAGATGTTGAAGAATCTGATGAACAAACCGAACCACCACAAACCCCAAGACGTTTTTCCTCTTCCGTCAAAAAAGTCGTAGACGGCGATACCATCCATCTTGAAAAGCCTGTGTTAGGGACGACAAAGGTCCGATTCGTTTCCATCGATACCCCAGAAACGAATTATCAGGGAGCTTCCCAGGGCTATTATGCGGAAGAAGCTACACGGCAACTCCAGAACCTTTTACCATTAAGCGAAAATGTAGAAATTGAAGTAGGCGATGAACCCTTTGATCAATATGGACGTCTATTATCGATCGTCATAAAAGAGAATAAAAACATCAATAAGGAAATGATTGAGCTTGGTATGGCCGTTCCGTACTTCATATATCCGAACTTGGATCACTTCAAGGATTATGGTGAAGCCGTCGTGAGAGCGAAGGAAGCAGGCAAAGGCTTATGGAACCCTGAACAACCGATTGATGAGCTTCCATACGAATTCCGTTTCAATAAGCGTGGAGGACCGAACAAGTTTGTCGGCCACCATGAAACGAAGAAATATGTTGAACCGGATAAATGGGAGGAGATCCCGATTGAACACCGTGTCTTTTTCTTGAATGAAAATGATGCGGTTCAAGCAGGTTATGAAAAAGCAGAAAACCCGAAAGAATGTTAGATTATGAAAGGACTTCCGAATGAACGGAAGTCCTTTTTCAATCATTTGAATAGTGCTACAGCACGGTCAGGGTCTGCAGGTCCATCATGGTCGAGTGCATCAAATACAAACTGGAAGGCAAGAGGGTCTTGCGCGATGTTTTGATGTTCGATCTGGTCGTATGGGTAGTAATCCTGAATCGTAATGTTCACGACCTTCTTATCGGGACCATTCAAAAAGGCTGAGGTATAGGGAACGACAACTTCATCGTTACGGGTTGTGACGACCGTATACGAGGTGTCACCTGGTGTCTCGTCGCCTTTGTTGAGGTTCGTTATAAAGTCAGAACCTGTAAGCTGTTGATGACAGGCTGTACAGGAGGCCACGTCTGCACCGGTGGTCGTCAGTTCAGTGAAACCTGCGACACCATCTGTCCCATGGTTGGAAGGGACAAGACCGACGAGATCTTCCACCTGGTCTGCGCCTCCTAGGTATTTCATGTAATAACGAGGCATCATACCGCCTTGGCTATGACCGACAATTGATACCTTCTCTGCGCCGGTCAGCTCAAGCACGTTGTCTATGAACGTCTTCAGTTCCGCTGCCGATTGTTCAATGGGACCGGATGCAGGAATCCCGTTTTCGTATCCATAGTTCAGCGCGAATACACAATATCCTTTTTCTTTTAACATAGGGGAAAGATTGATGAAATTCCTTTCCATCGTTTCAAAAGTACCTGGTACGAGGACAACCGGTTCAGGGTGTTCCTCACTTGGACGGCATTGTGGATCATTGGCACCTGGTGGCGGAGGACCTTCCTCTTCACTAAGGAAATCATCCTGTGAACCATTTTCAGCCCAGACCTGTGAATGCTCCGTTCCAAGCAAACTTAAGAAAACCAACATCGAAATGAACAAGCTTATTTGTTTGACCATTGGATCTCCTCTTTTCTTTAGAATGTAAAAAAAGGAGACACACATAAATCCACTAGTGAATTTATGCGCGTCTCCGTGTCTCCTAGCATAAGTGAATATGAACTTAGTCATAATTAAAACATGACATTGAAAGCGTTGTCAAAAGGAAACTTATGGTTCGAGAGGTAGTCTTGGAGGGTATGGAATGGAGAATAGATTATATAAGTAGAGGAGAGAATCGGTCATGTCATTTGAAAATAAAGTCGTTATCGTGACTGGCGCATCGAACGGAATTGGGAGAGGAATCGCCATTGAATATGTGAGCGCTGGAGCGCGTGTGGTACTTGCCGATATGGATGATCGAGCTGGTAGGGAGCTTGAAAAAGAACTGTCGGAAAGAGAAGGGAAGGTACTCTTCATCAAAACAGATGTACGGGAAGAAGCCGATGTGGTCAATTTGATGGTGCAGACGATCCAGGAGTTCGGCAGCATCGACATCCTCATCAATAATGCGGGGGTAACCGTCTTCAAGTCACCATACGAACTGACGATTGAAGAATGGGATGATGTGCTGAATACCAATCTAAGGAGTGTGTTCTTGTGTTCCCGTGAAGCTGCCAAAGTGATGAAAGAACAGGGCGGCTCGATTGTGAACATCGCTTCGACTCGAGCGGGGATGTCTGAGCCGAACTCAGAAGCGTATGCAGCCTCCAAAGGTGGAATCGTTTCGATTACACATGCGCTTGCCCGTTCTTTTGCAGAGGATGATATTACCGTCAACGCGATTTCACCAGGATGGATTCAAACGGAAAACTACGAGCAGTTGAGAGACATCGACCATGACCAGCATCTTTCCAAAAGGGTCGGAAAACCCGAAGACATTGCCCGAGCATGTCTTTACCTGACAGATGAACGGAACGATTTTGTAAATGGGGAGAATATCATCATCGACGGTGGAATGACGAGGAAGATGATGTACGAACACTAATTGAATTGAGCCAGGATCCTTTGGGGTTCTGGCTTTTTTTGATGTTGTAAAATTGCGGTCCTATTCCCTGAGTATTATCAGTTGCGTCCCTTTCGTTTATAATGTGGTAAAACGAATGGGGTGAGCGGAGTGAGTGATCTAATTTTTCAATCGGTGTACCAGACGATGATCGAGCGTGATACAAGATATGACGGTAAGTATTATGTCGGGATCCGTTCAACGGGAATCGTCTGCAGACCGTCTTGCCGGTCGCGCCTGCCGAAGCCGGAAAACGTGATGATCTACCCTTCAGTGGAGGAAGCGCTCAAAGCAGGCTTTCGCCCTTGTAAAAGATGTAAGCCGGAGACTCCGTCATCGCATGGACCGGATGCAGAGATTGCCGATGCAGTGCTGAAAAACATCAGAGAACGGTACCGGGAACCTCTGACCCTTGAGAGGATTGCTGCCGAACTTCTCATGAGTCCGTATCATTTGCAGCGAGTCGTTAAACGTGTGACAGGTTTGACCCCGACCAAACATGTACAAAAATTTCGTGTAGAACAGGCACAAATTTTATTGAAGTCAACGGAATTGAATGTTGCGGAAATTGCATACGCGGTCGGATTCAAAAATGCCTCTCATTTCTCAGCAACATTTAAAAAACTGACAGGCTCAACGCCGAATGAATATCGACTAGAACCAGTTGGAGGTGGATGAAGGATGAGCAACGTGTATTGGGGAACATTTCAGCATGCTGTTTTTGAAGGACGAGATTTATATGTAGCTGTGACGGATCAAGGGCTATGCCGAATCACTTGGCCGACTGAATCGTTTGAGACATTGAAGGGATGGACCGAAAAACAGGTACCAAACGCTCAATTGATTGAGGATGAGGAGAAAATAGCGGATTTTAAACAGCAACTTGCTGAGTATCTGGATGGTAAGCGTGACGCGTTTTCAGTTCCGATCGATTTTAAAGGAACGGCATTTCAGACCTCTGTCTGGCGAGCGTTGACAGATATTCCGTTTGGAGAAACGCGAAGTTATTCTGAAATTGCAGATGCCATAGGGAACCCGAAAGCGGTCAGAGCAGTCGGTACAGCGAATGGAGCGAACCCGGTTCCGATTGTCGTTCCCTGCCATCGTGTAATCGGTAAAAGCAACGCTCTCACCGGTTTTCGTGGAGGACTTAAAACGAAAGAACGATTGCTTCACTTGGAGGGTTATCATGACTTTACACAACAAGGCCATGCCAGATTCCAATTCTAAATCGAGTGTAACGATTTCAACACCTGGGCTTTTCGATTTTGAAGAAGCCTTGGTGTATTTGAATCGCTCATCCCTGGAGTGTATGCACCTAGTAGGAGATGGAGCAGTCTACAAGCTTTTAGAAGTGGATGGGGAGTACACGCTCATTAAGATCAACACCAATAATGAACGTGAATTACAGATCAGTTGTTTGAACAGGACACCGAGTTCCTATGAACCCATCAAAGCGTATGTGAAAGACTGGTTGGATTTGCGAACGGATATGGCACCTTTTTATCGGATGGCTAAGAATGACCCCATATTAGGTGCATTGACTCAAGATTATGCCGGCTTGAGAGTAATCGGGGTACCGGATCTTTTTGAAGCGCTTTGCTGGGCCGTGATTGGGCAACAGGTGAATTTAACATTTGCTTATACTGTGAAAAAGCGGTTAGTCGAATCCTACGGGGACTCCTATGAATGGGATGGGCAGTCTTTTTGGCTGTTCCCGACACCAGAAAAAATTGCGGAATTAACCGTGGAGGATTTGAAGGCACTGCAGTTAACCGGCCGAAAAGCGGAATACATCCTACATATCGCAAAGTTGATGTCTGACGGTGAGCTCTCCAAAGACACTTTAATGGAGATGGAAGCTGAACGAGCAGAAGAAAAACTACTCAGCATCAGGGGGATTGGTCCGTGGTCAGCCCACTATGTGATGATGCGTTGTCTTCGTGATCCTTCCGCTTTTCCAATTGGCGATGCAGGCTTACATAATGCGTTGAAGCATCTCTTAGCAAGGAGTAAAAAGCCTTCTTTAGAGGAAATCCGTTCCATATTCAAGCCTTGGAAAGGATGGGAAGCGTACGCGGTGTTCTATTTGTGGAGGAGTTTACACGGGTAAATGTAAGCTAGCTCACACTTTGAGCATCAAGCTTTGCATCGTACAATGTCCTGTGATACATTCGCATTGTACCAACCGGTTGGTTTTGTTCTGTCGTTGAATAAGTGTCCAATGTTCAGAGGCCATTGGACACAACCGCATCCTAGGAGGTGGCAGCATGTCTACAAAAAAATTGGTCGTTTACTCTGATTTCATTTGTCCATTTTGCTACATCGGAAAAGTGAATGCAGAACGACTGCAGCAAGAGATTCCGGGACTGGAATTGGAGTGGAGAGAGTTCGAGCTTCATCCAGAAGGTCAACCAGATTCGACAAGCCCTTATATGAAGCAAGCGTATGAAAACGTCAAGATGCTTGCGGATCGCCATGGAATCGACATGAAGCCAGAAGTGTTGACGGAAGTGACAAGCGATTCCCGTAAAGCTTTGCTTGGATTTGAATTTGCGAAGGACCAAGGAAAAGAAGCGCAATATCGCGACACGGTTTTCCATGCTTATTGGGTGGAAGGCAAGAATATTGGTCATGATGACGTATTAAGAGAAATTGCAGAGAAAGTATCACTAGATCCCGATGAACTTCTTCATGCAATTGAGAATCCGGTTTATCAGAACCGACTCATCGACTCCATGCAAGATGCACAAGCACAAGGTATTACAGGCGTTCCGACGTATCAGTATGGCGAAATGACATCCGTCGGTGCACAACCGATTTCTGTCTTGAAAAGAATGATTGAAGCTGAAAATGAAAAAGACGGAGCACAAGGGCTTTATTGTGGACCAGATGGTTGCTGATTTTTGAGAGAACCTTGAATGAGGAAATTTCAGTATGTTATGTTTGAATTGTACCGACTGGTTGGTAGGAGTCGGCAATTGAAAACTGAACAGGTGATAATTATGACGACAAAGAAAGAACACATCATTTCAACAACAGCTGAATTGATCCATTCAAAGGGATATGAAAATACAAAGCTCAGCGACATTCTTCATTCAGCTGACATAGGAAAAGGGCAGTTTTATCATTACTTCTCAACAAAAAAAGATTTAGGGATCGCAGTCGTGGACCAATTCGTCCGGACCTGGGAGCAAAATCTCATAGTAGCAATTCTCAAGTCAGACAAGCCTTCGGTTGAGAAGCTGAATGAAATGCTTGATTGGGCGGTTTCGTATCATGAAAAATCAGCAAGCTTTCGTGGCTGCCCGTTCGGAAACCTTGCACTCGAGATGAGTGAACATGATGAAACCTTCCGTGCCAAAGTCAATGATCTATTTGAAAAGTGGATCAACAGTCTTGCGGAAGTTTTGAAAGACTTTGTGGGAGAAGACAAGGCAAGACAACATGCACAAGCGGTTGTCGCCCAAATTGAAGGCGGCATCCTGTTGATGAAGAATTTTCAGGATCTAACGATTCTACAAAATATCGTCGAGAATATAAGAACGCAATACGTAAAGCATTGAAAGGGGAATTCAGCAATGATTGAAAAAATTACAGCTGTATCAAAAGGTATGAACACAACAGGTAAATCTCACGATCACACCGTCGTAATTGACGAACCAGCAAACATGGGTGGTACCGATGATGGTGCCAATCCACTTGCGACACTGCTCATCTCACTTGCAGGTTGCGAAAACGCAATCGCAAACTTTGTTGCAAAAGAGATCGACTTCGACTTGCAAGGAATCGATTTTGAGATCAACGGAGACATCGATCCAAAAGGAATGATGGGAGACAAGAGCGTTCGTCCTTATTTCCAAAAGATCACGGTTAACGCAAAAGTTCAAACAAGCGAGTCTGAAGACCGCATCAAGGAATTGCAAGAAATCGTCGACAGCCGTTGCCCGATCTATACGACAATGGTAGCAGCAGACGTTGAAATGGTTCCAAACTGGGAAAAAGCATAACTTTTAATAGATGAAGTCCCTTCTCTTTTGAAGGGGCTTTTTACTTTTGACGGAAAGTGGAGTAATCTAACATATATCCTACATAAAGCGGTGAAAAAATGACGAATTTCAATACACTAGGCATTACAACTACCTTTATTGATAAATTGGCTGCGCAAGGTATCGTTGAACCTACTCAGATTCAACAAGACACCATCCCGTCGTTGATGAAAGGAAAAGACGTCGTTGGTCAGGCGAAAACTGGTTCAGGTAAAACGATCGCCTTCCTGCTTCCGATGATTGAAAGGGTTCGAGTGGACGATCCTCGCATTCAATCCTTGATCCTCGCGCCTACACGTGAGCTTGCTCTGCAGATTACATCAGAGCTTGGAAAGCTAACGAAGGAGACCGGCATCAAGGTCCTAGCGGTGTATGGTGGACAGGATATCTACAAACAAATGAAAGTACTCGAAGATGCTGTACACATCGTTGTTGGAACCCCTGGTCGAGTTCTGGATCATATGCGAAGAGGGACGATTGATTTATCCACCGTTTCCATGCTTGTATTGGATGAGGCTGATCAAATGCTCCAAATCGGTTTTTTACAAGAAGCGGAAGCCATTATTGATGCCTTGCCAATGGAACGGCTGACAGCACTATTTTCTGCAACGATGCCTGTTGAAATTCTGAAGTTGACGAAGCGATATATGAACAATCCAGATCAAGTCATGGTGGCACTCCGTGATTTGGACATTCATGAAATCAAGGAGTATGTCGTTGAAACGACGGATCGTAAAAAACAACAAGCCCTTCTGAAAACGATCAAGACTGAGCAGCCGTTACTTGGCATCATCTTTTGCCGGACGAAGCGGCGGGTGACGAAGCTGAATACTGCCCTTCAAGAAAAGGGTTATCTAACGGATGAGCTGCATGGTGGTTTGACTCAAGCTAAGAGGGAAGAAGTAATGGAACGTTTTAGAGAAGGTCAGATTCATTTACTTGTGGCTACTGATATTGCTGCTAGAGGACTTGACATTGAAGGTGTAACGCATATTTTCAATTATGATGTTCCGCTTGATGCTGATAGCTACACGCACAGGATCGGTCGAACGGGACGTGCTGGTGAGACTGGGGTAGCAGTGACGTTTATTGCACCGAAGGATCTCTCTACATTAGCTTCGATTGAAAAAGGAATCGATAAAAAAATTGAGCGAGATAAGTATTAAAATGGACTGTTCCCCATTCATTAATGTGCGATTTTCGTCACAATATTCCCATGCAGAAAAGAGTAAAATTATGTATGGAAATCAAGCAAGGGGGTAGTTCGACCATGAAAAAACTCTTTACTAGTGTACCACTTTTTTGGTTGATCTTAAGTGATGAAGTTTTTGCACAGACTCCATTGAATGGAACAGGTCACACGTTTTTTATGTATTTAGTTTCAAGTATTCCGATCTTTTTTTATTTGATTTTAATCTATATTTTCAGTGACTATAAAGTACTCTTTTGGAGAAAGCGTGCTATGTCTTTAGGTGCTCAGTCATCTGGAAAAGTGACTTCGATAAAAACGTACCGTAAATTATCAAAGATCAAAAATCGCATATCCATATGATGTTCAAGTCTTATCACAATGAAGTGGTAAGACTTTTTTATATTTACGATTATTTTGTGATACTGCAGAGATTTTATGATTACCGTAATTTTCCCTATGCACCAAGTGTTACTCAGGTTTCTTTTGTTCAATCATGCAAACATTAAGAAGGCAAAACCTTCAATAAAGGAGATCAGTGCATGAAAAAACAGATCGTAACCTTAAGTCTTACTGCTGTCCTGTCATTAGGTGCTTTGGCAGGATGTAATATGGATACAGACAATAACGAAGAAGGTATGCAACTTAAAACGGTCAATGATAATCGATACAACAATGATGACCTGCGTACTCGTATGAACAATGATCGGTTCCGTCCGATTTGGTACGGTGGTCAAGGGCAATATCGATTAGAGGTGCCGTTTTCTGGGGAAATGAGAGGTAATGGTCCGCAGTACCGTGGTCAAAACGGTGGAGGTATGCCTGCTGATCGAGGAAATTACCAACAAGCTGATCCACAGCAAGGTCAGGATCAGCAAAAGACCCAGCCATCTGCAGATGGTAAGACAATGAGTCAAATTGAACGAGAAGTGGTCGACCTGACCAACCAGGAAAGAGCGAAAAATGGACTACCGAACCTGAAAGCAAGTTCTAAGCTTGCTGAGGTAGCTCAAGCGAAATCCGATGACATGTTGGAAAATGGATACTTCTCTCACAACTCACCGAACTACGGCTCACCTTTCCAGATGATGCAAGAGTTCGGCGTATCTTACCAAACCGCAGCTGAAAACATTGCAGCTGGTCAGCAATCGGCTGAACAGGTTGTAAAAGATTGGATGAACAGCCCAGGACACCGACGTAACATCATGAATCGAGAGCTTACCCATATCGGGATCGGGCACGCGACAGGTGGAAACCAAGGATCGTACTGGACACAGATGTTCATCGAGAAATAAACAAGGAAGAGACTGGATCGCATGCGATCCAGTCTCTTTTATTAGTGCCTGGTACAGATCGAGAAGCCTTGGCGCTGTAGGGGTGCAAATCGGTGCCAGGCACCAATTATGAACCCTTGCGGCTGTAGGGATGGATTTCTATACCTGGCACTGCCCTATAAATAGTACCGGTAGCGTTCGTAAGGGATACTGAAGAATTGCAGATCCCATAACGGAATTCGCGCTGTATACTTGTCCCAGGATGCCATGAGCAGGATTGCCATCACAGCAACCTGCGGTGAGAAGATGACGTAATCGAAAATCCCTGTCAAAAAAATGACCGGAAGCGACAACAAAAATGTATCCAAATTCAAGCTCTGATACTTGATCAGGAACAGGGATGATGCTTTATAGATGTTAATCAGTACGACAACGATCAAAGCGACGCCGCCTAATGCTCCATATTCTGCGAACATCGCTAGAAACAGATTGTGGGCATGTGGTATCTCTTCATGGAACATGTACACATATTCTTCTCTAAAGCCTAAAGGTGTCATTCCGAATAACGGATACTCTTGCCATAGATCAAAGGATTTTTTCCAGATATCTTTTCTTGTTTCGGCTGATTCAAATAGGTTTTCATTTCTCGGCATCCATTCCAAGATGAATTTGTATTGGACGGCTAACATCAATGTGAAGAGGAGTGTGACCACCTTGTTCCATCGAAAGCAAAAAAGGACGAAAATAATCGACATTGTGGCAAAACCGGCTCTTGAACCTGTAAGAATGATCGCATGAATGATTGCTATTATCGCGATGGACTGAAAGCCGACTTTTACATAAGCGGCATTTCTTAGGTTCTTCAACAGCTCCGCCAATAGAAAAGCGAGTCCTAAAAGCAAGATGGTTACCGAAAAATTCGGATTGTATGCAGCACCGATCAGCCTCGGGTAATGGTTTACATCTCCGACTCCGAGTAAGGCTGTGCCTGCCAGATAGTTCTTAATAGTTGGATGGATGGTCACTTCTTGAAAGGGATACAATCCATAAAAGTATAAGCATCCATAAATCGTGATCCATTTATAGACGGAAAAAGTTTTCATAACGCATTCTTTCGTTATCTTAATATATAAACCAATGTAGGCGAGCATTAGAGCTGATACAAGAAAATAAGAGTGATCTTTCATGACCACTCCTGCTCCAAGCGATGAAATGAACATACAGCAAAGCAGGAATAAACCAGGTGTCAGGTTTACTTTTAACCTGTTTTTCCACGCTTTATTCAACGAATAACAACCGATGAGAAGCATTAGGGTTACGCCCAGCGGCGGTAATAGGAAGCACAGGATGATACTGATTGTCATGAAATGCTTCTTGGCAAAGACGGATAGAGACATCATCATTGAAAACCTCTTCTTCTAAGTGATGAGATAAATTTATAATAATCATCATACAAAAGTGGAAGTAAGAAGAGTCCGATTTTACAATAACAACATAATAACTTTACGATGTCTAAATCCTAATGTACCTTCATGTTTCGGTACCAGGTACCGATTCAGAACCCTTGTCGGAGAAGGGCTCCTGATCGGTGCCTGGCACTCTCAAACAAATCGCGTGGCTCAGGGGGTCCTAGACAGTGCCAGGTTCGGTCCCGTGAAGGTACTGTGGTATAGTCGACTATAAAGAGAATAGAGGGGGGCGATACATATGATTTCATTAACGAAAATTGAGAAGGAACTGAATGACTACTTCAGAGTGAAGGAGTTACCTGAAGATCCGGCGTTCAGCCGTTTCATCCCGATGGTTTACGACCCAATCGGTTTTGATTGGAGATCCTTTTTTGAAGAGGATTTTGTCCAACGGTTCAACGGCGTTATGATGCGGGGGAGCGAAACGGTCAAAACGGTATACCTTGCTGTTTTTCCGACGGATGAGGTGTTAGAAAGCTTCATCCAACAAGCGGAGGAAGGAGACCTCCTATTCATGCATCACCCACTTTTGATGGAATGCGGAGATCCGAGAGGAGCATCTGGAAGAGGGTTCGTCCCGATCAAGGAACAGTACATACACCAACTGAAAGAAAAGAAGCTTAGCGTCTACACATGTCACGTGCCAATGGATTATCATGACGAACTCAGTACCGGTTTGGCAATTGCTGAAGCGCTCGATGCGAAGGTGACAGACCGTTTTCTCCCTTATAAAAACACTGGTTACGTAGGCTTGATTGCAACCATTCAAGAAACGAATACGAAAACACTCGCGCATAAGCTTAGAGATATTTTTGCAATTCCATATCTGGATTTTGAAGGTGTGCACCACGAACAGATTGAAAAGGTCGCTATCGTAGCCGGGTGTGGAGATTCGGTCGAAGCGATGAAAGATGCAGAGGACCGGGGTGTACAAGCCTACATAACAGGTGAAGTCCATTGTCATATTGATAACGAGTATGGACAGAAGAAGTACAAAGAGATGATGAATTATGTGCCAATTACCAATATGTCATTGATGGGTGTATCCCACTCGTCCTCTGAATTCCTCGTTATGAAAACTCAAATGAAAAAATGGTTTGAGGATCACTTCCCTTCAGTGAATGTTCGTTTACTTCATCAACACAAATGGTGGTTGTAATGGAGAACGGAACATATACTCGAATAATAAAAAGGGAATTCGACTGACCTAGGGGGGGTGAAACGTTTGAATTGGGCAAAATCGAGCGTCAACAGATGGAATGAACAAGCAGCTTGGTGGGATGAGATGGAATCGATTTGGCAAAAAGGACCACGTGCTGAAATTCTAAAATTCTTCTTCAATTTCATCGGAAACCAACCTCAGAAAATCTTGGATCTTGGGTGCGGTCCTGGTGTAAGCACGAAACGCATGAACCAGTCAGGTCATTGCGCAATCGGTGCTGATCATTCACCAGAAATGGTACAAAAAGCGGGCACACGTGGTGTGGAAGCCCATGTGTGTACCGATAACAGACTTCCATTCCCCGATGAAGCATTTGATGTCGTCTTTGCCTGTACATCCCTGGAATGGACGAATCAACCACACGAACTGATAAAAGAAGCCTCGCGTGTCTTGAAAAAAGACGGTAAATTCGTAGCGGTCACTCTTGGCCCATATGCTGTACCGAGAACAAGTGCATATGATCGCCTTTATGGAAAAGAGGTTGTCCATAACATGATGATGCCGTGGGAACTACATCGGCTTATGGAAGAGCATGGCTTTACACATAAAGAAAACTACGGGGTGTATTCCGGAAAGAACAGGCCGGACTCCAATATCATTCCACTTCTCAAAGACAATTGGGTTGCCAAGTCCTCCTTATCTTTCTTGTATGCGTTTGCTGCAACCAAATAAAAAAGCTGACCAACAGGCCAGCTTTTTTTCATTACACTGCTTTCGTATTTAGCTCCACATCAATGTTGTTCCTCGTTGCTTTTGAGTATGGACAAACTTGATGAGCCTTCTCGACTAATTCTTCTGCTTCCTCCTGGCTGACGCCATTCACTTCCACATTCAGTGTCACACCAATTTTAAATCCGTTATCACTCGGGTCCTTCATGAAACTGACATCAGCTGTAACAGATGAATCAATGTCCTTTTTTGATTTGGAAGCGACGAGGTTGAGCGCTCCATCAAAGCAAGATGCATATCCAGAAGCAAACAATTCCTCAGGGTTGGTTCCCTTCTTATCCGTGTCGTCCGTCGGCATCACAAGATCATGGTCGATCTGTCCTGTGCTGGACTTCACATGGCCTTTTCTTCCGCCTTTTGCCGTCGCATGTGCTGTGAATAATACATCACTCATCTTAAATTCCTCCTCTTTTGCTACAAACATACACTTCTAATGTTCCTCTAATATCGCAAATAAAAACATTCGATGGTTCTGGATTACACAGTCTTTTATACGACTTTTGTATAATTGTTAGAAAATTTTAAAAAAACTATTGAATTGAAAGGGCTTTCATGGTAATTTCTTAAATAACGACAATCGAAACGTTTCGATAAATAGCGCATATGAACCCAAAACTAATGTTTGTGCATCTAAGAAGCTGATGTCTAGTACATAAGTAACACCTGTGAAATTGTGAGCTCTAGTATCTTTAATTAATCGCTATAATCACTATTTGTTAAGCTTTTTAACCGAATTGGAAGTCATGAGCTTCAAACTGTCTACATCTGAAATCTTATACGGATTTCATTTGAAGAATTTATCGATACGTTTCAATCACATCGATTTTCCATATCATCAGGTTTATCTATTTTCCAAAAGGAGGTCCGTAGGTCTTAGGGGATCACAGGAACATGTGTAGGGAAACGACTAAAAAATTACAAAGTGAGGGATTCAATTGAAAAGCAGTAAATTGTTTCATTGTATATTTGTAGTTTTGCTTAGTTTTGCTGTTGTGTTGACGGGTTGTAAGAGTAATGAACCAGCCGGCTCAGAAGGATCGGAGAACGAGAATAGTAACAAAGAATCATCCGAAGATTCCGGTGATAAGGTCACCATTACATATGGTACATGGCAGGATGAAAAAGAGGTGGATCAAGTCATCAAAGCTTTTGAAGCATCCCATCCCAATATTGAAGTCAAATTGGATAAATCACTTGGGTGGCCGTGGAATGAAAAATTGTCCGCTGCAGCTGCAGCAGGTAAGCTTCCAGATGTGTTTTGGACATTCGGAGTTCCGACAGCTGTAACGAACGGATGGCTGGAAGATTTGACGCCTTACTTGGAAAAAGACGAAGATTATGATCCTGAAAAAACATTTGAGAGTATTCTGAACACCGCCAATTATGAAGGTCATCAATACGCGATGCCACATTCGTTACACGCGATTGTTATGCTGCTCAACACGGACTTGTTTGAAAAAGAAAATGTCCAGGTCCCAGATAGCAGTTGGACATTAGATGATTTACGGAAAGCTTCCGTACAATTGACGAATTACAATGAGCATCAATTCGGATTCCTGAACCCACGTGCCTATCGTGAAGTACTCCCGGTTCAATTCGACAATTCCCTGGAATGGGGTACTTGGGATGGCGAACAATACAACTTCAGTTCTGCAGCTTATGTAGATTCACAGAATTACATCAACACACTATGGAGTGAAGATAAAGTTAGTCCGGATTTCTACGAGCAAGCGGAAAGAGAAAAGTGGTATGGAAAGGACAAGGACCCTTGGACGCTCGGGAAAGTGGGAATTCGATATGACGGGACATGGGGTCTTACAGGAAACAAAGAAAATAATAAATTCAATTGGACAGTCCTCCCGATTCCTGGTATTGAAGGAAACCGCCTTCCTCTAGTCGCTGACTATGTCGGGATCTCCAAAAGTTCAAAACATAAAGAAGCATCGTATGAATTCTTGAAGTGGTTAACGCTGTCAAAAGAAGGCTGGTTTGACCGAAAAGACGCAGGTGTTCCTGTGGCAAGAAGTATTCCACTTGTCAACGATGAAGAAATTTGGGACGCGTATCTGAGTGATGAAAACGTTCCAGAAGAGATGAAAGAAATCATTAAGGAAATTCCAAATGGTACAGTCGATCCGTTGAAAGCACATCCAGGTTATACAGAAGCCTTGAATATCATCGGACCTATGAATGAAAAGTTCGACAAGGGTGAAGCAAAGCCGAGTGATGTTGGACCTGAAATGGAAAAGAAAGCGAATGCGACCTATGAAAAAGCGATGGAAGAATTAGAAAAAGCTATAAACAAGTGATCGAACGAACTTGAAAAATGGATGGGGCTTATTACCTCCCCATCCATTGTATTTTATATCACACTACATAAGCTGAATTCTAGACTGCACCGAAAGTGTAGTGCTTGAATTTTTACTCTGCTAAGAGAAGGAGAAATCCTATGCGCAGAAAAACCATTACCTTTCTACTAATTGGTTTGTTATTGCTAACTACTGGATTACTTATAAAAGACCAATCGTCTTCTGTCAGTTTGGCCAACACGGACAAAAAATCTGATACAGGGGATTTATTGGACGATCTCTTCAATGACGATAAGAAAAAAGACAATGAATCCAAGGACGATGGCAAAAAGAAAGACAAAAAAGAGCAATATGAAACGAGAGTCGTCGAAGCGGATTACAAGGATCGATTAACTCAGTGGGAAGACGAAGGGATATCGGATACGAAAGGCTTCCAAAAAGTTATAGAGCCTGAACAGTTTACCAACACAAAAAAGCAATTGGAATTGACCAGACATGAGGATTACGAAGGTCAAGTGTTTCAGTGGGAAGAAGCAACCAAAGAATTGCAATTCTCCATCAATGTTCCGAAAGAAGGTCTTTATGAAATTCATGTTGATTACTTTGCCTTGCCTGGAAAAATCATTCCGATTGAGCGAGGCATCAAAGTCAATGGAGAATTTCAATACTATGAATCCAGAAGAATCGTCCTTCCACGATTATGGAAGGATTCTGTAAATAAATTCGAGGAAGATAAACTTGGAAACCAAGTCTTTCCGAAACAAGAAGAAATTCGTACTTGGCAGGATCGACCCTTCATGGATGCGAGTTATCTCTTCGATCGCCCACTTAAGTTCCATTTAAAAAAGGGTGAAAATACACTCACGCTCCTGAATATACGTGAACCGATGCTTTTGGGAGACGTTACGGTCAAGTCACCAGAAACTCCTCCATCCTACAATGAATATCTACAGAAGAATGATGCGAATCAAAAAGCCAAAGGTTTGCTCGAGCTTGAAGCCGAGCACCCACATCATAAAACCGATTCCTCGATAAGAGCGTTATCGAACGGTGAGCCGAATGTGACACCGAATCGTGGAAGTAAGCTCTCTCTGAATGCGTTCGGAGGCGATACATGGAAAGCGGGTGGACAAGCGGTCACTTGGAAAATCGATGTCGAAGAGGCGGGGTTCTATCAGCTAGCCTTCAAATATAACCAGTATTTCAATGTGAATGTGCCAGTATATCGAACCATTAAAATTGATGGTGAAATTCCATTCGAGGAATTGTTGAAATACCCATTTGATTACACGACAGAATGGAAAAACGAAACGTTATCCGATGCGAATGGGAAACCTTTTCAATTTTACCTGACAAAAGGGGAACATGAGCTTACGTTCGTTAGTAATCCATCACCATACCAACCTGTCATCAGTACGATCAAGGATGTCATGGAAGAAGTGAATGATCTTTCATTAGAAATCCAGATGGCTACCGGGAAGTCTGTTGATACCAATCGGGATTGGGATATTGAAGAACAGATTCCGGATATCGTACCCCGCTTGAATGAGCTTGCAGAAAAGCTCAGGAATCGATATGCCTACCTTGAAAAGTTGAGTAACAACAAACCCGATCAAGCGAGAAACTTGATGATCAGTGCAAATCAACTGGAGGATATCGCAAATGAACCGGATAAGATTCCTGTTCGTTTCAAGGAATTATCACAAAGCTCAGGATCTGTGACGCAACGGCTTGGAGATTTGTTGCTATTGTTACCGAACCAACCTTTGCAGTTCGATAAATTTTATGTGTACTCTGATGAAGATTTGCCGGATGCGAAAGCGAACTTGTTGCAAAAAGCAGGATCCATGGCGGTCAACTTTTTTTCCTCTTTCACCAAGGATTACACCCAGGTAAGCTCGACCGATGAAGAAGCCATCGAAATCTGGGTGAACCGCCCACGTCAATATGTGATGCTCATGCAGCAAATGGCCAATGAAGATTTTACAAAAGAAACGGGAATCAAGGTTAATTTGAGCTTGATGCCTTCAGAGGAGAAGTTGATTCTGGCGAATGCTTCCGACGAATCACCTGATCTCGCTATGGGTATCCAACAGAAGCTGCCGTTTGAACTTTCCGTGAGGGACGCTCTTGCTGATCTGAGTCAGTTTTCGGACTACGATCAAGTCATTGAACGCTTTTCACCTGGGGCACTTCTCCCGTTCATGTACGACGAAGGGACTTACGCCTTACCAGAAACACAAGAATTTTATGTGTTGTTCTATCGGAAGGATATCTTGCAGGCACTTGATATGAAAGTGCCAGACACGTGGGAAGACGTGCAAAAAATGCTCCCGAAACTCCAAAGGTTCGGAATGAACTTCTATGTACCGATTGCCGGACAAGGTGGTCTTAAAGAGCCGGCTGTGACCGTCCCATATATCTACCAGCATGGTGGAGAGCTGTTCAATGAGGATGGAATGAGTACAGCGATAGGGAGCGATGCTGCATTGAAAGGCTTCAAACAGATGACGAATCTGTTCACGATTTACAGCATGCCGCTTCAGGTTCCGAACTTTTACAGTCATTTCAGGCAAGGAGATCTTCCGATCGGGATTGCTGATTTCGATAATTACGTCAAAATCACGGCTGCTGCTCCTGAGCTTCAAGGCTGGTGGGGAATCGCCCCTTATCCAGGCGTGAAAAATGAAGAAGGTGAAGTCGTCCGATGGGCACCAGGAACCGGGAAAGGTGTCATCATGTTCGACAGCAGTGAGAAAAAGCAAAACGCCTGGGAATTCATCAAATGGTGGACGTCGAAAAATACACAATCTGAATTCGGAAATTTGATCGAGACGATTTATGGTACAGAATTCAGATGGAATACGTCCAATGTTGAAGCCCTGAGTGAACTGCCATGGCCGGATGAGGATTTGAAGGTCATCAAGGACCAATGGGATTGGTTGAGGGATATCCCGCATGTGCCTGGTGATTACATGCTTGAGCGGGAAATCAGCAACGCCTGGAATAAAGTCGTATTCGAGGGCGAGAACGAACGAAAAGCGATTGAAGATGCAGTCATTACGACCAATCGAGAAATGCGGAAGAAGCTTGAAGAGTTTGGTTTTATCAAGAATGGAAAAGTGGTCGAAGAACTAGAAGTCCCTACAATCGAAAAAATACAGTCAAAGGGGGAGGCACGTGAAACCGGTAACCAATACAGAGCAGAACGTCAACATCCGATCAAAGACGAATAGTCGGGCAGCGGTATGGTGGGAAGCGGTCAAAAAGGAATTGAGTGCCTTAGGATTCGTCGCCCCTTTCTTGATTGTCTTTTCATTGTTCATCGTCATACCTGTCATTGTTGCAGCGTATTTTGCGTTCACCTATTTCAATACGATTCAGCCTCCGGAATTCGTGGGACTCAAAAACTTCGTGAACTTGATTACGCAAGACAACGTGTTCATGATGCACGTCTTGCCGAATACCTTCCAGTTCGCCTTGATTGTCGGTGTCGGAGGGTATGTCCTTGCCTTTTTCCTGGCGTGGATGCTTGCTCAGATCCCGAAGAAACCGAGAACGATTTTAACGCTTGCGATCTACTCCCCTTCCATGACGGCTGGGGTAGCCATGTCCGTTGTATGGCTCATCCTGTTCAGTGGAGATCGTGCCGGATATTTGAACAGTATATTGATCCATATCGGTTTCATCAATGAACCGATTCAATGGCTGCAATCTCCAGCACATCTTATGACCATCATGATCCTCGTATCCCTTTGGAACAGTATGGGCGTCGGATTCCTGGCCATGTTGGCAGGTATCCTGAATGTCGATCGGGAGTTGTATGAGGCAGCTTATATTGATGGAATGAGGAACCGGTTCCAGGAGATCTGGTATATCACGATTCCACAGATGAAGCCGCAAATGTTGTTCGGTGCGGTAATGGCGGTCGTCCAGACATTCCAGGCCGGTGACATAGCCGTGCAGCTTTCTGGATCGAATCCTACTCCACAATATTCGGGTCAGTTGATTCTGACACACATCGCGGACCATGGATTCATCCGTTTTGACATGGGATATGCATCTGCCATTTCACTCGTCCTTCTCATATTTGTTTATGGTGTATCCAGGTTCTGTTGGCGCTTGTTCGGTGAAAAGGACTAACTTAGCATTGACCTTCATCAACATAGAAAGGGGGAATCTGTATGGCTTCATTCCAAGGGACGAAAATCAATCCTGAGAAATTCAATATCAGTCAATCGAAGTTCTTCCTATTTTTGATCCCGTTGTCCATTTTTATGGCACTGCCAATCATCTTCATCTTTTCACAGGCTTTAAAACCGATTGATGAGCTCTTTCTATATCCACCGAGATTTTTCGTCGAAAAACCGACGTTGCAGAACTTCGGGGATTTGTTTAAAGAGACGAGTGTGACGGTCATTCCGATGACCCGATACTTATTCAACAGTATCATCATATCCGTTGGAATCGTGTTTGCGAGTGTCATTATCAGTGCAATGGCTGGTTTTGCCTTGTCCAAACTGGATTTCAAATTGAAGAAAGTGATCTTTGAGGCGAACATCATCGCTTTGATGTTCGTTCCAGCAGCGGTTGCGATTCCGAGGTACTTCATCATCGATGGAATCGGTCTGACGGACAATATGTTCGGGCATGTTTTGCCCGTACTCGCCATGCCGGTAGGACTATTTCTGATCAAACAATTCATCGATCAGATTCCGGATGCATTGATTGAAGCGGCAAGAGTGGATGGTGCCAGCAATTTTTATATATTCAGGAAAATCGTCCTTCCGATGGTCACGCCTGCAATTGCGACGGTCGCCATCCTTGCTTTCCAAATGGCGTGGAACAATACGGAAACTTCTGAGATCTATATGAATAATGAAAGCTTGAAAACCTTCGCCTTCTATATGAGCACATTAGCAGGGAATATGGGGAACGATAATCAAGTCGCTGGCCAGGGAATGGCGGCAGCAGCTGCTGCTCTCATGTTCTTACCGAACCTCATCATCTTCTTACTCATGCAGAGTAAAGTAATTGATACGATGGCGCATTCAGGATTGAAGTAATGGAGGAGGTACATAATGGCGCGGCTCAAGATCATGATGCTTCTGATGACGGTTGCTGTTGTGCTGTTTGGCACAATACCGGCATCTGCTGAAGCACCTTTTATCACCTATACATTCGATAAAGATGGCTATCCGATCTATACCCAGACAGCGTATCAACCGATCGGGTCCATCGATGGTTACGACATTGAACCGAGTGAATCCGATGTCGCTGCAGGAGAAAGCGATCCATTGTTTCAACCTGAAGATATCTTCATCGATCAGGATGACACGATTTATGTGGCAGATACAGGTAATTCAAGAATCGTCATTTTTGATTCGTTCGGAAATTATGAACGGACTGTGGGAGAAGAGATTCTTTCCAAACCAACAGGCGTTCATGTGGATGAAGATGGCTCGATCTATGTAGCGGACTATCAAAAAAAGAAGGTTTTTAAATTCAATAAGGATGGATCCGTTGCTTTTGAATATGAGAAGCCGGATTCCGTCATTTATGGAAAAAAGAGTCGTTTCAATCCAACCAAAGTCATTGTAGACAAACAGAAAAATGTCTATATGGTCGGCGATGGCTCAACACAGGGGCTGATCCAGCTAGGGCCGGATGGAGACTTCCTTGGATATTATGGAGGGAATCAGACGAGCTTTGACTTTGTCCGTCAGCTGCAAAAGCTCCTATATACAGATACACAATATAGTCAATTGATGAAGAAATATCCCCCATCCGCAACGAATGTTGCAATTGATGATGAAGGCCTCATCTATACAAGTACGGCAGGATTGGAAACGGAAACGATCAAAAAGCTGAACGTGGCCGGTAAAAATCTTCTCCCGGAAGTGAGTTCCTCCAAGAGTATTACGGACCTGACAGTCGATCAAGATAAAAATATTTTTGCGGTGGATTCCAACCTTGGCTATATCTTCGAGTACGATCCGGATGGTAATCTTCTATTCGTCTTCGGGGGCCTTAATACAGGCAATCAGAGACTAGGTTTGTTCAAAGCGCCTTCCGGAATCGCGGTATCTTCCGATCGCAGATTATTCATATTAGATAAGAAACAAAGCAACATTCAAATTTTGAAACCGACGGAATTTACGAACCTCATTCATAACGCGATATCCCTTAATTCGGATGGTAAGTATCTGGAAAGTGAGAACTACTGGAATGAAGTTCTGAAGCGTAACAGTATGTTTTCACTTGCGCACAATGGGATCGGTAAAGCCGCATTCAAAAAGGGAGATTACGAGAAAGCACTTGAAGAATTCCGGTTGTCAGGAAATGAACAAAGTCTTTCTGAGGCCTATTGGGAAATTCGGAGAAATTGGTTGATGGAGAATGTCTCTTCAGTCATGATCGCAATCGTCCTCGTTTCACTGGGCATTTTCCTTTTGAAACGCCTGTACAGGAAATTCGGATTCGGCAGTCGGATAGTGGGCCTTTGGCAGAGGTTCAGACAGATTGAGATCATTGCACAATTGTTCCACGTTTTCCGCATGCTAAGGCATCCGATTGATGGATATTACGAGCTGAAAAAACAAAATAAAGCTTCTGTTCTATCAGCGACTTTGTTATTGATGTTTTTGTTCGTAGCTCATGTTTTTGCCATTTTTGAAACGAACACCTTGTTCAGTGATGTGGACACCAAAAGGGTGAACATACTGACAGAACTGTATAAAATCTATATTCCATTGCTGGCATGGGTCATCTGTAACTATTTGATCAGTACGATCAACGATGGCATAGGTCGATTCAAAAATGTGTATGTCGGTACCGTTTATGCATTAAGCCCTTATCTCGTATTCTCCATCCCACTTACTGTCATGTCGAAAGGGCTGACGAACATGGAGTTCGTCCTCTACGACTTTTCGAAGAAAGCGATTTTTCTATGGAGCGGATTTCTTCTATTCATGATGGTGAAGGAGATCCATTCCTATGAGATCGGACAGACGGTCAAAAATATGGTGCTAAGTGCAGCTGGCATGCTTGTGTTGGGGATCATCTCCTTCATCTTATTCGGACTCTCCAATCAGGTGGTTGATTTTGTGTACTCTATTTTCCAAGAGGTGAAGCTTCGTGTCTACTAAAAAGAAAATGGTCATCTTACTTGGAAGCCTCTTCTTGATGATCTTGATAACCTATCAAATTGGCTATAGTGAGGAAAATAAGAAGAACAAACAAGAAAAAATAGACGAAGAAATCACACATAGCACTTTTCAATTCAAAGGAAATGACTTCACTCAACCTGAGATAGAGCAGGAAGGGGAACTCCCTGTCAAAGAGATACCGAGTGGGTATGAAATGGCAGCTGAGAGTGAGGGACTTGAACTTTATGTCTCTCCGAAAGAGCTGAACATCATGATCAAAAACAAGAAAACAGGCTACATCTGGAGCTCTGTTCCTGATCAGGAAGCTCTAAAGGATACACAGCTGAATAGTGAATGGGCGGCAACAGTTACCTCACCCATCGTCGTCCAGTATTTTAACAAAGATAACATGCTGAAAAGCGGAAGCTATGTATCTCTAGAAGGAGCGGTCAAACGATTTGAAAAGACGGATAATGGCTTCATAGCTGACTTCAGTTTGGAATCAGTAAAAGTGGACCTGTCCATGGAAGTTTCTTTGGATGGAGATGCACTCGTCGTTCAACTGCCGGATCAGTCTTTCAAGGAAAACGCCGATCAAAAGATTGCATCTGTGCAGCTATATCCTTTCCTTGGTGCTGTGAAGAAAGAAGATATACCGGGATACATGTTCATTCCGGATGGAAGCGGTGCGCTTATTCGATATCAAGCCGAACATCCACAATTTGAAAACCCGTTCATCGGCAAAATCTATGGAAAGGATGAGGCGGTCGAGTCGAAAGGAGATTTCGAAGTAGAACCGCAGCCGATTTCCGTCCCGGTCTTTGGAATGGTGCATGGCGTGAACAAGAATGGATTCCTCGGTGTGGTGGAAAAAGGGCAGTTCAATGCGGAAATCGTTGCCTATCCGAGCGGCGTCAACACAGATTTCAACTGGCTTTCTCCAAGGTTCATCGTCCGTTATCCGTACTTTCAGCCAACGAGTAAAAGTATGGGTGGAATCAATACCTACCAAAAGGAACGACTTCACGAGGATAAGCAAATCCGGTATGAGTTTTTGTCTGATGAGAACGCCGATTACGTAGGAATGGCAAAAAAATACCGAACTTACCTTGAGGAAGACAAGCAGATTTCCTTAGATGGAAAAGATCGTACAGATCAAGATGTTCCTGTTCGGATCGAGTTTCTTGGCGGAGAGATGGAACCAGGACTGATTGGGGATCACCTCGTTCCTATGACAACATTCGATCAAGCGAAGAGCATCATCAACGAATTGTCAGCATCGGGTGTTCAAAATATGACAACGGTTTATCGAGGTTGGAACAAGGGCGGATTGACGGGTTCAAATCCGGCGAAATTCCCTGTTGAAGATGAGCTTGGCGGGGATGAGAGATTGAAAGATTTGAAAAATCTTTTAGATGAAAAAGGGATTCCGCTTTATCTTTATACGAATTACACGAAGGCATTCGGAAATCAGGATGACTTAGATGTGAAAGTGGACGGGGTAAGACGGATCAGCAACCGGATTCTGGAATATTCCTTCGCCAACAGCCTGGTCGATGAAAAGTTTGAAGACCTGAAAATCAATTATATCAATCCGGAAAAAGCTTCGGAATTGGCAGTAGATGATGTGGAACGGTTCAAAGAATTAAAGATAGAAGCCGTCTCCATCGAGGATACAGGGTCTCTTCTATTCTCCAACCATCATGCTGAAAGCCGACTCTCCAGAGAGGAATCGGTTCTACTATATCAGTCGTTGGCTGAAGCCTTCTCAAAACAGATGGAAAATGTATCGTTCTATCAACCGAACGACTATATGTTCCAATACAGTGATGAAATATTCAGTGTTCCGATGAGTTCGTCCCGTTTCGTCTATGAAACGGATTCAGTCCCATTTCTTCAAATCGTCCTTCATGGATCCATCGATTATTACACGACATTTTCTAATTTTCATGCGGATCCTCAGAAGCAATTGTTACGGATGATCGAGTATGGGGCATACCCATCGTTCTATTTGACACACGAACCATCGTGGAAATTGCAGAATACCCCTTCTAAATATTTGTTCACGTCTTCGTTTGAAGATTGGAAGGGAGACATAGTTGAACAGTACGAACTGGTCAATAAGGCATTGAAAAAGGTGCAAGACGCGGTGATCGAGGATCGGAAGGTCATTGAATTAGGCGTCGTCGAAGTGACCTACTCCAATGGCGTGCAGATCGTCGTCAATTACAACTCGAAAGAAATGGACGTAAATGGTCACACGGTCGGAGCCATGGACTACACCATCATTAAAGGAGGGGAATGAAGTGAAAATGCCATCGTTCAATCGAAGGACGAGAGAATACTTCACAGGATACATGTTCATCCTGCCATGGTTGATCGGCTTCGCTTTATTCATGGCGTATCCGTTATTCTACTCCTTGTTCATGAGCTTCAACAAAGTCTATGTGACGGCATCTGGTATCGAAACGACTTTCTTAAAATGGGAAAACTATAAGTTTGCCTTCTTATCCGATCCTCATTTTCTGGAGGAACTGATCATGTTCTTGAAGTCGGTTGTTTTACTGATACCGATTGTCATCGTCTTTTCGCTCATTGTCGCATTGATGATCAATCAGCCGATCCGGGGGAAAGGACTTTTCAGAGCGATCTTTTTCCTTCCGGTCATCATTACGAGCGGTGAAGTCGTCAATGAATTGTTCGCTCAGGGAGCTGCGACGATACCGATCATTGAGCGGTATGGCATCATCGACTTTCTCGATGCGAATCTGAGTCCTTCATGGGCCGCACCGATCATAAAAGTCATCGAGCAGTTGATCATCATCCTCTGGTACTCCGGTGTCCAGATTTTGATCTTTTTAGCTGGATTACAGAAAGTGAACAAACAAATTTATGAGGCAGCAGCCATTGACGGGGCATCCCCGTGGGAAATCTTTTGGAAGATCACGCTGCCGAGCATCAAGCCTTTCATTCTTGTGAACATCATTTATACGACTGTTGACCTTTCGACGAATTCGTTGAACAACGTCATTGTGTTGATCAAGGAGAACATGTTCAAGGTGGAGACAGGATTCGGCTATGCAACAGCATTGTCATGGATCTATTTCATGATCATCTTTGTCATTTTGCTCGTCTCGATTTTCCTTTTTACAAGAAAAGAAAGATTGGAATTCAAAAAATCTTAACCAAGTAGGATGTGGACACCATATGAAACTGGAATATGCCACAAATAAAACGGTTTTAAGAAAAGTGAATACGGTTGGAACACGATTGAAAAAATGGTTGCTCGGAATGCAAGGTAACGATGGTCTTGTTTTTAAAGTCTTCATCTATGCGCTTTTGATCAGTGTAGGGTTCATCTACCTGTATCCGATTCTCTTCATGGTTTCCCAAAGCTTCAAGAGTTTACAAGACTTACTCGACCCTACGGTATTGTGGATTCCGAAAGAATTGTATTTTGAGAATTTCATAAAGGCATGGCATGTTCTTGAATTTCCAAAAACCTTTTTGACATCACTTCTGAATTCGGTTCTGCCGGCTATCGCGCAAATGGTTTCGTGTGCAATCGTAGGATTCGGATTCGCAAGATTCAAGTTTCCAGGTAAGAACATCCTTTTCGGGTTGATGCTTTTGACCTTCATCATCCCGACGCAGATTGTCATGATTCCCATGTTTCTCATGTTTGAACAATATGGAATGCTCGGGACTCCGCTCCCATTCATTTTACCGGCCATATTTGCAGGAGGGATTAAGAGTGCGTTGTTCATCCTCATCTATACGCAATTTTTCAAGTCGATTCCTCAAGTTCTGGATGAATCAGCACAATTGGATGGGGCGAACTATCTGACCATCTTCTTTCGGATCATCCTGCCGATTTCCATCCCGGCTTTGGTCGTCGTGTTCTTATTTTCGCTCGTGTGGCATTGGAACGAGACGTATACAGCATCCCTCTATTTAGGGGACAGCATGTCGACATTGCCATTGAAATTGAAGGAATTCAACGATTCTTTCAAAGCGCTGTATTCCTCTGCGGGTGGAGAGGGTAGTGGTGCCGACATCAATGAATCTATCAAGTTCGCAGGTACTGTATTGGTCATCCTTCCATTGCTTGTACTCTATATGTTCGCGCAGAAATGGTTCGTTGAAGTGCTGGATAAAACCGGGATCACCGGAGAGTAACCATCTAATCTAGGACATAGAAACTCGCTTTTATTTTTATGAAAAATGAAACGATTCGAATCCAGTGAACGAAACTAGTTTAGGAGGTCGAGATTATGCAAAACGTTCGAGTAGGGATCATCGGAATCGGAAACATGGGAACCGAACATTCCACGATGTTATTGAATCATCAGGTCAAGGGAGCACAACTGACGGCTGTATGCGATGTAAGGGAAGACCGTCGCAATTGGGCATTAGAACACCTTGGAAACGATGTAAGTGTCTATCAAACCCCAGATGAGTTGATTGCCTCTGATCGAGTCGATGGTGTCATTATCGCGACTCCGCATTATCAACATTCTGATATAGCTATCAATGCATTTGAGAAGGGACTGCATGTTCTCTGCGAAAAACCGGCAGGCGTGTATACGAAACAAGTCAGGCAAATGAATGAAGCTGCTTCTGATGCTGGTAAAGTGTTCTCGATCATGTACAACCAGCGAACGAACCCGGTATTTCAAAAGGTAAGAGATCTGGTGCTCACCGGAGAGCTGGGAGAAATCAGACGAACCGTTTGGATCATTGATTGGTATCGTTCGCAGAGCTATTATGACTCTGGCTCCTGGCGTGCGACCTGGGCAGGTGAAGGAGGCGGTGTGCTCATCAACCAGTGTCCTCACCAGCTTGATCTCTGGCAGTGGGTGACAGGAATGATGCCGACGCGCGTCCGTTCGTTTTGTAACTTTGGAAAATATCGTAACGTCGAAGTCGAAGATGATGTAACGGCCTATGTGGAATATGAAAACGGCGCGACAGGGTTGTTCGTGACCTCAACCGGAATGGCGCCAGAGACGAATCGATTTGAGATCTACGGAGATCGAGGGAAGCTTGTGGTGGAAGATAACCGGATCACGTTTTGGAGGAATCGCGTACCAGAGAGTCAGTTCAACCAGGAATGGAAAGGCGGTTTCGGACTGCCTGAAAATTGGAAATGCGAAATCCCTGTCCACGGCGTGGAGTCTGGACACGGCGGCATCATTACGAATTGGATCGAGACTATTTTATTTGGCAGACCTTTAATCTCACCAGGGGATGAAGGTATCAAAGGGTTGTCGATCTCAAACGCCATGCACCTATCGACATGGACGGATTCCTGGGTCGACCTTCCGATAGATGAAGAGTTGTATTATGAAAAGCTGAAAGATCGGATCGCGCACTCTTCTTACGACGAAAATCAAGCTGAAGATAAAACCCTGGATGTGAAAGGCACTTATTGAGGGCGAGAATTGGTGTGTAGCATTGAAGTGAACAGATTATCGCGCGAAGTGAACAGATTGTCACGGGAAGTGATCAGAATAACCACGGAAGTGAATAGATTAACCCCAGAAGTGATCAGATTCACAGAAAATCAAAAGGAGTTTTCATAATGAGGGAAAAATTTGCGGCTCAATTGTATACGTTGCGTGATCAATTGCAGGATGATTTTCCAGGCGTGTTGAGAGAACTCAAGAAAATGGGATGGTCAGGTGTCCAGATCAGTGGATTGTTCGGATTTTCGAAAGAAGAGGTTGCGTCGGTTTTACAAGAAACAGGACTGAAAGCTGCTGGTATGCATGTGGGACTCGACCGACTAAGGGGGGATCTCCAATCTGTTGTCGAGGAGGCTGAAGCTTTTCAGACAAAAGATCTCGTATGTCCGTATGTTCCTCCTGAAATGCGAAACTCGGAAAGCTACCAGTCAATCCGACGGGATTTGAATGAGATTGCAAACAAGCTCAAGGAGGATGGCTATCGGATCAGTTATCACAACCATGATTTCGAATTCGAAACGACCATTGATGGACAGTCTGCACTTAAATTCATGCTTGACCCAACCCAGGACAATCAAGTTTTAGCGGAAATCGATACGTATTGGATTCAGAAAGCGGGACACGATCCGTTAGAGTTTATCAAAGCCTATAGCGGTCGGATGCCCATCATTCACCTGAAGGATATGTCCAAGGATGAAGCACAATCCTTTGCGGAAGTTGGAACCGGAGCAATCGACTTCAAGCCGATCCTCGTATGGGGAGAACAGAACGGTGTCGAATGGTATGCAGTCGAGCAGGATGAATGCCCAGGACATCCGTTGGACAGCTTGCAAACCAGTCTTAATCACTTGAATCGGATGGCAGAACAACTGAAACCTGTACTGAAAAAATGAGTGACCACAGTGGTTCACTGGATAGGAACCAGAGGAGGAAACCATTAATGACCGTTCAAATGAAACAACAGAAATTTATCATCAATGGAAAAGAAGAATTTCTTTACGGTGGAGAATTGCATTATTACCGTGTTCCGAAAGGGGAGTGGAAAGATCGCCTTCAAAAATTGATTGAAGCAGGTTGCAATCTCGTCAGTACATACGTGCCGTGGGTGTGGCACGAAATAGAAGAGGGGGTCTATGACCTGAGCGGTGAAACACGTGGTGAACGTGATTTGAAATCGTTCCTGGAACTCGTCAAGGAAATGGGGTTGTATTGCATTGTCCGACCTGGACCTTATGTGATGGCAGAAGTGCGTTTTCATGGCGTGCCGAACTGGTTGCTGGATACATACCCAGAGTTGGTCGCTAAGAAACGGGATCGCTCGGAACATCCGACGCGAGTCGTTTCGTATCGTCATCCCACTTTCCTCGAAAAGACGAAAAAATGGTATGAAAAAGTGAACGAGGTGATTCGACCTCAACAAATCGATAATGGTGGTTCGATCATCATGTATCAGCTCTGTAATGAAATCGGGATGTTCCATTGGGTGACCAATACGAGCGACTACAACCCGGATACACTCGAACATTTCGGGACTTACTTAGAAAAGAAATACGGGACGATTGACCATTTCAACAAAGATCACCAACTGAAAGAGCCGACCTTTTCTGCGTTCATTGGAAAATTTGAAGCTGGACTGCCTGATGATTATCCTTCATTCCATTATGAATGGAGCGAATTCAGAAGAGCGTATATCAAGGATTATACAAGTGACTTGAGAGGATTCGCGAAAGAGACAGGCATTACGGTCCCTTTCATCATCAATGTTCATGGATTCAAAGATTATTCGATCTACAGCAGAGGGACAGACTATCCGATCGGCTTATCTCAGCTTTATCAAACTGCAGAATTTGAGGACGTTGTCATTGCTGGCGACTTTTACCCGGGACACATCGGATATGACAACTACCATGACCTGGTACTCGCGACCACGTTTACAAGAGCCATCTCAAACGCGGATCAGCCGGTCTTTTCAGCTGAATTCCAATCAGGAAGATTAGCCGACCGTCCCCGACTTTATCCACAGGACTTGGATTTGAACACGCGAACATGTGTCGCACATGGGATGAATGCCTTGAATTACTATATGTTCGTCGCAGGTGAAAACTACGAGAACATCGGATTGTTCGGGAGACGTCATGAATGGCAGGCACCTATTGATTCAAAAGGCGAATGCCGTCCTAATTATGAAAAAGCACAACATCTCGGGAATGTATTCCGCACGGTTGGAATACGTTTGCTTGATTGTCCGAAAAAGATACATACTCACGTAGGATTCAACCCCGATGATTACATGACCGAGGTGGTCGAACCTCGTGACCAAGGGCTTCTAGGGGAATTGATCGGCAAACGAGAAGGGTTTTCCTTTGATGGAATCCTCCGTTTACTGACAGCAGCGAACATCCAATTCGAAGCATTGGACCTCTTGAAGGAGATATCGGTTGAGGAGGTTCCGTCCTTATGGGTGTTCTCCACGAAAAAGATGGATGCAGGTTTGCAAAAGCGGCTCGCTGACTATGTACGCAAAGGCGGGAAACTGATCATATATCCAGAACTTCCATCCGAAGATCGACTTGGGAATTCGTGCCGTCTCCTTGCCGATGAACTCGATCTTGGTGAATGGGAAGTGGTTGGAGGTCATCAGGATTATCTCGATGTCCTTGACATAGATGCGGTCAACATCAAGCAGCGTCTGCGTTTCACTTCATTTGAAGGGGAGGCGCTTGCGTCATTCACCAGAACAGGTGGAAAAGAAGTGGCTGCTTACAAGAAAACAGCCGGAAAAGGAGAAATCCTCGTATTTGGAATCGCGATCGGACACGATTACAGCTACCAACTGGATGTAATCCGGAAGATTGCAGAAAAGATGGAGATTTCAGTGCATCTGCACGCTACAAATCCCGATTTATCAATCGTTGAACGGACGAATGGACATGAGTCATTCGTGTTTGTCAGCAATTACGATGAAATGGATCAAGCCGCCGTCATTTACGAAAATGCCGAGCCTTTGTTTGATGGAGAAACGATTGAATTACCACCTCGTTCATCAGCCATATACTTGCGGAACTATGCGTTAGCAGATGGATTGACGATTGATTACACCACATTGGAACTGACGAACCTCAATGAATCAGATGATCAGTTTGAGATCACCGTAACGCCTATTGGTCCAATTGGAGTATTGAAATTGAGAGCTTCTAACGATTGGCTGGTTGACCCGAATGCTGCTGAAGAACACGGAACAATACGATTCACCGACATCAGTGAACCGACAACACTTGTAATCAAGCGGTCTAGAGAAACGATTACAGGTTGATGAAAACAAACAAAGATAGAAATGGATCGGAATGGTTGTATGAAAACATCTGGTATCAAAGGTAAGCTTTTTATTCTATTTGAATGGATCACCAGGCTTGCGTATGTCAATTTACTTTGGCTCGGTTTTACATTACTGGGCGTGTTCTTTTTTGGGATATTTCCGGCTACGTCTGCGATGTTCTCTTTGGTCAGGCGGTGGGTGCGCAAGGACGATGATTTCTCAGTCCTTCCTCTCTTCTGGGAAACGTATAAAGCTGATTTCAAGCGAACCAATGGATTCGGATGGATCATGCTCGTTCTAGGCGTCATTTTATATTTGGACTATATGTACTTTGCATCCTCCAATTCAACCCTGTTTTTCTTATTGAAATCCTTTACGATCATGCTCGTATTCGTCTATGCATTGATTTTGATGATGATTTTTCCGGTGTTTGCCCACTATAAGATCTCGATCCTGCATCTTTTCCGGAATGCGGTCTTCATTTCGATGTTGCATCCGTTGAAAAGCGTCATTGCGTTATTAGGAAGCGGGGCTATCGGGTTGATCATGGTCTTATTACCGACACTCATCCCGTTTTTTGGAGGAAGTTTGATTGCACTTTACCTGACATGGATCACACAGCATATGTTTTTAAAAATTGACCGAAGGATGCAAGAGAGTAATGAAGCATGAAGATTCAGATCGGGAGGGGAACGAATTGATTGAAACAAAGAACAAACAAATCCTCATAGATGGGGAACCACAGCTTATCATGTGTGGTGAAATCCATTATTATCGGCTCAGTCCAGAGGAGTGGCAAGATCGACTGGATAAGTTGAAGTCAGCAGGCTGTAACGCGGTAGCTTCCTATGTGCCATGGCTATGTCATGAACCGCAGGAAGGTGCAATTGAACTGCATGGTCAAACAAGACCAGAGCTGGATCTTGCAGGCTTTATCGATTTGTGTGAAAAAAATGATCTTTACTTCTTCGTCCGCCCAGGTCCATTCATTATGGCGGAGATGAAAAATGAAGGAATTCCACACTGGGTCATGGACAAGCACCCTGACATCGTTCCGGTTACATGGGACGGAAGGCAGGTCCTTGCCAAAACATTGGATTATCTTGCACCAGGTTTTTTAGCAGAAACGCGTAAATGGTTCGAAGCGGTCATGGAGGTGATTGCTCCGAGATTATATCCGAACGGTGGGAATATCATCGGGGTACAGCTTGATAATGAAATCGGAATGCTTTCCTGGGTCAGCAATAGTCCGGATCTGACAGATGTTGTCCTTGAGGATTTTACTAGATGGTTGAAGGAGCAGTATGATGTGGGTCAACTCGAGCAGCGATATCCATTCGACCTGGACAATGAGACTGTCCGTAGTGGGGCGATTCGATCTCCGAAGGAAAATTATGCGCCTTCCCTTCATCTCGATTTAGGGTATTACATGCGTAATCGTTTTGCGCGGTATGTTGCAACCCTTCGAGGCTACGCTGAAGAATTTGGTGTGAAGGATGTCCCTTTCGTCGTCAACATCCACGGAACCGGTGGTGGTCGTGCTTTGACCTATCCGATTGGAATCAGTCAATTATATGAAAGCTATACGCAGGCTCCGGGTTATATTTCCGGCTCAGATATCTATTTTGGCGATCTGACGATGGGGACGTTCCAAGATCTCTATTTGATTAACGGCTTCATGGATGCAGTTCACAATCCAGATCAGCCACTTACATCAGTCGAATTCAATTGCGGTGATGGAAATTTCGGTGAAACACATAGTGGCAGATATGATCCATCCGCTGCGGATTTTAAGATCCGGATGTGTATCGCGCAAGGAAATCGAATGATCAACTATTATCTTTTTACAGGTGGCAGGAACTATCGGCTTGATGAAACGTTCGACGATGGAAACGATCGGATCGCTCATACAGGTGAACGTCATGGTTTCGCGGCCCCAGTCAGCCCGGAAGGTGAGTTGAACTATACGTTCCCGAGGATGGCGAGAGCAACTAGGACGATGATGGCTGTTGCGGACAAGCTAGCGGTCATGGAAGAAGAGCATGATAATGTTTCCTTCGCTTTCATACCGGATTACTTCATGACGGAATCCCGATATCCTGAAAGTGAACAAATGCGGGAAATGTACCAGAACATTGAGGCGAACCGAGCTCCTGCTGCATGGGAGAACCTAGCCAGGGCGATGCTTCTTGCCGGATACCGATTCGGCTCGGTGGACATCCAGAACAAACCGTTGGATCCAAAAGCCACCCCGGTTTTAGTGTTGGCTTCTGCCCTTTATTTGGACCGGACTGTCCAGCAAAAGCTTGTCGACTATATGAACGTGGGAGGCCGCATCATGTTATACGGTCAAGTCCCCAACTATGATTTAGAGGCCAAACCTTGTACGATCCTTGCTGAAGCGCTCGGGGTAAAACATAAAGCGGTCAGAAGCGGCGATGCACACTTTGCGCTTTCGGTTTATGGTGTAGGACGGGCTGAATCCCGACCGGAAATCAGGACGCATATGGCACAAGAATTCGACATACAAGGCGCAATCGAACCGTTCCTCCGTGTTTATGGATCGGATGAAGTTTGCGGGTTCCATACTCAAGTCGGGGACGGGGAAGCAACAGTCATCGCGACCGTATATAACTGTCAAATTGAGTTTTATAAAGAGATGCTAGAAAGTCTTGGGACGAAGGCAGCACTTCAGCATGACTGTAAGTTCCATGGAATCTTCATGACATCGACCGCTAATAAAGAAGGAGAGCGCTTCATTCATCTTTTGAACCTGGATGGATTTGATAAGACATTCTCTATATATGAAAACGGAAACGAACTCTTCAATGGTCGATCCATTGAACTTCAAAGTAAAGATGGTGTCATGCTACCAATTAACATGACAATCGGAGATGTGAAAATCAATTATTCAACAGCGGAAATACAAAAATCATCAGGGAGTACAATTGAGTTCCGTCTCACACAAAGTGAAGACGTCATCTCCGTTACAACAGACCGCGATATTGATGAGAGTGATGATTACTTGATCGAGCAGCGAAGGGATCAAACTCTGATCACCTCACGAAAACATGCAAAAGTCGATGATAAACTGATCATATCGTTCAGGTGATTTCCCATAAATAATAAAAGTAGAGGACGTCAATGTCCTCTGCCTCATTCTATAGGATTTGTCTTCACCTTAGACGGGGCTGTCCCCATCCATTTCTTGAACATGCGGTTGAAATAGGATTGATCACAGTAACCGAGGTACTCCGCAACTTCCCGGATGCTCATACGCGTATCGGACAGTAGATTCCAAGCTGTGTTGATCCGAATCTGATGTAGATATTGGATCGGCGTGACGCCAATGACTTCTTTAAACAATATGGTTACGTAATTCGGTGTGACTTCCGCAATGGAAGCAAGTTCTTCAATCGTAATGTTCCGTCTGAAATGATGAAGAACGTATTCTTGCATCTTCCTGACAATCTGTTCTTTAATCGGGGAAGCATTTCGTTCCGTTTTTTCCTGGTGGACGAGTAGGAGTAGTTCGGTGATGACATTACATGCTAGCATTTCGTAACAAGTCCTTCGACCTAGCCATTGGACAAAAAGGAAAGCGAACCGTTGTTCAAAATAAGCTGTATGACGAGGCTCAAAGCTAGATACCTCTTTCTGTTCGGTGATAATTTCCAGTCCATCGGGGGCATGACCTTCCCAAGAAAAAACAACGGTGTATTTTTTGTGAGATATGTTCACATCGTTCTTCCAGGATCGGTAGACGTTTGAAGGGATATATAAGAAATCTCCTTTTTCCAACACAACCGTTTTGCCATCAAGCGAATATCGGACTTTTCCATCCGTTACATAGACGAGCGTATTCAGCCCCCGTGATTGTTCTGTTGACCAGGTTGGCTCGACATCATGATAGACTCCATGGATTTTCATCACTGTCACTCCATAAAAAATTTAATGAATCATACAAGTATGTATGTTTTGTTTATGTTCATTGTAAGCGTTATCTTCTATTATTAACAATAAGAAATCAATGGTTTGTTTACATTTTACTGTTTGGTTGAAAGATGAAACGTCAATTTCATTAGATGATGAATTGTACAAAATCGAAATGAGAAAGGGAGATTATTCATGCGAGTGCTTTACATCGACATTGATTCATTACGACCGGACCATTTAGGTTGTTATGGTTATCACAGAAATACCTCTCCAAACATTGATCGAATTGCAGAAAGAGGGACGTCATTCACCAACTATTATGCATCGGATGCACCTTGTGCCCCGTCACGCAATGCCATGTTCAAATCCCAATTCGGTATCCATACTGGGGTGATCAACCATGGAGGATTGGAAGCCGACAACCGCCCTGTCGGGGCGAACAGAGCTTTCAACAACCACCAGTCTCCGCACCAAGCATGGGTCGACGTTTTGAGAGTGCAAGGACTCCATACAACCATCATCAGTCCTTTCCCGGGACGTCACTCGAACTGGAGTGTGTTGGAAGGTTTCCTGGAAGTACATGATACGAACAAGCAAGCGGGAGAGACTGCAGATGATGTAACGAAGGAAGCTTTAAGGTGGATCAATGGTCGTGCGACTGAAAAAGATGACTGGATGTTGTACCTCAATTTCTGGGATCCACATACCCCATATCGTACACCGGCTTCTTACGGTAATCCGTTCAAAGAAGATCCAGCACCAGAATGGTTGACGGAAGACATCATCGCTCAACATCAAGAAAGCTATGGACCAATGAGTGCTAGAAATGTACCCGCAGGCAATCAGTGGCCGGACCTTCCACAAGAAATCCGATCACGTGCAGACTTTAAACGATGGATTGATGGCTATGACACGGCTATTCGATATGTAGATGACCATGTCGGGAAGATTTTGAATGCCTTGGAAGAGCAGGGAGTGCTTGAAGAAACGACGATCATCATTTCTGCCGATCATGGTGAAAACCAGGGAGAATTAAATGTTTATGGAGACCATCAGACAGCAGATCATATCACCAGTCGAATTCCACTGATCATGTCTGGACCAGGCATACGCCGTCGTCAAGTGGACGAAGAGTTCCATTACCAGGTGGATTTAGGACCAACTTTGGTCGAAATGGCGGGCGGAAAACAACGCGGGAAGTGGGATGGACGCAGCTTCTTACCGGCATTGAAGGAAGGGAAGTCTGCCGGAAGACCATACCTTGTTGTCAGTCAGGCTGCCTGGAGCTGTCAACGCTCTGTGCGATTCGATAACTGGATGCTGATTCGAACGTACCACGATGGATTGAAGGATTTCCCTGATCTGATGTTGTTTGATATCGAAAATGACCCACATGAAACGACCAACCTGGCAGAAGAAAGACCGGATATAGTAGGACGTGGAATGGTACTGCTGGATGAATGGGTAGCTGAACAGATGGCGATTTCCGACTACCCGACAGATCCGATGTGGAATGTCATCCATGAGGGAGGACCTTATCACACGAGAGGTGAGCTTTCCATGCATGTCGATAAATTACGTAAAGAAGACCGTCATGAAGCAGCAGATCGGTTGGAAGGTCGGCATGAACAATTCCACCGCATTTACGAAAGAGTATAGGAGGCTGAAGGGTATGAGTGAAGTTACAAATGTCTATAAGAAGCTACCTGATGAAGTAAGGGCATTTTTCGATCGTCAATATGTAGATGCCTACGCGCTGTTGGACGCCTCACGCCATCCAAAGACAGGTTTGTATGCAGATGGGTTCATGACATTCGGTGACAATCCTGATTTCAGGTGTTCAATAGCAGCGACAGGAGTCGGACTGATCGGTCTGAGTGTTGCGGACATGGAAGGCTGGGATGATCAGGCCGCTGAAAAAGCGCTCGTCACATTGAAGTGTGTAATGGGTGAGGTCGATGGTTGCAAGCCTGCTCGGGATGATTCTACCGGCTTTTACGCTCATTTCGTAGATATGGAAACAGGGGAAAACCTCCATTCAGAAATATCGACGATCGATACTTCTCTATTGGTCGCAGGTGCCCTTTTTGCCGGAAATCATTTTAAAGAAACGGTACCTGAGATCCAGGAAAGAGCTTACCGACTTTTGCGTGAAATCAATTGGACTGTGGTGATTGCCGATAAGGATCAAGGCGTCATCAATATGATTGTGAAGGAGGGGGTCGGTACTGCTCCGCTCGCTTGTTTCAACGAGTATGCATTGGTCTCCTACCTTGCTTTGTTAGGTCAACCCGAGCATGAAGGTATTCGGACGCTTTGGTACGGGAATTTTGCTGAGGATCAGCTGAGTACGCTGCCACAGGTGAAGTACCGTGATATTCCGGTATTGAACGACACGAATGGCAATCATCAATCGTACCTATCGTCTTTCGTCCATCAATTTCCTTTTTTTCTCGTTCCGGAGTATGCGAAGAGTCCTGTATATAAGGAATACTTGAAAAATGCGTGCACGGCAGATCGGTTGAAGTGGAAAGAGCTTGATGATGTTCCTTCGTACGTATGGGGATATGGAGCTGGACCGAATGATGGACTGCATGGCGGTTATCATGCAGACCAGATCAACAATTCGCCGGGAGATATCGCATCCGCCTATATCGTAGCAGGCTTCTTACCCGTATACCCTGCAGGTATCCATGATCTATATGCTTTATATAAGCTCCATCTCCCATATGACAAGTATGAGAATAAGGATGATCCTGAGGATGAAAAGAAGCTTCGGGCCGCTTATCAGTATGGGTTACACCGTTATTCCTGGTGGCATTTGGAGCTTGAAAACAGATGGTACCCTACCAAGATTACATTGATTGACTGGAGCTCGATGTTATACGGATTGACTGCTTTCAAACGAGGTATGTCTTTCTTTGCTGAACGATTGACAGAAGTGGATGAAATCTCGAAGACCGTTTAAAGAGATTGCCGCATCATACAAAAAAGGATCAGCTGTTTCGATGGTTGATCCTTTCTTTATAAGACAAGTGAGAAGGAAGATTCAGATGAAAGTGATGACATTCAATATACGGGTGGATCTGCCTCAGGATGGGGAAAATGCCTGGGGTCATCGTGTCCAAGCTGTAACGCGTATGGTCCAAAAGCATCAGCCTTTGATCATTGGTATTCAGGAAGGGTTACGTCCAATGCTCGAGGATCTGGAAAGGGACTTATCTGAGTATCGATGGATCGGACAAGGAAGACGAGGTGGTGACGAGGACGAATTTTGCGCAATTTTCTATGCACACCGTGAACTAGAACCTGTGGATTCTGGACAGTTCTGGTTGTCTGAACATCCGGAAGTTCCGAACAGCATTAGTTGGAATAGTGATTTCCCCAGAATTTGTACGTGGGGACGCTTTTGTTTCAAGAAGGAACCTTCCAAAACGTTCACGCACTTCAATACCCATTTGGATCACATCAGTCAATGGGCACGAGAACAAGGGGCTCGCTTAATCGTTAAAAAGATGAAGGAACAATGCCCTCTTGAAGGGATGCCGTTCCTATTGACAGGAGATTTCAACAGCAATCCCGACAATCCGGTCATCCGCCAGTTGCGTGGGGAGTCCTCCTTATTGGAAGGGAAGGTCCATTTGAAGGATGCATACAGCTCTTTCGTCGGGTCACCGGGGAAAACCTTTCATGGTTTCCTTGGTGGGACGGAAGGGGAACCGATTGATTTTATTTTTACATCGCCTTCAATCAAGATCTTGAATACGGAGGTTGATCGAAGTACGGTGGATGGAAAATATCCATCTGATCATTATCCAGTCATTTGCACATTGAGATGGAAAGTATGAGTGAATTGGGAGGAGAAGTATGAAGAATTGTTGTGCACCTGGGCGAAAACATCAACAACAAAGTCAAAGCACCATTCAAACAACCACAAACGAGCCTTCGCTAAAAGGGATGGTTCTTCTTGAAGGTGGGTCATTCACAATGGGAACGGACAGCAAGGTCGGCTTTCCGAAGGACGGGGAAGGACCAGCACGGAAAGTGGTGCTTGACCCGTTTTATGTCGATGTTCATGCTGTATCCAATGAACAATTCCAGCAATTCATCACTGAGACAGGTTATATAACAGAGGCAGAAAAGTTCGGCTGGTCATTCGTATTCCATACATTTGTAACAGAAGAAGCGTTGGCGTCAAACCCTCAAAGAGTACCGAATATTCCATGGTGGTTGGCAGTTGGTGGCGCGACCTGGAACCAGCCTGAAGGTCCCGGTTCAGATATCTGTGATCGTATGGATCATCCTGTGATCCACGTGTCATGGCATGATGCCAAAGCCTATGCAGACTGGGCGGGTAAGAGGCTTCCGACAGAAGCGGAATGGGAATACGCTGCCCGAGGAGGATTGGAGCAGAACCTCTATGCTTGGGGGAACGAGCTTATTGTAGATGGAAAGCATCAATGTAATATATGGCAAGGCGACTTTCCGAACCGAAATACGGTAAGGGATGGGCATGCCGGTACCGCACCTGTGGATGCTTACGAGCCGAACGGGTTAGGACTCTATAATGTTTGCGGAAATGTTTGGGAGTGGTGCTCGGATTGGTTCAGCCCGAATGTACATCTTGCGAGCTCGAACAAAAATCCAAACGGTCCCGATCGAGGGCATGTCCGTTCGATGAGAGGCGGCTCGTATCTCTGTCATAAATCGTACTGTAATCGTTATCGTGTCGCTGCTAGAAGCTCGAATTCTCCCGATAGTTCAACAGGTAATATCGGTTTTCGATGTGTAGTGGATATAGAGCAATAAGGAGGCTTATATGCAGAAAACGGATGGAATGAATTATGCGC
This sequence comes from Pseudalkalibacillus sp. Hm43, assembly GCF_054170705.1. Taxonomy (NCBI): domain Bacteria; kingdom Bacillati; phylum Bacillota; class Bacilli; order Caryophanales; family Fictibacillaceae; genus Pseudalkalibacillus; species Pseudalkalibacillus sp. Hm43. The sequence continues at coordinate 3,040,335 of NZ_CM135129.1, forward strand.
CTGAAGGAAAAAGTGAACCTGTCGTAAGCGATGGGGAGTTCAACTTTGCTGCGGTTGCCCTGGACCACGGTCATATTTATGGGATGTGTAATGGTTTGACCGAGGCAGGTGCGACGCTCAAATGGGTTTACGACCCAGACCCGAAGAAAATGGAGGCGTTTTGCAAGGTCTATCCACAAGTCAAACAAGCATCGTCAGAAGAGGAAATCCTACAGGACCCGACCGTACAATTGATTGCTGGAGCTGCCATTCCTTCGCACCGTTGTGGTCTCGGTCTGCGTGCAATGGACGCTGGAAAGCATTATTTTACCGATAAAACCCCGTTCACCACATTGGCTCAACTAGAGGCTGCACGAAGGAAGACAGCTGAAACCGGACGGATCTGGGCGGTCTATTACAGCGAACGGCTGCATGTTGAAAGTGCCGTCTTTGCAGGACAGCTCATTGAGGAAGGCGCAATCGGAAACGTCGTACAAGTGCAAGGGACGGGACCTCATCGGATCAGTACAGACAGTCGACCGGAATGGTTTTTCAACAGAGAAGAATACGGTGGAATCCTATGTGATATCGGAAGTCATCAAATTGAACAGTTCCTTTATTATACAGGCGCAGTAGATGCGCAAGTCGTCCATAGTAAAATCGGGAACTACAAGCATCCGCAGTTTCCTGAACTGGAGGATTTCGGTGATGCTTCTCTGATTGCGGATAATGGTGCCACGAACTATTTTCGAGTGGATTGGCTCACTCCGGACGGGCTCCGAACCTGGGGAGACGGGCGTACGCTTATTCTTGGGACAGATGGCTACATCGAGTTGAGGAAATATGTCGATATTGCAAGAGAAGAGGATGGCGACCACCTTTACCTTGTGAATCATGAAGGGGAAAAGCATTTTGCCTTAAGCGGAAAAGTCGGTTTTCCTTATTTCGGTCAGTTGATTCTGGACTGCATGAATGGAACGGAAAGTGCGATGAAGCAATTCCATACATTCAAAGCTGCAGAGTTGTGCCTGATTGCTCAAAGGGATGCAATACGTATCCGTCCAGGAAAGATAGATCGAGTGAACGAACAGGAGGTCTCTAGCCCTGTTGAATGAAAAAAGGCTTTCCTTTTCGAAGGAAAGCCTTTTAGATTCTAATGATTGTTATTACTCGCAATGAATGAAACAAGTCTTTTTCTTAACTACAAATGAATCGAAATCTGATTATCTGCTGCAGCAAGGTATTGATCCAGCTCGTTTAAAGGAATGGAGAAACCACCCTGGCGGTAGCGATTGGAACAAGTTTTATTGTCTACTTTTGTTCCGTTCACCAGAACGTTTTTCTCAATATTATTGAGGTAATAAACGAAAGTCACAGGGCGATTGAGAATGGTAAACTCTAAAGTCAGTCCATCCAGTTCATCTGTAAGAACGGGATCAATTATCAGGTTACCATTCTCTTGTCGGATGCCAAGCGCATTCGAGATCAGTTGATTCATATAGATACCAGGGCCGCTGGAATATATTCTCCAACCACCTTTGACAGGTACTGTGCCTTTCCTTAGCTCATCAAAGCGTTCTTGTGCCTCATATCGAGTGTTGAATTTCCCGTCTGAACTACTGAAATACGTATTGCTTTGTCGTAATTCAGCGTTCGGCACGACCTCTTTCAAGCCGATTGGATTAATAACGTCGAGCCCTTTCCACACTTCCTCAGCATGTCCCATTTTCGCCATCGCTTCAATGAAGCGGATATGCGCATGAACGTACTGCAGTCCAATCTCTCTTCCGAAGTTTGCAGCTTGCTCAGCACGTTTGAATTGTTTACTTACTCCACCTGAATAAACAGCCGGCCGATTCATCAGTCGTACGCCGTCCGGACAATACAAGTGGTCTTTAATCAAACGATAATGAGATTCAGCTTGTTCCTGAGTGAAAAGTTCACTGATGATGCTTCGATTCATCGGAATCAATCGGTAGTCGATTCCGGTTTTGGATTCTGTTGGATGAATCATCTTTTCCGGGTTGTCCTTGTTTTCCAAGTATAAGAACCCAGGGAGTACATCCGATTGAAGCAAGTGATGATCAAAGTCTTTCTTGATACCGGTTGCCAATGCTTTCATTTCCTGTGCTTCTTGAGGATCGACCTTTTCCAAAGCAATCGAAAGCTGATGGATGACTTGGTAGGTTAGGGCAACCGTCCAGCTACTGACTAAGTATTTTTTCAATTGTTCGTTCGCAGGCTGTAAAGTATCGTCCCAGTCTCCATCGTCATAGGAAGATAAGAACGTATCGTGTAAGAAATGCGCTTTGATATAGGAAACCTGTTTTCTGATATGGTCGGACAATCTCTCTTGATCCTCTGTAAATTCAAACCCTTGCTTCCTTGTATAAGGCATTTTCGTTTGTAAAATATCGTAGTTTCCGGTGGCGCGGATGTAATCACTGACCACCTTCAACGGCCAGACAATGATATCACCGTGGCTTTCATTGGCCTGGATCTTGAAGTACTTATCGAACATGAACCACTGCGGCCAACTGCCATCCTCGGCGAATTGATGGGAATAAACAGTGTGGATGATTTCACGTACAGTCTCATAGTTTTGTGTCGCCAAGAAATATTCGGTCGGACCCTGGCAAACGTCCCTTGTCCCCCAAGCGGCTCCGCCATATTGTTCAAGTCCATGAGGGACAGAAAAATGAACGAGCATATTGTGCGTATACCACCAGGAAAGCGTGTTGAGCTTTTCAATCTGGTTGTTCTTTTCTTTCGCTGATGAGAGCTTGAAACCGTTCATTACTTTCGCCAAAAATTGACGGTATTTTTCTGTCTCCTGTTTGAAGTCCTTTGGTGCAGAATCCAGATTTTCACCGTACAATGAACCGTGAATTGTAACGGTCCAATCACTTGTGTCCCTTATCTCCAAAACGGAAAGGGAAGCAGAGTTGGCCTCGAAGTCAGATGAGAAGATCGATTCATCTGTCAGTGAGAATTCCGCTCCATCCAATTGAAGACGATAGCTTAGATCCGGGAAAACCTTTGCGTTGTCGGCGTTTTCATCGGAAGTATAAAGGATCGTTTGACCCGTTTGTTCCACAACAAATGGAACTTCGTATTCATTATTGTTCATCGTCACCTGGTTCGTTAGCAAAAATCGATACGACTTCCCTTTTGAAGACTGAACCTGTAAACGGACTTCAGGTTTGTCTACTGCAGTGAAGTTGGTGATGAGGATTGTGTCGTCTTCTGTTTTGTAGAACCATCGTGTGTAATTGAACCCGATTTCAAAGAGTGATGGCATCGCTAACAGTTGAAATTTTCCGTCCTTCTCAATATAGATTCTTTGACCAGACGTTTTCAAGATGTTCAAAGCGTTCCGAGTATTCGTCATCATCTTGTTAAAGGAAGTATTACCGATAACAAGCTGTGAATTGAACACCCCTGTCATGTAAGAGGTAGTGGATAAGACATCATCTTTCAATCGATCGTTATGACCCGTCATGAGAATATGGCCATGCGGACGTTCAACAAGTTTTTCTTTTTCTTTCAAGACGACATGTTCATGTGTATCGGTGAAAAAGGAGAGAAGTTTCCCGTTCTCAATTTCCTCATGTTTACGGTGCGGGTATAGCTCGTTTATGTCCTCTTCAGACAGTTCTACTGTATGTAGTGGAGCTCCGAACTTTGGTGAAAGCGATACGTGGTCCACCTCTGTGAAAGTAGTGGCAGCTTTATTGCCGATTCGATTCCACGTAGCATTCAATTCATCTTCAAATTCAAGCTCTGTCACCGCATCCGGATGGTTTTCTTTAAACATGCCATAAAAGACAATCTGATCTTCTCCATTTAGTTGAATGCGTTCTGATTGCAAGGCGATATACGCGAATTCATATTGGTAGATTTCATTAGCCAACATCGGTTTGTGTAATGCTTTAGGTTCATTCGTCTCTCTGTAAGATGTACCGAAGAATTGGAACCCGTCTGTTGAAAAGCCTTTGACTTTATTCAGGGATCCTTGTTGTACGTAAGGGAAACCAGTACCTTGTGGTTGATTTTGGCGAGAGCAAACGACGTAACCGCGCTCGTCATGTTCATAAACGGTATGATCCGTATATTGAGCCATATATGCTTCGTTTGAACGGACAGCACCACGATCCGCTAATCCGAGATCCTGACCATAAATGAGATCTACCTCAACTCCTGTTCCATTCAAATTCACATCCCAGAACCAGATACCTGCATCCGTCAAGGTAAACAACACTTCATATGAGATGTTCTCGACTGAACCGCTCCACTTGATTTGATCTTCCGCAACGAACATCTCACTGTCCGATTGGATTCCTGTCAACGGATACGACTTGATGGCGTCCGGTCGGTGTATTCTTAAATAAAGATTGTTCAATGAACCATCGATTGGATTGGTCAGGATTTGATTGATCATCGTTGAAGAGTGGGAACATTGAAAAAGGTCCCCGCTCTTCAAGAATGTGAATGTTAATGCACCATTCTGTATTTCATATTTCTGTTTATATGTTGTTTTAATAGACATCAAAACACCTCTATTTTACAAGTTTGAAAGGATGTGCACTTACATCTCTGCTGTTTGACCCGATATAAGCTGTAAAGTCGCCGGCATCACTGTCAAACGTTAAATCTGGATGATAGTATCGTAGTTGTTCTTCAGATAAGGTGAATGAAAGTTGCTTTGTCTCACCAGGTTCGATCATCACTTTTTGGAAGCCTTTGAGTTCTTTGAGCGGTCGAACGACTTCTCCTGTGATATCTCTTACATACAACTGCGCGACCTCTTCACCTGCTATTTTTCCAGTGTTCGTCACTTCCACTGACACTTCGATCGGTTGACCGGGCTGGACGACATCACTGGATAATGAGACCTTGCCATACTCGAATGTCGTATAGCTTAATCCGTAGCCGAATGGGAAGAGCGGTTCATTCGGGATGTCGAGGTATTGGGAAACAAAACGCCCTTTCGAGTCAGGAGCTACCTGAGGCCGCCCCGTATTATAACAATTGTAATAGACTGGTACTTGCCCGACAGAGTAAGGGAATGACATCGTCAAACGTCCTGAAGGGTTCGCATCTCCGTATAGAATGTCCGCAACTGCCGCTCCACCTTCTGAACCTGGATACCAAGCTTCCAGCACAGCATCGGTTTGATCGACGACTCCGTGCAAGTCCAGGGGCCGCCCATTGAACAGCACGGCGATCATAGGTTTATCTTGAGACTTTAACGCTTGGATTAAATCCAACTGTGCTTGGGGTAGGCGGATATCTGCTCGACATCCAGCTTCACCACTCATATACGAATCTTCCCCTAGAGCGAGTACAATGACATCAGACTTTTCAGCCACCTCAATCGCTTCATCGATTTGAGACTGTGTAATTTGTTCAATATCACTGCCCTTTGCGATGGTAAGGAGAGAAGAATCGATTTTTGATCGGAATCCTTCACTTACTTTGACAGCATCCTCTCTTGAACCAATCCAAGACCAGGGACCGAGCAGATCATCATGTTCAGCGAATGGTCCAATCAATCCGACTTTCTTGTCTTTTTGTAATGGTAAAATACCTTCATTTTTCAGTAGGACAGAGGATTTGATCGCCAATTCCTTTGCTGCCTGACGATGAGAAGCAGAAAAGACGAGTTCCTTTTCCAGTTCTTCATTGGCACCGCGTGTAGGATTTTCGAACAATCCTAATTTATGCTTCAACTCTAAAATTCGTAAAACCGCTTCGTCGATAATGGACTCATCGAAGGCACCTTCTTCAATCAGTTCTTTTGCATGATGGACGTAGCACGTCGTCATCATTTCAATATCCACCCCTGCACGAAGGGCTTTTAATGCAGCGTCCTTTTGATCCGCAGCATATCCGTGATCGATTTGTTCCTTTACAGCTCCCCAGTCGGAAATCATGACACCGTTGAAGTTCCACTCTCCTCGCAGGAGATCACGCATCAATTTTCTATTCCCTGTAGCTGGAATGCCATCTAGTATATTGAAGGCCGTCATGACCATTTCGCATCCAGCGTCTAGTGCAGCCTTGTAGGCTGGCAGGTAAAATTCGCGGAGTTGCCGTTCAGACATATCCACAGTATTGTAATCCCGACCCCCTTCAGGAGCGCCGTATGCTGCGAAATGTTTAACACAAGCGGCAACTCGGCTATGGTCATTGCTCAAATCTTCACCTTGGTAACCTTTTACAAAAGCTTTGGCAAATTCGCTGTTCAAGAATGGATCCTCACCGGTTGATTCCATCACTCGGCCCCAACGAGGGTCTCTAGCTAGGTCGACCATAGGGGAGAAAGTGACATGTACGCCTGAAACCGCTGCTTCTTTTGCTGCTATTTCAGCACTTTGTTCGGCTAACTCTAAATCCCAGGAACAACCGATTGCTAAAGGTACCGGGAAAATGGTTTTATAACCATGGATAATGTCCGCCATGAATAATAGTGGAATGCCGAGTCGGTTTTCTTCTAGATGAGCTTTCTGGATATCCTTTGTCGTTTTTGCTCCTGAAGCTCCCAATACAGAACCACTATTCAAGGCTACATCTTCCTTGATTCCCATCTCAGCCATCGGTCCTGTGATCTGACCTTCATTGGATGCGCCTTTATAAAAAGGAGTTGCTAGCTGTATCAGTTGAGCAATCTTTTCATCTAAAGTCATTTTAGAAATGAGTGAAGTATACGGCTCTTTGCTCATGTTTTTCCTCCTAAAGTATTCAACTGGTGTTTTTCGAAACGTTTCAATATTAATTTACAATGGATTATAAGCGCTTTCGAAAAAGGAGTCAAACGCTTAAGTTATCATATGGAAAGATAAAAACCTTAATATTATAGGGTTTATACATGAAATACTGAATTTTATAAAAATTTTTTCTCATTAAATATTGAAAGCGGATACATCATTGACTATAATCAATGTATCGAAACGTTTCAATCAAGTTGTTTCAACTCGATTGGTCTCCATTGAAAATGAGGAGCGAAATGTCAGTCAACGTGTTTTTTTATGATGGATGGAATTTAAATAATAGGGTCAGAAGGGAGTAATGGATGATGATGCGTAAGAGAACATTCTTGTTATTCTTAGTCTGTATTTTATCCGTTTCAGCTTTGTTAGGAGGTTGTTCAAACGGATCTGGAGATGATGAGAATACCATCCAAGTGTGGGCAATGGGTGAGGAAGGTAAAAAACTGGACGAAATCGCCAAGAAGTTTGAAGAGGAAAATCCGGATATCAAGGTCAAAGTACAGGCGATCCCTTGGGAAAATGCGCATGATAAATTATTGACTGCTGTTGCTTCTCAGAAGGGTCCGGATGTTGTTCAATTAGGAACAACATGGATGTCTGAGTTTGCAGATGCAGGAGCGTTGGTCGATTTGACGGAACATATGGATGACTATCCTGAGTTCAAACCTGAAAATTATTTCGATGGTGCTGCACAAACCATGAAATATGAGGATCAGATCGTCGGCGTTCCATGGTATGTGGAAACAAGAGTATTGTACTACAGATCCGACCTTCTGAAAGAAGTCGGTTACAACGAACCACCGGCAACCTGGGATGAGCTGAAGGATGCATCTAAGAAACTAGCGGATCGCGGGGATAAGTACTATGGATTGGATATTGATCGGAACGACCAGATCATGCCATTCATTTTTGCATGGCAGAACGGATTTGAATTCGATTTGGACAAGCAGAATCTGAATCTGGATAGTCCAGAATTCAATGAGGCGATTCAATACTATACAAGTTATTTCGAAGAAGGAATCAGTACGACGGCAGAAGGAATGGACATTGTCCAATCCTTTAAAGACGGTGTGAAACCTATGTTCTTCAGTGGACCATGGATGGTGAACATCCTGAATGATCAAGCACCTGACCTTGAAGGAAAGTGGTCCATCACGACTATGCCGAAGAAAGAACAGGTTGCATCTAGTATCGGTGGTTCCAACTTCTCCATTTTCAGCAGCTCAGATAAAGTGGAAAAATCTTTGAAATTCATCTCTTATATGAACGACGTGGATACACAGATTGAATGGTTTAAAATGTCCAATACACTCCCATCAAGAGTAGAGGCTTGGGAAGATGAGACACTTAAGAAGGATGAGAAGCTTGCGGTATTCGGGGAACAACTGGAGACGGCAAAGGCATCACCTCAAATCCAGAACTGGGAAGTCGTTGGACAAGAATTACTGAATGCCATTGAAAAAGTGACGGTCGGGGATGCAGATGTGGAAAAAGAATTGGACAAGTACCGACAAAAAGTAGAAGAATCAATGGAAGAGTAGTATTTGCATGACTTGATAAGAGCTAATAGTGGAGTTGCAGGTATCCAGAGAGGATGCCTGAACTCCATTTTTTCGAAACAACGAAAGTATTGTGAGTACAGTTTCAGTTAGGTGGGGTATTATGGGCAATGGCTTCAAACGGCTTTATCATGATCGACATCCGTTCATGTTCATTGGACCTGCAGTCTTGATTTTAATTGTCTTCAGCATCATACCGATATTCGTCGCATTTATCATCAGCTTTACAGACCTGGATCTGAAAGGATTAGCCAACTGGTCGAATATCAGTTTCATTGGAACAGAGAATTACAGAGAATTGTTTTCCGATGAAGTGTTTCACAAGTCGATCTACAATACATTGTTTTATGCCTTGATCGGTGTGCCTCTTGTCATCGTTTGTTCATTAGGAATCGCTTTACTTTTAAACTACGGTTCCAACTTGCTTTTCCGGTTTTTCAGAGGAGTCTATTACATGCCCTCGATTACGAATATCGTAGCGGTTGCCGTCATCTGGGGCTATTTATACAACACGGAATATGGGTTATTCAACTATATATTATCGCTTTTGGAAGCAGGGAAAGTCCCCTGGTTGGAAGAGCCGACGATTGCAAAGCTTTCCTTGATCGTGCTTGCTGTTTGGAAGGGAATTGGAATCAATATGATCATTTTCCTTGCCGCGTTGCAAGGCATTCCGCAATCGTACTATGAGGCAGCGAAAATAGATGGTGCAAACCGCTTTCAAATGCTTTTCAAAATCACTATTCCATTATTGCGATATGCCACCTTCTTCGTCACGATCACGACGCTGATCGGATGGCTGCAATTTTTCGAAGAACCGTTTGTCATGACGGATGGTGGCCCATTGAACGGTACGATCTCGATGGCTCTATTCATCTATCAAGAAGGTTTCCAATACAGTGAATTCGGATATGCAGCAGCTGGATCGTTCGTCCTTTTCATCTTCATCATCGTGGTGACGCTCGTCCAGTTCAAATTCAGAAAATCGGATACAGAGTACTAGATTGAGGTGAACGATATGGAATCGAATACGATCAACAAAAAAATTGAAAAATCAATCGTCAGCATCCTTCTCATTATCGGCGGGATCCTCGTGTCCATTCCGTTTTTCTGGATGATTGCCAGCTCATTCAAACCGTCAGGGGAAGTGTTGATATTCCCTCCGACTTTGTTTCCGGAGGATCTGACTTTAGAAAATTATCTGAACTTGTTTGAACGGTTGAACTTTGGAATCTACCTTCGTAACACGCTCATCATAGTGCTTTTCTCATTCGTCGGGCTATTGTTGAATGCAATGGCGGGCTATGGGTTCGCAAAGTATAAATTCAAAGGACGGGAACCGATCTTCTACATGGTCCTGGCTACGATGATGATACCTGCCCAAGTGACCATGATACCGGTTTATTTGATTTTGAATGAAATGGGTCTGACGAATACGATGGCCGGAATCGTGTTACCGGGATTAGCGGTAGCGTTCAGCATTTTCTTGTTCAGACAGTTCATGACGACGATCCCTACAGATTTGATTGAAGCAGCCCGGTTGGATGGCGCAGGTGAATTTTATATCTTTTTCCGACTGATCATACCGATCGCCAAACCGATTTTCGCCGTTCAAGGGATTCTTACCTTTATAGGGGCTTGGAACAGCTTCTTGTGGCCACTGATCATCGCGAATGATGAAAACCTGTATACGCTATCCGTCGGATTATCGTTGTTGCAAGGTCAATATGCAAGCAACTACGGTTTGCAGATGGCTGGAGCAGCTTTCATGGTCGTGCCGATCATCATCATATTTTCCTTCTTCCAAAAATACATTGTCGAAGGATTTACGATGTCGGGGCTCAAATAATGCATCGCTTGTGGAGTCAAGATCATATTGACTCCACTGTTGGCTCATTCCGTTTATTAGTAGGAGGTACGTATGGAGAGAGAATGGTGGCATTCGTCAACGGTATATCAAATCTATCCTCGCAGCTTCAAAGACAGCAATCATGATGGTGTCGGGGATCTCCGTGGAATCATAGAAAAACTGGATTACCTTGCAGAGCTGGGGATTGATGTGATCTGGTTAAGTCCTGTGTATGAATCACCGAACGACGACAATGGATATGACATCAGTGATTATTACAGCATCATGGATGAATACGGATCGATGGAAGATATGGAGAACTTGATTCAGGAGGCACGAGCGAAGGGAATCAAAATCATCATGGATCTCGTCATTAACCATACCTCTGACGAACACCCATGGTTTGTGGAATCGAGGAAATCGAAGGATAACCCTTATCGGGATTATTACATTTGGCGGGATGGAGAAGATGGACCGCCGAGTGATATCGGCTCCGTTTTCAGTGGCTCTGCCTGGGAATACGATGAGCTGACTGGACAATATTATTTCCACTTGTTCAGTAAAAAACAGCCGGATCTGAATGTTCATAATCCGGAGGTCCGGGCAGAATTGCACAAAATGATGGACTTCTGGCTGGCAAAAGGGATCAGTGGCTTCCGGATGGATGTCATCGACTTGATTGGAAAAGAAGTTGATGAGAAGGTCTTGACGGATGGACCCCAGCTCCACCCTTATTTGCAAGAGATTCATGAGAAAGTGCTGTCAAAGTATGACGTTATGACAGTTGGTGAAACGCCCTCTGCAACGACAGAGACAGCCAAATTATATACCGCACCAGATCGTCATGAACTAGATATGGTCTTCACTTTCGAGCACATGTCCTTGGATGAAGAAAAGGGACAGGGGAAGTGGGCATTAAAGCCACTCGATCTCAGTGAGTTAAAAACTGTGCTGAGCAAGTGGCAGACCGAGCTCCACGGCGAAGGATGGAACAGTTTGTATTGGAACAATCACGACCAACCACGCATTGTATCCCGGTGGGGTAATGATCAGGCATACAGGGTTGAATCTGCGAAGATGCTCGCGACTCTTTTACATCTGATGCAAGGCACGCCTTACATTTATCAGGGTGAGGAGATCGGAATGACGAACATCCGATTTGAAAACATCGAAGAATACAAAGATATCGAAACGCTCAACATGTATAAGGAAAAAGCAGAACAAGGGACCGCCCATGAGGAAATCATGACCTCCATCTATGCAAAAGGAAGAGATAATGCCCGTACCCCTATACAGTGGAATGTTACGGAAAGCGCTGGTTTTACAAATGGGAAGCCTTGGATCCAAGTGAATCCCAACTATGAAGCGATCAATGTGGAGAAAGCACTCGAGGATGAGCAATCGATTTTTTACCATTACCAAAAATTGATTCAGCTGCGAAAAGAACGGGATGTCATCGTTTTTGGAAAATATGAATTGATTTGTGCAGAACATGAAGAGATTTTTGCTTACACACGACAGCTTGGCGATGAACGGTTACTGATCGTGGTGAATTTCTATGATGGGCATCCGAACTTCTCGTTACCGAAAGGGATTTCCTATGCGGATGCTGAATTAGTCATTAGTAACTATGAAGATTCACCTATAAGACCGGATGAATTTGACTTAAGACCTTTCGAAGCTGTCGTCTATTCGTTGAAAGGATCAGGTGATGAGAATGGCGCATATTAAATGCGATTTCTTTTCAGAGGCGTTAGAGTGTTCGGCTTCTATCCATGTAATCATGCCGCAGCAGCCAAGTTTGCTGAATAAAGATCGAGTTGAGCAGGAGAAATATCCGTGTCTCTATTTATTACACGGGCTGTCGGATGACCATACGATCTGGTCACGATTCACTTCCATAGAACGTTATGCATCCTCTCTCGGTATTGCGGTCATCATGCCGGCGGTCGGACGCAGCTGGTATACGGATATGGCGTATGGACAGAATTATTTTACGTATATCAGTAAAGAGCTTCCAAGGTTCGTGCAATCGATGTTTCCGGTATCAGCGGCCAGGGAAGATACGTACATTGCTGGATTGTCAATGGGTGGATACGGTGCGTTGAAGACGGCAATGCGTTATCCTGATAAATATGGGATGGCTGCGAGTCTTTCAGGTGCCGTGGATATGGCGGAGAGGATAGCGGATTTTAAGAATGATTTTCCTGCGATCTTTGGTGATCGAAAGGTAAGAGGGAGCGAGGATGATCTATTTTATCTGGCGGAAAAATTGTCGGAAAGCTCTGCACCGAAACCTTTCCTCTATTTGAATTGTGGAAGGGAAGATCATCTGCATGCTTCCAACCTTCGATTCCGCGACCATTGTGAACGAATCCAGCTGGATGTCCTCTATGAGGAATTCCCTGGTACGCATGAATGGGGATACTGGGATGAACATATACAAAGAGTTTTGGGGTATTTTTTTAAAGATAAATCAATAATGAGTAAGTAGTAGGATGTGAAAGGTATGGCAACAATCAAGGATGTAGCAAAGCGTGCAGGAGTAGCTGTTTCTACAGCTTCTTACGCTTTGAACAACATTAATAAAATCAGCCCAGAAACCAAAAAGAAGGTCATAGAGGCTGCGAGAGAATTGAATTATTTAAAGAACGGGATCGCTTCTGATCTGAAGCGGACAAATACGAATACGATTGCACTCATTCTGACAGATTTATCAGGTCCGTATTATTCAGAACTGATCAACGGGGTCCAAACCGTCGCCATGTCGAACGGGTACGACTTGATTGCGTGTAATTCGATGGGAGATGCCCAATCGACTGCAGTCAAATTCATAAGGGAAAAACGGGTCGATGGCGTCATTATTCTAGCGCATAACATTAGTGATGAAACGATCCTGGAGTCAGCTCGCGAAGGTTTTCCTATTGTCGTATTGGACCGGAAGCTTGATGACGAACACATTCTTCAGGTAGAAGTCGATAACTGGCAAGGTGGTTTCATTGCGACGGAACATCTGATTAAGCAGGGACATCGGAAGGTGGCCTATATCAGTGGACCGAACAATTCACATGACAATGACTTAAGATTTAATGGCTATAAAGCAGCCCTGGAGAAATATGATCTGCCTTATATTCCGAAGTGGAAAATCTCTGGAGATTTCACGCGTGAAAGCGGCTATAAGGCGACGAAAATGCTTATTGCACAGAATGATCTCCCTGAAGGGGTATTTTATGCGAATGACGAAATGGCGATTGGTGGGATTCAAGCGTTCAATGAGAAGGGAATTGAGATTCCTGGGGACATCTCGATCGTCGGATTCGATGATATTCAGTTGTCAGAGTTCGTTTCCCCACCATTGACAACGATCCGTCAGCCGAAGTATGAGGCAGGAGCACTAGCTGTTCACCTCATTTTCCAGAAGCTCTCCAAGGAACAAGTAGAACCTTATTACAAGCTCACGACCGAGCTGGTGGAGCGGAAATCCGTAGCAATACGTAAGTGAATTTCTGATAAGGAGCCTATCGCCCGAGTGGCGATAGGTTTCTTTTTTAGTTGAGAAGCGGGGCGATATGACGTGACGTGGAAGTGGGTCGTAAACGTGCATGAGTGGGTCGTAAGTGCGGAGAAGTGGGTCAATATATGTGTGGAGCGGGTCGTAAGCTCGCGGAAGTGGTTCGATACACGGAGGGAGTGGGTCGATACGCTGAAGAAGCGGGGCGATACGCGAGAAAAGTGGGGCGTAACCTCTTAAAATTCATCCCTCAGCAGGGTTTTAGAGTGCAATATAGAAAGTACTACTATTCAATTAGGAAAGGGATGATTTTTTGACGCAAAAAATCTACTTTAAAAATCTAAAAATCGAAAAATTAGATGCATTAACAAGAAGGTTGAAGGACAATCATCCTGCTCGAGCAAAATTGGAATCCTGGTGGGATTCCAGTAAGTCTGGCGAATGGGGAGAACGGAGTTTAGATTACTACTTAAGCTTTCTAAATGAAAGTTCCTACCTCATCTTTGATGGTACTCGTTTATCGGGTGGGAGGTATTATTTTCAAATGGACACACTACTTGTCCATCCGTCGTTTATCATCATATTTGAAGTGAAAAACTTAGCAGGAACATTGATATTTGATACGGATCACAATCAGCTCATCCAACAAATTGAAGACAAGGAAGTGATCTATAAAGACCCGATTCAGCAAGTCGAACATCAACATTTTCAGCTTACACAGTGGTTGTTGAAATACAACTTCCCAGATCAGATCCCGATACAGTCTTATGTCGTCATTGCGAATGAAAGAGCGAAAATCGTATCTAGAAATAATGAAACATTACTCGCCAAAAAAGTTATTCGGAATACTAAAATACTGAATACAATAAACGATCTCCATCACATTCATAAAAAGCAGGTACTTCGTAAAAAAGACCTTCAGAAATTGAAAGATTTGATCATCCGATTGCATACTCCTCATAACCCTGATCTTATGACCAAACTAAACATCCGGAAGGAAGAACTGCTAACCGGAGTCCAATGCCCCCAATGTTTGGAAATCCCCATGAACAGAGCCCGAAATAAATGGATCTGTCCTCAATGTAATACAACCTCTACCAATGCCCACATTAATGCGCTCCGAGACTATTTCATCCTTTTTGAAGAAGAGATCTCAAACAAACAAATGAGAGACTATCTCCACATACAATCCAAAACAACATGCCAGCGATTCATTTCCTCACTTAAACTTAACCCCCAAGGAACCTACAGAAATCGAACTTACCAACTTCATTCTCTATGGCCTAACAAATATTAATATACAAAAAAAGGTGCGAAACCTTTTGGCTTCTGCACCTTCATTCTAAATTAATGATTCGCGATATTCGCGCCTGTTTTATTGTAAACCGCAAGCTTGTTGACCAACTTGTGGCTGTCGGCATTCAACCCGATGATTTTAACGGGTACGCCGTTCTGTTTGTATTTCAAGACGATCTTATCGACAGCTCCGACGGCTGAGTCATCCCAGCAGTGGGCGTGCGTAAAGTCGACTATGACTGTATCGACGTTTTCTTTGAAGTCGAACTTCGATACGAAGTCTGTTACAGAAGCGAAGAACAGTTGCCCTCGCACTTGATACGTCTTCGTATTGATGTGATCTTCCATTTTCGTATCGACATGTACTTTGGAAATCTTAGCGGCAAAGAAGATTGCGCTCAAGATGACTCCGGCTATGACACCTTTGGACAAGTCGTGCGTAAAGACGACGGTCACAACGGTAACGACCATTACTGAAGCGTCTGTCTTCGGCATCACGTGCAATTTCGTCAACGAAGACCAGTCGAAGGTTCCGATTGAAACCATGATCATGACACCGACGAGGGCAGCCATTGGAATTTGTACAAGTACATTGTTGAAGACGAGAATCAATAGCATGAGCACAACACCTGCGACGAGCGTAGAGAGTCTTCCACGCCCACCGGATTTTACGTTGATGACGGATTGTCCGATCATCGCACATCCAGCCATACCACCGAAAAATCCAGCAACGATGTTCGCAGCTCCTTGACCTTTCGCTTCTTTGTTTTTGTCACTTTCCGTATCTGTCATATCATCAACGATTTGTGCAGTCAGAAGTGACTCAAGCAAACCGACGATGGCTAATGCAAAGGAATACGGGAAGATGATTTGTAATGTCTCGAAATTCAATGGAATTTCAGGAATCAAGAATAACGGTAACGCTTGGGTAAGTTCCCCCATATCACCGACAGTCCGTACACCAACGCCTGATGTAATCGCAATGATTGTCATGACGATGATCGCAATCAGTGGAGATGGGACTGCTTTCGTAAATCTCGGTAAAATATAAATGATGGCTAAAGCTCCGGCAACCATCGCATACATGACCCAAGTTTCTCCTACAAAATGAGGAAGTTGAGCCATGAAAATCAAAATCGCAAGTGCATTGACGAATCCGACCATAACGGATTTAGGGATGAATTTCATCACTTTACCCAGCTTTAAAACACCCATCAACAGTTGGATGACACCAGTCAAAATCGTCGCGGCTAATAGATATTGTAGACCATGATCGGCAACTAACGTCGTCATCAGGAGCGCCATCGCACCGGTCGCTGCAGAAATCATTCCTGGACGACCACCTACGAAAGCAATCACAACTGCGATACAAAACGATGCGTAAAGACCTACCATCGGATCGACCCCAGCAATGATTGAAAAGGCAATGGCTTCAGGAATCAAGGCTAATGCAACGACAATACCCGCAAGGATATCCCCTCTGATGTTGCCAAACCATTCTTGTTGTAATTTTTGTACGTTCAAAAGTATTTTGCACCTCTCTCTTTCTTCTTTATAAAGTTTAAAAATTCTAGCTTCAGCACCATGTGCATCAGCTTCTCAGAAATGACTTTCAACTCTCATGAAAGTCGGGGCCGTTGTGAACATACGGATTATAACATCGTTCGTAAAGGAAGGATAATCGCAGGAAAGCGCGTACTTAATTCTTTTTCTCTCATTTTCGACATTATGCTCCTTTATGGATGCCAATCTGATAAATTTAAAATTAGGAGATAAATGGGATATTGTTGAGCAATTGTAAATTTATTAAAAAAGTGAGAAAATTAAATCAGTTAGAAGTAATGGGGTTGAAGTGAGGAGGACGACGATGTTTAGACAAATACTATTAGCTTCAGATGGATCCGAACATGCCATCCGGGCAGCGGAAAAAACACGTGCAATTGCAGAAAAGGATGAGGATGCGAAAGTGACGGTTGTGTATGTCATTGATGGTGCAACCTCGAAATCCGATGTCCTTTCAGAGGGCAGTAGGGAAGCGATCGAAGCGAAACGGAAGCTGCGTCTGCACCATACAGAAGAAATTTTACAAAACAGTCGTATCGCCTATGAAGTGAAAGTGTTGAAAGGCGAGCCAGGACCTACCATCGTCCAATTCGCGAATGAAAATCCGTATGATCTAGTGGTCATTGGAAGTCGTGGCCTGAATACATTTCAAGAAATGGTTCTAGGCAGTGTCAGCCATAAAGTGGCCAAGCGGGTTCAATGTCCAGTCATGATTGTTAAATAGCTTTCCACATGTTGGGAGCCAGTGTGTCCCACGGCTACAATTTGAGATGTATGAGCGAATCGTTTTAGTTAAAAAGGGTACTAAATATTAAAGTCCAAATAAAACGATAGAGGGGAATGGCTATGCATCCCACACCTCAACATTTAACGAATCAAGTTTACATCCAATCGGACCGGCTGATTCAGAAGCCTGAGGAGTATACACTGATTGGAAAGGGGAGAAGTGCTTTCGTCTTTAGGGATGAAAGGACGAACCACGCCGTCAAAATCTTCTTCACTGAATATGAACACCTAGCAAAACAAGAGGCTGACATCTATGCAAAGTTGAGCGGCTCACCCTTTTATCCGAAGGTATATGAAGCCGGACATAATTACATTGAGATGGAATATATCCAGGGATACACGTTCTATGAATGTCTGGAAAAAGGCATATGCATATCAGACGAAATGATCGAGAAAGTCGATGAGGCCTTGGAATTTGCACGCTCGAAAGGGCTCAACCCGTCTGACATCCACCTGCAAAACCTGATCCTTACTTATGATGGAGAAGTGAAGGTGATTGATGTCGTCCGATTCACACAGGACAAAGCGTGCCGTCAATGGGACGATTTGAAGGAGGCGCATCAGCGCGTCTACCAAAAGAAACTTTTCATGAAAAGGGTCCCGAAATTCTTCATTGAACTTGTTAAATTCTATTATAGAAGAGTCGTCCTCCCATTGAGGATGTTTCGAACAAACCGACCATAAAAAAGGACTGCCTACAATCGTTGGGCAGTCCTTCCATATTTATTCCTCTGTTGGCTTTTCTTCTTCTGTAAGATAAAGTTCCATTCCACCGAATTTACCAGAAAGCTTATTGTAAATGACAGTGTTGAGCATAGCGAGTAGTCCATAAATCAAGATGAGGAAAACCGGCATCACAATGTACGAAATGCCCATGAACAACAAGGGTGGCTGGTCGATAGCAGCACCGATGATCGTCATGAACAGACCGATCACACCCATAATCCCGAACGGTAAAATCGTAAGGTAAATCGTGATCTTAAACATATTTTTGGCACGTAGTTTGTTGACGAGCACTTTTTTCACGTAAAAACTCCCCTTCTGCTTTATTGCACTAGTAGAAATCCAAGAGTAGCTGCGGAGATTCCTAGCATGACAGAGGTTACTACATATATAATGGCCTGTCTACCGTGGTTTTCCTGTATCATTGTCAACACATCAACGCTGAAAGTGGAAAATGTCGTGAACGCGCCACAAAATCCGGTGCCGAACAGCATCCAGCTCCATTCTGGTATGGATTCGGTCCAATATAAGCTGGCAAGTACTCCGAGTAATAAGGATCCAGCGATGTTGACGACCCACGTCCCGTTCACCCAATGGTTAGGATTTTTTTTATGTAAAAATTGACCGATTAAATACCGAGCTGCTGCCCCCACTGAGCCTCCTAATCCAATCAGAATCATCACCGGAGATCACCTGCTTTCTGGCGCGTTCCCACCCGGTAACCAACAAAAGCGAGCGCAATGCCGGCGAGGACACTCGACAGCACATAGGTTGCCGCAAAAACAAATAGTTCCTGCTTAACAAGTTCGAGGGTTTCTACGGAAAACGTGGAGAAAGTCGTGAACGATCCAGCAAATCCTGTTCCGATCAATAGAGGAATTTCAGGTCGTAGAGACTTACGTTGACTAAAAGCCGTGAACCATCCAAGTAATAGGCAACCTGCTAGGTTTACGCTTAACGTCCCCACTGGAAATCCGCCAGTTGTAGGTATCCATTCACCGAGCATATACCGACAGATTGCACCGAAAAAACCTCCCACCATCACAGAAAGGATAGACATGATCGTTCACCTCCTTACCTTGTTTTGTTCCTATTAATGTATCATATTTTGATTGTTGAAGAATTTTGTACTTGAGTATATAAGTATATACTTATATAATGATGCTTGTGAGGTGAGAAAATGATTAAGGATTCTGCTTTAGAAACCGTTGAGGTAGCTCAAGCTCTCAAGTTGTTGGGTGATAAGACGCGTTTGACGATCATGGGACTTCTGAACGTGCGTGAATGTTGCGTGTGTGAGTTCGTCGAGATGATCCAAATGAGTCAACCATCCGTCAGCCAGCATTTGCGGAAACTTCGAGATGCGCGCCTTGTAAAAGAAACGAGAAAAGGGCAGTGGATCTATTATTCCATCAATCAAGAATATGAAGGATATCCGCTGGTAAAAGATATATTGAAGTATATTTCTGGGGCTGAAGAACAACTGGAAGCCCTTGAAAAAGCGGGTTTGAACGTCCGCTGTACGTAACAGGGGATTCTGTAATTTAAGGGGGAAAACATGCTTTCAGTCATCTTAGCATTACTCATTTTTATCGTGACGTTGGTTCTCGTCATCTGGCAGCCGAAGGGATTAGGAATCGGATGGTCTGCGTGCGGTGGAGCAATTCTTGCGCTCCTAGTAGGCGTTGTCAACTTCGGTGATGTCATCGCCGTGACGGACATTGTCTGGAATGCGACACTAGCATTCATCGCCATCATCATCATTTCATTGATTTTGGACGAAATCGGGTTTTTCGAGTGGTCAGCGCTACATATGGCCAGGATTGCAAAAGGAAACGGCGTGAAAATGTTCGTCTACGTGACGATCCTCGGTTCGATCGTTGCCGCTTTCTTCGCCAACGATGGTGCAGCTCTTATTCTGACACCGATCGTTCTGGCGATGGTTCGTGCGCTGAACTTCAAAGACCAGATGATTTTTCCGTTCATCATGGCGAGTGGATTCATCGCGGATACCACATCCTTACCGCTCATCGTCAGTAACCTGGTGAACATCGTTTCGGCAGACGTATTCGATATCGGTTTTGTGGAGTACGCTTCACGCATGATTGTGCCGAACTTGTTCTCCATCGTGGCGAGTATCATCGTATTGTACTTGTTCTTCCGGAAGGATATTCCGAAGAGCTATGATGCAGGCCAATTGAAAAAACCTGCTGAAGCGATTCGAGACCACAAGATGTTCCGATTATCATGGCTTGTCCTTGCGATCTTGTTGGTCGGATATTTTGCGAGTGAATTCTTCGCAATTCCAGTATCGATCATTGCAGGTATCGTTGCGATTTTCTTCTTGTTTATGGCAAGAAAGAGCGCGGCGGTCGAGACGAAAAAAGTCGTGAAAGGTGCCCCTTGGGCGATAGTCTTTTTCTCAATTGGAATGTATGTCGTCGTATATGGTCTTCGTAACGAAGGATTGACAGACGTATTGGCAGTGGTCATTGAGGCAGCTGCGGATCAAGGATTGTATGCGGCAACGATTTCTATGGGATTCATTGCGGCGATTCTGTCATCGGTTATGAACAACATGCCGACTGTCATGATTGACGCACTGGCGATTCAGGATACAGCAACGACTGGTGTCGTACGAGAAGCGTTGATTTATGCGAACGTCATCGGGTCGGATCTAGGTCCTAAGATCACACCGATCGGATCATTGGCAACATTGCTCTGGCTTCACGTTTTATCGTTAAAAGGAGTGAAAATCTCCTGGGGTTACTACTTTAAAATCGGTATCATCCTGACGGTGCCGACCTTGTTCATTACATTGACTGGCCTGTACATCTGGCTATTGATCATCACATAAAAAATACATCAAAAGGAGTTTTTACACATGTCTAAACCAATCATCTACTTTTTGTGCACAGGAAATTCATGCCGCAGTCAAATGGCTGAAGGATTCGGTAAAAAATACCTAGGTGACAAGTACGACGTTTATTCTGCAGGGATCGAAGCGCATGGTTTGAACCCGAATGCGGTGAAAGCTATGAAAGAAGTTGAAATCGACATTACAGACCAAACTTCAGACATCATCGATACAGAGCTATTGAATAAAGCAGACCTGGTCGTTACACTTTGTGGAGATGCAGCCGATAAATGTCCAATGACTCCGTCTCATGTAAAAAGAGACCACTGGGGCTTTGACGATCCAGCGAAAGCGGAAGGTACAGAAGAAGAGAAGTGGACATTTTTCCAACGTGTCCGTGGTGAAATCGAAGAACGTATCCAAAAGTTCGCAAAAGAAGGTAAGTAATTTTTTCTCGCAAGGAGTGATTGTATATGATTAACCGTATGCACGTTGCCGTAAACTGTAGTGACCTGGAGAAGTCCTTAGAATTTTATAAAAGTTTCTTTGGAGCTGAGCCTACGAAAGTGAAAGAGAACTACGCGAAGTTTGAGCTCGAGCAGCCTGCTTTGCATTTCTCATTGAATGTTCGTGATTTTAACAAAGAAGGTGTATTGAACCACTTAGGCTTCCAGGTGGACAATACAGAAGATGTCTTGAAAATGGGTGAGCGTTTGCGGGAGTCAGGTCTTCTCTTGATCGATGAGATGGACACGACTTGCTGTTATGCCGTTCAAGATAAAGTCTGGGTTTACGATCCGGACGGCAACGCGTGGGAGATCTTCTATACGAAAGAAGATTCGGAGTTTGAATCCGCTGGGGATGCACGGGATATGTCCCTTTGCTGTGCACCGCCAAAACCTCAGCCAATTTCGATTGAAATGACTTCCCCTAAGAAATAAGTCGATTAACGTTGAGGATTCGCTTCGAATACTCTACACTAAGAGAGGCTATAACAGTAAGAGTAAGGGGGAAGATCAATGCAAATCACAGATAGCGCTAAACAAGCCATCGAGGGAATCCTCCATCAGCATGGTGCAGACGGCATCCGTATTTATTTTGCCGGCATGGGCTGAGGCGGTCCCAAGATGGGAATGGCTCTGGATGAGCCACAAGAAAATGATCAAGTGGAAGAGCTGAATGGAATCCGCGTATCTATCGATGAACGAATCGTTTCATATACGAAGGATCTGACAGTCGACTTCCAACAAACTGAACAAGGTGCAGGACTTGTCTTTCTAGGACAGGAAGACTGCTGCTAATTGAGTCTTCATGACTTAAAAATGATAGAAAGCAGAGCCGACTATGGTATAGCCGGCTCTGCTTTTCCTTTATACATAAACCCGTTTCAGAATTTATAAGCCAGAATCGGGAATTATAATCCAAAATCAGAAATTATAATCCAAAATCAGAAATAACAAGCCAAAATCAGAAATTATAAACCGAAATCAAGGTACAGTACCAGGTACCGACAGAGAACCCTTGACCAGAGCGGACTCCAAATAAGTACCTGGCACCATAGGTAAATCTACCTATACTAAATAGAAGATGAATCCGGATATGGTGGACATGGTGATTACAGAGATGACGAAGGTGATCACCAGTTCTTTGTGAAAGATTGATTTCAACAAAACGACCTCGGGTAGACTAGCGCCGGCGGAACTAATCATCATCGCCATGACTGGTCCGAGCGCCATCCCTTTAGCAATCAAGACTTGGGAGATCGGTATCATGCTGGATAGTCGTATATAGAGTGGAATACCGATAATAGCGGCAACAGGGATGAGCCACCAGGCATCTTCGCTGAACAGATTGGAAATCCATTCAGTCGGTACAGCTCCATGTATGACGGCTCCAATCCCTGCACCAAGCATCAAGTATGGATAAACACTTTTCATCAAATCCCAAGTTTCGCGCAACGCAAACCGAACATTGAATTTCTGATTTTCCTCATTGTAGCCAGACATGACGACATTCTTGACCGCTCTCTCGAATCCAAGCGCCCCAAGCGTGAAGCCAATTAGAATCGATAAAACAGTCGTTAAAATTGTATACACGATGGTAACCTTCCAGCCAAGAAAAACACCCATGATGGTCAAAATCGTCGGATCAAGAACAGGTGAAGCGAATAAGAAAATCATGACGATGTTAAACGGGAGCTTTTTCTTCAGCATATTGACGACCACGGGAATCGTGGAACAAGAACAAAACGGCGTAATGAAAGCAAAAAATACCGCAACGAATGCCGCGAGTAACTTGTGCCGCCCAATCAGCATTTGTTCAATCTTCTTGTAAGGTATGTATCCTTGCAACAGACTGATGACAAAGGAAATCACAACGAATAATAGAGTCAATTCCAATGCAATCCATAAAAAACTTTTAAACGTTTCCACCCACATGATATTCATCCTCTCACATTATATCAAATTATTTTGATTAATTAATTCAAAAGAAAACCTCCTCTTAACAAGAAGGTCTGAATAAGCAACAAAGTTCAGCAGATAACAGATGATTTACTTCCTCTTGATTCAATTGATAATAGCTCCAGGTTCCGCGTGTTTCTCGTGTGATGATTCCCGCATCCAGTAGTATTTTCAAATGATAGGAAAGTTTCGATTGTGGCATTTCCATCATATCTACAAGATCACAAACGCAAATTTCTCCTTTTTGGGTTAACAAATACATGACTTGAAGTCGTTTCTTATCGGCCAGTGCCTTGAACTTCGCTTCATATTTTTCAAACGTTCCTGGTAGAGATTCATCTACTCGTTCAATATCTTTCATCCTTCACACCCCAAATCAAAAAAGTTTGATTAATCATAGTATATGATGAGCTGTAATGAATTGCAATTTATTTATCAAAAAAAATTGATTTATAAGTTGCAATTCCATCCGACGAAACATATAATCATATTAATCAATAAAAATTGATTTAAGGAGATGATGATAATGTTTGATTCTTATTTACTAGAAACGGAAATTAAATATCGGCAAGAGCAATTGAACAAGCTGGAAACGCGCCTTTACCATGAGAATAACAATAGGGAAAAGTCTCGATCCTGGTTACGCGTACTTTATAAACTTGGCAGGAGAAGACAACCACAGACGGATTGCTGTTATGCTTAAAATTTTTCAACCAATTAATCAAAAAAATTCAATGAATGAAAGGAGGTGATTAAATGGCTAAGGCTTGTTGTGGAATTGAAATTAAAGAAGTTGAAGTGAAGCAAGATGAGGTTTGTTGTAGTGATGATAAAAATGATCAAACTGACTGTTGTGACCCGTCAGAAAAAGATGACGATCAGTGCTGCTGATCCTCCAAGTACACTCCTCTTCATTGGGGAGTGTTTTTTCTCCTTATTTATGAATTTGGTCCTATTTATAGTAGTTGGAACTTTCTGTATACTTATATGAAAGCGGTTGCACAAATTTTATATGCAGCCCTCTTTTTATGAGGTTTGTGCAAACGTTTTCACAACTCAATCGACAACAATTTTGAGAGGAGATTTTTATGAAAATAAAGCGTTCAAAACCTTTTTTAGTGGTTATGGTATTGCTGCTTGTCATGCAAAGCTTGGTCGGAATGGCATCAAACGATGCAGAAGCAGCTGACCGAACGGTTCGTATCGTCGGAAGCTTCGGTTCAGATGGGGATCCGACCTTTTGGAACCCAGCATCTGATGAGATGAAAATGACTGCTTCAGAACGGGACAAGTATTATTTGAAAAAAGTGCTGGATGCCGGTACATACGAGTATAAAGTAGCCATTAATGGATCATGGGATGAGAATTACGGTCAAAATGGCGAAGCAGGTGGTCAAAACATGACCTTCGCACTGAGTGAACAGAAGGAAGTGCTGTTTGTCTATAACGATCAGACGCATGTAACGACCATCATGACAGAGGATCAAATGCCCCGTCTCGCGGGTACGATCCAACCTGCAATTGGTGCGGGAGATGAATGGTCCCCAGGAACATCCAGTGCGCTTTTAACGGATGAAAACCATGACAATGTGTATGAGTTTACAGCGGATGTTCCGAAAGGCAATTACGAATTCAAAGTCGTCCTCGGGAACGATTGGGGCACTCAGTACCCTGAAGAGAACGTCAAACTGAATGTGACGAAAACTGAACAAGTCACATTTTTCTATAACCATGAAACGAAAGAAGTCACGACTGACTATGAAGGATCCGGTCCGGATGGGCTCATCAAAACAGATCAGCTCCATCACGATACGTGGGACGAGCTATACCGGAAACCATTCGGTGCAATCAAAACAGGAGAGAAGGTCAAACTGCGCCTGGAAGCTGCAAAGGGTGACTTGACCGGCGCGAATGTCCAGTTGAAAAATTACACGTCAGGGAATTCCGAGCTGATTAAAATGGATTTAGTCGGATGGACAGATGTGGACGGAAAAGGCGCACGTGAATACTGGGAAGCGACCATCACACCAAGTGAAAAAGGGGTGTATGGTTACAAATTCATCGCTAAAGATGGTCAAACTGTCAAAGAGTATGGTGAAGATACCGCGCAAGGTCATACAGGACGCGTTGGTGACAACGTACTGGATCTCTTCCAGATGACGGTCTATGAACCGGAATACAAGACCCCAGATTGGATGAAGGAAGCGGTCGTTTATCAAATCTTCCCGGACCGTTTTTACAATGGAAACAAGAAAAACGATGACGCGAAAGAATACGCACGTGGAATGGAGCCGATTGAGGATCAGGACTGGTCTGAACTCCCGGATAATCCACGTTTATCGAACAACTCCAATTATGAAGGAGACGGGATATGGAGCAATGATTTCTTTGGCGGAGATATCAAAGGAATCCATGAGAAATTGGACTATATCCAATCGCTCGGTGTCAACACGATTTACTTAAACCCAGTTGCCCATGCGGCATCCAACCATAAGTACGATGCGACAGACTTCAAATCGGTTGACCCGATGTTCGGTTCACCGAAAGAGTTCAAGCAATTTACGGATGAGTTGAAAAAGCGTGATATGCATCTCATCCTCGATGGCGTGTTCAATCACGTCGGGGATGATTCCATCTACTTTGACCGATATGGAAAATATGAAACTGTCGGTGCTTATGAATATTGGGCAAGAATCTATGATTATATGAATGAGGAAGGCTTGTCGGAAGAGGCTGCAAAGGAAAGAGCGGAGAAAGAATTTTTACAAGAAGGTCAAGTATTCAGTGACTATGGCTTCCACAATTGGTTCAACATCGACAATAGAAAAGTGGAAGTAGGCACGCCTAACGAACGCTATGATTACCAGGCATGGTGGGGATTCGATAGCTTACCGGAAATTGCTTCAGTACCCGGAAAAGCCGTCCCATACGATTCCGAACTGAACAACGAAGCATTTTCGAACTACATCATGTATGACAAAGACTCTGTTGCAAAATCCTGGCTGAACCGCGGTGGTTCGGGGTGGCGTTTAGACGTTGCGAATGAAGTAGATACAGAGTTTTGGAGAGAGTTCCGAGATGAAATCAAAGCGACCAAAACGAAAACGAATGATGATCCGTTGATCCTCGGTGAAATTTGGGATGACGCTTCAAAATACTTCCTTGGAGATCTTTACGATTCGGTCATGAACTACCGTTTCCGAGGCGCGATGCTCGATTATTTGAAAAATGGAAAAGCAGAGCGGGCAGCTGAACAGTTGAAGGCGATTGAGGAAGATTATCCCGAGGAAGCTTTCTATAATCTGATGAATCTGATGGGGTCACACGATACAGCCCGTGCTGTCTACTTACTCGGAAATGGAAACGAAAATGCAGAGCGCGCTGAGTTCGACGCAAACTATGATCACGAGCTCGGATTGAAACGTTTGAAGCTCGCTGCCATCTTCCAATTCGGGTATCCTGGTGCACCGACCGTTTATTACGGGGATGAAGCGGGTGTGACGGGTTCAAAAGACCCGGATGATCGAAGAACCTATCCGTGGGGCAACGAGAATAAGAAATTGATCGAACATTATCAGAACCTAGGGAAAATCCGAGAGAAACATCAAGATCTTCTTGCATACGGCGATTTGAAAAACCTTCACATGGAAGGCGATGTATTCGTATATGGCCGCAGCTTGAATAAGAAATCAGCCATAGTTGCTGTCAACCGAGGCAATCAAGAGCAAACAATCAAGGTGGATGTGAAGGAATTCGCATTGAACGGCATTACGTTTGATAATCAACTCGGTGAAAATGATGCTGTTCAAGTGAAGGATGGAAAAGTGACATTGACCATCCCGGCAATGAGCGGACAGATGCTGTTTGCGAAGAACAAGAATGTAAAAGCGCCGAAAGCAATCAAAAAATTGACCGCTGTTGAAGGCGTCAATGAAGTGAGTCTTTCCTGGAAAGGGAAAGCGGAGCAGTACAACGTGTATGTGACCACCATTAAAGGCGCGCTTTATGAAAAGGTAGAAACAACGAACACGTCTTCAATCGACGTAACTGATTTAGACAATGGTAGGAAATATTATTTCGCGGTGACAGCTGTCGACAAGTATGGGAACGAGTCTATGAAAGTAGCGACAGATGAAGTCATCCCTCATATTCCTTTAACAGAAGATTCATATGAAATTGAGGACCTGACAGAAATCGAAGAAATTGAACTCGATTTATCTGCACCGAAAACGATGAATGTTGGGATTCAGATTGGAAAATATACAGCTGAGGATCTGGCTGAAGGTTTACAGGCTAAACTTCAAGTGAAAACTCCTGGAGAACAGGAATGGGAGAGCATCCCTGCTGTCTACACTGGACAAGGCGAGAATGAACAAGGGACAAATGTGTTCTCAGCTGAATTTTTACCATTAGAAGCTGGACAATATGAATACCGATACGCATATACAACGGACCTAGGAAGAAATTGGATCTATTCGGATGAACAGGCATTCACGGTGTTGAAGGCTGAAGATGAAATACCTCCAGTAGAATCAGTTGCGTTGGAAGAGCCTAAACAAGAATCGGGTCAAGTGAACTTGAACTGGAGCTTGCAGAATTCAAAGGATCCATACATGATTGCCATTGTCCGTGATGGAGAAGTCATTGAGAAGCTTTGGGATCCAAGTATGACTCAATATAAAGACTTGAGTGTCGAAAATGGGAAGTCGTATGAATATGTCGTCCGAGTGTATGACCAATATGGCAACAAGGTGGATTCCAATGCAGTGACAGTAACTCCGGATATCGTCATGGTTGAAGTGACCTTCAAAGTCAATGCGCCAGACTATACGCCATTAGATGCCAAAGTGAACATGCCGAACAGCTTGAACGGCTGGAACACGAACGCATGGGAAATGAGCAGGAATGGAGCGGTAACGCCTGATTGGGAATATACCGTCGAGATGCAAGTCGGTGAAGTACTGACGTACAAGTATGTTAAAGGAAACTCGTGGGATCAGGAAGGGTTGCCGGATCACACGCCTGATGATCCGAACGACGATGACGTCAGCTACTATGGTTACGGAGCTATTGGCACAGATATGAAGGTTGTCGTTGAAAATCAGGGGAATAACAAGATGGTCGTCGAGGATAAGATCCTACGTTGGATTGATCAACCGGTCGTCATTTCCTCTCACGCCAACGGTCAAACTGTTTCAGATGATGTTGTGACATTGAAAGGGAACGCAATCAAGGAAGGCATTCTCACCATCAATGGTGAACGGGTAACCGTAAATGATGACATGACATGGAGTCATCAAGTGAACTTGAGAAACGGTGAAAACCGCTTTGACATCCATATCGAGCCATCGGAAGAAAATAAATCGGAAATCTTTAAAAATGACGCTGGAGCCATCGGCAAAAATACAAAAGACATCACCTTTACATTGGTGAAGCAGTAAGCCAATGGAGATTAGGGATACTTACACCAAAGAAGGACCGTCTAAAAGGCGGTTCCTTTTCCTTGTGCGCCGAAGTACCTATGACTGTACCAGGCACCGGTTGAAAAGTGTTGATACAGAAGGATTCTAAAACGGTGCCAGGTACAAGATCAATTTTTAGTAATAAACTCCATATTACCGTCGAAAACTTGTTGTATGAAGTTCGACTCGATGAGACGCTTAACATAAGGGTTCCGTAAACAGGGACTTCGTTTCACCACGAACAAATAAGGGGACATTAAAGATAGATAAAACCTAAAGGAGATCGTAATGGAGAGCTGGTATACGGAGTTTATTGAACAATACGGCTATTGGGGCATTTTCCTCGTCATGGCATTAGAAAATCTTTTCCCGCCTATTCCATCAGAAGTCGTCCTTCCTTTCAGCGGTTTCATCACAACGAAAACGGATCTGAATGTGTACGGTGTGATTGCGGCTTCTACGGGCGGAGCACTTTTTGGTGCAGTCGTCCTATACGGAGTCGGGTTACTGTTGGATGTAGAAAATCTCGAAAAAATCGTCGACCGTTGGGGGCATATTCTCAGAATCAAGAAAAAAGACATCTACCGAGCGGATGACTGGTTTGATCGATATGGAAAATGGACCGTTTTCTTCGGTAGAATGATGCCATTTCTTCGAAGTGTCATATCGATCCCAGCGGGCATGGCCAATATGGGCTTTGTACTGTTCATCGTGTTTACAACACTGGGGACATTGATTTGGAACATCTTACTCATCAGTATAGGAGCTGCACTCGGGGAAAATTGGAAAGAACTCATTCAATATGTAAAGCTTTACTCCAACATCATTTACATCGCACTCGCTGTTGCAGCGATCCTCTTCATTATTTGGTATATTCTACATCGGAAAAAGAAGAAGGCGTCTTAACCCTGATATGATTCCCACATAGTAGACAGATAAAAGAAAGCACATTAATTTGTCTATTATGCAGGGGATTTTTCTATGGGAAAAGTTTAAGAAAAAAGCTGTTGATTTATATTTTCAAAAAGGCATGGGTTACAAAACAATAGCTAAAGAGTTGGGAGATGGGAGATAAAACCCGATCCATCCATATACGCGTTCTTTACTGGCTTCTATCCCGAGAACAGATCCGAACTTGCGACATATGAAACAAGAATCCATTGAAGTCCCCCCTCAATCCCCTCATCCACCTCAATTGATTGATGTGGGGAATGGGCATTATGTGGCTGCGAATGTCATTGAAATCAAGAACTTTGAAGTGAGTGAACGAATCCGAATGGAAGTCTGATAGAGATGTAAGAAAGCTACCGTCATTGACGGTAGCTTTCTTTGTGCAGGTTATTTTCGACTGTATTCATCAAGTAGTTCGTACAGCTTTTCCAACGGATTGCTTTGCTCGCTTCGTTGCATGTTTTTCCGGTAATCCGAACGGTTATCGTATGTTTTGTCGATCAGCGATCCAAGTGCTTCTTCTGAAAGATCTTCCTCTTGAATGACTTCTGCAAATCCTTGTTTTTCAAACGATTCGGCATTCTGGATTTGATCCCCGCGGCTTTGACTGAGTGGAAGTGGGATCAAAATCATCGGAAGTTCCAAATCGAGAAATTCATAGATGGAGTTGGAACCTGCTCTTGTAACGACGAGGTCCGTCATTGCAAGGATATCCGGCAGTTCATCTTTCACATATTCAAACTGTTTGTATCCGTGGACATTGATGGATTCATCCACTTTTCCTTTTCCGCAAAGATGGACGATTTGATACTTCTTCGTCAAGGTAGGTACCAGACTTCGAATCGTCTCGTTAACTCGTTTCGCGCCCTGGCTTCCACCCATTACGAGGATGACCGGTTTTGATTCGGTAAAATCACATAAATGAAGGCCTTTTCGTTTCGATCCCTCGCGTAATTCTTCACGAACGATGGATCCTAATAAGATCCCTTTATCTTCCGGCAAGTGTTCCAATGTTTCAGGAAACGTCACGCATACTTTGGATGCGAACGGCATGGAAATTTTGTTTGCCAGACCTGGACTCATGTCTGATTCGTGAGAGATGACCGGAGTCCCATTCAATCGAGAAGCGAGGATGACCGGTACCGATACGAACCCGCCTTTGGAAAAGACGATATTCGGCTTCACTTTACGAAGGATCCGATATGCCTGGCCAACGCCTTTAATGACTCTGAACGGATCTTTGAAGTTGTTCAAGTCGAAGTATCGGCGCAGCTTACCCGTGGAAATCGGATAATACTTTACATCCGATAGCGGCTCAATCAATTCTTTTTCTATCCCATTATGAGAACCAATATAATGGATCTCCCAATTGTTCCGTTTCAAGTGTGGGATCAAAGCCAGGTTCACAGCGACGTGCCCTGTCGATCCTCCACCTGTTAGTAAAATACGCTTCATCAACATCAATCCTTTTATTAGTAAACAATACCTACGGTGCCAGGCACCGAAATTTGTTCTTACTCTCCCAATAGGTCTTCGGAAGTACCAGGCACCGCTATGGGTGCCTGACCCCTATTATATAATGAAAGTTTGTGTGTTTTCACCTTCTTTGTGGAGTTTTTTAAGTCTATGTATAATTCTTTTCGGTAGGAGGAAAGCGGCCTAACGGTAAAGAATTATATGTATAAAAGCTTTTTTGCCTATTGCCAATAAAATTGTTTGTAGTCAGATTGTCCAAAAGGGGTGTGACGTCAATGGAGCTTATTGAAAACAGAGTGCTGGAATTGGAATCGAAGGTACAACAATTAGAGGCTGAAAACCAGACTATGAAAGAAAAACTCACTCACTTTCAAGAAATGTTCAATAATATCTATTGTTTATTGTTCAAGTTTATCAAACGTCCCGATGGTAAATTCGAATATACCTTCTTAAGTGGAAAAACAGCTCAGAACAACGGGTTGACTCCGAATCTTATCGTTGGTAAAACACCGGAGGTTTTATTTGATTCTTCTACAGTTTCCATGGTTGCCGACTTCTATGAACGGGCTTATGAAGGAAAGCGGGTACACTTCGATCTCAATTATCGCAATTTTACATATGAGGTAACGCTCATTCCTCTCAAAGTCAACGGATTGACTGTGGAGGTGATGGGTACAGCAATCGATGTGACTGAAAAGAAGCAGATCCAAGGAAAAATGGAGACCAACCATAATAAGTTCACAGCCCTTTTTGAAGAAGCGCTTGATGCTATTGTCTTGTTCGATGATACAGGCATACCAATAGAAGCGAATCCAGCTGCCAGTAGGTTGCTCGGTTTTACCACAGAAGAAATCAAGAGAGCGGAACATTTCGCATTACTAGACCCAAAAATCCGAAACCGGATGCCAGAAACGTTAGAACGATTGAAAGAGGCAGGAACCTTATCCGGAGAGTCGACAGTGACCAATAAAGATCGTACCATCCGTCACGTCGAACACGTGACAAAAGCCAATATTCTTCCAGGTGTCCACTTGACGATCTTAAGAGATATCACCCAAAGGAAAAAACTCGAAGAATCAATACGCAAATCAGAAACACTGAATGTGGTTGGTGAACTCGCAGCAGGAATCGGGCACGAGATCCGAAATCCGATGACCTCCATTAAAGGTTTCATTCAACTGATTAAAGAAGATCCTTCGAACATTGAATACTACAACGTGATCCTCAATGAATTTCAGATCATAGAAACGGTCATATCCGAGTTGATGGTGCTATCCAAACCCCAGGCAAATCGAATGACAGAGGAAAACCTTCAGGAAATCGCTCTTAACACATTGGTCTTACTCGATGTCCAGGCAAGACCCAAGAACATCCAACTCCATCTGGAAGTAGAAGAGGATCTCCCTACTATCATATGTGAAAAAAATCAGATGAAACAAGTATTCATCCATTTTATCAAAAATGGGATTGAAGCGATGGAAAGCGGCCAGAATCTTTGGGTTCGTATACGGAGAGGTGCAGGTTCAAACGTACTGATCGAGATCGAAGACGAAGGATGCGGAATCCCCAAGGAGCGACTAGACAAATTGGGAGAGCCTTTTTACACGACAAAAGAAAAAGGAACAGGTTTAGGAATGATGATGAGTTATAAAATCATTCAGAATCATAAAGGAACGATAAAAGTTGAAAGTCAAGAAGGAGTCGGTACGATCTTCACGATTACACTCCCAATCACAATACAGCCATAATGGCCTACAGCACTTGATTACGAGAGTGCTTTTTTCTTTGCACGAATTTCACTTATTCGGGTTGCGCTTTTCTTCTTGCCCCACTCGACTTTTTTCATCCACGATAAAAACGACGAAGGGGAGGAGAATGATCCAGATTAAGAATATTGATAAAGATACCAACGCAAAAAAATCAAACAAGAAATAGACCAAAACAAAAAATACGACTAGTAATACATAAGGGCTTAACATCAGCCAAATCATTCATCCTCACCCTCTTCCTACCTCTATCCTCTCCAAGTGAATATTCCTATAAACCAAACGTATACAACTGTCATCTAAAGTTAAAAATGGAAGGTATAAGCTGATATCCATGAGAGGGATTTCTATGAGGTCAAAGTGGATCAAAAAATATAAACGTCTGAAAAATAAAGAAAAAGAGGAAGAGCAGTCGTCGATTACAGAAGCACTTTCAACATTTAAACACTCAAAAGACTTCATCCAATTCCAACATACTGGTCACACAGTATGTTTTATTTCGTATATCAAAACGGTCATCGAACCAAAGGTCCTGTCAGAGACGATCTTGGAAAATCTGAAAGAAAAGCAAATGGATACACTCGAAGAAATGATGGAGCAAATAGCTGTCCAGGATCAGATTCTTACACATGATCTGGATCTGATTCAGCAGTCCATTCTACAAGGTCATATCATGATTCAATTGAAAGAAGAGGATGAAAGAGTCTTACTCATACCTGCCGTGTCAACGGAGACCAGGAAGGTAAGTATTCCAGAAGTGGAGTTCAGTGTCGTAGGTCCGAAAGAGGCATTCGTAGAGTCAATCGATACGAACATCAACTTAGTTCGAAAAAGAATCACTCTACCTGAATTGACCGTTGAAGAAACGACAATCGGGAAAGTGACGAAAACAAGAATTTGTACGCTTTACATAGATGGGATTGCAGACCAGGAGAACGTCAATACCGTCCTGCAGCGACTGGATGGTATAGAATTTGATGAAATCAATGACAGTTCTTATATCGCCCAAATGCTCTCGGACAATTCGAATTCACCTTTCCCACAGTTCGTGGATACCGAAAGGCCGGACCGGGTGGCAGGCGCGTTAGCAGAAGGGAAAATCGTCATTTTGGTTGATGGCTCTCCTCATGCTTTGACGTGTCCAACCACACTAGTTGAATTCTTTTCCGCATCGGATGACTACTTTTTGAACTGGCATCTAGCCTCTACTTTACGGTTGTTACGATTATTTGCAGTTGCTTTTTCGGTTATTTCTACTCCGTTGTATGTAGCGATTTTAACGTACCATCATGAAATGATTCCAGAAGATTTGATGGCGACGATTATCACTTCCAGAGCTGATATTCCTTTTCCTCCCATACTGGAGGTCATCATATTAGAACTTGCTATTGAATTGCTCCGTGAAGCTGGGGCGCGATTACCCACAAAGGTCGGTCAAACGATCGGTATCGTGGGTGGTATCGTAATTGGGACAGCAGCTGTCGAGGCAGGCTTGACAAGTAACGTTTTACTTATCATTGTTGCCCTGGCAGCTTTGGCATCTTTCACAACACCCGTCTATCAAATTGCCAATTCAATCCGATTGATCCGATTCCCATTTTTGATCGGGGCTCAGTGGTGGGGGTTGATCGGAGTTGGGTTAGTCATGGCTTTATTCTTAGGGCATTTGATCCGTCTTCAATCCCTAGGCAGACCATTCTTATCGCCGATTTATCCAATGCGCATCAGTGACTTGAAGGACGCTTTCATCCGTCTTCCATATAATAAGCAGACTGTCCGTCCATTCCTATCCAGACCTCAGGATGCTGCCCGATTCAGTAAGCATCGGGCGAATGAAAAGAGGGATATCGATGAATAAGATCAATCTTCCACAATCGGTACCTGAGAATGTAATGGTACAGCCTCAGATGGCTTTCTTTCTCGTGCATGCAATGATCATCGGTATTGGCGTTCTAGGTTTTGAGCGCTATATCGTATTGGATGCCGGATTTGATTCATGGATTTCGATTATTATCGGAGCCGTTTGGGTCCATTTTCTCATCTGGATCATCTATCAGCTTTTAAAAGACGGACAAGGTGATATCGTCACCATCCACCATTCATTATTTGGAAAAGTATTTGGCAGCCTGTTAAATGTGATTTTCAGTCTATACTTTCTCATTTTATGTATTACGGTCTTAAGAACGTTCACAGAGTTGATTCAATTGTGGATTTTTCCACAGTTGAACGTATGGATCTTTTCAACCATATTTATTGGGGTTGCCTACTATTTCGTAGCTGGAGGATTCCGGACGGTTACCGGTATTTGTTTCTTTAGTGTCATCCTAGGTTTGCCTTTGCTTCTATTAAAGTTTTATCCGCTGCAATATTCACACGTACAAAATGTCTTCCCTGTCATTGATCATAGTTTCATGGAATTGTTGAAGGCAGCCCAGACGATGTCATTAAGCTACATTGGTTTTGAGTTAATCCTGATTTACTACCCTTTTTTCAAAAGACCCCTAGAATCTCATAAGTGGGCGCAATTTGGATTTTTGTTTGCTGTATTTATCTATTTGGGTACCGCTCTAACTTCTTTCGTTTACTATAGCGAAAATCAAATTACTCATGTTATTTGGGCTACGATTTCGTTATGGAAAATCATTGAGCTACCCTTTCTTGCTCGATTCGAATATATAGGGATTGCTATCTATGTGTTTGTTGTGCTCCCAAACATATGTCTTAGTCTATGGGCGGCGAGTAGAACCTTGAAGAGAACCTTTCGATTCAAGCAGACCTATGTGATTTGGGCGTACATGATCGTTGTTGTAGCCGCGTGTGGCGTATTTCGGGACCGACCGGAAATTGATATGTTGAATTCAATATTAGGCCAATCCGGTTTTTATCTGACATCCGTTTATCTTCCATTCTTGTATCTCTTACAAAAAATTGTGTTGAAAGTGAGGGGGAAATGAATTGAGACAGCGCTTCGGCTTTTTGATCTTGATGATTTCTTGTCTTCTCCCTCTGTCAGGGTGTTTACCCCGAGAGAGTATTGAGGATATTTCGTTAGTGCAGATCGTTGGATATGATTACGAAGATGGAGATTTAATCCGTGGTACAATTGTAGTTCCTCATTTTTCCAAAGTGGAAGAAGGAACCGGTGTGACTGAAGAAACCTTGACGACAACAGCACATTCCACCAAACAAATCCATACGAAGCTACAAGCAAAAGCCTCCAAACCGATTTCCGTCGGGACGCTGAAAGTAGCTCTCTACAGTGAGGAATTGGCGAAAAAAGGAGTAGGGACCATTATCGACAGTATGGCAAGGGATCCCCGAATCGGACGGAATATTTTCTTAGCCATCACACAAGGTGAGACGGAGGAAATCCTCAATGCAGGTAAATCGAAGAAAGAAACGACGGGAAAATTCATTTCAGGATTAATTGAACAAAATTCAGCCACGAATTATCCGAGAACGAACTTGCATGAATTTCTGTATACCCATTTTGGGGTAGGGAGAGATGGTTTTCTTCCTTATATTAAATTGAATGATCGAGATGAAATTGAGCTAGATGGCATTGCGTTCTTCGACGATGGGAAATTCGTATACAAGGTTCCCTATGATAAAAGTTATACCTTTACGTTGATGAAGGAAAATTTCAAGGAAGCCACCCAAGAAGTAAAGTTTAAGAATAATTACATTGTGGTGGAAAGTATAGGATCCAAGGTTCGTTATGTTCTAGAAGGAGATAAAAACAATCCGGAATTCACAATCCAGATCAAGATGACCGGTATCATAAATGATGCTCCTACATTATCTCTAGAAATGACCCCTGATAAATTAAGGCAAATGGAAAAAACGATCAAAAAATTCAACGAAACAGAAGCATTGAAAATGATCAAAGATTTCCAAGAGCACAATATCGACCCACTTGGGCTAGGAAGTATTTTACGTAATCGAACGACAGGTTTTGATATTAAAAAATGGGACGATATGTATCCTGATATACCAATCAAAGTGGAAGTAGATATGCAAATCCTTGAAGTAGGAACGACAGCATAACAGGAAGGTCGACAATAACGTCGACCTTCTTTTTTATGATAATATTTTGAAAATAATTGAAACTTTTTACATTTATAGCCGTAATAAATAATGAATATAAGTTCAGTATTTCATTACATGATGAGTAAAAAAATGGAGGGGATTCATGTGTTCGAGCTTTTTAAAAGAGTCAAAACGGTTGTCCATTCTGAGTTGAATAACTTGATTGATAAGGCTGAGGACCCGATTAAGATGGTCGATCAATATTTGCGTGAGATGGGTTCTGACATCCAGGAAGCCGAAAAGGCGACTGCCAAAATCATGGCCGAAGAAAAGCTTTTGAAGCTGAAGTGGGAAGAAGCAGAAGGTATGATCAAAAAGCGTGAAGAGCAAGCGGTACAAGCGCTGCAAGAAGGGAACGAAGACCTTGCGAAACGAGCTCTTGAAGATAAGCTCCGTATGCAGCAAGAAGCAGAACAGTTACAACATCTCTATGTAGAAGCATCCAAAACCGCTGCAGATCTAAAAGCGAAGTTAGCTGAAATGAAATCGGAATACCGAGACATGGAAATGAAGAAAGCTTCGTTAAAATCCCGAGCCCAATCGGCAAAGGCAAGAACAAACATCAATCGCTCCATGTCGATGCACAACAGTGAAGGCTCGAAACAGGGCTTTAAACGTATGGAAGAGAAAGTCCTACGATTTGAAGCCGAAGCAGAAACAAGTGAAGATCTGAATACCGCAAGTCGAACACTTGACGATGAACTCAAACAAATGACTCAAAAAACAAAGCTCGATGAAGAGTTGGACCTCCTCAAGGAGAAACTCGCGAAACAAACTAACGTCACGAACGAGTAGGGGATCGTATGGAACTGTTCGGGTATACCATGGAAACGCTTTACCTCTATGGTCTCATCATCGGTGGAATTCTGACATTCGTATACATCTTAATGAGCGATCTTTTAGAAGGGATGTTCGAGGTGCTGTCGGATACGTTCTTCAATCCGACCCTCGTCCTCTCCTTCGTCACTATTTTGAGTGGAACGGGATTCGTTTTAGAAAAAGTGACAGGTCTCCACAGTTTATTGATTTTAGCAGGATCGGTCGTGTCAGCATTACTTCTTGTCACTCTTTTGAACGTTTTTGTCCTTGTTCCGCTTTCCTCAGCGGAAGAGTCCAATACGTATGCATTGGAAGATTTACAAGGACGGATAGGTAAGGTCATCATCTCAATTCCTCCTGACGGATTTGGAGAAGTGCTTATATCCGGAACAAGCGGCAACATTGCCAAATCCGCTAAAAGCTTGGAGAACGTCCCGATTGCGGAAGGTACTGAAATTCTGGTCATTGATATTGAAAGCGGGGTACTACACGTAACCCCTTATGAACGAGCTTCTTTTAACGTGTAAAATAAAAATTTCATATATTAGGAGGTTCTTATGAATTTGATTTTCATTGTTGGTGGGATTGTCGGTCTTTTCATTCTTGCACTCATTGGTGTTTTTGTATCCAAATACCGGACGGCAGGTCCTGATGAAGCCCTGATCGTAACTGGTAGCTATTTAGGTTCCAAAAATGTAAATATTGATGAATCAGGAAATCGGATCAAAATCGTCCGAGGTGGAGGAACGTTCGTGTTGCCTGTTTTCCAACAGGCAGAGTCGTTAAGCCTTTTATCAAGTAAAATTGATGTCCAAACGCCGGAGGTCTACACTGAACAAGGTGTTCCAGTAATGGCGGA
Organism: Pseudalkalibacillus sp. Hm43; assembly: GCF_054170705.1. Lineage (NCBI taxonomy): Bacteria > Bacillati > Bacillota > Bacilli > Caryophanales > Fictibacillaceae > Pseudalkalibacillus > Pseudalkalibacillus sp. Hm43. The sequence goes on from NZ_CM135129.1 coordinate 3,079,115, forward strand.
CGGAACGGCAATCATCAAAATCGGTGGTTCGATCGGTGAAATTGCAACGGCAGCGGAACAGTTTTTAGGTAAAACGAAAGAAGACCGTGAAAATGAAGCGCGGGAAGTACTAGAAGGACATCTCCGTTCCATTCTTGGTTCCATGACCGTTGAAGAAATCTATAAGAACCGTGAAAAGTTTTCCCAAGAAGTACAACGTGTAGCGACACAAGATCTGGCGAAAATGGGACTATACATCGTTTCATTCACCATCAAAGATGTCCGTGACAAAAATGGTTACTTGGAATCCCTAGGTAAGCCTCGTATTGCTCAAGTGAAAAGGGATGCGGACATCGCAACAGCTGAAGCAGAGAAGGAAACTCGAATCAAGCGGGCGGAAGCGGATAAAGACGCGAAGAAATCTGAGCTCGAACGTGCGACTGAAGTGGCTGAAGCAGAAAAATACAACCAGATGAAAATCGCAGAATACCGCCAGGAGCAAGATCAGGCAAGAGCGCGTGCTGACCAGTCATATCATCTAGAAGAAGCACGTGCGATGCAAGAGGTTACAGAACAACAAATGCAAATCAAGATCATTGAACGTCAAAAGCAGATCGAGCTAGAGGAAAAAGAAATCGCACGTCGTGAGAAGCAATACGATTCTGAAGTCAAGAAAAAGGCGGATGCGGATCGATATGCGGTGGAACAATCAGCGGAAGCAGATAAGCGCCGTGAAATTGCAGCAGCTGATGCAAACCAATACCGCATCGAATCGATGGCACGTGCAGAAGCTGAAAAAGTCCGTATCGATGGTATTGCGAAAGCGGATGCGGAACGTGCTCAAGGAGAAACTGCAGCTGATGTCATCCGGCTGAAAGGTCTTGCAGAAGCGGAAGCGAAGCAGAAGATTGCAGAAGCATTTGAACAGTATGGTCAAGCGGCGATCCTCGACATGATCGTGAATATGCTTCCGTCTTATGCGAAGGAAGTAGCGAGCCCGCTTTCGAATATCGATAAGATCACAGTCGTAGATACAGGAAGTGGTGCAGGTGGCGGTGCTAACAAAGTAACGGGTTACGCTACGAACTTGATGTCGACCCTTCAAGAATCGTTGAAAGCATCCTCTGGGTTAGACGTGAAAGAGTTGATTGAAAACTTCTCTGGAAAAGGGAATGTCCGTTCAAGCGTCGACGACCTGACGAGAGAAATTACGAGAACGAGGGAAGGTATCCCGACGAACGAGGAAGAAAAGGAATTCGCCAAAACTGAAAAGTAAGGTTCAACAAGAAAGGGGCTGGCTGCGATGCCAGTCCCTTTAAATTTCTCGTTCTTTCCCTTTGACACTCATCGCTCTCTTTTTTTCACGTGTCAACGTTTTGATGTAATCGATATGCCGGAATCGAATTGCGGACCAATCCTCATTAACCGCAACTTGTCTGACACCCTCAAAGCCAGCGTCTCCTAACGGTTGCCACCCCGTATCCCGAGTAAGGTCCGACTTATATTTTTTGGACGTTTTTTTCGGATATGCGAACCATACGACTGCTTCTTCTTCTAGTTGAGGAAGCAACTCTTTCACAAATGGTTCCACATCTTCTTTTTCATAGGAAAAGACTAAAACGAAGTTGATCTTTTCTCCAGCCTTTAAATCTTCCATAATTGTCACTTCATCGGCGATTTCCGTCATGGTCGGTTCAAATTCATCTGGTGCTTTGATCACCCAAATTTCAGGTTGTCCTTTATAGTTCATCTTTTTCAATAAAGGATGCATGAGAACCCTCCTCTAATATGTACTAAGCTTATCTTATCAAAAAGTGTAAAAAAATACCCTGTTCATCCGTATCAATTGACGAGGAGATGGAAGTGGGGTACATTATGTTTAAGAGTTTGAACCAATTAACACAAGGAGATCGATAACCTTGCAAAATATAGAGCAAATCCTACATTTACAAAAAGAATATTTCTTCACTGGTGAAACGAAATCTGAGACGTTCCGGCTTAATCAACTGGAAAAGCTGAAAGCTGCCATTCAGCGATATGAACGTGAAATTATAGAGGCGTTAAAAACAGATCTGAACAAATCCGAATTCGAATCCTATTCCACCGAAATCGGCATGCTTTACAAGGAAATCGGGTTTACGATGAAAAAATTGAAGAATTGGATGAAACCTGAAAAGGTGAAAACACCGTTGACGCACTTCGGGACAAAGAGCTACATCCATCCTGAACCATATGGTGTCGCATTGATCATCGCTCCATGGAATTATCCATTTTCCCTTCAGATATCACCTCTGATTGGGGCAATTGCAGCAGGAAACTGTGCGGTCATCAAGCCTTCGGAACTGACGCCTACTGTGTCCAACATCATTTCTAAGGTTATTACAGATATCTATGACGAAAAGTATGTGGCAGTCGTAGAGGGTGGAGTTGAAGTCAGTCAAACATTATTGGATCAAGACTTCGATAAAATCTTTTTCACAGGTAGCGTCAACGTTGGAAAGATCGTGATGGAAGCTGCATCAAAAAGATTGATCCCTGTCACACTAGAACTCGGTGGGAAAAGCCCTGCAATCGTAGATGAAACGGCCGATTTGAAATTGGCTGCAAAAAGAATCGTTTGGGGCAAGTTCACGAACTCCGGACAAACGTGTATCGCACCGGACTATCTTTATGTCCAGCGGAGTGTCAAATCTGAATTGATCAAATACATGCTTGAGTACATTCGAGAGTTATATGGTGACAATCCACTTGAAAATGAAGAAATGACGCATATCGTCAACACAAATCACTTTCAACGTTTGAATCGTTACTTAGAAAAGGGAAAAATCATTACCGGTGGAAAAGTCGATGCAGAGACACTTGCTATTGAGCCGACCTTAATAGAAGAGATCACCTGGGACGATCCTGTCATGCAGGATGAAATCTTCGGTCCGATATTGCCGGTATTAGAATTTGATCAAATTAAAGAAGTGGTCGAGAATGTACGCATTCATCCGAAGCCGCTTGCCCTTTACTTATTTACTGAGAAGGACGAGAATCAACGTTATATTGTCGATTCTTTATCTTTTGGTGGAGGATGTATCAATGATACGTTGATTCATGTCGCTTCTCCTTACTTGCCATTCGGTGGAGTAGGGCAGAGCGGTACAGGTAGTTATCATGGGAAAGCGAGCTTTGACGCGTTTTCTCATGAAAAGAGTATCATCAAGCAGACGAACCGGTTTGACATCGTGTTCCGCTATCCTTCATACAAGCATGGTCTCAAGATTATGAAGAAGCTGTTGAAGTAGTATTTGATTTCTTCGAAATTCACTCGCTTTCCGCGGGCGAACCGCGAGCCTCCTCACTCCCACAGGACGTGGTGGTGCTTAGTCAAAGATCCTTATCCATACTCCATATGGTCGTTGCGGGGTCTCGCCTGGCTCGCTGTTCCCGCAGGAGTCTCGTGAATTCTCTTGAAATCAACATTTATTCCAGCTAATATCAATTTGAATATAAAAAGAGGTTGTCCTAAAGGAGTCCACGCTGACTCTTTTAGGGCAACCTCTTTTCGTATTATAAAGAAGGATCCGATAACCAATCGACAAAGTTCTCTTTCACCTCAGGAGCATGATTATGTATCACAGAGAAAGCTTCATGGATTTTTCTTCTCCGTACATGGTCTTTCGCCATGCCAAAGACGACATCATGCTTACTATAAAGCAGACGTATCCTTGAAACGTTCCCACGGCCTTTGCCAGGAGTCCAATCGATAAAATTCTCCTTATTCAATTCTTGTATGATCTTTTTCGCATACCGAGTCGTAATTTCCCACTCTTCAGCCAGCCGTTTCAACGGCACTTCAACCAATTCTTCAGTTGAGAAAAGATCGCACAATTGCAGGTAGTAAGTTCCGTACTTCATCTTTCTCCCCGATAAAAGGGGAACAACTCCTTTCAAAAGTTTCACTTTTTTCCATATGCTTCTTTTATTATACTGTAAAATATCGAAAAAGTCAGACAAAAAAAGGGGATGTCAGATGAAAAGTTACATTTTGAAAAGGGTTATGTACTTATTGATTACAATGTTCGTCATAGCCTCTGCAACTTTTTTCTTAATGAAATTGATGCCAGGTTCGCCTTTGGCATTATCAGAGAAGCTTACTGCTGAACAGGAAGCGATGATCTTAGAGAAATATAATTTAGATGAACCGGTTCCTGTACAGTATGTCACTTACTTGGTGAATCTCGTTCAGGGGGATCTCGGGAGTTCATTCCAATTTGATGGCCGTAGCGTGACGACGATGATCATGGATCGGATCGGTCCGTCTGCCTACTTAGGGCTTCAATCCATGATTATTGGAAGTTTGGTCGGTATGTTATTAGGAATTATTGCTGCCCTAAAGCACAATTCTATGTTGGATTATACGTCAACAACAATATCAGTTATTGGGGTATCGATTCCGAGTTTCGTGTTTGCCGGGTTACTTCAGTATTATATAGGGGTTAAATTAGAATGGTTGCCAGTCGCTTTCTGGGAAGGTTTCGAATACACAATTCTACCTACCATCGCTTTGGCGATATTCCCAATGGCGGTTGCAGCCCGTTTCATGCGTACAGAGTTATTGGAAGTATTCGGACAAGACTTCATCGTTACTGCGAAAGCGAAGGGTGTCAGCACAGCTAAAGTCATCTTCGTTCATGCTGTCCGAAATGCATTGATTCCTTTGATCACAGTACTTGGACCGATGTTGGTCGGAATCATGACAGGTACACTTGTCATCGAGCGGATCTTTTCTGTTCCTGGCCTGGGTGAACAATTCGTACGTTCCATTATGACAAATGATTATCCGGTCATTATGGGTACGACCTTGTTCTATTCATTTTTATTTGTTGTCATGATTCTCCTAATTGATATAGCTTATGGCTTAATCGATCCACGGATCCGTGTCGGTGGAGGAAAAACGTAAAAAGAAACCAAAAAGAGGGTAGCCGGTTTACTGGCTACCCCTTTTTTTACCCTTACCCTTGTGCTTGACGATCGCTGTAGTCGTCATAGGACTCAAACATGAATTGTTGTTCACGTTCTTCTTCCACACCTGGGTGTACGGTACGTTCTTCAATTTCTCGGATTCGTGGATGTTCAATTTCGACTAAGGTTTTCTTTTGTCGTTTGTTTTCAATCATCATGATCCCACCCTCCTTATACTTATCCTTCCCTGTCTCTTCGGTAAATCCATACTAGAAAAAGACACCAAATCTGTACAAAATATTACCTGTTATAGATTGTTCTCCTTTTGCAACACAATAGTGAAGAAGAATTCATTTAGAACGGAGAACAGATGATGATGCGAACAGCTTTGTGTACCATTACAATCGGTATACTATTATTCAGTTGCATGACTGATGAACTTCATGGAAAAGGGATCAAAGTCGAGCAATTGCCTACAATTTTCGATGATGGTACATACATTCCAGAGCAAATCACTTGGAAGACATGGGAAGACACGAGTGAAATCATACCGAGAGGAAGCTCGTTTGAAGTCGTAGATTATGAAACGGGACTTTACTTCCAAGTCCAAAGGAGAGCGGGTTCACGTCATGCAGATGTGCAGCCTCTTACCAAAGTGGATACGTCGATCATGAAGGCGATTTATGATGGGAAATGGAGCTGGAAAAGACGAGCGATTTTCATTCGTAAAGGTACCCATCTCATTCCTGCGTCCATGCACGGTATGCCTCACGGAGCTGGTGCTCTCGCCAACAATTTTCCAGGGCATTTTTGCATCCACTTACCCAAGAGCACGACCCATCGTTCCAGTAAGGAAGATCCCTCTCATCAATTGATGATTATGAAAGCTTCTGATCGACTGGACGATTACATTGAACATGCATCAAGTGAACAAATGGCGAATGTTTTCATGCTGGCTGTCAATCAAGAAGATGACTCGATCATTCAGAAAACGATCGAGTCATCCGCACACAATGCATTATTGGAAAATTTGTTTTTCATCTTTCCGGATCGACCTTTTTCAAAAGTGGATCACAAGGATTTTCACCTTGCAGAATTTCCTGTCGAAATCACTGTAAGCACCGGTAAAGGACTTGAAAAGCGTAAGGCGATGCTGACTGTTGAACGTACTAGTTTGACCGGTCGATGGTACGTCAATCTGGAGTCTTTATTCCAGGAGGATTAAAACCCATCAACCTGCCAACACGAAGCTTAACGCAATGAAACCGAATGTAAAGAAGATGACCGCAAGAATCGAGCAGGAAAGCGTGAGGGACCACCAGGGGATCGAGCTTAAGATTTTCTCTTCGACACTGAAGAAAATCGATGCCATATGGTCTCTGAACCGCGTTTCTGAGGATTCTTCTCTAAGGTGTTCCTTTTCTTTCTCGATCAGTCGGAATAGGATTCCCGGACTTGCGGCGATGATGGTACCGATCAACCAAAAGCCGACTACAAATACCCAACCAAACATCCAAACACATCCTTCATTCATCGTAATGTGTTTAGTATGTACGGTTTGGAGTGTTTCGTTTCATGATTCCGGACAAAAGGAAATCTCCCGCCTTTATAGAACGGGAGAAAACAGGCGACAAAAGGATTCTTTGGTTCTAAGTGCAATCCCTCTTTGTCGATAAGTATCCAGATCCACCTCTACACTGTCCTCAATATCCTCTTCATAGTGACGGATGAGTGTGTCGATTGACGGTGTCCGGAACATGAACACATTCACTTCAAAGTTCAGATGGAAACTCCGTAAGTCGACATTCGCGGTACCTAATGTGGCATAGGTTCCATCAACGATGATCGTTTTCTGGTGTGTGAAACCTTTACGATACATATACACTTTCACCCCATACTGCAGCAATTCATTGAAATAAGAACGGGTCGCATATTGGGTGAGGAATCCATCGCTCTTTTCAGGGACGATGAGGCGAACGTCGATACCTTTGATTGCAGCAATCAATAGAGCTGTCCGTATTTCTTTACTCGGAATGAAATAAGGTGTCGTAATCCAAACCGATTTCTTAGCGTTCGTAATCATGCTGTAGTATAGATAACTCATGATGCCTTGGGAGGTGTCTGGCCCGCTTGGAACGACCTGTATACCGCCTCCTTCATCATGTGGTTCAACATCCAGATACCTTTCTTGGAAAAGAGAATCATCTTGCACATAACTCCAATCCAACAGGAATACACGATGAAGGTCTCGTAATGCTTCTCCTTGTAAAACCAGATGCGTATCGCGCCAATAACCGAAGCGTTCATCTTTTCCAAGATACTCATTACCAACATTAAGACCACCGACGAAGCCGATTTTACCATCGATGACGACGATTTTCCTGTGGTTCCGGAAGTTGAACTTTTGGTTGAAAAATCCTTTGCGGATCGGCAAGAAGCTATGTGCTTCAATCCCCGCTTTTCTCATTCTCGATAGGTCACTGTCAGCCAACCCGATACTACCGATTCCGTCAAAGATAAACCGGACTTCCACGCCTTCTTTTGCTTTTTCACATAGCACTTCGATGATTTCTTTGCCGATATCGTCTGAACGGAAAATGTAATACTGGATATGAATAAAGTCCTTTGCTTGCTTCAATTCTTTTATCAGCCTAGGGAATTTCTTGTCACCGTTCCGAAGCACTTCCGTATGCGAGAAAAAGCTGATGTTCTGGCCGCTGAGGGAAGTGATCAATTTGGAAAATTCACGCTCATCTTCACTCAAATGTGTCCATTTATGGGAGGGTCTGTGATCAAGTTGCATGGAAAGGGATTGCTTGAAATTCGAAAGTCTCTTCTGTTTGAAGAGATGCCCTTTCACCTCCAGCTGCCCGGAATAAATGAACGTGATATAACCGATTACTGGAATGAACAGGATGACGTAGATCCATAACAAGGTTTTATAAGGTGAACGGTTCTCAAGCATCAATACATAACAAACGGACAGGACGATGGATAGATAAATGATTGCAGCAAAAATCTTCACCTGATAAGACTGTTCAGTAGATAAGATCATGACAAAGCAGATAATCATCGCAATGCTGAAAAAGAATTGGCGTGTACGTTTCATCTAGGTTTCCTCCACATGAGAATACGATACAACTAGGTTACCCGTTATTATGGCGATAAAAACGAACCCCTTTTAGCTCAATTCTCTACAAATTTAAATAGCGGTTGGATAATTTTGCATGTATACTATAATTAAGTTTACATTGCAAGTTTTTTGAAGGGTTTTTATTTAGACATGGGGGGATGTCTAATTGGAAAATAATAATGATTTGCATGAGGGAATCTGTTTAGCTTCAAACGTTTATTCGAAAAAAGGGATTCTGCTTCTGAAACAGGGGACGGTGCTGACGCAAGCGCAGATTGACATGTTGGACAAACATGAATGGTTTTATGAAGGGGAGCCATTACCATCTGTAGGTCGTTCATCAGAAATCATTCCAGCCACCATCATAAACAGTGATGATCCACCAATACAACAAGCATATGATCAAGCCGTTACAAGTATCAAAAAGTTATTCACGAATATCCAAACCAACCTGAAGAACAAGGTGAATATTGTTTTTAACCAGTTTTCATCTGTGCTTGAAGAAGTGCTGGAAGATGAAGATCAGGCAATCTCTCTCATCTATGATGTAAAAGATCATGATGAGGTGACCTATCGGCATAGTATGAATGTCGGTCTTGTCGCCGGAGTGATCGGGAAGGTGCTCAAGCTTCCTGAAGAACAAATCTTCCTGTTGGGGAAAATGGGGATCCTTCACGATATTGGAAAGACGAAAATCAAAAACGACATTCTAAAGAAACCTGAGCGGTTAAGTGATGAAGAATACGAAACGATCAAGCTGCATACACGTTACGGTTATGAGATTTTAAGTGAAATCCCGAATCTGAATCCATTGGTGGCAATCGGTGCATTAGCCCATCATGAACGTTTGGATGGTACGGGTTATCCGGATGGCAGGACAGCCGATGATCTTCCGTACTTGGTTCAAATATTGGCCGTTGCAGATATTTATGATGCGATTTGTACAGAAAGGGATTACCATGAGGGACGCTCTTCATTCGTTGCCATTGAACAGCTCGTGAAAGAAGCGGAAATGGGGAGGCTGAATCAAGCCGTGGTGAAAGAATTCGTCCGCTATCTTATGAAACAATATGTAGGAAGGAACGTCCTGCTGAACAGCCAGAAGAATGCAGTCATCACGTTCATACCATATGAACAACCTCATCGACCGTTGTTGAAGATCGGTTCAGAGTTTTTGGATTTGAAAAAAGTGCCTAATGTATCCATCAAAGATTTTGCGCATTAAAAAGAGGATGACAGCCTGTCATCCTCTTTTTCCATTCATATTGTCGATTAATTGGTTTGTTTGTTTTCCCAGATGACACTTGCGCAGTATTTGATGATGTCGCGCCGACGGATGATACCGATGAAATGACCATCATCATCGGTGATCGGGATGAAGTTTTGATCCGTCGCGAGCGTAATCAGGTCTTCCATATTCGCATTGATGGAAATCGGTATGTTTTGAACCCGCCTAGGGACATCCTTCAACCTCGTTCTTTGGATGACCTCTTCATAATCTTCCTCTTTATCCATGTCATCTTTCAGTTTCCATAGCAAATCACCTTCAGTAAGCGTACCCGAATATTTTCCGTCTTCATCCACTAGTGGTACGGACGTATATTTGTGATAAGACATCTTTTCAAGTGCTTGGCGTATGGTCGATTCAGGATTCAAGTACTTCACTTCGCTTTTAGGTAATAAGTAAAAGCCAATGTTCATCTGACTCTTCCTTTCAATCAGAACTCCACTATAAGTATAGTATAAATTGATGCAAATTGATAATTCATAACAAAAAACACACTATGTAAGGTTTACAGACTCTCTATGTATTCTCCTTCTTAACATGTTCAAAACAGGAATTATTTACCACGATCTTGAAGCCTTTTCGTTCGTAACACCTACTCTAATCTGTTATAATGAAATGGTTAAAAATAGGAAGAGGATTGAATAGGTGTGAAGTATGGAGAAACGTGACCAGTTGATTTGGGACTTGGAAAAAAGCTTTCGGAAGACCTTTCGGATGTTCCGAAAAGAAATCAATCAGCTATTTGAAGATGAATGCACTGCAGCCGATTTTTCGTATTTGAAATTCATCATGGAAAAAGGGCAGGTCATGAATTCGATGCTGTCTCAAGAATTCAATGTAGCGATGAGCCACATTTCGGCAGTGACCGATCGTTTCGTTCAACGGAACCTCGTACAACGGAACCGTGCTGAGAATGATCGTAGAGTCGTTTATTTAAGCATTACGGAGGAAGGGCGTAAGCAGGTCCAAGCCCTCGAATTACGTAAGCATGAATACATGGAACGTAAATTCAAAAACCTTGAAGACGAAGATATTGAAGAATTGTTGCGGCTTTTTTCTAAAATATATGATTAAAGCTTCATTTTTTGAAAAATACTTCATTAAGTGAACTATTCATCTTATGAAGGATAGGAGAACGAACGTATGGAACATTTACCACTAAGAAAGAAAATTACGATAATGGTAGCCGTGCTAGCATCCATGTTGTTTGCCGCATTGAACCAGACAATCATTGGAACAGCGATGCCGAAAATCGTATCCGATCTCGGAGGCATGCCTTATTTCAGTTGGATCTTTACAATTTACATGCTCGCTTCTAGTGTGACAGCGATTTTGGTAGGGAAGCTGTCCGACATGTATGGACGGAAACCTTTCATTTTGTTGGGGCTAGGAATGTTCATTATTGCGACCTTCCTGTGCGGAACAGCGACCAGCATTTTCATGTTGATTTTATATCGTGGATTTCAAGGTCTTGCTGGCGGAATGATCTTTTCGACTGCATTTGCATCGATTGGAGACCTCTTCTCTCCACGTGAAAGAGGGAGATGGCAAGGGTTGATGGGTGCTGTCTTCGGTTTGGCGAGTGTGTTCGGACCAACGCTGGGGGGATATATTGTCGACCATTTTGCTTGGAAGTGGATTTTCTGGATCTTCCTACCAGTCGGATTCGTCGCATTCATCCTGATCATGCGGTTGTTTCCGAGTGTTCCTCGCCAGGCGCATGGGAAAATCGACTACTTCGGCTCGGTGTTCCTGGCCGCGACAATCATACCGCTGTTGCTTGCGTTCTCCTGGGCAGGAAATCAATTTGCATGGGGATCGTTTCAAGTGATCGGGCTTTTTGCCTTATCAGTTGTTTCGTTGATCGCCTTTTTGGTTGCCGAAAAGAAGGTGGAGAACCCTGTATTGCCGCTCAATTTATTTAAGAACAGCGTCTTCACTATCTCCAACGTCATCGGATTGTTGATCGGTATGGCAATGTTCGGGGCAATCATGTATATGCCGTTTTTCATACAAGGTGTAATTGGTACTTCTGCTACGACAACCGGATTCATCATGATGTCGATGATGCTCAGCATGGTCGCATCCAGTACGATTGTCGGGCAGCTCATCACTAGGACAGGAAAATATAAAAAACTTGCAATACTTGGTCTGACGACGATGGGAATCGGTATATTCTCTCTGACGACCTTGACGAGTGCCAGCACGAATATGGATGCGATTCTAAGATTGATCATCATCGGTCTTGGGTTAGGATGCAGTTTCCCGATCTTTACGATTACGATACAGAATGCAGTTGCATATAAGCATCTGGGCGTTGCGACTTCTTCTGTCCAGCTGTTCCGTCAGTTAGGCGGAACGATCGGGGTATCGATCATGGGGGCGATCATGAATATCATCATGAGCTCAAACATGAAATCTTCAGCAGAAGCTGTTTCAAGCGGTGCTACAGGTGGTTCAGTGGAAAAGTTGAGTGATCCTAAGCTATTGATGGACCCGGACCAGCTTCAAGCGATCAGATCTCAATTTCCTCAAGACCAACTTGATACGTTCGTGAAAGTGGTAGAAATGATGCGTACGGCTTTAAGCGATGCACTGAGTGGCGCATTCATGTTCGGAGCCATCATGATGGTGGTCGCCGTCGGTCTGGTGTTATTCCTGAAAGAAGTCCGCTTGAAAACCTCCAATCAAGAGGATGATGAAGAGGAAGAGACGCCAATGCCGATGAAGAAACATGCGCATGCCACGAAATGATCTCACAAATAAGAAAGAGTGACAGGCAGCCCGCTTGTCACTCTTTTTTATTTAACAACACGTATCTCTTTATTCTTTCTCCAAAAACAAAGGAAAGTGGAGGATAACAGCATGATTGCTGGAATCCAGTAGAAGAAACTCACACTGAGCAAACCCCAAATGGAACAGATGGCAATGCAGATAGCGAATTTCCTTGTTTGGTAATCCACAAGATTCAGACACAGATAAGCTACGAGTGATGCAATCGCTCCTGATAAGCTGGAAATGATGGCGTGTGTCATGTCATTCATGGATTCATACATAAACTCGAAGAACACAAAATACATGAAAGAGAGGAAGAATCCGATCAAACTCCCGACAAAGACCAGTTTGTGCTCGAGTTCCCTTGTTGGCTTAGTAAGAATGATTGTTCTCTGCTTCCGCCCAAACCTCATCAATAGACCACCCCGTATATTTTTCTGTGATATTGTTATTTCAATAAAGGAAATTAAAATCCCTTCTTGAATTCATAAAAAATGGAATTCATGGTACATATACGAACCAGAGGGCATGTTCGTTTCAGGGTAAAATAGGGAATCAAACAAGTAATAGACATTTTTTGAATGAAAAGTCGTGTCGAGAAGGGGATGATACATGGTATGGGAAAAATAGAAACCACTTTGAACCATAAAGTGTTACAGAAAATCAGTATTCGATTGATCTTTGGCATCTTGGTCGTTTTAGGTCTGATCGGAGTATTTGCACAATTTGCGGACAGTCTTCTGGAAAATGAATTAGGTGATTTCGACGGTGTGCTTTCAGATTTAGTTCATGGCTTGCAAGTCCCATGGCTGACGGAATTTATGATAACGGTCACTCATGTCGGAAATACAAGTACATATCTGGTCGTCGTCCCAATCTATTTAGCCATTCTTCTTTTTAAGAAGTTGAAAGCTGAATCGTTCATCTTGCTGACGACAATTCTTGGTGCTTGGGGCTTGAACGGAGCGTTGAAGTTCTCATTCCAACGCGCAAGACCGGATATTGAACACCTGATTGAAGTGGGGGGCTACAGCTTTCCAAGCGGACATGCGATGGTGTCTATGGCTGCATATGGAATCATGGGCTATCTGATTATCCAATATATGAAGAGAAAAGGGCGATCTACCTGGTATGTGGGTGTGCTTGTCGGTCTGCTGATTTTCCTGATCGGGATTTCCAGGGTCTATCTGCACGTCCATTATCCAAGTGATGTCATTGCCGGTTTTGCAGCTGGTGCCGTTTGGCTGATCATGAACATTTATGCATTGAATTTGTTGCAAAGAAGAGGCAAACGTACGAAGAGGGTCATGGAAAGAAACGAATCGATATGATATTAGGATATGCACCCTCCACAGGGATTTATGAGTACTCATAAAGCTTTATTGCACCCCGAAACGGAGAAAAAAGAGAGATAGGGGTACGAAGCAATGCATGATTTGCTCCCCATATTGAAAAACCCCAAATGAATCGCTCATTTGGGGTTCTATTATTGATTTTTAACAAGTTCGGCGGACACGACGAGCCGCTCTTCTCGTTCAGTTGTATTCGGGTCGTATTCACCCGTGCAGGTAATCAGATTCAACATGCTTCGATATGAAAATCCGAAAATGTTTTCAATCGGTGCGTCTTGTCGTGGATATACATCCGACTGAACCACTTTAAAAGTAAGCTTTTGCCCCGATTCATCTTCCACGATGATTTCGTCTCCGCTTTTCAGTTTATGAAGATGATAGAATACGGCTGGGCTCGTCAAATCATCTACATGTCCTGCAATGACGGAGTTCCCTTGGGCACCTGGCATGGTTCCGGGTTTATACCAGCCGACGTTATCCGCATCTTTCGGAACATCCATCCGACCATCATTGAGTGTCCCTACATGTTCGACTTTCGTTTTTACATCAATAGCAGGAATTTCAATCGTAACCGGGACGATCCCTTTGCGTTCATCCTTAATGATTTCAACATCACTTGAGGATTGGTCCGCGCTAGTGTCAGATGAATCCATTTGTTTCGCTGTTTCTCTTTCTGAAGAGTCCTCAGTACCTGCCTTCATTTCCTGTCCATTTGAATCATTATTCGCTTCGTTCATACATCCCGCTAAAGCCAGAACGAAAACGATCATACTGATCAACATTGTCGTTCTTTTCATCATCAAAATCATCCTTTTTTAAGAAGGAAGAGAGAAGGAGAACCTCCTCTCTATGAATGGTTATTTTGTTTGTCCACCGAGTCTTCTAACGGCTAGCATGGCAAGTGCAATAGAAGCTGCAAATCCAGCGAGTAGAATGGAGGTAAGTGACATCCCTTGATCAGCTGTTCCGCCCATACCTGTCTTTGGCATATCTGTCGGCATTTCTCCTGCAAACTTGTCAGGGAATTGATCGACGAATGCTCCAGATAATCCTGCTGCTGGCTTCAGCATGTGTGCATAAGCTTCACGAAGGTTTGTGTAAGTCGTATCATAATCTTCTGCTACATAGCTGTCGAAAGTTGCAACTAGTTGATCGACGTGCATTTGCAATCCTTCAGATAGCGCGTCCGCTTTCAAACGTCCTTCCGTTGCTGTTTCAAGGAATTGAGAGAAGTTGGCCTTGTATTCAGATAGGGCATCAAGTGCCGCTTGTTTCTTTTCTTCGTCGTTCGCGCCAGTTGCTTTTACATATTCGACAAAGTTACCGATATGACCAGACCACATCTCCTTGAATTTCATACCGGCTTCTTCACCATAAACAGAAGAGATTGCAGCGGTTAGATCTTCTGTATTGTTCGCGAGTGCTTGGGCAGAGGCTTCGAAATCTTCTGAGCCGTCAATGCCATTTTGCATCGCCATTGCCGCTAATCCAACATGTTCTGTCATCAGGTGGTTCAGGTTAGAACGCAAGTCATTTGCAGGTGTTACAGCTTTCGAGTTCTCAAACTTGTCTGGGAACTGTTGTACGATAGCAGAGGATAGACCTTTACTGACCATGTACATATGGTTGATTGCTTCACGCTCATATTCATAAGCTTTTTCATAGTTTCCAGCGACATAAGCGTCAAATGCGCCAATCAATTGCTTCACGTGCATTTGAAGTCCTTCAGCTAGTGCGCCGGCTTCAAGACGTTCTTCCGTAGCCGTTTCCAGGAACTTCGAGAATTCTTGGCGATAGTTTGCGAGGTTGTCTAACGCTTCTTGTTTCTTAGCTTCGTCGTTCGCGCCAGTTGCTTTTACATAATCAACGAAAAATCCGATATGACCCTTCCACATTTCGTCGAATTGCTTACCAGCTTCCTCACCATATACAGAAGCGATTGCTGCACTCAAGTCGTCTGCGTTTGCCATCAATGCGCCAGAGGCTTGTTCGAAGTCTCCCGCTCCTTCTGCACCTTTACGCATCGTTTCAACCGCTAAGTATGCGTGTTCACTAAGGAGATGATCGAGCGATGTACGTAATTCAGATGCAGGTGTCGTTACGGTCGGTTTCGCATGATCATCAGCAAATGCTGTTGTTGCGACGCCTCCTAGAATTAATGATGTGCTTAATGGTATTGCGACAAGTCCTTTTTTCAAATTCATGTGTGAATCTCTCCTTTTTACTTATTTGTAAGGCTAACGAGAGCGATCACGAAACGGATCACTTTTTTATGAAAAAAATTTATATTTTTTGATGAACCATGGATAAAGAGGGCGAAAAAAAGAACATCCCGGAGGATGTTCTTTCAAGATTTATAGCTTGGAGGCGAGGATGATCTGCCCTTTCGGTTGCTCGCTGTCCGGAGTCGGCTCAAGGGTTACGGCAATTGTATCCCATTCATGATCACCTTCAATTTTTACAGGGTGGATGACACCGCCTTGACCGTTCTCGTTCGGCAGGAAGGTTCCGGCTCTGAATTTTTCACCGTTCGCATCAATCAACCAGACTTGATAGGCTTCAGTCCCTGATACTGCCTGTAGATTATTCGCCTGCATGACGAGTGACATTCCGTCTTCTTTCTCAATCATTGCAGCTTGTGCACTTGCATCAAATCCTTCAGTCGCAGCCAGTTCCACATTTTTCAGGACTTGATTGACACTATCGTCCGGGAGCACAACAGGCGTCTGTTGATCATTCATATAAAAATAGACATTCGCTGTCATAGATAGAAGTAAAGAGGCAGCGAGTAACGGTTGAATCCATCGTTTCGGTTTTTTAGCCGACTTATTGGTAGATGTCGATTCAGCTGGACGAATGGGTTGGACATTGGAAATGAGTGCGTTCTTCTCACCACCAGATCCTTCTGTCTCAATCGGCTGTTCAAATACGGTGGAGAGGATCCGCTCTTTCATACCTTCATTAGGTTCTACTGGTTCGGAGGCGTACGGAAGATCAGCCGTCAGTTCTTCTAACTCTTGTAATTCTTCTTGGCAATTTTTACATTCGGAAAGATGTGCCTCAAAGATTTTCTTTTCATCTGCATCAAGACATTGATTGAAATAATCGAGTAGCATTTCACAACGATCTTGATTTGTCATAGGTGATCCCTCCCTTGCCCAGTAGATTCCAAGTTTTTACGTAAGTGTTTCAGAGCCAACCTCAACCGGCCTTTCACTGTGCCGAGTGGAATTTGGAACTTATCAGCAATCTTACTTTGCGATAGCCCTTTGAAGTAGAAGAGGTCGACGATTTCTCGTTGTTCGTCTCCTAAAATCTTCATAGCCTTTCGTAAACGTCTACCGTCTTCCTTCCATTCTACTTGTTCTTCGATGGTGGGTTCGTCTTTTTGCAATGCATCTCTATCTTCAATTTCGTATGTGTTTTCATTTTTTCTTCTCAAATGATCGATGCTTGTGTTCCTTGTTACAGTGAGGAGCCAGGAAGAGAATTTACCTTTGGAGCGGTCATAGATACCAGGTTTCGTCCATAGTTTGATGAAAACCTCCTGGACGATCTCTTCGGAAAGTTCCCTTCGTTTCGTCATGCGGTATGCAAATGAGAAAAGCAGCTTTTCGTAGCGTTCGTATAGGAGCTCTAGGGCTTTTCTATCTTGCTTCAAAACCCGTTCATAGAGCTCGAAATCCTTCTCACTCATTCAATTCTCCTTTTGACAATGTTTTCTCTAAGCATATACTAGTTTACACTTGTTTCAAAGAGAACTCATTCAGTATACGTTTATACAAGGGTTTCGGATCACTAAAAAGGGGAAATTCACTCAATAGGACCATAGGTATATGGAAAGGAGTGAGACATTGGGTAGCTGGAGAGGTAAGATCATACGTACCGATCGGGGAGATTTTGAGATTTTCACGAAGGGTAGAGGTAAGCCCGTGTGTGTAACGCATTTATATTCAGAGTTCAATGAAACGGGTGACCACTTTGCAGACACGTTTACACAAAGGTATGAAACGATTCTAGTGAATTTAAGGGGAGCTGGAAAATCCTCGTCCTATCAAACAGAAGATGAACTATCGATGGGAGAGACTGTCAAGGATCTTGAATCTATCAGAAAAGCGATGGAGTATGATAAATGGGCGTTCGCAGGACACTCCACAGGTGGAATGTTAGGGTTGCATTATGCAGCTGATGTTCCTGAAGCGCTTAGTCAATTGATTGTCGTCGGAAGTGCAGCAGATGGCAAATATGCGGATACGAAGAATAGTATCTATCACCACGATCATCCTCAGTTTCAGATCATGCAAGACTTGATTGAAAAATTGAAGTCGAAAAATTTGCATCCAGATGAACGAAAATTGCTCACCAGGGAACGGACTAAGCTTTCGTTGAACGATCCTGAAAAATACGAAATGTATTTCTCAGCGGATATTTTCAAAAAGATTGCGGCGGATCGCTTGAATTATTTCGGTGAACATGAATTTCAACACTTTGATTTGAAAGACCGGTTGAAGTTCGTCAAAACACCAACGCTCATCGTATGTGGAGAGAATGACGTACAATGCCCTATCCGCTGTTCAGAGGAAATGTACGATCTGATGGAAGACTCTATATTCTTAAGATTCCAGTACAGCAATCACTATCCGTTCTTGGAAGAAAAGGATCGTTTCCAGTTAGCCATCCGCTCTTTCCTATCGTAAAAGAATGATAAGAGGACGTAAGCACGGAGGAGCCTGACTCCATCGCAAAAAAGAACGATGTGTGAACAAAGTAGAATTACCATGAGTTAGGTGATAAGATGGATTCGAAAGTTTTGAGAAAGGAACGGAATCCATCATGCACAAGAAAATGTTCTGCGCACTTACCATTTTATTAACGATTTTCATAATTCCCATTCAAACATTCGCACATGCGAATTTACAAGGCACTACTCCAAGTGATGGTGAGGTCGTCAAATATGCTTTGGATGTCATCACCTTTGAATTCAGTACTGATATTAAGGAAGGCAGCCAATTCATCGTGACCGATGAAGAGGGTCAGGAAATTGATGTCGAAGCTGTCCAAATTGATGGTAACGTCATGCTCGGACAAACGGTAGAACCCCTCAATTCGGGTTCTTATACCGTCAAGTATGAAATCATTTCAGAAGATAGCCACGTCGTTGACGGGGAATATTCTTTCCAAGTCGAGAGTGGAGAAGAGACAAAAGACGATTCGGAAACAGCAGCACCAGATTATGAAGATGGCGACGAACAAACATCTGAAGAGGATGCAAACCAGTCCGCTAATCAAACGAATCCGACAGATGAGCGAGCAGTAGAAGACGGGTTGTCTCCTACTGTGTTCATTATCGCAGGTCTATTCATACTTGCTGGAATAGGCTTTCTTATCTGGGTGATTAGGAAGAAGGGCCAAGCATGATCATCTTCTTCAAAGGTGTCCTCTATCTCGTATTTTCTTTATTGTTCGGAGGATTGCTGCTTGCATCCGTACCAGAGAACAAAAAGCCGAAAGTAAAGGTCCCAAAAGAGCTGCTGTTATGGCTCATCGTCCTTGTTCCGATCATTATGTTCATATCCCTCTTGCAGATTATCGGGTTTTTATCCGAAAGTGTCGGCTATTGGGATACGTTTACAGCCGTGTTGTTTGAATTCAATATCGGAAAGGCATGGTTGGCGAGCATCATGATTTCCGTTGTACTCCTTTTACTCGTTTATAAAAATGATCTTCAGAGTACAACTTTTTACGCTCGGTTAGGTGCGTTCTTGACGGTGATTTTGATGAGCTCTTATTCCTTTGCGAGCCACTCAGCATCCCTATATCCGGTCATCGGATTCATCGCCCATTTCATCCACGTTCTTGCTGTTACTGGATGGGTGGGTGTATTGCTTTATGTGGCATGGAGTTCGAAGGAAGACTCAAACTGGATACCTTTCTTGAATTGGTACACGCCATTTTCGATTGGAGCTGTACTTTTATTGACAGGTGGCGGCTTGTTGATCAATGAAATCGTCGCACCACAATATGTAGATTCGTGGGCATTGAACTACGGACAAGCCTTATTGATCAAACATCTCTTGTTGATCCCATTGTTCCTGTATGCCGTGTTACACGGTGTGTATTTGAAGAAAGCGATCCAAACGAAAGGGAATCGATATGTCCTGCGTTCCTTACGTGGCGAAACGATCTTGATCCTATTCGTGTTCGGGGTAACAGCGTTCCTGTCACAACAGGTCCCACCGCATGAAGTGTGGCGCACGATTTTACAAGAGGATCCATCTCCATTGTTCATGTCTCAGTTTAATGGAACAATCGATTCGCAAACCGTTCTGACCTTCGAGTGGACGATGAAGGTTTTCCTTTGGGGATTAGGTGCGATTGTGGTATTTGCGCTTACCGCAATTACCATTGTAAGAAGATGGCCGATCCTCATCAGTGTTCCGTTAGCCGTCCTAGGCTCCGGACTTGCTTATGTAGCGTTGATAACAGGCGTTCTTTAACGTCTACAACTATAGTCGTAGAAAACTTCAGCCGTATTTCGGATGTTCATACAGTCAGGAAAACATATAATAATACTATAACTTGTTTTAAAAGGCGTGATGTACTTTATGAAGATTTTAGTGTTGAATGGAAGCCCGATGGAGAAATCGAGAACACGGGGTATTTCGAAATTGATGAAGGAATTGCTTGAAGAGAAAGGTGCTTCGGTCGAATATATTGATCTCGGCCTTGAAAAATTACCACTATTCCCAGGTGACGGTGGGAATGAAAACAATATGACGCTTCAGAAGCTGTACAAAGAGGCAGAGGAAGCAGACGGATTTTTCATTGCATCTCCTGAATACCACAATGGTATGAGTGGCGCATTGAAGAACGCATTGGATTTCCTTGGTGGCTCGCATTTCAAGCATAAACCAGTTGCAATTGCGGCAGCTTCAGGTGGGAGCAAAGGCGGTATCAATGCGGTGAACAATATGCGAACGGTGTTGAGAGGTTTATACGCAATGGTGTTGCCAGACCAGTTCGTATCCGATCCGTATTGCTATGACGAAGACTACAACCTTGTAGACCGAGAAGCAGTTGAGCGTCTGGAACAGATGGCGATTCTTCTCTTTGAAATGACTGAGAAACTTGCGAAAACACAAACGGGACAACTCCGATAAGAAGAAATCAAATCCGTCATTTTATGATATTCTTGATGTAGATCATAAAAATGGCGGATTTTTACTATTCTGATCTGAAATACATACAGATTTCAGCAAGGGAGGGGGAGTATGGTGTCGAGAGTCCACACTTTGAAAGTCATCGCTGAAACATTGAACCAATCCAATAATGTACGTGAGATGCTTCAGTCGGTTTTGGAAAAGCTGTTGGAAGTGACCGGCTTGTCGACAGGGTGGATCTTTTTGACCGATGAAGAACCGATCTATGCCTTCATCGCCGATGTCAATCTGCCGCCAGCATTAGCTTGGGATGATAAGAAACCGATGTGCCAGGGAAGCTGCTGGTGCTTGGATAAGATTTGGGATGGACGTCTGCAGAAGGCGGTAAACATCATCAACTGTAAGCGTATTGAAGATGCGATCGAATATGATTGGGGCGACACGAAAGGTATTACCCATCATGCGACCGTTCCATTGATTGCTGGTGGAGAAAAGTTCGGTCTTCTCAATGTAGCAGAGCCAGGGAAAAATGAATTCACAGAGGATGAGCTGGACTTATTGCAGTCGGTCTCATTCCAAATTGGGACAGCGATTAAGCGAACGAAGCTGTACGAAGCCCAGCAAACGAAAGCAGATCAGTACACGAAGCTGGATGAAATCAGCCGCTCCATCTGGAAGATGAATGACATCCATCACCTTCCTCAAAATACGGTGGATGTAGTCGGAAAGCTGTTCGGCCTGGAAAATCTCGCATTTTTCATAAAGGAAGACGACGTACTAGCGTTACGCGCCATTTTCAGTCCTCAAGGTTCGAAGAAAACACACAAACGGTATCCGATTGCTAATGGCGGGGATCTGCAAAAAACGCTCGAGCAACAAATGGTGAAATCAGACTTGCAACAAGCTGGTTTGGACATAGAGCGGTCATTTGTCGTACCGTTATTGATTGGAGAAGAATGGATCGGTTGCTTGGTCGGGGTACAAGAAGGGAATTCGTCAGCAATAGAGCATGAAGTATTGAAGGCTTTAGGCGATCATGTTTCTCTCGTCCTGGAAAAAGCGCGATTGTTTGAACGATCAAGAGAGCTGGCCCTAATTGAGGAACGGAACCGGTTAGCACGCGATCTTCATGACTCTGTGAATCAAAAATTGTTTTCCCTCAGTCTGACTGCGCGTGGATTACGAGAATATGTGAAACAGTTGGAAAACAGCGAAACGATTCTTGAATCGTTGACGGAAATGCAGGGTCTTTCACAAGAAGTGGTCGGTGAAATGCGTTCGATGATTTGGCAGTTAAGACCGGTCGGACTGGAAGAAGGCGTGATTGTATCTCTCAAAAAGTACGGACAGTCGCTTGGTTTGGGTGTCACGGAATATATTGAAGGGGTAGGGAATATCCCTAGGTTGGTTGAAGAAACGATGTGGCGTATCGGGCAAGAAGCGCTTAACAATGTCCATAAACATGCACGGGTGAATGAAGTACGACTCTATTTATACAGGAAAATGAATGAAGTGGTCATGAAGGTTGTCGATGATGGCGTCGGTTTTCCTGTCCCTGAAAACGGTGAGCATAATTGGTCTTTCGGATTGTCGAGCATGAAAGAGCGTGCAGAAATCATGGGAGGCAAAATGGACATTTACAGTCAGCCTGGGAAAGGCACGACAATCGAAGTGAAATTCAATGTCGAGAAGGAAAGAGGGAGTTGAAATGGGGATCAAGGTACTATTAGTCGATGATCATCTGATGGTGTTGAAGGGGCTGCGATTTTTCTTAGGGACACAACCTGATATTGAAATGGTTGGAGAAGCTTCGAATGGCCAAGAGGCGATCGACCTTGTCGAGCAATTGAAGCCGGATGTCATCCTGATGGATTTGACGATGCCTGTCATGGACGGAATCGAAGCGACGAAACGGATCAAAATTGATTATGCAGACGTCAAGATCATCGTTTTGACGAGTTTTTCAGATCAAGACCATGTCGTCCCTGCTCTACAAGCGGGAGCAGATGGTTATCAATTGAAAGATATAGAACCAGACGAACTCGTCAAATCAATCAAGGCCGTGTATTCAGGAGAAACGCATCTTCATCCGACGGCAACCTCCCAGCTTCTCAACCATGTAAATACGGGTACAAAAACGAATGAAGCCGAAAAGAGCTTCAATCAACTGACAGCAAGAGAAAAAGATGTGCTCCGCGAAATTACGCTGGGGAGGAACAATAAAGAGATCTCATCTGAACTGTTCATCACCGAAAAGACCGTGAAAACGCACGTGAGCAATATTCTTAGTAAACTAGGACTGCATGATCGGACACAAGCGGCCATTTTGGCAATGAAAAACAAGTGGTACGATGCTTGATCCGAATTTTTACGTTTGGATGGACCTATGATAGAATGTGATGAAACGAAGAAGGTTGGTGACATCTATGGATCAAACATTAAGAGAACAGTTTGATGGATTGATGACCAAGTACACGGAATTGTTGACGGGTGAAACCGATGAAGCGTCAAAAGAGAAAGTGCAGATGTGGGCGCTTTACACGTACATGTCCAAATCAATGCCACCTCTTGTGAAGCATTGGAATGAGAAGTATCCCGATGCGAAGGATGGCATGAAAGAATTAATCCAAGAAGTACGTGAACTCAATGAAAAATATCGGGAAGAACAAAAATAGACAGCAAAAGAAATTGGGCGACCGCTTAGGTCTGCCCAATTTTTTTAATTGAAATGTGGTTGCATAGATGGAATGTCTAGCTCAGCGCCAGGCCTCTCGGGTCACTTCAGACCTCCTGCGGCGGCAACAGCCTCCTCGTCGGACTTCCAGTGCCCTTCGAGTCTACCCGAGGCGCTTGCGCTTTTCTTATTGAATCGTTCCGCCGTTCGGCAGTTGTTGTTTGTATCCTGAGAACTTTTGATACGCCTGTTGTAAGGCTTGAGGCTGAGCTTGATCGAACGAGTACCAGCCTTTTTGGAACATCACGTTGTATAAGTTACGTTGACAGTCCTGTGTTTCTTTAGCCATAGCAGAAATATCCTGGTACAAAGCTTGATGACTTGCTTCGTTCAATGCTGTAGAATAAGCGTCTGTCATATATTTTTCAGTCGCTAACGTATCGTTGATGAAATCACGATCATTCATGTCCGGGGTTTGCGGAATGTTCGTTTGCGGATTTTGAATTTTCATCTGAGATCCCCCTTATTGAGTCATATTTTGGTTTTGTGGTTGATCGCCCAAGTGACTTTGTAAATGCTGAAGCAGCTGATCATAATGGCGCGTATGCATGCTTGCTGCCTGTTCAATCGCCGACTTCACTTCTTGATCCTGACACTGTTTAGCAAAAAAGCTGCATTTCTTCGCCGCTAACAAATTCCAGCTCATCATATCGGTTATGAAGAGCTGATCCTTGACCGTCATGACTCGTGGAGGTTGGGGCATGAAACCTTGCTGATCCTGCGGGGTCTGTTGTTGTGGCACGATTTGACTCCTCCTTAAATGATAAAATTCCATTTCGAAGATTAGGGTGCCACATCCAAACGATGTTATTCCGAAACGCCGATTTAAGAATGAGCGAGCTCACTCAAGCGTTCATTCGCTTCTTCCTCATCAAATGAGCTATACCACCGATGGTTATCCTCATCCAAAATCCGGAAGTGTTGGCTGATGACATTTTGCTGAAGACGATAGCCATTCTCACACTTCACATCCCGCCACCAGACTTTCCCCCCCAGCGTTTGTTCTTTTGGACGATCGATCCCTTCATGGGCAAGGATCTCGACGATTTCAACAGGATCGCCACCTAGAGCTGAACGGAGAATTTCACTATTTCTGAATAGCGCAGAAACAGCAGCGACGGTCGTCCAGTTCGCATTCGTCCTTTGTTTTTCAATTTGTACGAGAGTCTTTTTGGAAAGACCTAATATCATCGCCATTTTATCTTGGGTGTAGCCGCGTTCTATGCGGATCAATTTCATTTTTGAAGAGACAATTTCAATCATTTGATCAATGTTCATGGTTGTTTACCTCTCACGGAAAGATTTGGTGTAATTTTACACCTTACACACCATCATTACAACTCATATACTATAGAAAAAAGGAAAAAATTAAATTTTGAAAAAAGTAAAAATGTTGTCGAAAAGATGATAAAATACGGTAAGAAGTTTAACTTATTTCCTAAACGTTCATATATATAGTACCTATTTTTTTGTATCCGTTTTCAGTATAGGGGGATTCTTGTCATGGAACAAATTTTGAAAAATTTCTTCTTATTCATGGGTAAAAATAAAGTCGCTACCAAAATGGCGAAAAAGTATGGGCTTCGTTTCGGTGCAGGCCGTTTTGTAGCAGGTGCTTCTCTGGAAAGTACTCTAGAGACGATTCGCAAGCTGAATGAGGAAGGGCTCGAGGTTACAATCGACCATCTCGGAGAGTTCGTAGACAATGAAGAAGAAACGAACGAGATGACGAATCATTGTATAGAAGCGATTAAATCCATTGCGAATCAAGGGCTCAATTCCCAGCTGTCATTGAAATTGACATCCATGGGACTCGATATCAGTCGCGAGCTTGTTATTCGAAATATGAAGCGAATCATGGAAGTGGCAGATAGCTACGATGTTTTCGTAACGATTGATATGGAGGATGAAGCGCGTTGTCAGGCGACAATTGATATTTTCAAAGAATTGAAGTCTCAATACGATAATATCGGTACAGTTCTGCAATCTTATCTGTATCGTACCGTTGAAGATATTCAGGACCTGGATTCATTGAATCCGAATCTTCGATTGGTAAAAGGGGCCTATAAGGAATCTCCAAGCGTTGCGTTCCCTCAGAAAAAAGACGTGGATGAGAACTTCAAAAAAATCATCAAGATGCATTTGTTGAATGGCAACTATACGGCAATTGCAACTCACGATGATGCGATGATCGCTTACACGAAAGAACTCGTCAAAGAGCATAACATCCCGCTTGATCAATTCGAATTCCAAATGCTTTATGGTATTCGCATCGATGCGCAGCGTAAATTACGTGATGAAGGTTACACGATGAGAGTCTACGTACCATACGGAAAAGACTGGTATGGATACTTCATGCGTCGACTGGCAGAACGTCCAGCGAACGTCGCTTTCGTACTGAAAGGCATCTTCGGAAAGTAAATATGGATCATTTGATAGAGTGCCATCTATACGATAGGCACTCTATTTTTTTATGGATGGAGAGCGTATGGTTCTTGTCTTTCATCACTTCATCATTTCCAGCATAAGATATTGTAACCATTTTGAAGGAGAATGGAGCGGGCCCTGTCGAATATGGAAGGTAAGTAGGATTCTTTTTAAAGGAGGAATACCGATGTCTGTATTAGAGTCAGGAAGACAGGAACTGCTCGATGTCGTTAATGAAATTCCGGAAGAGTTAAGCCACGCCCAAGTCTCTTCAGACACTTGGACGATTTTAGAGGTGCTTGAACATCTTGTGTTGATTGAGCGCGTGATTGCCAATCAATTCGAAAATCAACTGAATGAAGGGAAAGATCGAGAAATTGAGGAACACCCTGTTTATCGTTCAGCCAAAAGATCCCCTGCAGTAGAAGCGCCGGAATATGTCCGCCCAACTGGACAATACAAGAGCTTAACGGAAGCTAAAATAGCTTTGGAGAAGTCTAGAGGATACCTGTTCCACGTGTTGGAAAGAGTAGAGGACCCGACGATTCTGGAAAAACGCTCTTTCAAACACCCGATATTCGGTTTCATGCAGTTGAAGCAGTGGCTCGATTTCATCGGCTATCACGAACGTCGCCATTTGGAGCAAATCAAAGAAATTTTAGAGAAAATTCGAGTGGAAAGCCCCTATAGCAAGGAATCCTGAACAAATTAGACAAAATCATAGAAATTTTCAGAAATTTGTATTGCGAAATTGCTTTTGTTTTTTTATAGTAGTTAGTGAGACCACTTATTTTAGTAAGTTCTATTTTTTGCAGAAAAAATGAATGAGTATTCATTCATATAAAGGAGGTACAACATGTCTTACCAGATTCGTAAGGTAGCAGTAATCGGTTCAGGCGTGATGGGGTCAGGAATTGCAGCACATCTAGCCAATGTTGGAATTCCGAGTATCCTTTTGGATATTGTCCCAAGAGAACTGGACGAAAAAGAAAAAGCGAAAGGGCTCACGCTGGAACATCCAGCAGTCCGTAACAAGCTCGCTGAAACGGCGAAACAAAAGCTGTTGAAGCAGAAGCCAGCTCCGCTCAGTTCCAAGGAGCATATTCAGATGATTGAAACAGGAAACCTGGAGGATGATCTAGAGAAGCTTGGTGAAGTGGATTGGATCATCGAGGTTGTCGTAGAGAATCTAGACATCAAAAAGAAGGTTTATGAACAGGTTGAACAGTACAGAAAGCCTGGAACCATCATCAGTTCGAACACATCAGGTATCTCAATCAATGCGATGGCAGAAGGAAGAAGTGAAGATTTCAAAGCCCACTTCTTAGGAACACACTTTTTCAATCCGCCTCGTTACTTGAAACTTTTAGAAGTGATACCGACGAGCGAGACGAAGCCTGAAGTCCTCCAATTCATCAACCAGTTTGGTGAGGATGTACTTGGTAAAGGGGTTGTCGAAGCGAAAGATACTCCGAACTTCATCGCGAACCGAATTGGAACGTATGGGTTACTCGTAACGGTTCAAGAAATGGTGAAGAACGGTTACTCGGTCGGTGAGGTGGATTCAGTCACGGGTCCTGCGATCGGACGCCCGAAAAGTGCGACGTTCCGTACCCTCGATGTTGTCGGACTAGATACGTTCATCCACGTTGCAGGTAATGTGTATGATCAGGTGGAAGGCGATGAGAAAGCCGTTTTCGATGTCCCTGAGTTCATGAAGAAGATGAATGAAAAGGGATGGATCGGAAGCAAGAGCGGCCAAGGCTTCTATTTAAAACAGAAGTCCAGTGGAAAAAGTGAAATCTTAGAGCTGGATCCTGATACGCTCGAATACGGACCACGGAAGAAGCTGAAAACCGCATCCGTCGAAATGAGCAAGCAGGCGAAGACGATGTCGGATAAATTGAAAGCGCTTGTATATGCAGATGACCGCGCAGGACAGCTCGTTTGGTCGATCTTGAAACCAGTCCTTCTCTATTCAGCGGAAAAAGCGTACGAAATTGCGGATGACATCAAAGCAATCGATGACGCGATGAAATGGGGATTCGGCTGGGAACTTGGTCCGTTTGAAACGTGGGATGCGATCGGTCTTGAGAAATCCGTCGAACGGATGAAAAAGGAAGGCGAAACGATTCCAGGCTGGGTTACCGAAATGCTTGAAGCTGGAGAAAAATCCTTCTATAAGCAGGCCGGTACAGATATCGAGTTCTACCATAAAGGTGAACACACGAAAGCGAATGAAAATGAAAAGGTCATTCGATTGCACCGTTTGAAAAATGAAGACCGCGTCATCAAGAAGAATACGGGTGCAAGCCTCATCGATATCGGTGATGGTGTCGCTCTACTCGAATTCCACTCGCAAAACAATGCGATCGGTCCGGATATCATTCAAATGATCCATTATGCGATTGATGAGGTCGAGCAGAATTACAAAGGACTCGTGATTGGTAACCAGGGGAAAAACTTCTGTGTCGGTGCGAACTTGATGCTGATCATGATGGAAGCGCAGGACGATAACTTCTTCGAGCTTGACTACATGGTCCGTCAATTCCAACAAACGATGGCGAGAGTCCGTTACAGTGCCAAACCGGTCGTAGTAGCGCCGTTTAACATGACACTCGGCGGTGGTACGGAAGTATCCCTACCAGCAGCTGGCCTACAAGCTTCATTTGAAACGTATATGGGTCTAGTCGAAGTCGGTGTCGGTATCATCCCTGGCGGTGGTGGAAACAAAGAACTCTACACACGCTTGTTGGATCAAGTACCGAAAGATGTGAAGCCGGACTTGCAGAAAATCGCCATTCAGACGTTTGAATCGATTGCAATGGCGAAGGTTTCTACATCAGCTCACGAAGCGAAGGAAGCTGGATTCTTACGACCACAAGACGGAATCAGCGTGAATGGGGATCACCTCATTTATGATGCGAAGCAACAAGTCTTGTCACTCTTCAACAGAGGATACCGTCCGCCACAGCGTAAATTGATCCCTGTTGCTGGTGAAGCAGGTTATGCAACGATGTATCTCGGTGCACAAACGATGAAATTTGGAAACATGATATCCGATCATGATTTGAAAATCGCGAAAAAATTAGCGTATGTCATCGCAGGTGGAAACGTACCTGAAGGAACGCTCGTCGATGAACAGTATCTACTCGACCTTGAACGGGAAGCATTCTTGAGTTTGGCTGGAGAACCGCTAACTCAACAACGGATGCAACATATGCTCGTCAAAGGAAAGCCATTACGCAACTAAGGAGGGGTGAAGATGCAAGAAGCAGTGATTGTGGCAGGTGCAAGAACACCTGTCGGAAAAGCGAAGAAAGGGACGCTCGCCAATGTGCGTCCGGATGACCTCGGAGCTCTTACGGTAAAAGAAACACTTAAAAGGGCAGGAGGATATGATGGACCGATTGATGACCTGATTATGGGTTGTTCCATTCCAGAAGCGGAACAAGGGATGAACATGGCTCGCTTGATCGGTGGATTGGCTGGTCTTCCAGACAATGTTCCGGCCATTACGATCAACCGTTATTGTTCCTCTGGTTTGCAAAGTATCGCATACGGCGCGGAGCGGATTATGATCGGCCATGCGAATTCGATCATCGCTGGAGGAGCAGAGTCGATGAGTCTCGTTCCTGTTCCGGGTCACGTCGTGAAGCCGAACGTGAAATTGCTCGATTCCCGACCGGAGTACTACATGGGAATGGGGTATACAGCAGAAGAAGTCGCTAAACGATTCGAAATTTCACGCGAAGATCAAGATCAATTTGCATTACGCAGCCACCAACGAGCAGCCAAAGCGATTTCTGAAGGTAAGTTTGATGATGAGGTCGTACCGGTTGAAGTAGCAAAACGCTGGGTGGATGAAAACAATAAATTGCAAGAAAAAATGATGACGTTTTCAAAGGACGAAGGTGTCCGAGCGGATACATCCCTCGAGGTGCTTGGGAAATTACGACCAGCCTTTTCGCCGAAAGGTAGCGTTACGGCAGGAAACTCCTCTCAAATGAGTGATGGAGCAGCTTCCGTACTCGTTATGAACCGTGAAAAAGCAGAAGCGGAAGGATTGAAGCCGATCCTGAAGTTCCGTTCGTTTGCGGTAGCAGGTGTCGCACCGGAAATCATGGGTGTCGGACCGATTGAAGCGATACCGAAAGCCTTGAAGCTCGCTGGTTTGGAACAGTCGGACATTGGATTGTTCGAACTGAATGAAGCCTTCGCTTCCCAATCCATCCAGGTGATCCGACATCTCGGATTAGATGAGGAGAAGGTGAACGTCAATGGTGGAGCAATCGCATTAGGTCATCCACTAGGATGCAGTGGCGCGAAGCTTACGTTGACTTTGATGCATGAAATGATTCG
Organism: Pseudalkalibacillus sp. Hm43; assembly: GCF_054170705.1. Classification (NCBI taxonomy): domain Bacteria; kingdom Bacillati; phylum Bacillota; class Bacilli; order Caryophanales; family Fictibacillaceae; genus Pseudalkalibacillus; species Pseudalkalibacillus sp. Hm43. The sequence continues at coordinate 3,109,275 of NZ_CM135129.1, forward strand.
CAGAAATGAACAGTTTGGTGTTGTGACGATGTGTATCGGTGGCGGAATGGGTGCCGCTGGTGTATTCGAATTAATTCAGTAAAGGGAGGTAAAACCTATGTCGAGCAGTGTTGAAAAAGCAGCAAAAGGCGGAAGTTTTCTAGTGGAGGAAGTGGAGGCGCAAAACGTCTACACGCCTGAAGATTTTACCGATGAACAAATCATGATGGGGAAAACGACAGAGGATTTTGTCGTAAAGGAAGTCGTCCCTCAGCTTGAGAAGATTGAGAATCACGAGTTTGATATTTCACGTAACTTGTTGACGAAAGCGGGAGAGTTAGGACTACTAGGTGCGGATGTTCCTGAAGAGTATGGTGGATTGGCACTTGATAAGATTAGTTCTTCTCTGATTACAGAGAAATTCTCGAGAGCTCGCTCGTTCTCACTCAGTTACGGAGCACATGTCGGGATTGGATCTTTACCGATTGTATTGTTCGGAAATGAAGAGCAGAAGCAAAAGTATTTGCCGGATCTTTCAAGTGGTAAGCGTATTGCAGCGTATGCACTGACTGAGCCAGGTTCAGGATCTGATGCACTAGGTGCAAAAACCGTTGCCAAGTTGAACGACGCTGGAACCCATTACATCTTGAACGGTGAAAAGCAGTGGATCACGAACTCTGCGTTCGCAGATGTATTCGTCGTATACGCGAAGATCGATGGCGACAAGTTCTCCGCTTTCATCGTCGAGCGTGAGTTCGAAGGCGTATCCACAGGTCCAGAAGAAAAGAAAATGGGAATCAAAGGTTCATCTACTCGTACGTTGATTTTAGAAGATGCGTACGTACCGAAAGAAAACTTGTTAGGTGATGCAGGACGCGGACACGTCATCGCATTCAACATTTTGAACATCGGACGTTACAAGCTTGCCGTTGGCTGTGTAGGGGCAGCAAAACGTGCACTTGAAGTCTCAATTAAATATGCGAATGAGCGCCAACAGTTCAAGCAACCGATCTCTCGTTTCACATTGATTCAAGAGAAATTAGCGACAATGGCTGCGAAATCTTATGCGGCAGAAAGCTCTGTCTATCGTACAGTCGGCATGTACGAGGATCGACTGGGTGTCCTGTCAGCAGAAGAGCAGAAGGACGGCTCATTGTTAGCGAAGGGGATTGCGGAGTACGCGATTGAATGTTCATTGAACAAGGTCTTCGCTTCCGAAGTGTTGGACTATGTGGTTGATGAAGCAGTTCAGATCCACGGTGGATATGGCTTCATGTCCGAGTATGAAGTCGAGAATATGTACCGTGACTCCCGTATCAACCGAATCTTCGAGGGTACGAATGAAATCAACCGTCTATTGGTACCAGGTACGTTGTTAAGAAAAGCGATGAAAGGTGAATTGCCACTTCTTCAAAAAGCGACAGAGCTTCAGAACGAGTTGATGATGCTCATGCCTGAAGAGTTGGATAACGAGCCGCTCGCACAAGAAAAACAGTTCATCAAGAACGCGAAGAAGATTTTCTTGATGATTGCTGGACTGGGTGTACAGAAATACGGAGAAAAGCTGGAGCATGAACAAGAAGTGCTTTCGAACGTAGCTGACATCGTAAGTGAAGCGTATGCAATCGAGTCGGTCGTATTGCGTACGGAAAAAGCGATTCAAAAAGTCGGTGCTGAAAAAGCGAAGCAAAAGATCTTGTTAACGGAAGTCTATTGTCAGGAAGCATTTGAGCGTATTGAAGCGCATGCGAAAGAATCCATCGTTGCCATTGAAGATGGAGATCAGCTACGTATGATGCTTTCCGCATTGAAGAAGTTGACGCGTTACACGCCAGTTAATGTTGTGAAAAAGAAGCGTGAAATTGCTGAAGTGTTGTTGGAAGAAGAAAGATACGTCGTTTAACAACTATTAATGAAAACTCTCTCTTTTCCTATTTGAAAAACAAACTCTCTCGAAAAAGGTCCTCCCCGAATGGAGGACCTTTTTTCAATGGGCGATGAGTAGTAAGAAGGAATTAAATTCCCCAAGTTGATGTGAAAGTTCCCCAAGTGGAGACGAAAGTTCCATAAGTCGAGGCTAAAATTCCACAAGTTGTAGCAAATGTTCACACCCAACCTAGTTCCGAAACCAACTCTGTTACCCCGATCCAGCCGAACTTGATGCCAAATCCGATCAAAACAAAGCTGGCAACGATGTTTACTCCTTTCATGATCCGAGTATTCATTAACAACCGTCCAAAATGAACCGTGAACGCCAGGTTTAAATTCCACAAGCCAATACCGATGAAAACGAGACTGCTCACTAGAAACGCATGGAGGTGATTGCTTTCTTGAAGGACCCCGCTTAACACTGATCCATAAATTCCAAGCCAGAAAAGCAAGTTCATCGGGTTCGATGCTGCAATCGTCATACCGGACAAATAGGAACGAGCATTTACTTGCCCATTCCGCTGCTCAGGATTCTCCCCATTTTCCATCCAAGCGGTCATTCTCAAATTGTTCAAGCCGGATTGGATCAAAATGAAACAACCGAGCAAGGTCAATGCAATTTTGACCCAAACGAAGGTCATGATATGTGAGAGCCCGAAGAACATCAGGGCCATTAGGATAAGATCAGAGGAAATGCCGCCAGCACCAACCAGTAATGCAGCCCAAAATCCATATAATAATCCTCTTTTGATGATTTCAATATTGATCGGACCGATTGGAGCTGCAATGGAAAGCCCTAGAATGATGTAGCTGGATATCGTAGCAAGCATGAGCACTCTCCTTTAAGTAGCTTGTCTCTATTGTCTCTACTAATAAATGTAGAAAAAAGCTTCAATAGAACCGTCAATATGGAATACGAAATGATGATATAGGATAAAATGAACCAGCCTGAGCTTGAATGCGTATTCTCAGGAGGTTTATGATAGAATGGAACTGAGCTCTTTTAGAAAATACAGAATATAGTGTAAGGAGTGTCGAACTTGTCATTAACGGTCTATGAGTACCCTAATTGTTCAACTTGTAAGAAAGCGAAAAAGTGGTTGGATGATCAAGGGGTTTCTTATGAAAACGTACATATCGTCGAAAACCCTCCTTCTAAAGAAGAACTTGCTTCTCTACACGAAAAGAGTGGTTTAGAGCTGAAGAAGTTCTTCAATACGAGCGGGAAAAAATATCGTGAGCTCGACATGAAGGAACGAATGAAAACTGCATCACAAGATGAGTTGTTGGAATTGCTTGCCTCAGAAGGCATGTTGATCAAGCGACCAATCGTTACAGATGGAGAAAACGTTACCGTCGGGTTTAAAGAGGACACATTCGACCAAACATGGAAGTAGAACAGATTGCGAATGTGGACTGTTTTATAATAGTATTACTGTAGAAGGACTTTATGAAATGGACCTTTTAAGAAGCTGATGAAACTAATGGAGGGATAAGAATGGAATTTCCAAAGGAACTGCGTTATTCAGAAGAACACGAATGGGTAAAAGTTGAAGGAAACAAAGCACATATCGGGATTACGGCATTCGCTCAAGATGAGCTTGGCGACATCGTTTTCGTTGAGCTTCCAGAAGTGGGCGACGAAATTGAAGTGGACGAGCCTTTCGGGAGTGTAGAATCCGTTAAGACGGTATCTGAATTGTATGCACCACTTAGCGGTAAAGTCGTTGAGATCAACGAAGACCTTGAAGATAGTCCTGAATTCGTAAACGAATCTCCATATGAAAAAGCTTGGATGATCGTGGTTGAAATGTCTGATGAGTCAGAACTTGAGAAACTGATGGATTCAGAAGGATATCAGAAGATGGTCAGCGAAGAATAATATACAGCGATCTTACAGAACATAAGAAAGATTCATGTACATCACAGCTGGGTAATATAACGATATTATGCTAGTGGAAGGGTGTGACAGTATGGACCAGAACATTCGTCGAACAGATGTCACGAATAAGGTCTACGGTAAAATGGATCAAGGTTCTATGTCTCTGTACTTGAACAAAGATATAATAGGAAAAATCCGATTTACCAATCAGGGGAATTTGTATGAGATGGGAGAAGGGTTTGAATTTGAAGGGGACAAGATCTTCCGTCAAGATTCAAATTCAGCTCCTAAAGCTCAAGGTCAGCAACAACTAGTTGACGATTGCGAATTCGGTTGGTGTTAAAGCAGCGATCCAAGCGATCGTTGCTTTTTCTTTTATGATGAGAGTTGATTTTTGCTGCAAATCACTCCCTTTCCGCGGGCGAACCGCGAGCCTCCTCGCTCACTTGCCATAGTTGTGGTGTATATTTTTGAGTTCGCTGTGGGGTCTCGCTTGGTCCGCTGTTCCCGCAGGAGTGTCGTGATTTTTGCTTAAAATCAATAGATCGAAGCGGTTAGAGATTTTAAATAAATGACATGGTGGGTTCGATATGGATGAGATAGAGACGAAAGTATTAATCGTTGAGGGGAAAACGGACCGAGAAAAGGTCAAGAAACTGATCAGTGAACCTGTCGAAATCATCTGTACACATGGAACGATCAGTTTTACAAAGCTGGAAGAATTGATTGATTTGATCGAGCATCGGGAGATCTACATCCTTGTAGATGAAGATGATGCAGGACATAAGTTGAGGAAAACGTTGAAAAGAGAATTGCCGAACGCAACGCATCTTCATACGCAGAGTGTTTATAAAGAAGTCGCTGAAACGCCTTTAATGTATCTGGCAAAAATTTTAATGAATGCCAATTTCCGAATTGATCAGCGTTATTTATTCAACGGAGGTGCAACATGAGGATTCTCTTGAGTGCCATTCTTATGATTGTGTTAGTTGGATGTTCGGATCAAGAGCAGATGCCTTCTGAAGGGAAGCAGAACGCATCTGAAGATACAACTCAACAAGTGAACGGTGGAGAACGTGAAGACGCTGAAATAATAGCCACGAAGCTCAAAGTCCCATGGCAGATCAATGTCATTGATGACACGGTCTACTATTTGTCTGGGCGAACTGGTGAAATCATGAGTGTTAAGGACGATTCTGTTCAACTACAATCCGTAAATCTGAACAAGCCTGTAGTGGCTAGAACAGAAGGTGGTCTGCTCGGAATTGTCGTACTCGGTAATCAGTCTGAGCCACAAGAAGCGATCCTCTATCATACATACGAAGAGGATGGCCGTCTCCAGAATCGAGTCGTCAAAGTAAAAAAACAGAAAAGTGAGTGGCAAGAGAGCGATGTTCTGATTGAGGGCATTCCTGGAGGACGTATCCATAACGGGGGACGGCTTGCAATCGGTCCGGATGATAAGCTCTATATTACTACTGGTGATGCTGGGGACGAAGATCAAGCTCAGGACTTGAACACTTTAGGTGGAAAAATCCTCAGACTTAACCTTGATGGGTCCATCCCTTCTGATAACCCTTTTGAGGACTCTCCGATTTATTCATATGGACACCGTAATCCGCAAGGGCTTGGGTGGACTTCGGAAGGGAAGATGTACAGTTCAGAGCATGGGCAAAGCGCACATGATGAAATCAATGAGATCGTGCCTGGCGGTAATTATGGTTGGCCGATTATCCAAGGAGATGAAGAGCAGGAAGGATTGATCCGACCAGTGTTCCATTCAGGTGAGACCACCTGGGCACCTTCAGGTATGGCTATTTCCGGAGATAAGGTTTATGTAGCCTTACTCGCTGGCAAACAAATCAGGGTATTTGACCTGGCGAAGGGTACCCATGAAAAGTGGAAAGATGGATTTGGCCGGATGCGTGATGTTAAGATTGTAGATGGAACCCTATATGCTGTCACTAATAATACAGATGGTAGGGGAAATCCGAGTGAAAACGACGATCAATTAATTAAGTTTTCTTTAGATGAATAAGGTACTCAGGAGGCAGGGCAACCATCTATGATACGTGAAGCAACCTATGAACAAATTATGCACAAACGATTCAAACGCTCTTCTACGATCCTATATTTCTATACCCCATTGTGCGGGACGTGTAAATTGGCAAGACAGATGTTAGAGGTTGTCCTGGCTACGCTGGATGATCCAAACCGTCAAGAACAGGAGGTTTTGGCTTGCAACTTGAACCAAATGCCTTCTGTCGCAAAGGATTGGGAGATCACAAGTGTCCCTTGTTTGACCTTTTTGCATGATGGTAAAATCGTAGAAAAGCTATATTCCTTTCAATCTGTCGACAATATCTATCATAAAATCCTAAATTTCAACCAGAATACTCAAAAAAGTAGTGGATAAATCTTCCTGATTTATGTCAAAAAACAACCTTTCTCAACAAAAATAATGAGAATAAGGTTGTTTTTTTATTGTATAAAAGTAAGCGTTTTCCTATTGGTATTATAGAGTTTTTTAGCAAATACAGGGACTATTGTTACAAAATTCACCCTAATCAGTCTTAATAAAAGCATGTTACAATTGTTAAAGGGCTTGTAACATTGTTATCAAATTGTATCCTCCAAACGGCGAAAATAATGATATAAATGAATTATGGATTCATTAATCCTAAATACAAAATTTCGTTTTATATCATATAAATTCGTTTAGGAAATCCTCAATCAAAAAAGTTAAATAACTTGTCCGTAGCGAGGTGGATACAAAAATGACATCAATGAATATGAACTTACTAATGAAACCGAACTTCAATAAAGCAGTAAAGAAAAATGTTACCATAGAAGATAAAGTAAAAAGAATTGCCCGAGGAGACGAAGAACTCCGCAACGAGTTACTAGAGGATTATCAACCCTTCATTAAAAAAGTAACTTCTAAAGTATGCAATCAATATATCGATCAATCGAGAGATGAATATAGTATCGGATTGACAGCGTTCAATGAAGCGATCAATCAATATCAAGAAGGACAGGGAAGCCGTTTCCTTACTTTTGCAGATATGGTCATCCGTCGACGTGTCATTGACTTCATCCGAAAAGAAGCTCGTCAGAATCGATATGTTTTCCTCGAACCAGAGGAAACAGATGAAGAAGGACGTCTAGAAGACAGTTACGCAGAACAACAAGCTGCGATTCATCATTATGATCAACAGCTACAGGTCGAAAACCGCGTTTATGAGATCGAAGAATACCAGGAATTGTTGAAAGATTATAGCATTACCTTCAAAGTGTTAAGTAAAAATTGTCCAAAGCATATCGATGCTCGTGAAAACGCCAAAAAGATTGCTCAGCTCTTGGCTGAAGATGAGAAGTTAGCGTCTTATCTAGTTGAGAAAAAACAACTGCCAATAAAAGATTTATTAAATATGGTCTCTTGCAGTCGTAAAACGATCGAACGGAATCGAAAATATATAATAGCAATAGCATTGATTTACATTGGAGGGTATACATCGCTTAGATCCTACATTGAGCCCTCTTGATCAATCAATTGAAGGGAGGGACCAATGAGTGAAACGCGGCCTTATCATGAAAGTTTCAAAGCGCAAAGCTGTAATCATGACGAAAGATGGCAGTTTTGAACAGGTTCGGCTGAAAAAAGGCGACCAACCAGAAGTAGGTCAGGAATACATCTGTCCTACGGATGGTGCAGGTATTGCCTTTCGCCCGAACCGTGTACTATTACCTTCATTCTCACTTGCGTTAGTTGCCCTTATTGTATTCGTTTTAGTAGCAGGTGGGATGCCTTTTGGCCATCAGAAGGCTTCTGCTGCAGCTTATGTCAGCTTTGACATCAACCCAAGTATCGAAGTCGCGGTTGATAAAGAAATGAATATCATCAAAGTCCGTGCGTTGAATGAAGACGCTAAAAGTCTATTAGAGGGCTCTGATGGGTACGTAGATTCGTCATTGTTGTATTTTTCCGAGTCTTTATTTGAGATGCTCGAAGAATATGGCTATTTCGACACATATGACGATCTCCTGATCACCTCTTCATTTGAAAAAGGTGATGTATCTTCTGAATTACGTAAACGTCTAGATGATGCAATCAAGCAAATTCGGTCTGATAAGAGCATTGAGAACACGAGTATCGTCGTATCCGTTATGGAAACGTCTTCAGATACACGTAATAAAGCGAATGAACTTGGTTTATCCATGGGGAAATTCCTCGTGTATCAAGATGCGATGGAACAAGATGAATCACTTGAAGTGAATCATGTACGCACACTATCTTTTTCTGAACTGAGAAAGCTAGTTGCTGCTGGAAATGAGGAAGAAGCTACAGATTCAACAGAAGACGCGGCTTTACCAAAAGCTCCAGAAGCTCCAGCACTCGATCATCCAGTAGAACAAACCGGTCTTAAAGATGACAACGGTGCTAAACCGATCAACACGAATCAAACGAAAGAGAATAAAGAAACGATTCAACAGAAAGTGAATAAATCTGTTGAATCGGCGGCGCCTAAAGAAACGCCTAAAGAAGTAAAACAGCCTAAAACTACCGCACCTGCAGCTGTACAAAAACCGAAGTCTGATGACAACGAAGACGAAGATGAGGAACAACGAGAAGAGTCTCCAAAGGATGCAGAACGGGATGACGAAGGCGAAGAAAACGATCGTGAAGACGGTGAACGCGAAGAGGAAGACGAGGATGGTGACAACAATGTCAGTCGCAAAGATTCTAAGCCATCCAACTCTTCAAACTCTTCGGAGGATAAAGATGAAGAGGGTTTGAAGCTGAAGATCAACATTAAAATCGGTGAACGGCTCGAGAAACCTGCGGAACATTTGAAGCAGTTGGACTTATTGAAAATCCAATTCATCCACAACAAAGCGAGTTAATCGAAATCATGGCTCTACGTCATGAAATTTTGTAATGCTTAATTACATAAAGCGTTCCCTTAGGGGGACGCTTTTTTGGATGCACGAAAGATTTGGTGCCCTTATGGAGGGCTAATGTGTGCACGAAACCAGATATCAAACCCTTATGAAAGAAAAAATATCTCGAATTATGCTTGAGAAAGTGTCGAACGTTTCTTAGAGGACATACGATACCCCCATCGAAAAGTTATTGTAGAAAGCGAGGGGGAAATCATGGGGATTGATCTGGTTATTGAGGCGTTCAAGGTGAGGTTTGAAAAACAAAATTATTTATCGCCATTTTTCCGTTTGCAGGATTTCGTCGTCGCGCTCTCGTCTACTGAAGAGCGTATTTCCGTCCATATACGAAAACGTTCCTGTAAGGTCATCACCCAAACGGATCAACCGCAAAGTGTCGTTGAAATAACGGGATCTACTGAAGCGCTAAAATCACTTATTGAGGGTAGAGTGAAGCTATCTGAGTTGATCAGCCGAAAAGAAATTCATATGGATGCATCTTATAGAACGGTTCTAAAACTGGAATCCATCTTCTACTTATCGGGGCAACAAACGAGTGATGCCGTATAAAATATCTTGGAACTTATCCTTATCGGAATAAACATCCTGGATGCGATGTTCTGCATCAAGCAAGACCGTCGTCGGTACAGAAGTGCAGTTGAATAGATCATAAACCTTGGTGCCATCATCTTCTAGAACGGGTACAGTCAATTGATTCTTTTCTATGAAAGCATCACGTTGTTCTATTGCGCCTTCTCTTCCGGTAACATTCACTGTTAAAACGATGAGTTCATCATTGTTCATGGACTTATAAAATTGTTCCAGAAGGGGGACTTCCCGCATGCAATCTGGACACCAGGAAACCCAGAATTGCAATATCACGGGTTTACCCGAATAGTGGGACAAAGATATAACTTCATTCGATTGAAGATCTCTCAGGCTGAAAGCTGCTTTTTCAGTCATTTTTTATGCCTCCTACGACCAAATGTACTTTTAGCATAACCGAAAACGTCTAATATGAAAGTAACATATGTGTTTGAAAACATGCAGTAAAAAATGATTGACACCTAAAAATATCACATGCTACAATGCATTCATGCTTAAATAAACTAAAGTGATAAAGTTTTTAACGAATTAAATAAAATCTTATCAAGAGCGGCGGAGGGACTGGCCCGATGAAGCCCGGCAACCATCAAACCATTATGGGTTTGAAAGGTGCCAAATCCTGCAGAGTGAGAGACTCTGGAAGATGAGATGGAGAGATCCTATAAACCTTTCTGCTCATTTTCGAGTGGAAAGGTTTTTTTGCATTTAACCGAGCCTTAGACAGATGGCTTGGATTTGCCGTGGGTCCTTTACATTTACAGAGACGAATATGCGGATGATAAGGGTTAGGAAGGAGATGAACGACTTGATCACTTTAAAAGATATTAAAAAAGTCTTCTATACAAAGGACGGCACCCTGAATGCAGTGGACCGAGTAAATCTTACGATTGAAAAAGGAGAGATCTTCGGGGTCATCGGATATAGTGGTGCCGGTAAGAGTACGTTGATTCGGATGTTGAACATGTTGGAGCGCCCGACTGAGGGCTCAGTCGACATCAACGGCCAAGCACTCACCAGCTTGAACAGCAAACAACTCCGTGTTGCACGACAAAACATCGGGATGATCTTTCAACACTTCAACTTACTATGGAGCCGTACGGTGAGAGAGAACATCTCATTCCCACTGGAGATTTCAGGCATCGGTAAAGAAGAACGTGAAAAACGGGTGGAGGAGTTGATTGAACTTGTCGGGCTGAAAGGGCGCGGAGATTCGTATCCGTCCCAGTTGAGTGGAGGTCAGAAACAACGTGTCGGAATTGCAAGGGCACTGGCCAATAATCCGGATGTCTTATTGTGTGACGAAGCGACATCCGCTCTTGATCCGAAAACGACAGATTCCATTTTGAACCTGCTCGTCGATATCAACGAGAAACTCGGTTTGACGATTGTGCTGATTACACACGAAATGCACGTCATCCGGAAGATTTGTAATCGGGTCGCGGTAATGGAAGAAGGACGAGTCGTGGAACAAGGACCGGTCCTGGAAGTATTCCGTTCACCTGAACAAACGATTACGAGAGACTTTGTCAAGCAAGTCACAGAGCCAGAAGAAACCGATGAAACGATCCAACATCTCATTGAAAAAGGTGAGAATCACAAGGTTGTGAAACTGACGTTCGTCGGCGGTACTGCTGAGCGACCACTCATCAGCGATCTGATCCGTCAATTCCAAATCAACGCAAACATTTTACAAGGAAAGATTTCACAAACGAGAGACGGTGCTTATGGCACACTGTTCATCCAACTCGAAGGTGAACCTGGTGAATTGGAAAAGGCGATCAGCTATATCAGACAGCAAGAAGTAGAAGTTGAGGTGATTACACATGCTGACAAACCTGTTTCCTAATGTCGATTGGGAGGATATGTGGGAAGCTACGCTTGAGACCTTATACATGACGGTCATTTCTGTCAGCGCCACATTCGTACTGGGGATCATTTTAGGGTTGCTCCTCTTCCTGACAGAAAGAGGAGGCTTATGGCAGAACAAGCCGATACAAACGGTCGTTGCTGCAGTCGTGAACATATTCCGGTCTATTCCATTCATCATATTGATCATTTTGCTGGTGCCTTTCACAACCTGGTTGGTCGGGTCTATGCTTGGAGCTGAAGCGGCGCTTCCAGCGTTAATCATAGGGGCAGCACCTTTTTACGCAAGAATGGTTGAAATTGCACTGCGAGAAATCGATAAGGGTGTGATTGAAGCGGCAAAATCGATGGGAGCGACCGACTGGCAGATCATTTATAAAGTTCTGCTGCCGGAATCCTTACCTGCCTTGATTTCAGGTATAACGGTTACCGCAATCGCATTGATTTCTTATACCGCGATGGCAGGCGTCGTCGGTGCAGGTGGACTTGGAACACTGGCCTTCTTGGATGGGTTCCAACGAAATCAGAACGACGTGACGTTGATTGCGACGATTATCATCTTGGTGATTGTATTCCTCATCCAATGGATGGGCGATATTTTGACACAAAATACAGACAAACGATAATTTGGAGGGAAGCAACATGAAAAAGTTTTTATCCATTATTAGTTTTGCATTGGTCATTACGGTATTAGCAGCTTGCGGTGGAGCGAGTGGCAGCGGCGGAGAAGAGTTGGTCGTCGGTGCGTCCAACGTTCCTCATGCTGAAATTTTAGAAGAAGCAAAACCACTACTTGAAGAAAAGGGCATTGATCTTGAAATTGAGACGTTCCAGGATTATGTGATTCCGAACAAAAGCCTTGATAACAAAGAATTGGATGCGAACTACTTCCAACACATACCTTATTTGAAATCACAAATGAAAGAACATGGCTATGAATTTGAAAATGCAGGCGGGATACACATTGAGCCAATCGGTGTTTATTCGAAAAAACACGAGAGCCTGGAAGACCTTCCGAAGGGTGCTACGATTATCATGAGTAATTCCGTTGCCGATCATGGTCGTATTCTATCGATGCTGGAAAGCAAAGGCTTGCTTACATTGAAAGAAGGCGTTGAAAAGTCAGAAGCCACTGTTAAAGATATTGCCGATAATCCGAAAGAACTGAATTTTAAAGCAGATGTTGAAGCTGGGCTTCTTCCTAAGATTTTCAACAACGGTGAAGGAGATGCAGTCGTCATCAATACGAACTATGCCATTGATGCTGGCTTGAGTCCGAAAGATGACGCAATTGCGCTTGAAGGATCCGACTCTCCTTACGTGAACATCATCGCGGTAAACAAAGGCGATGAAGACAACAAGAACATCAAAGCGCTTGTTGAAGTGCTTCGTTCGAAAGAAATCCAAGACTTCATCAACAAAGAATACGGTGGAGCAGTCGTTCCGGTCAGTGAATAACCTGCCCACAAGAGTGTCGATACGTCGGCACTCTTTTTTTATTACACGCTTTGCCAAGTTTACTTTACGTGAAAAATTCATTCCTTTCGGGGGATACAATTCTCAGGAAGATTCATACTAACTATGAGAAATATTTGAGTATGTAAGGAGTGAATGCTATGAACCAGAAGGAAACTCATCAGCAACCTGGAACACCGACTGAAGCGGCATTGATGGATTACAAACATGGACTTGGCGTATTTACGGAAAAAATGCCCGACATCGCACGTAAGTACAATGCTTTTACAGAGTCTTGTTTCAAAGCCGGGAAATTGACGAAGAAAGAAAAGCAACTGATTGCCTTAGGAATCAGTATCTATTCTCAGGATGAATATTGCATCATCTACCATACAAAAGGATGCCTCGACCAAGGATGTACTGAGGAAGAAATCCTTGAATCAGTCGGCGTTTGTGCTGCCTTTGGTGGAGGGGCAGCAATGAGTCAGTCTGTTACGCTTGTCCAAGAAGCGATTGCAGATCTGAGCCAGATGAAACATTAATCAGAATTATGAGAAAACGGGATGTATTCGGGGGAAATGTATCAATGATTCCCGTAAAACTTCACCAATGGTTGTGAAGAAGGCACAGTGCGAATAATCCATTCATATGGAATTTGGGGTTTAATCAAATTACTGGTAGGGTAATATCTGTAGTGAAAATATTATTGAATAAACCCGAAAGGATTGATTCATTATCCATCAGATTGACACGAACCATACCGGTGAAATGGAGAAAGCCATGCACCAAAATCACGGAATAGGTTATGCGCAATATGCACGCAGCCTAGAGAAGCGTATGGAAATCGAACGTAAACGTGAGCAGGAGTATAAGCGAAGTCAACAAATGCTTAGCGAATTTACGGGGAAAGTCAATAAGTCATAAGCTACAAGAAAAATCAAGCTACAGCAAAGATCGTCACAAGAAATGAGCTCATATATTTTTGGACCTTATCGCACACTAGATAAGGTCCTTTTATATTTACTGAAGGCTCTTTCGGAGCGCGAAAACGAGAAAACTCGGATATCGCACCCTGCAAGAGGCTCTTGCGCCCCCCGAAAACGAGAAAACTCAAGTTTTGCACCCCGCAAGACCGGAAATCTTGAATCCTTATCAGGTTTATGAAAGCTTGTTAATGCCGAAAATAGATCAGGGGCACACTTTACATACCCTTACACAGCAGAAACATACGAGGGGTGTTACTTTCAATAAGCAACAGTCATTCTCAATTAGATTCTAAAAACAAGGCATTTTTTAATACTTCTGTTGAGAATAATTTTAATTTGTTTTAAAATTAGAATGATGATAAAGTAAACTTGGTGAAGACGAACCGACAGGTGAAGTTTGAACCTTAGTTGCACTTATGCTGGAGGCGAAAAGTAAACTTGGTGAAGACGAACCGACAGGTGAAGTCAAAGCAACCATTATACTTACTTGAAGAAAGTCAGTCAGCTTTCTTCATACAAAAATAAAAAATCAGGAATATTTCATTTTTCCATTGTTTTTCGTTACAATGTTAGATGGAGTAAAAATGATTGAAATACGAAATTGGAGGGTTAAGTCATGACTGCACCAAACATTAAGATCGAAAATCTACATGTTTCCATTGAAGGAAAAGAAATCATTAAAGGTCTTGACCTTGAAATAAACGGTGGAGAGATCCATGCGGTAATGGGACCAAACGGAACAGGTAAATCTACACTTGCTTCTGCATTGATGGGTCACCCGAAATACGAAATCACAGACGGAAAAGTGACGTTCGATGGTGAGGATCTACTTGAAATGGAAGTAGACGAGCGCGCGAAAGCTGGACTTTTCCTTGCGATGCAATATCCAAGTGAAATCAGCGGTGTTACGAACGCAGACTTCCTACGTTCTTCTATCAACGCACGCCGTGAAGAAGGAAACGAAATCTCCCTAATGAAGTTCATCCGTAAAATGGACAGCAAAATGGAGCTTCTTGACATGGATGAGTCCTTCTCTCAACGTTACCTGAACGAAGGTTTCTCTGGCGGTGAGAAGAAGCGTAATGAAATTCTTCAATTGCTCATGCTTGAGCCAAAAATCGCAATCCTTGACGAAATCGACTCTGGTCTAGATATCGACGCATTGAAAGTTGTATCCAAAGGTGTCAACGACATGCGCAGCCCAGACTTCGGTTGCTTGATCATCACGCACTATCAACGTCTATTGAACTACATTACACCTGACAAAGTACATGTAATCATGCAAGGACGTATTGTGAAATCCGGTGGACCTGAACTTGCACAACGCCTAGAAGAAGAAGGTTATGACTGGATTAAAGATGAACTTGGAATTGAAGACGAAACTGTAGAACAAGCATAGGCTTTGAAGGAGGATTTATATGTCAGTGGAAACGAAGATTGCGTTCGATCAATCATATGTAAGTGACTTTTCGAAACAAAGAAATGAACCAGAATGGCTAACGGAACTTCGTCTTCGTGGATTGGAACTGGCTGAAAGCCTACCGATGCCGAAGCCGGAAAAAACGAAGATCGACAACTGGAATTTCACTCAATTTCAACATGTTGTAGACGCACCACAAGTTGATAAAGTCGATGAACTTCCTGAATATATACTGAACTTGATCGGGAAAGAGGATCGTACGGATAACTTCATCGTACAACGTAACTCGACTCCTGCTTTCCAACAGTTCTCACAAGACTTGAAAGACAAGGGTGTTATTTTTACAGATATCGCAACTGCTGTCCAAGAGCATGGCGACCTTGTAAAAAAATACTT
The DNA here is from genome assembly GCF_054170705.1 of Pseudalkalibacillus sp. Hm43. NCBI lineage: Bacteria > Bacillati > Bacillota > Bacilli > Caryophanales > Fictibacillaceae > Pseudalkalibacillus > Pseudalkalibacillus sp. Hm43. The sequence goes on from NZ_CM135129.1 coordinate 3,124,735, forward strand.
CATGAATCAAGCTGTGAAAGTCGATGAGCACCGTTTGACAGCGCTACACGCTGCACTATTGAACGGCGGTGTTTTCGTATACGTACCGAAGAACGTTGAAGTTGATGTACCACTTCAATCTGTTTTCGTTCAAGAAGATGGAGAAGCATCTCTGTTCAACCACGTACTGGTTGTAGCAGAAGATAACAGTTCCGTTACGTATGTTGAAAACTACCTTTCTCATAGCGATGATCAAGCTTCCGTAGCAAACATTGTTGCAGAAGTATATGCTGGTCCGAATGCACGTGTACAATTCGGAGCGGTTGATAACTTCGCAAAAGGCATTACAACCTACGTAAACCGTCGTGGACATGTCGAGCGTGACGGAAAGATTGAATGGGCGCTCGGTCAGATGAACGACGGAAACACAGTTTCAGATAACACAACGAATCTTGTTGGCGACGGATCCTATGCAGATACGAAAACCGTTTCTGTCGGACGTGGCGAGCAAAAGCAAAACTTCGTCATCCGAGTGAACCAATGGGGTAAAGAATCAGACGCTCAACTTCTTGCACACGCAGTTATGAAGGATAGCGCAAGCTCCATTTTCAACGGAATTGCAAAAATCGAACACGGTGCTACGAAAGCGAACAGTGAACAGACAGAACGCGTTCTTATGCTGAGCGACAAAGCACGTGGTGACGCGAACCCGATCCTCTTGATTGATGAGGACGATGTTACAGCAGGACACGCAGCTTCTGTCGGACGCATGGATCCGATCCAAATGTTCTACTTGATGAGTAGAGGGATCTCCAAGCAAGAAGCGGAACGTCTTGTCATTCACGGATTCCTTGCACCAGTCGTTAAACAACTACCGATCGAGGGCGTTAAGAAGATGTTAGTGGAAGTCATTGAAGGGAAAGTAACGAAATGATTGCGAACGACATTCGCAAACAATTCCCGATACTTGACCAAGAAGTAAATGGGAAACCACTTGTCTATCTGGACAGTGCCGCAACATCTCAAAAGCCGAAATCGGTGATTGAAACCCTCGACCACTATTATAAAAACGACAACTCTAACGTTCACCGCGGTGTGCATACGTTAGGGACACGTGCCACGGACAGTTATGAAGGTGCACGTGAAAAAGTCCGTCGATTCATCAACGCTTCCTCAATGGAAGAAATCATTTTCGTAAGAGGAACGACGACAGGACTGAATACGATTGCCGGAAGTTACGGTCGTGCAAACGTCGGTGAAGGTGACGAAATCGTCATCACACCGATGGAGCACCACAGTAACATCATTCCATGGCAACAGCTTGCGAAACAAACAGGCGCAACGCTTAAATACATTCCTCTTCAAGAGGATGGAACAATCGATTTGAACGATGTTGAAAATACAATTACAGAACATACTAAAATTGTATCGATCATGCACGTATCGAATGTTCTAGGAACGATCAACCCGATCAAAGAAATTACAGAAATAGCTCACCGAAAAGGTGCAGTCATGGTCGTGGATGGTGCACAAGCAGCACCTCACATGCCTGTTGACGTTCGTGATTTTGATTGCGACTTCTATGTTTTCTCTGCTCATAAAATGTGCGGGCCAACCGGCATCGGTGCACTTTATGGTAAGAAAAAGCTTCTTGAGAAAATGGAGCCCGTTGAATTCGGCGGTGAAATGATTGACTTTGTAGGTCTGTATGAATCTACTTGGAAGGACCTGCCTTGGAAGTTTGAAGGCGGTACACCGATCATCGCAGGCGCAATCGGAATGGGCGCAGCGATTGACTTCTTGGAACAGGTTGGACGTTCTGAAATCGAGAAGATTGAACATGAACTCGTCACTTATGCGATGGACCGTATGTCCTCTATTGAAGGCTTGAAAATTTACGGACCGAAAAATCGAGCAGGGCTTGTTACATTCAATATCGATGATGTTCATCCACACGATGTTGCAACCGTTCTGGATGCAGAAGGGATTGCCGTTCGTGCCGGACATCACTGTGCACAACCATTGATGAAATGGCTGGATGTTACAGCAACTGCTAGAGCAAGCTTTTACCTCTATAATACGAAAGAAGATGTAGATGCTCTGATCGATGGACTAAAGACAACAAAGGAGTATTTTGGTCATGTCTTCTAATTTAGATCAGCTATACCGTCAGGTCATCATGGACCACTATAAAAATCCTCGTAACCGCGGGGAGTTGGAAGATGATGGCGCGCTGACGTTCAATTTGAACAACCCGACATGTGGAGACCGGATTCAAGTATCCATGCAAGTGGAAGATGGGAAAATCAAGGATGCGAAGTTTGAAGGGGAAGGCTGTTCCATCAGCCTCGCTTCTGCTTCCATGATGACAGAAACCATCAAAGGACTTCCGGTTGACGAAGCACTAGAAATATCAAAAATCTTCTCTGAGATGATGCTTGGAAACGATTACGATGAAGGCGATCTTGATCTTGGTGATTTGGAAGCTCTTCAAGGCGTATCGAAGTTCCCTGCACGTATCAAATGTGCAACTCTCGCCTGGAAAGCACTGGAGAAGAGTGTTGAACAGAAAGAGAACGAAGAGGAATAAAGCCAGCCCGGTTGTCTTTTGTATCCATGCACCTTACAATGGAAGTATAGATACTACGTACTCAACTGGCTCTGGATGTATGTATCCTTTAAGGAGGGATTGAACGATGGCTAAGAAAATGCCAGAGATCGGCGAATATAAATATGGTTTTAAAGACAAAGACGTTTCGATCTTTAGATCCAAGCGCGGATTGACGGAAGAAATCGTACGAGAAATCTCCCGTATGAAAGATGAGCCGCAATGGATGCTCGATTTCCGTTTGAAATCACTTGAACAGTTCTATAAGATGCCTATGCCTCAATGGGGCGGTAACTTGAAAGAATTGAACTTCGATGACATCACGTACTATGTTAAACCGTCTGAGAAATCTGAACGCTCTTGGGATGAGGTACCAGAAGAAATCAAGCGTACGTTTGATAAGCTAGGTATCCCTGAAGCAGAGCAAAAATATCTTGCTGGTGTATCCGCTCAGTACGAATCTGAGGTTGTATACCACAACATGCAAGAAGACCTTGAAAACATGGGGATTGTCTTTAAAGACACTGATACTGCTCTTAAAGAGAACGAAGAGCTGTTCAGAGAGCACTTTGGGAAAACAATACCTCCATCTGATAACAAATTCGCAGCATTGAACTCTGCAGTATGGTCTGGTGGTTCCTTCATCTACGTTCCAAAAGGTGTGAAGTGTGATACACCACTACAAGCGTACTTCCGAATCAACTCAGAAAACATGGGTCAATTCGAGCGTACATTGATCATCGCGGACGAAGATTCTTCTGTACACTACGTTGAAGGTTGTACAGCTCCAGTTTATACAACGAACTCACTACACAGTGCAGTCGTTGAGATTATCGTCAAAAAGAACGCATATTGCCGTTATACGACGATCCAGAACTGGGCAAACAATGTCTTCAACCTCGTTACGAAGCGTGCTGTAGCGGAAGAAAACGCGACGATGGAATGGATCGACGGAAACATCGGTTCCAAGCTGACGATGAAGTACCCAGCAGTCATCTTGAAAGGTGAAGGCGCACGTGGTATGACATTGTCCATCGCACTTGCTGGTAAAGGTCAACACCAGGATGCTGGTGCGAAAATGATTCACTTAGCTCCGAATACGTCATCTACGATCGTATCGAAGTCCATCTCTAAAGGCGGCGGTAAAGTAACTTACCGCGGTATCGTACACTTCGGACGTAAAGCACAAGGTGCTCGCGCAAACGTTGAGTGTGATACGCTCATCATGGATAACGAGTCTACTTCTGACACGATTCCATACAATGAGATCCTGAACGAAAACATTTCCCTTGAGCACGAGGCGAAAGTTTCTAAGGTATCAGAAGAGCAACTCTTCTATCTCATGAGCCGTGGAATCTCTGAAGAAGAAGCAACAGAAATGATCGTAATGGGCTTCATCGAGCCATTCACAAAAGAACTTCCAATGGAATACGCAGTCGAAATGAACCGACTGATCAAATTCGAAATGGAAGGCTCAATCGGATAAAAATGATGAAGAACCCTGGCATGATTCATGCCAGGGTTTTTTTATGTATTCTAATTTTCCAAAAATATTGATAGGTAAAATGTATAATAGACTTTATTGATATTCTGAAATGTGTAGCAGGAAAAAATAACAATATATAGAATTTATTTATTACTAAAGGGGGGAGAGATTATGACAGCGGAAGTAAGTATTCTCAACCGTTCTGGAGTTGCTCTCGCAGCTGATAGTGCGGTCACGATTGGCGCAAGAAAAGTGTATAATTCTGCAAACAAGCTTTTTTCATTATCTAAATTTCATCCGGTTGGAATAATGATATACGGTGGAGCGAGTTTTATGGAAATTCCTTGGGAGACAATAATTAAATCCTTTAGAAGCCATCTTGGGATGAAAAAATTTGATAAATTAAAAACATACCAAGAGGAGTTTATAAAATACATATCTAGTGATGACCGATTAAAGAATGTAAATACTGAAAGAAAAGTTGTAGGTAGAACATTTTCTGAAGTACTTAATTTTGTTATTAATAAAGTTCAAACTATAGTTGAAGAAGAGTTAATACAGGGGCGTAGAATTCCTGAAGATCAAGTTAAGGATCATTTAGAAAACAGTGTTAAAAACTATCTAGATCATTTAAGGGATACTAATCACATCATATTGGAAATAAATTTAGATGATTTTACACGTGAACACTCAGAGGTAGTTGAAAGTGTAATTAAGGAGAAAGTACTGTTTAACATCGATAGCTCTACTCGAGTAATATTAATGGAGTTGGCATTTGAAGCGGTACGAAGAAATTATTTTACTAATGGATCATCAGGATTGGTTATTTCTGGTTATGGAGAAGATGAATTATTTCCTTGTTTGTATGAATTTAAAACTGATGGATTTGTACTTAACACACTCAAATTAGAGCAACAAAATGGGTGTGAAATATCTATAGATAATGATAAACCGTCCTCAGCAGTAATACCATTCGCTCAAAAAGAAATGGTTTATTCATTTATGAAAGGTATGGATCCGGTACTACAAGAAAATATACAAAATTTAATTGGAGATATTTTTTCAAAGCTTCCACAAATAATTCAAGAAAATACCAGTGTTCAATTCTCATCAAATGAAGTTTCTGAATTATCGGACTTGGGTATGGAAATCATTAGACAAATATTTCATGAGATATCTTCATTTCAAAATAGTCAGTATTCGTCACCAGTAGTCGAGATTGTTGATTTCTTGCCGAAAGAAGAAATTGCAGAAATGGCAGAAGCATTGGTAAATCTTACATCGTTTAAAAGAAGAATTTCGATTGATACTGAAACTGTGGGTGGACCAATTGATGTTGCAGTAATTACTAAAGGTGATGGTTTTATTTGGATAAAAAGAAAACATTATTTTTCTCCAAATTTGAATTATGGATTTTTTCAAAATTATTTAAGGGGTGGTAAAAATGATGATTCCGTTAATGAGTGATGAGAAATCAAACAAGGAGAAATTTTTCAATTTGACCCCAGAAGAAAAACTTTGGTTTAACTTAAAGGAAAAAGAGAAGGAAGAGGAAAATGAGTTGTATAAAAGAGTAATTGAAGGTCTGAAAAAAAATAAAGATAATAATTAGGACATGGTAAATCAAGATCAAAAACAGTCTTAAACTCAAATTCAAAATGTTTTGCTTGATTAATTGACTTCGGGTCTTCCGAGGTCTTTCTTATCAAATTAATGCCTGTATGCTTGTAAAAAATTTTGTTCAAATAAAAAATATGTCAAATGCATTCACTCATTTTACTTTATGTTCATAATATAAATGTACTACTGAACAAGCTAATGTAACGATATAATTTTATGAGAAAAAATCCTTTACAACGTTACCGAATCGTAGTAAGATTCTAATTAAATCAAATTTAAATGAATAATGAAAACTTCTTATCCAGAGAGGCGGAGGGACTGGCCCTTTGATGCCCGGCAACCATCGAATCAATCTTATGATTGACGAGAACGGTGCCAATTCCTGTAGGATAGTCAAATATCCTAGAAGATGAGAGGATCGTTTATGATCATAACGAACCCTTTTCTTACTGGATAAGAAAAGGGTTTTTATATTGGGTATAATGTCTAGCTTCAGCACCTTGTCACTTGGATCACTTCAATTCTCCTGCGGCGGAAACAATCTCCTCGTCGGATCTCCAGTGACCTTCGTGACTTGACGCGGTGCTTACGCTTTTCTACCTACAAGCTCTCGAAGGAAGTTTCGTTATTTTTGAAAGGACAGATGAGTAATGGCAACAACTACAGCTACAGCAATTTTTGGTGCAGGATGCTTCTGGGGAGTGGAAGCGTTCTTTGAGCAAATTGAAGGAGTCGTTTCAACTCGAGTCGGATATTCTGGAGGACTTTTAGAAAATCCAACTTATGAGCAAGTGAAAGCTGGAAACACGGGACACGCTGAGGTTATTAAGATCGAATTCGATCCTACTGTCATTTCGTACATTGAGTTACTGAACAAACTGTTTGAAATACATGATCCGACTACCTTGAATCGACAAGGCATTGATATTGGTCATCAATATCGTTCCGCCATCTTTTACACAGATGAAGATCAGAAGATCGAGGCTGAAGGAAAAATTACGGCTCTGAAAGAACAAGCGGTATATAAGCTGCCGATCGTAACAGAAGTTAGACCGGCTTCCACTTTCTATGATGCAGAAGAATATCACCAAAAGTACTTTCAAAAGAATGGTTCTGCAGCTTGTGGCATCTAAAGGTTTTCTTACAGCCCTACGAACAGCAATCGTTTAGACAAGTCGAATAGTTTTCTGAAGAGACTTAAACACGAAGGGCTAGAAATGTATGCTACGTATTCAATATTTCATTCTTGCGACAGGGATTGTGATTTTGATATCCCTGAGCATAGCTGCTTTTGGAAACTTATGAAGAATGATAGAGCTCTTAAAACGATAAGAGCTCTTTTTATTTTGCTATTACTTGCACTTTTTACGTGAAGAACTCAAAATATAAGTACGAATATATGAAAATGAGAGGTTACGAATGTATGATTGAGATTGGAGTGACGGGTTGGGGAGATCATGACTCGCTGTACCCGCCGGATATCAAATCAACAGATAAATTGAAAACCTACAGCAGCTTCTTTCCGACTGTGGAAGTGGATTCGTCTTTTTACGCGGTTCAACCCATCAAAAATTATCAAAAATGGGTGAGGGACACTCCCGAGCGCTTTTCATTCGTGGTAAAAGCGTATCAAGGCATGACGGGACATACGAGAGGGGATATCCCTTTTGAAAGTACTGAAGAGATGTTCCGCTTATTCAGAGAGTCCATCAAACCTTTGCAGGAAGCGCATAAGCTGAAGATGGTGCTTTTCCAATATCCTCCGTGGTTTGATTGTAACCGGGACAATGTGGAACAATTACGACAAGCGAAGGAAAAAATGGGGGATATCCCTGTGGCGCTCGAATTCCGCCATCAATCCTGGTTCCATCCATCATTTCAACAACGGACCTTGGAATTCATGAAAGAGGAAGGCTGGATCCACAGTATTTGTGATGAGCCCCAAGCTGGAACCGGCTCTGTACCTACAGTCCTTGAACCAACTCATCCGGACCAAACGCTGATCCGGTTTCACGGTCGAAATGTCCATGGTTGGCAAAAGAAGGGCAAGAGCAACCAAGATTGGCGGGATGTCCGATATCTTTATCGATATTCTGAGGATGAGCTCATAGAATGGAAAGAGAAGCTTCTCGAGCTCCATAAGCCGGGTCACGATTTGACGGTCCTTTTCAACAACAACTCAGGTGGAGACGCCGCAGACAATGCAAAACAGATGATCGACCTATTAGGCATCGATTATGAAGGACTTGCACCGAGACAGCTTGATCTTTTCTAATGAACAAATGACTAGAATCATCAAAGGAGATGGTACAATGAGCCGTATGAAGCTCCATCTGTATCATACGAATGACTTACATAGCCATCTTGAACAGTGGCCGAAAATAATGGGCTTTCTTAAGCAACAGCAACAGATCCATGACCAGAACGGTGAGTGTGTGATCCGTTTCGACATCGGTGATCATGCTGACCGTGTGCATCCAGTGACCGAAGGAACGGACGGTCAAGGTAATGTGCAGCTCATGAATGAGGCTGGTTTTTTGAACGCGACGATCGGGAACAACGAAGGCATCACATTTTCTAAGGAACAACTCGATGCCTTATATGACGATGCCAACTTCCAAGTCATTCTTGGGAATTTGAAAAACAAAAATGGAGATCAGCCTCACTGGGCAAAGCCTTACGACATCCACACGTTGCCTAACGGGCTGAAGATCGGTGTCATCGCTGCAACGGCACCGTTCAAAGCGTATTATGAATTGTTGGATTGGGATGTACTCGATCCTTATGACACAATCAAACAATATGCTGAAGAAGTGAGAGGAGAGGTTGATCTCCTCATACTCCTTTCCCATCTTGGTTTGGAAGCGGACAAACAATTAGCTGAAGAAGTCGAGGAACTGGACATCATCCTCGGATCCCACACCCATCACGTTCTACCTGAAGGCATTCACTCTACGAAAGGTGTAACGGTCGGGCAAGCGGGTAAATTTGGTCTCTATGTCGGGCATATGGAGATCGATTGGAATGAAGAAGAACGGAAAATAGACCATATAAAAGCGGAAGTGTTCGACGTTCGAAACCAGGCTCCAGATGAAGAGAGTGAGCTGCTTCTCGACCGGCTGAAGGATTCTGCGAGAGAAAACCTTCAAGAGGTCGTCGCTGTTTTGGATGAGCCGCTTGAACTAGAGTGGTTCAAAAAATCACCTTTTTCAACGTTGCTTGCCGAAACGATCCGTGAATGGTGTGATACCGAAATCGGGATGATCAATGCCGGACTCCTTCTAGAGCCTTTGGAAAAAGGCCCGGTAACGAAGGGGGATCTTCATAGGGTTTGCCCACACCCGATCAACCCGTGCAAGCTCCTTTTAAAAGGAGAGTACTTGAAAGAAATGATTCATCAAGCTATGACGAAAGAGCTTGTCCATCTGGAGATCAAAGGTCTAGGATTCCGTGGTAAAGTGATTGGGCAGATGATTTTTGACGGTGTGGAAACGGAAGGACAGATGATGGAAGACGGCGAATATCACGTACGCAGGATCCTGATCAATGGCGAGGCACTTGATCAAGAGAGAATCTACACGATCGGGACGGTAGACATGTTTACGTTCGGTCGATTATTGCCTTCTGTGGCATACGCGGAACAAAAATCCTACTACTTGCCCGAAATGCTTCGCGACGTAATAGCCTGGAAATTAAAAACCCTAGAAAGATAGGCAAAGCGCCAACACGCTTTATTCTGCTATGACATATTCATAGTAAGGAAAAGGAGCGTGAGGAAGATGATTACCGTCACCCCGATTGAGATTGACGGGCATTTGTTTACTGGAGTCACAGTTGCATTACCAAAAACAAATTTCATGTCCATCAGTAACGATAAGGGCTATATCATGTGTGGCGCACTAGATGTCGCCTTACTCAACGAAAAATTAGCAGAGCGCAAAATCATTGCTGGTCGAGCAGTAGGTGTTCGAACACTGGATCAATTGCTGGATGCTCCATTAGAGTCTGTCACACTCGAAGCAGAAGCGCTGGGCATTACAGTTGGTACCACAGGTCGAGAAGCCTTGCTTAAAATGGCTCAATGATGATGTTCCCTTTGAAAATAATAGCGATACAACCCCCGTTCATTGCATACATATAGCAATAGATAGGGGGTATTTTTATGTGGCGGATCCGAAGGCGGGCCCGTGCAAGAGGTCCACTGCCTTTTCAATATGTCTTCATCATTTCGTTCATCATCTTTATCTTGTTGACCGCCCAAGCATTATGGCTCGTCGATCGGGGCATTCAACCTGCGCTCATGAAAATAGCCGAAACGGAAACAGAGGATATCGCGCAATTGGCGATACAGAGTGCGGTCAAAAACCGAATTGTAGACTCTGGAAAACTAGACAACTTAATTGTGAACATCCAAGATAACGATGGGAAAGTCGTTGGTGTGACCACAAATCCACAGGTAGTCAATGAAATCCAAGCTTTAGCGACAGCCAATGTACAAATGCTTTTAGAACAAATTGAACAGGGTAAGAAACCTGATTTCTATCGATTTGCAGATGTCGATGTGGAAAGGGAAAATGAACAACAAGCAGGTATCGTCACCGAGATTCCTCTCGGTCGGGCCACGAACAACTCTTTACTAGCAAACTTGGGGCCAAGTATCCCAGTCCGTTTCCGTGTAATCGGAAGTGTGCAAACCGATTGGGTCGAAGAGACCCAAACTTCTGGTATCAATAATACGAAACTAAGAGGATGGATCCATGTGGTCGTCAAAGTACAAGTCGTCGTACCATTCCAGACAGAAGAAAAAGAAATCAAAACGAACATCATGCTATTGTCCCACTTCATACCTGGTGAGGTGCCAGACTATTATGGTCCGGGTGGTTCGGTTCAGCCGACTGTCCCGATAACGGATAGTAATAAAGATGAGAAAGAGGATAAAAAGCCGGAGTAAACGACTCGAATGGTGCAGCCCTTGTATTATTATAGGAATTCTATTATAATATTACATGGCGCGCAAAGATAATATCATAAACCTTATCATCGGATGAGGTAGTGGAGCAAGGAACAAAAGTAGCCTGATGGGAGTATGACATCAATGATCATCAGCGAAAGGGTTCATTGCCGAAACCAGTTACGATTGTCAATGAATGACTGGTTGGGGTTGCACCGAACAGGTGTATCACTGTCACTATTCGGGAAAGATGGAATAGTGGAGAACTACGTGATCGATGGGGGATAACCGTTACAAAGGTAACGATAGGTTATTTTCTATCTATCGTTACCTTTTTTATTTTTACCTAAAAATGAAAAACCGGTTGTTACATCGATTCTGACTTATTTATAGATAAACTAAGGAGGAACATCGAACCAATGGAAAATACAATATACTCACTAATACCACCATTATTGGCACTCTTGATGGTTGCGCTGACTAGACGCGTGCTGTTGTCACTTGGGACAGGCATCGTCGTTGGTGCGCTTATGTTGAATGATTTTGATATTGCTGCGAGTGGTATGAAAATCTTTGAAATCCTGAGAGGTCTGTTCGTCGTTCAAAACGATGCAGGTGCCTGGGAAGTTAACACATGGAATGTCTTCATCTTATTGTTCTTACTCTTATTAGGTATCATGACGTCACTGATTGCGATTTCCGGGGGAAGTCGTGCATTTGGAGAATGGGCGATCAAAAAAGTGAAGACACGCGTCGGAGCTCAAATCCTGACGATCGTGCTCGGTATCATCATCTTTATTGACGATTACTTCAACTCACTTGCGGTCGGAAACGTCAGTCGTCCATTGACGGATCGTCATCGCATCTCACGCGCCAAGCTTGCGTACTATATCGATTCCACAGCTGCGCCAGTCTGTGTCATCTCTCCTGTATCCAGCTGGGGAGCGTACATCATCGGATTGATTGGAAGCATACTAGCTACACATCAAGTTGCTGATTACGGAGCACTAGAGGCATTCATCAGAATGATTCCGATGAATATTTATGCGCTAGCTGCGTTGCTTCTCGTATTTGCGACTGCTCTTTTCAACATCAACCTCTTCTCAATGAAGACGCATGAAGAGCGTGCGATTAAGGAAGGGCAAGTATTAGATCCTGAGAACAAAGCTGTTCCTGGTGAGCAAACTGGACTGCCCGAAAGTGATCGCGGAAAAGTCGGTGACTTGATCTGGCCGATCATCGCACTCATCGTCGGGACAGTTGCAGCAATGCTTTACACAGGTGCCCAGGCGACTGAAGGAGATGTGACTTTGCTTTCCATGTTTGAAAACACAGACGTGGCGAAGTCCCTTGTGTATGGTGGATTGTTCGGATTGGCTGTCACTGTCGTCTTGTTCTTGATGAAACAACTGCCTGGTAAGCATTTCGGCATAGGGATCTGGAAAGGTATTCAATCCATGTTGCCGGCTATCTATATTTTGATTTTTGCATGGGTGATTGTTGCAATCATCGATGAAATCGGCACAGGTAAATATCTTGCTGGTATCGTTGACGGTAATATCAACCTGGCATTCTTACCAGTCCTCTTGTTTTTGATAGCAGGCATCATGGCATTTGCGACTGGAACGTCATGGGGAACGTTCGGCGTCATGCTTCCGATTGCTGGGGAGATTGCTGCAGCAACGGACATTACGTACCTACTACCAGTCCTTGCGGCTGTTCTAGCTGGCTCCGTATTTGGAGACCACTGTTCACCGATTTCCGATACGACCATCTTGTCATCAACAGGTGCGGGAAGTAATCACATCGACCACGTTATGACGCAATTGCCATATGCAATCCTGGCAGCGGTCATCAGCTCGATCGGATTCTTGATTTTAGGCTTCACACTGAGCATTACACTATCCCTGTTGATTTCAATCGCCTTGATGGTAGGAGTTGCTTTTATCCTTCGAAATATGAATGCCGTTAAAGTGGATGCGCCAATAGAAAAACAGTAATGATCATAAGAAAACCTGAGTCGTTTTAAGTAACGGCTCAGGTTTTTTTCACGTTTAAGAGTTCTGTTTCTGTGGTGATCCAAGAGAGTTCAATCGATTGACGAGCCCATAGCCGAAGGTCGGCTGACTGTTTGCTGGACCAAACGATTCTCCTCTCGTATCGTAAGCGGTTGAACCATGTTCGCTGAAGTCGAGTCCCTGGATTTCTTCTTCTGCTGTAACACGGATTCCAGCAGGGATTGAAATCAGTTTTAACGCCAAAAATGAAATTCCGAAGGTCCAAAGGATGACGGCTGCCACGCCAGCGAATTGCACGGCGAGCAACGATATTCCACCACCGTAAAACAAGCCACCTTCCAAAGCGAAGAAACCGATAGCGACCGTGCCCCAAATACCGCAAATCCCATGAACGGCAATAGCACCGACCGGATCGTCCAGCTTCAGTTTTTGATCGATGAAAGGCACGGCTTCAATTAAAACGATCCCAGCAACGAACCCGATGATGAGTGCACCAAAAAGGGATACGTTCGCTGTTCCAGCTGTAATCCCGACGAGTCCTCCAAGTGCTCCATTCAATGTCAATGTTGCGTCCATCTGTTTAAACTTCATGTAAGAGTAGATTGCACTTGAAATAACTCCTGCTGAAGCGGAAAGGAGAGTAGTGGAGACAACCATTGGTACCAGATCAGGATCTGCGGCAAGACTGCTCCCAGCATTGAATCCGAACCAACCGAACCATAAAATGAAGACGCCGAGAGCTCCCAAAGGGATGTTGTGCCCCGGGATGACATTGACTCGGCCATCTCCATATTTTCCAAGGCGCCCCCCTAACAATAGAACCGCAACGATCGCACCAGTCGCGCCGGTCAAGTGAACGACGGTAGAACCTGCAAAGTCAATGAACCCAAGCTCTGCAAGCCATCCGCCTCCCCAAACCCAATGCCCGACCACTGGATATATGAAAGCCACCATGCTCACGGTAAGGAGTAAATAAGAACTTAACTTCATGCGTTCAGCTACTGCGCCGGATATGATCGTCGCACACGTTGCGGCAAATACAGCCTGGAAGACGAAGAAACCGATCTCACTGTCAGCATTTGATAAGAAGAAATGCGAGCTTCCTATCAATCCGCTTATTGAGTCTCCAAACATGATGCCATATCCGACTGCGAAATACAGGACTGCTCCAAGTGCCATTGTAAGGAAATTCTTCATTAAAATATTGAGCGCGTTTTTGGATCGTGTGAACCCTGTCTCCACCATAGCAAACCCCGCATGCATGAAGAAGACGAGGAAGGTTGCGACCATGACCCACATCATATCGATGGATTGGATGATACTTGGAATGGACTTTGATTCAGCGGCAAAGGTAACGGTTGGCAAACTGCTGAACAAGAAAGCAGACAATACGATTTTTTTCTTCAAGATTCATTCAATCCTCTCTAAATTAAATAATCGCTTGTGTTCCATTTTCTCCAGTGCGAATCCGATAGACGTCTTCTATGTCTGACACGAAAATTTTCCCATCACCGACCTGTCCTGTAGAACATGCCTCGATGATGACTTGGATCGTTTGTTCATATAACGATTTGCGGATGACCATTTCCACTTTCACTTTCGGTTCGAGTTGCAATTCAAATGGATTCCCCCGAAAAACACCTTGCTTTTTCCGTTGCTTTCCACAGCCCGCTGCTTCATACACGGTCAAACCATCAATTCCAATTTCTAGAAGCTTTGTACGGAGTTGTTGGAATTGCTCTGGGCGGATGATCGCTTCAATCTTCTTCATATGACACTCCTTTCATGTTAGGAAACCTAACATTTAACTGATTTATACTTTATAATATAGTAAATTTTCAGAAAATCAAGCGCAAAACTTCAGTCTATGTAAGAAAACCTAACATTAATTTCTGGTTCATATTATAGAAAACCAAAAATGTGTAGTATTTTCATACTAAAATTTGGTTCTTTTAATGTAGATAGATATCACTAATTTTTTTGAAAATTCTTTGACATGCCCTATGTGAATCGATATACTTATAGACGAAATAGTCAGAAAAAACTAAAGTTTTACATTAATCGCTTTAGTGTAAAAATTTCAGGAGAATGGGGGAGCATTCATGGACAACAGAGCACAGTGGGGAACAAGAGCAGGCTTTATTCTGGCTGCGGTCGGATCTGCAATTGGCCTCGGAAACATCTGGCGTTTCCCGTATATCGCCTATGCAGATGGTGGTGGGGCATTTTTCCTACCTTATTTGATCGCTTTGCTTACAGCAGGTATTCCAATCTTGATTCTTGAATTCACAATGGGACACAAGTATCGTGGTTCATCACCATTGACTTTTGCACGTGTCAGCAAAAAGGCCGAATGGCTAGGTTGGTGGCAAGTTCTTATTTCATTCGTTATTTCTACGTATTATGCCGTAATCATCGGTTGGGCGTTAGCCTACGCATTCTTCTCTTTCAAGCTTTCTTGGGGAGACGATACAGGCGGATTCTTGATGGGAGACTATCTGGGAGCTGCAGATACGGAGATTGGTACACTCGGTGGAATCGTACCGAATGTTTTCATTCCATTAATTATTGTTTGGGTCATCACACTTGGCGTTTTGTTTAAAGGTGTCAAGAAGGGGATTGAAGCTGCGAATAGAATTTTCATTCCAGCTCTTGTCGTACTATTCATGATCATCGTCGTCCGTGCTCTGACATTGGACGGAGCAGAAATCGGACTGAATGCATTATTCAAGCCGGATTGGAGCAGAATCGGTGATTCGAAAGTCTGGATTGACGCCTACGGGCAGATTTTCTTCAGTCTTTCCATTGCTTTCGCGATCATGATTACGTACTCCAGTTATTTGCCGAAAAAATCGGATTTGACGAACAACGCGTTCATCACTGGTTTCAGTAACTCCAGTTTCGAGTTGCTTGCCGGGATCGGGGTATTCAGTGCCCTTGGATTCATGGCTAAAGCATCAGGTGTAGACATCAGTGAAGTTGCGGCAGATGGCGTTGGACTAGCATTCGCTGTTTTCCCGGCGATCATCAATGAAATGCCGGCATTCAATGAAGTGTTTGGATTCCTGTTCTTTACATCACTTGTTCTTGCGGGATTATCATCACTCGTATCAATCAGTGAAACATATATTGCCGCTTTCCAGGACAAGTTCAACATTTCTCGTACGAAAGCCGTTGCGATTGGTGGAGGACTATCCGCATTGATTTCCATCTTATACGCAACGAAAGGCGGACTTTATCTATTGGATGTTGTTGACCACTTCGTACTATCCATGGGTGTCGGCTTATCCGGACTTGTTGAGGTCATCTTGATTGCATGGGTATTCCGTAAGGTCAAATCTCTTCAAGGACACGCGAACGAATTATCAGATATCCGTCTAGGCAGCTGGTGGGTGATCTGTTTGACAGTCATTACTCCACTACTACTCGGATTCATGATGATCAAGAACGTTTATACAGACATCATCCAACCATATGGGGGTTACCCTGTTTCCTTCCTCGTCACTTATGGTTGGGTAGCACTAGGATTGACCCTTGTCGCTGGATTCTTATTTGCAGCCCGTCGTTGGAATAATGATGTGGATGCTCACAATAAGGAGGTAAGCTAATATGGAAGGTTCAGCTATTGTCATGTTCATTATTGGCGCGGTCATTATCTGGGGTGGACTTGCTCTTAGTATTGGCAACGCCGTGAAAGTTGCAAAACAAAATAAGAAATAAAGAAAAAGGATGAGCTGGTTAGTCAGCTCATCTTTTTTTACTTTTGATACGGTCTTGTCTTTCCCATGCTTTCAAATACGGATATGGATCAAAAGACCATTCGTTATAGCCGTTATCTCGGTACATTCCATAATGGAGATGGGGTGGGAATTTCCCTTGGGTACCTGGTGGTCCATAACCGGAACTGCCTACATATCCGATGATTTGACCAGGTTTTACAACCGATCCTTTACCGATGCCCTTCTCGAATCCATTCAAATGGGCGAAATAATGATAAACATTATTCAAATCACGAATACCGATTCGCCAGCCACCAAATCGATTCCAGCCTTTCATTTCCACAATTCCATAAGTCGTCGCTCGGACAGGAACACCATAGTTCGCAAAAATGTCTGTCCCTTCATGGATCCGTAGACCACCAAATCCGCGTCGGTCGCCCCATGTATTCCGGTAGCTGTAATTGGAGCGTATCGGCACCGGAAAAGCACGATCATGAAGACTGAGCGTTTGGAATTCCTTATAGACTTTTGAGATGCCCATGATGATGTCTACAGTTTTGTCCCTTTGATAATAATCCCATAGGCCGATTTTGATGTTTTCTTCATCAAAACCATACGACTGCAGGTAATTCGCAAATGTGTATAACAAATCTTCATCATTGTTACGATCTGCAATCCCATCATTGTTGCCATCCAAACCGATACCTCCAAACAGAGATATAGTGGATGCGTTTTTATCATCCAAATTAGGATTCAATGGTCCTACCCACTGGATTGGGGAGTAGTAGATGCCAATCAATCCTTCCTCCTCGGGGAGGTCCCTTTGAGCGCGTCGGATGGACCGTTCATATTGATCGACAGAAGCTAGGTAATACCAGGGGATGGAAGTTAACGCCTCCATTTTATGATAAAGGGCGTACCTGGCTACATCTTCTTTCTGGTATGTGGTCTTTGCATGGGTTTCTTCAATACATATGCCAAATCCTATAATGAAAATGATGGTGAGTACGAGTTTTTTCATACAGGGAATTCAGTCCTTTCCTGTATCATTTGCACGTCAGAATAGGTGCAATCAGGGTTCAATCTTCGCAATGCTCGACATTACCAAGTTTTTTATCATAATGTTAGTTTGTATTGAATGAGGCAAATGATGATTCTCAAATGTTGGAAAAGTTGCTTGTTAGTGCAGATGATGGAACTTGTTTGCGCAATATGATACAGTAATAAAGAATTGGATTACCGCATGGGAGTAGTAGGAACTTCATGCCGGTAATACGAATCCAACGATGGAGTGAGTAAGATGGCAAAAAAGGAAGAACACATCCGTAAGCCTGAGTGGCTGAAGATCAAATTAAATACAAACGATAACTATACAGGCCTCAAGAAGATGATGCGTGAGAACAATCTACATACCGTGTGTGAAGAGGCGCGTTGTCCGAATATCCATGAATGCTGGGCAGAACGTAAGACTGCTACATTCATGATTCTTGGTGATGTATGTACTCGTGCTTGTCGTTTCTGTGCAGTCAAGACAGGATTGCCGAACGAACTGGACCTTAAAGAACCTGAACGTGTAGCAGATTCAGTACGACTGATGGGACTTAAGCACGCAGTTATTACTGCAGTTGCTCGTGACGATTTGAAAGACGGTGGATCTGGTGTCTATGCAGAAACAGTCCGTGCTGTTCGACGTGCGAATCCATTCTGTACAGTTGAAGTATTGCCTTCTGACATGATGGGGAAATATGAGAACTTGAAAACATTGATGGATGCTCGTCCAGACATCCTGAACCATAATATTGAAACGGTTGAGCGTTTGACGCCAAGAGTCCGTGCTCGTGCAAAATACGACCGTTCATTGGAATTCCTACGTCGTGCGAAGGAAATGCAGCCTGACATTCCGACTAAATCAAGCATCATGGTAGGTCTTGGGGAAACGAAGGAAGAGATCATTCAAACGATGGACGATCTTCGTGCGAACGATGTTGATATCATGACGATTGGTCAATACCTGCAACCTACGAAAAAGCATTTGAAGGTTCAGAAGTATTATCACCCAGATGAGTTTGAAGAATTGAGAGAGATCGCAATGTCCAAAGGATTCAGTCACTGTGAAGCTGGACCATTGGTACGTTCTTCTTATCACGCAGATGAGCAAGTAAATGCGGCATCTAAGCAACGACAACAAGGTGCTCAATAATAAAGCGAAAGGTTGAACCGGATTGACGGTTCAACCTTTTTTTTAGAAATCAACTATCACTTCATTTTCCCTTTTTGGTTACGGATTCCCATATCCATATCTTCTTGTCCTTCTTCGCCTTCATATCCGCTCATTTTTTCACCTTGAGGGGATTTTTTCATTTCCATGACAAGGCTGTCGATGCTGTTTTTTACGTGTAGAGTTGTTTCATCCAAATTCTTATAACGTTCAATGTATTCAAAAAGAGTGGTATCATCGGATACATAGACCTTGAACCAACGTGGTACGACAGAGAGGGCATTTTTCTTGACCATGTCCGCTGTTTTATTGCGTTCGTCCGTTTTGGCCTCATAGACAATAAGTACTTTATCACTTGTAACGAGTGTTGCTGTATCTTTGATCTGCGGGGATTGCATGATCATACTGGAAATCATATCGGATAGCTGTTTCTTATCGATTTGAGGTGCTTGGGCCAATGGACGTCTCTCGTCACTTGGGCTTTGGATACGGGTATAGCCGAAATCATTCTTGGCATCTGCAGGTGTTTTTCCTGGAGTTCCAGCTCGATCCCGAGCATCCATGGTTGCATTCAGCCCATTCCCGTTCGCGCCATCATAATCTCCTTTATCCATACCGCATGCAGGAAGGATTAGAAGGGTACATGTCAATCCAGCAATGATGAAATTTTTCAAGTTCATTCACCTCCTATGTATAGAATCTGCTGGATATGGAGTGGTTATACAGAGAGAACGTAGGCAATGAAACGGAAAACATGGTAAAATAGGAAGTGTGAAATGGAGTGATGAAATTGGTTTGCGTAAATGGGAACCATTATGAAGTCATAGAGGATTTTCGGGATGGGTGGAATGAGGAAGAATTTACATCTCGATACAGTGAAATCTTACATAAATATGATTACATTGTAGGCGATTGGGGATACAATCAATTGCGCCTCCGAGGTTTTTTCGAAGATCAGCATGATAAAGCCAATCACGAAACGAAGATCAGTGCGGCTCCGGAATATCTACTGGAATTCTGTAATTTCGGCTGTGCTTATTTCATCGTGAAAAAAGTGAAGGGCAAAGGACAGAATAAAGAATCGAACTCATCCTCTAAAAAGCAAAAAGAAAAAGTTGCTCATAAATCAGAAAAAGGGAGCTGACTCTAAAGTCAGTCCCTTTTATTTTTGATCAGGAGCGCTTTGTGATTGCCGCTTAACTTAGGCCGTATGGTGGCTCTTCATTGCGGTCTGGATCATCGTGAGTTGGGTGGGCACCCGGAAATTGTCGCGGAATATCTTGATGAAGATTTTTGAACTCATAGTTGAAGGCACTATAGTATCGCTGATCTTCATCAAACGGCGTCGATTTACCAAGGGAACGGTTTACTGGAGAGCCATAAGGACCCTCTGGCAAATCCTCTGGTAAAACGTACCGGTGCATCGTCTCGACATTTGAGAAATCCGTATACTGCTCGGCTTCTTTTCGATACCCATTATAACCTCTTGCCAAAGGACACCACTCCTTCTCGGCATTTGGATAGGGATGTTCCTATCCATTTTTAGATTGCCCAGAACGAATGGTGCTTACAGTAGCAAAAGCTTACCATTATGTTTACAGATATAGGGATATTGGTGTGATGGGTCCTCAATATTGAGATAAAAGGACATTTTAATGTCCTCCAAATTGAGTGAAACGGAAAATGAGGGACAGAAAACAGCTCTTAGTGTCCTCCAAATCGGGGAAACCATGAAATGGAGGACAGAAAGCACCTTTAAATGACCTACATATAAAAAAATGAAGGACTCATGGTCAACATGAGTCCTTTCCTATTAGGATAATATTTCTTCTGCTAAAAACTCGCGCAGTTCTTGTGCGTCCTCTTCATTCAAGCTGAAGGCGTGTTCGATATAGCCTTCTTCTTCCAAATCGTCTGGGCCGATTATGGCGAACTTACCACCTTGAATATCGAGTACAAGTGGTTTTCCGTAATGACGGTCCGTCTTCGTAATCGCAAGGTCGAAGCGTTGATTCTCCCCCATGAAGCTGACGAAGCGGGTTTTGGTTTCTTCTGTATCATCGTATAGATAAAAACGTTCAGTCATATCGTTTCCTCCTATTCCATCACTAAGTTCGGTTTATGACCTAGATGGTGCTGTGCTTTTATGGAGCGGATCGTTTTCGTCTTCGCTCTCATGACGATCGAATCGGTTTCAACCTGGTCACCGGATAAGAATCTGACCCCTTCCAACAGCTCACCGCTGCTCACTCCTGTGGCAGCAAAGATCGCGTCATCTCCACGGACAAGGTCATCCAGGTGTAGAAGCTGTGAAGGATCTTCGAGACCCATGCGGATGCAACGTTCACGTTCGGCATCGTTATCAGGTACGAGCCTCGCTTGCATTTCACCACCGAGACATTTGATGGCTGCTGCTGAAATGACACCTTCAGGAGCGCCACCTTTTCCGACGAATAGATCAATCCCTGTGTTCGGCATGGCAGCGGCAATCGCAGCTCCGACATCACCATCTCCAAATAGTTTAACACGTGCGCCTTTTTCACGGATACGTCGGACTAGGTCTTCGTGTCTCGGGCGTTCCTGGATGATCACCGTTAGGTCATGCATTCGTTTGTTGTTCGCCTCTGCAACGATATCCATCGTTTTTTCAATCGGATCGAGGAGACTCACTTTTCCGGCAGCCGCTTTACCGACGACAAGCTTATCCATGTACATGTCCGGTGCGTGCAGTAGGCTTCCACGGTCAGCGATGGCGATGACTGCCATTGCATTCGGGTGTCCTTTCGCTACAATATTCGTTCCCTCTAACGGATCGACGGCGATATCCACTTCCGGACCATGGCCAGTGCCAAGCTCTTCACCGATATAAAGCATCGGTGCTTCATCCAGTTCACCTTCCCCGATTACGACAGTACCTTTCATATTGACGGAATCGAACATGGCTCTCATGGCTGTTGTTGCTGCATGATCTGCCTCATTTTTCAAACCTCTACCCATCCATTGAGCTGATGCAAGTGCTGCAGATTCTGTCACCCTTACGATTTCTAAAGCTAATTCACGATCCATCCTCTTCCCCCTTAGTGTAAAATATCCTGAAATGTTCTATACTAAATCAGCTGAAAGAACGATTTGTATGACATTAAGCTTCCTTTATGATAACAGGAAATGTCGAATATAAAAATATTTCAATGATAGTGGGAATTTTCAAATATATATATGGTACAATAGTAGCACATTACGATCACTTCGAGGTGATTATTGAGTGAACGATCAACTGAAAGATTTGCTTCTGTTATGTAAGCACCTTTTTTCGACAAATCAAAGCCTTCGATTCTTTCCTCCACATTTCTGGGTGAGGAATCCAGTCAAGCCGATTTTGAGGGAAGTGTATCGACGAAATAAGACGACTGCAGTGATTGTTTTTGATGTGCAAACCTATAAACACCAGATCGAACAATTCGGTCGTGTATATGTGGAGCAGTTTGAAAAGGATGTTCGACATCATTTCAAAAAAGCGGTTTGTGAAATCGTCGAGGACAAAGAGATTCTTTTTTTACAGCAATATTGGGGAGATGACATCGTCCTATGTCTTTCATTGGAAAAAGAACAAAATGCGATCAGTCAAATCGAATACTACATAGATGAAATCAAGAAAAACATCAATACCCATTTCTTTGCGTATAACGAAGAGGATCAGGATAGCTTTTTGACAGGGTACATGGTGATGGACGCGCAATCGGATAGCCCGTTCCATTCTTTTTTGAGTGCCTATCAGAAAGCGCTCGTCATGGCGAAAAAAGGCCTCGGTGGCAAGTACAATCTGATGGTCCACGAAATCAAAGACATCATCAAGCGCGAGAACATCACCCTGTATTCGCAGCCGATTTTGGATATCGATGTGATGGAGGTTTCCGCTTGGGAAGTGTTGACTCGTGGCCCGGAAGGCACGATTTATGAAAATCCGTTACAGCTTTTTACGATGGCACGCCAAACGAACATGTTATATCCATTAGAGCTTCTCGTCGTGAAAAAAGCACTCCGCCAGATGAGAGGGCAAGAGACGCTCTTCATCAACGTTACGCCGATGACGATTGCACACGAACATTTCGTCGAGGACGTGAATGCGATTTTGGAAGAGTATCCTGAAGTCGATCCTTCTCGAATCGTGTTTGAGATTACTGAGCGAGAATCGATTGACCGCTACCCACACATCCGCACAACTATCGAAGGATTGAGGCAGAGGAAAATCCGTATTGCTCTTGATGATACTGGGGCAGGATATGCAAGTTTGAATTCGATTTCTTTCCTCCATCCTGATATTATAAAAGTGGACCGTTCATTGATTGAAAACATCAATGGAAACAAACTGAAGGAATCGATGCTACAAGGGCTTTTGCATATTGCGAAGGAAGCCAATGCCCTCGTTGTGGCAGAAGGGATTGAAACGGCAGAAGAAGCGTCCGTTATGAAACGGAACGGTGTACATATGGTGCAGGGCTTCTTCTACGCGCGACCTAGATTGATTCCGACTCCATCTTTATAACGTTGTAAAAAAGTCAGGTGAAAAGAGATGTACTTTGTAGATCGAAAGAAAATTGAAGAATTGCTTACGTTTTTGGAAGATTGCATGGCAACGCTCGAAAAAGAGGCGTTCAAAGACACAAAAAAAGACAACTTCGCTTTAGAGCGGATTGCCCATATGACGGTTGAATCCATACTGGATGTTGGGAACAAGATGATTGACGGATTTATCATGCGAGATCCAGGAAGCTACGAAGATATTATCGATATTTTGGACGATGAAAAAGTCGTGACCCAGGATGATGCTGTCCAGCTGAAGAAAGTAATCGGTTTGCGAAAGCAATTGGTGCAAACGTACACCGAGGTGGATCACGGGGAACTGCTTGATGTTCTTCAAACGAACCTGTCCTCTCTTCAAACGTTTCCTCAACAAATCCGTACGTATTTGACGGATGAACTCGGACCGGTGTCCGCCTTTTTACCGGATGACAATTAGGATTATTTAACACGAAAAGCTGCCTGAAACAGGCGGCTTTTTCCTTTGCGTTAATCGAGGAGGACTTGTGGTATCCTACAAATAGATGAAAACAGGAGGAAGAGACAAACCATGAAATATGAAGGTTATCTGATTGACTTGGATGGAACGATGTACCGGGGGAAGGAGCAGATCGACGAGGCGGTCGAATTCGTAAAGGGTCTCAAAAGCGCTGGAATTCCTTATCTGTTCGTCACGAACAACTCTGCAAATACACCTGAACAGGTGACTGAACGGCTGCAAAAGTTCGGAGTACCTGCCTCTCCGGAACACGTATTCACTTCATCAATGGCGACAGCCGCCTACATAGAAAGAAAACGCAAATCAGCCAGAGTCTTTATGATTGGTGAGCTTGGTCTGCAACATGCCTTAGAGAGCAGCGGTTTTGAAGTGGTTGATGATGAAAATGTCGATTATGTCGTTATGGGAATCGATCGAGGGCTGACTTATCAAAAGTTGGAAACGGCTTGTCTTGCGGTTCGGAAGGGAGCCACCTTATTGTCAACGAACAAAGACGTGGCATTTCCAACAGACAGAGGCTTCGTTCCAGGAAATGGCGCGCTCACTTCCGTGGTTGCAGTATCAACAGGGGTTAAACCTATTTTTATTGGAAAACCTGAGTCGATCATCATGGAGCTTGCCATGAACAAACTGAACTTACCGAAAGAAAAAGTATTGATGATCGGTGACAACTATCATACGGATATCATGGCAGGGATGAATGCTGGAATCGATACATTGTTGGTTTATACAGGTGTGACAAGAAGTGTAGAGGATATCAAGTCGAAAGAAAGACCGACTCATACGATCGATTCCTTGGACTTATGGGACATCAAACAATGAAGTAGAGTTGAAAGTGGATCAACTCTACTCCGAATTGTTAGCTCTATGGGCTAGACGACTTGAGGCTGCGGCCGCAATTGCACCGACGATGTCATCCAAGAACGTATGACATTCACCTGTCGATTTATCATTCAACTTTTTTAGGATGCCAGGTTTTAGTTTATCGATATATCCATAGTTCGTAAAACCGATCGAACCGTAAATGTTGACGATGGATAAGGCGATGACCTCATCTACGCCGTAGAGGCCTTCATCTTTTTTTAAGATTTGGAGTAGAGGTTCCTCGAGTTTATTTTGCTCAGCGAGGATGTCCAGTTGAACACCCGTCAGGATGGCGTTCTGTACTTCACGTTTCGCTAAGACACGGTCCACATTGATTTTGCACGTTTCCATGTCGAGATTTTCGTGATATTGACTTTGGAGGTAGTGGACCAATTCAGCAAGATGATCTTCTGTGACGCCTCGGTCATGTAATAACTGGCGAGCTTTCTTCTCCACTTCACTTTGTGATTCTGGTGTATTGTGTTCAGACATAAATGAGTCCCCAATCTTTGTTAGTGGATTTGGTGAGATTTGCGTTTTCTTAGTATATGGTGTTTAGGTTATGTTATGAACAAAATCAAAAATTGCGAGTAAATGATAAACACTCCACCCATTTCTTTCATAAACTACTTATAAAATGGGAGGGGAGTGTAACCATTGTTAGAACGAGAGATATATCACCATTACAATCTTTATGTAGATCGGCAGACTCGTATTGGGGGATACGAGGGGTTCAGTGCCCAGGGCCGTTACTATATCATCGTTCCGATCCTGGATGCGCATCAACAAAAAATCGAGGATATGCAGACGATCATCCGTTATCTCATGGAAAAAGGCGAAAAAGACATGCCGCTCTGGGTAGCGAACCAAAGAGGCAGATGGGTTTCTCGAGTCGAGGGGCGTGATGTTCTTCTATTCGAACTGCCACAAATGGAGCGCAAAGAACGAGGATCCATAGGGAAACAGCTTGCAGAATTCCATAGATCAGGTGAGCAATTTCCATATATAAGTGAGGAGTTGTTACGATATAACCAGTGGGTGGAATTATGGACGACCCGGTTGGACAGTCTGCAAGAACGTTACAGGGATATCAGTGTGAATGGCCCCAGGGGTGAATTCGATTTTCTTTTTTATGACTCGTTCCCGTATTATGAAGGGCTGACGGAGAATGCGATCCAGTACATCGTTGATTACGAGTATGATCGGAATGGGCAAGAGGAAGGAAGTTATACGATTACCCATGACCGGTTTTATGCAGGTTCATGGATCCCAATCAAGCAGGAGCACCATGTCTATTTGAAGCTACCAACGAACCTGGTCATTGATCATCCTGTCAGGGATGTGGCAGAATATATCCGGTACCTGGTCACGGAAAAAGCGAGATCCAATGACATTTCAACGTTCCTCGACGACTACACGCGTTCAAAGCCGCTCACACGCGGGGGATGGCGATTGTTATACGGAAGACTTCTGTTCCCGGCTACGTATTTTGATGTAGTAGAGACATACTACAAAACGTCCCGTTCCAGTGAGCAGGCAATGCTTCTGAGCAATTTGAAATATGTCTTATCGGTGGAAGAGAACCATGAATCGTTCATGAAGAACTTTTTCAAGATCAGTGCGCTTCCAAGAGAAGTCGTCAATATCGAGCCCGTTGGCTGGTTAACAAAGTCATAAGCAGGGAAGGGTGACCTTAAGAGTTGGTGTTTTAGCACACGAGAGGTGGGCTGAAATTTCCGGTCGCCCTCTTGCTATACATAGGTTTTTATCAAAAGGAGAGTGTAAAAGTTGGACAACCCATACGTTTTTATTACAAGAAAAGTTCCAGAAGAAACGATTGAACCGATCCGCCAAGTTGCTGATGTGAAGATGTGGGACTATGAAGATGAACCGGTACCGAGAGAGATCTTATTAGAAGAAGCAGCTCAAGCGACTGCACTTTATACGATGTTGTCCGATCAGATCGATCGTGAATTGCTGTCAAAAGCTCCTCACTTGAAGGTCGTCGGAAATCTGGCTGTCGGATACGATAACATAGATGTTGAAGCAGCAACAGAACACGGTGTGATCATATGTAACACGCCGGATGTATTGACGGACACCACGGCCGACTTGACATTCGCTTTGTTGATGGCGACGGCAAGGCGTTTGACAGAGGCAGAAAAATACATTGAGAAAGGATATTGGGTGAATTGGAGTCCCCTTCTCATGGCAGGACAAGATATCCACCACAAGACGATCGGTATCGTCGGAATGGGGAGAATCGGTGAAACGGTTGCCAAACGTGCGACTGGATTTGAAATGAATATTCAGTACCACAACCGTTCACGCAATGAAAAAGCAGAGCAAGAACTCGGTGCGAAGTATGTGTCCTTCGATGAGCTTGTCGAAACGTCTGACTTCGTCGTGAATCTGACACCGCTGACGTCCGAAACGGAAGGGATGTTCAATGCGGAAGTGTTCAATAATATGAAAGAGTCTGCGATATTTGTAAATGCAGGGCGTGGAGGTGCTGTCGTAGAAGCGGATCTCGTCCACGCGATTGAAGAGAAACAAATTGCAGGAGCTGGACTCGACGTTTTTGAACAAGAACCGGTTCCAGACAATCATCCGTTCTTGAAATTCCCTAATGTCGTATGCCTCCCGCATATCGGAAGTGCAAGCATTGAAACACGCATGGAAATGTGCCGTCTAACCGCTCGAAACATCCGAGCTGTGTTACAAGGGGACAAGCCTGAAGCAGTTGTGAACGGAAAATAAGCTACAAAAAAAGAGCGGACGATTGTTCCGCTCTTTTCTAATATCATTTATATCGTTTTAGAATACTTGTTCTAATTCTGTTACGCCTGGCACTTCTTCAAGTAGTGCACGCTCGATTCCTGCTTTAAGCGTAATCGTTGAACTAGGGCAGCTTCCGCATGCTCCCATTAAACGAACTTTTACGATTCCGTCCTCGATGTCAACCAACTCAACATCTCCACCGTCACGAAGAAGGAATGGTCGTAATTTATCTAGAACCTCTTCGACTTGTTCACGCATTCTTATCTACCCCTTTCTATCCTTTATTATAATCATTTTTAATAAAAAATGCTATTGTTAATAGCTGATAATTCTTTGTTTTTATCGTAGCATAATCAAAATTCCTTCGAAAGAGCCATTTTTCATGGTAAAAAAGCGAGTAAAGCATACCCGATCAGCATGACGAATTCATTCTCAATTAGAGATAGCTAAATAATAATAGAAAAGCATTCCTGGTGAGAGGAATGCTTTGTTTGGTTTAATTGGAGTGGTATTTGTACATCCATAGGATTCCGGATTTCAATAGGCGTGGCACTCGTCCGGTCAATGCTGTTCCTTTCATCATTCCGAATCCGTGCTTTTTACCGAGGGAGCCGAGAACACCTTTCAGCTTGATTTTCTGAAGATCTCCGAGTGGCTCATCCTTCCAAAGCTTGAGCAAGACTTCAACGATTTGATCGCCTTGACCTTCTGCAAGCTGTGCACTAGGTGCGTGTGGCAGGCTCGCGCAATCTCCAACGACAAACACATGCTTGTCATTCGGAAGGTGATGATGAGGGGATAACACGATACGTCCTGACTCATCCTTTTCCACATCCATATTACGGACGATCCGGTTCGGCTGGATTCCTGCAGTCCACACGATCGCGTCGCACTCAACCGGCTCATCTTTATTGTAGAGAATATTTGGCTCCACTTTAGTGATGTTGGAGTGGTTGACGACTTCTACACCATGGTCGATGAACCATTTTTGAACATAGTTGCTTAAGCGTTTCGGGAACGTAGAAAGGATCGTTTCCCCGCGATCGAACAATTTGATGGTGAGATCCGGACGGCTTTCCCGAAGTTCACTTGCAAGTTCGACACCGCTCAGTCCGCCACCGACGACGCCTACAACTGCTTTTGGCGGCAGGTTGTTTAAGTGTTGGTAAGTTTCACGGGACTTGTCGATCGTCTGTATGCTGAGTGTATTTTCAGGAGCACCCGGTACTCCGTGATATTTATCTTCACAGCCTAATCCGATGATCAGATCGTCGTAATCAATCGACTCTTCTTTTTCAAAATGGATGGCTTTGTTCTCCAAATCGATTTCTGAGACTTCTCCATATTTGACGATGACACGAGAATCTTCCGGGAACTGTACACGAATATGGTGATCGGATACGGTTCCAGCTGCCAATGCATAATACTCTGTCTTCAAGCAATGATATGGAAGTCGATCCACCAGGGTGATTTGAATGTCTTCAGGAAGGTCAGATGAATCCAACAATCCGTGTAAAATCTTCATTCCACCGTATCCAGCACCTAAGATGACCAGCTTTTTCATTCCAGCATTTCCCCTTTTTTCTTGAAATCCTTGTATACTTAATTCCATTAATGTCATGACACGTCGTATGAGCGATTCCTTGGTGTCGGTCTTGGAAGAAGTCGATAAGACATAATGGAAATGACTGTTGCAAATATGTGCACATGTATTCAGATCCATCTGTGCACGTATTTCTCCTCTAATGCTCGCTCTTTCCAGAATCAGCATCCAACATTCGATTAAAGGGCTTTCGTCGCGGATGACAGTTCCCCATAAGTCTTTAGTGAAGTCGGAATCGAGATCATAATAAGTCAACAGATGACCGATCATCACTTCCATTTGTTTATGGAAAGGCTGGGATAATATATACCCTTTACCGAGAAAAATACTCAGTGTATGTAGCCTTTCTTTGGCAAAATGTTGCATGAGGTCTTCTTTAGTAGGGAAATAATTAAAAAACGTCCCTTTTGCGATGTTCGCTCGCTCTGTGATTTCTTTGACACTTGTATGGGCATATCCTTTTTCGTAAAAGAGATCGAGTGCTGCTTTTATGATGCTTTCTTCTGTAAAATTGCGTTTCTTGCTACGGGTCATTTTTGCAGCAACTCCTTTTATGACCGTGGTCATTTTTAGTATATCGAAATTGTGACAATCCTACAACATTCTTTCTTATTCAGCAGGAAAACAAGTAAGTTGACGGGTATGTTCATAAGGTTGTAGGATAAGTATGGAAAGAAAGGGTGGTTGAAAAATGAGGCCAATCATCGAATTTTGCGTAAGCAACTTGGCAAATGGATCTCAAAGAGCACGTGAAGTCCTTGAACGCGATCCAAATCTAGATGTGATTGAATATGGTTGTCTCGGGAATTGCGGTCAGTGCTTCCGATCACCTTATGCATTAGTGAATGGAGAGTACGTCCCAGGCGAAACGCCCGATGAACTCGTCGACAACATATATCAATATTTAGAAGAAAATCCGATGTTCTAATTCTCATATAGATGGAAAAGAAAATCCCCGCCGTAATGGTGGGGATTTTTTTATTTTTGAACATGACTCTTGGTTGCGCACCCCGAAATCGAAAAAATACCGAGATCCCCCCCCGCAAATAACTCTTTATTCGGTTTCATACCCTGATAGGGTGGTATAGAAGAGTGGATGAATATGCCTCCTCGCTTAAGTGGTGAAATTCTTTGGATATCTATAAGGAAGAAGGGGAATCTAACGGTAACTTCAAACATTGAAAACGCTTTAGGAAGATTTTGGACCATTTGAAACAATTCTGAAAATAATTAAAGCACTTGTTTTTTTGTCGAATTCTGTTACATTATTTATGTTGAATGTTAGATGTCAGACAACATACCTCGACGGAAAAAGAAAGCGTTCACAATACATTAGGGGAGTGAAGGATTTATGCAACAATACATTTGGGGGATTGGCGGAATTCTTACGATCTTGCTGATTGCCTTTCTTGTATCGAACAATAAGAAACGTATTAGTTTAAGAACCGTTTTAGGTGGTCTAGCGATCCAGATTGGATTCGCGTTGATCGTTCTGAAGTGGGAAGCTGGTAAAGCGGCATTGAAAACAGCTTCAATGGTCGTTCAAAACATCATCAACTACGCGAACGAAGGAATTCAGTTCCTATTCGGTGGCTTGGTAGCTGAAGATAGTGGAATCGGATTTATTTTCGCATTCCAAGTATTGACGATCATCATCTTCTTCTCATCTTTAATCGCGGTATTGTACTACCTAGGTATCATGCAATGGGTTATTCGTTTGATTGGTGGAGCGATCTCTAAGCTTCTTGGAACAAGTAAAGCTGAGTCTCTTTCCGCTACTGCAAACATTTTCGTAGGACAAACTGAAGCACCACTTGTAATCCGTCCTTATCTTGCAAAAATGACGCAATCAGAACTCTTCGCAGTTATGGTTGGGGGACTAGCTTCTGTAGCTGGTTCAGTATTGATCGGGTACAGCCTTCTTGGAGTACCGCTCGAGTACCTACTAGCGGCAAGTTTCATGGCTGCACCAGCAGGTCTTGTCATGGCGAAGATCATCTTGCCTGAAACAGAAGTATCTGAAACGACAGACGAAATCAAAATGGAAAAAGATGAAGAAACAGTCAACGTCATTGATGCTGCCGCTCGTGGTGCATCTGACGGATTGAAGCTTGCTTTGAACGTTGGTGCAATGTTGCTTGCATTCATCGCATTGATTGCTTTGATTAACGGACTTCTTGGATTTATCGGTGGATGGTTCGGAGCTGAAGGACTTTCTCTAGAACTGATCCTTGGATATATCTTTGCGCCATTTGCATTCATCATCGGTGTACCTTGGGACGAAGCAGTTCGTGCAGGTAACTTTATCGGACAAAAGCTCGTATTGAACGAATTCGTAGCGTATTCTTCATTCGCACCAGAAATTCCAGAGCTGAAAGACAAGACTGTTGCGGTTGTCAGTTTCGCGCTTTGTGGTTTCGCAAACCTTTCTTCACTTGCGATCCTACTTGGAGGACTTGGTGGAATTGCGCCAAACCGTCGTCCTGACATTGCAAAACTAGGTGTGAAAGCGATCATCGCCGGATCACTTGCAAACCTACTAAGTGCAGCAATCGCTGGTATGTTGATCTAATAATAGATCTTGAATAGTGTAAAAGCTCTCCGTTCTGAACGGGGAGCTTTTTTTAGTGACGTTTTTATTACAGGCTGTCCGAATTCATTGTCAGAAATCGTAAAGCTGATTATACTATACAAATAAAGAAAAAGAGCAGGGGGAAAATGGCATGTCTTCTTTCCGGAACACTTGGCCGTATGAGC
This sequence comes from Pseudalkalibacillus sp. Hm43, assembly GCF_054170705.1. Taxonomy (NCBI): domain Bacteria; kingdom Bacillati; phylum Bacillota; class Bacilli; order Caryophanales; family Fictibacillaceae; genus Pseudalkalibacillus; species Pseudalkalibacillus sp. Hm43. The sequence continues at coordinate 3,156,416 of NZ_CM135129.1, forward strand.
GGATGATGAAAGATATCTATATACAAACATGTCCATATTGCAGTAAGGAAAACATATTGACGAACTTGAAGGAAGAAGACCTCCAACATGCGATGGAAGGCTTCCGAACATATTTGATCATGCCATGCTGTAATACGAAAATGACGATTTTGAAAGCAGACGAAGATTACTTCTGGACGACAGAACAACTGCGCTAATTGGAGGAGCATCCTATGAACCAGTTCAATTTTACGAAAATGCACGGACTAGGTAACAACTACATTTATGTGGATACATTCAAAGAAAACCTACCGGAAGAAGAGCTGTCTTCCATTGCGATTGCAGTTTCGAATCCGCATACCGGAATTGGGTCTGATGGCCTCATCCTGATCGGAAAGTCGGAAAAGGCACATGTCTTAATGAGGATTTTTAATAATGATGGTTCCGAAGCGAAAAATTGCGGGAATGGTTTAAGGTGTGTAGCCAAATATGTATATGAAAACGCCATCGTGCATGAGGAGCATTTTACAATTGAAACCTTAGGTGGCGTTGTACAGGCTCAAGTTCACCCAGTAGATGGTGAAGTTACACAGGTGACGATCAATATGGGGGAACCGCGATTAAAAAGATCGGATCTTCCTATGGTCGGAAAAGGACATCCTGATGACGAAGTTTTAGAGGAAACAGTAGAGGTCGAAGGTCAGACCTTTCAAATGACCGGTGTTTCCATGGGAAATCCACATGCAGTCTTTTTTATCGAGGATATTGAAAAAGCACCTGTCACGACGATGGGTCCTATATTGGAAAAACACGAAAATTTTCCAGAAGGTGTGAATGTGGAATTCGTCGAAGTGGTAAATGAGAAAGAAATGCATTTTCGGGTATGGGAACGAGGCTCTGGGGTAACGCAAGCCTGTGGAACCGGTGCTTGTGCTGCGGTAGTAGCAGCTGTTTTGACAGGTAAAGCAGAGCGTGGAGAAGAAACGGTCGTTCACCTATCAGGTGGAGATCTCCACATCACATGGTCGTTGGACGGAGAAGTACTCATGACTGGCCCAGCCGTCACCATTTGTGATGGGACCTACTATTATAAAGGTAAAGACTTGAAAAACCAGGGAAACTTTACGATATAAAGAGTAAGCACTTCGTTTTTAATAATGGGGTGTATTATAGGAGTGGTGAGTCGCATGATCAAGACATCCAAAAAGACCCTGTTTGAAAGATATAACGAACAAATCGAGTGCCTGAGGGCTGAAATGATCCGCACAGCACGTGTGCTAGGACTGAATCATCCGAAGGTCTTATATTATAGTCAGGAAATCGATCGCCGTCATAACGATCTTCTTCGTCTGAAAGAGGATATGTAACGAATTGTCAGTCCATGAAGGTTGAGGTTCAATCTTTGCCCCTGTATACTATATATAGAGGTATGAAAGGAGTGATTCCATTGATCACAATCACAGAATCTGCTGCAAATCAAATCAAGCAAATGATGGCTGCTGAAGAGGAAGAAAATCTTTATCTTCGCGTTGGAGTTCAAGGTGGAGGCTGCAGCGGTCTTTCATATGGCATGGGCTTTGATACAGAAGTAAAAGAGAACGATACGAAATACGACCAGCACGGAATTGGTGTCATCGCTGACCCGGACAGTGTAAAGATCCTTCAAGGTGTCACGATTGATTATAAAGAGAACATGATGGGCGGAGGCTTCACGATCGACAATCCGAACGCCATCGCATCATGCGGTTGCGGCTCATCCTTCAAGACAGCGACGAACGCTGGTACGCCTGAAGAGTGCTGATATGGAATACAAAGAGTTGACCCCTAGAAGATGGGTTCAACTCTTTATTTATTTTCGCGGGAATTGGTCATACTAACTGTAAAAAGGAGATGACTGTAATATGGACGACAAGTCTGCCCGCGACCGTAAAATCATGAACGCAAACTTCCTAGTATACGGCCTCATTTTAGCCATTCCTTTTATCGGATTACTCGCCTTTTTGTTGTACTACAATTTGTAAAAGCAGAAACCTTCATTCCCAGATGGAATGGAGGTTTTTTATTGAGTAAGAACATCTTGCAGGGGGCGATCTCCGGATTTAAGCGAGATCGGGGTGTGAAAGAGCCTCTAACTGGTATAACGGGGTAAATAAAAAGGTTCCGATCATGATCGGAACCTTCTTAATTCATATTAAAACAAGCTTGTACTATGCATTGGTTGTACTTTTGCTTTCGGATCGATATATGCTTTCGCATTGTTGATCGCCGTCGGTGCTTCACCAAATCCAGTCGCAATCAATTTCACTTTCCCTTCATATGTACAAACGTCTCCAGCTGCATAAATGCCAGGTATGTTCGTTTCCATACGTGAGTTGACGACAATGGAGTTCTTCTGGATGTCCAGACCCCATTCTTTTATCGGACCAAGAGATGAAATGAAGCCGTAGTTGACGATCAAGGAGTCACATTCAATGACTTCTTCTTTCTCCCCTTTGGATTCCTGCAAGACGACCTTTTTCACGCCATTCTCATCTCCAATGACTTCTTTCACTTGGAAAGGTGTCTTGATGGAGACCTTTGAGTTCATCAATTGCTCGACGCTGTGTTCGTGTGCACGGAACTTATCACGACGGTGTGTCAATGTGACTTCCTTCGCAAGTGGCTCAAGCATGTTTGCCCAATCGACTGCGGAATCTCCGCCTCCACAAACAACGACCTTCTGGCCAGCAAAAGCATTGAGATCTTCTACGAAATAGTGAAGGTTCTTCCCTTCATATTCTTTTGCATTCTCATGCTCAAGACGTCGAGGTTGGAAAGCACCAACGCCAGCGGTAATAATTACCGTTTTGGAATAATGTGTTTCCTTATCCGTAGTGAGTCTGAACGTTTTGTCTTCCATTCGCTCTACTTTTTGTACAGATTGCTCTAAAGCTACAGATGGGTTGAACTGAAAAGCCTGCTCTTTCAAATTATCAACGAGATCTTGTGCAAGTACTTTCGGAAATCCTGCTACATCATATATGTATTTCTCAGGATAAAGTGCCGCTAATTGTCCTCCTAATTGAGGCATACTCTCGATGATCTTTACCTTAAGCTGTCTCATGCCTCCGTAAAATGCGGTGAATAACCCTGTCGGCCCTCCACCTATGATCGTTACATCATAGATATCATGTTGCTCGGTCATATCATTCTACACCCCCAGTTATCTGTTGTTGTACTCATTATAAGCTTAATAAAGGATGAAGAAAAGGGAAAAACTGTGTAATAGGGTGGTCGACAAAAAAGTTGCGTGCTATGGGTTGAAAAAATCGAATAAAAGCACTAAACTTGACAATGGGACAATTACGGAGATTTTATGACATTTTGCGTTAAAGTACGTGAAATACGTAACAAACTTTATGGTTCATTTTCGATGCTGCACGCATTTGTCCAACGCTATATAAAAAAGAAAAGGGTGGATGAGAGATATGAGTAGACCAAAGATCGTCATTCTCGGTGCCGGATACGGCGGGATCATGACAGCAACTCGTCTCACAAAAGAATTAGGAATGAACGAAGCGGAAATCACGCTCGTTAATAAGCACAATTACCATTACCAAACAACTTGGCTTCACGAGCCAGCTGCAGGTACGTTGCACCACGATCGTACACGCATGGCGATCAGTGATGTCATCGACACGAACCGCATCAACTTCGTTCAAGACACAGTCGTTTCCATTGATGATGCAAACAAGACCGTCAAATTGGAAAACGGCGAACTGACATACGATTACCTTGTCATCGGACTTGGTTTCGAATCTGAAACATTTGGAATTCCAGGTGTTAAAGACTATGCGTTCAGTATTCGAAGTGTAGATACTGTCCGTAAAATCAAAGAACATATCGAGTACTTATTCGCTAGTTACAATAATGAAGACAACCCTTCTGAAGGCATGTTGAACATCGTTGTAGCAGGTGCAGGATTCACTGGTATCGAGTTCATCGGTGAGATGGCTGACCGTATTCCTGAGCTTTGTGATGAGTTCGACGTACCACGTGAAAGAGTTCGTTTGATCTGTGCTGAAGCTGCTCCGACAGTGCTACCTGGCTTTGACGAAGAACTCGTCGAGTACGCTGTGAACCTTCTTGAAAGTAAGGGCGTCGAGTTCATGCTTGGCACTCCGATCAAGGAAGTCACTGAAGACAGTGTCGTTCTTGAAGAAGAAGAAATCAAAGCAGACACAATTGTTTGGACAACAGGAATCCGCGGTAACTCCATCGTTGAAAACTCTGGTTTTGAAACGATGCGTGGCCGTGTGAAGGTTGAGAAAGATCTTCGCGCTCCTGGTAAAGATCACATCTTCATCGTCGGAGATTGCGCATTGATCATCAACGAAGAGATCAACCGTCCATACCCACCAACTGCCCAAATTGCGATCCAACAATCCTTTACGGTTGCACGCAACTTGAAGGCATTGATCAACGGTGGCAAAATGGAAACATTCGTACCGGACATCAAAGGTACAGTAGCTTCTCTTGGTAAAGGTGAAGCAATCGGTAAAGTCGGCAACAGAAAGCTTTACGGAGCAACTGCAGCAGCGATGAAGAAGATCATCGACAACCGTTACCTCTACCTACTAGGTGGAATTCCACTCGTCATCAAAAAAGGTAAGCTCAAATTATTCTAATAGAAGTTTGATACGATCAAGAGTGAAGTCGTGATGAGCGGCTTCGCTCTTTTTTACATAGTGGCGAAACTGCGTTTTGGATTATAATTTTTGAATTTGGATTATAAATTCTGGTTTTGGATTATAAATTCTGATTTTGGCTTATAATTTTGGATTTTGGTTTATAAATCCTGATTTTGATTTATATTTTCTATATAGAGACAGTTTGCATAGGTAGGGAGGAACCGAAAATGAGCAGAAAACGTGAAAAAGTTTGGCTTTCCGTTGCAGGAATCATTGAACATGACAATCAATGGCTTGTCGTGAAAAAGAAATACGGTGGACTTAAAGGCAAGTGGTCCTTTCCTGCTGGCTTTGTCGATGAAGGGGAAACGATTGATGAAGCGGTAAAACGTGAAGTACGGGAGGAGACCGGCATCATTGCAGAAATCACGGGTGTAATCGGAATCCGCTCTGGGGTCTTGAATGAAGAAATCAGCGATAACATGGTCATTTTCTCAATGGATGCGATTGGTGGCGAATTGAAGCCGCAGCAGAGCGAAATTTCGGAGGTCGGATTTTTTTCTAAGACAAAATTATTGAACGACCCATCATCTTCACTCATGATTCACTTTTTTCTTGGTCAAGACCCTTCCAAAAACGGCTTTTCGACACACGATTTGAACCCTGGAACGCAGTTTGGGTACACGAATTATAAGATTTTCAATATCCGTTAAAAACGTTTGAAAACGAAACATTGTGGAAGAAAAAAGCTCGTGTATACGTTTACATGAACCAATATGGACTAATATCAGATTTTTCAAAAAACTACAGAGTTGGTATATTATCAGAAAATTTAAATAAAGAGGTGTCTATCATGAACAAAGAACAAAAGCATCGCAGTCCTCAAACCGTAACTTGTCAGTATTGTAAAGGGGTAGGGTATTTCCAGCTATTGCTTGGTGGATCTGAAACTTGTGATCATTGTGGAGGCAGTGGCAGGAAGCACATCTGAAACTTATGACAGGTTTATGAACAACTGAGAATAACGCACTGGATCCCCTTTCGCTAGCATTGACTCTGCAACTGATAATGCAGTAAACTAGTCAATGGATATAAAGGGGTGACCAGTATGCCGTTAACCATTCCGACCTTGATCATCTCCATGCTGTTGTTCATGGTTTTGTTCTTTGGAATAGGCTTTCTTTTGAACATGTTGTTAAGAATGACTTGGGTTATGGCTGTTCTTTATCCCGTTGTTGTAATCATGATCATTGACGATGTACCGTTTTTTGATTACTTTGCAGCACCAGGAACAACCTTCCAAGAATTGATAAATAAAATAATTCTATTGCACTTTTCTGATATTCTAATTCTCTTATTCGGCTTACTCGGAGCGATTTTATCGGGCATTACGATCAAGATGCTCAGAGTCCGAGGATACCAGATGTTCTAATTGAAGACCGTATAGGATATGAGCTATGAGAAGACTGTCGAAACCATTCGACAGTCTTTTTTATGTTTACTTTTATATACAACGGGAACAAACCATAACTGTCGGCTGTGCCGACTGTAAATCAATGCCAATCCGTGCTGACCAGTACCAGGTACGCGAAGAGAACCCTACTGCTTGCTGGTGTTCTAAACGGTACCAGGTACCATCTAAGAAGTGTTGATACATAAGGATTTCTGAAGAGTACCTGGCACCGTCTCAAAAGCGTTGACACCAGTGGGTTTTGAAACGGTACCTGGCACTGCTCACCCCCATTCTGGAAGAATATTCAAATAGTCTGTATTTTTCGTCTTTGGACGGGCTTCATGAATACTTTCTTCCGTTTTTGGAAAGGATTAGGCGTGAGAGGAGTGAAAAGATGCAGTTTACCAAAACCATTCTGAAACGCTCTCTTATGACTTGTTTATTTGTAATTGCATTATTCACGACCATAGGGAAAGTTTCAGGAGTCGAAGCTTCGGGACTTGTGAGTTTCGCAAATTCGAAGGAATTCACAATCGATACGAAAGCTTTGGAGCATGTGAAAAAGACAAGCAGCTTCATGATGAAACAGCTGTTAAGCGTCAAAAACAAATCGCTGCAGCTATCATCGAGCGCATTGGCAAAAGGAAAGACATTAGAAGATACCATAGATACGGATCGTTATCCAAAGGTGAAGGTAGTCGCGACGGGGTACACGGCGGGAGTCGAGTCGACCGGTAAGACGAAAGAACACCCTGCCTATGGGATTACGAAATCCGGTGTAAAGGTCCGGCGAGACCTCTACTCGACGATCGCTGCGGATACGAGGGTTTTTCCAATCGGAAGTATCCTTTGGATTCCTGGATACGGCTACGGGGTTGTAGCGGACACAGGCTCAGCCATCAAACAGAAGAAAATCGACCTCTATTACGAGACGGTAGATGATGTGTATAAAAAATGGGGCAAAAAAACCCTTGATGTCTATGTGATCCACCGTGGTGAAGGGAAGTTGAGCGAAAAAACGCTCACCGCCCTCAATGAACAGGAATCGATGCAAGTGTTCCGAGAGCAGATGTTCAAGCCGAAAGATACTTAATCGTATATGTAAAAAAAGGACTGGCTCACTATCAAGCCAGTCCTTTGCTCATTTTCAATAGAGGATCTTCCTCATCCTCGTAAACGGGATAATCATCCGGATGGATGATGGAAGCAATCTTCTGCAATCCGATCAACAGGCGAGGTGAGGGTCTGCAAAAGTAAGGTTCCTCCAACACATGCACATGATTCATCTGCATCGCCTTCATTTGATCCCAATCCGGTCGTTTATCGAGGATCTTCGGGTTGACCTTCTGCTTCCGCACACCTACCCAGACGAGACAGATATGGTCCGGTTCACGTTTCCGAATCGTTTCCCAATCCGTCTGGACACTTGCAACATCTTCATCTGCAAAACAGTTCTCCGCACCGGCAAGCTCACTGATCTCTGTCAGCCAATTCTCGCCACCAGGTGTAAAAGCAGGCTTCGGCCACCATTCCCAATACAAAGAAGGTTTTTCGGTCACCGTCCTCGAAATTCCTTTATACTCTTCAATCACATTTCGAAAATGAGCAACAATCTGTTTCGCTCGTTCTTCAAAGCCAGTCAGTTCTCCAAGCTTCAGGAGATCGTCTGCAATTTCATCAAGGGAGTTCGGATTGAATATATGGTACCGGATCCCTCTTTCGTCAAGTCGTTCAATGTTCTTTTCCATACCTGGTACACTGAGCGAGGCTAATACAAGGTCAGGCTCTAACGCTTGCAAACGATCCATATTGATATTCAAGTCTGGACCTAACCTTGGCAGTTCTTCAATTTCTTTCGGCCAGTCAGAAAAGTCATCCACTCCGACAAGCGAGGAGGTCAAGCCTAAATAGGCAACCAGTTCGGTATTACTCGGACAGATCGATATGATTCGAATATGAATCCCCTCCTATTGGACAAAACCGTAAAAAATCGCTAAGCTTAGACCGATTCCAAGCAGGGCGCCGAAAAACACTTCGCTCGGACGGTGCCCTAACAGTTCCTTCAGTTCTCTTCTCTTTTCTTCTTCGTTCTTTTTCGGCCAATTCTTGATTTCCGTCGTCAAGTGCTGGAAATCTCTGACCAACTGGTTCAACACGATCGCTTGCTCGCCGGCCTGCCAGCGCACACCTTTCGCATCATACATGACAATTATGCTGAATACTGCAGTAATGGCAAATAACGGTGAACCGACCCCTTCCACCAAACCGATGGATGTCGTCAGTGATGTAACGCCGCTCGAGTGGGAGCTCGGCATTCCACCTGTACTGAAGAATAAACCCCATTCGAGTTTCCGTGTGGAAATATACATGATCGGAATTTTAATCAATTGAGCGAACAGTATGGAAAAGATCGCACACCATAATGGAAAATTCGTTAATAAGTCCTCCAAGAAAGCAACTTCCTTTCATCTAATCCTAAATTTAGTTTACCATATCGTTTATTCATTCATTACCCCGATTTAGAAATACATATGCAAGTGATAACATATAGTGGCAGGGGGAGATTGCATGCGTTCAAATTATCCGATGGAATACTATGAATTCTTCGTCAGCTTTAACGAGGGCGATTATTATACATGTCATGATTTGATTGAAGAAATCTGGATGATAGACAAGCAGAATCTTTTTTTAAAAGGCTTATTGCAGATGTCTGTCGCGATTTATCACTATGAATATGGTAATGTAAAAGGAGCAAGGCAAATGTTCCAACGAGCTCAGGAGTGTTTCGAGCCTTATCCTGACGTGTTTTGGGGACTCGACACGAATGAATTGCGTGTTTTTGTGAAAAAGTGCTTGCATATACTGCCGGATATCGATGCTGTTCCTTATGAAAGAACAAAGGAACTCCCGGCACTGCCGAATATTTATTTGTATTTACAAGATGATGTTTAGGTAATCGAAATATTTCGATATAATGAGGAAAAGAGATTAGAGGGGGAATTGGATGTTTACAGTCAAAAAAGGGTTAGATGTGAGACAAGATATACATACGTTGGTTGTCGGAATCTATGGTGATGACAAAAAGCCGACGGGAATCGCAAGTGAAATTGATAGCGCTTTAAATGGCCATATCAGTGAACTGTTCAAAAGCGATGACCTTTCTGCAAAACTGAAGAAAGTGACACGCATTCACACGCTAGGAGCACTTGGTGTGAAGACCATCTATTTCGTTGGATTAGGATTACGCAAAGACCTTAATTACCGTAAAGTGAGAGAGGCTTTCGGTAAAGTCGCAAAAGAATTGAAGCAACACAAGCAAGAAGAAATCGCCATTGCGATGGATTCATTCTATTCCGAAGCGGTTGAGTTCAAGCAAACGGTTCATGCGCTATCCGAAGCATTCATGCTTGCGACATATCAATTTGAAGATTACAAGGAAAAGAAGAATGAAAGAAAGTATGAGTTGAAAAGGATTGAACTCTACTCAGAAGAAGATGAAGCAACAATTGATTACGCCCTGAAGAGTGGGGAAGCGTATGCTGCAGGAACGAACGTAGCACGTGATCTGGTCAATACGCCAGGAAACCTGCTTACACCAACTGACCTTGCGGCTCAAGCTGTAAGTATTGCTCAAAAGCATGGTTTTGAATACGATGTACTCGAAGAGTCGGACATGAAAGAACTCGGAATGGGTGCTTTACTTGGTGTCAGCCAAGGGTCAGATCAGGACGCGAAATTGATCGTCGTCAAATACAAGGCAAAAGAGAAGTGGGAAGACGTCCTTACTTTTGTAGGGAAAGGTCTCACATTTGATGCAGGTGGTTACTCCTTGAAGCCTGCCCTGAACATGCACGAAATGAAGTCTGACATGGGCGGAAGTGCTGCGGTTCTTGGAGCGATGGAGTCGGTCGGCCGATTGAAGCCAGACGTGAACGTCATGTTTGTCATTCCATCCAGTGAAAACCTGATTAACGGCTCTGCAATGAAACCAGGAGATGTTCTGACGTCCATGAGCGGTAAAACGATCGAGATCACGAACACGGATGCAGAAGGACGATTGATTCTAGCAGACGCGATCACGTATGCAAAAGAGCAAGGTGCATCTTACCTGGTGGATCTCGCTACACTTACTGGAGGTGTCGTCGTCGCATTCGGTGACATTGCATCCGGTGTGATGAGCAATGATGAAGCGTTCTTCCAGAAATTCGAGCAATGTGCGGAAGAAGCGGGAGAGTATGTATGGCGACTTCCGATGTTCGGACCGTACAAGAAAATTCTACGCATTAGTAACGTAGCGGATTTCGTCAATTCTGCCGGTAAGAATGCACACCCTGTTCAAGGTGGTGTCTTCCTATCCGAATTCGTGGAGGATACACCATGGCTTCACCTTGATATTGCTGGAACAGCATACAGCAATAAAGCGAGCGACCTCGGGCCAAAAGGTGCAACAGGCGTCATGACTCGTTCGATCGTCAAGCTCGTTGAAAAATTCGCAGCGAAATAAATAGCTTAACCAACCCTTCCGACTACAGTCGGAAGGGGTTTTTTGTACTTCCATACAAATATCGGTAAAAGAAACTTTATAGGATCATGTGATTGACACTTTATCGGAATCGTGTTAAATTGATTTTCGTAATTTAGTACATTAGTGATTTATCGAGATAAAGTAGTTGGAGGTCATTTTCATGAACGCTGTTGTCATTGCTGTACTTGTCATGCTGCTCTTAAGCTTGTTGCGAGTACAAGTCGTTTTGGCCCTTGCTATCGGTGCATTGACTGGGGGATTGGTCGGTGGACTGGGCTTGAATGAAACGATTACCGTTTTTACTGAAGGATTAGGGAATAACGCTACGATTGCTCTGAGCTATGCATTGCTCGGTGCATTCGCATTAGGTCTATCGAAAACAGGTCTACCTGAACTACTCGTGTCAGGTGCCTTGAAAATGACGAAAAAACAGGGAGATACGAAAAGACAAGCGCTTTCAAAAGCTCTGTTACTATTCATCATCGTGACAATCTCAATCTTTTCGCAAAACTTGATTCCGATCCATATCGCATTCATTCCGATTTTGATTCCACCGTTGTTGTTGATTTTCAATGAACTGAGAATGGACCGAAGAGCATTGGCCTCATCCATCACATTCGGGTTGACTGCACCTTACATCTTGCTTCCCGTCGGATTCGGTCTCATTTTCCATCAGATCATCCAAAAGGAAATGGAGAAGAGTGGGTTGACGATTGATATGGCGATGATTCCGCAAGCGATGGCGTTACCGGTCGTAGGTATGGTCATCGGCTTGCTGATTGCGCTTTTCGTATCTTATCGAAAACCGCGTACGTATGAAAATAAGGACATTGCGAGTGAGAGTGAGACCATCCCATCTACATTCACTGCTCGTTCCATTACATTTTCAGTCATCGCAATCATCGTGACCGTCGTTGTACAGGTCTTGACGGAATCTATGATTCTCGGGGCGCTATCCGGAATTGTCGTCCTCTTTTTGACGGGTTCTTTCTCTATAAAAGAATCCGATCTCATCTTCACAGACGGCATGAAGATGATGGCGTTCATCGGTTTCGTCATGATTACAGCTGCTGGGTTTGCTGAAGTGATGAGACAAACAGGAGACATAGAAGTCCTTGTGAAGCAGACTTCTGGACTGTTTGATGGGAATCAAGTGCTGGCAGCGCTGATGATGTTGATTGTCGGGTTGCTTGTCACGATGGGAATCGGGTCGTCCTTTGCGACGATTCCGATCATCGCGACAATCTTCGTGCCGCTCGCTCAGGAGCTTGGATTCAGTCCGCTTGCGATCGTCGCACTTGTTGGAACGGCTGGCGCACTTGGTGACGCTGGGTCCCCCGCTTCAGATAGTACGCTCGGACCGACTGCCGGCTTGAACGCGGATGGGCAACACAATCACATCTGGGATACGTGTGTGCCGACATTCTTGCACTACAACATCCCGCTCATCCTCTTCGGTTGGATTGCTACGATCCTCCTGTAAAGACCGATAGTACTGTAAGACCTCTTTCACTTGGAAAGAGGTCTTTTTTCATAAGTAAAAGAAGGGTAGACTAATATAAAAGAATCGAAAAACATCGACGGAAAGAGGCGAAACCCTCATGTATTTTGGAAAAGAAAAGTCGGAAAAAGTGTCAGAGCGAGTGCCTCCGAACCAGGTCGTCACGAAAAAATGGCCGGTGCTCCATTACGGCAATGTTCCGTATTATGAGGACTTGAACAAATGGGATCTGAGATTGTTCGGTCATGTGGAGGAGGAAGTGCGTCTCACCTATGACGAAATCATGGACCTGCCTCAAACTGAACTGAAGAACGATATCCATTGTGTTACAGGTTGGTCGAAGCTCGATAACCGATGGCAAGGAATCGCAACACAGGAGATTTTAAAGAAGGTGAACGTACTGCCTGAGGCGAAATATGTCATTATACATGCTGAAGAAGGTTGGACGACCAATTTGCCGATGGAGGACTTCATGATGGATACGAGTATGCTTGCCCATAGTCATGATGGAGACACCCTTACACCAGAGCATGGTTTTCCACTCAGGGCAGTCGTTCCGCATCTCTATTTTTGGAAAAGTGCCAAATGGGTGCGGGGAATAGAGTTCCTTACCGATAACAAGCCAGGATTTTGGGAGCGTAATGGCTATCATATGGTCGGTCGTCCATGGAAGGAAGAACGATTCAGCTGGGATTAAAGGAGGAATAAGATGGATTCGAAAGAGTTACATACGTTTCACCGAAAAATAGCGGTCGACCTGTTTAATCATGTATGGGATCTGATGGAGAAAAAGGATCGGACAGACGATGAAGAACTCGAAATGATTCATGCAGCGCATGCGTCTAGATATCACTGGGGAATCGTCGGAAACGAGCTGAACTTCGCAAGAGGAGAGTGGCAAATTTCTCGAGTGTATGCCACCGTCGGCAGCTCAGAAAGAGCGTTGTATCATGCCGAGAAATCATTGGATTACTGTTTGGCAAACGATATCGTCGATTTCGATCTCGCGTTCGCGTATGAAGCGATGGCTCGTGGTTACTCACTTACACAGGACAGGAAACAGTTCGAAGAGAACCTGGAAAAAGCGGTTGCTGCAGGAGAAGCGATTGCGAAAGAAGGCGACAAGAAGGTATTCATGGAAAGCCTGGAAGACCTCAGACAAATCCCGACCACATGATTCTTTCATGTGGTTTTTCTTTTGAAAGTTGACCGGGCATCTGAATTAATGTTACGATTTTGTCACATAAAAAGGGGGGAGGTGTTGGTCATCGCTGAAATGGTTGATGATTTATCCACTACGTTCAAAGCATTGAGTCACCCGATCAGGAGACAGATATTGGACGCACTAATCAACGGTCCGATGTCAACGGGCGACCTGAATGAAAGGTTTCCGGATGTGACCCGCTATGCGGTTATGAAACACCTTGGAATGCTCGAGAGTGCCAACTTGATCACGATCCGTAGAGTCGGACGTGTCCGCTTGAATTATTTGAACGCTGTGCCATTGAGAGAAATGTACAACCGATGGGTGAATAAATACGAGGATCAAGATGCACACTCTCTTTTATCGTTAAAAGAAAAAGCCGAACAATCGGTAGGGAGGCATGAAGAGATGGAGAATGGATTAAAGCAGGATTCATTTCAAATCGAACAAGAGATCACGATTAACGCAACCCGGGATAAAGTGTTCAAAGCGCTCACAGAAGATATCAATGACTGGTGGGCGTATCGACTGAATGGAGATCAAGGCTCTACACTTTCCTTTGAGCCTAAAGTCGGCGGCCAATTCCTGGAGTCGTGGGGAGATGGTGAAGGTGCCCTATGGGGTGTCGTCACGTATATCAAAGCACCAGAAGAAATTCGGATGAATGGACTTCTTGGCATGAGAGGGGCTGTGAACAGTGCCTATACGTATTCCTTGGAGGAAAAAGGAGATCAGACCGTGCTGAAGCTGTCTCATCATGCGTATGGATTACTCGATCCCCAATGGCGTGATGCCCATGATGGCGGTTGGCAGGAATTACTCGGACAGTTCCTGAAAGAGTACGTCGAATCGGGCAAGCGCCCAGAGAAAGGGTAAATCAAAAGGAGATGCCACATACATGGCGTCTCCTTTTACCGTTCAGGTGTTTCGATGAATTCTAGGTCCTTAATCCAGCGGGACATATGTTGTTTCGTTTCTTCGTATTCCTTCTGCTTGTCCTCTAACTGATACATTGGGCGGACGATGTAATTGCGGTCCACATATGTCGGTAAGAAGGCAGGCTTCTCAACCGTGATCGTTTCTTCTTCCCCTTTTACGACCTTGGTGACGCCTACTTCAACTATGCCGCCAATATCCTTGTAATCCCATTTTTGTCCTGATAAAAAGTTTCCGAGGGAGTAGATGACGAACGTTTTTTTACCGTCAGGTCTTTCGATCCATTCTGGCGGCTGCAGGACATGTGGATGGTGTCCAATGATGATGTCTGCCCCTGCTGATGCGGCTTCATGGGCCAAGTATTTTTGTTGTTCATTCGGCAATCGTTCATATTCTGTTCCGAAGTGAAGGCTTAATACGACGACATCGGATTGCTGCTTCGCCTTTTCCACTTCAGTCTTAATCAGATCGGCATCGATCAAGTTGACGAGGTGAGGTTTCGATTCAGGGACAGGAATCCCGTTCGTCCCATAGGTGTAGCTCAGGAATGAGAACTCGATATCATTTCTTTCGAGAATCCGAATTTCAGAGCGGTCCTCTTCTGAACGATAGGAGCCAGTGTATTCCATACTGATGGCATCCCAGTGATCGAGCGCATTCATGATCGCCTTTTCACCACGATCGAGTGTGTGGTTATTGGCAATCGTAACGAGGTCGACTCCGGCTTCCTTCAATGCAGTTCCGATTTCGACCGGACTGTTGAATTGTGGGTAAGTAGACAATCCAATTTCCGTACCGCCAATCATGGTTTCTTGATTGGCAATCGTAATGTCAGCCCCTTCTAGAAAGGGTTTCACATTTTCAAGCATCGGAGTAAAATCATATTGTTGAGGTCCTGTTAAGGCTTTATCATAAACACGGGCATGGATCAAAATATCACCAACAGCACGCAACGTAGCACTTGTAGTCACCGTTTCCGGTTCTGCGGGTGGGTTCGGTTTGGCAGCCTCGATCTTTGTATTTTCAACTTTCGGGGATTCTTTTGGATCTTGTACGGTTTGATTTTCTGGAGAAAACGTATAATTCAACATAAATACAAAGACAAAACTGAATAGGACGACAAAGAGTGAAATAAATAAGACTTTCTTCATAAACAACCCCCTTACCACTATAATAGTCCCCTTTTGTCGCTGATTCCATATCTAGTTTTAGCGAATTAAGTCAGACTTTCGAACTTGTTGTCGAAATTAAGTCAAATGGAGTATCTGAAATGATTCAATATGGATTAGGAGAATATTCACACTGGATCAATAGCAACAATTCTTAAGTAAAACGCATTAAAAAAAGTGTTTGTCACCTGTTTCAAAAGGCGGACAAACACTTTCTAATTCATATCGAGAAAGGAACAGATTTCTTCGCTGACTTCCATCGGGATTTCTTCTGGAAGAAGATGACCAGCATCATCGTGTACTTTCAATTTTGCATTAGGCAAGTCCTTGACCATGCGTTCTCCTACTGAAGGAGGGATGACTCGATCATGTTTGCCCCAAAGGAGCAGAACGGGAGACTGAACTTCCTTCAATTCGTCCGGCAACATATCTCCTTCTCGATGTCTTAATACGCGAATGAGTGAGTGGAAGATGTTGTGGTCCGTAAATGGCTGGGCATAACCTTGGATCAGTTCGTCATCAATCAATTTTGGATTATGAACGACTGTGAGAAGATTATCCCGCACGCCCTTTTTTCCGACCCATCGCCGTATGACATGTACGAAGAAGGGTAAATAAGAACAGCGAACAATGAAAGAACTAGGTCTTTTCAAGTAACCGGAACTACCGAGGAGGATCAGTTTTGCAATCTTATCAGGTGCGATTCGTGCTGCATGCATCGCCACTTGCCCGCCCATGGAATGTCCGATTACATATGTGTTGAACAGTTGTAAATGCTGAATGAAATCGACGATGAGTTGACCGTAATTTTTAAGCGAATAATGGAATGTTCTCGACTTTTCACTTTTTCCGAAGCCAGGTAAGTCTACAGCGTAAATATGGAAACGATTTTTCAGCTCAGGGATGAGCTTTCTGAAGCTGAAACATGAACTCAAGAACCCATGAATCATAATCATGACAGGCGCGTTAGGATTAGGATGTGGGTAATGTTCGTAGTAAAGTTTCGTATTCTGCAGTATCAATTCTTTTGCAGGATTCATTTCTTGAATCATGGTGGTTGTCATCGCCATCGACCCATCACTCCCCTTTTGTCTGAATTTGAACGGACTATATCTACGCTTGCTTGTCCATGGTCTTCGTTATTAGGATTTCCCACTGTGATTTATGGCATGTAGTAAATTCCTGACAAAAAAGGGCGCATTTCCGCTAATACCCCTCTTCCGTTTTTGGATGTTGGTACATATTTTATTATGAAGAATGATAAGGAGGTTTAGGGGAATGCCTCAGTACTACGATA
This sequence comes from Pseudalkalibacillus sp. Hm43, assembly GCF_054170705.1. Classification (NCBI taxonomy): domain Bacteria; kingdom Bacillati; phylum Bacillota; class Bacilli; order Caryophanales; family Fictibacillaceae; genus Pseudalkalibacillus; species Pseudalkalibacillus sp. Hm43. The sequence goes on from NZ_CM135129.1 coordinate 3,173,150, forward strand.
ACGAAGAGTTCGATTTTGAAGCGAATGCCGATTTTTCTGATGCCGACAGACCTGGCTGCTATCCAAAACCATACCCGCCTTGTCCACCTGCTCAAGCACCTTCACAAGTGGCAGGTGCCCAAACCCAGCAGCAACCACAAGCGAATTTGCTTTATTGCATGCCTGTGGGTCAAGTAGCTGGAGCACAAGCGCCATCTTTGGTCGCGGGTGCACAAAGTCCATATAATGCATCACCTTATGGTGGGTTCGGAGGATATCCATATCCTTTCTATGGAGGATTTGGATATGGTTGGATTTGGGCTGTCGTGATTATCATCTTTATCCTGTTGATCATTGGAGGATTCTGGTGGTGGTCCTGTTACTGGCGTTAGTCGATTTGACTTTAAAGAAAGGGCTTGGCTTACATTCAAGCTCTTTTCTTTAGGTCATATGAAAATCGTACAAGCGGGCGTTCGCCTGAAGGATAAGTCTGAAGAAAAGTGAGCCTGAATACTGTTTTTCATAAAATTTGGGTAAACTGTTACATATTCCGAATACTATTGGAGGTAGACTATGCATTCTCGTCAAACTGTCATATACATTTGTGAAGAATATCCAAGCGGCAACAGGTATTACTATAAGAAGGAACTGATTACCCATGACTCGTGGATGAATCCGAAATCCCTCGAGTGGTCTGCTCCGAGACCCATTTCTGAGAAGACGTTCATCGAAAGGGCTCGTGCAGGATATCGTACCGAATACAGAAAGATCAACAAACCGAAGGCGAAAGTCTATCCATTCCCACCACCAGAACATCGTTGTTATCCATACTATCCGAACATGCGATGGCGATAAGATGTATAGCATGCACAAAGGTGCCTGGCACCGATTAAGAAGCCCTGTCCCACCAGGTTTCTTGCTCGGTACCAGGCACTTTCTGAAAATGCAGATGTATCAAGGGATGAAAAACGGTACCTGGTACTGGAAGAAAAATGGGTTTTAATTTGCGTATTTGTGGAACATAAGATTGTAGCGATACTAACAGGGATGGGAGGAATATCAGACGTGGAAAATTATCGAATTGCAAAAGATACACTAGGAGAAATAAAAGTACCCGCAAATGCTTATTACGGAGCCCAAACCCAACGAGCGGTCGAAAACTTCCCGATCAGCGGTCAACGATTGCCGCGGGCTTTCATACGTGCCCAAGCGATCATCAAGCGTTGTGCAGCCGTTGCGAATCGTGATACGGGCCAACTTGAAGAAAAGAAAGCGAATGCCATCATTCAAGCTGCTGAAGAAGTGATGGAAGGGAACTTGGATGAAGAGTTTGTCGTAGATGCTTATCAGGCCGGTGCTGGAACGTCACAAAACATGAATGCCAATGAGGTCATCGCATCTCGTGCGAGCGAACTTCTAGGTGGCGAAAGAGGGGATTGGACGAAAGTCCATCCGAATGATGATGTGAATATGGCACAATCTACGAACGATACGATTCATGTCGCCATCAACATCTCGGTTGCTGAAGAGTTGAACCGACACCTCTATCCAGCGCTCGAAAAAACGATTGAAGCGCTCGAAAAGAAAGCACAGGAATTTCAGCCCTACATCAAATCGGGGCGAACCCATATGCAGGACGCAGTTCCGATGCGATTGGGACAATCGTTTGAAGGATATGCTCAGAGTCTCAGGAATGCGTATGACGCTGTAAAGATGGCAGAGCCGTTTCTTTATGAGATCGGTTTAGGTGGAAACGCCGTCGGAACAGGCATCAACTCACACCCTGAATATAGTGACCGGGCAATTCAAGCGATTGCAGACACGACGGGCTTGGATTTCAAACAGCCGAAAAACCGGTTCAGCTTCATGCAAAATACAGGAGCGGCGATTCGTGTCAGTCATGCGTTAAAAGAGGTAGCCATCCATTTAATCAAGATTTCAAGTGATTTCAGACTGCTCAGCTCAGGGCCACGAACCGGCATCGCAGAGCTGACGTTACCAGCAGTTCAACCAGGCTCCTCTATCATGCCAGGGAAAGTGAACCCAGTCATACCGGAAAACCTGTATATGATTTGCTCACAAGTCATCGGTAATGATACCTGTGTTTCAACGGCAGGAGTCGGTAGTCAATTGGAGATCAACCCGATGATGCCAATCATAGGGTACAACGTACTACAGTCCATTACCATTCTCTCAAACGGGATGGACACGTTCACTGAACGATGCATCAACGGAATTGAACCGAATGAAGAGCGCATGAGCGAATTGATGGAAAAGAGTCTTGCCCTCGCGACAGCACTGAATCCGAAAATCGGATATGAAAAAGCAGCTGAAGTTGCAAAAGAAAGCTTTCGATCAGGCAAAACCGTTCGTGAAGTGATCCTCGAACAAGGGATTTTGACGGAAGAAGAAGCAGAGGACTTGTTGGACCCAGAAAATCTAGTGTAAGAAAACGACTACACGAAAGGGCAGAACAAAGCGTCTGTCCTTCTTTTGGTGCCAGGTACCATATTCAACCCATTGATCCATAAAGGTTCTCAATCAGTACCTGGTACTTTTTTTAAACATTTTAAAACTTTTTGAGATTTTGAAAGGTAATACATATAGTGAGTTTTTTGAGTTGAAAAAGCGCATAGTAAGAAATAACCAAAGGGAATTTATGGAATACTAAAAAAAGAAGAGATTTTTTGAAACAATGTCTAAAGTCACTCGTCTAATACTATTGCAAGCATATATAATGAGGTAATAGAGGTTATTCCAAATTTCACCTGGAGATATGAATAACTTCGAAAAAGGAGGCAGTCACATGTGCGGATTTGTCGGCTACGTCTCAGATGAGAACATCGAGCCAGAAGTTACAGAACAGAATCAATTGAAGAATATGACTGGTTTAATCACACATAGAGGACCCGATGATGAGGGGTTCTTCTATGATGAACATATACGTTTTGGTTTCCGTCGTCTAAGTATCATTGACCTTGAAAGCGGACACCAGCCGTTATCTTATGAAGATGACCGTTACTGGATCATCTTTAACGGCGAAATTTACAATTATGTCGAATTGCGTAATGAGTTGATTGAAGAAGGATATGAATTCAATACAACTTCCGACACAGAGGTTATTTTAGCGAATTATGCCCGAAAAGGTGTCGAGTCCATTAAAGATCTCCGAGGCATGTTCAGTTTCCTCATTTGGGATAAGGAAACGAAGAAACTCTTTGGAGGTCGGGATCCGTTTGGTATCAAACCATTTTTCTATTTAGAAGAAAATGGTCATCTTTATTGTGCATCTGAAAAAAAATCAATCCTGGCACTTCGGGACGAAAATGAAGTTGATCCTGAATCACTTCATCATTACCTGACATATCAATTCGTTCCGGAACCTGCGACCATGTCCGTCGGAGTGCAAAAATTGTCGCCTGGACACTATTTTACAAAAGAACCAGGTGGAAAGATGTCGATTCACGCCTATTGGCTACCGACGTTCCATCCGAAAGCTGCACCGATGGTTCGAACAATTGAAGAGATTCGAAATGTGATGAGAGACTCCGTCAAAGTACACATGCGAAGTGATGTACCTGTCGGAAGTTTCCTGTCAGGCGGAATCGACTCAAGTGCGATCGTTGCTCTCGCCCGAGAAATCAATCCGGATATCAAAACATTCACCGTCGGCTTTGAGCGCGAAGGGTATAGTGAAATTGATGTCGCCATTTCGACAGCAGCCGAATTGAATGTCGAGAACATCCATTATATCGTCAAACCAGAGGAATTTATTAGCGAATTACCGAAAATTATCTGGTACATGGACGACCCAGTAGCAGATCCAGCCGCAATCCCGTTATACTTCGTCGCTCGTGAGGCAAGGAAACATGTAAAAGTTGTCCTCTCTGGCGAGGGAGCGGATGAATTGTTCGGTGGGTATACCATCTACAACGAACCGAATTCATTAAGAAGCTATCAATCATTGCCACTAGGACTTCGAAAATGGCTGAAAAAGCTTACGGATGTCCTGCCAGAGGGTACGAAAGGCAAAAGCTTTATTGAACGAGGCAGCATGACGATGGAAGAACGCTATATTGGTAACGCGAAAATGTTCACTGAACATGAGAAAAAGCAGCTTCTCAACAAATATAACGAGGATTGGCATTATCGCAAAGTCACACAGCCGATTTATGACAATGCTCGGACCTATCAAGACATCCATAAGATGCAGTATGTCGATATGCATACGTGGTTACGTGGAGATATTCTTGTAAAAGCCGACCGTATGACGATGGCGAATTCACTTGAATTACGTGTTCCATTCCTTGATAAGGAAGTCTTCCGAGTGGCATCTCAAATCGCCCCATCCGACTCGGTTACAAATGGAACGACCAAGTATGCTCTCCGTGAAGCGATGAAAGGAATTGTTCCAGATTCAGTCCTGTACAGAAGGAAGCTCGGGTTCCCAGTTCCGATCCGTCACTGGTTGAAAAACGAGATGTATGAATGGGCGAAAAACCTCATCCAAAAGAGTCCGACAGACCAATACATCGATAAGAAGATCGTACTTGAGATGCTCGAATCACATCGTTCAGGGAAACTGGATTACAGCCGAAAGATTTGGACGGTGCTCATCTTCATGATCTGGCATCAGATTTATGTGGAAAAGCTCTATGATTTTTCGAACTTCCGCAGTTTAAGCGACTACGAAGAAGTGATTGAAGAATTCAATATCGCGACGAGCTGAGAGAATCCGGATGATTGAAAACCGCCGTCACCACGGTGGTTTTTTCTTTTTGCAAGTCTTATCGCCTTTTTGTACAATTAAGCTTTCTGTGTTATACTGTTAAAGTTAAAAAATATGTAGGAGTTGTTACTTTTATGAAATACGAAGTTGGAAGCACTGTAGAGGGGAAAGTCACTGGGATCAAACCGTTCGGTGCGTTTGTTGCCCTAGATGATCAACACCAAGGATTAGTACACATTTCCGAGGTTTCTCACGATTACGTGAAAGATATAAATGATCACCTTTCTGTAGGGGATACAGTAGAGGTTAAAGTTATGAACGTTGAAGAGGACAGCGGAAAGATCTCCCTCTCTATCCGTAAGACACAAGCTGCTCCAGAACCGAAACAGCAGCGCCCTCGTCGTAAGCGCCCAGCTCAAAACGACAACAATACTCAAGGATTCAACACGCTTGAAGACAAGTTGAAGAGCTGGTTGAAAGAGTCTAACGACCGCCAAGCTCAATTGAACAAGCGTCTTAAGAAATAAATAGAGTACAGTGCAAAAGCAGCCATAGGGGCTGCTTTTTTCTATTTGGAGGGCTCTACCTTACCCCAAAATGATCGGAAATTCCATTCTCAGTAACGAAAAAGAACCTGAGCCATGTTCCGGCTCAGGTTCTTTTCCATTAAATCAAGTTATGTCAATTCGCTGCGGTCTTCCGTACTGAATTCTTCAGACGGTTTGAACAACAGTGTCAGACAGTACAATCCACTAAGTCCAACCAATCCGTACACGATTCTTGCCAAAGCAGCATCTTGTCCACCGAAGATCGCTGCAACTAGATCGAATTGGAAAAAGCCGATAAGTCCCCAGTTGATTGCACCGATAATGACTAACACTAAAGCTGTACGTTGAATAGCACTCATGTTGTTTCCTCCTTTATTGAAGTGGAAGATTTTACTTCTTCTTTATTTTGGAATAGGACGGTCCTTTTTATGCATGAATGGCCAAATCAAATTACTTTACTCAAATCCCTGCTATTCGAGATAATAACACTATCTGATTCATAGAGGAGGATAAGCATGGATGCTTTTCAATTTCGAAATCCTACAAAACTGATATTTGGTAAAGGACAATTACAAACATTAGATACAGAAATCCCTCAATACGGTAAAAACGTGCTAGTCGTATATGGTGGTGGAAGCATTAAGAGGAATGGTCTGTATGACCAGGTGATGGAGCGGCTGTCCGCAATCGGTGCAAATGTGGCGGAGCTAGCTGGTGTTGAACCGAATCCACGATTGACGACCGTACGAAAAGGTGTCGAGCTCGTACGTGAAAACGATGTAGATTTCCTTCTTGCAGTAGGGGGAGGAAGTGTCATCGACTGCACGAAAGCCATCGCAGCAGGTGCGAAGTATGACGGTGACGTTTGGGATCTTATTACGAAAAAAGAGGAAGTGAAAGCGACGCTCCCATTCGGAACAGTGCTTACTCTTGCGGCAACGGGTTCTGAGATGAACTCAGGTTCCGTTATCACAAACTGGGAAACGAACGAGAAGTATGGTTGGGGAAGCCCGTTGAACTTCCCGAAGTTCTCCATTCTTGATCCTGAAAATACATTCACCGTGCCTGAGAATCAAACGGTTTACGGAATCGTCGACATGATGTCTCATGTGCTGGAGTCCTACTTCCATCCAGCGACAAACACGAAATTGCAGGAGCGTATGGCAGAAGCGATCCTACTCACCGTTATGGAAACAGCCCCTCAATTGCTTGAAAATCTGGAGAGCTATGAACATCGTGAAACGATTCTTTATAGTGGAACGATGGCATTGAACGGCATCTTACAGATGGGTGCACGCGGTGACTGGGCAACACACAATATCGAGCACGCTGTTTCTGCGGTGTATGATATTCCGCACGCCGGTGGACTCGCCATTCTGTTCCCGAACTGGATGCGTCACAATATCGAAGCGACAGAGCCGAAGCTGAAACAGCTTGCGATTCGAGTGTTCGGCATCGATCCAGAAGGTCAATCCGATCGGGAACTCGCCTTAACGGCAGTAGACAAAATCTCTGAATTCTGGACTTCATTAGGTGCTCCAACCCGTCTAGCCGATTATGACATCGACGATTCTCAATTGGATCTGATGGCTGATCGTGCGATGAAACGTGGATCATTCGGAAACTTCCGCACACAAGAAAAAGAAGACGTCATGAACGTACTCCAAATGTCCTTGTAAAAAGAATACTGCACACTGCTGATCAGGCGGTGTGCAGTATTTTTTTATCCGCATGTACTCCCAATTATTACAAACGTCTTACGAAAGCGTTTTACAAGGTATCAGGACGGGAATTTCCAATATGTAAATTTCATTGAATAGGAGGGATTGGATTTGGAACATTCTTTGTTACGCTCAGTGTGGGAAAATCTATGGAGATGGCACCACCAGGCAAAGGACTTATTAACGTTTTCATCATCTCAATCAGGGTCTTCCGCTCATTCTAATTCTGAGAAGGAAGCGTCCCAACAGACAGACCCTGGTCCGTCATACGATAAACGAAAAGGTGTCGGTCTGATTCTAGGACCATTGCTATTCGTAGCAACACTTCTTTTCTTCCGACCTGAAGGTCTTCCGCAGGAAGGATTAGCGATTCTTGCAAGTACAATCTGGATTGCGACTTGGTGGATTACGGAAGCGATTCCGATACCGGCAACGTCATTATTGCCACTGATCTTGTTCCCGCTGACCGGTGGTTTGAGCGGTGATCTGACCGCCTCTTCTTATGGAGATAATACGATTTTCTTATTCATGGGAGGGTTCCTGATTGCGTTATCCATGCAAAAGTGGAACTTGCACAAGCGGATCGCTCTCTTCATCATTTCAGCAATCGGAACAAGCACGGAGCGGATCATCCTCGGATTTATGGTCGCAACCGGCTTTCTATCCATGTGGATTTCCAACACAGCCACTTCCATGATGATGGTACCGATCGGGATGGCGGTCATTTTCCAGGTTTCAGAACAGCTGAAGAAAGAAGGGAAAGAAGACACAGCCGTCCACAAGTTCAACTTCGGTAAAGCAATCATGCTTGGGATTGCCTACAGTGCGTCCATCGGTGGTCTCGCTACCTTGATTGGAACTCCACCGAACACGATTTTTGCAGCCGTCGTTCAGGAAACCTATGGGATCGAAATATCGTTTGCCCGTTGGATGCTTTTCGGTGTACCAATCGTAATCGTCATGCTCTTCGGTACCTGGTACTACTTGATAAAAGTAGCGTTTCCGATGAAAATTCGAGAGCTTCCAGGTGGTCGGGAAGTCATCCAGAAAGAGAAGAAGTCACTTGGCAAAATCGGTCCTGAAGAAAAAGTCGTACTGACCATTTTTACATTAACAGCATTAGCCTGGATTTCACGTTCATTCATCCTTGCGGAGCTGAATCCGAATATCAATGACACGATCATTGCGATGTCAGCGGCCATCTTATTGTTCTTGATCCCGTCTGCTACTAAAAAAGGAGACTTCTTGCTTGATTGGAATACGGCGAAAGGTCTTCCATGGGGTATACTACTCCTGTTCGGTGCAGGACTAGCGATCGCTTCAGGCTTCCAGGAATCCGGTCTTGCGAAATGGATCGGTAATCGCCTGACAGTCTTAGAAGGCATCAATCTATTCTTGATCCTTGCCATCGTCGTTGCACTCGTCATCTTCTTGACGGAGATCACATCGAACACAGCAACCGCAACGATGATGTTCCCAATCATGGCATCTCTTGCATCCGCAATATCTGTCCACCCGTATACGCTGATGATCGGTGCAGGAATTGCAGCTAGCTGTGCGTTCATGCTACCTGTTGCTACACCACCGAACGCCGTCGTTTTCGGTTCAGGCTATCTCCGTATACCTGACATGGCACGTGCAGGATTTTGGCTGAATGTCGTTTCGGTCATCATCGTGACATTAGCGATCTATTTTTACATGCCAATTATCTGGGGAATCGACATCACAAGCTTCCCAGATTCATTCAACTAATCAATCCGATGGAAAAGTGGGGCGTTCACACGCTCCGCTTTCTTCTATCCTGGAAAAGGATGACCGTCTATGGATGTACATACACCTTATACAAAAGAGGATCGCCAATTCTGGCAGGTCATTCTGGCACTGACGATCTCTTCGTTATTGAATTTTTCGACCCTTTATGTGTTCCAACCACTGCTGCCCGTATTTGTGGATGAATTCAATTTGACGGCGACTGCGTCCAGTTTCTTGATGTCTGCATCGGTCGTAACAATGATGATTGGTCTGTTCATTCTCGGATTCCTCTCAGATCGATATGGCAGCAAAGTGATTATGATCGTCTCACTGATGGTTACGATCGTGACTTTAGCAACCATGGCCTTTTCAACGAATTTCACGTTAATTGTCATTTTACGCCTTGTTCAAGGATTTTTCTTAGCTGGTGTACCGGCTTCCGCAATGGGATACCTCGGCAATGCGATTGACCGAAGGCATATCGGTGTGGCGATGACCTTTTACATTGCGAGCAATGCATTAGGAGGGATGGCTGGACGCGTGTGGGGAGGCTACAGCACAGATCAATGGGGATGGGAATCAGCAGTCATGAGTCTGGCCGGAGTTGGTGTGGTAGCGCTCGTATCATTCATCGTCCTGCTTCCGACCGAACGCTATGCTACTGATGAAACAGCCTACTTACAGGATGACTTGAAAGGCATGCTCGTCCATTTGACTGACAGAAGGCTCATTCCGCTTTTCGCCATGGGACTTCTCCTGCAGATCATGTTCACAGCAGTATGGACGTACTTACCTTTTTACTTAAAAGGAGACCCGTTCAACTGGTCGCTCAAGTGGATTTCCCTTACGTATTTCGCTTATGTGCTTGGAGTACTTGCGCCACCTTTAGCAAGCCGATTTTCCAACCGGCTCGGATTATCCCGTGTCATGATGGGGGGACTTCTATTACTCGGTATCGGCACATGGATGACAGCTATTCCGAGCGGAACTTTCATCGTGCTCGGCTTAACTTTGATCTGCACCGGCTTTTTCGTCTCCCACTCGATGGCAGCGGCACTCGTCAACAAGACAGCGTCGCATCATAAGAGCGGAGCGTCGAGCTTTTACCTGATCAACTATTACTTAGGGGTGGCCATCGGGAGTACAGCGGTCGGAACGCTATGGGATCAGTTCGAGTGGATCGGGATTCTCAGCACAAGTTTGCTGCTCGTATTGATAGTGATTTTCCTCCCGATCTATAAGCAGCTGAAATAATTTTTCGGTGTAATCGGTTACATGTTTACAAGAACTTGCGTTTGATTTTTCATTCCGATAAAGTGATTATGAATAGTGAATAGAAGATGGAGGGTTAACATGTCAACAATCCAATTTGATTATAAAAAAGCATTGTCTTTCATTGGTCAGCACGAAATCGACCAGTTCGCTGACCAGGTGAAAACAGCCCATAATGCACTACATAACGGAACCGGTGCCGGTAACGATTTCATCGGCTGGGTCAACCTGCCGGAGAATTATGATCGAGAAGAATTTGCTCGTATCCAAAAAGCAGCAGAAAAAATCAAATCAGATTCAGACGTTTTGCTTGTAATCGGAATCGGTGGTTCTTATCTTGGTGCTCGTGCAGCGATTGAAATGCTCAACCACTCTTTCTACAACATGCTCGGAAAAGAAGACCGTGAAACACCTCAAGTCATTTTCGTCGGTCACCACATCAGCTCAACGTACGTTCAAGACCTATTTGATGTGTTGAAGGACAAAGATGTTTCCATCAACGTCATTTCAAAATCCGGAACGACCACGGAGCCTGCGATTGCTTTCCGATTGTTCCGCAGCTTCTTGGAAGAGAAGTACGGTAAAGATGAAGCGCGTAAACGGATCTACGCTACGACAGACCGTGAAAAAGGAGCGTTAAAAACGTTAGCAAATGAAGAGGGCTATGAAACATTCGTTATCCCAGATGACGTTGGAGGCCGTTACTCTGTACTCACTGCTGTAGGGTTGTTGCCGATCGCAGCGACTGGCATCAATATTGAAGAGATGATGCAAGGTGCGAAAGATGCGCGTGAAGCGTATGCGAACCCGAACCTGGCAGAAAACGAGGCATACCAATACGCAACTGTTCGTAACGCACTTTATAATAAGGGAAAAACCATCGAGTTGATGGTCAACTACGAACCAGCACTTCATTACGTGGCAGAGTGGTGGAAGCAGCTTTACGGTGAAAGTGACGGGAAAGACAACAAAGGTATTTTCCCAGCTGCAGCTGACTTTTCTACAGACCTCCACTCCCTTGGACAATACGTCCAAGAAGGTCGCCGGGACTTGTTTGAAACGATCTTGAATGTAGAGAAACCACGTAAAGAAGTGGAGATTAAAGAGGACGAAGGCAACCTTGATAATCTGAACTTTTTAGCTGGTAAAACGATGGACTTCGTAAACCAGAAGGCGTACGAAGGTACATTGCTTGCTCACACAGATGGTGGCGTGCCGAACCTGGTGTTGAACATTCCTGAGCTGAATGCCTACCACTTCGGTTATCTCGTCTATTTCTTCGAGAAAGCATGTGCCATCAGCGGATATTTGCTCGGTGTGAATCCGTTCAACCAACCTGGGGTTGAAGCGTACAAAAAGAACATGTTCGCATTGCTCGGTAAGCCAGGATTCGAAGATCTGAAAGAAGAATTGGAAGGCCGTTTGAAGTAATAATCCTATTAACCAAAAGATGACCTGTCATCGATTTCTCAATCGATGCTTCAGGTCATCTTTTTTCGTTAAATGGACACGCTAAAGGTAATGATTGTCTGAAGGGAGAAACAAGCATGCTTGAAATTCGCTCGAAACTAGAAGGAGAGAAATACGAACTGAATGAGTTGGAATATTCGTTGAAGCCACTCGGATATGATATCGGTGGCGGTTGGGATTACGATCATGGCGCATTTGACTACAAATTGGACGATGAAAACGGCTATATGTTCCTCCGCATACCGTTCAATGCAGTCAAAGGTCAATTGGATAAGGACAACTGTGTCGTCGAACTCGGAACACCTTACTTGCTTCATCACGTATACCAGCGTGGTTTGGATGACAACGTTTCTGTCTGGAACAAGACCGCATCATTCAACCAATTCTCAGAACCACAAGACCCGGATGGTTCCATCGATGATAAGTGGATCAGCATAGGAGAAAAAATGGTCAAGGACCTGGAGGACCAACTCCTCGATTAATCCATTTTTTTCAAAAGCGCTTTGCTCACAATTGTAGAGGTGTGGATGATTTCTTCGGCTCCAGCACGTTTCGCATTTTCATATTGAGCAGAAGTGAGAATTTCAACGATCGTCCGAGCGACGGGACTCATCCCGACGACAGCCAGCAGTGTCAGGACCGAATCCATATCGGACTGTTCTTCACTCACTTGATTGTTTGCGGTGATGAAGACCATTTGAGCAAACCGAACATTCGCTTTATTAAGTGTTGCATCTTCGTACGCTTTTCCATGGATAAAGTGGACATTGCTGTTATGAAACGGATTCGTATTGATTGTCCGATCGATTAACACGATGTCTTTGTCAGGCGTCTCTTGATATATTTGTTCAATCAGTGCTTTGGAGCGTTCATTCCAGCCGACGACGACAATATGACCGCTCTTGCCGTAAGCCATATCACCTTTCAAAAGGGCATTCTGTCGTCTGACTGTATAAGTTGCCATTTGCGAGAAAAAATAAGTGATAAACGTTGTTCCTGTAAAAACCAACAGGATCGTCATCCATTTTCCAAAAACGGTCTTCGGGACGAGATCACCGAAGCCGACAGTAGAAGCCGTGACCACAGCCCAATAAATCCCGTCGAAGATCGATTGGAAATTGTCAGGCTCTAACGCATGCATCATTGTACCGAAAAGGAACAACACGGTGAAGACAATGATGATTAATCGTAATAAGGTTGGTAGGCGGAGATAGTGATTGGCAAGAGTCTTCATCAAAGTCACCTTTATCTAATAAAGTCAATAGTAGCAGTATAACCATATGTATGTAGTTGAAAACGCGAATGAAAGGAGGAAGAACCTATGCGGAAAAGACCTTTTCTCATCTATCTAGTCAATTTGTTCATGGGAATCATTGAAGCACTCATTTTATTGCGCATTATCTTAAAGCTGTTTGGAGCAAATCCATACACCCCTTTTGTCCAATGGATCTATAATTTGACGATGCCATTACTCTCCCCATTTCGGAATATCTTCCCGTCTCCGATGATTCAGGGAAGATATGAATTGGAGCTGACGAGTATTTTCGCCTTGATTGTCTATGCGATTCTTTCTTACTTCCTTGTTCAGTTCATCTTAATGCTGAATTCGGGGGACGGCGACAATCGCAGGAGATAAACAGATTGCTTTGGAGAAGGAATCGACTATGCGTATAATAAAAGCAACAATGAACGGATGGAGCGATTTCTTTGATCAAGTTACTCGTGAATGCCGATGACTTCGGCTACTCAAGAGGTGTCAATCACGGAATCATCGATGCGCACCGTTTCGGTATCGTCAACTCGACGACGATGCTTGTAAACATGCCAGGCACTGAGCACGCAATTGAATTGGCAAAGGAAAATCCGGATCTGAAGGTCGGGGTTCATTTGACGTTGACATGCGGAAGAGCGATGGCTTCAGGTGTACCATCGCTTGTTGATCAGGACGGACGATTTCGTATGACCAAACGATTTGAGGACTTTGAACAAGTCAAGTTGGATGAAGTTGATAAAGAGTGGGAAGCTCAAATTGAGTATATGATTCAAGGAGGATTGAAGCCCAGCCATTTTGACAGCCATCACCACATTCACGCTCAACCACGGTTGCTTCCGGTTGTACAGCGGTTGTCTGAGAAGTACGATTTACCCGTACGGAATGTGTTCGGCAATAAACCAGTGGGTGTGAAGCTATTAACGGACGTGTTCTTCGATGACTTTTTCGGAGAGGAAATACGTGTCGACTATTTTAAGCAATTGAAAAGGAAAATGACAGAAGGTCAAACGGTTGAAGTGATGTGCCATCCAGCATACGTTGATGAAGCATTATTATCAGGATCTTCCTATCACTTAAAAAGGGCAAAAGAACTGGATGTCTTGATGAACACGAAACTGGATCAGGAGTTCCAGTTGCTTTGATGGAAGATATTGCTCATTTCGAGAAGGTTGTGCTATACTCTTCTTGTCGCAAAAATTGAATCACGGGGCATTAGCTCAGCTGGGAGAGCGCTTGGCTGGCAGCCAAGAGGTCAGCGGTTCGATCCCGCTATGCTCCACTTATCGGGAAACCCTTGCATACAGCAAGGGTTTTTTTATTTTGTTTTCATTGCTACATAATTGGCCTATGAACAGGTCACTGTTTCTGTGGACATCTGTTCCGCTATTTTTGATGAATAGTCAGATTTTAAAGTGTAAGCGGACATCTAATCCGCTATTTTTATAGAATTCAGCTAATACAATCATATTTTTGCTCAATAACGGAATAAATGTCCAAAAGATCACTAAAATGTATCAAATTTTTATAAATAACGGAATAAATGTCCATAAACTTTATCTTAATTTATACCTTCTCGCTCGTTCTTTGCTGCTCTCTACCATTAAAATTTTTGACTTAACCATACTGTGTAAAAGGCGCCTAGCGTGCCGATCACTTACATTGAGATGATTTGCTACTTCCAGAGGTGTAAACGATCGTGGTAAGCGACGTGCAAATCTCAGAATTTCTATTTCGACCCAAGTTAAGCTAGAAGGAGCTTCACTCGAGATAAATTTGCCGATGAAAGCAAGAATAAGCTGTGACACTTTTTTGGGTTCATCCTTAATCGATAAATAGGCGATAGGTAAAAAGGTCCAACCATCTAAAGCTAACAAAGAATGCCTCCAACATAAATCCTTAAATCTTCTGACATCTAGGTCTCTCGCATGAGGACCGTATCCTTGAATTTTTATTCCTCCTTTGACGCCTCCTGGCATGTATGCAAGATCCAAGTAGCGATATCCATTGTTGAAATCACGTACCTCCCATTCTGGATATAAATGATCAAAATTGCCGATCGTAGGAAACCATATAACTCTAAGAAATTCGATAGTGCCATGTCCCAATCCCTTGTTTAAAATTTCTAGTCTTCTATGATTTTTTTCATCTGTAATATTTTTTTGAAGCCATTCGTTAAAAGTTTCTTCAAATGTGGGTATGGTAACCACGTCCTTTTCAAATTGGATTTTAATAAAAATATAGAAAAGCAAGTGTTGAGGAGAAGGGAGAATAAATGTACTGAGGTAGTGGGAAAAGGTAATAGAAACAGAAGGGTTTACTCTAGATCTATCATACAGGAAAATAAATTAAAAAATAGTAAAAATTAACATATTTGTTTCGGAGGGATTTAAGATCATTACTCCTAATAATTAATTTTGTAATCATGAAAAGACAGCCATCCAATTGGTGGCTGTCCTTATAAATATTATTACATTGCTGCAGCTTCATTTTGTTGATGTTTCTGTGATTTTTGTTTCTTGAATAGGAACACTGCATATGACAATCCAGCAAAAACGAGAAGATAAGTTAACAGGATCGACATGTTCCACATCATACCGCTGATTGAATCCAGTGTAATCACGGATTTGAAACCGGCAATCGAGTACGTGAATGGAAGGTACTCACTGAGGGCCCGTAAGTTATCCGGAAGCATTTCAATCGGCAAGTTCGCACCTGTAATGGAAAGCTGTAAGATGACAAGTCCGATTGCAATGAATCGACCGATGTTTCCTCCGAACGAGGCAAGGAACAACACAATCGCTGAGAAAACGATACTGACGACGATTGCAAAGAGAATGAGACCGGATGGATTCGTCACATTCACTTTCAAGATGAATAATACGACCATCATGAGTAAAATCGCTTGAACGACTGCAAGAGAAGCGAGCTTCAAGAATTTCGTGATGAACCAGCTCAAGCTTGAAATATGGGCTGGGCGTTTGAAATTGATGAACATCGACATGATCAGGATTCCGACAAACAAACCGAGCGTCAGTACATATGGAGCAGTCGAATCCCGGTAATGTTCATACTGATTCAGTTCTTTCCCTTTCAATTTCACAGGGGAGGAGAACATCCCGACATTTTCATCTCCTGTTTCAATACCACTTGTTTTCTCTGCACCTTCTTTCAACCCGGAAGCGAGTTGCTCACTTCCGTCATCTACTTTTCCAGCACCATCGTTGAGTTTTTCTGCCCCGTTGGCAAGCTTTTGCCAGCCCTCGTCTACGGCAGAATTCCCATCAGCAATTTTACCTGCACCTGTATCAAGCTTCGAGACACCGGCGATCAAGTCGTTCCAGCCTTTTTCCACTTTTGCATTTCCATCTTCAATTTGTCGAGCACCATCTTCAACTTTTCCAGCACCTGTATCGACTTTTTGTTGACCAGCTACGAGTTGATTGAGTCCATCATGGAGTTTGGCTGTTCCTGGTACAACCTTATTGTCGATGCCGTCAGCAACCGTAACTGCTCCATCACTTAGTTTCACAGATTTTGAGGACAGACTGTTCAGACCGTTTGATATTTTCTTCGCTCCGTTAATAATTTTTTGGTAGGATTCCGCATATGGAGGTAGCTGTGTGGAAGGATTTGCATCCCCGAATTCTTCTAATCCAGCTACCAATGCTTCAGCACCAGCAGCTAGTTCTGCTGATCCGCTTTTTAAACGTACCGTTCCATCTGCTACTGCTCGTGCACCTGGTGCTAGGTTCGAAGCAACGCCGTTTTTCAGTTCTTCACTACCTGCCTCAGCTTTTTGCAATCCGGCTAAAATTTGAGAGGTTCCGTCTTTCAGCCGGACCGTTCCATCATGCAGTTCTGCTGAACCATTGGCAAGCTTCGAGATGTCTCCAGACTTGCCTTCTAATTTATCCAGTAGAAGAGCGGTACCGTCTTTCAATTGTTGTGATCCGTTCGCTAGTTTTGTAATATCGGATTGTTTGGATGTCACAGAGTTCAAAAGTTTCTCGGTACCGTCATTCAGCTGACTCGTTCCATCTGACAAACGCGCCGAACCATCTGCTGCCTTCTCGAATCCTTCTGAAACATCTCCTAAACTTGTAAAGACTTTGGATGTATAGTTTTCTGTAATTGTGTTCGCGAGTTTTTCACGAATACGTTCTGTTGCCGTTTTGGTAATAGAGGAGGCAAGAAAGTTGAGCCCTTCATTCTGTATGTATTCCAATTCAAGCTTTTGCGGGTTCGGCTCCATAACGGTTGTGACACGCTGAGAAAAGTCTTCTGGAATGATGATCGCCATATAGTAATCATTTTGTTCAAGCCCCCGCATGGCATCCGTGGAACTGACGAATTTCCAGCCAAGATCGTTCCCTTCTTTCAAATTCGAAACGAGTTGATCTCCGACATTGATTGCTTCTTCTCCAGATATTGCGCCATCATCTTCATTGACGACTGCAACTGGGAGATTCGACAGGTTGTCGTAAGGTCCCCAGGTTGCTGAAAGTAAGATGCCGCCATAAAGGACGGGCACCAATAAAGCGGCTATGACTGAAAAAAGAATCGCTTTATTCGTTGCGAGTTTCGAAAACTCAATCGAAAGCAATTTGAATAGATGCATCACGATACCTCCAAGTAGAGTAGTAGACGCCCCTTAAGCAGAAATGAATGAAGACCCATTCATTTTTTTCTAATTCTCATAATATTCTAATAAAATGTAAGATGCTAGCTTTTGAGGTCCATTTACATATATGGCACTAATCACATTACACAATAAGTAGTATACTGAGATATTTTTGTGCGTGATAGATTTACTATTTTTCGTTTGAAAATAAAAACTAGCTCGGAGCACCGAGCTAGTCAATCTATTTCTCCACAATATGGAATTCCTTCAGCATTTCACTGAGTCGCACCCCATGTCCTTCAGATGCTTCGAGGAAATATTTTTGATGGAAGATGTATGAGCCTCCATTTTTATCTGATATGACAAAAAAGCGATTGACCGGACTGTTCCATTCTTGACCATCTATCGTACGGGCGGTTTGCGCGTCGATGGGGTAGTCAGTAGATTCAAATGTCAAATCATATTCCGCTTCCAGCTGACGGATCGTATCTTCGACTGGCTGATCTTTTTCATGAATGATTTTCATGGACACTTCAGGATATTGTTCAGGTAGTGGTTCTTTCGTTGTAATGAGATCGTACTTTTCATGTTCTTCCAGCTTGTAGTGTTCCTCATCTACATAGATTACGTAGCCTTTCTCCGATTGGTCATTCAAGGTAGCGGTTTCTTCTTCTTCAGATCCTTCCATTGGGATCTTCACTTGCTTTTCAGGTTCAAACCATTTTATTACGGTGTCGACGAGTGCGTGACCAGGTGTGGTAAACAGAAGTCCAGAAGCTAGAATCAAGATGGCAGCAGCTGTCGAGACAAGTCCAATCCAATAAGGTTTCTTCTTTTTCTCTTTCTCAAATGATAGCTGTTCCTCAAGTTCTTGCCACATTCTTTCTTTTTGAAGTTCGTCCACTTTATATTCTTCTTCTTTCAAGGTTTTCTCTATATAACGTTCAAACTTGTTGTTGTCCATGGATATCACCTCTTAATTCTTCTTTCAACATTTTCCGGGCTTGGAACAGCCTTGATTTTACGGCACTTAAGCTGATGTCGAGCACAGTAGACATTTCCTTTTCACTCAGCCCTTCCAAATACTTCAGAACGATGGCTTCACGATGATCCTCTTTCAATTTCGCCATCGCATCATCGAGAATTTCGTGATCAGTCTCAGGAGGTTGCACTTGAGCGATTTCGTTATGGGGAACCTGATCAAAGTCCTGCTCAGGTTTGCGCTTTTTGATGAGCCTCCTTACCTCATTGGTCAATATCCGATAAAACCATGGTTTGAACGGTTTGGATTCGTCAAAAGTATGAATGCCTTTGTAAACTCGGATGAATGTTTCTTGAACAGCATCGGATGCATCCGAGTCATTTTTAAGCATAGATACCGCAGTTCTCATTGCGGATGGGTAGTATTCATCGTATAAAGCCCTGAAGGCTTTTTTATCACCTTTTTTGATTTTCTTGATCGTCTTTTTATTCAAATGGGATCGCCCCTTTTATCTTTCTCATATGTAATACCTCAACAAAGCCTCAAAAGTTGTTACGAACTACAGATTCGTACCAGGTACGTCAGTAGAACCCAACAACCGCAAGGGATTGGGGATGGTGCCAGGTACCTTTTTAGACCCGTTGGTACACAAGGGGAGTGAGAAGGTACCTGGCACTTCAACGACTTTGTTCATTTCCATCTTATGATACACTTGAGATTATCTAACATTAATTTGAGGCTGTATAGGGGATGGTGAAAGTATGGTCGGTTCAACAATCAACTTCGGTGTGGAATGGGAGAAGTTTCTGTCTCACTTTGATTGGATAGATACACTCATCTTCTTCGGTTTCGTATTGTTCATGTTCATCGTACGTTCAGTCATCATCTATTCATTACATAAAGCAGAAGAGAAGAGCGAACGATTTCAAAATCGGCTCGGTCCAGCATTAAAGTCGATTACGAATTGGGTGACGACTTACGGCATCATCGTTTTCGTGCTCATTTACTTTGCGGATGCGGGCTGGATGTTTGGCAGTATCTTTTCAATTGGGAAGGTTGACGTTTCATTCTTTTTGATTCTTCTCGCTGTGTTGATCATTTCCTTTGCGAATCGGACGTCTAAAGTGATTACTCAGTTCTTGCTACCAAACGTTTATGACAGGTATCAACTGGACCGTGGTCTCCGGTTTACGTTCAACCGGATTTTCCACTATATCATCATGGTCTTTGCGATTTTGATCAGTTTTACGACTGTCGGAATTGATATGAGTGCGCTGACCGTATTTGCAGGTGTTCTTGGTGTCGGTATCGGGTTTGGAATGCAGAACATCGCCTCCAACTTCATCTCTGGTCTGATTATTTTGTTCGAACGTCCAATCAAGGTAGGAGACCGCGTCATCATTAACGATGTAATCGGTGATATCGAGAAAATCAACATGCGAGCGACGATCATCCGGACGCTTGATAATGAACGGATTATCATGCCGAATTCCTATTTCCTAGAAGAAGAGGTCGTCAACCGGTCGTATGGTGACCCTAGGCTACGACTCGTCATTCCGATTGGTGTCGCCTACGGCTCTGACGTCGAGCAGGTGAGGGAAGTCTTGTTGGAAGCTGCTCAGGAGGAGTTTGAAGCATCAGAAACCGTATTGATGCAGCCGCCTCCTTATGTGAACTTCACGGGCTTTGGCGATTCATCTCTCGATTTTGAATTATTCATCTGGATCTCCAATCCGGAATATGTCATCCAGATCAAGAGTAATCTGAACTTCAGAATCTATCATCTTTTGAACAAAAACAACATCGAGATTCCTTTTCCACAAAGAGATCTGCATGTTCGTAGCATAGACCAGAAACTCATCTCGAGCTATCTCGATAACAATAACAAATGAACGAAAAAACGGACCTGGCCAGGTCCGTTTTTTACATCTTATTAATCGTGTTCCGTTGAAATCTGCCACGTCAGGCCGAATTTATCTTCTACCCGACCGAACATTGCTCCCCAGAACATCTTTTCAAATGGCATTAATACTTTGCCGTCTTCTGAAAGCTTTTGGAAAACAACATGTGCTTCTTGTTCTGTTTTATATTCGAGAACCAAATTGATTTGTGTCCCTAATCGAACTGGCTCTTGCACTGCATCTGCCATGAAAAAGATCTGATCGGCAGCACTCAGCGTCAGGTGCATGACTTTATCTTTGATGGACTCATCGACATTAGGAGCTTGTTCAAATGTTTGTACACTGACGACCTCACCGTTCAAAGCATAGGCATAAAATTCGGCTTGCTTGCGAGCATCCTCACTGAATATGTATGGGTATAAATTTGCCACTTTCAACACTCCTTTACTTTTAAATAAAGTATATCAGACAACCTCCATCTCAAAAATTAAATCTTTATGAAGACTGCCTTTTAAAAAGACTCCTGATTGTAACAATGACGAGTGGGACGAAAGCTAAGAAGAACGCGAGAATAGTTTCCATGATCGAACCGCTTTCCCCTAGCTCCACTTCATTTTCATACATCGTCAAGGAGAAGAGGAAGACAAGGAGAGCGTTCGGGAAGACGAATGCCCGTTTGTCAGACAGATTGAACAACTGCGTCATCACCTCATTGATGATGAAGAGCATCAAGGTGATCTTCATGTAAGATCCGATGATCAGAGCCATTCCAAAAACCGATTCAACCCGCTGGATGATCTCACCGATTTCAATGATTCTTGCAGCTTGATAGATCGGAAACTTCTCACTCATAGCAATCGGCCCAAGAATCATAATGGATGCAACAATGGTAAAGGCGAGAATCAATCCATTGAATAAGAGTCCCGCATACATCCACCGTTTGAAGGGCTTATCCTTTTCCATTTTTAAAAAAGGTAAGATCATCGCAAAATACATGATGTCCATATAGGGGAATCCAAACCCGACATAAGCTCCGTGTATGACCGGCTTCCAACCGTCCGGAACGACTGGCAATAGGAATTCCGGATGATAATGTGTGATGTTCAAAAGGAAAATCATCAAGATAATGAAGAGGACGAAGAAGAGAAGCCCGTTGAACATCCTAGCCATCACTTCGACACCTGATCGGACCGTCAATCCAGCCACCATCAATATGAGAAAATGAAACACATACAATGGCGTTTCTTTCATCATCGAAGTCGTGAAGAACTGCCCCATTCCATAGGTGATGTTTGCGTTGAAGTGAAACAAGAGCAATAAGAATGGTACGCCAAGGATTAACGCCAGTGGTTTCCCTAATAGTTTTTTTGAGTACTGGATATAGGATTCATCAGGGTAGCGTTCATGGAGACGTAAGATCAGGGCCAGGATAAGAAAAGAGAAAGCGTTGATGATCAGGATGGAGATCCATGCCCCATTTTGGGCAATACCAATCAAAGGTCCTTGAATATTGAGGATAGAGGACCCGGTAATGAATGCTTGAAATAAAATGATGATCTGCCAATTGCCGACTGATTCAACTTTACGCATGGTATACCACCCTTAATTTTAAGAGGTGAAAAATTTCAATATTCCCCTGGCGGGCATCTCGAATGGCCAATCCAAAAGGTCATTTAAGTTAAATCCATCTGTCCCTGTAACGAACAGAAGGCTTAAATAGAAGGAGAGGAGAAGGACACCCATATAAAAGATGTTTTCTTTACGTTGATGCTTCGTCCGATCCAATAGACGGGTATACCCCAATAGCAGGTAGACAATCACCATAATGATTATGTGTTCGGACATCCTCAACACCTCTTATTCTTTAAAAAATGGTTTGCCAATGTCTGCTCCGGAGTTAACGATGTTCATGCTCACTTTGACATCGAAATCCACTTTACTGAAAATTTGTGGCCACTCTTTTTTGATCTTCATCCATTGTTTCGGATCCTTACGATAGATTTCATTCCCAAGGCCGATTAGGTCGATTTGATCCTCTTGTATCTGTTTAAGTGTTTGTTCCACATTGTCTAAGACGACTTTCTCCACTTTTTTGTTGTATTGATCGACCTTTTCACTTTTATCAATTGACGTGCATTTCAATTCACCGATACTTCCCTCAAGCGTGATGGCAATCTGGACGGAAGTTTCCTGCTCCTTAGCTTGAGTGTTCATTTTAGTTTTAGCACTGGCTACTTCAACGGTTTCCTTTAATCCAGCATCATTCTTACAAGGTATTTCAACGATACCGGATCCATATTCGTTCAACAGCATGAGCAATGCTTCCGTTTGGAGTGGAGTAATTTGCCCGGTCATTTTTCCCTTTCGAAAAGTGGCAAGTCCAGATACAAAAGGCTCACCTTCCTCAGATTGTTTATAGTAGGGCATTTTGCTCGTTTGTAATTCGCTGTTCATTTGCCTACCTAATGATAAAAGGTTCACTTCCATTGTTTTGGAACTGAATCTGTGTGCAGCTTTACCTACTTCTTTCAATTGTTGACTCATCGTGTTTTCAATAAACGGTTTGCCTTCCAAATATTCTTTCGCTTTTCCTTCTGTAACCCCTACATTGATCAACAGACGGGGCTCATGATCTCGATAGAAAAATTCGAGCATCTCACCGATATGCCTAGATTCTGCTAGTTCGTCACTGATTAAGATGATTCTCGTGTGACTCCATTGAGCTTTTCGACCTAAACGATTCGTAATATCTCGGATCGCTTCAAATGCGCTGTCACCACGGGTTTCAATGTTTACGAACGCTTTATCGCCACCTCCGCCTGCACTTCCGATCTTGGGGGCAGGTTTGATGAATTGAGTTGTCAATTCAAGCATGTTCTCATTTTCCTCAGAAAGATCAAGAGCAATCGCTTGAACGAAACCATAAATCGGCAATTCTTTATGATCCCAGCATCCGCTTAATAAAAAAGTGGAGCTGAACAACAAACATATGGCAATCCACTTTCTACAATACATCACTAAAACACCTTATTTCATTTTGGAATTCGGGCTTAAATCATCACGTTGATGTCGTCTTAATTGAACTGATAATGGTGAGCGGAAAAGGAATTCGTATAACACACCTCTTCGGATAGGACCAAGCGGTGCGAAATACGGCTGCCCCAATGAACGTAGACCAGCTAAATGTAAGTAGATGAGCAGAAAACCGATCATCAATCCGAATCCGCCCAATACCGCGGCAGCAAACATCAATGGTATTCGGAGAATACGTGCGGACGTCCCAAAGTCGTATTGTGGGATTGAGAAAGACGCAATCCCTGTCAGTGCGACAACTACGACCATCATTGGAGACGCGATTCCGGCATTGATGGCTGCGTCTCCAATGACCAAAGCACCGACAATACTGACTGCTGAACCGATCGGTCTGGGCAACCGTAACCCCGCTTCTTGGAGCAATTCGAAAAAGAAGATCATGATAAGTGCTTCTACTAAGGCTGGAAAAGGCATGCCTTCACGTGTATCCAAGATCGCCATCAACAACACGGTTGGGATCAATTCGGTATGGAAAGTGGACAAAGCGATATAAATACTCGGTAACGTCAGACTGATAATGAAGCCGATAATCCGAAGCGAGCGGATCAGTGATGAAAAAATCGTTCTTTGATAATAATCAGAAGGGGATTGGAAAAACTCCGTAAATAAGCCAGGACAAATCAAAATGGTCGGTGTCCCGTCCAATAAGGCGATGATTTTCCCTTCTAATAAAGCTGATACGGCAACATCCGGTCGTTCGGTCGTCCGATATTGCGGAAAAGGAGAAAACGTCGAGTCTTCAAAAAGCTCAGCGAAATAGGAGGTTTCCAGAATTTCTTCTTCATTGACTTTTTCAAATTTCTTTTTGAACTCTTTTAACGTATCTTCTGGTACAGCGCCTTCCAGGTAAGCATAGGCAGCTTTCGATTTTGTATTGTTTCCGAGATTTTTTATCGTAAATTTCAATTTCTCGGTTTTCAACCGTGACCGAATCAGCCCGATGTTCTTTGTCAGATTTTCGATCGTACCTTCGCGTGGACCGATGATCGACACTTCATTCTGAGGCTCGCCAACCGATCTCTTTTCGACTGAAAACACATCGAAGGCCAATGCTTTGTTCCAATTATGGAAAAGGATGACGATATGACCTTCAAGTATCTTGTCGCGGACTTCTTCTTGCATTTCGACCAATTCAAAAGCTCGAGAACTTACACCATGTTTGATGAAGAACCGTTTGACATCAAATAGGTCTACTTCAGTTGCTGGACCGACTTCATGGGTCACGAGGTCTTGCATGACCTCTTTCAATAGATTCGCCTTTTCATTCTGTACAATCGTTTCACAGAAAACGACCAAAGCCTGTTCTTTGAACTCTTTACTATATTGATACGTGTGATAGACGATGTCCTGGCAATCTACAAATATATCCTTCAAGGCCGTTTCGTTTTTTTTCAGGTCCGTTGAGAGTTCGGTTTTTTCCTGATTAGTATTAGAGTTGTTAGAATCCTTCTGGTTTTGTTTCGCTTGCTTTTGCCAATGTCGTCTCAGTCTCATTAGAAAAGCTCCTTTACCATACATAACGTTACTGATTATCCTTCCAAATATTTGAAACAAGTATGCATTTCGAGCACCTAGATCGGAAATCAAGATCAACAGAATTTACGAAAACCGCCAATAAAAAAAGAGCCCTTAAGCTTAGGGCTCCCTTTAGATATGTATTATTATTTTTTTGTTATGAAAAAGAGCGCTGCAAGTAATAAGATGAAGCCGAATATCCGTTGACCATCAATCGGGATCTGTTTAACACCTAGAAGTCCGAAATGATCGATTAAAGAACTTGCGATAAGTTGAGCGGCGATCACAGTGACCAGAACAGCAGCTACGCCAATTCTTGGCACTGATAAGACCATCGTATATACATAGAATGCTCCAAGGATTCCTCCGGTAAGTTGCCACTTTGGAACCGTGCTTGCTTGGAGGATATTCCCCTTTCCAAAGACAAGCATAATGATCAGCAGCGAAACTGTCCCAATCAAAAATGACAGGAATGCACCTTCAATAACACCGATCTGTTTTCCGAGTCCACCGTTTATGCTTGCTTGGACAGCGACCGCCACACCGCCCATGAATACGGTTATGATAATGATCCAGTTCATTGCACGAACATCTCCTATCCCCGGTAGAAATGGTACAATTTTCTTCTAACTTTAACACAAAGTTAAAAAGAGGGAGAGCATTTCATCAAAAATGAACGAAACGACAAAAAAACAGTTTATTTCGGAAAAATTTCTACAATCTTCTCAGAATAGGTATGATATGTTTTGCTTTACAGAGCCTGTTTCTACATCTAACCAGGCGAAACCACACCACCCCATCACCACTGAAAATCATCATCAATTAGCCCATAATTCCCCATTTTTATCCATCGACTTTTACAGAATGAACAACAAGCTAAAATCATTTTTTGACACTATGTCAAATGTAAACTTTCTTTCGACATCGTAAAATAGACTTAAGATTCAAATAATTCTGTCAAAATAGCATGTTTTCAATGAAACACTACATATCAATTCAGATTTTTAAAGGAGGAATTGTGAATGTCAGATTTAGTGAAGATTGGGTTGATCCAGGCAAAACATGACGTAGACGGGAATGAGCCGGTATCTGTTCATAAGGAAAAATCGATTGAAAAGCACATTAAACTGGTTCGGGAAGCTGCCGAGAAAGGTGCGCAGATCATCTGCTTGCAGGAGATCTTTTATGGTCCTTATTTTTGCGCAGAACAAAATTCGAAATGGTATGACTCTGCTGAAGAAATTCCAAACGGACCAACCACTGCACAATTCATGTCACTTGCCCGGGAGTTAGGTGTCGTCATCGTCCTTCCCATCTATGAACGAGAAGGCATCGCAACCTATTACAATACGGCTGCTGTCATTGATGCAGATGGATCCTACCTTGGAAAATACAGAAAACAGCACATCCCTCATGTAAAAGTAGGAGACGAAGGCTGCGGATTCTGGGAAAAATACTATTTCAAGCCGGGGAACATGGGCTACCCGGTATTTGATACCGCATTCGCAAAAGTGGGTGTCTATATTTGTTATGACCGTCATTTTCCTGAAGGAGCACGACTCCTTGGATTGAAAGGGGCTGAGGTGGTCTTCAATCCATCAGCAACAGTCGCAGGGTTGTCTGAATATCTTTGGAAGCTTGAGCAACCTGCACACGCGGTCGCCAACGGATATTACCTCGGGGCGATCAATCGTGTCGGCACAGAAGGTCCCTGGAATATGGGAGAATTTTATGGACAATCTTACCTCGTAGACCCTCGAGGAAGTTTTGTTGCGATGGGCAGTCGTGATCAGGATGAAGTAATCATTGGTGAAATGAATAAGAAAATGATACGTGAAGTACGGGATTTATGGCAATTTTATCGTGACCGTCGACCAGAAACATATGGAGAAATGACGGCATTACTACCATAAGTAAATCGTAAGCTGACTTTTTCTAAGCAGAGACTTCCTTCACACCATGACAATACGTCAGTTTCTTTAAAGGTGTGTGATGGTTTACTCAAAGATCAAGTCAGCTTCTTAATTTTACATGACGAAAGAATGGATAAACGAGACTACTCCTAAAGGGGGCCTTACAATTGCCGAATACGGATAAATTCCATATTTCATTGACTGATTTGTCCCGTAATTTTAATGAAGTTGAGCCAGCTTTGACGAACAGGGAAGCGGTTGAAGAAGCGAACCGCTGCCTGTATTGCTATGATGCACCATGCATTACAGCTTGTCCGACAGGGATCGATATTCCGAAGTTCATCAAGAAAATCGCCTCTGGGAACATGAAAGGTTCTGCGACAACGATTATGGACGCCAATCCTGTCGGAGCGAGTTGTGCGAGGGTTTGTCCGACTGATGAGCTTTGTGAAGGGGCATGCGTTCTGAATCATTCTACGAAACCCATCATGATCGGTAACCTTCAACGACACGCCACAGATTGGGCGATTCAGAATGACCAGGTTCTTTTTCAAAAAGGTAAGAGCAATGGTAAAAACGTTGCGGTCATTGGAGGAGGACCTGCAGGGCTTTCTTCAGCTCGTGAACTGGCTCGTCTTGGATACGATGTGACGATCTACGAAGCTTCAGAGCAAGCTGGAGGCTTGAATACGTATGGAATCGTATCCTTCCGTCTACCGCAAAAAATCTCGTATTGGGAAGTCGATCAAGTAAAGGGTCTCGATGTCAAAATCAAGACGAATACAGCTGTCGGTAAGGATATACCGGCTGAAGAGATTCTTTCCAATTATGATCGAGTCGTTATGGCTGTCGGGATGTCCTCTGTACCGAACCTTGGTATTGAAGGAGAAGAACTCGATGGTGTCTATGATGCGATTGAGTTTGTGAAAGATACGAAAACCAAACCACTCACCGACCAATTCGTCGGAAAAAATGTTGTGGTCATCGGCGCAGGAAATACCGCGATTGACGGTGCAACCTGTTCTGTTCGATTGGGTGCTGAAAATGTCAAAATCCTCTATCGAAGGACGCATGAAGAAATGACGGCTTATGATTTCGAATATGAATTCGCAAAGCAGGATGGCGTGGAGTTCAGATGGCTGACCCAACCGGTCAAGATTCATGGAGATGCTGGTGGAAAAGTCCGGGCGATCGAATGTATGAGGATGGAACTTGGTGAACCAGGAACAGACGGAAGAAGACGACCAAAACCGGTAGAAGGATCGAATTTCATGATTCCAGTCGACGCGGTCATCAAAGCGATTGGTCAAACACGACATCTCAGTCTGATCGAACAATTCGAATTAGAGCATGCCGATGGCGTCGTCCAAGTTTCTGAAACATATCGCACGTCGAATCCGAAAGTGTTCGCTTGTGGAGACTTGGTCTTTGGTAAAGGAAAAGGTGAAGCGATGGTCGTGACTGCGGCCCAACAAGGGAAAAAAGTGGCATACGCCATCCATCAGCAATATAAACAAGAATCGTTGACCGTATAGAGGAAGTGAATGAACCGAGAGAAGAAAGGGGCGTATATGAATGGCAGATTTACGAACGAGCTTAGCTGGCATTGAATCTCCAAACCCATTTTGGCTCGCATCGGCACCACCGACGAATTCCGGTTATCAAGTCCAACGGGCATTTGAAGCTGGATGGGGCGGAGCAGTTTGGAAAACGCTTGGAGAACCGATTTTGAACGTCACATCCCGATTTGCAGCGGTCAGTTTCAATGGGCAGCGGGTAGCGGGTTTCAATAACATCGAGTTGATTACAGACCGGCCACTGGAAGTCAATCTGAAGGAAATCTATGAAACAAAGAAAAGGTTTCCGAACCATGCGGTCGTAGCTTCTTTAATGGTAGAGCCAAAACAAGAGAAATGGCATGAAATCGTCAAAAAGGTCGAAGAAGTCGGGGTCGATGGACTCGAGCTGAACTTCGGATGTCCGCACGGAATGGCTGAGAGAGGAATGGGATCGGCTTCTGGTCAAGTTCCTGAACTTGTGGAGAAGCAGACGTATTGGGCGAAGGAAGCTGCCCAGACACCCGTCATTGTAAAATTGACACCGAATATCACCGACATTACCGCAACCGCTGAAGCCGCCGTTCGCGGAGGAGCAGACGCGGTCAGTATGATCAATACGATCAACAGCCTGGCTGGAGTCGATCTTGACTCGTGGAATACGATTCCGCATGTCGGCGGGAAAGGTGCACATGGTGGATATTGTGGTCCGGCCGTTAAGCCGATTGCCTTGAACATGGTCGGAGAATGTGCACGTCATCCACGCATCAACGTACCGATCTCAGGTATGGGCGGTGTGTCCAATTGGCAAAATGCGGTCGAGTTCATGCTTATGGGAGCTTCAAACGTTCAAGTTTGTACAGCTGCCATGCACCATGGATTCCGGATTGTTGAAGATATGATCGATGGTATGAACAACTACCTTGATGAGAAAGGGATTGCTTCAGCACGCGATCTTGTTGGGCAATCAGTACCGAAATATTCCGACTGGGGAAATCTCGATCTTAACTACAAAATCGTTGCGCGAATCAATAATGATGTTTGCATCAACTGTAACAAATGCCATATCGCCTGTGAGGATACATCTCATCAATGTATCGATATGCTGCAGGATGGACATGGAAACGCCTATTTGGAAGTAAGAGAAGAGGACTGTGTCGGTTGTAACCTTTGCTCGATTGTGTGTCCAGTCGATGGTGCGATCGATATGATTGAGATCGAAAGTGAACACCCGCCAATGACCTGGAACGAACGTCAAGCAATCCTTAGTGGCGTTCAGGATGGAAAAGCGAACATCGTCAAATAACTTCATTCATTTTTGAAAGGAGCCTGAAAAAATGAAAAAAATCATTAAAAACGGAACGATTGTCACTGCTTCAGATACGTATTGTGCAGAAATTATGATTGAAAATGAACGTATAGTAGCCATCGGTGAAAATCTAGATACCCAAGGAGCAGAGATCATTGATGCAAAGGGATGTTATGTGTTCCCTGGTGGCATCGACCCGCATACCCATCTGGAAATGCCATTTGGTGGGACCGTTTCAAAGGACGATTTTGAAACAGGAACGATGGCGGCCGCTTTTGGTGGGACAACAACTGTTATCGACTTCTGTCTCACCAATAAAGGAGAACCCCTCCAAAACGCCATTGATGTTTGGCATGAAAAATCTAAAGACAAAGCGGTCATCGACTACAGCTTCCATCTGATGATTTCTGAGTTGAATCAAGACGTGTTGAATCAGCTTCCAACCATCATGGACAAAGAAGGGATCACTTCCTTCAAAGTTTTCATGGCGTATAAGAATGTATTCCAAGCGGATGATGAAACGTTGTACCGCACGCTTGTCATGGCAAAAGAACAAGGTGGTCTCGTCATGGTACATGCGGAAAATGGGGATGTCATCGATTATCTGATCAAGGAAGCATTGGATAAAGGCAATACCGATCCAATTTATCATGCACTAACCCGACCACCTGAAGTAGAAGGGGAAGCGACTGGAAGAGCCGCTCAATTGACGGGCCTTGCTCATTCGCAACTTTATGTTGTCCATGTCTCTTGTGCAGAAGCTGTGTACAAAATTGCAGAAGCACGAAACAAAGGATACGACGTTTGGGGAGAAACATGCCCTCAGTATTTAGTGTTGGATCAAACGTACCTTGAGAAACCGAATTTCGAAGGGGCGAAGTATGTCTGGTCTCCTCCACTGAGAGAAAAGTGGAACCAGGATGTCCTTTGGAATGCGTTGAAAAACGGTCAATTACAGACGCTCGGCTCGGACCAATGCTCGTTCGACTTCAAAGGACAAAAGGATCTTGGTAAAGGAGACTTCTCGAAAATCCCGAACGGAGGACCGATGATTGAGGATCGCGTATCCATTCTCTTCTCAGAAGGCGTCAAAAAAGGAAGAATTACGCTGAACCAGTTCGTAGACATCATGTCTACCCGGAATGCAAAGCTGTTCGGCATGTTCCCTAAGAAGGGTACCATCACAGTTGGAGCGGATGCGGATCTCGTCATTTTCGACCCGAATGTGGAGCGGACGATTTCAGCGAAGACCCATCATATGGCGGTCGATTACAACGCATTCGAAGGAATGAAAGTGACTGGAGAGCCGGTTTCTGTCCTCTCTCGAGGTGAGTTTGTCATCAAGGATAAGAAGTTCGTCGGAAAACCTGGGAAAGGGAACTATTTGAAGCGTGCACGCTATAATCAACTGTTGAATCCAGTTGATGATAAGCTGACCATTTGATACATGTCCATAGCGATTAAAAGTTGAGTAGAAAGGAGGGGGAGTGACCCTGAAAGCCCGAGTCATGTGCTTCGCTTTTGGGGTCACAACCGTGCACGCCGGTTGCAGTTGAGAAAGGGTATAAGGAGTGATTGTATTGAGTAAAAGAGAAAGTTATTTGAAATCCCCTGACCTATTACCGATTGGTCAGGACGGAAGAAAGATTACAACACTTGGCTTTTCCTTCATGTGGGTCGGTATGGTTGTGGTTCTTGCGACATTTGCAATCGGTGGAGCGGGCGTCATTTCGCTTCCACTGCCACTGGTCATTTTAGGGACCATCATCGGATCGGTTGCGATAGGATTGTTCATCGCTTTGATTGCGGATATCGGTATTGAACATGGGCTTTCCTTTCCGGTCTATATGCGTGCGCCATTCGGTACGATGGGTACGCACATTCCGTCCATTGTTCGTGGCGTAGCTGCATCCATGTGGTTCGGGATCAATACGTATTTTGGTGCGACTGCTATGAACGGAATTTTGGGCATGTTGTTTGAGTTCAACAACTGGCTTGCTTGTTTCTTCATTTTCGCTTTCGTTCAGTTGTTGAATACAGCACTCGGAATCAAGGCGGTAGAACGCTTTGCCGATATGGCAGCTCCGACAATCATCCTGATTTCCATTTGGATGTTCTTGGAGCTATCCGGTACTGCAGCAGCAGAAGGTCGAAATGTATGGACGTGGACAGAGAACCCGGTGACAGGAGCTGAAGCGTTTACGGCATTCTTAGTTGTCATCTTCAGTAATATGGGCTTCTGGGCAACCTTGTCAGCAGATATACCTTCCATCTCCCGCTTCATCAAAGCACCGAGCTTTGAACGGAATTGGTTTAAACGTAACAAAGGAGCCATCATCGGTAGTTTAATAGCTTTGCCTCTGACCCAGACTTTCATGATCATCATCGGTGCGGTAGCATATATCGCTGTGCAAAATTATGACCCGGTCATTGCTCTCCAAGAGACCGCAACTGGTGTTGTACTTGGCGTCTTACTACTCATGATTGTCCTTGCTCAATGGTCGACGAACATATCGGCGAATATCGTTCCCGCCGCTACAATTTTCTCCAATGTCGGAGGTCCTAAGTTCCCGTTTTGGGCAGGGGTTTTCGCAGCTGGAGTCGTCGGGACAGTCGTCCAGCCATGGAGTTTGTTCGGCATCATCATCCCTGTCTTGCTGATTGTTGGTGGAATTCTGTCCGCCATTGTCGGTATCCTATTCGCTGACTATTACTTATTGAGAAAACGTAGAGTGAATGTGTACGATCTTTATAAATCAGAAGGCCAATTTAAATATGCTGGTGGGGTGAACATCGCCGGTTTCATTTCCTGGGTAGTAGGTGCAGTCGTTTCCTACTTCTATCCAAGCTACTCTTTCCTCATCGGTTTCATCTTAGGGGGCGCATGCTACTACGTCCTTTGTAAGTATTGGTATTTCAACAAATATAAGCAAGCGGAAATTGAAGATCCGAGTGATGAACGATTCCTCGGCATTACGGTAGGGCGCAATTGGAATTTGGATGATGAAAAGGTTCCGGTGAAATTGAAGGACGCAAAGTAAAACTATGTATCTTTGAACTTACCTCTTGTATGCAGCTTCTGTAAAAGGAGGCGGAACCAACTCTCCGAACCAGGAGCTGCAGATAAGAGATTGGAAGAGGAGGAGCTGAGTTGACCGAATATGCAGAGTATGTCTTGGAAAGGGAACAGATCGACTTGATGCTTGAAAAGGGGTACAAGATTAAAGATGTGAAGGAGAATTTGAGCGGCGCTTTCGTCACTTTTGAAAAAGGAAAAGACGATACCGACATCCTCCATATCAAAACAGCTGATGGAAGAAAGTACTTCTCAAATCTGCTATTCCATCAAAAATAAGGATACTTGTATGTGAGTTTTTAGAACCGGTGCTCTGAAAACGAAAAGGAGGAACTTCGATGGAGTTTTCCTTGAAGTGCAAAGAAAGTGTGTTTCCATGTGAAGTGGTCATTGATGAGGATAACGGCCGTTATATGCTTCGTAAGGCAGACTCGAGTGGTGAATTCTTCAATACCCCCCAGGAATTGGCGACATGGATTTTCAGGAATTGGCATTCTGACGATTTTCACGAGCAGGATTCTTTCAACCGCATGCTGAATATCTTGGAAAAGTATCTGCCAATGAACAGTTCCTGAGTAACAAAAGTGATCTACTGAATATCCTAAAATTCTCGCTTCAAAAAGATCGGAGTGTTCCTATCGTGCAGCACCAATCGAGTTTAGCAGTGAAGGATATATTGAACCGTAAACACTTTGAAAAGACAAAGGTGATTGCTGGATTTGAAGGACTTACTCGACAGGTGAAGTGGGTTCATGTCGTCGAAGTGCCGAACATCAAAAAGCTTTTGAATGGGAACGAACTGATTTTATCGACGGGAATCGTTTGGAAAGAAAACGATGATTTATTATTGGATTTCTTACAACAATTGATTGATTGCGGAGCAGCGGGTTTGTGCATCGAAATCGGAACGTATACTTCAACGATACCGGAAAGTGTCATCGAACTTGCTGACCGCAATCGATTTCCGATCATTCTTTTCATGGAGGAAGTCCAATTCGTCAACATTACCCAGGATATCCATGCGCAGTTGATCAACCAGCACTACCAGACGATACAGGACCTTGAACAATATTCTCTTAAACTCAACCAAAAGCTGTTAACGATTGAAAACAGTCAAGAAATGCTGAAGCTGATGCACGAGTATACGGGTTTGCAAGTCATTATGAAGACGTCCGATGAAAAGGATCTCTATGTACCCGAAGTGAATGAAGAACGGAAGAGCCGGGAAGCCCTGCAACAGCTGCCCTATGACTCCCCGTTTGTCGCTAAACGTCCTGTGAATGTGATGGAGCGTCACTTCGGAGAACTCTTTCTGTTCTCAACCGAAAGAGAAATCAACGAATTCGATCTGCTCATATTGGATCGGACGACAACTGCACTTGCCCAACTGTTCTTACGAGAGCTGTATGTAGAAGAAAAAAGAAGAACGGAAAAAAACGAATGGATTACGAGATGGGTGGATGGTGAGTACAGCGAGCAGGAATCATTAGTCAATCTCGTCTATTACGAAGGGAAAATGAAAGTCTATGGTGCAACGGTAGCCATTTGTAAATTGCCACCTAGCATCTCCAATTCGGATCGAACGTACTTGAACCTCTTCATCCGTTCCATTTTTGAACAGCAAGGGTTTCATCTCATTTCGACCGATCGGCATGGTTATGCGGTTTACATCCTTTTGAATCTAAGAGGAGACGGAGCGTGGAAACAACGTTTAAGTCAAGGAATGGACCGGGTGATGAACACCGATTTTCTAAAAAAACATGCTTTCCAAATCAAGAGGATAGCGGTAGGACAATATACAGAGCATTTGAATAAGGTTGGAACCGCCTATCTAACGGCTTCAGAAACACTAAAACTCCAAAAGAAGATCCAACCGGATCGGTTATGTATGTATTATGAAGACTTACATATGCATCGTGTCATCAGTCTATTTAAAACGCAGAATGAATTTCAGGAGATGATTTCGGAATACTTGCAACCAGTCATTGAATACGACCGGAAGTATAACGGTAAATTGCTACAAACGTTGAAGGTGTATCTTTCTTGTAATGGATCGAAGAAAGAAACGGCCAAACAACTTTATGTCGTACGTCAAACGCTCTATTACCGAATTGAGAAGTTGGAAAAATTGCTCGGAGAAGATTTTATGTCTAATTCTGAAAAACGTCTTGCCATTGAATTGATGCTATTCGCCCATGAGTACCTGAACGGATCTGGAAATGAGCAAAATGTCAAAACAGATGATCAGGTGATGAGTTAAGGATTGGGCAGTATGTGTTGAAGTAAGAAGTGATGATTTTACATTATGTCTAATGTATCAGGATGCCAAATTTTAGATAATGAAAGAAAGTCTTTCGATTTTTAAAGGAGGCGTAAGTGAAATGACGGTAACGAAAAGCGATACGAAAGAGTTGAAAAACTATATCAATGGACAGTGGGTAGCATCATCTGGGTCTGACACATTAGAAGTACCGAATCCTGCAACGGGTGAATTATTGGCCAGAGTGCCCATCTCGAATAAAAAAGATCTCGATGGAGCAGTGAAGGCTGCAAATACAGCGTTCCAATCATGGAAGAACGTCCCGGTTCCGAAACGCGCACGTGTCATGTATAAATTCCATTACCTTCTGACTGAGAACCATGAAGAGCTCGCGCGCTTGATTGTGCAGGAAAACGGGAAAGCCTATAAAGAAGCATACGGTGAAATACAACGTGGCATCGAATGTGTAGAATTTGCAGCCGGTGCACCTACTCATTTGATGGGAGAAACGTTGTCCAATATTGCAGAAGAAATCGATTCTGAAATGTTCCGTTATCCACTTGGTGTCGTCGGTGGAATCACGCCTTTCAACTTCCCGATGATGGTTCCACTATGGATGTTCCCGCTCGCAATCGTTTGCGGAAATACATTCGTTTTGAAGCCTTCTGAACGCACGCCCATCTTGGCAAATCGTCTCGGAGAACTCTTGACGGAAGCGGGCATCCCGGATGGTGTGTTCAATATCGTCCATGGCGCACATGACGTTGTGAATGGACTCCTTGAACACCCAGACATCAAGGCGATTTCATTCGTCGGTTCACAGCCTGTAGCCAAATACGTTTACGAGCAGGCAGCGAAAGAAGGGAAGCGGGTTCAAGCTCTTTCAGGTGCAAAGAATCATCACGTCGTCATGCCGGATGCAGATATGGAAAAAGCCGTTCAAAATATCATCAGCTCAACCTTTGGAAGTGCCGGACAGCGCTGTATGGCGTGTAGCGCAGTCGTAGTCGTGGGTGATAATGATCCGTTCGTAGACGCTCTTCGCAAAAAAGCGGATGAGTTGACCATCGGTAATGGTATGGATGAAGAGGTTCTTCTCACGCCAATCATCCGAGAAGCTCATCGTCAAAAGGTACTTGGTTACATTGAGAAAGGTGTGGATGAAGGTGCCGATCTCATCCGTGATGGTCGAAGAGAAATGGCCGACATGAAAGATGGGAATTTCCTTGGACCAACGATTTTTGATCATGTTACACCAGACATGACGATTGCAAAAGAGGAGATTTTTGCGCCCGTATTAAGTTTGCTGCGCGCTGAAGACTTGGATGGTGGACTTGAGTATCTCCGTAAGTCACGATTCGGTAATGGGGCGACTCTTTATACAAAAGATGCCGCAGCTGTACGAAAATTCCGCGAAGAAGCAGATGCGGGCATGCTAGGGATCAATATCGGCGTTCCAGCGACAATGGCTTTCTTCCCATTCTCCGGATGGAAGGACTCGTTTTACGGGGATCTCCATGTCAACGGAAAAGATGGGATCAACTTTTACACACGCAAGAAAATGATTACATCTCGATTCGAGTATTAAAAAAGGAGGGCGTACCATGGTTCATCAAGTCGATCAAACACAAGATGTTTTGAAAAAAGATGAGCAGTATGTCTGGCATTCCATGAAGCCTCACAACCCGAACACGACGATGGTGGTGTCCAGTTCCAAAGGGGCCTGGGTGACCGACATCAACGGTGACCGCTATTTGGATGCCATGGCAGGATTATGGTGTGTCAATGTCGGTTATGGCAGGACAGAACTGGCGGAAGCGGCTTATGAGCAATTGAAAGAAATGGCGTATTTCCCGCTGACCCACAGTCATGTCCCTGCAGTCAAACTTGCAGAGAAATTGAATGAAATGCTCGGTGGAGATTACGTCATCTTCTTTTCCAATAGCGGTTCAGAAGCGAACGAAACAGCGTTCAAAATCGCTCGACAATACCATCAACAACGAGGTGAGCACAGCCGTTACAAATTCATATCGCGATACCGGGCGTACCACGGCAACTCGATGGGATCCCTGGCAGCCACAGGGCAGGCGCAACGTAAGTATAAATATGAACCACTCGCAACAGGATTCTTGCATGTTTCCCCTCCTGATACGTATCGCATGCCGGATGCGGATATAGAGAACGCGCATGATATGGCATGCGTCCAGGAAGTCGACCGAACGATGACGTGGGAGCTTAGTGAAACCGTGGCGGCGATGATCATGGAGCCTATCATTACTGGAGGTGGTATCCTCGTTCCACCAGATGGATATATGAAGGCGGTAAAAGAGATTTGCGAGAAGCACGGTGCATTATTGATTGTCGATGAAGTCATCTGTGGTTTCGGACGTACCGGAACGCCATTCGGATTCCAGAACTACGGAGTGCAGCCGGATATCGTTACGATGGCGAAGGGAATCACCTCTGCTTATCTACCATTATCGGCCACTGCCGTTAAGAAAGAAATTTATGAAGCATTCAAAGGAACGGAAGAATATGATTATTTCCGGCACATCAATACGTTTGGAGGCAACCCGGCAGCATGTGCATTAGCATTGAAGAACATCGAAATCATGGAAAATGAGAAGCTTTTTGCCCGTTCTCAACAGTTGGGTGATCGTCTGAAAAATGATTTGGAGACAAAGCTTCAAAACCATCCATATGTGGGTGACGTAAGAGGAAAAGGATTACTGATCGGTATTGAAATGGTGGCGGATAAAGCAACGAAACAGCCTCTTGAAGTAAGTAAACTGAATGAAGTGATTGCGACGTGTAAAAAGAACAAGCTGATCATTGGGAAGAATGGTGTGACGGTTGACGGCTACAGCAACGTTTTGACCTTGTCACCACCGCTCAATATCGAGGAGGAAGATTTAGATTTCATTGTTCAAACATTGACGAACGCCTTGAACGACCTTACGAAATAAGATGGAAAGACTGTGCTTGAAAACAAAGCACAGTCTTTTTTTTGTTTAGAAAACTTTTATTTTACACAATTTAACGATAACCTTAAGTATAGAAAATATAAAGGTGGGAGTTTTATGGAGGACCATGTATATGATTTATTAGGAGTCGGAATAGGACCATTCAATCTAAGCCTTGCGGCATTGATTGATGATCGAACTGAAGTCGACTCACTCTTTTTCGAACAGAAGCCGGAATTTGATTGGCATCCGGGCATGTTGATTGTAGGGACAAGGCTACAAGTACCGTTCATGGCTGACCTCGTCACCCTTGCGGACCCGACGAGCCGATACAGCTTCTTGAACTATTTAGCGAAAGAAAATCGCTTGTATCCCTTCTACTTCTTACAACGTCTGGACATTCCGAGGCGGGAATACAACGATTATTGCCAATGGGTCGCAAAAGAGTTGAATAACTGCAGTTTTGGTAAGAGAGTCATTGAACTGGATTATGATGAGCAAAATGAAATCTACTTAGTCACGGTACTGGACGTACATACCGAAGAAACATCCGTTTATAAGAGTAAAAATCTCGTGCTGGGTACAGGGGGAACGCCTTCCATTCCGAAAACGTTCCGAGGTTTTTCAAATCAGGATGTTTTCCATACCGCAGAATACTTAAATCGACAAGATCGATGCAAGGAAGCGAATTCGATTACAGTCATTGGGTCTGGTCAAAGTGCGGCAGAAGTGTTCCGCGAGCTTCTTAAGGATCATATGGAGCACGAGTACACGCTGAACTGGATTACGCGCTCCCAAAGTTTCTTGACGATGGAAGAATCGAAATTGAGCGTCGAGCAATTTTCACCAGATTATGTGAATTATTTTTATGAGTTTCCTCAAAAACAGAAGGACGAAATCTTTGCGACACAGGATCTATTGTATAAAGGAATCAGTTCACATACCGTTACGGATATCTATAATCTGCTCTATGAGAACACGGTTTCTCGCCGAAAGATGAAAGTTCGTTTACAAGCGATGACAGAAGTGACTGGCATTGAGCAGAAAAACGGAGCGTATGAGCTGCAATGCAACCAGTGGCAGCAAGAGCAAGATTTTACAATCGATAGTGAGGTTGTCATCATCGGAACGGGCTATCACCCGAATGTGCCTTCGTTCGTCAATGGTTTGAAGGATTATATCTCATGGGATGAAAAAGGCAGATATGAGGTGGAATCTGACTATCGATTACGGATGGATATCCCGAATCCAGTCTATGTCCATAGCGGCATTTCACACTCTCATGGTGTCGGATCGACCAATCTAGGGTTAGCTGTGCATCGGAATAAAGTCATCATCAATCATCTTACAGGTGAAGAAGTATTCCCGATGTACGACCAACACGTGTTCCAGAACTTCGACGCAAATACATTCCACAGATACTAAGGTTGGAAAAGCAGGCAAAAGTTTGCCTGCTTTTTTTCGTCTTTACACAAAATTTGATTGTTAATATTCCTTGCTTTTGAAATAATTGGAATGAGGAAGTCTTTTAAATAAACGGTGGGGGCTTTGAACGATGAATCAAGTGATATCCGCGATTTACATTTCCACTTCTCTAATACTCTTTTTTGCCGTAAGAGTACTTGTCATGTATGGAGAAATAAGTACTCCAGAGAAGCCTCTTGCATTTATGAAAATGTCTGTTTATTATTTCCCTGTTATTCCTTTGATCATTGGTCTCGTCTATTTAGTTGTTCATCTGAATTCCATTTATAAAAAGTGAAACCGACCATAGAGGCATTCGTAAATATTGGTACATAAATGGACAATGTCAGACTTGGGAGGTAAGTATATGAAACAACCTATGGACACTTCAGAATGTCCGAAGTGTGGCGGGAAAGAGTTAGGCAGGGGAAAACATAGTGGATATGCTGTTATGGCTCCATTGAAGAAGTTGAGTACCGGTTCAAACATTGAATACATCATTTGCACAGATTGTGGTTATATCATTGAAGGATATGTATCGAAACCAGAAAAATTTAAAGGGACGATTGATTAACCCTGATACCCTATTGAATGAAAAGAGCTTGGAATTCCAACCAAGCTCTTTTTGATTTTCGGGAAGGATACTTCTTGCTCATCTTGATGCATCTATCAAAATAACTGAGCAAAATCGCCCCTAATAATAAAGAGTATGTATAAATTGTGATAGGATATAGAGTAATAGATTCCTACTTTAAAATGTATGTTTACAACTCTATATCCTACAAGTTTGACGAGGAGAGGAAGTGTCACATTCCATGCTTTATATATGGCAGATTGAAAAAATCATAAATGAAACATTAGGCGAGCTCAGACTTAACATCAATTGTGATTTTGACAACCAATTGAGTGTACCTATGAGTTATAACATTTCAACAAATACAATAAAATTCAACTACCTTCAGGTGAATGGCTATAAAAGTCAAATTAAAGTGAATGAGACAGAAGAAAACTTCGTTAAGATCCTTGTCTACCGAATGGCAGGGTATTATTTTGAAGCAAAGAAAGTGAATTTAAGGAAGCTCATGTATGGAGGCGAGGAGGAAAAAGAGAAGTTTCAGATGGAAATTGAAGAAAATGCCTGGGGGAGAGGAAGGAAGTTGGTTCCAGAACGTTTAATTGATTCCTATGACCGTGTACGTGAACTAGATAAACAGCTGATTAAAAACAGATAGTGTTGTAATGAAAAAAAGAGCTTGGAATTCCAAGCTCTTCGTTATTGTTCATATTTTCGGTCAAACGCTCTCTCCAGCTCCTGGTATTCACTTTCCATGTCCGTTGCAGTCGAAAGTTGGGATAGTTCTGAAAGCAGATACTTCCGATCCAAGTAATAGATTTCATGATTTTCAATGCCTTTTACCGTTTGGACGGCAAAGTTCCATAATTCCTTGTGAAAGACTTTATCCATCGATTTAGCCATTGATTTCAACGAGGATAGGATTTCTGTGATGATGACCCAATTCCGATCCGCATAGTGGCGGATATGAGCAAAACCTCTGTAGAGATAATATTCGAAATCCTCCTCTTTAAGAATAATCCGGATGTTTTCATCTTCATCAATAAGAAAAGGAGAAAAATGTGTGTACCGAGCGATGATGGTCAACAAATCCGACATTTGATGAATTGTGTTTATAGCAGTCTTTGGATCATTATTCCCGAGTGCTTTTATGGCAATTTCGGATAGTTTATTGACCCCGAATTCCAGGTCTTGAATTTCTGTCTGCTTATGTCCAAGTTCAATGGTTTTCAAGTACTCAAGCTCATTGATGGCGGTCTCTTTTTCTTTCCAGTAGGTAAGGATTGGAGCACCTTCCAACACATACTCCCCGACACCGTATTCAAATCGGACCACAAGATTGTCCCTTTTGGCAATCTCAATCAATTTAACGAAATTGACCAACTGGATATATCCCGATTCTTTTGAGTCTAATGGATGGCCATCTCTTGGGTATTCTTTGTCATCCAGCTTCATCTCTTTAGTGCTTCGGTACGGCTCGACTTCTTTTAGAATCGAGAAATTGATGATTCGCTTCGAAATTTCTTTCATATTATCCGTGATGTTATGAACCTGCATCCACGTCGTAGCATGATTGATGAAATAAATGAATGTGACAGCTGTCAAAAATGCTAAGAAAACGGTGATGATCGGGATGGCAAGATAACGCTCGTCATCGGTGTTACTGATGAATAGGAAGACAGTCAATACGTAAATGAAACTACCATTGAAGATTCCTAGAACGTGTTGGGTCTTCTTGTCAGACACGAAATTCAGCAGCATCCTCGGTGAAAATTGGCCACTGAATGTCGTCAGTACGACAAGTAAGGAGTTGAAGGTGAATGCGCTCAACGTCAAGATGCCGCCGATCAGTGTACTGACCAGTATACGTGTTAGACGGGCTTCTGATGTCAATTTCA
Organism: Pseudalkalibacillus sp. Hm43; assembly: GCF_054170705.1. NCBI lineage: Bacteria > Bacillati > Bacillota > Bacilli > Caryophanales > Fictibacillaceae > Pseudalkalibacillus > Pseudalkalibacillus sp. Hm43. The sequence goes on from NZ_CM135129.1 coordinate 3,215,019, forward strand.
CATTGACATACTGACTAAGTTCCACTTTCAAATCAAGCAATAAGGTAAAGACGGCTAATAATATGGCTAGAAAAATATAAATGCCTGGGGTAAACCATAAGGTAGCGTTTATTTCTTCCCAGCGCTGTCTCTTGGACATCTTGAAATATTTTCTTATAGACTTCGGCATTTTAACTTCGATGGGTAACACCTGCTTTGTTAGGAATACTTCTTATTGTCTACCCGTCTTTTTTCCAAACTATGCAAAAGAATCTATAAAAAATAAAAAGAAGATGACGATTAACAAGTCACCTTCAAAATTACCGGTATAAGCCTCTCACATACATAGTTGAAAGGTTATGGACTATGGATTCAATGGAAACAGGTTTGTTCCGTACAATCTCCCATAAGTACATTTCATTGGAAAAGAACCACCCTCTTCCAACCATTTCTGCATCCACATCTTTATAAGCGATCCCGCTTTGTTGAGAGAAACGGATGTCTTCTGCAATCCGATGGATGAATCTTTCCCGGATTTCGCTCCATTTTTGATAGACGGCATCTGAATGTCCAATTGCTTCTTCCACGACAGATAACATCTGTTGTTCTTCTTTCGCCATTTCCAGAAACATCTGAACTTGTTTTTGAATCATTGTTGATGCATCATCTGGGCTGGATGGACGGAAAGGTAATTCAGCTATTTCATAGAACTTGTTCATGACATCTTCCATTAACGCTATGAGAATGTCGTCTTTATTCTTGAAATGAACATAAGCCGTTCCATATCCGGTATCGGCTTGTTTGATGATCTGTGTAATGGTCGTTTTCTGAAATCCCTGTTCGATAAAAATGCGGCTCGCTGCACCTAACAAGTTTTCACGAGTTTGTTGCGATTTCAGCTGCCTTTTTGTCAGTTTCTCGTTCTTATCAGTCATGTTATTTTCATCCTTTTAAAGAGGTGCTTTCATTTTATAAAGGGCGGAACGGAATGTCAATGACATGATGTCATTGACACTTTGTCAACTTCAACTGTATAGTGAAATTAATTACATACAGAAAAGGAGTCGATCCAATGGGGAAGCAATCATTTGATGCATCCAAAGAGCATGCGTTGCAACTTGATCAACAAGATGAATTGGCATCCTTCCGAGATGAATTCTATATAAAAGAAGATTCCATCTATTTAATTGGGAATTCTCTTGGATTATTATCCAAACGTGCAGAAAAGTCTTTGGAAAACTTGAAAGAATCCTGGAAAGAATATGGCATCGGTGGATGGACAGAGGGAGAGAATCCTTGGTTTTATATGTCTGAAAAATTAGGTGAGATGTCTGCCCCTCTTGTCGGAGCGAAGCCTGAAGAGGTCATCGCAACCGGTTCCACGACTGTAGATTTGCACCAGTTGGTAGCGACATTTTACAAACCTGAAGGAAAAAAGACAAAGATTTTAGCGGATGAACTGACATTCCCGTCTGATATATTCGCTCTGCAAAGCCAGCTGAAGCTGAAAGGGTATGAGCCGGCTGAACATCTCGTGCAGGTGAAGAGTCCAGATGGTAGAATCGTGGAAGAAGACGATATCATCGACGCGATGACAGATGAAATTGCGTTGATCATGTTGCCGAGTGTCATGTATCGTAGCGGCCAAGTGTTAGACATGAAACGGCTGACAGAGGAAGCGCACAAGCGTGGAATCACGATCGGATTCGATCTCTGTCACTCCATCGGCGCGTTGCCGCATGCATTGAGTGAATGGGGGGCTGATTTCGCCTTCTGGTGCAACTATAAATACGTGAATGCAGGACCGGGTTCTGTAGCAGGAATCTATGTCCACGAAAAACACCTTGGGGAAGCACCGGGTCTGGCTGGTTGGTTCAGCTCTGATAAAAATAAACAGTTTGATATGGACCATCAATTGACCCCGGCAACAACAGCGGGAGCCTTCCAGATTGGAACGCCGCACATGTTGAGCCTGGCACCATTGAAAGGATCTCTCGAGATTTTTGAAGAAGCGGGTATCGATCGTCTGCGTAAGAAATCGCTTCGTCTGACTCAGTACATGATGGATCTCGTTGAACATGAACTGAAAGACTATGGTTTTGAAATCGGGAATCCTAGAGAAGATCATCGTAGAGGTGGACATGTGTACTTGGAGCATCCAGAAGCAGCACGAATCTGTACAGCGTTAAAAGCGAATAAGGTGATTCCGGATTTCCGTAATCCGAATGGAATCCGTTTGACACCTGCCGCTCTATACAACACTTTTGAAGATGTATGGAATGCCATTCACATCTTGAAACGGATCATGGACGAAGAACAATATAAGCAATATGAAAATAAGCGTGGCGTAGTCGCATAATTGTTATCGGAAAAGAAAGTGAGTGAGACGATGGGAAACAAACATGAAGAAGGAAAAGAGAAGTATGTAACAGAAAAAGGGATCCATACTGATTTTTCGAAAAACATGACGTACGGAGAATATTTACAGCTGGATCGTTTACTTTCTAGTCAATCCAGATTGTCTGGTCATCATGATGAGATGTTGTTCATCGTCATCCATCAAGTGAGTGAACTATGGATGAAGATGATCTTGCATGAATTGAATGCAGCAATCGATAGCATTCGGAACAGTGAGATGCAGCCGGCTTTCAAAATGTTAGCGCGAGTGTCGAAGGTCCAGTCCCAAATCATCCAGGCGTGGGATGTGCTTTCCACATTGACACCATCTGAGTACTTAGAGTTCCGTGATAGCCTTGGACAAGCGTCTGGATTCCAATCGTATCAATATCGGATGATTGAGTTTGCTCTTGGATACAAGACACCGCACGTGTTGGAAATTTATAAGAAAGACCCGGAATTGCATACGAAATTGAAAGAGGCTTATGAAGCACCGAGCATTTATGATGCGGCCATTCAAGAGCTATCCAATGCTGGTTTTGAAATCAATCCGCAATTATTGAGTCGCGATTTTTCCGTCACGTATGAAGGGGATCCAACGGTCAAAGCAGCTTGGGTCGAAGTGTACCGAAACGTTGATCGATATTGGAACCTATATCAGTTAGCGGAAAAATTGGTGGACATAGAAGATTGGCTTCAACAATGGCGATTCCGTCACATGAAGACAGTAGAGCGAATCATCGGTCATAAGATGGGGACGGGAGGCTCTTCTGGCGTATCTTATTTGAAGCGAGTCCTTGACCATCGCTTCTTCCCAGAGCTATGGGACATTCGTACAGAGCTATAGTATTGAAAAATAAAGAGCACGTGCTGATGCACTTGCTTTTTCTATTGTAATTGGTGGAAAGTTCCACAAGTCAGAACGAAACTTCCCCAAGTCGACCAGAAAGTTCCCTAAGTTCGGCACAATCCAACTTGAAAATAAAAGCATCCCTCCAAGCATATAGTGAACTAAAATGAGGGAGGCGATCCCCTATGCCGCTTTGGATTGATGTGTCGCTGAAAAAACATCAGCTCAAATTATTCGATCATACGAGGCTCCTGAAGACATATCCGATAGCAGTAGGAAAAATGCTGACCCCAACTCCAACTGGAGAATATACAATCATCAATAAACAACCTGATCCAGGCGGACCTTATGGCACCATGTGGATGGGGTTGTCGAGACCGCACTATGGCATACACGGAACAAACGATCCGTCTTCAATCGGCAAGAATGTATCAAAAGGGTGCATACGGATGTATAACAAGGATGTGAATGAACTGGCAAACCTGGTTCCAATCGGCACGAATGTCTGGATCCATAATTGACACAAAAAGAGACCGGAGGTTATTCCGGTCTCTTCCATATATTTAGGGGGGAGGTTATTAATATGAAGCTTTATCCAGCAATCACTTGGTCAATGATCTTGGATGGTTCCATCCGGCTAGGATTTTTACCTGTTTTCTTCGTTTCCTTGATAGGGAGATGACGTTCAAATTCATTCAGATAACCTTTTTCTCCCATGAGATAAGTTTCTTTCCATTTGTTCTTCTTCGCCTTTTTGGTAATCTTAGAACTCAACTCTTTCAACCAACGTTTTTGGTTTTCTTCAAAACGCTCCTGGAATTCATCCTTTTTGTTTGTTTCAGCTGCAGAAATAGAAGCAGCCATTGGACCTTGATGTTCACGCCAGTCATCAATATCCGGATCGAATGAATAATGGTATTCATCCACTAGCACACCCATCTCAGTTTCAAGAACCGTGGCGTCTTCTTTATGGATGACGATGATTCCACTGTAAGGATAGTTGGATTGCAATTCCTTCAATTGATCAAGTTCAGGCTTGTCTTCCCAATGGAAGGACGTTTCAATCGGTACTTGCAAATCTTCCATGATCCAAATGCTTTCATCAGGAGTTGCGAATAGTACGACACTTCGCTTCAATTCACGTTCTCTTCCAATGATTTTGTTATACACCTTGTCTTTCAACTCACGGTAACCCTTCAATTCGTCGTGGTCACCCATCTCTTCGATGTATTCCTCGAATTTGTTCAAACCGTTTTTCAGCTTGATTTTCCATTCGCCGCCTTGTTGATCAGGGCGGCTACGGTCTGTATTTAAGTATACTGATAAAATTTTCTGAGAGCCCTCAGCTTTCTGTTTTTCTAGATTTTGCAGCTTTTCGGAGAATCTCATATACGTTTGCCTCCTTATATTGAAAAATGAATCTACTAATCCATTACCGATTAAAAAAAATTCTAAACGTAAAACTCGGAACCAAAAGTTCGGATCTTCGTAGATTCTACTGAATGGAGGTTTATACCTTGAAAAGATTTGCCTTGATCATAAGCTGGATTCTAGTTGTATACATCGTTTGGAAGCTAGGAACGATAAATCTCTTTAATTATCACTTGTTCTCTGAAAGATATGCACAAGGCTTGGAGATTCAAAAATATTTTGCTATACATATCGGCATACCTCTTGTGGGGATTCTCTTTGTCATGGTGTTGTTCTTCATCACCGTTCTGAACGCTAAAAAACGTTAAAAGACACCCCCTTAGGGTGTCTTTCGCTTCATATGCTCCCATTCTTCCCGTAGAATGCCCATCTTGATAGAATCATAATATTCTCCATCTACGATTCGTGCTTTCCGGATGCGTCCTTCTTCAATCATGCCGATTTTTTCAGCTAGTTTCATCATTCTCACATTGCCGGACCAGGTTGATATACCAACCCTTACGACATTCATGCTTTCGAAGATGTAATCCGTCCATAGTTGGAAAGCTTCTGTACCATATCCTCCAGCCCAATAGCGAGAATCAAAGATCACAATGCCGTTACTGAGCCAATTTGTCACTTCATCCTCCCAGTACCAATTGACGGTTCCAATGAGTCTCCCATCTACTTCAATGACGAGTATCTTCCTTGGCTGATTCAATTCGATATTCGTAAAATCTGCCTTGAACTTTTCTTTGAATTCCTGTCTCCCAAGAGAAGGTCTTTTATAGTACGGTCCGTTCCACTTGAGATGTTCACGATCGGTCGCTTCATAATTCCAATAGAATAAATCATCTAGGTCATCGACCGTCAAATCCCTCAAAACAACCCTGTTTCCTTTTATATGTACAATTGACACAAAACCACTCCTTCTGCTAAAAGTATAGCATTTCATATGAATAAAAAACTCTGCCGACTGAAAATCGGCAGAGTTTCTATGTTTTACGCATTTAATTTCCGGAAATGGTTAAAGAGGATCAGCTTGCTTTTTTCGCTTCTTTCTTTTTCTTTTCAGCCATAAGCAGATCGTGATCTGCAGCCTTGACGAAGGAAGCTGCGAGCATCGTCATGATGAATAGAAGTGGGAAACCACCGACGATACTTGCCGTTTGCAAGCTTGATAGTCCACCGATATACATCAGTATCAATGGTAGTAAAGATAATGCAAATGCCCAGAAAAGACGGTTCCATTTTACGGGTTCATCTTCCACATAGTTTTGGACGACGGCTGCTAGAATGTAAGAGCCAGAGTCGAACGTTGTTGATAGGAAGATGATGGCCAGCAAGATGAAAACAGGTATTACGAGCCAATCCAGTGGCAACTGTTCAAGTGTACCCATGATGGCAGCAGGTGCACCTTGGTTATTCAATACTTCTACGACCGAGAACTTTCCGCTAAGTTCTAGATATAGTCCATAGTTTCCTAGTAGTCCGAAGTACAATACACAACCAAGTGTACCGTAAAGGATCGTTCCAAGAACGATTTGTTTTACAGTACGACCTCTTGATATCTTAGCGATGAACAAACCGATGAATGGTGCATAAACCAACCACCAAGCCCAGTAGAATACCGTCCAGTATTCAGGGAAGCTGGTTTTTTCAAAAGGACCATAGTTGTTGAATGGTTCTGTCCATGTTGCCATGTGGAAGAAATTATCCGCAATCAAGCCGATGCTGTTGACGGTCGTTTCTGTCAAGAATACAGTGGGACCAACAACCAATACGAAACCTAGCAACAAGAAGGACAACCATAAATTGATGTCACTTAAGACCTTGATACCTTTCTTCAGACCTGAGTAAGCACTAAATGCAAAAATGATGGTACAGACAACAAGAATATATGTCTTCATGGATAGGGTTTCTTCCCATCCGAACATGTTGTTCAGTCCTGCAGCAATCAATGGTGTACCTAGTGCGAGTGTGGTACCTGCTCCACCTAGCAGACCGAAGATGAACAAGACATCAATCACTTTTCCTAAAGGACCATCCGCAAGTCGACCAATCAACGGACGACAAGCTTCACTGATTTTGAGTACAGGTTTTTTACGAACGTAGTAGAAATAGGAAATCGGCAGTGCCGGCAGGCAATAAATCGCCCATGCGACCGGACCCCAATGAAAGATTCCATAAGATGATGCCCATTGAATCGCTTCAGTGGAATTCGGCTCTACTCCTAGTGGTGGACTTGAATAATAATAGGCCCACTCAATCGTTCCCCAATATAGGACACTCGATCCAATTCCTGCGCAGAATAGCATTGCTGCCCATGAGAAGTTGGAGAACTCCGGCTTGATATCTTTTCCCATCTGTATTTTTCCAAATCGACTGAATGCGATGTAGAGTAGGAAAATAAGTACGGCTAATCCAAAAACTAAGTATAATACCCCGAAATTACCTGTCATGAATGAATTCATTGCGAGAACGACAGCTTCCCCTTGCTCAGGAAATACAATCAGAGGAACCGTCACGGCTAGTAATAAGACGAAAGCGCCTATGAATGTCGGCCAATCCATAATCTTGTTTTTCTTATCCACCTAATCACTCCTTTTATAACTTTTTCACGATTTATTATTTTACACGAATCCTGTCGAATGTAAAATTTATATTCTATTTGTTTAAAACTTCTGAAAAATAAAAGCGCTTACAAAGTGTGTGGTCATGGTAATTATATACCATATCAAACCAATAAAATAATTATTATTAGATATAAATGGTAATTTAATAGTAAGTTAGAATGTAATTAGGTAAGGGATAAAAGTCATATTATTATTTGAGTTACTGTCAAGGGCTCGAACCGCTTATTTTGTCCATCCAACAATGTGATAAAAATCTGAATGGAGATGAATTGAACCATAACAGAAATCTTCTTACTACAAGATTCGACTTTTAATAGTAAAAAGGTGCAAGATAGTTTCTTTACTTAACTGAATCGAAAGGAATATTGGGAAAAATGTTGTTGAAATCCCGCTAATCTAGCTGTTCATTTAAGGCAGCTTTCCCAACTTCATAAAGAAGGAAATCTCCCTACAAATAGACAATTCCTATTAGTATAGCGCGCGCAATTGTTTAAAAATTTGGGGAGGTATTTTTTTGAAGTTGTCCAAAGGAATTTTGTCCATGTCGTTAGCATTGTCCGTAGCACTTGTCCCAGGAATGGCCGACGCAAAGGGAGCACCAACAACTGAAGCACCGAAAGTCGAAGTTCTACCAAAAGCAAAAGACAATACGAATGAGAGAAGCATGAAGCCTGCAAAAGTCGAATCAACTTCCAACGCAAAGATTCTGAATGCTCAAGGGAAAGAAATCGGGAAACGAACATTCAAAAGCAATACCTTGAACAACAAATCGATGATGCAAGCAGCAGCTGCAACCAGAGTCGTAACGGTTTTGGCGGTTGCAGATGAGGAATATAGAGCTCAATACAGCGATTGGCAAACACGGATCCAGAACGCTGTCGAGAGCGCAGACAATGCTTTCTATCGTGACCATGACATCGATTTCCAAGTGCAAGCAGTAGGGAATTGGTATTCACAAGGCAGCAATGCATCTCAAATCCTATCTGACCTTAGCAACGATTGGAGCGGGTACAGTTATGACTTTGTTGTAGGATTCACTCGTGATGCAAATTTCGATGCAGGAGGAATCGCCTACGTTTACTCTTCTGCTCCAAGCGGAAGTGCATTCAGTGTAAATCTGGATCAAGGTACTACGAATACATGGCATGCAGCTCAACATGAGTTCTCTCATAACTTTGGACTTGGCCATGATCCACAAGGAAGTGGGATCCGTTGTATCATGAACTATGATTATTCCTATAGCGTGGACTACTGGCATCAAGAGCACGACAATCAAATTGAACAAAACGAATACTGGTACGGTAGCTAATCGGTCTACTAGAGACACTCATCCTATTGGTGAGTGTCTTTTTTTGGATAGGACTTTACAAACGAACATATGTTCTGTATAATGAAAACATGATCTTCTAATCGATCTGTTCAAACACACCTTTTGCTGCGTACACCTTGATACGCAGCTCTTTTTTTTGAATGAAATGTAAAAAATTACTAGATAACAAAAGACTGTCCTTTATAATAGAGTTAATAGATTTTTAAGGAGGCTGAAGTTGTGGAAAAGATGCAGAAACTATCTTTGAATGAAATCGGTCAGATCAATCTCAACGTGAAGAATGTCGAGGAAGCGGTTTGTTTTTATCGTGACACACTCGGGCTACCATTATTATTTTCTATGGAGAATATGGCATTTTTTAATTGTAACGGGATTAGATTGATGCTCTCTGTTCCTGAAGATGAATCATTCAACCACCCTGGTTCTGTCATCTATTTCAAGACAGAAAATCTCCAAGGTACATATGAACAATTTAGGGAAGAAGGGGTTGCTTTTACGAGTAGACCTCACATGGTTGCAGACATGGGCCAATATGAACTTTGGATGGCATTTTTCAAGGATCTAGATGGCAATGTACTCGCTCTTATGAGTGAGATTACGAAATGATCGTTAATTAAATCGGAAGGGGTGTTCTTGTGAATTTCTTTAATGAAGATCGGAATCTTCAATTTGTCTTAAACCAATACTTAGAGGGACCGATGAAAAATTGGGCATTTACTGAACTGGATCAGTTTGGAGAAAGATGTGGGACAGAAATTGACGAAAGAGCCGCTCATACGGACCGGGAAGGGCAACCTAGATTAATCAAGTATGACCGATTTGGAAATGACATATCACATGTCTGGATGAATGAGGGTTATAAAAAGACAGTAGAGGAAACGTACAACACTGGCATTGTCGGTTATGTTCATAAAGAAATACCTGAACTGAACCAGAAAGGAAATTACATCTATTCTTATGCCCAAGGTTATCTTCTTTCCCAGACAGAAGCGGGTTTCTATTGTCCTGTGACATTGACAATGGCAACTGCATATTTGTTGGACCATTATGCAGATGAGAAAGTGAAAGAAGAATTCCTTCCACATGTGATTTCTACTGGAGAAACAGAGCTTTTTGAAGGAGCTACGTTCCTTACAGAACGTCAAGGTGGATCGGATGTTGGCGCGAATGAGACAGTAGCTATCAAAGACGGTGACCATTATCGTCTTACTGGTGAAAAGTACTTTGCCAGTAATGCGGGAGCTTGTGGAGTGGCAACGGTTTTAGCCCGAATGGAAGGAGCACCTGAGGGAACGAAAGGGTTGAGTCTATTCCTAGTCCCTTGGAGGAACAAAGATGGGTCGTTGAACAATATTAAAATACGGCGATTGAAAGATAAATTAGGTGTTCGGGCTGTTCCTTCTGCTGAGGTGGAATTTGAAGGGGCTATGGCTTATTTGATTGGTGACTCGACAAAAGGCTTCTATTATATGATGGAAGCATTGAATCTCTCTAGAGTGTGTAATGCTGTGGCTTCAGTCGGAATCATGAGAAGAGGGATCCTGGAAGCAAAACGATATGCAGATCAAAGAGAAGCTTTTGGGAATAAATTATCAAACTATCCGATGATCCAAGAGACATTGGTGAATCTGACAAGTAGACAAGAAGTTCAGCTTGGAGCATTGTTCCGTTTGATATCACTTTTCGATCGAGTCATGAAAAAGGATAGCGGTCATGTAGCAGATGATGAAAAAGTACTTCATCGACTATTAATCGCACTGGTTAAAATGAGAACGGCTGAGGAAGCAGTCACCTTTTCACACGAAGCGATTGAAATGCATGGAGGGAATGGATATATTGAGGATTTCGTAACACCTCGCCTTTTACGAGATGCACAAGTGCTGACAGTATGGGAGGGTACAGCCAATATCCTTGGCTTGGAAGTTTTGAGGTTAATTAACAAATACAATGGAGCTAAAATCTTCACAACCTATATAGAGAAGCTTCTGAATGACATTCCTGATGATCTGCATCCTTATCTTTCACCTATCAAAACCGGTTTAAAGCGCATGGATGATTTCATCCAACAAGTACAAAAGTTCGATCCGAAGACCCAAACCTATCACGCAAAAAAAATTGCAAATCTAATGACGGATCTATATTTGAGTGGATCCGCATTTACGGAAGCAATGAATGGAGGCGAACGAAAACTTCTTATTGCCCGTCAGTTCTGCAAGCAGGTTTGGGATGAAGATGCGGTGGATGTGGATGCGCTACCTCTTCAATTTTTTGATGTATTCATGAATCCGTCATCACAGCCTATGCTCGGTAAGCGTATAAACCAGACATGACGGTCACAAAAAAATAGACAGCCCTTTAGTCGAGGTCTGTCTATTTTCCACTTAGCATGGCATCGTCGTTTCTTTTTCTTTTCTCAGTTCATTGAGTCGATCCCAAACCTCTAAAAACCATTCTTTATCTTTGGTTAATAGAGCCACATCAATAAGGTTTTCAAGGAACACTTCTTGATCATCAATTGATTCTGTTAAAGGTTGGATCCTGTGGATGAACGTCTCGATTGTTTTACTCACAATCTTTCTATTATCGGATTGTGTGACAACAATCTTAACCGTACCATTAGCAGGATGAATCGAATGAATAAATCCTTGAATGATCTCATCATTGATCGTTTTCCCCTTAACCCAATCTCCATTGTAGAAAATCGGTAGCTTTAGGCTACTCATATCGAATTCCTCCTATCCATTTGGTGTTTGTATGGTTTTAGTTCATAGTTCAAAAGTTCGTCGTTATTCTTGATTTGTGTCTATGTGTTGTGATTTGTTTACTAAGTTATTACCCCGTTTATTCGACAATTAACCCTATTTATATTAAATTTCTACAATTTTACCTCATTATTTCTTCAATAGTACGAAAATTCAAAAATTAGTAGGATTTAGCTCTATGTATAAAGAATTAATTAAGTAGATTTCAAGATAAGGAGGATTCGTAGTCAATTAGCATCAGTGCCCGAGGAGAAAAAGACATTCTCGATTGATAAAAAGGAGGAACAAGTATGTATGTAACGATTGGTAAGATGTTTAATCAAACCGTACAAAAGTTTCCGACAAAAGAAGCACTAGTGGATGCAGGAACGAATCAACGTTGGACCTATCAACAATGGAATGAAAAAGTGAATCAGCTTTCAAATGCATTAATGGAGTCAGGGGTACGAAAAGGAGACCGAGTTTCTACTTATTTATTTAACAACATGGAATTCGCTACGACATTTTTTGCTTGCGCTAAAATTGGTGCAGTATTAAACCCCATCAATTTTAGATTAAAGGCTCAGGAAGTCGCTTATATTTTAGAGGATGCTAAGCCTACGGTATTTCTTTTTGAAGCAATGTTAGAACCTCATGTAGCTGCAATTCAAGAAAAATTCGAAGGTACTTCTTTCTGGTGTATCAGTGAAAAGTGTCCTGCTTATGCCATTGATTATCATGAGCGAGTCAACGCATGTTCAGACAAAGAACCGAACGTTGAGGTAGATGAAAACGACTTATACGCAATCATGTATACGAGTGGCACAACTGGTCGACCAAAAGGTGTGATGCATCGTCATAGGAACATGGTGGAACAGAGCTTGGCATGTATCGCCATGATCGACATATCAGAACACGATCGCGGTTTGGTCGGTGCGCCTATGTTCCATTGTGCAGAGCTTCATTGTTGCTTCTTACCACGAGTTCATATTGGGGCGACAAATGTAATCATTCATCACTTTGATCCTCAACAAGTGTTGGAAGTTGTGGATCGAGAGAAGATCACCGTATTCTTCGGAGCTCCGACGATGTGGAATATGATGTTGCAGCAGGACCTTTCTTCATATGATAGGAGTACCTTGAAGTATGGATTATATGGTGCAGCACCGATGGCACCAGCACTCGTTAGAGCGTGCAAAGAAAAATTAGGTGTCGATCTCATCCAAGCGTATGGCATGACGGAAATGGGACCAGCGATCACTTTCCTTTCTAAGGATGAACAGTTGACGAAAGCTGGATCGGCAGGAAAAGCATTCTTGAATCATGAAGTACGGGTCGTCCGACCGAATGAACATGGTCCATCTGAACCTGAAAATGTTCTACCTCCAGGTGAAATTGGCGAAATCATTGTTCAAGGACCAAGTATGATGGTCGGTTATTATAATCGCGAAGATGCAACAAAAGCAGCTATGCACAAAGGTTGGTATCATACAGGTGATCTTGGATACATGGACGAAGAGGGTTACCTCTATGTCTCTGATCGTGTCGATGACATGATCATATCCGGAGGAGAGAATGTGTACCCTCGGGAAGTAGAAGATTTGCTTTATGAACATGAAGGTGTGCTTGATGTAGCCGTGCTTGGAACACCTGATGAAAAGTGGGGAGAAAGAGTAACCGCCATCATTGTGAAAAAAGATGAAAGTCTGAACGAAGACAAATTAGAAGAATTCTGCAAATCCAGTACAGCTTTGGCGGATTATAAACGTCCTCGCCAGTATATTTTCGTAAAAGATCTACCAAGAAACGCGAGCGGAAAAATCCAGAAGTTTTTACTTAAGAACCAATTTAAGCGTGACCGCGAAACACAAACGCCGTAAGAGATAGGAAAGAGGGGTTCATGTGACAGCTAGATACTTGCAAGAGGAGCATCACATTTTTCGAGAGGCTTTTCGTAAGTTTCTTCAGAAAGAAGCTTACCCGTTCTATGACCAATGGGAAGAAGATCGGGTGATCCCCCGGTCATTTTGGGAAAAGATGGGGGAGAATGGCTTTCTATGCCCTTGGGTTGATGAAAAATATGGAGGATTGAACGCCGACTTCGCATACTCTGTCGTACTCCTTGAAGAAATGGAACGAGTCGGGTCAAGCTTGGTAGGAATCGGACTCCATAACGATATCGTGACGCCCTACATTGAAGAATATGGTTCAGAAGAACAAAAACAACGCTGGCTGCCAAAGTGCATCAGTGGGGAATTTATTACTGCTATCGCAATGACTGAACCTTCCGCAGGGTCCGATCTAGCAGGCATTCGGATGACAGCTGTCAAGGAAGGGGACCATTACGTTTTAAATGGAGAAAAAACATTCATTACGAATGGTATTCACGCTGATCTCGTTGTTGTCGTCTGTAAAACCGATCCGAAAGCAACTCCTCCTCACAAAGGCATCAGTCTGATTGTAGTGGATCGGGATACACCAGGTTTTTCACGTGGCAAGAAGCTGAATAAAGTAGGACTTCATAGCCAGGATACAGCAGAACTGATCTTTGAGGATGCGAAAGTCCCAGTTGAAAACATTCTAGGCGAAGAAGGAAAAGGTTTTTATTACTTGATGCAACAACTTCAGCAGGAACGGCTTATTGTTGCAATTGAAGCAGTCACGGCAGCAGAGGTCATGCTGAAACAAACGATTCAATATGTGAAAAGTCGCGATGCTTTTGGGAAAAAAATCAGTGATTTTCAAACCGTTCAATTCAGATTAGCTGAAATGGCCACAGAGGTGGAAATCGGAAGAACGTTCTTAGATGATCTGATTGAAAAACATATTAATAAAGAGAACGTGGTAAAAAAAGTATCGATGGCGAAATATTGGACTACAGAAATGGCTCGTAAAGTTGCGACTGAGTGTATGCAACTACATGGCGGATACGGCTATATGGAAGAATATGAGATTGCAAGGCGTTATAGAGACATACCGGTAGCGTCCATTTATGCTGGTACGAATGAGATTATGAAGACGATTATCGTAAAGGAACTAGGTTTGTAGAGCCTGTAGGGCTGGTCTATACATGACGAATGGATCAGCCCCCATTCTTTTTATCATATACATAGATTCATAAAGGAGACTGTGATTCATGAACAAAATTGGAGTCATCGGCGCTGGTTTGATGGGAAACGGAATTGCCCAAGCCATGGCGATGAAAGGCAAACAAGTGATATTACAGGATATAAATGAAGAAGCCTTGGCAAAGGCTCAATCGAAAATAGAAAAAAGCTTAAGTCGACTTGAAAAAGCAGGGCATATCCAACGAGATGATGTTACAAACACGTTGTCCAACATCACAACTACTTTAGTTATTGAACAAGCATGCAAGGACCGTGATCTGATTATTGAAGCTGTGCCGGAAAATCTACAGTTGAAAAAAACGATTTTCGAACAATTGGACCGTTTTGCTTCACCTGATGCAATTCTTGCTACGAATACGTCAGAGCTCAGTGTCACCTCAATCGCTTCTGCAACGAATCGGCCTGACAGAGTCATTGGAATGCATTGGTTCAACCCTGCTCCGATCATGAAGCTTATAGAAATCGTCAAAGGAATCGATACGTCTGATGAGACGATCAAGGCGGTGGAAAACGTTTCAAGTGAAGTAGGTAAAGAGACGGTTTTAGTGAAAGATGCACAAGGATTTGTCACCACGCGTGCATTATCTGCTCATATGTTGGAGTGTATGCGGATCTATGAGGAAGGTGTTGCTTCATTAGAGGACGTAGATAAAGCGGTCCGTCTTGGACTGAACTATCCGATGGGACCTCTACAGCTTGCAGACTATGTCGGACTAGATACGATGCTGTTTGCCAGTGAAGGATTGGTTGAAGCGTTTGGAGACCGGTTCCGCCCGCCTCAAATCTTAAGGAAGCTTGTCGAGGCTGGCCATCATGGAGTGAAGACTGGAAAAGGCTTTTATACGTATGAATAATTGAAAAGACATCGGGAGGGAATCGGAATGAATCGAGAAGTCGTCATTGTAGAAGCTGTAAGGACAGCAATTGGAAAACGAAAGGGTGTGTTCCGAAACACCCATCCGGTACATTTAGCTGGAAAAGTGTTGGATGAGGTCACGAATAGGGCCAACGTTGAGAAATCTTTGATTGAAGATATCGTAATGGGTTGCGTCACACCACACTCAGAACAGGGATTCAACATTGGTCGTCTAGCTGCGCTCGATTCTGGTTTTCCTGTAGAGGTCCCTTCTGTGCAAATTAACCGTATGTGCGGATCAGGACAGCAAGCTTTACACTTCGCTGCCCAAGAAATTTTGGCAGGAGATATGGATATCACTATTGCGGCTGGTGTAGAAAACATGACGATGGTGCCGATTTTGAGTGATGGTAATGAGAATACGATCCCGACCTCATTAAAGGAAAAATACAACTTCGTCCATCAAGGTGTATCCGCCGAACTGATTGCAGACCAATATGGTTTATCAAGAGAAGACCTTGATCAATATGCATATGAGAGCCATCAGCGTGCCTTGAAAGCTCAAGCAGAAAGTAGATTTAAGCGTGAAATCGTTCCGATGATGGGTGTTGATCCAGAAGGGAATTCGCTTGAGATAACCGATGATGAAGGTCCGAGGAAAGATACTTCGCTGGAAGCATTGGCGAACTTAAAGCCTGTGTTCAAGCCTGATGGGGTCATTACTGCGGGGAATGCGAGTCAAATGAGTGACGGAGCGGCAGCCGTATTACTGATGAGTTCAGGAAAGGCAGCATCATTGGGAATGAAACCACGAGCAAGAATCGTAGCAAGAGCTGTCGTTGGCTCTGATCCGACAATGATGCTCGATGGTGTGATTCCTGCGACTAGAAAAGTGTTGGACAAAGTAGGTATGTCGATTCAAGATATCGATCTTGTGGAAATCAATGAAGCCTTTGCACCGGTTGTGCTCTCCTGGAATAAAGCAATCGGATATACACTTGATCAAGTCAATGTGAATGGAGGTGCCATCGCATTGGGGCATCCACTTGGAGCGACTGGGACAAAGTTGTTGACGACCTTATTGCACGAACTGGAGCGTACAGGTGGCAAGTATGGACTACTCACTATTTGCATTGGACATGGAATGGCAACTGCCACGATTATTGAACGATTATAGAAGGAGGAGTTTTATGAATATTGCTATGGAACCCGTTCGTATGACTGTAAAAGATGACATCGTCCACCTGGAATTGAATCGACCTGAGCGGCTGAACGCTATGAATGTAGAAATGGTAGAGAGCATCATTGAACGCTTGGAGGAAATCGCTGAAAGTGACCAAAAAGTCGTGATCATTTCTGGAGCAGGTGCAGGTTTTTCATCAGGTGGAGACATCCAATCGATGAGTGCAGGTATTTCTGACCCATTATTCATGGAAATCATGGGGAAAGTTAAAGAAATGATCCTCAAAGTGTACACGTTACCAAAAGTGGTCATTTCAGCCGTACAAGGACCTGCCGCAGGTCTCGGTTTCAGCCTTGCACTAGCATCTGATTATATTGTTGCATCTCCCCAAGCGAGTTTTGGATTGAACTTTATTAAAGTAGGTCTTGTTCCTGATGGAGGATGCCACTTTTTATTGAAGAAAAGAATCGGATATCAAAAGGCAAAACACGCGATATGGAACGGAAAAACATTCAGTGCTAATGAGGCGAATGATCTAGGAATTGTCGATCATCTTGTGGATGAAGCCCCTTTGGAGGCTGCTGATGACCTTGCAGCTACGATTATACAACAGCCTCATCAAGCTCAAATCGAATCCAAGCTCATTCTGAACGCAACGGAAGTCTTAGAATTAACCAAAATATTAGATTTGGAAAGTGAAGCTCAAGGGAAAATGCGGAAAACAGTGGAACATCAACAACGGATCCAGGCCTTTCTGAATCGGATGAAGTAACACTGTCAAACAGCCAGGGAAACCACCGGTCAGGTGGTTTCCTGATTTTTTTCATTATTCTAAAATAATTGGAAGTTTATCTCAATTTGAAATGTGGAAAAGGATATTGAGCATACATACACCGCATTACCAGGAATCCCCAATGACAACCTGTTTAGTGATGTAATACAATAAAGGACGGTATGCTTAATACTACTTATTGAGGTGAATTATTGTGTCGTGGTTAGAAACGATAGTCGGATGGGGAAATAACCTCTTATGGACTTATGTGTTAATTGCACTTCTATTGATTTTAGGTGTTTATTTCACAATCCGAACCAATTTCGTACAATTTCGAATGCTAAAGGATATGGTCGTGCTTCTTGGAGAAGGAGCGACTGTGTCGAAAGACAAAAAAAGGCGTGGGGTTTCATCCTTCCAGGCGTTTAGTATCAGTACCGCTTCTCGTGTGGGAACAGGAAACCTTGCAGGGGTAGCACTAGCGATTTCACTAGGTGGACCCGGAGCGGTCTTTTGGATGTGGATCATTGCTTTGATTGGTGCTGCTACCGCATTTGTTGAAAGTACGCTTGCACAGATTTACAAAGTCAAAGATGATTTCGGTTTCCGTGGTGGACCTGCCTACTATATGGAAAAGGGTCTGAACAAGCGTTGGATGGGTATCTTGTTCTCAATCTTGATTACATTCACATTTGGACTTGTTTTCAACGCAGTACAAGCTAATACGATCTCACTAGCTTTCGAACAATCATTTGGATTGAATCGTTTCTTCTTTGCCATTGTTCTAAGTGCAATCGTCGCAGTTATTATCTTCGGTGGAATTAGACGAATCGCTAGAGTGGCAGAAACGATTGTTCCATTCATGGCTGTTATTTATCTATTGATTGCATTATATATCCTAGTTGTGAACATCACTGAGCTTCCATCTGTCATTGCATTGATTGTAAAAAGTGCATTCGGTCTGGAAGAAGCCGTCGGTGGAGGAATTGGTGCTGCATTGATGAATGGTATCAAACGTGGATTGTTCTCCAACGAAGCTGGTATGGGTAGTGCGCCGAACGCTGCTGCTACGGCCAACGTATCCCACCCAGCGAAACAAGGACTGATCCAGACATTGAGTGTATTTACGGATACGATTCTGATCTGTTCAGCTACTGCATTCATGATTATTCTCTCGGGTGTATATACAGGGTCAGAGGATGGAATTCAGTTGACGCAACAAGCGATGAATTCACATCTAGGAGATTGGGCTGGCGTTACAATCGCTGTCTTCATCTTCCTCTTTGCATTCAGTTCAGTTGTTGGAAACTACTATTATGGAGAGTCGAATATCGGCTTCATGCGGTCTGGTAATAAGAGCTGGATGTTCATCTATCGTCTAGCGGTAATCGGAATGGTCTTCTTCGGTTCTGTTGCCAAAATTGCGATCGTATGGAGTCTGGCTGACTTGTTCATGGCATTGATGGCTCTCGTCAACTTGATTGCCATCTTCATGCTTGGTAAGATTGCCTTCGCCACATTGAAAGATTATCTTGCACAGAAACGTGAAGGTAAAGATCCATTGTTTGATCCTCGAACGATTGGTCTTCACAATACAGAAGTGTGGGACGAAGAAAGAGAATACAGACAGAAAGCTTCTAACGAATAGTTTTCACTTTTAATTGAAAAAGCTGGTCTTTCATGGCCAGCTTTTTTTTATGAAAAATTTAGTCGAATGTGATTTACACCCTATCAAATCCGGGTATTGCATATACGTAATGAACGGGGAGGCTGGTCAAATGAATGCACAAATTGAAAGAATAAACAACTACATACAAACCTTTAACGTGAAGCAAGACTATGTAGAGTGTCATCACATCAGTCGCGAAATGTTGCTAGACGGTGATGACCGCTCCATCGCGAAGGCTCTTGCTACTTTGTCTGCATTGATGGAACAAGCCCAAAAGAAAAAATGGGCAGGGTATAAGAAGCTGCATAAAAAATTTTTGGAACAGTTGGATGAGATAGAACGTTTTCCATTTGATGAAGAGGATTTGAGGTTGCAATTACAACTAGTAGATGAGCAAGTCGAGAACGAACCGCAAGATTCAATTATTCCGATCCAATTACGAAAGTAAGGACATCCTATACCGCTTCATGTCAAAAAGTGGTATGCTAAATGCCATATGACAGACGAAAGAAGGAACTCATATGGCAGTTGAAACAATGAAAGCTTCTACTCAAAAACCAGCAACGACCATGTATTCAATTCTATTTGCAATCAGTTTCGTCCATCTACTGAATGATTCGATGCAAGCTGTCATCCCTGCTATATTCCCCATATTGGAGCGCTCAATGGGACTGAGTTTTACACAGTTAGGCTGGATTGCATTTACGTTGAACATTACGTCATCGGTCATGCAGCCTATTGTTGGTTGGTATACAGACCGCTCGACGTCTCCATATCTCTTACCATTTGGTATGCTGGCAAGTTTACTAGGAATGTTAGGTATTGCCTATGCGGCATCTTTTCCTTATATCATCCTTTCCGTCATCGGAATTGGACTCGGTTCAGCTGTCTTCCATCCAGAAGGATCACGTGTTGCTTATATGGCGGCTGGAAACAGGAGAGGACTCGCTCAATCCATCTATCAAGTCGGCGGTAATACAGGATCATCACTAGCACCGATTATGACAGCGCTCGTATTCGTACCGTTAGGACAATTCGGAGCGATATGGTTCACTTCCTTTGCAGCGATTGCCATCTTTGTTTTACTTTATGTATCTGGTTGGTACAGCAAGCAGCTCATTCATTTTCCAAGAGTAGGAAAAGTAAAATCGAAAGCGAAAAAGAGTATTGCCATCAAGCGGAAAAAGCAAGTGATCTTCGCTCTGATCGTTTTGATTTTTCTCGTGTTTGCCCGCTCATGGTATTTTTCCGGCATCGGAAACTACTATCAGTTTTACTTGATTGATGACTATGGACTGACGATCCGCCAGGCACAGATTTACTTGTTCATCTTTATGGCTGCTGGTGTGATTGGTACTTTCTTTGGAGGGCCGTTAGCCGACAGGCTAGGCAAGCGAAATATGATCTTCTGGTCTTTAGCAGGGACAGCACCACTTGCATTGGTGCTTCCTCACGTTGGATTATGGGTCGTCATTCCCTTATTCTTCCTGATCGGGTTCATCTTGAATACGAGCTTTGCGGTAACCGTCGTCTATGCTCAAGAACTCTTACCCGGTAGGATCGGAATGGTCTCCGGACTCATTGTCGGATTAGCATTTGGATTAGGTGCACTCGGGTCCGTACTGCTTGGAAAAATGGCAGACGTAACAAGCATCTCGTTTACGATGTTTGCCGTCAGCTTCCTACCGCTACTAGGCTTATTGACCATTTTACTTCCGAAGGACACTACATTAGATCAATGGGCAAAGGAATCTTGATAAGGATAGGATGAAAGAGCTTGGAAAGAAATCCAAGCTCTTTTTTCTTTATATTGGGGTGCAAATGTCGCTGAAGATGTGATGAGGGTAGATAGAGAACTTAAAAAGGCTGCCCCAAGCTTTTAGGGCAGCCTTCCGTTACTTTATTATTGAGCGATGAACATTTGTGTCCAGTAGTGTCCGTAGTTCCCTCCCTTAGCATATCCTACGCCAATTTCTTTGTAGCTGCCGGACAGGATGTTTTTACGATGACCTTCACTGTTCATCCACGCATTCACGACTTCTTCAGCTGTGCGCTGACCAGCCGCAATGTTTTCCCCAGCTGTCCGATAGTCGATTCCGAAATCTCGAATCATCTTAAACGGACTTCCGTAAGTCGGGGACGTATGACTGAAGTAATTGTTTTCAATCATATCTTTTGATTTATACCGGGCAACTCTTGAAAGCTCCCAATTCTCTTTCAGTGGTTGTAGTCCGTGTTTCGCACGTTCTTCGTTCACCAGCTGAACGACTTGCTTTTCGATAGACCGAACGCCACTGTTATCAGGGATGTTCAATTTTTGCCCAGGATAAATGCGATCTGGATTTTCGACTTGTGGATTGGCATTGATGATTTCAGACGTTCCAATCTGATAATAGGATGCAATTTTCCACATCGTATCTCCAGATTTAACTGTATGTGTAGAAGCAGCAGATGCTTCATTATGAATACCCGTGACTAGAGTGACAGTCAACAATAGTGTGAGTAGTTTTGTAAGTGTTTTCATACTAAAAGTATTACATAGTCCTATGAAACTATGAAACCGGTAATTGTTTCCTATGTCTTGGAAAAGAATATTTTACCAAAAATGAATGAATACTAAAATGAAGTTAATCCATCCTTTTTACTTAGTCCAAGATTCATACAGACTCAACCAAATGTACGATTTATCATCAAATTGCTCCTTTTGAGTCAAAATTTTCTGACACAAGTGATATAATGCGGTCGATTTCAACAAATGATGAGAGGAGAAAAGTCATGCTTAACAAGAAACTAATTGGATTTCTGACCGCATTGATGCTCGTGTCACCATTATGGTCTACGCACTCTGTCTCAGCCGAGGAAACGCCTTACTACGGAAAAGAATACTCACAACCGGATCAAGTTTTAGAGCTGTATCCTACTCCGGAAGTTGAATTTGATACGCCTGCTTTCAAAAAGGAAGGGGAAGCGTTCACCACCCAAGAAGAAATGCTCGAATTCATCCGGGAGCTAGATGAGAACAGTGATGCATTAAAGGTGAAAAACATCGGGAAATCACTGGAGGGAAGAGATATTCCTGCCCTATTTTACATGAAAGAGGATGGCTACAATCATCGTAAACCGACTGTATGGCTTCAAGGACAAATCCATGGTAATGAACCAGCAGCTGGAGAAGGTGTCCTTGTTATGGCGAAAAAACTGACGGAAGGTTTCGGCGATGAAGTACTCGATCATGTGAATGTCATCATCGTCCCAAGAATCAATCCTGATGGTTCTTATGCTTTTGAGCGTAGAATGGCGAATGACCTGGATGGGAACCGGGATCATGTGAAATTTGATTTACCGGAAATCAAGGCTGTCCATGACCTGTATAACCGTTATAGTCCTGAAGTGACAATCGATGCGCATGAATATAGCGTCGGGAATGAAGTGTTCAGCGATTTAGGAGAAGAAGGCTACTTGAAATACCATGATTTGCTCATATTGTCAGGTAAGAATTTGAACATACCTAAGAAGATCCGAGATACATCAGACTCCTTATTTGTTAAGAATACGCAAGAACAACTGACAAAAACCGGTTTCTCAAACAGCCATTATTATGTAACAGGGCGTGATGGTGATAAAGTCGTCATTAAAGAAGGTGGAACGGATGCAAGAATCGGAAGAAATGCTTATGCATTGACGCCATCATTCTCCTTCTTGGTTGAAACACGGGGGATCGGGATTGGTAGAGAGAATTTCAATCGTCGTGTTGCAGCGCAAGTTGAAACCCATTCAGAACTGATTCGTACGACTGCGGAAAATGCATGGGATATCAAAAAGCTCGTTTGGACAGAGAGAGCAAACCTTGTGAAAAAGGGACTCAAGATAAACGATGATGACCCGATCGTCATTGAAGATGAACGTGTTGAAGTTCCGAACCAGACGCTTGAAGTCGTTGACATAAAAGAAGGGAACGTTAAAGAAATTCCGGTCCAATACTTCAGTTCTTCAGATGCGAAAGCCACTCTGACGAGGGAACGACCGACAGCTTACTTGCTTCCTCCAAACCAGCGGGAAGTGGTGGAGAAATTGAAACATAGCGGTGTAAAGGTGTTCCATTTACCTCGTGATGTACGTTTACCTGTCGAATCGTTTACAGTAACAGAAAAAGAAGATGGAGGAACCTATGAAGGACATAAGTTGACGAACGTAAGGACTGAAGTGACGGACAAGGAAGTTGAATTTGAAAGAGGCACCTATATTGTATTGACTGCCCAGCCTTCAGCGAACCTGGCATCGGTTGCTTTAGAACCAGAATCAAATGACAGCTATGTAACATTTAACTTCATTGATTCTGAGGTTGGAGATGAGCTTCCGATCTACCGTTTCGTCAGAGGTATCGATTCTCGGAAACAGATTCAATCCATCATGGATTCAGGAAAATAAACAACATGCATGCGCAGCTCTCAAAAGGGCTGCGCTTTTTTATAGTACAATGATAGAAGCCCTGATATAAAAGTGAGACGATGCTTATGAACATAAATAGACCAATTGTATATGTGCTGCTATTTGGAGTACTGCTCCTTACGAGCTGTGCCCCAGATAAGTCCGATTCTCTTCATGACAAAGCGATGTGGGCATGGCATCCTAGTAAAGAAATCCATACGGAGGAAGCTCGTCTTGAATTAGTCAATTTTGCAATCAGGAAAGGAATCGACGCGATATATCTATACGTAGGTGAAAGCGAAGACTCTACCTATTTGACCCGCAATCCAGATCATTACCGATCATTCATTAGACTTGCCCATGAGAAGAAAATAGATGTCTATGCGTTGGATGGTGAACCCACATGGAGTTATGAGCAAAATGAACCTATCAAACGGATTGAACAAATCCTTGACTACAACGCAGACTCCACTCCTGAGGAACGATTTGATGGCATCCAATTCGATATCGAACCGTATCTCCTGGACGAATGGGATACAGGGGATGCAGAGCGAATGATCCAGCAATACTTGGATGGATTAAAGACTTATGTAACAAAAGTACATACATATGAAAAAGATAGACAATTCCCCTTCATGATCGCCATACCGTTCTGGTTTGATAGTGAGAAATATTACACCACATATGATGGAGAAGATAAAGCGTTATCCGACCATGTCATGGATATCGTGAACTATGTGGTCATCATGGCGTATCGAGACCGAGCGGAGGGAAAAGATTCAATCCTTTCTCACACTGAAAATGAAATGTCTTATGCAGCAGGCAATGGAACAAAACTGATTATAGGCGTTGAAACGAAGGGTGTCGAGCCTGAAAAGGTGACCTTCCACGAGGAAGGGGAGGCGTATATGGAGAAACAACTTCAGTTGGTAGAGAAGCAATACGATAATGAACAGGCTTATGGAGGAGTCGCTATCCACCACTACCACAGTTATAAAAAAATGAAGCCTTGAGTGTTAAACTCAGGCTTCTTATTCTGGTAAGTCAGAAATAGCAGTCTGGATATTGGCGAAGGCTTTCATGTTAAGTAGATTATTGTGTTCTTTACCGAGATTATAAGCCATATCCGGACTGATGCCAGACAAGACAAGTTCAACTCCGAGAAGCTGCAGCCAATCTTTCAAATGGGACAAGTGATTCGAGATTTGACCATCGAAGGAGGCTAATCCGGAGAGATCGACAATGAGGAAATCCACGTCGTCTAAAGCCTTGTCTTTCGATAGGACGGAAATCAGGACATCAAATCGAGTATCGGTCAAAACCCCAATCAACGGGATGACGGATACTGCATTTTTTACAGGGACGAGGGGAGTGGACAACAACTCCACTTCCTTCAAAGCTTCAGTCAATTTCCTTTGGTATTGGACTTCATTCGTGATTTCTTTTTGTACCCCGACGAAATAATATTTCTGCTCATCCTCGATATAGACAGGATCGATCGTAAGCTGATTGATGAATTCCTCACCATTTTTCCGATAATTGACCAGATTCACTGAGACGGATTGATATTCTTCAATCGACTTTCGAATTCGTAGTACATGATCTGATTCAGTATTTTCCCCTTGAAGGAATCGGCAGTTTCGTCCGAGAACTTCCCATGGTTCGTAACCCGTTGTGTATTTGAAACCTTGGTTGACATAGATGATTGGATTGTCGTCCTGTTCAGGATCGGTAATCACTATTCCAGTCTTTGAGGAGTCTAATGCTTTATTTAGTAGTTCAATATTATCGAATCGTCTATTGCCCCAATCAATCATTTGGAAAAACTCCTAACCGAATCATTTTGCTAGTTTAACCTTACCACACCTATTTAGAAAAACAAAAAATTAACTTATCGTAGAAGGAAAGGTAGAATGGAGGTGAATAGATGATGCAAAGGTGGGCTTCAAAAATGAAAGGAAATTTTCCTAGTTTAGAAACAGAGAGATTGAAATTAAGGGAAGTTACAAACGGGGATGCAAATGACCTCTACCTCTATTTATCCGATCCGGAGGTTATGAAACATATGGGATTGCAGCCTTATGAATCAGCGGAAAGTGTACAAGATGAAATCGATTGGTATGCATCCATCTATGGAAAAGGTACAGGAATTAGATGGGGGATTACGATAAAAGGTGATGATCGGGTCATCGGAAGTTGCGGGTTCCTCAACTATCAATCTAAACATCACAGAGCGGAAGTCGGTTTCGAATTACATAAAGCCCAGTGGGGAAAAGGCATTGCAGCTGAAGCGCTGCAGGCAGTATTGAAATATGGGTTTGAACAGTTCGAGCTGGAAAGAATAGAGGCATTGATCGAGCCGGCAAATACCCCTTCACAAAGATTAGTAGAAAATCAAGGATTTCTTCGCGAGGGGTTGTTAAGGCATTATGAATACACATGTGGTAAATTTGATGATCTTTATATGTATTCCATTTTACGAAGTGACTTTGAATGATTACACCCAGCCAACCCTCTTTCGCCATTCGTCGATTTCACGTGTTCGTTCTTTGTAAGTGGTCGGCATTGTTACGTTTTGTTCTTTTAATTCTATTCGGATTCTTTCCACTTCAACCTCGAGCGGAGGGAGTCCGACCTTTTCCCGCAAGGTGTTGACATTCTCTTCGCTCTCCAATTTCCAGGGACTCATATCACCATGCTCATCCCAATCGAGTTGTGTACCAAACCGTTGAGGCTTCCTTTCAAAAAACCGGATCCGGTCTAATAAATGAGCATATTGATAGGGCTGTATTTCATCCTTCTTCATTTCTACCTCTAAAAGTGGCAAGGAATCTCTCTGAAGGTCAGGCAAACTGATGGCATGCTGAAGGATGAGCCAAGCGGCTTCTGCGCCATCAATACCGACTTTTGATTGATTTGGCCAGCCGATTTGTTCTATGATTTGATGTAATCTGTTGCCATTAAGGATATGACATTCCTCCATTTCTGGATGATATCCATCATATAATGTTCCTTCTTTTAATAAACCCTCCCTCAATTCCAGGTCAGAATGCTTCAAATGTATCAATTCTTTTGCAATTTCAGGATACAAACACACCGGTACCACCGTCCTTTTCACCCATTTTAGCATGTGAAGGGGAATTGTTGGCGCGATGTTTGGCTAATTGAGCGACAGTGCTTAGAGATTATAGATCAGTTTCAGGAATTATAGATCAGATTCAGGAATTATAGATCAGTTTCAGAAAATATAGCCCAAATTCAGAAATTATAGCTCAAATCAGACCTATATCAAAAAAAGGGCGACACCCTAGTCAGCCCCCATCTATACTCTAATCACTGCACCATCAATTCGTTTGTATCCTCGTAACTTTGAGATCTCCTCTACGAGTTGAAGCATTGCCTTGTCTTTCAACTTGGCTTCTATCATGATATCTGCGTCTTTTCCGTATTTGACCAAACTTTTGATAAAAGGAAGAGCGAAATCCAGATCGACATATTCGGCATGTGCTCTATACTCTTTTTCAGACTTAGGAGAGGATAGATGGAACTTCGGTGGATAGTCATTGTGATCCCACGTTGCGTAAATTTCTGGCAGCAACGCTTCTAATTCATCTTCCTCCCATGGATTAGCCCAGAAATGATGATAATCGAATACGAAACACAACGAATGAGCACGGCAAACATCGAGTGTTTCTCTCGATGTGTAAGTTTTATCATCGTTCTCAAGCGTGACCTGTGTTTTGACTTTCGGATCCAACTGCTCAATATTCTGATGAAATCGTTCGAGGGCAGTTTCCTTGTCTCCGTATACGCCACCGACATGGATGTTCATGTTGGCTTGTTTATGTACCCCCATCATCTTAAGCATTTCATAATGATATTCCATGTCCTTTACTGCATTGCCGGTGACCCGATCATTTGGACTTGTGAAAACCGTATATTGATTAGGATGAAAACTGACACGCAATCCATACTGATGAATTAAATCGCCGATTTCCTTGAATTTGTCCCGAAATGGAGTGATATAATCCCACAAAACCTCTGGATGGGTTGCCAAAGGTACAATAGAAGAGGACAGCCGATACACATGGATGCCTTGAGCGATGTTATAGTAAATCGCGCGCTTCGTATTTTCAATGTTTTGTGCAGTCACTCTTTTCAGCTTATCTTCTCGTTCATCTTTCGAAAGCTTTTTCCAATTCGTAAAGGTAAGTGTGTGTGCAGGAGTAGATTCCCACAAATGAAGCGCAGTCGATACATACCCAAACCGAAGGATCATATATAAAACTCCTTACACAATCAAGATAACGTTATTATTTGCTTCTTCCCTCTCTATATGTGAACGAAAACAGAAATCAATAGAGATTGTCATTTCGTAAAAAGTTTTTATTGTTTCTTTTTCCGGTATTTGATAGAATACAAACAATTAAAATTTCAGGCCACACTTCATGATGAAGTGATGGTAGAGGCGCGGAAACCAATAGTACGTTGCATGAAGAGGTTGAGCTCTTATGAGTGCAATGGAAAGGGGAATTCGCCGAAGCTGGTTCGTGGACTCAACTTTCATCCAGCTGGATCTGCATTGAAGAAATGCAGGGCTGTCATACGACACATCTCCCTGATGTCGTATGGAGGACTATCTCACGCAAGGGAATAAGTGTGGCAGACGTTGAGGATTGACTCTCAAGTCTGACGATTTATTTCAATTCGACCATAACTCCGATCGAGAGGAAAGTGGTTCATTGGAATGTCCGTCACACTTTGATTTGAGTCAATCCTTTTAATTTTTGGCTGTTTCGCAAAACTTTGTTGCTCTTGAAAGCATTTGATTTAGTTGAAGAAACCATCAACCGTATACCCTTGCGTATATAAATTTTTATCAGTGAAAGGAATGGAAGCATGGCACTCATCGTACAGAAATATGGAGGTACCTCCGTTGGGTCCGTTGAAAGAATTCAGAATGTAGCAGAACGCGTCATAGAAACGTATCAGCAAGGGAATGAAGTCGTCGTCGTTGTTTCAGCAATGGGGAAGAGCACAGACCATCTGATTGAACTCGCAAACAACATTTCGGACAGTCCTTCAAAAAGGGAGCTTGATTTACTGGTGTCTACAGGAGAACAAATATCGATGTCCCTACTCGCGATGGCGATTCAGCAACGAGGCTATGATGCTGTGTCACTTACGGGTTGGCAAGCAGGAATCAAAACGGAAGCGGTTCATGGGAATGCCCGTATCATGGATATTGATCCAAAACGGATCAATGGAGAATTAGCTACCGGAAAAATTGTCATTGTCGCTGGATTTCAGGGGATAACAGAGAATGAGGAAATTGCAACGCTAGGTAGAGGTGGTTCCGATACGACAGCGGTCGCGTTGGCGGCTTCATTAAAAGCTGAAAAATGTGAAATATACACAGATGTGACAGGTGTCTTCACGACAGATCCTAGAGTTGTAAAGGGTGCTCGAAAACTCGAAGCGATCTCCTACGATGAAATGCTGGAGTTAGCGAATCTTGGAGCAGGGGTATTGCATCCAAGGTCTGTAGAATTCGCGAAAAACTACGACGTGCCTTTAGAAGTACGATCAAGTATAGATAAAGAAACGGGTACAAGGATAGAGGAGGAAGTAGAAATGGAAGGGAACTTGATGGTAAGAGGGATTGCGTTCGAGGACAACGTGACGAAGGTGACAGTACATGGGTTGCCAGATGGAATGGCGACCTTATCCACACTATTTACGACGTTATCCAATCATCATATCAACGTCGATATCATCATCCAGAATACGAACGGTAATCAATCAACGGATATCTCTTTCTCCGTCGATTCAGTGGCGTTACAAGAGACACTTGAGGTATTAAGTCAGCATCAGAGTCAGTTGAATTTCGAACAAGTATCATATGAAGGGGACCTTGCCAAAGTTTCAATCGTAGGATCTGGTATGATTTCAAACCCTGGAGTTGCGGCAAAAATGTTCGATGTACTCGCAAGAGATCAAATCAAAGTAAAAATGGTCAGCACGTCAGAAATCAAAGTCTCTACGATCGTCGATAGTTCATCGATGATTACTGCGATTGAATGTTTACATGATGCGTTTGAATTGGAAGCACGTAAACCGGTTAGTACCGTTTAACAATTACGTGTTAGAGAAGCCGTCGAAAGAGACGGCTTTTCTTTATGACTTTTTTTGGTGGTATACTTGAATCGTCTACTGAAAAAAGATGAAGGGATGCACGTTTCATGGTGAGAGTATTAATTGCAGACGATGATCCAAACATTCTGGAATTGATTTCATTATATATTGGAAATGAAGGGTACCAGGTCGTGAAAGCGAAGGATGGACAAGATGCGATAGAACAACTGGAAAGTGAACGGATTGATTTGGCGATTATTGATCTTATGATGCCAAAAGTGGATGGTTACGAGTTATGCGAGGAAATCAGACAATACTACAAGATTCCAGTCTTGATGGTCACTGCGAAGGGTGAAACAAAAGATAAAGTGAAAGGGTTCCAATTAGGAACCGACGATTATGTGGTCAAACCTTTCGATCCGTTGGAAATCGTCATGCGAGTGAAAGCTTTATTAAGAAGGTATCAGGTTGAGGCTTCCAATGAGCTGAAAACAAGGAATGTAACGATGAACACCTCAAAAAAAGAAATCCAGGTAGATGGCGAAAGGTTGACTATGCCCCTAAAAGAATTTGAGTTGTTGTATACATTGGCCAGCTATCCAGAACAAATTTTCACAAGAAACCAATTGATTGAACGCATATGGGGACTGGACTATGAGGGTGATGATCGGACAATCGACGTACATATCAAGCGGATCCGAGACAAGTTATCCAAGTCTAATGCAGCCATCTCAATTAAGACAGTCAGAGGATTAGGGTATAAGATTGAGGTATTCAAATGATGAAAACTCTTTATGTGCAAATAGTCCTCACGTTTTTAGGCGCTATTCTTGTCAGTTTGATCATCACATTTCTTATTTCAGGTCGAATTCACATGTATCAGGTAGGGGACAGGCTTGAAACTCGTATGGAGGAAGTCGGAAAAGACATCATCGAATTGTATAAAGAAACTCCAGAGATGGATGAAACGTTGTACTTTGATTCCATGTCATCGGTCAGCTTTGACTTATTGTTGATGAAAGAACAATCTGACATACCTTTGTACGGTAAAAGCTTAGATCCATGGGGCTTACAAGATGATGAGCTTCAAAAAGTTATAGCAGGTGGGGTTTATAGAGGTCATGACCTGCCACCGAGAAAAGTGGTGGGGCTTCCTTTTCAAAAAGGCGAGGAATCCTATGCCTTATTTTTAAGACCGAATTTCAAATTTTTCTTTCAGGACTTCGAAAAGCTTATGTTGATCCTGTTCAGCACGATACTTGTCATAGGAAGTGTCATTTTCCTGATTTCGACTAGATGGATCATCAGTCCAATCAAAGAAATGACTCAGTCAACAAAAGAGCTGGCTCAAGGCAATTTCAATGTATTCATTAAGAACAAAAGGAAAGACGAGCTCGGAAACCTTACCAAAAGCTTCAACCAAATGACGAGGGGGCTAGGTGAATTGGATGAGATGAGACATCAGTTCGTTACGAACGTTTCCCATGAAATCCAAACACCATTGACCTCCATACAGGGATTTGCAAAAGCTTTGAAAGATGGCGTTGTGAAGGATGCTCGTCAACAAAAGGAGTATCTGTCCATCATCGAGCAAGAGAGTAAGCGATTGTCGGATTTAAGTCAAAATCTATTAAAGCTTGCCCGATTGGACACGGATCAGGATCCAATCCAACCGGTCCCTTATCAGTTAGATGAACAGTTGAGAAGGGTGATCACCTTCCTCGAACCTCAATGGACCGCCAAAGAGAACGACATACAATTAGATGTAAAACCATTGGAGATTGAAGGAGACAAAGATCAACTGGAGCAAGTTTGGATTAACTTGTTGACGAATGCGATCCGTTACAATCCTTTCGGTGGCGTCATAAAGGTTACGGCTAAAGCATCTATTGATCATGTGGTGATCGCAATTAGAGACCAGGGGGAAGGGATCCCTGAAGAAGAACAACATCGTATTTTTGATCGATTTTATAAAGTCGATCCGTCCCGCTCGAAGGAAAACGGCGGGAATGGGTTAGGACTGTCGATCGCTCAGAAAATCACCCAATTGCATGGCGGGAAAATTGAAGTAGAAAGCGATGTTGGAGTGGGGACTACTTTTTACGTCACCCTTCCACTTAATGCTCGCTAGAAAAGATGGAGGATCCTCCATCTTTTTTTCATGTGTTCATATTCAGTTCATATTTCATGAGTATCCTCAAACTAGATCATTGAAAGGAGTCATGACAAATATGAGTTGGATGACAAAGTTTAGCTTGAAGAACATGGTTGCCATCTTGATCCTGACAGTTCTCGTGGTGGTCAGTGGAATTGTAGCAACCAATCAAATAAAAGTGGAGACGTTTCCGGATGTAACTTTCCCAGTTATGACCGTACAGACCGTCTATCCGAATGCTTCTACTGAAGAAGTGGAAGAGAGTGTGACGAAACCGATTGAAGATGTGTTATTGAACATGGAGGGATACGAGTCTATATCAAGTACGTCCAGAGAGAATCTGTCGTTGATCACCATCATGTACCCGTTCGGTGAAGATATCGATGAACTTCAATCGGAAGTTCAGAATAAAATCAATGGATTGACATTACCGGATGATGCTGAAGCGAATGTCCTCGCGGTCTCTTCCAGTTCAATTCCGATCTATCAGGCTGCTATATCGGATGCAGACCTGGGTGCGCTTCAAGAAGATGTCGAGTCCACGATTGTAACTCATCTAGAGAACCTGGAGGGTGTCTCTAGCGTTCAAGTCACTGGTAAGACGGACACGAAGGTTTTTGTGGAAGTAGATGAAGAGAAAGCCTCTTCGTATGGATTGACCTTGTCTGATATAAAGGAATCCATTCAACAGGCAGAATATAAGCTTCCGTTCGGAACGCTCTATGAGTCAGGAACATCCATACCAGTCGAGCTTAAAGGAAGTATCGAGAGTATTGAGTCGATCGAAGAAATTGAGATTCCTGTTCAGATACCAAACAAGAATGGTCAAGGAGCAGATTCAAACAGACAACCACCATCACAAGGTCAAACTGCTCCCTCGGAGAATCAACCTACTCAAACTCAGACAAAAATAACTTTATCCGAAATAGCCGATGTCACACAGGACACCGATCGTTCTGAAATCTCCCGCTTTAACGGGGAAGATAGTATTTTGTTGGAGGTCACCAAAACCCAGGATGCAAACACGGCTGAGGTAGCGGAAGCTGTCCAATCCTATCTGGAAGAGAAGACAGAAGATAAAGGATATGAACTCTATACCATCATGGACCAGGGAGAAGAGGTCAATAAATCCATATCTGCTTTATTGAAAGAAGGCGGGTTCGGCGCGTTATTCACCGTTCTGGTGATTCTGCTATTCTTACGTAATATTCGCGCTACGATCATTGCCATTGTTTCCTTGCCTCTTTCCATACTTGGTTCGATTGCGTTACTTGAGCAATTTGGTTACACACTTAACATCATGACATTAGGCGGTATGGCGGTTGCGGTTGGTCGTATTGTCGATGACAGTATCGTCGTCATTGAAAACATATACCGATGGAAGCAACTGCATCCGGAAATGGATCAGAAAGAGCTGATTTATAAAGCGACGAAGGAAGTGTTAGGTCCGGTTGCATCTTCAACTGTCGCCACATTGATTGTGTTCTTGCCACTTGGATTTGTAAGTGGGATCCTTGGCGAGTTTTTCCGTCCGTTCAGTTTATCCGTCATTTTTTCTGTAACGATTTCATTAATTGTGGCGATTGCGCTTATCCCTGTTCTAGGGAAATATTTTTTCAAAAACGTAAGCCATAAATCCAAGAAGGGCAAGCTCATTGGTCGATACGAAAAATTCTTACGAGGTGCATTGAATCGTAAATGGATTGTATTTACTCTATCGATCGTTCTATTAGTAGGCTCGTTCTCAATCGTACCTGCATTAGGTGTCTCTTTCCTTCCTTCAGAAGGAAGTGATTCGTTCGAAGTCGAGGTCACATTACCAGAAGATACGACACTGGAAGAGTCCAACGTACTTGCTCAACAAATTGAAGAGCTCCTTGCAAAAGAAAAAGCGATTGATTATAGTCAAGTGTCGATCGGTTTCTCCAGTCAACAACAAATGCCGGGTATGACGGCTACGACTACGGACAATGTGACGCGCTTCTTCATCAAACTGAAGGAAGATGCTTCAATAGATGAACTCATGCCTCAGTATGAGAAGGAAATATTAGAAGTTGCGCAAAATGAGTACGCATCAACCACTGTAAAAGCCATGGAAATCCAACAAGAGGGACCACCAACTGGAAATACGATTGATGTGAACTTGTACAGTAACGATTTGGATCAGCTATCGGAAGCCTCCACTCAGGTAGCCAATCTATTGGAGCAAGATGATCGGTTGAAGAATGTGAAGAATGATTTGAAAGATACACAAACGAAGTATCAACTTCAGTTGACGGAAATGGGAGAGGAGTTGAATGTAAGCCCATATCAATTGATGCAACCGGTCCAGGAGAGGTTGAACAACGTCAATGGTGGAACGATTAAAATCAACGACGAAGAATGGGATATGGAACTTACATTTGATGAAACCTTTGATTCTAAAGAGGACCTGGAACAATTCACCGTACAAACCATAGATGGTCCGAAGTCTTTGAGTGAAGTTGCGGATATTGAAGAGCTGCAGGTGCCGTCTTCAATCAAGCATCAAGAAGGAGAAACTGCCACCACCGTTTCAGCTACGATCAAAGGAAATGATACGACGGAAATCGCCCGTTTGGTGGAAAACGATCTTCAGTCGTTAAGTCTTCCTGAAGATGTTGAACTAGAGGTAACGGGCGGTATGGAGATGATTTCGGAAGGATTCGCTGATCTTGGATTAGCGATGGGAGCAGCAGTCGGATTGGTATTCCTTGTCTTAAGTATCACTTTTGGTGGAATCCTCACGCCACTTGTCATCTTATCTTCCTTGATTTTCATCCCGATTGGATCCTTGGCCGGATTACTCATATCAGGTCAAACGTTATCCATGAGTGCCATGATCGGAATGTTGATGTTGATCGGTATTGTCGTAACGAATGCCGTCGTTCTCTTGGATCGTGTTGAGACGAACCGGAAAGAAGGCATTGGATTGACAGAGTCGATTATAGAGGCTTCATCGACCCGTTTACGTCCGATTCTGATGACAGCTCTTGCGACAATCTTTGCATTGGTACCTTTAGCTCTATCCAATTCAGCGTCAGGACTAATTTCGAAAGGATTGGCGATAACCGTCATCGGGGGACTAACAACCTCGACGTTACTCACGCTCGTTTTTGTCCCAGTATTGTATAATGCCATCGGCAGATATCGTAAATTGGACTAATTGTAAAAACCGGCTTCTCTTTGTTGAAGCCGGTTTTACGATGTAAAGAATGAAGACGGGCCTACCAGCTGTTTTGAAAGGTAGATTGGAAGGGTACACTCTTCGTAAAAAGGAGTTTCCTGATGGCTTTTGATTATGATTTGGATTTTGACAATATCGATTTCCGGAAAAATCCGGAGCTATACAGAGTTGGACGCGGCGAGCAAGGGGTGTTGCTTGTAGAACCTTATAAAGGTGAGATCCTTCCGCATTGGAGGTTCAAAACCCCGGATATCGCAAAAGAGTCTTCAGAGAAAATCTACAGTATGTTCCAGGACTATAAAGCGAAAGACGATTTTGTCGGCATGGATATGGCTCGGAAGTTCATCCAGATGGGATACACGAGATCACGAAGGTATGCCAACTACAAAGGTGGCAAAAAGTACGACGAGGAAGGCGAGATTCATGAGCGACAGATCGATGAGGAAAAGGCGGATTCTGCTCGTATTTTTGAGGAGAAATGGAAGGTCGTCCGCAATGACGATGAATATCTGAAGATGAAAAAGGAACATCAGAAGAAATATGGATGAGAAAAGCCGAATCTCAAATGAGGTTCGGCTTTTTGCTTTATTATCTACCGACATTAATTTCAAGCCGGTCTGTATTTTTCAGTTCGTTTACTGATTTCACACCAATTCCGAACATGGCGATTTTGCATTCAAGTTCGATTTGCTCCAGCACCTCTGATAAAAGTTCTTCAGATTCTACCGCAGATTGGAGGACCGAACGACCGAAACCGACAGCATCAGCTCCAAGTGCAATGGCTTTTGCGGCATCGAGCCCATTCCGTAAGCCCCCGCTCCCGATCAGTGTACATTCTGGAACTCGCGCACTGATTTCACGGATGCAACGGGTGGTCGGAATCCCCCATTCACGGAAGGTTTCAGCAGCCCGCCGCTTCATGGAGTCTGTTTTGTTCCTGTATTTTTCAACCTGACTCCATGTCGTACCACCTGCGCCAGCAACATCCACAAAGGAAATACCTATATCGTACATCTCTTTGGCGAGTTCACTGCTGATGCCCCATCCGACTTCTTTAATTCCTACTGGAACATCAAGCTCTTTACAAACCTGTTCAATCTTCGGCAATAACCCTTTGAAGTTCGTGTCGCCTTCGGGTTGGAATATTTCCTGCAAACTGTTCAGGTGTAATACGAGGGCATCCGCCTCAGCCAATTCCACGGCTTTTCTACATTGATCGATTCCGTAGCCATAGTTGAACTGGACAGCCCCTAGATTCGCGATGATCGGAATGGTTGGTGCATATTCACGGACATTGAAGGTGTACGCCGTTTCTTCATTTTCGATGGCAGACCGAATGGAACCTGTACCCATAGCCCAGCCTCTTTCCTCAGCCACAGCGGCAAGGGTTCGGTTGATTTTCCACGCAACCTCTGTACCTCCAGTCATCGAACTGATCAGGAAAGGGGTTTTCAGCGGTTTACTCAAGAATTCCGTTTCCAAACCAATCTCTGAAAAATCGATTTCAGGAAGGGCAAGGTGCCGGAATTGAAAATCGTCAAAGCCAGTCGTGACGGATTTGGCTGTCACTTCCTCGTTCAGTACGATGTCGATATGTTCCGATTTTCTTTTAGATGTTCGATTCTCTGTTGTCATCAGTAAACTCCTTTCACCTGATGAGATTTGTCCTCTTCGATGATTTTTTCAGCAACGAGTCTTCCACACAATGTTACGATGGGGGTTCCACCACCTGGGTGGGTCGTACCGCCTGCAAACCACAATCCTTCTATATCTTTTGAACGGTTGGAAGGGCGGAAGAAGGTCTGCTGAAATCCGTTAGAGGAGATTCCATAGATTGCGCCTCGATGCGCATACGTATCTTTTTGCAAATCGTCAGGTGTGTATGTAGAAAGAACCTCTGCCTTTTCTTTGATACCATCCAACCCAACCTGTTCGAGCTTGTCCAAGATCCGATTCCGATAAGCTGCAGTCGACTCTTCATTCCATTCCCATGACGGGGATAAATACGATGCATTTGCCAGAATAAAGAGGTTAGATGAACCCTCACTGGCGATATCCAAATCCGAATGACTCGAATTGCAAATATAGAGCGTCGGATCTTCAGGCGGTATCCTTTTATGAAAAATATCTTCAAATTCCTTCTCATATTGTTCCGGGAAGAAGACGTTATGATGCACAAGGTCAGGGTATTTTCTTTGTATCCCTACCAACGTCACAAAGCCGGATAAAGAAGGTTCGTATGATTCGATTTTCTTTTGTGTAAAAGACGGACGGTCTGCTTCATCGATCAAATGGTTGTATACAGTCAAGACATCACCATTGGCTACGACAGTGTCAACCTTGAAATTCCCTTGCGTCGTTTCAACAGCGACGACTTTTTTACCCTTGACCACAATACGTGTCGCTTCTGTATTTTTAAGTATAGTGACGCCTAATTCATTAGCGAGTTGTTCAAAAGCACGGACGATTGTATAGGTACCACCTTTCACCCCGAGGATCGTTCCTTCTTTTTCTAAGTGAGCCAGCATGGAAAAGATGGCAGGGGACTTGGAAGGGTCCGAACCTACATAGGTTGCGTAACGTCCGAACATCGCCAATGTATTCGGATGTTGAAAATGCTTCTTCAATAAAGATTGTAACGTAGTGAATGGTCGGATATTTGCAAAGCCTCTCATCAGTGCCGGATCCATCTTATCTTTCCAGGTAAGCAACAGGCGGTTCAAAAATTGCTCTTGCGCTGTCTCATACATTTTACCAGCATGTTGCATGAATGACTTATATGCTTTTGCATCTTCAGGACTGTATTGGGCGATTTGGTCTTCCATTTGCGCATCGTCAGGCACAAGATCTACGATGGATCCGTCTGAGAAAGTGTTCCGTGTGAGCGGCGTAATCGGATAAAATGTAAGATAATCTTCGATGTTCCGCCCAGCTGCTCTAAATACATCCGCAAAAGAAGAAGGCATCGTAATC
This sequence comes from Pseudalkalibacillus sp. Hm43, assembly GCF_054170705.1. Lineage (NCBI taxonomy): Bacteria > Bacillati > Bacillota > Bacilli > Caryophanales > Fictibacillaceae > Pseudalkalibacillus > Pseudalkalibacillus sp. Hm43. Next base: position 3,252,866 of record NZ_CM135129.1, read on the forward strand.
GTACTTGGACCCAAGTCGAAGGTATAGCCTTTTTCTTTGTAGCTTTGCAGTTTACCACCTAAGGAAGGCTGCTTTTCAATTAATGTGACTTCGTAACCTGCACTGGCAAGGCGGATTGCTGAAGACAATCCACCGAGACCGCCACCTAGTACGATGACTTTCTTCATTGGTAGGTCCTTCCTTTCCATTCGTAACCTTGTTGAAATTGAGAAGCACGCCAAGAATCAATCCCTATCAGATTGACGAACAAGATGCTGAAAGGGAGGAGGAAGGCTAAATAAAGAGGTTGACCGTTCTTCCAATCAATGACGAGCTTGATGATCACCCCGAGAGAATAAGCGATCAGAGATGGCCAGAACCAGCTTGGCATCAGGATGGATCCAATCAGAGTGAGAAGGGGGAGTAGATAGGCGCAAGTATAGAAGGTCAAGACCCCTGCAAACAACCATGGATTATAGCCCATCCCTGGGTATAAGTTCTTTTTGTAGCCTTTCCACACCTGGGAGGCTCTATCGTACATGCGCATCGTCAGATCATTGTGTACATCAGCGAGCATGACTGGATCGCCTGCTTTTTTCACAGCGCGCCCCATACTCATATCATCGACAAGATCTTTCTTGAATGCAGCATGTCCTCCAATCTTCTTGTACGTATTCTTATGTATGAAAAGAAACGCGCCATGAGCGGCCACGAATTTCGGATCTTTCTTGTGTTGGACGAAACGGATCGGCAGATGACAAGCAATGGTGAACATCATCATCGGCACCACGAGTTTCTCAAGCCACGTATTCACTTCCTGGAACGGAAAACCGGAAATCAAGCCTTTCCGTTGATACATCGCTGTCGCAATCGCCTTTCCGAGTGTGCCTCGTTTCAAGCGGAGATCGGCATCCAAAAATAAAAACCATTCCCCGTTGGCTTGCTGCGCGAGCTGATGACAGGCATAAGACTTGCCCATCCAACCTTCTTCAAGCTCAACGCCCTGGATGAGTCTTACCCGTTGGTCACCCTCTGCTATTTCTTTTACGATTTCGCCTGTGCGGTCATCGGAACGATCGTCCAACACGCATACTTCAATTGGGTAAGCTTGTTCTTGCAATATGGATTCCAGACAAGCTTTGATGTTGCCTTCCTCGTTTCGTGCTGGAATCAAGATTGAAATGAGAGGAAAGTCGGTATCCAAATGGTTGTTTGGGAGTGGATTACCGAGTGTAGGAAGCTGGGAAACATTCCACATGACAAATAACAATTGGAAAAATAACAAAACGATTATGATTGTGAGAAAGGTAGCCATCTTTTCACTTCCTTCTGGAATGAATCAAAACGATCACTCGTCGATCGTCCGGGTTGAATCAATCCTTTCGTATCTTCATCGTACCAACGTCCAGAAACGACGAGCTCCTTATGTTCGTTAAGCTGTGATTCTAATATTTTCTGAAGTTCGAACGTGATTTCTTTCTTCGTGTACTCATTCCAATCCAATCGGACGTGTTCGCCGTATGTCATGGTCACATCCGGTTTCTGATGAACACCGAAGCTGTAGTACAAGGTTACAGGGATAACGGTTGTACTCGGCATCTTTTTCAAAAGATATGCAATGCCCGATTGAAAAGCCAGAGGCCGTGTCTCTAAATGATAGATGTCGCCTTGCGGAAAGATCCAAACACACTTGTTATGCTCAAGCAACTCGATACTGTACCGTAAGGATTGAAGGATGCCTCGTTTATTCGTTTTATCGATGGAATAGGCACCGATCTTTCGGAAGAAACGGTATTCTTTCATTTGTTTTTCATCCATCATCATGTAATGATCTTGTCCAGACAAGGTTTTAATGGAATGATAAACAATTAGCCCGTCCCACCAGGAACTGTGATTCATCATGTAGACAATCGGTGAGTTCTGGAATTGGTCGGGCGTACCTTTGACAGAAACCGTGTGAAAGTGTCTCTTCAATAGGTAATCACGATTGTATTTATGAAAAACGGTTTGAAATAAATGTCTTTTGTCGGCTTCGATCAAGTAGAATCCTCCCCTCCGCAACAAGTACGAGGACAACGGATAAGAAGAAGACGCCTGTCATCCCTTCCTTTAGACCGAGAAGTCCGAACATGAGCAACATCGCTTGGAAGAGGATCGTGCCCTTTCTACGTAGTCCTTCTGCCATCGGCTTCAATGGAAAAACGAGTGACAATAGGGCAGCAATCAAGAACCAACTAATGAAATTTTCGACCGGTATGCCGAAATAAGCGCTTTTTGATTCCCATATCCAGAAGCCCCGAGCATAGGCGACAGGATCCAGTACAAGGTCGAACAGAACGACCCAAATGCCAACTTCAATTGCACGGCTCCATTTCGAGTGTGTGTTGGAAATCAAGAGGGCATTGATCAATACGCCGACCCAGGCACAAGCGATCGCGAAGGGGACGCCGAAAGCTCCAATTCCCAGGATGGAACTATAGGCATACTGACCGAAAGGAATACCGGTCCATACCCCGACTGCTTCGATGGTGAACGTTATTGCACCAACGACTAGGGCGAGCGGTATCAATTTTTTATATTGTCCGGTATGTTCCTTTTCCAGTTTCAAGGCATAGATGGCGAAGAAGAAAAGGAAGAGCCCGTTTGAAAATTTTAGTGCGTCGGGTACGTGAAAGAAGAGCATAAGCACAAGTCCGATGGAATACCAGATCCAGAAGATGACGTTGATCATTTAAGACACCACATTGCTCACTTCAGGATTGCTCAATTGATACCGTTGATTCAATTGAAAGAAGATCTCCAGCTTCCGATCGTCCGATACGATTGCTCGCTTAGTGAATACCTCATACCGGTTTCGTTCTACTACATCCAAGATTTCCCCGTAAGCTACCGATGCTAATTCAATGCAGAACGCACTTCTTGATGGATAGTCATTCAGGTAGGCGAGTCCTTTCTTGAACCAGACGGAAGCGGTTTGACGCAGGTCTTCAAGCATCGCAATGAAATTCTCATTGATTTCATGATTGTGAAGCTGTGTTTCTTCATACCGATGCTTCTGCATCAGATCGAGTGGCAAGTATCGTTTGCCTAGCCTCAAATCCTCACCGATATCCCGGATGATGTTCACGATTTGCATCGCCTTACCTAAATAAATGCCGGATGTTCGGATTTTTTCGTCCGGATTGTCATGTAGTACAGGTAATAGCATTTCACCTACTGTTCCTGCTACATCGTAACAATAAGCCTCGAATTCATAAAACGTATCAATGCTCGTCCTCACATTGTCGTAGGCTTGTCCATCCATCTGATTATAAAAGGGTTGCTTCGTAATCGGGAATTCAGAGAACAACCAGCGAAGAGCTGGCCAAATGAAATGACCTGAAGCATTCTCAAGGTGGTCGAATGAATGTCTCAATTCCTCCAAAGTAAAAGGCGCTTCTTCAGGTTCATCCACCGAGTCATCAATCAATCTGCAAAAGGCATAGATGACAAATACGGCTTCTCGCCTGGGACTTTCAAGAAAACTGAAAGCATTGTAAAAAGTTGAGGAACCCTCCCTAATCATTTCTTCACATTCTCTGCTAAACTCTTCCATCATCACTCAGCTCCTTTAAAAGATAGTTTGCAAGAAGTCGGGCGCCTTGCATGACAATCGGGATACCACCGCCAGGATGTACGGACGCTCCTACGGCATAAAGATTTTCAACCGGGTAGGGAATCATCTGAGGTCGATACACACCGGATTGTTTCAAGATTGGTGCAAGTCCGAAACTCCCGCCTTCATACAAACCGTCTTGTTTTGATTCAAGGGGTGTTCTCACTTTCTTCCATGTAATGGAATCTCGTAAACCGGTAAACTTGAGACTTTCAGCCTTTTCAATCACCTGATCGACTAACCTTTGCGTTTCATACTCCCAATTGATGGCTCCAGCGGAGGGGACGGGAATGAGAAAATAGAACACGCTCTCCCCAGGTGGAGCGGCCTCTTCATCCAATTGAGTCGGCGAGAAAACATAGAAAGAGGGATCTTCAGGGATTTTGTTCCGCTCGAAAATGTCGGTCATGTTCGAGTGGAAATCCTCTGAAAGGAAAAATTGGTGAGCCGATGTTCCACTCCACCGCTTATTTGTTCCTAAGTAGACGGTCACACAGCCTGATGAAGGGGTATACGCTCTTGATTTCTTTTGGACCGGCGGCTCAGTTTGCATCATGGACTCCATATGAGGAATCTCACCGTTGAAGACGATCGCGTCATGCATTACCGGTTCTTTATTCGTACGAACACCTTTACAAATGCCATCATTGATCATGAGTTTTTCAACTCTTGTATTCTTGTGGATGGTCACACCACGTTTCGTTAATTCTTTTTCCAAAATAGGGACAAGGGAGGCGTATCCTCCTTTTAAATACCAGATTCCAAAAGCGTGTTCTGCAAAAGGAATCAGCGAATAGATGCCAGGAGATTGGTGTGGTGCTCCACCGATATATAAGGTTTGCAACGAAAACGCGTGCTGTAATCGTTCATCCTTGAAATATTTTTGTGTCAATCTTTTCACGCTTTTGAAAGCACTCAGTCTACTGAGTGTGAATAGATTCTTCATCGTGAAAAAGTCTCGTTTACGGATAAAAGACTTTTCTAGAAAAGCGGGCTTTCCTAAGTCATATGCGACCTGCATTTCCTTCATATACTTTGGGAAATTCTCTTCTTCACCCGGGAACACTTTACGTATTTCTTCGTACTGTTCATAAGTGTCCTGCCATTTTTTGAATGTGGTTCCATCGTTGTAATGGATATCGTACATCGGTGAACATGGTATGAGTTCGACTTTGGAACGATCAATGCCTGCTTCCTCTAGCACTTCCAAGAGCATATCCGGTAACAGGACAATTGTAGGTCCACGATCGATTTTGTGTCTCGCTCCTTCTTCAAAGGCGAGCCGCCCACCAAGGCGATCTTCCTTTTCATAGATGGTGATATCGAAACCTTTTTTGGTTAAGAGCAAGGCTGTCGTCATTGCTCCGATTCCGCCACCGACGATACCGATATTCATAAGGTCGAGTGCTCCTTTTTCTTCTCTGCTGTAGTTCCCATAGACATCGGTGCAGAGGTGTGTTGTTTCATCAATAATGCAGATGTGATTTTAGCAGACTCCAAAATGGTAGGAAGACCACTGCCAGGATGGGTGCCTCCTCCGACAATCCAACAATTCTTCACCTCTTCAAATTGATTATGAGGTCGAAACATCATCATTTGATCGAGGGAGTGTGCAAGGTTGAAGGTGGCGCCTTTGTACACATACATATCATCCTGCCAATCTTGTGGTGTAAGGATCTGTTCCAATTCGATATGCGCTTCGATGTCTGCCAATTCAGGTTCTTGCTTCAGCCGAGCAAGGATTTGATTCCGCACATCCGCTTTCGATTCATTCCAATCGATATCTGCAGATAAGTTAGGGGCAGGCATCAATATGTAAAGCGCTGTCTTCCCACCTGGTGCCAATGTTGGATCGGTCTTACCCGGATTGTGAACGTAAATGGATGGGTCTTCTGAAAGGACTTTTTGCTTCGTCATTTCATCCACATTCCTATGGTAGTCTTTTGCGAAAAGGATGCTATGATGTGGCATATCGACCTTTCGATCCAATCCCACGTACATCATGAAAGCGGAACAAGAGTACTTTTTCTTTTCAACCTTCGCTTTTGCATACTTTTTCAAAGTTCCTTCTGGGAAGAGAGTGGATGCTGCAAAAGCAAAGTCCGCATTGATGACGACTTCATCTGCAGAAACGGTAGATCCATCCTGGAGGACGACACCTTTTGCCTGTCGCTTTTCAATGATGATCTGGTCCACGCCGGTATTCGTGTGAATTTTACCGCCGTATTCTCGTATGACTTCTGCCATCGCTTCACATACTTGATTCACACCACCGATTGGATGCCATAAACCGTAGCGATGCTCAAGGTAGGATAGGATTGTAAACGTTCCTGGGCATTCCCACGGTGACATGCCGAGATATTTGGATTGAAATGAGAAAGCCCACTTGAGTTTTTCATCTGAAAAGTAGCGACCCAATCTGCCTGCCACGGTATCAGCTGCATGGATCTTTGGTAGCGCAGCGAACACATCCTTGGATAAGAGATCCGTCCATTTGGACAGTGGGCGTTGAAGAAGTTTGATGACGTGTTCGAACTTCTCTCCCTCTTTTTCCATGAACCGTATATAACCGTCCCCGTTACCTGGGAAAAGGTTCTCAATCTCTTGCTTCGTCCGTGACGGATCGGTCGACGGTGAAAATTTCTTTCCATCAAACCGGAGCTCGTATAATGGATCAAGTCTTTCCAGGGTGACATAATCATGGAAATCTCTTTGGACGGATTCAAACAACTCCTCCCACAAATGAGGCATCATAAGGAATGTAGCCCCTCTATCAAACTGGTAATCTCCCAGTGTAAGACGGGAAGTACGCCCTCCGATGAACGGTTGTTTTTCATAGATGGTTACGTCATATCCTTTACTCGACAGGATCATTCCCGCGGCCAATCCTCCGGGCCCTGCTCCTATAATCTGAATTTTATTCTGTTTGATGGTCCTCACCGCCTTTACATTCGTAGCTATTTAATAGCATTATAATCTTTGTATAAGGTTTGTACAACTATTTAATCTTTTGTTTGAGCTTTGTGTAATGTTTGTATAATATATGGTTAAATGATGTATAGAATATACTTGTTGATGAATCAGATCAAGATATACAAATCCTTATCAAAAGAAATGAGCGTGTGCTTATGTATAGTATTAAGGTCGCTTCCAGGAAAACAGGAATAGAACCTGTTACAATTCGCGCATGGGAAAGGCGTTACGGTGTGATTGAACCGAAAAGGACGGATGCGGGATTCCGTCTTTATACAGATGGGGATATCGCCGATTTGAAATGGTTGAAACACCAGGTTGAGGAAGAAGGTTTGTCGATCAGTCAAGCAGCAAAACAACTGAAACAACGAAAGCAAGAACTGTATACTGTCTCTACACAAAATATTGGAAAAACAACTGTCCATTTGAACGACAGTATTCCTGCTTTGAACGAGTTAGCTGAAAAGTTGCATCACGCGATTGATACTTTCGATGTGGAGCGTGCTGATCAACTTCTTGAAACCGGTTTTTCCATGTATCCTTTTGACGATTTATTCCATCATGTCCTTACTCCACTGATGCATCGTATCGGAGATGAGTGGGAGGAAGGAACGTTCAGTGTCGCCCAAGAACATTTCGCCAGTCACTTGTTCCGTCAACGGTTATATCAATTTTTCAAAGTGTTTTCGACGAATCCGAATTTACCAAACGCCCTCGCGTTATGTCCACCAGGTGAAAACCATGAGATTGGTTTACTGTTGTTTTCTTTATTCTTAAAAAGAAAAGGTGTCGGCGTCATTTACCTCGGAGCTAACACACCGACACAAGGTTTAGAGAAGATCATCGTCGAAAATGACATCCATATTGTCTTCTTTTCTTTGACTCGATCGGAAAATACGGACGCATTGAAGAATCTGATTCTTCAATTGGCAGAGCAGTTTCCAGAATTGAATATCGTCCTTGGTGGTCAAGGCGTGCCTTCAGATGACGAAGTTTTACAGCGTTATCATCTGAAGGATCAGCCTGCCGATTGGGAAACGTGGTTTGGTCAATTAAGCATCTTCAAGAATTAAATCAGCTGTCAATTGACCAGACAGCGTCACCATTGGAACACCTCCGCCAGGATGTGTACTTCCTCCGACGAAATAGAGGTTCTTCAGAAGATTACTACGTGCCGGAACCTTGAATCCACCGTTCACTTTTCGGTCCGTTACCACACCATAAATCGAACCACCATTTGAACCATACAACCTCTCCAAGTCATCCGGGATGAATTCATATTGGAATTCGATATGGTTTTCGATGTCTTCCAGTCCCATTCTTTCAAGCTTTCTTAAAACGGTTTGACGATACGTTTCACGGAAGGTTTCCCAGCTTTCTCCTTCTTTCAATGGGGGAACGTGGGTCAGGATGAATAAGTTATCTTTGCCTTCCGGTGCTTGGCTCATATCAGACTTGGATGAAACACCTATATAGACCGTCGGATCATCTGCCGGCACTTTTTCATCGAAGATCTGTCTGAATTCTTTTTCAGGATCCTTGGAAAAGAAGAAATTATGGTGCAACAACTGATCGTATTGTTTATCAATTCCGAGAAGCATGACGAGACCAGAAACGGTCGGTTCGTACTTGTTGAGTTCCTTCAATTCTTTATTCGATTTCTTATGTTGGGAAAGAAGGGAACGATGAGCTGGTATCGCTTCTAAGTTGGAGACGACGATGTCTGCCGGGATTTCTTCTCCGTTTTCGAGACGGATACCGGTGGCTTTTTTGCGCTTGTAGGTGATATCGTCAATCTTCGCATTCGTATGGATTGGAACTTCCAACTCATCTAATAGCCTGACCATTGCATTTGCAATCTGGTACATACCGCCTTCGACATAATATATGCCTAATCCGAGTTGAACATGGACAAGCTGGGAGAGTACCGCTGGCGCATGATAAGGTGAAGAACCGATATACATGATGAAAAAGTCGAGCAACTGTTGTAAGTGGGGATCTTTTATGTAGGACCGAGTTTTCTCATGCATGGACTTCATAGGATCCATCTGTAACAAATCTTTGAAACTATGGAGCTTTCTAAGATCGCTTAAGCCAGATAGACTTTTGCCGTAGAAGCTTTTCATGCTGAGCTCATACATCTTAGTGCAATATTGAAGGTATTCCAGGAAATCTGAGGCTTCTGTGTTCGTTTTTTGTTTGATTTCGTTGAGCCAAGATGATAAGTCTGCAGATACATCAATGGTCTTACCATCTTCAAAAAATGTCCGCCATTGTGGATCTAGCTTTTTCAATTTCACATAATCATTCAGGTTTCGACCTGCACTTTCAAACAATTGTTCGAGAACCCATGGCATCGTCAAAATCGAGGGTCCTGTGTCAAAGGTGAACCCGTTTCCAGCTCGTTGATTCAGCTTACCTCCAACACGTTCATTCTTTTCGAATACTTCAACGTCATATCCATCTGCCTTTAAACGGATCGCTGCTGACAATCCGCCAAGACCTCCGCCAATGATTACTGCTTTTTTTGCCAAATCCAGTCCTCCTTTGTTAGGTACGGTTGCTTGGTTCGTTTAGAAACATAGATTTCCCAATAATCACCTATACCCTAATTCATAATAAGCAACTCATTTTAGGAAAATTGTATACTTGATGTATAATAATTGTAAAGTTAAGACGATTCGGACATATAAAGGGGCTGCTGGTCATCGACAACATCGACAAGATTTTTCAAATAGCGGGAGATGCACAGAAAACGTGGTCAGCCCTTTCTGTTCAAGACCGATTGGTACATATCAAAGCATTGAGAAAACGGATCACCTCAGAGTTGGATGAATGGGTTCGACTCGTTTACGAAGAAACAGGAAAGAGCGAAACCGATACTTTAGCAAGTGAGTTGTATGTGACGCTGGATGCAATGAAATATTACGAAAAAAGAGCAGGCAAGATGTTGAAAAAACGAAAGGTGAAAACACCGCTTACGTTTTGGGGAGAGAAGTCGTACGTATGTTACGAACCGATGGGTGTCGTGGCTGTGTTTTCCCCTTGGAATTTTCCGATTCAGTTGTCTCTACTTCCCGTCATCAGTGCCTTGATTGCCGGGAACACGGTTGTATTGAAACCGTCCGAGGAAGTTCCGGCAATCAACGATAAAATAGCCTCTACATTCCAAGCTGCTGGATTTCCGGAAGGTGTTGTACAAGTCGTCCAAGGAGAAGCGGATGTGGGTGAAGCCATCGTTAAAACGGGTCCTGACAAGATCTTCTTCACAGGAGGATTGAAGACGGGGAAGATTGTCAATCGGATGGCCGCAGAAGCGATGATCCCTTGCGATCTAGAACTGAGCGGGAAAGACCCGATGATCGTGTGTGAAGATGCAGAGCTGGACCGGGCAGCCAGAGCGGCTGTATGGGGATCGTTCTTCCATAGTGGACAAGTTTGCGTCAGTATCGAAAGGGTATACGTCCATAAAGATGTGTACGACCTTTTCCTTGAAAAAGTCATATCGCTCACGGAAGAACTGTCCACGAAAGATTATGGTCGTTTGACTACGGAAGGTGGATGGCAGGAAGTGAAAAGGCAAGTGGATGAAGCCGTACAGCAGGGGGCCAAACTTGCACTCGGAGGGACGAGTGAAGAGAGTGGTTATCCGCATTATCCACCGACCATCTTGACGAATGTGACACACGAAATGGACATCTTGCATACTGAGGTGTTCGGACCAGTCATGACTGTGATGCCATTTGAAAATGACGAAGAGGCGATCGAACTATCCAATGACTCAGAATTCGGATTGAATGCTAGCGTGTTTACTCAGAATCTCGATCGTGGACAGCAAATTCTCGAGCGTCTCGAGACAGGAAACGGATATGTGAATGGCGTAGTAAGAAACATCAGCAATATGAACCTTCCTTTCGGTGGGGTAAAAAGAAGTGGCCGTGGCAGGTATCATGCTGAGCACGGATTGCATACATTTTGTGAAACGAAATCAATCATGGTGAACAAAGGGAAGAAGAAAAACGACATCGCCTGGTTTCCATATAAAGAGCGGAATGCACAGTTCTTAAGGAAATTCATCAAAAAGTTGTACGGGTGATGCGGAAGAAAGGGACAGGAGCGAATGGTCGAACTATTGATATTCACATTACTCTGGCCGATTGGATTCCTACTGTTCCGTCGGCTGCCATTTCTCCATCATTCAACTCATTCAGAAATCGAGGGGATCTCCGTCTCTATCATTATTCCAGCACGGAATGAGGAGAGAAACATCACCACATTACTTGAATCTCTGAAGGAACAGGATTTAGAGAACGTTGAAGTCATAGTGGTGGATGATGATTCGGATGATCGGACTTCTGAGGTAGCGAGAGACGCAGGTGCAAAAGTGGTCCGTGCACCGAAGTTGCCAGCAGGTTGGTTCGGCAAGCCATGGGCGTGTTGGAATGGTGCAAATATGGCGAGCGGAGAAGTATTTGTGTTCCTTGATGCAGATATCAGTTTGTCCAAGAATGGGTTGAAGAAGATTTTACATACGTACCGTGAAAATGGTGGATGTATGACGATTCAACCTTATCATGTTGTCAAAAAACCTTATGAGCAGCTGTCAGCCTTGTTCAACCTGGTTGTCGTAGCTGCGTTCAGTTTGACGAAAGAGGAGGGCGCATATGGCCCCTGTCTCGTTTGTGAAAGGGATGACTATTTCCGGGTAGGTGGACATGAAACGATCCGTTCGGAAGTGCTCGAGAACTTTTCATTGGCACGCAAGTTCGGCTCGATGGGCATGAACGTGCGAGGATTGATCGGTAAAGATGTCCTATCTGTCAGAATGTATCCGGAAGGTTTTACACAGCTGATCGGTGGCTGGAGTAAGCATTTTGCAAGAGGAGCTGGGTCGACGCCACTCACGTCTTTATTAGCCGTCATAGCCTGGGTAGCTGGCGGTTTCTCCTTGTTTATGAATGCTTCGTTGTTATGGCGTACAGAAGGGATAGGGATCCCATTATGGTTTAGCTTGCTTTATCTTGCTTACGTTGTTCAAATGGGTTGGATGCTGCGTCAGGTAGGCTCATTCCGATGGTACACCGCTCTCTTTTATCCCATTCCTTTTATCTTTTTTTTCATCGTTTTCATCCGTTCCCTTTTCTTCACATTCATGAAAAAGAATGTGACCTGGAAAGGGAGGGACCTTCCGACGAATAAGTAAGATGAAAAACATCATTAAGTAGGAGGCTCAATCATGAATGTCACTTTGAATGTTTTCGAAGAACTGAAGGGAATCTTGAAAGATGAACAGGTAACGATGAACGAAACCATTTTGCAACAGCATAGCAAGGATGAATCCTATCACACACCTCACACACCCGATATCGTTGTGTATCCTGAAAGTTCGGCGGAAGTTCGTGAAATTGTAAAAGTAGCAGACAAACATGGTGTGCCGATTGTTCCTTTCGGAGTCGGTTCCAGCCTTGAAGGACACGTTATTCCTTACGACAAAGGCATTACGATCGATTTTACACTGATGAACAAGATTCTGGAGGTAAGGGAAAAAGACTTCCTTGTTAAAGTTCAACCTGGTGTCACGCGTATGCAGTTGAACAAAGAGCTGAAAAAGTATGGTCTCTTCTTCTCTGTAGACCCGGGAGCGGATGCGACGTTAGGTGGTATGGCTGCTACAAATGCCAGCGGGACGACGTCTGTTCGATATGGTGTCATGCGGGATCAGGTAAGAGATTTGGAAGTCGTTCTACCAGATGGTGAAATCATACATACAGGCAACATGGCCCAAAAATCTTCATCTGGATACAACTTGAACAGCTTGTTCGTCGGATCAGAAGGGACACTTGGGTGCATTACAGAACTGACATTGAAGGTGTTCGGAATCCCTGAACATATCGTTGCCGGTCGTGCATCGTTCCCGACTGTTGATGATGCTGTTGCAGCAGTCGTGTCTACTTTACAAGCAGGAGTGCCGATTGCTCGAGTCGAGTTGGTGGATGAAATCTCGATCCGTCAGACGAACCTGTACAATGAAACGACCTATGAAGAACAACCGACGTTGTTTTTAGAGTTTCATGGTAATGAGCCTGGTCTGAAGCATGACGTGGAGTTCACAAAGGAAATCGTTGCAGATCATGGCTGTAAGGAAATTGCTTTTGAAGAGGATAACGCAGCTCGGAATAAGTTGTGGGAAGCACGCCACACGCTCGCCTATGCGTTCATTCATGGACATCCTGGAAGGAAACAGATGGTCACAGACGTGTGTGTTCCGATTACAGAGCTTGCAGGTGCCATCAAGCATGCTCGGAATACGATGGACGAGCTTGGGCTGAACGGTGGTCTGCTCGGACACGTGGGTGATGGGAATTACCATGCGATCGTCATGATTGATTTGAATGATGAAGAAGAACTGTGGAAAGCTGACAGGTTGAATGAAGATATCGTCGAGTATGCCCTTGCGCGAGGTGGTACGTGTACCGGTGAACATGGCGTCGGGATCGGTAAAATGAAGTACCAGGAGCGGGAGCATGGGAAAGCTTTGCAAGTGATGGAGAAGATCAAGCTTGCGCTCGACCCGAAGGAAATCATGAACCCGCATAAATTGATTCATTTGAAAAAGTAGATGGCGAAGGACGACGTTGGGTCGTCCTTTTCTTTGTAGATCCGTTTGTTTAAGAAGATGTGGTCGTGTACAATTGCAAATTAGAAGCGATTTTTATTGAAAAAGGTGTTCATTATGAAAAAATACATTGTCGTTGGAGCTGGTATATTGGGCGCGTCGACTGCTTACCATTTAGCGAGAGCTGGGGCAGATGTCACGCTCATTGACCGCAATGACCGCGGACAGGCGACAGAAGCTGCAGCAGGAATCGTCTGCCCGTGGCTATCGCAGCGTCGGAACAAAGCCTGGTACCGTCTTGTAAAAGGTGGAGCGAAACACTATCCTGAACTGATCCGACAGCTTGAAGAGGATGGAGAGACGGAAACCGGTTATCGAAGAGTCGGTGCCATCAGCCTCCATACGGATGAAAAGAAGCTGGACAAGATGATTGAACGTGCTTTGAAGCGCAAGGAGGATGCACCTGAAATCGGTGAGATCACGAAATTGACCCCTGCTCAAACGAAAGCACTCTTCCCGCCTCTGTCAGAAGAATACGCCTCGGTATATGTAAGCGGGGCTGCGCGGGTGAATGGTAAGGCGTTAAGAGATGCTTTGATCCGTTCAGCTCAAAAGAATGGAGCGAAAATCCTTCGCGGAGATGCGTTCCTTTTACATGAGGGAAATCAAGTTACCGGAGTAGTGGTAGATGGTGAAAAGTATGTCGCTGACAAGGTGATGCTTACGACTGGAGCGTGGTCGAAGGAACTTCTCGAAACGGTCGGTTACACGTATCATCTATCTTCCCAACGGGCACAGATCGTCCACCTGGAAATTCCCGATGAAGACACGAGTGACTGGCCAGTCGTGATGCCGCCGACCAACAAATACTTACTCAGTTTCGATGACGGCAGGATCGTCGTCGGTGCGACACATGAGGACGATGTCGGGTTCGACCATCGAGTAACAGCTGGTGGGATTCAGGAAATCCTGAATCAAGCACTCGACATCGCACCTGGACTGAAAGACACCACACTTCTTGAAACGAGAGTCGGATTCCGTCCGTTCACACCTGGGTTCCTTCCAATCATCGGTCCAGTTCCTGAGGTGGAAGGGTTGCTGATTGCGAATGGTCTCGGAGCATCAGGACTAACGAGCGGCCCTTACCTCGGAGCTCAGCTGGCTAAATTGGCAAGAGGAGAAGAAGTGGAATTAGAGCTGTCTGAATATGATGTGAATGGCGCGATTGAAAAGAATCAATGATGAGCTAGAAGCCTTCTCAGTTGAGGAGGCTTCTTTATTTATGGAAAGCAAGCACCTGAAACAGAAATCAACTACTCTCAAGAGTATATACAACCATAGTCGTAGAAGAGTCTTAGAGAATTCGTACATCCATTTTTGTAGGGAAAGTTCAATCCCCGTTCCGACGAAAAACAGCTCCAAGCCCAATAAACTAAGAGTAAGCAAACTAGAAAAAATAAGGAGTGTTTTCATATGAACGAAACACAAGTTGTCATGATTACTGGCGCATCAAAAGGATTAGGTCGAGCCGTTGCAAGGGCTTTCGCCAAGCAAGGAGCAAATTTAGCAATCTGTGCAAGAGGCGAAGTGAAACTGCAGGAAGTGGCTAAAGAACTGGAGGCTCTTGGAGCTGAAGTACTGGCGGTAACCGCAGATGCGAGTGATGCACGAGACATTGAGCGATTCGTCTCTTTAACAGAAACGACGTTTGGAAGGATCGATGTGCTCATCAATAACGCCTCCAAGCTAGGTCCGAGCCCAATGCCATACCTGGCAGACTATCCGAGTGATGAGTTTCTCGAAGTTCTGCGCGTCAATGCAGCAGGTCCATTCATGCTGACAAAGAGAGTACTTCCAGGCATGTTGCAAAGAGATCGTGGCTCCATCATCAATGTCACCTCAGAAGCAGGGAATGTCGGATATGCTGGATGGGGCGCATACGGTGTATCCAAATTTGCCTTGGAAGGGGTAACAGGCATATGGGCTGATGAAGTTTCCGAAACCGGAGTGCGAATTAATATGGTTGATCCTGGTGAAATGAACACGGAGATGCACGACTTGGCAGTACCAGACTGTGACTACGAATTGGCAGAACCGGAAGATTTGACGGATGTATTTCTGTACCTAGCCTCTCTGGAATCAAAAGAAAACGGACAAAGACTTGAAGCACAGAGCTTTGTTCTGGAAAAGGGGTGAGTCGGATGGCACTTGCAGCAAAGAATCCAATCGAGTTTGAACTACCAAACGAACTGAATGCGGTCGGGCCCCCTGAAGCGAAAGGATTGAGGAGGGACCATGTGAAACTGATGGTGCTCGATCCTGCAACCGGAGAGACTGAGGATGACGTTTTTCCGAATCTCGAAAACCATCTGAAACCGGGCGATCTTCTCGTTATGAATCTCAGTCGGACCTTGCCGGCCTCTTTTAAAGTGGATCTCAAGAGGTGTGGCGAAACGATCGCTGAAAATATTGAAGTTCGGCTTGGGCAAAGGAAGAGCAATTCTGTTTGGCGTGTTCTGTTTGTGGATACGAAGGTCCGACAAGGAGACGAGGTCGTCTTTTCACCGAATTTGAAGGCTTATGTACGTTCCAGAAAATCGAATCAACCTCTTATGACGATCTGTTTCTCGTTGAAAGGGAACTCCCTTTACAATGAGCTATACACGTTAGGAGAACCGATTCGGTATGAGTACATCCATGAAAATTGGGGGCTCGACCTGTATCAGACAGTCTATGGAACGGTGCCGGGCTCGGTGGAGATGGTTTCCGCAGGAAGAGCTCTAAGCTGGGAGATGTTGTTACGGTTGAAAAAGCGAGGCATTCAGCTTGCGGACATCACACTCCATACTGGACTCAGTTACTTTGGGAATGACCAATGGCATGTCGGTCCGTCTGATAGCTTAGAGGAATATGAAGTTCCGACAGACACAATCGAGAAAATTAGACGGACGAAACAAGCTGGTCATAAGGTGATTGCCATTGGGACGACGGTCGTTCGTGCACTTGAATCGGCAGTCGATGCTGAAGGGACCCCGGTTGCAAAACGTGGTTGGACGAATCTCCATATCCATGAGGATTATGCTTTACAAGTGGTCGATGGATTGTTGACCGGATTCCATGAGCCGAAAGCGAGCCATCTCGATATGCTGTCCGCCTTCGTAGTACCGGAGCGGTTGAAAAAGGCGTATAGAGAGGCGATCAGAAAACGATATCTCTGGCATGAATTCGGGGATATGAATTTGATTTTAGCGAGGGATGAAGATGAACATGCATCACCTGGGCATTGAAACGCAAAGGTTGGATGAGTCGATTGAGTTTTACAAGAAATTTGGCTTTGAAGTGGAGTCGATTATGGAGTTGCTCGGAGAAAAACTGGTCTTCCTGAAGTTAGGTGTGTTTCAGCTCGAGTTGGTGTTAGTCGAAGAGAGTCTAAAACTCTCAAACAATAAACATATCGCTTTTGAAGTGGAGGACTTGGATGTCTTTTTAGAAGAGCATGCTGAATTGAATGTGAGCGAAGGCCCTTACCAGTTAGACAATGGATGGAAGAATGTTTTCATCCTCGGTCCGAGTGGTGAAAGCATCGAATTGCTACAAACGCATTGAAACGGACGTCATCATGGCGTCCGTTTTTTGTGCTGACGAGCTTTTAAATATAAAATAATCGGAATATTCGATATAATGAAGTTAATTTTACATATTCAAGGGGGCGGTTTCAATCGTTTCAACACAAGCTCAGATTGTGAAAGAGAAATTAGAAGCAGCGACTCAGCTCATGGATCAGGAGGAAATTGACACATGGCTCATTCTAACGAGAAAGGGATATGATCCGAGTCTGCCTTTTGTCACCGATATGGATACGGATCATCTAACAGCCTACTTCATACATAAGAGCGGAGAGCATGTCGCAATCGTATCAGAAGAAGATTACGATTTCTTCAAAGGAACAGGCGTCTACTCGAATGTAAAAACCTATTCGAGCCATATGGATGAAGTGTTTGTTAAAGTGTTCAACGCTTATGAGCCGAAAAAATTAGCACTTAACATTTCACTGTATGACCACCTTTATGATGGGCTTTCATTAGGCTTATATCAGTGGATTGAAAGGTTGATAGGTTCCGAAAGACTGAAAGAGATTGAAGTCTCAAGCGAACCGATCGTCCAACCTTTACGATGTATCAAATCACCAGCGGAAACCGAGGCTGTCCAAACGGCCGTCAATCATACGACTGATATTTTCGAGGCTGCATTCGAACAAATGAAAGTCGGGATGACCGAGAAGGAAATCGGGAAGCTGTTTGTCGAGGAGATGAAGAAAAGGGGCGTAACGAATGGATTAGGCGAACCATTTGATTTACCGCTCGTATGTATCGTTCGTTGTGGGCTTGCTCATAGGAAACCCGGGGACCACATTGTTGAACCTGGTGATACCGTCATCATCGACTTCAGTTTGCGCGCAGAGAGTGGGTATGTTTCAGACATTGCACGGACGTGTTATTTCCTGAATGAAGATGAAGATTCCGCGCCTCAAGATGTGCAAGCTGCTTTTAATGCCTCAGTGGAAGCGATATCGGCTTCGATCGAAGCTTTGACTCCTGGTAAAAAAGGACATGAGGTTGATGCGGTTGGCCGGTCCGTGATTGAGTCACACGGATATCCGACGATCCGTCATTCGGTCGGGCATCAAGTCGGACGTGCCACACATGATGGCGGAACGATCCTTGGACCAAGAAAAATGCCACCGCGCCCTCAAGTGGAAGGGGTCATTCAAGCGGGTGAAATCTATGCGATAGAACCGACAGTCATTCAAGACGACGGTCTTCCATGCATTTTGGTAGAAGAAAATGTGCTTGTTACGGATCAAGAACCAGTCGTGTTGAGCAAACGTCAGCTTGAGCTCGTGACAATCCCTTATGCGGTGGTGAAGCAGAAATGAAATATGTGGATTTGAAAAACAACCTACAAAATGCATCGGAACTCTTACAGAATGAACAGATTGATCTTTGGCTTATTTTCACAAGTGAAGGGAGCGATCCTTGTTTACCGTACGTGACAGGAGTGGAGACAGTCGGACCAGGTGCATTTCTGTTCACTGCGGACAATAGAAGACTCGCAATATGCAGTACAATTGACGCTCAAGACATCCGGGAGTGCGGCTTGTTTGATGAGGTGCGCACGTATCAAGGTGATTTAGAAGAGGTGTTGAAGAGGACGGTGAAAGAACTTGGATCTTCCAAGATCGCCCTCAACTTTTCAGAAAACCATGCAATTGCTGACGGTCTGACGGTCGGCCGTTTCAGGTGGCTGAAGGAAATGCTGCCGTTCGTACCTGAAGAGGCATTTGTATCCTCCGAAGATGTATTGTTACGGATTATCGAAAAGGAGCCGAGTCGATGAAAGCAGAAACGATCATCGTCGGTGCAGGCATCATTGGCTGTTCCATCGCTTACCATCTTGCGAGAAATGGGATGACAGATGTCATTGTCATCGACAAAGGCGGGATTGCTTCAGGAATCACCGGCATCTGTCCAGGCGGGGTGAGACAGCAGTGGGGCACGAAGATCAATTGTGAAATGGCAAAAGCTTCGGTATCGTTTTACCAAAATATTAATGAGGAACTCGATCCGGAATATGAAATCAAATACAGGGAAGTCGGTTACCTATACACCTTCCATAGTGAAGATGCGTTAACAAGGTACGAAGCGCAACATCAGCTCCAGCTGGAGTGCGGCATACCGACTCAACTTCTGACTCCGGTTGAAGCGAAAGGGATCATACCTGGATTGAACACAGATTCTGTCCTCGGAGCATCTTTTTGTCCGACAGATGGTTTTGCGGATGACGCTTACCATGTGACGAACAGTTTTGCTGATGCGGCCAAACGTATGGGTGTCCGTTTTATCAATGACGAATTGACCGATGTTCATGTACAGGACAGACGGATCACTGGCGTTGAAACGGTAAAAAGAGGGAGGATGGACTGTGAGCATCTCATCAATGCTGCAGGGTTGGGAGCGAAGCAGATTGCTAGTCTCGTAGGGATCGACCTGCCAATTGTTGAAGAAACGAGAAGAATCCTTTACACAAACCGGGTGGAAGAACGAGTGCTCGAGCCGTTGCTCGTTTCATTTGAAAAAGGATTTGCCGCGAAGCAGCTGACTGACGGGACCCTTTATTTGAGTTACCTTGGACCGGACCAGCAACATCCCTATAATTCTTTCTCGTTTCAGTTGAGGGCAGCGGAAGTGGGGATCAAGTTGTTCCCGAAATTGGAAGAATTGGAGTTTCGGAGTCATGTCGATGGACGCTATGATTCCACTCCGGATCACCAGGTGATCCTCGGTGATGTTGATGGGATTGAAGGGTACTGGCAAGCGGTCGGCATGAGTGGACACGGCTTCATGATGGCCCCTGCGATCGGGAGAGCGATGGCTGAATCAATGTTGAATTTATCTTCAACCATAGATGTGTCCTCATTGCACTTCCGTAGATTTGCAAACAATCAACTTGTAAAAGAACCGAGCGTAGTTTAAGGAGGAATGGATTTGCGAACGTTTATTATGGAATTTCCGAATGACAATATTGAAATCAGGGCGACTTTACTGGATGATAAATCCCCCAAAACGTGCGACGCCTTCTGGGATGTCATCGAGAAACCACTAGAAACTGCCGGGAAGCATGCGATGTATACGGGAAAAGAAATTTCTGTCCAGTTCCCTGCAGATTTATGTGAAAAGACGGATCTGCATGAAGTGAGACCAGAGAATCAAACGTGCTTTCCACAGCCGGGGGAACTGCTTTTTACATATGTAGGCGCGTATGCATGGGGAGGAATGCCGAAAGCGATTTATGATGTCGGCTGTTTCTATGGACCGGATGCACGGACGTTTTTCCCGATGGGCTGGCTTCCTGGGAACCGGTTTGCAAAAGTTTGGGAAGAAGACCTGGAAAAATTCGCAGAAATGGGTGCGAAAACCGGTAACGAAGGCATTCAACCGATGATTTTTAGGAGAGGGTGACAAAAACGGATGGAATTGCACTTAAAAGTGGTGATCTCAGGACTAAAAGAAGGGTGACCTTGCCAATATGCGGTGTGATTTCTCGAAATCAGAGCTTCATTTCCCGATTTTCACACATCGTCTCTCGAAATTCGCTCATCGTTTCCCGAAATTACAGCTTCGTTTTGCCAAATAGGTCAATTTTACTATATGAAAAAAGAGAGCCTTCCACAAATCTAACTTTTGGGAACAGCTCTCATTATAAGTGGAAAGTCAGGCTCTCGGGAGCCTGACTTTTCATTTTAATTTTTGACTAAGGTATAACCGATGGATTCAAGTGCTTGATTGAGGTCTGCTTTTACCATCAGCTGATCAAAATCACTGTTCTCTCTGACTGCCATCATGGCAAGGTCAGGGCGCATACCTGTCAATATGGTTTTCACGCCTAATAGTTTTAAGGACTTTCCGATTTTCATCAAGTTGACAGTGCTGTTCGAGTCTATGCTGATGAGTCCGGAAAGATCCAGAATGAGATATTCCAGCGTGTGATGGACGCTTTCTTCCAAGCTGATTTCCAAAATACGTTCAGTGCGCTCTTCATCCACATCTCCAATGACTGGCAGAAT
This sequence comes from Pseudalkalibacillus sp. Hm43, assembly GCF_054170705.1. Taxonomy (NCBI): domain Bacteria; kingdom Bacillati; phylum Bacillota; class Bacilli; order Caryophanales; family Fictibacillaceae; genus Pseudalkalibacillus; species Pseudalkalibacillus sp. Hm43. The sequence continues at coordinate 3,273,713 of NZ_CM135129.1, forward strand.
GGCAACTTCGTCGGAGATTGGGACAAATGGAACAGCCAGCGTTTGAATCTTTGAATGTGCCATTTCCAAATCCAACACATTTCCTAATAGGTTTGCCATTGCTTCAAATAGGTCGATATGATCATCTGTAAAATGATGCGGACGAAGATCCATACCGCATAGTGTTCCGAAGTTCTCGCCGTTACTATAATAGATTGGCATGCCGATTAAAGAACCGCCGCCCAAACTTTTAGTGACAGCCATATCCTTAGTAGAGTCATGCTCAAGTAGATTTTCGATGATAAGGGGTTCACGACCACCTTTTACGATGAATTGTCAGTAGGAATCACGGTAAAGTGTTTCAAATCCTGATTCAAGAACCACTTCATCGCGGTTGAAAGATTGGATGATCTCTACATCGTGTTGATCGTTTTTCGCCACAAAGAAAGTATTCACGTCAACAAAACGGCTGATCAGTTCGAGTACGTCTTTGGAAGCTTCTTCAATATTGGAATAAGACGAGGTCTTCGTTAATGTCATTTTATCACCCTTTATAATGAATAGTGGTGTCGAATTTATTCGAAATATACAAAAATATCTGTAAGTCTATAGTACAATGGTAACTTATTTCTAAGCTTTTGGATAGGGAATTGTATCGGTAAAAAGAAATGGAGAACGATTCCTCGTTCTCCATTTCTACATTTTTAACCACCAATGTGCGACATCTCGACTTTGGTTTTTCGTTTCGTATGATGGGTTCGTTCTTCAGAATAACGGTCTGTACGATGTGACCAGATATTATCGATCAAGTTCATCATTTCTTCATCGCTATATCCGTTTCTTAATGGACCGCGCAAATCATGTCCTTTTACCGAAAATAAACAAGTGTAGAGTTTACCTTCTGCGGATAGTCTGGACCGATTGCAAGCGGAGCAAAATGCATCCGTTACAGAAGAAATAATTCCGATTTCATCGTCTGAGTCGACATACCGGTAACGGGTTGCTACTTCTCCTGTATAATTTGGTTGGATTGGTTCAATCGGCATGACATCATTGATTCGGTTTATGATCTCTTTCTTCGAAAAAACATCATCCATTTTCCAACCATTGGAGTTGCCGACATCCATATACTCGATGAATCTTAGGATATGTCCTTGTTGTCTGAAATACTTTGCCATAGGGATGATATCCTCATCGTTGACCCCTTTTTGTACGACCATATTCATCTTGATGGACAGTCCTGCGGCTTTCGCAGCTTCTATTCCTTTCAGTACAGTCTCAACTGATACATCACGACCGTTGATTTTTTTGAAACGTTCGTCATCAAGCGTATCTAGACTGATGGTCACACGGTCCAGCCCTGCATTTTTTAGCTGATCAGCAAATTTAGGTAACAGGGAACCGTTCGTCGTCATAGCAATGTCCTCAATACCCTCAATAGAAGAGAGTTGAGAAATGAGTACTGGGAGATCGCGCCTCATCAAAGGTTCTCCACCCGTGATCCGCAATTTTTTTATCCCGGCTCGTTTACGGAACAATTTTGCTAGTCTCGTAATCTCTTCAAAACTAAGCAGCATGTTTTTCTTCAAAAACTCATAATTCGGTCCGAACACTTCTGCTGGCATGCAATAATGACACCGAAAGTTACAACGATCGGTTACAGAGATTCGTAAATCCCGTAAAGGGCGGTTATGTTGGTCCAAGATGTTCATGCGATGGATGCACCTCCTTCATGTGATGCGATGTTATAAAACGATTCGTTCTGGGTGTGTATATACATTAACGCGGTTTCCTCGTATGAAACCGGCTGTAGTGATGTTCAAATCTTCTGCCGCTTGAAGGGCTAGTTCTGTTGGGGCAGACTTGGACAATAGAATGCCGACTCCGATTTTAGCTGCTTTCAACAAAATCTCAGAGGATATCCGGCCACTGAATACTAATATTTTATCTTGTACGTGTATCTCGTTCATCAAACAATGACCATAAAGCTTATCAAGTGCATTGTGTCTTCCAATGTCTGTTCTGGACACGATCATTCCTTCAGGAGAACAGATTGCAGCGTTGTGAACGCCACCGGTAGCCTGGAAAGTACTGCTAGACGACTGAAGTTGTTCCATGAGATTGATGCACTGCTCGTAGCTGATCGTTCTTTTCGTCATGGAAGACTTTGCGGTTTTTACGTCATTTTGAAAGTAGAATGACTGTCTGCTCTTCCCGCAACAAGAACCGATAAATCGTTTTGTATGTTCTTGGATCGTCTGCTCAATCTTTGTCGTTGTCTCTACATAGGCAAAACCTTTGTCTTCATCAATCGTAATGGAAGCGATATCACGTTTAAATAAACGAATAACCCCTTCGGAAGCCAAAAAGCCTATGACCATTTCTTTTAAGAATGCTGGTGTACATACCATTGTAGCAAATTCATGGCCGTTCAGTACAATCGTCAAAGGAAACTCTGTCACTACGGTGTCAACTTTTTCAATGACTTCACCATCGATGTATGTATGAATTTTACGAGTCGTAATCATTTGGTCTTTCATCCGTCTCACTCAATTCTTTTCAAAAATGTTCCTATATACTAGTATAGCGTATCGAGGAATTTCTTGTCGTATGAAGACTGTTAAAGGCATTCTGGAAATCGACCTGAGTTGGGAAAATTCTACATCGAAAGGTGGGAATATCACCAGGAACATTCAGTTATTTTCCCAATAAACAAGCGTGTAAAGCCATGCTATACTGAAGTAGACAATCCCCTTAAGACTCTGACACCGCCCATACCTTTTTTAGCGCGAGCCTCCCCCGGCTTGCGCGTTTTTTTTGAAAAAATTTCGAGTTGTAACATCATACACCAAATTGTCTATTTTTACAGAAAATGGCATGTGTTTTTGTGGGGGTTTGACAGGAAACTGACAGTTGGGAAAATGGTACTTCGATAAATAAGATTTTAGTGCGTTAATTCATGTGATTTTCCCAATAAACAAGCGTGTAAAGCCATGCTATACTGAAGTAGACAATCCCCTTAAAACTCTGACACCGCCCATACCTTATTGACGTGCAAGCCACTCTGGCTTGCACATTTTTTTTGTGTATTTTTAAATGTTAGCAAGTAAAGTTTGTGTACAAGGGTATTCCAATAATACAGATAAGTGTGCATTGTGTGAGTCAAAACATTCTTGATTCTTTGAAAGGATGGTAGGAATGAAAACAGTAATATGTGGAATGTTGAACATTCAATATCCGATTATCCAGGCTGGAATGGCAGGGGGGATTACGACGGCTGAACTGGTTGCTTCAGTTTCAGAAGCGGGGGGTCTCGGTACAATCGGGGCAGGGTATCTGACCCCTGAAGATACTCGACAAGCGATCATTGAAGTTCGGAAACATACAAACCGACCATTTGCCGTAAATCTGTTTAATGTTCATAAAGTCCGAGAAGACCCCCGCACAGATGAAGTAATCAAACACCTCTCACCGATTTATGAAAATCTTGAGATAAAACCTAACCAAGATGTGTTCGAAGTAAAGGATTATTATGAAGAGCAATTTGAAGTGCTGTTGGAAGAAGATGTCCCGGTTATATCCACTACGTTTGGAGTGCCTGATTCGGAACAAATTGAGCGGGCTCACGAAAAAGGAATTAAAGTCGTGACCATGGTCACGACAGTAGAAGAAGCTCGATTAGCAGAGAAGGCAGGAGTAGATGTCTTGATCGCCCAAGGAAGTGAAGCCGGCGGACACCGTGGCACGTTTGAATATGAAGAACAATTCGTTACAGTAGGCACATTCGCGCTTGTACCACAAATTGTCGATCACGTTTCGATTCCAGTCATTGCGGCAGGAGGAATTATGGACGGAAGAGGGATGGTAGCTGCCATTGCGCTCGGCGCGAAAGGTATTCAACTCGGTACCCGTTTTTTGAATGCGTATGAAAGTGGAGCACCTGATCTATACAAAAAGGCCTTACTTGAATCAAACGAAGAAAGCACGGTACTGACGTCTGCATTTTCTGGTAGGCCTGCTAGAGCTTTGCGAAATACATTTGTCGATCTATTCCAATCCAAATCAATTGAACCACTCCATTATCCAATCCAAAATATGTTGACGAAAGAAATCAGGTCCCAAGCGAAGCGTCAAGGGAAATTGGACTATATGTCTCTTTGGTCTGGGCAAGGGAATCGATTGATTAAACCAGAACAATCTGCATCTGAAATTGTAGAAGAAATTGTCCGGGAAACAGAACTTTCATTGAAGTCGTTACGGGAACATGAATAAATAGAGTACAAGAGTCATAAACGAAAAACTAAAATACGCCGCACTTACTTTTCCAGATCGAGGGGTTTGTCAACGTTCATTGAAATTGGATGAACAATTTTAAAAAATTTTGCACCTATGCGGTTTATATCCAAAGACTGGAGGGTAAATTGATATTGTTTACTAAATACCAGCGTGAAGTTCGTACGATTGAGGGATTAACTCTCTATAGAGTTAGTCCCGTTTTCTAAAATCAATTGATTTCAGTCTTTATGCAAAGGAGTTTGGGCGATGAGTGTTTTCTCGGTTGATGCGCTTGAAAACCGTCATATCCTCATTACAGGTGCTAGCGGTGGAATCGGAAGTGAGACAGCCAAAGCCGTTGTAAAAATGGGTGGAAAAGTTACATTGACCGCAAGGGATACAAAAAAATTAGATTTCCTCAGACAAGAACTATTGGAGTTCACCCCTTCTGAGAATATCCATGTACATACGGCAGATTTGACGAGTGAATCGGCGCAAATAGGGCTGGTTGAGAATGCTGAGGCAGAGCTTGGTCCCATATATGGTCTGGTAAATTGTGCAGGCATTGCTGGCGGAGGCATCGTTGAGGATACTTCTAAAGAAGAACTCGAATACATCATGGAATTGAATTATACGGCAGCCGTCATGTTGACGAAGCTTGTCTACCAACATATGAAGCAGCACCAAAAAGGCGTTGTCATTAACGTATCCTCTTTATCTGGATTAAGAGGGACATATGGGAACACAGCTTATTCCGGATCGAAATTCGCTCTAATCGGATTTACGCATTCATTCGCACTTGAAGCGATTAAGAACGGAGTTCGCGTGAACGCAGTATGTCCGGGTTACGTCAACACACAAATGGGAATTCGAGCACTTGAAAAACGAGCCAAACGGGAGGGAATCTCGTTTGAAGAACAATTGCAAAAGGTAAAGGATGAATATCCTTCTGGAGAATTGGTACAGCCGGAGGAGGTAGCCAATACAATTTCATACCTCATCACGGACGCCGCTCCCAATATCATTGGAGAATCAGTTAAGATATCCGGGGGTACTGTTTTACGATGAAAAAGGGTTGACCTGAAGCGGCCACCCTTTTTTCATCTGTTCCTCAAGTTAAGCTTTGACAGCTTCTTTCAGTTGCTTTCCAGGCTTGAATGCAGGAGTACGTGTCGCTTCGATTTGGATCACTTCTCCTGTTTGAGGATTTCTTCCTTTTCTTGCTTGGCGTTGGCGTACTTCAAAACTACCAAAGCCGATTAATTGTACGTTTTCGCCATCTGTGAGCTTTTGTGTAATCGCATCGATTACTGCATTGACAGCTGTAGTTGAATGCTTTTTAGATAAGCCTGTTTGTTCAGCGACATGTTGGATTAAATCACGTTTGTTCATGTTTATTCCTCCTTGGAATTTGTTCATTAGAACATTATGTATCTACCATTCTTACCGCTTTAATCGAAAATATACATTTGTTAGTCATTTTTCAGAAAATAAAGGATTAAGTTATTAAAAAAGGAACATGAAAGAATGCAAAAAAGAGTGTCCCAATAGGGCCACTCCACTGTATTTTGCATTCCGTTATGATAATTCAGGCAATACCCGCGTTTCCATCGCCATTTCAGATTGACATAGTGGACAAGCTGGTTTTGCTTCAAAAGACAATCCGTCTCTCATCCATCCAGAACAATCCTGGTTCGTACAACTCCATACTTTTGTTTCGACTTCAGGAATTGGCTCTTGCTGATTCTTTGAGAAAAATGCCATTTGTTTCCACCCACTTTATCTTAATATCTCTATTATACCCCATTTTGCCATGAAATATAGATACAACCATTTTCCAATGGAGGGATGTTGAAATGGAAATAGCGAGAAGAATACAATTACCCGTAGAAAATTCTTGGAGTTTATTCACTCAATATGTGGAAGATAACAAGCGCTACTTGAATATGTACCGAGTAAGAGCCTTGATATGGAGCTTCTTCACTCCATTGATCATGTCCATTCCAGCATACCTATTTGTTGTGACTTTCGACCGTTTCAACTTCACATCTGTCATTCAATTTTTGTTGGCGATTGTATTGTTTGTCACCTGGACCGTTTTTCCCGGAATTTTTCTTTATGTTCTTTCTGATAAAAACAAAGCCTCTGCAATTTGGTTTTGGACATGGTCGGGACTCGTACCGATCTCGTTGATTGTATGGATGGTCCTCTTTAGTTGAACCGTGTTTATTTAGGAATCACCGAGGGTATGGATGCATGTAAGGAGGAGAGGATATGGCACTTACACAAGAACAAATCGAACAGTTCAAAACACAATTAGATACGATGAAACGCGATGTGTATAAACGATACCAAAAACGCGAACAAAACGTAGATACAGAAGAAATCACAAGTAATGAGAACCATATGGGTGACTCTGCTACGGTAGAATATGAGCATGAAAAAGAATTGACCTTAAAAGAAAGCGATGAAGAATTATTAGAGGAAATCAATCAAGCACTGGAACGTATTGAAAAAGGGACCTTTGGCATCTGCATCGATACAGGTGAAGACATATCGAAGGAAAGGTTAGAAGCTGTTCCATATGCAAAACGAACGATAGAAGCACAAAGAGCTTACGATAAAAGAAAAACCATACCCGATGAGCATACAAATGATCGCCGTCGGGACACTTCAAACACGATCGAACAAATCGAAGAAGAACAAAATGCGTCAGGAAGATAATCAGCACCGGCTGATTATCTTTTTTAATGGTGATTCGTTTCTAAATAAGGCTGGTACATCATGATGGCATAATTTTCTGGGTACGAGTATACTTTCTTTTATTCTTCATCCATATGAATCTACGCTTCATTGTAAAGTACACTTTCCCACACATGATCCGTAATTTGGAACGTTTAATCGGTTTAACATCCTCTAGGTTCATTAAGCCCCCCTTTCACTATTGATTTTAACATAAATGTAAATTATTGGAGTTTTTCACTTTCAGTTCTTCAATCCAAATATCCGCCTTAAGGCGGAGAAGGAAACGTCCCAGGGTTCGTTCTGCATTTGTTATGTGAGAGGTATCCTATAAGTAGGAAACAATCAAAAGAAGGGATATACCGAACTTTGTCAAAATGTAAAAGGCGGACCTTCTTAAAGATATAAATAAAGGTGTGTGGTCTTATGAAACTACGTTCTGGTGGTCAATTTATCGTAGCACTGATTTTTATACTAGGTGGAGCAGTGTTACTTCTTGTCAATTTAGGTCTTATTTCCATGGAAATAGACGAAGCGATACATTTCTTGTATCCTTTTGTACTACTTTTATTAGGTCTTAAGTGGCTACTTGAAGCCTGGTTGAGCAAGAGGCGGTCTGGAAGCTGGTTCTTTGGGCTGCTGTTCGCTGCTGTGGGAAGTTTGCTTTCGGCAGATCGATTAGGCTTTATAGAATTCTCTTTTGATCAAATCATCAACCTATGGCCTCTTCTGTTCGTCTATATAGGGGTCAAGATACTCTGGGGTAGAGGACCTAAAGTTTCTGTGAATATGGATAAAAACGCCAAGCATGCCAAAAGTGGCTTTGTCACGGATGTGTCTATGAAAGATGAGAACTGGCAAGTGGAAGATCTTGATGAGCGAAATGGTGTAGCTGATTATGATTTCGACTATACGCGGGCCTTCATTCCAGATAAGGAAACAACCATTCGTTTAGCTGGTTGGGTTGGAGACATAAAGATTTTAATACCGGAGGATGTTGACTTTTCGGTAACGGCCTCATCGAAAGTTGGAGACATCAAGATTGGGAATTACAAGAGAGATGGTCTGATGAAGGACGCGAGTTATAAGACAGAAGGGTACGATGAAGCGACTCGTAAACTGACATTCGACTTTCAATTTCAAGTATTAGATCTCAGAATTGATCGGGTATAAAGGGGTGGTCTTGTGAGTCAAAATCAAAGTGGTGTTCGTGGTATTCTCTATCGTACCCACCTCTTAACAGCGGTTTATACAACCATTTTCGTCTTTTTTATCTTCCAGATCCTTTATTATTTCTCTCCAGAAGCCGATCCAATAATAGGGAGTTTCATAATCTCGTTAGCTGTTTTTCTTTTGACGTTCATATTGGGGATCTTTTTCAGTTTCAAAAAAGGGCAACAGCTGATTCATAGATTGAATGAAATTTCTGTAGCCATCGCCAAGCTATCAAGAGGACATTATGACTACCGCATCAAAGATCATGAAAGCGACGAGATCGGGACAATCTGTGCCGAACTCAATGAATTGACGGCAAAAATCCAAAAACAAGTCCAGTCTTTGCAAAAGCTAGCGAATGAGAAAGCGGCATACGCTGAAAAGGCTCATACAGCAGCTACGATTGAAGAAAGACAACGATTGGCGCGGGATTTGCATGATGCGGTCAGTCAACAACTTTTTGCCTTGAACATGATGTCCTCTGCCGCTATGAAGCTGTTTGATCAGCATCCGGAGCGAGCGAAAGCGCAGCTGAAAGAAGTGGTAGAGATGGCCAATAAAGCTCAAGGAGAGATGAGGGCACTGCTACTTCACTTGCGACCAATCGAACTATCAGGTGAGAACTTACATACTGGTATTAAAGGTCTCGTTGACGAACTAAGACAGAAATCGGGAATTGCGATTGATTCCGAGATACATGAAATTCCGGAATTGCCGAGAGGAATTGAGGATCATCTCTTCAGAATGATCCAGGAAGGGTTGGCAAATGCCCTTCGACACTCACAGGCAGATCGTCTCACGATTGTCTTGAACCATACCGACCAACATATCCGTATTCATCTGAGAGATAATGGTGTTGGATTCGATCTGAATGAAAAGAAGAAAACGTCCTATGGTTTGAAGACGATGAAAGAACGTTGTGAAGAAATAGGTGGCAGTTTTTCCATCACTTCTGCAAAAGGAAAAGGGACAGCGATTGACGTCCGGGTACCGATTGAAAAAGGGGGTGTTCATATTGACGGAACCAATTAAGTTATTTTTAGTGGATGATCATGAAATGGTAAGAAGGGGACTAAGCTCTTATTTAATGACAGATCCATCGTTTGAGATTCTTGGCGAAGCCTCCAGTGGCAATGAAGCTGTGAAGGCGCTGAAGGAACTTGATCCGGATGTCGTATTAATGGACTTGATTATGGAGAATGGAAACGGCATTGAAGCGACGAAGGAAATCATACAAAGCCATCCAGATTGCAAAATCATCATTTTGACTAGTTTTTACGATGATGAACAGGTGTTTCCTGCCATAGAGGCAGGTGCATTCAGTTATGTCTTGAAAACAGCATCCGCTGACGAAATCTCAGATACAATCAAAAAGGCCCATGCAGGTGAGTCAGTCATTGAATCAAAAGTAGCACAGAAGATGATGAACCGTTTTCGTGGCAATGAAACACTCCCACATCACGAATTGACGAGACGCGAACTGGAGGTCTTGGTCTTGATTGGAGAAGGGAAGACGAACCAAGAAATCGGAGAAGAATTGTTCATCGGGATCAAGACTGTCAAAACACATGTAAGTAACATCCTTAGCAAGTTGCAGGTCTCTGACCGTACACAGGCCGCCATTTATGCAAACCGCAATAAGTTATCCTCATGATAAAGGGGCTACCCGGATTTTCGGGTACCCCTTTTTCTTATACTTCATCTAATAAGGTTACATTGACGGTCATTTCGTTTTCAGGTTCACCCTTCGAATAGATACGTGCTGTGTTGCCTGTTTCGTCCACTTGTTGGATCCAAATCGGATTCCCTCGATAATGGACCTCGATTTCTTTTGGCGATTCTAAAATCTGTTTTGCTCTTCCAGCATTCATGTACACATTCTCCTTCCAATCTTTGCTTTCCATAGTTTTTATATTTCAATGTGTTTTATACACGATCCATTACTTTCGAATTCCAACTATAACTTCATAATAAATCCTGTTGGGAAAATAGACTGTTTTAATATACAAATATTAGCTGTATCAAAGGCCTATTTTCCCAATACACCAGGAATGCACAATATGATAACATTAATAATGCAAAATTCAGAAAAAACCGACAATATATTCAGGTAGGGAGGTGAGTCGATTCCGCAGCCTATGATTTTAATTTAAAACTATAAGGTTAAAATGTAGGCTTGCTGCAGCACGTACATACATCGAGACTCTTTGTTCCACATCAATGGAAATTGATGAATCTATTTTGGGGAGAGATTGATAGGATGAAACGATTTTTGTCTATTGCTTTAACAGCGATAATGATGGTTTCCATTTTTGCAACAGGTGTATTTGCAGCAGGAGAAACGCCCGATCAAGCGAAAAATGAGAAGTTACGTGTATTGATTTCATCATCTAGTGATCAAGCAATAATGAATGCGAGTGCAAACTACGGAAAACGCTGGGATTTCCAAGAAAAAGGATTCACAACGGACGTAACGGAAAAACAATATGAAGCACTTCAGAAGAACAAAAATTTGAATGTATCCTTGGTTGAAAAGGTTTCTATAAATAAGGTGTCCCAAACTGCGACACGTACAGCTACTCCTTCTGACCAAACGCCATGGGGAATGGAAGCGATGTACAACGATGCTAATCTTACTGCAACAAGTGGAGGTAACGGCGTCCGTGTAGCTGTTCTTGATACAGGAACTTATGTCGAGCACGTTGACCTAGTTTCCAATGTGGAACAATGTAAAGATTTCAGTCAAAATAGAGCTCCGATTCTAGACGGTCAGTGTACGGATAAAAACGGACACGGTACACACGTTGCAGGTACAGTACTTGCTAATGGTGGAGCTGATGGACAAGGTGTTTATGGTGTAGCTCCAGAATCGAAACTTTGGGCTTACAAAGTACTAGGAAACAGTGGTTTCGGATACTCTGATGACATTGCTGGTGCCATCCGCCATGCAGCTGATCAAGGGAATGCACTTGGTGTGAATGTCGTCATTTCCATGTCACTCGGATCAAGCTCGAAAGATTCTATGATTGCAGATGCAGTCACATATGCAATGAATAATGGTGCACTTGTCATTGCGGCAGCTGGAAATGACGGTCCAGCAGCGGATACGATCGGATACCCTGGTGCATTAGTCGATGCAGTTGCGGTTGCAGCTCTTGAAAATGTACAAGAAAACGGGACTTATCGAGTAGCGGACTTCTCTTCTCGTGGAAATCCGAATACTGATGGGGATTATTCAATCCAAGAGCGTGATGTAGAGGTTTCAGCACCTGGTCGCGCAATCGAGTCTACTTGGAAAGATGGAGCGTATAACACAATCAGTGGTACTTCCATGGCAACTCCGCACGTTTCAGGTCTAGCGGCTAAAATCTGGGCAGCAAACCCTACGATGTCCAATGCTGCACTTCGCACAGAGCTTCAAAACCGTGCGAAAACGAATGACATTCTAGGTGGATCTGGAGCAGCAGCTGGTGATGACTATGCTTCAGGATTCGGTTTCCCTACAGTTCAATAATCTATAACTTTTAAACCCTCTGATTCAATCAGAGGGTTTTCTTCAGAGGTGCAAACAAGTAATTATCAAAGCAAAACGCACTGGATTTCACGATGAAATTCACAGTGCGTTTTTTTTGTTATATCAGCGCTTCCTTGAACTTTTGTACCTAAATAACAGATGAATTCACATACCATTTCACAAGGGCTGAAGTATTTATTGGAGGGACTGTGAATTTAGATGTGATTAGTGTTGGGATTACGTATTTGAAATATAGGTATGAAACAATATGGTCGTTCTTCTACAATCGGGCAGCATTTTTTTGTGGTGTGGTGGGAGATAGGGTTTAACGGACATCAGATCCGTTATTTGTGACAAAAACGCCAATTTCGGTGTGCAAACGGACATCAGATGCGCTATTTTTTAAAAAGTATATTGTTTTGGATGATTTTGAACCAAATAAGGTATCATATGTCCGTTAAGTTTAGTGAAAATGGATAATGTATAGAAATAAGGTCCTTAATGTCCGTTAGATTTATGAATTAGTCATTCTTCATCAATTATCGGGCGCTTAGCTTCAATAAGTCACGTGTCCGTTAAGTCATAGATTTGAACACTCAAATATACAAATGTGGTGAAGGAAATCTGGTGTGATTTATACTGTGAATCATTAAGTGACTAATACGTGATTTTACTTGTAATTTGAGCTGCGTTTTTGCGTTTTGCACCTCACAAGTAAACCCTCTGATTCAATCAGAGGGTTTTTTATTTTTCCATTGAACTTTTTTACGGTTTGGACGTCTTTATGTGTATATGAAAAGTAGGAGGCCAACAAGATGATTGAAGTGAAGAACTTGAGCCATCAATTTGAAATCGGTAAGAAGGGCAGGGAATCTGTCGTTCCGGTATTAAATAATATCAATCTACATGTGGATGAGGGCGAAATCGTAACCATCGTCGGCAGGAGCGGATCAGGAAAGTCCACGCTTCTGAATTTGATCAGTGGATACATGAGTCCAACAGAAGGTGAAATTATCATCACCGGGGAAAAAGTGACAGACTTCAATGAAAGCAAGTGGGCCGACTTCCGATTGAACCGTCTCGGCTTCATTTTCCAAAGCTTTCAATTGATTCCGAGTATGACCGCTTTCGAAAATGTGGAATTAGCATTGACATTAAAAGGCGTGAATGAACGTGAAAGAAGGAAGCAGACCGATGCGATTTTGAAAAAAGTGGGACTTGAGAAGTTCATGGAGCATTATCCGAGTGAACTTTCAGGTGGACAGCAGCAACGGGTGAGCATCGCAAGAGCGCTCGTTTTGAATCCGCCGATCATCCTGGCTGACGAACCGACCGGTAGTCTTGACAGTGAAACAGAAGAGGAACTATTGGACTTCATTAAGCAGTTGAACCGTGAATCAGGCATCACTTTCCTGATCATCACCCATGATGAAAAAGTGGCGAGAATCGGAAATCGTGTCATCGAAATTACAGACGGAAAGTTGAATAAGGAGGCCTATGCATCATGAGGTTCAAGGACCAGTTCAAGTTTGTGCGCGCGAATATGAAAAAGAACAAAAGCCGGATTTTCATGACGGTCCTAGCGACTGCAATGGGATGTGCTTTTTTGATCGTATTGGCTTCGGTCGCTTTCGGAATCCAGAAGTCGGTTGTTGATGAAGTGACATCCGGTCAGTTGATGACAGAAATTCAAGTTCATGGGAAAGAAAATCAAGAGGGAGTGACGATGAAAGATGTAGACTATTTCGAATCCCTTGAAAACGTCGATGCCGTCACTCGCAGAAACTATTTGCGCCAGGAGGCGATCTATCAACTTGATGAATACCGGCATATTGGCGGTTCATACGTCGTACACTATCCTTCCGAGACAAAAGCAGGCTTCGAGCTTTCAGAAGGACGTATGCCGAAAGCGGAACATGAAATCGTTGTCGGGTATGATTTCGCACAAAGCTTGGCTGACTGGGATGGAGAAGGTGACCCGCCTTACGGTGAAGATGGCGTTGTAAAAGAAGAGGTCAGGTATGACGGTGAAGTTCTCAATCAAACGATAACGATGGATGTAAAGAAGGTCAATGATGCTAAAGAGGAAGAAACGAAGCAAATCGAACTGAGCATTGTCGGTATTGGAAAAAAACCGTCTCGTGAGTGGATGCGCGATCCAAACATCTATCTTTCTGAAGGAATTTTGGAAGAAGTAGAAGCATTTACGGGAACGAAAAACGGAGAGATGTCCGATCCGAATGCTACGGAGAGTGGTGGAGATGGAGCGTCCGGAGCCGCTGGTGAAAGAACATTTGATGAAGTGAAGATCTATGCCAATCACGCAGAAGCTGTGAAAGGTATTTCTGAAATACTGAAAGAAAAAAATTATTACACCTATTCAGTGATCAATGAGATGGAGCAAATGAACCTGTTTTTCCTGATTGCAAAAAGCGGTTTGATCTTCATTGGTACGATTGCCATCATCATCGCCTCGATCGGTATTTACAATACGATGACAATGGCTGTAACTGAACGTGCGCCTGATATCGGAATCATGAAGGCGATTGGAGCGAATCCGAGTATAATCAAGCGGATTTTCTTGATTGAAAGCAGCTATATCGGTTTATTGGGAGCACTCTTTGGTACGATTGTCGCCTATGGCATCAGTTATCTGGTGAATTTGTTCTTGCCGATGATTCTTGGGAGCGCTTTTGGAGAGCAACCGCCAGAAGACTTTCTGTTCTCGGATATTCCTTTGAGTCTTCCGCTCATCTGTATTTCCATTTGTTTGATCGTAACGATCATTTCGGGACTACGTCCTGCCCGTCGAGCAACCAAAGTGGATGTTCTGAAGGCGATGCGAAGAGAAGTTTAACATGCGTAATTGAAGAGAGTATCTCGGTATTCAGCGAGTCTGGGTACACGGGTACTCTTTTTTGTTCAGCTTTATTTAACCACCGAACACTGGAGTGAACAGAATAAATGCGAGAGTGAACAGATTAAGCGCAGAAGTGAACAGAATAACTTAAAACTCGGTTCAGATGACCTTCAAAGGCCTATCCAACTAAATCGATACGTTTCGAATACAATCCGATTAAAAATTCTGAAAATTAATGCAAAAGTATTGTTTACGCTTTCATGAGTTGGTTGTACAATGGTATCGAAACGTTTCACCAAAGGTGGTTGAAATCAAAAAATAAAGGAGAGGGCTATGAAAAAACGATGGTCAATTATTGCAGCGGCTATTCTAATCATGAGTTTGAGCGTTATTTCATTTGGCGCAAAGGCCGATACCTCCAAAAAAGGCAAAGAAGTGGCTAGAGATGCTCAACTGAAGTCGATTGCGAAACAGACGTACCGGTATTTTGAAGACTTCACAGATTCGGGAACTGGGTTACCTTACGATGCTGTCCGTGTGGATGGTAACGTTGATCCGAAGGAGTACACTTCTCCAACCAATATCGGAATGTATTTTATGAGTACGATTTCAGCGGATGAATTGGGCCTCTTATCAGAACAAGAGGCAGTTGCGAAAATCAGCAAGTCACTGGGTACATTAGAATCATTAAAGAAGTGGAATGGCCTTTATTACAATTGGTATTACACGGAAGATGGTTCTTTGAAGAAAGATTGGGGACAATTCATCTCCACAGTTGATAATGGTTGGCTATCAGCAGGGTTGATCGCGGTCGGTAAAGCTTATCCAGAACTATATGATCAAACACACCAACTAGTTGAAGAGATGGATTATACACATTTGTATGATCCTGAAGTTGGACAGATGTGGGGCGGATATGATGTGACGAAGGGAGAAACGACGTCTCATCATTACGGAGCTTTCTACACTGAGCCTCGGGTAGCAAGTTATATAGCAATTGGTAAAAAAGATGCACCGAAAACGCATTGGTGGAAAATGGATCGTGTGATGCCAGTTGAATACGATTGGCAATCTCAAACTCCGGAAGGTTATACGACGACATATGATGGGGTCGAAGTGTTTGAAGGACATTATAAGTACAACGGGAAAAAGTTTGTTCCAAGCTGGGGAGGAAGTATGTTTGAAGCCTTGATGCCTTCCTTGGTCCTAAAGGAAAAAGAACTTGGAGAACGCGCACTAGGGTTGAACAACCAACGGCATGTGGATCTTCAAATCGAGTATGCTGAAGAGAAGGGGTATGATGTATGGGGAATGTCTCCTGCAGCTACTCCAGATGGATATTCTGAATTTGCAGCTACGCCTTTAGGGATTTCAGGGTACGAGAAAAGTAATGTGGTCACACCTCATGCCACTTTCTTAGCATTAGAATACGCTCCTGAAAAAGCAATGGACAACATCCATGAGTTGAAGGAAATGGACACCTATAGCAAATATGGATTCCTTGATTCCGTTAATGCGGAAACTGGAGAAGTGACGCAAGCATACTTAGCTTTGGATCAAGGGATGATCATGGTTTCGATTGCGAACTTTTTAGAGGATGGTGTAGTCCGAGACTACTTCCATGAAGACGAAATCGGTAAATACCCTGAGGACCTACTAAGTAGGGAAGAGTTCTCGATCAATTAATCTAATGTAAAAAAATCGCCTTACCCATAAAAAGTGGGGAGGCGATTTTTTATCAGGATGCTATTTCTTCTCAATCATTCCAGTTGTACAGCGTGAGATGCAGATCAGTGCATCTTGTTCATCGGTGATTTTGATTTCCCATACCATCGTCGTTCTTCCTTTATGAAGGGGAAAAGCGGTGGCGGTGACGATTCCGTCTCTTTTACTTTTCAAATGGTTGGCGTTGATTTCGATGCCGAACACGTTATGCGTATTCAGATCAACATTCAGGGCTGTGCCGATGCTTGCAGCAGACTCAGCAAGTGCAATTGACGCTCCGCCATGCAAATAGCCCATCGGTTGTTTCGTCCGTTCGTCAACCGGCATCGTCATCCTCACCACATCAGCCTTCGCTTCTACAACTTCCATTCCGAGCGCGTGAATCAACGTATTGGATAAGTCCATATGTGCAGCTCCTTTTAACAGAAATTAAAACTGTAAAATATAACTGATCAGCAGACCGACCGTCACAGCGATTCCGAAAACGGTGTGCATTTGTGCGGTTGCTTTCATTGCAGGCATCATCGTAGCTGGAGTCCGTTCGCCATGGAACAGCTTGACAGCTTGTACGGCTTTCGGAATACTCAACAGAACGAGGATCAACCAGATAGAGGCTTTTCCTACAAAGACCATCGTCAAAATCCAAGCGATGGAGAAAGCGAACATGCCGCCAAGAAATTGCACGGCTTTTTTATGTCCGAGTAAGATGGCAAGCGTCTTACGCCCACGCTCTTTGTCTCCTTCAAGATCCCTGATGTTGTTCGCCATCAAAATCGCACCGATCAGAATGGAAATCGGGATGGAGATAAGCATGCTGTTTACAGTGACAAATCCTGTCTGGATGTAAAAAGAAATCAATATGATGACAAATCCCATGAAAAAGCCTGCGACGATTTCACCGAGAGGCGTGTATGCAATCGGGTAAGGTCCACCTGTGTAGTAATACCCGGCCGCCATACAAAGACTTCCGATCACTGCGATCCACCAGGTCGTCGTTGCACTGATATAGGCTCCTAATAAGATCGCGGCTAGGAAAAAGACGAGCCCGACAGTCAAAACGGTACGAGGTGAAATGCCATCCCTGACGATTCCACCACCGATTCCGATGGATTCTTCCGTATCGAGGCCCCGCTTGAAGTCATAGTACTCATTGAAAAGGTTCGTAGCGGCTTGGATCAGCATCGAAGCGACCAGCATCGCAATCAATAAGCCCCAATGAAGTTCGGTGTAGAATAGGGCAAGTGCGGTCCCGATAAAGACGGGAATGAAGGATGCCGTCAACGTGTGAGGTCGTAGCTGGCGGTACCAGACCTTCACTTTGGACTCTTTCTTCATCCCGGTACCTGTAGCATTAGAGTTGTTTGCAATATTTTGTTCCATTATCGTTCACCTTTATCATAAGAATGCCTGAAAACTACGTCATTCTGTCATATTTTGACCCATTCTAAGTGTATGCAATGGGGGTATAGGTGTCAACTTGTGGATTTGGTAATAGATGTGAATGGTGGACAATGGAAAAACAGATATTTTTCCTTTATAATAGTATCGATAATAAGGTTTATTAGACTTATCATAGAGAGCGTTTATATAGAGAGATTAGACGTCGGAGGATGTTGGAGGGGAATACTTTGGCAGCTGTAACACAACATGACTTATTAGAGCGATTGGAAAGTGCTAAATTGAAAGCGCAGAGCACCCAAAAAACCATACTGGTCAGTCATCGAGTCCAGGTCGATATGATTGATCCACTCATGGTTTTCTCAAATGGCAATCAGCTATATGAAGGACATCGGTCTTATTGGTCTGATGCATCAAATGAGTTGACGCTAGTCGGAATGGGTGAAGCTCAGAAATTCGATATAGATGGTGAAGAACGTTTTTCCACGATAAAAAATGAATGGCAATCCATTGTAGATGAACAATTGGAGGATTACGAAACACCTTATGTATTTGGTACAGGGCCGATGATGCTAGGTGGTTTCTCATTTGATACGAAAAAAGATAAAACACCATTATGGACGAGTTATTCAGATGCGAGCTTTGTGTTGCCTGTCCACCTTTATTCCTGCTTCCAACACAAGGCGTATTTGACAACGAATTTGTTCGTCCAACCCGATTCGGATGTTGTGCAAGTTTTTGAAGAAAGTATGAAAGAAAAAGCGTTGTTATTGAAACGGACAGCAATCGAAGAATCCGAAGATCGGGACTATACGTTGACAGAGATTGAGCCGGAACAATGGAAAGGTACGGTCGCTGATACAACGTCCATGATCAAACAAGGGAAAATTGAGAAAGTGGTTCTGGCAAGGGAAGTGATCGCGGAAACAGATGAGAAGATTTCTGTGACATCTACGCTGCAACGCCTTGAAAATGAACAACCGAATAGCTTCATTTTTGCATTTGAACGGGGACACAAATGTTTTCTTGGCGCATCACCTGAACGACTTGTGCAAAAGCAGGATAGCGAAGTGCTCTCCACATGCTTGGCAGGTTCCATCAAGAGAGGGACCTTCTTGGAGGAAGATGAACATTTAGGAGCACAGCTGCTTTCCGATGATAAAAACAGGGAAGAGCATGCATTTGTCGTAAAAATGATACGGGATGCTTTGGAAGAAGTAGCCGGTTCAGTACACGTACCGAACGGACCTACACTTTACAAAGGACGTGACATCCAGCACCTTTATACACCAGTCGTTGTCAAACAGGCGAAAGATGTTCCATTGATGGATGTGGTGCAACGTCTCCATCCGACACCTGCACTAGGCGGTTTTCCGCAAACCGAGTCGGTTGAGATCATCCGTGAACATGAAAAATTGGATCGTGGATGGTATTCGTCACCAGTCGGTTGGATCGACTCACACGATCAAGGAGAATTTGCGGTCGCGATCCGTTCAGGTCTCATCAACGAAAATCACGTTTCTCTTTTTGCGGGATGTGGAATCGTTGCAGACTCGGATCCGGAGAGTGAATATGAAGAAACACAAATCAAGTTGAAACCGATGCTTTCTGCCCTAGGAGGATCCTTTGCATGACACTAGATCCACTAACAGCTTATGTTGGAGCTTTCATAGATGAATTAAGTGAATCGGATGTTCGGGACGTCGTCATCAGCCCCGGCTCAAGATCGACGCCGCTTGCGATGATGTTCGCCCAACATCCGGATATTAAAGTTTGGCTGAGCGTTGATGAACGGTCGGCAGCTTTTTTTGCCCTCGGAATGGCGAAGATGGAAGAGAGACCCGTAGCGCTTGTCTGTACGTCAGGTACCGCTGCTGCGAACTATTACCCAGCGATTATCGAGGCTTCGATTTCCCATGTCCCTTTGTTAGTCTTGACGGCTGATCGTCCCCATGAATTACGGGATGTCGGTGCACCACAAGCAATTGATCAGATCGGGATGTACGGAAAGTATGTGAAATGGTTCCACGAGATGGCTCTTCCTGAAATTGAAGCTGGCGTGATTCGCTATGTACGTTCTACTGCTGCAAGGGCTTGTGCAGTGGCGACACATGGTAAGAAGGGACCCGTGCATTTGAATTTACCGTTCAGAGAACCGCTCGTTCCGGATTACAAAGCACCGGACGCTTTTGATTATGGGAAAGGTGAGAACGGAGCTTATCGATCGTTCACCTCTGGGAAACGCCATCTTTCAGAAGCAGAATATACAGAAATGGCGAACGTGTTGTCTGGAGTGCAGAGAGGGTTGATCGTGTGCGGTCCTGGTCAATATCGACATGCCACACATGCGATTACTGAAATGGCTGCCGCGTTCGGATTTCCGATTTTAGCTGATCCCCTATCACCTTTAAGAACAGGAGCACATTCCAAAGAGCTCGTCATTGAGCATTATGATGCCGTTCTGAAAAGTGACATCGTAAAAGAATGGCAACCGCAAGTGGTGATTCGATTTGGAGCGATGCCGATCTCCAAGGCATTTTTCAAATATGTCCAACAGCATCATGAAACGGACGTTTGGATTGTAGACGAAGGAGAAGATTGGCGTGATCCTGCCCATTCTGGTGGCCGGATGATCTATGCCGATTCGGAGCAATTCGCCTCATCTGTTTCCCGATCGGTCCCGATAAGGGATCAATCATCCGAATGGACGACGAAATGGCTTGAAGCAAATAGCGTTGCGCACCAGGAAAAGCAAGCGTTTGTTGAAACAAATGTCTTTTTTGAAGGTAAGATCTTCTCTCGTTTGGAGGAGTTGATGCCTGAGAACACAGCTCTATTTGTAGGGAACAGCATGCCAATTCGTGATTTGGATTCCTTTTTCGGTAAAAATGAAAAGGACATTCAACTCGTTGCGAACAGAGGAGCAAATGGCATTGACGGAGTCATTTCCTCAGCTTTTGGTGTGGCCGCAACTGGTAAAAAGACGGTGCTCGTCATTGGGGATCTATCATTTTACCATGATATGAATGGATTGTTGGCGTCCAAAATGCATGAGCTCGACTTGACGATCGTCCTCGTCAACAACAGCGGTGGAGGTATTTTCTCCTTTTTACCACAGTATAAGCATCCGGAACATTTCGAAAATCTATTCGGTACACCGATTGGCATTTCCTTTGAACAGTCCACTGCACTTTATGGTGGAGAGTATCATCTGATGAGTTCCTGGAACGATTTTGATGAAGCTTTCGCAAAGAGTGTGAATGGAAAAGGATTGCACGTGCTCGAAGTCCAAACAAACCGAGACGAAAACGTACAGCTGCACCGGGAATACTGGAGCAGAGTAAACAACGCGTTGGAAAATAGGTTGGGAATGACCGATGCGAATTGAAGTGAACGACATCCATTATCATGTCAAAGTGATAGGTGAGGGAGAACCGTTACTCCTTCTCCACGGTTTTACAGGGGCTGGCGAGGATTGGACACCGTTCATTGAGGATTGGAAAAATGATCATCAATTGATCATGGTCGACTTGCCGGGGCATGGCCAAACAGAGTGTCCAGACCATTTGAAAAATTACTCGATGGAAGCGACCGTCGACGCACTGGATCAAATTCTCAATGAGCTCAAGATTGAAAGCGCGTTCGTTTTGGGGTATTCTCTAGGTGGAAGAGTTGCATTGTCTTTTGCGATGACTTATCCTGCGCGGGTTAAGAAATTAATTCTGGAAAGCAGTTCCCCCGGTTTGGCGACAGAAGAAGATCGTCTTGACCGTCAACAACGAGACAATCGTCTGGCGGATCGGATCATGGATGAAGGCATAGAAGCTTTTGTCGATTTCTGGGAGGCGATTCCGTTGTTCCGGACACAGTTGACATACCTTTCTTCCGAAGAGCGCGCGCGTCTACATGCGAGTCGGCTCAACAATTCGGAGGTAGGTTTAGCCAACAGTCTGCGAGGGATTGGGACAGGCGTACAGCCTTCTTGGTGGGACCACTTGCACCAATTTGAAGTGCCTACGACGTTAATTGTCGGACAACTCGACGCGAAATTTGTTAAAATAGCAAAAGAGATGCTCCGTTTACTTCCGGATGGTGAGCTTGTGGCCATTGAAGATGCAGGTCACACCGTGCACCTCGAGCAGCCGGAGGCATTCTCACAAACGGTACACAACATATTACATAATAGAAAGGATGACTGAAATGGCATTATTTGAATGGATTGCTGAAAGACAGTATGACGATATTTTGTACGAAACATATAACGGAATCGCGAAGATCACGATCAACCGACCTGAGGTTCGTAATTCGTTCCGTCCTAAGACGGTTCACGAATTGATCGATGCATTCGCATACGCACGTGACGATTCCGATATCGGAGTCATCGTGTTGGCAGGTGCTGGGGACGATGCATTCTGTGCTGGTGGAGACCAGAAGGTACGTGGACATGGTGGATATGTAGGAGACGATCAAATCCCACGATTGAACGTACTTGATCTTCAACGCTTGATCCGTGTCATTCCGAAGCCAGTCGTTGCGATGGTTTCCGGTTATGCAATCGGAGGCGGTCATGTTCTTCACGTTGTGTGTGACTTGACGATTGCAGCGGACAACGCGATCTTCGGTCAAACTGGACCGAAAGTCGGAAGCTTTGACGCTGGTTATGGTGCAGGATACCTTGCACGTATCGTCGGACATAAGAAAGCGCGTGAAATCTGGTACCTTTGCCGTCAATACAATGCAGAAGAAGCGAAGGAAATGGGACTTGTCAACACAGTCGTTCCACTTGAAAAGCTGGAAGAAGAAACTGTGCAATGGTGTTCTGAGATGCTTGAGAAATCACCGACTGCGATCCGTTTCTTGAAAGCTTCCTTCAACGCGGATACAGACGGACTTGCAGGATTGCAGCAAATGGGCGGAGACGCTACATTGCTTTATTACACAACAGACGAAGCGAAGGAAGGCCGCGACGCGTTCAAAGAAAAGCGTAAGCCGGACTTTAAACAATTCCCTCGTTTCCCTTAAGCCGAATAATTCCGGGGAGATTTGTAAGTAGCCACTACTTATGAATCTCCTTTTTTAACTAGAATCGTGGAGTGGTACATATGGAAGGACAAGTTATGAAAAATTGGCTGCAGCAGAGGGCGTACTTGACCCCGAATCGTGTTGCACTCGTTTTTGAAAATCAAGAATGGACGTATGAAGAACTGGATACAGAGGTGAGAAGTCTTGCGCGGAAATTGAGCGGAAAAGGTGTCCGGGAAGGGAATCATATCGCTTTCTTGATGGACAATCATCCAGAAACGGTCATGCTGATTCATGCTCTCCATTATTTAAATGCGGTGATGGTACCACTGAACAAAAGGCTATCTCCGGCAGAGTTGGACTATCAGCTGCAGGATGCAGACGTTGATGTGTTGGTTGTTGACCAGCGGCATCAATCAGTAGCAAAAGAGCTTCAGTTTGAGAACGTCTTCACGCTGGGCGAAATTTTACAAACCGAAGAAAGCACGTTCGGATTGAACGATTCCATCGATCTTGATCAACTTCATTCCATCATCTTCACATCTGGTACGACGGGCTATCCGAAAGGGGTCATGCTCACATATGGCAATCATTGGTGGAGTGCTACCGGTTCGGCGTTGAATCTCGGCATTCATGACAGTGACCGCTGGTTATGCGCTGTCCCTCTTTTCCATGTGAGTGGATTGTCTATTGTGATGCGGAGCGTCATCTATGGAATCACGATGGTACTGCACACCGGTTTTGAGGCAAAAGAATTCATCAGGTCTGTGCATGAGAACAGGGTGACCATTGCATCGGTTGTCAGCGTGATGCTCTCGAATGTCTTAGATTCAGAAGCGTTCAAGACATTTCCAGAATCGTTCCGGTGTATGCTCTTAGGTGGCGGCCCTGCTCCTCTTCCTCTTTTAAAAAGATGCGAAGCAGAAGGAATCCCCGTTTTTCAAACGTATGGATTGAGTGAATCCGCATCGCAAATCGTCACATTAGCACCTGATGACAGCTTCCGTAAGCTCGGTTCAGCCGGTAAACCACTGTTCCCTTCTCAAGTGAAAATCGTTCCGACGAATGATGAGGATGAGCAAGTAGGCGAAATTCACGTGAAAGGACCAAACGTCACGACGGGCTATTATAAAAAGGAAGCCGTGAACGTGGATAAGATCAGGGATGGATGGCTCGCGACAGGGGACATCGGATATTTGGATGAAGAAGGCTTTCTTTATGTGTTGGACCGGCGGAAAGACATGTTTGTTTCAGGTGGAGAGAACGTGTATCCAGCAGAAATTGAGGCTTGTTTATCCGGGCACGAAGCGGTGGCGGAAGTAGGCGTGATCGGAGCCGCAGATGACAAATGGGGGAGAGTACCTGCCGCTTTCGTTGTTGTCCGGAACGGGGCTGAAGTCAGCGAACGATCTCTCATCGACTATTGCGCAGAACGCCTTGCAAAATATAAGG
Organism: Pseudalkalibacillus sp. Hm43; assembly: GCF_054170705.1. Lineage (NCBI taxonomy): Bacteria > Bacillati > Bacillota > Bacilli > Caryophanales > Fictibacillaceae > Pseudalkalibacillus > Pseudalkalibacillus sp. Hm43. The sequence continues at coordinate 3,297,895 of NZ_CM135129.1, forward strand.
TGCCGAAAGTCATCCATTTCATTGATCAAATTCCTAGGAACGCTTCAAATAAGATTTTACGGAAGGATCTACATCCACTTTTGAAAAAGGATGATCATCATGAAGGTTGAACGCGTCTCAATTCATAAAATCAAGATGCCTTTGAAGCAGCCTTTCATTACAGCATTGAATACGGTCCATGAACGCAAACTGCTGATCACTGAATTGACTTTCCAAGACGGGACGGTCGGCTGGGGTGAATGTTCAGCGTTTGATACGCCTTGGTACACGGAGGAAACGCTCGACACCTGTTTGCATGTCCTTTCCACGTACCTCATCCCGGCTTTATATGAGATAGGAGAGTTCGACCATCCAAAAGCAATCCATGCTTTGTTCAATCGTTATCGTGGACATCATATGGCAAAGTCGGCCATCGAAACGGCTTTGTGGGACGGTTATGCGAAAAGCTTGGATCGACCATTGTTCCAAGTGCTTGGAGGTCAATCAGGTGAAATAGAGGTCGGTACCGCAATCGGAATGCAGTCTGATAAGGAAGCACTTCTTCAAAGAATCCAAGAAGCCGTGGATATCGGCTATAAGCGGATCAAGCTGAAAGTGAAGCCTGGAGAGGATTTGGAGGTTTTAGAAACCGTCCGCTCTCATTTTCCCGATGTGCCTTTGATGGTGGATGCCAACTCCAGTTATACGTTGGCGGACCTGAATCATTTAAAGAAAATGGATCGCTACAACCTGATGATGATAGAGCAGCCTTTAGGTTCACGAGATTTTGTGGAGCATGCGGAATTGCAAAAAGTCCTCGACACACCGATATGTCTGGATGAAAGCATCACTTCTTTTGAAGCGGCGCAAACAGCCATCGCGTTGAAGAGCGCACAGATTTTAGCGGTAAAATTGAGTCGTGTAGGTGGACTGGCAAAAGCCGTTCGGATCCATGATCTTTGTAAAAGAAACGGAATCGAGGTCTGGGCTGGTGGGATGATCGAGTCCGGTGTGGGCAAAGCGCATAACATGGCGTTAGCGACACTAGACGGATTCGCTTATCCTGGAGACATTGCAGCCTCCTCGAAGTATTGGGAGAAGGACATCATTACACCTGAAATCGAGGTACAGGATGGTAATATCATTCTTTCGGAGAGGCCCGGCATCGGTTATGAAATCAATATGGGGGCATTGAAGGCTCATACAGAAGAGACGTTGGAGTATTGAAGGATGCATTTTACCGTATCATTCAAACCGATCCGGTTACATTAAAAACGAGCAACGATTGCGTTGCTCAAATAAACGTGTGGAGTGATCGACTTGCCAAGAAACAAACTCTTAGTACCTGGTGCAAAGAATTCATTGGAACAGATGAAGGAAGAAACCGCCGCTGAAATGGGGGTTCAACTAGGTGGCAATACGTCCTCTCGCGCGAATGGTTCTGTTGGAGGTCAAATGACCAAGAAACTCGTTGCGCAAGCTGAACAGCAACTGAGCAACAACCAACAGCAATAAAGGAAAGTGGCTGGTCCGGAAATATGGATCAGCCACTTTTTTTCATATAGGGTCGTACCGTGAACACGAGGGTAAATCATGTTTGACGATACTAACACCAATAGATCATTGCTAGCCCTACAATCTTACTTAATCACTCCACATGCTATCCGTGCTCCTGCATCTCCTGCTGGATTCGTCTTGTAGTCGTCGGCTTTTTCATGGATGACGAGGGCACTGCCGTCTTTATCGACCAATGAATTCGCTTTCCCTTTTTCCAACGTGACATGTTTCGTGATCGTCGTCATGGACACCATGCCATCTTCATCCACCTTCAAATTCGGCAGATCACCGGCATGATACCCTTTCGGATTTTCAAATCCGTGTTCCTTGGTGACTGGATTGAAGTGCTCACCTGCAGACTTGAAGTCCGGTGCTTCACATTTTCCGGTCTCATGGATATGGTAGCCGTGCACACCAGGAGAAATATTTGAAACCTTCAACTGGATCATGACGCCTTTCGGGGTTTGGGCCAGTCGAGCATGTCCGATCTTTTCTTTATCGGGATTGAATATCTCAACATCTTTGTAGCTTTGGGTATGGTGATTTGCCTGGTTCGAGACGTTGACAGGCACAGATTCATTTTCCTTTGCTTGTTGCTGGTCTTGATAGGCGCAAGCAGCAAGCCCGGAAATGACCAGAAATGCGGCAAAAGTGCTGATCAGCCATTTGTTCATCTTCCATCTTCTCCTTCGCGATATGATCCATATTATTTTTTACAAAACTAGGATAAATATGTAAAATGTTCTACAGGAACCGATATAGAGAATAAGACTAGATATCGAGTAGAAAATAGGGGACTTGGGGCATGTTTAATCGAATTCAAGAGGAGCATTTGCGCGCAATTTTCAATGGGTTCAAAGATATGGTGTTTCTGATGGCAGTGGACAAGGGACCATCCTTTCGTTATGTGACTGCCAATGATTCTGCACTCAAGTTTTCCGGAGTGGACGAATCCTCTTTCGGTAAAAGGATGCAGGATGTGTTACAGGAGGATGTTTTTGTAGAACTCCAAAAAGCATATGAAACGGCCTACTATTCTAAAGAACCTTACCACTATGAAATTGAAACCGAAGTGATGGAAGAAATCATGGTCGGGGAGACGATTTTGACTCCCATACTGAACGATCAGGGGACATGTACGCATGTACTTGCTGCGGTTCGGGATATCACGAATAAGAAGAGGATTGAGAACGAGCTGCAATCGAGTAAAGAACGGTACAGGTATTTGTATGAGAATACCCCTGCGATGTATTTCACCTTGAACAAGGAAGGGACGCTGCTTTCCTTTAATGAAACAGGCTCATCGAGGTTGGGATTCACGAACCAGGACCTCATCGGTCAATCGTTTTCCAATTTCATAGACTCTCGGGACAAGGAACGTTACAACCACTTTATCCGACAGATTAAACCGGGTGTGGATCAATGTATTGAAGTTCGACTTTTACATAAAAACAACCAATCATTCTGGGTGTCCCAGCGCATGAACGTCATATCGCCAAGAGTCGGTGAAACGGAAATCGTGTGTGTCAGTTATGAGGTGCAGGAACAAAAGGAAACGGAAGCACAGTTAAAAGGTCAGAAGCGAATTTTCGAGCTGATCGCGACAGACATCATGCTAGAAGAAGTGTTAGAAGTGACAGCCAAAACGTTAGAAAGCCATATTGATGATACGTTCTGTACGATCCATCTATATTCAGCGGAAAAAGAAGTGCTGCAACTGGCATCGGCACCCTCCATTTGCGAAAAGCATTCGTTACAACTCGCGGAAATGACTGTCGGGGAAGATGTGAGCGGGTGCGGTCGTTCAGCCTCGTTAAAAAAGCCGGTCATCGTTTCTGATATCGAGGATGACCCTTTGAGTCTGCATCTTCATCACTTTTTCTATGAGCATTCGATTCGGGCGTATTGGGTGATGCCGATTCTATCGAGCAACAATGAGCTCCTCGGAATCGTAACGATCTATAGTTTGAAAAACCGACTTCCTAGCAAGCAGGATGAGCGGTTGATTAAGATGTACACTGATATTGCGGTCATCGCGATTGAACAAAAACAGACGAAGCAAGCGTTGAAGGAAAGTGAAACACGGCTGAACATCATGACGGAAAACATGTCTGACCTGATCGTTCTATTTGACCGAAAAGGCCACATCAATTACGTTTCACCAGCCTATAAGAAAATTTTCGGCAGAGCTCCGATGTTGGAGAACAAGTTCATCGATCATGTTCATGTAGAGGATCAAGAGGCTGTACTGGAAAGCTTCGGACGGTTGTTCCAAACGAGTGAACGGCAAGACGTAGAATGTCGATATCGCAATGCTGAAGGGGAGTATGTCGTCATCGAGGCACGGGCGATGCCTGTTTTGGATGAGAACGATCAAGTGAAACAGGTCGTCGTCGTTGCGCGCGACATCACGAAACGGAAGAAGACGGAAGAAACGATTAAACATATGGCGTATCATGATTCGTTGACGGATCTTCCAAACCGGAGGAAGTTCCAGGAAGACCTGGACAAGCTCATCCATCGAAGTAAAAACAAAAATTTGATTGCAGGTGTATTGTTCCTCGATATGGATCGTTTCAAGGTCATCAATGATTCACTAGGTCATGCATTCGGTGATCGTGTCCTTTCCGTAGTCGCTACTAGGCTCAAGAGCTTGATTGCTGAAAAAGGTCAAGTATATCGGATGAGCGGAGATGAGTTCACGATCCTGATTCCGCACGTTATCCATATTTCGGATTTGAACAATATTACCAAGCTGGTATCGCAGTCCTTCAGGCAACCGATCGTCATCGAGGAACATGAATTCCACATTTCATTCAGTATCGGAGTAGCGCTGTATCCAGATGATGGGGAGGATGTCGAGTCATTACTGGCGCATTCCGATATGGCCATGTACCGGGCGAAAGAAAAAGGCCGGAACTCGTACGAATTCTACCGACCTTCGATGAACATCAACAATTACGAGCGACTTGTATTGGAAAATGACCTACATAAAGCGATTGAGAACGAAGAGCTACTGCTGCATTATCAACCTCGCATCGATGTTGCGACCAATGAAATCATCGGTGTCGAAGCACTTGTCAGATGGAAGCATCCACAATGGGGACTGATCTCTCCAGGAGAATTCATTCCACTTGCAGAAGAAACTGGCTTGATTGTTCAGATTGACAACTGGGTTCTGAAGGAAGCATGTCTACAAAATAAACGTTGGCAGGAACAGGGGATTCCCCCAATCCGGATGGCGGTCAATTTTTCCGCGCGCCAATTCTTGCAGCGTAATCTAGCCTCTTCGATCCGGAAAGTATTGAAAGAGGTCGAGATGGATGGCAAATGGTTGGAGATTGAAATTACTGAAAGTACATTGATGAAATATGAGGAAAGTATCGTCCAAAGCCTTGAGGAGCTGGAACGGATGGGAGTCGGAATCGCCATCGACGATTTTGGAACCGGCTATTCCTCCTTGAGCTATTTGAAAAAGTTCCATGTCCATGCTCTGAAGATCGATCAGTCCTTCATTAAGGGAATCGGTAAAAGTCCAGACGAGGCTGCAATTGCAAGAGCGGTCATCACGTTAGGACATAGCATGAAGATGCGCGTCGTTGCAGAAGGCGTTGAAACAGAAGATCAGTTCGCGTTCTTGAAAGAACAGAACTGCAACGAAGTTCAAGGCTTCCATTTTTACCGACCGATGGATGTCAGCAGTATCGATCAGCTCCTGAAAGAAAAAACGGTCACACCTCTCTTATGAGTGGATAGCAGAAGTACGTCCTTCAGTTCTAGCACCTGAACCTGATTAATAGAATGGTAGTAAATGATCAGGGAGGAGCGGGATCGAATGGCGTATTTTTTGCTATCATTCATGGCGTTTACGTTCTTTACTTTAGGGGTGTGTGGTCTTCTTCAACGCTTTATCAGGATTGACACGACGGACTATGATGTCTATCATTTATGGGAAGAGTTTGATTTGAAAAAAGAGGATTATAACCTCTGACGAATTTTTTTGAGAAATTGAGGAACAGCGTGTGTGGAACAGACCTTTGAGATATACAGTGGGAGTGCTCCTGATTGTCGCTCTCATTATCGGAATCAACTTCATAGATGACCAATTTGCTGCTGATGTTCCTGAAGCATCTGACGCAGTAAGGGTAGTGGCAATCGGGGATTCGTTGACCTTCGGTAGCGGAGATCCCGAGCGAACCGGTTATATTGGACGAGTCCAACAAGGCATGACGACAGCCATCGGTCAGCAGGTGATCGTGAACCGCTACGGCATCCGCGGATATCGCAGCGATCAGATCATGGTACACATCCAGGACGTTGAGGCGAAGCAAAAGATCTCTCAAGCCAATTATATTTTTCTTTTCATCGGCACGAACGACTTCATCCAGGCCGCGCGACGGGATTTGAATTCAATCAATCCGACCGAAATGGAAGAGAAGAGAGCGTTGTTTCAGGAGAATCTGACACAGCTCATCGCCCAAATCCGTCAGGACAATCAATTTGCACCGCTCGTGCTGATCGGGATGTATGATCCTTACACAGACTTCGTCAACCATGACCAGTTGAACGAGATCCTCGGTAAGTGGAACCAGGTGACCAAAGGGATGGTCAATGACTTTCCGAAAACGTATTATATATCGACGATCGACTTGTTTTTAGATAAGGAAAAACAGCGCTACTTCAAGGATATCATCCATCCGAACCCGGCAGGTTATCAGCTGATTGCCAACCGCGTGATGAATGAACTACGACGAAATGCGTTAGTGAATTAAATAAATGCGAGAAGACTCATCGATTGATGAGTCTTTTCTATTTTGAGAGCTTTTGAAATTGAGGTAGCGAAATCTTGCCCGGAAAACACAAGATGATTGCATTTGAGGAAAAGATGAGAGGGCCTACCTTATCATCCCTGAAAACGATGAAATACTAAATTTGGGGAAGGGTAGAGGGCCTATCCTCCTCGAAAATCAGGAAACACTGGATTTGGGGAAGGGTAGGAGCTCTATCCTCCTCGAAAACGAGGAAACACTGAATTTGGGGAAGGATACAGCCTTTATGAGTGGTTCATTTTCGGAATCCAGCGCTTTCAACACCTCATACATCCTCTATGAGTAGCCCATCCGCCGTTTCACATACTCATAGACTGTCCATCTCCATCTCCACTAATGACCACAAAGAAAAAGCTGGCCTGACATCCAAACAGTTGGATCTACCAGACCAGCTCTTTCCACAAAAAAGCTCTTTATTTCATTGCCATATCGTTTTCGAGCTTGCCGTTCATGTCGATCATGAACCCGATTTCTCTTCCAAGAAGTTGAGAAAGCTCTTTCGCTTTCTTCTCACTTTCGGATTTGATTTGTTCTATGGTGAGTTCCCCTTTAAGTTTTGAAGAACCTACGATAATCATTAATTCCCCTTTTTCAAAAAACACGATCTTCATATATGTCTAACCTCCAAAATAGAACTAGATTCTAACTATACTTTTCGCTGCTGTGGTGGGAAGATAGGGGGTAATGATCAAGTCGATTGACGGGAAAATTTTCTGTAATTATGTAAATGATTGTCATGTTCACTCGGAAAAAATGATATGATGGAGCTAACAGGAAAACAGGAGGCAATACTTGTGGAAAAAGTGACAGATCTCATCTTGCTCGTGGCAACGTTGTTCGTGACAAAGCTGAAAACACTTGTTATGGCGATTTGGGCCTATTTAGATTTCTTCTTAGAAAATTTTTGGGTACAATTCGCGCTTGTCACTATCCTACTTTATGCTGTCCTTCGAACGGCAGAAAAGCTCTACTTGTGGTATATGTATCACAACTATATGCATCGGAAAATTGAGAACAGTCTTTCGAGTTTCATAGATTTTGAATTGTTCTTCAAACATCTGACGGATAAAAAACGCTCAAACGGAATCGTGCCGGATTTGAAGTTTACGAAAAACCGTCTGCATCAATATAATCAGACCGAATTGAAGCTGTTATCGTCCTTCATCCAGACGTTACATAGAGGCTATCGCGATCTAAGACCTGGTGTGTGGGTTGCGGCGTTCCTGTTAGGTGTTGCAGCGGCCTATATCTTGAATGTCATCGACTTCGAGAACCTGACGTTCAACTTCGAAACCGTACTGAAAACAGCAACGATCATCGCCTTCTGGTATTTGATTACGCTCTTCCGCTATACGAATCGGAAAAAGAAAGTGGCACAAATGCTTGGACTTATCTCGACAAGCTCGAAAGAGAAGAGCTTACAATCGGAAAATGAATTGGAATTGAAAGAACTGAATCCATCACATTAAAACAGAACGGGGCTCCATGCCCCGTTCTTTTCTATGTGTACATTAAATAGCTGTTATATCTTGAATCAGATTTGCGAGAGGGATGTTGCCTCGATCCAGCACTAGATCAAGTTCAAACAAGTAATGGCCCTGTGCTTTGAACGTGATGTACAAAAGTGCACACGTGTTCAAGATCGGTTCTTCATAAACGAAAACACCATTTTCATCAAACTCGACTGGAACCAATGTCCCTCTTTCCGAGATGAATAGGTCAAAATCATGTCGATCTTCAGGATTTCCGAGCGTTACGATCACCTTTGAAGGCTTATCATCCGGATTTCCAGTTGTAAACGCACAGACCTGAAATGCTTGTTGTTCATAAACTCGCACTGTTCGTGATAAATTACTTGTCAAACTTTCCTGTGGTAGATCATTGCCATTTTGGGCATTGGCTGCTCTCCTGTTTTGCCGGTTGTTACTAACATTGTTTCTTCCATTGTTCCTTACTGGAGACACTCGATCCCTAAAGGGTTGGAACCATGAATCGTACATTCTATCAATCCTTTCATGCAATTAAAGTGTAAACAGCATATGGACATATACTCTTTTTATCTTATGATTCATTGATAGAATTGATATGGACAAGTTCCCCTTTATTTAGAAACATAGGGATTACTTTTGATTGAAAAGCGGTAAGGCAAACCAACATGTTCCTCTGCGTAATCAATATTGATGCGTGGTCCGACCTCGACTTCTGAGTCGGGTATCTGCTTATAATCTCTCAAAGTGATTTCCGATCCTATCAAAGGTAGGCCATAATGACTCATATCGAAGCCCATTGCCCGAGACAATTTTCCAGGACCATTTGATAGATTACGAATTTGCGTATTCGTATACCTTTCCTTCGTTCCATACCGATTGTTCAACATGCGGTCGGTACCTTCCGTCGGCTCCAAACCGCGAATCAGAATTGCTTCCGGCTTACTCACGGGTCCTGTTACGATATTGAAGCAATGGTGCATCCCGTAAATGAGGAACATATATACATGCCCAGGTGGACCGTACATGACTTCGGTACGAGTCGTTCGTCGGCCTCCATAAGAATGGGCTGCTTTATCCTCAGGTCCTTTGTATGCTTCCACTTCAACGATTTTACCGGAGAGGACGCCTTTTGGAGTATTGTGGATCAACTCCATTCCGAGCAGTTCACGCGCCAATGTAAGTGTGTCCTGTGTAAAAAAATGCTTTGTCACCATCATCTGTACCATCACCTCTAAAACTGTTAACCATAACTATTTTTAAGTTGACACAATTCCCGGCATCTTTCATAATAGTCTTGGACATAACTTTTGAATTCAACAAGAATGGGGAAGTGAAGAAGGATGAAGAAAACGTATACACTAGTTTATGCAGCCATGTTTGCTGCGGTTGTTGCTGCACTAGGTCTTGTACCACCGATTCCAGTTCCGGGATCACCTGTCCCTATTACAGCACAAACGTTAGGCGTAATGCTAGCTGGAGGTTTACTAGGTGCACGTCTTGGAGGACTGAGCTTACTCGTATTTATTGGACTGATCATTGCTGGAGCACCGGTCCTTTCCGGTATGCGCGGTGGAATTGATGAATTGGTTGGACCGAGTGCAGGTTATATTCTGAGCTGGCCGGTTGCGGCGTTCGTCATCGGTTACCTTGTTGAGAAATCTTGGAACAAACTGAAGTATTGGAAAGTGTTGCTGTTCAATATCCTTGGAGGAATTATCCTTGTCTATGCAGCGGGCATTCCAGTTACCGCATTTGTTCTCGATCTACCTTTAAAAACAGCCGCATTATCAGCGATCGCCTACATTCCTGGTGATATCATCAAGACGATCATTGCAGCATTCGTCATCGTGAAGATGAAGCGTAGAAACCCAGTCATCCAAAAGCAAAACCAAAGTAAAAATGTTGCTGCATAATGTGCATATGATACGCTTAAGAAAGAGGTTTCGTCGATTTAGACAAGCCTCTTTCTTTTTACACATAAAAGAGGCAGGGTGAATCCACCATGATATTCGATCGGATTAAACGACAAGCACAACTTCATCCTATGGCAGTCGCCGTCCAGACTGAAGCAGGTGAATGGATGTATGGGGAGCTGGTTCTGGAAACTGAAAAAGCGGCGAACCACATTTATTCGAGAGCTCCTTTTTCATCCGGGAGGCTTGCCATCTATTTTTCTAAAAACAGTCCGGATTTCCTTACATACTTTTTAGCGGCAGTCTCAATCGGCTGGACCGCTGTCCCGATTGACCCGAAACTACCTTCTGACAAAGTGCGGGATATTTTAATAGATAGTGAACCTGACGTACTCGTAACAGACATTTCGGAGGAAAAAGTGAAGGAGCTGTGGGAGGGCGAAATCGTTACTCCCAATGCCCGAAACGTTTCCTATGAAAAAAGAGCGCTACCAGTAGCGTCCCCTGAATCCCTCTTTTATCTCGGCTATACGTCTGGGACATCCGGAAAACCTAAAGGGTTTCTAAGAACGCAGCACTCCTGGACAGAAAGTTTCGATCATACCGATCATGAATATACAGTGGCGCAAGGGGATGAGGTCGTCATCACCGGATCACTCGTCCATTCGTTGTTCTTGTATGGAACGGTCCATGCGCTCGCGAGTGGCGCGACCGTTTCCATCTTAGATCGTTATTCAGCGACAGGCGTCGCAAGTCGAATCCATCCATCGGTAAAAACGATTGTATATGTCGTACCGACGATGCTTGAGTCCTTGTTGAGCGAATCGTTTGAAGCGTGGAACTGGGTGGACTGCATCATCTCATCTGGCTCCAAATGGAACGCCAAGCGGAGGGGCAAAGTCGAGGAAACATTCTCCAACGCAGAGTGCATCGAGTTTTACGGTGCATCTGAGCTCAGTTTTGTCTCCATTCTTCATCAGAAAGACGCGGAGAAAAAGTCTGACTCTGTCGGCAGACCTTTTACAGGTGTGGAGGTTTCGATTCGAAATGAACAGTTCGAGGAAGTCCAACGAGGGGAAGTTGGCATGCTGTATGTGAAGAGTGACATGATCTTCGAACAGTATCTGAATCTACCGGAAAAAACCGAGGAAGTACGGAAGGGAGATTGGGCGACGGTCGGTGACATGGCACGGATGGATGAAGACGGCTTCATCTATCTTGTCGGACGCGCGAATCAAATGATCATCACCGGAGGGCTGAATGTTTTTCCCGAAGAGGTCGAACGGATCATCTTAACGTGCCCTTCCATTCAAGAAGTGGTGGTTGTCGGCATACCGGACACGTACTGGGGTGAAAAAATCGTCGCATTCGTTCAATGGCAATCTGGTTTTGCAGGAAATGATGAAGAGGTCAGACAGATTTGCAGAGACCTTTTACCAAAGTACAAGTGTCCGAAAGAGTATGTCACTGTAAAAGTGTTTCCATACACAGTGAGCCAAAAAATCGCAAGGAATCAGTTGGTTGAACAATTCGTTCAAGGGGGGATTAGATGATGAATGAGGTTTATATCGTTGAAGCAAAGCGTACACCAATCGGAAAAATCGGTGGCGTTTTACGAACCGTACGTCCAGAGGAAATGGCAGCGACCCTCATCCGTACTGTTGTAGAAGCATGTGAGATCCCTCCTCATAAAATCGATGAAGTGATTCTTGGCAATGTTGTCGGTCCGGGAGGGAATTTGGCCAGGCTCTCTAGTTTGACAGCGGGCTTGCCTGTGGAAGTGCCTGGCGTCACGATCGATCGGCAATGTGGATCCGGTCAGGAAGCGATCAATCTTGGTGCTAGACTCATCCAAGCGGGTGGAGCGGACCTCGTTTTAGCAGGAGGAGTAGAGAGTACCAGTCTGGCTCCATGGAAGATGGAGAAGCCGACAAACCTCCATGATCCCACCGGCCCGAAACCGTTTGGACGGGCTCGCTTTTCACCTGATGATATTGGTGACCCGGACATGGGAGTCGCAGCGGAAAACGTCGCACAACATTACGACGTGACGCGTGAAGATCAAGATCGTTTTGCCTTGCATAGTCACGAAAAAGCGGTCGCCTCTCAGAAGTCAGGGCGATTCCGTCAAGAAATCGTACCGATTGGCGATATTGATATGGATGAGTGTCCGAGAGAGAATACGTCTCTCGAAAAATTAAGCCGGTTAAAGCCCGTGTTCAGAGCAGATGGCACTGTCACAGCAGGCAATGCGTGTCCCGTGAACGACGGAGCAGCAATCGTTCTACTTGCTTCTAAACAAGCATGCGAAGAACTAGGACTCAAACCAACAGTACGCTTTATCGATGCGTGTTCCGCAGGAGTGGATCCGAACCTGCTTGGAATCGGTCCGATACCAGCCGTTGAAAAGCTGCTGAACAGACAAGAACTCTCTATTGAAGATATTGATTTAGTAGAGTTCAATGAGGCATTCGCGTCACAAGTGCTCGCATCCACCCGTGCGTTAGGAATCCGAGAAGAAATCATGAATGTCGGGGGAGGAGCGCTTGCTCTCGGCCATCCATATGGTGCGTCCGGTGCAATCCTCATGACCCGAATGTTCCATGAAATGAAGTTTGGCGAAGCGCAGCGAGGGTTGGTCACACTCGGAATCGGTGGCGGCTTAGGATTGGCCACACTCGTTGAAAAAACGGAGGGATAGGATGAATCACATCGAACAGCTGGAAGTCGGCTTGAAAACAGAGCCATTCAAAATCGTTGTAACACGAGAAGAAGCCGAACACTTCGCGGACGTTGTGGGAGATTCGCCTTTAGCCGAACTTGGCGGTCATCAAATCGTACCTGTAACGTATCCGATCATCTACTGGCAAAGGGTGGACATGCCCTGGTTGGAAGGGATTGGACCACTTGTACATGGCGAACAATCCTTCCACTATGACAAACCGCTTTTAACGGAAAAAGAATATATCGGACAAATTGAACTTGTGAAGATCGAAGAAAAGAGTGGCAAACTAGGGACCGTCATTTGGGTGGAGCATGACCTGACAGGATATGAAGATGAAAATGCTGATGAAGTAATTTTCACCTGTAAAACGAGGGCCATGTTCAAGGCAGAAGTGGAGGGACAGGGATGAGTACCACATCACATGAACTACATTTCACAGATCAAGACATTTCGGATTATGCAGATGTCAGTGGTGATCATAATCCCATTCATACTTCTGTCACGGACGCGAAAAAGATGGGTTTCGAATCCTGTCCCGTGCACGGCATGCTGGTGATGGCGCGTGTCGGAGGATATTGTAGAAGGTTTGCAGCGCAAGGCAAGTTCATCCATGACATTTCTGTCCGGTTCCAGGCACCGGTTTTTACGGGAGAATCTTATAGGTTGGAATTCGAGACATTTGATCAAGAGAATATACAGTTCACTTTGACATTAAAAGGTGGTCACATCGTTATGAAAGGGACCGCCTCCACGACATCACGATAGGGGGTTAAGCTATGAATATAGAGAATCAAGTGGTCGTCATTACTGGTTCGACCAAAGGTATCGGAAGAAGTATGGCTGAATTACTGGCGCGACGAGGAGCTACGGTCGTCATTAATGGACGGGATCAAGAACGTATAGCTAATACCGTTACGGAATTGAAAAAGATTCACGACAGGATTCATGGGATATGTGCATCTGTTTCAGATGAAGAAAGCTGCAAGAGAATCATAGACGAAACGGTGGACAAGTTTGGACGGATCGATGTGCTCGTCAATAATGCAGGCGTCGTTAGGGATCGGATCTCTTACAAGATGACGGAACAAGAGTGGAACGAAGTCATTGAAACCCATCTGCGCGGCACATACGCGTGTACGAAACATGCTGTACTTGCGATGAGAGAGAAGGATGAAGGTGGAACAATCGTCAATATGACTTCCAAATCCGGTATGGAAGGATTACCTGGGCAGCTCAATTACAGTGCAGCGAAATCAGGCATCAACGGCATGACCTATACGTTGGCGAAAGAATTGGAACGGTTCGGGATTTCGGTCTATGCGATCGCTCCAGTTGCGGAAACGGAAATGACGAAGCCCGTCATCGATATGCTGCAGAAAAAAGCGGATGAAAAAGGCGTGCCGTTGCCGGATGAATGGAAAATGGGATCGCCTGACGATGTAGCGAAATTGCTTTCTGTGATTCTTGAGCAACAACCCGAAACCGGGACAATATACTCCGTCAATGGTCATAAAATTGGGAGATGGCTACCGCCAAAGCATGAGATGATCACTGGAGAATCAGACGATTTGACAAATCAAGCTATTTTTCGTGCTTTTTCTAAGTAAAACGAATGAAAAACTTAGTAAATACTGACAGATTTCGTCGATTATAGTATCATTGAACTAGAATCAGAAATCTGATCGTGTCTTGTAAATCGTTAGATAATGGCAAACTCGCTGAAAAGTGAGGACGCAAAGCTTTAGGGACTAAGTTGTGTGTTAGGACAATAAGTCAGCCAGCTACCGGAAACGATGAACACCTTCGATTTATGGGATAGGGTCGATAAAGGTGTGACAAATCGAATGACCTTTTATCAGCTCTTTGTACCTATGTCTTCTTTCATCATCGTATACTCGATCGTCCTGTTTTTCGTCCGCTTCTTGTTTAAAGGCATTTCCGATCGTCTAATGAATGTCCTTTTCAACATCGGAATTCTTTTCAGCACGATTCTTTGGGTATACTTGATGTCCATTCACCATCAGATTTAACATAATGAATGTTCGGTGAGCTTACCTTTATGGTAAGCTTTTTTCGTTGTGGAGAAAGGTATTTTAACGAACTTTGTCGATTTATGTTTTTGGAAAATAATGTTTATTTCGGAAGCCGAAAAAAATCCAAAAATATTCTGAAAATGAAAAAGACGAGTATTCCTTATATAGTAAAGGTTTTGTTCGTTTCCAATATTTAGAGCCTCGAAGAATTTCGGAAAACCCCTTCCTACATGATTTCTATACAGTTATAATATCTTTAAGGACTTTTAAAGGGGGATGGTTATGGAGACATTAACCAGAGTGAAATTGACAGAGGAAGATAAGGAATTGTTACTGGATGTCGTGTTGAAGCAAAGATATGCATCTGAATTAGTAAGCTGTGAGCTAACCGATATTGAAACAGGACAAAAGAACTGTGAAGAAAACCGCATTCGACAGTTGAATCATTTGTTACTACGATTACATAAAGCTGGAGTATAAAAATACGAAGGATGTCTCTGATGAGGAGACATCCCTTTTTTTATCTCGTGTAGGTCAGTTGTCCAATAATCCTTTTCTGCGAGCTTCCATACGCCATTCAGCCTCTTTAATATAACGTTTGGAAGCCGTATTACGTGTGCGTAAATACGACCAGTAATTGGTGTAGTTCGGTGGACGGAATTCTGTCGGGACTCTGCGCGCGTATCCCCACCAATTCAATTTCTGATTTTCTAAGAGGATTAAGTAATGATCGTATTCCTTATTCATGTTTACACTCCTATAACTAATTTTCTCGGTTAAACTCATTCTTTCAATTATGGACGAGAAGTATTCATGTCTCTTTGTGAATCTGGTCTATTCTGGTTTATAAATTCCGAATTTGGATTACAATTTCGGAATTTGGCTTATAAATTCCGAAACTGGTCTATAATTTCTCAATCTGGTCTATAATTTTTGATTTTTATGGGAAAATCGAAAATCTGATCTATAATTTCTCATTTTTATTGGAAATAACCCGATTTTTATGGGAAATACTCATAACTCCTTCAACAAAACCCCATCCCGAGAAAAAATCGATCTCTGCATGAAAACATTTTTGCTATTTCTTATTCATAAAGTAAGAAGAAATGAACCTTTTTTACATGAACTGCATCAAACAGCCTATTTAACTGAGTTTTAAAGGCTTTATGAGAGCGGGTATGGAATTATTATGGAGATGACAAATGATTAGGGGGAAATGAATATGATGGAACAAGTGTTGATGTTTGCGTCTGTTATGACTCCTCTTGTCACCGGTTTGACGGAAGTGGCGAAACGGACATTTCTGATTCCGAAAAGGTTCATCAACATTATCAGTCTGATGATCGGGCTGGTTGTCGGGTTGCTGGCGTTCCCGCTTACCGACCTCGATTGGACATTGCGAACATGGGCAGGGACGATGGCTGGATTGGCTGCGACGGGACTTTATGAAGTAGGTAAATACCGCGTGGGTACGAAACATAGGTGATTTTTTCTAGAAAAATGGGTGCAAGAATAGTGACGAAATAGAGTTCGTTTCTCTCAACTTTCATATAATAGAGTAGGGAAGTACAAGCTGGAGGTAATTAAAATGGAATGGACATTCTTCATCGTGTCCATGGTCGTCAGCGTACTGACTACTTTCGCAGCTGTCTATTTACGGCAAAAGTTGAAAGTCAAACTAGAGGCACGAGAAAACCAACTTAAAGCCAGAGAACTCGCGAAAACTGCATTGCTTCAGGAATTGCAGGATAATTTGAAATTATATTTACGGAAAGATACGAAGAACGGTGGAAGCCTTCAGGATTTCTTAGAACTAGGAACACATGAGATACAGGGTGACGAGAAGATTTGGATGGAAACATACCTCTTCCAACTCGAGGAATGGGATAATGTGAAATACGATATCGCAAAGCTGGATTCAACTCTAGCAGATCAATTAATAGAGGTTTATCGCCAATTTGAAAGACTTGATACACATGCAAAGGTCGAATCACCGATCTTCCGAGTGGACCGTTTAGGGTTTGAAGATTTTACCTTGAAATGTGAAAACATCATAAGAGAATTGAAGAGTGGATAAGAATCATTGCCTTGAGTGATAGGTGATGATTTTTATTTTTCGTAAAAAGATAGACCTTTGCCAAGTTTTCATTATCGTCAAAAACGAACATTATTCTTCTAAAACGATCGTTGTTCTACAAAACAGGTGATAGGGTGAAAAATTTGACGAACGAATTCCATAGTCCATATGGCATAAAAAGGAAATCTGAGCAGGGTTGAATTCTCACATATGGAATTTATAAAAGAGTACGATGCTGAACTCATGTTTTAACCTTAAACGAAACAGGTATACCAATACTAAAACTAGTTCAGAATAATAATAGGAAACATATACTTAATCAAGCAAAGGGGAGTTCGGGTAATGAAGAAAGGTCTATTTCCACTCATCATAGGGGTCGTTGTCGCTATCAGTCTCTTTTGGGTCGGCGGGCATACACAGTCCAATCATTATACGAGTACGGATCTTCCTAAGAAATCATTTTCAAAAGCTCCTATTGAACTCAACAATAAAGAGGTGTTTGCCAGTACACTGAACCGTTCTGAAGTCGATCGGCAAGAACAGGTGAAAACGGTAACCGCTTCAAAAGAAACTGATACAGCAAATCCTGACAAAGGAGACTTCGTCCAACTTGCAGATACATTCATGCAAGAAGCCGTTCAACCGACAAATGAGGACTATAAAGTGACAGAATTTGATTCTAAAGCGCAATTGGTTGATCATCTTGGTCAGTACGCTTCGAAAGAAATTGCAACTTATTATGTGGATGGCTTGTACGAGGAAAAAGCAGATGGATTATACATCATCCCGACAGAATTACCGCCATGGGTCATGAAAGGGGAACCTGCTCAGTTGATTCAGCTTGACGAGCAAAACTATCAACTGAACCAGAAGAATCAGACGGACCTTTATGGCACTTATGTGATACAACTGTCCTTCACGAAACAAAACGATCAGTGGATCATCCAGTCAGTGGACGTCAAATGATGCTTTGTGCTTAGGATAAACGAAACATGACCGAATGGCTTTTCTTGTTTAGCATATGTTGCTACATGACGTTAAGTGTGGTACAAAATGTTAAATAGGAAGAGTCTTTCGTTTTGTTTGAGAGAGTGACTCTTACGGAAATTCACTCCTTTACTGCAATAAAAAGTTTTGCGAATCATCAGTGGTCTTCAAATGTTTTTTTCATGAAGTTCATGTAGAATAAAGCATAAGGAATTGAACGAGGACAGAGATAAAATTGGAGTTTTGACGATGAGCTATTATACGTTCGAAGATTATTATAAAAACACAGTTGAATTATCCTTCACTGATCATCCATATTCTCCTCTACCGAAGCACGTCTGGGTCATTTGCCGCTTCAAAGGACAATGGCTACTGACAGAACATCCGAGAAGAGGCATTGAATTCCCAGGTGGGAAAGTGGAAGAGGGAGAAACAGCGGAGGTTGCAGCTGTTCGCGAAGTATATGAAGAAACAGGTGCAACAGTCGACGACTTGGTCTACTTAGGTCAGTATCGCGTAAATGGTAAAGGTGGAACGATCATCAAGAACATCTATTTCGCGACCATTGAAAAATTGAAATTAAAGGCCCATTACTTTGAAACGAATGGACCTTTACTATTAAATGAACTTCCGGCTACCATCAGTACTGACAAGCGTTTCAGCTTCATGATGAAAGACCAGGTGTTGGAGCGCAGTTTGGAATATATCCTGAGAAACGACATTACGACTTTTTAACGCTTACGCCAACGGTTTTCAAGCATTCCCACTCCGGTATACATGAATGTAGCCAGGATTGCAATGATGAACAGACTGAGCAGTACAAGCGTGAAGTTGAACACTTGGAATCCATAAATGATCATGTATCCTAACCCTTTTTTCGAGACGAGGAATTCCCCTACGATTACGCCGACCCAAGACAAGCCGACATTGACTTTCAGTGTTGAAATAATGGTAGGGATTGCTGCAGGTAAAGTGACCTCTTGAAACACTTGCTTTTTATCTCCACCGAATGTTTCAATGACTTTAATGTAATTCTGATCGGTTTCGTGAAAAGCAGCATAAACGACTAGCGTCGTGATAACGAATGATATGAGTACGCCCATCGCAATGATGGAAATGTACCCTGGTCCAAGCGCGACAATAAGGATCGGACCTAACGCGACCTTCGGCATAGCGTTCAAGACGACAAGGTAAGGGTCCGATACTTTTGACACAAAGGGTACCCACCAGAGAATTGC
This sequence comes from Pseudalkalibacillus sp. Hm43, assembly GCF_054170705.1. Classification (NCBI taxonomy): domain Bacteria; kingdom Bacillati; phylum Bacillota; class Bacilli; order Caryophanales; family Fictibacillaceae; genus Pseudalkalibacillus; species Pseudalkalibacillus sp. Hm43. The sequence goes on from NZ_CM135129.1 coordinate 3,316,723, forward strand.
CGCGCAGGCTGTGCCGAAAATCGTTGCAATCACGAAACTGGCCAACGTTTCCCCTGTTGTAGCTGCTATATGGACGAGCAGTGTCCCATCCCCAATTTTAGTAATGAAAAGTTCCGATATCCGGCTCGGTGAACTGAACAATAACGGATTGATCCAGTTCTGAGTCGAAGCCAATTCCCATAACCCGACAAATAGGACGAAGATTAGAAATTGAGTCAATAAGACGTGTCTTTTCGTTCGTCTTTCTCGATGGATGAATTGATCATATGCAATCTCAATTTTCGACTTCAAGTTCGTTCAACTCCTCCCAGATCGTCTGGAAGATGTGTTTGTAATCCTCATGATTCCTTACTTCAAATGGTTCCATCCTTTGTAGTTCACTTGGCATCGTATGAATCGATTTAATCCTGCCCGGATTGGCGGACAATACGATGACCCGATCAGACATCGCAATCGATTCCCCGATATCATGGGTGACGAGAAGAGCTGTCTTTTGGTGCTCTTTCAAGGTATTGAATACGAGATTCTCCAGTTTCAGCTTCGTCTGATAATCGAGTGCGGAGAAGGGTTCATCTAACAATAATAATACCGGCTGGGTCGCTAACGTACGGACAAGCGCGATCCGCTGCCGCATACCTCCGGATAACTCATGAGGATATTTCGTCCGTGTATGCTCCAAGTTCAGCTGCTCGAGCAGATCGAGTGCAAATGTTTTACTCATCTTATTGAGTTTGTGCTGGATTTTTAGACCGATGAAGATGTTCTCTTCAATCGTCCGCCACGGAAAAAGGTAATCCTGTTGAAACATATAACCGATCTGATTGTGGGCTTTTTGGACATTTTCGTTCTGGATTTTTACTGATCCAATCGTCGGGGTCAGTAGGCCTGCAATTAATGAGAGCAGTGTTGTCTTGCCGCAACCGCTCGGACCGAGGAAGGAGACGAATTCCCCTTCCTCGATTTGAAGCGAGATGTTTTCCAGTGCCGTTGTGACGGATTGAGTAGAGAAGTAGGCGTGTGTCAGTTGATCGACAGTTAAGAATGCCAACCGAATCTCCTCCTCTTACTTAGCCACTCGCTCTGCAATATCCGTGTTCACGAGTATGTCATGGTCGACTTGTTTCGGAAGCTCACCGGCTTCATCCATAATCGTCTGCAAGTTGTTCCATTCTTCTACATCGAGGATCGGATTCGTTGCATAACTGTGTTGTTCTTTGTATCGTTGAGTTACAGTTTCAATCAATTCGATCGATGTATCATCGAAATAAGGCTCGATGACTTCAGCAATTTCTTTAGCTGAATGACTATCGACCCATTGCTGCGCTTTATATAAAGCACGAGTGAACCGTTCGATGACGTCTTCATTTTCTTTCAAGTAGCTCTGTTTGGACATGAATGTCGTGTACGGGATTTTCCCAGACTCTTTCCCGAATGATGCGACGATGTGACCGATGCCTTGCTGCTCGAACAAGCTGGCGGTCGGTTCGAACAATTGTACATAATCTCCTGTACCAGAGGCGAATGAGTTGGCAATGTTCGCGAATTCGATGTTTTGGATCAGATTCAAGTCTTTATGAGGATCGATGCCGTGCTTTTTCAATCCGAATTCACCGGCCATTTGTGGCATTCCGCCTTTCCGTTGACCAAGGAAAGTGCTGCCCTTCAATTGATCCCAAGAGAACGTTTCAGGTTTTTCACGGGCGACGAGGAACGTTCCATCCGTTTGGGTCAGCTGTGCGAAGTTGATGACAGGGTCGTTCGTACCTTGGGCATAGACATAGATGGTCGTCTCTGATCCGACGAGGGCGATGTCCGCTCCATCCGACAACAAGGCTGTCATCGTTTTATCTCCGCCCCACGTCGTTGTCAGCTCAAGCTCAATACCTTCCTCTTCAAAAAAGCCCTTTTCAATGGCGACATATTGAGGAGCATAGAAGATCGAGCGTGTCACTTCAGCGACCCGTACTTTGTCGTTTGTAGAACTGTCAGAGCATCCAGCTGCTAGTAAGGTGAATGCTAGTATGACAGAAGCTGCTCCTGCGATATGACGTCTTATTTTTTTAAACATTGGTATCCCTCCACAAACTATAGATGAAATAGTCTATGAAGGGACCAGTCAATGTGTGTTCGCCTAATTTGAGCTAGAGGTGTGGCCATGTTTACGTCTGATTTAGTGGAAAAAATGCAGCGATACCCATCGCCGCATCCTGATATAAAATTGTATGTCGTTACATATCGGAGCCAGGGACTTCGTGTGAAAGGATTGCTTGCAGTACCGGCTTCTGAAGATTTGTTACCTGGTCTTTTATATTTGAGAGGCGGGATCAAACAGGTCGGAAAGGTGCGGGTAGCTCGTATCATCCAGTTTGCCTCGCAGGGCTTTGTGGTGTTCGCACCTCATTATCGCGGGAATGAAGGTGGCGAGGGACAGGAGGATTTTTGTGGAGAAGACCGGCATGATGCGTTTTCAGCACTGCAAGTCTTGAAAGAGCTACCAGCAGTGGATGAAACGTCAATGCATGTGTTCGGATTTTCCCGTGGAGGAGCAATGGCACTATTCACAGCGGGCTATTGCGTAGACCTGGTTCGTTCTGTTGTCGTGTGGGGCGGCGTTTCCGACATGAAGCTCACGTATGAGGAGCGGAAGGGCTTGCGGAAGATGTTGAAGCGAGTGGTCGGCGGTTCCGTTTACAAGTACCCGGAACGGTATGAGTGGCGCTCCCCGCTTCATCTGGTGGGCGGGTTCGATGCGCCTGTATTGATCATCCACGGTGTATACGATCAAAATGTTACGATTGAGCACGCTTACCTTTTGGAAAAAGAGTTGGCTAAACAGGGTAAGCAGTTTGAGACGTGGTACATTAAGGACGACCACCATTTCACCCCGGCTAAAAAGCTTCAAGTGACCCGGGACTTATGTACCTGGATGAAAAAACAAAAATAAAGCCGTGAAAAAAACTCATCTTCGGATGAGTTTTTTCTTTATGAGGAAGTGGGTCTGATTTACTATTTTCCCCAAGTCGAAGCGAAAGTTCCCCAAGCCAGGCTAAACACTCCATGAAAAACCGAAAAAGCTCAAAAAAAGAAGCGACCCTTCGTTAGGGTCGCTCCTCATCGTATTTTTTAGACCAGTGGTCCTGCTTTTTTGATTTCTTCTGTTACGTTCGGGAACTTATTGAAGTTTTCTTTGAACTTCAGTGCAAGTTCGCGTGCTTTTTTGTCATACGCGTCTTGATCACTCCACGTTTTCTTCGGTTGAAGCACTTCTCCAGGAACACCTGGGCAGCGCGTCGGGATGTGCAAGCCGAAGATTGGATCTTTTACCGTTTCAGTGGAGCGCAATTCGCCTTCAAGTGCGGCTTGAACCATCGCACGAGTGTATGGAAGGTTCATACGCTTACCAACACCGTATTCGCCACCAGACCAGCCTGTGTTCACAAGGTACACATCAACGTCATGCTGCTCGATCTTTTCACCGAGCATCTTCGCGTAACGCTCTGCATGTAAAGGCAAGAACGGTGAACCGAAGCATGTAGAGAATGTTGCTTGTGGTGATGTAACACCACGCTCTGTACCTGCAAGCTTACTCGTGTAACCGGATAAGAAGTGGTACATCGCTTGTTCTTTCGTCAACTTACTGATTGGAGGCAATACGCCGAATGCATCAGCTGTAAGGAAGATGATCGTGTTCGGATTACCCGCAACACTTGGTGTAATGACGTTCGGAATTGCATCGATCGGGTATGCTGCACGTGTATTCTCAGTCAACGTCGTATTGTCATAATCGACGACACGTGATTCTTCATCTGATACGACGTTTTCAAGGACCGTTCCGAATTTGATTGCATTCCAGATTTGCGGTTCTTTCTCCTGAGAAAGGTTGATACACTTCGCGTAGCAACCGCCTTCGATATTGAAGATGCCGTTGTTTGCCCAGCCATGCTCATCGTCCCCGATCAAGCGGCGGTTCGGATCAGCGGAAAGGGTTGTTTTACCTGTACCACTAAGACCGAAGAATAACGCAACATCGCCTTCTTGACCGACGTTTGCAGAACAGTGCATAGACAAGATGTCTTTCTCCGGAAGGATGTAATTCATGACAGAGAAGATGGATTTTTTGATCTCACCAGCGTATTCTGTTCCACCGATGAGAACGATGCGCTTTTCAAATGAGATGATGATGAACGTTTCAGAGTTTGTTCCGTCCACAACAGGATCAGCTTGGAATCCAGGTGCTGAAATGACCTGAAACTCTGGTGTGAAGCCATTTAAATCGCTTTCATTTGGGCGGATGAAAAGTTGGCGTGCGAAAAGGTTATGCCACGCATATTCGTTGATGACTTGAAGCGGCAATTGATACGCCTTGTCAGCTCCAGCAAATCCTTCAAAAACGAACGTTTCATCTTTATTCATTAAGTATTCGATCACTTTTTTATATAAGTTATTGAACTTCTCTTCTTCGATCGGTTGGTTTACTGAACCCCAATCAATCTTGTCCTTTACTGAAGGTTCCATTACGATATATTTATCTTTAGGTGAGCGACCAGTGTATTTTCCTGTTTCAACTTGAAGAGCGCCTGTAGAAGTGAGGCTGCCTTCTTTACGTGTTAGTGCTTTTTCAACTAATAATGGAGTAGATAAGTTCTTATTCGTAGTAGATTTACCGATAAGTTCGTCAGTTAAAGAAGTAAATTGTGCCGTATTCATGTAAACCCATCCTTTTCAACATAATTATTTAACTCTGTCCTATGTTCGAGTTGATGCTGCAAAACCCACTGCGATAAGGATTAAGAGGCTTGAGTTTTGCCTGTTTCATTATACATCCTATTCGTCTGAATTAGTATAACATATTTATTTTAATAATGTATACTATTTTTCCGAATTTGTGACAGTTGAAACATTCTCCTCACATGAAATAGGCATTTTCTTAACAAATGCCCTATATATACCGCTTCCCAGCTTTTACATATTCAATTTCGTTGACATACCTATAGTACTGCGGTATGATATTGCGAGAACGGCTACTCTTATTCCGAGTAGGTGGAGGGACAGGCCCAATGAAACCCAGCAACCGACACCACAGGTGAGAAGGTGCTAACCTGAAAAATAAGAGGGTGAAAGGTTTACAACGAACCACCTTTCCTCTATTAGAAGGAAAGGTTTTTTTTTACGTAAAGAACCGATAACTTTTCTGCATGGAGATCTTCGATGTTGTTGAAAAGTTTACGAACTTAGTATAAGTGCAACTAGGGCTCAGTCATCGCCTTCTACTTGACTTCACCAAGTTTTCTTTACGTTTAACAGGGAGAATCCTTTCTTAAGAATGAATATAAGTGCAAACAAATTTGTCAGCTACATAACAGGTGTTAGGAACGTACGCTTACAAATAATTGAAAGATTGATGGCACTTTTTCGTACGGAATGAGTACCGTATCAATTATCAGCGATATTTTTTTGGGGTATCGCCGAGGAGGTTCCGTAATGTCAAAAAGCAGACGTCTATTCACATCTGAGTCCGTTACAGAAGGTCATCCGGATAAAATCTGTGACCAGATCTCAGACGCAATTCTAGACGAAATTCTATCCAGTGACCCGAATGCCCGGGTTGCGTGTGAAACATCTGTCAACACAGGACTCGTACTTGTAGCAGGTGAAATCACGACTTCTACTTATGTAGATATTCCGAAAATCGTACGTGAAACGGTAAAAGGCATTGGCTATACACGTGCAAAATACGGATTTGACTATGAGACTTGTGCAGTCTTGACTTCCATTGATGAACAGTCTGCGGACATCGCTGCTGGTGTCAACCAGGCTCTTGAAGCAAGAGAAGGTACAATGTCAGATGAAGAGATTGAGGCAATCGGTGCAGGTGACCAAGGATTGATGTTCGGTTACGCAACGAAAGAAACACCAGAATTGATGCCTTTGCCGATCTCTTTGTCACATAAATTGAGCCGTCGCCTGACAGAAGTCCGTAAGAATGAGGTTGTTCCTTACCTTCGTCCGGACGGTAAGACACAGGTAACTGTAGAATATGATGAAGACGGTCAACCTGTGCGCGTTGATACGGTTGTTATCTCGACTCAACACCACCCAGAAGTTACACTTGAGCAAATCAAGCGCGACTTGAAAGAGCATGTCATCAATCCGGTCGTACCGAGCGAGTTGATTGATGAGAATACAAAATATTTCATCAACCCGACTGGCCGCTTCGTAATCGGTGGGCCACAAGGGGATGCAGGACTGACTGGACGTAAGATCATCGTTGATACCTACGGTGGATATGCACGTCACGGCGGTGGCGCATTCTCTGGTAAGGATCCGACGAAAGTGGACCGTTCTGCAGCTTATGCGGCTCGTTATGTTGCGAAAAACATCGTCGCTGCAGATCTTGCAGATAAGTGTGAAGTTCAATTGGCGTATGCCATCGGAGTTGCACAACCTGTATCCATTTCAATCGATACATTCGAAACTGGAAAAGTTTCAGAAGAGAAGCTGGTTGAGCTAGTCCGTGAAAACTTCGACCTTCGTCCTGCTGGCATCATCAAGATGCTCGACCTTCGTCGTCCGATTTACAAGCAGACCGCTGCTTACGGGCACTTCGGACGTACAGACATCGAATTGCCATGGGAGCAAACAGATAAAGCTGAAATTTTGAAAAACAATGCATAAAAATAAAGGAATGGCTGTCACGAACACGTGGCAGCCATTTTTTTCATTCTAAAATAGAATACATTACCGTATACATTATCAGAAAATTGTTGCATTAATAGGTAGTAGTCGAATAAACTGGTAATACCAGAATGAATATTGGTATTACCAATGGAGGGTGAAAACATGAGGTCAACTGATCGAGTGGAACAACAAATTATTGAAAGGGTGATCGAAGGATCGATTCCAATCGGTACCAAGGTTCCATCTGAAAGGGAGTTAGCGGCTACATTTGAGGTGGGGAGACCCGTTATACGTGAGGTTCTTCAGAGGCTTGAAAGAGATGGGTGGCTCACGATACGACAAGGTCAACGTGCTGTTGTCAATGACTTTTGGAAACAAGGCAATTTGATGACGCTTGTACATTACATAAGACATAAAGAAGTAATTCCGAATACATTTATCGTTCACCTTCTTGAACTAAGAAGAGCAATCCTTCCTGCCTATGTTTATGATGCTGTTAAAGAAAACCCTATGAATGTCGTTTCCCTGCTTACTGAAATCAGTAGCTTAGAGGAGGCCCCGGAGGCCTATGCCGAATTTGATTGGTGGTTGCAGAGACGTTTAGCTGAAGGTTCGAGCAATCCGATTTATCTCCTCTTATTAAACAGCTTTCAAAAATTGTACATTGAGATGGCGATCGTCTATTTTGAAGATTCACGCTATCGAAGTGCATCAATGGAATACTACAAACAATTATTTGAAGCAGCTGTTGAGCGGGATGCCAAAAGAGCAAAGCATTTAGCAGAAGATATGATGGATCGAAGTATCGAAATGTGGAAGCTTCATAATTTAGTAAATAATGAATAGGAGGTTCTCATGAACAAGGTTTATCGAGATTTCTTCTTTTTCCCTGATGTGATTATATTACTGGGCCTTATTCTCGTCAGCTCTACCGCTTTATTTTTCACACAGCCTGGAACAGAACTCTTCATTTCGTTTGTTATCGGATTAGTCGCCTTTGTTGGTAGTGAATACTTGACGCACCGATTCCTTTTCCACCTGAAAACACCGAAGAATCCTTACCTCCTTAAACTATTGAAACGACTCCATTATGATCACCATTCATCTCCAGACAACCTGCATCTCTTGTTCTTGCCGATTTGGTACAGCCTGCCCAATATGCTCATTTGGTCTGCCGTTTGTTATTTAATCACGAGCAATATATGGATCACTTTAGCGTTTGCTCTCGGTCTGCAGGTGATGTTGCTCTTATATGAGTGGAAACATTACGTGGCACACAGGCCAATTAAACCGAAAACGAAACTTGGAAGGTGGATGAAGAAAATCCATATCCTTCATCACTATAAGAACGAGAACTATTGGTATGGTGTTTCAAATCCGATAGGTGATTACCTGTTCGGTACGATGAAGGAAGAAAAAACGGTTGAAACAAGCAAAACGGCCAAAGATCTAGAAAGTCGGACAATCGATATGTAAACGCGAAGAGACTTCTATGGTTAGAAGTCTCCCTTTTGTTTGAAAAATAGTATTCTCTATTTAAACTATGAAGCTGAATGGATTTTCTGTTTTCCTTGTGCTGCAATCTCCATGTAGTCATTCGTCAGGTTGCCGAAAATCGTATTCCACGACTGGGTCAGTGCATATTCCCTTGCTTTATGCGAGAACTGGTTCAATAGGTTTGGATGCATGAGAAGGAAGAGGATGCGGTCGATAAAGGATTTTGCATCGCCTGGAGTCACCAAGTACCCGTTCGTGCCATCCTTGATAATGGTCCTTACACCCCCTGAGTTCGCTCCAACCGTCGGTGTGCCGGAAGCCATGGATTCCAGCATGACATTGCCGAAGGTTTCAGTTGGCGATGGGAAGATGAACAAGTCTGATGAGCTATAAGCTTGGGACAGTTCTTCCCCTCTTAAATACCCTGTAAAACGCACGTTAGGGTACGAGTGTAACGACTGCTTCAACTCTTCTTCACTTGGACCTTCACCGACAATCATCCAGCAAACTTTATCATGCCATTCTGTTGAGAATCCTTTAATGATGTTCAACAGGGTTTCCACATCTTTTTCAGGAGCAAGTCTTCCTACATAGCTTAATAGGATACGATCCTGTGGGATGTTGTGTTTTCTTTTAAAATCGGCAGAATGTTGTTCAGGATGGTAGAGGACTGTATCCACGCCACGACCCCAGATGGAAAGACGGTCAAAACCTTTGGATGATAGATGGTCGAGCGTGTCTTGAGACGGGACGTACGTACGGTCAAAAAACGAATGGAACCAATGCATGTATTTCCATAAGAAACTCGTCGCCCATTGAAGATTGTAGTAGTAGAGATAGTGGTCAAAGTTCGTATGATAGGAAGCGACCATCGGTATGCCATACTTCCGGGCATGATTCATGCCGAACAAACCGGAAGAAAAAGGGGTAGCGACATGGATTAAGTCTGGTTCATAGGCTAATAGTTCCTGAGTAACGAAACGATTGAAAGGAAGAGCGACACGGCATTCTTTATAGAGGAGAAAACGCATGCTCGGGAGCGAATGCGAATGGGTCGCATAGACATTGTTAGAACTTGTTTTCGGTGCGATGACTTTACATTCGATTCCATTCTGCTCCCAGTAGCGGACGAGACGGTACAGCGTGTTCGCAACCCCATTGACCTGTGGATAGTAAGTATCAGAGAAAAGTGCAATTTTCATTTTTTACAACCCCCTAAACCTGAATTACAACACCAATACGGAACTCATCAGGATGCCGCTTCCAACCCCTAGAAGCATCCCGGCTAATACGTCTGAAGGATAATGTAGCCCGAGGTACATTCTTGAAATGGCAACGGAGATACCTAAAGGTACCAATAAGAGTGCCACCATCGGCGTCCATATGATCAAAGGTGTAATGACTGAGAAGATGGCGGTCGTGTGGCCGGAAGGGAAAGAATGATCCTTCAACAATTTCGAGATGGTCACTGTGTCAGGAAGGACTTGATACGGTCGTTTTCGTGGATACAATTTCTTGCTGATCTGCACAGGCATGTGGCTGATTGCAAGAGCGAGCAGGCTTTGGATTGCAGCCATCTGAAGGCTTCCAGTCGCTAATAAAATCAAGAATAGACAGCTGGTGATTGCCCCCGTGGCACCCCCTAAATGCGTGACGGTTACGAAATACTTGCTGTGAAATGAGTGCTGGCATTTATTGTTCACCCACTGAAAGACCGTACATTCCCTTTCATGAAGCCACCCAATTACCCTAGACAACGCAGCTCCCCCTTTGTTAGATGATTTACCAAAAGAATAACGTCCCAATATTAGGGAATTGTCAAACGAATGTAAAATCTTTGTGGAGTTTCATTTACAAGAAGCAAGAGAAAGGAGTAGGGGCCATCATTACCATAATGAGAAGCAGGATGATAAAATGGTGAAAGTGGGTATAAAAGAGTAGTAGAGAAGGAGGGATGAAAGATGTATAAGCAGATCCATCACGTTTCGTTAGAAGTGAAGAAACTGAAGCGGGCAAGGGCTTTTTATGAAAAAGTATTGAAATTCGAGGTTTGCCCTGATCGGCCGGACTTTGATTTTGAAGGGATTTGGTATACTTTAGGGAATACGCAGCTTCATCTGATCGTCAATCCATCCTTCTCTCCTGAGGACCAACCGACATTGAACAGCAGAAGCGCTCATTTTGCTGTAAGGGTGGAATCGATCGATGAGCTGATCAGCATGCTGGAGAAAGCGGGCTGCACGTACTTGGATAAACCAGCCAGTAAGACCGGCTGGCATCAAGTATTCGTTCAGGATCCCGATGGAAACATCATCGAGTTCAACGCTTAAGGGACTTGTAATACTGACCGCGTTCCACATATTCTGTACGAATGCGTTCCATTTCTTGAAGGTCATGCTCGTTCAGTTCCCGTACGACTTTAGCTGGACGTCCGAATGCGAGCGTGTTCGGCGGGATTTTTTTACCTGGAGGAACAAGGCTTCCCGCACCAATGAAGGCACCTTCACCAATCTCGGCACCGTCAAGAATCAATGAGCCCATCCCGATCAGAGCTTTCTTGCGAAGGGTGCAGCTATGTAGGGTGACCTGGTGCCCGACCGTAACGTCGTCTTCGATGATCAATGGTGTATTCGGACTTTGATGAAGCATGGACAGGTCCTGGATGTTGACGCGTTTGCCAATATGGGTAGGTGCGACATCCCCACGGATGACGGTATTGAACCAGACGGAGGACTTCTCTTCAATCGTGACGTCCCCTGAAATCATGACGCCATCTGCAATGAATACGGTAGAATCGATGTTCGGTTGTGAACCTTGATAAGGATAAATCATAAAGTATCATCCTCTTTCCTATAGGAATACATATGTTGTATGAAATCATAAGCAGTTTAGCAAATTATAGACTAGAAGAAAAGGGGGATCCATCATGTGGATTTGGGAAGCAGAAAATGCAAAAGCGGTTGTCGTCATGGTTCATGGCGCAGGTGAGCACCACGGTCGGTATGAATGGCTCTGTTCACAATGGGTCTCGAAAGGTTACCATGTAGTCATGGGGGATCTACCTGGACAAGGACTGACACGCCGGAATCGTGGTCATATCGAATCGTTTGAAGAATATATCGAGGCGATTTCTTCCTGGGTAGAAGAAGCGACTCGCTTTGAGCTCCCGGTTTATTTGTTCGGCCACAGTATGGGAGGGCTCGCTGTCATCCGTACCGTTACGGAAAAAAATCTGCCACTCTCAGCCGTTTTGCTGTCATCCCCAGCACTCGGAATCGTTGAAAAACCGCCGAAAGTTCTGGATGCAGCTTCCAAAGTGATCAATAAAGTGTACCCGAGTTTGCGGTTGCGCTCGAGTCGGGGCGGCGGTCCACCGAAAGGAACGCGTTCTGAAGAAGTATTGCAGCGTGACCGAGAAGATTTTTTACTCGTGAAAAAAGTATCCATCCGATGGTACCGTGAGTTGATGAAAGCCATGAAGGACGCGTTTCAATCGATTCATCGGTTCCCTGAAATCCCGTTACTCGTCGTACAAGGCGGTAACGATTTGATTGTCGATAAACAGAGTGTCCGTGATTGGTTCGACAGCTTGAACTTGATGGAGAAGGCGTACAAAGAGTGGCCGTCCCTCTATCATGAAGTGTTGAATGATCCTGAGCGGGAGCTCGTTTTCCAATATATCCATCAGTACGTCGAACTGAATTTGATCGTTCGAGAAAATAGCTTTAAGGAGTGATGGCATGAACGTACCGTCACAGCCATGGTCGTTGATGAACAAAATTTATAGACAAGTCCTTCCCTATGTCCATGAAGAGTTGAACTTCTGGAAGGAGCGGGCCGAGCACATTCCAAATGACGAGCTAAGGACACAGGCGTTGGAGAGTATTGGTTCGAAGACGTTCCATTGTGAGGGAGGGGGCATCTATTCGTTGCTGTCAGCAGATGGTGCCTGGAAAGGAGAGGTCATCCGGTTCATCGTTGCGTACCAGACGATCAGCGATTATCTGGATAACCTATGTGACCGCAGCACCTCACTGGATCCAGAGGATTTTGCTTTGTTGCATCGTTCCATGGAGCATGCATTGACACCAGGTGCACAGCTTGAAAATTACTATGCGTTGCGTGAAGATCAGAATGACGGCGGTTATTTACATGACCTCGTCCAGACGTGCCAGAATGTGCTAGCAGCCTTACCGAGTTTTGATGCGATTGCGGAGGCGTTGATTGAACTCGAGGAGCATTACAGCAATCTGCAAATACATAAGCACGTCATCCATGAAGAGCGGGTGCCACGTTTACAGCAATGGCATCAGGACAATGAAGGGCAGCTGCCTCCGATGAGCTGGTACGAATTCTCGGCTTGTGCCGGTTCGACGATTGGGATCTTCTGTCTTGTTTCTTATGCGACGAATGAAGACATTCCGAGCGATTTAGTTGTCAAAATTAAAGAAGGCTATTTCCCTTGGATTCAAGGGCTTCATATCATGATGGACTATCTCATCGATCAGGAGGAAGATAAAGCGGGTGGCGATCTGAATTTCTGCTTCTATTATGAATCGAAGGAAGAAATGATGGATCGACTGCTTCACTTTTTCAATAAAGCGGATGAAGCGGCACGGCAACTACCACATTCGAAGTTCCACGCGTTGATTACGAGAGGATTGTTAGGGATCTATTCCACTGACACGAAGGTAAGGAACCAGCCTGAAGTCCAGTCTGTATTTAAAAAGTTGATGCGCGCAGGCGGACTGCCCGCATACTATTTCTACTGGAACAGCTTCGTGTACCGGAAAGTGAAGACTTCCTAAGAGAAACCACCAAAAACACCTATCCGAATGGATAGGTGTTTTTTTGTATAGTTGAATCAATGCAATACTACTAAACGATGATTCATTGGAGGATGAATGACGACTAGCGGTGGGGATAATATTCATAGGTGGCGATTTGATTGAGAAACGATTCGGGGACGGTCGTTTCAATATCTCCACGATCCATACCTTCCAAAAATCTCATCCATTCTGCTTCCAGTTCACCGATTTCCTTTCCGTAAGTTTGCAAGATGATCGTTTTCAAATCTGATTGGTTGTAAATTTTCATGAAAGCATCCATTCCATATTTCTCGATAAGATATGTAGAAAAAGATTCAGACTGTATATAGAAAAACCCACGATCCAATCCTTCCTTGCGAGGATCGTTTATTCTGAGAGATTGCTCGGGATCGATCAGCGCTTCAAGCGGAATCCCTACATCTATCTCATTTAAATAGTTCATCCATTCATGGCTGGAATGACCAAAACGTGCTAGGGGTTCTGTATCGGTTATTTGGTTGTTTACATACATCGCTAAACCGTCCAGCGTAAAATACCCCGCATTTTTAAAATCATAGCCGAGAAGAGCGTGAACGAGTTCGTGGATGAGAAACTCATTGTCAGTCCCGACATTGTACAGATAGATGACACCATTAGAGTAGTGAGAGTATCCCTGACCTTTCTCCAGTTGGATCATCACTTCTTTTTGTTCAGCGAGCGCTTGATCCGTTAATTCCAGGATACTTTCATATCCATCTATGGTTTCGTCTTCGATTCTTTTCACCGTTTCTTCTGGAAAAGAACCATTGATTGCAATGGTGAATTGGACTTGATCGTCTTCACTCGTAAACTCTGAATATTGGTGGTCAGATGCCTCCGTCTCGACTACGTTTTCTTGCTTGTCGACAGGTTCATGATTGCTGCAAGCGTTCAAGAGTGTGAAGCATATAGCCATAGGTATGATCAATCGACGTTTGTTCACTTGGTCATTCAACTCCCCGTAATCGCTACTACTCATACGGAAGTGGATTGGAAAAAGTTTCAAAAAAGACGATTGGATGTCCAATCGTCTCAATATGAAAACTATGCTCTTTTTTCAACAGCTACCAGAAACGGTGGGTTGTTTTTCTGGTTCAGAAATTGGTACTGGAGGACGTGTGCTCGCTTTTGATCGAGCTCAGCCAAGTACTGCATCAAGTGTTCTTTCTCTTCAACGCCGCCTTCATGCCCGTAATAGACGACAAGGATGATCAGTCCACCAGGCTTCAAGATGTCAAGCAGAGCTTCAATCGCTTGTAACGTCGAGTCCGGTTTCGTGATGATTTCTTTGTCACTGCCCGGCAAGTATCCGAGGTTGAAAATCGCAGCTTCGACTTTTCCATGGTACTCAGCTGGAACCACTTCTTTCACTTCTGCATGGCTCCTCAACATGATTTGCGCCCGTTCTTCCAACCCGTTGTTTTTCAACCGTTCGATCGTGTTTTCAACAGCTTGCTCCTGGATATCGAATCCGTAAATGCGGCCTTTTTCCCCGACAAGTTCCGCTAAAAAGACCGTGTCATGCCCGTTACCAACCGTCGCATCAACGACAACCCCACCTGGCTCAACGACTTTCTCCAGCAGTTCTTTTGCATAAGGTAAAATCCGACTTAAGTTCATGGGGCAGACACCTCAGCAGGTTCATAATACTTCCCCTGATAGCTGTCGCGGCGCTCGAGTTCAGCCTCGATTGAATTGAGTACATTCCATTTATTCATGCTCCACATTGGACCAATCATCAGTTCAGCCGGACCGTCACCCGTCAACCTGTGAATCATCATGTCCGGTGGAATGATTTCCAGCTGATCACATACAAGCTGGACGTACGTGTCAAAGTCGAGGAACTCGACTAACCCTTTCTCATACTGCTTCACCATAGGCGTCTTTTTTAACAGATGTAAAAGGTGGATCTTGATGCCTTGAACATCTAGCTTCGCCACTTCCCGAGCCGTTTCCATCATCATCTCGGGAGTCTCCTGCGGTAGGCCATTAATGATATGAGCGCAAACGCGGATTCCGTGCTTCCTTAGCTTGTTGACGCCTTCAACGTAACAGGCATAATCGTGCGCACGGTTGATGAGTTGAGCTGTTTCCTCGTGGACGGTCTGCAATCCGAGCTCAATCCATAGGTAGGTACGTTCATTCAATTCTGCCAGGTACTCGACGACATCATCTGGTAGACAATCCGGACGCGTTGCGATTGCCAGTCCGACGACGCCTTCTTGTTCCAAAATCACTTCAAACTTCTCACGCAGTTCTTCAACTGGGGCATGCGTATTCGTGAACGCCTGGAAGTACCCGATGTACTTCCCGTTTTTCCATTTCCGGTGCATTCGATCCTTGATCGTGTGGAATTGCTGGACGAGATCGTCACGCCGGTCACCGGCAAAGTCACCAGATCCACTTTGTGAACAGAACGTGCAACCGCCGGATGCGACGGTGCCATCCCGGTTTGGACAGTCAAATCCACCGTCAATCGGCACTTTGATGATTTTTTCTCCAAAGTGTTCTTTTAAATGCTTGTTCCATGTATAGTAACGTTTATCTCCGAAATGAGAGGGAATCGACATAAGCTATCCTTTCTAATCCTTAAGTTGTTAAGATAGCCCTATTTTAGCACGGTCACAGGACCCTCGCCAAACCCGTCTGGAGACAGAAAAAAACAATTGCGCTTCCCTTCAAAAAGGAATACAATTTCTATGGTTCAGTTACATAAATTTTTACAGTGAACCAGTTCGAACGGAGGTCGTTGAAGGTGCCGAAGCATCTTTGGTTATTAATCATCGGGATGATCATCAATGTCACGGGTTCCTCATTTCTTTGGCCATTGAATACAGTCTATATACACGATCACCTCGGAAAGTCGTTGACCTTTGCTGGTTTTGTGCTGATGGGGAATGCAGGGGCAGGTGTCGTCGGAAACTTGATCGGCGGCGCATTATTCGACCGTGTCGGCGGCTATCGCTCGATTTTGATCGGGATTTCCATCACATTCGGTAGCTCTTTAGGACTCATCTTTTTCCATAGTTTTTATCCATATATGATTTTCTTGATTACACTCGGATTTGGAGGCGGAATGGTGTTTCCGTCTATGTATGCTTATGCCGGGACCGTCTGGAAAGAAGGCGGCCGGAAAGCGTATAACGCCATTTATGTCGCACAAAACGTTGGTGTCGCTGTTGGTGCTGCGGCAGGCGGATTGCTTGCTTCCTTCAGTTTCCAGTGGATTTTCGTCGGTAATGCGATTATGTACGTCGCTTTCTTCCTGTTGGCGTTTTTCGGCTATCGGAGCCTTGCGCATCGATCAGCTGAACCTGTCATCAAAAATGTGCTTGATGATCGATTCGTCATCAAGAGCCGCACGCGTTTCCGAGCACTCATCTGGCTTTGTGCCGCGTACTTCATTTGCTGGCTCGCTTATGTCCAGTGGCAGTCGACCATTGCCTCCTACACGCAAGACATCGGGATTTCTTTGAGTCACTATAGTTTGTTGTGGACAGTGAACGGCGCAATCATCGTTTTAGGCCAGCCGTTGCTTGCTTATATTGTGAAAAATTGGTTGCGTGTGACGAAGACGCAAATCATCGTTGGCATCAGCATTTTCATGGTATCCTTCCTGGTTGCTTCTCAAGCGAATATCTTCATGGGTCTTATGACCGCGATGATTATTTTGACAATCGGAGAGATGCTGGTCTGGCCAGCGGTTCCGACGATTGCTGGCAATCTTGCGCCGAAGGGACGCGAAGGTTTTTACCAGGGTGTCGTGAACAGTACCGCAACAGGCGGGCGGATGTTCGGACCGATCGTCGGTGGGCTCATCGTCGACTTGAGTGGCATCCAGTCGATGTTCTATGTTGTGTTCTGTTTGCTCATTGTCGGTCTGTTGATCACCTTTATCTATGATCGTAATATCGTACCAGAAGCGAGTTCCCAAGTCGCATAACGAAACCGTCCTCGGACGGTTTTTTTCCTTTGCGCAGAAGGCGCAGCTTCCGCCTCCGCCAAAAGGCTTGGCTTTGCCAAGTTTCTTTAAAAATATTTTTGGGAGAGTGAAATAAACTAGGTAGAGAAGGGGTGGGACAATGAGCAGTTGGCTGAAGCTATTGGTAGGCGGAATCGTTTTACTCATCATTTTTCTTTTCTTCGGGGTGTATCATACAACGTTGACCAATTTCGATTTCGTCGTCATGCATGGGGTTTGGAAGATGCGTTCAGATGGGCTGACCGAAGCGATGCTGTTCGTGACAGACCTCGGATCGAAGCACGTATCTTTTCCATTGATGTACATACTGATTGTGTTTTTCCTGTTGGTAAAAAACCCAAAGCTTTCACTGATTGTCGTATTCAATCTGATCGGTGTCCGTGAGATGAACAAGTGGCTGAAGTCGATCTATCATCGGACGAGACCCGATGAGTGGCCGCTCATCCACGAAACGGGTTTAAGTTTTCCCAGCGGACATGCGATGAATTCCGCTGCGTTCTTCGGTTTCCTTGGCTACTTGCTTTGGAGATACTTGCGTAATCGAGGTATTCAGGCGGGTTATATTCTGGTGCTGACTTGGATGTTCATCGGGTTGATCGGCTTCAGCAGAGTCTACCTCGGGGTCCATTTTCCGACCGACGTGCTCGGTGGTTTTACAGCAGGGGCGATTTGGCTTATTCTGACATTGATGCTGATGAAACTGACGAACACAAGCGTTGTTGGAGGGGGATGGATATGGAAAAAATAGAACGCGCTGAAGCGTTAGCGAAGAAAGTACACGAAGGGCAAATTCGGAAACTGTCAGGCGAACCTTACGTCGTCCATCCGATTTCTGTGGCGAATACGTTGAGGGAGGCAGGTTTGTCAGACGATGTGGTCATTGCGGGTTACTTGCATGATGCCGTTGAGGATACGGAGCTAGCGTTTGAAGACATCGAGCGGAATTTCGGTGTGCGTGTATCGGAAATCGTCCGAGGCAATACCGAGGATAAGAGCAAAACGTGGATAGAGCGGAAGCAGCATACAGTGGATTACATAAAGGATGCGCCGTTCGAGGTGAAAGCGCTGATTGTCGCTGACAAGCTCGATAACCTCCGGAGTGTAATCGAGTCCTTTGATGCGGATGGCGACGCGATTTGGGATAAGTTCAAAGGTGACAAGGAGAAGCAGACCTGGTATTACCGGGGTGTTGCAGAAAATGCGTTCGTCGGACTGGACGACGTAGAGGTACCAGCGTTCTTTTACACGTATAAAAAGATGGTAGAAGATTTCTTCGGGGATGTATAAAAGTGGGTCAAAATGCCCATCATGATAGATGTCCATTTTCAGAAAAAACCTTGACAATTTTTGAGAACCTGCATACAATACAAATTACATTCTTCACAAATTCAAGGCGAAGAAGAGGATTAGTAAAATAGTCAACGGTCCTAGAGAGTTGGCGGTTGCTGAAAAGCCAACCCGAGCGCTATTTGAACTCGCCTCCGAGCCATAAACGTGAACAACCGAAGTAGCGTTTATCGTCCCTCCGCGATAAGGAGCTTGAGTGAGTGCACGCTTTTTGTGTACTAATGCGGGTGGTACCGCGGGAGTATTGTTTATTCAACCTCTCGTCCCTGATGTTTAGATCAGTGGCGGGAGGTTTTATTATTTTCTGAGAAAAGATGAGCTTCTGATCTCTGCGTTGTCTTGTTCCTCCGGTCCTCATTTAGGTCAAACTAAACTCCGGTCCTCGGAACTGCGACGCCTTAATCTCATCGTTCCTCTTTCCTCAGAGGGAAGTTGATAAGCTTCTGATTCTTGGGTTGGGGCGTAGTAAGAAGGCCATGGTTTCTAAAACGGACCCTCATTTTCCTAAAACAAGCTAGGATTTTTACAAGACGAAGGGTGAAATTTACAAAACACCACACCTTTTTTCTAAAACCAACGCCGAATTTTCTAAAACCGTACTTATCTCGGCAGCAAATGGGTGCTCATCATGCCCCAATTTTTCATAAATCACGAGAAATCATACTTAAACACATAAAAACGAATGGGAGTGGCTTCAAAATGGCTTTCGATCATCAACAAATCGAGCGTAAGTGGCAATCGTATTGGGAAGAAAACAAAACGTTCAAAACAGAATTCGAACCAGACAAGAAAAAGTTCTACGCGTTGGATATGTTCCCGTATCCATCAGGTGCTGGGCTTCACGTCGGGCATCCGGAAGGGTACACGGCGACTGATATTGTCGCACGAATGAAGCGGATGCAAGGCTACAACGTGCTTCACCCGATCGGGTGGGACGCATTTGGCCTTCCAGCTGAGCAATACGCGTTGGATACAGGGAATGACCCGGCTGATTTTACCGAGCAGAATATCAACACGTTCCGCCGTCAGATCAAGGAATTAGGTTTCTCCTACGACTGGGATCGTGAAGTGAACACGACGGATCCGAACTACTACAAGTGGACGCAGTGGATTTTCCTACAGTTATATAAAAAAGGATTGGCTTACATCGACGAAGTTCCGGTCAACTGGTGCCCGGCATTAGGGACGGTGCTTGCGAACGAGGAAGTGATCGATGGTAAAAGTGAACGTGGTGGACATCCGGTCATTCGAAAGCCGATGAAGCAGTGGATGTTGAAAATCACGGCGTACGCGGATCGCTTGTTAGAGGACCTTGAAGAGTTGGACTGGCCAGAAAGCTTGAAGGAAATGCAGCGTAACTGGATCGGCCGCTCGGAAGGTGCGGAAATCACGTTTGATATCGCGAACTCCGGCAAAACAGTGACCGTCTTCACGACGCGTCCCGATACATTGTTCGGCGCGACGTACATGGTATTAGCGCCGGAACATGCTTATGTTGACGAAATTACGTCACCTGAGCAAAAATCCGCGGTTGAAGCGTACAAGAAAGAAATCAGCACGAAGAGTGACTTGGAGCGTACTGAGCTTGCAAAAGAAAAGACCGGCGTCTTCACAGGGGCTTATGCCATCAATCCTGCGAACGGTGAGCAAATTCCGGTTTGGATCGCAGACTATGTATTGGTGAGTTACGGAACAGGTGCGATCATGGCGGTTCCAGGACACGATGAGCGCGATTACGAATTCGCTACGAAATTCGAGCTTCCGATTATTGAAGTTGTTAAAGGTGGAGACATCTCAAAAGAGGCATATACGGAAGATGGCGAAATCGTCAACTCCGATTTCTTGAATGGAATGAACAAGGAAGAAGCGATTTCCAAAATGATTGCGTGGTTGGAAGAGAACAACAAAGGTGAGAAGAAGATCACGTATCGTCTTCGTGACTGGTTGTTCAGCCGTCAGCGTTATTGGGGCGAGCCGATTCCGATCATTCATTGGGAAGACGGCACGATGAGTGCGGTTCCTGATGAGGAATTGCCGTTGACACTTCCGAAGACGAGCAACATCAAGCCTTCCGGAACAGGGGAATCACCACTTGCGAACATTGAAGAGTGGGTGAATGTCGTCGATCCGGAAACGGGTAAAAAAGGTCGTCGAGAAACGAACACGATGCCGCAGTGGGCAGGAAGTTGCTGGTACTACTTGCGTTACATTGATGCAGACAACAACGATCAGTTGGCGTCGGAAGAGAAGTTGAAGCACTGGCTACCTGTTGACTTGTACATCGGTGGCGCTGAGCACGCGGTTCTTCACTTATTGTACGCACGCTTCTGGCACAAAGTTTTATATGATGTAGGTGTTGTGCCGACGAAAGAGCCGTTTCAACGCTTGTACAACCAGGGTATGATCCTTGGGGAAAACAACGAGAAGATGAGTAAGTCGAAAGGGAACGTCGTGAACCCGGACGACATCGTGAAATCCCATGGTGGAGACACGTTGCGCTTGTACGAAATGTTCATGGGACCATTGGATGCAAGCATCGCCTGGTCTGAGAGCGGTTTGGACGGATCCCGTCGATTCTTGGATCGTGTGTGGCGTTTGTTCGTCGAAGAAAATGGATCGATTTCTGGTAAAATCCAGGACGTTCAAGCTTCCGAAGACTTTGAGCGCGTTTACCATCAAACGGTGAAAAAAGTGAGCGAAGACTACGAAGAGTTGCGTTTCAACGTAGGGATCTCTCAATTGATGGTCTTCATCAACGAAGCATATAAGCAAGACGTGTTGCCGAAAGCGTTGATGGAAGGATTCGTCCAATTGTTGTCTCCGGTTGCTCCTCATATTACGGAAGAGCTTTGGGAGAAGTTAGGACACAGCGGCTCAATCGCTTACGCTGAGTGGCCGACATTCGACGAGTCGAAGTTGACCGAGAACGAAGTGGAAATCGTCGTTCAGATCAACGGAAAAGTACGTGCGAAGTTGTTGGTACCGACTGATGCGGATAGAGGACAAATGGAAGAAATCGCACTTTCCGACGATAAAGTGAAAGAAAACATCGAAGGAAAGACAGTCCGCAAAGTCATCGCCGTACCAGGCAAATTGGTCAACATCGTCGCAAATTAATCAAAATAAGGAAAGGATTGCTCCAGTGCGGAGCAATCCTTTTTTTGAACGGTGCCAGGTACCAAAAAAGAATCCTTGCGGGGCAAGGGCTTATGATTGGTACCTGGCACTCATTTGAATGCTCCCTGGAACAGGGAGCTTCCTTTTTGATGGGTCTATTTTACCGAATTCAAAGACCACCGCCGTTTTTTCTAAAACCACTGCACAAATTTCTAAAACCGCACCCCGATTTTCTAAAACTGCACCCGGATTTTCTAAAACCGCACCCCAAATTTCTAAAACCACCGCCAGAATTTCTAAAACCCCTCCCCGCAAAATCAATCTCTTTACTTTTTTTAGTGAAGTTCGTAAAATAAGTGACGGATGAACAAACAATAAACCAATAAAGCGAATATAGATGGAAGGAATGATTTTAAATGGAGGACTATACAGTTCGAACAATTACACCTGAAGAAGTTGACAAGCTATTGAAAGAAGGGAAAGACATCTCCATCATAGATGTCCGTGAAGACGAAGAAGTGGCTGCAGGTATGATCCCTGCCGCTAAGCATATCCGTCTTTCTGAGATCCCGGAACGTATGGAAGAAATCGAAAAAGACAAAGAGCATATCATGGTTTGCCGTTCCGGCCGACGCAGTGAAAATGCAAGTCTCTTCTTACAAGAGCAGGGCTACAAAGTGATCAACATGACTGGTGGCATGCTTGAGTGGGAAGGCGACACCAAGTAAAAGGACAGAGAAGAAAGGGGAAGTGGACCAAATGATATGGGAACTGATTTTGCTGGTTGCAGCAGCATACTTCCTTTATTCCTATATACTTCCTTATATGAAGCTCAGAACGTTTGAGCAAGATGCGCTCGACGAATATTGCATGATCGACATCCGGGATTACCAATTGTCTCACCGGAATCCGTTCCACGTGGGCACAAAGAACATCCCGCTATCCTATCTTCCACGGACCTCGAAGGAAGGGGAAATTTGTGATCGTGACATCGTCGTCATCGCTGAATCGAAAATAGCGGCAGCGATGGCAGCGCGCATCCTGAAAAAGAAAACGAAGAAATTCATATATTACGTTAAGGTATCCTGACAAAAGTAGAAGGCTTTCGTCAAAGGACTTTGAACACTCTCGGGTGAATTTTTACTATTAAAAGTGGAATTCTCTGGGGGTGTTTTTATGTTGCAGGTGAAAATTTTCGAGGCGGAACATGAAGAGGATCTTGAAGAAGCAGTGAACGAATTTCTAGCCGAATTACAGCAATCGAAATTCGTTGAAATCCAGTACCAGGTTTCCATCGCGGCGGACGAAGAGACGGAAGACTACGAATCGCTATACAGCTTTTCGGCTATGATTTTGTACAAAAAATGACCTTGTAAAATTTGGGAGCAGTGGTAGACTGGTAAAAAAACCTGTCTGGATGTGAGTGGATGATACGGTATTGTATTTGTTTTATCATGAGAGGTTCAGAAGTCCTTATGCTGAACCGGGTGAAAGCACCGAACAAAGGATTGTGGAATGGAGTCGGTGGAAAACTTGAGCCTGACGAAACCCCTGAACAAAGCGTGATCCGTGAAGTGATGGAGGAGACCGGCATGCGCATCGTCACTCCGAAGTATACTGGCGTCGTTTCTTGGGACGTGGAGGGAATCGAAAAAGGCGGCATGCACGTGTTCATCACGCAACTCGAGCCTCACACTGAATATCCAACTCCTCTCAAAATGGACGAGGGAATTCTCGAATGGAAAGAGCTTGAGTGGGTATTAGCAGAAGACAATATGGGCGTTGTCAGCAACATCCGGCATTTCCTGCCTGAGATGATGTACACCGGTGAACCGCTCGAATTCAAGTGCTACTACCGCCACGAACAACTGGACGAAGTGAAAGAATTAGGGCTGACGCGATAAGTCAGCCCTTCAGATATAAATCCTCAGCTTTCCGGCGAATGCCCATCAAGCCTTGATCCTCATTGTCATAAATCTCAAATCCGTACTGCTTATACAAACCTTGCGCGTCTTTGGTCACCAGCATCAACCGACGTAATCGTTGCAGCTCGGGATACGCCATGATTTCTTCCATCAACCACTTGGACAATCCCTTCCCACGGTGGCTTTCCACCACGAACACATCTGCCAGATATCCGAAAGTCGCATAGTCGGTAATGACACGCGCGAATCCGACTTGTTTTCCCAGCGTATCGTTATCTCCATCCATCGTAAAAATTCCGAAACAGAGCGAATTCTCGACGGATTTCTCGACCGTCTCGTAGTCGATTCCCCCTGCCCAATAGGAATCTTCATGTAAATACCGGTGGATGAACGCGACGTCCATCTCAGTTCGATCCGTCGTTAACGCATAAACGCCTCTCCGTTTGAGCATGTCACTTTTCCCCCTATGACCGGTCTGCTGCGGCATTCGTTCCAGCAAGATGACCGGTAACGAAGGCGCAGGTAATGTTATATCCACCTGTGTAGCCGTGTATATCCAAAATCTCACCACAGAAATACAAGTTCGGTACGAATTTCGAACGCATCGTCTTCGGTTCCACTTCTTTCGTCGACACCCCTCCGCCGGTTACGAACGCTTTTTCAATCGGCAAAGTCCCGTTCACGGTAAACGTAAAGCCATTCGCCATTCCTGCAAAATCCCGTAACGCTGAATGCGACAGCTGGGAATAGACCGTCTCAAGGGGAATCTCCGCCCGGTCCAGTAAAAAGTGAAGGTAACGTTCTGGAATCCAACCCTTCAACGCGTTCTTGATGGCTTTCTTCGGCTCATCCTTCAGCATCTTCATCAGTTCTTGGAAGATCTGCTCCTCATTTCGATCTGGAAAAAGATCGATCTGCATCGTCACATAGCCGTCCTTGCTTTTCTTGAGGGCTTTCACGACATATTGACTGCAACGCAACACAGCTGGTCCTGAAATGCCGAGATGGGTGAAGATCATATCCATCCGGTGGGTGATGATCGGTTTCCCGTTCGGTTTCAACACGCTGAGCGCAACATCTCGCAAAGACAAACCTTGCAACGCTTTGTCCTTGATGAACGGTTCATCGGAAGTGAGCGGCACTTCAGTTGGATAGAGCTCTGTGATCTTATGACCGGCATCTTGCGCCCATGCATATCCATCTCCCGTAGAACCGGTATGTGGAACGGACTTTCCGCCAACGGCAATGATCACCGCATCGCTTTCAATCTTTTCGCCATCTTTTAAAAGAATGCCTCTTGCTGTCCCATCCTCGTAAATCACATGCTCGACCTGAGTATTCGTGCGTATTTTAACGCCAAGCTCACGGATCTTATTGAGCATTGCATCGACAACCGATTGCGCCTTATCGTTGACAGGGAACATCCGGCCGTGGTCTTCCTCTTTCAGCTGGATGCCGAGCCCTTCAAAAAACGCAATGATATCTTCGTTGTTGAAGATGTTGAATGCGCTGTATAAGAACTTACCGTTACCCGGAATATGCTTGATGATTTCGTCGATCGGCAGGCGGTTCGTGACGTTGCATCGACCACCACCAGAAATCGCAAGCTTCCGACCGAGTTTATTTCCTTTATCGACTAGTAAAACGGAAGCGCCGCTCGAAGCACTTGCAACAGCGGACATGAGCCCAGACGGACCGCCTCCGATAATGATGACATCGTATTTCATAATTGCACCTACTTTTCGTTCGTTCCATTGTAAGATACCATGTTTAATAGGAAAAGAAAATGAACACGTAGAGGAGCGCTCCATTTCATGAACAATCATTATTCCCCATCCATTACAGAAGCTCACACGCCAGAGGATGGAGGCTGGACAACCTATGAAGACTCACCAGTCCTTCTCATATCCATACCCGCGTTCGGAGATCTCGTCCACATTGAAAACAAAGGGTATTCCTATGCCTGGCTTTGGGATGAATCATGCAACGGTCATATCTTCTGTTTCAAATTGAACAGCGGGGAGGAGCGGGCGATTCTATTCGCTGAGCAATTTGCAGGTAAACTTCTGAAAGAGCCTGAAGCAAGGGAAATTTTCCATATCGCCCTCACAGCCTCTGAACTTACAGAAATGGATGATGATACGACGATTTTATGGTTGCCTGGAATTGAATTTAAGTCTTAACCGTTAAGATAGGAAAAGCTTTCGCGAAAGCTATCATACTATGGTAAAATACATAAGATTACATGTGAATGGCATTGGGAGTTGGAAGTATATATGTCAAAACTGATTCGTGGCACGCTGATTCTGACAGCGGCTACCTTCTTTTCTAAATTTCTAGGGTTGATCTTCGTCATCCCGTTTGAATGGTTAGTAGAATCTGAAAACGGTCCGTCCGGTGGAGCATTGTACAGTTTTGCCTACACACCATACGCCGTCTTTTTAAGTATATCCACATTAGGTTTACCTTTAGCAGTTTCCAAATTCGTTTCGAAATATAATGCAATGGGCGATTATGTAACCGGTCGGAGACTATTGCGATCCGGACTCTTGTTCATGACGGTCAGCGGAATCGTATCCTTCCTATTGTTGTTCTCATTGTCCGGTTGGATCGCTGAATTCCTTGCCAGTCAAAGAGGAGCAGAAGGGAACTCCGTTCAGGACATTAAAATGGTCATCCAGCTCGTATCGACAGCGTTGATCATCGTTCCGGTCATGAGCTTGATTCGAGGGTATTTCCAAGGATTCCAATCAATGGGCCCGACGGGGTTATCACAAGTGGTCGAGCAGATCGTCCGTGTTAGCTTCATCCTGATCAGTGCGTTCTTGGTCATCGTCATTTTCAAAGGGGAAGTGAGTACGGCAGTCGGATTCGCGACTTTCGCGGCAACGATCGGCGCAATGTCTTCTTTACTCGTCCTCCTCTGGTATTGGAAAAGACGTCGTCCTCACCTGAACAAGATGATGAGGAACAGTGTGGACCACAAAATCCCGCTACCGAAAATTTATAAAGAACTGATCCGGTATGCAATTCCATTCGTGGCAGTCGGTCTCGCCATCCCACTTTACCAATTGATCGACATGTTCACGATCACAAATGCGTTGCAAAATGGATTAGGCTACGGCCAGGGTAAGGCGGAAGATTTCTACGCTGTCATGCAGACGTATACACAGAAGCTGATCATGATTCCGGTTTCTTTATCAACGGGTGTGGCGCTTACGGTCATCCCATTGATTACGACCTTATATACGAAAAAAGATTTTCCTGTCCTGCAAAATCAGATCACGAAAATCTTTGAAATCATCTTATTCTTGACGGTACCAGCTGGGATTGGCTTAGCGATTCTTGGTCTGCCAGCTTACTCGTTCCTATTCAACAACAATATCGAAATCGGAGGCTTTGTCCTTTCGTGGTACGCACCGACGGCGATCTTATTCGCGCTCTTCACGGTGACGGCTGCGATTTTACAAGGGATCAATAAACAACGATTCGCTGTCTACAGCTTATTGACAGGAATCTTCGTAAAGTTAAGCTTGAACTATGTATTGATTGCGAACTTCGGTATTCTCGGTGCGGTTCTCGGTACAAATCTAGGGTACGCCATCTCGATCACGATCAACTTGCTCATCATCAAACGTGCAGCAAACTATTCGTTCCGTCCTGTATTCAAACGTTCTATCCTGATCGGAATGTTCATCGGATTGATGGTATTGGCGGTAGTTGTTGCGAAGTGGGCGATGGAAGCACTTGTGGGAACCGATTACGGAAGTACTTTCACTTCATTCGTAGTGTTGACGGTAAGTGTGTTTGCAGGAGCGGGAGTCTATTTATATATGAGTCATTTCTCTGGGCTCCTACAACATATCTTCGGTGATAAAATCAATCGATTCTTCAAACGTCGAAGAACACGAGCAAATTAAAAGGCCTTTCACCGGGCCTTCTTTTTGTACCTTTTTTCACTCAGCGAGCTGTTGATCAAGCCAGGCAAGCTGTTGACCGATTCCGAGGCCTTTCATCGGAATCTTATATTCATAGCCCTTCTGTTCAAGCTGGGGTTCAAGGTGGTCTCGGTACACTTTCCCGCCATGCAGATAAACGATGATCTCATCAGGAGATTCATATTTACGGAACGTATCGATGACATTCCGAGCCCATACCTTCTTTTCCATAATGGAGAACGTCTTGATGGAAAGGTCGTAGGGTTCTAATGTTTGATCGGGTAATAAGAGTCCATCTTTTGCATTATAAAAGTAAAAACCGTCATAATGCTCTTTTGCATACTGTACTGATTTCTGAAACAATGGACTTGTATAAAAATCCAGCACCGGTGCGGGATGTCCTAGTTTTTTTCGTCCTGTAGCAAGTAGTCCGATTGCGCGTTTCAATGGTACCCCTCCTTTTGAACTAGTTTTACTTATTATACACTCATCGTTGAAAATTAAGCTACTATTTTACAATTGTTGGGAGGATCTCTTTTGAGAATCGATAAATTGTTGGCCAATATGAACTTTGGAAGCCGTAAAGAAGTGAAGAAGCTGTTGAAAAATGGTCTTGTGAACGTAAATGGCGAACCTTTGAAAAACGGAAAAACCCATGTCGATCCAGATAAAGATGTCATCACCGTCGCCGGAGAAGTCGTCGAGTATGTAAAACATATCTATCTGATGATGAATAAACCGGATGGGGTCATTTCTGCTACCGAAGATCACGTCCATAAGACCGTGATTGATTTACTAGATGTCGAGGATGCTGGGTTTGAGCCTTTCCCGGTAGGGCGTTTGGATAAAGATACGGAAGGATTGCTTTTGCTGACAAACGACGGACAACTTTCGCATGAACTGCTTTCACCTAAAAAACACGTCCCGAAGATGTATTACGCAAAGATCGACGGGGAAGTCACGCAAGACGATCAAATCGCTTTCCGCAAAGGCGTCACACTCGATGACGGGTATAAGACAAAGCCTGCCGACTTAAACATTTTAAAAAGCGGCACACAATCCGAGATCGAGCTTGTCATAACGGAAGGGAAATTCCATCAAGTGAAACGGATGTTTGAAGCCGTTGGGAAAAAAGTCACCTACTTGAAACGGATGGAAATGGGATCGTTGAAACTGGACCCATCCCTTGCCCCTGGTGAATATCGACCGCTGACAGAGGATGAACTTGAACGCTTACAAGATCGTCAACAAAACGAGTAATCCACTCAGAGACATCTGGCCTATTTTTCATCATCCTTTCCGCCTGGTTGTTTTATTCCCGAAAATGTCGGGTATTAATCAAAACATCCAACGAAAGGAGAATCCAATATGTTAATATTCGGAAAAGACATCTTAAAGAAAAAGATCGTCAGCAGTGAATATGATGAGGCACCTGAACACAAGGTCGAGGACATACTCCTGAACAAAAAAACATTTGATTTAGACTACCTTATATATTTAGAGAAACGACCTGATGAAGATCGGGTGGATAACCGAATGGAAACGTCAATGGATAATGTGGTGAACAGTTCTGGAGGGCAAGTAGCGATGAACACACCACCTGTAACAGACGAAGATACATTCGAGAAGAATTATACCACCGAAACGCTGTATATCCCTTTTAAGGATGTATTGGAATTAAGTGAAGACAAGGTGAGGATATCTGGAATCGATCAACAGTATCATGATCCAATCGATTCAATCGCGACAGAGTCCATTATCCACAAGAAAGTGAAGACAGAAAGCGGAGATACAGTTGGAAAGGTGCAGGATGTCGTCATAGACTGGGATACTCGAAGAGTCATCGGTCTTTCCCTATCAGAAGGTTTCTGGGCGAACTTGGTGTCGGATGCGAACCGTTACATGAGACTTGAAGACAACATGGAGCTTGCGACTGAACACATCATCGTACCGGATCACGTGAAAGATCATCTCGTAGAAGATTTACGCGAAGTCCAACCGAGATAAAAGGTTTTGAAATCAATAAAAGAGCTGGCCACATCGCGGTCAGCTCTTTTTTCTACTTATTTTTGAAGTTATTGTGCAATCTTTACCTTTTTGGATGTCGTTTCCCATTTTCCTCTAGTGGGGCTTTCTACCAGGTTGTTATACGTTAGTACGTTCAAATCTCGCTGAATCGTTCTCTTTGTCGTCCCGAATTCGTCGACAATTTCCTGCGTTGTTACCGGACCACTTTCATTAATAAACATATAAATAGCCTTTACGCGGTTCAACATACGTTCAGTCGAAGGACTCAAACAACCACTCCTTACCTTATTTAACGACTTCATGGATAGTGTACCCAATAATTGTTAAGTGGATGTTAAGCAATTATTGAATTATTTGAATAAATAGGTACATTAGCATAAATCGTTATCAATCGGCGGAAACTGATGATGAAAGAGATATGATGAGACTGTCCGTCATATGACATGTTGCTTCCACTCCATCCCCTGTTTTAGAGTGGATATTGTGACTTCAACCCCACCTCCTGGTTAGAAATATTGTATAATAATTCTGTAAATAATTCAAAACAGAAATTCAGTGTAGGTGTGGTACATTGAGGAGGAAGGGGGAGTATTCCGTGCAATTTTTCAAATGGTTAAGGGTCAAGGTCGTCCAGCTGAGTAACTGGGTCATTTTCGTCATGAGTATAGTCATGGTCGTGATGAGTTCCTTAGTCATGGTCCTGATTGAGCCCGAAACCTTCACCAACTTGTTCGATGCACTATGGTGGGTGATGACTACCGTGACGACCGTTGGATATGGGGACATCTCACCGATTTCCGTCGGCGGCCGTGTTTATGCGATGCTTTTATACATAGTCGGGATTGGCTTGATCGGTGTCGTCATTGGGAAAGTAGTCGATGGTTTCAGTGCATTCAGACGTAGGAAGGAGGAAGGAATGTTGACCTATAAAGGAAAGAATCACATCGTCATTATCGGATGGTCTCAGAAAGCGAAGTTTGCGATTCAAGAAATTTTACAAACGGATAAGTTCCGGGAAATCGTCATCATCGATCAGTTGAAAAAGTCACCCTATTTGGATGAGCATGTCCATTATGTAAGAGGTGATGCGGCAGACCAGGATACGTTGATGCAAGCGAATCTGTCCGAAGCAGCTGGTGTCCTATTGTTTGCGGATGACACGATTCAGGATCCGTTATTAACAGATGGAAAAACGTTGTTGATCGTAACGACGATTGAGCGCATTTCACCTGAAATACATAGTACGGTCGAAATTTTGAACGAAGATCATATCAAGAACTTCCGCCACGTGGATGTGGACGAGTTCATTTTATCCAACGAAACGATTTCGAGGTTGGCCGTCCGTTCAGCGATTACGAATGGGATATCCAAGCTCTTCAGCCAGCTGATGAGCCATGGAATTGGGGACAACATCTACGAAATCCCTGCCCGCTCGGATTGGAAGACGTACCGGGACGCGTTCACCTCATTGTTACAGGAAGGTGCGACGCTCATTGCAGACGGAAACAAGATGGACATCAATCGCCGGTTGAACGAAACAATCCCAGTGGATGCACGACTATTCGTCATTTGTGATAAGGAAACGTTTGATAAAATTCGCAGTGAAGCATAAAACGAACGGAGGGGTCATCACATGATTGATTGGAAGCAGGAAGTGGAGAAGCGCAGGGACGATTTGATTCATGATCTTCAAGCGCTGTTGCAGATTGAAAGTGTCCTTGATCCAGAAAGTGCAAAGGAAGGAGCGCCTTTTGGAGAAGGGATTGACCGTGCTCTCACGCACTTTTTGGAAAAAGGGGAAGCGGACGGTTTCTCGAGTAAAAATCTAGATGGATACGCTGGTCACCTGGAATTCGGTGAAGGGGAAGAGCTCGTCGGGGTACTGTGCCACTTGGACGTCGTTCCGGCTGGCGACGGTTGGAGCTCAGACCCATTCGCAGCTGAAATTCGAGACGGCCGCATCTATGCTCGTGGTGCCATCGATGACAAAGGACCTACGATGGCGGCCTATTATGCTATGAAAATCGTCAAAGAGCTCGGGCTTGATGTGAGCAAGCGCGTGCGCATGATTTTCGGGACGGACGAAGAAAGCAACTGGCGATGCGTGAAGCACTACTTCAAGCAGGAAGAAATGCCGACGATCGGATTCGCACCAGACGCCGATTTCCCGATCATTTATGCGGAAAAAGGAATCTTCGATTGCGAGTGGAAGCAGTCGAGTGCAGTCGGGGCTGGTGAGGGTGAAGGTGCGCGTTTGGTTTCGTTTGATTCTGGTAGAAGGCTGAACATGGTTCCTGATTATGCGGAAGCAGTCGTTGAGGGACTTTCAGAAGAAGTGGAAGCTTCGTTCAATGCGTTTCTAGCTGATACTGGATTGACTGGTGAGGTTGCTGCTACGGACGGCCGCTATACGTTTAAGCTGGAAGGTGTCTCGGTGCACGGCAGTAAACCGGAGACTGGAAAAAACGCAGGCCTGTTCTTGGCCGAGTTTTTATCCGCTTATTCCTTTGAAGGGGACGGCGATGCGTTCATCCGCTTTGTCAATGAGTATCTTACTTCTGATTCAGAAGGGACAAAGTTGGAGATCGCTGATTCCGATGAAGTGAGCGGACCGTTGACACTGAACGCGGGTATCATGCGGTACACGGTTGAAGAAGGCGGCAAGGTCGGGATGAACCTCCGCTACCCAGTGTCGCACGATTTCGAGCGCACACGAGGCATACTGGAGGAAGCAAGCGCTCAGTTCGGTTATGAGCTGAACGAGATCGAGCACTTGGCTCCACATCACGTTCCGGAAGATCACCCGTTGATCAAGACGCTGATGTCCGTGTATGAAGAGCAGACAGGAGAAGACGGCTACCTCATCTCCATCGGCGGCGGTACGTATGCCCGCTCGCTCGATGCAGGTGTCGCGTTCGGCGCCCTGTTCCCAGGCGAAGATGAACTCGCTCACCAGAAGGACGAGTACATCGACATCGAAAACCTAATGAAAGCCACCGCAATCTACGCACAAGCCATCTATGAGTTGGCAAAATAAATTAAATGGTCAAATCGGAGAACCGAGTACGGATGTACTCGGTTTTTCATTGTTGGAGGGGGGCGATTGGGCAGTGCGGAATGGTCTTTCGCACCCCGAAGTCGCAGAAATGACGAGATCGCCCCCCGCAAGAAGCTCATTCGCACCCCGAAGTCGCAGAAATGACGAGATCGCACCCCGTAAGAAGCTCATTCGTACCCCGAAGTCGCAGAAATGACGAGATCGCACCCCGTAAGAAGCTCATTCGTACCCCGAAGTCGCAGAAATGATGAGATCGCACCCCGCAAGAAGCTCATTCGCACCCCGAAGTCGCGAAATATGGCGAGATCGCACCAATGAGCATTACCTTTGTTGCTCTTTAACATAATGAGACATCTTACCGCTCTTAATTAAATCAAAATTCTTGGAAAGAATTTTCCGCATTGCTTTTTTGGTACTGATTATATCACACCATTCAATCATAGTAGTCGTTGTTATTTTCTCCGCTGGAAACAACAACTGAAACTCCTCTACGCTGCGTACAACGGCAGATTCATAATCCTCACCAAATCCACAATTCTTACAAACCAGGGTAGTTCTGACGAGCGCACCATACATCCCACCACAAGCCAAGCAAGGGATGCCTTTCTTCATTAGGGGATAGTCGTATTTGGGTAATCGAAAGGAGGGGGCGTCGGTCAACTCGAGGGATAGCAGTTGTTTTCCTATTTCATAGTGGTGATCTTTCAAAATCGATCGTTCTTTTTGCATCTTCGTAAAATATCGATTCAACTGGGGGAGAAAAATGATTGGAAGATTTGTAGGAGCTTGATAAAGGTAGAACTCGGGGTTCACAAACACAAGATAAGGTTCGATCGGGAGAAAAATGCCCAATCCTTTTAACAGATGACGGAGAAGGATGGTACTTCGGTTCAATTGATGCAGAGGGTTCGTGATCTCTTTATCGTTCGAGGAAAACCAGCTGTCGCCCTCCAAATAATAATCACCTTCGAGATTTTTCACCTCGAACAAAACAATCTTCGACGAGCTCATCACCAACGAATCATTCTGAAAAACGGTATTCTTGTGCGCGAGCAGCAGGTCATTGAGTACGATGCGTCCGTCCAGATATGGTTCAATCAATCCATCAAACTTGCACTCGCCTTCAAAACCTTTTTTCAAACTCAGAAGGTAGTTCCGATCAACCTCACATAAATCCATCCGCGCACCCAAAGATCTCATCACCTTCAATTCTTTAGATTCATTTCGATATCTCTTCATTCAATGCACATTCCTCCTTCACATAATTTCCATAATCATACATTTAACTGGTAAAATTAACAACCATTCCACTATTGCATTTTTCTAAGGGTGCGTTACAATCGACAGAGTAATTACATACGGTCAGACAGGAGAGGGCTTATGAAATCAATAGAACGTACACCATTGAATATCAGCTTGTTTTACTTTTTCATCTTCTTCGGTTTCGGGACGCTTTTTCCATTATTAAGTGTTTATCTTAAACAAGACGTCGGGCTCACGGGAACGCAGATCGGGGCAATCATGTCCGTCAGTCCGGTCGTGATGATCATCGCGCAACCGATATGGGGCGTCATTTGTGACTATACGAGGCGTCCGAGAGCGGTCCTCATTTTTACATTGGCGATGAGCGGATTCATTGCAATCCCGTTCGCAGTCATGGACTCATACATCAGTCTCATTCTCATTTCGATTCTGCTCGCGACATTCCAGAGTGCGATCGTACCGGTTTCAGATAGCATCACACTCAATTATGTAATGGCGACAAAAAAAGATTACGGGAACTTCAGGCTGTGGGGAGCGGTCGGTTTCGCAGTATCGGTCTATGTGATGGGAACGCTTGCTGAAACGCTAGGGCTCAAACTGATCTTCTACAGCTTCACAGCGGCACTGCTCATCTGTACGATCTTCGTTCTTTCTTTTCCAAAAGAAAGCAATACGCTAAAAGTGGACTTGCGCTCAGGATTCATGCGGCTCATCAGAATGCCGAAGTTCATCCTGTTCCTGTTTACAACGTTTTCGGTGTTCGGACCGATCCACTCGAACAACTTTTATTTCGGTCTCTATATACAAGAGCTGGGCGGAACCCTCGCTGGTGTAGGTATCGCTTTCTTGCTAGCGGCGGGTAGTGAAGCGCCGTTCATGAAACTGTCTGGCGGTTGGATTCGCAAACTCGGCTATGAGAAAATCCTCATTGCGGCCGCGCTCATTTCCGCAGTCAGATGGTTCTACTATTTTACAGAACCAACATTGGTCGGAGTCTACGCGACAACGATTGCACAAGGGTTCTCGATCGGTCTCTTCATTCCGGCAGCGCTCCAATACGTGAGGGAAATCGCACCGGATGACGTGAAAGCGACAGCGGTAGCGCTCTACAGCTCGATGGGGAACGGACTCGGCAGCTGGTTCTGCACGTTCTTCGGCGGAATCATCTACGACGCCCACTCCTTATTCGGCCTTTATTTCTTCTTCGGAACGATGACGACGATCGGTCTGATCCTACTGCTCATCAATCTGAAGGTCTTGCCGGAAGGTGCTGCGAGCGCCAGTCCATCCTCATAATATGTAAAAAACCCCCGGGAACCGGGGGTTTTCTTGTTAGAGATGACTGACGGTGTCATTCCATTTCGCAATCATATTTTTCAAATCGTTGATGTTGGACGTAAAAGGATAGTTCTGATGGATGGTCTTTTTCTCGCCGCTGTCCAGTTTTTCATAGCTATGGACGAGCTCCGACCAGTCGCGGGTAATCCGATTCAAATGCCACTTGAATGTATCCATTTCATCTGCAGCCATATTGGAAAACTCCTTTACAATGAGATTGTCTATATGGGAGTTTACCCTTTATGACCAGGCGAAAAACGTAAAGAAAACTTGACTCAGCCAAGCCTTGGTGCAGGCTGAGTCCTAGCTGCACTTATACTTTGTACGTAAACTTTTTATCTGCGTCGATTAACTTCTTGTTAAAAAGTTATTTATCATAATGTATAAAGAAAACGACCTCCACTCACTGGAAGTCGTTCCATTTCAACGATTACTCTTCACCGAAGTCGAACAGGTCGCTGGACAAGTAGCGTTCACCTGAGTCGCAAGTCATGCAAATGACAACATCGTCGCTACTCAACTTCTTCGCAGCTTGTAGTGCGGCATAGACGGAAGCGCCAGAAGACGGTCCAACTAAGATACCTTCCTCACTTGCAAGCTTGCGGGTCGTTTCAATCGCTTCCTCGTCCTTGATCCGAATGATTTCGTCGTAAATGTTCTGGTTCAGGATGTCTGGAATGAATCCAGGGCTTGTTCCGACGAGCTTGTGCTTACCAGGTTTACCGCCGGACAATACCGGAGAGCCTTCAGGTTCAACGACTTTGATTTCAAGATCCGGCATGTGTTCTTTCAACGTTTCACCTGTCCCGGTTATCGTGCCGCCTGTTCCAGCTGGTGCGACGAACGTTTTGAAGTTTTTACCGATTTCTTTAGCGGCTTCCAAAATTTCAATCGCAGTCGTATTTCTGTGGGCATCCGGGTTAGCCGGGTTTTCGAACTGCATCGGCATGAAGCTGTTCGGAATCTGGTCCGCCAGTTCCTTCGCTTTTGCAATCGCGCCTGGCATCTTATCATCGCCCGGTGTCAACACGACTTCTGCGCCATACGCCTTCAGCAGGTTGATTCGTTCCTTCGTCATCGTGTCTGGCATGACGATGATGGATTTGTAACCTTTCGCGGCTGCGTTCATCGCAAGACCGATTCCTGTGTTCCCGGAAGTCGGTTCGATGATCGTGGATCCCGCTTTCAGCAGTCCTTTTTCTTCCGCTACCTTCAACATATTGTAGGCTGCGCGGTCTTTGATGCTGCCGCTCGGATTGAAATACTCTAATTTTACATAAACGTCTGCACCGTTCGGATCCGTGAGACGGTTCAATTTTACAAAAGGTGTATCTCCGATTAATTCAGCTATACTATTAACAACACGCATGTTCAACACGTCCTTTGCTTACGATACTTCACACATATTATATCAAATCCAAGTAAACGGCTCTAATTAAACGGTCTTGAAAAAATACAATTACATTCAAGTCATTCCCTATTTCTGATAGACTTATGAATAGATTTAATGGAGGTTTTGTACAATGGATCGACATATGTTCCTGGCTGTACCGGTTCCAGAAGAGCTACAAGCGAAAATTCAGGGTTATGCGGAAAAAGTAAAGCCGATCCTTCCACTGAAAAAGTGGACGAGTGAGGGAGATTTTCATATTACGTTAAATTTCCTAGGGGCGACGTCCGATGAATCTGCGCGCGATTTAGTGGACAAGCTGCGTGGAAAGCTGCAAGACACCCAACCGTTTGAACTAGAGCTCTCTTCCGTCGGAGTGTTCGGAAACCCGAAAACCCCTCGTGTCTGTTGGGTCGGCATCGAACCGTCTGAACAACTCGACGAACTATACAAGCGCACCTCCGAGAGCTGTGCATCCGTCGGTTTTGATACGTCAAATCGGCCGTATCGACCCCATATCACGATCGGAAAAAGGTGGGGTGGGCAGAACGAGAAGGTTACCGAACGGCTTCCGGAACCAGAAGGACTCAACGGTCTCACCTGGCAAGTAGACGAAGTGATCCTATACGAAATCCATCCGCAAAGAAAACCGAAGTACGTTGTTTATGAGCGTTTCAAACTCAGAGAGGACCAATAAAACATGTCAAAAATCATGATCGGTACCCTGCAAATCTTCCTCTTGTACGGTTTGTATCTTATCGGGACCTTCATTCAAAATACGTTCGATCTCCCGATACCTGGGAGCATTCTCGGCATGCTTCTCTTGTTCATCTTACTGACGACAAAAATATTGCCGTTGAAATGGGTGCAGGAGGGGTGCAACTTCCTGCTTTCCCATCTTCCGCTCTTTTTCATACCGGTTACGGTCGGAGTGATGGAATTCGGATTCGTTTTCCAAGGGAAAGGTCTCCTGCTCATACCCGCGGTGCTCGGTAGTACGATCCTCGTGATGGTACTGTCTGCTAAAGTTTTGGAATGGATGATGCCAAACGATGTAAAGAAGGATTCATATGATTGATAGTTTACTAGCACTATTCTTCACAGCACTGACGATTGGCTTATATTTACTCGGCATCCAACTGTATAAAAAGAAACGGCATCCATTCACGACGCCGATCATCACGGCTACAACGCTCATCATCATATTCCTGCTAGTAGCGGATATTCCATATGACACTTATATGGAAGGCGCACAATGGATCGATCGACTGCTAGGACCTGCCGTCGTCGCACTCGCTTACCCGCTCTATATATACCGGGGCATCATTGTCCGTTACATGCTTCCGCTGATGCTCAGTATTTTTACAGGTGTAGTGGTCGGAATCTTATCTGGACTCTTATTTGCGAAGTGGGTCGGACCGCCAGACAACGTCATCTATTCGTTGTTGCCGAAATCTGTCACGACACCGGTTGCGATGGAAATCTCCAAAGTGACCGGGGGCACGCCTTCTATTGCAGTTGTGTTTGTCATGGTAGCTGGAATCGGTGGCGTAATGATCGCCCCATATGTGTTCAAATGGTTTAAAATAGAGGGAGAAATGGCGAGGGGAATCGGATTAGGGTCCGCCTCTCATGCCATCGGAACAGCCAAGTCATTGGAATATGGTCATCAAGCAGCGGCCATCAGTTCGGTCGCAATGACGATCTCAGCGTTACTTGCATCATTTTTGATACCGATTATTTCTTCATGGATGTAAAGAGGTGGTACACGAATGGCACAGCTTTTGAAAATCGAGGATTGTGTCTCTCGTTATGAAAAAGACGTATACCGATACACCGGTCAATATATCAGATTGAAAAGCGATCGCTGGAAACGGGTGAAAGCGAACTGGGAAAACGAGAAGCTTTCGGAACCTGATGATCGAGAATTCTCATCCGAACCAGAACGGAAAAAGTGGTGGCAGAGAAAGTCGGAGACGTCCGAGACGATTGAAGAGGAACCGTACACTCCACCAAGAACACCGATTACCCTATCGGCCTTGAAAAAGAACTTCCGGGAAGAACTGTTCGACTTCCAATTGAAATGGGCAAGCTCGACAATTCGGGAAAGGTCAAGAATTGGAAGAGAGAGGTTGCGAGAGGATTTCCTTCGCATATTATTGATGGATCTTCCTGATAATTATCTGGTCCTGTACCGACCGATCATCCGATTGAAAAAGGCCGAAGCCCAAATGGATGTGATCATGATTGGTCCTGATACGATTCATGCGATTGTTCTGATGGATACACAAAAAGGAGATGTTATCCATCCTTCACAAGGGCGTTTTTGGGAAGTCGAGAGGCGGGGTGAGGTCGTGAAAACTGTCAGCCCGATCGCAGCTGTTCAACGGATGAACTACTTTATCGAATCGGTCATCGACACGAATGAGACAGAGATGAAGATATCTTATACAGTTCTTTGTAAAAATGGATTCATCAATCGGAGCGGCATTCCTCCATACATCCAAGTCGTCGATCAGACCAATTACGGACAGTGGTGGGAAGCTCTGAAAAGACAGCCTAGTCCTATCAAAGCAAAACAATTGAAGGCAGCGAAGGGTCTCATGGATCAATGTGTAACGACCGCCTACCTCAGACCTGAATGGGAAACAGAACAGGATTTATGGAGTCGAGTGGATCCTGAATAAACTTGTTTGTTGAAAGTGTTCAACAATTGAACAGTATATGTCGATAAAAAATAAGACACGAATGATTCAACAAAACACTCCTACCTATATAAACCATTTCTTTGAAAGGACTTTTAGACTACACTAATGTAGTTCTATCATCCTTATCATCGACATTCATTTACCAATATTTATAAAATATTAGAGGATTTTCGATCATTTTGTTGAAAAAGGAGAGAGGATGAAAAACTTGTCGATGCGGATTTTACGTCATGCGTACAAGTTTTGCACTTTTGGTGGGAAAGTGCCATCTGAAAGAAAGAGGCTTCTATGGAAAAGTTCTTGATCTTCATCATTAATCCAAAAGCGGGAAATGGGAAAGGCGAAAAGGTATGGAAGAAAGTCAAAAAGGAACTACAGAAGCGTAAGGTACCTTATCGAAGCTTTTTTACCCAACGACCTGGACATGCAAAGGATCTTGCCCAGCAGATGACGCATATGCACCATGAAAATATGAAGGGAATCGTTGCGGTTGGTGGTGATGGGACGATCCATGAAGTCATCAACGGAATGGTGCAGTACATACATATTCCAGTCGGTTTCATCTCGGCTGGTTCAGGTAATGATTTTGCGCGTGGATTTCGTTTGCCGCGATCCACTACCCAAGCATTGAACCATATTTTATCTTCTAAATTTCAACGCAACAAAAGGTACGATCTAGGCGAGTTCCGTATTGGAGCACGCAAGCATAAAGCGAACCATTTTTCCAGCTCCATAGGCATCGGTTTCGATGGTGAAGTCGCAAAGCAGACCAACGAATCGAAATATAAAGGAATCCTGAATACATTCGGACTTGGGTCATTATCATACATTTTTACCTTGTTGAAACTGAGTTTGAAATATGAACCTTATGCATTGACGTTGAGAGTGGATGGCAAGCTGTACACGTTTGAAGATGTGTGGCTCGTCGCAACGACGAACATCCAATATTACGGTGGCGGTATGAAGATCTGTCCAAGTGCTCGCCCGGACGACGGTGTTCTCAACCTGTGTATCGTCCATAATTTGTCCAGAAAGAAACTTTTCTTTCTCTTCGGTACCGTATTTTTAGGTTTACATACAAGGCTGAAAGAGGTAACGATGTTAAGAGGAAGCGAAATACAAGTTGAAACGGATCGCTCGGTTACGATGCATGCCGATGGAGAAGTCATCGGCTCAAGCCCTGCTACAATCAAGGTTTTGCCGAAGCGTTTTACGGTAATCTGATCGGAACGTATCGATTTTGACCCGTTTCTGTGTTAAAATATTATATCTGTACAGAACTGTCCGATTTTAACGGAACAAGCCGATCATAATAATGATAGACTGATGAAATCGAAGGTGAAAGCATTGAAACACATATTAGGAAGCGGTTGGCAGGTGAAGCCTGCAGGTGGTGCAACCGGTGAAGCCTACATCGCACAATATGGGGAAGAGAAGATCTTCTTAAAACGCAATTCGTCCCCGTTCCTTGCTGTTTTATCGGCAGAGGGAATCGTCCCAAAGCTTTTATGGACGAAACGTTTGGAAAACGGAGACGTTATAACAGCTCAGCACTGGTTGAACGGCAGGGAATTGAAAGCTGCTGAAATGAACCAACAACCCGTTGCCCAATTGCTTTCGAAAATCCATCGTTCTCAGGAATTGCTTTCGATGTTACGCAGGATTGGCATTCAGCCGTTAACACCTGATGCAGTTTTGGATGAACTGAAAAACCGAACGTATAAAAATATAAAATTCCAAGCCGAAATCCAGCCTTATTTAGACTATTTGTCTTCCCATATTGAAGATATGCGCACAGACCAATTCGTCGTATGTCATGGGGACGTGAATCACAACAACTGGCTGATTACGGAAGATGAAAAACTTTACCTGATTGATTGGGATGGTGCAGTCATTGCCGATCCTGCCCTCGATCTTGCCATGCTGTTGTACTGGTATGTGCCAGACGAAGAATGGGACAAGTGGCTTCGTTCTTATGGAGTACCAATGACAACCGCTTTAAAAACTCGCATGCATTGGTATATCGTTGCCCAAACCATCGAGTCGATTTACTGGCATTGTGAACGAAACCAGGAACAGCAAGCGAACTACTGGATGAATTACCTCGTCCAGCTGAACAAGCAAATATTGCATTGAATATATATGGGTGAAACCTGATGTCAGGTTTCATCTTTTTTATTGGTAGAGGAACACTTACGCACCCCGAAACGGCTGAAATGAGAAGTTCGCACCCCGCAAGTTGCTCATAAGAACCTCAGCCCTACATAAAAAAACTCCAGCGCACATACACGCTGAAGCTCTCTCAACTCACTTTATTGCTATTGCGGGTCCAATACGCTCATCCACTGTGTGAGTTCATTATGATAGCCGACTACATGTTGATCTACCGAAGGGGAGGTGCTGCCTGTTCTGCTGTATGCTTGTATCGATGTTAATGTCTCCCTCAATTCCAGCGGGGTTTGAGGATTTTGAAGCAACGAGTTGGTCAGGCGTTCGATCTGTTGACACTCTGAAGAAGAACCGCATTGATCGAGCTGGTGGCTTCTTAGTATATCCATCAACAATGACAGCTGGTCAGTAACTTGCAATGGCATGAATGACGCATCCTTTCAAGTCCGTTTGAGTTTAGGATGTGCCAGTGCCTGAATATTCATCCGTTTATTTTTTAGCACCCCAAACGAACAAGCCGATGATGGCAATCAACAGGACAAGTGGTGGCGCCCAAAATATGAAGAATTGATCCATGTAAACCTCACCTTTTTTATACAATTGTACCCGTATTTACAGTGTTTATCACATAATTGGATCACTAAAATTCATCCAAAACAAAAGGTTCCTGATTCCGTTTTTAAAAAACGGGAATACAGGAACCATCGTTCTTACAAATTAATATTGAGAAGCGTATTTGATTTTCATCTCTTTTGCGCGTGTCGATTGTTTGTGAACAAGGCGTTCTAATGGATATATCGCTAAAGCATAACCTGCAAATAGTCCACTGAATACAGTTAGAACTGAGATTTCTGCTGTTTTCGTCATCACATTTTTCATCATAAGTTTGTTTAATTCACTCCTAAAGTGTTTTTGTCAAACAACACTTAATAGCATATATGTGTAAGCGTTTTCTTTCCTAATCACGTTAATCATGGTTATCCATGATATACCAGTCTGTCATAAGCCTCATTCGGTTCAGGTCTCATATATAAAAAATTGCGCCTATATGCGCTGGTATGCTCCCATATTCAAGAATCGAACCAGATAAATTCGATAGAAGTTCATTTTTTGGAACGTTTCATGGTAAAATATCCGAGGATATCGTAAATAAAGGAGTTTGAATGAATGCGTCTTAGAAACAAGCCTTGGGCACAAGATATGATAGATGATCACCCTGGAATCGTCGTACCCGACCCGGAAAACTGGAAAGGGAAGTGGAAAGAACTTTTCGGGAATGAAAACCCGATCCATATTGAAGTGGGAACAGGTAAAGGGCAGTTCATCACAGAAATGTCCAAGCTTCACCCGGATATCAATTTTATCGGAATTGAACGACAAAAGAGTATCGTCGTTAGTTCCATTGATAAAATCAAAGAGTCTGGACAGGAAAATGTCCGCATGATGAACGTCAATGCGATGGAATTGAATCAGTTTTTTGCAGAAAACGAAGTGCATCGTGTGTATTTGAACTTTTCCGATCCATGGCCGAAAGCAAGACATGAGAAGCGACGTCTGACGTACGAAACGTTTTTACAATCGTATGAAGCAGTTCTGATTCCAAACGGAGAAGTCCATTTGAAAACGGACAATCAGGGACTGTTCGAGTATTCTCTGCATAGCTTTTCAAAGTACGGGATGATCTTGAACAATGTCAGCTTAGATCTCCATAACAGTGATATCGAGGGCAATGTCATGACAGAGTACGAAGAGAAGTTCTCTGCGAAAGGGAACCGAATTTATCGATGTGAAGCGGTATATCGAAGCAAGTGAATCCGATAGAGCGTTTTCAATATGGTACAATAAACTCTAGATTAGCTAAATAAGGAGTGAAAGGTCATGGAAACGCTTCAATTCGGTGAAATCAAACTGCACTGGCTCAATGGGGGAGTCACACATATGGATGGAGGAGCGATGTTTGGTGTCGTACCGAAGCCATTGTGGAGCAAGAAATACCCGGTCAATGAAAACAATCAAATCGAACTTCGCACGGATCCGATCTTCTTTCAATATGAAGGGAAAAACATTCTGATTGAATCCGGAATGGGGAACGATAAATTAACCGATAAACAAAAAAGGAACTATGGCGTAAACGAAGAGTCCCACATTGATGATGAGTTGGCGAAATTCAACCTGACAACGGATGATATCGACTTTGTTCTAATGACACATCTTCATTTCGATCACGCTTGCGGCTTGACGAAACCAAATGCCGACGGATATGAATCCACTTTCAAAAATGCGACGATTTACACGTCTGCAACTGAGTGGAACGAAATGCGCAATCCGAATATCCGATCCAAAAATACATATTGGGAAATGAACTGGAAGGGCATCGAGGCTCAAGTTCAAACGTACGAGGATCGAGTAGAAGTGTTGCCTGGTCTTTTCATGATTCATACAGGCGGTCACAGTGATGGGCATTCGA
This sequence comes from Pseudalkalibacillus sp. Hm43, assembly GCF_054170705.1. Classification (NCBI taxonomy): domain Bacteria; kingdom Bacillati; phylum Bacillota; class Bacilli; order Caryophanales; family Fictibacillaceae; genus Pseudalkalibacillus; species Pseudalkalibacillus sp. Hm43. The sequence continues at coordinate 3,360,475 of NZ_CM135129.1, forward strand.
TTCTCATGTTCGAACAAGGAGAGGACAAGCTCATCCATATGGCGGATTTGATGCCGACCCATGCACATAAAAATCCTTTATGGGTGCTCGCGTACGACGATTATCCGATGACTTCAATCGGACAAAAGCAAGAATGGTTACCAAAGGGTATGACAGAGAATGCTTGGTTCACGTTTTACCATGATGCGATTTATCGTGCTGTTAAATTCAATGATCAAGGTGAAATCATAGATTCGGTCAAACGTGACAAATGATCAAGAATTTGTCACATTTACACCTTTTGTAAGAAAATGGATGGTAAAAACCGTCACATTTTTTGTAGAAACCTGTTACAATTATCATAGATTTTAATTGCAATAATAGTGTAATATATTACTTGGCTTATATTGTTAGGAGGGAATTGCGAAATGTTGAAACGAGTAACTGCAGCTATGATGGCTTTCGCATTGATGCTGACTGGTGGAGCTGGTGTACTTGCTGCAACAGAAAAACCAGAAGGCATGGATAAAGCGATCGAAAAGCATTTGGAAGAGGAATACTACGATTATAATAAAAAATATGAACCTAAATATTCTGAAACGATCAAGGTAGAAGCAACTCCTCAAGCAGAAGAAGGAGAAGAGGCTGAAGCTTCTGGTCCGATTACAGTTTATGCTTCTCTTGTAGAATTCCAAACAGTGCGTGATAACATCTTTACGTTTGCACACCGTGAAGTCGTATACTACGATGCGACAAACGAGAAGGTTCTTACTGGAACTGAAGTCGGAAAACTACAAAACGAAGAATTGACTCAGTTCAAAGAGCAATTTGCTCATCTTGGTAAGAAGATGAACATTGGTTGGATCATGTTCTTGCATGCATTGATTTTGATTGTTCCTGCCTATCTTATGTTCGTCTGGAGCAACCAAGTTTATTCTTCTACAAGTTTCCAAATTCGAAACAACCTTTACAACCAAAAGCACACATTCAACTAATAGAACGTACGCCTTAATAAAAAAGGGGCTGACTCTTGATGAGTCCGGCCCCTTTTACATGTGTTTAGAGAAGATAGGTATGTTCAATCGGTATCGGCTATATATTTGTACTTGAGACTTCCAAAACAGATCCTGTATCAGCATCAACTGTGAAGAGGAAATGTTCTTCACCGGATGGAGTTTCACGGGTGAACCCACCCTTGTAGACGTTGTAAGCCAATCCATGGAGATCCAGCGTCTCCTTGTTGGTGTAGATCCAAGAACCGCTGACTTTGGATGACACTCTCTTTTTGATCGTATTCAGTGCTGCTTCAGGCGTGACTGGTCTGGACTTCATCTGATTGGTTACGAGTGCACCAACGAGAAAGCCTATGCCGGCACCGACGAGGGTAGATGTTTTCAAAATGGCATGCCCCTTTCCAACATTATTGATATCCTTTATTGTATAGTATAACAGAATGGGTTTTGTCTTTAACATAACCAACCACTGAGGGTTCGTAATTCCCACCCCTCATTAAACAAAACTAGGGAGCGTGAACATTTATTTTTTGTGATTTCACACTCCACTTGTTTTCAGGTGGAGTTTTTCATTTTAAAAGAGAATGGTATTAAATGAATACACCTTGCAAAATCTTCAATGCTCCCCTTAAAAAGACTTTTGCGAGGATAGCGAGCAAGATCTTGATGAGAAAATGTCAATCGTCAAGCTTGCTTGTAAGATTTTATTTCTCATCAAGATCAAGGGGGAGCATTTGTTATGAACCTAAAAATTAAAGGAGGGCACGTATGATGGACTTTCAAATACCGAAGAAGGTCGAACGGATCGACGAAGACATCCAAAGACACGAGTTGAAATATCACCACAAGCGCGTTGCCGTGACGAAAGAATTCACTTTCGATGCTGCCCATCATCTCCATTGTTATGAAGGAAAATGCAAAAGCCTACATGGGCACACGTATAAATTGATCATTACCATCAGCGGTTACGTCAATGACATCGGCATTACCGTCGATTTCGGCGACATCAAAACCATGTTCAAGGAGGAGATCGATTCCAAACTCGATCATCGTTATTTGAACGAAGTTTTACCGAATATGAATACGACGGCTGAAAATATGATCGTTTGGATTTGGGAACAGCTCGACCGACGCCTCCAAGCGGATGAATACAAAAAGCTCGGGACCCGAATTGAAGAGTTGAAATTGTATGAAACGCCGACCAGTTATGCAACCTTGAAACGAGAGTGGATGGAAAATGAATAAACAAATGATTTTACCGGATAAAAAAGAATACATGCAATGGGAGCTTCCGATGGTAGAAATCTTCGAAACGGTTGAAGGAGAAGGTGGCATGGCAGGCTTTCCGACCGTCTTCGTTCGTGTCTTCCACTGCAACTTGAGATGTACATGGTGCGATACGGACTACAGTTATGCACCAGCGAAGGAAGAGTTCAAAGCGACGATTCAGGAAATCATCGAGAAAATCGATTCTTTCTCCAGTCACCGCATCTGTTTTACAGGTGGAGAACCGCTCATCCATGGGAAAAAATCTGCAGCTCTCTTAGCAGCGATGTGCGAGCTCGACCATATTTCAGACGTCCATATCGAAACGAACGGTGCGATTGATCTCGTTCCATTTGAAGAACTCCGGAACGAACATGAACAAATCAGAGAGAAAGCACGGTTCATCATGGATTTCAAACTGCCGGACTCTGGAGAAATGGACCGGATGATTTACTCGAATTTCAACATTCTGAAACCTCAGGATGAAATCAAGTTCGTCATCGGCGACGACGAAGATTTCGACGTCGCGACGTCCGTCGTCAAGGAGCATCACAAGCTCGGGCAAGTTTTATACAGTCCCGTTTGGGAAACGATGCCTCCGAAAAAATTGGTGTCTAAAATTTTGGCAGAACCATTACCAGAAGTGAAGTTGAGTCTGCAGATGCATAAAGTCATCTGGGACCCGAATCAGAGGGGAGTTTAGACTAAAATGAAAAAAGCAGTTGTCGTTTTAAGCGGTGGTCTGGATAGTACAACTTGCATGGGAATGGCTAAAGAACAAGGCTATTCTCTCTATCCGATCACTTTCCATTACGGACAAAGACATAACCGTGAAGTAGAGCAAGCAGAAAAAGTTGCAAAGCATTTTGACGCTCCAGAACACCGGATCGTTGACGTCAGCTTCCTTCAACAAATCGGTGGCAGTGCCTTGACAGATGAATCGATCGAGGTCCGCCAGGGCGGAGTGGATGAAGAAATCCCTGCAACTTACGTACCTGCTCGAAACATGATTTTTCTTTCTCTAGCGAGTGCTTATGCGGAGGTCATCGGTGCAGAAGCGATTTTCATCGGGGTATCTGCAGTCGATTTCAGCGGTTATCCGGATTGCAGACCGGAGTTCATTGAAAGCATGAATCAAACAGTGAACCTTGCGACGAAAGCAGGGGCTACTGGTGGACATTTGAATATTGAAGCACCACTCATCCATATGACGAAGAAAGAAACGATTGAAGAAGGACTCCGACTTGATGTACCGTATGAGCTTACAACTTCTTGTTACCTTGGAGAAGAAGTCGCTTGCGGTGAATGTGATAGCTGTCTTCTTCGCTTGAAAGGTTTTGAAGAGGCTGGAGCGAAAGACCCGATCCCTTATGCAAAAAGACGCTGATTCTAGCGACTCTCCTGAAGTTACGTTACAATAGTTGTGGAGAATAAACTATTGTAATGAGAAGGGTGAAATGATGAACGAAGAAACGATGCAGCTTTTTAAAACGCTGACAGAATTGCAAGGGGCACCTGGATTCGAGCATGACGTTCGTAAGTTTATGCGCAGTGAGCTCGAGCCAGTGTCAGATGAAATCATACAGGACAAGCTCGGCAGTATTTTCGGCGTGAAAAAAGGAAAAGAGAACGATCCGAAAATCATGGTAGCCGGGCACATGGACGAAGTCGGTTTCATGGTCTCCCAAATCACACGTAACGGAATGCTGAAGTTTGAAACGTTAGGTGGATGGTGGAGTCAGGTATTGCTTGCGCAACGTGTGCAGGTCATGACAGATAACGGACCTGTCATCGGTGTCATCGGTTCTACACCGCCTCACTTGTTGGAAGAATCTCAACGCTCTAAACCAATGCCTATGAAGCACATGTACATCGATATCGGTGCGGATGATCGTGAAGATGCAAAAGCAATCGGAATCCGACCAGGTCAGCCGATTGTACCAATCTGTCCTTTCACACCAATGGCAAACAGCAAGAAAATCCTTGCAAAGGCTTGGGATAACCGATACGGCGTCGGACTTGCCATTGAGCTGATGAAGGAACTCCAAGGTACAGAGCTTCCGAACACATTGTTCTCAGGTGCGACGGTCCAAGAAGAAGCAGGCTTAAGGGGAGCTAAAACGGCTGCGAACATGATTCAGCCTGACTTGTTCTTCGCATTGGATGCAAGTCCTGCCAATGATTCGAACGGAGATAAAGATGCATTCGGTCAACTAGGAAAAGGGGCATTGCTTCGAATCCTCGACCGCACGATGATTACGCATAAAGGAATACGGGACTATATCCTGGACACTGCTGAATCCAACGATATTCCTTACCAATATTTCATTTCCAAAGGTGGAACGGATGCAGGAAGCGTCCACGTGGCGAATGAAGGCGTTCCTTCCGCAGTGGTCGGGATCTGCTCCCGTTACATCCACACATCTGCATCCATGATTCACATCGATGATTATGCAGCAGCGAAAGAATTACTGATTAAGCTTGTCAAACAGGCTGACCGATCCACAGTGGATCAAATCATCTACGATTGATGGACAGAGGTGTCAGGCACTTAGTTGCCTGGCACTTTTTACATACGAGGGAGTGTTGAGAATGAAGATAGCAGTCGGATCCAAAAATCCAGCAAAGGTCAATGCAGTCTGTGAAGTTGTCCAGTCTCTCGGATGGGAAGTCGAAGGGGTGGATGTACCTTCTGACGTTTCGGCCCAACCATTCACGGATTCCGAGACGAGGAAAGGAGCATTCAACCGTGCGAAAGCTTGTTTGGCACTTGGTTATGACCTCGGAATTGGGCTAGAAGGTGGCGTAGAGGATACGGAAGAAGGTCTATTCTTATGTAACTGGGGAGCGCTCGTGACTAAAGAGGAAAAGACCTATTTTGCAAGTGGTGCCAAGATCGTGTTACCAGAAGAAATCAGTTCGCAAGTCCGTGCCGGTTCTGAACTGGGAGACGTGATGGCTACTTACACCGATCAAAAGGATGTCCGTAAGAAAGAGGGAGCGGTAGGTATTTTCACGACTGGACGAATTACACGTAGCGATATGTTCGCACACATCGTTAATCTCTTAATCGGACAGTATGAATTTAATCGACAATAATGGAAAAGAGTCATCCTCGATCCTATGAGTAGGATTGGAGATTGACTCTTTTTCTTACTTACGTCCTAATAAGCCACCAATGATTCCACCGTCTCCAGATCCTGAACCTGAACCGTTGTTATCGTTTGAACCTGAGTCACCGTTGTCCCCAGCTCCTGATTCAGATCCACCAGTGGAACCGCCGGAACCTTCTTCAGTGCCACCAGTTGTGTCACCTTCACCAGTTTCACCGTTTGTAGTTCCACCGTTTCCAGATTCTGAAGATCCATCTCCAGTCGTATCTCCGCCACTGCCACTCTCACCACCAGATGTTCCACCAGTAGAGGTTTGATCTTCTGTCGTTGTATCACCTGCTGAAGATTCATCAGTTTGATCTCCACCATTAGTACTAGTATCTTCCGTTGTGTTCGAAGAGGCTGTGTCCTGTTCCTCAGTTGTTGAAGATGTTGAATCGGATGATCCCACTGAAAGATCAGTTGGAACCGCTTGAACAGCAGTTTCACCCGCATGTGCGGCATTGAATCGATCATAAGCCTCTTTACTGATATCCATACGGAAAGCATGTAGCTTCGACTCCCAGGACTGTTGGAACTTGTCTACACGATAGCTGACCAACTTACTCGCCAGGTTTTGAAGATTGGTTTTCAAGTCCTCGAAATTGGCATTGCCACCGTTCCTGTAGGAATAATAAGCGTTCAACACATTTTTCATATCCGTGAACGATTGCTTCGACACCTTCTGGTCATCCGATTCATAACGACCCTTCAGGTGATCGTCATTCCTGGATTCATATCCATTCGTCTGTTTCGATTCATTTTTCGTGTAATCATTGCTGTAGTTATACGTGTTGTTATTGGATTGATAGTACGTATTAGATGAATGATTCACTTGCATCGTCAATCGTCACCCCCTTTCGTCACTTTATATATCGGCAAAGAAGGGTGACTATTTGACTATTAACAATCGACAAAATAAAACAAAAGTCCCGATATAGGAATAAAAAAACCAGTCTGATTAGGATTCAGACTGGTAGTTTCTAAAGTACTTATTCCGTTTCAAAAACGTAGGAGAGTGCTTTCAATGCTTGATCGAAATTTTCCACAGTTGCAGTCGCTTTATTGGAGAGTTCTTTCAAAGCATGATGAAGCGATTCATCTCTCACTAGAATGAGTGGCTTGTTATGGGCAAGCGCCGTCGACGCATCCATCGCTGTGTTCCATTGTTTATAACTGTCACCGAAAAAGGCGAGCACGACATCCGATTTTGCCATTAGGATCTCCGTCCGTAAATTATTGAAATCGGATGCTTTGTCATCTTTTACGATTTTCGTCGGTTGCTCACCAAGGATCTCTTCACCAATCGCATCTGAACGGCTATGATTGGTCATCGGACTGACGAACTGCAAAGGGAGATTCATCTGTTCTGCTTTCTGGATCAACTCATTCCGCCAATCGTCATGGATCTGCCCTGCTAGATAAACTGTTAATTGCATGGTCTCACTCCTTATTCATAATCTCACTCTATCGTAACATGAAATTTCTGAAAACTTGCCAGATTATGCTTGAATGATAGTCAGTAGAAAAGGGCATCCTGATGGCTGAGAATAGAAAGACAGGTGAGGTCACATGAATAAAAGAATCATTTTACAGATATCATTATTGATTGTATTGGTCATTTCGGTATGGGTCGTATATGAATCCATGCCTTATTTTGATGATACAGAAGAGAGTATCACTGTAAGAGCTGGCCAATCACTTGATGAAGTGGCAGACAACCTTCATAAAGAGAAACTCATAAAAAACAAGATGTTCTTCGTCCTGTACGGTAAAGTTCAAGGGCTGGACGGCCAGGTGAAAAAAGGGACGCATAACATATCCAGTTCTCAGTCGATTGCCTCCATATACAAGGAGCTGATCACTTCGCCTTTAGAGGAGGGGATTACTGTCACCATTCCAGAAGGATTCTCTGTAGAACAGATTGCGTCACGCCTAGAGAAGGTGGGGCTCATCGATCGGAAAGCTTTTCTGGACATTGCTAAAACGGGGAAAGGGGTTCAGCATCCTCTCCTGAAGGAAATCAAAGCAAAAAAAGGTGTTACTTACCGTCTGGAAGGCTACTTGTTCCCAGATACATACTCATTCCAGAAACAAACATCATCAGAAGCTATCATCGAACGGATGATTTCGAGATTTGACGAGGTCCAAAAGGAAATCGGTACCCGGAAAGACTTCTCCTTGCATGAATGGGTCACGCTCGCATCTATCGTTGAAAAAGAAGCAGTCGTCGACAAAGAAAGAGAGTTGATCGCAGGGGTCTTCCACAATCGGATGGAAGACGATTGGCGCTTGCAGTCCTGTGCCACAGTACAATATGTGTTGGATAAACCGAAAGAGCGCCTGCTGTATAAGGATTTGGAAGTGGAAAGTCCTTATAACACTTATGTGAATGAAGGATTGCCACCAGGACCAATCAGTAACCCTGGAAAACAATCGCTGATAGCGAGTAAAAATGCGGACAACCATGATTATTACTTTTTCGTTGTAAAAGGAGATGGCTCGGGTGAGCATCATTTCTCTAAAACATTCAAGGAACATCAGAAACATACGGATCATAAAGGGAATTGGTAACATGCACACGAAAAAGGACGCCCGCAATGGGCGTCCTTCTCATTTATTTTTGTTCGTCTTCTTCGATAGTCACAGCCGCTTCATCCTTGTACCCAGGTTGAATCCCTTCTGGGGGATGCTCTTTTTTCTCGCCGTCGTTATGAAGCTCTTCTTCCACATAACTGCTTACAAGGTTGAATTGACCGACTTCTTCTTGTAGCAACATCGCGATGTGCTGTAATTCGTTCGCTGCGTTATTCACTTCATTGATCGCTTCTTTCTGGTGGATGCTAGAAGCGCTCACTTGCTCAGATGTTGCAACAGATTCCTGAGAAATTGCGCTTACTTCTTGCAGCTTCTCAGATAGTGCGGTATTCGAGGTTTGAACATCATTAATCGCATCACGTACTTGTTGGATACGTCCGTTGATTCCTGTCACATTATCCACGATTTTCGTAAAGGCTTGCTTCGTACGTTCTACAGAAGATTGTTGTTCTGTACGATAATGGTCAAACTGTTCCGCTTCACTGGACAGTTGTTCCATCTGTTCAGACATGATCGCAATCAGCTTGTAAATGTTTTGGGCCTCAGACTTGGATCGTTCTGCCAATTTACGGACTTCCTGCGCGACAACCGCAAATCCTCGACCAGCGTCACCCGCACGAGCCGATTCAATCGCTGCATTAAGGGCAAGAAGATCTGTGCTGCTTGCGATGTCTTTGATCGTATCGACGATGGATCCGATCTGTTGGGAGTTCTGATTCGCTTCCTGAACCTGTTGGATCAGGTGGTTTGCTAAGGATAAGAATTCATTTGAGCTCTTGTCCAAGTTGTGTACGATTTGGAGACCTTCTTTTCCTTCTTGTTCGGTCGCTTGAGAGTCTTCACTGATCAGGAAACTCAGCTCAGCGGATTCGTTGACGGAAGTTGTTACCCGTTCAATCAGCTCTGTACTTTCCACAAGATGATCAGCTTGAGATTGAGCACCTTCAGAAACCTGTTGGATCGCTTCGTTCACTTCTTCAGCCTGCGCTGTCGTTTCTTCTGAAATGGCGGCCAGGTTCTGTGAGGAAGAAGTCAATTTTTCAGATGCTTGATTGACTTCGTTCATCGCTTTTTGCATCTTTTCTGCCATCATATTGAACGTTGTCGCAAGTTCGCCCATCTCATCATCTTGTTCCACCTCGACACGGTGTCCGAGATGACCTTCTCCAATGATGGTCGCACCTTCTTTCAAGGTCATGATGGACGATGTGATTGTCCGTGTCAGCCATAATCCTAGAGCAACCATTGCTCCGAGAATGATCAGACTAAGGATGATCAGTGTCCATAGGAGGATGGTAGAAAGAGAATCTTGATTCTTAGAAATTGCAGCAGCTTCTTTCGTTACGCTCTCTTCCACATCTTGAATCGTCATTTCAAGGTTCATGCCGATTTCTTCAAATTCTACGACCGTGTTGTTGATCTGATCACGGTAGGACTGAATGGTATCCACAGCACTCGTGTATGCGAGGAATGCCGAGTTGAAAGCGGATTTGCTTTCAGAAGGGATCTCTGAAGATTTTACCGCTTCTTTCAACTTATCCTTCTGATCGTTGTATCGGTTCAGATCCGTTGTGGTGGATACTAAGAAATATTGTTTTTCCAGTACGCGGAGCTTATAAAATTCGTTTAAAAGTCCTTGGTCTGCAGAAGATAAAACATTGACCATCGCGCCTGATTTTTCATCCAGGATTCCGAGCATACTGTTGATGTCACCCGTCAAAGTGGCTGTACTGGTGAATGCGTCTTGATAGGTCGTCACTTGATCAGAGATTTCTGTATACGACTTTTTAAAGTCATTGTTGACGCCTTGTAGCTTTGTAATATGACCCTGTAGGTCGCTCAGCTCATTTGTGATTTCAGTAGTAATAGCCTCCCGGCTTGTACGCAAATACTCCTGTTCAAGCTTTCGGATATGTGAGAACTCACTGTTAAGAGCTGTCGTCTCCGCTGATAGTTCCTGTAGATTTGTTTTCTTCTTATCCATGTTTTGTGTCATGAACACATAGAACATCGTAAACGCAAATAAGACGACGACTCCGACGATCGCCATGATCATCATCAATCGTACTTTGTTCTTGATCGTCATCTGCGGCATGTTCGGCATCTTTGGTACTTTAGGCATTTTCGACAATTTCGGTATTTTTGGCATCTGAACCATTGTTTCTCCCCCTTGAATTCCCTTCCAGTTGCTATCTCTACTTCTACCTTTATATCTCATTAGGACACGTTTATAATAAAGACCGTGATGGTTATGTATAGATTGGGGTAGTTTAGAAATAGTCTATTTTCCTTACTTTTAATATCGTAGTTTGACAGAAAATTTTAATACTTTTCCAACAGATATTTTAAGGATTCATAAATTTGATCAACGTGGTAAAAAAATCTACTAAAGAACGGAGGAAAAGAATTGAAATCATTTTTAGCGAAAAAAGGCGTCACGCTATCATTACATACATATTTTGTTACAGCCCTAAGCTATATGGCACTTGGTCTTTTTTCATCCCTCATTGTCGGTCTGATTTTGAAGACAATCGGTGAACAAGTGCCAGCTCTTCCGATTTTTACAGAGATCGGTACGCTAGCGATGAGTTTGATGGGAGCGGCAATCGGTGTCGCGATCGCCTACGGATTGAATGCACCACCTCTTGTATTGTTCTCTGCTGTAATAGCCGGAGCTGCAGGTAGTGCGCTTGGTGGGGGACCTGCTGGAAGCTTCGTCGCTTCCGTCATTGCCGTTGAGATTGGAAAAATCGTCTCCAAAGAAACGAAGGTCGACATCATCGTCACACCGATCGTCACTGTGACTGCCGGATACCTGGTAGCTAAATTCATCGGTCCGAAAATCTCTGATGTGATGGTGAACTTTGGCGAGTTGATCATGTGGGCGACTGAACAGCGTCCTTTCGTCATGGGGATTCTTGTGGCAGCTTTAATGGGGCTTGCACTTACTGCACCGATCTCCAGTGCGGCCATTGCCATCATGCTCGGTCTGGATGGGCTTGCGGCAGGAGCTGCAACAATCGGTTGCGCCGCTCAGATGATCGGTTTTGCGACCGCGAGCTTCCGGGACAATGGATGGGGCGGTTGGCTTGCTCAAGGTCTTGGGACATCGATGTTACAAGTCGCCAACATTGTCAAAAAACCCGTCATCCTCTTACCACCGACTTTGGCGGGTATGTTGCTTGCACCTTTTGGAACGGTCGTGTGGGTCACGTCGAACATACCTGCAGGAGCCGGAATGGGGACGAGCGGATTTGTCGGTCAGATCATGACGTTTAGAGCGATGGGCTTCAATATGGAAACGTTCATGATTGTTGCCCTGTTGCACTTCATTGGACCTGCTATCCTCTCTCTTGTAATATCAGAATATATGAGGAAAAAGGGACTCATCCAACCAGGTGACATGAAAATTGATTATTAAACAGGAGGAAAAGATAAAATGAAAACGATCAACTCAGTAGAAGAGTGGAAGGAAGCCATTCAATCGGACAACGCAATCATTATGTTTTCAGCAGATTGGTGTCCGGATTGTGTATTCGTAAAACCAATCATGGAAGAAATTGAACAAGAACAGGGTGCGTTCGAGTACTATTATGTGAATCGTGATCAACACATCGAATTGGCTCAAGAGAACGATATTTTCGGTATTCCGAGCTTCCTTGCGTTCCGGAACGGAGAAGAAGTCGGAAGGTACGTGGACAAAGAACGGAAGACGAAAGAGCAAATCGAGAAGTTCCTTCAATCAGTAAGGTAAAACAGTGACTTTTTCCCTTTCAGGTGTTACAATTTAGCATTAGAGATATGTTCTCTATCGTTTTCAGAAAGGGTGAAAAAAGTGGCAAAAGTTGATGTTGACCACAGTAAATACGCTGGTATTCGATTTGATATAGAAAATGAGGATGTTATCCTTGTCGATATTCTTGAAACAATTCCATACGAGTATGCAGGGAAAAATACACTCGTAACGATTCCGACGACAGAATTCACTTCTGTTTGTCCTTGGTCAGGCCTACCTGATTTCGCAGAATTCCACATCAGTTACATTCCGAATGAAAAATTGGTGGAAATGAAATCGTTGAAGTATTACCTGACTTCTTACCGTAATGTAGGGATCTATCAAGAGCATGCAACAAACCGCATCCTTGACGATCTCGTTCAACTCCTTGATCCGAAAGAGATGCAGATCACAGCAATCTGGAACGCTCGTGGCGGACTAGGAACAGAAGTTGTCGCTGAATACAAAAAAGGCGAATAATAAAAAACTAACTCTCTAGGGGTCTCGCCCTATCGGTAGCATGACCCTGGGGCTGGCTCATCTCTTATGTGTGATGGAGTCAGCCTTTCTTTGTATAGGAACATCGTCAGTTGAAGGAGGATTTGAAAATGGAGCCTATCGAACTGAAACGTATTTTAGAGAAAAAGTTGAAAGCGGAAGACCGTTCATTCAACTATGATCATAAGGAAAAGACATTAAGAATTGAACATACAGGTAGCGGGAAAGGCATCACCTTGTCCTTACCTGGATTGACTGCAAAATATGAAGAGCGGAAAGATGCTGCCATTGATGAAGTGGTGCATCACGTCAACGAAGTGTTCTCTGTCATGCAGAAGGAACAATCGCTAGATGGGAATCAAAAAGGCATTTTCCCAGTCATCCGTTCAACGTCATTCCCTACAGAAAACAATGGTGAGGAATTGGTTTTTGAAGAGCACACTGCTGAAACGCGTATATTTTACGCACAGGATCTCGGCAACTCTTACCGCCTGTTGACGAAGAAGTTGCTAGAAAAAGAAGGTTGGGATATGAAGCAGTTGAAAGAAATCGGCCGCTTCAACCTGCGATCATTGGACACTTCTATGAAAGAAGATCAGGTAGCAGGCAATCGCTTCTTTTTCCTCAACAGCAATGACGGCTATGACGCGAGCCGCATTCTGAACCAACAGCTTTTAGAAGAAATGAACGAGAAAGTCGAAGGGACGATGGCAATCGCAGTTCCCCATCAAGATGTTTTGATTATTGCCGATATACGAAATGATCAAGGCTATGATATTCTCGGACAGATGTCGATGCATTTTTTCTCAAACGGAAGAGTACCGGTAACCGCATTGCCTTTCTTATATGATGAAGGCGAACTGGAACCGATCTTCATCTTAGCAAAAAACAAACCAACTGAAGCAGAATAATTGAGTACGAGGAAGGGGTAAGACCTTATGGTGAACGTTCATTACAATGAAAAAGGAATTGGAGATGTTCTGTTAGTCACACTTGATGCAGGAGAAGTGACTGAACGTAACTACGAAAAGAGCGGAGATGTCGTGAAGCTGGTCGATCAAAAGGACGGTCGTACACTGGGTTTCAACATCTTCAATGCTTCTCAAAACTTTAATTTTTCGGGTCATGGAAAAATTGATGTGACCGATGAACTCGTAGATGAACTGAACACATTCTTGAAGAAAAACAATGTGGATGATCAAATCGAATTCGATTCCCGTCCTGACTTCATCGTAGGGTATGTGGAATCCAAAGAAAAGCACCCTGATGCGGACAAGCTAAGTGTCTGCCAAGTGAATATCAGCGATGAAACACTTCAGATCGTTTGCGGTGCTCCGAACATCGATCAAGGACAAAAGGTCGTCGTATCACGCGTTGGCGCTGTCATGCCAAGCGGTATGTTGATTAAAGAAGCAGAACTTCGCGGTGTGAAATCGTCTGGAATGATCTGCTCCGCTAAAGAGCTTGATTTACCAGATGCGCCTCAGGAAAAGGGAATACTTGTCCTGGAAGATTCCTACGAGGTCGGAACAGACTTCTTCGCTGGAAAATAAGTAGATACAGAAGAAAACAACCAGGGCTGACTCTGGTTGTTTTCTACTACGTATTTACCTTTTCATAGGAAAAACTGTGAGAATTACGATTGTTTCTTTTCTTTAGCCCCTTATAAAAAGAAGGTAATTCCGATATTCTTAAAGTACCTTTGAAATTAGCTTTTTCCGCAAAAAGCTAAAGAAATAAGGATCAGAGAGAGAAAATTCAATTAAAAAAGGTGAATGCATACATGTCAAATTGGTTCAAAAAAATGATGGATCTCATCTTAGATGATGAGGGTGAAAATAAAGAGAGTGGTCGTTCATCTGAACGGAAAAGTACTAAACCAAGCAGGTCACAGGGGAAAGCGGTCGGTCGTTTAGAAGACAGCAATCGTTCTATCGAGCCCAAAATGGTACACCAGTACCCGCAAGAAGGGAACTTCCGCTTCCCGGTAATTCCTGATGAGGAGAAGAACAGACCTCAGTTTAATCGAAAGCGAAGCCAAAACCGTCCTGTACACGATGATTCAGAGCGAAACCATTCTGTGCATCAGTCACAACGTACAGAAAAGACAACCGAAAGAAAAAGAGCGGACCGTCCAAAACCAAACGTACAAGATCAATCAGATAGACCAAAATTCACTGGCGTCAACTTTACGGCTTCGGACATACCGTCTCCTATTTATGGCTTCAGGGAGAGACCATCTGTCTTCCCACCTCAGCAACAAGAGCAGAAAAACGAAGCAGAAGAAAAATACACAACGTATGAACCTGGCTATGAAACGTTGAAGGCCATTCATGAAGAGTACGAAGATCATCATGAAGTCACCGAAACTCTACAAGAAGATGCTCAAGATTTTCAAGTAGAGTCAGATAGCTTGATTGAAGATATTGAAATGGAGTACCCACCTCAAACGACCGAGGAAGAATCCGATGAAGATGAACATGTAGAGGATCTCGGACTCCAAACCATTTTTGAATTAGAAAAAGAAGAAAACATGGACTCCTACACAGATACATATGAAGAACTAGATGAAGAATTCAGTGAAGAAATAGAAGAAGAAACATATGAAGATGAACTAGATGATGCAGCTTGTGATGATGAGCTTCCATCAGTCAACGATGCAGAAGAATTAGAAGAAACGAATGTTGCTGAAAAGCAAGAGGACCAACCAACTGAAGCTCTCCAACAGTCTTCTGAAAAACAAGAGCAAGATACACACGAAAATCCGGAAACAAGAAAAGAAAAACGGAATCCGATTGCTTCAGACCAGAAAAAAGGCATGATTCCTTTCAATGTCATGATGCTGCAACGTGATCGGAAACCTAAACAACAGGAAGATAGACAACAGAAAGAGCATCCACAGGAAAGAAAACAGACTCAAATGGTAGAACGAAATTATCGGTTCCCTTCTGAGCAATTATTGGATGAAGAATTGATTGAAACGAACGAGGACGACTCCTGGCTACAAGATCAAATCGACTTGCTCCAGTCGACACTCGATAATTTCAACGTTAAAGCGAAAGTGATTGGAGCTACGAAAGGACCTTCTGTCACTCGAATAGAAGTTCAACCAGCTCCTGGAGTCAAAGTCAACAAAATCACGAACCTGTCAGATGATATCAAGCTCAGCCTAGCGGCAAAAGATATCCGGATGGAGGCACCGATTCCAGGTAAGAATGCAATCGGAATCGAAGTACCGAACAAAGTGAGTCAAGCGGTCACATTACGCGAAATCATCACCCATCCCGCTTTCCATGAGAGCAAATCACCACTATCGGTCGCGCTCGGATTGGACATTTCCGGTCAGCCTGTCATTACAGACCTGCAGAAAATGCCGCACGGTCTGATTGCAGGTGCGACAGGCTCTGGTAAAAGTGTCTGCATCAACTCCTTGTTGATCAGCATTTTGTATAAATCACATCCAGATGATGTCCGTTTATTACTCATTGATCCGAAGATGGTCGAGCTTGCGCCGTATAATAAACTTCCTCATCTCGTAACGCCAGTCATCACGGATGCGAAGGAAGCGACACAAGGCTTGAAGTGGGCTGTGGATGAAATGGAACGCCGTTATGAATTGTTTGCGAAGTCCGGCGTGAGAGATATGGAACGGTTCAACAAGCTCGTCAAAGAAAAAGGTGAACCTGATCAGAAGCTTCCATACATCGTAGTTGTCATCGATGAGCTCGCCGACTTGATGATGGTCTCTCCACAAGAGGTCGAGGATTCAATCTGCCGTATCGCTCAAAAAGCGCGTGCGTGTGGTATCCACCTCTTGTTGGCTACACAACGTCCATCGGTCGACGTCATCACAGGACTCATCAAAGCGAACATCCCGACACGAGTCGCTTTCGCCGTTTCTTCCTCTGTCGATTCACGAACGATCATCGACACGAACGGCGCTGATAAACTCCTCGGAAAAGGTGATATGTTGTTCTTAGGCAATGGCGTCTCCAAACCTGTACGAATCCAAGGGAACTTCGTATCGGATGATGAAATCGAACGAATTACCGACCATGTGAAAAAACAAAAGGAACCGGAATATTTCTTTGAAAAGGAAGAACTGATCCAATCCACACTTGAATTCGATCAGAGTGATGAATTGTTTGATGAAGCGTGTGAGTTTGTTCTGGATCAAGGGGCTGCTTCATCATCCTCCCTTCAACGGAGATTCCGGATCGGTTACAATCGTGCAGCTCGACTCATCGACATGATGGAAGCGAAAGGTTTCGTTTCTGAAGCAATGGGTAGTAAACCAAGGAACGTACTCATAACGAAACAAGAGTACTATGAGCAATCTGGTGAAGAAATGAGACAATCGTAGAAACCCTTGTCATATCTTTAGTCGTTTTATATGATAAAGGAATGGTTATGTTATAGGTAATAGCTAGCCTACCTGTACGAATTATTCTTACATGAAGGAAATAGGTGCATGTTATGGACATGAAAGAAATCGAACTCAAAATGCAAGGAAAAATAAACCGGCTCACGAACCATACGTTCAAGTTCGACGAGCGTGTGGGCGAAGGTTGGTTCTCGGCGGTTTACTTCTTGAAAACTTGTAAAATCGCTGAAAATCATAAACCGGATAATATCGTCAAAATGCAATTTTTCCAGAAGAAGCACGCGGTCTTGTGTGGAACGGATGAAGCGATTGCTTTGATCAAAACGTTCGCCAAGGACCCAGAAGATCTGGTGATCTACTCCTTGAAGGACGGCGATAAGGTTGAGCCATATGAGACGGTTCTGACCATAGAAGGTCCTTATCAGAATTTCGGATTTCTAGAAGGCATTATCGACGGAATTCTGGGCAGAAGAACGTCTGTTGCTACGAATGTATATGAGGTTGTAAAAGCTGCAAGCACTTCTGGCGTGCAGAAACCGGTCATCTTCATGGGAGACCGTGATGATCATTTTACACAGCAATCAGGAGATGGCTATTCAGCTTATATTGGTGGCTCAACAGCCCAAGCGACCCACGCAATGAACGAATGGTGGGGAAAACGCGGTATGGGTACGATGCCACATGCACTCATCCAACTCTTTGAAGGGGATGTCGTCGCAGCTTCAAAAGCCTATCACGAGCAATTCCCGGAAGACGATTTGATTGCTCTTGTCGATTACAACAATGATGTAGTGACCGACTCGTTGAAGGTTGCAAGAGAATTCGGGGACTTGTTGAAAGGTGTCCGAGTCGATACATCTAGAACTATGGTCGACCAATATTTCTGGCGAAACCAGGATGTCCTAGGGAAGTTCGACCCTCGTGGTGTGAACCAGGAACTCATTTTCGCTTTGCGCCAAGCTCTTGATCAGGAAGGATTCGACCATGTGAAAATCGTCGTCAGTGGTGGTTTCACAGAGGATCGCATCCGTAACTTCGAAGAGCATCAAGTGCCGGTCGACATATACGGAGTCGGAAGCTCATTATTGAAGATCAACATCGGCTTCACTGGAGATAACGTCATTCTAAATGGAAAAGAAGAAGCGAAGAAAGGACGTAAGTATCGTCCGAACGAAAGACTGGAGAAAGTGGACTGGTAAGAAGACGGAATGGTTTCCACTTTACCTTTCTGCTATAATGGGAAAATGGGTTGAAAGCCCACAAGGGGAACTAGCCCCATTTAAGTAAGCTAGGCATATACTAAATATAGATCAATGAGCAACGATTCCAGATCAGTTGGAGGTTCGTTTTTATGACAACATATCATTTTGTTGGGATTAAAGGGACTGGAATGAGTCCACTTGCACAAATATTGCATGATATGAAATATTCGATTCAAGGCTCGGATATCGATAAATACATCTTTACCCAACAAGCATTAGAAGAAAGAAATATATCGGTGTTGCCGTTCCAGGCTGAAAACATCAATGATGACCAGGTCGTCATTGCGGGTAACGCTTTTCCGGATGATCACGAAGAAATTTCGAAAGCCAATGAATTAGGTGTGCCGATTTATCGGTACCATCATTTCCTAGGTGATTTCATACAGAAGTTCACAAGCGTAGCAGTGACTGGATCACACGGTAAAACATCGACTACAGGATTGCTTGCTCATGTGTTAGGAGCAGCTCATCCGACATCGTACTTAATCGGAGATGGATCTGGAAAAGGTGTGGAAGACAGTCAATACTTCGTATTCGAAGCATGCGAATACCGTCGCCATTTCCTTTCATACGAACCGTCCTACGCGATCATGACGAACATCGATTTCGATCATCCAGACTATTTTAAAGACGTAGATGACGTATTCGATGCATTCCAATCGATGGCGATGCAGGTTCAGCAAGGAATCATCGCATGCGGGGACGACCCACACTTGCAGAAGATCCAGGCGAATGTACCGGTTCTTTTCTACGGATTGAATGAGAACAACGATTTCCAAGCTGGAAACATTCAAGTGAGTAAAGAGGGTACAACATTCGATGTGTTCGTCCGTAATGCATATCACGAGACGTTCACGATTCCTGGATATGGTACACATCATGTGTTGAATGCATTATCCGTCATCGCACTTTGTCATTATGAGCAAGTGGATGTGAACATCTTAAAAGAACAGTTGAAAAACTTTAAAGGTGTTAAAAGACGTTTTACAGAAAAGCATGTTGGGCAACAAGTGTTGATCGATGATTATGCACACCACCCAACTGAAATCAAAGCGACGATCGAATCGGCAAAACAAAAGTATCCAGACAAAGAAGTGGTCGCGATCTTCCAACCGCACACGTATACAAGGACCCAGACGTTCTTGAAAGAGTTCGCGGACAGCCTCGGACACGCAGATGCTGTTTATCTTTGTGATATTTTCGGTTCTGCACGTGAGGACAGAGGCAACCTTACGATTGAAAACCTGCAGGAGCGAATCGATAACTCCCACATCATCCGGGAAGAAACCATCGATTTACTATCAAAGCACACCAACAGTGTACTCTTGTTCATGGGTGCAGGTGACATTCAAAAATATCAAAAAGCCTACGAAAGCCAAATGGCATCGTAAGCACGAAACTGTAGTTAAACCAGAACCGAATCCGGTTCTGGTTTTTTCATTTAGGTGGATTTTGCTCCGACTTGTGGAACTTTCTAGCTCACTTGTGGAAGGTTTACATTTACTTGGGGAACTTCCCCTCATACTTGTGGAACTTTTGTTTTAACTTGTGGAAGTTGGGACTATTTAACTATACCAATCTCCATAAAAAAAGCGTCCTCAACGTGAGAGGACGCTTTCCCTTAAGATATTACTTCAAGTTTTCCGGGTTAAGAGGTTCTAATTCTGGCAGAACGAATCTTCCGTCTTTACGGATCAATACGCCGTCGAAGTAGATTTCCCCTCCGCCGTAATCAGATCGCTGAATGTTCACGAGATCCCAGTGGATGTTGGAATCATTGCCATTGGCTGCTTCTGCATAGCACTGGCCTGGCGTGAAGTGGAAGCTGCCGTCGATTTTCTCATCAAACAGAATGTCCTGCATCGGTGTTTGAATGAATGGATTGACGCCGATTGCAAATTCTCCGATAAAGCGTGCGCCTTCGTCTGTATCCAAGATCTTGTTGATTCGTTCAGTATCATTTGCGCTCGCTTCAATGATTTTGCCGTCTTTGAACGTGAAGCTTACATTGTGGAAGACGAAACCTTGATAAGGTGATGGAGAATTGTAAGTAATCGTCCCATTGACTGACTCACGTACTGGAGCTGTGTACACTTCACCATCAGGCAAGTTCTTATGTCCTGCACATTTGATCGCTGGAATGTCTTTGATGGAGAACGTCAAGTCCGTACCTGGTCCTTTAATGTGAACCTTGTCTGTACGGTTCATCAAGTCTTCAAGTGGGCCCATCGCATCGAGCATCTTGCTGTAGTCGAGGTTACAAACATTGAAGTACAAGTTTTCGAAAGCTGTCGTACTCATGTCTGCAAGCTGGGACATGTTCGGTGTTGGATAACGGAGTACACACCACTTCGTTTTCGGTATACGGATGCCATGGTGGACACCTTTATAAACTTTCTTTTGGTACATCGCCATTTGCTCAGAAGGAACATCAGACATCTCTGAAATGTTGTTGCCAGAGCGGATGGCAACATACGCATCCATCTCCTTCATGATCGTTTCTTCGAATTTCCCTTGCAACGCCAATTGCTCTTCCTTCGCTTCCATCAGTAACGCACGTTGCGTCGTCTCATCTTTGATGTTTACGAATGGAAAACCGCCAGCCTTGTAAGCTTCCTCTACAAGTGCATTGACGAGCTCCCGCTGATAGCCTGTATTCTCAATCAGGACTTTCTCTCCAGGCTGAAGATCGACGGAGTATGTAATGATGTTGTTCGCTAAAGCTTGAATTCTAGGATCTCTCATTTTCATGTCTCCTCTCAATTTTTCCTATATGATTTCCCAACTTCTATTGTACTTTATTTCAACTTTAGAAAAAAGCTAGGAGGATTGTTTGTGATTTGCAGCGAATTTCATTAGAATAGGGTACAACTAGTTTAGGGAATAGACAGATTGGGAAATGGAATACTAAACAGGAGGTGGTATACGTTATGGAAATAATCTTGTATTTAAGTGTAGCTCTAATTGCAATTGCGTTTGCAGTACTGGTCGTATTTATCTCTCGAACATTGAAATCACTCCAATTGACGTTGACCAATGTCGCAAAAACACTCGACGGACTTGAGAACCAACTTGATGGAGTATCCAGGGAAACAACAGATTTGTTACATAAAACAAACCGTCTGGCAGAGGATATCCAGCAGAAATCAGAATCCCTTAACTCAGTATTCCACGGTGTGCGTGAAATCGGAGACAGTCTCTCCACCGTCAGTCATTCCGTAAAAAATGTTTCGACTCGAATTGCACGTGAAGGTGAGAAGAAGTCCGATACAGTCTCGCAAGTCGTGCAGTGGAGTAATGCAGCATTAGATATTTATGAAAAATTCAAACTTAGAAACAGAAGAATAGAGCGTACGACAGAACCAAAATAGAGGAGGAATTGTAAATGACAAATGACAAGAACAACCAAAACTCTAACATTGACACGAAGGACTTCTTGATTGGAACATTAATTGGAGGTATCGTAGGTGCAACAACAGCACTTCTACTTGCTCCTAAGACTGGTAAAGAGCTTCGTACGGATCTCAACGACCAGGCTTTACAATTGAAGGACAAAAGTACTGAAGTAGCAACAATGGCTAAGGAGAAGTCTTCCAACCTTGCACAATCCGTCAGTACTCAAACTTCCCAGGCTGCCAACAAAGTGAAAGAATTCTCCAACAACGTGAAGACTGATTACACCAATTGGAGAAACAAAGACAAGATGGATGAGCTTGAAGAAGAATACAACGAAGGTAAAGCGGATGCGATTGAAGACGCAATGCAAACACCTAACAAAGAACTAGACGAGATGGAAACGAACTACGAAGAAAAGCATACGCCTGAATATAAATAATCGTTAAAAGGTAAGAACATAGAAGTGCCGGCGTGCTCAAATGGATGGCGAATTTCATTTTTGAGTCTGTCCGGCACTTTTATTTGTTGGCTGCTTTCGCGAGCTTTGTTGCTCTTGAGAGTTGTTGATTTCCGCTTCAGGTACTCGCTTTCCGCGGGGCGTGCGGTGAGCCCACTCGTCGCTTTGCGACATTGATTGGTCTCACCTGTCCCGCTGATCCCGCTGGAGTCTCGCACCCTACTCTCCAATCAAATTACACAAGATGTTTTTTATAAAAACACCTAAAAGCAGCAATCCTTAGGAAAAGAGCATATTTTTTAGAAGGCAACTGATAAACATAGACATTTTTACAAAAGGAGCAATGATTCATGAAAAAAATCACGAGTTGGGATGAATTTAAGTCCATTGATACATCCAAACCATTTTACTTTCTAAAGAACAGTACGACTTGTCCGATCAGCGGTTCTGCTTATGAAGAAGTGGAGAAGTTTGCAAAGGATCATCAAGATATTTCTGTCTATTACTTGAACGTTCAAGAATCACGTCCATTATCCAATCAGATTGCCGAAGAATATGGGGTGAAGCACGAATCTCCACAGCTTTTCCTATTCAATGGGGACCAAGTGGTATTCCATGACTCTCATTGGAACATCACTTACGATAAATTGGACCAATTGACGAAACAACATATCTGATTTTTTCTGAAAAGTGCTCAAAGGTAGACGTCACCCGCAAGGTAGACTAAACTAGTATTGAATCATTCTTAGTAACAATGGCTTACTTATATTCTAGGAAGTGAAATTATGAGCAATCAAGAACTCGACCACTTACGAGAACAAATCGATCAGATAAATCTGCAATTAGTTGAGATGCTGAACAAGCGTGCCGAAATCGTCCAGGAAATCGGTCATGTAAAAAAGAAGCAAGGGATGAATCGCTACGAGCCAGTTCGTGAGCGGCACATGCTGAATCTTATTTCAGAACATAACCGCGGTCCATTAGAAACGACTACTTTGCAACACTTGTTCAAGCAGATCTTTAAAGCTGGTCTAGAGCTGCAAGAAGACGAGCATCGCCAGGCTTTACTCGTATCACGTAAAAACCAACCTGAAAATTCGATTGTCGATGTACTCGGTGAAACGATCGGCGATGGCAGACAACGAATCATCGCAGGTCCTTGTGCCGTCGAATATTATGAGCAAGTCGACGCAGTCGCTGAAGCAGTCAAAGCACAAGGCGTGAAACTGTTGCGTGGAGGTGCATTCAAACCTCGCTCCTCTCCATATGACTTCCAAGGACTAGGGATGGAAGGCTTGAAAATTTTAAGAGATGTAGCCCGAAAACACGGTCTGGCTGTGATCAGTGAAATCGTGAATCCAGCAGACATCCAGGAAGCGACCGAGTATGTCGACGTCATCCAAATCGGTGCACGGAACATGCATAACTTCGAACTGTTGAAAGAAGCTGGACGAGCATCGAAGCCTGTCTTGCTGAAACGCGGCCTTTCCGCAACCATTTCGGAATTCATGAACGCAGCTGAGTACATCATGTCTCAAGGAAATGGTGACATCATCCTTTGTGAACGTGGAATCCGGACCTATGAGAAAGCGACGCGAAACACACTCGATATTTCAGCTGTACCGATTTTGAAACAAGAAACACACTTACCGGTGTTTGTCGATGTGACGCACTCGACCGGGCGACGTGACATCCTGCTCCCAGTAGCGAAAGCTGCACTTGCCATTGGAGCGGACGGCGTCATGGCTGAAGTCCATCCAGATCCAGCTGTCGCGCTATCTGATGCCACTCAGCAAATGGACATCGATCAATTCAATGAATTTGCTAACGCTTTGAAACAATCGTATCCAGATTTAATTTAATTTTTAGATTAGGATAAGATAAAAGTAGACCATCGTTTGGAAACAACAACGTGCAGAATAGGAGGCCGTTATGAATAACAATTCAACCATTTATGATGTTGCAAGAGAAGCCGGAGTATCGATGGCAACCGTTTCACGTGTTGTGAACGGGAATCCAAACGTTAAACCAGCAACTCGGAAGAAAGTATTGGACGCAATTGAACGACTCGGTTACCGACCGAACGCAGTCGCTCGTGGACTCGCAAGTAAAAAGACGACCACAGT
The DNA here is from genome assembly GCF_054170705.1 of Pseudalkalibacillus sp. Hm43. Classification (NCBI taxonomy): domain Bacteria; kingdom Bacillati; phylum Bacillota; class Bacilli; order Caryophanales; family Fictibacillaceae; genus Pseudalkalibacillus; species Pseudalkalibacillus sp. Hm43. Next base: position 3,384,381 of record NZ_CM135129.1, read on the forward strand.
CGGTGTCATCATTCCAGATATCTCAAGCATTTTCTTTGCTGAACTCGCTCGTGGAATCGAAGATATCGCAACGATGTACAACTACAACATCATCCTATCCAACTCTGATCAAAACAAAGATAAAGAAATCCATTTGCTGAACACGATGCTTGGGAAGCAAGTAGATGGAATTGTCTTCATGGGTGGGACGATTACGGAAGAACATGTAGAGGAATTCAAACGCTCACCGGTACCGATTGTCCTTGCAGCGACGATCTCACCGGACCAAGAAATTCCGACGGTGAACATCAATTACACAGAAGCTGTTTATGATGCAATCCATTTCTTAACGGAACAAGGCCATGAAAGAATCGGAATGGTATCAGGACCACTCGAAGACCCGATTAACGGTCATCATAAGTTCTCCGGTTACCGTAGAGCCTTAGATGAAGCGAACCTTGAGATGAAGGAAGACTTCATTTACATCGGTGACTACACGTATGACGCAGGAATTGAGGCTGTAGAGAAGTTCTTATCCCTCGATGACAAACCATCTGCAGTATTTGTAGGAACGGATGAAATGGCATTAGGTGTCATTCATGGCGCACAAGATAGAGGCTTGAAGATTCCTGAGGATCTGGAAGTCATCGGATTCGACAACACGCGTCTCGCGTCCATGGTTCGCCCGACACTGACAACGGTCGTTCAACCGATGTACGATATCGGAGCGGTAGCGATGCGTCTTCTCACCAAATTCATGAACAATGAAACCGTCGAAGATCGTACCGTCATTCTCCCACACCGTATCCAACTACGCGACTCAACGAAATAATGACTATTTAAAACACGTAGCACAAAAAGAGCTACGTGTTTTTTTCTTTAAATAAAGGACATAAGATCCTCTGAATTGAAATAAATGGTATTCCGTTAAAGGGCAGGATTGTTGAATAACTGATTGGGGAATGAATAACAAATTAGTATTAATTTTTATTATATTTTTATGAAAGACATGAGGTGTAGAAATGTCAATTAAAAACAAGGTGATGATGGAGAGTCCAGGATTATGGGAGAACTTTAATAAATGTATAGCCGATATAACAGAAGCATCATTGGAAGAGAATTTCGATGGAAACTTGTGTTCATATATGGTTAAGGATCTTATTGTTGATTATGTAGAACCTTATATGATTTTTATTATTTTTTGCAGGTTAAAGGAATTTAATTACAGCTATAAAGATAGGGATAAAACTTTATACGACATCTCTTTTCGATTTAAAAATTATTATTGTGTTTTTTCATATGAAAAAATGGGGCTTATATTATCCATTAATACACAAGATGAGAAAATAATCGGTGATTTGTTTAAAAAAGTTAATAGTGCAATTAGAATAACCAATTTATTACTTAATTCAGTAGTTGAGGAAGCAATTAACCATGGTAATTTTACTTTAGAAAATCGTTCTGGTTTATTAAGGCAAAGATATTTATATTTTAGAGAAAAAGCAAAGGATCTAAATCCTATTAATCATGATCGTGTAAAAAGGCTACGTGACATAGAAAAACAAAAGGAAGTCATCTTTAATACCCAATCAATGCTAGACGCTTATTTTAGCTTTCATGAACATATTTTAATACTATTACTACCTTTTAAAGAATTTAATAAAAGCATAGAAAAAGTTACTGATTTACTTTCAGCTAATTGGACATATAAATATAATCGTATTTTTAATCCACAAGATAATCCAGTATATATGAGTTGGTTTAATAAATTAAAATATTTGAAGGAATTACGAAATAAATATGCTCATGGAGGATTTGAAAAGAAAAACGGTTCGTTCTTTCCACATATTGAGGGGGTGGGAATAATACCTGTTCAGCCTCCAGAAAGTAGTAGTGGGATTTACTCTCTACTACAGATCAATGATATTCACTTTCATGAGATATGTAAAATAATAAACGAGTATGAAAGCTTTTTATTTGAGTCAAATTGGAAACTACCATTAACTATTTTAGAAAGCGGACTAGACATTAGATATGACGATGAATATATTAAACGTCTTAAAGATGCTATAAAATCAGAGGAAAACCTTGAGTCTTTCTTAGAATTTGAATTTGAAATAATTGATCGTGCAGCAAATATGGATTGGTGAATGGTTTCTTTATCCTATCAAAAACCACGAAAACTTAAAAAAGAGTGTGACGATGTAGTTAGACATAATAAAATAAAGAAACAAGAGACGGGTTTGTGGAAGACTCAGTTCAGAGATGGCCCTTATTATTTAGAAAGCTATTGGAAAGGAACAGTTGATGGGTTATACCAAAAATAGGAAAAGTATGATAGAAAATGAAATTCATTTAGAGGTAGAGTTATATGCCTAAAATTGACAATATGTTAGCGATTCTATGGATGCTTCGTTCAGGTGAAAAAATTACTGCACAACAGATTTCAGAAAAGTTAGAGATGAATATAAGGACTGTGTATCGTTATATTGATACGATTTCAACGAGTGGAGTACCTATCATTTCAGAACCAGGACATAATGGTGGATACACTTTATTGAACAATTTTATTGAAGCTCCTCTTTTTTTTGATTTTGAGGAGCAAACTTCACTATTTCACGCTGCTGTATTTGCAGAAGAAGCCGGATATTATGGTGGTGAGGCACTAAATAGAGCCCTTTCAAAACTAAATAACTTCTCAAATAAAGAGCAGAAAACAAAGATAAACCAACATTTAACGAGTCTTGAAGTGATCAGTCGATCATGTTCACTTTCTATGGAACAACTTTTGAAGGAGTTGGAGCAGACCGTAGCTGACGGGTACTCAATAAAATTTGTTTACCATAAAAGTGGCGAAAAACAGTTAGATGATAGATTAGTCGATCCGTATAGAATGATTTATTGGAATAATAAGTGGTATGTGATTGGATTTTGTCATTTTAGAAATGATATCCGTAGTTTTAGAGTAGATCGCATTGAAAGTCTAATGCTAACCGAAAATAAGTTTAACCGGCCCAAAAATTTCTCAGCACGTGACTTTTTTACAAGAAATCTTCTTCCAGCTATAGAAGATAAGGAAGGGGGGATTTCTTTCGTTATTAGTGGGGATAAAAGTGTATTGAATGATATTTGTCAACATTGGTTTTTAGGACATTATTTACAAGAAAGGACTTCAAATCGAGCCGTTTTTCTTCTTGAAAAAGATATAATCCATACATATGTACCTTATTTACTTTTACCGTACAATCAATCTATTAAAGTGATTGAGCCAATCAGTCTAAAGAAACGCCTTGTTGAAGTTCTGTCGGAATTAATAAAATTTCATGAAGTATAATCACTTCCCTGACGCTAAATGTCAGGGAAGTTTTATTATACTGGCTATATCAAATGTGATTGGAGTGTTATTGGATGCAAACAAAAAAGGTTTTTTTATATGTATTTAATACTATGTCAGACTGGGAATATGGATATTTAATTGCTGAATTAAACTCAGGAAGGTATTTCAAAAAAGATTTAGCACCTTTAAAAGTAATGACAGTAGGAGCTAATAAAGAAATGATTACGACGATGGGAGGGCTGAGCATAAAACCAGATATGTCCTTTGATGAAATTACACTTGAGCGTAAAGATCTTTTAATTTTACCAGGAGGGACTACTTGGAGTGAAGACATTCATCAGCCTATCTTGGAAAAAATCGGCCAGGCTTTAAAGAATGGCACGATTGTTGCTGCAATTTGTGGCGCCATTGAGGCCCTCGCGAATAGGGGATACTTAGATACTAGAAGGCACACAAGTAATGACTTAGAATATACCAAAATGGTAAGTCCTAACTATAAAGGAGAAAAATTTTATGATTTCGAGTCTGCCATATCTGATGAGAATTTAGTTACCGCATCAGGAATAGCTCCGCTGGAATTTGCCATGGAGGTACTTAAAAAAATAGATGTATTTACACCAAATACATTACATTCATGGTATAACCTAAATAAAACGAATGAACCTGAATATTTCTTCCAGTTGATGAATTCTAATTAATAAATGAAGTGACACATTGTGACGTATATCTTGAATCACTCGTGTCTCTAATGATTGAAGATATACGTTCCCTTATTTCATTTAAAAGATTGTATTACAGTCATCTATTTGAAATAATTGGTATTAGATTGGAAGCGAGGGGACGGTTCGAACGCTTCCAACATGAAGCATAAGAACCGTCCCCTCGCTTGATAGTAATTAGAAATCAATCGTATGCAGTTAAGGAAGAATGATTGTTAATAAACAGCGATTGAAATATCTTGATATCAAATCTTCCGTTAAAGGGGGCTAATCATTAATAAAGGTTAGCTCTCTTCTTTTTACTAATAAGGATTGCCTTATCATGATTGTTTTGAAATAATTGGGTCTAAATCGCATCAAACAACCCATTGGGAAATGTCGTTGAGAAGAGGTACTTTAATATGTCTTTGAAGTTAGAAACAGAACGATTAACAATGCAGCCATTTAGTATAGTAGATTCAAGCAGAATTAAGGAGTTAGCAAATAACATAGAATTAGCTACTATTCTGGATCTTCCTTTTCCTTATGAGCTAGAACATGCTGAGGAGTGGATTGCTATTCAACCAGAACAGATTCAAAAGGGACTCGAGTACCCTCTAAAAATAGTAAACAAGAAAGAAAATGAAATAATTGGAACGATCACTTTAAGAGTTGATAAGAATAATAATAAGGGTGAACTTGGTTATTGGATTGGTAGAGATTATTGGGGGAACGGGTTTGCAACAGAAGCTGTAAATAGGATTATTGAATTTGGATTTAATCAATTGGATTTAAACAAAGTATGGGCCTCAGCTATTTCTAGGAACAAAGCTTCAAGCGTTGTTTTAGTAAAAGCTGGCTTTCAAAAAGAAGGAAGATTAAAACAAAATAGACTTTTACAAAATAAATATGAAGACGTTGATGTGTATGGGCTCTTAAAAATTGATTATAAGAGTTGGTTTTTTAAACAATCAGGAGAGCTTGCTTAAATGAAAGATAAGGAGAGATTAATGACACTGGAAGTAGAAAGGTGATAATAGTGATGATTTTTGAAAAGAACGAAATAAACAAGTGGAAAATTGAGTTAGAAATTATGAATTCAAATTCTTCCTATAACCTTCTGTCCAAGAATAAAAAAACTATTAGTTTTAAAGATATAAATTCTGAGTTTGAAGAATCAAAAAAGCTAAATACCACTAGATTATTAATCAAGAAGTCTGAAAAGTACATTGGTTTAGTCGATTACTGCATAGAAAATCCCACTGATAATACACCTTGGATAAGTTTGTTTGTAATTCATAAGCAGTTTCAAGGTTCTGGAAACTCTCTTGAAGCATTTCGACATTTAGAAAATATAATTAGACTAGAAGAAAAGAAAAGTTTACGTTTGGCAGTACATAAGGAGAATGAGAAAGGTTTAATGTTTTGGACTAAACTAGGTTTCAAAAAGTTTAAAGAAGTAATTCTTGAAGGAAAACCACACTATTGTTTAGAAAAGGACTTATAAGTCTTTATTCAAGAAAAGGGGGCTTTAATGGAGTAACTTTTAGAAAGAAAAGAGCTTGGAGGAGATCCTCCAAGCTTTTTTGTTGTGAATTTTATTGTGAATCCGTACATGAATTTTATGTACCTTGTTATTTAGTATGTGATCTTGCATTCTGTTACCTCATAAAAGAACCTGTTACGTAAAGCGTTATATGTTTTTTAATCCCATAAAGGAATTTCACACCTTTAACTTGAAATATAGGATAACTGATAAGCGGAGCATTAAAGGAGGAACGGTTATGACTGTGAAAAATAAAACAGAGTTGTCCCTAGAACAAAGTGAAGAATTACTTGGCGTGTTAAAAGAACGATTTGAAAACAATATGAATCGACATGAAGGTCTGGAATGGTCCAAAGTAGAAGGAAAATTGAGTTCAAATAAAGAAAAACTATGGTCGCTTAATGAAATGGAAAGAACCGGTGGAGAACCCGATGTAGTTGATTATGATCAAGAGAACGACACCTACATTTTTTATGATTGTTCAGCGGAAAGTCCTAAAGGGCGGAGAAGTGTTTGTTACGACCGTGAAGCACTTGAATCAAGAAAAAAACATAAACCTGAAAACAACGCCATCGATATGGCCGCACAATTGGGAATAGAACTCCTTACTGAAGAACAGTACAGAGGATTGCAGGAGCTTGGCAATTTCGATTTGAAATCCTCGAGTTGGGTGCAAACCCCTCATGATATTAGAGAATTAGGTGGTGCGCTTTTTTGTGATAGTCGATTCGGTCATGTCTTCGTTTATCACAATGGTGCAGAATCCTACTATGCTGCCAGAGGATTTCGTGGATCCCTAAAGGTCTAATCTTGTATCAATATTCTTCCAAGAAGAAATACACATCCAATTGAGTATGAAGGAAAATAAGACATACAAAAAAGAAGGAGTGTTCATTGGATGACAGAAAGTCAGATGAATCGTAAGGTTGACGGATTCTTAAGGAAGGACACTAAGTGGAAAGAAGAATTCGAGTTGTTAAGAAAGATTGTTCTTGATTTCGGACTGACCGAGGATTTTAAGTGGATGCATCCATGTTATACGTTAGAAGGAAAGAACATTGTATTAATCCATGGATTCAAAGAATATTGCGCACTTCTGTTTCATAAAGGGGCTTTGTTAAAGGATCCACATGGAGTACTAATTCAACAGACAGAGAATGTACAGTCAGCGCGTCAGATACGGTTTACGAATGTCCAAGAAATAGTTGAAATGGAAGACATTCTAAAAGACTATATTCTGGAAGCTATTGAAGTTGAAAAAGCTGGTTTGGAAGTAGAAAAGAAAACAGAGATTGAAATTCCTGAAGAACTCCAAAATAAATTCCGTGAAGTACCCGACTTACAAAATGCCTTTGAAGCATTAACGCCTGGACGGCAAAGAGCGTATACACTCTATTTTTCTAAAGCAAAACAATCGAAAACCCGGGAGTCAAGGATTGAAAAATATGTACAGCATATCCTTGATGGAAAAGGTATGCATGACTGATAGTGACTGTATTAAGTAAGACAATTAGTAGAATTAATCCAGTACAGAAGACGGGCAGTCAAAAGGGTTCCCGTCTTTTATTGTGGAATACATTGAGTCGTAGATACTCCTTCTACATCAAAAGTTGTAGCTATTTTCCATCCTATATCGGAAGCCATCCTATGTTTTTACTTGTATTCTAAAGATAGAGTTATAGACTTAACTAGGATCAAGGAGGCTGGTTGAATGCAGTTATTTCATTACCATTGGTGGACAGAACGACCGGAAGAGATGGAAAAATTCTATGAACGGTTGGGTTTTGAAACTACTTTAAGAGTCGGCAGATATAATGGAGAGTTTCAACAATTCAATCCACCGTTAACGTGGGAAGACTTCAGAGACAAAGGCATTCAGTTTAGAATTATTGAAATGGTAAAAGGTCAAACCAATATCACATTTGGTCAAGGGAAAAGGGATATGTTCGATCACATCGGTGTTCTAGTAAGTGATACGGAGTACAAACAGATTATAGACAACGCAACACAATTAAAGTGGACAGTTAATGAGGGAGAACGGAGAACATTTGTTACGACTCCTTGGAAATTTAAAATTGAACTTCAGAAACGAAAAGAAGTCGTAAGTGAAGAAAAACATACTTTCATAGAAAACATGACCATTCGCTTACCTTTTCAAAATGACCCTGAATTAATTGGTAGACTTTTGGACCTGAACAAACTTCAGAAAACAACAGACTGTGTAAAGGTAGGCAATTATTCATGGAACATCACTTTCAATAAAGGTAACCAAACCAGGTTAGATTCAGTTGTATACTTATCAAATGATTCACTGGATGAAGAAGATCCTGTGGGAACTAAATTAAGAAGTAGACAGTATTAAGTAATGACTAAACTTTCCAATATTAAAAAAGCAGGTGTATCAGATATGAAAGCTGTAATTCAACAAGAGTATGGGGATGCGAACGTACTGCAGTTCTCTGAAGTTGAAAGACCAAAAATTAAAGAAGGTGAAGTATTAATTCGAACTTCCTATACAAGTGTGAACTACGCGGATATCAAAAAGCGAAAAGGAAACAAAGGGAATGGTAGTTTCCCTTTCATATTGGGTCTGGATGTTGCTGGGACAATAGAAGAAGTGTCTTCAAATTCGAGGTTTACAAAAGGATCTCGCGTCATCGCTTTTCCTAAAAACGGTTCTTACGCAGAATATGTTGCTGCGAACGAACAACTCGTTTTTGAAATTCCTGATCATCTTTCCATGGAACGAGCGGCTACAATGCCAACCGTATCTATATTATCTTATACTCTTTTACATGAGATTGGACAAGTACAAAAGACAGATACGATTGTCATACATAGCGCAGGTGGAGGGGTTGGATCCATGCTTATTCAACTAGCCAAACTAGCGGGTGTCAGAAATATTATAGGAACAGTTGGAAACCTTGATAAAGAGCCATATGTGAAGAGATTAGGGGCTGATTCAGTCTATACTTACGATACATTCGTGGATGGTGTCTTAAATGAAACGAATAATCAAGGTGCGAATGTTGTCTTTGATTCGGTTGCAGGTGATGTGTCGAGATCAAGTCTGGATTGCTTAGCCCTTTATGGGACACTTGTTCAGTTCGGGAACAGCAGTGGCAAATCGGGATCTTTAAGTACGAACGATGTACATAGCAGCTGTAGAAACATTAAGGGATTCAGTTTGGGTACGACTAGAAAACATCATCCAGAACGACTTGCTCCTGCTGCAGAAAAAGTCATACAGTTGTTTGCTTCTAATAAGGTGGACCTCCAAATATCACAGATATTCAGTTTAGAAGAAGCTTCCCAAGCTCATCAATTAATTGAGAGCAGAGATTATGAAGGTAAAGTTCTGTTGAAAATAGATAAATAATTCCAAGTATATGAAAGAAGGACCCTACAAGTGAAAAGATTGATACTATTTTGCCTGATGTGTTTAACGATTATTTTAACCAGCTGCTCACAATCCCCTGATTACTCGGTACTTGAAGAAGAAGAGATCAAGGATCTACCAACTGTCTCAGGTTACATAAAAGAATTACAAACAAATAAAAAAGAGTATCAGGGCTACAAAATATTCGATTCCGCGGATGATAAAAAAGTCGTTGTGATATCCTCAGGAAATGGAAAGAGCGTGGTTAAGGTTAATCAAGTGGAACAATCCAGCAAAGACACTGCAATTACTATTTTACAAACAGACCAAGCTTCCGAACATGAAAATTCCTATGTAGTTGTACAGATAGAAGAAATCGTTGGAGCTTTCTATGTATTTGAAAGAGTAGAATATGAAGAGGCTCAATGATTACAAAAAGGGAAAAGCCCCATTTCAATGAAGAAATAGGGCTTTTTTCCTGCGGTAGTCATGTTTTCACGGTCTGTTTTTTCACAGGAATGTAGATGTCCATCTGTATGTTTTCTGATCCGTGACATCTTTCATCATACGCTCCATATCAAATGTCCCTCCATGTTCATATCCGGATTGTGGGAACCATTCGGTAAATACATAATTCCAGGTGGATTGAATGGAAGAGGGGAACGATTCCTCATTTGCTTTCGGTGTTGTGAACACGGCGTATTCCATCTCCGGGAAACTTCTGTACACCATACCATTAGGGGCTTGAGTTCCTTCTGCTACTTCCATTCCTATGATATAGACGAACTCACCTGTTTCAGGGGAAAAGTCGGTACAAATGCCAAGCTCGACATTTTTGTGAAGCGGGTCCGGGATGTTTGAGCCTAATTGATTTTGAATATACTGTTGCCAGAATGCTGGGATGTCTTTGTTGTTCTGCCCATCTTGATTCTTTGTTTTCAGTTCGTAGCCAATGATGTGAAAAGCCGGTTTTGTAACAAATTTCGGTTCCATTGTGTTACCTCCTGATATGAGTTTAGGATTTAAGCAGGCTTTGGCACGTAATGGACCAGAAAGGCTAGTGGCGTTACGGTATTGCCTCGGTGTCACGGCAAAGTACTTTTTAAACGCACGGTTGAACGATTCGTGATATTGAAAGCCCACATCAAGGGCAATATCAATCACTTTATCATCTGAAAAATAAAGTCGTTCTGCTGCAAACGTCAGCTTTCTCCTTCTCACGTAAACCATCACAGGCTCCCCAACCATGGCTTGGAAAACCCGATGATAATGGAACGGAGAAAAACAAGCGATTGAAGCCAACTCCTCAAGTGTAATCGGTTCTTGAAGGTTTTCTTCGATGTAATCGAGCGTACGCTGTATACATACCACATAATCCATATCCATTCACCTGCCTATATCCACAATACCAATCCCTGAAATTTTGTTCTTAACCTTTATTGCTATCTTCATTTTACGTTGAAAAATAGAGACAGCCAACAAGGTTAAGATAGGAAAAATAAAAAAGAGGTAAATATTACCTTTTGTCGAAAAGTACCAAGAATATGAGTTTTCAAGGAGGCTGTACATGTTGAATTTTCCGAAACCAGATGTAGAACAATTCTTTCAGACATTAACCATCAACGATTTTGTCATAAGCCCGGATGAAGAGCAGCTAGTCATCAGTACGAACATTAATGGGCATTTCAATCTATGGGGGATGGACCTTCCTAATAAGTACCCATATCCACTAACATTCTCCAATCAAAAGTGTCATGCGCTTCATTATGATCAGAAGGGTGACTTCATAGTTGCTGGCTTTGACTTTGATGGAGATGAAGACATCCAGCTATATGCGCTTCAACCACAAGGAGGAGCATTGCTTCCATTACGTGAAGAGAAAGGTGTAAAACACTATTTCGGCAGTCTTTCAGAAGATGGTAAGCGGTTATACTACACATCTTCGAAAGGCAATCCAACGTACCTTAACTTGTACCGCTACAACTTAGAAACAGAAGAGGTTACCACCCTGATTGAGGGAACGGATGCAGCCATTGATATCATGGCAGTAAGTGAAGATGAAAAAAAAATCGTTTACTCAAAGCATTATACAAACTCTCATACGCTCGCTTTTGTAAGAATGAATGGAGAGGATGTATCTTTAACACCGCCAAGTGAAGAAGAATTCATGATTATGGAAGCCGTCTTTTTCACCGATGACATTCTTTACTTTACGACAAACTTTGGATCTGATTTTTCTTATTTGGCGAAGTTTAATTTACATACGAAGGAATTCTCCAAAGTGTTAGAACTCGAGCAGGAGGACTTAACGACTGTAAAGGCGGATAAAGAGAATAACCGATTATACATCGTCAGCTCGAGTGGGGTTGAAGACCGGCTCTATGTGTATGACTTGAGTAAAGAAACCTACGAACAAAAGGACATCCCTGTTCATCTCATCAACAAACTCGCGATTTCCTCAAAAGGGAATCTTTACTTGCTTGGCGATGGTTCAAAAAGACCGACAAATGTATATTGCCAGAAGCTTAATGAAAGTCAATGGGAAAAGTTGACGAACAATCAAGTCCCAGGTGTTTCAGAAGAATTGTTGATTGAACCTGAAGTAATCCGATATAAATCCTATGACGGACTTGAAATTGAAGGATTGTTCTATCGTGCGCATGAAGACAATTCAAACGGTCATGTTATCCATTTCCCACATGGAGGACCACAGTCCGCAGACCGGAAGAGGTTCTGGTCCTTGTATCAATTCTTGCTGCATCGCGGGTATTCCATTTTTGCTCCTAATTTCAGAGGATCGACCGGTTATGGATTGAAATTCATGAAAATGGTAGAGCGGGATTGGGGGTATGGGCCGCGGCTTGATAACGTAAAGGGTATCGAGTGGTTAATCGAAAATGATTACGTAGATCCAGATAAAGTCTTTTTGATGGGTGGAAGCTATGGCGGTTATATGGCATTGCTCCTTCACGGTCGTCATGCAGAGTTATACCAGGCGGTCGTAGATATCTTCGGCCCTTGTAACCTGTTTTCTTTCATTGACAGTGTGCCGGACCATTGGAAACCTGCGATTGCCAAGTTCGTCGGTGACCCGGTTGAGGATAAAGAGAAATTGACGGAAGACTCCCCAATTACCTATCTGCAAGAAATGAATAAACCGATGCTCGTTATCCAAGGTGCAAATGATCCGCGGGTCGTGAAGGCAGAATCTGACCAGATTGTTGACGCGCTGAAAGAAAATGGCACAGAAGTCGAGTACATGCTTCTAGAAGACGAAGGACATGGATTCTCCAAGAAAGAAAATGAAATGAAGGTATATAGAAGGATTCTAGAATTCTTCGACCAAAAGATTAATGCAACAGTAAAATCCTAATACAACTGTAGGGGCGTAAATCCGATAAAAGGATTACGCCTCTTTTTGTTTAATATCTAATAATAGCGACCATTGATGTTTTAGGTGAGGGAGGATGAAAGTGAACGTAGTCGATGAGTTAGAGCAACAGTTAATAGAAAAAATTGAAGAGAGCATAGGTGAAATCACGAAAATACATATACCAGCCGAACAAGGATGGACCTCAACTGTAAGGCAACTTTTTACAAATGAAAGTAAATACATACTTAAAACCTCTACCGAAGAAAGATATCGAATCTGGTTGAAGACAGAAGCTCAAGTACTAAAAAAGCTCCTTCATGAAAATATCCCCGTTCCAAAATTTCATGGCTTTATTGATGAAGAAGATCGAAGTCACTTAATCATGTCCTATGAGAAGGGGATTACCTTAAGAAAAGCTTTAGCAACATCAGCCACTTTAGAAGAACAATGCTCTTTAATTACGAGCTTTGGTGAATTTCTTCATCATTTTCACGAGAGCTCCCCGATTCAATCCCTTCAGCACGATAAGAATTGGCTGAATGAGCAACTTCGTATTGCTGAATTTTATGTGGGGCAAGGAAATACAGATGGGACGAAACAGCTGTTAGAACACTTGGTATTGAACAAACCTACACCTGTACAACAAACAATGATACATGGGGACTGTACGATAGACAATGTACTTGTCACGGATGGCAAAGTACACAAGTTCATTGATGTAGCTGGAATGACAGTGGGAGATCCTAGATTCGATGAGGCGCTCGCCATTCGGAAATTCACGGATCATACTGAGTACATCCAATCTTTTTACGAAGGATATAAGCGATATAAGATTACAAATGAAGAACTAGCGTACTTTGATGAAGGATTGTATGAGTTCTTCTAACATGAAAAATAAGATTAGAATTTTTTCCGTTATTCTCTTCCTAATCACCACTTATGTAATTTTGATATTCGTTAACAGTAGCGAGGAAGCGAGAAGTTATGTAGAAGATCATGATTATTATGTGGTTTGGTCAAACGGAGATAACCATCGTTACACATTAGATAGAGTGACACTGTTTAACGAACCCTATAATTACATCTGGAGTTTGCAGAAAGATGAAATACGTGAATATATCGACAAGGAAATTACGGTTGAAGCTTTTATAGGATATAGCTTTGAACATGGCCTGAAATCCTTGTATGTGATGAAAAGCCAACATAAATTAATTGGCGGATATTCTACTGAACTGACCGTAATGCCTCAAAATGGTATAGCTAATACGATGGATGGGCGATCATTTGCAGAAGTACATTCAGGTACTATAGAGGATTGGGAGGAAGCAACACGTACAAGGTTAGATTAGCAATATACAAAATAACTGGGGCATGAGCATTTGCCCTTTTTTATTTATGGAGGGACTCAAGTGGAAGAACTTATACATCAGATTGCAAGACAGGTTAACACCAGCAAAAAGAGACTTATCATTGGCATATCCGGTCATGGTGCCTCTGGAAAGACAACGTTTGCCAATCAACTTGTAAAGGTTCTAGGCCAAGATGAAGTCAATCACCTGAACACCGACCCTTATATCATTGGCTCTAATCTTAGAAAGTACGCCAAAATTGATTATGAGTATGAAAACAAGAAACATCATTTTAAAATGACAGCTTGTCATCCCGCTGCCCATAATGTAGTGGCGCTAGAAAGAGATATCATAATGATTAAGGGTGGTCTGGATCTCTATTCAATTGGGACTTCTTATTCAGAAAGCACTTTGATGTCATCTAAGAATCGTGTGACGGTCATTGAAGGGATTAGTGTCGCTTTTGTTAATCCTGATCTAATAGATATCAAAATATTCTTTTATACAGATGGCGAAACGGAATTTCTAAGAAGAACGGATCGTGATATTAAGGAAAGAGGCTTAAATCTCGACTACTTAAAACAATCTCACGAAGAGCGAAGGATTCAATATGAGTTGTTCATGCAGCCGTATCAAAAGAACTTCGATGTGATCGTTAGAAACTCAAACAATGAATATCAAATCGAAAAATCTGCTGTACAGTTTTCTTGAATACATGGGAGGTTGATGAAGATGGATCATACAAGTCTTGACCCACATGAGTTCAGCGTCATATGCCCTGATAGTTGTGGTAACTCTCCAAAAGGAAAGCTAATCAAAGAGATTACCATCGCTTTTGCGAAGAGAGATCTTGATTCTTTAAGCGACTATATCTCTGATGGCTTCACGTGGGAGATTGTTGGAGAGAATAAGATAAATGGGAGAGAGAATTGCTATAATCAGCTATGTAAAATGAACAAAGATCGTCAGGTGCTTCAGATAGAGATAAAAAGCATTATTACGCATGGTAGAGAAGGTGCAGTGAACGGCTCTCTCATTCTAGACAACTCAAAGGAAATCTCATTTTGTGATATCTATCAATTCACCAGTGCAGGGAAGAATTCGAAGATTAAAGTATTAACGTCATATAATATAGAACTGAAATAACTGAGGTGTACGCATGAAGTGGAAAGAGAAATTTAGTGATTTTCCTTCGTTGAATACAGACCGTCTCATACTAAGAGAAATAACTCTCGAGGATACGGAAGATCTCCATCATTATGCGTCAAATGACGACGTAACGAGACTAGTGGCATGGGAGAGGCATACCAATTTGTCAGAATCCAAGCAATTTATCAAGACATTCCTTCCTAAATATGTTGTTCCTTGGGGAATAGAACATAAGGAAAGTGGAGCATTCATCGGGACCGTCCATTTTGTTTGGTGGGATGAAGCTAATCATAGTGCAGAAATCGGTTATGTCCTCTCACAAGACTATTGGGGACAAGGCTTGATTACAGAAGCGGCTAACGCTGTCATCTCATTCGGATTTGAAAAGTTGGATCTCGTTCGCATTCAGGCAAGATGCTTTTTAGAAAACGACGGTTCAGAACGGGTTATGAAGAAGTTGGGAATGACCTATGAGGGAACGGTAAGAAAAGCCATGCTGGTGAAAGGAACCCACCGGGACTTAAAGCTGTATTCGATTGTGAAATAGGATTAGCTGAAGATGTAACTCTTCAGCTCTTTTTGTGGAAACTTTTAGAATCCATATCCGTATTAATTAGTACAAACAGCTTCTGGAGGGGAATATGCGTTTTACAAGCTACGTGTTATACATATGTCTAAGCTTATTGATACTGAGTAGTTGCTCAAATCCGGAAAAAACAAAACACCCAGTGATTGTGAATCAGGAAGATTATATACTTTTTGATACTCCTTATTCTAAAAATGTTGAAGCAAAAAGAATTACGTATTTAAGTGATGATTTTGAAGTTGCAGGTTTTATAGTAAAACCTAAGAAAATAGATGGCAAGTTACCTTTATTGATTTTCAATCGAGGTGGAAACAAAGAATACGACAAGCTTGAAGAGAAAATTCTATCTAACTATTTAGCTTTTTGGGCAGAAAAAGGTTATGTAGTACTTGCTTCCCAATACAGAGGAAATGATGGAGGAGAAGGAGAAGAAGAGTTTGGAGGATCCGATATAAATGATGTTCTTAATCTCCAGAAAGTAGCAGAAGAACTTCCGTATGTTGATTCCAACAAAAAAGTAATGCTTGGTATTTCTCGTGGCGGAATGATGACCTATCTTGCTATAAAAAATGATATGGACATCGATGCAGCAGCGGTAATAAGCGGTACAAGTAATTTGTTCGATTTATACAATAAAAGAGGAGAAAAAATGAAGAGTGTGCTAGAAGAGTTAGTAGGCACACCTAAAGAAGAAAAAGCTGAATATGAAAAGCGTTCTTCGGTCTATTGGGCGGATGAAATTAATGTACCGATACTCATTGTACACGGTGCGAAAGATGAACAAGTACCAGTTGAACAAGCTCGTACACTTACAAAAGAACTTAAGAAGAATAACAAGGATTACAGATTTGTAGAATACCCTGATGCCGATCATTCCATTTCAAGTCATTTCAAGGAATCATCAATTGAGATTGAGAAATGGTTTAATCACCACTTAAAGAATTAAGAAACAATTCCTGACAGAGGTGGACTATGCAAAACATATTACTTCTCATTATTCTCGTATTGACAATTACAGTTTCAATTGACTCTTACCGAAATACAAAGAAAATTTTTAAAGAATTATCCCATATTAAAGGTAAGTTGAACCGTTTAGAAAAAGCTATAAATGATACAAGTGAGAAATAAGCTTTGTCACCCTTGGATCCGTTTCTTTTATATACATGAAGAGGGATTGTTATACCACTAGAGAATACAAGTTGAAGAGATTTTTAATAAGGTGTGAGAGGGATTAATGGATCAAAACACATTAAGTAGCATTAATAAAGCTGGTTGGAGCCAGGCTGCTTACCAGGCATGGGTGAATCGGCACGGTACTCCGGGTGTGTACGCAGAAGAATTAATGAAAAAACCGAAAAAGGTTGTTTCTCATTATCTCAATTACATGGTGAATGTTGAAGGATCGAGAATTATAAACCTCCTGGGATCAAAGGGAAATAAAGCGGTAGCTTTTGCACTATTAGGAGCGGATGTAACGGTTGTCGATATTTCAGAGGACAATGCAAAGTATGCTACTGAATTAGCTCAGGCTGCCAATGTTGATATCCAATACATTGTTTCAGATGTTCTAGACATACCACAAGAACACAAGCTGGGCTACTTTGATTATGTAATTTTAGAACTAGGGGTTTTGCATTACTTTGTAGACTTAAAACCGTTATTCAGGTTGATACAAAGCTTACTTACACCTGGTGGAACCTTCATTTTGCGAGACTATCATCCTTTTGTCTCTAAGATGTTAAACTTTGAGGGTGGTACTTGTGTAGCGACTGGAAACTACTTCTCTGAAGAGCTTGTAGAGGTCGACGTCGCTTTTAGTAAACTGCTATCAGAAAACCAGAGGACCACCTTGAAGCAAAATAAAATCCGGAGGTGGACCTTAGGTGAAATTGTGACTGCTCTTGTTGATACTGGCTTGGTGATCAAATCACTAGATGAAGAACAAGGGATCAAGTGGGCATTTCCACCTGGTTCACCCGAAAAGATTGAGGATCGATTACCTGGTGTTTTTACATTGGTAGCAACCAAAAGAGAGGAAGGAGCATCCTATGAATCTTCAATTTAGCAAACTGACAGCACCTACTCCAGAGATAGTGGAAGCATACAACCGATGGGAAAATGATCTTGCTTTAATTCCGTTTACACGACCTAACCCTAGTCAGGCTGAACTAGAGCTTCAGCGGGAACTTACAATTGAGGATTTACAACAACGATTAGAGCACTTACATATCTATTTGATTTATCTTGACCATCAGTTAATTGGAGAAATGAATTACATGGTAGACCCAGAACACTTGTTTATCAAGGAACCCGGAACTGCCTGGGTTGGTATTACAATAGGTGAGCAGGAAGCTAGGGGAAAAGGTGTAGGGCATCACGCTATGCAGTACTTGGAGGAACAAATTAAACATCAAGGACTCCACCGGATTGAACTGGGGGTTTTTGAATTCAATCATCAAGCGCAAAAATTGTATCGGAAATTAGGATACAAAGAGATTGGGCGGATTCCCGATTTTACCTATTACCAAAATAAAATGTGGACAGATATACGGATGGAGAAGTACATCACAAATCAATGAAATGGGAGATTATTATATGAATCAACATCATGTTTTTCCAGATTTAGAAACGGACCGTTTAAGGTTGAGAGGGATAAATGAGGAGGATACGGATTTTATTTATCGGCATTTCAGTAATGAGATGGTTTGTAAATACTTATATGATGAAGAACCGATAGCAAATAAAGAAGAGGCTCAGGAACTCGTGAATTCCTACCATGACTCCTCAGCTAAAGGGTATAATCGATGGATTCTAGTAAAGAAAGAAGACGGAAACTCCATTGGAACTTGTGGTTTTCATTTGTGGGATCGAACCAATCATATAGCTGAAATCGGATACGATTTAGGGCATGAGTATTGGAGGCAAGGATACATGAAGGAAGCTTTGAAGCAGGCGATTGAAAGTGGGTTCCGTAATATGAACCTGAACCGCATCAATGCCTTTACCGCTATAGAGAATGAAGCTTCTATCCAGCTTTTGAAATCACTTGGCTTTAAAAATGAAGGAATATACAGAGAGAAACATCTATTCCGGGGCCAGTATTACGACCATTATTCTTTTTCATTGTTAAGAAGAGAATGGGAACCCCACAACATGGGTTAAGGGATTGGATAAAAGGGAGGGATAGAAGAGTGGGGAAAAAAACATTCATAGACCTGAGCCATACGATTGAGGATGGAATGATAACGTACAAAGGGCTCCCTGCGCCTATCATATGTGACTATCTAAGTAGAGAAGAATCAAAAGACATGTATGAAGATGGAACTGAATTTCAGATCGGTAAGATTGAAATGGTTTCGAACACAGGAACCTATGTAGATGTACCTTTTCACCGATATGACGATGGTAAAGATTTGAGTGAAGTTGTCGTAGATAAATTCGCTGGCTTAGAAGGTATCATCATACATATTGAGGAGACGGTTAGAGAAATTGATGAAACCTATTTTAAAGGGCTTGATCTTGCGGGTAAAGCTGTACTCATTCAGACAGGCTGGGACCAACATTGGAACACCGACCAATACTTTGAAAACCATCCCTACATAACTGAACAAGCCGCACATGTCCTGAAGGAAAGCGGGGTAACACTGGTTGGGATTGACTCCGTTAATATTGATGACACATCCGGTAATACTCGTCCTGCACATACCATTTTACTTGGTGCAGAGATCTTGATTGTGGAACATCTGTGTAATCTGAATGAACTGAAACGGAAAGATTTTCTCTTTTATGCTGTCCCACCGAAAATTAAAGACTTCGGTACGTTTCCAGTTCGAGCTTTTGCAGAAATAACAGATTAATTGAGTTGGAGGGGTGACATTGGAAATCTGGACTATACTCACCATTATTGTTCTAGTATTTGCTGTCCGGTGGATCAAGTTTGTCAAAATGAACACCGATAAACAAATTGAACAAAATGAAGAAATCATCGCCTTACTAAAAGAATTGAATGGCAAGAAGCAAAATTGATGAAAGTGGTGGGGGTTATTTGAAAAACATAGTCGATTCGGTAAGAAGGTATAAATCTATTAAGTAACATTGACATACTGGAAAATAATGATAACATATCTATTAATTTATTTGACTGACTCTCGTTTAGTAGGCGAGAGTCTTTTCAGTAAAAAGGGGGAGCACCATGAATCCGATTTTAAGAGAAATTGAAACGACTTTAGAGACTGAAAGATTAATTCTGCGTATGCCTAAGTGTGGAGATGGTACAGCAGTGAATGCTGCCATCCTAGCATCTTTAAAGGAACTGAAGCCATGGCTGCCGTTTGTACAGACAGTACCGACTGTTGAGGATACAGAGCTTAACATTAGAGAAGCACATGCGAACTTTGTAAAGCGTACCAGCTTGCGATACCTTATTTTTCATAAGGGAACGAAAGAGTTCATTGGAAGTACAGGTTTCCATGAGATTGATTGGGAAGTCCCGAAGCTTGAAATCGGTTACTGGATTGATACTCGGTTCAGTGGTCAGGGGTATATGGTTGAAGCGGTCGGCAGGCTGACAGACTTTGCTCTTGAAGACTTGGGTATGAGAAGAGTGGAAATTCAATGTGAATCGGAAAATAAGAAGAGCCGGTCCATTCCAGAGAGATTGGGCTACACTCTGGAAGGAATCATGCGAAATGATGATGTGTCCGTAGATGGAGAGCGCTTAACTGACACATGTATCTATTCCAGAATCAACTGACAGAGGGAGGTTATCATGGGCAAATTGTTACTTTCAGGTGGAGGGAATGCAGTACAGTCAGCGCCGATTAACAAACATTTTGTTGAACAATTGAACGCGAGCCCTTCTATCCTTTACATACCCATTGCTGGAGATCCCTCATTCAGACCATATGAAGAGTGCCTTGATTATGTAAAAAGCATGTTCAATCCACTTGGCGTTAAAGAGATTGAGATGTGGACAGATTTTGAAGGAAAGACACTTGATGATTTAAAACAGTATTCAGGTGTTTATATGAGTGGTGGAGATCCGTTAAGACTCTTAGAGGCATTCAAGGCGACCGGTTTTTCAAAAGTCGTAACGCAATATTTTGAAGGTGGAGGAATCATATACGGGCAAAGTGCTGGTGCATTGATTCTCTGTGAAACGATTGCACATCTCTATGTGGGTGATGATCCTCAGCCTAATCCTAATGCATACACGGGATTAGAACTATTCAAAGGTAAGCTGATCTGGTGCCATTACACGGAGGAAGCCGATCATGAGATAAAAGACTCTCTCCGGCAGATTGATAGACCTATTGTAGCTATACCGAATGGAACAGCGTTATATATTAATAATTTACGAATGAAGCTTATAGGAAACGAACCTGCTTATTTTTTTGAAAGTGAATCCAAAAGACGACTGTATAAAGACATCACCTCATCATCTACCATAATTTGAGTAAAAAATTTTTCTCCCCCTTTTGTTATTTTAGTTGTATAATTTATCTTGGCTTACAACAATTGACAAAAGGAAGGGGGGAGAACAGAATGAATCAAAACATAGCTGCCAACGAGTTGGTACATAAGAATGAGAAAAAATATTTCTGGTTGGTCTTAACCATCAGCATGATTACATACATTCTATTATCCATTTCAATCATTGGGATTTTCATTGCGCTCTTTATCGCGTGTATGTCTTTATTCGTTACAGCGTTGATGATTGGAAACATTCGTATGAATGCTGTGAAGCTCAGTGAACATCAATTTCCTCAAGTGTATGAACGCACGAAAGAATTGTGTGCAAAAATGGATATCCCCTATGTACCGGATGTCTATGTCATGGAATCTTCAGGGATGCTCAATGCATTTGCGACCCGTTTTTTTGGTAAAAACATGGTCGTCCTCTATTCAGAAATTTTCGAGCTGATCGAAAGGGAAGCAGATGACGAGCTGGATTTCGTCATTGCTCATGAGTTAGCCCATATTAAGCGAAAGCATTTATCCAAATTATTAGTTCTATTACCGGCAATGTGGATTCCGGGCCTAGCTGAACTGTATTTACGCGCTTGTGAATATACTTGTGATCGGTATGCTGCCTATTACACTGAAAAACCAGAAGCGGGAGCCAATGGTCTAACGATTTTTGCAATCGGTAAATCGCTGTTCAAACATGTGGATCGCCAAGCTTATCTACAACAAGTTGATCAAGAGAAAGGGTTCTTCGTGTGGCTCAGTGAAATTTTATCCACACATCCACCACTTCCAAAACGAATTCGTGAAATCGAACTGTTTTTTGCTGAGGATAGAGGTTTTGCCGTAGAAAAGAAATCAGTAGGCAAGGCTTGGGTACTCGGAGCTGGAGCAGTCCTTGTATTTGGTGCGGTGGTCTTTGGAGCCTATTCACTCATCGAACGCTTTTCATTTCAAGATATGTTAGCGGATGCAGAAGAGAGTTTCGCTTTTATGGATGAACCGCCACCAATGATTAATGCGGTTGTAAAAGGGGATCGTGATGAAGTAGTCGCTTTGATTGAAATTGGTGAGGACCTTCATGTTGAAGATTCTCAAGGATTCACACCTTTGCACTGGGCTGTGCAAGATGGAAACGATGAAATGGTCCAGTTGTTATTGGAAGCTGGAGCAGATTCGAATTATGAAGATTATTCAGGTATGACCCCACTCATGATTGCTGCAGAATACGCAAGTACAGAAACCGTGGAGCGATTAGTCGAGGCTGGAGCGGATTTGAATTACCAGGATTTTGGTGGGATGACACCGATTTTTTATGCGGTCTTCAGTGACAACATCGAGACGGTTCAATTGTTGATTGATAATGGGGCAGACCTTGAAATGGTCGATATGGACAATCAGACAGCACTTATGCATGCCATCCAATTCGGAAATCGAGAAATAGCAGAATTGTTGAAACAAGCAAGTCAAAACTAAAAAGGGGAGAGAACACATGATTTCAGAACCAGCAGGATTTTGGAGAAGATTATTAGCACTTATTTTAGATGCATTTATTGTTGGAATACCACTCGGCTTAATCAGCTACATGATTTTCGGAACGATGGAAGAAAACGCGTTTACTTCCATTACAAGCTTCCTATATGGCTTGATTCTCCCAGTCGTATGGACGGGGTACACGATTGGAAAAAGGATCTTAGGAATACGTATTGCGAAAGTGAATGGAGATAAGGTAGGGATTGGTACGATGTTGATGCGTACAGTTGTTGCCACTCTTGTATACACTATTACGCTTGGAATAGGCTTCATCGTCAGTGCTTTCATGATCGGTTTAAGAGAAGACAAAAGATCCATCCATGACTTTATCGCAGGCACATATGTAACCCATCAAAAACCTTAAGAAACAATGGAAAACGGACGCTAAGATTGCGTCCGTTTTTTTCTTATTAGTAGATATGCTGAAATAATGAGTACAACGATAAGACTTATGTAAAACCAATTAGCATTGTGGGATTGGTTTACTGTAGAAGTAGTTGTTGATTTTACAACAGGTTTAGAATTGATGTATTCCTGAAAAAATACGTTTCTTTCTTGATTAAATTCCTCAACTTGACCGTTTTTAACTTGAATCATCCCGTTTGGTCCAGCAACAGGTACAAGGAAATCAGCTGTTTCCACTTTTTCTAAAAGCAGAAGGAATTCACCACCGTCATTCTGAAAATCTTCTGCCCAACCGACATCAGCTGCATCAATGCCCACTATTTCAGGGTTTGTGGTCTCTCCTTTATAAATTTCATTGATGTTAAACTCGTATCCACCAAAAATGAAGGTGCTTGTCTTAGGCTTTGAAGAAAAATCATATGTCCCTTTGACGACCACATCTGCTCGTTCAACAACTACTTCTGGTTTCAACTCCACCCAACTTGTAGCCTGACCGATTGCATATGGAGAAACCAATGTAATGAAACATATGAATAGTAAACTCCAAAAAGTTTTCATATTCATCCCCCTTTATCTCATAGACGTACGCTAAAATTTGAGGGTTTCACATTATACCGTTTCGCGTTCAATTAGCGTTGTCGGAACTTCGATGTGGGCGACTTGCTCCGTCATGGCTTGGTCAAACAATTGTTGACCAACTTTTACAAGAGGAAGGTCAATCGTAGTAATATTCATCAGCTTGGCGATCGGTTGATTATCGAATCCGATAATCGCTAAGTCCTCTGGAATGGAGATTCCCTGTTCTTTACAGCAGGTAACGACTCCTGCAGCTACTTGATCGCTCGTAATCAAGAGAGCGGTTGGAGGATTCTCCATTTTTACAAGTGAAGAAACGACTCGTTCACCATCCTCAACTTTATAACATTCATCGAACACAAAATCATTTCGGTAAGATTCTTTTATTCGTTTGAGAAAATCCCTGTAAGCTGATTCTCTTTGGAGACTGTTTGTGCCGGATCTTCTTCCGATGCAATAACCAATCTCACGGTGTCCTTGTTTATGTAAATAGTCCAACGCTTTTGTGAAACTGGCATAATGATCAACATAGGTCGCAGATACTTCTTTCTGTCGGGCATCCTCACAAACCACGATTTTCCCGTAGCTTGTGTAACGCTCAATGACGTCCCAACCCGATATTCTTGAACAGATGATCAACGCATCGATCTGTTTGTGTTTCAACATGTCGAGGGCTTCCATTTCCCGCTCCACGTCATAATCCGATTGGAAAAGGACAAGCTTATAATTGTTTTTCAGCGCTTCTGCCGCAATTCCTTCCACAAGAGATCCAAAATAGGGATGGTTGGAGAAGGGGATGACAACACCGACTAAGAACGTTTTCCCTTTACTAAGGTGAACAGCGTTAATGTTTTTTTGATAATTATGTTGTTGAATGGCACTCATAACGGCTTGCTTTTTCTGTTCACTTACGTATGGTTGATTGTTGAGGACTCTCGACACTGTGGTTACGGAAACACCAGCAAGCTTGGCGATATCACGAATATTTGGCATTTGATCACCCTTTTTCAGTTTCTCCTTGCTCTGAAACGCGTTTCATACATTAAGCTTACCTTGAAAACGCGATAATGAGGAGGAGATTACTTTGGCTATCCTATATTTGTTGATCCTGTGTACCATTATTCTAGCATGTTCGTCGTTGGCGGTCTTTGAGTATGACAAACCAGATCATACGTTTCACACAGACGATGAATATCGTTACTTGTTTGATGTTTATAGTAAAAAAGATAGGGGCTCATCATTATGAGCCCCTATCTGTATGGAAATTAACGATCCGATCCAAAAGGAACAAGATCCTTCGAGCGAGCTTCTTTTACCTTTAGTTTAATCTTCATAGGGTTTATATCCAGCATAACATTGAGTGCAGCATAAGACTCTTCGCCATTGATCTTGCCCCAATAACCGGATGTTTCAGATGCTTCACGGAATGTTAGCTTGAATCCTTCACCTCGATTTTCATTTATCATCTCAAAACCGAGAGCATCCGCTTCGGTTGCTTCGTTGTCAACAAGATCGTAGGTCATCACTTGTTTTAAGGCATCTGCTTCAAAAATCCCTGTGTTGGTTGAGTTTGGCGGATAGTACGGGTTTTCAATGAGGGATTTTCCCTTAATGATGTCAAAAGTTTTTGTATCCCAATGGTATTGATCACCTTTTTCAATGTAACTGAGTTTCACATCTTGCATTTGTGCTGGATATTTTGAACCTTTCTTTGCGTCAGCCAAGTCTATGATAATAAGTCCGCTTTCGCCAACAACCTGAATGGTTTTCTTTCGATTATCGACGATCATCGCACTGTTTTCTTCGATTCCGAAGCCATAAGCTTTACCCGCTTCCCAGGCTCCCACGATTATACGTCCAAATCGTCCTCGCTCCAGGAAATGTTGATCGACCATCCCAAGCTCGAAAAATCCTAGACCTTTCGTCAAGAAGACCCTGTTGTCATCAGAATCATCATAATTATCTCTCTTGGTAGCACCTTCGTTCAGAGCACCTAGGCTTGTCCCAGCTCCAATCATTGGATCACTCATTATGGCAGCACCAGCACTTGTGCCTCCAAGCACAGCCCCATCTTGATACAGGTTTCGGATAGCGGTTAACACAGGAGTGTCTTCCTTCTTCTCAGTTAAAAGTGTGTCGGTATAACGGAGCTGGTCCCCGCCCACAAACCATATGGCATCGTATTGTTGCATCTGGCGAGCAAGTTCAGGGTCATTTGCATTGTCTTTCCATGTGGATTCATCTTCTTCCGTTGAAGAATCGTCTCGAACGGCAATAGGGATGATATCAATGTTTTGTTCAGCGACACCATAGTGAATGAAGTCCTTTTTATAAGACGTCGCACTTTGAATCGGACTGGAGCTTGCAGTGGGAAGAATACCGATTTTAATTTTGGACATGTCTTCGTTTTGATGTTCTTGTGCTTTTTGAATGAACGCTGAATATACCTCAGTGTTATCCGGTGACAATGCGCCACCAACAATGACAAGGGATCCTTTCTCATTAGTTGTTCCTGCACTTACTTGTACACCATCTTGAAACATGAGTGGCAAAATGATTGCGGCACACAAAAGCAAAGCGACTACTAAACTACTAACCAGTTTCTTGTGACTATTCAAGACCATCTCTCCTTCTTTTTTGAATTCTTCTTGTTAATAACATGCAAGTTTTGTTCCAATTTTCTGATAGTTAGTAGAGTAAGAATCTATTGACGGCTTGTCATTTAAGTGCGGAATTAATGAGAACCTATTAGAACCTAATAAGCGGAAAAGAACCCATACTGAGAATAAGACAGAGGGATGGATACCTATATATAGGCTAAAATTGAGCTGTTGTAGTTTTTAATTGAGGACGTCTACTTCCTATTATTTACATGTAAATAAAAACCATATAAACCATATAATTTACACTATTTTACATAATATGTAATAGTTTAGTAGATTTCTACCTATTTTCAATGAATAAAGGAACTTAACTGATAGGTTCCTCATCCTATGTAATGACTTAAGGCCGTATGCAAGAAATTCTTAGGGGAGGAACCGCAATATATGCAGACCATCGTTTTTATTGGGACTAATAAATCAGGTTCTAGTCGAGAGGCTATAAGAGCTGCAGAGAAGATGGGATACTTCACAATACTTCTAACTAATCAAAAAAAGTTCATCAAGCAACGAACAGAATTCGAGGATATTCATGAAATCATTTACAGCCGTTTTACAAAAAAGGAATTACGATTCCACCTCAAAGAACAAACCCAAAAAGGGAGAGAAATCAAAAGTATTGTAAGCTTTATCGATCCATATGTCCATCTTGCCGCAGAACTTGCAGATGAGTATGGCGTCTGCAATGTTTCAGTTGAAGCACTAGGTAAAATGGAGAACAAGTATGAAACCCATCGTGTCTTAGCAGGGATGGGGCTCACTCCTTATGCCAAATTCTATTATCCTGGAGATTCTATATTTGAATTCATCAACACGCTGGATCTGACAAGGAATTGGATTGTAAAGTCCCCTACTTCCACTGGTTCGAAGGATGTCATACTGACAAAAGGAATGGAAGAAATACAACACGCTATTCAACGACTCTCTGAGCGTTATCCAGAAGAGGTAATTCTTGTAGAAGAGTATTTGGAAGGTCCTCAATATCTAGTAGAAATTCTGATAGATGGAGGAATCATTCATACCATTGCAGTCATCAAACAAAAAATACAAATCGGAAAACGGTTCATCATTACAGGTTATGCAGTGTTGCCCGCCCTTGTTGAAGAAGAGTTGAAGAACAGTCTGGATGAAACGATCTCCAAGATTATCGCTGCATTCAAGTTGCGAAGCGGGGCTTGTCATCTGGAATTAAGGTTGGTGCAAGGTGAGTGGAGGCTGATTGAAATCAATCCTAGAATTTCAGGTGGAGCCATGAATGACATGATTGAAGCAGCGACTGGAATCAATCTAGTAGCTGAAACGCTCAAACTAAATCTTGGTGACAATCCAAACATAAATAAGAGAAGGTCAAGACCCGTTTATACGCATTATCTGACGATTGATAAAAAAGGGACACTCTTGAAAGTTACTGGTAAGAAGAGGGCGTCTAGATGTCCTGAAGTGGAGAAAGTCTATATTAAACCAAGAAAAGGAATGTTCCTACGACCTCCTCTTTCAATGGGAAACCGGTACGGATACATCATCGCAACAGGAAAGACAATTGAAGAAGCCAAACAAAATGCCTTGAACGCATCAAAGGAAATCCGTTTTCACCTAGAACCATTGTAGGTAGTAGAGGAAGGGGAGACAATTTTGACTACAGTCGGTATGCTTTCTCATCGTAAAGACCCTAAGACTGTTTACAAAGCTTATTCGTATGCTGCTGCAGCAAAAATGGAAGATGTAGAATTCGTCTTTTTTTCACCAGGTAGAGTGAACTTGAGTGAAAGGACCATATTAGGATGGGTATATGAAAGTGGAGAATGGATTGAAAAGACGGTTTCATTTCCAGATGTCATTTATAACATTAGTTCAGCTCATACGAGTAAACAGCAAGATATCATTGATCAATTAAGGGCGGAAATTCCTTTTACAAGCTACGCGATCGGGGATAAGATCAGCGTCTATGAGCGGATCAAGGTCGCGCAGAAATATGCCCAATACTTGATACCATCCTTTGAAATCATGCGCCCAAAAGAAGTCACAAGTTACCTGAGCATGCATCCTGAAATCATTGTAAAACCAGTTACTGGTCATAAAGGAAATGATGTCATTCATATTAAGAGAACTGGAATGGACTACTCTGTAAATGAACTTCATGATTCACACACTATGACAAAACAAGCGTTAGAAGAATTTTTAAAAGATCTCATGAAAGACACTACTTTTCTTTTTCAACCATTTATTCAAAGCAAAACACGTGGAGGTTTGGCCTATACGCTTAGACTTCATACTCAAAAGAATGGGAAAGGCCAATGGACTGTAGCAACGATCTATCCGCAAATCGCTGTTGAAGGTGTTGTAGCAAACTTGAGCAAGGGTGGATATACGTCAGAGCTCACAAAGTTTCTAAAATATGAATTCGGGGAGCATTATTTTAATATCAAAAGAACGCTAGAGCAATTCGCACTCCAGTTTTCAAAGCACTTCGATAGTCTATATGAAGACTCGTTGGACGAATTGGGAATGGATGTTGGGTTGGATGAACATGAGAAGATTTGGCTTTATGAAGTGAATTGGCGACCTGGAGTTCCGCCGATCTTTAATCTTAATTCAGACATCACAAGAACAATGATTCGTTATGCCTGTTATTTACATGAGACCTCGAAAGGGGGTAAAAACGATGAGCTTGTTTGATCGCGATGCATGCCCGAAATCATCTTGTGTATGCCAAACGGCGAAGAAAATTGAAGCCTTACAGAATAAGTTTAAAAAGAATGGTTGCGTGAATGAGTCCTTATTCTACAAAACATCTGACAAAGATACTGTTCCCATCATCTTGTTCAACTGTGAAGACAAAACGTTCAAAGCTTTTGGTGACATCGGAGATTTATCTTACGAAGGATATGGTTGCTTCTTGACCCACTTTTTTCGAGTTGAAGAGGTCGATTCCCATTTATGTTGCGCCACCTTATCTTTGCTGAGATCTGTAGATGAATATGGTTGTGTAACAGATTCCATATGCGACACGTTTCGTCTTGAAAAAACGGATGTTTGTGTTGAAGTAGATCTGAAACGCTTTTGCGCCATCCAGTGTGCTAGTCCTAAGTTAATAGACCGTCCTTTACCGATACAGCCGAAATGTTAAGTGAAAAGTAAACCCTAGAGTACTTGGACTCCAGGGTTTACTATATTGGTATATTAGTTCGTTTTCTTCCAGTAAGCTGTTTCTTGACTGGAGCGAAGGGGAGGGAATGTTTCTCCGCTTTCCAATTTGATATGTTTTTCATCGTCGGTTGGATTGCTGTTCTTTCTGCCATCTGCTAAACCATCGAATTCATACGTTCCGTTTGCTGGAGCTTTTTCTCCTGTCTTGTAACGATCAGCCATGAAAATCCTCTCCTTAATTGGTTATTTTTGTCGACAGTTAATATGTAACCCATATAAGGAAAGGGTAAACTTATTTTACTTATAAAGTTTATGTGGAGGAAATAAAATGTATATTTCATCCATACTCCTATAGAATATTTGTAATATTGAGAAAAATATTGTCTGAATGGAAGGAATATTGTAGACAGAAAAGGAATTAGAGAAGTGGTCATCTTTTTTAGTTGAGCATTCCTTTTACGTTAAAAATGAATGCGCTTACAAACTCTGTGATTGGGGGACGTTATTGTGTTGGGTATGGAAGATGGAATCGTTGGGATTGCGTGGATTGGAACACTCCTTGCAGCAGTTGGTTGTGTCGTCTTCGGGGCTGTGATGTGGAACCGCGGAGGGGATGATTCACAATGAACTTGGCTGTCCTTATACCGATTTGTATTGTTTACATAGGAATCATGTCAGGACTTGCTTATTACGGCTACAAAAAAACGACGACTGAAGCAGATTATCTCGTCGGGGGACGAAATATCCATCCTGCCGTTATGGCACTTTCTTATGGCGCGACGTTCATCAGTACTTCAGCCATCATCGGATTCGGTGGTGCAGCAGGTGTATTTGGAATGGGCTTGTTATGGCTCGCATTTCTGAACATCGTGTTAGGAATCTTTGTAGCTTTTGCGATTTTTGGTACGAAGATTCGAAGATTATCAATTGAATTGGATGCCTCGACATTCCCGACTTTACTTGGAAAAAGGTATAAATCGAATTTTATTACTGTTTTTGCTGGTGCGATGATTTTCGTACTGATGCCAGCTTATACGAGTATCGTCTTGATTGGTGGGGCACGTTTTTTGGAAGAGTCTCTCGCGATGAATTTTAATATTGCGTTGCTGATTTTAGCATTGATCATTGCCCTCTATGTCATAAGTGGTGGAATTAAAGCGGTCATGTATACCGATGCGTTCGGAGCTGTCATCATGCTCGTTGGGATGGCGATATTCTTGTTCGTCACTTACCAGGCTGTTGGTGGATTTATTGAAGGTCATCGAGGATTAAGTGCGATGAAAGATTTGGTCCCGCAGCCACTTATTGATGGAGGGCATCTCGGATGGACAAGCATGCCTGCGTTAGGTTCACCACTTTGGTGGACGATGGTCAGCACGATCATCATGGGTGTTGGAATCGGTGTTTTGGCTCAACCACAGCTTGCTATGCGTTGTATGACGGTGAAGGACGACCGTGCACTATACCGTTCCGTATTGGTTGGTGGCGTGTTCATCTTGTTCATGACAGGAGCGGCGTTTGCGATTGGTCCATTGAGCAACCTGTATTTCTTCAACACATCAGGAGAGATTGCGTTAACAGCTGCGGGTGGTAATACGGACTTGATCATTCCGAAATTCATCAACGCCATTATGCCGGATTGGTTCATCTATCTTTTCACACTGACGTTATTATCCGCGACCATATCAACGGTTTCGTCATTGATCCATGTTCAGGCGACTGCGTTTGGTCAGGATATTTTGAAAACGATGGGAATTAACAAGTTGTTCGGTCTGAAAATGAACGTATCTCGAGTAGGAGTCATACTTGGAATGGTTGCAGCAGTCATCCTGGCTTACATTTTACCTGGCGGGGTCATTGCCACAGCAACGGCATTCTGGTTCGGTATTTGTGGAGCCGCATTCTTACCAGCATTGATTGGAGCTTTCTATTGGAAGGGTGCGACAAAAGCAGGGGCAACCTACAGTGTCATAACTGGCTTTACAGTCAGTATCTTAGGATTCCTCTTCCTCCATGTAAAAGAATCAGCGGCTTTAGGGTTATCCAAAGCGATTTTTGGAAAAGATGCCTTGTTAGCATTCCCGTGGACACACATTGACCCACTCTTCTATGCACTGCCATTATCCACAATCGTCTTCATTGTGGTCAGCTTGCTTACGAAAGGCACAAGTGTGAAAGAACGATATGAAGAACAACATAAAACCGCACTGTAAATTGTTTTTTGGAAGACTGTAAAGGCCGATTGCCTTTACGGTCTTTCTTTTTGCTAGAAGAAGGTTATCATCTGCTCATATAGAAGTAGTTGTGAGGAAAAATGGAAGTGGGAGAGATTACTGTGAATGAAGTCATCAAAAAATTATCGGAAATCCAGACTGGGGAAGTAGGGATTATCATCTATTCTCCAGCTGAGAAAAATGTTATCGCCTCATTTAATGGTGATTTGAATGTTCCGCTCGCCTCAGCAGGGAAAGTAGCGATTGGTTTTGTCGTTACGAAGTGGGTGCAATTGAACTATTTCTCTTGGAGCGAGACGGTGAGCGGAATCGAATTCGATGAAAAAGAAGATAGTAGGGAGCTTTATCCTCATCTGCAAGGAATGCAGGAGCTCACTTTGGAAAATGCAATCGAAGTTATGGTGGCGTGTCATGATAACGTGATTGCCAAAAGGGTTGTTGAACACTGTGGTGGTTGGCATGCGTTCAATGAAGAACTGCAGAAATTCTTCCGTAGTATCAACCTGAAGTCGGATTCAACGGATATAGAGAATAGCGGAAACTTGAACGAGTTATTTATCTTATTGAATGAAGTCTATGAGGGGTATATTTCTGACTCTGGGTTATGGAAACCGGTCGTGAATGGACTGGTGAGACAACAAGGTCCAATTGAAGGAATCCCGGCGCATCACCTAAACCATATGACTGGCGGATTGCCAACTGCCCTTGTTCATCTTGGTATGTTAGGGGAGTTCCATCACAACCCTCTTCTCTATGTGGTCGGTGTAAAAAATTTACCGGATCGATCGGGAAATGGAGAAGCAGACGTGAAAGTAACCGAAGCGTTACGAATGATGTACAACCACAGGGAGGATATGTAGGATGGAGTTTTATCGATTCGATCAAGCAGTAGGGAAAGACATTAAACAGTTTGATTCTAAGTTCATCATGTCCCGAGTTGTCATGACGGATAAGCCAGCACATATCGGGTGTATGCATCTGGATGTGGACGGATTGATCGGTTATCATCAGGCGGTTGTTCCTCAACTTTTGTTAATCATGAGTGGCGAAGGAAAAGTCAGGGGAGAGGATGATCAATTCTTTCCTGTGAAAGCAGGTGACGCGGTCTTTTGGAAGAAAGATGAATGGCATGAAACGAAGACGGAAACGGGACTAACCGCAATCGTAATTGAAAGCGAAGAGTTGGACCCTTCATCCTTCATGCCTGCCAGAATGGTGAACGCATAAGTAAAGGGCTGACGAGAAGTCAGCCCTTTTTTTCATTCAAAACGGGTGTGTAGCGAGTTGCTTAACCGGTTCAGTTTAGGGTGGATCCAGAAATAGAACGTGAATGTGAAATAACCGATTCCTGATAAAAGTAGGATAAGTGGTCCTGAACTCAATTCCCCAAAAATTCCTCCTAGAAAATAACCAAGTGGACTTAGTGAACCAAGTATGGATAAAATGAATGCAAATCCAATTCCCAAGTATTCCTGAGGCAGATTCACCTGAATCAAGGTCTGTACATAAATGCCGATGATCCCGATTCCAACCCATGAAAAGCCAAAAAAGATAAACGGTACGATGTACCATTCACTCAAGGCGAAAGCCGTAATCCAACAGATCCCTGAAAAAAGGGAGGCGATTGGCATGATGCGGTTCAATGGGAGATGCTCCACCTTGCTTGAAAGCACTGTCCCGAGCAATGTTCCGACTGACATCGCAGTGAGCCAGAAACCGAATTCAGCTGAACTTTCTGATATGACCGGCAGCATTGCGAGCCCCATCGTTGCGAGGACATTGATCCCAATGATGCCGAACATCAAACTCAATAAGATGGTCCGTCCTTTTACCACGGTATAACCCTCAATGAGATCACGCTTATACTGTTCAAGGAACTTCAGGGTGGAGGGCTGTGCTTCTTTCTTTGTTTTCGGTACTTTTAAATAGATGAGAAAGAGCAGCGCTGTTCCAATCAGAAGCACACTATTGGATACGTAAATGATGCCGAGTCCAACAAAGATGATCAGAATTCCGGAAATTGCATCCGAAATGATGTCTAGCGTTTGATAGGAAAAAGCAAAAACAGAATTGACCTTCGTTAGATCTTTCCGGTCGGCTAACCCTTCAATCAATGCACTTTCGGTCGGATAGGTCGCCTCTGATAAGGCCAGTGCCAGGAACATCAATACGAATAAGAGTGGCAGCCAGAGCACATTTGAAAAATAAAGTAGCGCGATGATACCGACTAATATCCCTTGACCAAGCTCTGCGAAAAATAAGATCTTTCGTTTTGAAAATCGGTCGATCAGCGGACCGTATAAAAATTGCAAAGTGACCGGCAACATAGCAATAGCGCTCGTCAGCCCGATTAAAAAGGCAGAGTCGGTTGTTGTTTTGACATACCAGATCGTTGCAATCATGTACAGGCTGTCTGCGATGTTTGTTATGATTCTACCAATCAATAAAATGAGCAGTTGTTTGTTCATAGATTTCTCCTCCGATGATGTGTGGATTTTTACACATTGCTGAGTCATTCATCCACATCGGAGGGGCTCGGATTCGATTGGTGCTGCAGCGGCGCTAATGTTCGAATGGATTAAGATGTAGCGTATGTACCATAATTAGAAATCCTTTCCTTTTTAAAAAGTTGTAAGTCATTATGACACTGATGCTGGGGAAGTTCAAGAACCGAATAGGAATAACTTACTAATTTCTAAAATAAGGGTCCGTTTTTCTAAGAAAAACGCTCATTATTCTAAAACGGACAGTGAAATTTCTAAAACCAGTGCTGATTTTTCTAAGACGCCGGACCAATTTTCTAAAACGCCCCCTTACCAATAGGAAAAGACGGATCCGCTCACGGATCCGCCCCTTATTTTTACATGGATTTCTGCTCATTTCGGATATGTTGCAATGCTCGTTCCAGCATGAGCTGATTTTTATCGCAAATCTCCTGTTTTCGTGGGATTTCAGGGTAAATATCGTCTGGATCGTCCCAGTTTTCCGGCAGATCGACGGGCGCTTTCGCTTGCCACTTCGTCCGCCACACATCCGGAAGCGCGCCACTCAAGTCATGTCCGTTCATTTCCGCCCAGATCATCGACCACGCTCTCGGTACGACGCGCCAAATATCGTAACCACCACCGCCGACTGCGATCCAGCGACCATCTGCATACCGATCAGCCGCTTGTTTCACAATTTGCGGAATCCTACGATACGACTTCATCGTCACCGATAAATGCGTGAGTGGATCCCAATAGTGCGCATCTACACCATTTTGGCTGATGATGACGTCAGGCTTGAAGAACCGCGCGATCTCATCAATGGACTCTTCCAATACCGGAATCCACGAATCATCCTCTGTGAATGCATCGACAGGAATATTGAACGAATAACCGTAGCCTTTGCCTGCTCCTTTTTCCGAGACATTACCGGTACCGGGGAACAAGTAACGACCGGTCTCATGGATTGAGAACGTGCAAACGTCCGGATCGTCGTAAAAAGCCCATTGCACACCGTCTCCGTGATGGGCATCTGTATCAATATACAGCACACGGGCGTTGTATTTCTGTTTCATATATTCGATCGCGATGGAGCTGTCATTGTAAATACAAAACCCTGACGCACGACCACGGAATCCGTGATGAAGACCGCCGCCAAGGCTGAGCGCTTTCTTCGTCTTTCCTTCAAAAACTTGCTCAACTGCACTCAGAGTTGCCCCGACAAGCCAGGCACTCGATTCATGCATATCATTGAAAATCGGTGTGTCATCCGTATTCAGTCCAAAGCTCGACTCTTGCGAAGGAGGGAGCTGACCGGTACTCGCCTGCTTGACAGCGTTTACATAATCCTTGTTATGAATAAGCTCGATCTCCTCATCGGTGGCCTTCCGAGGGGCAACGATCTGATCGTCCTGTAAAATACCCGCATCACGCAGCAGCTCGTACGTCAATTTAAACCGTAACGGATTGAAGGGATGATGGTTACTGAATTTATAGCTTAAGAGCTGATCTGAAAAAATGAAAACCGGTTTCGTCATACTTGTTCTCCTGGTGATACGGGCCACATTACGTTATAGCCTTCAGATTTCAAATGATCGATGATCGGTTGTGGATTCATCGTTTGAAGGCGTAACACAAGGACTTTCGTTGTGTCGGTTTCGCCAGGGTAGACGAGGACGCTCGTGATGTTGACGTTGTGATGACGGATGACGGCTGTGACGTCGGCTAATTTTCCAGATACATTCTCTACATGGACTTCAAATTGGGAGCTTGGCTGGTGTGCTCCAGTCAGTTGGATCAATGTATAAAGCATGTCCCGTTCGGTGATCATTCCGACCACTTCTCGTTGATTCACGACTGGAATACATCCGATTCGCTCTTCGTAAAAAACAGTCAACAGCTCTTCGATAAAATCGAGGGGATGGGCTGTGATGACTTGTTTCGTCATGACCGCATGGACCTGTGCACTTTCCGCATCTTCATTCTTCGGAAGTCGATCCATTACGAGATCCCGGTCAGAAACGATTCCGATCAGATGGTTATGGTGATTGACGACAGGGATATGGCGGATTTTATTTCTCGTCATGATGTCTTTCGCTTCTTGGATGGTTGTATCTTGCTGGATGGTGACGACATCCCTTTTCATAACTTTCTCTACCTTCAAAAAAGACACCTCCTAATACATGAAACGGTTCTGGAACCTCAGTTGGTCGAATTGCTGGATGGACTCCCGGTCGACTCGGCTGCCGATCCTTGCCATCAAACAGTTGGCTGGATGGGAGCTGATTTCTGGATCGTCCGTTGCAAACCACTCGAGACCGCCAGCACTCATCATTTTTTCCATCACTTTTCGGTAATCCCAAACCGATAGCCCGGTTCCTTTTAAATCCCAATGCCAGTAATATTCAGTCGTGATGACGATGAAATCTTCCATCGCATCGTCCATCATGGATACTTTCAATAGATTCTTTCCGATTTTATAGTTCCGGAACTCTGGAATGATTTCAATCGCTCCGAGTTCAATCAAATTCTCCATATTACCTTGAGACCATCGTTCCATCGGATCCGGATAGACGTACGTGACATATCCGACGATCGTGTTCTGATGGCGGGCAATGATGATTCTACCTTCTGGAAGTCCTGCAATTTCGATCAAAGCTTTATGTTGTTCAGCAGGGGGTCGAAACGCAGTCAAGTCTTCATGGAATTCATAGCTTGCGAGTGTGGTAGGTTTGATCGGACCTTCAAGTATTAGTTTTCCTTTAGGTGTGTTCACCGTTTTGGCATTATAAATCTTCGTATGCTTCAAGCTTTGTTTCACCACCTGTGATAGACTCTTCTCTTATTATACATGAAACCATATACAGTAAGCGTTTTCAAACATAATAATAGAGGATGTTCAAAAAGTCCGGTGGAATATAGCCGTCGAATTTCTGCGTCAGCTTGCTTTTCCGCTCCTCACGTATTGAGTACATACGATCCGGTGCTCAAAGCAGCGCTTTCTTGAACTTCTTGCCTCTATTATCCTCCTTTTTGAACGTACTATATGAACTGTTTTAAAATTGAGAATACTCAAATATATGATATACTAATTTTAAATCTTTGAATAAAGGGGAGATCCAATAATGAAAGTGGAAGCGCTTCCGGTTATCAACGGAGATTATAACCTGCAAGATTACGAAACTACCTATAAAAACTTTGACTGGTCACAGGTAGAACAGAACTTCACCTGGTCTACGACGGGGCGAGTAAACATGGCTTACGAGGCGATCGACCGTCATGCTGAATCCGCAAAGAAAAATCAGGTAGCCCTTTATTTTTCAGACCCGAAACGAGACGAGAAATATACGTTTAAAGAAATGAAAGATTACTCCAATAAAGCTGGTAATGTAATGAGAGATTTGGACGTGGAGAAAGGCGACCGCGTGTTCATCTT
Source organism: Pseudalkalibacillus sp. Hm43 (assembly GCF_054170705.1). Lineage (NCBI taxonomy): Bacteria > Bacillati > Bacillota > Bacilli > Caryophanales > Fictibacillaceae > Pseudalkalibacillus > Pseudalkalibacillus sp. Hm43. The sequence continues at coordinate 3,421,717 of NZ_CM135129.1, forward strand.
CATGCCGCGTTCCCCTGAACTTTACTTCCTGTTCCTCGGTGCTTTGAAAGTAGGAGCGATCGTTGGACCGCTTTTCGAAGCGTTCATGGAAGGTGCCGTTACGGACCGGCTGGAAGACAGTGAAGCGAAAGTGCTCGTAACCACTCCAGCCCTATTGGATCGTGTACCGGTAGATAAGCTGCCGGCATTGAAACACGTCATCCTGGTCGGTGACGATGTGAAAGAAGACGACACATACGTCGACTATTACGGCCGCATGGAAAAAGCGAGCAAAAACCTCGACATCGAGTGGGTGGATCGTGAAGACGGGATGATCCTGCATTATACTTCAGGGTCGACTGGAAAGCCGAAAGGTGTCCTTCACGTGCATAACGCCATGATCCAGCACTACCAAACAGGTAAGTGGGTCCTCGACTTGAAAGAGGATGACGTCTACTGGTGTACAGCGGACCCGGGTTGGGTGACTGGTACTTCCTACGGTGTGTTCGCCCCTTGGTTGAACGGGGTATCGAACGTCATCCGAGGAGGACGTTTCAGTCCAGAAGACTGGTATTCGACAATTGAAAAATATGGTGTCACTGTCTGGTATAGTGCACCGACTGCATTCCGTATGCTGATGGGAGCAGGTGATGAAGTCGTAAAGCAATTCGACCTCTCATCCTTGCGCCATATCTTGAGTGTCGGTGAGCCGTTGAACCCGGAAGTTGTCCGTTGGGGGAACAAAGTGTTCGACTTACGCATCCACGACAACTGGTGGATGACGGAAACAGGCGCACAGCTCATCAGTAACTTCCCGGCGATGGAAATCAAGCCAGGTTCCATGGGGAAACCGCTCCCGGGAATTAAGGCTGCAATCATCGACGATCAAGGAAATGAGCTACCACCTTATCGCATGGGGAACCTGGCGATCAAAAAAGGATGGCCGTCGATGATGCGAGCGATCTGGAATCGTCCGGAAAAATATGAGTCTTACTTTACTAAAGGAGACTGGTATATTTCAGGAGACTCCGCCTACATGGATGAAGACGGATACTTCTGGTTCCAGGGACGAATCGACGACGTAATCATGACGTCAGGTGAACGTGTCGGACCGTTTGAAGTCGAGAGTAAGCTCGTGGAGCATCCAGCGATTGCTGAAGCGGGTGTCATCGGGAAACCGGATCCAGTCCGCGGTGAAATCATCAAGGCATTCATCGCACTCCGTACTGGTTATGAAGCGAACGAGGATCTGAAAGAAGAGATTCGCTCCTTTGTGAAAAAAGGATTGGCAGCACACGCAGCGCCACGTGAGATTGAGTTCAAGGAGAAACTTCCGAAGACGCGAAGTGGTAAGATCATGCGTCGTGTGTTGAAGGCGTGGGAATTGGATCTACCGACAGGTGACCTTTCCACAATGGAAGACTAATAGATTGAGTTTAGAAGCATGCGGGAAATCCCGCATGCTTTTTTACTGAAGTGGGGGCAATCATCCCTCGGCAGGCCAGTAGAAAAAAGTCGTTTTCAGGCGTAATTTTATGCCTCAAATCGCTGTTAAATTATGTTAAGGTAATGAAGTAGTAAGTCTAATCATAAAAGTCTGAAAGTTAGTGAAGGACTTGGGGGGATACGATGAGTCAGGCAGTTGAACAAATCAAAATTGTAGAATACGATCCAAGCTATGCAGCGGCTGTCGCAGAAATGTGGAATAAAAGTCGCGACGGTTGGGGCGGCTCCAATACGGTCCAGACCGAAGAACAAGTGTTGAAGCAAGAAGCCAACTCGACCAACCTGAACCTATACCTGGCTTTAGATAGTGACCAAGTCGTGGGCTATTGCGGGTTGAGTGAGTACCGTGAGGACGAAGGTGCTTTATACATTCCGTTATTGAACGTACGTGACGACTATCATGGCAAAAAGATCGGGAAGAAGCTCGTGTTGAAAGCACTTGAGCGTGTAATCGAGCTGAAATGGCCGAGGCTCGACCTGTACACTTGGCCTGGAAATACGAAGGCAGTACCACTGTATAAAAAATGCGGATTCTTCTGGGAGGACCGGGATGACACAACGCACTTGATGAACTTCATGCCGACTGTTTTACATACCGAAGCCGTTGAAGAATTCTTCAAAGACCTGAATTGGTACGAAGCGAGTACAAGAGCAATCGAAGTGAAACCGGACGGGCGTAAGGAGAATGACTTCCATTTTTACGAGTATTCCTGGTCGAACCGTGGTCAGATGCTGAAAATGGAATTCGAACGATTCGGTCGCGGACTTCGTTCTATAGAAACAGATGATTACAGGATTGATGCGAGTTTAGAAGATTTCAAGCTCGTATTCGGTTCAGAGTATAAGATTCGCTACCATATTAAGAATAAGTCAGGAAAGCCACTGACGATTTCATTGCAAGGTTCAAATCACAAAAATATCCGATTTAATTTGTCGAAGGATTATATTGAGGTGAAAGAGGAAGAGATCGTAGAAGCTCCTTTTTACGTAGATGCCATTGAAGAAGAGCAAAGTATTTGGCGGACACATCCGACTGTGAATACGAAGCTTCTCATCAATGGAAAAGAAGCGCAGTTCAAAATCGGCCTGATGCCGAAATTCCCTGCGAACGTGTCCAGTCATGCGAAAGAAAATCTCACTTATAAAGGGTCCACTTCATGCTTTTATATAAATATCGAAAACAACTATAAAGAGCCTGTTACGTTTTCGTTTCCTTTACCTGAAACAGAGCTCTTCGATACGGAGCGGAAGAAAATCGAGGTAACCTTGCAGCCGAAGTCGAGATGCTCAATCCCTATTGAATATACGCTGAAAAAGCATGGATTCTACTCACCTGAAGTAGTGGTCACAGCAACAAAACCAGATGGGTCGACCACGACTTTTAAGAAGAAGCTGGGCGTTGCGTTCAAAGGCATCGGCACGAAGTTTGCTGGAGAAAGTGAAGACGCTTATCACTTATACAATGGACAATATCAGCTCTGGTTGAAGAAGTTCAACAACTGGGTGGAACCCGGAAAACACTCAGCTGAGGAACAAGAGTCTGCTCTTATGTATCCGAAGCTCGGAAAGCCTTTCTCGGAAGAGTTTGCGAGGTTACGTGCGAATCAGGTGGTCTTTTTCGAAGAGGAAAATGCCGTCGGTTATCGTGCGACATACACCTCCAGAGCCTTTGAAGGAATCCGATTGCATGCTGTCGCGAAGTTGTTTGCTGAAGGATTGGTGGAACAGCATTACGAGTTGGAAAATACGAGTTCTGATGATTTAACAGAGGATCTTTGGCTGAATATTCCCGTGTACCATTCCATGGAGCGGGCTGTCCTTCCGTATGAGGATAAAATCGTCGAACTGAAAGATTCAATCGGTTGTTTCACAGAGTACTGGAATGGAAAATCGGTCACAGAAAACTGGTTGTTTGCGCGGGTTCCTAATGATCCGAGAGGGTTGTGCTGGCCGGATGACCTGAAGTTCAACTTCGGTTCATGGTACGTCTTTTTTGAAAAAGAAATCGGTAAGTTGAAAGCGAATGAAGTCGTGAGGACAAAACCGATTCACTTATCAATCGGAGCATTCCAGGATTGGAAGGAATTTCGAGGTTTTGCCAAACAACAAAGCGTTGAGCCCGCTCAGGTGACCGATCACCTAGACCTCTCCATCAATGACCACAATCCGTTCGTCGCTGGTAATCAGATGGAAGTCGGTTTGAAAGATTTTAAAGCCGCCTACTTTAACGGGACGATTGAGCTTCTATCGGATGGAAAAGTAGTGAACCGAGAATCGTTCAAGTCAGAAGATAAGGTGAAACAGCATCCATTTCACGTGAACATGGAAAGCTTGAGTTCAATTGGCGTTATTGAATCAAGCGTTCAGCTGGACTCGGTGGAAACGAAGAGAAAAGCCCTCTATGTGAAAAAAGGGCAAGACTCACTTCGCTTCGAGACGAAAGTGAAAGAAGGAATGGATGTATATACGTGCAGTAACGGGTACTTGGAGATCTCTGTTGCACCGGACTTCTACCCAGGCTTGTATTCGTTGAAATCCAACAATGGCGAATGGCTCGACTCTTCATTCCCGAAAGTCCAACCGAAATCCTGGTGGAACCCGTGGGCTGGTGGAGTGAACAATGCGCTCCGCGTCGTCAGTGCAAACTCGTTGTTGAAGGAGAAACGGGAGGCAGAATTCGTTTCAGTTGAAGATAACAAGGGAAATAAGTGGGAAGGCATCAAGGTGGTCGTGAAGCTCGAAAAGCATGAAGAGTACAAAGGATTCGAATACCATCAGTACTTTTTGATGTTACCAGGTTCATCGGTCCTTGCCACCACGACGGAAATCATCCAGAATGCTGATCGGTATATTAATATGAAACATTGGGATACCAATTGCTATTTCAAGCCGAGTGAAGAGTTGAAAGCGAGCTGGGGCAATCTCCTGAACGCTTCCGGACAGTGGCAAAAGCTATACGGCGGAAAAGGAGAGCAGCAAATGCGATTCCCTAGTAGTGTCGTGTTTGGCTCAGAGGATCGCGATGACCGATTGCAGATCGTGACCGATACGGTGGGTGTCCAACTGACTACTTATATCAACAAGGAAATCATGTTCTTTGAAGTGAATTCCCAACTTAATTTGGAAAACGGAGGACGTATATTTACAAAGCCGGTCTTTTTCATGGTGAATGAGAACGTCATTCCGGATTCTGCTCTGGAAGATTTGAAATCACTTCGATTCTAGAAACATGTTGACTCTCTTATAAAGGAAGGTTATTCATGAAAATCATCGATGCACATATGCACTTTTCCGATATCGAAAGTTTCAAAGAGACGGCGAGAGATCTTTCCAAGCTTGATTATTCATATGAAGGCATCATTAAAGAATATGAAGATGCGAATGTGGTGTTAGGCATCGGAATGGGGTTGCAGGAAAAGGAGAAGGAAGGATTTCCGGATGCTGCATCTTCAACTCCGATGGGAATGGATCTGCATGAACGGTTGCCCTCTTCAGTCGTTTATTGTGCGGGTGTGAACCCTCACCACCTGGACGAAACAGCAATCGAGGCATTGGAGAAATCCGTGCAAGATCCGAAAGTCGTCGGGATAAAAATTTACTTAGGGTATTATCGTTATTACGCACATGACAAGGTGTACGATCCTGTTTATAAAATTGCGAGTAAATATGGATTACCGGTCGTTTTCCATACGGGGGATACGTATTCTGAGAGAGGCTTGTTGAAGTACTCGCATCCATTGACGCTGGATGAAGTGGCTGTGGAACACCGAGACATCAACTTCGTCATGGCGCACTTCGGAGATCCATGGACATTGGACGGAGCAGAAGTCGTTTATAAAAACCGGAACATGTACGCGGATCTGTCCGGTTTGGTCGTCGGAACTGCGGAAGACTTGAAGCGATACAAAGACTCTCCTCGCTTTTTCAACCATTTGAAGCACGCATTGACGTTCACGGACAATTACAAGAAGTTTCTGTTCGGGACCGATTGGCCGCTTATTCCGGTACAGCCGTACATCGAATTTGTGAAGAGCATCATCCCGAAAGAATATCACGAAGACGTTTTCTACAATACAGCTCTTAAAGTTTTTCCGAAAATCGAGAAGCATTTATAGTGGGGAAGTGACCAGATGCCTGGTCACTTTTCTTTTTGGTAAAACCGTCGGGCTTTTGCACGGTTTCCGCAATCAGCCATCGAGCACCAGCGACGGCTCCGATTCCGGCTCGTATCGTAAAACAACCAGCCACACGGATCACCCTCACACTGTTTGACTCGTTTCCATTCGTTTCTTGAAACGAGTAGATCTACTGCTGATTGCAAGATGGGAGGGAGCATCATGTCGAGGTCCTCAGTCGTATAGTGGAAACCTAATCTGAATTGATCTTTCTGTTGGGTTAATTGCAAGTTTTGATAATATTGGCTGATGAACGTATTGAACTGTTCGATGTCGCCTTGCGAAGGGAATTGTTGTTTGGAAATGCGTTTAAAGATCCGATACAGCCCTTCACGGAACTGAAATGTTTGCTCTAAAACTTGTGCAGCCGCAGCAGGATTTTTTTCCGCTTTTTGATGAAGGACTTTCGCTTCCTCTTCAGTCAACAATTGCGCGTAGATCGACCAATCGATCAATTTGGCATAACTCGTAAACCAATCTCTGCTTTTATCAACACTTTCACGCCAGCTGACGGTATTGATGAAATCCATACATAAGCGTTCTCCAACCATCATATAAGGGTTCGATTCTGACATTTTGAAAACTCCTTTTCTATAACCATCATAATACATATTGACAGTTATAAACAACTCAACTACACTATAACCATCTAAATCTATTTAGAAGGTTAAAATTGAATTGGAGGTAACCCAATGAAGAATCCAATGTTGTTAGCTGTTCAAACATTGTTGAAGGAAACATTTGATGGTCCTGAAAAGAATGCAAGTTGGTTCACTGAAGCTAAGCCTAGAAGTGGACTGTACGGAACACTTGAGAACGTTACAGCAGAGCAGGCGTCTATACCCGTTCATGGCACGACGATCGCTGCTCAAACCGATCATACCCGTTACTATTTGTGGGTTGCGAATTCCTATTTAAGAGGAGAAGAACCTGCAAAAGATTGGGAAGCATCATGGAAGATTTCAGAGGTTGAATCCATTACATGGAGCGAATTCAAGCACAAACTTCAACACGAATACAACACACTCCTGAAGTCGATTGATTCATTGGACACCTTAGATGAACAAACCTCCCACGGACTGCTGGGCGCGATCGCTCACTCTGCCTATCACCTTGGTTCCGTCCGCCAAATGATCAAAGCCTTAAAAGTACCTAGCCAGACTTAGCCATGAAAAAAAGCTCCAAGGAATGAATGCCTTGGAGCTTTTACCGTATTGTTAGTTGTTACCACTATTGGAGTCGCCGCTGTCTCCGTCGTTATCTCCAGGTGGAGGATCCGTTGGTGGTGGCTTAGGTTTATCTCCACCGCCACCTCCGTCTCCATCACCTGGTGGCTTTGGATCCTTCGGCTTTTCAGGATCTTCCGGTTCTTCAGGTGGTGGCTCCGGTTTCGGATCTTCCCCAACTTTTACCGCGTTACTGTTCGCTGATTCTTTACCAGCAATATCAACAGCACGTACGACATAAGTGAAGTTTCCTCCGGAAATCTTGAAGCTCGTTGCGTTTCCGCCTTTCACTTCGCCTACCTTGCTATATTTGTTCGAACCATTCGGTGTACGATATATGCGATATCCGATGACATCATTTTCACCAGATGCACCCCATGTAAGGCTGCTACCGCTCTTCTTGATGCCAACAGCACCAGGAGCTTTACCGTTATCGTTCAATTCTTCTTCACCGATGATGTTATCCCAATCGTCTTTAATGACGTCTTCGAGGTCGACATGTTCAAAGTATTCTTCCTTGATCATGACGCCATCGTCTGTAAATTCACCAGGCGTGTTTCCGAGTGCTTTGAACTTCTTGCCCTGAGAGTTTACGACGTATTTCACTTGTTGGAGACTGTCGTCTTCAGACTTCGGCAAGTACTTCACGTTGAACCAATCCGTTTCAACAAGCCCTGCTTCTTTACAAAGTGGAGAAGGGAGCTTGCCTGAAATTCCACAGAAGGAAGCTTTGACGATTCCGCCAGGTCTTTTATGATTTCCACCTGGATCCATCAGCTTCGGATCAATGTCGTAAGCCGCATTTGCTAATGCTGACCAAACCCGGATTCCACGTACTGTATGGGATCCATGTTGTGAGTCGGACATGGTTTTCGGTGTATCATAACCCATCCATAGACCGAGTGTGACATTCGGGTTGGTTGCAATGAACCACGTATCTTTCGTTTGTTGTGATGTTCCTGTCTTACCAGCCCAGTCAGAGCGGAATTTCAAGAAACGGTTTGCACTTGCACCCGTACCACTATTGAAGACTGTACGCATCATATCGAGCGTCAACCAAGCTGTTTGTGGTGAAAAGACATCTACAGACTTGGATTCATGTTTGTAGAAGGTGTCTCCTTCTTTCGTGTCAATCTTTTCAATCATATACGCATCGACGAACTTACCGCCGTTCGCAAATGTTGCATATGCATTTGTCGTTTCTTCAACCGTTACCCCGTAAGTAGGACTTCCAAGTGCCAGGGAACGATTGTATCTTTCGTTTTGACCAATTGTCGTAAAGCCCATCTCGTACAGGTTTTCAGTCGCTTTGAGCGGATCCATCTTCACGTACGTTCTTGCTGCGGGTACGTTGTAAGACCACTGTAACGCTTTTCTTGCAGTGACCAAACCATGGTAGCTTCCACCGTAGTTCTGAACTTTCCAAGGACTACTTCCCGTATTAGCGAATGTGAAAGGTGTATCAGGAATAATCGAACCTGGCTGGATAATGCCTTGTTCCATTGCTGGTGCGTATGCGAGTAACGGCTTCATCGTTGAACCGTTATGTCGCTTCGCTTGTGTCGCGTGGTTCAAGTTTTCCCGGTTATAGTCACGTCCACCAACGAAACTGAGAATCGCACCAGTATCGTTTTTGATCAATATGGAACCAACGTCTTCCATTTCTTTTTCGTCTGTTGTCGGCTCATATTTATCATTCGCATAAGGTACTTCTGTTTTCGCTACTTGCATTTTGTCATATATTTTCTTGTTGATGGTCGTATGGATCTTATAGCCTTTCTTCCTCAATTCGAGGTCGGCTGCTTTCGCATAACTTTCTTTTTCAGTCGGTGTCAACTCCGAATAATCCTTACCGTCTTTTTCAGCTAATTGGACCTTCAATACATTGACCGCTCGACGTTCGATTTCCATCGTCAACCAAGGATACTGTTCAAATGGACTTGGTGTATCCTTAGCGAATTCTTTTGTAATATCAGTTGCGAGTGCTTTCTCGTACTCTTCTTTCGTTATGTACCCTCCGGTATGCATTCTGGAAAGTACCGTTTTCATACGAGTCATACCTGCCGTCAGGTTTTCTTTCACTTTTCCATCGTTCGTAAAAGGCGTGTAACCGAACGGACTTTGTGGTAAACCAGCTATGAACGCTGCTTGCGGGAGGCTTAGATCCTTCGCTTCGACACCAAAAATACCTTGGGCAGCCGCTTGGATACCAGCGATGTTTCTGCCGGAAGCGTTACGCCCGAATGGCACGATATTAAGGTACGCTTCAAGAATTTCTTCTTTTTCAAAATAACGTTCCAGACGCAATGCGAGGAGCATTTCCTTCGCTTTACGGTCGAAAGAGACTTCCCGTGTGAGGATCTGGTTTTTGACAAGCTGCTGTGTCAGTGTACTACCACCTGTCTGAACGGCAGCTCCTGTCACCTCTTGGAAGATGGCACGTGCAATCGCTTTCGGAACGATCCCTTCGTGTTCATGGAAATACTGATCTTCCGTCGCGATGACGGCATCAATGACATGAGGCGAAATTTCCTTGATTCCGACCTCTTGTCGGATGACGTCTGATCGTAGGTTTCCTAACAACGTCCCATCTGCAAAATAAATCTTACTGGTCTCTGAATAGTTGTATATGTCATTCTTCATGTTATTGTAAGTACGGATAGGTTCGTTTTTAACGAGAGAGGCGAAGTAGCCTGCCCCGACGCCAGTAGCGAAGAATCCACCGGCAACAGTAATTACTAATAAGATCAAGAATAAGTTCCAAACCACTTTTCCAGTGATACGACTGAACTTAAATATGTTCTTATCATCTAAAACCTTCATGAAATGCTTGATTTTTTCAATGAAGGAAGTTAGGTGATCCATTCTCATTCCCCCCTAAATTTCAACCTTAATTATAGCACATCCGAAATAAGTGGAATACCTTTCTTCGACATTTGTAGACTGCTATTTGACATTTAAGTGCCAGTTGTGATACAAAATGATTATACTTTTTTCATACGTTTACATAGCAATGACAGGAATAAGTAGCAGTTATCCTCCCTGTTTGTAGAGAGCTGGTGGTCGGTGTGAACCAGCACAAAGGATAATGTGAATTACATCCTCGAGCACCTTTTGTGAAGAATTTTATGAGTAGCAAAGGGCGGTGAAGAGCCGTTATCTTCATTGAGGTGGAAGCACTGTTTTTTGGTTGTGCTTCAAAAAGGATGGTACCGCGTCGATCACGTTCCTTTCATATTGAAAGGGACGTTTTTTAATGCAAAAAATAAATCGGTCATATATTGAAGGGAGAATGGATCATGGATCAAAAATTTGAGTTAAGCCCTGAACAGCAGTTGGAAGTTGAACGCCAGCTGGACATTCTACAGCGTGGGGTTGTCGAAATCGTACCGGAAGAGGATTTGAAAAAGAAGATTGAAAAGTCTGTAGCGACAGGCGTACCTTTGAAGGTGAAGTTGGGATTGGATCCTTCCGCGCCGGATGTACACGTCGGTCACACGGTGCCGTTGCATAAGCTTCGCCAGTTCCAGGAGCTTGGGCACGAGATCCAATTGTTGATTGGTGACTTTACAGGTCGTATCGGGGACCCGACAGGGAAGTCTGAAACGCGTAAGCAACTGACGGATTTTGAGATCAAAGAGAACGCGAAGACGTACGTCCATCAATTCGGTAAAATCATCGACATGGACAAGACGACTGTGCATTTCAATGCGAAGTGGCTTTCGAAGCTGGACTTCGCTGACGTAATTGAGCTGGCAGCAAAAGTGACAGTCGCGCGTATGTTGGAGCGTGACGATTTCGAGAAGCGTTACAAGTCCGGTCAAGCGATCTCCATCCATGAATTCTTCTACCCGTTGATGCAAGGTTACGATTCGGTGGCACTTGAAAGTGATATCGAAATCGGCGGAACAGACCAGAAGTTCAACCTGTTGATGGGCCGTCAGCTGCAGGAAGAGTACGGGAAAGAGAAGCAGGTAACAATGACGCTTCCGTTGATTGAAGGTCTTGATGGTGTCCGCAAGATGTCGAAGTCGTTGAACAACTACATCGGAATCGACGAGCATCCGAACGAAATCTTTGGAAAATCAATGTCCATCCCCGATGACTTGATGATCAAGTACTTCGAGCTGGCGACGCCACTTCCGATTGAAGAGGTGCGTGCGATCGAAGAGGGTGTGCAGAGCGGAGAGTTGCACCCGCGTGATATGAAAATCAAGCTCGCGAAGACGTTCGTCGAGATGTACCACGGGCATGACGAAGCGGCTGCTGCTGAAAAGCATTTCCGCACCGTGTTCTCGAAAGGTGCATTGCCGGATGACATTCCGGAACACGAGTGGGCTGGTGAAGACGAGAAGTGGATCGTCGAGCTGATCGTTGACCTCGGATTGCTGAACTCAAAAGGGGAAGCCCGTCGAATGATCCAGAACGGCGGCGTGAAGATCAACCAGGAGAAAGTCGACGACGTACAGGCACAAGTCGCAGTCGAAGACGGCATGATCGTCCAAGTCGGCAAACGTAAATTCGTGAAGGTCATTAAAGGATAAATGAGGAGAGAGCCGTCCGGTGGGGCGGCTCTTTTCAATATTTTGAATAGGATGAGGTGAGAACCGGCTGCGGCCGGTTCTTTTCTATTTGGAGTGTGATTTCTAATAAGGAGAGAACCGTCAGATGACGGTTCTTTTTCCGAAGACTTAAATCGATTGAAGAGACTAATCAAAAACATCATACACCGAGTGAAAGAGATTTTGTCGAAAACTTCGGTTTAGAACCGGAGGATATCATAACAGGTGTACAATGTCCGCATTGTGAACAGTTTCCTATGGAACGATCTTATGGAAAATGGTTATGTCATTCCTGCAACAAATCCTCGAAAGATGCCCATAAAAAAGCTCTCCAAGAATATCTTCTTTTATTTAATCCTTCTATCACAACTAACGAAATGAAAAAATTCCTCCATATTGAATCCAGAGAAGTTGTAAAGTATATCATTCAGTCACTACAGCTAAAAGGAGAAGGCACCACTAGCAATCGTAAATAGGATTTGACCTCATTAATGAAGCTAAAATAGGACACAAAAAACCCCCGAACACGAGGTTCGAGGGCATTTCCAAAGCACTTATTAACGAGAGTAGAACTCAACGATAAGAGCTTCAGTGATTTCAGCTGGAAGTTCAGAACGCTCAGGGTAGCGAGTGTAAGAACCTTCTAGCTTGTTTTCGTCGAATGTAAGATATTCTGGTACGAAGTTGTTTACATCAAGAGCTTCCTTAACGATGTCAAGGTTGCGAGACTTTTCACGTAGTCCGATTACTTGTCCTGGAGCTACACGGTAAGATGGAATGTCAACGCGCTTTCCATCAACAGTTACGTGACCGTGTCCAACCAATTGACGAGCTTGACGACGAGTACGTGCAAGTCCTAAACGGTAAACAAGGTTATCTAGACGAGACTCAAGAAGAATCATGAAGTTCTCACCGTGGATTCCGTTCATTTTACCTGCTTGATCAAACAATTTACGGAATTGACGCTCATTCATGCCATACATGTGACGAAGCTTCTGCTTCTCTTGAAGTTGCAATCCGTATTCAGACATCTTCTTACGCTGGTTTGGACCATGTTGTCCAGGAGCGTAAGGACGCTTTTCTAATTCTTTCCCAGTCCCACTAAGAGAGATTCCTAGACGACGGGAGATTTTCCATTTTGGTCCTGTATATCGAGCCATAATTGACTCCTCCTTCACTGATTTTTTGTTGTGAAACAAAAACAGTGCCGGTGTGATCGCTCACGTGTTCATTATGTTTTCATACATCCTCACCTCGACAGCATGAGGTTACGCGATGCACCTTGCAAACAGCCGCAGCTGCAAGGAACATAATGAGAGGGCTCACGTGAATTCACATGGCTGTCTTAATTTACACAAAGAACATTGTATTACTTTTACCGACATTAGTCAAGGGCCTTTCCAAAGCGCACAGACAATACTCGATATTCCTCCATATAATGTAACACAAAATGTCAAAAGAATATGGTACGATGAAAAAAGAAAGCGTTTACATACACAGAAAAGGGGAGTGTTCTGAAGTGAAAAAGAGGATCGAAACAGAAGTCATACATTCAGGTTACTCGTCGGATCAGCACCATGGTGCGTTGGCCCCGCCGATCTATCCGACATCGACATTCGTTTTTCCTAATGCTGAAACCGGTGAACAACGTTTTGCAGGAGAAGAGGAAGGGTTCATTTATTCGAGGCTTGGCAATCCGACTGTGAAGATGTTGGAAGAGCGCATCGCAGTCTTAGAAGGTGGCGAAAAGGGACTGGCGTTCGGTTCGGGGATGGCAGCCGTTTCCGCCGTATTACTCGGACTAACGAAAACAGAAGACCACATTCTTTGTTCACAAGGCGTTTATGGCTGTACGTTCGGGCTGCTTCAGATGATGGAAGAAAAGTACCGGATTTATCATGATCTTATCCCGATGACAGATCCGGAATTCATTGAAGAGCACATTCAGCCGAACACGAAAGTCATTTTTATCGAAACACCGATCAATCCGACGATGACACTCGTCGACCTTGAAATGGTCAGTAAAATTGCGGCAAAACACAACATTACCGTTGTTATCGATAACACGTTCTGTACACCTTACTTACAACGTCCGCTTGAACATGGATGCCACATCGTCATCCACAGTGCGACGAAATATATCGGAGGGCATGGAGATGTTGTTGCTGGGCTAGTCGTCAGTGATGCTGAAACGATCAACTTCCTTGCTTCCACGACTCAAAAAGACATCGGAGGCATCATGTCACCTTTCGATGCATGGTTACTTCTTAGAGGTCTCAAAACCTTGCCGATCAGAATGGACCGACATTGTGAAAATGCTGCTTACATCAATGAAAAATTGAAGGGACATCCGATGGTGGAAGCGGTCGACTACCCAGGGGATCCACAGTTCCGGGATTATATGGTGGCGAAAAAGCAGATGGATCGTCCAGGTGGACTCATCAGTTTTAAAATCAAAGGTGGCAAAAAGGACGCGCAAAGGTTCATCAATTCTATGGAGCTCATCAAGATTGCTGTGAGCCTTGGTGATGCCGAATCTCTCATCCAACATCCTGCAACGATGACCCACGCGGTTGTAGGTGAAGAGTCCCGTGCGAAGATGGGTATCACCGACAACTTGATCCGTCTTTCAGTAGGACTAGAAGCGAAGGAAGACATCTGGGCAGACCTCGAGCAAGCGCTGGAGCTCTACAAAAACAGCGGGATGACCGAAACCGTTTAATCTCCAATATAGAAAAAAGGGGGCGTAATTCGCCCCCTTTCTTAATGCCTTATATATGCAACGTCAACTCTTCAACGAATTGTTCCAAGTATTTCTGATCGACTTCATCAAAGCGTGAAGTCACTGGACTATCGATATCCAGTACACCAATGACTGTACCGTCCTTCACGATCGGTACGACAATCTCGCTTCGGGATGCCGCATCACATGCTATGTGGCCAGGGAATTGGTGGACGTCTTCGACCAGCATCGTTTTCTTTTCTTGGACTGCTGTACCGCATACCCCTTTACCGACCGGGATTCTTACACATGCCGGTAGCCCTTGGAAAGGTCCGAGCACTAACTCTCCATCATCCATCAGATAGAATCCAACCCAGTTCACTTCTTTCAAGAATTGGTTCAACAAAGCAGAGGCGTTTGAAAGATTTGCGATTAGGTTCTTTTCACCTTCCAAAAGTGCTTTCAACTGTTTGATGACCATTTGATAGTTTTCTTCACGATTTCCTGTGTATATTTCGACGTCAAACATGGCATTTCTCCCTCGCAATCCTAGAAATTAGTCTTATCATATCAGATAATGTAGAAACTTTCATTTCATATGTCGAGCGTTTAACGAAGGATTTTCAAGGGTAAAGAAGAATGTTGGTAGTATAGATCGTATGTTGAGGTGATTTGCCATGAATAAGGCTCTGTCCATCACCAAAGAAAAAGTAGCAGAAGCTGCAGCATACTTGTTTAATAACAACGGCTACTCGGGGACATCCGTCCGTGACATCGCAGATAAGGCTGGCGTAAACGTATCCTTGATTTCTTATTATTTTGGTGGGAAGAAAGGACTACTGGAATTTCTCATGTCTTCCTTTCTTGAAGGCTATCTCTATGTGCTTGAAGACGCCTATGAAAAATTGGAAAAGGATTCTGCCCGTAGTTGTTTGAATAAGCTCATCGAAGAAGTGATCATCTACCAGCAAGGTCGCTCCCAGGCGGCGAGGCTCGTACACAGGGAAATAAGTATTGATACGACCCTTGTAAGGGAGATCATGACGACTTATTTGATGAAGGAAAAATACTACTATAATGCGATATTCGATAAAGGGATCAAGCAGAAGGAATTCAAATCTGTTTCGAAAAACATGGTGATCATGCAGTTGAGGAGCATGCTGTTCATGCCGTTTCTCTATCCGCAGTACATACGGGAAATCTATCAGTTTTCCGTTAACGACCGGTACTTCACGACGAAGTACATGAACACGATCCAAAACTGGGTGAACGAAACACTCTGTATCCATTATGATGCCAATGCACTGGCAGGAAAAGAAAATAAGGAAGCACCGCTTGCAGCCCCTTAAAAAGGCTGAGTGAGCGGTGCTTCTTTCATCAACTGTCCATAGCCTTGACCGAGGTCTTTCGCACTATGGGCATCGGAACCATAAACGAGCGGAATGTGTCTCTTCAGGGCTTCTTTCACAATCCATTCAGATGGGTAAGGCTCCCGACATAAAGGCTTCATCATACCCGAACCATTATAATCTAGTTGGAGATTTTGTTCGGCAACAAGATCAAGCGTATCCAGAATCTCTTTTTTGTTGATGTCCGGATTCGGGAATTTCTTTTGAAATTTCATGACAAGGCTCATATGACCGATTCGCTTCGGTTTATTTTTTCCTAGATCGGCTGTAATCGAACGTTGCACTGTCCGATAATAGTGTGTGTAAACGTTCTGAACCGATCCCAGCTCATCGACAAGCACTCCGAACACATCCGGGCTATAATCCATGCAGTGATAATTTGCACCGGACTTTAAAAAATGGACAGACAGGATCGCATCGTCCAGATGAGGACCATATTCATCGAGAAAAGCGCGGGATTCGTGTTCGTAACCTTCAATAAAATCCACTTCAAGACCCGTTTTGATGATGAGATCTTTCTCGTATTCATGACGAAGGTCATTGATACGCGCTACATACGACTCCATTTCTTGCAGCTTCATACCGCTATCTTGTTGGGGGGTAGGATCGGTGAAACCAGCGGGTAAAGGAGCATGTTCGGTAAATGTGAGTCCCTTGAGACCGAGCTCAATTGCTCGTTCGATGTATTTGTGAAAATCGTCTTTGGAACCATGAGGACAATACGGTGTGTGAACGTGTCCATCAAAAATTTTCATATGGATCCTCCTTATCTGGGATTTCTGTCAGAAAAAAGCAATTTTTTATCAAATTTTCGAAAAAATGTAGTTATGAAAGTCGCATACATGGTATTATAGTAGTTATGAAGAACGCCGAAATCCCATGAATTTTGGCGAAAAATAGTACATATTGTAGAAATATTATTTCCTAGAAAATTTTCATGCCATAATTTTTACTTAATAGCTTAATATACATAACTGAAAAAGGGAAGGATGGAAGGTCCCTATGATGATTTATATCTTCATGGTGCTGATCGTGCTGCTTTCAGCATTTATAGGTTACGGTACATACACACGAAAGAAAATTTATGACCAGATCGATCATCTCGAAACACAAAAAGTGAATATCATGAATCGCCCTCTTTCGGATGAAATCGCTAAAGTGAAAGCATTAGAAATGATCGGAGAGACGGAAAAGAAGTTCGAGGTTTGGCGAGAAGAGTGGGATGTCATCGTTACACAACAGCTTCCAAATTTAGAAGAGAACCTATTTGATGCAGAAGATGCTGCAGACAAATACCGTTTCAAAAAAGCGCGCAACATCCTGTCTGAAACTCGAAAGGCCATTTTCCATATCGAAGAAAAGATCGATGAAATTTCTTCAGAAATCAATGAATTCGTTGAAAGTGAAGAGTTGAACCGGAAAGAAATCGGAGAATTGAAGGAAGAATTCAAAGGGTTGCGAAAGCACCTTCTCACGCACTATCGTGCTCTGGGTCCTCTGGTTGAAACGTTTGAGAAGAGAATTGAACAGGTTTCGGAAAAATTCGCCAATTACAACGAAGAGACGGAAAACGGCAACCATATCGCTGCCCGTACATATATCATCCAGATCGACGAAGATATCCGAACGTTGCAATATGAGCTCGAAGTAATGCCAGAATTGCTATACCAGTTCCAATCAGAAATTCCTGAGACGATCAAAGAACTCAAAGAAGGTCTCAAACAGATGGAAGAACAAGGCTTCAGAGTCGATCAATTAGGTGTCGAAAAAGAGCTTGAAGTAATCGACTATGCTTACGGTATCATCAAAGAAAAAGTCCATCACATCGAAGTCGAAGAGGCGCGGGAAGAAATCAGCCAGATGAACGCTAAGATCGAAGAGCTCTACGATACACTAGAGGCGGAAGTTGTAGCGAAACAGACGGTTGCTGAACGAAGCGAAGAAATCAAAATAGACGTCGAAGGTCTTAAGACGGAGATTCAACAGCTGAATGAAGAGACGAACGTCGTACGACTCAGCTATCAGATCGAGCAAGAGAACCTAGACTTACAAGAACGATTAGAAAACTCATTTGAAAAGCTGGAGAAACGAGTAGGAACGATCCTTCACTCAATGGATGAGCAACATCAATCCTATACATCAGTCCAAGAGATGCTTGAAGGTGTAACGAAGCAACTGGAAGAGCTTCGCGAAATGACGGAAGTATATCAGGAGAAACTTCAAAACCTCCGTAAAGATGAGCTGGAGGCTGTTGAAAAAATCCACGAATTCCGTAAAAAGCTGATCGATGCAAAAAAGGAAGTCCATCGCAATAATCTTCCGGGTCTTCCAGAAACGTTCTTTGCATCCATGCACGATGCCGAAGTGAAGCTTCAAACCGTCACCAACAAATTGAATGATAAACCTTTGCAAATGGCTGAAGTGCTCCATCGCTTGATTGAAGCAGAAGAAGCCATCGATGAAGTGTATGAGAAAACGTATCATATCATCGATCGTGCCGTTTGGGCAGAACGCCTGATCCAATACGGTAACCGTTATCGTAGCCAGTATATTACGGTCGCTGTCAAGCTTTCTGAAGCCGAGCAATCCTTCCGTACGTACAATTATGAAGATGCGTTGGAACATGCGGCTGAAGCCATCGATACTGTTGAGCCAGGCATTCTACAACGTTTAGAAGAAAGCTATAAACCGAAACAAAAAGTATAGCGAAAGAAAAACCCGAAGGTGCACTTCTCCAGTTGGAGAGTCCTAGCCTTCGGGTTTTATTATGCACATAGAAAAAGGACGACCAGCGATGGATCATCCTTAAACTCAATTTGTTTTATGCTTCGTTCGGATCGGGGTTTTCAGCCGATTGGTTTCGAGTCCGTGCAACAAGGTAACCGATGATTGCCCCTATGATGGATGGTACAATCCAACCGATCCCCTCGTCATATAGAGGAAGAATGACGCTGAACACTTCAGCTACAGCTGAGATATCCACCTTCATCTGCTTCAATGCATCAAAGATACTTATGATTCCTGCACCTAACAATCCCCCGATATACACTTCACGGTGTCCACCGAACTGACGATGAAGATAAGAGTAACCAACAAGCGCGATTGCAAGTGGATAAACACCGATCAATACTGGCAATGTGAGGTTGATCAATTGTGTAAGGCCGACATTGGCAACCGCCGCACTGAACACACACAAAATAGCGATGATCAATTTGTACGAGACATTCGGTAACAAGCTCTTGAAGTATTCACCACAAGCCGTTACAAGCCCGATAGAAGTTGTTAAACAAGCGAACGTAATCGCAACCGCCAATAAGCTGATGCCGAATTGACCGAACAATAGATCAGCAGACCCTGTCAAAATGGCACCGCCGTTAGCTAGCTCTCCAAGTGCCCCACGGCTTGTAGCACCGATATACGCAAGAGAAAGATACACTAAGGCAAGACCGCTGACAGCGATGATACCCGCTTTCGTCGTCGCTTTGGCGATTTCTTTTTTATCCGTAACACCTTTCGACTTCACCGCGTTGATGATGATGATTCCGAATACAAGAGCTGCGATGGCATCCATCGTCAGGTAACCGTTGATGAAACCAGTGAAAAATGGAGTAGATGCATAGTCCCCTTTAGGTGCTGAGAAATCACCCATCGGACTGAAGATTCCTTTGAACACAATCAAACCGATGACCGTAATCAGAATCGGAGTTAGGATCTTACCGATTCGATCCACGAGTTTGGTCGGATTGAGCGCAAACCAGAATGTGATTCCAAAAAAGATGATCGTATAAATGAAAAGCGGTAGTCCATTTGGATTCACACTTTCTGCTAAGAATGGCTTAGCTCCGATTTCAAACGCTACAGTACCTGTTCTCGGTATGCCAAAGAAAGGACCAATTGCAAGATAGATCAGGGAAGTGAATACAAATGCAAACTTTGGATGAACACGAGATGATAGATCACGTAATGTTCCGCCAGTAAGTCCAATTGCAATGATTCCTACTAAAGGTAATCCAACACCGGTGATCAAAAAGCCGATAATTGCTGTCCATACATTCGTACCTGCGGTTTGACCAAGTGCCGGTGGAAAAATCATATTCCCTGCTCCAAGGAATAAGGCAAACATCATAAGACCGATTGTAAGTGTATCTTTCATTGTAAGCGCTTTTTTTGAATTCATGAAGAAACCTCCTGTTGCGATCGACTGAAATCATTGATTTTTCTAAATTCGAATTAGATATTAACATAATCTTTACGAAAAAAAGATACTAAACAAAAAAGTTTAAAGATTGTTATCATTAAAAATTTTTGTGCAAATTTACTATCCTCGGATATGATCCCTTATTCCCTCGTATGTTCTTTCATGCATGAAACGTGAAAATTTTCAGATATGTATTTTCGTGTCGCATAATGTCGATTTTGAGTGGGTTTTTAATATTCTAAAGGCGGTTTGGAATAATTTTAAAATATGGTATTATTAAATGATGCAAAAATCGTATTAAAAGGGGTACATGGATTCATGATTTATTTTGATAACAGTGCAACGACTAAGCCTTATCCCGAAGTGTTGCAAACATATCTGAAAGTATCGGAAAACTATTTCGCCAACCCTTCCTCGATTCATCGCCTCGGTGGAGAAGTGGAACGGTTGATCCATAAAGCTAGGCAGCAAGTATCGGATTTGATACGAGTGAAACCGAACGAGATCGTGTTCACATCAGGTGGTACCGAAGCCAACAACTTGGCTATTAAAGGTATTGCCTTGGAACATCAGTCTAGAGGTCGTCACTTGATTACGACCGAAATCGAACATGCTTCTTGCTATTCTTCATTTCAACAGCTAGAAGACATGGGATTCGACGTGACGTATCTACCTGTAGATGAACAAGGGAGAACTACGGCTGAGGATGTAAAAAATGCATTAACGGAAGAAACCATTCTAGTTTCGGTCATGCATGTGAACAATGAGCTTGGTACGATCCAGCCTATCAAGGAAATCGGTCAAATGCTGAAAGCGTATCCGAAGATCTTTTTCCATGTTGATAACGTTCAGGGAATTGGAAAAGTACCTCTTCAGTATGAGCAATCTGGCATTGATTTATGTTCATTTTCCAGTCATAAGTTCCACGGTCCTAAAGGTGTTGGATTCCTTTACGTGAGAAGTGGCGTGTCGCTTTTCTCTTTATTGACCGGTGGCGAACATGAATTCCGCAACCGAGCGGGGACGGAGAATGTACCTGGAATCATCGCCATGACGAAAGCCCTTCGACTGACGATGGAAAATTCGGAAGAGCGGATGTCTGATATGCTTCAGTTGAAGGATTTTCTCCGGAAAAGAATCTCTGAAATGGATCGTGTTTTGATCAATACACCAGAAGTGAACAGTGCACCGCACATTTTGAATTTCTCAGTACTGGGCATCAAGCCTGAAGTTTTGATTCATGCGTTAGAAGAGCGTGACATGTATGTGTCCACAAAATCCGCATGCTCATCCAAATCCAGTGATGTCAGCCGGATTTTAGAGGCGACAGGTCACGATGCTGAACGTGCGAGCAGTGCAATCCGAGTAAGTTTGAATTTCGAGAACACATTAAGTGAAGGAAAAGAATTTCTCGAGACACTAGAAGAAGTCATTTTAAATTTAAGAAAAGTAATGAGGGAGTAGTATGATTTACGATCACATCATAGTCAGATACGGTGAACTTTCATTAAAAGGAAAGAACCGTCACCATTTTGAAAAAAAATTGAGAGAAACGGTAAAACGCAAGTTGAAGCCTTTCGGACAAGTGAAGGTGAAGAAGGCGTTTGACCGCATGAATATTGAATTGAACGGACAAGACCATGAACCTGTGGTTGAAAAACTTCAAGAGATTTTCGGGATTCAAGGTTTAAGACTTGCTGCGAAGTGTGACCTTGAACTCGAAACGATCCAAAAAACTGCACTTGAAGCGTTGCGTGACGCAGGTCCATCTGTCAACACGTTCAAGGTGTCCACGAAACGGAACTATAAACAGTATCCGCATGATTCCCAAGAAATGAACCCTCTCGTCGGAGGATACATTCTGGAACATACAGAAGATATTACGGTGGACGTCCATAACCCGGATGTCGAAGTGAAGGTAGAAATCAAGCCTGAAGCCGCCTATATCAGTTGCATCGATTATCCGGGTGCTGGAGGTCTTCCGATTGGCAGCAGCGGGAAAGTCATGTTGATGCTTTCCGGTGGCATTGACAGCCCAGTCGCTGGCTACTTGACGATGAAACGTGGAGTACGATTGGAAATGGTCCACTTCCACAGTCCTCCATTTACAAGTGAGCGCGCCCGTCAGAAGGTAGAGGACCTGACGAAAGTGTTAACGAGATACGGCGGAAACATCAAGATGCACGTCGTTCCTTTTACAGAAATTCAAAAAGCGATCAAGAAACAGATTCCGGACAATTACAGCATGACGGTCATGAGACGGTACATGCTGCGGATCACAGAACAATTGGCTTATAAAAATGACGCACTTGCTATCGCAACGGGTGAAAGTCTCGGGCAGGTAGCAAGCCAGACGTTGTCCAGCATGAACACGATCAACGAAGTGACCAACCTGCCGATGATCCGTCCGCTCATAACGATGGACAAGCTTGAAATTATGGACATTTCAAGAAAGATCGGCACTTACGATATTTCGATTCGTCCATATGAAGACTGCTGTACAGTCTTTGTTCCATCCGCTCCGAAAACGAAACCGAACCGTGATAAAGCGAACCGGTTCGAGCAGTACATGGAGATCGATGAGCTCGTGGAGCAAGCGGTTGAGAACACTGAGTCGATCTTCTTTAGAGAAGATACGCATTCTAAAGAGGAAGAAGCATTCGAGGACTTGTTCTAATGAATTGAACCTGTGGATTTTTTAGCAAGAATTTACCACTTTTAAAGAGGTATGGTTTTTTGCTCACCTTCGCAACCTATGGTCAAGGAGGTGAATCCACATGGCATATCAATCAAACAAGCTAGTAGTTCCTGGAGCTCAACAAGCAATCAATGCAATGAAGACTGAAATCGCTTCTGAATTCGGTGTTCAACTTGGTCCTGACTCTTCAGCACGTGCAAACGGTTCTGTAGGAGGAGAGATCACTAAGCGTCTTGTAGCTATGGCTCAAGGTCAAAAACCTCAACAATAACACCTCTACAACATCATATCTATGGAAAACAGGTCAGCACTCGTGCTGGCCTATTCTTGTGCGGTTTTTGTGAGGGATGGGGTGAGGCGGGCACTGTTTGCGGTGCTCGATAAGGGGAGGTTCGGGGAGATCGAGCACCGACAGAGGCTTTTGCGGGGTGCGAAAAGAGAAAAACGGGGAGATCTAGCACCGAAAGAAGCCTATGCGTGGTGCGAAAAGAGAAATTCGGGTAGATCCAGCACCGAAAGAGGCTTATTCGATCCTCGAAAAAAGGGAAATCGTAAAATGACGGATAGAAAGAAAATTTCATTCCTTATGATTCCCGTCTGTACTAGCATTTCCGGCATTTTCTTCCTGAGTGAACGTTCGGTCGAAATGGAAATATTCTAAAAATTATGTATAATGGTAGGTGTAAACGATTACATAAGGAGGCTATCCATCTTGAACAACGAAACACTCATTGCACCAGAAATGTACAATGCAGCAGAAGAAATGGAGAAGTATGCTAAGGACTCTACCCGTGTCGCAATCCAGTGGTTGAATGATCAGGGTGAAGAGGACGAAATCACGTACAAACAGTTATTTGACGAAGCAAACGAAATTGCAAAAGCATTCCTATCACTAGGTCTTCAAAAAGGCGACAAAGTGCTCGTCATGATGCCTCGTTTAATCGATACGTACAAAGTGTACTTGGCGAATCTGAAAGCT
Organism: Pseudalkalibacillus sp. Hm43; assembly: GCF_054170705.1. Lineage (NCBI taxonomy): Bacteria > Bacillati > Bacillota > Bacilli > Caryophanales > Fictibacillaceae > Pseudalkalibacillus > Pseudalkalibacillus sp. Hm43. The sequence goes on from NZ_CM135129.1 coordinate 3,445,171, forward strand.
GGACTCGTCGTTATCCCTTGCTCTGAAATGCTGAGATCGAAAGACTTGAGCTATCGAATCAATCACGGAGAAGTGAAGGCGGTCGTGTCGTACCACCCATTCACGCCTCAAATCGATGAGATTGAGGGTCCTATCGATAGCCTGAAACATAAAATCGTTGTTGGCGGTGAGAAAGATGGCTGGATGGATCTTGGCGAAGTCATCGCGAAAGCGGACAAGTCCCTTGAGCTCCCATCAACTGAGCGAGATGACATGGCCTTTTTATCATATACGTCAGGGACGACAGGACAGCCGAAAGGTGTTGTTCACACGCATGGATGGGCTTACGCGCACATTCGTACTGCTGCACTTTCTTGGCTTAACATTAAAGAAGGCGACAAGGTCTGGGCGACAGCCGGACCAGGTTGGCAGAAGTGGATCTGGAGTCCATTCGTATCCGCTTTAGGTACAGGTTCAACAGGTTTTGTCTATAATGGAAAATTCGATCCGAACATGTACTTGGAGCTTTTGGAAAAATATCAGATCAACGTTTTGTGTTGTACACCGACGGAATATCGATTGATGGCTAAGGTGGATAACCTGGATGATTATAATCTTTCAAATCTGAGAAGTGCGGTTTCAGCTGGTGAACCGTTGAATCGTGAAGTCATTGATATCTTCCAAAGGTATTTCAACGTCACAGTCCGTGATGGATATGGTCAGACCGAAAATACATTGCTCGTCGGAATCGTCGATGGGATGGAAGTCCGTCCGGGATCGATGGGGAAACCGACACCTGGTAACCGTGTCGAAATCATCAACGAGGAAGGTCAACCCGTTCAACTTGGAGAAGTGGGGGATATTGCGGTACACCGCGATGCACCTGCGCTTTTCAAAGAATATTATAAGGATGCGGATCGGACACGAATGGCATTCCGCGGTGATTATTACCTTACAGGGGACAAAGCGAAAAAAGACGAAGACGGCTACTTCTGGTTTGAAGGGCGTGGAGATGACATCATCATCAGCTCCGGATATACGATCGGACCATTTGAAGTTGAAGATGCGCTCGTTAAGCACCCTTCAGTGAAAGAGTGTGCTGTCGTTGCAAGCCCTGATGAAGTGAGGGGGCATGTGGTCAAAGCGTTCATCGTCTTGAAGAATCCATCTGAAGCATCGTCTGACGATATCATTCCAGCTCTTCAAGATCACGTGAAAAAGCTTACTGCACCATACAAATATCCACGTAAAATCGAGTTCGTCGAGGAGCTGCCGAAAACCACATCCGGTAAAATCCGCCGTATCGAACTCCGTATGAAAGAAAATCAAGCGACAGTAAAATAAATGTAGCGAAAAGACAGGCCTGATTAATTTTTAGGCCTGTCTTTTATATTGTCAAAGGAGTTCACCTGGAAAACGTTGTATTACTTAAAGGTAGAGTATAATTCGGGAGTTGGTTTTTTGAAAAATGCAAGCTATGTCTTAATCATCATATGTTTTATTCTAGTAGGTTGCACAAATAAGTTGGATTTGGATCAACTTTCAAGAATTGATGTCCAAGTGGTTAACTCAGATGAAAGCTATGGAGATCCTTTCATGATCACAGATGATGAAACATTAGGAAAGTTAAGAGAAGCCTTCCACCATATCAAGTGGGAACCAAATGTTAATCCGAAAATGGCGAGAAAAGAAGATATAAAGGCGACTCTATTTTTCAGATATGATAAGAACATGCCTGAACGATTGATCGAATATCAAATATGGTTCGAACAGAATTTAGGTACTGTCACCATTATCAGTAACAATGAAAAAGAAGGGTATGGAACTCTCGAAAAAGAATACGCCGAGAACTTGGAAAACATCTTCCTCAATCAATAAAAAGTGCTATGCGCACTCCGACTTTTCTGGATAGATTTTTTCAGAAAATTTCGGTATGCTTTTGTTACGAAATCAGAAAAATTGGGGTGTAGTCATGAGAACGTTATGGACGAACGGCACAATCTACACGATGAAAGAAGAAGGGGACACCGTCGAAGCCGTATTGGTCGAAGGCGATAAAATCCTGGCGTGTGGAAATCGCGCAGAAATCGAACAACAATATGAAATCGACCAGGTACAAGACTTAGATGGGGCTGTCATGTACCCAGGGTTCGTAGACAGTCATTTACATATGATCGGGCATGGTGAAAAGCTCATGCGACTCGATTTATCAGACATCCATTCAGCAGAAGAAATGAGAACGACGCTGAAAGAGAAGGTCTATTCGACACCGTTAGATGAATGGATCATTGGTGATGGTTGGAATGAGAACAATTTTGTGGATCGTAAAATTTTTCACCGGTTTGAGCTAGATGAAATTGCACCTCATCATCCGATGATGTTGACGAGGATCTGCCGGCATGCTTTGCTGGCAAACTCCAAAGCACTGCAACTCGCTGGCATAACAAATGAAACGCCTGATCCACCTGGAGGAGTGATTGTCAGGGATTCAAACGGTTCCCCGACAGGATACCTTCTGGACAAGGCTCAGGACCTTGTGAAGAACGCTATCCCACAAGTGACGGAGGAATACTTGGATCGTGCATTAAGAACGTCGATTGAAGATCTGACGAAGCATGGGATTGTCGGCGGACATAGCGAAGACCTCAACTATTATGGAGGGTTCGGAAGGACGTATCAGACGTTTTTAAATGTGGTGAATGAAGATCAACTGAAATTCAAAGCGAACTTGCTCGTGCATCATGAGGTTGTAGAAGACATGCATGGCCAAGGGTATGTAGTCGGTGCTTCCAACGGATATGTCGAGCTTGGTTCAATGAAAATCTTTGCGGATGGGGCACTCGGAGGTAGGACGGCGTATTTAAGCAAGCCATACAATGACATGCCGGAAACATATGGTGTAGCAATCCATTCTCTGACCGAGCTGAAAGAGCTCGTCAAAAAGGCAAGGAAATACAACATGCCAGTCGCCATCCATACGATCGGAGACTTGGCATTGGAGTTTGCCTTATATGCCGTGGAAGAGAATCCACCGCCAGAAGGATCGAGGGACCGTTTCGTACATGGACAAATCGTGCGTCCAGATTTAATTGAACGGCTGAAAAAAGTGCCGGTCATCATCGACATCCAACCTCATTTCGTTGCATCCGATTTTCCATGGGTGATCGAGCGGTTGGGTGAAGAGCGCATGCAATATAGTTTCGCGTGGAAGACGTTGCTTGAAGAGGGAATTCCGTGTGCATCCGGCTCAGATGCCCCCATTGAAACAGCGGATCCTTTAGCGACGATCTATGCTGCGGTCATGCGTAAAAAACCAGGAGATCGCCACGAAGGCTACTATCCTGAACAGAAGTTGACGCCGTACGAAGCTGTGGAGCTGTATACGAAAGGAAGCGCTTATGCAATTGGAAAAGAAGAAGAAATGGGACAGATCGACAATGGATACAGTGCAGATTTCACTGTGCTGAGTGAGGACTTGTTCCGGATCGACCCTGAAACGATTCCTCACGTGAAAGTTTTAAAGACCGTAGTCAACAATACAGTCGTATACTCTGCTGAATAAACAATTCATGTAAAAAAGGTGACCTGCCAGGTCACCTTTTTCCTATAGAAAGCTTCGTTTCACTTTATGCCAGAAGGAGTTGTCCTTCAGTTTTACCGTTTTAATTCGTTTATCTGAGAGGTTGATCCGTATCGTACCCCCGTGGCGGACGCTTAATGCCTCATTGTCCATTCCAATGACAGGGAAATCGTTTCCGTCGTCGACCATTCTGATTTCCAGTGCACGTTCATCACTCAATAGAAAAGAGCTACCGAGTGTCCGATAGTGATTGTTGTTGATGGAAGCGACCTCACTGACCTGCATGCAAGCGAGCTTCGGATCTACAATCGCACCGTCCAATGATTTGTTGTACGCTGTGCTGCCTGTCGGGGTGGATACGATGATTCCGTCTCCCTTGAACCTCTCGAAAAACAAATCATCAATGTATAAGTCCAGAGACAATGCCTTGATGATGCCCGATCGGATCGAAACCTCATTCAAACAATAGAAGGAAGCGTCGTGTTCCACATCCACTTGGATGGTCGGATAACGGCGGACCTCCACTTGTTCGTTCATCATCGCTTCAATCATTCCTGAAAGATCTTCGATATCAAAGTCACAATAAAAGCCCAGTTGTCCTGTGCTCACTCCAACATACAACACATCGTCCCGGAACCCGGTCTTGCGGACCGCTTGAAGGAAAGTGCCGTCCCCTCCGATACTTGCGATGATGTTGGCGTCATCAGCATCGTCTACCAATGTAAAACCATTATCGACGGCTAAATTTTTCAGTCTGGTGATTTTCTCCTCGTATTCGCTGCCTTTTTTATAGAAAAAATGGATGTTCTTACGATCAGCCATCACAAACCTCCTGTAAACAGAATTTCATCGAGCTACAATTGCTTACTTATTATTCGCTTTTTCTAATCCTGTACACTCATAATCTGTTTTCTGAACTTTTTTGTCAAATCTTAATCCTGCCTTCTGAAATATGATATTCTAACTAGTATTGGGTAAACTTTACAAAATAAAATGGAACGAGGGGGCTTCAAAATTGAACGGAAAACGTTGGGCGGCTTTAGGAATTGCAGCTGTGCTGCTGATTGGCTCAATCATCATAAATGGATTGTCCGTGATGGCAGATGCGAACTTCGGAAAATTACAAAGCAACGCATTTTTTGAAGAAGAACCATTTGTCGAGCAAGTTGTAGAGAAAGGCAGTAGTCAGAACAGCATTGTCGTGTTGGAGGTAGATGGGGTCATCCAGGATACAGGCGATGCCACATCATTTTTCCAATCCCCTGGCTATAATCATAGACAATTTCTCGATATGCTGGAATATGCAGGAGAAAATGCGAATGTCGAAGGGATCATCATCCGTGTGAATTCCCCTGGTGGTGGAGTGGTCGAAAGTGCTGAGATTCACGACCAGATCAAAACGATTCAGGAGAAATCCAAGAAACCAGTTTACATATCAATGGGAAGTATGGCGGCTTCTGGAGGTTATTACATTGCCGCTCCTGCCGATAAAATCATCGCACACCCTTCCACTTTGACCGGATCGCTCGGTGTCATCATCCAGTCGATGAATTATGGAGAGCTTGCTGAAAAGCTTGGCGTGAAATGGGAAACGATCAAGAGCGGTGAGCATAAGGACATCCTCTCGCCAACACGTGAGATGTCTGAGGATGAAAGGGAAATCCTCCAATCCATCGTGGATAATTCGTATAACGAGTTTGTGAATGTCATCGCGTCTGGACGTGACATGAATGAGAATAAAGTGCGTGAACTAGCAGATGGTCGAGTCTATGACGGCCGCCAGGCGAAGGAACTCCAGTTGGTTGATGAGCTTGGCGATCTGGACGATGCGATTACTAAGATGAAAAAAGATCTTGGAAACTCTCATCTGAAGGTTGTCCGTTATGAACAAAATTTCGGATTGAATTCCTTCTTGAACATGACAGCTCAAAAACTGTTCCAGCCGAATGGCGACATTTTAGGCATCCAAAAGTTGATGAGTGAGACGAACACACCTCAAATCAAATATTTGTATACAGAATAGGAGGAGATTGATTTGGATCATACAGAAGAATCAATGGATCAACCAGTCGAAACGTCTCCAGCACCAGCTCCTCCTCCAGCACGGAAATATGCAGGGTTCTGGATGCGCTTTTGGGCGTATTTATTTGATATTCTCGTTATCGGTAGCTTATACCGCATTCTCATCTATCCGACATTCCGATGGCTGGACCTTCCGTTGACGGACGGAAGCATGTTTTCATTGAAAGCCATCCTGACCGCAATCATATTTTATGGGTACTTCCTGTTGATGACCCGTTTCTTCGGTCAGACATTAGGTAAAATGATTTTGGGAATTCAGGTGGTCACGCAGGATGTGGATGGAAAGTTGGCCTGGTCGACGCTTCTTTTCCGGGAGGTTGTCGGCAGATTCATTAGTAAGGTGTTCTTCATAGGGTATATCATCACTGCTTTTACAAGTGAAAAGAAAGCCTTGCATGATATTTTCGCAGATACGAGAGTCGTTCATATACGTAAATAGGTATTGTTATAGACCTGTCAGTACATAATGCTGATAGGTCTTTTTTATGTGATTTTTGCTGAAAGGTGGTCAGTCGGATGTATTGGGTCATCGGGATTCTATCGATTCTTGGTTTGATTATCGTTCTCCTCATGTTGAGCACTGTCCGGATTTCTATCATTTTTGTCCATGATCAGAATCGTGATGAGTGTAAAGTCCGACTGCACCTCTTACGTGGCATGTTCCACTATTCATGGGATATTCCTTTCAACGAAATGGAAATGGAGGATGACGGCTTGCATATGAAGTATCAAACGGATATGGAAGTCGGAGAACAAGATCACGAGAAAGAGAGAGAAGCCATCTTTCGAGTGGAATCCATTATGGAGCGTGCACAGGAGACGAAAGAGTTGATCGACTCGGTTTATCAAATGCACTGGATCATCCGTAGATTCTTGAAAAGGGTGCGAGTAGAAGAGTTTGAGTGGTACAGTTCTCTCGGGACCGGAGATGCAAGTTCAACCGGTATCTTTTCGGGAATGCTATGGACGATTAAGGGCAGTATTGTAGGGATGGTCAGTCACTTGATGAAAATGCTGAGTCCACCGAAAATCGAAATTCAGCCTTCCTTTCAGATGCCGATCGTCCAAACACATTTTCAATGCATAATATCATTCCGGGCTGGGCAAGCTATGCTCGCAGCATATCAGATCGCAAAAAATTGGAAGGGAAGGAAACAACATGTCAGAACATCCAATCCAGGGCTTGATGCAAACGGCAATGGAAAATATTAAAGAAATGATCGATGTGAATACGATCATTGGTGACCCGGTCGAAACCCCAGATGGCAGTGTGATTTTAACGGTTTCAAAGGTTGGTTTCGGGTTTGCAGCAGGTGGTAGCCAGTTCAATTCTATGTCGTCAGGTCACTCGAAAGGGAGTTCAGATGGAGATTCTCTCCCGTTCGGTGGAGGTAGTGGTGGCGGGGTTTCCATTACGCCGATTGCCTTTCTTATTGTAAACTCCTCTGGTGTGAAGACCATCCACCTGGATAACAGTACCCATTTATATGAACGATTATTGGATCTTGCACCGCAAGTCGTTGAGAAAATCCAGAAGATGATGAACAATGGACAAGGCTCAGGTAGTTCTAAGTCCAACAAAGATTCCCAAAGACATCAACAACCGGATCTGAGTCAGACGCAGCACCAATCAGAGCGACGTCAAAAACAAGATCTTGATTTCTAAAGAGAAGCTTCGAATGTCCGGAGTCCCAATCATGGGGGTTCCGGACATTTTTTATTTCTAATTTTTCACTTTTGTTAAATCTGACGTTTATGACTTGAAAGGAGAAAGTAGAACGTATACGATGAACTTGTACATAACCTTATAAAAGGAGTTGTTTAGTAATGGCAGCAGTAACTTTCAAAGAAAATCCAGTTACACTATTAGGAAACGAAGTAAACGTAGGGGATGCAGCTCCAGATTTCACTGTTTTAGCAAATGATATGTCAGAAGTAACGTTACAAGATACAAAGGGAAGCGTTCGTTTGATCAGCGTAGTGCCTTCTCTTGACACAGGTGTTTGTGATCAACAGACTCGTCGATTCAATGAAGAAGCTTCTAAGCTTGATAATGTGAACGTATTGACGATCAGCGTTGACTTGCCGATGGCTCAAAAGAGATGGTGTGCGGCAGCTGGTGTCGATAACGTCCAAACACTTTCTGACCACCGTGACCTTTCCTTTGGTAGAGCATATGGTGTTGCAATTGAAGAATTGCGCCTGTTGGCTCGTGCAGTGTTCGTCGTTGACTCCAATGATAAAGTCACGTACGTAGAGTATGTAAGCGAAGCAACGAACCATCCGGATTACGATGCAGCAATCGAAGCTGCAAAGTCTGCAGAGTAAACGGCAACTTTTTCATATTAGTACGAGAGAAGGTTAACCTACAACGGGGTTAGCCTTTTTCTTTTGAACAGAACACACTATTCTCATCATTCGAGGTGTTCTTCAAGATTTGGTACAATGGTTTCAGATGTATGATAGGAGGATTTAAGCATGCCTGATTTTCAAAAAATCGAATCATTTTATCGCTTGTTGCATGAAACAGCGACCATCCTTTCCGAAAAGGAGCAGGTGACTTATCTGGAAGGTTTGGTCCAGACAGGTGAAAACCTGGTACAAGGCGGCATTCCAGACCGTTTTGATGAACAAACAAAAAATGATCTACTTTATAAATATCAATCCCTTTCTCTGGACGACCTTTCCAAAGAGGAAATCCGTAAAGGTTATCAACTGGCTATCCTGAAAGGAATGCAGGATGGTGTACAATCCCATCACGCAATGACTCCTGACGCAGTAGCATTGTTTGTCGGGTATCTGGTCGAGAAGACGATGGGGAAAAAAGAACGCATCACCATGCTCGATCCGGCAATCGGAACGGGTAACCTTGTAGCTGCGATTCTGAACCAGATCAAAAAGCCTGTATTCAGCTACGGATCAGAAGTGGACGAAACACTGATCAAGCTTGCTTATGCAAACTTGAATGCACAGGAACACGACATTCAGCTGTATCATCAAGACAGTTTACGATCTCTGATGATTGATCCTGTGGATGTTGTCGTGACGGATCTACCGGTCGGTTATTATCCGGATGATGTAACGGCATCCCAATACAAATTGAAATCAGATTCTGGTCATTCTTATGCACATCATCTCATGATTGAACAAGCGCTCAACCATACGAAAGAGGGCGGGTTCCTGTTTTTCTTGATTCCGAACTTCTTGTTCACGAGTGACGAAGCGAAAAAGCTGAACAGCTTCCTGAAAGAAGAAGCGGTCATTCACGGAATGCTTCAGCTTCCGCTATCCATGTTCAAAAAAGAAGAGCAAGCGAAGAGCATCTTCTTTTTACAGAAAAAAGGAGAAGGTGTCACAGCTCCGAAAGAAGCGTTGATGGCAGAACTTCCAAGCTTCTCGGAACCGAAAGCCCTTCAAGGCATCATGGCGAAAATCGATCAGTGGTTTAAGACATCCTTTAATGGTTAACTTATAGAATGTGAAGAAGATATGATTTGTGAAAAAGAAATTCACTCCCGCGGAACGGGAGTGAATTTTACCAAGAAAACGGAAAATTTTTTCACAAGTACGTCACAATGAAATCGTATTCAAATCTGAAAATAAAGAATATGGCTCGAAAACGCTTTCCGTCCTTGCAGTTGACCGTAGTCTGGTGGTTTAATGATAGCAGGTTTTTGCGAAAATTGATCTTCAAACAACGAAGGAGTTGTATTTATATATGAATAAGGTACTGGCGATTAATGCCGGAAGTTCATCGCTTAAATTTCAACTATTGAAAATGCCTGAGGAAACCATCATCACCAAAGGGCTCGTCGAAAGGATCGGACTTGCGGACAGCGTCTTCGCGATTGAAGTGGAAGGCGAAAAAGTGAAAGAAGTGACAGACATCGAAGACCATGCGGTAGCGGTCAAGATGTTGTTGGATAAATTGACTGGTCATCACATCATCGAATCGTATGATGAAATTGAAGGAATCGGTCACCGTGTCGTCCACGGTGGAGAGAAATTCAACGACTCTGTACTGATTACAGATGAAGTCATCAAGGAAATTGAGGAAGTTTCTGACCTTGCACCGCTTCATAACCCTGCGAACATCGTGGGGATCCAAGCGTTCAAGGAAATCCTTCCTGATGTTCCGGCAGTAGCAGTGTTCGATACGGCATTCCACCAAACGATGCCTGAGCAATCGTTCTTATATAGCTTGCCATATGACTATTACAAAGAATTCGGTATTCGTAAGTACGGATTCCACGGGACAAGCCATAAGTATGTTTCCCAGCGTTGCGCAGAGCTACTTGGTCGCCCGATCGAGCAACTCCGTCTGATTTCTTGTCACCTCGGAAACGGTGCAAGTATCGCAGCAATCGAAGGCGGAAAGTCGATTGATACGTCAATGGGCTTCACACCGCTTGCTGGTGTAACGATGGGTACACGTTCAGGGAACATCGACCCAGCGTTGATTCCATATATCATGGAGAAGACCGGAAAAACAGCTGAAGAAGTCATGAACGTTTTAAACAAAGAAAGTGGACTTCTCGGTGTATCTGGATTTTCAAGCGACCTACGTGATATCGAACAACAAGCAGAAGAAGGTAACGAGCGTGCAGAGCTTGCCCTTGAAGTTTTTGCAGGTCGTATCCACAAGTATATCGGGTCTTACGCTTCCAAGATGCATGGAATCGATGCGATTGTGTTCACAGCAGGAATCGGTGAGAACAGCGACGTCATCCGCGAGCGTGTCATGAAAGGACTCGAGTTCATGGGCGTCTATTGGGACCCAGCACTAAACAAAGTACGTGGTAAAGAAGCATTCTTGAACTATCCTCATTCACCTGTAAAAGTGTTGATCATCCCGACGAATGAAGAAGTCATGATTGCCCGTGACACCGTGCGTTTAGCTCAATAAGTATATTTTGAAAATGAAGGAACTTCCGAAATCGGAAGTTCCTTTTTCTATCCTTCATTTTGATTAAATTCAATTTTCGAGGATAGAAAGAGCTACATTCTATCCCTTATTTTGAGTTTTTCTGATTTTCGGGGATAGAATGGTCATCCTAATAAAAAAGGGGCTAGGCGGAATGATTTATCAATCGGTCTTATATTAAGGACTTATCTGATATGGCTTCCTTTTGATATAATGGATGCAAAGTTACGGAGGTGCTTGCTATGCAATGGTCGAAAAACGAACAACAAGTATGGTCCACGATCCAAAAGTGGGAAGAAGAATACTTTACATATGTACCGACAGACTTCAGTCGAGCTTATGTGAAAACGTTCGATGAAGCACTCGCACGGGTGAATCCAACATTGAAAGAGCGTGCTCTACATACGATTGACAATCTCCTGTTTCACTTGCACTCCATCATTCTGAACACGCAGTTCCAACAGGATGCGAAACAGCGAATCATGCTTTCCGCACAGGCGATGAACGAAAACGTGGAAGTGTTTGAAGACATCAAGGACTGCCGGATTGAACAGCTTCGATACATAGCACAGCATCAGGTGGCGAAGCATCGGCTGCTTTCTTTTGCACAGGGAGGATTGAGTGGAGCAGGTGGACTGTTGTTTCTAGGAATCGACATCCCGGCTAGTATCGCAGCTCACCTCAGATCCATACAGGTGTTAGCCTTATCATACGGATACCCTATCAACCAGCCTTATGAAACGGTGCTTGCTTTACGTGTATTTCATGCTGCTACCCTTCCGAAAGAACATCAACATGAGGCATGGGATAAACTGATGAACGAAGTCATGCAGCAAGAAATGAATCCTTACTTGTTTGAAACGGAAGAAGTCGTTGCGGACCACAAATGGATGCGACACCTTGTCGGTCTTGTCGGAAAAGGGACGGTCTTGTTCATGTTAAGAAAGCGCTTGATTCAGGGCATTCCGGTGATGGGAATGGTTTATGGGGCTGCCGCCAACTATCAGCTCTCAAGACAAATTACAGACTTCGCCAACCACTTTTATCAGAAGCGTTGGTTATTAGAAAAGCAAGAAGGGTGAGCGAACATGAGTGTATCAGATCATAAACAGAGTGCGCCGGACCATGTGTCGGTCATGGTCGTGACGGTCAGTGATACGCGTACAGAGGAAACGGATAAAAGCGGGAAGCTGATCATGGGGGCTTTAGAAGAGAACGGTCATGTGATTTCTTCCTATTCGATTGTAAAAGATGAAGCGGATCTCATTCAGGATGCAGTCTTAAAAGCTGGTGAAGATCCTAGCACTGATGTGATCATTTTGAATGGCGGGACGGGCATCGCCAAGCGTGATGTGACAGTTGAAGCAGTAGCTGAACTTTTAGATAAAGAAATACCTGGGTTCGGAGAGATCTTCCGGATGCTCAGTTACACAGAAGACATCGGTTCAGCGGCGATCATGAGTCGCGCCATTGCAGGGGTTTACAAGGATACAGGTGTATTCTCGATTCCAGGATCAAGCGGAGCGGTGAAGCTCGCAATGAACAAGTTGATCCTGCCGGAAATCAACCACGTTGTCCGTGAAATCAAAAAGGATTGACCAGTGTGTAAAAACTGGCCAATCCTTTTCTTTTAGGCTTCTATCTGGTGGACAGGATTCAAACGTTTTTCCCGGAAGATGGAATATAGGATGGTCATGAACGGTGACAGCCACAAGAAGAACGCGAACACAACGTATTGCAGGACAGGAATGCCGAGGATTGTACTGCATAAGACAGCTAGCAGACTCCACGGGACGAGTCCGGCGTACACCATGGTCGAATCACTGACAATACGTGCGAGTTGCGGTGCACTGAAGTTTTTCGTCCAGTGGGGAAGCAACATCCTTCCGTTCAAGATGATTGGAAAGGATTGATTCGGCGAGATGAGCGATACGACAAGAGCCAGGGTAACTCCTTGCAAGGAATTGACCGTGAGCGAATGGTCGTTCGTAAGCAGCTTATTGATATAAGGTTGTACAATCTGATACCGTTCTAAAATTTCGCTGTAAATTCCGACCACACTGATGAAAATGATGAACGGAACCATGCTCCAGAAACCACCGATGTCATCGAAACCTGTTACGACCGCTGAGAGCCAGTCCATTATTGGAATACCTTTCAACAAAACGATGAGAAAGGCAGATCCGATACTGAGCATGAAAGAGTAACGAATTTTTATTCCGACGATCACAGCTATGAGCAATATAACGATTGGGATGAATACGATCCAATCGCTCATAATTGTGGAAAAAGAAACCTGGCTTTCATTAATTGCTTTCAAATTGATTGTGCTATCTAGCCATGCAAATAATCCGCTGCTGACGATGATTGTCAAGATTGCAGTCGGAATGATGGCTGCGAATTGCTTTTTCGTTTCCAGTTCAAGTGAGGTGGCGAGCAATTGAAACGCACTCGATAACGGTGAGGACCGATCCCCGACGAAAGCCCCTGATATGAGAGCTCCTGCAGTCCATTCCAACGGAACCCCTAACGCTTGCGCCGTCCCCATCAATGGCAATCCGATTACACTTAAACTTCCGACTGATGTGCCGAGTATGAGTGAGATGACCATCGTCATCAGGAACGACAACAACAAGAAGTGCTCCGGCTGGATGATGGACAATATAAAGGAAACCATCGTGGGTACGGTACCGATGATGGCCCACGATGGAAGCAGTACACCAATCAAGGAAAGCAACCAAATGATCTCCTTGTTTCTGTGGATTCCTTTTAAAGCGGTTTGTCCGGTGCTTTTTAGCGTTATGCCTTTTTGCATAAGCTTTCCAATCAGTAAAACAAACCCAGGCATGAAACCCAGCAACAATTGAAAATCAAAGGAAACGGCCATTAACAGCCCGGAAACTGTAATGACCACAAGGATAATCAGTTCTTTTGGTGAAAAAACGACTTTTTCTACGTTCATCATAATAGCCTCCGATTAAAACGTTCTATTGGTGACTTTTTTCTGTTACTTGGTTGTTCAATCGATACCATATCCAGAGGTCATTGATGATGGATGCCAGCTCGGCTATGTCAGAATTCAATTGGCACGATCTTTCGAAATCTTCTTCTATGTTCAATTGTTCTTGTTTTTCATTGATGTGGTGTTCCAATTCCTTAATGCGGTCTGGAATCTTACCTCTGATCGTTTCCCATTCCGATAAGATCGACTCTTGTGTTTGTACGGTATATTGGTTCCAGGACTCATTGAGAACAGGCAGTCTGATCCCGAGCCTCTCGTCCATTTGGAAAGAATAAGTCATCTTCAGTCCCCCTACTCAACCACATTGTACAGAAAATGGATGTGTTAGGCTATGGCTTTTATTTGAAGGTCGATTTGATTTTCGTCTTTTTTCGCAATATGAGGAGTGGTGAAGGTGCATACTAAAGCATGAGGTCGGATGTAAAAAGGAGGCATCACTCATGCAGAAACAGCCGAAAAGACCTGAGGCGTATCAATACGATGCGAATGGTGAATTTGAAGTGCAACAGCAGATCATGCAATCCTACCAGAGCGGGGTTGTCGATCAGTCTGTCGAGCAAAAAACGCCGAACAAAATGAATGAAGAAAATCAGTTGAGATAGAGCGGATAGAAGGGGATCAGCTTTCTCCATAGAGGAGAAAGCTTTCCGATTTTATATATGTTAGAATGAAAGCGGATACAATAATTTGTAGATGCTGTAGAATAACAGGATTTCTTGCGAATTTTTCTCTTTTTCTTTTTGACGTTTGGTGTTATCTTTAAATGGGCAGTCTCACGGACTGGAAGAAGATTTGTTGATTTAGGAGGTCGCAAACTATGCGAATTGGTGTACCAAGAGAGATTAAGAACAATGAAAATCGTGTTGCAATGACTCCGGCTGGGGTTGTCAACCTGATGTCATCTGGACATGAAGTTTATATTGAAAAGGATGCTGGACTTGGTTCAGGATTTACGAATGAACAATACCAAGAAGCTGGTGCTCTTATTGTAGATACAGCAGAAGAAGCTTGGAGCATGGAAATGGTCATGAAGGTGAAAGAACCTTTGAAAGAAGAGTACCAATATTTCCGTGAAGGGTTGATTCTCTTTACATATTTACACCTGGCTGCTGAGCCGGAATTGACGAAAGCACTTATTGAAAACAAAGTGGTCGGAATCGCTTATGAAACGGTACAACTTCCGAATCGAAGCTTACCACTACTGACACCAATGAGTGAAGTTGCAGGTCGTATGGCGACGCAAATCGGTGCTTCCTTCTTAGAAAAACCGCATGGCGGAATGGGTATCCTTCTTGGAGGAGTACCAGGCGTCAAACGTGGTAAGGTAACGGTCATCGGTGGAGGTGTCGCAGGTACGAATGCGGCCAAGATTGCAGTCGGTCTCGGTGCGAGTGTAACAGTAATCGACTTGAACCCTGAACGTCTCCGTCAATTGGACGACATCTTCGGTTCTGACATCAACACGTTGATGTCCAACCCATTGAACATCGCTGAGTCAGTTGTAGACTCTGACCTTGTCATCGGTGCCGTTTTGATCCCAGGAGCAAAAGCTCCGAAATTGGTGACAGAAGACATGATCAAAGAAATGCGTAAAGGTGCTGTTCTTGTTGATGTTGCCATCGATCAAGGTGGAATCTTCGAAACGACAGATCGCATCACAACGCACGACAACCCTACTTATGAAAAACATGGGGTCGTACATTATGCAGTTGCGAACATGCCAGGTGCTGTACCTCGTACATCAACGATCGCATTGACGAATGTGACGGTACCTTATGCATTGCAAATTGCAAACAAAGGCTATGTACAAGCATGTCAGGATAACGAAGCGCTACTTAAAGGAATCAACACGCTTGATGGTTATGTAACGTATGAAGCGGTATCCCAAGCGCATGGTTTAGAATATAATGACGTTCGTAAAATGCTTTCTTAATGGAAGGCTAGAAATTGAAAGGGCTGACCCAAAGCATCCTGAATCGTGATGCCGGGTCAGCCCTTCTTTCTCTTTTCTAAAAGATCGTTGCTTTAAGTCATTTTTAAAAACCACCCTGTGCAAGTTGATTGGAGAGCAAGGTGCGAGACTCCAGCGGGATCAGCGTGCCTACTACCTGAATAATCTCCTCGCAAGGCATGCGACGAGGAAGCTCGCATCGACAGGAATATCTTGTAGACGCAGGAGCACAAATGGCTCCCTTGAAAAGGAGGCTATTCACTTTTTATAAGTATCTTGGACTAAGACCCACCACGTCCTGTGGTGAACGTCGAAGCCAGCACATCCTGTGCAAGTGAGTGGGCTCACCGCACGCTCCGCGGAAAGCGAGCATCCTGGAGCGGAAATCAACCGCTCTTTAGAGCAACAAAGTTTGTGAAAAAAGTCTTCCTTTTCCAAAAAGCTGAGGGATATTTCGTTCAAATTTGGGTCAAAAAGGTATTGACTGTTCAACTCGGCTTTTTAAATCTCGAAAAAAACGGGTACAAGAATTGTGTGTTCATCTTTTTACTTGGAAGAAGGAATAGGAATCCATCAGGTAGAAGGATTAGAACAGATCTAACAACAAATATGGAAAGAGGAGAGATCATAATGAAAGTAACGTATTATGGACATTCGGTCGTCGCAATTGAAACAAATGGCAAGTCGATTTGGATTGACCCTTTTATCACGGGGAACGAGCAATGCCATATCACTGCGGATGAAGTGAAAGCCGACGTCATCCTGCTTACACATGGTCACAATGATCATGTCGGTGATACTGTCGATATTGCGAAAAGGAATGACTCTCTAGTCGTAGCACCATTTGAACTAGCGAATTATCTCGCAACAAAAGGAATTGAAACGCATCCGATGCACATCGGTGGTGCGTACGAATTTGAATTCGGAAAAGTGAAACTGACGCAAGCGTTCCATGGTTCCAGTTATGCGGAAGAAGACGGCTCTGTCGTCTACACAGGCATGCCTGCTGGACTTCTTTTCACTGCAGAAGACAAGACGGTCTACCACGCTGGGGACACGGCACTTTTCTCAGATATGAAGTTGATCGGTGAGCAGAATTACATCGATATCGCATTCTTGCCGATTGGTGATAATTTCACGATGGGACCTGAGGATGCTTCAATCGCAGCAAGCTGGTTGAAAGCGAACACTGTCGTTCCGGTCCACTATAATACGTTCCCGGTCATCGAACAGGACCCAGAAGCTTTTGTCAATGATTTGGAAGGTAAAAAGGGACGCGTATTGAAATCAGGAGAATCCATCGAACTTTAAAGGGACGTTCTTCTTTCTTTAGAGGTGGTTGCATAAAGTATGTAAAAAGGACTACCTCTACATGAAAGGAGACGATGTCATTGAAGAATCGTTTGCTATTATCTTTATTAGCTGGACTTGCTCTCGTGTATTTTGCAGTCCCGTATCTCCCTGAGATGGAGCCGGGCTTAAGTGGATGGTTTTCTGCGATCTGGCTCATCTTCGCCGTTTTAGTGATTGGCGGGAACCTGTCCGCATTGATGTTCCAGAGGTATACGCAATATGCACCGGAGCGTGCCCCGTCCAAACGGGTGCAAAAAGAGCGCAAGAGAGTAAGACAACATTGATGTAGTGTTGTACCCTTAGTATAATAGGAAAGACTTAGCCATGAGAAAGCTTGGTGAAAATATGGCAACGAAACACGAACAAATTCTAGATTACATCGAAACATTGGATATCGGTAGTAAAATATCCGTCAGGCAAATCGCAAAAGCTCTTTCCGTTAGTGAGGGTACAGCCTACCGTGCGATAAAGGATGCCGAAAACCAGGGCACTGTCAGCACGATTGAACGAGTCGGAACGATCCGAATCGAAAAGAAACGCAAAGATAACATTGAAAAACTCACCTATGCGGAGGTCGTCAACGTCGTAGACGGACAAGTGTTAGGTGGCAAACAAGGATTGCATAAAACGCTCAACAAGTTCGTCATCGGGGCGATGAAACTCGAGGCGATGATGCGTTATGTCGACCCGGACAGCCTTCTCATTGTCGGTAACCGGACGAAAGCTCATGCACTTGGTTTGAAAGCTGGTGCCGCTGTGTTGATTACCGGGGGCTTTGATACAGAAGACTCCGTCAAAAAGCTAGCCGATGAGTTGGAGCTTCCGGTCATTTCAACGAGCTACGATACGTTCACGGTTGCTGCTATGATCAACCGTGCCATTTATGATCAGCTGATCAAAAAAGAGATCGTCCTTGTCAGTGACATTACGACTTCGATTGAACATACCAACTATCTGATGAAAACGGACAAGGTTTCCAGATGGTATGAATTGAATGAAACAACGGGCCATAGCCGTTATCCTGTTGTGGATAAAATGATGCGTGTCGTCGGAGTGGTAACCGCTAAAGACATCATCGGAATCGATCACGATCTCATGATTGAAAAAGTGATGACCAAAAATCCGATTTCGGTGAAAGGGACGACGTCTGTCGCCAATGCTGCTCATATGATGATCTGGGAAGGAATTGAGTTACTTCCGGTCATTGATGCACAACAGACCTTGCATGGCATCATCAGCCGTCAGGATGTCCTGAAGGCGCTGCAAATGATACAGAAACAGCCGCAGGTTGGTGAAACGTTCGATGACCTGATCACGAGCCATGTGCAGGATATTGTAGAAGAGGATAATGAGGAATCCTATACATGTGAAATTACACCTCAGATGACCAGTTACCTTGGTACGTTGTCTTATGGTGTCATGACGACGCTCGTATCTGAGGTCGGCAGCCGTGCACTTCGAAAGCAGAAGAAGGGTGACCTCGTTGTCGAGAACATCACCCTCTACTTTTTGAAACCTGTACAGATTGATAGTAAAATTACGATCCGACCAAAAATATTGGAACTGAGCCGCCGATACGGGAAAGTGGATGTTGAAATTTATCATGAAGGGGATGTCGTAGGCAAAGCCCTCATGATGGCTCAGCTGATCGACAGACATATGTAATCCATGCAAAAAGGGGGCCGACACCATCGTGTCAGCCCCCAACATATGCTTTAGGATTTGGTTTGTTGCTCGTTTTCTTCAATCGCGAGCGGCAAGAAATACTTATACGCTTTATATCCCATAACGATATTCAAAATTCCTAGGACGAGGAAGACGCCTCCGATAATCAAATCGTATTTGGATTCGTTGATGAACAAACGGTTCAGACCATATGTACCGATGAAAGTGCCCAAAGCGATATTCGCTTTCGCTTTCGTCCAACGTTTTTCATATGGAGCTTTCAATCGCCACTCTTTAATTTTATAGAAAATATAAAGACTTAATGCAATTACAATTATGATGATGAATGCAGGCATGGTAATCCTCCAATTAGAATTGATGTCGACTACCATTGTATAGAAGTTCAACATAAAAATCCATATTTAGAAATGAACATTAGGTTACAGATAGAAGGAGTACAAGATGAAAGAACAAATTATTGAGAAGATCAAAGACTATGACAAGATCATCATCCATCGCCACGTCCGTCCTGATCCGGATGCACTCGGATCACAAGGTGGATTGGCAGAAATCCTGAAGGCGACTTTTCCAAAGAAGTCGATCTACGTCGTCGGAGAAGAAGAGCCTTCACTGACATTCATGAACCGGATGGACACAATTGAGGATGACGAATATAAAGGTGCACTGGTGATCATCTGTGATACAGCCAACGAGGCTCGAATCAGTGATACACGTTATTCTCTAGGGGATTTCATGATCAAGATCGATCACCATCCGAATGAAGATAAATACGGAGACATGATCTGGGTCGATACAGAAGCAAGCAGCGTCAGTGAAATGATTTATGAATTTTACCTTTATGGGAGAGACAATCATTCATTCAAACTGACGGATAAAGGAGCAGAGCTGTTATATACAGGGATTGTAGGAGATACAGGCAGATTCTTGTTCCCGAACGCGACTGAGAAAACGATGAAATTCGCTGGAGAATTACGCAATTATGATTTCGATCTGTCTGGCGTCTATAATGAGATGTACAAGGTTTCCTTGAACCTTGCACGCTTGAATGGGTATGTTTTATCCCATTTTCAATATGTAGATCCTGGAGTCGGATACATCTATCTGACAAAAGAAGTGATGGAGGAATTCAACACGACACCGAGCGAGTCTTCGCTGCTTGTCAACACGTTTTCCAATGTTGAAGGGTTGAAGACGTGGGTGTTTTTCGTAGAGGAACCAGACCAGATCCGTGTCCGATTGCGTTCTAAAGGTCCGATCGTCAATACGATTGCGGCGAAGTATAACGGCGGAGGCCATCCAATGGCATCCGGAGCGACGGTCCATACAATCAAGGAAACGGAACAGATCATCCAAGATCTAATCGAGGCTTGCAAAGAAACGACCTAAAAAAGTCCATAATAATAGCCCCGTATCCTTCCTGTCTGAAGGTCGGGGCTAACTTTTACTGCTGTTCTTGGGGTTTGGCTGGGATGAACCAAGATCCAATTTCAGTCACGTCCTCTACGAATTCAATGTTTAGTTCTTTTGCTTGTTTCTTAATCAATTCGGCAACTTCTTTTGATTCTGCGAAAGCAGAATATCCGCTCAACAACTTCTCAACCTTCGCCTTTGCCATTTCTTTTCGATTGATAATCATACACATTACCCCTTTACACTTTTAATCCTATTTCTATTGTATACGAAGTGCATGTACTTTGCGACTCTTATGCCTATTTGTCTCAGAATTGTCAAAAACCCGCATCTATTTGACTCTTTCCACATTCAAATATAAACGTAGGGTTGTATAAAGATGCATTTGATAGACTTTTACCTGGAATTTTTCATTTTCAATCAAGAATGTCTTGTTTTCTAATGTTTTGATTACAAGATCAGAATGCTTGGAAACAGATTCAATATCATCTGTAAGCAAATCATGTAATTCTGATTTGACTGACCTCTCTAATTCGTGGAACATCAGTCCTTTGATTTTTACTTTTTCCCTGTTTAAGAAGGTCACATCAATTTCCTGCACTTTTAAATTCTTTTCGATCTCCTTATTTTTTTCATCGTAATCTTCCCTATAGTGTTGAAACTTGTTATTCAAATCCTCATATCTCTGATCCCTTTTTTTGATTTCCATGATGTAATGGTTCTGCAATCCTCCAAAACTTAATAAAAAGAAAAACCAACCGATTAAAGTGCCTATGATGATCCCCGCAAAAAAACGTTGATACCCCTTTCGTCGATGTAAAGGAGGTATCCTCATTATTCTGTCTCCTGAGTAATCCAATTGATGACAGATTCGCCAGTATTAGCTCCTATTAGCGCTGCAATAATATAGATACATTGATTGATTACCTCCAAAGTCGTTCCGTTGAACAATCCTCTCTCGAAATTATTGATTGTATCAAAAGTACCACCGATTGCTGCTACAATTGCCCATATCTTCAAGCTTCTAGATAACGCATTCATGGACTCGAATGGGGGTTTGCCCATCAGAGTCATGCCAATGGCGCCAATTACTGAACCACCAACTATAATGCCGAAAGCTACGAAAAAATTGATTATATTTGTAGCAACGAAATCGCGGACCATAAATCATTCCACCTTTTAATGGGATCACTCATAACTATAAATATGGACAGCCATCTTCAAGTATGCTTGATTTATTGTTGTCCTTGTCTTGTATATAATGGGGATAAGATGTTTAAAGAAGGGAGTGACAGCTGATGGGCTACGTCCATTTGAACGTACATAGCGAATTTTCTTTATTGGAGAGTGCGTGCCGTATCGAGCGTTTGACAGATAAGGCGAAAGAAGAAGGAATGCAGTCACTCGCAATCACCGACCGGAACGTCATGTATGGGATCATCCCTTTTTATAAATCATGTCAGGCCAAAGGGATTAAACCGATTCTCGGATTAGATATAGATATCCAATCTAAACAAGACACAGCCCCTGTGCGGTTGCTCTTATATGCAATGAACCATCAAGGCTACCAAAATCTGATTGAAATCAGTTCCAAACTCCAAGCGGATGAACGGAATTCGCAACATGCCTTGGATTTCAATGATTTACATAAGTATTGTGAAGGTTTGTTGGCTGTTTCTTCTGGAGTGGAAGGTATCATCCAAAGAACCTTGCTTAGTGGAAAAGATCAGCACAACAAGCTGATTGATTATATGAAAAATCTTTTCGAAGGTAACTTTTATCTTGGTCTTGAAGATCACGGACTTGGGAAGGAAAAGGAACTGAACCTTACGCTAGTCCAATTATCGAAGGAGACGGACGTCCCGCTCGTTGTAACGAACAACATCCATTACATAGATCAGAACGACTCAAAGGCTTATGAAGCGTTGCGCGCTATCAAGCTCGGTAAGAAGTTGAATGAAGAAGACGAAGGCCGGTTCCAGACGGATGAGCATTACTTCAAAACAGCTGGTGAAATGAAAGAGTTGTTCTCCCATACCCCTGAAGCGTTAGAAAATACGGGAAAAATCGCAGACAAATGTAATGTTGAGCTTACATTCGGGAACCCCATTCTACCCGCTTATCCACTACCGGAAGGCGAATCGAGCAAAACGTATTTGCATAAAGTTTGTCAAACTGGTGTTGAAAAAAGATACGGCCAAGCCCCTTCTCAAGAGGTACAGGAGCGTTTGGAGTATGAACTAGATATTATCGACCGTATGGGATTCAATGATTACTTTCTGATCGTTTGGGACTTTATGAAGCATGCGCAAGAAAACGGCATCATGACTGGCCCAGGGCGAGGATCCGCAGCTGGATCTCTTGTATCCTACGTCCTGTTCATCACACAGGTCGATCCGATTGAACATGAGCTCTTATTTGAGCGTTTCTTGAATCCAGAGCGTGTAACCATGCCCGATATCGATATCGATTTTCCGGATACGAAGCGTGACGATGTGATTGAATATGTTGCGCAGAAATATGGAAAAGATCGTGTCGCGCAGATCATTACGTTTGGTACACTCGCCGCGCGTGCGGCTGTGAGGGACGTGGGACGGGTGCTTAGCCTGGACAACCAGCTGGTCGACCGGGTGGCGAAACAAATTCCGTCTAGACCTGGAATCACGCTCGATAAAGCGCTGGAAGAATCCCCGCTTTTGAAAAAGACCCTTGATCAATCGGAGGACGCACAACATCTATGGAGGATTTCCAAAACGATCGAAGGCATTCCACGTCATGCTTCCACGCATGCGGCTGGAATCGTCATCAGTAAGGATCCGCTGACGAATGTTGTGCCGACCCAATCAGGCGGAGAATTTTTATCACTGACTCAATATACGATGGATGGACTAGAGGACATCGGTCTTTTGAAAATGGACTTCCTCGGTCTCCGAAATTTGACCTTGCTTGAGAACATTACGGCATCGATTGAAGCTCAGACTGGAAAGCAGATCCCGCTACATATGTTGCCATTTGACGATGGAAAAACGTACGAATTGCTCAGCGAAGGAGATACGACGGGGATTTTCCAGTTGGAGTCTGAAGGTATGCGACGCGTGTTGAAAAAACTGAAGCCAAGTGAATTCGAAGACATCGTCGCCGTTAATGCTCTTTACCGACCAGGTCCGATGGAAAACATACCTGTTTATATTGAAAGGAAGCATCAACAGAATACGGTTGCTTATCCGCATCCAGACTTGAAGCCGATTTTACAAAAAACATATGGCGTCATCGTTTACCAGGAGCAGATCATGCAGATCGCTTCGAAGATGGCAGGATTTTCGTTAGGGGAAGCGGATATGCTCAGAAGGGCTGTCGGGAAGAAGAAAGCGGAAGTTTTACATGAGCAGCGGGAACATTTCGTGAGTGGAGCCGTACAGAAAGGGTATGATACTGCTTCCGCAGATGAAGTATATGACTTGATCGTCCGCTTCGCCAATTACGGTTTTAACCGATCCCACGCTGTAGCCTATAGTGTAATCGCTTATCAGCTTGCCTATTTGAAAGCGAACTATCCACTTTATTTCCTGGCTGAATTACTGAGTAGCATTGTGGGGAATCATGGTAAGACAGCAGCCTACTTAGGTGAGATCCGTCAGAAAGGTATATTCATCCATCCCCCTTCCATCAACGATAGTGCCGCAGGGTTCACGGTTGAAGACGAAGGACTACGGATCGGCCTGATGGTCATCAAAAACGTTGGAATTCGTGCGATTGAAGCGATTTTGATAGAAAGGAAGAAAGGTCGCTTCAAGAACCTGTATGACTTATGCAGAAGAGTTTCCTTGAAAACGATGAACAAACGGTCATTGGAATCGCTGATCTTAGCAGGGTGCCTGGATGAATTTACAACCAATCGGGCACAGTTGCTTGCGAATCTTGACGCCGCAATCGATTATGGTGCAAAGATTCAAAAAGCAGAGGCGGAAGGACAGATTGATTTATTCCAAGATGAAGAGACAGTGGAGAGCCCAGTGATGGAAGATGTACCACCATTCCAGGATAAAGAGACGCTCCAATTCGAATATGAAGCCCTAGGTTTCTATCTGACTGGACACCCGCTTGAGCAATTCAGCGAGGCGCTACAAGGGTTCAGTTGCACTAGAATTGGAGAAATTGAAGGAGAAACGAAACGGATTCGTATCGGTGCGATGGTGACGAAAGCGAAGCTGATCAAAACAAAAAAAGGAGACTGGATGGCGTTTCTTCAATTGGGAGATGAAACTGGAGAATTGGAAGGTATCGTCTTTCCAAAAGCCTACAAACAACAACCAGAATTATATCAGGAAGGAAGTCTCCTATTATTAGAGGGCAATGTAGAAAAGTCTGACGATGTGAAGTTCATCGTAGAAAAAGCGGCCAGCCTACAGACAGTCACTAGTAACCAAAGCAATCAGAAACGGGATCTATATTTGAAGATTGAAGCTTCACAGCAAGATAAGGGTGTGCTGCATCAAATCAAGAACATCGTACTCGATTACCCAGGTACGACAGATGTCATCTTGTACTATGAACAGAGCAAAAAAATTGTCCGTCTATCCGAGGAATTCAGCATTGACCCCGTCAAAGAATGTGTTGTAAAGTTTGAATCGTTACTCGGCTCAAAAAATGTCGTGTTAAAATAAACCGCTAAATCTTTACAGGTGAATGAGGTTTGTTATAATGTATAAGTCAATAGGTGGTCAGACCACCTCGTTTGTCCATTTTGTACAAGCAGACTATTTCATTCACATATATAAAAGAATGAGGGAGATGAACGTATGTCTGTTTCTAGAGAAGAAGCACTACACATGCATAGGATCAATCAAGGAAAACTAGAATCGAAAGCGAAGGTTCCTGTACGGAATGCACAGGACTTAAGCTTGGCATATTCGCCAGGAGTCGCAGAACCTTGTAAGGAAATCTATGAAGATAAGAACAGAGTATACGAATATACGATGAAAGGGAATACAGTCGCAGTCGTATCTGATGGCACGGCTGTACTCGGGCTTGGAAATATCGGCCCAGAAGCTGCTTTACCTGTAATGGAAGGAAAAGCGGTCCTTTTCAAAAGCTTCGCAGGAGTCGATGCTTTTCCAATCTGCTTGAATACGACGGATGTTGATGAAATCGTCCAATCTGTCAAACTGATGGAACCGACTTTCGGCGGTGTGAATCTTGAAGATATCGCAGCACCGAACTGTTTCATCATTGAAGAACGCTTGAAGAAAGAGACAAACATCCCAATTTTCCATGATGACCAACACGGAACGGCGATCGTTACGGTCGCAGGACTAGTCAATGCGCTCAAGTTGACTGGAAAGTCTATGTCATCGATCAAAGTGGTCGTCAATGGAGCAGGTTCTGCTGGTATTGCCATCATCAAGCTATTGAACCGTTTCGGTGTGAAAGACATCATCATGTGTG
Source organism: Pseudalkalibacillus sp. Hm43 (assembly GCF_054170705.1). Lineage (NCBI taxonomy): Bacteria > Bacillati > Bacillota > Bacilli > Caryophanales > Fictibacillaceae > Pseudalkalibacillus > Pseudalkalibacillus sp. Hm43. The sequence continues at coordinate 3,470,603 of NZ_CM135129.1, forward strand.
ACTCGAAAGGTGCCATTTATGAAGGTCGTCCTTACGGTATGAACCGTGTAAAAGAAGAAGTCTCACACTTCACGAACCGTCAACAAGTGGAAGGAAAGCTTGAAGAAGCGGTTAAAGGAATGGATGTCTTTATCGGAGTATCAGTTGAAGGTGCTCTCACTCAAGAGATGGTCCAAACGATGAATGATGACCCGATCATTTTCGCAATGGCCAATCCTGTGCCAGAAATCATGCCAGGAGAAGCGAAAGAAGCAGGTGCGAAAGTCATCGGTACGGGTCGTTCAGACTTTGCGAACCAGGTAAATAACGTCCTTGCGTTCCCTGGAATTTTCCGTGGTGCGCTCGATACACGTGCAACCCACATTAACGAAGAAATGAAGATTGCTGCGGTTTATGCGATTGCGGACTTGATCGACGAAGACGAGCTATCCGAAGATTATGTCATACCAGCTCCATTCGATCCTAGAGTAGCGCCAGCCGTTGCAGCTTCAGTAGCAAAGGCCGCGATGGAAACGGGTGTAGCAAGAATCAATGTGGATCCTGAGGAAATCGCAGAAAAAACGCGTCGACTTTCATTGATTGAAGAAGAATAAGCCTCTTAAAAGTAGGTGGCGTATGAAATGACAACTAAACCTCGCGAAAAAATGTTCGTGGAGATTTTAAATAAGCTAAAAGCCATCATTCAAAAAGACCGACTCCAGCCTGGAGATAAGCTCCCTTCTGAACGGGAGCTTTCCGAGCGTTTGAATGTTGGAAGGTCTTCTGTGCGTGAAGCGTTGAGGGCTATGGAACTGTTGGGTCTGATTGAAACACGCCGAGGCGAAGGCACATTCATCAAAGAAGCTCGTAATCATCGCCTAGTGGAAGTGCTCGCATCTTTTATCCTGAATGATGGACTGGTCAAGAAAGAGTTGACTGAAACGAGGCAGATGATTGAAAAGAACGCAGTCTTATTAGCTTCAGAACGCCGGACAGAAGCCCAAATGGATCGGCTGGAGGACTTTCTTTACCAAATGGAAAAGAACGACCAAACCGGCATTGATTCCGTAGTGGACCGGGATTTTTTCCGGATTGTCCTGGATGCAGCTCATAATTCCCTACTCAAACGTCTATGGGTGGAATTGACCGAATACGATCAATTCAATGAGGATGAAGTAACATATTTGTTATCAGACTATCGTCAAATCTTTACACTGATTAAAGAAAGAGCGTCAACAGAGACACTTTCATCTTTAAGTCGGTATCAGAATTCGTATCAATAGTCACTAGCGATTTATGGAGGTGCAACAACTTGTTAAAGGATTTGTTTGCCAAGAAAAGAAAATATGCAACGATACCTTCTGATCGGATGAAACAAGAGGTTCCAGAAGGGCTCATGACCAAGTGTCCTGAATGTAAATCGATCATGACCACAAAGGAACTCAATAAAGCACATAAAGTATGTGTTTCGTGCGATCATCATTTCAGAATGACAGCGCAAGAACGAATTCAACTCATCATCGATCAAGGTACGTTCCGTGAAATCAATCAAGATATGAAAACGGAAAACCCACTTGATTTTCCAGATTACCTAGATCGTATTGATAAGGACCGTGAAAAAACAGGAATGAATGAAGCGGTCATGACTGGTCACGGTGAAGTTGAAGGAAATCCGATCGTATTTGCTGTTATGGATGCACATTTCCGAATGGGAAGCATGGGATCGGTCGTAGGTGAAAAAATCACTCGAGCGATTGAAGCAGCAACGGAAGAAGGGAAGCCGTTCATTATCTTCACAGCGTCCGGCGGAGCTCGTATGCAGGAAGGTATTCTAAGCTTGATGCAGATGGCGAAAACAAGTGTTGCGCTCCGACGTCATCATGAGGCTGGTTTGTTGTTCATATCTGTCATGACTCATCCTACAACAGGTGGCGTATCAGCGAGCTTTGCATCTGTAGGTGACTACAATTTCGCAGAACCGAAAGCATTGATCGGATTTGCAGGTCGCCGTATCATCGAACAGACGATTCGCCAAGAACTACCAGAAGACTTCCAAACGGCGGAGTTCTTGCTGAAGCACGGACAACTGGATGCAGTGGTCCATCGTAAGAAAATGAAAGCTACATTAGCGAACGTATTGGATATTCATAAAGGAGGTGAAGCGTAATGGTAGGAGATTTAGAGTTTGAACGCCCGGCAAAAGAATTGAGAGATAAGATTGCTGAACTGAAGTCCTTCATGGATGAGAAAGGGATCGACCTGAGTGATGAAGTGGAACGTTTAGAAGAACGTTTGGCGAAGGTCGAAAAGGAAGTATACGGAAAGATGACCCCATGGGATCGTGTTCAAGTCGCACGTCATCCGGAAAGACCGACGACTCTAGATTACATTTCCATGCTCTTCACTGACTTTCTTGAGTTGCACGGTGACCGTCTATATGGTGATGATGAGGCGATTGTCGGAGGGATTGCAAAGTTCCACGGCAAACCCGTAACCGTAATCGGACACCAAAGAGGGAAGGATACGAAAGAAAACCTTCGAAGAAACTTCGGGATGCCACATCCGGAAGGGTATAGAAAAGCCTTACGCTTAATGAAGCAAGCAGAGAAATTCAACCGTCCTGTTGTTTGCTTGCTTGACACGAAAGGTGCTTACCCTGGAATGTCAGCTGAAGAGCGGGGACAAAGTGAAGCAATCGCTCGGAACCTAGTTGAAATGGCTGGATTGACGGTTCCTCTCGTATGCATCATCATCGGAGAAGGAGCGAGTGGTGGAGCACTTGCGATCGGTGTTGGAAACCATGTCCATATGCTTGAAAATTCATGGTACTCTGTCATCTCCCCTGAAGGAGCTGCTGCTTTATTGTGGAAAGATTCCGGTCAAGCAAAACGTGCAGCGGACACAATGAAAATCACTGCACCGGACCTGAACGAGATGGGTATCATCGACAAAATGATTCCAGAAGTTGAAGGCGGAGCCCACCGAGACGTGAAAAAACAGGCTGAATATATCGAGGAAGCTTTGCAAAAATCCCTTGATGAACTCTGTAAATTGAGTGAAGAAGAGCTTGTGGCACACCGTTATGAAAAATACAAAAAAATCGGACAATATACATTTGAAACCGATTCCATTGGCGTCAAATAAAGAAAGTGCTTTTCCAGAAGTGGAAAAGCACTTTTTCTGTGGAATGTTTGTCTATTGTGTTGTATTTTGGAACATGATATTTTAAGAACACAACTATCGTACGAGGTGAAAGAGATGAAGCGGATTGGTGTTTTGACAAGTGGTGGAGACAGTCCTGGTATGAACGCAGCAGTCAGGGCTGTGGTTCGTGAAGCCATTTACCAGGGTATGGAAGTGTATGGTATCTACCATGGATATACAGGTTTGATTGAAGGACAAATCAAAAAGATGGAGCTTGGTTCCGTCGGAGATATCATCCATCGTGGTGGAACGATGCTTTACTCTGCCCGCTGTGAGGAATTCAAAACCCATGAGGGACAGATGAAAGGTGTCAAACAGCTCGAGAAATTCGGCATTGAAGGATTGGTCGTCATCGGAGGCGATGGTTCTTATCGTGGAGCTCAGAAATTGACTGAGCACGGATTCCCGACGATTACATTGCCTGGAACAATCGATAACGATATTCCTGGTACGGATTTCACGATCGGTTTTGACACGGCATTGAACACGGCGATTGATGCGATTGATAAAATCCGTGATACCGCAACATCTCATGAACGCACGTATGTCATTGAGGTCATGGGACGTAATGCAGGTGATATCGCTCTATGGTCTGGTCTTGCTGGCGGAGCAGAATCGATTCTCATTCCGGAAGAAGACTTCAAGATGGAAGACATCACGGATCGTTTGCTTCGTGGACAAGAACGTGGTAAAAAACATAGTATCATCGTCGTTGCAGAAGGAGTTGGCAGCGGTGTTGATATCGCCAACCAGATTGAAGAAGCTACGGACTTCGAAACGCGAGTCACTGTTCTAGGTCATATCCAACGGGGAGGTTCCCCTACTGCATTTGACCGTGTATTGGCTAGCCGTCTCGGAGCGAAAGCGGTACAGTTGCTGTTAGCTGGAGATGCAGGAAAAGCTGTAGGTATTCAGAGTAACAAGCTTGTGGCACATGACATCAATGAAGTCCTGGCTCAACCACACAAGATCGACAACGACATGTATAAGCTGTCACAAGAGCTTTCTATTTAAAATGATATTGTTTTTTATTTTTAGCAAGCACATTTAACATGTATGAATTACAACAGGATGCCATGTCGTATTCATCGCAATTGTAGTACGGCATGGATTCATAATGTCCATAATTTTTAGGAAAGATAGATACATTGAGTTTATAGGAGGAAAACAATGAGAAATACCAAGATTGTTTGTACAATAGGACCTGCGAGTGAGAGTGTCGACACTCTGACGCAGTTGATTGAATCTGGCTTGAATGTCGCACGTTTGAACTTCTCTCACGGAGACTTCGACGAGCATGGAGCACGTATCGCGAATATCCGTGAAGCTGCTCAAAAAACAGGAAAGACTGTGGCAATCCTTTTGGATACGAAAGGTCCTGAAATCCGTACGGGTACATTGGAAAAAGGGGAAGTTGAACTCAAATCTGGACAAGAGCTTACTGTTTCCATGGAAGAAGTGATGGGGAACGAATCCATGATTTCCGTTACGTATCCTGGACTCGTGAATGACGTCCACGTCGGATCCACAATCCTTTTGGATGACGGACTGATTGAACTTGAAGTGACGAAGGTTGAATCAAATCAACTTCAAACTCGTGTGCTGAACAGTGGAACTTTGAAAAACAAAAAAGGAGTCAATGTGCCGAACGTATCTGTCAACTTACCAGGGATTACAGACAAAGACGCGCGTGACATCGAGTTTGGTATTCAGCAAGGTGTTGATTTCATTGCAGCCTCTTTCGTACGTAGAGCATCTGACGTTTTAGAAATCCGTGAGATCCTAGAGCGTCATAATGCTGAGCACATCCACATCATTCCGAAGATCGAAAACCAGGAAGGTGTCGACAACATCAATGAGATCCTTGAAGTTTCAGATGGACTGATGGTTGCACGTGGAGACCTCGGTGTGGAAATTCCTGCTGAAGAGGTTCCTCTTGTACAAAAAGAATTGATCCGCAAATGTAATGACAAAGGAAAGCCGGTTATCACTGCGACACAGATGTTGGACTCTATGCAACGCAACCCACGTCCTACACGTGCAGAAGCAAGTGATGTAGCCAACGCTATTTTTGACGGCACAGATGCCATCATGCTTTCAGGTGAAACAGCTGCTGGACTTTATCCTGTAGAAGCTGTGCAAACCATGCACAAAATTGCATTGAAAGCTGAAACGGCTATGAACCATGCGGATATCCTTCATGCACGCAGTAAGTCTAGTAAATTGACGGTTACAGATGCGATCAGCCAATCCGTTTCTCATACAGCTCATAACTTGAATATCTCGGCAATTATTGCACCGACGGAAAGTGGACATACCGCTCGCATGATTTCAAAATATCGTCCAGAAGCAGCAATCATTGCAGTAACAAGCTCTGAGGCTGTTTGCAGAAGAATGTCTCTTGTCTGGGGTGTCACGCCTCAATTGAGCCAGGAAGCGAAGTCTACGGATGAATTGCTCGACATCTCAGTTGACGCATCCTTGAAATCAGGTCTTGTGAACCACGGTGATCTCGTGTTGATTACAGCTGGTGTCCCTGTTGGGGAAACTGGAACGACGAACTTGATGAAAGTCCATGTCGTTGGCGATGTCATTGCGAAGGGCCAAGGAATCGGACAAAGCTCTGTTGCTGGTAAAGTCGTTGTTGCGAACAATGCGGAAGACGCGATTGCGAAAGTTAAAGAAGGAGACATCCTCGTTACAATCGGAACAGACCGTGATATGATGCCGGCATTGAAAAAAGCTTCTGCCATCATCACTGAGGAAGGCGGACTGACAAGCCATGCAGCTGTTGTAGGCTTAAGCCTTGGTGTACCAGTGATTGTCGGTGTTGAACGTGCGACACAACTTCTGAAAGATGGAGAAGACATTACAGTGGACGGCTCCCGCGGTGTCGTTTATAGTGGAAAGACAAGCGTATTGTAATTCGTAGATGTAAAGCTGGTCTGGAGGAACGAAGCTATGTTTCGTATTTTATTATTGCTACTCATCATCATACCTGCCGCAGAAATCGGGATTCTGATTTGGTCCGGATCGACGTTTGGTATTCCCGTTACGATTTTGTTGATTATCGCTACAGGGATCATCGGTGCATGGTTAGCAAGAAGAGAAGGTATGGAAACATTGAAACTTGCGCAGATCCAATTACGGAGTGCGCAAGTTCCGAGCGACGTCCTCTTAGATGGCGTATGCATTCTGGTCGGGGGAACATTGTTGCTTACACCAGGGTTCATCACCGATACAGTCGGTTTCCTGTTGTTGATTCCTTACACGCGTTCAATCTTTAAAATCGGAATGCGCCGTTTCATCCAAAAGAAAATCGACTCAGGACAATTTACATTTACAATCCGAAGATAAATAGGATGAAAGCTGGCCCGCCACCCATGATGCATGGGATGAACGGCCAGCTTTTTCTTTTGTGAAGAGTAGATATTGGGGACACAAATCTTTCTTTGTGTCCTCCATTTTGGGATTATAGAGATTTGGAGGACACTAAAAAGCTCTTAGTGTCCTCCATTTTGGGTTTATAGCAATTTGAAAGACAGTAAACGGCCCTTTGTGTCCTCCATTATGGAATTTCAGCGATTTGAAGGACAATAAACAACCCTATGAGTGCACGATCTCGTGACTTCATCGATCTCATGCACTCATAGATACCATACACAGTCCTCCATCTCACAAAGAACCCGAAATCAACAAAAAACAGGCAGCCGGCGCAAACCGGTCTGCCTGTTCTCACACAACTTACTATGCTGCTTTTTTCCCAGTGATGAATTTCCAAAGGTCACTGAATACGTGCGCTTGGCTCAACGCGCGGAACACGACCAGAGTGACCGGTCCGATGATCAGTCCAAGGAAGCCGAATAACTTGAACCCGACGAACAAAGAGATTAAGGTAGCTAATGGGTCAAGTCCAATGCTGCTGGACAAGATCTTCGGCTCCATCACCTGTCGTTGGATGATGACAACGCCATATAAGATCGAGAGACCGATGCTCAGTGTGTATTCCTCCATGATGAAGCTGTAGATGATCCAAGGGACAAATACCGCTCCTGTGCCCAAATATGGCAGGAGATCGACGAGTCCAGTCAAGATTGCGATCGTAATCGCGTAGTCAACCCTCAATATCAGTAAACCGACCAGCACAATGGCAGCTGTAATGGAGATGAGGGTCAATTGTGCTTTTACAAAACCGACAAGCGCTTTACGAAGTTCATTGTACACACTACGTCCGCTTTCAACCGTACGTTCAGGCGTGCGTTTCTCAATCCAGCCTTTGAAACGGTACCAATCCTTGCTGATGAAAAAAGTCGCTAATAAGGAAAAAATCATAACCGTGACAACATTAGGCAAGCTAAGTAGGAAGTTTTGCAAACCTCTCAACACGGACTGAACAAAATCTTTTACATTTTCCGTGATGTTCTGACCGACGGATTGGATGTTGCCGACGACCGTCTCCCTCTGGGAAGGATCGAGATTTTTGAACATCGCCAGAAGATCATAATAGACAGGTAGAATTTGTTGTGTAAAATAGGTCTGTGCATATTGAACGAGAATTTGAGTGTGTTGCGGTATGACTTCTGCAAGGTAGCCGAAGCCTGATATCATCTCACTGATGACAAGCGTCAAGAAACCAGCGACAATTCCGATCAGGAGGAATAAGACAATGGTTACCGCTAATCCTCTTGGCATTTTCGCTTTCCGTTCCAATAGGTTGACAAGCGGGTTGATGATCAACGCTAAAAAGAATGCAATGATGAATGGATAAGTGACTTTCGCTGCATAAATGAGTGCGAAGAATGATAAGACAACAATGGCTACGACTAGTAAAAATCGTAAAAAGCTATGTACGTAATGGAGATTCAATTGCAACCGATCCTTTCGAGAAGGGCAAGATACCCTTTGGAATAGTATTATTTTACATTTTCAGATAATAAGATTCAATGGAGATTTCGGCCGTTATTGTGCTATCAGTCTCGCCGAATCGAGCTTTTCCCAAACCAGGAACTGGAATGCACTACATTTTACATAAGAAAAATAGAAAGGAAGACAGAAAAGGATGTTGAACCAGGCCTCATTATTTTTACTCGTTCTACTTGCGATCGCTCTTTGGGCGAAGAACAAATCGTTATTGTTCGCAGTCATATTCCTGCTCGTGCTGAAGTGGACCGGACTTGGCGATAAAGTTTTTCCTTACATACAAAAGAAAGGCATCAACTGGGGCGTGACCATCATCACGATTGCCGTTCTGGTCCCGATTGCGACAGGGGACATCGGATTCAAACAGTTAGGAGAAGCGATGAAATCCTCCTACGCATGGGTCGCGCTCGGTTCTGGAATCGCGGTCGCGCTGATTGCAGCGAGCGGAATCGATTTGTTGAAAGAAGACCCTCATATTACCACTGCGTTGGTGTTCGGGACGATCCTCGCGGTCAGTTTATTCAACGGAATTGCGGTCGGCCCCTTGATTGGAGCAGGAATTGCGTATATGGTAATGAAGGTGGTGCATTTTATCACTTGATGGTTTTACTGTCGGATTTCGTTGATATATTAAGGTTTTTGAGCCTTAGGCGTTCACAAAGTTTCGAAAATTGTTTATAATTGTACTGTATGTGTTTTATCCTTCCTTAATAAATGTGTTTACAATTGTAAGCATTTTCTTTCTGATACTGAAGTGAGTGTCTGCTCGGCGTACTAAAAATGCGTCATTGAATGGGACAACACTTTAATGTATTTAGAGAACAGACAAAAAATCATTTTTTAAAGGAGAGAGAGCCATGACCGCAACGAGAGGTTTAGAAGGAATTGTAGCAACAACTTCATCGGTAAGCTCCATCATTGATGGTGTATTGACTTATCGAGGCTACAACATTGACGATCTTGCTGATTATGCAAGTTTTGAAGAGGTTGTATATTTATTATGGTATGGTAAGTTACCGAACCAAAAGGAACTAGATGGATTCAAGGCTGAATTGTCCAAGCACTATGCATTGCCTAAGCAAGTTCTGGACATGATCAAGAGCTTCCCGCTAGATAATATCCATCCGATGGCAGCTGTAAGAACAGCGGTTTCTTCACTAGGTTTATATGATGAAGAAGCGGATGATATGAATGAGGAAGCGAATTTCACAAAAGCGATCCGTCTTCAGGCAAAACTTGCGAGTATCGTTGCAGCGTTTTCACGCTTACGTGATGGCTTGGAAATCATCGAACCGAAGGAAGATCTCAGCTATGCTGCGAACTTCTTATACATGTTGAACGGTGAAGAGCCAGATGAAATTTCAGAGAAAGCTTTCAACAAAGCATTGGTGCTTCACGCAGACCATGAATTGAATGCGTCTACTTTCACAGCTCGTGTATGTGTTGCGACGCTTTCTGACGTGTACTCTGGTGTAACAGCAGCAATCGGAGCATTGAAAGGACCACTTCACGGTGGTGCAAATGAACGTGTTATGAGTATGCTCTCTGAAATCGGAGATCCAGAAAATGTAGAAGAATACTTAAAAGGTGCTCTTGAGCGCAAAGAGAAGATCATGGGCTTCGGACACCGTGTGTATAAAGATGGAGACCCACGTGCAAAACACCTTCGTGAAATGTCCAAGCAGTTGACGCACACGACAGGTGAAACGAAGTGGTACGAAATGTCCGTTAAGTTGGATGAGTTGATGACGAATGAAAAAGGTCTATTGCCGAACGTCGACTTCTATTCTGCTTCGGTCTACCACAGCTTAGGGTTGAAGCATGACTTGTTCACACCAATTTTTGCGATGAGCCGTGTATCCGGTTGGTTGGCACACATTCTCGAACAATATGACAACAACCGTCTGATTCGTCCACGTGCAGAGTACATTGGACCGGACATGCAAAAATATGTAGCGATTGAAAACCGCTAACATTGAATCACAAAGCGAATAGGAAGTGTTGGAAAGGTCTTGTATGAACGTGCAAGACTTTCCAAATGCACTTTCATGGGTTAACCATGTCTTTTTTGATACGATAAAAACGAAAAACATTTCGATCAGGAGGTAATGAACTTGGCAAACGGAGAACGTATTACAGTAGATAACGGTAATTTGAATGTACCTAACAATCCGATCATCCCATTCATCGAAGGAGACGGAATCGGACCAGATATCTGGGCAGCAGCGTCTAAAGTATTGGAAGCAGCTGTAGAAAAAGCGTACAACGGTGAAAAGGGTATTGTGTGGAAAGAAGTCCTTGCTGGTCAAAAAGCGTACGACAAAACAGGAGAATGGCTACCTGCTGAAACGCTAGATGTCATTCGTGAGTACATACTAGCGATCAAAGGGCCATTGACGACTCCAGTAGGTGGAGGAATCCGTTCCTTGAACGTTGCATTGCGTCAAGAATTGGATCTATTCACTTGCTTGCGTCCAGTGCGCTACTTCACTGGTGTTCCTTCTCCACTTAAAAAGCCGGAAGACACGGACATGGTCATCTTCCGTGAGAACACTGAAGACATCTACGCTGGAATCGAGTATGCAAAAGGTTCTGACGAAGTGAAGAAAGTCATCCAATTCCTTCAAGAGGAAATGGGCGCAAACAAAATCCGTTTCCCTGAAACTTCTGGAATCGGAATCAAGCCAGTTTCTGAAGAAGGTACGAAGCGTCTTGTACGTGCTGCAATCGAGTATGCACTTACTGAAGGTCGAAAGAGCGTAACGCTTGTCCACAAAGGAAACATCATGAAGTTCACTGAAGGTGCTTTCAAGAACTGGGGTTACGAAGTTGCTGAAGAGGAATACGGCGACAAAGTATTCACTTGGGCAGAATATGACCGCATCGTTGAGAAAGACGGTAAAGATGCAGCAAACAAAGCTCAAGCAGATGCTGAAGCTGAAGGTAAAATCATCATTAAAGATTCCATCGCGGACATCTTCCTTCAACAAATCCTTACACGTCCAGCAGAGTTCGATGTTGTTGCAACAATGAACTTGAACGGTGACTACGTATCTGATGCACTTGCTGCACAGGTTGGTGGAATCGGAATCGCTCCTGGAGCGAACATCAACTATGAAACGGGTCACGCGATCTTTGAAGCGACACACGGAACAGCTCCTAAGTATGCTGGTCTTGACAAAGTGAACCCTTCATCTGTCATCCTTTCAGGCGTATTGATGCTTGAGCATATTGGTTGGACAGAGGCTGCTCAACTTGTAACGAAAGCAATGGAGAAAACAATTGCTAGCAAGGTTGTAACATATGACTTCGCTCGTCTGATGGACGGTGCTACAGTAGTGAAATGTTCTGAGTTCGGTGACGAATTAATTAAAAATATGGGCTAAGGAGGAATCATACATGGCAAACAGGCGTAATAAGATTTCCGTAATCGGTGCTGGTTTCACTGGTGCTACGACAGCTTTCATTGCAGGTCAAAAGGAACTTGGTGATGTCGTGTTAGTGGATATCCCGGACATGGAAGATCCGACGAAGGGGAAAGCTCTTGATATGCTGGAAGCGAGTCCTGTACAAGGGTTTGACTCCAACATCATCGGTACTTCCAATTACGAAGATACAGCAAACTCCGATATTGTCGTGATTACTGCTGGTATCGCTCGTAAGCCTGGTATGAGCCGTGATGACCTCGTTAACACCAATGCAAAAATCATGAAGAATGTCACGAAAGAAATCGTGAAGCATTCTCCGGACTGCACGATTATCGTATTGACCAACCCGGTTGATGCGATGACGTACACCGTAATGCAAGAATCTGGTTTCCCGAAAAACCGTGTAATCGGTCAATCAGGAATCCTGGATACTGCTCGTTTCTGTACGTTTGTTGCACAAGAATTGAACCTTTCTGTCAAAGATATCAGAGGATTCGTTCTTGGTGGACATGGAGACGATATGGTACCGTTGATCCGTTACTCCAACGCTGGAGGCATCCCGCTCGACAAGCTCATCAGCAAAGAGCGTCTTGACGCGATTGTCGAACGTACGCGAAAAGGTGGCGGAGAAATTGTTGGTCTACTAGGGAATGGTAGTGCTTATTATGCACCAGCTGCTTCACTCGTTGAGATGGTTGAAGCGATTCTCAAAGACCAGCGACGCGTCCTTCCATCGATCGCTTATCTGGAAGGTGAGTACGGATACAATGGAATCTGTCTAGGTGTTCCGACGATCCTCGGCGGAAACGGCCTAGAAGAAATCATCGAACTTGAGTTGACGGATGATGAAAAGGCTCAACTAGACAAGTCTGCAGAGTCCGTGCGCAATGTCATGAATGTTTTAGCTTAAAATTGGAACAATGAAAAGGAGGAATTCGGGAATATTTCTCGAATTCTTTCTTATATACATGGATATTTTATAACTTTTCATCAGGGATGATTATCCTACCTGGTTGAAAAGTTTACGAATCCAGTATAAGTGCAACTAAGGCTCGGCCTGCACTTCGCTTGGCTTCGCTAAGTTTTCTTTATACGTGAATGTCAGAATGTTTCTACTCATCTGGCATTTTCTTTTCAGAGATTTGTAACCGCTTACTTCTAGAGGAGGGAACTGACATGTTACTAGGGAAAAAACGAAAGCTTGGAAGAAAGATCGATGAAATCAATGTTGGGGAAAAACTCGAAATCACAGAAACGATCGAGGACAAGGATCTTCTCTTATATCTTGGTTTGACGGATGACAACAATCCTTTATATATCCAACATGACTATGCTTCACTGACACCATTCAAAAAACCGGTGGTGCCACAGATCATGTTGACAGGAATTGTAACTTCAGCAGTAAGTAAGTATTTGCCCGGACCAGGAAGCTCAATTTTGAAACAGACTTTGTCTTTTCCAAAGCCGGTCTATCATTATGCAACAATTACATTGAACTTTGAAGTAACCAACGTCGATTCAGAGAACCACATGGTTACAGTCGGCATCAAAGGTTATGACGAAGAAAACGATACGATCCTGGAAGGCGAAATGGACGTGTGCCCGCCTTATGCACCAAGATCCATCACCGCAAGAACTTTTGATAATTTTTAATTTAATGTAAAGATTATGTAACAAAAGAGACGTTTCCGTCTTTTTTGTTTTTTTTTTAATCCGGTTATGTGAAAATAAAAGCGAATAATAGTTCCTACACGGGGTGAAACAGCGATGAAAGATAAAAAGATCTTAGTAATCGAAGACGAAGAATCAATTAACACACTATTACAGTTCAACCTGGAACAAGCTGGATTCAATGTGCTGACAGCCATGGATGGCGCATCCGGATTAAAACTCGCACAAGAAGAAAATCCAGATTTGATCGTACTTGACCTGATGCTTCCGGAAATGGACGGATTGGATGTATGTAAAAACCTCCGCCAATCTCAGCACTTGATCCCGATCTTGATGCTCACAGCTAAAGATGATGAATTCGATAAAGTGTTAGGACTTGAGCTTGGTGCGGATGACTATATGACGAAGCCATTCAGTCCAAGGGAAGTGGTTGCTCGTGTGAAAGCGATCTTGAGAAGAAGCGAGTATAATGCTTCAACCGCTCAAACTCAATCGGATCTAGAAGCAATGGTCGTAGGTGATTTGAAAGTCTATCCTGAAAACTATGAAGCTTTCTTCGAAGGTGAAGCTCTTGATCTCACCCCTAAGGAATTCGAATTGCTCGTCTATCTCGTTAAAAACAAGGGACGCGTCTTATCCCGTGAACAACTGCTCAATGCAATCTGGGATTACGATTTTGTCGGGGATACCCGTATCGTAGATGTGCATATCAGCCACTTACGTGAAAAGATTGAACAGAATACCAGGAAGCCAATCTACATCAAAACGATCCGTGGATTAGGATATAAACTGGACGGACCTCAGTAAAATGGAAAACTTCCGTGGAAGAATCTTGAATTCTTTCGTCATCTTTACGAGCGGTATCTTCCTTTTGCTTGGGATTGCCATTGCGAACCTTTCAATCGGCAACATGGAACGTAAAATGTTCAACTCCTATTCAAAGCAGCTGGACTTGGTATCCTACGCAATTCTGTCTGATGAAAGAAATCTGGAACCGATTCTTGAAAATTACAACACAAGTATAGATGGCAACCTCAGCTATGTTACAGCAGGTGGGAAGATTACTGCCACCACTTTACAGGACCCACCTGAAAGAATGCTGCAGAGCTTACGACATAGAACGGAGAACACGCAGCGCATCAACCGGGATGATCAGGTCAATTTCGTCAAGCCGATGACGTTGGACAACCGTTCGACGGACTACCTCGTCATAACCTTGGATAAAAGAGACTATGAAAACGAATTGCAGAGTGCCTGGTTTCCGATTTTGATTGCCATCTTGCTTAGCTTCCTGCTGCTGATCTACGTTACATTCCGTCTGACTGGTAAACTTGCGAAGCCAGTAGATGATGCGATGAGAGTAGCCAAAGAGCTTGCACAGGGAAATTTCAATGCTCGAAGTCACGAATATCAGTTGAGGGAAACGGGTGAACTGAACCACTCCTTGAATGTGCTCGCCCGAAACCTCGAACAGATCACAGAGCTTCGTGAAGCGGAGCAAGAACGGATGAAAACCGTCATCAACAACATGGATAGTGGATTGCTGTTGATTGATTCATTAGGCTATGTCAATCTAGTGAACCGCACCTATTGTTCGATTTTTGATGTAGAGAAGGAAGTTCCGAAAGAGACATTGTACTATGACATCATGCCGAACCAGGATGTCATCGACCTTGTCGAAGAGACGTTCCTTACAGAAGCCACGGTACGAAAACAAGTATCCATTCCGATCGGCATCGAGCGGAAACATTTCCACATCACATGTGTTCCGATTCTTGGGTTCCAGGATAAGATCAAAGGCATTGTGCTCGTGTTCCATGACATTACTGAGCTGAAACATCTGGAGCAGATGAGGAAAGACTTTGTTGCGAACGTCTCGCATGAACTTCGCACACCCGTTACATCGTTAAAAGGGTTCGCAGAAACGCTGTTGGACGGTGCAATGGAAAATGTTGAACTACGGCACAAATTCCTGACGATCATCTGGAAAGAAAGCGATCGTCTTCAAAATTTGATCCAGGATTTGCTTGATTTTACGAAAATGGAACAATCCAACTTCAAGTTACATTGGCAAAATGTCGATCTGGCAGTCATCGTCGATGATGTGACTACGTTGCTCGAATCTCGCTCCAATGAAAAAGAAATCGATATGAATGTCGAGATTTCAGGAGACCTCCAAATGGAGGGGGATGCAGCAAGGTTGAAACAGATTCTGATCAATCTGATCAACAACGCTCTATCCTACACGCCGAATGGCGGTAAAGTGTGGATTACCGGCCGTGATGCAGGGGATGAAGTCGAGCTTGAAGTACGCGATACCGGAATCGGGATCAGTGAGGAAGAGGTTCCGAGGATCTTTGAACGTTTCTATCGAGTCGACAAGGCGAGAAGCCGGAACTCCGGTGGAACCGGACTAGGCTTGGCGATCGTCAAGCATCTTGTTGAAGCACATAAAGGGACGATCCAGGTGACAAGTAAGAAGAACGAAGGAACGACCTTCAAACTGAGCTTTTCCAAAGAGAAGACGACATGAATTTACGATATTTTTACATGAATGACACGGGGTCTTCACAAAAGGATGCTACGTTTGTATTGTAAAATCCTTTTCAAAGGATCCCCTAATTATGGGACGAGAGCACACACCGCTCTCGTCATTTTTTTGCGTTTATTTAACCGAATTCCACTATAGATGAGATTGGGTGCATTTTTTAGCCAATCTCACTCATATTTAAGTTTTTTAGTATGATTTTATTTGCTTTATGAAAAATACAGGACTGATGAGGGCATTTTGGGAGTGTTTTTATAGTGAAAGTATCCAATTTGGTGGTCGGTCTTGGAAAAACTGTGCTTAGTTTTACAAAATTAGTGTGATGTTTTACAAAAATTGCCCCTCGTTTTAGAAAAAAAGCAAACCGTTTTGCAAAAACCAGCATATGTTTTGTTATTCGAGTCTTTCTTACTACGCCCCACTATCACATCTGAAGCTCCTCAGCGAGAAGTTCAACGCACTGTTGTGCATTTTTCCCTTCTAAATGTAAACATGATAAAATGTAGCTAGTGTTTAACGAGGAGGAAATGGAATGGGCAAAAAGAAACTCGTTTTAATTGATGGAAATAGTATTGCATATCGCGCGTTCTTCGCATTACCGCTCTTGAACAATGACAAAGGTGTGTACACGAACGCGGTGTACGGATTCACGACCATGTTGTTGAAAGTACTTGAAGACGAAGCGCCGAGCCACATCTTGGTCGCTTTTGACGCTGGTAAAACGACATTCCGCCATAAAACGTACGGAGAATATAAAGGCGGACGCCAAAAGACACCACCCGAGCTTTCGGAACAGTTCCCGCTGATTCGCGAGCTGCTCGATGCGTTTGAAATCAAGCGCTATCAACTAGAAAATTATGAAGCGGATGACATTATCGGGACGTTGTCCAAGCATACGGACTCCAAGGAATGGGAAGTCAAAGTCATCACGGGTGACAAGGACCTTTTACAACTGGTAGATGATCATGTAAAAGTCGCC
This sequence comes from Pseudalkalibacillus sp. Hm43, assembly GCF_054170705.1. Lineage (NCBI taxonomy): Bacteria > Bacillati > Bacillota > Bacilli > Caryophanales > Fictibacillaceae > Pseudalkalibacillus > Pseudalkalibacillus sp. Hm43. Next base: position 3,487,332 of record NZ_CM135129.1, read on the forward strand.
CTCACGAGAAAAGGAATCTCTGATGTTGATACATATGACCTCGATCTTGTGGAAGAGCGCTACGGATTGAAGCCTGAACAGATCATCGATATGAAAGGACTCATGGGGGATAGCTCGGACAACATCCCAGGCGTACCTGGAGTCGGTGAGAAAACAGCGATCAAGCTTCTAAAAGAATTTGGAACGGTCGAGAATGTGCTCGAATCCATCGACCAAGTGTCCGGTAAAAAGTTAAAAGAGAAGCTTGAGGAACATAAAGACCAGGCAGAAATGAGCAAGCAGCTAGCGACAATTGAAGTGGATGCGCCGATTGACGTGGAACTGGACAAGTGCGGATACAAAAACGAAGTGTCAGCAAAGGTGATCGAGTTATTTAAAGAACTTGGATTTAACTCCTTGCTGGAACGGGTAGACAGTGAAGCGGCTGAAGAAGCGGATACGCCGACCGAAGACATCGACTATGAAATCCTCGAGGAAGTAAAGGATGCAGACTTCGGCTCTGAAGCTGCTGTCGTCGTCGAATGTCTCGAGGAAAACTATCATAACGGAGACATCCTCGGGGTAGGTATCGTTTCTGAAAAAGGGAAGTATTTCATTCCGACTGAAGTGGCTCTTGAGTCTGAAGCCCTTAAGGAGTGGCTTGAAGATGAATCGGTCGTCAAATATCTACCAGATGCGAAACAAGCGACAGTATCCCTTGCGTGGAAAGGCACCAAGCTGAACGGTGTGAAATTCGATGCACTCATCGCAAGTTACTTGTTGAATCCATCTGATTCGTCTCACGATATCGCCTCTATTGCCAACCGCTTGGGAGTGAAGGGGGTTTCCAGCAATGAGACGGTCTATGGAAAAGGTGCGAAACAAAAGGTACCTGAACAGGATGCGTTGAGCGAGCACATCGTACGCAAAGCCCACGTTTTACGTGAGATTGTGCCGCAGTTACAAGAGAGCTTGAAAAAAAATGAGCTAGAGACACTTTTCTATGACCTTGAGATGCCGCTTTCCATCGTATTGGGTGAGATGGAGGAGCAAGGTGTACAAGTGGATGTCGATCGCCTCGAAAAGATGGGCAAAGACCTGAACGAACAGCTCAAAGACATTGAGAGTAAAATTTATAAACTCGCTGGAACTGAATTCAACATCAACTCTCCGAAACAATTGGGAGAAGTGTTGTTCGAGAAATTGCAGCTACCTGTAGTCAAGAAAACGAAAACCGGCTACTCCACCTCAGCTGATGTTTTGGAGAAGCTGAAGGACAAGCACGAAATCATCGAGGAAATCCTCTACTACCGTCAGTTAGGAAAATTGAACTCAACATATGTTGAAGGCTTATTGAAGGTCGTCCGTCGTGATACGGAAAAGATCCATACTCGATTCAATCAAGCGCTAGCCCAAACTGGCCGTTTGAGTTCGATCGATCCGAACCTGCAGAACATTCCGATCCGATTGGAAGCAGGACGTAAGATCCGTCAAGCGTTCATCCCGTCTGAAAAGGATTGGGTCATTTTCGCAGCAGATTATTCTCAAATCGAGCTGAGAGTGCTCGCCCATATCGCACAGGACGAGAAAATGATGGAAGCGTTCAACAATGAAGAAGATGTCCATACGAAAACAGCAATGGATGTTTTCCATGTCGATAAGGATGAAGTGACGTCCGATATGCGTAGACAGGCGAAAGCAGTCAATTTCGGAATCGTATACGGAATTAGTGATTATGGTCTGTCGCAAAGTCTCGGGATCACACGTAAAGAAGCAGGAGAGTTCATTGAGCGTTACTTGGAGAGCTTCCCTGGTGTCAAGCAGTACATGGACGATATCGTACAGCAAGCGAAACGGGAAGGGTACGTCACGACGATGTTGAACCGACGTCGATACCTGCCTGAGATTACGAGCCGTAACTTCAACCTGAGAAGTTTTGCTGAACGAACCGCCATGAACACACCGATCCAAGGGTCGGCTGCCGATATCATCAAAAAAGCGATGGTCGAGATGGCGAAGCGTCTGGAAAAAGAGAAACTACAAACGAGAATGCTGCTTCAAGTACACGATGAATTGATCTTTGAAGCACCAAAAGATGAAATCGAAAAGCTGGAAAAAATCGTCCCAGACGTCATGGAGCACGCCATTCAATTGGATGTTCCATTGAAAGTCGATTACTCATACGGAGACACCTGGTACGATTCCAAATAAAGTTGGATAGCTGTTGTTGGATGAAGGAGAATCAGAAATGCCTGAATTACCTGAAGTTGAAACCGTCAGAAGAACATTAGAAAACCTCGTGCTTGGTAAAACGATTGAAGAGGTTACCGTCAGTTGGCCCAAAATCGTCAAACATCCGGATGATCTGAAGGAGTTCAATGCACTCCTTTCAGGTCAGACAATCAATTCGATCGGCCGTCGTGGTAAGTTCCTGAAAATTTTACTGGATGATGTGGTTCTTGTTTCCCACCTTCGAATGGAAGGACGATACGTATACGTAGAAGGGGATGAGGAACCGGATAAGCATACCCATGTGATCTTCCATTTTACAGATGGATCGAAGCTCTGGTATCGGGACGTTCGAAAGTTCGGGACCATGCACGCTTATTCGATTGGTGAGGAAGAATTGAATAAGCCGCTCGTCCAACTCGGTCCTGAGCCATTGGACGGTGCGTTCGATCCGGATGAGCTTTGGGAAAAGCTGCAGAAAACATCACGGAAAATCAAGCCAGCATTGCTCGATCAAGCAGTACTCGTCGGGCTCGGCAACATTTATGTGGATGAAGCGCTATTCCGGATCGGTCTTCACCCCGAAACGATCGCTAAAACTTTGAGCAAAAAGCAAGTGATGGAATTGCATCAGGCAATTGTAGCCACTCTACAAGAAGCGGTCGACCAGGGAGGTAGTACGATCCGATCGTATGTGAACTCTCAAGGGGACATGGGCATGTTCCAGCAAAAGCTTGCCGTCTATGCAAGAAAAGGAGAACCTTGTGTGAACTGCGGTCGTGAGATTGAACGGATTGTTGTCGGAGGCAGAGGGACTCATATCTGTCCGAACTGTCAAAAGTAACATCATAAAATGCTGAATTCGGCGTACGTCGGATGGGCCCCAGCCATATACTATCCTAGTGTTATTTCGGGGAGGATGTATAGAAGTGACAGGATGGGTAGCTCTCTTGATGTTAACGATCGCTGTCAGCATGGACAGTTTCGGCGTCGGTGTCACCTATGGCGTTCGACGGATGAAGATCACAGTATTCTCCATCATATTGATTGCGGTTTGCTCTGCCATGATGCTGCTTGCAGCAATGAACCTGGGATCCATCATCAGTACATTTTTATCTCCCGCCATCGCAGAGAAAATCGGCGGTGTATTGTTAATCAGCTTAGGATTCTACGTCCTATGGCAATTTTTCAAGAAAAATGAGGAACGACCAGATAAGAAATCAGATGCTGACTCGATGTACATCTGGAACATGGAAATCCGTTCACTTGGGATCGTCATCCAAATATTGAGGACGCCGGATGCAGCGGATATCGACCGTTCCGGGACGATTACCGGACTGGAAGCTTTGTTGCTCGGGCTTGCCCTTTCATTGGATTCGTTCGCAGCAGGTCTCGGTGCGTCCTTGCTCGGATTTCCACATCTGCAGACCGCGTTGTTCGTATCAACGATGAGTGCGATGTTCCTCGTTACCGGCATGAAGGTTGGAAAGATCCTTTCGAATTTACCGACCATGCGTTTTTTCAGCTTTTTGCCAGGGATCATGTTGATCGTGTTAGGTTTTTTTAAATTGTGAGGTGTTTACGTTTGATTGTAGGATTGACAGGTGGGATTGCGAGCGGAAAGAGTACAGTTTCAGGCATGATTCAATCGCTTGATATCCCTGTAGTAGATGCTGATCAGATCGCCCGGCAGGTCGTCTTGCCGGGTGAAAAAGCATATGAAGACATTGTAGCAGCTTTTGGTGAAGAAATTTTGGACGAGAACCGTACATTGGACCGGAAAAAGTTAGGTGCGATCATTTTCAACGATGAAGAAAAGCGAAAGACACTGAACGGCATCGTCCATCCTGCTGTCCGTAAAGAGATGATGGCTCAAAAGGATGAACATCTGAAGCATCATAAGGATGTTGTGCTAGATATCCCTCTCCTTTTCGAAAGCAAATTGACCCACTTGGTCGATAAGACATTGCTTGTGTTTGTAAGTTCGGATACCCAGCTCCAGCGGTTGGTTGAAAGGGATCAATCTACAGTAGAGGAAGCCCGGTCTCGTATCGGATCACAAATTCCGTTGGATGACAAAAGACAATGGGCAGATGAAATCATCGATAACAATGGAACGATTGAAGAGAGCAGAGAACAGCTGTTACATATCTTCTCAAAATGGGCGATTCTATAGGTAGAACCCAATAATGACAGTTTATTGAACGAAAGAGGCCGGGCGTCGGCCTCTTTTTTTCCTTTTTGTTAAATTTAGTGTTCCCTTTGACATACAATATGTTATACTAATTTTAGATTTTCAGAAAAAAGTATAGCACTTTAATAGTGGAGGGATCTCATCATGAAAGCTAGAGTAGCAATTAATGGATTTGGACGTATCGGAAGAATGGTATTCCGTAAAGCGATGAAAAATGATCAATTAGAAATCGTTGCGATAAATGCAAGTTATCCTTCTGAAACACTTGCGCATATGGTCAAATACGATAGCATTCATGGCACTTATGACCTTGAAGTTGAAGCGAAAGAGGATGCGCTCGTTGTTGACGGTAAAGAAGTGAAGCTTCTTAGCAACCGTGATCCTAAGCAACTTCCATGGAAAGAAATGAACGTCGATATTGTCATCGAAGCAACTGGAAAGTTCACTTCCAAAGAAACGGCTGGCTATCACATGGAAGCTGGAGCGAAAAAAGTCATCATCACGGCTCCTGGTAAAAACGAAGACATTACGATTGTCATGGGCGTAAATGATGACGCTTACAAGCATGACCAACACGATGTCATTTCCAATGCATCCTGCACAACAAACTGCCTTGCACCTGTTGTGAAGGTACTAGATGAGCAGTTTGGAATTGAAAACGGTGTCATGACGACTGTCCATGCCTATACGAACGACCAAAAGAATATCGATAACCCACATAAAGACTTGCGTAGAGCGCGTGCATGCGGCCAATCCATCATCCCGACTTCCACTGGTGCTGCTAAAGCGATCGCAAAAGTCATGCCTCAGCTTGAAGGCAAGCTTCACGGAATGGCACTTCGCGTACCGACTCCGAACGTGTCCCTTGTCGACTTAGTCGTCGATTTGAAAGTGGACGTATCGGTTGAGCGTGTGAATGAAGCGCTTGAAAGTGCTTCGCAAGGTTCAATGCAAGGCATTCTTGGATACTGTGCGGATCCACTTGTATCCATCGACTTCAACGGTAACGAAAATTCATCCATCATCGATGCGATGTCTACGATGGTCATTGAAGGTCGTAAAGTGAAAGTACTTGCTTGGTATGATAACGAGTGGGGCTATTCTTGCCGCGTCGTAGATCTTACTGAAAAAGTTGCACAACACTTATTGGCGGAATCCAACAACAAAAGTGTGTTAGGAACCGTTTGAAATAAACGAGAAAAGGGTCAGGATTGAACCGATTTTGGTTCAATCCTTTTTATTTTGATGAAAAATGAGTTAAGCGAGCAAAATTTAGAAGCAATTCTGGTCAGTTTCCCGAATTATGGAGTTGTTCTTGCCAAAATGTCTGTTTGTCTCTCGAAAATGAAGGAACATCTTGCCATAATCTATACTTGTTTTGCCGAAATACAGGTATGTCTTGCTTTTTGAGTCGATTGTACTACTAAATCCAAACATCCCCGCCCTCTGATTCCCCATTCCCATGCCCAGCTTGACCTCAACCTAGAAGTTTTCTAATCCTATAAAAACTTAGGCTCAAAAATAGGTTCAACGTCCATGTTTTCAATGCTTTTTCTAGTGGAAGGGTACATATATATGGAGGTGAAGGATGTAAAAATATTTCTTGCAAAAACGTAGGAAAAGAAGTATACTGTTCATCGTGAACTTCAAGTTATAAGCAAATTTAGGAACTGGATACTACTTAAAGGGTTAGGACCTCTTTGGACTAACTTTCCCCCGTGGTAAATTTCCATTTCCGCATGCTTTTGAAGGCATGATTATTAAAACAAAGGGGGACTATGCAAATGGATACAATGGGACGTCATGTGATTTCTGAATTATGGGGATGTGACTCTGAGAAGTTGAACAATATGCCATATGTTGAACAACTTTTCGTTGAAGCTGCTTTAAAGTCGGGTGCTGAGATCCGAGAGGTAGCTTTTCACAAATTTGCACCACATGGTGTAAGCGGAGTCGTCATCATATCTGAATCACACTTGACCATACACAGTTTTCCAGAGCATGGTTATGCAAGTATCGATGTATACACGTGTGGAGATCTAGACCCTAATGTCGCTGCGAACTACATTGCAGAACAGTTAGGCGCAACATCCAAAGAGAACTTTGAACTTCCAAGAGGAATGGGTCCTGTAAAAGTAGGACAGAAGAAAGTATCTGCATATTAATTTAACAACACAAGCAAACGGGTGTGCATCGAGCACACCCTTTTATTATGGAGCTGAAGCCGCCTATACGAAAAGAGCTTGTCAGACACCAGCCTTTCTAATATCATGGTAGAAAGGGTATATTTTTAATCTCGAATGCGAATTTTACGTTTTTATCATAGAATTCGTTCATCGATCATGGGGTTGGTTTTTTTATGAGGTGTCCAAATTGTCAAAACAACGGAACAAGGGTGCTCGACTCACGTCCTGTACATAGCGGTCGATCCATTCGCCGCAGACGGGAATGCGAAGCATGCAATTATCGATTCACAACCTTTGAAACGGTTGAGGAGATCCCACTTGTCGTCGTCAAGAAAGAAGGAACACGAGAAGAATTCAACCGAGACAAAATCCTGAGAGGATTGATCAAGGCTTGTGAAAAGCGTCCAGTACCACTTGAGAGGCTGGAAGAAGTGGTCAATACGGTTGAAAAGGATTTGCGCAACGATGGCGTTTCTGAGATTCAAAGCAAAGATATCGGTGAGCGGGTGATGGATCATCTCGCTGATATCGATGAGGTCGCCTATGTCCGTTTTGCTTCCGTCTATAGACAATTTAAGGATATCAACGTATTTATCGATGAACTGAAAGAACTTCTAAAAAAAGAGGACGAGTAAAGAGCTTAACAACGATAAGCTCTTTTTTTCACTTAAAGGAAGTATAAATACTTTCTAAAATATTAGGGCAACTAAGGCTCAGCCCTCGCCAGAAGGCTTGGCTTTGCCAAGTTTACTTTTACACTATTTAAGATAGATAAGGTGAAGCTTAATGAGTAATTATTGGAAGGAAATCCTGCCTGTCGATCGATATGAGGTTTGCAGCAGAAGCCGTATCCAATTTGATGATTTGAAAGTGATCACGCTCTTGTATCAACCATTGGTGGGTGCCAGAGCATATAGCTTGTATATGACCTTGTTTGGAGAACTTTCTGCAGGGGACTCATCACACCACAGTTTGATGAATCATACTCAGATGAATCTACAACACATATACGAAGAACGAAAAAAGCTTGAAGCGATCGGTCTTCTGAAAACATATCGAAGCAGCGTTGATGATGAGCGAGCGTTTCTCTATGAACTGCAGCCAGTGCCGAAGCCAGAGGAGTTTTTCCAGGACGATGTACTCAGCGTCTACCTTTATGGACGTTTAGGGAAAGAGCGGTACTTGGAAATCAAGAAGCGCATTTGTTTACCTCAACAAAAGAGTTTCGAAGCGTTCGATGAGGTGACAGCAAGTTTCAATGAAGTTTTCCATTCCCTTCACCAATCGGAAATCCGTGCTGGTCTGAATTCCGAAATCACCGGAACAGCTGTGCACAATCCAGTGGATGAAAAAGGGAACACACCTCGATTTTCTCATGATGAATTTGACTTTGACACACTCGTGAAAGACTTGAGCAGCTTCATCATTCCTTCTGAAGTTTTAACGGAAAAGATGCGAGAGGCAATCCACCGGCTGGCATTCATCTATCAAATAACGCCTCTCGAAATGAGCAGTATCGTGCAGCAGGCTTATTTCAGGGACGATGAGCTAACTGAAAAAGCACTTCGGCAGGAGGTACAACGTTGGTACAAGATCGAAAAGCCGGGACAATTGCCACGCCTCAGTGAACGAAAACAGGAACCACAAAAAGCACAAGAGGACCGCAAAGAACAGTCGCCAGAAGATATCATGATTCAGACGTTTGAATCGATTTCTCCGAGAGCGCTCTTGGAAAGATACAGTGAGGGTGGACGAGCTGCAAGTGCAGACTTACGCTTGATCGATTCGATTATGTTTGATCAGAAGCTGCCGGTCGGGGTCATCAATGTGCTGATTGATTATGTACTCAACACGAATGATATGAAACTCATCCACAGCCACGTCGAGAAGATCGCTAGCCAGTGGAAGCGGAAAAAGATTTCGAGTGTACGAGAAGCGATGGCTCTTGCCAAGGCGGAGCATCAAAACTATCAGGCTTACAAACAGCAAAAGAAATCGACTCCGAACCGAAACTATCAGCGGAACACGAACAATGTCCGTAAAGATAAATTGCCGAAGTGGATGAATGACCAACAACCACAACAGGATGGTCAAAAGACCGCTAACGAGAAAGAAGACGTAACCGAATCGGAAGAAAAATGGTTAGAAGAATATTTAAAGGGATTATAGGGGGTGCGCGAAATGAAATCCATATCTGACTCAATGCAAGGGTTTTCCGATCGTACGAAAGTACAAAAACAGATGATGGCTGTCAAAAGCAAAGTCTTGTCGCATCCCGATTGGAAAGCATTCCATCAAGAACATCCCGAAATTACGAATGACATGATCGAACGGAGCCTTCCTAGATTGCTCGAGTATGTACAGGGATCGAAGAATTGTGAAGGCTGTAAGAGCGTAAAGCAATGTCAGAACATGATTCCTGGGTATGAGCCTGAACTGTTCATCAACGGGAGTATCATCGACATCTCCTATAATCGCTGTCCGAACAAAGTGGCGAACGATGAAATGGAAAAGCTGCAATCGATGATCAAGAGCTTTTTCATACCAAGGGATATCCTTTCGGCTACGTTCGAACAGTTCGATAAGAATGATCCGGAACGGAAAAAAGCGACCTTGAATGCTGCCAGGTTTGTGGAATCTGTATCGAATCCGGATGTCGATTCAAAGGGCTTATACATTCATGGAAGCTTTGGCGTCGGAAAAACCTATTTGATGGGGGCAATCGCCAATGCCCTTGCCAAGAAAAAGATCCAAACGATGCTCGTGTATACGCCGGACTTTTTCAGAGAGATGAAGTCAGCCATCGGAGATCAAACATTGGATGAAAAATTGGACATGATCAAAAAGGCGCCTGTCCTCGTCCTAGACGATATCGGTGCTGAGTCGATGTCGAGCTGGGTCCGGGACGAAGTGCTCGGCTCTATTCTCCAATATCGGATGATGGAAAAACTACCGACCTGCTATACTTCGAATTATGATTATGACGAGCTGGAAGAACACCTCGCCTACTCGCAAAAAGCAGGAATCGAGCAGTTGAAAGCAAAACGGATCATGGAGCGGATCCGCCATTTCACGACGCCAGTCGAATTGAGCGGGGATAACCGTAGAATGACTTAGGAAAAGGAAGACCGCTGTTGAGCGGTCTTTTTCTTTTAGAATAATCTTCCTTTCCATTCATATATTGTAGCAATGAACGTGGACAAGGAGGATTAAGGTTGGTTACGATCTATTTCCTAGATGAGAATGAAGGACATTACCTGTATAGACGTGTCAGAAAGTTGATTAGCAACCGAAGCATATCCAACCGGTCTACTCCCGTAAAGGTCTATTATACGGAAGATCACGCCCTGAATATTGATATGAATCCTCGGGATCCGGTTAGTGAAATGGTCAAACCTACGATTTTGAATTTTTTTGCGAAGCATATTATCCGTACACGAGAAATCGGATGGATTCTCAGGATTTTAGAGCATCAGTATTACTTTGAAAATGAAGATGAACAACAGCAGATCCTATCGATTGTCCAAGCTTTGATGGATGGACAGCATGAGGACCTTCCTAAAATTCGTGGTCTGCCCAACCGGGAAGATGTGATTGTGGATGCGTTGGAAAGCTTTTTTGATTGTGAAATGATGTTTTCCTATGAATCGTTCCTGCAGTTTCGATTGAAACCTTACCGGGAGCTACTCCAGGAATACATTGAATGTGGAATCGACGAGTTCAAGCTTGAACAGGAATACCAGGATTTCATCCATCAGTTACGGCAATTCGTAAAAGCGCGAGTCTCTTTGTTCAGCATGGTACATCTCATTCACGACAGAGATGAGTTCCGGTTGTTCAACCAGCACAATTATGAACTGACTGAAGAAGATATCACGGGTTTGTTGAAGGAAAACCAACAGTCCTTCCATGATTTGATTGCATCCAATCTACTGAAGTTGTTGATTGTCATCGCACCTTCGAAAATTTGTCTCTACACAGATGATCCGGATTCGTCCATGAACCAGACGATTCAGAACATCTTCCAAGAAAAAGTACTCATCTTGCCTCATCAATCTTTCCAAGTCCGACATAAGAATTCATGATCTGTAAAATGGGCTTGATTTTCTTTGGTGAACTGAATATAATACTACATAACAAAACAACCATACCAAAGTTTCGATGAGGACATGAGTCTTTTCTAGTACGGGTTACCAGAGAGAAGGGCATTAGCTGAAAGCACTTCACCGCGTCAAAAGGACTTACCACCTCTGAACTTCAACGGGGAACTTTCTAAGTATCCGTTGACGGCAGATGACCGTTACATGATTCCAAGTGCCGGATTTTTGTATTTGTACATATCCGGAACGAGGGTGGAACCGCGAGTACAACACTCGTCCCTTTCTTAGGGACGGGTGTTTTTTATTTATTAAAAAATCTGAGGTTGTAATGAGGAGGAGTTAGAATGGCACAAATTGATATCATTTTTCCGGATGGGTCCAGACGAACGTATGAGAGTGGCATTACAACCGAAGAGATCGCAGGTTCCATCAGTCCAGGGTTGCGAAAGAAAGGCATCGCTGGAAAACTGGACGATCGACTCATCGATTACCGACGTCCGATCCATGAAAGCGGCAAGTTGGAAATCATCATGCCGGATTCAGAGGAAGGCCTGGAAATCATTCGTCACAGTACAGCACACTTGATGGCTCAGGCGATCAAACGTGTTTTTAAAGAGGAAAAGATCCAACTCGGTGTCGGTCCAGTCGTTGAAAACGGATTTTATTATGACATCGATATGGATCACCGTTTGACAGAGGAAGATTTTCCGGCCATTGAAAAAGAAATGAAGCGGATTGTCGAAGCGAACTTAGAAATTATCCGGGAAGAAGTAGACCGAGAAGAAGCGATCCGTCGATATGAAGAATCGGGAGATGAGTTGAAGGTAGAGCTTGTTGGAGCGATACCGGAAGGCGAACCCATCACGTTTTACCAGCAAGGTGAATTCTTCGATCTTTGCCGTGGTGTACACGTTCCTCAAACAAGCAAGTTGAAGGTGTTCAAGCTGATGAACATTTCAGGTGCTTATTGGCGAGGGGACAGTGACAATCAGATGCTGCAAAGGGTGTACGGTACAGCTTTCAACAAAAGTGCCGAACTCGAAGAACACCTTCATTTCCTGGAAGAAGCGAAAGCACGTGACCATCGTAAACTTGGTAAAGAGCTGGAGTTGTTCATGTTCTCGGAAGAAGCACCTGGCATGCCATTTTACCTGCCGAATGGTCAGTTCATCCGAAATGAGCTGGAAGCCTTCTCCCGTTCCTTGCAGCTGAGGAATGATTATGACGAAGTCCGCACACCGTTGATGATGAATCAGCGGCTTTGGGAGAAGTCGGGGCATTGGGAGCATTACAAAGAGAACATGTACTTTTCCGAAGTGGACAGTACGAAATTCGCGATGAAACCAATGAATTGCCCGGGGCATATGCTGATCTTTAAAAACTCGCTCCGATCTTATCGAGATTTGCCGATCCGGATGGCGGAGTTCGGTCAAGTTCATCGCCACGAATACAGCGGTGCCTTGAACGGAATGATTCGGGTGCGGACGTTCTGTCAGGACGATGCACACATTTTCGTAACACCTGAACAGATAGAGGGAGAAATCAAGTCAGTCTTTGCTCTGATTGACGAGATCTACTCAGCGTTTGGATTCGAGTACAGTGTCGAGCTATCCACTCGACCGGACGACTCGATGGGGAGTGATGATTTGTGGGATCAGGCGGAAGGTGCGCTGAAAAACGTGCTTTTCGATTTAGGAATCGACTATTCCTTGAATGAAGGAGATGGTGCGTTTTACGGTCCGAAAATCGATTTTCACATCCGGGATGCCTTGAAGCGAAGTCATCAATGCGCAACGATTCAACTCGATTTTCAGATGCCGGAGAAATTCGATCTCACTTACATCGATGAAAACAACGACAAGGTAAGGCCTGTCGTCATCCACCGGGCTGTGTTCGGCTCGATTGACCGGTTCTTCGGAATCCTCATCGAACATTTCGCAGGTGCTTTCCCAACTTGGCTCGCTCCCGTGCAGGTCAAAATTTTACCAGTTTCTCATGTCCATGAAGGATATGCGAAGGAGCTCTCTCAAAGGTTGAAGGATGAACAGATTCGCGTTGAGCTCGATCTGAGGGAAGAAAAGCTCGGTTACAAAATCCGTGAAGCCCAGATGAAGAAGGTTCCGTATACGATCGTTGTCGGTGACCAAGAGGTTGAACAGCAAGCGGTCAATGTGAGAAAGTACAGTGTGGATGAATCGAATACGTACTCGATTGAAGCATTCATAAGTGAAGTCTTAAATGATATTCATACAAAAAAGATAGAAGAACATAGGAGTGTGAACCATGTCTAAAGTGAACATTACGTTTCCAGATGGAGCTGTTAAAGAATTTGATAAAGGTGTAACAACTGAAGAAATTGCTGCTTCCATCAGCCCTGGTTTGAAAAAGAAAGCCATTGCTGGAAAGCTTGACGATCAAGTGCTTGATCTTCGTCAACCAATCGAGCGTGACGGAGCGATTACGATCGTCATGCCGGATTCTGAGGAAGGTCTTGAAATACTCCGTCATAGTACGGCTCACTTGATGGCTCAAGCGATCAAGCGTGTATATAAAGATGAAAAGATTCAGCTCGGTGTCGGTCCGGTCATCGAAAACGGCTTCTACTATGACATCGATATGGAGCACCGTTTAACAGAAGAAGATTTTCCTGTGATTGAAAAAGAAATGAAAAAGATCGTGGACGAAAACCTTGAAATTACACGTGAAGAGGTCAGCCGGGAAGAAGCCATCCGCCGTTACAAAGAGATGGGCGATGAGTTGAAGGTGGAACTCGTTGAGTCGATTCCGGAAGGTCAGCCGATCACGTTCTATCATCAAGGTGAGTTTTTCGACCTTTGCCGTGGGGTGCATGTTCCCCAAACAAGCAAGCTGAAAATATTCAAGCTGATGAACATTTCAGGCGCGTACTGGCGTGGAGATAGCGACAACCAAATGCTGCAGCGTGTCTACGGGACTGCGTTCAACAAGAAGTCAGAGCTTGAAGAGCACCTTCATTTCTTGGAAGAGGCGAAAGAACGTGACCACCGTAAGCTTGGTAAGGAGCTGGAGATCTTTACGATTTCACAAAAAGTCGGTCAAGGATTGCCGATCTGGCTTCCGAAAGGGGCAACGATCCGTCGCGTGATTGAGCGTTATATCGTTGACACAGAAGTGAAGCTTGGTTATGACCACGTCTACACACCACACCTTGGTAGTGTCGAGCTTTACAAAACTTCAGGTCACTGGGATCACTATCAGGAAGACATGTATCCTGCAATCGAAATGGAAAATGAGCAGCTCGTGTTGCGACCGATGAACTGCCCGCACCATATGATGATTTATAAAAATGCGATGCACAGTTATCGTGATCTGCCGGTCCGTATCGCTGAACTCGGTACGATGCACCGTCATGAAATGTCCGGAGCGCTTGCTGGGTTACAACGTGTCCGTTCCATGACGTTGAATGATGCGCACATTTTCGTCCGACCGGATCAGTTGAAGGAAGAGTTCATCCGAGTGGTACAGTTGGTTCAGAAGGTGTATAAAGACTTCGGCATCAACGATTACAAGTTCCGTCTCTCTTACCGTGACCCTGCGGATAAAGAGAAGTACGTCGATAATGATGAAATGTGGGAAAAAGCACAAGCATTGCTGAAAGAAACGATGGAAGACATGGACTTGAACTATGTAGAAGCTGAAGGTGAAGCGGCGTTCTATGGTCCTAAGCTGGATGTTCAGGTGAAGACAGCACTCGGTAAAGAAGAAACGCTATCCACTGTACAGCTTGACTTCCACTTGCCTGAGCGCTTTGACCTTACGTACAAAGGAAGCGATGGTCAGGATCATCGTCCGGTCGTCATCCACCGTGGAGTCGTATCCACAATGGAACGTTTCGTCGCATTCTTGATCGAGGAATACAAAGGTGCCCTACCGACATGGTTGGCTCCCGTCCAGGCAAAAATCATCCCGGTTTCTTCTGTTCACATGGACTATGCTTACAAAGTGAACGAAGAGCTGAAGGCGAGCGGAATCCGCGTTGAAGTCGATTCTCGTGAAGAGAAGATCGGATACAAGATCCGTGAAGCGCAAATGAAGAAGATTCCTTACATGCTCGTTGTCGGTGATCAAGAGATCGAATCCAATGCTGTGAACGTACGTAAGTATGGTGAACAGGATTCCGAAACGGTTTCATTCGAGAGCTTTAAAGAGAAGCTGCTCACTGAAATCGAGCATAGCTAAGTTTTAAGTTGGAGAGACGTTCCATGAATGGAGCGTCTTTTTTTGTTAGTAAAATAGTGCTGAGTTCCCCAAGCTGACCTGGATTCAATGCCATTCGGAAGATTTTTGTACCAAAAATCGTCTATATAGGTCAGTGAAGGGTTGAATCTTAGAAAAATTCCTCTTGAAATAATCGGAAAGATGAGATATGCTATAAAGGTTGAATTGAGCACAGGTCACGAACTTGACACTGTGTTGCATCGATGATATGATTCTAATGTGATAATAATCGAATATTCTTGTAAAAGCAGAAGCACCCGCTTCTCACCTGATTGGCGCACTTGCGTGCAGCTGGCAGGTACAATGAACGAGATCTCCAAAAAGATCGAACTTTCAGTGTGGGTGTGGTATGCGCCGACGCTTTTTCTATTTGGTTTTAAAAAATAGATTGCTTTTTACAAGAAGATATTAGGTTGTAAAAATCGATGGAGGTGGCTCATTATTAGTAAGGACATGATGGTCAACGAAGGCATTCGCGCTCGCGAAGTACGCCTAATTGGCGCCAATGGTGATCAAATTGGCGTGAAATCTCGTCAAGAAGCACTTGAAATTGCTCAAAACGCAAACTTGGATCTTGTTCTTGTTGCCCCTAACGCGAAACCACCGGTATGCCGAATCATGGACTACGGTAAGTACCGTTACGAGCAACAGAAGAAAGAGAAAGAAGCGCGTAAGAATCAGAAGACGATTACGACGAAGGAAGTTCGTCTAAGTCCGAATATTGAAGAACACGATTTCAATACAAAGCTTCGAAATGCGAAAAAGTTTCTTGAAAAAGGAAACAAAGTCAAAGCTTCCATCCGCTTCCGCGGTCGTGCGATCACTCACTCCGAGCTTGGACGTGAAGTGCTCATGCGAATGGCAAAAGAGTGCGAAGAACTTGGAACAATCGAATCCAAGCCGAAGATGGAAGGCCGTAGCATGTTTTTAATCCTTGCTCCACTTGCTGAAAAGCAGCAATAACTGTCTGCTACGAACAGTTCTAACGGACCAGAGGATGTACAAGTATTCAAAGGAGGAACTTTATTATGCCTAAAATGAAAACTCATAAAGGGACTGCTAAGCGATTCAAGAAAACTGGAACTGGTAAATTGAAGCGTGCACACGCGTTCACAAGCCACATGTTCCGAAACAAGTCTCAAAAGCAAAAGCGTAAGCTTCGTAAATCTGCTCTTGTTTCTAAAGGTGACTACAAGCGCATCAAAGACATGATCTAAATCGGAAATTCAAAAGTCATCCGCTGACTTTTGAACCCGTTCGAACTTAAACATTTTACTGAAAAATTTAGGAGGGATTACAATGCCAAGAGTAAAAGGTGGCTATGTAACACGTCGTCGTCGTAAACGCGTCTTAAAACTTGCAAAAGGTTATTTTGGAGCAAAACATAAATTATTTAAAGTTGCTCAGCAACAAGTATTCAAATCACTACGCTATGCGTACCGTGATCGTCGTCAAAAGAAACGTGATTTCCGTAAGCTTTGGATCACACGTATCAACGCAGCAGCTCGTATGAACGGAATTTCTTACAGCCGCATGATGCACGGATTGAAGCAAGCTGGAATCGACGTTAACCGTAAGATGCTAGCTGAACTTGCAATCAACGACGAAAAAGCATTCGCAGAACTTGCATCTAAAGCAAAAGACAGCCTAAAGGCGTAAACTTTTCAAAATGAGGGGATTGACTATTAGAGTCAATCCTCTTTTTACATAACAATGGGGTTGGGTTTCGAGAGCAATTATGTCCTCGTAAATGCTGAAATCCTAAAATGAGGGACAGCAAGAGGCTCTTTCTATCCTCAAAACTGCTGAAATCCTAAAATGAGGGACAGCAAGAGGCTCTTTCTATCCTCAAAAATGCTGAAATCCTAAAATGAGGGACAGCAAGAGGCTCTTTCTATCCTCGAAAATGCTGAACTCCCAAAATGGAGGACAGTAAGAGGCTCTTTCTATCCTCGAAAATGCTGAAATCCGAAAATGAAGGACAGAAAGCGGCTTGGATAGGCGTACTAACAAGGCTATATTCCTTAGACGGAGGTGATCGGATGGGTCAGACGGCTACTACATGTGAGCTTTGCGGTCGAGAAGGTGTACAAACGACCGAGCATCACCTTGTTCCGCGTGAATATGGTGGAACTTTCGGAGAAACGGCCCAGCTCTGCATTCCTTGCCATAAGCAGGTGCATGCTCTTTTTACAAATGAGGAACTGGCCACCTTATACCCGGACTTGAAGTCGCTTAGAGCAAACGAAAAAATCCATAAATACATCAAGTGGATCCGCAAGAAGCCTTCATCAGCCATCCCACTCACCCGTAAATCCAACGCTAAGAAAAGGAAAGGCAAACGATGATCATACTTACTATATTCATAGCACTCAATCTATACGGACTCATCATCATGTACATGGACAAAAGAAAAGCGAGACAGCAGCAGTGGCGAATTTCGGAAGGACACCTCTGGATTGTCGCCATCATAGGCGGAGCCGTCGGCATATTCACCGGAATGCGCTTGTTCCGTCACAAGACGAAGCATGCTACTTTTAAATACGGCGTACCTGCGATCATCGCGCTTCAAGCGATCCTCTATTTCTATTGGTACGTCTAATCCATCGGTCATACTCATATCATTGTAAATGGGGGGATGTAGATGGAACAGCATGCGATGCAACTCATCCACTGGCTTGGCGCAAGCGGTGCATTAGCCCCAATCCTATTTATTTTCCTGCACATTCTACGGCAATTTCTGTTCATACCTGTCGGCTTCATTTGTATATTAGGTGGGGTAGCTTTCGGTGTCATTTTCGGTACGATCTACTCGTTAATTGGCATTACACTTGTCAGCCTGTATTTCTATTTTTTAGTGAAGTCGCTTCCGAAGTCGTACAGCAGGTTTATGAAACTGAAGGAAAGATGGTTCGGTAAACGCTCCACCCTTTCATTCGGTCAGATCACGATTTTACGACTTGTGCCTTTTCTCCATTTTCATCTCATATCACTTTGCTTGATTGAAATCACCCGCAATTTTAAAGATTATACAAGAGCTTCAGTGTTCACGAATGTGCCGCTCGCGATTGTTTACACGTCGGTAGGAAGCTGGCTCAACCAACTCACTGTTCAGTGGATGCTAACCCTACTCTTTATCCTCGCCGTTCTATTCTATGCATTGAGGCGAAAGGAATGGGTCTACAAATGGCAGGAGTTCTTTGCTGAAGCACGGTAAAAGGAGACGGAACCGATTCCGTCTCTTTCTTTTTGTTTTCAAACGACCTGCAATCACTGATATACTTTTAACAGCTAGATCAGAAAGGGGAATCAGCATGAATTTGAAGCTACAATCCTTATTTGAAATGCAGAATGAATTGGATCGAAGAATAGAACGAGAACGAGGTCTTGAGAACGAGGACTTGGTCGATAAAAAGATACTTGCGCTTCAGGTCGAACTTGGAGAGCTCGCAAATGAAACGAGATGCTTTAAATTCTGGAGTTCAAAGGCTCCTTCTGAACGAAGTGTCATACTAGAAGAGTTTGTGGATGGCATCCACTTCCTCCTGTCTCTCGGACTGATCCTTCCGTACGATGTACCGCAACAAATGCAGGTGCCGGAACTGGTACAAGAAAACCTTGTCGATGCATTCCTGAAAGTGTATGAAGACCTTACGAATTTGAAAAACAATCGTGAGGATGTCAATAATTACGTCACTTTAATGGAAGACTATCTGATGATCGGGCGTTTATTAGGATTCACTTCTGAAGAGATTAACGAAGCCTATTTATCTAAAAATGAAGTGAACCATTCTCGTCAAGATCAAGGGTATTAATCCATAACGATAACGTACAGACATCAGGAGGATCTTCATGAACAAATTAGACGAGACACTTACCATGCTGAAAGAACTGACCGATGCAAAAGGGATTCCGGGCGATGAATCGGAACCACGAGAAGTGATGCGCAAATACATAGAGCCGTACGCGGACGAAGTATATTGCGACAACCTGGGTAGCTTGATTGCGAAGAAGGAAGGGTCGAAGAATGGACCGTGCATCATGATGGCAGGGCACCTGGATGAGGTCGGATTCATGGTCACGAGAATCGACGACAAAGGTTTCCTTCGGTTTCAAACGGTCGGAGGCTGGTGGGGTCAAGTCATGCTGGCGCAACGGGTTACGGTAAAAACTAAAAAAGGCAATGTGGTCGGAGTGATCGGATCGAAACCGCCGCATATTCTTTCGCCGGAAGCACGTAAGAAACCGATGCCGATCAAAGATATGTATATCGATATTGGAGCGGGAAGCAAGGACGAAGCGATGGGATTCGGTGTGAGGCCGGGGGATTCCGTCATTCCTTATTTTGATTTTACCGTGATGAGCAATCCGAAAATGTTGCTTGCCAAAGCATTCGATAACCGGATCGGTTGTGCGATCGTCATAGATACGATGCGCCAACTCAAAAAAATCAAACATCCGAATACGGTTTATGGCGTCGGAACCGTTCAGGAAGAAGTCGGTTTACGAGGTGCAAAGACCGCTGCGAACCTTATCAACCCGGACATTGCCTTTGCGATTGATACAGGAATTCCAGGTGATACACCGGGTGTGACTGACCGTGATGCCTTGTCCGTTCTAGGTGAAGGTCCTCAAATCATCATATATGACGCAAGAACGATTGCCCACCGTGGATTAAGAGACTTCGTGCTCGAAACAGCGGAAAAGAACAACATCCCTTATCAGATCGACACGACTGCAGGTGGGGGAACAGATGCAGGAAATATCCACATCAGTCACGATGGAGTACCAGCAGTATCCATCACCATTGCGACTCGATACCTCCATACGCATGCTTCCATGATCCACCGTGATGATTATGAGAATGCGGTGCGCTTGATGGTCGAGATCATCAAAGGACTTGATCAGAAGCAGGTTGAAAAAATCATTCAATGTTAATACGAAAAAAGGACCTGCAGCTGAGGTCCTTTTTTTATGGATGTATGGGTTATTGAAGTCCTTCTGACAAGATTTCAAGCAGTTCATTCTTCTCATTCTCATCGGCATTCTGCCAAATGACTTCAAACAGTACGCCGAGACCAGGGAGCATTTTTTCTTCGCCACTCTTGATTGCTTCCATAATCGTGCTTTCCAGTTCATCATGACTGTTACCGGAAACGTTGGCCAAAACCGCTTTTCTTAAGTTCAAATCCATACCTTTTCACCTCTTATTTGTAATTGGAGTATTGCTCATAGCATTTGTATGTTGATAGTTTTTATCCAGTTTCATTGGATTATGTATCAGATTGACGTATAATATCATTATTATTTCGAGGAATTAAAGGAATGAAGGCCATGAATCGAATTACATCACCAAAAAATGGACGAGTGAAAGAATGGAAGAAGTTGAAGAGCCGTAAAGGTCGGGAAAAAGCAGGTGCCTTTATCATTGAAGGTCCTCATCTGATCGAGGAAGCGTTGAACCATCATGCTGAAGTCACCGACTTGATCATCGAAGAGTCTTTCCGTGTACCGCATGAATGGCATACGGGCAATGTGACGACCTGGCTCGCGACGGATTCCGTCATCAAAGAACTGACGGATACGGAAACGCCTCAAGGAATTGTGGCGATTGTCCAATTCCAACAAGAAAAGCATGAACTGAATCCGGAGGGTACATACATTTTAATTGATGGGATACAAGATCCAGGAAACCTCGGAACGATCATCCGTACGGCAGACAGTTCGGGGGCAGATGGCGTCATACTCGGTCAAGGGAGTGTAGACGTCTATAACAGCAAAGTGCTCCGCTCCACACAAGGATCGATTTTCCACATGCCAATCCTGAAGGGTGATTTGACCGACTGGATTCCGACGTTAAAAGAAAAAGGAATCAAAGTATATGGCACTGCATTGGAAGGTGGCGTTCCCTATACTGATGAAAAACCGGACGGTGGATACGCGCTGATTTTAGGGAATGAAGCTAATGGTGTCCATCCAGATCTGTTGGCACAGACGGATCAGAATCTATACGTGCCGATCTATGGAAAAGCAGAGTCGTTGAACGTAGCGGTTGCGGCTGGTATCTTGCTGTATGGTTTAAAGTTGAGCCAATAGGTCGATAATAGTTGCATGAACGAAATGGAACTTTTATAATACAGTAGTAGAAAACAATTGGATAAGATATGAAAAACGATGATGGAAAGTAGTACATTATTTGTCACCTTTCAGGGAGAGCGTGCCATAGACTGGGAGCATGCTTATGGTTGAGGTAATGGAATTCAGTCCGGAGTTGCCTTTCGAACACTGGTCGTGTTGTGCGATGAGCTAAGATTGTGCCGGGAAATCCGTTAAATGATGAAGTGAACAATTGTGTTTTTTTGTGATTGTTAATTAGGGTGGTAACGCGAAACCTTCGTCCCTTTGTGGGGGCGGAGGTTTTTTTAATTTCATTTTTGCTCTCCTATCGTCTCTTTCCGTATGGTGAGTCACTTACAAACAAGTTTGACGATGACTCACATACTTCAAGAGACCGTTCGTTCCACTCACAAAAAACTTTTTGGATAGGAGAGCAATGAGGATTATTCGAGGTTGTACTAGGTTTTAGATTAGCCAGGGTGAAATACGTGTAAGTTTGGACTTATTTTTGAATTCATTTTTTAAGAAGGATAAAGGAGGAACTGTTATGCAAGAACGTTTGATGACCTTGCAAGGTGAGGCTGTAGAGAAGATTGAGAAAGCAGCTTCACTGAAAGAATTGCAGGATATCCGTGTCGAGTATTTAGGAAAGAAAGGCCCGATTACGGAAGTGTTGAAAGGAATGGGGAAACTTCCGGCAGAGGAGCGACCGAAAATGGGTCAGCTCGCCAATGAGGTGCGTGACGCCATCACTCAGAAAGTCGAAACAAAGCAGGAAAAGCTTGAAAGAGAAGCGCTCGATGCGAAGCTAAGTAGTGAGACCATCGATGTGACATTACCGGGACGCCCGGTTCGTAAAGGGAATGCACACCCTCTTACGGCTGTCATTGAAGAAATTGAAGACTTGTTCATCGGAATGGGCTTCTCTGTTGCAGAAGGTCCTGAGGTAGAGACGGACTATTATAATTTTGAAGCATTGAACTTACCGAAGAATCACCCGGCACGTGATATGCAGGATTCCTTCTTTATTACAGAAGACATTTTGCTTCGTACGCAAACGTCACCGGTTCAAGCGCGTACGATGGAAAAGCATGAAGGAAGAGGACCTGTCAAAATCATCAGCCCTGGTAAGGTATACCGCCGTGATACAGATGATGCGACACACTCCCATCAGTTCATGCAGATTGAAGGGCTTTACGTTGATAAAGATGTCCGTATGAGTGATTTGAAAGGTACGTTAACGTTGTTCGCTCAAAAGTTGTTCGGTGCAGAGAGAGAAATTCGTTTACGTCCGAGCTTCTTCCCGTTCACTGAACCATCGGTAGAAGTGGATGTATCTTGCTTCAAATGTAACGGTAAAGGCTGCTCGATCTGTAAACGTACAGGCTGGATTGAAATATTAGGTGCTGGAATGGTACATCCGAACGTACTTGAAATGGCAGGATTCGATTCCAAAGAGTACACAGGATTCGCATTCGGAATGGGACCAGAACGAATCGCCATGCTGAAATACGGCATCGATGATATCCGTCATTTTTATGCGAATGATGTTAGGTTCCTAGAACAATTCAAACGAGCTTAGTTGTTGTTTAAAAAGTGCGGTAAACATAGCTATCGAATTTCTTTGTTGTGTTTCCACTCCGGTCCTCAAGTAGTTGCAATCTACGTTCCGGTCCTCGTGGCTTCCGCGCCTCGAACTTCTCTGCTCTGTTTGTCCTCTTTTTAAACTTAGATTGAAATTGAAGTAGTGAAAATGAACTGATGAATCAAGGGGAGTGAAATCATGTTAGTATCCTATAATTGGTTGAAAGAATACGTCGATCTGGAAGGTGTCACGCCAGATGAGCTTGCAGATCGCATTACGAAAAGCGGAATAGAAGTTGAAGGCGTCGAATCCTTGAACAAAGGGATCTCTGGTGTTGTCGTCGGACATGTGGAAGCATGCGAGCAACATCCGAACGCTGATAAATTGAACGTGTGTAAAGTGAACATCGGTGAAAACGAGCCGGTCCAAATCATTTGTGGTGCTCCAAATGTCGCTGCAGGTCAAAAGGTTGCTGTCGCGAAAGTCGGCGCAGTCTTACCAGGTGATTTTAAAATCAAAAAAGCGAAGCTCCGTGGTGAAGCCTCTCATGGTATGATCTGTTCTCTTGAAGAGCTTGGTGTTGATGCGAAAATGGTGCCGAAAGAGTTCGCTGATGGCATCTATGTTCTAAAAGAAGATGCAGAAGTCGGATCGGACGCGCTTGCGGCTCTGAATCTAGACGATCATATTCTTGAACTCGGACTTACACCGAACCGTGCGGATTGCTTGAATATGGTAGGGGTGGCTCACGAAGTTTCGGCGGTGCTTGAAAAACAACTGAACTTGCCGAAGCCCACTTTATCCGAAACAACCGAGTCTGCATCAGACTACATTTCTGTGAACATTGAAGACCTTGAAGACAATCCATACTATGGGGCGAAAGTGATTCGGAACATCCAGGTCGGTCCATCTCCTGAATGGATGCAAAATCGTCTGATCGCAGCTGGTATCCGTCCAATCAACAATGTAGTTGATATCACGAACTATGTATTGCTCGAGTACGGTCAGCCGTTACATGCCTTCGACTACGATCGTTTCGGTTCCAAAGAGATCCTCGTTCGCCGTGCGAAAGATGGGGAAGAAATCGTTACATTGGATGACGAGAAGAGGAAACTGGAAGCGCATCACCTTGTCATTACGAATGGTTCTGAGCCAGTCGCAGTTGCAGGTGTGATGGGTGGCGCGGATTCTGAAGTGTCTGATACGACGACAACTGTGTTGCTTGAAGCGGCTTACTTCAATCCGTCACTTGTACGTCAAGCATCAAAAGATCTTGGACTACGAAGTGAGTCATCGACTCGTTTTGAAAAGGGAATCGATCGAAACAGAGTATATGAAGCAGCTAACCGTGCTGCTCAACTACTTGAAGAGTTTGCAGGTGGAGAAGTACTGGAAGGTATGGTCGAAGCGGGCCCAAGATATGTCGATCATTACAACGTCACGGTCAGCGGTACCCGTGCAAACAAAGTGTTGGGGACATCCATCCATACGGAAGATATCCACGAGATCTTCAACCGCCTTGGTTTTTCTTATGAAGTAGAAGAAGACGTATTCAATGTGGAAATTCCAGCGCGACGACCGGATATTACGTTGGAAGAAGATTTGATTGAAGAAATCGGACGAATTTACGGCTATGATCGAATTCCGACGACTCTTCCGGAAGGTTCAACGACTCCAGGGGAATTGAATCCTGCTCAGAAGAAGCGTCGTCTTGTACGTCGTTATCTTCAAGACTCAGGTCTCTATCAAGCGATTACGTACTCCTTGACGACAGAGAAAAAAGCTAACCGTTATCACGGATTGACAACGGAAGACCAACCTGCTTATGTTGGGGTTTCCATGCCGATGAGCGAAGAACGTGCTGTTTTGAGACGTACGATCTTACCTCAACTGTTAGAGGTCGTCCAATACAACCAAAATCGCCAAATCAACGATGTCGCGGTATTTGAAGTTGGTTCGACTTACATGACAGAGGAATCAAACCTGAAGAGTCTACCGAATGAACATCAGAAGCTCGCAGGAGCGTTCACTGGGCTATGGCATACACACCCTTGGCAACAAGAGAAGAAGCCAGTCGACTTCTACGTTGTGAAAGGTGTGCTCGATGGTCTGTTTGAAAAGCTTGGATTGAACGAGCGTATTGAGTATCAACAAGCTAAACGTGAAGGATTCCATCCAGGTAGAACGGCGATTCTTCTTCTCGATGGGAAGCAGATCGGAATCGTCGGTCAATTGCACCCAGCGGATCAGAAAGATTGGGACATCAAAGAAACGTATCTGTTCGAACTTGAGCTGGATGAATTGTTCTCAGCGGACGTACCACCAGTGGTTTACAACGCCCTCCCGCGTTACCCATCCATTACCCGTGACATTGCACTGATTCTGGATCAGGATGTGCAAGCGGGTGAAGTCCAGGCAGGGATTCAAGCTGCTGGAGGAGACTTGCTGAAACAAGTATCCATCTTCGACCTTTACGAAGGTGAGCATATGGATGAAGGCAAAAAATCCGTGGCGTATTCACTTACGTACTACAACCCTGAAAAAACGTTAACGGATGAAGATGTTGAAAAGGTCCACCACAAAGTGATCGACTATGTGAAAGACCAATTCAATGCAACAATGAGAGGATAAATAGAAAGGGTAGATGACCGTAATCCGTCGTCTACCCTTATTTTTTGCGCTTTTGATTCACAAGCTTCATCGCTTTTTGAGTGTTTGCAAAGTGGGATTTGCTGATGCTTTTCAAGAAATCCGAGCTCTTTCTCATGACGATCTTTGCAGCTGCTTCATCTACAAGAGGTCCCGCTCCTTTAGGAATAGTGACGCCTGCATGTTCAGACAATTCATCCATCTTTTTCAAAAAGGCATAACGAGCGATGATGGAGGCCGCAGCAACAGCTAAATGCAATTCCTCTGCTTTCGTTTCAAAAAAGAAAGGAAGGTTATCGCCTGGCTGTTGGTTCGTATGTCTGAAGAACACCTCTGGCTCACAAAATTGGTCGATCAACACGCCTTCTACATCTTCTGTATCAGAAATTTTATCAAATACTTTACGAATCGCTTGCTGATGAAGCATCGCTTTCATTTTCCCTTGTGACAATCCTTTTGCTTGAAGTTCATTATATTTCGGATTCGGCAGGACCATCAAGCTGTATGGAATCGTTTGGATCAGACTTTTTGCAATCTCAATGATCTGAGGGTCTTTCATCATTTTGGAATCCTTTACCCCAAGCTCTTTGACCAAAGCCATATTTTCTTTGGACACAAAAGCTGCAACGACTGTGATCGGTCCGAAGAAGTCTCCCGTTCCGACTTCGTCTGAGCCGATCAAGGACATGGACGAAACATTTTCAGGTGGTAGATAGGCATGCTTCTTCCGTTTCTTGTCAGAACTTGGTTTGCTGTCTTTTTCGATAGAACCCCAACGGGAAGCCTCTTCTTCAGCGGCTGGACCTTGAAAGAGGATTTTACCTGATTTATAGGCCGTGACCGTACATCCATTGACCTTCGCGACGAAAAGCCCTCCTTGAGGGACTTTCGGTTGTATGTAGGGTTCATAAGCATTTTGGATTTCATCTATTTTAGTCTTACTCAGTTTCAATACGGCATTTGCCATTCCATTTCACCTTCAATTTCCTATGTAATTAGTGCCATACCCTCATTATAACGAAGCAAGAAGCTCAGCGGGAATCGAATTTAACTTGATTTGCCAATGACATATTCAGTAAAATAGAAGAGGACTTATGTTAATCTTTGTAGGACCGTGTTGATTTTTAAAAAATCAACTTCATTCGATCGACGAACTTTATGTTAAAATATGTCAAGAGCAAAAGTCTCATTATTCTCATTCTTACCTGTTCATGTTAAGATAATGATTAGTCATTTACGAGTTAGGAGGCTTTTGGGTGTCTAACCAAAATCGAACGACAGTACATATATTCGGTCAACAATATACAATCATTGGTG
Organism: Pseudalkalibacillus sp. Hm43; assembly: GCF_054170705.1. Taxonomy (NCBI): domain Bacteria; kingdom Bacillati; phylum Bacillota; class Bacilli; order Caryophanales; family Fictibacillaceae; genus Pseudalkalibacillus; species Pseudalkalibacillus sp. Hm43. The sequence continues at coordinate 3,513,945 of NZ_CM135129.1, forward strand.
AAGAGGGGGCTGGGCACGTTAATAAAGTGGCGGACCTGGTCGATCAAAAAATGAGAGAGATCCGTCACCAAACGAACAATCTAGATACGAAACAACTTGCCGTTCTAACAGCGGTCAACATTACGAATGATTATCTCAAACTGGTAGAAAGAGTGAAACAGTTAGAGGGAAAGAAAGAGGAATAAAAGGATGGTCGATTTACTTTTAATAGGGGTTTTAATTGTCGGTTTCTTAATTGGGTTACGTAGAGGTTTGATCCTTCAACTCGTTCATTTAACAGGATTCATTGCCGCTTTCATCGTTGCCTATCTGTATTTTGATGATCTAGCTCCAAAACTACGCTTGTGGGTTCCATACCCGACGATTTCAGAGGGCAGCTCATTAGCCATTTTCATGAATTCAGGCTTTTTGGAAGATGCCTACTACCGTGCAATCGCGTTCGCGATGCTGTTTTTCGGAACGAAAATACTCCTACAAATCTTAGGATCCATGTTGGATTTCTTGGCTGACCTGCCAATTTTACGGACAATCAACGGCTGGCTTGGTGGTGTACTCGGATTTGTAGAAGTGTATCTCGTCATCTTCCTATTCTTGTATATCGCAGCGCTAGTACCGCTCGATTCCATACAATCCGCCATGTCCGATTCATTCATAGCAAAGGCGATGGTGGAACATACGCCGGTTTTCTCTGAGAAAATCAAGAGTATCTGGATAGCGGAGATCAATACAAAAATTTGATGATTTAAAAAGTTCAAAGGATAAGGAGACTTATCCTTTTTCTACATTCTTGAATAGGGGGTACAGCCGCTTCTGATTCTTCATGGTGACCTCGTATACAAATTCGACGGATGGGAAGTGCTTTTTTTATGAACAAAAAGTTGATTATAAAAATGATGGAACAGATTGCTTTATATATGGAAATCAAAGGTGAAAACAGTTTCAAAGTTTCGGCCTATCGCAGAGCAGCTCAAGCGTTAGAAAGTGATTCAAGAACGCTTGATGAAATTGAGGATATTGGCAATCTGAAAGGGATTGGGAAAGGTACCTTATCTGTCATTGAGGAAATCATTGAAACAGGACAATCTTCCTTGCTGGAAGAGTTGAAAGAGGAGTTGCCTGACGGTCTGATTGCCCTATTGAATCTACCGGGTCTTGGTGGGAAGAAGATTTCCCGTCTGTACCATGAGCTTGGTGTAACGGATCTCCAATCTTTAAAAGAGGCTTGTGAGGAAAATAAAGTACAAGCGATGCAAGGCTTCGGTAAAAAGACGGAAGAGAAGATCCTAGAAGCGATAGAGGATTATGGTAAAAGACCTGAGCGTCTCCCGATTGCCATGATGCTTCCAATCGCAGACCGCATTGAAGAGCAGCTGGACCACATTGATGGTGTCGAGCGTTTTTCACGTGCGGGTAGCATTCGTAGATATAGCGAAACGATCAAAGATATCGATTTCATCATAGCGACGACGACACCAGACAAAGTCGTTCCACGTTTGGAAGACTTGGAAAATGTCACGAATGTCATCGCATCCGGGTCAACGAAAGTCTCGGTTGTCGTCACTTATGACTATGATATTTCGGTAGATTTCCGACTCGTCAAACCTGAAGAATTTGCGACGACTTTGCATCATTTTACCGGATCAAAAGAGCATAACGTCAAGATGCGTCAGCTAGCAAAAGAACGCTCTGAAAAAATCAGTGAGTATGGTGTAGAGGATGCAGAGACAGGTGAAATCACCACTTTCAAAACGGAAGAAGAATTCTTTGGACATTTCGGGCTAACCTTCATCCCCCCACAAGTTCGTCAAGGGAAAGAAGAGCTTGAGCTTTTCAAAGATAAGATTGAATATATTGAGCGAAGCGATATCAAGAGTGATCTCCACATGCATACAACCTGGAGTGATGGTGCCAACTCTATCGAGGAGATGGCTGAGGCTGCTCGTAGCCAAGGATATAGCCATATCGTCATCACGGATCACTCTCAATACCTCGTTGTCGCAAATGGACTGACGCCAGAACGGATCATGCAGCAACAAGAAGAGATTAAGAGATTGAATGAAAAATGGGACGACTTTACGATTCTTTCCGGCATCGAGATGGACATCTTACCAGATGGGACGTTAGATTATGAGGACTCACTGCTGGAACAGTTGGATTTTGTCATCGCTTCCATCCATTCTTCCTTTTCTCAAAGCAAAGAAACGATCATGAAGCGACTGGACACAGCGCTGAACAACCCGCATGTCGATTTGATCGCACATCCGACTGGACGTATCATCGGTCGTCGTAATGGATATGCCGTGGACGTGGATGAACTGATTGAAAAGGCAGCGGAGACAAATACGGCACTTGAATTGAATGCGAACCCGAATCGATTGGATCTGGCACCAGCATGGTTAGCGAAAGCGCAAGAGAAAGGTGTCAAGCTATCGATCAATACGGATGCCCATGTCCATGAAACACTGGAGCATATGGACATCGGTATCAAAGTCGGTCAAGCAGCATTGCTTCGGAAGGAAAACGTTTTGAATACGTATACGTTGGAGGATTTCCGTGCTTTTCTGAACCGACATAAGTAAAGGAATGTTACAGGAGGCTCACCGTGAACGAACGAATACTTAGAGTTTTAGAATATACAAAAATCAAAGAACAACTGCTTGAGCATGTCTCCTCTTCTTTAGGGAAAGAAAAAATCCATGACCTTAAGCCGTGGACGAATTTTGAGGATGTGAACCATCAGCAGAACAGTACGGATGAAGGTGCACAGATTCTCAGGTTGAAAGGCCATGTTCCATTAGGCGGTATCCGCGATATCCGTGCGTCGTTGAAGCGTTCGGAAATTGGCGGAATCCTAAGTCCGGAAGAGCTCGTCGATATCTCGACCACTATCCATGGGGGACGTAGGTTCAGAAGATTTATAGAAGGCACGTTGGAGGACGAAATCGAGCTGCCGATTTTAGCGGATCTCATTGAACAGATCGATCCTCTACAGGAAGTGGAGCGAAAAATCAAAGATTGCATTGATGATCAAGGACATGTGATGGATACAGCAAGCCCTGCTCTTAGAACGATTCGTCAACAATTAAGAAGCTTTGAATCCCGTATCCGTGAAAAACTAGAGTCGATCATCCGATCTTCAAAATCACAAAAGATGCTGTCTGATGCCATTGTCACAATCCGAAATGATCGCTATGTCATTCCAGTCAAGCAAGAATATCGTTCAGCGTTTGGCGGTATGGTTCATGATCAATCCGCTTCTGGTGCAACATTGTTCATTGAACCTCAGGCAGTTGTAACAATCAACAACCAATTGAAAGAGACGAAGAGCAAAGAGTATCAAGAAATTCAGCGCATCTTGAAAATGTTGACGGAAACAGTGGCTGAAGTGTCTGGATTTTTAAGTCACAATGTCACTGTCCTTGCAGAAATTGATTTCATTTTCGCAAAAGCGCGCTATAGTCACGCGATAAAAGCGGTTAAGCCGAAAATCAATGATAACGAATACATGAACTTGAAACGAGCGCGACATCCACTGATTTCTGCAGATGAAGTCGTTCCGATCAATGTCGAGCTTGGCGGAGAATATAATGCACTTGTCATTACTGGTCCAAACACGGGTGGTAAGACGGTTACGTTAAAAACGATCGGCTTATTATCCTTGATGGCACAATCCGGTATGCAAATACCGGCAGAAGAAGAATCGGAAGTGACGGTTTTCGAATCGATCTACGCGGACATCGGGGATGAACAGTCCATTGAACAGAACTTGAGTACGTTCTCCTCTCATATGACGAATATCGTGGATATACTCGATCGGGTCAACTTCAAGTCGTTGGTCCTGTTCGACGAACTCGGCGCTGGTACAGATCCGACTGAAGGAGCTGCACTTGCCATCTCGATTCTCGACTATGTCAATGAACGAGGTTCAAAAATTGTAGCGACGACTCACTACAGTGAACTGAAAGCTTATGCGTATAATCGTAAAGGCGTCATGAACGCAAGTGTGGAGTTCGATGTGGAAACGTTACGTCCGACCTATCGCCTATTGATCGGTGTACCAGGACGGAGTAATGCTTTCGAAATCTCCAAACGGATCGGACTGAACGAAAAGATCATAACCGATGCAAAGTCTCACATCAGTGAAGACAACAACAAGATCGATGTGATGATCGCTTCCCTCGAAGATGCTCAGAAAAGAGCTGAACGAGAACGTGCGGAAGCTACCGATATCCATCAGGAAGCCGAAGACTTGAAGCGTGATCTTGAACAGAAGTTGAAAGAGTTCGAACAGCATAAAGAAAAACTGTATGAAAAAGCGGAACAGGAAGCGAAAAAATCTGTTGAACATGCTCGCCAGGAAGCAGATGAGATTCTCAAAGAGCTCCGCGGATATCAGAAGGAATACGGAAATGTGAAAGAGCATAAGCTCATCGAAGCCCAAAAGCGGTTGGATGAAGCAGCTCCAAAACGGAACAAAGCCCTGAAAACACCGACAACGAACAAAAAAGCGCCAGATAATTTAAAGCCTGGTGAAGAAGTGAAAGTGTTAACCGTGAACCAAAAAGGTCATATCGTTGAAAAAGTCGGTTCGAATGAATATCAAGTCCAGATCGGCATCATGAAAATGACGGTCAAAGCGAACGAATTGGAGCCGATCAAATCAGAAAAGAAAAGAGAAACGAAACCGTTCGTCAAAGTGGAAGGAAGTTCTGTGACAAAGCCTGAACTGGATCTAAGAGGGGAACGATATGAAAACGCGCTTCGAGCGGTCGATAAATTCTTGGATGATTCGTTACTCGCCGGATACCCTCAAGTTTCAATTATTCACGGTAAAGGAACCGGGGCATTGAGAACAGGTGTGCAGTCGTTGTTAAAAGAACATCCGAATGTGAAAACGACCCGACTTGGGAATGCAGGTGAAGGTGGAAGCGGCGTCACGATCGTCGGACTGAAATAGAAAGCGGGGAAATCATGGACAATTGGTTGGCTAATCCTTATGTTGAAACTGTAGCAAATTATAGTGTCGTCGTATTGAGTCTCATCGTTTTTCTCGCCATTTTTGAAGTCGTAACGAAGTATAAAAATTGGGAAGAGATCAGTAAGGGCAATTTGTCAGTTGCTATGGCGACAGGAGGAAAGGTATTCGGGATTGCGAACATCTTCAGATACTCAATTGAACATAACGATTCCATTTTGGATATGACGATTTGGGGCGTTTATGGTTTCTTATTATTGTTGATTGGATACTTCATTTTTGAATTTCTGACGCCACGGTTTAAGATTGACGATGAGATTCAAAAAGACAATAGAGCTGTCGGATTTATTTCCATGATTATATCTGTGGGATTATCCTTTGTCATCGGCAGCGGAATCGGATAGGTGAAAGCATGGAAACATTATGGAAAGTCCTCTTAGTATGCTGCGGTCTCTTCATCGTGGCAGGTATCATTTATTTGTTCGTGTGATTTTTAACTGATAGTTGCTTTTGAGTCATTTTAAAAGAAACCATGTGCAAGTTGATTGGAGAGCAAGGTGCGAGACTCCAGCGGGATTAGCGGGACACGTGAGACCATTCACTTTTTAAAGGATCTTCGACTAAGTTCCACCACGTCCTGTGGTGAACGTCGAAGCCAGCACATCCTGTGCAAGTGAGTGGGCTCACCGCACGCCCCGCGGAAAGCGAGCACCTGGAGAGCGGAAATCAACGACTTTCAAGAGCAACAGAGACTGCGAAAACATGCTTTTAGTATAGACTAGGGTGTGAATTTCGTTAGAAATAAAATTAAGCTTTAGACCTCCTTTGACTCTAATGTCAAAGGGGGTCTTTTTTCCTTGTTTTACTAATACAATTATTACAAGCAAGAAAATTTATTGGAAATATTCTAAAAATATATAAAATTGTATCCGTTTTCATTATAATAGTAGTAGAGAGTGAGTTTTTCATAGGAAAGGAGCGGTAAAAAAGGAGGAGATTAAGGTGGAGAAAAATTGGTTACTGCAGTATCCCGAAGAAATCCCTCACGAAATCGAGATTGACGAAAAGCCTTTGCAATTCTATCTGGAAGATGCAGCTCGTAAGCACCCAGAGAAACCCGCTTTAGATTTTCTAGGTAAGCGGATGAACTACGGGGAAGTTTATGAAAGCGCCTTGAAGATGGCGAATCAACTACGGTCCCTTGGTATTCGGAAAGGAGATCGGGTCGCCATCATGCTTCCGAATTCGCCGCAATCAGTCATCAGTTATTATGGTGTATTGTTGGCTGGAGGCATTGTCGTCCAAACCAATCCTCTCTATACGGAGAGGGAGCTGGAACACCAGTTGACAGACTCTGGTTCTAAGACGATCATTTGTCTGGATTTATTGTTCCCGCGGGTCGAGGCAGTGAAAAAACGGACTTCACTCGAACATGTCATCGTTACCGGAGTGAAAGACTATCTGCCATTCCCGAAGAACCTCATCTATCCATTCGTTCAGAAAAAGCAGACCAACATTGTTGTGCGTGTCGAATACAACGACACGATTCATTCCTTCAGAAAGTTGCTGGATGAAGGAGACATGAACCCGATTGATGTTGAAGTGGATGCGAAAGAAGATCTTGCTTTACTACAGTATACGGGTGGTACGACAGGTCCTGCGAAGGGAGTCATGCTCACGCATTACAACCTTGTCGCAAATACGATGCAATGCCGTTATTGGATGTATAAAGCGAAGTATGGAGAAGAAAAGATTCTTGGTGCATTGCCATTCTTCCATGTGTACGGAATGACATGTGTCATGAACTTTTCGATCATGTACCTGGCTGAAATGATCATTCTCCCTAAGTTTGATCCGAAGCAGGTGCTGAAAGCCATCGGTAAGCATAAGCCGACGATGTTCCCAGGCGCACCAACGATGTACATCGCTTTATTGAATGATCCGAATATCAAATCGTATGACTTGTCTTCAATCGCAAGTTGTATCAGCGGTTCAGCTCCACTTCCTGTTGAAGTTCAGGAAAGCTTTGAGGAGATTACAAAAGGGAATCTTGTTGAAGGTTATGGATTGACCGAAGCATCACCAGTCACCCATGCCAACTTCCTGTATGGTAACCGAGTCATCGGTAGTATCGGGGTCCCTTGGCCGAATACAGAAGCGGCCATCCTATCTGCTGAAACAGGCTCGATTGCCGAGGAAAAGGAAGTCGGAGAGCTGATGATCAAAGGTCCACAGGTCATGAAAGGCTATTGGAATCAACCCGAAGAGACAGCTTCCACGTTCCACGAGGGTTGGCTGTTGACCGGAGATATGGGATACATGGATGAGAAAGGTTACTTCTATATCGTCGATCGTAAAAAAGATATGATCATTGCCGGTGGATTCAACATCTATCCTCGAGAAATCGAAGAGATTTTGTTTGAACATCCAAAAGTGAAAGAGGCGACCGTCATCGGTGTTCCAGATCCATATCGAGGAGAAACTGTGAAGGCTTTCGTCGTTCTGAAGGATGGGGTTACATGTACAGAAGAAGACCTGGATACCCACTGTAGGAAGTATCTGGCCTCCTTTAAAGTTCCGCGCCTTTATGAATTCAGGGATGAACTTCCGAAAACGATGGTTGGAAAAGTACTCCGAAGAGTCCTCGTTGAGGAAGAAAAGCAGAAACTGAAAGAAAGCGCTAAAGAGAATGCGTAACAGAGAAAAGGATCCCGATATCGGGGTCCTTTTTTATTGGTGATTACTAAAGGAGCGTTCTGATAGGGTGAAAAAGCAGAAATCGCCAAGTCACCCACTCAGAAATGACTTCTTGTGAGAAGAGATGCTGGAAATCAACTTTTTTCATATTAAAATGCAGAAATACAGTGGCATACTTTCATGATCATCTTTGCAGTCCTAGTTGACCCTTTCTTGTTATTTTTTTGACAGATTAATGATATAATTCAGATAATCGACAGGATGCGTAAAATTCTGAAAAATACGAAAGATTCATTGACTTAACCCCCGTTTGTAAAGTACAATGAACCCGAGTGAATGTTCATTCATTTTTCGGATCAACGAGAAAAGCAGGCAGTTTTTCTTGTAGAACGTGGAGGTAAAGGACGATGACCGTTAAACGAAAAGGACCTAAATATGACAAAATTATCGATGCAGCTGTTTCGGTCATTGCGAAACATGGCTATCACCAATCACAGATTTCAAAAATCGCGCGTGAAGCTGGGGTAGCGGACGGCACCATCTACTTGTATTTCAAAAACAAAGAAGATCTGCTCATATCTTTGTTCCAGGAAAAGATGGGTCACTTTATCGACACGACCAAAAATGAAATCGAACATCAGCATTCTGTTGAAGATAAGCTGTTAAAGCTGATTGAAATGCACTTCAAACAGCTATCAGAGGATCATGAATTGGCAATCGTGACACAGCTCGAATTGCGTCAGACGAATCGTGCGCTACGAGCGCAGATCGGGGAAGTGTTGAAGCGTTACCTGCATCTTCTGGATGACATCATCCATGAAGGGGTCAAACAACAGGTGTTCCAACCTGACCTGGATATCCGGATCGTCCGTCAGATGATTTTCGGTACATTGGATGAAACGACGACGAGCTGGGTGATGAATGATCATCACTATGATTTGACAGCGCTTGCAAACTCAGTTCATGATCTGCTTATTAATGGCATCCGTTATAGACCTAGTTAAGAGGAGGAGAGAATTTGGAGTACTTATCCTATTCAAAGGAAAATCAAATCGGAACGATCCTGCTACAACATGCACCAGCGAACGCACTCTGTTCTCCAATGATCAGAGAGATCAACTCTGTTTTAGATGAAGTTGAGAAGGATTCAGAAGTCAAAGCTCTTGTCATACGTGGAGAAGGAAGATTTTTCTCTGCAGGGGCAGATATCAAAGAATTCACGACTGTAGAAGATGCATCTGGATTCTCTGAACTTGGTGCTTACGGTCAACAGGTGTTCGATCGGATTGAACAATTTTCCAAACCCGTCATTGCAGCAGTACATGGCGCTGCACTAGGGGGAGGACTGGAGCTCGCGATGGCTTGTCACATGAGACTGGTCACGGATAACACGAAGCTCGGTTTACCTGAACTACAACTTGGGTTGGTTCCAGGCTTTGCAGGATCCCAACGTCTACCTCGCTATGTCGGAGCTGCGAAAGCGACAGAAATGCTCCTGACCAGCGAACCGATTACAGGAACGGACGCGATGCAATGGGGTCTAGCCAACCATGTGGTTTCTGAAGATGAGTTGCTGGATAAAGCCTATACTCTAGCTGGAAAAGCAGCTGCTAAAAGTGCCGTTGCTGTCAGCCTCGCACTCGAATTAGTCGATTTCGCCCGAAAAGGGGAATACGAGCAAGGTGCGAAGAAGGAAACGGAATCGTTTGGAAAAGCTTTCGCCTCACATGATGGGCAAGAGGGTATCCAAGCTTTCATAGAAAAACGCAAGCCTGAATTTAAAGACCGCTAAAATTGGAGGGAAACACATGAATATTTATGTCATTCTAAAAAGAACATTCGATACGGAAGAAAAGATCGCGATCGAAAACGGAAAAATCAGTGAAGACGGTGTTGAATTCATCATCAACCCATACGATGAGTATGCGGTGGAAGAAGCAATCAAATTGCGCGACGAGCATGGCGGAGAAGTCACTGTCGTTACAGTCGGTGAAGAAGAAAGTGATAAGCAGCTCAGAACGGCACTAGCGATGGGCGCGGATAAAGCTGTATTGATCGACGATGAAGATGTGGACTATGGAGATCAATATTCTACAGCTAAAATCCTTGCAGCTTATTTTGAAGATAAGGAAGTAGATATCATTCTAGGCGGTAACGTTGCGATTGATGGAGCTTCCGGTCAGGTTGGACCACGCCTAGCAGAGTTGTTGGATATGCCTCACGTGACGACGATCACGAAGCTTGAAGTAGAAGGTTCTACTGTCAAGATCGAACGTGACGTTGAAGGTGACCTTGAAATCATTGAAACGTCATTGCCAGTTCTTGTGACGGCTCAGCAAGGATTGAATGAGCCACGCTATCCTTCATTACCAGGGATCATGAAAGCGAAGAAGAAGCCTCTAGAAGAGCTTGAGTTGGATGATCTGGATCTGGATGAAGATGAAGTAGAAGGCAAGACAAGAACGTTAGAAGTCTTCCTCCCACCTGAAAAACAGGCTGGAAAAGTACTCGAAGGTGAAGTTGACGACCAAGTGAAAGAACTTGTGTCCTTGTTACGATCTGAAGCAAAAGTGATATAAAAGGGGAGAGAAAACGATGGCTAAAAAAGTATTGGTTTTAGGAGAAGTCAGAGACGGTGAACTTCGTAACGTATCCTATGAAGCAATTGCAGCAGCGAAAGAAATCTCTGAAGGCGGAGAAATCGTGGGAGTCGTTTGCGGCGATAGTGTCAACGACATCGCTGGAAACATGATTCATTACGGAGCAGACCGTGTTCTAGTCTTAGAAGACGAAAATTTGAAAACGTATACATGTGATGCCTATACACAAGCATTGATGCAAGTAATTGACGCAGAAAGTCCTGAGGGAATCGTATTCGGTCATACAGCACTTGGTAAGGACCTATCTCCTCGACTTGCAGCGAAATTGCAATCTGGATTGGTTTCCGATATCACAGGTATTGAGAACACAGGTGGGAACCTTGTATATACGCGCCCAATCTATTCCGGTAAGGCGTTTGAGAAGAAGATCATCACAGATGGCGTCATGTTCGTGACGATTCGTCCGAACAACATCTCTGCTCTTGAAAAAGATGAAAACCGTACAGGTGATGTTTCTAAAGTAGATGTTACGATCAAGGATCTTCGTACGATTGTAAAAGAAATCGTTCGTAAGACGACCGATGGTGTCGATCTTTCTGAAGCGAAAATCATCGTTGCTGGTGGACGTGGTGTGAAATCTGAAGATGGTTTCGAGCCGTTGAAAGAACTTGCAGATGTACTTGGAGCGGCAGTCGGTGCATCCCGTGGTGCTTGTGATGCAGATTACTGCGATTACTCCTTGCAAATCGGTCAAACCGGTAAAGTCGTAACACCTGACTTATATATCGCATGTGGTATTTCTGGAGCAATCCAGCACTTGGCTGGTATGTCCAACTCAAAAATCATTGTTGCGATCAACAAAGACCCAGAGGCGAACATCTTCAATGTAGCTGACTACGGAATTGTCGGAGACCTCTTCGATGTCGTACCGAAGCTGACAGAAGAATTCAAGAAGGTACTCGTTTAATTTTAAGAACATGGCAGGGTGACCCACTTGGTCACCCCTTTGTTTTTGTACCCGATTTGTATGTGTGAGTTTTTTGAAAAAGGGTATGCTACAACTGGAAGCAGATTGTTAGGAAGTTGATCGGTTAAGTGATATACTTCCATTGAAAGTGAAAGAATGATGAGGAGGCAATACAAATGGCTATTTCACACGTAACAGACCAAAACTTCAATACGGAAACGAGCTCAGGCCTCGTTCTTGCAGACTTCTGGGCACCTTGGTGCGGACCTTGTAAAATGATTGCACCAGTCTTGGAAGAGATTGATAGCGAAATGAGCAACGACGTAAAAATCGTAAAGTTAGATGTAGATGAAAACCAAGAAACAGCAGGTAAATTCGGAGTCATGAGCATTCCGACACTTATGCTTTTCAAAGACGGAGAAGTCGTCGACCAAGTCGTCGGTTTCCAACCGAAAGAAGCACTTGTTGAATTGATCAACAAGCATAAATAAGAGTGATTCTTATAATAAGGTCTGCCCTCACATAGGGCGGACCTTATTTTTTTGTATTTTAATCTATAAATTTCAATTTTTATTGGAAATAGTGGGATTTTTATGGGAAATAACCAAAACTGAGCTATAAATTTCGATTTTTATGGATTTTCTCCAAATCTGATCTATAATCCCGTTTTTAGACCCCTATAGACTACTGTTTTATACTGAAAAGCCTCGTTAACGACCGCCTCACTAGCAATAACTGGCATATATTCATACATTTTTTCATCTGAAAAGTATTTTCAAGAGAAAACTTTCAAAAACTTGTTTGACACTGAGAATCATTATCGATATAATACTTATCGGAGAACAGAAATGATAATCATTATCATTATCACTACATATATGGGGGAGAAACAACAATGACAAACAAATTCAAATTTGTATCAAGCAGTTTCTTAGCATTAAGCTTACTTCTTTCAGCTTGTGGTCAGGATGAGAAGAAAGAAGAGTCCAACACACAAACGGAAGAGAATGAAAATAAAGACCAAAAAGAGGACAAGGAAGAAACGGCAGCACAATCTCCATCTGAAGAGATTGCAGCGATGGTTGAATCCTATAACACTGGAAAAGATGAATTGGCGAAAGCAGGCGAAGGCCAAGAAGTCGACTATGACATGGTCATGGACCTGTACAAAAAAGATTTGCAAGGTCTTGTGAAAAAGCGTGACGGTGAATTTGAAACGTCAATGGACCAACAAATTTCAACTGCTCTTGAAGCAGGTAAGTCAGGCGATCTTGACGGAAGCGTCGTCAAGCAAATCTTCGATAAGATCATGCAAGAAGCATTCTTCTTCACAATGCGTCATGAATTCATTGAAATCAAAGAATATTGGGGAGATAAAGAAGAAGTCAACGTAGAACTTGAAGAAGCGAAAGCATTCTATGCTGCTCTTGAAGGAACTGTCCAAAAGCGTGATTCTGCGTATTCCACAAACATGGCTGAGAAAATCCAAGCTGGTTTCGACGAAATGGAAACTGCAGTCGAAAACGACGATGAGCTCGCTTTCCAACTTGGAAAACAAGTCGTAGACAAATCCTTGATGCGTACGTTCTATCTTGCAGTCGGAGCTGAGCCTCACGGTTACGCAACAAAAGCAGCGAAAGAAGCGAAGGAAGATCCAGAAGCGGCACGTGTAGAGCAAGCTGAAGGATGGGCATTCTTCCAATCCATTAAATCTTACCTAGAAAAGTATGCATCTGAAGAAGCTCAATTGATCGAAACTCAATTGAACCTTGAAAGTGATGTTACGAAGCTGGATCCTAAAGCAATCAACGAAGCATTCGTAAGTGGTTTCTCTAAAGTTGCCCTCCACGAATATGAAGAGAGCCAAGAATACTGGGGCGAAGACAAGTCCATGATCACGGCACTTGAAGGAGCTCTATTTATCGAGATCCTTGAAACGGACCTTAAGGCGAAACTTGGGGAAGATCAATACGCTGAACTTCGCAAACAAGCAGAAGACTACATCGGAGCTGTAGAAGCGGACGATCAAGAAAAAGCGAAAGAATTGCTTTCTTCCATCGAAAAAACGTTGAACAGCGTAATAAAATAACTCGATACAATCGAACTCAAAAAATAAGAAGCTCACAAAAGGGCTGACTCAAAAGTGTCGGACTCTCTGAACCAACCAGGGAGGTCTGGCACTTCTTTATACTTTTAGGGAGAATAACTTTTTTGCAGTGTTGGAAATCGACGTTGTTAAAAAGTTTAGGTGCAAAGTATAAGGGCAACTAAGGCTCATCCATCGCTAAAAGCTTGGCTTTGCCAAGTTTCCTTTATGAGTTCAGCCCTTTCAATATTTCAACTTGTTGAAGGTATACTATAATGGTACGGTAAATGCTTGAAAAACAGATGATCAAAAGGTTGTTGAATAGATTGAAGATTGCAGTTACTGGGGGAGCGGGTTTCATTGGTAGCCATTTAACGAAGCGGCTGATCAATGAAGGTCATGATGTGACCATCATTGATAACTTGGATCCCTATTATTCCATCGCACGAAAAAAACAACATATGAAAGAAATCGAAATGCAAGTAGGTACGGTTCCGTTCATTCAACTGGATCTACGGTATGAAGAGGAAACCAGGCAACTTTTTCTTGAACAAAAGTTTGATGTCGTCTATCATTTGGCAGCATTGCCGGGTGTTACGTATTCCGTCGAACAACCTTTGCCTTACGTGGATTATGATATCAATGCCACCATCAATGTACTGAAAGCAGCTGGGGAATCAAAAGTCGAACACGTACTATTTGCATCTTCTTCCTCTGTTTATGGAAATCAGAACAACGGGGCTTTCCACGAAGACATGCGGATTGGAGAAGTCGAATCGCCATATGCTGCTGCAAAAGCAGGTGCGGAATCGTTTTGCCATGCCTTTCACAAACTATACAGATTCAAGATGACGATTCTCCGAATGTTTACAGTTTATGGTCCATGGGGGAGACCGGACATGGCGATCCCGAAGTTCACCCGCCTACTGTTATCCAATGAACCGATTGAAATTTACAGTTTGGACAGTGCCCGCGATTATACGTATATCGACGACTGCATCACGGGACTCTTCAAAGCTATGCATATAGAGCAACATTATGGCATCCTGAACATCGGTTCTGGCAATCCCATCAAGATGATCGACTTACTCAATGTTTTCAAAAAACACTTTCCACATATGAATGTAATCGAAAAACCATGGCGGACTGGGGATGTCAAAATGACTTGGGCAGATATTACGAAAGCATCCAGCCAATTGAACTATGCGCCTGAGGTCTCAATTGAAACGGGGATTGAAAAAACGATCGAATGGGCAAAAGCGTGGTATCAATGAGCAAGAGGTGGATTGCGATCATTCGATTTCTATTCCTGGCGGCGTTTATATGGATCTCCGTGCTCGTTATGGCTGATGAGGAATTCAGGTCTCCACTCCTTTCGTCCTTCGAATGGACAAGCCTCTTGATCATGACGACGGTCTATACGTCCGCCTTTCTATTCAGAGCACTTGCCTGGAAAATGTTCTTGCAGGATCAAATCACCTTCAGGTCAAGTATTATTGGAATCTTCTACAGTTTTGTGCTGAATCATATTCTACCGATCAAGGCAGGAGATCTGATCAGGGCAGGTGTGATATCTATGAGGCATGAGCTATCTTATAAGCGCTCCTTATCATCCGTTATCCTCTTGCGTGGTTTGGATCTCATGACTTTAGCTACATTCGCATCGATTGGTGCTTTCATCTATGGATATCAAATCTCAGTCTGGTTGTTTTTCCTTGCCGTATTAGGGACAGTCGCCCTGGCGTTCGTCGCCTGGAAACTCCAAGACAAGATCGGTTGGCTGAAGCAAGGATTCATCCATATAAAAGGCCTTGGTTTCAAATACGCAACCGGAATTCTGTCTTTGACCATACTGAGCTGGATATTGGAGGGGATTGTTCTTTATCAAGTAGCGCAACAATTTCTTTCTCCACTTGGATACTTACAAAGTGTTTGGGTGAACAGCTTGACTGTTGCAGGACAGGTCTTTCATTTTACACCAGGTGGGTTAGGCACGTATGAAAGTGTCATGACAGCTGTACTCGTTTTTATCGGATACGGGATGAAAACGGGATACAGTATTGGGTTGACGACTCATCTGTTTAAATTTCTGCTATCATTCTTGATTGGAATCGGCTTGGTCATTTGGACTCCGATTCCGATTCAAACCATTAGAGGATGGATAAAAAGGAAAGGGGAAAAATCATGAAACAAGCTTCAAAGTTCGAAAAAATCGCAGCAAGATGCTGGAATTTACTGAATGAAGGCAAACCGTTCACACCGATTTTCGTGTTCGGTACCTTGCTGCTCTTTCATATTCCACAATGGGGGAGCTTAAGTTTCTGGCAGTTTGGGTCTTTGGCGTTTCTATTGACGATTCCACTACTCGCCCTTTTCTTCCATTATGATTTTCCCTTGATGCTGCGGAATTACTTATGGATTCCATTTGTCGTTTTCGTCATGATCTGGCCAGATTTGAACTTGCCTCTATTGATATTCGCATTAGGACTTTATTTCTTTTTCACTATCTTTTTCTGGGGCACGTTCTACTATCACTTGAGAATTGGCACGAGCTGGATGAACTTCAAGCGTTTCTGGAAACTTGTATTGAAAAATAGTGATTCAACAAGTGGGAATGCGCAGGAACAGATGCCGAAATTCCTTTTGGTTCTGTCTCTATGGAACTTGTTTTATACAAGCCTCCAGGGACCCACGGCGATCCAAGCTGAATTTGTCTTAGCACCTGCCGGCTTCTTACTCGGCTTATGGCTGTATGCTTTCATTTTGCACCGCAATCTTTTCGACTGGAAGCCTGACATGTACGATTCCTACACACGTGAAAATGATTCGGAAAGTGAAGGACTGTCGGATCGTGTGGTTGTCATTGTCATTGATGGGATGAGAAAAGAACGATTCTATCAAGCGAATACGCCGTTTCTGGACAAGCTTCGTAAAGAGGGGACGGAATATACACAGATGGAAACGGTGTACCCTGCGCGTACTGTCGTTTGCTTCACCTCCATGTTCACAGGCACATATCCTTATGAGCATGGTATTACGTCCAACATGGTTTGGAAGCTTGGAATCAAGGTCGGAAGCATTTTCGATGCATTGCGATCGGTCGGTAAAAAAGGTCGTTTACTCGGAATCGCCCATCTTGTCGATTCCCTGGGGAATGATGTCGACACTGTAACAGCTGTCATGGATAACGATCACGCGGATCGAAACATTATCGAGCGGTCCAAACAGATCATGAAAAAAGAAGACCCAGACCTGTTCATCACTCAGTTGATTGGAACAGACCAAACCGGTCATTCACAGGGTGTCTTTTATGATGAATATATCCAAAAAATCGAAGAAGCCGATCAGTTGATCGAAGAGTTTGTACAATGGATGCATGAAGAAGGCAAGATGGAGAATACCACCCTGATGATTTGTGCGGATCATGGACAAGCAGATGGGATCGGCGGACACGGACATCTCGATGAAGGAGAAAGGTTCGTACCTTTCTTCATGTGGGGTCCACATATCCAATCTGGTAAAGTAGTTGAAGATCGCGAATCATTGGTCTCCGTGGCACCTACGATTGCACATCTATTAGGTACACCATTCCCAAGCCACAGCAGAGGACGAGTGCTACGAAAAGCGATCCGGCAATCAACGAAAGGAAAGAGGGAACATCTTGAAGAAAATCATCGTATTTTTACCCGCACACAATGAAGAAAATTCCATACAAGAAGTCATTCAAAGAATACCGAAAGCGTTCCATACAAATTATAAAGTTGAAGTGCTGGTCATTGATGACGGTTCAAAAGACCAGACCGTGCAAGTCGCGAAGAAAGCTGGAGCGGACCATATCCGCTCCTTCCAACAAAATAAGGGGCTTGGTGCTGCAGTTCGGGAAGGCTTGAAGGTGTCCGTCGAACTAGGCGCGGATATCAGTGTCATGATAGATGCGGATAATGAATATCCAGCAGATGAAATCCCTGAACTGGTAGCACCAATCATTTCTGAAGAAGCGGATTATGTGATGGGTTCTCGGTTCAAAGGGACGATCAAAGGAATGAAGCTACACAGAAGATTGGGGAATTATGTGTTCACACTCACTCAGTCTATTCTTTTACGTCGCTGGATCTATGATGGTCAATCAGGCATGAGAGCTTTCTCGAGAGCTGCCGCAATGGACGCTGAAATCATCCATGACTACAATTACGCACAAGTCGTCACTTTGAATTTAGTTCGAAAAGGATTCAGGATGAGAGAGATTCCGATTCGTTATCAAGTACGAACGAAAGGGCAGTCTTTTATCAAGTTCAAAGCGTACTTGACGTCGGTCATTCCAGCCATCTACAAAGAAATGAAAAGAAAGCCTGAACGAAAAACGTTTAATGAAGAGTTAACTGAGAATCAATTTCGCTAAAATCGTTGACTTTTAGCGTGATAATGATTATCATTTACGATGAAGGGAAGATGAACATGCGTGTACTACTGCAATCCATCCTACTATTATTATTTACAATCATGATTCCAGTCGAAGCGATGGCTTATTCTTATGGTGATCCAAGTGAAGAACCGATCGCTATCGCCTACGAGGAAATGGTCAGTTACTTAGATAATGAGAATTATGGGAAGGCTGAAGAACTCTTCGGCACCATAAAAGAAGAAATTCAACTACATATGGGAAATGAAATCGTGAACAAAGTCGAGGAAGCATTCGAGGAAGAAGATAAAGAAGCGATCAAAGATCATATGCAGACGATTCTCGTTCTCAACATTTCAAGAAGACTTGGAGCGATTGAAGAAAAGTTTGACGAAGTGGATAAAAACAAAATCTTGATAGCGAAAGCGAATGCTACATATAAAGTCCTTTCTCCAGCCGTACAAAACGAAAATCCTGAATTGGATGCTCAATTGAAGGATGAGTTTGAAAACGCGCTTAACGCTCTAGGGAACCCTGGTTTGTTCGGAGTCGGGGAGAAGGAGTCGAATCCAGAAGGATTCAAAACAAGCAAAGAAAACATCTTGAACGATTTAAAGCAGTTCTTTGATTTAGAAAGTGTCGATGTCGGACATTACGCAGCTGATAGATCGGAAGAGGAAAGTGCGTCTAACACACAAACATGGACGGACTACGCCCAGCTTAAAAACTGGCTGCCGATACTGATCTTAGCTGTCATCATCATTGGGGTCGTAATATACGTTCGTAGAAAAAGATAAAAGGCCTGAACGAGATAGGGGAGAGAGCACATGGCGAGTTTAGAAATCCAAGCATTATTGATTACATTCCGTGAAGCACTCGAAGCTTTACTGATTGTCGGAATCATCACCACTTACCTGAAACGAATCAAAAGACCTGAATACACTAAATACGTGTGGATCGGTGTCGGTCTTGCGCTCCTGGCAAGCTTCGGAGCCGCCTTATTATTCCAGGTCGTATTCACTGGATTCGCGGCAATGGGTAGTGAAATGTATCTGAAAATATCAATTATGTTGATTTCCTCCATTCTCTTGACTCAGATGGTCTTCTGGATGGCTAAACATAGCAAGAATCTAAAAGGTGAAATGGAGTCGAAGCTCGATACGTACTTGACGACAGGAAATGTCATCGGAATGGTCTTCCATTCTTTCCTCGTCGTACTGAGAGAAGGAATCGAGACAGTATTCTTCTTTGCAGCGATTACAGGAGGAAACATCGAGAAAGCAATCACGGGTTGGGGAGCGATCTCCGGAGTCCTGATTGCGGTTGTCGTATGTTACTTCTTCTTCAAAGGATCGATGCGCGTACCATTGAAAACTTTCTTCAAAGTGACAGGAGCATTCATCGTGGTGGTTGCCGCTGGATTACTTGTTCAAGGAATCTCCGTGATGCAAGACCTTAAAATCATCGGCAGCGTCATGCCACAAGTCTACAACCTGACAAGTTTTCTTCCTGAGCATCCGATCGACTATGCTCATTATGTAAGAGATCACGGTGTAGCACCTCTTCTATCAGGTGAAATCGGTATTTTCTTAAAGGCACTTTTCGGATACTCATCCATGCCATCCATTGAAGAAGTGGTCGCGTATATCGGATACTTTGTCGTCATCTACTTACTCGTCAAAGAGAACGGCAAAGAAAAGACAGCTCCAACAAAACAGACTGTCTCCCAAAATGAAGACAAACAAGAAGTCTCTGGTGCTTACGGTAAAAAAGCGCCTGGAGTTTCAACAATCAACACATAATCAAAAACGACAAGACGTTTACAGCGATGTATCCGTCTTGTTTTCTTTATGTCCAGGAAGCATAATAGGTAGATAGACATAAGAACAGTAAGGTGAATCATCTTGAAGCGAATATATTCTGTAACAGCATTCATACTCATTATGACCTCTTTTTTAGGAATCCGTATATATTTTGCAAGCCCATATGCTTCTACTTGGGACATGGTGGACTTTAGCCTTGCACTCGAACGATTCGACTTGTTCATGATGCAGCCCCATTTTCCGGGATATCCTTACTTCATCTTCTTGGGAATGATGGTAGAACCTTTTGTACAAGAACCAGGTAAAGCATTGTCAATCGTCAGTGCGGTTTTATGGACGTCGGCAGCCATTCCAACTTATTTGATTTTGAAAAAGCGTATGGATTATTGGCTTGCGCTACTTGGCACAATCGTCATCCAATCATCCACATACCTTTGGGTGATGTCCACTCAGCCGATGAGTGAGGCAGCTGCAGTAGCTGTGTTACTCTGGTTTTTCTGGGCATTGGATGTTTCCTTGGAAAAGAAGGAACGTCTAGGACAGGCTGTTCTTGCTTCATTCCTTTTCAGTGTATTGATGGGCATCCGGCTATCTTATTTTCCCTTCGGCATTGGCTTGCTCTTATTATGGTGGAGGAGATGGAAAGGATTACGTAAATCTGCGATTCCACTGGCAGAAATCCTTCTCTTTATTCTTTTCCAATTCATATGGATTGGCGGACTCATCACGAGTGCGGGAGGAATCGGATCATTTCTTGAGTTATCTGTCTCCTTTACGAGTGGACATTTCCAGGAATGGGGCGGATCAGTCGTCACCAGTGAACTTTCAATAGTTGAGCGTCTGATCCAACTGATCTTTATCAATTATGTATGGACGGGGCTTTTGGGTGAGTCCATCCTTTCAGCTATATTGCTGTTCGGTTTTGTTGGCATGATCCTCTTTTTCGGTCGGGAAAAGATGGACCGTTGGATGCTCATTCTGTTCATTGCCTATTTGGCATGGGCATGGATTGGGCAGAACATAGAAAAACCGCGGCACATTCTACCACTCGTACCATTGACATTCTTACTTCTGATACAATCAGCAGGAAGTTCGAACATAGACAAAGGCAAAAGGGGAGCCCTCATACTAACACTTGTTCCCCTGTTGATGTTACAATCGGTAAAGGGAGTCATCCAAATTGAAGAAATCAGAGCTGAAAAACCGGCTTCTTATCAGCTTATGGAATATGTAAGTGAGCAGGAAGGCCAGTTAGCTGTTTTTACATGGGAAGAAGAACGGGTCTTCGATTATTTGAATGCACCTTTTTATTATAAAAAAACGTATCGTTATCATTTGTTCCAAGAGGAAATCAATCAATTGGAAAACCATAGAATCCTCATTACGGATCGGGTCTTGAATGGCTTTGCATATCAAGGAATCGACTACACTCCTTATGTGAAAAAAGTCAAAGTCTTCAGATCCAACCATCTGGTCGATCCGATCTATAATGAAATTGAACTCTACGAGTGGGACCCTACCATCAGAAAGCCTAAAGGGGGGACATCATGAAACAACAATTGAAACAAAAACTTTCAGTTCTTCCAAGCCAACCGGGATGCTATTTGATGAAAGACCGTAACGGCAACATCATTTACGTTGGAAAAGCGAAGAACTTACGCAACCGAGTGCGGTCTTATTTTACCGGTTCGCACGACGGCAAGACACAACGACTTGTACTCGAAATCGAGGATTTTGAATACATCGTCACTTCATCGGACCTTGAAGCGCTTGTCCTTGAAATGAATCTCATCAAGAAACATGATCCGAGATACAACGTCATGCTGAAAGATGATAAAAGTTATCCATATATCAAGATCACGAATGAAAAACAGCCGAGATTGATTACGACACGAAATGTGAAAAAGAGAACTGGCCGATACTTCGGTCCATATCCGAATGCTTATGCAGCTAACGAAACGAAGAAACTATTGGACCGTATATATCCGCTACGTAAGTGTAGAACGATGCCAGACCGCGTTTGCCTGTATTATCATATGGGCCAATGCCTTGCACCTTGTGTGTATGAAGTGACCGACGAACAGAATCGCGAAATGGTCGAAGCGATCATCCGTTTCTTGAATGGCGGGCATCAAGACGTGAAAAAAGACCTTCAAGCCAAGATGGAGAAGGCTGCAGAAGACTTGGAGTTTGAACGTGCCAAGGAACTGAGAGATCAGATTCGCCACATCGAATCGGTCATGGAACAACAGAAGATGGTTCATACCGATCAAAAAGACCGTGACGTTTTCGGTTACCACATCGATAAGGGCTGGATGTGTGTCCAAGTCTTTTTCGTGCGACAAGGAAAATTGATTGAACGAGACGTGTCGCTCTTTCCGGTTTACGGGGATCCAGAAGAAGAGTTTTTATCATTCGTCGGGCAATTTTATCTGCAAAAGAACCACATCATGCCAAAAGAAATACTCGTACCCAAGCATGTGGAGAGTGACCTATTGGAGAAATTATTGGAAATCGACGTTACCCAGCCTCAACGCGGCAAAAAGAAAGACCTTGTCAATCTGGCGACGAAGAATGCCCAAATTGCTTTAGGTGAGAAGTTCGAGTTGATCAAAAAAGACGAAGAACGAACAATCAATGCGATTGAAAATCTGGGTGAACAGTTAGGAATTGCAACGCCTAACCGGATCGAAGCCTTTGATAACTCGAACATCCAGGGCACGAACCCTGTATCAGCTATGGTCGTCTTCACAGATGGGAGACCGAATAAGAAACAGTATCGTAAATATAAAATCAAAACAGTCGAAGGACCGGATGATTACGCGTCGATGAGAGAAGTGACACGCAGACGTTATTCGCGCGTGTTGAAAGAAGATCTTCCTCTGCCGGACTTGATCATCATCGATGGAGGAAAAGGGCAAATCAGTGCAGCCATCGATGTACTGGAGAACGAACTAGGGCTGTCCATCCCGGTTTGTGGGCTCGTGAAAGATGACAAACATAATACGGCACAACTGATGATGGGCGATCCACCGGCAGTGGTGCCTCTCGCACGGAACAGTCAGGAATTCTACCTTTTACAACGGATACAGGACGAAGTTCACCGTTTTGCGATTACATTCCACAGGCAGATCCGTGAGAAAGGGATGGTCCAATCCAGTCTTGACCGGATTCCGGGCATTGGAGAAAAGAGAAGGAAAGCATTGTTAAAGCATTTCGGTTCGTTCAAGAAAATCAAGCAAGCTTCTGTTGAGGATTTGGTGGATGCGAAGATCCCAAGCTCCGTTGCAGAAAACATCGTTTCCTACTTCACTGAGCAAGAACAAGAACAGGAAGAGAATTAAACGGCAAATGAAAAGGGCTGATTGGAGCACCTAGAGTCTACTCTGTGCTTCCAATCAGCCCTTTCTTTGTATGTAAACTATGAAACTGGGGTGTCTTCTGAGTCTTCTTTCACTTCATCTTTGCGATCCCATTGGACATTGAAGATGATTTTATCGACTTTGCCGCGTTTCACTTCTTCAGTCGACTCGGTTATCTTCTCTTTCCGCTGCTGGATCTGTTCTGCTAAGAAGCCTGCTTCCAACTGAAAAGAGTCATGTTTACGTTGTTTCAACAAATCCCCGATACGTTCTGAAGTCATCTCGAATGTCATTTCTTTCGTGTTCGCAGATAGAAGAGTCAGTTCTCCAAAGTTCGCTTTCGCGAAGAACTGAATGATTTCCTCGTTGGAGGATAGGGGATATTTACGGGCTAACGTTCTACCAGCCCAATATAGTAGACTATGATCATCTTTTCCGAACAATTCAGGTAAGAGTACATCCCTTAATAGTTCATACCCGAATAAGTATGCTTCTTTTTCACTCGGTTGTGGAAGGATATTCTTGTCTTTTCTCATATAACCTCTCCTTTCCTTCCTCATTATTATTCTATTATAGCTTAATCTGTCGAATGGTCCAAAGCGATTTTCTGAAACTCCGATAATATTATTCAACGACAATCTATGCACCATTCTAAGAAAAGGCTTTCATAGTCTTGAACTTTCTGACATCCAAATGTATTCGTTTTCTTGACGCTCCTATATGATGGGAGTACAATATACATGTTATCAATTCTTGTCGGAGCTTGTCTCTGATAGGCGATTTTTACCTGAGCGCATGATCGGAATCTTGAAATTATTTGAAATTGCAGCGGCAACATTTATCTAAAAGGGGGCGTAGACATGGCACAACACAAGGACTTTGCATTACGAAGATTACATTCATTACTTGGTGTCATACCAATTGGTCTATACTTAGTTCAACACTTGACCGTTAACCATTTTGCGACAAGAGGTCGTGAAGAGTTTAATGCTGCAGCACACTTTATGGAGACACTTCCATTCCGTTATTTTCTGGAAATTTTCATCATCTTCCTACCGATCATCTTTCATGCTGTTTTCGGGCTGTACATAACTTTCCAGGCTCGTAACAATGTGAACCGCTACGGTTACTTCCGTAACTGGATGTTCATGGTTCAGCGTGTTACAGGGATCATCACGCTTATTTTCATCGCTTGGCACGTTTGGGAAACCCGTGTCGCAGCTGCTTTCGGGGCAGAAGTGAATTTCAATATGATGGAAGAAATCCTTGATAACCCGATTATGATTGGATTCTATGTGATTGGGGTCTTATCAACTGTATTCCATTTCTCAAATGGATTATGGTCATTCTTTGTCAGCTGGGGACTTGCTGTATCTCCACGTTCGCAAAAGATCCTCACTTATGTAACCGTGGGTATTTTCTTTGCGGTATCTATTATCGGAATGCGTTCAATCTTCGCATTCGTTTATCCAGAATGGTTTGCTTCTCTAGCGACAAACCTACCAATTTTATAAGGAGTGAGTCACGATGAGCAAAGGTAATATCATAATTGTAGGTGGAGGACTGGCAGGATTAATGGCTGCCATCAAATCCGCTGAAGCAGGAATGCACGTTGATCTGTTCTCACTCGTTCCAGTTAAACGTTCTCACTCCGTTTGTGCACAGGGTGGAATAAACGGGGCTGTTAACACGAAAGGGGAAGGGGACTCTCCTTGGGAACATTTCGATGATACAGTTTACGGAGGAGACTTCCTTGCGAACCAACCTCCAGTAAAAGCGATGTGTGATGCTGCACCAGGCATCATCCACTTGCTAGACCGTATGGGTGTCATGTTCAACCGTACACCAGAAGGTCTGTTGGACTTCCGTCGTTTCGGAGGTACGCAACACCATAGAACAGCATTTGCTGGGGCTACAACAGGTCAGCAGTTACTATATGCACTAGACGAGCAAGTTCGTCGTTACGAAGTACAAGGTCTTGTCACGAAGTATGAAGGCTGGGACTTCCAATCTGCAGTGCTTGATGATGACAATGTTTGTCGCGGTATCGTTGCTCAAAACTTGAAGACTTCTGAGATCCAAAGCTTCAAATCTGATGCGGTCATCATGGCAACTGGTGGACCTGGAGTCATCTTCGGTAAATCAACCAACTCTGTCATCAATACTGGAGCAGCTGCTTCTGCTCTTTATCAACAAGGTGTCCACTATGCGAATGGTGAGTTCATCCAGATTCACCCGACAGCCATTCCTGGCGACGACAAATTACGTCTTATGAGTGAATCTGCACGTGGTGAAGGTGGACGAGTTTGGACTTATAAAGATGGTAAGCCATGGTATTTCCTTGAAGAGAAGTACCCTGCATACGGTAACCTCGTTCCACGTGACATCGCAACACGTGAAATCTTTGATGTTTGTGTGAGACAGAAGCTTGGTATCAATGGTGAAAACATGGTATACCTCGATCTATCCCACAAAGATCCAAAAGAACTGGATATCAAACTCGGTGGAATCATTGAAATCTATGAGAAATTCATGGGTGATGATCCACGTAAAGTACCTATGAAGATCTTCCCTGCCGTCCACTATTCTATGGGTGGTATGTGGGTCGACTACGATCAAATGACGAATATTCCTGGTCTATTTGCTGCAGGAGAGTGTGATTACTCACAACACGGTGCAAACCGTCTTGGTGCGAACTCCTTGCTATCTTCCATTTATGGTGGAATGGTTGCAGGACCTAAGGCAGCAGAATATATCAACGGCTTAGAAAAGACGACTGAAGACATTTCTTCTACAGTTTACGAGCGTCAAGTGAAGAAAGAAGAAGATCACCTCGAACAGATCATGAAGATGGATGGTACGGAAAACGCGTATCAGATTCATAAAGAACTCGGTGAATGGATGACTGCGAATGTAACCGTTGTTCGTCACAACGATAAGTTGCAAGAAACGGATGACAAGATTGTAGAATTGATGGAACGATATAAAGATATCAACATCAATGACACGTCTAAGTGGAGTAACCAGGGTGTATCCTTTACACGTCAACTGTGGCACATGCTGCAATTGTCACGTGTCGTCACACTCGGTGCACTGAACCGTAATGAAAGTCGAGGCGCACACTATAAGCCAGACTTCCCGGATCGTAACGACGAAGAATGGTTGAAGACAACGAAAGCGATCTTCAACGCAGAGAAGAATGGTCCAGACTTCGAGTATGATGATGTCGATACATCGCTCATCGAACCTCGTAAACGTGACTACTCTAAGAAGAAGGGAGCGAAATAATAATCATGGCTGAAGAGAAAAAAATCATTCAATTTATTGTGAAACGTCAGGATAACCCTGATTCAGCAGCTTATGATGAAAAATTTGAAATCCCTTATCGCCCGAATATGAACGTCATTTCGGCTTTAATGGAAATCCGCCGAAACCCTGTTAATAGTCAAGGTGAAAAAACAACTCCAATTACATGGGAAATGGGTTGTTTGGAAGAAGTTTGCGGAGCTTGTTCCATGGTCATCAACGGGAAGCCACGTCAATCTTGTACAGCGCTTGTCGATCAATTGGAACAACCGATTCGCTTAGAACCGATGGCGACTTTCCCTGTTGTTCGTGACCTCCAGGTAGATCGTAGCCGTATGTTCGACGCATTGAAAAAGGTGAAAGCTTGGATTCCGATCGATGGAACATACGATCTAGGACCAGGGCCGCGTATGCCTGAAACAAAGCGTCAATGGGCTTACGAATTATCTAAATGTATGACTTGTGGTGTATGTCTGGAAGCTTGCCCGAATGTGAATGACAAGTCGGACTTCATCGGACCTGCTCCATTATCACAGGTACGTCTTTTCAATGCTCATCCAACTGGAGAGATGAATAAGGCAGAACGTCTGGAAGCACTCATGGGAGATGGTGGACTTGCATCTTGTGGTAACTCACAAAACTGCGTCCAGTCTTGTCCTAAGGGAATTCCATTGACGACTTCCATCGCGGCATTGAACCGTGACACAACTTTACAATCGTTCCGAAGCTTCTTCGGTTCAGACGCACAATAATTCTCAAATTAGCAACGAAACTACAAGGACTGACTCAACATCGTAAATGGGTCAGTCCTTGTTTTTTTACATAGAAGGAGGCCGTTATGAAAAGAATCGCATATATCGAAGAATGGGGAAATTGGGTAGAGGAGTTTCATTTCCATACGGATGTCAAAGTCCGTTTTTCTGAAGTCGATCCGTTTAATCATTTGAATAATACAGTTCCGTTTGTGTATTTCGAGGATGCAAGAATCCAATTATTCAAGGCGTTAGGATTCATGCAAGAGTGGAGCAGGCCAGGAAGTGTTACCATTCCAGTCGTTTCCGATTTGCAGTGCGACTATATCAGGCAAGTGTTTTTTGATGAAGCCCTGAAGATTTATGTAAAGATTGCCAACATCGGAACGACATCGATCGATTTACATTACATGGCTGAGAATGAGAAAAAAGAGCAAGTTTTCGTTGGTAGAGGGCGTATCGTCCATATCGATAAAGCACAAGGAAAACCTGCCAAATGGACAGAAAGTATGATTGAGCGAATGGAGAATATGAAAAAATCCATCAAAGCCTAATATAATTTTTTGGTGGTGGCAAGTCACGACCATTTTCATCCCTTCATATGATATGTTGACTAAATATCTTTTCTGCATGACCGCAGCTCGTTAGCCCATGCAAGGAGGGGTGAAATCATTGAAAGATAAACACTACCGACCGAAGCCTCTACTTACAAAAAGGGAGAGAGAAGTATTCGAACTTCTTGTTCAAGACAAGACAACCAGGGAGATTGCAGAACAACTTTTCATTAGCGAAAAAACGGTTCGAAATCACATTTCTAATGAAATGTGTTTTGAAACACATATATTACGGTAGATTGAAAAGCATTGATTTATCAATGCTTTTTATATTTTTATAAATAATTCCACATAATATAAAAATGATATATCCATTCATTTGAATGTAAAATAATGTTATAATTAATATATAACAACCATTAAAGGGGATTTTTTCATGGATTATCAGGTTATTGATTTAGGCTTTGATTTTGGGACCAAGTTCTTGACCGAGGATGCAGCATACTTCTTAGGATTATTGATGGCAGACGAACGCGAAGAATTTAATGGCGTAACTTATTGGTTTGCTCCAATAAGACATAACCCAAAACAATACGAGATTCAAGATTTGGAATCTCATTACATTAAGGTCAAAAATATGGCGAAAACCATTCAGAAAAATGATATGACTCAAATGACCGATTTTTTAAAGAACCAAGGCTTCACTCTTGGTAAATTTAATATGGGTAAAAAAGGGATTGTAACTTTATTCGAGGTGTTAAACACCGATTATAAGATAGAGGATTTGGTTTACGATATATCCGAGCAATTGCTAAGTTCGAGCAAGGATGTTCAACGTTCATTTATCATCGGATTATTTGATGGTCGAGGATCTTATGATGGATCAAGTTTTATTGCTGTAGATTTTGATAACGATTCTGTTAAGGATCTTGTTGTCCGATGTTTAACTAATTTGGGAATTGAACCTAATATTAATGACGGTTCAAATTCACGAAAAAGAGAAAAACCAGATTCGACACCGAGAAAGAAACAGATTCGTATCAAACATATCAATTATTTGTCTAATATTGGGTATGTATCGGATGTTCGATTTAAAAAAGCTACCGTAAAAGTCCTTGATAAATTTTCGATTAAGGAAGTTGGTACGCCACTGTATGGAGTTAAAATAATTGAACCGAAACATACTCAACAAACGCTATTTCAAAAAATTTAAGGAGTAAGAAGATATGGGAGAAAATATTATTTACTATGGTCCTCCAGGTACAGGGAAGACTTTTTTTTTACAGAAATTAAAAACAAAATATACTGATTTTGAGATATCCGATGAAGAAATCCGAAATGCTTATATTCGGTCTTCTCAAGATTGGGTATTAATTGCGTTAATATTAATACGACATGGTAACCTAATGAATAGTAATGAAATATCAACAATAATACAATCATTAAATATTACTGGTTTCTCTGGAGCCCCCTCAACTGTTTTAAATGCTCATAACATTAATTTAAATTCAAATTTTTCGAGTAATTCTCCTCAGATATTTCGTGAAAATAATATAGGTTGGTATGTTGATTTTGTAAAGTTATGGGAGTATGATCCTGAATTTTTTGATACATACTTTGAAAACACAAATATAAAGGAACGATTTTATTTTGTTACTTTTCACCAATCATTTACATACGAAGATTTTGTTGAAGGAATTAGACCTGTAATACAAAGTGACGATAGTGATGAACTACAAGAAGATTTGGAAGAACAATTAAGCGAAATTGAAGATGAAGACTCTGAACTGCAATATAACTCTGAAATAAAATACCAAATTACTAATGGTATATTCAAGTTAATTTGTGATAACGCAAGAGATAATTCTACCCAAGAGTTTGCAATTTTTATTGATGAGATTAACCGTGGCAATATCTCTGAAATATTTGGAGAATTAATCAGTCTGATTGAGCTAGACAAGAGGGAAGAAATGCCCAATGAATTAAAAGTTCTGCTCCCGTACTCAAAGAAACCATTTGGGGTTCCAAAAAATGTATCAATTTATGGTACTATGAATTCCGCTGACAGAAGTATCGCTCTTATTGATGTGGCTTTACGTCGAAGGTTTGATTTTATTCCTATGAAATCTGATACCAACGTTTTAGAAACTGCTTTACGCGAAAAAGGAATAGATCCAACTAATATTGGAGGAATCAATTTAATTGAATTGTTGACTGTTATCAATAAAAGAATTCATGTATTATTAGATGAAAATTTTGAAATAGGACATGCTTATTTTACTTCTATTTCAAGTTTTAATGATATTAGCGATGTCATTGTAAATAAAGTGATTCCGTTACTTGAAGAATATTTCTTTGATGATTTAGAAAAAATCCAACTGATTTTTTCAGACTTAGATGAAGACGGAGAGTTAAAAGCTAATGCTGTATATAAACATACAATGCTTGATATAGAAGATTTATTTGAATATCAAGGAGATTTCAATCTTGAGAATAAGAAAGACTATTTTGTATCCGATTCAATTACTGTTGATTCATTAAGGAAGATTTATTCTTAAAGAATAGAGGGTAATCATGGGAGTAATATCAATAATTGAACATCAAAAAATAAAAATTGCTAGCAGTTTTGATCCGCATTTAAAACAAATTACTAGAGAAGATGCAAAATATTTAAGAGAGCTTGAACTGATTCAAGATAAAAAGATTTTCAGCTGGGGACTTAATACGGTATCTCCTATGCAATGGATAGGAATCATAAATATGCCAAATGGGACTATTGAGATACTACCTAAAATCGCAAATAACGAAAATGATGAAAGTTTGCGTGAAATTCTTGTTCACATGCTTCAAGTCGTACATGATGTACCTGTTAGGAAGAATATCATTTCAAACCTTAGTTATGGGACACAAGGTTTTCTTGATGTCCTTATATTTCTTTTTTTAACTGAATTAGAAAAACAATCTAGGTATGGAATGTATAAAACCTATCAAAAACATACCCAAAACTTAAACACAATAAAGGGGAAGGTGGATTATCCAGAAAACCTAAGAAAAAATGCAAACTTAAAACACAAGTTTGTTTGTAAGTATTCTAAATTTAGTGAAGACAATCTCCTGAATCAAATTATTCGATTTACTCTAGAGTTTACAAAAAAAATTACATTATCTAATCAAAATAAATCACTTATAAAAAGGTTATTAGTCGATTTTAATGAAGTAAGCTTGCTCGATATAAAAGAAACGGATCTTAATAAAATTATTCTTAGTCGAAATACCAAAAGGTTTGAAGAAACGCTTAATTATTGTAGGTTATTTTTAAAAGGTTTAGCATTAGATTTAAAAAGTGGAGAAGTAAAGATAAATTTCATGTTATTCGATATGAATTTGTTGTTCGAAAAGTATATTTATAGAATGTTTAAGAAAGCATTACCAAATAGTAAAGTGATATATCAAAACAAAAAAAATTATATGCTTGTTCAAGAGTCTTCATTATCAAAAAAAGTGCAATTAAAACCAGATCTAATTATTACATACAATAATAAAACATTTGTTTTAGACACAAAGTGGAAGAACAATAAGGGATTTGATGGAAAAGACATGTACCAAATGAATACATATCTAGATTGTATCCCGAAGGTTGAAGAGGGGATATTATTGTATCCTAAATCGACAAAAAATGATAAGATAATAGATAACTATGAAGTTAGAAATCCTCAAAATAAAACGGTAATAAAAATTAGGACGGTTGACTTATCATTGTCTGGAGATAATCCAGCTTTTTTAAATTTATTAATCAGTTTTTTATTATAAGTTAAGTAGGTGGTCTAGATCGAACAACATATCAAAATATATAACAACAACTGCCTTGATATCTTAAAAGGTCTTGAGGATGAGAGTGTCGATTTAATTCTAACTGATCCTCCATATAATCTTGGGAATTTCATGAGAGATAGACAAACTAATTTAAAAAAAATGCGTGATAACTTTTTTGGAGATGCAGGCTGGGACGATATGGAGTTTGAAGAATGGACAAAGAGTATGCACATGTTTTTTGAGCAGGCTCAACGTGTACTTAAGAAAAAAGGCTCAATGATTATGTTTATGTCTCTTCTCAGGGTTGAAACTATGGTTAAACTTGCTACCGAACACAAATTTTATTATAAAACTACAGGTGTTTGGCACAAAAAAAATCCTATGCCACGAAACATGAACTTACATTTTATCAATTCAACTGAGGGTTGGTTGTATTTTGTTTCAAAAGGAAGGACAGGTACTTACAACAATAATGGAAAGGCATTACATGACTTTATTGAAACTTCCGTTGCACCTGCAGGTGAAAAAAAATACGGCGGTCATCCAACTCAAAAGCCAGAAAAATTATTTGAGCATTTTATTCAAGTACTAACAAATGAAAATGATGTGGTTCTTGATCCTTTTATGGGTAGTGGAACTGCAGGTGTAGTTTCGAAGAGAAATAACCGTAATTTTATCGGCATAGAAATAGATCAAAATTATTATGATGTGGCTAAGTTACGTTTAGATGATGTAGAAAAAGGTTACCAGTTAACATCATTATTTTCTCGGGAGTTGACGTAAGTGAACATAATTGATTTATTTTCGGGGGTAGGAGGTCTTTCTCTTGGGTTTAGGCAAGCTGGATTTAATGTGGTAATTGCTAATGAAATTGATAAGGAAATTTCTAAGGCTTATAAAGAGAACCACCCTAAAACAAAGATGCTTAATATTGATATTACAAAGCTTGATATTCCATCTGTTTTTTCCGAGTATAAAGGGAAAATTGATGTAATTATTGGCGGGCCACCTTGCCAGGGTTTTTCCCAGAAAGGTGCAAGAAAAGTTTTAGATGATGAAAGAAATTATTTATTTGAATATTTTTACAGAGTTGTAGAGTATTTAAAACCTAGATATTTTCTAATGGAAAATGTTCCGAATTTATTAACTGCAAACAAAGGTTCTTTTAAGACTGATATTTATAATGTATTTGAAAAAATTGGATATAACTTGGATTCTGGAATATTAAATGCTTACGATTATGGAGTACCTCAAATGAGAAGGAGAGCATTTATAATAGGAAAAATTGATGGAAGCATTTCCTTGCCGTTAGGTTTTTTTGAAAAGGTATCATCCTGGGAAGCCATTTCTGATTTGGCTTATTTAAATTCAGGTGAAGGGATGATTGAGCAAGAATACTTAAATCCTCCAAAAACAAATTACCAAGTAATGTTAAGAAAAAATTCTCGGAAACTATATAACCATGTAGCCACAAATCACTCTGATATTGCTATTGAACGAATGAAGTTAGTCCCTCCTGAAAGAGGTAGGGAATCATTACCTGTAGAACATCTGACAAAATCTATATATAGCGGAACCTGGTCAAGAATCATTAAGTCTGATCCATCAGTTACAATTACAACTCGATTTGATACTCCTTCCTCTGGACGGTTTACACATCCATATTTGAATCGTGCAATTACAGTAAGAGAGGCTGCGAGAATACAATCATTCCCAGATGACTTTATCTTTTATGGAACTAAAACATCTCAAATGAAGCAGGTAGGAAATGCGGTTCCTCCATTATTAGCAAATAGGATTGCTGAATCCATCAAACAGGATATGTTGACTAATAATAAAGTGATTGATATGAGAAAAATAGAAACATGTACTCTGTAGAGAGTACATGTTTTTCTTAATTTAATTTCATAATTAGTTCCAATTTAAAAACAGATAATTAATAATCATGATTCTAACTCTGGAATATGAAAAAACAGAATTTCCAAAAAGGAACTTCTGTTTTTTTTTTATATTAATTTGTTGAAGAATAATTTTATACAGAGGTATATACCGCTACCCTTATATCTTAGGGTAAAGAAGGACATTACAAATTGGCTAGAGTTCTCGTCTCCCTCGGCTTCGACTAACCATCGAAAAATCGTCCGTTAAAGGGACATGCAAATATCCAGATACACTAGTATCGTTACTAGTGACCCGTCGTAGTCAAGCTAAGCTTGAGGTGGAATAGGAAAGTGATCGTGGTGATCCCGCTTGTAAAGCTACACCTGGAAAGCGTCTATATATGAATACCCTAACGTGCGACGACTTCGGCTCCATACCGAAGCGTTCATTTTTCACTCTTTTTATAAGGGTGGGAGAGCTCTGAGCTTCTCTCCACCCGAAGCAATAAATACAAAATATAAATAAACCAGACATGCTATTACAGACATATAATACATTAATTAAAGTCATAATTACCTAGTCATTAAATGTCATTAAACTTGTATTCATTAGGTAGATGTAGCCGCTTATCATATATTAGGAGGTTACAAACGATGTTAAATGTCGGCATTAATGGTTTTGGCCGTATCGGAAGAATGGTATTTAGAAGAATACTTAAGGATCAATCAAAAGTAATTATTGCTATAAATTCAAGTTATTCTCCTTTAACTTTGGCACACCTAATTAAATATGACACTGTTCATGGAAAATTAGATGTTGAAATCGAAACAAAAGATGATGAAATAGTGATTAACGGAGTCACAATTAAAGTCTTAAATGAACGAGATCCTAAAAATATCCCTTGGAATAAATATGGGGTAGAACTGGTTGTAGAAGCAACTGGAGTTTTTCGTACAATAGAGTCGGCAGGTGCTCATATAAACTCTGGCGGAGCAAAGAAAGTAGTCGTAACCGCCCCCTCCAAAGACGATATGAAGATGATTGTTATGGGAGTAAATGAAAGGACATATGAAAATGATGCTATTGTTTCAAATGCTTCTTGTACCACAAATGCCCTTGCTCCTTTATTAAATGTTCTAGAATCAAGTTACGGTATTAACAGCGGTTTAGTCACTACTGTTCATTCATATACCAATGACCAAAAAATCCTAGATAATCCACACAATGATTTAAGGAGATCAAGGGCAGCAGGATTAAATATGATTCCAACTACCACTGGTGCAGCAAGTGCAATTGGAAAAATCATACCCACTTTATCTGGAAAATTAGACGGTGTGTCAGTACGTGTTCCCACCCCAAATGTATCTTTACTAGATGTGGTTGTTGATTTAAAAATTGAAACTACAAAAGAAGAAGTAAATAAAGTGTTTCAAAACGAATCAAAAAAGAATAACGGAGTCATTGGTTTCAATGAACTTCCGTTAGTATCTTGTGATTA
The DNA here is from genome assembly GCF_054170705.1 of Pseudalkalibacillus sp. Hm43. NCBI lineage: Bacteria > Bacillati > Bacillota > Bacilli > Caryophanales > Fictibacillaceae > Pseudalkalibacillus > Pseudalkalibacillus sp. Hm43. Next base: position 3,548,658 of record NZ_CM135129.1, read on the forward strand.
TATTGGAAATTCCAATTCGGTAATTGTTGACGGTCTATCGACAATGCTTATTTGCGGAAAAAAACTAAAATTATTAGGTTGGTATGATAATGAATGGGGGTATTCATGTCGTATTGTCGATCTAATAAATTATATATCAAACCAAAACAACGGTTAAACGACCGTTGTTTTTTCATACGAGATAATTACACCGAACTTTGGATAAATGATATGATATAACCAGAAACTAATTTTCGAATAATTCACACAATAGTATTTACGCCCATTTTATAATTATAGTCCCCATTCAAATCACTAGAAATTACTTATGAGAGGTGGAATTATGAACTATAGAATAGTTCATTGTGGTACATCCTTAGAGAACTATGAATTGTGTATCAATGAAAAGATTGTTGGTTTTACAAAACGAGTGGGACAAGATGGAGATATTATATTTCTTACTGTAAAAGTTAATGGACAAAGTGTATGCGGTGCCCGAGCAAAGTTATCTTCCATTACTTCCAGTAAGCCTTGGAAAGATCCAAATAAATATAAACAATGTTTTAAACTAACTAACTTAGAATACTGTGTTCCATTTGAACTGGGTTTTTTAAGTGATTTTTTTGGAGACTACTGGGGTTTAAAACTTATAGGTGGTAAAATTCTCAAAAATGAAAATGCTATAGCAGCATTTAATACGCAATTTGAACAAAATAAAGTTGAAAAGTTTCAATGTTTTTAAATTTTATATTAATACGGTTCTTCTTTTATTCCAATTTGTGTATTCTACAGTATATTTCCATTAGATATAGCCTGTGACATGTACGCCTACTACAGCATATGTGGATACAAAAAACAGCATGTTTTATGGCTAAATATCTACAATTGTGGAACTTGTTGTTGAGGGAATAAATGAAAGGAGAAACGTATGAATAAAAAAATTGTATTAACTAATAGGGATAAACAAATATTAATTGCTTTAGAGACATTTCGAATTATGGACCGTAATGCTATCGAACTATTATTCTTTTCAGGTATTCGTTCAAAAGTGTCATGCAATCGTGTGATGTTACGTCTTCGAGATAGAGGACTTGTGGAGTACGAACCCAGAGGTCCTTATGAATGTTATTTGTATCATCCAAAACCTCGTAAGCTTAAGTTTGGATCAAGAAAACAAGCTCACTATTTAGGAATATTACGAACATTTCTGGAACTATCGGAGTTTAGCGATATTTTGAATTTGTCCATCGATAAAATACAGGTAGAACCTAGGTTTAACGAAGTATCATTTCCTCAACCAGATGCATTATTACACTTAAAAAACCGTGATGTTTTCTTAGAGTATCAAAATACGCAATATCAGCTAAAGACGATACTCGGCAAGCTAAAACGTTATGAGTCGTTCTATAAAAAAGGAGTCTTAAGTGAGTTTCCGATTGTCTGGATCCTCACTGATTACCAGTACAAGATACCTAAGGTGGATGGCGTAGAGGTTATACAGACTAAGACTGTGGAAGATTTCGTGGTTTGGTTTACCCAGATTCATCTAATGCAGTTAAGATTTAATTAGCATAATCATTACAACAAAATAGAGGTGAATACAATCTTTGATAATAAAAAACTATGAAAGTTTCTTAATAAATCTGGGTTATTTGCCTTTGAGTAATTGGAAGTCTGGGAATGTTCAACATCAAATACAGAAGCTAAAGGGAGAACGAAAGCCCCCAGAAAGAGAAAGAATCCTAAATGAATTTAGCAGGGAATCAGGGGTCTATATGTACTCTTACAATGATAAGTGCTTATATGTTGGTGAGGCGAATGATATAGGATGTCGATTAGCTGGTCATTACGATGCTGCTTGGTTGCCACAAGAAGGTCGGCAGAAAAAATACCCTCAATACGATTTTTTTAAATTGTACCGATACGAATTAGAAGTTAAATGGATAGAGGTACAAAATGAATTCGATCGAGATGCAGTTGAAGCTATGTGTACAAGAATATTCAACCCCATTTATATTGAATTTAGAAGGAAGTACAGAGGAAATTAAAAAACTGGGCTAATCCCCAGTTTTTTTGTTACCGCGTCACTCTCGTTGTTCAAGCAATCTTTGGACTCGTTCGCTTCGCTCTGTTCAATCGAATTTTAGCCAATCTGATTGAAAGCCACGCAAAAAATTGCTTTCACAATAATTGTTCCTGTTTTGGTTACAGCTTTCTATTCTCCCGCATGTCCACGTTCACGTAGTGCTTCACAATGTCGATACGGCTGTGGCCGAGGTGCAGAGATACGAATAATCTTCTCAACTGTTCCTTCGAGAAATCCCGTTTTTTCACCTTTTTGATGATGCGGTACCGATTGATCCGATCCAGTTCATTCTTCAGTTTTTCTGTGAGCTGTTCGCGGTTCGTTCCTTGCATTTTGATGTAATTCCCGATCATCTTCTCGATTTGGTTCTTACTCAAGTTACGGGTTGTGTCGTATAGGTTTTGTGCGTAGTGCTTTCGGTTCGAGTGGGTCGTGAACCGTCTCTTTTCTCGGTTTACCCCCGCCTTTTTCGCTGCATCATTCGTGTAACGCTGGACCGTTTTCACTGCATCTTTAATTCCCATATCTTTTCCGTCCTCACTCTGCATCACAAATACGAGAGCTCCGTCTTTTTTGCCCCTGCATCGTTCTTCCAGGATCTTTCTCGCTTCTTCTGTCATCGGGACGGTTCTTGTGAAGTTGTTTTTATCGTTTCGGAACGTGATCGTACGGTTTTCGAAATCAATGTCCCTTACTTCCAGTTTGAAGACGGATTTGATACGGGCCCCACATTCGGTTTGCAGTTCATTGATCACGCGTGCGATCTTCCCGTTTTCGGTTTTTGTATTGATGTTGTCGTGAACGTTTTTTGTATCCTTTTTGGTCGGCTTCATTGCGGTAATCTCTTCTTTCGTCCGAACCACGCCGCGGTTTTTCAAGTAATCCAGCCGATCTTCCTTGTCCCCGATATTGATCTCTGTATCTTTCCCGCACACATTGGTGTTACCCACGAACGTTCGGAAGGCTTCCAGGGCATGAACCCTTTTTTGAATGGATGCAGCTGTGATCGTTCCCTGGTCGTGCCTCTCTGCCATCTTCTCGAAATAACGGTCCCACGTTCTTTGATCCATGTATTTCGGCAGCAATTTCTTCGCCGTTTTCCCGATTATTTTCTCGAGTTCCGTTACCATGGTGATCATCGTTTTCTCGTATGTATCGTAGGTCTCACTTCGCCAGTTTTCTTTCTTCACCGTTAACCGAGATTTTCTCGCCTCTCGGAATGCGGCCGCCACATTGTCTTTTGCAATTTCCAGGTTCGTCATTTTGCTTCGCATCTTCTTTTTCTTTCCCATACGCCTCACCTCCAGTTCAAAAAGGGAAAATTTTTCGCGATCTGCTAACTGACTGTATCGTCTCGCTCCGCATCGCCGACATTCAGTAAGCACTAGGGATTGGACGTTTTTTCTCCTCAAAGTCTTCTTCACGAGGACCTGCTGAAAAGCCGTAGTCTTTTAGCAGTTTCCCTCTAACTGTTTTGAAATTTTTAACACGATTGTCTCGGCGGTTAAACGCCTCACCAACTCGCGTTTTCAAATTTCAAAACGAGGGAAACTGCTCTTCGCACCCAGGGCACTTCCAGGTTTTGAAGCTCCTCGTCGTTGTGGCGGAATTCACCCGCCACAACTTCCTCGAACCTTGCAAATCCAGGAAAGCCCTGAGTGGCTTCCATTGCTCCATATCCCATCGTTGACTCGGCGACCGTATCTTACGGATGTCCTCGATATGTTTCCATATCTATTTCATCTGCGTTCGCCAAGTTACAGACGCAGCAACGCTACGCACATCAAGGCCCCTAGTACCTTAATGCCCCGCATGAATTTCTTCAAGCAAGCTGCCAGTTATTTTCCTCTCGGAAGCCGAAACTGGTGCATATCCATATGGACTTAGCAACGGCATAAATGGTTCTCATAAACGATGGCAATACGGAATACAATTGAAAGCGACACGGTTTTTTAAAATGCATGACGTAACACCTTCTCAAGAGAAGTTGTTCTTCCTGATTCACGATCAACCAGCACGCTAGCGTGACTCGTTAAATGGTGAACGCGGGAATGTCATATCAATCTGTAACCTTCATTGGCGGAAGGTTATTTTTCTTTGTCTTTTTGGTCAATGCCAGGTCATGTCTCATCCCTCTCCTTTCATCATTTTTTGGTCCTCTATTTCGTTCTCCAACATTCACTCTATCTCGCGGTCGATGATCTTGGGATAGTCACCGCCACTTCTAACAGCTGGGATGCCGTTAGCTTTTCGCTATTTTCAAATGAGTTTTTCTCTACGGTTCCTGTAACGTTGTTTGGCGTTTTTGGGAATCTGATCGTTTGCAGTTTCCCTGTTTTTATAGTGTTTTAGCTGAAGCCAAGCACGTTTACAGGTGAACCGCAGATTGTCTGATGCCTGGGATGGCTCAGAGCGTGTTGAACTGGGGTGTCCAACGGTGTTTATAATCTTTCTAATTATAAAAGAAAAATGGGTTAAATGCGTGAAATTACGGGGTTTTATAGTAGGATATTTGAAACGTGGAGGTGATGATTTTGGATGATTTGATGCGTGAATTAAAAACGTATTTCGAACGAACAAAAAAGATCCCCGATTTGGAGATCATCGAACTGCCAGCAGGTAAGAGTTATCGCCCGAATGACAAGGAAAACGCGGATCCTGATGGCTACATTTTTATTTCAGACATTCATGAATTTTTGAACTTAGAAAGCGAGTGGGTCCAACCGAAAACAGGTGTCGGCCACCCTGATCCCATCCATACCGATCGGATGATTACGGCAGTCGAATTCCCGTCCTGGGACGAAGAAATCATCTTCGGCCGCCATACACCTGAACAGGGTTATAAATTTTCGAAAATCACCGTTGATCGGAAACCCCTCGGCGTCGTATCCATCCTCCATCAGTACGGGAAGAAAGCTCGAAAAGCGAACGACTTCCGTTACTTTGATGAACGATTCAACCCGAATGAAAAAATCCGCCAGGATCTTTATCACTTTCTTTACCTGGAGGATGAGGGGAAATATGTCCGAGTCGCTCTTGAGAATCCGAAGAGTGTTGAACAGAAGCAGCTAAAAGCCGCCTTCGAAGCTCGGATTGATGAGGCAGAAGAGATGAAAAGAATTGCAGGTAAAATCATGTTCCGTTTCCGAAAGGAGTATCGCGAATTTTATCCTCGGACCGAACGATCGGAAGGTGTGGTTTATAGTTTCAATCCGAAAGTAGTGGTTGAAGCGTATGGGACGATGAAGGTTTCCGATGCCATTGATCGGTTGAAGAAATGGCAGGCGTTTCTTGATTCGGCAGAAGCTTATACCGACGCCCTGATGCTTCTTCGCCTTATCACCAAAAAGGAAAACGAGTTCATCTATCATCACATCCAAAAAACAAAGGCGGCTGTTGAGAAAGCGATCACCCATGCAGAGACTCTGAATGATGAGCTCCTTAACGAGAAGCAAGGACCAGTTCAGGAAGCTGTCGATCTGATGCGAATGCTCCTTCAACCCCGAAAAGAATCGTTCACCGAAGGGAAAGAGATAGCCAGGGATTACTTGCACTCAAAGTTGAAAAAAGAATACAACGAACGCCTGGCTTACTTTAACGGATACCTCAAAATCATGAACAATTCTTTCTATCCTTCTCTCGGTGAGTTCATCCGATCCATTGAAAAATACGATCAGCATGCTGATGAAAGAAGCGAAAGAAAGATTCAACAGGATATCTTGATCTTTCTGGATGAAATGAAACGCCAAAGAGCGATCGAGAGACGTATTAAACAAGGTAATCCCCGTACATAACCTCTTTCGCTGCAACTGAGAGCTCGTCACAAGCACCAAAATGTTATGTCCTCACCCCCGTCCCATTTTGGGACGGGGATTTAACTATCTAAATTGAAAAGCACCATTTCTGTTATTCTCCCAAAAATCCTCCACAATGACTGTCCGAACCCCCCAAACCCTCCCCGCAAACAAGCTTAAATCAATAGCCGCCTGGATATACCCAGTCCACAAAAAAACACCTGTATCCCATGCAGGGCAAAATTGCTTATTTGTATTCACAGTTTGTCAAAAAAACTGTGACAGTTATTGTAGAAAAACTTAAATGACACCCCACTTATTTATGGGGTGTCATTTAAGATATTGTTTAAGGTACATGTTAAAAGTTAGAAATAAGGAGAGGGTGAGGGCATACAACGTAATCTATAAGCATTTTCGTATGCCTCTAGAAGAACAGCATATAAATGTGAATCATCTAATACAACTTTATGTAAGTTATCGTCAATTAATTGTTTTTCATTTTTCGAAAACTTTAATCCTAAATCCTCAGAAGGTAAAATATTTTGAGAAACAATAAATGAGAAAGTTTTTAATTCATTATATTTCTCATCTGATATGCCTGCATTTTTATCATACTCTCTCTTAAGTACATTAATAAACTCAATTGGTAGCATCGATTTATTACCTAACACTTTATTAAAAATATCTTTAATAATAACATCCCAACCTACATCTCTTATATTCATATCTAATTACCTCCATAATTTAGTCATTAGTTATATCGGTATAAGTCTCTTTGAATTCAACTGGACCAAAATAAAAAACCTGCAATATATGCAGGTTAGAAATGCTCAATGATAGATAACCCATAATGATTTTTATCTTGAAATTCTTTCATACCGATAACTGATTGATGTTGTTTTTTGCTTCCATCTAGACCCTGATTTTGCGTTTGCAGTGATTACACTCGCTGCATCTGATGCGTTATCGAAAGGGAAGTCCTCTTTAAAAATAAAAACAGATCCTTTTTTTTCTAAAATTTTATCATGAATTAGTTTTCGTCTAACTCTCCATGGTTTCTTTCGGTCTTTGAAGCTTGGAACTTCCTCAAATGCAGCAGTGGATCCTTTTAAAACAACGAATTTTCCATCTATTCTTTGATAACCTTGAGCATAAAAATGCTTGCCATTAATGTAATATAAGTCATCCACTTCATGACGATAGAAAAGATTGACCTTCATATATTTCAGGTAGGTAATTATGACATCACAAGCTCTATAAAGAGTTCTCAATTGTTCTTCACTAAGATTTTTGATGCAACCGTTGTTAATATTATTAAGTTTCCAAGCACCACCAGTTTCAATTCCGTTAATTAACCAATATTCTAATACGAAAAGTTGGTTATCACAAAAAACATTTTCGGATGTGGAAACAAATACAATCGCTTTGTCCCAAAATTCTTTCTTATTAATATGAGTATTTAATCGATCTAGCAGATTTCCTTTTCCTACATACGCAGTTTTCTCACTCTCGTTGAATAACACGTAGATGCCATATTTATGCTTAATGTATTTCCTGATAGGTTTTATTGAGTATTGACGTGAAAACTCGTATGAGTAGATATCCACCAATTCAATCTTATAACGTAATACATGTTCTTCAACAAAGAACTGAATGACATCACAATTGTCAATTGAATTTGCGTTAAGTATTCCGTTTTTTTCTCTAATTACCTGTCTAAGTGTCACGTCTTTCACCTCTCGGTAATTATTATGCGTCATCGTCTAATATTTAATAAGGTAAATCATGCTAATTAATGCGAACATAAGTATTTATCAAGAGGTTATACAAAATATGGTAACTAGTGTAATATATAATTATCACATATTTTTGGAGGTTAGACATGCCTGAATATGAATACGATGATTTAATAAGTGAGCACGGAAACAAATTTTTATACAACTGCATCATAAAGTCAATACAGGGTCCAATATTTAATATTTGTGTGGTTTATAACTGTGATGATGGGAAAATTCTTAATGTTAGTATTGGAAGTCACTGTGGAGCAAAGGAATCTGTTGAGCTTTTTGATAATGATAATTTAGAAGTAGTGCTCATTAAGGAGTACGCACTTAAAAGATTTAGATCTTGGTTTAAAATTAATAAGGTAAAAATGATTATTAAGTAAAAGTGGGGTGTTATAAATAAATAGATGTACGTATTGTGGAAAGTGTTATGGAGAGAGCTTAGAAAAGCCACCTTATTACTGTGGTTATTGTACTCTAATATATAAACGGAATGGCATAAATGTTGGTACACGAGTGAGATTGAAAAACGCAGAGAAAACCTATGCTCCTAAGAAAGTGAATGGGTTATGGGTTACAATTGTTGAAATAGATGGTTACAATAATCCGATTTACTGGTGTCCTAGTCAAAATATAAAAAGGAAATTATTATTAAATCAAGTTGATAAGAAAATAATTCCGTAGTTATTAAAAACGAGCTAGGTAATACTAGCTCGTTTTTTGTTGGAAAAGATTATTTTTCACGTTCCAACAAAAATTTCACAAATCTTCTTACCGTTGTTATCTCATTCTTTTCTAATGAAGCTATGTCAAAAAGTAAGTCTCTATTTTCAAAAATGACTTTATGCATTTTCTTAATATCTTTCCGATCCATATATTTAAATGATTCGGTTAAATCTGTTATTAAGACTGATTGTGTATAAAGGTCTTCTTTATGTGTCTCATCACATAATAGTTTTTCTAAATTTATCTCTAGTATATCTGCGATTTTCTCAAGGTAGCCTTTATTTGGGTACTTTATTAAACCTCTTTCAACCTGAGAAATAAATGAAGGGCTTGCTTTAATCATTGTCGAAAGTTCTCTGGTTGAATATCCCCTTTTTAACCTTTCATTTTTTATTAACTGACCAATTGACAATTTACTCACCTCTAAGAAAGTTTTTTTAAAATTTTTCTGTTTACCTCTTACATTCTTAATGAACTTGTTGTATAACATGACCATATAAAAATAACGCACAACACACAATACATATAACACAAAATCGTGTTTTAAGACAAGTAATTCTCTTCATAGATATAGAATGTACGGGGGAGATGTAAATTGAAAAAGAAAGCGAAGTTTATATTCGTTTACAGAAGACCTGAAAATCAAAACCAATCTCCAGATGAAATCATTAAAGAACTTGTTGACTCCACAGTAAAAAAAGCTATTGCTAAGTAAGATGATACTCATTAGAATATTAGTAACAACAAAGCCCTAGACATAATGACTAGGGCTTTGTCAATGTTAAAGGAGATGCTTATGAAAAACGACATTACCGCAAGTTATGTTCGTGTATCAACATTAAAAGCAACACAAAAAGATTCGCCAGAACATCAAAGAATGGTATGTGAAGAAAAAGCTATTAAAGAGAACCTTAATATTATATACACATATGAAGATCGATCATCTGGTACAAATATTTTAGGACGTTCAGAAATTCAACGAATGATTAAAGATGCAGAAAATAAAAAGTTTAATACATTGATTTTTGCTTCTATTTCTCGTTTTTCCCGTGATCAACTTGATGCATTGAACTTAAAGCGTAAACTCGTCGATGCACTTGGTATCAGACTGATATCAATAGAAGAAAATTATGACTCAAAAATCGACCAAGGGGAAATGAAATTCACTTTATTTTCTATGATGGCCCAACAACAAGCAGAACAAATTTCCTTATCAACTCGAAGAGGCAAACGACAATCAGCAAAACGAGGAAACTTTACTGGTTCTTTTGCTCCATATGGATACACAAAAAAGAAAACGGATTCTAGCAAAACATTAGTTATAAATGAAAAGGCAGAGATTGTACAAAGAATATTTCATTTATATGTTCACCAAAATATGGGTGAAAAGAGTATTGTAAAATGCCTAAACAATGAAGGAATTCCCTCACCTAAAGATGGACTTTGGGGTATCAGCTCTATAAACAGAATACTTACCAATGAAGCGTATACAGGAAGAAACGTTTATAACAAATTTGCAGTTGTTAAGGTTTATGATGATTTAAGTAATATGACCAATAGAAAAAAAGTACAAAAACTTAATTCTAAAGAGTTATGGAATCGTAACGAAGAGAAGAATTGGGATCCAATAATTGATGATCAGTTATTTGAAGCTGCACAAGAAATTCGAAGGAGACGTAGTGGAGGAAAAAGAGGAGGTCCAAGACAAAAAGTCAATGTTTTTGGCGGATTTATTTTTTGTGGTAGTTGTAATTCGAGTATGGTCACAATGAAGAGCAAAAATGGAAAAAATCTGAAAGATGGTAAGGAATACCGTTATTTAATTTGTTCTAAGCGGAGAAGGCTAGGGGAAAAGGGTTGTGATAATAACAATTATATTCCTTACTATGATTTTAGAGATTCTGTAATTGAAGAGGTTGCACAAAAATTAAAATCCAGAATTGACATTGATAAAGAATTGGAGAAGACTAAAATACAACAAGGTGAAGCAAATCACATCCTTAATAATAAGGAAAAAACTCGTATAGAAAGTTCATTGGAAGAGAATAGGATGTTCCTGTTTGAGTTGAGAAAGCAAAGGATGAAAAATGAACTTGATGAAAAACAATATCAGTTTGAAAAAAAACATTATGAAAGAGAAATCTCTAACCTAAATAAAAAGATGGAAAGTATTGAAGATAAACTTTCTAGAAGAGAAGACCATGAGCAGTACAAGCAAAATATTAGAGATGCACTTGTAGAGTTACAAACTTTATCATATGAGAGCTTTGATGATCTTCACTTAACGTTAAAACGGCTGATAGAAAAGTTAGTCATAATGCCTGATCAAAGTGTGGAAATTTACACTTTCTTGGATTAGTTTGTTGTGTTTCAAAATACATCATGAATACGATGCAGAAGTTAGGTGTCAAGGGGCGCTCCCAGGCTGTCGTCGAGCTACTGCGGCTTGGCGAGTTGGAAATTTAGAGGTTTGCGGCTTTCATAAAGGTGAAAGCCGCTCTTTTTTTGTTGTTGTAAGGTTTTAGCATAAAAGTTGACGTTACCGGTTGGATTCGGTATGATGTTGACGTTTCATAAGGTTGTTTTGTTTGAAAGGAATGGCATGACATGGTTGCCCATTATACAATACTTAAAGTACTCAATAATAATGTGGTCATCGCGCAGAGTCCAGATGAACAAGAAGCTGTGTTGATTGGAAAAGGAATCGGTTTTTCCAAAAAAGCGGGCGATCAGCTGGAATCCTCTGATGCGGACAAGCTCTATGTGATGAAGGATGAGGAGAAACAACATCAGTATAAGCAGCTCGTCGCACAAGTTGATGAATCCATCATTCTAGTCATGAACGACATCATCCAATACAGCGAGCAAAAATTGGGTGTCAAGTTCGATGAACACATCCATATCGCATTGACGGATCACATAGCCTTTGCCATAAAAAGAGTTCAGCAAGGGCTGGACATCGTCAATCCGTTCCTGAAAGAGACGCAATTGATGTATCCGAAGGAATATTCGGCTGCGGAAGAGGTTGTCAAAATGATCGAAGCGCACCTGGATGTGCACTTACCTGATGGCGAAATAGGTTTCATCGCCCTTCACCTACACAGTGCAGCAACCAACCGTTCTCTTTCCGAGATCAACAGGTACTCCCAATTGATGAATACGCTGATTCAAATGATCGAGCAACAATTAGAGATTTCGATTGATAAAAGCAGCATCAATTACATGCGGTTGATCCAACATCTCCGTCGGGGCATCAACAGAATCGAATCAGGAGAACAAGTCGGGAATCAAGATCGATTAGCAAAAGTCTTGAAAGAAGAATACCCGGTGTGCTACAATACTGCTTGGAAACTAATGAAAGTATTGCAACGTCAGTTAGGTAAGACGGTTTCAGATGCTGAAGCAGTTTATCTAACAATGCATTTGCAAAGGCTTTCATCTCAATAAAAAAGAATACACGAACTTTACGTGTTACTGATTCGATCAGGCATGAGTGAAGAAGGTTGAAATACAGAAAATGGGGGAACCTATTTTTTAGCTGTGTTTCGTTCTTTACTCATGCCTTTTTTATTTTTCTTAACACCTGCTAGCACAATGATGTAAACGTATTCTTTTTTATTGTGAAACTATAAAAACTGTCAATGGAGGTAAAGAGAATGCAAAAAGCGTTTGGTACGTTACAAAAAGTCGGTAAAGCATTGATGCTTCCGGTTGCGATCTTACCAGCAGCAGGACTGCTCCTTGCGTTTGGTAATGCATTGCAAAACCCAACGTTACTTAAAATGGCGCCATTCTTAGAGAATGACGTGATGGTACTGATTGCTTCAGTCATGGAATCGGCTGGTGGAATCATATTCGGAAACTTGGCTTTACTCTTCGCTGTTGGGGTGGCCATCGGATTAGCCGGTGGTGATGGAGTAGCAGGTCTTGCTGCAACTGTAGGATTCTTGATCATGAATGTCACGATGAGCGTGATTGAAGGTCTGGAAATTGCAGATGTGACGGGGGAAAATGTCGATCCGGCTTTTGCACTTGTCCTAGGGATCCCCACATTACAGACTGGGGTATTCGGCGGTATCATACTCGGTATCGTAGCCGCTTATATGTACAACAAATTTTACAATATTGAATTGCCTTCTTACTTAGGATTTTTCGCTGGGAAACGTTTTGTTCCGATCGCAACTGCAGCAAGTGCAGTCATACTCGGAATCATCATGACATTCATTTGGCCACCAGTGCAGGATGGCTTGAACGCGTTCTCACAAAACATGGTTCATGCGAACTTGACCCTTTCCGCTTTCGTATTCGGTGTGATTGAGCGTGCGTTGATTCCATTCGGACTGCACCACATTTTCTACGCACCGTTCTGGTTTGAATTTGGCTCTTACACGAATGAAGCTGGGGAGCTCGTACGTGGTGACCAACGTATTTTCTTCGAACAAATTAAAGATGGTGTTGAAAACTTGACTGCAGGAACATTCATGACAGGTAAATTCCCATTCATGATGTTCGGATTACCAGCTGCAGCACTTGCGATCTATCATGAAGCACGACCAGAACGTAAGAAAGTCGTAGCAGGGATCATGGCTTCTGCAGCATTGACTTCTTTCTTGACTGGTATTACTGAACCAATTGAATTCTCATTCCTATTCGTAGCACCCGTATTGTTCGGTATCCATACGATCTTTGCTGGTTTGTCATTCATGACGATGCACTTGTTAGATGTCAAAATCGGTATGACATTCTCAGGTGGTTTGATTGACTTCATCCTGTTCGGTGTCATCAACCCGCAAACCAACTGGTGGCTAGTCATTCCGGTAGGATTGGTCTTTGCGGTCATCTACTACTTCGGATTCCGATTTGCGATTCGTAAGTTCAACTTGATGACGCCTGGACGCGAAGATGTTGAAGAAGACGATGAAGATGGCTCACCAGTTGGTGAAGCTGATGATCTTCCATATAACATCCTTGAAGGACTTGGTGGACAAGAGAACATCTCTCACTTGGATGCTTGTATCACGCGTCTACGTGTTTCCGTCAACGATGTGAAGCAAGTCGATAAGAACCGATTGAAAAAATTAGGTGCATCTGGAGTATTGGAAGTAGGGAACAATATTCAAGCAATCTTTGGTCCTCGATCCGACTCCATCAAATCGCAAATGCAAGACATCATGAAGGGTAAACGCCCGCGTAAAGTGGAAACGAACCCTGAAGAAGAAGTTCAAGAGCAGATTGAAGACGTAAGTCCAGAAGCACTTGCAACAGATATCGATGCGAAAAAAGCTTCGATTGTAGCTCCGATCAAAGGGGAGCTCCTTCCGATCACTGAAGTACCAGATGAAGTGTTCTCTGGAAAAATGATGGGTGACGGATTCGCGATCAAGCCATCAGATGGCAAAGTCGTTTCGCCAGCTGATGCGAAGGTCATGAACGTATTCCCAACCAAGCACGCGATTGGATTGGAAACGACCGATGGAAGAGAAATCCTGATCCATTTCGGTATTGATACGGTCAACCTCAAGGGAGAAGGATTCGAAGTAATGGTTGAGCAAGGTGATGAAGTGAAGCAAGGTCAAGAGCTGATGAAAGCAGATATTGACTACATTGCTGAACATGCAAAATCAACAATTACACCGATCGTGTTTACAAATCTTCAAGATGGAGAAAAAGTAACAATAGAGAAGTCTGGATCTGTAGACCACGGTGAAGAAGACATCATCTCAATTGAAAAATAGAAAGGAAGATGCATTATGGCAGCAGAAAAAACATTCACAGTAACAAGTGAGTCAGGAATTCACGCAAGACCAGCAACTACATTGGTCAATAAAGCAGGGCAGTTCAGTTCAGAAATCGAATTGGTCCATAAAGAAAAAGCAGTAAACTTGAAGTCGATCATGGGTGTCATGTCCCTGGGTATTCAGCAAGGTTCTGAAATCACAATCAAGGCAGACGGAAATGATGAAGAAGACGCATTGTCTGCACTCAGCAATCTTTTGAAGGAAGAAGGACTGGCTGAGTAATGAGTCAACGCATTACAGGTATCGGCGCATCAGCTGGGATTGCGATCGCAAAAGCATTCAGACTTGAAAATCCAGCTCTTGACGTCGAGAAAAAAGTGGTTGAAAATCCAGCTCAAGAGGTCGAACGGTTTCAAGAGTCGATTGAAAAATCGAAGAATGAACTTGAAGCGATCAAAGACCATGCTGAAAAAGAACTTGGAGAAGATAAGGCAGCAATCTTTGCTGCCCATCTTCTTGTCTTGCAAGACCCAGAACTGATCGATAATGTGAAAAAGAAAATCAACGAAAAGAACGTCAACGCAGAATTCGCTCTTGATGAAGTCACAGGTATGTTCATCTCCATGTTTGAAAATATGGACAACGAATATATGAAGGAAAGAGCAGCAGACATCCGTGATGTTCGAAAGCGTATTTTAGCTCATCTTATGGGAGTTGAATTCAATACGCCAAGTATGATTACGGACGAAGTGATCATCATTTCCGATGACTTGACGCCTTCTGATACAGCACAATTGAACCGCCAATTCGTCAAAGGATTTGCAACAGATATCGGAGGACGTACTTCCCACTCCGCAATCATGGCGCGCTCCATGGAAATTCCGTCTGTTGTCGGAACCAAAACGATCACCGACTCTGTCGAGAATGGAACGATCGTCATCATTGATGGTATTGATGGTGAGGTCATCATCGATCCTACCGAAGAAGAGCGATCCACTTATGAAGAGAAACGGAACCAATTTCTCGAGCAGAAAAAGGAATGGGCGAAGCTCGTCAACGAGCGTACGGTCACTTCTGATGATGTACACGTGGAGTTGGCAGCCAATATCGGGACACCGAAGGATCTTCCTGGTGTGTTGAATAACGGTGCAGAAGGAATCGGTCTATACCGCACAGAGTTCCTTTACATGAACCGTGACCAATTGCCGACAGAAGAAGAGCAATTCGAAGCTTATAAAGAGGTCCTTTCACAAATGGAAGGGAAGCCAGTTGTCATCCGAACACTGGATGTAGGAGGAGATAAAGAGCTTCCTTACTTGAACCTTCCGAAGGAACTGAACCCATTCCTCGGTTACCGAGCGATTCGGTTGTGCCTTGATCAGCAAGATATTTTCCGTACTCAATTGCGCGCGCTGCTTAGAGCAAGTACGTTAGGAAACTTGAAAGTCATGTTCCCGATGATTGCTACATTGGACGAATTCCGCCAAGCAAAAGCAATTTTGATGGAAGAGAAAGAAAAGCTTCAATCGGAAAATGTGGAAGTTTCTGATGCGATTGAGATTGGTATGATGGTCGAAATTCCTTCTACTGCAGTCATGGCTGACATTTTTGCCAAAGAAGTGGATTTCTTCAGTATCGGAACGAACGATCTCATCCAATACACGATGGCTGCTGACCGGATGAATGAGCAGGTTTCCTACCTTTATCAACCATACAACCCGGCGATTTTACGTCTTGTTAAAAGTGTCATTGAAGCGGCACACAAGGAAGGCAAATGGGCTGGTATGTGTGGTGAAATGGCTGGAGACGAAATCGCGATTCCGATTTTACTCGGACTTGGACTGGATGAATTCAGCATGAGTGCGACATCCATCCTGCCAGCACGTTCACAGCTTCTAAAGTTGAGCAAAGAGACGATCGCTTCTCATATTGAAGCCATCCTTGAAATGGATTCTGATCAAAAAGTAAAAGAATACGTACAAGAGCATTTTTTGAAATAAAGAAAGCCGCCTGACTCTAAAGTAGGAGTCAGGCGTTTTTTTGTACCGTCATATTGTGATTTTGGAGATTAGGCGAATCGTAAAGCCTTGAATCTATCCCCCAAATGGAGGTTTCCCTGAAATGGAGGACAGAAAGTGACTGATTCTATCCCTCAAATAGAGGTTTCCCTGAAATGAAGGATAGAAAGCGGCTGAATCTATCCCTCAAATGGAGATATTACTAAAATGAAGGACTGAAAGCCTTTGATTCTCCACGATAGTTGCAAGGACAAAATAATAAAAGTTGAAAAATACGACTAAACCAATCAAAATAGATGTAACAGTATGTTCAGGAGGTTACGTCTTTGGATTTAAAACAAGAAAAAATCAATGAAATGGAAAAAGCATTAAGAATGATTTCAGCACATATTAAACAAAAAGGGAGAGAAATCCTCAACGATTTCTCAATTACCCCACCACAATTCGTTGCATTACAATGGTTGTTTGAACAAAATGAAATGACAATCGGTGATTTATCCAATAAAATGTACCTCGCCTACAGTACAACGACGGATCTGATCGACCGTATGGAAAAGAACGGTCTCGTACAAAGGATTCGGGACCCGAAAGACCGTCGCGTCGTCCGCATACAGAAACTCGATAAAGGGTACGAAATAATAGAAGAGGTCATCAAGCGAAGACAGAATTATTTAAAAGAGTTGACCGAACAGTTTTCGGATCAAGAGATCGAAAACCTCCATCAAAGTCTGCATCTGCTGTATGACAAGATGGATATGTATCATCCGAACTAGACATACATAGAAATTGAGGGGTTTACTTGAAAAGACCGATTGGAATTATTGATTCTGGCGTAGGTGGTATGACGGTCGCTCGAGAAGTGATGCGGCAGCTGCCCAAAGAGAAAATCTATTATTTAGGTGATACGATCCGCTGTCCATACGGACCGCGTCCATTAGAAGAAGTGCGGACTTTTACATGGAATATGATTGATTATTTATTGGAGAAGGATATCAAGCTGTTGATCATTGCTTGCAATACAGCGACTGCAGCTGTATTGGAAGAAGCCCAACAATCCTTAGAGATTCCCGTGGTCGGTGTCATCCATCCTGGCGCACGAGCTGCTATCAAAGTTACGATGAACCGGGAAATCGGGGTCATTGGCACAGAGGGAACCATCCATAGTAAAGCCTATGTGCAAGCGTTGCATAACATAGATAGTAAGGTGAACGTCCATAGTTTGGCGTGTCCTGAATTCGTACCATTAGTCGAAAGCGGGATGCTTCATGAAGAAAATACGAAACGAGTCGTTTATGAACGGCTTGCACCGCTTATGAAACTGCCGATCGATACCCTCATATTAGGCTGTACACATTATCCGATCTTGATGCCAGTGATTAAAGACGTCATGGGTGTCGACGTAACGATCATATCATCTGGTGCGGAAACCGCTCGGGAGGTAAGTACGATTTTGTATTATAACGATTTGCTGAATACAGATGATCAAATGCCTGAACACCGGTTTTTTACGACTGGATCTAGTGAGATTTTCAATAGACTTTCGAGAGAGTGGTTTGACCAAAGCGTCAAGTACATTGAACATATCGAATTGTAGTAGAGCATTCCCTTTGTGGGATGCTCTTTTTTTTTACATTCCATTTTCTAAAATAATACAAGTTGGTCTAATCGGGCGAATAGCTCGTATATATAGTAGTACAAACCACTGTGGGAGGGAAAGGAATGAGAAAAAAGCAGAGAAGAATCGTATTCATCTCTCTTTTAACAGGCCTATTAATCGGAACTTCAGGATGTGGACTGTTAACGGAAAAAACAAATAATGAAATCGATCCACCTCAAGAAGTGAATTACCTTGAAGATGGGGAGTCACTTGATGAGAATGGGGAAGACAAGGATGCAATGGCTCATGGAAAAGATGCACCAGCAGGAGCGACAGACGCTCAACAATTGCAAGTATACTTAATTGATGAAAATGGGCTGGTTGTCCCTCAGACGATGAACTTGCCATTATCACAAGAACCGGCAAAAGAGGTTGTCGAGCATCTCGTCAAAGATGGTAAAGTATCGAACATGATCCCGAATGGCATGAGAGCCGTTTTACCAGCGGGAACTGAAGTGTTGGATGTGAACATTGATCAAGGCATTGCAGTCGTCGATTTTTCAGAGGAGTTCAAAGAGTATGCTCCAGAAGATGAGCAGAAGATCCTCCAATCCTTAACGTACACGCTTACTCAATTTGATAATGTATCAGCAGTAAAAATTCGTATCAATGGTATCGACCAAAAAGTGATGCCGGTCAACCAAACACCGATCGGGGATAGCGTCAGTCGGTCAGACGGAATCAACATTGAGACAAATGGCGTTGTCGATGTCACAGGTAGTCAGACAGTCACGGTCTATTTCATCGGTCAGAATGGTAAGGAGTATTATTATGTGCCTGTCACAAGAGTCGTTTCTGGAAAAGACAATCTAGTGAAAACAACCGTTGACGAGTTGTTGAACGGGCCAGCGCTTCAATCCGGCCTACTCACAGACTTCCGAAACACGGTTGAACTAGTCAGTGCTCCAGTCGAAGAGGATGGAGTCGTGACGTTGAATTTCAATGAAGCGATCTTGAGTGAACAGAGTAACACAGCGATCTCGGATGCGGTCTTGAATTCTCTCGTCTTGTCACTCACTGAGATTGCAGGTGTCGATAAAGTCTTAGTGAAAGTGGATGGAAAAAGTGAAGTAATGAACGAGGAAGGCAAGAAACTGACAGAACCTGTCTCAAGACCTGTTAATGTGAATAAAGTAGAATTTTAAAATATAAATATGTTACCATAAGTAAGAACTGAGGCGGTTATTATAGCCGCCTTTTTCCTATGTAAAGGATGAAGTTCTCGAAAATTTTAGTTGAAGTTGGTCATACTAACCGATAGTGTTCGAAACATAGAGGAGGAAGCGATATGCGTACGGATGGACGATCAAACGATCAATTGAGAAACATACATATAGAAACCGAATACGTCAAACACCCAGAAGGATCGGTCTTAATTTCAGTAGGGGATACGAAGGTGATTTGTAACGCGAGTATCGAGGAACGCGTACCGCCATTCATGAGAAATCAAGGAAAGGGCTGGATTGCAGCCGAATACTCCATGCTACCAAGAGCGACAGAGCAGCGGAACATCAGAGAATCCAGTAAAGGCAAGGTTTCAGGACGGACAATGGAAATCCAACGATTGATTGGACGTGCACTGCGATCAGTGGTTGACTTGGATGCAGTGGGAGAACGTACTTGTTGGATCGATTGTGACGTCATCCAGGCAGACGGTGGTACACGAACAGCAAGTATTACAGGAGCATTTGTTGCGATGGCGATTGCTTTTAATGGTCTCGTTGAGCAAGGTGTAATCAAGAAAATGCCGATCAAAGAATTCATCGCCGCAACTTCTGTAGGTGTAGCATCTGAATTGGGCGAAATTCTGGACCTTTGTTATGAAGAGGATTCCAAGGCACTTGTGGACATGAACGTCATCATGACGGGAGCGAAGGAATTCGTTGAATTACAGGGTACGGGGGAAGAAGCGACTTTCTCTTATAAGCAGCTTCAAACATTACTTGAACTAGCAGACAAAGGAATTACAGAACTAATTGATATCCAGAAAGAAGCACTTGGTGACATTCAGCATTCGATTGGTGATCCGCAATCATGAAGGAAATCATTATAGCTTCCCATAATGAAGGAAAAGTAAAAGAGTTTCGCTCGATGTTCGAGGAGTTCAACGTGTCCGTCGTTTCATTACGTGACCTTGATTTTCACGATGAGATCGAAGAAACCGGTACAACGTTTGAAGAAAACGCGACGATCAAAGCTGAAGCCATCGCTGAACGTTTCAATCAGCCTGTGATCGCTGATGATTCTGGTCTGGTCATTGATGCTTTAGATGGAAGACCAGGAGTATACTCCGCGCGATATGCGGGAGAAGAGAAAGACGATCAAGCAAATATGGATAAAGTGCTTTATGAATTGAAGTCAGTTCATGAGTCTGAACGTACAGCGCGCTTTGTTTCAGTTTTAGCGATCGCCCAACCAGGGAAAGAGACAAGTATCGTGAAAGGCACTTGTGAAGGTGTCATTACTGAAGAGAAAATAGGGGAGCATGGTTTCGGATATGATCCGATCTTTTATGTCCCTTCTTTAAATAAGACGATGGCTCAGCTCGAACCTGGAGAAAAGAACAAAATCAGTCACCGATCCAATGCTTTGAAAAAGCTACGTAATCAGTGGGATGATATCTTCTAATTTATATTGATTATAATTTAACGTTGGTATTTTTATTAAGGCTCTCTTCTAAAAGATTGTTGCTTTTAATAATCACCTAGTGCAAGTTGATTGGAGAGCAAGGTGCGAGACTCCTGCGGGATCAGCGGGACAGGTGAGACCAATCAATGTCGTAAAGCGACGAGTGGGCTCACCGCACGCCCCGCGGAAAGCGAGCATCCTGGATCGGAAATCAACGACTTTCAAGGTAACAAAGACTGCAAAAACAACGTTTTTTAAAAAGGAGGACCTTAAAATGAATGTCTTAGTCGTAAGTGACAGTCATGGACTATCAAAAGAACTTAAGGAAATCCAGGAGTTACACAAAAATCAGGTAGATGTGATGATTCATTGTGGTGATTCAGAGTTGGAATCAGACCATGAACATCTTCGTCATTTCCATAATGTACAGGGCAACATGGATCTTGGTCATGATGATTTTCCAAACGAGATACTCGTGGAGGAACAGGGATTCCGACTCTTTGTCACACATGGTCATCTGTACAATGTCAAAATGTCGTATATGAATCTGGCTTATAAGGCAGAGGAATATGACGCAGACCTTGCTTTCTTCGGTCATTCCCATGTGGCAGAATCATTTGAGAAGAATGGCACCGTCTTCGTCAATCCCGGCAGCATCCGTTTACCTCGTGGTCGAAGGGAAAAGACGTATGCGATTTGTGAATGCAAAGATCGAAGTCATATCAAAGTTCGTTTCTTTGAATTCAATGGAAATGAGTTGACCGAACTCTCAAAAGAGTATCATTTATAAATGGATTGGGCCCCCCACGACCCTAAAAAAGTCTTTGACATTTTGGTTGATATGCGATATATTAATTATTGTCGCTGATTGATGCGCGGGTGTAGTTTAGTGGTAAAACAAGAGCCTTCCAAGCTCTGGTCGTGGGTTCGATTCCCATCACCCGCTCCATTTATACAACTAGATCAAGTCCTTTTTTATTTGAAACAAGTTTTATATCTTATTATTAAGTCCCAGTAGCTCAGCAACGAGCGAAGCATCGAGTATTCACAACGAGTTGTCCCGACGGATAGACTACAAATGAGATACTTGTAGAGGAAGGGACAGGATTTGAATTTAGTTTTATATCTTTTATTAAGTCCCAGTAGCTCAGCAGGATAGAGCAACAGCCTTCTAAGCTGTCGGTCGGGCGTTCGAATCGCTCCTGGGACGCCATCTCATACATATTGACGCTTTCTTCTTCATAGAAAAGAAGGGAAGCGTTTTTTTGTACGACATTTTATATGTAAAGACACATGGTAATACTAGGGGAAAGGTTACATTTGTTTTTACAAGATTAAACTGCTAAACTTGCTTTAAGCGATTGAAAAGCGGGGAGATTGAATTGGAAAAACACCGTAAAGGGCCGCGTGACAGCAAAATCGTTTACTTCCCAAACCTTACTGCTAAGCTTGTGAATAAAGGAATGTCAGCCCTTAAACAAAAAAAGTTCAAAGAATCGCTGGATTACTTCCAGCAATTGATTGAGATGGAACCTGATCATCCGCAAGGAAACATAGGTGTTGTCTTAAGTTTGGTCGAATTAGGTCATTTGCAAGAGGCCAAGATCAAGTGTGATGAGATATTGAAAAAGGATATCGGGGAATATTACGATGTTCTACAAATATACATATCGATTCTGATCCAACTTGCAGATTATGAAGAAGTGGTCGACATATTGGAAGCAGTCATACAGGAGAATAGCTTGCCACCTCAAATGGCTGAAAACTTCTACCAATTACTCTATTTCAGTAGAAAAATGGCTGAAGAGGATTCCAATAACGATGAGACATATGAGAGCATGCCGAAGTCCATTTCCCAAAACGAGTTGGAGCGACTGGCAGAGCAGCTGAAGTCCGAGGATTCCAAACAACAATGGCAAGCCGTCCAGTCCATTGAGGATCCAAACCACCCGACCATACGAACAGAATTGAAGAAATACCTTACATATCCTGATGCAAATCCTTCATTGAAAACGATCGTCTTACAGATGTTGAAGGATGGCGAAGCAAATGAAACGGTCCACATACATAAATTCGGAAAAACAATGGATGTTAAACCGAGTGAACTTCATGACATACCGGACGGACAATTTTACCGTCTAGTCAAAAAGATCATCGTTCACGAATTAGAACAGAACAATCCTACGTTAATGGAGATGGCTGTACAAATTTGGGACCATTACTTATTTATGATCTACCCATTCCAACCCGAGCCTTTGAACGAACAACTATGGGCAGTTGGTGTGTTGGAAGTTGCACATCGAATGAATGGCATCGAGTTTGATAGTGATGAGCTACAGGTAGCCTTTTCTTTGAAAGAAGCATCTGTTGAACAAGTGGTTGAAAAAATCCTTGAAATAGAGCGTATTTCGATGAAAGACATCGGATTACCCGATGATCAGCCGAATAGTTGAAAACCAGTGTTCATGTGTTATAATGTAGTGGTTGTAAACTCATTTGAACGTTAATGAAGTTTTAAGAAGATAAATGTTGGAGGGAAATTTAGTCATGAGTGCAAAATGGGAAAAACAAGAAGGCAACCAAGGTGTATTAACCATTGATGTTGATGCAGAACGTGTCAACGAAGCTTTAGACCAAGCATTCAAAAAGGTCGTTAAGAAAGTGAACGTACCTGGATTCCGTAAAGGTAAGGTACCTCGTTCTATGTTCGAAAAGCGTTTCGGTGTAGAAGCTCTTTACCAAGATGCATTGGATATCCTACTTCCAAGCGCTTATAGTCAAGCAATTGAAGAAACAGGAATCGAGCCTGTTGATCAACCAGACGTTGACATCGAGCAAATGGAAAAAGGCAAGAACTTGATCTTCAAAGCGACTGTAACGGTAAAACCGGAAGTCAAGCTTGGAGACTACAAAGGTCTTGAAGTAGAAAAGCAAGACACTGAAGTGACTGACGAAGATGTTCAAAACGAATTGACTGAAATGCAAAAGAAACACGCTGAACTTTCAGTTAAAGAAGAAGGTAAAGTAGAAAGTGGTGACACGGTTGTCATCGACTTTGCTGGATATGTTGATGGAGAAGCATTCGAAGGCGGAACTGCTGAGAACTACTCTCTAGAAATCGGTTCTGGTTCATTCATCCCTGGATTCGAAGAGCAGATTGAAGGGGAAGAAGCAGGAGCAGAAAAAGACGTTGTTGTAACGTTCCCTGAAGAGTATCATGCAGAAGAGCTTGCAGGTAAAGAAGCTACTTTCAAAGTGAAAATCCACGAAATCAAGCAACTTGAGCTTCCTGAGCTTGACGATGAGTTTGCAAAGGATGCAAATGAAGAAGTTGAAACGCTTGATGAGTTGAAGACAAAGATCAAAAATCGTCTTCAAGAGGAAAAATCAACTCAAGCTGAGAACGAAATGAAAGATCAACTCGTTCAAAAAGCAACTGAAAACGCAGAAATCGATGTGCCAGAAGCGATGGTAACGAGCGAATTGGATCGTATGATGAAAGAATTCGACCAACGTCTTCAAATGCAAGGTATGAACCTTGACATGTACTATCAATTCTCTGGAACTTCAGAAGATCAATTGAAAGAGCAAATGAAAGAAGACGCTGAAAAGCGTGTTCGTACAAACTTGACTCTTGAAGCGATTGCTGAAACAGAGAACATCGAAGTGAGCGACGAAGAAGTTGAAGAAGAAATCACAAAGATGGCTGAAATGTACCAAATGGAAACTGACAAAATGAAACAGATGCTTGCAATGCAAGGCGGACCTGACCTATTGAAAGGTGACTTGAAGGTACGTAAAGCAATTGATTTTCTTGTAGAGAACAGCAAGACTGTTGCATAAGATATAAGAAAGATTGATTACAGAACAAGGCGCGATTATTCGTGCCTTGTTTTGTAACAAATAACCAAAAAAATAAATATTTTGGTTTAGAGGAATCGCATTAAGGAAATATGACTATACTGATACATATCACCAGCAAACTTTTGACATACTAAAAGCTTTATTGTTTTTGTTTTACGTTTCTTCGTGATAAAATCGTATACATAAAATAGTTTCATCAAAAGAACGTTTTGTTACTCAACACATATTGGAAATGTTTCAATGTGTAAAAAACACATGATGACAAATAACTAAAAGTAACAATTCATCCAAACCATTCTTAGGGGTGATTAGATGTTTAAATTTAACGAAGAAAAAGGACAATTGAAGTGTTCTTTTTGTGGTAAAACACAAGACCAAGTACGTAAACTGGTTGCAGGACCAGGTGTCTATATCTGTGATGAATGTATCGAACTTTGTACAGAAATCGTAGAAGAAGAGCTCGGCACTGAAGAAGATGTGGAGTTCAAGGATGTACCGAAGCCGCAAGAAATCCGACAAATCCTTGACGATTATGTCATCGGTCAGGATCAAGCGAAGAAATCTCTTTCAGTAGCCGTTTATAACCACTATAAGCGTATCAATGCTTCTAAGAAAGCGGATGACGTTGAGCTTGCAAAGAGTAACATCGCCATGATCGGACCTACTGGTAGCGGTAAGACGTTACTCGCACAAACTCTTGCGCGTATCTTGAATGTTCCGTTCGCGATTGCGGATGCTACATCTCTTACTGAAGCGGGTTATGTTGGTGAAGATGTCGAGAACATCCTACTTAAGTTGATCCAATCTGCAGACTACGATGTGGAAAAAGCAGAGCGTGGAATCATCTACATTGATGAAATCGATAAGATTGCCCGTAAATCCGAGAACCCATCTATTACACGCGACGTATCTGGTGAAGGTGTCCAGCAGGCGTTACTGAAGATCTTGGAAGGAACAGTCGCAAGCGTTCCTCCACAAGGTGGACGTAAGCATCCTCATCAAGAATTCATCCAGATCGATACGACGAACATCTTGTTCATCTGTGGTGGTGCTTTCGATGGCATCGAACAGATCGTAAAACGCCGTCTTGGTAAGAAGGTCATCGGATTCGGTACGGAAACTTCTGAAAAAGCAGACTTGAAAACAGGCGAATACCTATCTAAAGTATTGCCTGAAGACTTGCTCCGTTTCGGATTGATTCCAGAATTCATCGGTCGTCTTCCAGTAACAGCAAGCTTGACTCCACTGGATGAGGAAGCACTTGTTGAAATCTTGACGAAGCCGAAGAACGCTCTTGTCAAACAATACAAAAAGCTCTTGCAGCTTGACGATGTAGAACTTGAATTCACAGAAGATGCACTTCGTGAGATCTCGAAGCAAGCGATCGAGCGTAAAACAGGTGCACGTGGATTGCGTTCGATCATTGAAGGCATCATGCTTGATGTCATGTTCGATCTGCCTTCACGTGAAGAAATCAGCAAATGTGTCATCACGGCAGAAACGGTTGCTGATAAAGTCGCACCACAACTTGTTCTTGAAGATGGAACAGTGGTGGAAGGTAAGAAGGAAACACCAAAAGAAAGTGCATGATCATTGTATGCTAAAAGCATCCCCAACATGGGGATGCTTTTTTTTACGTATAAGTAGGTATTCATCCCTATCAATGGAAAAAATCCTGTCGATAGTAATGAATAGCTCCTTCTGTCCCAACTTCATCTGACTCTTTGCCAAATCTGAACGTTTAGTCCGCCCCATGCTCGGAGATACTAGTGGATAATCAACATACATACAGGAGGGGAAAGCATGAGTTGGACAGGAATCGCGTTAATCATCCAACTATTCTTTGGTGTCATCATCGGGCTATACTTTTGGAACTTATTGAGGAACCAGCGAACACAGAAAGTCTCTATAGATAAAGAATCCCGTAAAGAAATGGATCAGTTGAGAAAGCTCAGGAGCATTTCGCTTAGTGAGCCTTTATCGGAAAAAGTACGGCCATCCCGCTTCGATGAAATCATCGGTCAAGCCGAAGGGATCCGTGCACTCCAAGCAGCGTTATGCGGACCTAACCCGCAGCACGTCATCGTGTATGGACCTCCAGGGGTAGGGAAGACTGCTGCTGCTCGTATCGTCCTGGAAGAAGCGAAGAAAAACAAACGCTCACCATTCCGCCCTACTGCTGTATTCGTTGAACTCGACGCAACAACTGCTCGATTCGACGAACGTGGTATCGCAGATCCACTCATTGGCTCGGTCCATGACCCGATCTATCAAGGAGCCGGAGCGATGGGACAAGCGGGAATCCCTCAACCGAAACAAGGTGCAGTAACGAATGCCCATGGCGGCGTCCTTTTCATTGACGAAATCGGGGAACTGCATCCGATTCAAATGAACAAGCTTCTCAAAGTACTTGAGGACCGGAAAGTGTTCTTGGAGAGTGCTTATTATAGTGAGGAAAACAATCAGATCCCTCAACACATCCATGATATATTCCAAAATGGACTGCCGGCGGATTTCCGTCTGATTGGTGCGACGACTCGGACACCAGATGAGATTCCTCCTGCAATCCGTTCTCGCTGTCTGGAGATCTTTTTCAAAGAACTCTCGTCTAATGATATCGTTCGAATTGCCAAGCGTGCAGTAGAAAAAATCAGTTTTACAATAGAAGAGGATGCATTAGAACTCTTATCCCGATATGCTCGAAATGGTCGTGAAGCGGTTAATAGCGTGCAGATTGCGGCTGGATTAGCCATTACAGAAGATCGGAACAACCTGACGAAAGAGGACATCGAATGGGTGCTCCATTCCAGCCAGCTTTCACCGAAAATGGAATCGAAAATCCATACCGTTCCACGTGTCGGATATATCAATGGTCTAGCTGTTTACGGACCAAATACTGGGGCGCTTCTTGAGCTTGAAGCGACCGTCATCCCGTCTAAAGAAAAAGGATCGATCATGATTACGGGAATCGTAGAGGAAGAGAGCATCGGCAGCCAATCGAAATCGATCCGCAGGAAAAGTCTTGCGAAGAGCTCAGTAGAAAACGTGCTCACTGTGCTAAGAAGAATGGGCGTGCCAGCGAACAACTACGATATCCACATCAATTTCCCAGGTGGTGCGCCAGTTGACGGACCATCTGCAGGTATCGCGATTGCGACTGCGATCTACTCAGCTATCAAAGGGATAGCAGTGGATAATACAATTGCAATGACTGGAGAAATCAGCATCCACGGAAAAGTGAAGCCGGTCGGCGGTGTCTTCGCGAAGGTATCTGCTGCAAGCCAAGCTGGCGTCAAAACGGTTTTCGTACCGAAAGAAAATCAGCAATCGATTCTGAAAGAAATCCAGGGGATAGAAATCAAGTACGTCGAACACCTCGAAGAAGTCCTGGAACAAGTGTTCAAAGGTCAGTATCACAAAGAAAGAGTGGAAGAAATTTCAGCACAGGAGTCCTCACCGAAGGTTGTCTGAGGTGAGGGCTTTTTTTGTCGATAGGTCCAGAAGGTATTGTACATAATAAATGTGTGTGAGTTTATGTGTACGATTCTAGTGGTAAAGAAGGTTGTGTCTCATTAGACAAACCAATGAATTACGGGTAAAATTGATAAGATGAAATACCTATAATCACATACATAATCGAAGCCGGTTTATAGGGTGATTGAAATAGAATTTGGAGGTGTGTTTCTATGGCTCAAACTAGAGAAATCCCATTGTTGCCACTCAGAGGCCTGCTTGTCTATCCAAGCATGGTCCTCCATCTGGATGTAGGTCGGAAGAAATCTGTCCAGGCATTGGAAAAGGTGATGATGGAAGATCAACAGATTTTTTTATCCACTCAAAAAGAAGTGGCCATAGAAGAACCAACGGAAGATGAAATTTATCATATGGGGACGCTTGTAAAGGTCAATCAGATGCTGAAGCTTCCAAACGGAACCATCCGAGTGCTTGTTGAAGGTCTTCAACGTGGAAAAATCCATCAGTTCAATGAGCAGGAAGAATATATGGCAGTTAATGTAGAACTGATTGAAGAACGACAGGAAGCGGATTCCGAAGAAATGGCATTGATGCGAATGCTGCTTCAATATTTCGAACAGTACATAAACCTTTCGAAAAAAGTGACGGCCGAAACGCTCGCATCCGTACAAGATATTGAAGAGCCGGGCAGACTTGCTGATGTCGTATCCTCTCATCTGCCGCTTAAAATCAAGCAGAAGCAAGAAATTCTAGAAACGTTAGAAATCAAAGAACGATTGAATAAAATCATCAAGATCTTGAATAACGAAAAAGAAGTACTCGGACTGGAGAAAAAAATCGGTCAACGTGTCAAGAAATCAATGGAAAAGACACAGAAAGAGTACTATCTACGTGAGCAGATGAAAGCGATCCAAAAAGAGCTCGGCGACAAAGAAGGGAAAGCCGGAGAGGTAACCTCTCTGAAAGAAAAGATCGAAGACTCCCAAATGCCTGAAAACGTGAAGGAAACGGCGTTGAAGGAACTGGACCGCTATGAAAAGATGCCTCAAACCTCTGCGGAAAGTTCTGTGATCCGAAACTATATCGATTGGTTGCTGACGATTCCTTGGGTGGAACAAACAGAAGATAATCTGGACATCCATCATGCAGAAACCATTTTAAATGAAGATCACTACGGGTTGGAAAAAGTCAAAGAGCGTGTTCTTGAATATTTGGCTGTGCAACAGCTGACGGATTCATTGAAGGGACCGATTCTTTGTCTAGTAGGTCCTCCTGGAGTCGGAAAGACGTCCCTTGCACGATCGATTGCTCGTACGTTAGGACGTAAGTTTGTCCGTATTTCACTAGGTGGAGTGCGGGACGAAGCAGAAATCAGAGGTCACCGCAGAACGTATGTCGGTGCAATGCCTGGGCGCCTCATCCAGGGGATGAAAAAAGCAGGTTACGTCAATCCAGTATTCCTTCTGGATGAAATCGATAAAATGTCCAATGACTTCCGTGGCGATCCATCCTCTGCATTACTGGAAGTGCTTGACCCTGAACAAAATAATACGTTCAGTGATCATTTCATTGAAGAGCCTTATGACCTATCGAAAGTACTTTTCGTCACGACTGCGAACAACATCTCAACAATTCCAGGTCCATTGCTCGATCGTATGGAATTGATCCAGATTGCAGGATATACCGAAGTCGAAAAGCTTCATATCGCCAAACAGTACCTCGTTCCGAAACAAACAGAAGCACACGGTTTGACGAAAGGGAAGGTACAAATTCGCGATGAAGCGATTCTGGAAGTCGTTCGCCGTTATACACGTGAAGCAGGTGTCCGTAACTTGGAGCGGCAAGTTGCTTCCCTTTGCAGGAAAGCAGCGAAGCAGATCGTGTCGGGTGATAAGAAACGCGTCATCATTACCGAAAAAAATATTGAAGACTATCTTGGAAAAGCGAAATTCCGGTACGGTCAAGCAGAAGTAGAAGACCAGATCGGGGCAGCAACCGGTCTCGCTTATACGACAGCAGGTGGAGACACACTGTCGATTGAGGTTTCCGTCTCATCTGGAAAAGGTAAACTCACCCTGACTGGTAAGCTGGGAGATGTGATGAAGGAATCTGCTCAAGCAGCCTTCAGTTATATCCGTTCAAGAGCGGAGGAACTGAACATCGATCCAGAATTCTCTGAGAAGAATGATATCCACATACACGTACCAGAGGGTGCTACACCGAAAGACGGACCATCTGCAGGTATAACGATGGCGACTGCGCTTATTTCGGCTCTAACGAACCGTCCTGTACGAAAAGAAGTCGGAATGACCGGTGAAATCACACTCCGAGGTCGAGTGTTGCCGATCGGTGGCCTGAAGGAAAAGACATTGAGTGCCCACAGGGCAGGTCTAGAAAAAATCATTTATCCTGAAGAGAATAAGAAAGACTTGGACGATATTCCGGATAGTGTGAAGAAGGATCTAACCTTCGTACCTGTCTCACATTTGGATCAAGTATTAAAAGAAGCATTGATAGGGGAAAAAGAATGAAAATCAATACAGCTGAGCTCATCATCAGCGCAGTAAAAAAAGAACAATATCCAAACGACCAGAAGCCAGAGATTGCACTGGCAGGACGATCGAATGTAGGGAAATCATCCTTCATCAACAAGATGATCAACCGCAAAAGCCTTGCGAGAACGTCTCAGAAACCAGGTAAGACCCAGACCCTCAACTTTTACTTGTTGAATGACATCATGTACTTTGTGGATGTTCCGGGTTATGGTTTTGCAAAAGTATCGAAAAAAGAACGTGATGCTTGGGGACGTATGATTGAACAGTATCTGATGGAGAGTGAAGATTTGAAGGCAGTCGTACTGTTGGTCGATATCCGTCATGCACCATCAAAGGACGATCAGCTGATGAACGACTGGCTGAGACATTTCGATATCCCGGTCATCGTCGTTGCCACAAAAGCGGATAAGGTTCCAAAAGGGAAACATCAACAGCATGTCAAAAAAATCAAAGAAACGCTACAGTTGGATAAAGACGATCCGATTCTAGTTTTCTCATCTGAAACTTCTTATGGGAAAGAAAAAGTATGGTCTACCATTGAAAGCTATTTGAGGTCTTAATAGGAAGGCCATTCTTATACATCATTCGACCTATTTGAAGGGTCTGAACCTCCTTGTTTTTAAAAAACAGGGAGGTTTTTTTGTTTTTATGTAGAAGGTAGTGTTATGGATACTTCCAGTAAAATGGGATTTACCGTAGTTAAGAAATATGGGAAATGTACAGAGGTAAAGAGAATAAAGGTGTATGTAGCCTTAGAATAGGGTATACATACATGGTGGTAATTGTCGGAAGATTCACCATTTTAAGGGGCGTTCCTTAGTATCACTGTATGTTTCTCGCGGTGGATGTATCCAAAAAATCAGTAGAAAGAGGGTCAAAACAGAATGAAAAAATTAAGTCTATGGGCAACATTGTTATTAGCATTCTCATTGCTTCTGGCTGCATGTGGCGGATCGGAAGGAGATAATGCAGGGGGAAGCGAGGGAGGCAGTGACTACGAACTCGCTGAAGATGGTAAATTCACTTTCGCATCATCCGGGGAATTTGCTCCGTTCAGTACAACCAATGCAGAAGGTGAAATGTCCGGTTTTGATATCGATGTCGCGCAAGCTGTTGCGGAAGAACTCGGATTAGAGCCGAATCAACAGAAATTCAAATTCGCAAGTATCGTCGAAGGTGTCAAGACGGGACGATTCGATGCTGCGGTAGCGAGTCATACGATAACGGATGAACGTAAGCAAGCCGTTGACTTTTCTACACCTTACTACTATTCTGGACCGCAAATTTTCACAAGACCAGATAGTGATATTGAAGGGAAAGCGGACTTAGAAGGTAAAGAGATTGCTGTTTCCAAAGGTTCGACATATGCAAAAACAGCTGAAGAATTGACAGACAATATCAAGATTTATGACAGTGACGTTACTGCTCTAGAAGCACTAAGTAATGGGAAGCATGATGCTGTCATTACCGATTTCGTAACCGGTAAGGAAGCGATGGGTAATGGATTTGATATTGTTGCAAAAGAATTACTTGGTAGAAGTGAGCAAGCGATCGCAGTTGCGAAAGAAAATGACAAACTATTAGAAGACATCAACGCAGCACTAGAAAAACTACGTGAAAATGGAACACTGGAGGAATTGAGTAAGAAGTACTTCGGTGAAGACATCACAACAGATCCAGAAGAAAGTAAGTAATCTATCTGTTTCCATTCAAGAATGTGCGCAAAAGAGTTTGCGCACATTCGTTTCTTAATAAGATCTTTAGCTTACTAACTTTGAATTCGCAACTTAACCAGATGCTGAAGGAGAGGATACACTTTGCCAAGTTTTTCACACTTTTTCCAAACATTCATTGAGAGCTATCCTGTATTCTTCAAAGGGATGCTCTTAACGTTACAAGTTACGGCCGTTTCGATCTTAATCGCAATTTTTATCGGATTATTTTTTGCACTATTGAAGATTTCAAAGGTAAAAGTACTTGAAGTCATTGCAAACATCTACATTTATATTGTTCGTGGTACGCCATTGATCGTTCAAATCTTCATCTTCTATTTCGGATTATCCGAGATGAACATTTCAGGCTTTTGGTCTGCAACACTCGCATTAGCTTTCCATAACGGGGCATACATTGCGGAAATCTTTCGTGGGACGATCCAATCAATTGATAAGGGTCAAATGGAGGCTGGTCGTTCACTCGGGATGACCTCAGCTTTGACGATGAGAAGAATCATTCTGCCTCAAGCATTCCGTCGAGCATTGCCACCACTAGGCAACCAATTCATCATCGGTCTGAAAGACTCCTCATTGGCTGCTTTCATTGGAATGTACGAGCTTTTCAATGTGGCGACAACAGCAGGTTCCAACAACTTTGACTCCATGACATATCTCTTGATCGTTGCAGTTTACTATCTCATTCTCGTATTCTTACTGACAGCAGTCGTAAGTGTCATGGAAAACAAGCTATCAGCAAGCGATTAAAGGAGTGAATGGATTTGAGCGAAAAACGAGAAATGATCAAAATCGAGAAGCTAAATAAAAAATTCGGCGATTTACATGTATTGAAGGACGTTGATATGGTTGTCAAAGAGAATGATGTGGTCGTCCTGATCGGAGCCAGTGGTTCCGGTAAAAGTACGTTATTAAGGTGCCTCAACTTCTTGGAAATCAAAAATGATGGAAAAATTATCATCGAAGAAAAGGAAATCGATCCGAAGAGCGATAATCTGAACAAAGTTCGAGAAAGGGTCGGAATGGTATTCCAGCACTTCAATCTGTTCCCCCATAAAACGGTATTGGAGAATGTCATCGAAGCACCTACTATGGTCAAAGGGATGAATAAAGCCAAAGCCATTCAAGAAGGAAAAGAATTGTTGGATAAGGTCGGTCTTGCAGATAAAGCGAATGTATATCCGTCCAAGCTGTCGGGTGGTCAAAAGCAGCGTGTTGCGATTGCAAGAGCTTTAGCGATGAAACCGGATATCATGCTCTTTGATGAACCGACCTCTGCATTGGACCCCGAGCTGGTCGGTGAGGTTCTCTCTACGATGAAGCAACTGGCCAAGGAAGGTATGACCATGGTCGTTGTAACCCACGAGATGGGCTTTGCGAAGGAAGTCGCAGATTGGGTGTTTTATATGCATGACGGCAGAATCGTAGAAGTCGGTCATCCACAAGAATTGTTCAACGATCCGAAAGAAAAGAGAACACAAGATTTCCTTAGTTCTATACTATAAGTAAAAAACGAGCTCATCCTATCGGGATTGAGCTCGTTTTTTTATCAAATTGCCAGGAGGATTCTCTTTAGTGGGGTGACTTGCTCGATTTCGCGTTTTCACCCAACCAAAATGCCTCTTTAGTGGGGTGACTTGCTCGATTTCACGTTTTCACCCAACCAAAACGCCTCTCTGGTGTGGTGACTTGAGCAATTTCGAGTTTTCACCCAACCAGAAGCACTGCTTAAGCAAGAATCAACCTTCCCTTATTTCTTCTTCATCAGGTACCCGCCTACTAGGATCAAGATGACTGGCCAGAACCTCTCTGTATAGGCGACGATTTCTCCTAGGATACCTGTGGCGTTTGCAGCGAATAAGCTGAGGAGCGCAAGAATTGTCAAGGCAGCTCCTAGCCATATGCCGCTCTGTTTCGTCTTATTATATTGCAGGATGAAGCCGATTCCGATACTTAACAAATAGATGACCCAAATCGCTGGCCAGTTATTTACTGTACCACTTGCGTAGTAATGGACCGCAATCCCACAAATGACAACCCCTGAAAAAAGAGCATACGGTTCTTTTCTTTGTAGCAGAAAGCCGATCCCGATGATCAGCAGGAATGCCGGCAGTGGGTCCATCTCTCCTATGAAAGGAACTGCCCATTGTTTAGATAAGAAATACAGACCGATACCCGCAATCAGGGTACCTGGAAAAACACCTTGTTTCATGATTTCCTCCTCTAGTCATTGGTTTCTCTTATGCTGGATTTTTGCGAAAAAGAACGAAATTTGGTACATTATAGTTGGATAGAGGCTTGATAGAGTCAGGTATCATATTTATTTTCAGCATTTTCGGGAATACTGAAATCATGTGCTAGAATTATCTTATCATAAGACTTTCAAACACTGTTCACATTTCTTACGTTCATGGATTCATTGTCCATGTTATAATGGCTTGTGGAACAGGAAGACATTGTTCATGATTGAGCAATGCTGATACATAATACTAACAGGGGGTGAAGAACGATGCACATTTTAAAAGTAGGATTGAACCATAAGACTGCCCCGGTCGAAATCCGTGAAAAAGTTTCCTTTCAACCTGATGAATTGGAAAGTGCATTGATTCAATTACGACAAACCAAAAGTATACTTGAGTGTGTGATCGTGTCGACGTGTAACCGTACAGAGGTTTATGCAGTCGCAGATCAGCTGCACACGGGTCGCTATTATATAAAAGCATTCTTAGCAGAGTGGTTCGCATTAGATAAGGATCTTTTGACCCCGTATCTGATGATCCATGAGCGAGAAGATGCAATTGAACACCTTTTCAAGGTGGTATGTGGTCTAGACTCCATGGTACTTGGAGAAACTCAAATCTTGGGACAAGTACGTTCCAGTTTCTTTACTGCACAACAAAATGGTACGACAGGTACTGTTTTCAATGAGTTGTTCAAAAAAGCGATTACCCTAGCAAAACGTGCTCATTCTGAAACGGATATCGGTGAAAATGCTGTTTCTGTGAGCTATGCAGCTGTTGAACTTGCGAAAAAGATCTTCGGCGGACTAGAACGCAAAAACGTACTCATCATCGGTGCTGGTAAAATGGGCGAGTTGACAGCGAAGCATCTATCGAGCAATGGAGCAGAAGAAATCAGGGTATTGAACAGAACCTATTCAAAGGCTCAAGAACTGGCAACACGATTCAATGGACAAGCTTCTACGATGGATCAATTGGAAGAGTCCTTGTTGAAAGCCGATATCGTAATCAGTTCCACTGGGTCGACTGAATATGTCTTGAATAAAGCGAAAGTGGCTCCGATTCTGAAAAAGCGGAAAGGGAAGCCGCTCTTCATGGTTGATATCGCTGTACCACGTGATTTATCACCAGACTTACAAGACCTTGAGAACCTATTCTTATATGACATTGATGATCTGGAAGGCATTGTTGAAGCCAACTTAGCTGAGCGTCAGCAAGAAGCGGCAAAGATCAAAGTGATTATTGAAGAAGAGCTATTAGCATTCTTGAACTGGATCAATACACTCGGTGTTGTGCCACTTATTACGGCCCTACGTCAAAAAGCCCTCATGATCCAGGGGGAAACGATGAAAAGCATCGAGCGTAAAATGCCTGACTTGACCGACCGTGAACGGAAGGTCCTTAGCAAGCATACGAAGAGCATTGTCAATCAGCTCCTTCGCGATCCGATCACCCGTGTGAAAGAGCTTGCTGCTGAACCGAATGCACAAGAGAATTTGGATCTCTTCACACAATTATTCGGGATTGAAGAGGAGTTAGAGAACGTATTGAAAGAGGAGCGCCTTGCTCGCGAACAAAGTGTGTCGGAGAAACAGACAGAAAAGAGTCTATCAACCACAACAAATCCGGCAACGAACTAGTCTTGCTCCCCGGAGAGGAGTTGCAGCGTGAGTAGTATTAGGTGGATCTATGATCTTACAATCATTTTATATGCTTTGAGCGTATTAGGATATTTCGTAGATTTCTTACAAAACAACCGGAAGGCGAACCGTATTGCCTTCTGGTTGCTTTCTATTGTCTGGGTTTTACAACTCGTTGTTATGATTTTCAGAGTCATTGAAACGAATCGCTTTCCGATCTTGACCCCGAATGAAGGCTTGTTCTTCTACGCCTGGGTCATCGTGACACTTTCACTATTGATCAACTGGTTTTTCCGAGTTGACTTTTTTGTGTTTTTCACGAACATCATCGGGTTCATATTGATGGCAGTCAGTTGGTTTGCGCCGAACAATTACGTTTCACCCGCATTTTCAGACCAATTGATCAACGAACTGGCCATCATCCATATTACGATGGCATTCATCGCATATGGTGCTTTTACGGTATCGAGCATCCTCTCGGTTATGTACCTGACCCAGTATAATATGCTTAAAGAAAAGAAAGTCGGAAAACGATTGTGGCGCTTTGAGAGTCTCGGTCGTTTGGAAAGTCTTTCTTATCTGCTGAATGTTGTAGGGGTGCCCATCCTATTCCTAAGTTTGATACTTGGTCTGATTTACGGATATAAAATGAATTTGGCACCTACCATCTTTTACGATGCCAAAGTGATCAGTTCATTCATCGTTTTGATTGTTTACGGTTTTTATCTATACTTGAAAGTAGTGCAAGGTACTTATGGAAGACAGTTGGCTTATTGGAACGTAGCAGGGCTGCTTGTCATCTTGATCAATTATTTCCTGGCGGCTACATTGACTGAATTCCATCTCTGGTACTAAGGAAATTTTAACTATAAATTATGAAATGTTTGGAGGCCAATTATGCGTAAGATCGTCGTCGGTTCTCGAAGAAGTAAGCTTGCTATGACCCAAAC
This sequence comes from Pseudalkalibacillus sp. Hm43, assembly GCF_054170705.1. Taxonomy (NCBI): domain Bacteria; kingdom Bacillati; phylum Bacillota; class Bacilli; order Caryophanales; family Fictibacillaceae; genus Pseudalkalibacillus; species Pseudalkalibacillus sp. Hm43. The sequence continues at coordinate 3,585,518 of NZ_CM135129.1, forward strand.
CCGTTGGGTGATCGATCAGTTGAAAAAAGCAGGTGCACCCTTCGAGTTCGAAATCAAAGAGATCGTGACGAAAGGGGACCAGATTTTGAACGTGACCCTTTCTAAAGTTGGAGGGAAAGGACTGTTTGTAAAAGAAATCGAACAAGCTATGATGGATAAAGAAATCGATTTTGCCGTTCATAGCATGAAAGACATGCCTTCTGTCCTGCCCGAAGGTTTAGAGCTTGCGTGTACGCCACCTCGTGAAGACTACCGGGACGCACTCATCTCTAATGATCACCTGACATTTGAGGAGCTTCCTGAAGGTGCCATCGTAGGAACGAGCAGTCTAAGACGTGGAGCTCAAATGCTGGCGAAACGTCCGGACCTCGAAATCAAGTGGATCCGCGGAAATATCGACACGAGAATCAAGAAGCTGGAAACAGAAGATTACGATGCGATTGTCCTGGCAGCCGCTGGTCTGAAACGCATGGGTTGGTCTGATGATATCGTCACTCAATATCTTGAGAAAGATGTGTGCATCCCTGCAGTCGGACAAGGTTCACTCGCAATCGAATGCCGTGAAGGGGACCAAGATCTGAAGACATGGCTAGAAAAGATCAACTGTCCAGAAACATTTGACACTGTAAAAGCAGAACGTGCTTTCCTCAGAACACTTGAAGGCGGATGCCAGGTGCCGATCGGTGGTCTTGCTGAACTGGATTCAAAATCAGAAAGAATCACACTGACTGGATTCGTTTCCACACCAGATGGGAAAACGATCATTAAAGATACGATTGAGGGGACGAACCCTGAAGAAATCGGAATTGAATTAGCAGAGAGACTCGGAGATCGAGGAGCGAAAACGATATTGGATCGGGTAAAAGAGGAGCTTGATCAATGATGAAACGGGAGAAGCCGCTGTCAGGTCAAAAAATCTTAATAACTAGATCTGAAGAACAGGCGCTTCCTTTTGTCCGATCAATCGAGAAGAAAGGAGGGGAAGCATTAGTCATTCCCCTCCTTTCTTTTCAATCTCCAAATGATCCGAAAATGATCAAACAAGCCGTACAAAAGCTTCACAGCTATCAGTGGGTCATCTTTACCAGTCAAAATGCAGTCCGGTTTTTCATGGAAAGCCTCGAGGAAGCGGGACAACCGATTGAGCGTTTACATACATGCAAAGTGGCTGCGATCGGAAAGAAGACACTGGAACGATTAGAGGCTTACGGGGTAAACGTCGACTTTTATCCTTCAGAATTCGTTGCTGAGCAATTTGCGAAGGAGTTCATCGAGTGGATCCAACCTGGTGAAAAAATCTTGCTTCCCCATGGCAACTTAGCGCGGACCACGATTCGAGATGAGTTATTAGAGAATGGCTATGAAGTGGATGCAGTCATCACCTATGAAACAGTGGCTGATACTTATCGTAAGGCTGAGCTGAGGGAAGCAATAACGAACGCTTCTGTTGATATCGTTACATTTACAAGTTCGTCGACGGTCCACTTTTTCTTCGAACTATTAGGTGACGGTACGGCACTTGAAGGTTGCTTGACTGCTTGCATCGGTCCAATAACCGCAGAAACATTAGAGCAATATGCAATAACCCCAGATATCATTGCTGAAGAATATACCATAGACGGCCTAGTCCAATCGATTGAGTCATTTTTATTAAAGGAGGAAACACTGTGAACAACGGATTTCAACGTCATCGTAGACTTAGAAGATCAGAAAGCATGCGTGCACTCGTGAGGGAAACCGTCCTTCGAAAAGAGGATCTGATTTATCCTTTATTTATCGTAGAAGGTGAAAATGTGAAACAAGAAGTAGGTTCCATGCCAGGTGTTCATCACTATTCATTGGACCGACTTCATGAAGAGTTGGATGAGATTGTCGGACTTGGCATCCAGTCCATTATCGTATTCGGAGTACCCCAACATAAAGATGAAAAGGGTTCTTCCGCCTATGCCGACGATGGAATAGTTCAGAAGTCGATTACTTATGTGAAAGAAAACTACCCTCAGTTGACGGTCATCGCAGACACATGTTTGTGCCAGTACACGGACCACGGTCATTGCGGTGTCATTCATAATGGAGATGTATTGAATGATGAATCACTAGCTCTACTTGCCGAGACGGCTGTTTCCCAGGCGAAAGCAGGCGCTGATATCATCGCTCCATCCAACATGATGGATGGATTCGTTGCGGCGATCCGTGCGGGTCTTGATGAAGCGGGTTACCACGACGTACCGATCATGTCTTATGCGGTCAAGTATGCTTCATCCTTTTATGGACCGTTCCGCGACGCAGCTCATAGTACGCCTCAATTCGGAGACCGCAGAACGTATCAGATGGATCCGTCCAACCGAATGGAAGCCATTCGTGAGGCGCAATCCGATTATGAAGAGGGAGCAGACTTCCTCATGGTGAAACCGGCTTTAGCGTATTTGGATATCATGCGCGAATTGAAGGACCGTTTTCCACTACCGCTTGTCGCTTATAATGTAAGTGGAGAATACGCCATGATCAAAGCTGTTGCCATGAATGGATGGGTGGACGAACAAGCCATCGTCATGGAAAAGTTGACGAGTATGAAGCGAGCAGGAGCCGACCTGATCATTACTTACTTTGCAAAAGATGCAGCACGATATATAGACAAAAACTAATCCGTATTGAAAGGGTGTTATGATGAATAACCGATCGTTTGAAAAATCGAAGGAAGCATTCTCGAAAGCTACGCCATTGATGCCAGGAGGTGTGAACAGCCCCGTTCGTGCATTCAAATCGGTTGAAATGGATCCGATATACATGAAACGAGGAAAAGGCTCGAAGATTTATGACCTGGATGATAACGAGTATATCGATTATGTATTGAGCTGGGGTCCATTGATTCTTGGTCATGCGGATGATCAAGTGGTTGAAGAACTGAAGAAAATGACAGAGCTTGGTACAAGTTTCGGAGCACCTCATGAAATGGAAACCAAACTAGCTGAGCTCGTCATCGAACGTGTACCTTCCATTGATATCGTCCGAATGGTCAACTCGGGTACAGAAGCGACGATGAGCACATTACGTTTAGCTCGTGGTTATACCGGACGAAATAAGATCCTTAAATTCGAAGGTTGTTATCACGGCCACGGTGATTCGTTATTGATCAAAGCTGGTTCAGGAGTGGCTACTCTTGGTCTACCTGACAGCCCTGGTGTACCTGAATCGATCGCACGAAACACCATCACGGTCCCATATAACGACGAAGAAAGCGTCCGTTATGCTTTCGAACAATATGGGGATGATATTGCGGGCGTCATCGTTGAGCCTGTTGCAGGTAACATGGGCGTCGTACCGCCACATGATGGGTTCCTAGAATTCTTACGTGAGATCACAACAGATCACGGCTCTCTCCTGATCTTTGATGAGGTCATGACCGGTTTCCGTGTCGGTTACCGTTGTGCGCAAGGGCATTACGATGTCACTCCTGACTTGACATGCCTTGGTAAGGTCATCGGTGGTGGACTTCCTGTCGGTGCTTATGGCGGTAAAAAAGAAATCATGGACCAGGTGGCACCAAGTGGACCGATTTATCAAGCCGGTACATTATCAGGGAATCCATTGGCGATGACCGCTGGTTATGAAACATTAAATCAATTGACCGAAGAGTCCTATGAGGAGTTCAATCGAAAAGCGGAACGATTGGCAAATGGGCTTTCTGAAGCTGCGACGAAATATGGAATCCCACATCACATCAATCGTGCAGGATCGATGGTAGGATTCTTCTTCACAGATCAGGAAGTGACCAACTACGAGACTGCAAGCTCTTCTAACTTAGTAGCCTTTACGACGTATTTCAAAGCGATGATCGACCAGGGTATTTCCATTCCACCATCCCAATATGAAGGACTGTTCCTGTCGACGAAACATACGGATGAAGATATTGAAAAGACCATCGAAGCAAGTCACCATGCCTTCAAAGCAGTGGCAGACATGCTTCAGAAATAATGTTGGAAGGAGTTTGGCATAAGCCAAGCTCCTTTTTTGGTATAAAATCCTCGCTCATACATACACCTGTATTGTACAGGAATAATTGTGTTGAGAGGGGGAGTTTGCTTTGACAGAGCGCAATCAGTCCAAGTTGCAATTTTCAATAGAGGAATCGGTTTGGCTGAATAAGGGACAGGAGGTAGAGGAACTTTACAATATTGCTCTCGACCCTGATGTGACGATTGAAGAAATGGATGATCAAATTTGCATCAGAGGATATTTATGTTTGACCGGAGAGTATCGTTGTAAAGATGAAGAGTCGCAAGAAGACCAACAATCTGTTAATCCATTGAGCTATCGATCTTTTTCTCAGCTTGAGGATACGACGGAAGAAACCGTCAATCTGGAACATCGTTTCCCAGTCGACATTACGCTACCGAAAAGTCGGGTGCGGAATGCAAATGACTTGTATGTTGGGGTCGATCACTTCGATTATGATATCCCTACGCCGTCTTGTATTGAAGTATCAGCATCCATCTGTATTACAGGCGTTTATGAGAAACAAGCAGAGGAAGCGCAATATGAACCTGAACAAACGTTTGATCAACATGCGTATCAGACTCAGCAACAGGAAGAGGTATACGAACAGGAAGACGAAACACAGTACGATTTTTCAGAGGAAGAAGCTTCTAATCCTTTCCCTATACTAGAATTCGAATCTCGTCGATCACCACAAAAATATGACCATGATGAGATGGACGCGGCTGAATATCAAGCACCTAGAACGCAGCCACAGGTCGGTTTTTCAAGTAGAGTGGATCAGGATGACAATCAACAAGAGTATTCTTTGAATTACATGAGGGGGGCTTCTTATCGCCCGGGTAGTCAACCGGAAGAAGTAGAAGCAGAAGAATACGCTTCTAATGAGGAATACGATTATCGTGAAGAGTATGAAGAAGAGTATGAGGAGGAGTATTCCTACGAGGAAGAGGCGGAATACGATTACGAATACGAAGAGGAGTATGAAGCGGAAGAAGCTCCTGCAGCCAACAAGCCTCCTAGAGAAGAGAATGCATTGTATCTGACTAAAATGGTGACGAGAGATGAAGAAGTCCTTACAAAAATGAAGATGTGCATCACACAGGCAGGGGATTCTTTGGATTCCATCGCAGGAAGGTATGACGTTCCGACCAGTCATCTCATGAGAGTCAACCAGCTAGAAAGTGAAGAAATTGAAGAAGGACAAATTTTGTATATACCCGTCTCGGCTCACCGTTAGGATGGTGTTGTCATGAGCATGGATATTTTAGAGCTCATTGAACAGAATTATTCCCTTAAACCGTTAAGGTGGAAACTGAAGAATGAAGTGCTCGAATCTGATTCGGGCACGAAGCGAATTCGGATCTGGTCAGATGAACAGTCGATGAATTGGCATTTTTCATGGAGGGAAAGACTTGAGAGCAATGAACTGTTGACCGATCGGATGCTTCGGACGAGAGATGGACATTGGTTTCTTCCGTATGAGCATCAATTTTTGACGCTTCATGATGAAAGATACGAGCCATACCCGAAGCATAACCATGAACAAGTATGGGGCATGCTTGCCGGAAAACTGTTGTCTTATGGCATCGAACAAGCGAAACAAGTACAGGAAGATTTCGAACATGAGACACGGGAGGAGCGGTTCCAATCCTTTGGTCTTCATAGGAGAGACCTCAATTTACCTATATTGAATAGAAGTCTTCCAGAGGCAAGGAGAAGGTTGGTCACATTTGAAACCATTCGGGATCGGTATAGACATTTGAAACTTCCTTTCCTTGATCCTTCCATCATGCCTCATCAAGCGAAACGAGTTCATGGCCGGTTATTCTGGCAAGGTGGTGATGGACCGCCTGATCAAAGTATGAAAGGAATCTGCACGTTATTATCGGAATGGAGAGTTGCAACCGATACACAGTCCCTGTATAAGCTATTAGATGCCATACACGATCACTTCCCTATCGAAGGCGGGTATGATCAATTGCTCGCTGCAGAACTCATCGCTCCGTATGAAGTCCAAAGGTGTGTCCGACGACTTGAATCAGGGGAAGCGAACTCAGCGAGCGCTACACTCGATTTGTTTGAGCGTGAGTGGGAATCCAATCGCGTATTGGTGGAAGAAGTTTGTTATTGGATTGATCATCGTTCAAAGAAGGTGGTCAGATGAAGGCAGCATCGATATCCATTGACGGGATGATCTTATATTATTACGATCTCTTTCCTGAGCGGGTTGAATCGTATGGGAAAGTCCAGAGGATTACATCGAAAAAAGGGACGTTTGCCCTGAAAGAGACCCACATGGGTCCTGAAGAAATGAACTGGTTCCTTCATTGCATGGAGCGGCTTCATGAATTGAAATACGATCACGTTGTACCGATCACCCCGACGAAGTATGGCGATCCATATGTCGTCGTCAACAACCGGTACTATTATGTGACAAAGTGGCATGAACACGACTCCCGTAATCAATTTGCATATGAGGACTTCATCATTGATGAGCTTGGAAAGCTACATGCCAATACGGTAAAAGCTCAGTCCTTTTCAGAAGAGGTCGTGAACGACTCTTATGCTGGTCTGTTGAGGCGCTTTGAGCATAGACAGCTCGAGATGGAGCGTTTTACAGAAGTAGCTGAAAGGCAGACATACATTTCGCCATTCGAATTACGATACCTGTCACAATTCCACAAGATGATGAGGATAGCTGAAGAAGCCAAACACAGGGTGACGGAATGGTACAACGGATGTGCGGAGCATCAACGCTACAGAAGTGTATTATGTCACGGTCGTCCTTTCAGAGGTCATGTCGTGCAAGATCAATTGGGTGAAGGAAACTTCATCAATTTTGAACGTGCCATACTCGATACACCTGTTCGTGATTTGGCCTACTTCTTCCGGACTGCAGCTCAATATCCAGAATGGAGTGAGCATAACGCCATGCAATGGCTCAACCGCTACGAAAGCCATTTGCCATTGCTCATGGAAGAGAAAGCGTTATTAGCAAGTTACTTGAAGTTCCCTGAACCGGTATTCTCTACAATACAACTGTATCAAGGGTCTCCTGATACGTCACAACTGGATCTTGTCCGCAAATTGGATCGTAAGCTCAATGTAATGAGAGCATTGGATCGGTTCACAGATCACTTTTTACAAGAAGCGATTCCGGAACAACAAGACTGACCGATAAGTGTCTGGCACTCTCCTTTAAACCCCAAGGTCTAATACGTTCATTCAAACACCTTGAGTGCCTGGCTCTTATTTGAGTCAGTTTTTTTGTTTTTGAAAAGGGAAATTAAGTAAATGGAATAAACGCTGAAGAAGTTACGTTGATCACCAGAACTCATAATAGATCGCCAAATGGAGACCGAGCAGAATCACCACAAGTGCAATGTCAAATGGAGATGGAAATAGGAGTGTGCGAATCGCTTGGAAAATCAACAAAGGAAAGACGAATTGTTCGCAAATGCTCCGGAATTGGCGTAAATGGTGTTGGAAACGGTATTTATCAAATCCCCGCCTTTTCCTCATACTCATTTTCCTCTCTATTAGTGTGATAGTATACGTTATGATAAACATGGGCGAGAGGTGCCCATTTTTGTTTAAAATGCAAAATATGTGGAAAGCCTATTGACTAGAAGAGATTTCAAAAGTAAACTATAAAATACAAAATGGATGCGTAAATGTCATCCAATCACATACGAAGGCTTTGATAGGGAAGAGTAGATTGTGAGCCCTTTAGAGAGAGGAACCACCCGCTGAAAGGTTCCTTAGGATGTAGCAATTGAATGTCGCCCAGGAGCAATTTCTCTGAACTGACCAGTAGGAGAAATCGGATCTGAATCCGTTATCGTTTTGAGGTGTGTAGTTGCATTGTTGTGTTTTAACATGAACTGCAAACAAAGGTGGTACCGCGAACTTCTTTCGTCCTTTGAGGATGGAAAGAGGTTTTTTTAGTTTATAGGGAAACAACGCTCGCGTCACCTCAAGATCATTGACTGTGAGGGTGCGAACTTCTAAAAAAATCAACAAATGAAGATTTTTTATCTGAAATCACTAACATTCCATATTAAAAGGAGGAATTTCCATGCAAGAACAAGACATTTCGATGCCAACGAAGTACGATCCGCAAAAGACGGAAGCAAAATGGTATCAATATTGGCTAGATGGGAAGTTTTTTGAAGCAAAAGGTGGAGAGGATAAAGAGCCATATACAATCGTGATTCCTCCACCGAACGTAACTGGAAAACTGCACTTAGGTCATGCCTGGGACACGACGTTACAAGATATATTGATTCGTACGAAGCGTATGCAAGGATACGATGCCCTATGGTTACCAGGAATGGACCATGCAGGGATCGCCACTCAGGCGAAGGTTGAAGGAAAGCTGAAAGAAGAGGGCACAAACCGCTATGAACTGGGGCGCGAAAAGTTTCTAGAAACTTCTTGGGAATGGAAGCATGAATATGCGGAGTTCATCCGTAAACAATGGTCGAAGCTCGGTTTATCCGTTGACTATTCCAGAGAGCGTTTTACGCTAGATGAAGGCTTGTCGAATGCGGTTAAAGAAGTATTCGTCACATTGTATGAAAAAGGACTCATCTATCGCGGCGAGTATATCATCAACTGGGACCCGCAAACGAAAACAGCGTTGTCTGATATCGAGGTTATCTACAAAGATGTTCAAGGAGCGCTTTATCACATGAAATACCCGCTCGTTGATGGCAGCGGTCATATCGAGATTGCAACAACACGTCCTGAAACGATGTTGGGTGATACGGCAGTAGCGGTTCATCCAGAGGATGAGCGATACAAGGATCTCATCGGCAAGAAAGTCAAACTACCGATCACTGGACGGGAAATTGAAATCGTAGCCGATGATTATGTGGACATGGAATTCGGTTCTGGAGCGGTAAAAATTACACCGGCGCACGATCCGAATGATTTTGAAATCGGAAACCGCCACAACCTGAAACGCATTCTTGTCATGAACGAAGATGGAACGATGAATGATGAAGCAGGCCCATACAAAGGAATGGACCGATTCGAGTGCCGTAAGCAAATCATCAAGGACCTTCAGGATCAAGGTGTTCTGTTCGAGATTGAAGAACATATGCACTCTGTCGGACACTCCGAAAGAAGCGGAGCAGTTGTTGAACCGTACCTTTCCACTCAATGGTTCGTTAAAATGCAGCCACTAGCGGATCAAGCGATTGAGCTTCAAAAACAAGAACAAGGCAAAGTAAACTTTGTACCGGAACGTTTCGAGAAGACGTACTTGAACTGGATCGAAAATATCCGTGATTGGTGCATCAGTCGTCAGTTATGGTGGGGACACAGAATTCCGGCATGGTACCACAAAGAAACAGGAGAGATTTATGTAGGTCGCACCGAGCCGAAAGACCTTGAAAATTGGACTCAGGATGAAGATGTTCTGGATACGTGGTTCAGTTCTGCTTTATGGCCATTCTCCACTATGGGCTGGCCGGATGAGACATCAGAAGATTTGAAGCGATACTATCCGACTCAAGCTCTCGTAACGGGATATGACATCATCTTCTTCTGGGTAGCACGTATGATTTTCCAAGGACTTGAGTTCACTGATGAAAGACCATTTAACGACGTTCTGATCCACGGTCTAGTTCGAGATGCAGAAGGCCGTAAAATGAGTAAGTCCCTTGGGAACGGCGTAGACCCGATGGATGTAATCGATAAGTACGGTGCGGATTCACTGCGTTACTTCCTATCCACTGGAAGTTCACCTGGAAACGATTTACGTTTCTACTGGGAAAAAGTCGAGTCCACTTGGAACTTCGGCAACAAGATCTGGAATGCGTCCCGTTTCGCACTCATGAACATGGATGGCTTAAAGTATGATGAAATCGATCTAACTGGCGAGAAGTCGTTAGCGGATAAATGGATTCTGACCCGACTCAACGAAACAATTGAATCGGTAACGAAGCTTATCGATGCTTATGAGTTTGGTGAGGTTGGAAGAGCACTCTACAACTTCATCTGGGATGACTTCTGTGATTGGTATATCGAAATGGCGAAGCTCCCTCTATATGGGGAAGATGAGGCACGAAAGAAGACGACAAGATCTGTACTAGCATACACACTTGATCAGACGCTTCGATTGCTCCATCCATTCATGCCATTCATCACAGAGGAAATTTGGCAGCATATTCCTCATGAAGGAGAATCGATTACGGTTGCTTCTTGGCCGGTGAAACGGGAAGACCTTCATTTCGAAGAATCTGCGAAAGAAATGAAGCTCCTCACGGAGATCATCCGTTCCGTTCGTAATACCCGTTCGGAAATGAATGTACCGCCGAGTAAGCCGATTGAAATCCAATTGAAACCTAGAGATGAGGATACCCTGAAACAACTGGAAACGAACCGTTCTTATCTCGATCGTTTCTGTAACCCGGAACCACTAACGATGGCGTTGGATCTAGTAGCCCCTGACAAGGCGATGACCTCTGTCGTCAGTGGTGTTGAAATCTTCCTTCCTTTAGAAGGGTTGATCGACATCGAGGAAGAGATCAAACGTCTCGAAAATGAATATAAAAAGTGGGATGCGGAAGTTGAACGTGTCCAGAAGAAGTTAAGTAATGAAGGATTCGTCAAGAAAGCGCCTGAGAAAGTTGTTGAGGAAGAACGTGCGAAAGAAAAAACGTACGTCGATAACCGTCAAAAGGTAGAAGAGCGAATCAAAGAACTGAAAAACTAACTTGTGGAAGGAGGCGAATCGAACAAGATTCGTCTTCTTCATAGTTACATAGGAGTTTTTAATATGAAAACATATGAAGAAACGTTGCACTGGATTCACGAACTGCTTGCGTTCGGCATGAAACCAGGTCTTACACGTATGGAAAAAATGCTGGAAGAACTCGGGAACCCTGAACGGGACCTTACCTCCGTCCATATTGCTGGTACGAACGGAAAAGGGTCTACAGTCACATACATGCGATGTGTTTTGGAAGAAGCGGGATATACAGTAGGCACGTTTACATCACCTTATATCGAGCAATTCAACGAACGGATTTCAATCAACGGTACACCTATTCCGGATGAGGATCTTGTAAAAGTGGCCAATGAAGTCCGGCCTGTTGTAGAAAAAGTGGCTGAATCCGAGTTAGGTACGCCAACTGAATTTGAGGTCGTAACAACGTTAGCAATCGTTTATTTCGCCCGACACAAACAACCAGATATCATCCTGTTCGAAACGGGACTGGGAGGGCGTTTCGATTCAACGAATGTCATCACTCCGATACTGACCGGGATTACGAATATCGGGTACGATCATACCGCTATCTTAGGTGAGACCTTAGCGGAAATCGCCTTCGAGAAAAGCGGCATCATGAAAACGAACATACCCATGGTGACAGGTGTGGAACAACAGGAAGCAGTAGAGATTATTGTAGAACATGCGGAAAAGAAACAGGTGGATCTGACACGTTTGGATGTCGATTATTCCATTTCGGCGCATAAGGTTCTCGTTGATGGAGAGCAATTTTCGGTAAAAACACCGTCAAATATGTACAACGACCTAGAAATCCACATGAGTGGATACCATCAAGTGAAAAATGCTTCCATGGCGGTCGTCTTATTGGAGAAGCTTCAACAAGAATCGGGATTCGCCATTTCTCATCAACACATCCAAGTTGGTTTGAAAAGAGCGTCATGGCCTGGAAGATTTGAGACAGTAAGTCAACATCCGCTCGTCATTATAGATGGAGCCCACAATAAAGAGGGAATCGAGAGCCTGAAACAGACGATTCAGACTCATTATCCGGATCATAAGAAAAGGTTGATATTCAGTGCTTTGAAGGATAAGCCTGTAGAGGAAATGTTATCTATCCTTTACGATACCATCGATCATATTACCTTCACATCGTTCGACTTCCATCGGGCTAGTTCGGCGGAATCACTTTATGACAAATGTTCATTTAAGGACAAAGACCTAGCTGAGAATTACGAGGTTGCCATTCAGAACGAGCTGGAAAAAGTGGATGAACACTCGGTATTGATCATAACGGGTTCTCTTTACTTCATTTCAACCATACGAGAATTTTTTAAAAATAAAAAATAAAGTAAATTTTTGGTGACAATATTTCGAATAGTTTGTTAAAATATGATAAAGAAAAGTAGTACGTAAGTCTCAATTCGATTTTCACAATATAAAAGGGGGGATACGAGTGAGTAAAAATGCGAAACGTTTGCTGGCATTGATATTTGGCGCTGCTTGGGCTGTGGTTTTGTATGCTTTCATTTCTTTCTCTATCCCTTCTTTACAAGGTTACTGGTTCGATATTATTGGTATGTTGATCCTAATGGTCGTTGTAGCATTGTTCCCGATCCAGGTAAAAGGGACCAATATCTCATTTATTCAGGGGATCTCATTGGCGGTCTTTTTACAATTCGGTCTTTTGGTGGAGCTCGTACTCGTTCAAGTGACAATTGCCGTTTCCATTTTGAAATTGAGGTATCCTCTGTATCGTTTAGGTACAAGCTCCCTCATGTTCATGATTGTCTCGAGTGCGGCAGCTATCGTCTATTATCTATTAGGCGGGGAAATCGGTGGACTCGGTATGAACGAGTATCCTGCAATCTTACCAGTCATCGGCTATTCAATCACCGCCATTCTAACGAACCATCTTGTCCTCTATTTCTTAAGGAAAGAATTGTACAAAGAAAAGAGCTCTTTTCTGGATAAAGGTTTCCTGTGGGAAATGCTCATGGAAATGTTCATTTTACCGGTCGGAATTACATTCTACATCCTTTATTCTCAGCTCGGTTCAAGTGCGATCCTCTTTGTAGGTGTGCCGTTTGTCGTCCTTTCACTCATCATGCGCATGTATCATTCTAGTGAGAAAATCAATCATCTATTGAAATCGACGAGTAAAATCGGGCAAGAATTGACGGAAAGCTTGAAGGTCGATGAGATATTGGATATATACCTTTCACGGATCACGAAAATGCTGAAGGTCGATTATGCATACATATTGGATATTGAAGACGATCAGCAGCTGAAAATCATCCGAAAATATGAATCCCAACGTGCCCAAAGCGTGGACTTACCTTATCTGTTCAAAGGAGAAGGAATCAGTGGCAAGGTTTGGGAGAGCGGTCATAGTATGAGGTTCGAGGGAAGACATCAATGGCGGAAATACACAAAAGGATTCCTTCCGATCACGACGCAATCGGTCGTATCTGTGCCGATGATACGAAACTATGAGGTTGTCGGTGTGATTACAGTGGCTTCCACCCAGAAGAGAGCGTTTGAAAAAGCGCATGTCATGATCCTTGAAATCCTGTCCAACTACCTGGCAGTTGCTGTTGATAAAGCCAGGAATTATGAAGCAACTAAAAATAAGAGTGAACGCTGTCATCTTACAAATCTGTATAACTATCGTTACTTCGAGGACAAGCTTTCGAATATGTATGAACAATATGAAAATAATCCGAAACCTTTCTCACTCATTCTATTGGATATCGACCATTTCAAAAAAGTAAATGATACGTTCGGTCACCAGGCTGGAAACATCGTATTATGTCAGGTTGCTGATCGACTTGTGCAAATGATTGGTCAACACGGAACGGTAGCAAGGTATGGCGGGGAAGAATTCGTCATCCTCTTACCTGACCTGGAGCATCATGCATGCATTGAGTTGGCAGAAGCGATACGGGAAGATATTTCAACCAATGCCTTCCGAATTAAAAATGACTTGGGTGACTTTAGAAGTAAGACCATTAACATTACGGTAAGCATCGGGGTATCAACTGCTCCAGAACAAGGAGAAGATCCGCTGACATTGATCCGGAATGCCGACCGCGCGATGTATACAGGCGCCAAACAACAAGGCAGAAACAAAGTCGCGAGTTATATCGGGTAAGACGCATTCAAATCATGGGTGCGTCTATTTTCATTGAAGGAATAAGTAATATTTTCCTTTTCATGTAGTCTAATTTACTAGATAATGAGGAAGTAGTGATATAAAGATAGGGTGGTTCTATGCTCCGGATTCTGAAATCCAATAAGGGTGGCACCATGATAATCGTATTGATGGTAATCATGGTATTAGGCATATTGGTTCCAACTGGTTATGTGATGTTCAATAAATTGTTGATGAATGATACGAGAATTGTACATCAGAAACAAGCTGTAAACATTGCTGTCAGTGCAATGGAGACGTTCCAGTCACAGGAAGATCTAATGAAAATTGATTATTTGACCTCGAATTTACATACACCAGACAACCCATTAAGCGTACTGAAATCCAACACGAATGATTTGGACTTATACCAATATGCAGAGGATGGAAACGGAAATCGTTTAACCCCCCAACAACTAGAATCATTAATAGGAGAGTATACAGTCGTCGTACGTGGAATTTCAGGTGATTTGAATCATAACCAAAAAAAGGATGACAACGAACCATTCTACTATGAACATAAGATGGAAGCAGTTGAAACGGTATACAAGGGAATGGTACGGATCGAACAAAAGGATTGGTTCGGAAACATTTACAATACAGAATGGATGTCGTTCTGTGAATTTCTCAATACATATAATCTAGCAGATGAAGGTTGCTCCGACGGTAATGGTGCTCCTGAAGAAGGTGAGGAACGGGATGAAGAAGATGATAAAAAAAATAATTGTAACGGAAAGAAAAATGATAAGTGTGAAGGAAATGATAAGTGTGAAAGTACCCAGAATGATAAATGTGGTGAATTCGATAAACAAGAAACCAGTCAGGCAAGTCTGAACCATTTCTATTACAACAAGTACACCATTTGTAAAGAGCCTTTCAGATATCTTTGTGAGGATGAAGAGTGGTATCGTAAACTTGTTTTAGGAGATGTAACGATATTCGGGGTAGGAAGTTCAGAAGTCTTTGACAAAGTTAATAACATTAATATTATTTCTGTTGGATCCATTACCTTTAAAGGTCAATACACGATTGAGGCACCACATAGCGGTCATACTTTACTTGGTTTCACTTCAGTTTTAGGAGATATTGTAGTTGAAAAAACGACAATGAAAGGAACCGGTCATAGTAACACAAGCAGTGTTATTCTTCAGTCCATTCTAGGAGATGTTAAAATCAATCAATCAAATATTACTTCTAATAGGAACATATATGTGTTGGCTGGATATTTTTATAATCCCATCCTTGATCGTTTATCTTACATAGCTCCTGGTAGAGATGTATCAATTGTTGAATCATCTACATTTGCTAAAAAGCAAGAAATTATTAGGCCATAAAACTCTAATCAGGTTGATAAAGGCTTATCGGAAACTTAATTTGATTGTTAACAGTTTTTAAACCTTCTCTATTGTAATAAATGGTAAGATAACCCATACCCTCTGATAGCGTCGAAATGGCGCTATCATTTTTATTTTGAAGTGTCATTCTTTGGACAGGTAATGAGAAAGTATGTAATAAAGACGTGTTGGAGAAATCATCTTCCCCCTTTGATAAACTGAGTTGTTGACCGTTTAGTGACAGAATATAGAAAGATCCATTTTGTCCTTCGAACCTTAATTCGTTTCCTTGGAAGGTGAGACTGACTGGAGAAGCCAGTTCTCTTGTCAAAACGATTTGCAGTTCCTGAACGGAGGATTCGGATTGAGTCACTCCTTTTGTATGTGTCCAATTTGCCTGGGAAAAGGAAAACAAACTGTACACAACACCAATTATTAATGAAAAGATTGTCAATGTGGCTAACAATTCGACTAAGGTGATACCTCTTTCATTGTTCAATCTTATTCCCCCCAAGATACGGTAACGGTCAGTATTTTTGGAGTCTGTTCATCGCTGAAGACGCCGGACAAGGAAACATGGCGTTGGGGTGTGCGAGGATTAGAGGGTTCTGCCAGTTTTGTAACCGAAATATCAATGGAATAGCCTTCTATGTTTTCTGGGATTCTTTGAGGAATTCCTTCTTTTTGTTGTTCTAATGCTTCTTTCAACACTTGTTCCGCAATTTGCGCAGCTTCTTTTTTATGATCATGAAGAGAGGTAGCCGTTGATAGGAAATCAGTAGATTGAAAGAGTAATGTAAACACAATGCCGATAATGACGAGTGTAGCGAGAACTTCGATTAAAGAGAGCCCTTCTTGATTCAAATTCATCAAATTTCAACTACTTTCTTCATAATAATCTATATTTTAACATTATTTTGAAGTGTTTTATAGTAAGATAGTATAAGAAGATTTCAAAACGTATCCAAAGGGTGATTACGATGAAACTCCGATTAGGAGATCTCCTCGTCAGTGAACGAATGGTGACACAAGAACAATTAGACGAAGTATTAAAGGATAAACCAAGAAACCAGAAACTTGGTGACGCTCTACTGGATCGTGGTTATATCACGGAACGGAAGTTGATTGAGGTGCTTGAATTCCAATTAGGAATTCCTCATATCCGTATTGCAAATACTCCGATTGATTCAAGTTTGACTTCACTCGTTCCTAAGGATATTGCCCGTAGAAATTTATACATACCAATAAAAAAACAAAATGATAAATTGACCGTAGCTATGGCGGATCCGATGGATTATTACTCCATAGAAGATCTGAGGTTATCTACCGGCTTTCAAATTATGCCTGTCATTGCGACGAAATCTGAAATTATCCAAGCCATCAATAAATATTATGGAACACCAGAAATGATGGAGAGTCAAACTTTACCTGGTGGAAAATCTGATGAGATGGATGCATCTGCTGTACGAGTGGTTGACCAGATTTTATCCGATGCTGTTGAAAGTCATGCAAGTGATATACATATCGATCCTCAAGAAAAACAAGTACTTGTCAGATTCAGGGTGGATGGGGTACTACGAAACGAACAATCTCTTTCTAAGTCGATGCAAAGCGCGATCACTTCAAGGATAAAGGTAATGGCAGAATTGGATATTACGGAGTTTCGTATTCCGCAGGACGGTAGAATTAAATTGAAAATGAATGAGAGCAAAATCGATTTGCGGATTTCAATTCTTCCGACCATGTTTGGTGAAAAGGTCGTAATTCGGATTCTTGACCTTTCAAAAATGCATCTTAAGATGTCAACGCTCCATTTTACGGAAGAAAACGAACGGACTTTCAAATCTCTGTTGGATAAGCCGAATGGGCTTATATTACTGACCGGTCCTACGGGTTCAGGAAAAACATCAACATTATATACAGGCTTGAACCGCTTGAACAAGGAAGAAGTTAACATTATCACTATTGAAGATCCGGTGGAATATCAACTGGAAGGAATCAATCAAATTCAAGTGAACAAATCAGTAGGATTGACGTTTGCAAGTGGGTTGCGTTCAATTCTCAGACAAGATCCCAATATTATCATGGTGGGTGAAATTCGAGATGCGGAAACAGCGGAAATTGCCATCCAATCCTCTCTGACGGGTCATCTTGTACTCTCTACTTTACATACAAATGATGCGGTCAGTGCAATTACACGTTTGATTGACATGGGTATTGAACCTTATTTGATTTCTGCCTCTGTCACAGGTGTTGTCGGTCAACGACTCGTACGGAAAATCTGTAAAGATTGTATTCAGGATTATGTGCCAACAGAAGAAGAACGAGAATTGTTCCGATCAAGAAAACTGTCCATAGACAAGCTGTATAGAGGCTCAGGTTGTGAAAGTTGCCGAAATACAGGGTTTAAAAGAAGACTGCCCATTCATGAAGTTGTTCAAATGGATGACATCATTCGTGAATGGATCATGACAAAAGGGTCCAATGATTCCATTAAACAGCACTTACACCAGCAAGGGACGAAATGGCTCATTGATGATGGCCTGACGAAAGCGAAACAAGGACTGACAACCGTTGATGAAGTCATACGGGTATCTTTGGTGGAATAAAGGGGGAATTACGGGATGAGTTATATCCTTGAACAAATTCAAGAGTTATTAATTGAAGCCCATGGTATACAAGCATCAGATGTCCATCTTTCAACTGGACTAGCACCGATTTTCCGAATCCACGGTGAACTCGTACCACGTCAAATGGACTTGTTGACTCCTGACGATACTGAACAAATCGCTCAAGGATTAATGGATGAAGCACAATGGAAGGAATTTAAAGAGGTTGGAGAGTTGGACTTTTCATATGGAATCGCTGGTATATCGCGTTTCAGAATAAACGCTTTTCATCAACGCTCCAGTGTGAGCTTAGCGATCCGTGTCATTCCCACCATTATCCCGACGATTGATGAACTCGGCCTGCCAATTACATTAAAACAGATTATGCATAAGTCACAGGGGCTCGTGCTCATTACAGGACCAACTGGGAGTGGAAAATCAACCACACTCGCTGCCATGATCGATCATGTGAATCAACATATGAATCGAAACATCATCACTTTGGAGGATCCAATAGAGTATCTTCACCGTCATCGGAATTCAATCATTTTACAAAGGGAAGTTGGATTGGATACGAAAGGATTTGCGGCTGGACTCCGATCAGCTCTTAGACAGGACCCAGATATCATTTTAGTAGGGGAGATGCGGGATTTGGATACCATATCAACCGCAATAACTGCTGCAGAGACAGGACACCTAGTACTAGGTACACTCCATACAACTGATGCCCCTTCTACAATTGACCGAATCATTGATGTCTTCCCTGCAGAACAGCAAGCACAAATTCGTATCCAGCTTGCGTCCGTCCTTGTTTCAGTCATGTCACAACGACTGCTTCCAAACATCAAAAAGGATGGTCGGAGTTTAATTACGGAATTGATGATGAACAATCCTGGAATCTCAAATCTGATCCGAAACGAAAAGATTTATCAAATCAAAAGTATGATGCAGACAAGTCGAGCTCAGGGTATGTATACACTCGAAATGTCGATTCAAGAGAAAATACGGGAAGGAAAGATTTCGAGTGAATCGGCAAAACCATTTTTAAAAGAGATGATGATATAGATGGCGTTATATGAATATGAAGGTCGTGACCAATTCGGTCAAAAAGCAAAAGGCCAAGTTGAAGCCGATACAAGAGTGACTGCCGTAACCTTATTACGGGAACGTGGGATTGCAGCGACAGAGGTCAATGAATTTCAGCAGTCGTTCCTGACAAAAGAAATTTCTTTGAATCCAGGGATTAAACCGAGGGAGCTCGTCGTTTTCCTAAGGCAATTCGCTGCTTTATTAGAAGCTGGGGTTTCAGTCGTGCGGTCGGTACAGATTCTTCAAGAACAGTCTGATCATAAGTATTTGAAACGAGCTTTGACGTCTGTAAAAGACCTGGTACAAGAAGGTGAATCCTTGTCAAATGCATTGAAGAAGCATCCGAAGATATTTCCGTCAATGGTCATTCATCTGACCCGTGTCGGAGAAGTAAGTGGTAATCTGGATCTTGCAATGCTTAGACTGGCGGATTACTTTGAATCAAGATATGAAATGCGGCAAAAAGTGATTTCCGCTCTAACCTATCCCATGTTGTTAGGTGTTGTAGCAATTGCTGTCTTAAATGTTTTGTTGTATATGGTGGTTCCGCAATTCACAGCGATGTATGCAAATTCGGATCAACCCCTGCCGACCCTTACACAATGGGTTCTTGCTGTCAGTAATTTCAGCATGACCTATTGGTGGTTCATGGTTACTATGGTTTTTGTAGTAATAACAGCATTCTATTTTTTGAGAAAAAATGAATCTAGTAAATATTACCTTGATTATGCTATACTGAAAGTGCCAATATTTGGCTCTATTTTACAAAAAACGCTAATTATTGAATTTTCTCGCACGCTTAGCTCCTTATTTAATAGTTCTGTCCCCATCTTACAATCCATGACGATCACTCAAAATATATTAAATAATGCAGTCTTCAAGAAAATAGTGAATAAATCGATGCAATCAGTCGAAGAAGGAAATTCAATGACAGTACCAATGAGAGGTGATTGGCCATTCCCGCCGCTTGTCCTACATATGATTTTGATTGGCGAACAAACCGGTAACCTGGATACCATGCTGGATAAAGTCGCAAAGTTTTACGAAGCGGAAGTGGAACATATTACAGATCGATTACGGACATTGCTTGAGCCTATCTTGATTCTTATTCTATCTGTGGTTGTTGGTGTCATTGTTTTAGCGATTGTATTACCTATGTTTAACCTTTATGAAAATATCAATCTATAAGAACAAAGGAGAGGTTTTTATGAAAAATTTGTTGTCAGTACGAATGAAGACTGTCAAAACAGAAAAGGGTTTCACACTTGTTGAACTGCTTGCTACGATTGTCATACTTGGAATCATTGCTGCGATTGCAGTACCAGCTATTGGAAATTTAATTGAAAACACTAAACAAGATGCACATGAAGCAAACGCTAAACAAATGGTTGAAGCAGCAAGGTTGTATGTATTAACGGAAGGAGCTCCTAAAAACAATAAATTAAGCAAAAAGCAGTTAGATGGTTATCTTGAGTCGATTCCTCAAAACCCAACAACAGAGAAACCTTATAAAAGTATTACTGTTTCACTAGATAGTAATCAGAAAATCTCTGGAGTAACCTTGGATGGTATGAGTTTCGATTCTGATGGTAAAGTAATAGAATCAAGCAACTAAAAAATGTTTTATTATACTTTCAAACCCTCTCTTCTCGAGAGGGTTCATTCCTATTCAGGGGTAGATTTTAATGTTTATCGTTTTGATTTTTATATTGGGCTTGGTTTTAGGGTCCTTTTATAATGTGGTTGGATTACGTGTACCGGAGAATAGATCGATCGTTCATCCGGGTTCCCATTGCACGAACTGCCGGAAACCACTCCGACCGATTGACCTAGTCCCAGTCCTCTCTTACATATTTTCTAAAGGGAAATGCCGTTATTGCGCTCACAAGGTTACCTTGCTATATCCTGCCGTTGAATTATCAACAGGATTATTATTTGTATTCAGCTATATTCAATTCGGATTCTCCCCGATGTTAATTGGAAGTGTATTGATTGTATCACTGCTTATGATTATATTCGTCAGTGATCTTAATTTCATGCTCATACCGGATAAAATCCTGTTATTCTTTGCTCCGATGCTGATCTTATATCGTTTATGGAACCCAACTGATCCTTGGTGGGATGCTTGGATCGGGAGTGTTATCGGGTTTGGTTTATTATTTATCATAGCGATCATCAGTAAGGGTGGAATGGGTGGCGGAGATATCAAATTGTTTGCATTACTGGGTCTTTTCTTTGGTTGGAAAGGTATTTTTCTCATTTTATTCTTCGCTTCATTATTCGGATCAGTTGTTGGAATTCTGCTGCTTATTCTGAAAAAAGTCAAAAGGAAACAGCATATTCCATTCGGACCATTCATTGTATTGGCAGCGTTGGTCGTTCTATTTTGGGGAGAACCCATTCTCAACTGGTATCTTAAATAAAGGGGTTTGTTCATCATGGCATGGATCACAAGATCGTTACCCATACACCTGGTTTTCCAAGATGATTGTATCCGTTACGTAAAATTGAAAAGTAGATCTCCACTAGTCATTCAGAAAGTGGGAGAGAAAAGAATTCCACCCGGTATGATACAAGAGGGAAAAATTACAAACATGGATGAACTGACCCGTTTGTTGAACACATGTGTGAATGAATGGAAGATCAAACGGAAAAAGGTCCGGTTTTCAATACCGGATGCGATTACAGTTATACGGAAAATCCCTGTACCATCGACAATCCCTCCCGCAGAATTGAGTGGATATGTCAATGTCGAGCTGGGTGCCTCCATCCATATTCCCTTCGAAGAGCCGGTATTTGACCTGCATAAACTTGGTCAGTCTGAAGGTCAAACGGACTACCTTCTCTTTGCTGCACCTGAAGTAGTGATGAGAGAGTACGTCGATGTTCTTGAAGCGGCTAAATTGAAACCTGTTGATGCTGAGCTGTCTTCATTAGCCAGTTATCGATTATTTTACAAGTTAGATTTGGTAGACTCTAAGATGCATTACCTGGCTTTGAACCTTGATCGTAACGGGATAAATGCTACCGCGTTCAATGAGCATTCACCAGTATTCACAAGATTCATTTCATTAACCAGTACAGGTACAAAAAACGTTTCAGAACTCCAGATGGATCGTGTTTTTTTTGATATTGAGGATCATGGGAATGAAATGACAACAGAAATCGAGCGGGTCATGAATTTCTACCAATTCACTTTATCGGATGGCGCTGCAGTCGACGCACTTTTGATTACTGGAGATCATCCGCAAATGGACTTGTTCGAAAAGTGGTCATCCTCTACGTTCAACTTACCGTTAATACAAGTACCGCCTGATAAAGTGAAACTGAACCGCGGTATGGAAGTGCCTGTGCAATTTTACACTGCTATTGGACTAGGGTTAAAGGGGGAGTAGCAATGCAAGTAGAAATCAATTTACTTCCTCAGAAAAAAAAGATAGTCAAAAGTACGAGAAAAGTAACGATCCTGATGACGGTAGTATTCATGCTCGGAATGATTGTCATTGGGGGTGCAACATACCTAGCCAATCAAAAGGTGAAGGCTCTTGAGGTGGAGTTGCAGGGGATACAGGAACAACGTAAGGTTATTGAAGAACAGATTGTGCAAATGAAAGATCCTTCTAATACGCTTCAAAAGGAAATCAAAGCTCTAACCGAAGAACGGATAGATACGACTGATGTAGTTGCGGATGTCCTCCAACCTCTAAACAAAGATGCGATGCTGAATCTTACGTATGCCAACGATGGGAATGTCCTTTTGCTTGGCAAATTCAAGGGTCTGGAAGACATAGCTACTTATGAACAGAATCTAATTAAAACGGAAGGAATTTCAGAAGTTAAGGTTATCAAAATAACCAAGAACAGTGAACTTGAAGGAGAAATCGTCTCTGGTGATGTGCCGTATTTTACAGAGTTTGAAGTGAAGTATGCAAAAGAAGCGTATCGTCCGCAAGGGGGGGCAAACTGATGTCTTCCATTCTCTCACAAAAGAAAATCAGAGTCTTCTTATGGATTATTATTTTCTTGCTGTTCATTGCTGGATATCTACTAATTGTTCAACCACAGCTTGAAAAAATCAATACATTAAAATCTCAAATCAGCGTTGATAAAGCTTTCCTGAAAACCGCTAATCACCAGGTTGATATCGGTCAATCGAGCGCACTAGATTCCGGATATACAGTTCCTGAAACGGTTGCCACGGATCAGGTAGTCCTCGATCTACGCAAGGCTGAAACAGAGTCTTCAAGTGAAGTGCAGGAATTTTCTATGAATGGGGAAGACGAGGAAAAGTCATCTGTTGCATCAGAGGAAGAGGATAACATTCTAACAGAACTTCAATCGCTTGAATTGATCGTTCAAGTACAATCACCGAATGTGGATGCCATGAAGAAATTCGTCGATTCCATCGAACAAGGTAAGCGGTTGTACACTGTACAGCAAATTAGCATGCCTGCTAATTTAGAAACAGAGAATGCACCATTGATTTTTACGCTTAAGATTCAGACCTACCATCAATGAGTAGCATGTCATAAATAATCGAAACCTTTCTAGAACAAGACGACAGAGGTCTTGTTCTTTTTTATTTGGACTGTGGTATAGTCACTCTACTACTCTATCAGACAAGTTCTAAATACAAGTGAAAATACATAGAATAGACTGAACGGAAAAGGAGTTGATACGGGTGGATCGGAACGAAGAAAAGGATATTTCAATCAGAGTCAACGGGAAGGACAGGCCTGTGTCTGAGAAGAAAGAAGCCAAGAATGAAAAGACTGAAATCGCAGCTTCTATAGCTGATGATGCAGAGGAAACGCCTTTTGAATGGGTTCTTCCAAAAGAAAATACCGCTTCAAATGTCTACCTTTTCCATGCAAACCGTGATGACACGAAATCAGACGAGTATGGCGACCATTCCTATGAGTCTGAACGGAAGCCAGGGCTACCCATTCACCGGAAGAAACAGCGGACTCCGTTGAATAAGAAATTCCCCTCATCGGAAACGACTTTTAAATTACCTAAACAATTGCTTGTCCCGATTGGTAGTGCGATCGTGATCGGTTGTATCATTGGATTGATCGTGTTGATGATTTTTACGGGTGATGGATTCCAATCAAAAACCGCACCAGTGGCGAATGATACGCCTAAGACACCTGTTCAGAATCCAATCTCGAGTCCTGTTGCCGGTTCGGTCGATTTATCGATTTCACCACACATCGTGCAAGGTGGTGTCTTTTCGTCACTAGAGAATGCGGAAGAATTTGCGGATAAGGTAAAAGCGAGTGGTTTCGCTGCTGCGGTGGATCCTGAAGATAATCGAGTCATTATCGGGATTGGGGATTCGATGGAAGATGTACGTGGATTAGCTGGTGACTATCAGGAGGTCGTGGCGGATGCATACCCGAGACAATGGGAGATAGGTGGGAGTGACATTGCCATTTCAGAGAAAAATGATTACGCATGGCTGGTAGAAGGGAAGGATCTTCTTGCTGGCTTGTTCACTACACAAGAGGTTCAAGAGGAAACCATTTTAGCATGGAAAAAGGAAGCTCTTACTTCGCTATCAAATCTGGAAGGAGAGCAGCAGAAGAGTGCTGTAGCGTTCATCAATGCGTTGTCCTCGCTTACGGAATCGGGGGAAGACAAATGGGTGGTCCAGCAGGCGAAACTAGAAGCGCTCATTCATTACAAGACATTGGTTGAATCACTTTGATGGTGAGGAAGCTATTGACTCACCAAATTCCTCAATCATTCGACAAAAGATAGTCATAAATCGCCCTTCCTTTACGAACGATAGTAGAGGAGGGTGATACTATATTTGGTTGTCTTACTGGAAGGGATTTGCTATTCTGTAAATAATCCCTTCATTTGTAGTGAAATGACAATCATAACCTCTACTCTAAACGTAAAGGGTGATTGTATGAAACACCTCATATTAGCCTCAGGCTCACCTCGACGTAAGGAATTACTCGAAACAGCCCACCTTCCATTTACAATCCAAAAAAGCTCTGTACATGAAAATATAAGTGAAGAATATTCTCCGGCAGAGGTCGTTGAGCAGCTTTCGTTGAGAAAAGCGAAAGATGTCGCCAAGTCCAATCCTGATGATGCAGTCGTGCTTGGTTCGGATACGGTCGTCGTTTACGATGGCAAAATTCTGGGGAAACCAACAGACGATCAAGATGCATTTGAAACGTTACAGATGTTATCGGGAAATACACATCATGTGTATACCGGCGTTGCAATTGTATCAGGAGATGAGGAGATTTGTTTTCATGAAGCTACAGAAGTTACGTTTTGGAATTTGACTTCTGAGGAAATAAAAGATTACGTAAGTACGGGTGAAAGTATGGACAAGGCAGGGTCCTATGGGATCCAAGGACTTGGTTCCACTCTGGTCAAAAAGATTCACGGGGATTACTTCAGTGTTGTCGGTTTACCGCTCTCACGAACGGTCCGTGAATTGAAAAAATTCGGAATAACGAAAGAGGCAAAGTCAGTCACGGAATAAATCCTAAGGAGGATGATGAATTGGGTATAAAACCCCTGACAATCCGTGATTTTCCATTGAATGAGAGACCGAGAGAGCGTATGCTGAAAGAGGGAGCGAACGTGCTTTCCAACTAGGAGCTTTTGGCGATCTTATTGCGTTCGGGTACACGTCAAGAATCCGTTCTGCAACTGGCGCAAAAAGTCATTCAGCAATTTGAAGGTCTCAATCTCTTAAAAGATGCAACCATTGATGAATTGACGAAAGTAAAAGGAATTGGAAATGCGAAAGCGGTGGAAATCCTTGCTTCCATTGAACTTGGTAAACGTGTAAGCCGTCTTCAGATTGATGATCGATACATCATCCGATCTCCAGATGACGGAGCCAAATATGTCATGGATGAAATGCGTTTTTTGTCACAGGAGCATTTCGTATGCATTTATTTGAACACGAAAAATCAGGTGCTGCATAAACAGACCGTTTTCATCGGTAGTCTGAATGCCTCCATCGTCCATCCGCGTGAGGTGTTTAAAGAAGCGATGAAAAGATCTGCGGCATCTATCATTTGTTTCCACAACCATCCGAGTGGTGATCCCAACCCAAGTCGTGAAGATATCGAAGTGACACAACGTCTATCAGAGTGTGGAAAGATCATTGGAATTGATTTGTTGGATCACATCATCATCGGAGATCAAAAATTCGTGAGTCTTAAAGAAAAAGGCTACGTTTAGACTTCTCAAGCCTTAGGGTTTGGAGTATAATCAAAGTTATGAGTTTTGCTAGTAATGAAGGGAGATTTACATAAATGTTTGGTGGATTTTCAAGAGATATGGGAATTGATTTAGGAACTGCAAATACATTGGTTTATGTCAAAGGTAAAGGTGTCGTTGTTCGCGAACCTTCCGTAGTGGCAATCAATACAAAGAGCGGAGATATCGAAGCGGTCGGTAATGCGGCAAAGAACATGATCGGTCGTACGCCAGGAAATATCGTAGCTCGTCGTCCGATGAAGGACGGCGTTATTGCAGACTATGATACGACTGCTACAATGATGAAATATTATATTCAACAAGCGCAAAAGAACCGTTCTGTCTTCTCGCGTAAGCCATTTGTTATGGTTTGTGTTCCTTCTGGAATTACACATGTAGAAGAACGCGCGGTAAAAGAAGCGACAAAACAAGCAGGCGCACGTGATGTTGAAACGATCGAAGAACCGTTGGCTGCTGCAATCGGTGCAGATCTTCCGGTATGGGAGCCGACTGGTAGCATGGTTGTCGATATCGGTGGAGGAACAACGGAAGTTGCGATCATTTCACTTGGTGGCATTGTTGAGAAGCAATCCATCCGTGTCGCAGGTGACGAAATGGATGACGCAATCATCCAATACATCAAAAAGACATACAACGTCATCATCGGTGAACGTACAGCCGAGGCGATCAAGCTCGACATCGGATCTGCAGATGCTTCTGATGGAATGGAAGAAATGGATATCCGTGGTCGTGACCTCTTGACTGGTCTTCCAAAGACAATCACGATTACAGGCGAAGAAATCGCTGGAGCGTTGAAAGATACAGTTGATACGATCATGGATGCTGTGAAGCTTGCTCTGGAAAAAACACCACCTGAACTGGCTGCTGACATCATGGATCGTGGAATCGTGTTGACAGGTGGCGGAGCATTGTTACGTAACCTTGACCGAATCATCAGTGAAGAAACGAAAATGCCAGTGATTGTAGCTGAAAATGCATTGGACTGCGTTGCGATTGGAACGGGTCGTGCAATTGAAAACTATCAACAGGTCAGAAACAAACCTGGATTTGGTGGCGGCCGCTCTAAATCAAAGTCGTAAGAGGTGTGAATCGTGCCGCAGTTTTTCTCTAACAAACGTCTTATTATTCTGTTAGTCAGTATGATTGTTCTTGTGGCCATGATTGGTTTTTCCATGAAAGAAAGAGAAAACATTTCATGGCCTGAACAACTTTTACACGATACTGTAGGCTGGACCCAGTCCATCTTCTATAAACCCGCACATTTTGTAGCGGGTTTCTTTGGGAACGTCGTGGAAATGAAAGAAATCTATGAGCAAAACAAGGTGCTCAAGCGTCAATTGAATGAATATGACAAGCTCGCAAGCCGTGTGAAGGATCTGAAGAGGGATAACGAGTCCTTGCGACAAACGTTGGACAAGGAGGATACCCTGTCAGACTTTAACGTTTGGCATGCGACGATTGTCGGAAGAGCGCCGGAACCACAATGGTATCAATCCATTAAGATCGATTTAGGGAAGCAGGCTGGTGTGGAACCGAATATGGCTGTCATATCAGCAAAAGGATTGATCGGGAAAATCGACAAAGTTTCAGCCTTCCACTCAACGGTTGAATTGATCAGCAATACGGATCCGAACAGCCGTATTTCTGCTGTCGTTCAAGGCGAGAAAGAACCGGTTTACGGCTTGATCCAAGGATTC
This sequence comes from Pseudalkalibacillus sp. Hm43, assembly GCF_054170705.1. Taxonomy (NCBI): domain Bacteria; kingdom Bacillati; phylum Bacillota; class Bacilli; order Caryophanales; family Fictibacillaceae; genus Pseudalkalibacillus; species Pseudalkalibacillus sp. Hm43. The sequence goes on from NZ_CM135129.1 coordinate 3,613,432, forward strand.
GATTCGAAAAAGAAACTATTGACGATGAAAATGATCGGTATTGATAAAGAATTGAAAAAGGGACAACTCGTGACGACATCCGGTTTGGGAGGTATATTCCCGAAAGGACTTGAAATTGGAAAAATCGTTGAAGTAGAGCCAGACAAAGTGGAACCGACGCAAACGGCTTACATAGAACCGTCAACGGACCTGTATGACATCCACCATGTCATGGTCGTCCAACGTACGATGCAGGAAGTCGATATGGAGTCTGATTCCGAAAAGGCTGAGGAGGAAGAAACGTCATGATCCGATTTCTTCTTCCTCTTCTTACATATTTGCTGTTTATAAGTGAAAGTACGTTGATGCAGGTTTTCACCCCACAGCATGTGGAAAGTGACACATTGCTCATTCCTCGATTCGTCGTGGTGATGGTTTGCTTCATCGGCATGTTTGTTTCTCCAGTCAGGGGTGTTGTTTACGGAATCGCTTTCGGGTTACTGTACGATCTCATTTATACGGACCTGATCGGTGTTCACATGTTCTCGATGGGATTGACGGCGTATTTGACAACTTTTATCGCACGTTATTTCCATGGAAACATATTTGTAACATTATTCGTGTTAATCATCGGGCTTTCGGCATTTGAATTTCTCGTATATGGCCTATATAGCTTGATCAATATAGCGAATATGATGCTTGAAACATTCATCTATCAACGCTATCTACCTACATTACTATTAAATAGCGTGTTCGTTGTTTTGGTCTATTACCCGCTTCGAAAATGGTTGATCAACATCGCCATGGACATAGAAGAAAAATAGGGTAGAAAAAAGGAATCCCCATTGACATTGTCGAATTTGTGTATGTTGAGGTGAACAGGGTAATGGCACAGAAACAGAAGCAAGCAAACAACCATTATGTAACGATAAAAGGAACAAAAGAAGGTTTGATCCTGAACTTGGATGACAATTGTTCCTTCGAACAATTACTCTCTGAATTGGAGACGAAATTGATCCACCCATCTGAAAACCAGGGATCAGACGGTCCTAAGATACCTGTTAACGTAAAGGTTGGAAAAAGGTACTTGACCGAGCACCAAGAAGAACTGCTTCGTAAAATCATATATCAAAAGAAAAACCTGCTTGTCGATGTCATCGAGACAGAAGTCATCACGAAAGAAGAAGCAGAATACATGAAGAAAGAAAACGAAGTGACATCCGTCAATCGAATGGTCCGTTCAGGACAGATCTTGAAAGTACAAGGAGATCTATTGTTGATTGGAGATGTCAATCCAGGTGGCTATGTAGCAGCTACTGGGAATATCTTCGTCATGGGAGCTTTGAAAGGGATTGCCCATGCTGGGTGTGAAGGACGTACGAGTGCTGTCGTCGCAGCCTCCGTCATGATTCCATCCCTAGTACGTATCGCCGATCAAATGTTTCAAGATGAAGAAGATGAACAAGAATACTCTGGTGGATGTGCCTTTTTAGATGAAGAAAACCATGAAATCAAATTGGACAGTTTACACATCTTACATCAGATCAGACCCGGTTTAAACCGACTGTAGGGAAAGGGGAATGTTTTGTGGGTGAAGCAATCGTAATTACATCTGGAAAAGGCGGAGTTGGAAAAACCACAACAACAGCTAATATTGGAACATCACTTGCACTCCTTGGAAAGAAGGTATGTCTGATTGATACCGACATCGGCCTTCGAAATCTGGACGTCATCATGGGGCTGGAAAACCGAATCATTTATGACCTGGTGGATGTCGCACATAACCGCTGTAAACTCCACCAAGCCTTGATAAAAGATAAACGATTTGAATGTTTGTACTTGCTACCTGCAGCGCAAACCAAAGATAAAAGTGCTGTCGTACCTGAGCAGATGAAACGGATTGTGACCGAGTTGAAGCAAGACTATGATTATGTCATCATCGATTGTCCTGCTGGTATCGAACAAGGTTTCAAAAATGCGATTGCCGGTGCTGACAAATCCATCGTCGTGACCAATCCTGAAACGTCCTCTGTCAGGGATGCGGACCGAATCATCGGTTTATTGGAGCAGGAAGATATCGAACCTCCGAAGTTGATTGTCAATCGACTGAAAGCACACATGATGGAAAATGGAGATTCGTTGGATGTAGATGAAATTGTCTCCATTTTGGCGATCGAGTTGCTAGGTATCGTGGTGGATGATGAATTGGTCATCAGAGCCTCCAACCGCGGAGAGCCGATTGCATTGAATCCTGATACGAAAGCTTCTCAAGCCTATCGGAACATTGCGAGAAGAATATTAGGCGAATCCGTTCCATTGATGTCACTTGAACAAGACAAAGGTCTATTCAGCAAAGTGAAACAGTTCTTCGGAATGAGATCATAATGTAAAAGTCAGACTCCCTTTACATGTTTATGGACATGTAAAGTGTAGGGTCTGGCTTTTTTTATTGGCGTGAGAGGGGGGACAACGCTAAATTGGGCAATTCATTTAATCAAAGTGAGCGTTTGAATAGGTGAAAACACGAAAACTGTGCAAGTCACCTAACCCAAGAGCCGATCTCGTTAGGTGAAAACGCCAAAACCCTGCATGTCACCTAACCAATAAGCCCCTCTGAAGTAGTGAAATCACCAGATTCACGAATCTCACCAACTCAAAATAAATTAGACAAGTTTTCTTCACATGTTTTCACAACTTAGACAACTGCCGAGAAACTAGGTGGCCACCCGAAAGGCATAATCCCTCCGGACAAGTCATAAACATGTACAAATCAGGTGTAGAGGGTGGAGGTCAATGAAAAATCGGGCGGACGAAATCCGGAGAAAATATCAAAACCAATTCAAGAGCCAAAAGCCATCATCAGGCAATACGTTCTCAGATAATAGAAGTTACCTTGATCGTGGACAAAGCGGGCATCCGTTATTCTCCTCAGAAGGATTCCTCTTCCGCATTATGGCAGCGGTGTGCCTATTTTTAATTGTAGGAATCGTCTTCAAAAATCCCACGGGACCTATGGTGAATGCCCAGGACTACATCAATCAGGCTTTTGAAGAAGAATTCCAATTTGCTTCCATTGCAGGTTGGTATGAAGAGAAGTTCGGTAAGCCGATGGCTCTCTTTCCGACGGAAAAAAAGGAAAAGTCGGATGGCACAGGATCGGGAGCATTAGATGAATATGCATTACCGGCCAATGCGAAAGTACTGCAATCGTTCAAAGATAATGGAAAAGGTGTCCTTCTGGAGACGGGGAGTAATTCAGACGTTTCTTCCATTAAGGAAGGGTTCGTCATCTATGTCGGTGACAAAGACCAATTGGGAAAAACCGTTGTCGTCCAACATTTTGATGGAAGTGAATCCTGGTATGGGAAATTGGATAAAATCAACGACAGCATCAAACTTTACAATTATATCGATGCAGGTGCGCAATTAGGGAAAGTGACCAAAGAAGAGAAGACTGGCTCAGGATTGTTTTACTTCGCCATCAAAGATAATGGTGGTTTCGTAGATCCTCTGAAAGCCTTGTCTTCAGACTGATGTGGAAACTGTTCACATTACTCAAAATCAATCCTCTTCTTTGGATCGTAGCAATCGTCAGTGTCATGACTGGTCATTTTCGCGAGTTCCTCATCTTATTCATCGTCATTTTCATCCATGAATTAGGGCACGCCATGACTGCATTGTTTTTCAAATGGAGATTGGTGAAAGTGGAAATGCTCCCATTTGGGGGAGTTGCTGAAATGGATGAGTATGGGAATAGACCTTACCGTGAGGAGTTATCTGTCATATTGGCTGGACCATTGCAACATGTATGGATGATTGTAGGTAGTTTATTTCTGATGCAATTCGGCATCGGAGATCCGTTCATACTGAATCTTTTTGTTTCAATCAATTGGATGATCTTATTGTTCAACCTTTTGCCGATCTGGCCGCTGGATGGAGGTAAGCTTCTTTTTTTATGTTTGACTGTCCTCTTTCCATATAAAAAGGCGAAGAGCCATATGCTTATATTGTCTTCCGTATTACTTTTGACTTTCTTCAGCGGTTGCATGCTTCTCTTTCCATTCCATATGAACCTATTGATCGTGTCGTCCTTTTTACTTTATGCCCATTATGTGGAGTGGAAACACCAGCCTTATGTTTATGTCCGCTTTTTGTTGGAACGATTGAATGCGATACAGAAACCAACCAAAAAGAAAGTCCTCACAGTTGACCCGACAGAGACTGTTGGCAGCGTGCTTTCCACCCTTTATAAAGGATACGAACACGAAGTGCATATCAAGTCCGATCCACCTTATGTTTGTAAAGAAAAGGAACTCCTCACCGCTTATTTCAAGCAAAGTGCCAAGACATGTGCAATCCAGGATCTTTTTCGATAAAATAGATGGAAAAGTGATTCAGATTCGGAATTGAGGAAGCACATGAACAAAATCATATTTAATTTAACAACTTCAGAGAAAAGAGCTGCCATCCTTCAAGATGGAAAAGTGGTTGAAATCCTCATAGAGCGCCCCGAGGAATATCCGAAAGCAGGGAATGTTTATGTCGGACAGGTTTCCAAAGTTCTTCCCGGCATCCATGCAGCATTCATTGACATCGGATTTGAGCAAAACGGTTTCATTCACTCAACTGACCTTGTAAAAAATCAAGATCAACAGCCGATCAATGAGCTTGTTCATGAAGGTCAATCATTAATTGTACAAGTGAAGCGTGAAGCATCAAAAAACAAGGGACCTCTCCTGACAGAAAACATTACGGTTCCAGGAGAGAATCTTGTTTATTTGCCGTTCAGCGGACACATCGCTTTGTCTAAAAAGCTTTCGGATGAAGATAAAGTCCGGATGAAGCAGCTTGGAGAAGATCTGATCACCTCGCCAGAAGGTCTGATTATGCGGACCTCAAGTGCTTCAACAGATATAGCGAGCATTGGAAAAGAAATCAAGGAGCTTAGAGAGGTGTGGACTTCCATACAGGAAGACGCGTTGAAAGTGAAGAAAAGCGGCTTATTGTTTGAAGGTCATTCGATTGTTGATACCGCTCTGAATCATGTACCTGATCAACGGGTGGGACTTGTTTTTGACAATGCCGATATGTATCGAAGGTATCGAGATCAACTACCCGATCCATATGAGGTTTCCATGTATAGAGGAAGTGAAAACATCTTCTCCCATTACCAAATCGAACCGGTTATTCAAAAAGCCTTATTACCTTCTGTATGGTTGAAAAACGGGGGGCAAATACAAATTGATTCGACCGAAGCACTTACGGTCGTCGATGTGAACACAGGAAAGTTCACAGGAAAACAAGACCGTGAACGGACTGTATTGGAAACGAACCTGTTGGCTGCTGAAGAGGCTGGAAAGCAATTGAGACTTCGAAATATCAGCGGCATGATTGTCATCGACTTCATCCGGATGTCGAAGGAAGAGCATCAGAAGGAAGTGGAAATGAAACTCAGGGAAGTGCTCTCGAAAGACCCCATTCATACAAAGGTGTATGGGTTTACTGCCCTTGGATTGATGGAGCTCACACGTCAAAAAGTGAGAGACAGTTTGTCTGCCCAGCTGACGGAGTCATGTTCAACCTGTGACTCATACCAAAAACAATGGTCAGTAGAGTCACTTTATCACCAACTTGAACGAATGCTATATGAACTACGTAATACTGAGGAGACTGGTGTTTGGATCGAGTTGTCCCACCGACTATATCAATATGTTACAGAAAGTGGATACAACCGGGAGAAACATCTTTTGGATCAGGTCCCTGCACAACTTTATATCACTGAAAAATCCACTGCAAAACTGAAGGAATTCCATGTCAGGCAGATCGGACCAAAGAATGAAATCGAAGCAAGGATACGCCAGGAATCGCGTTGACAATCTCACGCGCATTATGGTATGATTTTTCTGTTGGTTTTTGGAGCACCTAGCTCCAACCGCACAAACCAGGTTTTCAAGCCGCATTATTTGAATTAATATACTATATTGATTCAAGGGCACCTGCGATGGCGAGTCTGAGTATAATAGGAGGTGCAAATATGTACGCAATTATCGAAACAGGTGGAAAGCAATTCCGCGTTGAAGAAGGACAAGAACTTTACATCGAAAAGTTGGACGTTGAAGCTGGTGAAACAGTAACATTCGACCGTGTATTGATGGTAGGTGGAGACGACGTTAAAGTCGGAAGCCCTATGGTCGACGGTGCGACTGTAACAGCGAAAGTCGAAAAGCAAGGTCGCGGTAAGAAAGTCGTTGTTTACAAGTTCAAGCCTAAGAAGAACTACCGTCGTAAGCAAGGACACCGTCAACCTTACACTAAAGTCGTAATCGACAAAATCAACTCTTAATCATGTTAAGGGTTAAGATCCAACAAGAAGAGGAAAAAATCGTCTCGTTCAGCATTACCGGGCATGCAGAATCAGGTCCATACGGACATGATCTCGTATGTGCAGCTGTTACGGCTGTATCTTTCGGATCCGTGAATGCAATCGAGGAGATCTGCCAGGTCGAACCTGAAGTAGAAACCCGAGATAACGGCGGTTACTTACTCTTTAAAACGCCTTCCGCTGTAAGTGAAGAAACATCTGAGAAAATACAGCTTTTACTAGAAGGCATGCTCGTTTCATTGAGAACAATTGAACGTGACTATGGTCAATATATTAAAATTGAGGTTTTAGGAGGTGCATCCCATGCTTAAATTAAACCTGCAGTACTTCGCATCCAAGAAGGGTGTTGGTAGTACAAAGAACGGTCGTGACTCTATCTCCAAGCGTCTTGGAGCTAAAAGAGCTGACGGACAAACTGTAACAGGTGGATCTATCCTTTTCCGTCAACGCGGAACAAAAATCTACCCTGGTAAAAACGTAGGCCGCGGCGGAGATGACACTCTATTCGCTAAGGTAGACGGCGTCGTTCGTTTCGAACGTCTTGGCCGTAACCGTAAGCAAGTAAGTGTTTACCCAGTAGCCAAAGAAGCGTAACACTCAAAACTCTAACCGGACTGGTTAGAGTTTTTTTCTTCTTCGATAGGCGTCTCTTTTATAGAGATTTAGGGGACTGTCAATTATTAGTTTGGGAGTGCTGTTATGATGGGAAAATGGGATACTGTAAGCCTATTACGTCATGCTCGTCATGATTGGCTGAATCATCTTCAATTAATAAAAGGCAACTTGGCACTTGATCGAACCGATCGAGCGAAAGAAATCATCGAACAAATTGTTCAAGAGTCCAAGAACGAAGCAAAAGTATCGAATTTAAGGATGCCGAAAATGGCAGAACTTTTGTTAACCTACAATTGGCAGCAGAATCAATACAGACTGGACTATGAAGTAATCGGACAAGAAAGAGATTTATCCGAATATGATTTTTATTTATATGATTGGACACTTCAATTCCTGGCGCATCTGGAAAAAGTGGTTGACTTGGATTGTGAGTCCCATCTGATGATTACAATTCAGTTGTTGGATGAAAAAGCAAGGATCAGCTATGATTTTGCAGGTGAATTGAATGTGGAGGAAGTTGACGAATTCTTGAAGACAGCAAGACAGGCTGTACATAATTCTATAACAATCATCGAAAGCTACTGTCAGGAAAATGAACTGTTATTTATCCTCGAACTAGGATAAGAAATAGAGGTGAAAGAACCATGTTTGTGGATCAGGTAAATGTATTTGTAAAATCAGGCGATGGCGGGAATGGTATGGTGGCTTTCCGCCGTGAAAAATATGTACCGGATGGCGGACCAGCCGGAGGAGACGGTGGAAGAGGCGGAGATGTTGTTTTTGAAGTGGAAGAAGGCTTAAGAACGCTTATGGACTTCCGCTATAACAGGCATTTCAAAGCTCCTCGTGGAGAAAACGGAATGTCCAAAAACATGCACGGACGAAATGCTCAAAACATGGTCGTCAAGGTACCACCTGGAACGGTCGTGACAGATACGAAGACCGGTCAGGTGATTGCCGATTTGATCGATCATGGACAACAAGCCGTGATTGCAAGAGGTGGCCGTGGGGGAAGAGGTAATACCCGATTCGCTACTCCTGCCAATCCTGCACCTGAACTGTCGGAGAACGGTGAACCAGGTGAAGAACGAGAAATTACATTAGAGCTGAAGTTATTAGCAGATGTCGGATTAGTTGGGTTCCCGAGTGTAGGAAAGTCAACGTTATTGTCTGTCGTTTCAGCAGCGAAACCGAAAATTGCTGAATATCACTTTACGACGCTCAGCCCGAATCTCGGTGTCGTAGAAACGGAAGACAACCGAAGCTTTGTCATGGCTGACCTTCCTGGTTTGATTGAAGGTGCCCATGAAGGGGTCGGACTCGGTCATCAATTCTTAAGACATATCGAACGTACGAGGGTCATCGTCCATGTGGTGGACATGTCCGGTATGGAAGGCCGAGATCCTTATGAAGATTTCTTGAAAATCAACGAAGAGTTGAAGCAGTATAACCTTCGATTGACGGAGCGTCCGCAGCTCATTGTTGCGAATAAGATGGATATCCCGGGTGCAGAGGAAAACTTGGAAGAATTCAAAGAAAAAGTCGGAGATTATCCGATCTTCCCGATCTCTGCAATTACGAAGAATGGTGTAAGGGATCTGCTGTTTGAAATTGCGAATCAATTAGAAAACGCTCCCGAATTTCCACTTAATGAACCGGAAGAAGAGGAAGAAGAAAGAGTCCTCTATAAACACCATGCTGAGGAACAACCATTTGAGTTGTCTAGAGAAGACGATGGAACCTTTGTCATTACAGGTGGTAAAATAGAACGTCTCTTCAAAATGACAGACTTCTCACGTGACGAATCTGTCCGCAGGTTCTCCCAACAAATGAGAAGGATGGGAATCGACCAGGCGTTGCGTGATCGCGGTGCTGAAGATGGTGACATCGTTCGCATCTTAGAATATGAATTCGAATTCATCGAGTAGACTGTCACATGTGACAGTCTATTTCTTTCTAAGGAAAAGGATTAAAATTGCCTTCTATGGTTCATTCTTATATACTGAAAAATAATTCCAATTCAGGAGGCTGAAAAATGGAACGGTACGGCGAACGATTTTATCTAGTTAAAGAAGAATTGCTTTCTGAAGCGATGACCAAAACGTTGGAAGCAAAGGAATTATTGGAATCTGGTAAAGTGAGTACGGTCAACCAAGCGGTACAAGCTGTAGATTTGAGTCGGAGTGCCTTTTATAAATATCGGGATGGTATTTTCCCTTTTGAAACGATGGTCAAAGAGAAAATCGTCTCAATCTCCATCCACCTCGAAGATCGTTCGGGTTCTTTGTCATCCCTCTTAGCTATATTAGCTGAACTAGGATGTAACATTTTGACGATCCATCAGACGATTCCATTGCAAGGTAGAGCCAATGTAACCATTTCGATTGAAACGGCCTCTGCGAAGGAAGACATTAACGGCATCCTCAAAGCTTTAAAACGATTGGAGCATGTCAAACAAGTGAGCGTGATTGGCTCTGGCGCGTGAGGATGGACATTTCGTGTACAGAATTTTGTAATATAAAAAAAGCAGCCATAAGGGCTGTTTTTTCTTATCCTCTAATTTTGGGAAAGTAAGTAACCTTTCTCTTCCAATGCTGAGCAAGCTTGATCCAACTGTCTGGTGGAATCTGCTTCTAACGTGTGCAGATGAATCCCATCGGTCAACTCAAGTAAGTAAGAGGCTTTGGTTTCTTTTACTTTTTCCAAAAACATTTCAACATCGTGCCGGTTTTTGATCATAATCGAACCGGTCAAATCCCCATAAACAGGATGTTCAATCGTGACATCTTTCACCGTTACGCCATAATCGACGATGGTGATCAATTCATCTTCTGTCTGCTCTGCTGAATGTACGCTGGCGATCACTCTTGTTACCTTTTGTTTCTGAGGAGAAGGATGGAAATAAATATACCCTTGTGCAGTAGCCATGATGGGTTCGTTGCGAGCTTTCAACAAGGAAATATCTTGAACAATGACTTGGCGACTGACATTCGTATCTTTCGCTAATTGACTGCCTGTTAAAGGAGATGTACTTTCCTTCAACCAATTCAGAATCATTTCCCTTCGTTCTTCTCCTAATACTTTCGTTCCTTTCCCACTCATTGATTTTCCTCCTAAGACTACTGTTATTCCTTTTAAGGATACCATAATTTTTTTATCTTGAACGACCCACTTGTCTTATAGAATATGCAGAATCACACGTTCATATATTGGTTATGGTGAGCAGTGCGGTTTCTCATCTTGTAGCAAGATGCCCAAATTCTCATATACTGTGTATTGAATTAGGCAGGGAGGAGATCGTTTTGAAAATACACATCGTGAAAAAAGGGGATACACTTTGGAAAATTGCACAAATGTACGGCGTTGACCTGGATACCGTTATCCAGGCAAATCCCCAAATCAAGACACCCGACACCATCTACCCTGGTGCTAAGGTGAAAGTACCTACTGGTAATGCACCGATTAAATCCAATCCACATCATAGCAATAGCAATAACAATAATACCGTAATGCCATACATGAATATGAAGGAAAAACCGATCAAAAAAGAAATGCCGATCAAGAAAGAGATGCCGATCAAAAAAGAGATGCCAATAAAAAAAGAAATGCCAAAACCGAAGGAAATGCCTAAGCCAAAAGAAATGCCGATCAAAAAAGAAATGCCAGTGAAAAAAGAAAAACCGATTGTAAAAGAAAAACCAGTTAAGAAGCCACCAAAAGCCCCGATGACAGAAGAAGAATTTCATATTACTTTAGGGCTTTCGAAAGAGGAAACGACCACAACATATGAAATGCCAAAACCGAAGCCGATTCCTAAACCAATTCCTTGTCCACCCATCGACTATTGTATGCCGGATCCTTGTTGTGAACCGTATTATCCTATGATGGACCCATGCTGCGATCCGATGATGTACGGATATGGTGGGTATGACCATCCTATGATGTATGGTCATTCCATGCATGGTGGATATATGGACCATTACGGTATGCCTCATGAATATATGCACCATCAACATGGTGGATATGGCATGGAACATATGTATACAAACGGGTACGAAATGGATTCCTATGAAGGTATGTATGAAGACATGATGTGGGAAAATGGGATGGACTATGGACAGATGATGGAGTCTCAACAAATGGAATATGAGCAATATGGTGGGAACGGTCAAATGCCTTGGATGCAACAAGGTGGTATGGATCAGATGATGCCTGGAATGGGTCAAAATGGTGGCATGGAACAGATGATGCAGATGGACCAGGGTCAATATGATTTTGGTGCTCAAAATGCCGCGAATCCTTGGAAAGACCAAGATCAAATGTATGGACAAATGATGCCAGGAATGGGTCAAGGACAACAGAACGGCGGCATGGGTCAAATGATGCCAGGAATGGGTCAAGGTCAACAGAACGGCGGCATGGGACAAATGATGCCTGGAATGGGTCAGGGTCAACAGAACGGTGGCATGGGACAAATGATGCCAGGAATGGGTCAAGGTCAACCATTCGGAGGTATGGGACAAATGATGCCAGGGATGGGTCAAGGTCAACCCTCAGGAGGCATGGGTCAACTGATGCCAGGGATGGGTGGTCAAGGTCAACCATTCGGTGGTATGGGCCAAATGATGCCTGGAATGGGTGGTCAAGGTCAACCGTTCGGAGGCATGGGTCAAATGTTACCAGGCATGGGCGCAGCGGGCGGTCGAGATCCATATTGGGACATTGATATTGAAATGCAGCCTAGAAAAAGCAAAAAGAAAGAATCCAACAAAGAATAGGTAACGATTTCCATCTATTAGAAGATTATTTTAAACCTCCGATTGCCATCATAAAGGTGAAAGGAGGTTTTTCTAATGAAAAAATTTATGGCGTTCACATCAGCATTATTACTGACTAGTGCTCTGACAGCTTGTAATGCTGACGATAATGAAGCATTGGATACACGTTATGATAATGATACACGTCCAATCGGTTATTACACCAATGATGGTCGAAACGATGGACCTATGACTCGTATTGCCGATCGAGATCGAAATGACTTGGATCGCGCAGAGATCAATTATGCGGATGATTATGAAGGTGGGGACCTTGCTAGAAAAATCGCTCGTAAAGTTGAGAACATGCGTGATGTCGACGATGCACGTGTTGTCGTAACAGGAGATTCTGTCCTGATCGGAATCGACACGAATGATCGTAACGATCGCGACGTAGAACCGAAAGTCCGAAATGCGGTTCAAAAAATGACAGATAAAAACGTCCGTATCACAACGGATGAAGATATGTTTACACGTATCCGCGACGTAGATAACGATTTGCGAGATGGAAATGGTTTCGCTGAGGTACAATCGGATGTCAACGCAATTATGGATGATATCGGAGACGCACTTCAACGTCCATTTCAAAACAACCGCTAAACATTCCTTTAGGTGATTCCGGCTCTCTCCGGAATCATCTTTTTTATTGCCATACATAGAGTTGTACTGGCTTTAAGCCAGTCCGCATCTTATGCTATATTAGGATAAAAACCTGTGATCCATGAAGGGGAGAGAGTTACAATGGCAGGACATTCTAAATGGAAGAACATACAACGCAGAAAAAATGCGCAGGATGCAAAACGCGGGAAAATCTTCATGAAACTCGCTAAGGATATATATGTAGCTGCAAAAGAAGGTGGAGGAGATCCAGAAACCAATCCTTCGTTACGTTTGGTGGTCGACAAAGCGAAAGCTGCAAATATGCCAAATGAGAACATTGACCGTGCAATCAAGAAAGCGACAGGCAATTTAGAAGGAGTCAGCTACGAAGAAATCGTTTATGAAGGATATGGAGCTGGTGGGACAGCTGTGATGGTTGAAGTGCTGACAGATAATAAAAACCGGACAGCAGCTGATGTCAGACATGCCTTCTCCAAGCACGATGGAAATCTGGGAGAGTCTGGTTGTGTCTCATTCATGTTTGACCGGAAAGGGTTGATCGTCATCAATCAGGAAGACGTAACTCTACCTGAGGATGAATTCATGCTTGAAGTCATTGATAGCGGTGCAGAAGAATATGAACTGAATGATGGTATGTTTGAGATCTACACGGAACCCGAAGAATATGCGACTGTAAAATCCGAACTAGAGTCGAAAGGCTATAAAATCTCTTCATCGGAAATTACGATGATTCCTCAAACGCTATCAAAGATCGAGAATGAGGAAGCCAAAAAAGTAGTCAAATTGATTGATGTACTTGAGGATTTGGATGACGTTCAGGAAGTCTATCATAACTTGGATATTGACGAAGAGGAGTACGAAACCCTCCTATCCTAATTGAATATGGATATTTTTCCTTAATACGGTAAAACTATTATTGATTGAACTTATGCCTTTAATAACTTCGTGAGGTGATCGTAAGGTGAAATCCTTCCGTATCAAAACATCGTGGGTTTTTCCTTTAGTAGTAACCGTATTAGGGACCGTTTACGTCTTCTTGTTTCATACATTTGAAGATGAAGTGAAGGCGAATTTGCCCTCGAAAACGAAAACGCAGCCATATGCTGAAGTAGAAGCTCAAACTGTCAGTGGACCTATAACGGTCGAGGTTTATCTTCAACGAACATACATCGATGGGAAGCAAAGTGAAGAAGTCATCTATGAAACGATCTGGTCGATGGAGGACTTCTGGGCGAATTATGCAGACTGGCAACTCGTCGATCAAGAAGTGAATAAAGTCATCTTCGAACAACAAGTGGATGACATCTCTCCACAAGCCAAGGTGAATGGATTTTTCGGTTTGACAGAGGAGGGGATCCTGACAATCTTCAACGGGCGACCGCACGAGGAAGAAGTGATCCAGTCATTCTTCCAAATCGACATAGAAAAACTGGAAAGCGGTCTGATGGAAGATCTGAAACAAGGGATCAAAATCCAGTCGAAACAAGAATATACTGAGGTATTGGAACGATTCCGACCATATGCCACGAATTAATGTACAAGCAACCTTCACGGGTTGCTTTTTTCATGGGAGAAGCATGGGAGATTCTTTCGACTTTTTTAAAAAGGATATGCTACAATGAGGAAATAGGAAGAAATGTTCGCATTTTAAGGGGAGAATAAAGGTTGATTGATTATATTACTGGCATAGTGAAATACATACATACCGACCACGTTGTTGTTGAATGTGGGCATATCGGATACAAAATCAACTGTCCAAACCCATTCGTGTACCAAAGGGAAATTGGGAAGACGACGACAATTTATACGTATCAACATGTACGAGAAGATATATTGGCCTTATATGGCTTCGAAAATTTAGATGAGCGCGATCTTTTCATGAAGCTGATACAAGTTTCCGGAATAGGGCCGAAAGGTGCATTGGCGATTCTCGCTTCCGGAAAACCGACACAAGTTGTTCAGGCAATCGAGAATGAAGATGAAAAATTCCTCACACGATTCCCTGGTGTTGGTAAAAAAACAGCGAGACAAATGATACTGGATTTGAAAGGGAAGCTGCCTAACTGGACAGAAACGTTGTTTGATGAAGAGCCTGTCCAATCTTACACGCCACAAGAAGGCTTGGATGATGCTTTGGAAGCCTTGGAGGCTCTCGGTTATGGTCAAAAGGAAATCAAAAAGATCGTTCCGCAGCTTGAAGAACAAGGTGAACTCTCAACCGATCAATACATAAAAAAAGCTTTGCAATTATTACTGAATTGATCGAGGTGGATGAAATATGGAAGATCGTATCATTTCAAATGAATTGAATCAGGGCGATGAAACGTTGGAGTTCAGTCTGCGTCCACAATATCTCCAACAATATATCGGCCAACACAAGGTGAAAGAAAACCTGCAAGTATTCATTGAAGCGGCTAAAATGCGTAGTGAACCTTTGGATCATGTATTATTGTATGGTCCGCCTGGACTTGGGAAAACGACATTGTCCTGCATCATTGCAAACGAAATGGGTGTGAATATCCGGACGACGAGTGGACCTGCGATTGAACGTCCTGGTGATCTGGCAGCGATCTTAACGGCGTTGGAGCCGGGAGACGTCCTGTTCATTGATGAAATCCACCGTCTTCATCGATCTGTAGAGGAAGTCTTATATCCTGCCATGGAAGATTTCTGTCTGGATATCGTCATTGGAAAAGGGGAAACCGCTCGTTCTGTACGTTTGGATCTGCCTCCTTTTACATTAGTCGGCGCGACGACAAGAGCGGGTCTTTTGTCTGCACCACTTAGGGATCGTTTTGGCGTACATAGTCGTTTGGATTATTATGAACTGGATGACTTGACCGAAATTGTCATCCGTACCGGAGATTTCTTTGATATAATGGTTCAGCCGGATGCAGCAGAGGAATTGAGCCGTCGGGCAAGAGGGACACCTCGGATCGTGAACCGTTTGTTGAAGCGGGTCCGGGACTTTGCTCAGGTCCAAGGTGATGGCATCATTACGAAAAACATTGCAGACGAAGCGCTGGAAAGGCTACAGGTCGACCGTTTAGGATTAGACAATATTGACTATAAATTGTTAAGAGGGATCATAGAAAATTATCAAGGTGGTCCTGTCGGTTTGAATACGATTGCAGCAACGATTGGTGAGGAACCTCAAACGATTGAGGATGTTTATGAACCTTACCTGCTACAAATCGGATTCATCCAACGGACACCACGTGGTCGTATGGCTACAAGGTTAGCATATCAGCATTTGAATTTGGAGGAACCGAAACGGTCATGAATAAGATTTTCATCATCATCGGCATCGTATTTATCTTATTTGGATTGATCGGCAGTTTCATCGGAAAGCTGCCGGGAGACATCATGTTCAAAAAAGGGAATACTACCTTCTACTTTCCTATTGTCACCTCGATCGTAGTCAGCATCGTCTTGTCGCTCCTCTTTTACCTATTCGGACGATTTAAATAAATAATAAATCTTAAAACAAGGTGAATGCATTATGAGAGTGGAAGAATTCAACTTCAATCTGCCAGAACATCTAATTGCACAAACACCGTTGAAGGATCGCACAAAATCACGGATGATGGTCGTCGATCCTGAAATGGGACGTGTAGAAAATCGCGCTTTCAGTGAAGTCAGTGAATTTTTACAACCAGGAGATTGTCTCGTGCTGAATGACACACGGGTCATGCCTGCGCGATTGTACGGTATGAAAGCCGATACGGGTGCGAAGATTGAAGTATTACTGTTAAAAGAAGAAGAAAAGGATACATGGAAGACGCTCGTCAAGCCGGCGAAGCGTATTAAAGAAGGAACTGTCATCTCATTCGGTGATGGACGTTTGAAAGCCACATGTATGCAAGAAGGAGACCAAGGTGAACGGGTTCTGAAATTTGACTATGAAGGTGGAACGTTCTTCGAAATGCTCGATGAGCTTGGGGAAATGCCTTTGCCACCTTATATCCGTGAACAATTGAACGACCGTGAAAGATATCAGACGGTTTTTTCGAAGCATACGGGATCTGTGGCAGCTCCGACAGCGGGTCTACATTTTACAGAGGAATTGATTGCTGACCTGCAGGAGCGTGGAATCCACGTGGCGTACATTACGCTTCACGTCGGCCTTGGTACGTTCCGACCCGTCACTGCTGAAAACGTTGAGGAACATGAAATGCACGGAGAGTACTATCAGGTCTCGAAAGGCACAGCAAACCTGCTGAACCAGGTACGCTCAGAAGGGGGCCGCATCATTGCGGTGGGAACCACCTCTTGTCGTACACTAGAAACGATCATGCAGAACGGCGCAGAATCGTTCCAGGAACAGTCAGGCTGGACTGACATTTTCATTTATCCAGGATTTGAGTTCAAGGGAATCGATGGCATGATAACGAATTTTCATCTGCCTCAATCCACATTGATCATGTTGGTGAGTGCTTTAGCCGGAAAAGAATTAATCATGAAGGCTTATGAGGAAGCGGTCCAACAAGAATACCGATTCTTCAGCTTCGGCGATTCGATGCTCATCCTTGAAGGGAGTACCAAACATCTATGAGTGCAATACGTTATGAACACATTAAGACATGTAAACAATCAGGAGCTCGCTTAGGGAAGGTACACACACCTCATGGAACTTTCGAGACACCGGTATTCATGCCTGTAGGTACATTGGCGACGGTAAAGACGATGAGTCCTGAAGAACTGAAGGAAATGGAAGCAGGTATCATCCTCAGTAATACGTACCACTTATGGCTTCGACCTGGTCATGATATCGTAAAAGAAGCGGGCGGGCTTCATAAGTTCATGAACTGGGATGGTGCAATCCTTACCGACTCGGGTGGATTTCAGGTATTCAGTTTGAGTGACCTACGGGAAATCACCGAAGAAGGTGTCCATTTCCGGAATCACTTGAGTGGGGAAAAGCTGTTTCTGACACCTGAAGGCGCGATGGAGATCCAGAATGCGCTCGGATCCGATATCATGATGGCATTCGATGAATGTCCTCCGTATCCGGCTGAGTATTCCTATATGAGACAATCCGTTGAACGGACAAGCCGTTGGGCGGAGCGATGTTTGGAGGCCCATCAACGCCCGGAGGATCAAGGCTTGTTCGGAATCGTCCAGGGTGGAGAATACGAAGAGCTAAGAAAGCAAAGTGCGAAAGATCTCGTATCACTCGATTTCCCAGGCTATGCGGTCGGTGGACTTTCCGTAGGGGAACCGAAGGATGTCATGAATCGGGTGCTGGAATTCACGACACCATGGCTACCGGAAGATAAGCCAAGATACTTGATGGGAGTCGGTTCACCGGATTCACTCATCGACGGTGCGATCCGTGGTATTGATATGTTTGATTGTGTGCTGCCTACACGAATTGCCCGGAATGGAACGTGTATGACGAGTGAAGGGCGATTGGTTGTCCGCAATGCGAAATTCAGCCGGGACTTCCGACCATTGGATGAGAATTGCGATTGTTATACTTGCCGCAATTACTCTCGTGCTTATATCCGACATCTCGTCAAAAGCAGTGAAACATTCGGCTTCCGCTTGACGACTTACCATAACCTTCATTTTCTGTTAAAATTGATGGAGCGGGTAAGACAGGCGATTCGAGAAGATCGATTGCTTGATTTCCGGGAAGAGTTTTTTGAACAATATGGTTTCAATAAACCTAACGCAAAAAACTTTTAACATACATGATTTGTTGAAAGGGGTGAACGAAACATGGAAGGATTAACTGGATTATTACCGATTATTCTAATGTTTGTAATCTTCTACTTTATCTTGATCAGACCTCAACAGAAGCGTCAAAAGAAGACAGCTCAAATGCAGGCGAGTCTTGAAAAAGGAAATCGCGTCATCACCATCGGTGGATTCCACGCGACGATCGAAGCGATCGATGAGGATAACAACACTGTTGTTCTTCGCGCAGGAGATGGATCTAAGCTTACATATGATCGCTCTGCAATTCGTGAAATAGCTGAGAACAACTAATAAAAAACCTAAAAGAAAGAGGCTGAACCGTTTCGAACGGACAGCCTCTTTTTTTTCGTGTGATAGACGGTTGAAATGCATGGACACAAATCAGTGCTTATGGGATGACAGGTTGACCCCCATCACACCTCCTAGTGCAGAAGCCAGCAAATATCCGAGATGGTACAAATATTGCTCAGGGTCGAATTGCACCTGGTATCCAAGGTATTGGACGAGAAACACTACAACAGAGAACAATAACCCAGTCCCCGCTCCGAGAATCCAGCCTTTTTCCTTTCCTTTCTTTCCGGAAACCATTCCTCCAATGAACAATGCTAAAATCGATAAACCGAGTATGACCCAGGTCAACGAATGCTCAGTCAGGCTCGTGAACCTGAGAAGTAGTGATAACAAGAAGCTGCTGCACATGATGATCGCCAAAACGACCACTAGTCCGAAGCCCATCGCGGTAATCATTCTTCTAGACATATTTCCCACCCCTTTTAGGCATGTATACTCATTTGTACAACTTATTCCGCACGACTATGAAATAGAAGTCGAACATGTTTACTTGTGCTATTACATACGATGTAGTATTACGGACAAGTAGAGGATGGGAAATGTGAACGTAACCTTAGCGTTTATCATTTTTTTAATCAGTTACATCGGAATCATGACGGAGAAGATCAATCGTGCACTCGTTGCATGTTGTGGCGGAGTCGTCATGCTCGTTTTGGGCATTCTGAATATAGACCAGGCCTTATTCGAGCATGTCGATTGGAATACGATTGCATTGCTCTTTTCCATGATGATTCTCGTATCGATCACCAGTCAGAACGGTGTTTTCGAATACATAGCCATCAAGCTCGCTCAGCAAGTGAAAGGGAAGTCGATTCCGTTACTGGTGGTGATGTCCACCATCACAGCAGTCGGTTCAGCTTTTCTTGATAATGTGACGACGGTCTTGTTGCTCGTTCCGATTATCATTACACTGACGAACCTACTGAACGTAACCAGCGTTCCTTTTTTGATCTGCGCAATCCTTTTTTCTAATATCGGTGGCACTTCGACATTGATTGGCGATCCACCGAATATCATGATTGGCCAAGCGGTTGATCACCTGGATTTCAATGATTTTCTGTTTCATCTTGGGCCTGTTGTCGCTGTAATTTTTATCGTCGTCATCGGAGGCATGGCTCTCTTTTACCGAAATGCACTCCACATTTCAGAAGACAAACGGGAAGAATTGATGAGGTTGGATCCGAACTCGTTCTTGAAAAAAGGACCGATGCTCTATAAATCAGTGAGCGTGCTATTGATGACGATTATGGGTTTTCTCTTACATCCGATCCTGCACTTGGATTTGACGACGGTGGCGATGTGTGGCGCTATGTTATTGCTGCTTCTCACAACAAAGGAGCAGGATATTGAAGAGGTGTTCAAATCCGTTGAATGGGTGACGCTGTTCTTCTTCATCGGCTTATTCATCCTTGTCGGTGGTTTGATTGAAGTCGGTATCATTGATGAGATGGCGCGTGCGATCTTATCTTACACAGAGGGAGATGTACCGAAAACGACGATCTTCATCTTGTGGGGTTCAGGTCTCTTATCCGGATTTGTCGACAATATTCCATTTGTAGCAGCAATGATTCCGGTGATCATGGAGTTTAAAGAGTATGGAATCCAGAATCTCGATCCACTTTGGTGGGCGCTCGCGTTAGGTTCCTGTTTAGGGGGAAATGCCACGTTGATTGGCGCGTCTGCCAACGTGATTGTGGCTGGTCTCGCAGCAAAATCGAACAATCATTTCAGCTTTGTACAATTCTTTTTGATCGGTTTTCCCGTGGTCATCATATCGTTGATCATTGCGACGATTTACTTGATTTTACGCTATTTGCTCGCGTATCTCTAAAATATTTCCATTGTATTTTTTTCATATCTTCTCCTAACTCGGTGAGACTATATGTAGAAGGGAGAAGACTACATGGAATACGGTCTCATCATGTTTCGGACATTTTTCATATACTTGATCATCATTTTAGTGTTCCGCTTAATGGGAAAACGTGAGATCGGTCAGATATCTGTCGTCGATTTCGTCGTATCCATCATGATTGCGGAGCTGGCCGTCATTTCCATTGAAAGTCCGGAGAAGCCGATGATCCATTCCTTACTTGGCATCGGGATCCTGCTGATCGCCCAGATCGTTTTTGCTTACGTGTCACTGAAGAGTGAACGGCTAAGAGAAATCATCGATGGGAAACCTTCCGTCATCATTGATCGCGGAAAGATTGACGAGATGGAGATGAAGAAACAAAAATATAATTTCTCGGATCTTCTCATACAGCTACGGGAAAAAGGTGTGAGTAAAGTGTCGGACGTGGAGTTTGCCATTCTGGAACCATCGGGAAAATTGTCGGTGATTCGGAAAGAGGATGATGATGAAGTCGGAGAAAGTACATTATATCCTTTACCTTTGATACTCGATGGAAAGATCCAAGAAGAACACCTGAACCGCTTTGGTAAAACAGAGCTATGGTTACGCCAGGAGCTGAAAAAACTCGGATATAAAGACCTGAAAAAAATATCGTTCTGTTCATTGGAGGCTGACGGAATCTTCTTCGTCGATTCGAAGGATGAGTAGCGGGAATCAACCCTAAAGTGTAGCGGTTGATTTTTTTGCGTTAGGGGTGATTTCGAGCGGATTTTTGACCTTTACATATATACAGCAAAACCCCACTTGAAAATTGGAACAAAATGTTAGAGGGAAAATAATTGACGGTGAAATCAATCGCTAATAAAATCGGGTGAAGAAAATTTGAAATCCAAGTTTTCTATATAAATGAAGAAGGGAGGAGATCGTAATGTTCTATCGTGTTACGGTTTACCTTCTAGGTATGTTTGTCAACTTCTTCGGGGTTGCGATGGTCATCCATGCGACACTCGGAGCAGGGTTCTGGACTTCCTTTTTCCTCGGCCTATCCGATTTGTTCGGAATGACTGTCGGATTCTGGTATGGAGTCTTCCAGTTCCTGATCATTTTCATCAACGCAAAATTAATGAAACAACATCCTGAATTCATGGCATTGATACCCGTCGTGCTGGAAAGTTTCATCTTGGATTTTTGGCTTGAGATCGTGTTTGCATCATTCGATCTGTCGGCAGCTCCAGTTGTGATCAAAGCCCTCACGCTTGGAGCGGGTATGGCTGCAATTGGACTTGGTGTAGCCATCTATATCTTGCCACAATTCCCGAGAGCGCCAGTCGATCAACTGTTTCTTGCCATCAGCGCACGTTTTAATTTGAGTTTGCGTATGGGGCAAACAATTGTAGCAGTAATCGTTGCGACAATTGCAGTTCTTATTGGTGGACCTGTCGGTATAGGAACAGGAATACTTGTCCTATTTCTCGGACCCGTCATCCAATTCTGGTACACAAGAGCTTATCGCTTGTACTACGTTGTGAAGCCAGAGGCTGCCCCACAAGAAGAATGGTTATAATAGATAAAGCTGATCCGATACGAAATATGGATCAGCTTTTTTCATTATCGGATGAACTTTTTCAAGAAGGGTACGTACTGAACATCTTCTTTTTTCACAAGGTTAAAGACGATGATCAAAGTGAGATATAGGATGACAGCAAATCCGATGGAGAGTAATGTATCACTCAAAAGACTCTTATCAAGCACTTTTGTGAACCATGTGACAGCTCCTCCGGTCAGGACAATCGCGAGGATTCCTTTCACATAATCCTTCACAACAATCGTATAGCTGATTGCTTTAACAACAGTTGAAAAATGCAGCAGTGTAACCAGCATGATGTTGATGACGATGGCCAGCGCGACTCCCATGATTCCTAAATCTGGCCGTGTTGCAAGAAGGAAGATGAGTGCAATCTTCAGAATTGCTCCGATAATGCTGTTGATCATGGCGGCTTTGGCAAGATCCAATGCTTGCAATACGGCTTGTAAAGGCCCCTGGAAGTAGAGGAAGAAGAAGAATGGTGCCATCAACTTTACATAGATGGATACTTGAGGTGTGTCGTACATTAGATCCATCAACGGCGCTGCCAAAACATAGGTGATAACGACAGAAATCCCACCAGAAAGCATTGCAATCCGTAGAGCTTGGTTCAATCGACGCTCCACGACCTGGAATTTCTTTTGGGCAGCTGCTTCACTGATGGCTGGAACGAGAGAAACGGACAAAGAATAAGTGATGAACATCGGTAAAGTTAAGAATGGGATGACGTAACCTGCAAGAGCACCGTATTGCTGAGTGGCGATGACCGTTGAAATGCCCGCTATCGCTAGGCTGTTTGCAACGACGATCGGCTCAAAGAAATACGAAATTGAACCAACGAGCTGACTTGCTGTCGTAGGTAGCGATATTTTCATCAGTTGGTTGAAGGTTTCTTTCCCTTTGGTCACATAGTCGAAAAATCCTTTCCGGATACGAATCCTCTTTTGCATTTTAAACATGGAGAACATGTAGAAAAGCGATGCAAGCTCCCCGATGACGACGGAGATCATCGCACCTGCAGCTGCAAATTCGATTCCATAAGGAAGGAAAGCACCTGTCAGAACGGCGACGAGTGTAATCCGTACCACCTGTTCAATGACTTGTGAATAGGCGGAGGGGCGCATGTTCTGATGACCCTGGAAGTACCCTCGGATGACGGAGGAGAGTGCGACAATCGGAACGACTGGAGCAATCGCGATTAATGGATAATAAGTTCTCTCATCCTTTAGAATCTGTGATAAAATAGGTGCAAGTGCAATCATGGCCGTCGTAAAGATGAGGCTTAATATCCCAGTGATGGCTAAAGACACGACAAGGATTTGCTTGATTTTCTTCGGGTTTCGTTGTGCATCTGCTTCAGCAACCATTTTAGAAATCGCGACAGGTAAACCTAGGCGCGTCAATGTGATCGTAAGCAGTAAAGTCGGGACAGCCATCATATACAGCCCGACACCTTCTGGCCCCATGATACGGGCGATTACGATCCGATTGATGAAGCCTAATATTTTTGTGATCAAACCTGCTAAAATGAGAATCATCGTACCTTGTATGAATGTTTGTTTTGACATGAATTGTACCTGCCTTCTTCACATACATAAACGATAAGGGATGCGGTCCATAACAGGGTGCCGCACTTACAAACATGTATATGCGTCGAAGGAGGCCAAGCATGACAAGTATATATTTGGGGTGTAGAAGTTGAAGGAAGAGATTAAACGATATGTGGTTGAACATCTGAGTTTCTTACCGGATGAATTGATTGTGGTCATTGTTTCGGCAATGCCGATTCTGGAATTGCGAGGAGGCATACCGCTTGCCTACACATTCGGATATGATTTCTGGACCGCGTTTGCCTTATCGGTATTAGGCAATTTACTGCCGATCATTCCATTATTGATTCTATTCAGACCGTTGAGCAACATCATGATGCGTTTCGCCTGGTACAAGCGGTTTTACAGTTGGCTTTATGAACGGACACTTCGAAACAGCAAAAACGTCGAGCGGTTCGGAGCTCTTGGCTTGATCTTATTCACTGCGGTTCCGCTTCCGACCACAGGAGCTTACAGTGCATGTGTAGCGGCAGCACTATTTAACATCCGCTTTCATTATGCATTCCTGGCGATTGCTTTTGGAGTCGTCATCGCTGGATTAGGCGTTGGATTCGCAATTTACTCAATCTTTTAGTTAAACAGTTAAGGATTTTTCTCTTTAAAAATGAAAGTAGCCCATTCCAAAGTGTTTCAATAGGGGTTGAGCTACTTTCACCAATATATCGTGCTAAAAGGAGGATCTGAAGATGGCTGAATTAATGAAATTAGAGGATTGGCTCCCAGAAGTAAAACCCGCTTTAAAGAGCAAAAAGGAAGAATTGCATTTCATGGGGTATGAAAGTGTGAAGGAAAGTGAAATATGGAAATGCATTGTTTCACGGGCCAAAAAACAGAAAGATGAAGAATGGCGCATTCATCAAGTCGTGAACACCATCATGACTCTATCCACTAACGATTTCATGAACTGGCTCACCATCCAAGCTGTGACAGACGACAGTTGGTACTCATTTGACGATTTCGAGCAAAATTGACACTCCATTCAAGGGATGGATATAATAGGATGTACTGTCATTACATAACACGAAGATGCGCATCCAGATTGTCGGCATAGGGGAGGAAAATACATATGGTAAAAAGAGGACGGATCGTTGCCTTTTTCCTGCTTGTTATCATGATAGCTGGAACATTAGGCGTAACGACGAAAGACATCGTCCAAAATATCAAATTAGGACTGGACCTTCAAGGTGGATTTGAGGTTCTTTACGATGTCGAACCTACTGACGAAGGACAAAAAATTGATAAGGATCTACTGAATAGCACGGTTAGTGCTTTAAGAAAGCGTGTAGACGTACTCGGTGTATCCGAGCCGAACATTCAAATTGAAGGCGAACGGATTAGAGTTCAGCTCGCTGGCGTTGATGACCAGAACAAAGCGAGAGAATTATTATCAACTCAGGCAGAACTGACCTTCCGTGACGTTGAAGATCAAGTAAGAATGAAAGGTTCAGACTTGAAAGAAGGCGGAGCGAAGGTTGAGTTCATACAAGAAACCAATCAACCAATCGTTGCTTTACAGTTGAAAGATGGAGACAAGTTTGGACAAATAACAAGCGAAATCTCCCAAATGCCTTATCCTGAAAACAGGTTGGTCATTTGGTTAGATTATCGTGAAGGAGATTCTTTTGAAGAGGAGTCGAAAAAAGAAGATCCGAAATACATTTCAGCACCTTTTGTGGATAAACCGATTAATTCCGATCAAGCAACAATCGATGGTATGGAAACCATCCAAGAAGCTCAGAACCTTGTTGATCTATTAAACGCAGGTTCACTTCCGGTGAAGTTGAAGGAAATCTACTCCACTTCCGTCGGTGCTAAATTTGGACAAGACTCACTGGATAAGACCGTTGTCGCTGGTGCAGTCGGTATTGCATTCATCTTCTTGTTCATGCTTTTCTTCTATCGTGTACCTGGAGTCATTGCAGTCATCACGCTTTCTGCATACATCTATCTCATCTTACTCATATTTGATTGGATGGATGGGGTACTGACCTTACCAGGAATCGCAGCCTTGATTCTAGGGGTTGGTATGGCTGTTGACGCCAACATCATCACCTACGAACGGATCAAGGAAGAGCTAAGATCAGGGAAGTCAGTCATGTCTGCTTTTAAAGCAGGAAACAAACGATCTCTATCTACCATCTTAGATGCTAATATTACGACGATTCTTGCTGCATCTGTATTGTTCTTCTTCGGAACAAGCTCTGTAAAAGGATTTGCACTCGTATTGATCATCAGTATCCTTGCGAGCTTCCTGACAGCAGTCTATGGTTCACGTCTGTTACTAGGATTATGGGTAAACAGCCGTATCCTGAACAAGAAGCCGGGTTACTTCGGAGTCAAAGAAGATCAAATCAAAGATCTAGATGATACAGATCGACTGGATATTTCAAATAGTAAATTCAAGAACTTCGATTTCGTTCAACACCGTAAAAAGTTCTTTACCCTATCATCTGTATTGATTGGACTTGGAATCGCATCCTTACTCATCTTCAACTTGAACTTGGGTATTGATTTTGAAAGTGGAAGTCGTGTTGAAATTACAGCAGATCAATCACTTACAGATGACAAAATCAAAGAGCAGTTGCAAGCTCTTGATTTGGAAGCGGAAGAAGTCATCATTTCAGGTGACAATGAAAACATCGCTGTTGCCCGTTATGTCGGTGTCCTCAGTCAAGGTGAAATCGGTGAATTGAAGTCGTTCTTCCAGAAAGAATACGGACAAGAGCCGAATGTAAGTACTGTCGATCCGACGGTAGGACGTGAACTTGCGAAAAACGCCATGTATGCGATCGCCATCGCGTCAATCGGGATCATCATTTATGTAACGATCCGATTCGAGTGGTTGAAAGCATTAGCATCCATTGTTGCGTTGCTCCATGATGCGTTCTTCATCATCGCGATCTTCAGTCTATTACAGATCGAGGTCGATCTACCGTTCATTGCAGCAGTCCTCACGATTGTCGGTTACTCGATCAACGATACGATCGTCACCTTTGACCGGATACGTGAGAACTCGAAGTACATGAAAATCAAGACGTTTGCAGACTTATCGAAAGTCGTCAACGTCAGCTTGGTTCAAACGCTAGCTCGTTCAATCAATACAGTATTGACTGTTGTGTTTGCTGCGGCAGCCTTGATGATCTTCGGAAGTGAAGCGATCCGTAACTTCTCGTTCGCCCTTCTCGTAGGACTTGTTGCCGGTACGTATTCGTCCTTGTTCATCGCCTCCCAAATCTGGTTGGTATGGAAAGGCAAGCAGTTGAAGAAAAAACGTGTAAAGCCTGCTGAAACAGCAGAATAATGAAAAACGGTTGGCTTCGGTCAACCGCTTTTCTTTTTCATAAGAAGAATGAAGTGTAAAATGACAGGTATATGTTGAATATAATCGTAGAATGATTATGTAGAATGTAAGTATGGAGTGGTTATTGTGGATCAAAATGATCGGTTTAAACAAGGGGAATTTGCAGCTTGGGTCGGTATATTAGGAAATCTTGTGCTCGCCATCGTAAAAGGGGTCGTAGGTTTCCTTTCAAATAGTCGTGCGTTGATCGCAGACGCTGTTCATTCCGCTTCTGATGTGGCTGGTTCGTTTGCGGTACTCCTTGGACTTCGGGCAGCAAAACTTCCGCCAGACCGGGATCATCCGTATGGTCATGGAAAAGCAGAATCGATTGCAGCCATCATCGTAGCTGTTTTATTGTTTGTCGTTGGACTTGAAATCGGATATTCATCTATTGAAGCGTTCTTCCATCCGATTGAAGCACCGAAAGTTTGGGCAATATATGCGGTCATCTTCTCCATCATCTCAAAGGAACTGATGTTTCAATATAAGATCCGATTGGGAAAAAGAATTAATAGTGATGCCGTCATCAATAATGCATATGAACATCGGTCAGATGTCTATTCCTCTATTGCAGCCTTGATTGGAATCGGAGCTGCTGTAATCGGTGGAAAACTTAACATCAGCTGGCTTGAATATGCCGATCCGATTGCGGGCCTTGCCGTTTCACTCCTTGTACTCCGCATTTCCTGGAAACTCGGTGCAGAGTCCATCCACAATACGCTTGATCATGTGTTGCATGAAGAAGATACGGTTGAAATGAAGAAAATCGTAGAAAGTGTAGAAGGCGTATTGAATCTGGATGAGTTTTTCGCAAGAGAACATGGTTATTATGTCATCATCGATATCAAGGTTGCTGTCGATCCGGAAATTACCGTTCAGCAAGGGCATGACATTGGAAAAGAAGTGAAAAACCGTTTGATTGAACAGACGCTGGTAAGAGATGTTTTCGTCCATATCAATCCATACCAGGAAGAAAAGGGTGGTGAAGACTTATGAGAAGAGAATGGAGCTTGATCATCGTTTTGTTGTTCGCCATCATCGTCGCCGTTTTTGCCGTCATCAATGTAGATGCTGTTGAAGTGGATTATCTGTTCGGAACAGCACAATGGCCACTTGTACTTGTCATTTTAGGCTCGGCACTCTTAGGCGCATTGACAGTAGGCTTCGCGGGTTCCGTACGCTTTTTATCCATGAAAAAGGAATTACGGTTGTTACGAAGAGAAAATCAACAACTGAATGCAGATTCAAAAAACCGTACAGAAAAAGAAAAAACAGTGAAACAAGAACCCACTGATCAAAACAAATCAGTTGAAAACACGCCATCATAAATTGAAATTGTATTTGCCACCTCTTCGACCGCTCTTGTATAATGAGTGAGTCAAGAGGTGGTTTTATGTTGAATGCGAAAACGAGGTGGAGCGTGACCGAAACCGACCAGGAGAAAGTCGATCAGTTGGTCCAACACCTTGAAATATCCCCGCTCGTAGCGGGTTTGCTTGTAAATCGAGGAAAACATAACTTAGATGAAGCAACGGAGTTTTTACATACAGAACATGCTGAATTTCATGATCCTTATCTGATGGACGGCATGAAAGAAGCTGTAGAAAGAATCCAAAAAGCGATTGAACAAAATGAGAAAATATTGATATTCGGAGACTATGATGCCGATGGTGTAAGCAGTACCTCGGTCATGGTCTATACATTGCGCGAAATGAATGCAGATTTCGATTATTATATTCCGAACCGGTTCACAGAAGGATACGGTCCGAATGAAGCTGCATTTCGTTGGGCGAAAGAACAAGGCTATTCGCTCATCATCACGGTAGATACAGGTATATCGGCCATACATGAAGCTTCAGTCGCGAAGAAAATAGGAATCGACCTGATCATCACCGATCACCATGAGCCGCAACCCGAATTGCCGGAGGCATACGCGACCATCAATCCGAAGAAACCAGGTTGTCCTTATCCGTTCAAAGGGTTGGCAGGAGTTGGTGTGGCCATTAAATTGTCCCATGCACTCCTTGGGAAACCGCCGGTGCATTTGTTGGATATTGCCTGTATCGGTACGATTGCCGACTTAGTACCACTCGTGGATGAAAACCGAATGATCGCCAAACGAGGCATTGCCAGGCTACAACGTACGGAAAAGCCAGGGCTTCAAGCTCTATTGAAGCTTTGTAACATTAAGGATCAAGTGTTGAATTCAGAACACATCGGATTCGGAATCGGTCCACGTGTGAATGCAGCCGGTCGTCTGGATTCTGCAGATCCAGCTGTGGATCTTTTCACGACTGATGACCCTGAACAAGCGGAAATGATTGCAGCAGAGATCGACGCGATGAACAAGGAGCGTCAGAATCTGGTCAATCAAATGACGAAAGAAGCGGTCAAAATTGTGGAGGAGGAATATCCACCAGAGGATCATTCCGCCCTCATCATCGCAAAAGAAGGCTGGAATCCAGGGGTCATAGGAATTGTCGCTTCCAGAATCGTTGAGAAGTATTATAGACCGACGATCATTTTAAGTATTGATCGAGAGAAGGGTGTTGCCAAAGGATCTGCGAGAAGTATCGTCGGTTTTGATATGTTCGCAAATCTATCAGAGTGTCGTGACATTCTTCCTCATTTCGGCGGTCATCCGATGGCAGCAGGGATGACGTTGGACCTTCAATACTTGGACGATTTGCGGTACAGACTGAACAAATTAGCTGAAGAAAAATTGACAGTGGATGATTTCACACCGATTACCCCCGTTGACCTAGAATGTTCTGTGGATGACGTCTCACTCGAAGTGATTGAGGAACTTCAAGCATTAGAGCCCTTCGGAGTCGAGAACCCGAAACCGAAGTTTCTCATTGAACAATGTAAATTGAATGAGTTTCGTAGAATCGGCAGTGACTCGAAACATTTGAAACTCTCATTGAAAGGGGAGACCAACACTTTAGATGTCATCGGCTTCCATTTCGGAGATGTCTTTGAAGAGATTACACCAAATGCATCTTTATCTGTTGTCGGGGAGTTATCCATCAACGAATGGAACGGTTTCCGGAAGCCCCAATTGATGCTGCAAGATATTGCAGTGAAGGAGAAGCAATTGTTCGATTATCGGGGGATCAAAAATTTGAAAGATCGGTTGGACTTACTCGATCGGGAGAAGGTACAGCTGCTCGCCTTCCAGACTGACACTGTCCAACAATTGGAGCTAGGAGATTGGCAGGAACGAATCTACCATGTGTCAGAAGATGAATCTCTTGATCACTTACAGATTGATGGACAATATTTGATTATATTGGATCTGCCGAAAAGTAAGGATCAATTGAAAAAATTGATGTTCTTCGGTTCGAATGCAGAACGGGTGTACACCGTTTTTCATCATGAAGAAGATCATTATTTCAACCCGATTCCGACTCGTGAAGCGTTCAAATGGTTCTATGCCTTCCTGAAGAAAAAAGGAACGTTCGACTATAAGAAACAGGCGAAAGAGCTCGCATCCTACAAAGGCTGGACGAAAGAGTCTGTCTATTTTATGACAGAGGTGTTTTTTGAGCTTGAATTTGTTACAATAGACAATGGTGTTATTACAGTGTCGGATCAACCGATGAAACGACCGCTTACAGATTCAAAAACGTATAGGAGAAAACAAGAACAGATGAGTCTAGAAAACGACCTATGTTACTCCTCCTATCGTGAGTTAAAACGCTGGTTTTTTGAGGAAGAAAATGATGGTGTTCGATTTGAGGAGGCTTACTAGTAGAGATGGATTACAAAAAATATATTGAAGTAGTTGAGGATTTCCCTCAAGAAGGGATTCGATTCAAAGATATCACGACCCTTATGCAACAAGGGGATGTTTATAAAAAAGCGATGGATGACATCGTGACATACGCGCAAGAAAAGCAAATTGATGTCGTCGTCGGACCTGAAGCAAGAGGATTCATCGTCGGTTGTCCTGTGGCATACGCGATGAATATCGGCTTCGTACCGATCCGTAAAGACGGAAAACTTCCTCGTGAAGTGGAGAAAGTGGACTACGGAAAAGAATACGGAAAAGATGTACTTACGATTCATAAAGATGCGATCAAACCAGGTCAACGCGTCTTGATTACTGACGATCTGCTTGCAACTGGTGGAACAATTGATGCAACTGTCCAGCTGGTTGAAAAGCTCGGTGGTGTCGTAGCTGGAATCGCATTCATGATTGAATTGACTTACTTGAATGGCCGTGACAAATTAGACGGCTATGATATCTTCACATTGATGCAATATTAATATTGAGATTTTCAAACGGGCTCGGTTTTCGGGCTCGTTTTGTACATTTCAAATTTCTTTTTCGTCTGATGAAATCGTGAAGGAACCTGAATATGGTAATGAGAATATCTTAAGAGTCCAAACGTTGTATACATTTGATTTTAAGAAATTCTCAACACTATAATTTCCAGAGATTACAAGTTAGAGGCGAATCGACAATTTTCGATTTTCACTTTACATGGAGTCAAATTTTAACGATAATAGAATTTATATACCAATCAACATATGATAGGTGATTGTATGGCCATTCAAGATGTACTTAATAAAGCGGCAACCTACTTGCCGAAAGATGATATAGATTATTTGCAAAGGGCGTATGAATTTGCGAGAGATGCTCATGAAGGGCAATTCCGTAAATCAGGCGACCCTTATATTGATCATCCTGTTGAAGTGGCAGATATCCTTGTGAACTTGGAAATGGATTCAACCACGATTGCGGCAGGGTTTCTTCATGATGTCGTTGAAGATACAGATGTTTCTCTAGATGACTTGAAAGAAGCATTTGATGAAGAAGTCGCCATGCTCGTGGATGGCGTCACGAAATTGAAGAAGATCAAATTCAAATCCAAAGAAGAACAACAGGCAGAGAACCATCGGAAAATGTTCGTCGCAATGGCTCAGGATATCCGATGTATCCTGATTAAGCTGGCCGATCGCCTACACAATATGCGTACGTTGAAGCATATGCCGAAGGAAAAGCAGATCCAAAAAGCGAACGAAACGTTGGAAATCTTTGCACCGCTTGCACACCGTCTCGGTATTTCGACGATCAAGTGGGAACTTGAGGATGTATCGTTGCGATATTTGAATCCTCAGCAATACTACCGGATTGTCAATTTGATGAAACAGAAGCGGAATGAACGTGAACAATATGTCCAGGAAGTAATTGAGGACATACGTGGACGACTTGAAGAAGTCAATATCGATGCTGATATTTGGGGGCGTCCTAAGCATATTTACAGCATCTATCGCAAGATGACGAAACAGAACAAGCAATTCAACGAAATTTACGATTTGCTCGCTGTTCGTGTGATTGTTGATAATATCCGAGATTGTTATGCGATTCTTGGAATCATCCACACATGCTGGAAACCGATGCCTGGTCGTTTTAAAGATTATATTGCAATGCCGAAAGCGAATATGTATCAATCCCTTCATACGACGGTGATTGGACCGAAAGGCGACCCGCTTGAGGTACAAATCCGTACCGAGGATATGCACCGTGTAGCTGAATACGGGATCGCGGCGCATTGGGCCTACAAGGAAGGGATGAACAACTCAGGTAAGAACACGTTTGAAGAGAAATTGACGTGGTTCCGGGAAATTCTCGAGTGGCAAAATGACGCAAGTGATGCAGAGGAATTCATGGAATCCTTGAAAGTCGATCTATTCTCTGACATGGTTTTCGTGTTCACACCTAAGGGAGATGTTATCGAGCTTCCATCAGGGTCCGTGCCGATTGACTTTGCCTATCGGATTCATACGGAGATCGGGAATCAATGTATCGGTGCGAAGATCAACGGCAAAATGGTGCCGCTCGATTACAAGTTGAAGACCGGTGACATAGTGGAGGTTCTGACTTCCAAACATTCGTATGGACCGAGTCAGGACTGGTTGAAGCTTAGCCAGAGTTCACATGCGAAGAATAAGATTCGTCAATGGTTCAAGAAAGAAAAACGCGAAGAGAATGTCGCGAAGGGTAAAGAACTGATTGAAAAAGAAGTCAAAAACGACGGTTACGAGTTGAAAGACGTCGTCACGCAAGAGAACCTGGATCGTGTTGCAGAAAAATACAGTTTTTCCAATATTGAAGACATGTATGCTGCTGTCGGTTATGGTGGTATTACAGCTTCTCAAATTGCAACTCGTCTAGCAGATAAGATTCGAAAGCAGAAGAGCGAGGCGGAAACGGAAAGCCTTCTGAATACGATCAACGAAACAAAGAGTTATCCGCAAAGAAAACGAACAGAAGTCGGTGTTCAAGTAAAAGGCATTGATAATTTATTGATCCGTCTTTCAAAATGCTGTAATCCTGTTCCAGGGGATGATATCGTCGGTTATATTACGAAGGGCCGTGGCGTATCCATCCACCGGAAGGATTGTCCGAACATTGATGTAGAAAACGATGAAACCCGCTTACTCCCAGTCGAATGGGAAGGGGCACATGAACAGACGAAGAATTACAGTGTCGACATTGAAATCAACGGATTTGATCGCAGGGGATTGTTGAACGAAGTCCTTCATGCTGTTGCTGAAACGAAGACGAATATCAGTGCAGTGTCCGGGCGTTCCGATAAGAACAAGATGGCGACGATCAATATGACGATTTCAATCCAGAACGTCAATCACCTGCAAAAAGTGGTCGAGCGAATCAAACGGATACCAGATATCTACGCTGTCCGAAGAGTGATGCAGTAATTGGAGGGAAAACCTGATGCGAGTAGTCGTGCAAAGGGTCTCAAGTGGTAAAGTGCTTGTGAAAGACCAAACAGTTGGTGAAATCGAGAAAGGACTTGTGCTCCTTGTCGGTGTCACGCATGAAGATACCCTGGAGGACGTACAATTCCTAGCTGATAAAATACCCAACCTGCGCATTTTTGAAGATGAAAACGGTAAGATGAACCATTCATTGTTGGACATCGATGGAGGGATTTTATCCGTTTCTCAGTTCACCTTATATGGGGATTGCCGAAAGGGACGAAGACCGAACTTCATGAATGCAGCGAAACCAGATGTGGCTGAAGATCTGTATGAGAAGTTCAACGGATTACTGAATGAAAAAGGCATTCATGTGGAAACCGGACAGTTCGGTGCCATGATGGATGTCCAGATTCACAACGACGGTCCTGTCACCCTCATTCTTGATACAGATGAAATGAAAAGATAAGCAAAAACAGTCCTCGCAGAGGGCTGTTTTTTTGTTTCTGTCCTCAAAAACGGGAAAAGTGGCAAATGAGGGATAGAAACGAGCGCTTTCTATCCTCCAAAATAGGAAAATCGTGAAATGAAGGATAGAATCGGGCTCTTTCTATCCTCCAAAATGGGAAAAAGCGAAAATGAAGGATAGAAACACGCTCTTTCTATCCTCCAAAATAGGAAAAACCGAAAATGAAGGACAGAATCAGGTTCTTTCTATCCTCGAATTTGAAAAACAACTCAAATGAAGGACAGAAAGAAAGGAACTTCCGTTTGGAAGTTCCTTCATTTTATCAGTTATTTGAGAAATACTTCGCCAAACCTCGGTAGATGGCGTGTCCGGCTTTTTCCATGTAGGCAGACGTGCGGATATAATGTTCTTCTTGGGAGTTTGAGAGAAATCCTAACTCGAGAAGAACGGAAGGTTGACGGTTCGTCCGCAGCACTTGGAAATTACCAAATGCAATTCCTCGGTTGGAGAGTCCGGTTTGTCTGACAAGCTCCTCCTGCATGGAACTCGCAAGCGGACCGTCTTTCCCTTTTGAATAGTAGAAGCTGTTGATGCCTCTCGCACTTGGAAAAATGGATGAGTTGAAATGCACGCTGATGAAAGCATCTGCATTATGTGCATGCGATAAATAGACGCGATAAGGAAGACTAATGTATTGATTGTCTGAACGTGTCATGACGACCTTCGCTCCAGCCGACTCCAGTTTGGCAGAGACCGTTTTCGCGACGTTCAAATTCAATACTTTCTCAAGGGTGCCATACGTTGTTCCTACTGCGCCCCCATCGTGTCCACCATGACCAGGGTCAACGACGATCGTTTTCCCTTTCAGATGATCTCCGACAGTCGGGTGAGTCACTTCTGGTGTGGATGCTCCCACTACTGTCACGATCCATCCGGCTACATACGCTTCTTTATTTCTTGAGAGCTTGATTTTGTACCAGTTGCCTTCCTTGGACAAGATTGGGAACTGGTCACCTTTGTTCCCGCGATCCACGACTGCATAGCTTGTCGAAGGGCCGCTACGTAAATTCGTTCCATCATAGAGAAGAGAGATGGATGGTTCATTGGATAAATCGTTTCCAGGAGTCGATGTATTGGTCTCCTTGATTTCTTCTAAGAACCAGGAAGCGACCCATCCTTTGGAACGGTCCCATTCCACGTATGCCCAATTGCTATCATTCTTCAGAATGTTGACGGTACTTCCTTGTTTCAGTTGCCCGATGATTTTACCTTGAAGAGAACCTTGATCTCTTACATTCAAAATGGAAGCTGTCACTTTCGCACGCTTGGTCGATGTAGAAGGTGCGGATGGAGTAGTAGGTGTCTCAGATGTTTGTTCTTCGGATTTTGTTACATAGCGACCTGCGACCCATCCTTTCCCTTGAGCGTACTTGACTTCATACCAACCGTTCTGGATGTTGAGGATTTCGACTTGATCCCCTTTACGAAGTGAACCAACAATAGAATGATTCGTCCCAGGCCCGGAGCGGACATTCAAGCTCGTTGCATTGACGGTTGATTTCCCTCCACTGCCCGAAGTGGTTTCTTCTTTTTTCGAGGCTGGTGCACTTGCAGACTGGATCAACCAGGATGCGACCCATGCTGTTGAGTTGTTGAAATTGATTTTCGTCCAGGAGCCTTTTGTTTCAACCAACTGAAATTTTTGATGAGGATAGATTTGGCCAAGAACCGCAAATGACGTGTCAGGTCCAGAGCGTACATTCAATGCATCGACTTTTGAAGAAATCCATGTGCCGTTGCCAGAAGTAGCATTACCATCTCCAGACGATCCTCCTGTATGGGTAGAGGTGGTGATTTTTTTCGCGTACCATCCTGCGATCCATCCTTTTTTGCTACCAATCTGGATTTGGAGCCAATCGCCTTTTTCAGACAAGATCGGATATTCCTTGTTCTTATGTACTTGATCGATGACCGCATGACCTAGACCTGGTCCAGAGCGGACATTCAACGTACTTACCGTGATTTTTGCTTTCTTATGGTCTGCTGCAGTGACGATGTTGTCTCCGACGGTTGAAAAGGAACCGAGCAATAAGAGCATCATGAGCACACCGTACCAAAACCTTTTCATCCATACACCTCCATAACTTCCCTTTTATTCCTTATATCGGCTTGAGGAGTAATACTTTATATGGGGTTCTCCAAAATTCAATAAAAACCTCTACCGATGTAAAAAAATCTGAATTTATGGCAATGATACGTAACAAGAGAATCGATAGGTGGTTTGGCAAATGAGAAAAAGTAGAAAGCAAGATGCCCTGAACCAGAGAGGAACAGCTTTGTTTGGTATGGATTTTCATCAGTTCATAGAGAAAGAGCAGAGCATGACCAATTATGAATTGGCAGAAGAGTTCGGGGTCAATTTAGAGGCGGTAAAAAAATTGAAGCAGCAAATTCAACGCTGATTTTTGAAATCGTGCTTGACATGGCGTTTAAAAGCTCATATGATAGTAATCAATTCAAATGAAACGAACGAAAACCGTTGATGGAGAAAAGTACTTCAGTAACTGCTGTCGAGAGAGGAAATGCCATAGGCTGAAAGCATTTCTACAGAGAGGCTGGACGAAAGACACTCTGGAGGTTTTATCCCGAACCGTGAGCAGTAGGGATCAAACGTCTTGCAGGCGTTAACTGCAGCTAGAGTGGAGGTTCAGATGACACTGGACTTCAACTAGGGTGGCACCACGGGAATAAACTCTCGTCCCTTCTTTATTTCTTTTACAAAAGGAATAGGAAGGGATGGGAGTTTTTTTATTGGATTTTTGTTACTTATCTTTGTTGATCTAAAATGAAATTCACGACACTCCTGCGGGAATGGCGAGCCAGGCAAGACCCCACAGTGAGCAAAGCGAACGAGGAGGCTTGCGGTTCGCCCGCGGAAAGGGAGTGAATTTCAAAATCATCAAAAACAGTATTTATCTTTCAAGAATAAGAGGAGTGAACTGGAATGAGCTTTCAAATTCCTAGAGGAACCCAGGATATTTTACCGGGGGAAGTTGAGAAATGGCAGTTGATCGAAGAAAAAGCGAAAGAGCTTTGTCGTAAATATAATTACCACGAAATTCGAACACCGATTTTCGAGTATACAGAACTTTTCCAACGGGGTGTCGGTGATTCGACTGATATCGTCCAAAAAGAAATGTACACATTCAAGGATCGCGGCGACCGTAGCTTGACGCTTCGTCCAGAGGGAACGGCGTCAGTCGTCCGATCTTTCGTCCAGAACAAAATGTTCGGAGATCCACAGCAGCCGACGAAGCTTTATTATATCGGCCCGATGTTCCGTTATGAACGTCCACAAAAGGGTCGTACGAGACAATTTGTCCAGTTCGGAATCGAGGCGCTTGGAAGTAATGATCCAGCGATTGATGCTGAAGTGATGGCACTTGCGATGGAGCTTTATCAAGAGCTTGGATTGAAACATTTGAAGCTGATCATCAACTCACTTGGTGATACGGAGAGTCGGATCGCACACCGAGAAGCGCTTGTTTCACACTTCAAGCCGGTCATCAACGAACTTTGTGAGGATTGTCAGAGTCGGATCGATACGAATCCACTCAGAATCCTTGATTGTAAGAAAGATCGCAATCACCCGAAAATGGAATCAGCACCGTCCATTTTAGACTACTTGAACGATTCTTCGAGAGCGTACTTTGAACAGGTGAAAGCTTATCTAGAGGAACTGGATGTCCCTTACGTAGTAGATCCTACACTCGTCAGAGGATTGGATTACTACAATCACACGGCATTCGAAATCATGAGTGAAGCACCTGGTTTTGGAGCCATCACAACACTGAGTGGTGGGGGCCGATACAACGGTCTTGTCGAAGAAATCGGTGGACCTGAAACACCTGGAATCGGTTTTGCGATGAGTCTGGAGCGTTTCCTTGTAGCACTCGAAGCGGAACAAATCGACCTTCCAGTTGATAAAGGCGTCGATTGCTATATCGTTTCTCTTGGTGACGGGCCGAAGAAACGAAGCATGTCCATTCTGAATGCGCTGCGTCAAGCGGGTCTCACAGCAGACCGTGATTACCAGGATAAGAAAATGAAAGCTCAATTTAAAGCGGCAGATCGTTTGAATGCCAAATACGTACTCGTGCTGGGAGAAGATGAGCTTGAAAAAGACGTGATCAACATCAAGGATATGAGTACGGGAGAACAAGTTGAAGTCTCCATTAGTGAAGCAGAAGACTATATACTGAAACAGCTTGAAGGAGGAGCACAATCATGATTGGAAGAACACATCATTGCGGCAGAATTACAAAAGAAGACATCGGTTCTACTGTTCAACTGAAAGGTTGGGTTCAAAAGCGAAGAGACCTAGGAGGACTTATTTTCATCGACTTAAGAGACCGTTCCGGAATCGTACAGGTCGTTGTGAATCCTGAAGTCTCCAAGGAAGCAGCTGAAATTGCAGACAAAGTGCGTAACGAATATGTGATGGACATCAAAGGAACAGTTGTCGCGCGGGATGCTGGGACCGTTAATGAAAAGATGACTACGGGTCACATTGAAATCAAAGCTGAGCAAGTTGAAATCATCAACGCAGCGAAAACACCTCCTTTTACCATTTCAGATAAAGAGGAGATCAGCGAGGATATTCGACTGAAGTATCGATATATGGACCTTCGCCGTCCGA
Organism: Pseudalkalibacillus sp. Hm43; assembly: GCF_054170705.1. Lineage (NCBI taxonomy): Bacteria > Bacillati > Bacillota > Bacilli > Caryophanales > Fictibacillaceae > Pseudalkalibacillus > Pseudalkalibacillus sp. Hm43. Next base: position 3,652,184 of record NZ_CM135129.1, read on the forward strand.
TCATGCAGGAAACGCTCAAAATGAGAAGCAAGGTAACGAAGCAAATCCGTGATTTCCTAGAGGGTTATGAATTCCTCGAAATGGAGACGCCAATGTTGACGAAGAGCACACCGGAAGGAGCGCGTGACTACCTCGTTCCTAGTCGGGTGCATCCAGGCCACTTTTATGCCTTGCCGCAATCTCCACAAATCTTCAAGCAGTTACTGATGGTTTCTGGATTCGAGCGGTATTATCAAATCGTTCGTTGCTTCCGTGACGAAGACCTTCGTGCAGACCGTCAACCGGAATTCACACAAGTCGATATCGAGACATCCTTCATGGAGCAAGAAGAGTTGTTTGAAATGACGGAAAAGATGATGACACAAGTTTTACAAGAAACGAAAGGTGTTACGATACAGACGCCGATTCCACGTATGACATATGCAGAAGCGATGGACCGTTACGGATCTGATAAGCCGGATACGCGCTTTGGAATGGAACTCGTCAACGTTTCGGATCTCGTCAAGGACTCAGACTTCAAAGTATTCGCATCTACTGTGGAGTCAGGTGGACTCGTGAAGGGGATCAATGTTAGCGGGAAAGCAGATCAATACTCCCGTAAAGACATCGATCAACTGACTGAGTTTGTAAAAGTTTACGGCGCAAAAGGTCTTGCCTGGATGAAAGTAGAAGCAGAAGGCCTAAAAGGACCCATTTCAAAGTTCTTTGATGAAGATAAGCAGAAACAGTTGATGGAAGCGTTCGGAGCAGAAGTAGGCGATTTGCTCTTGTTTGTGGCAGACAAACCGAAGGTGGTCGCAGAAAGTCTTGGAGCATTGCGTTTGAAGCTTGGTAAAGAACTCGAGCTGATCGACAAAGAAAAGTTCAATTTCCTTTGGGTCGTCGACTTCCCATTGCTTGAGTTTGATGAAGATGCGAATCGTTACGTAGCAGCTCACCATCCATTCACAATGCCGAAGAGAGAAGACTTGGATATGCTGGAGACGGACCCAGTCAATGTGCGTGCTCAAGCGTATGACCTCGTCTTGAACGGTTATGAAATCGGTGGAGGATCTCAGCGTATCTATCAAAAAGAAATCCAAGAACGCATGTTCAAGGCGCTCGGATTTACACTAGAACAAGCGCATGAAGACTTTGGTTTCTTGATGGATGCATTCGAATATGGAACGCCTCCACACGGTGGTATTGCACTTGGATTAGACCGTCTCGTTATGTTGATTGCGGGTCGTTCGAACCTTCGTGATACGATTGCATTCCCGAAAACAGCGAGCGCAAGCTGTCTGTTGACGAATGCCCCAAGTGAAGTCAGCCCACAACAATTGGATGACCTACACTTGAATGTGAAAAAGGATAAAGTAACAAACGAATCTTAAGAGTCGAGACCGCCCTTCCTTGTGGAGGGCGGTTTTTTATAAGGTGTAAATAGGCCTTATTCTTAAGGGAGAAGAAAAGTGTTCTAGCGTCCTCGATAATGAGAAAAAACGGATAATTGGGGACGTTAGGAGCGTTAAAAAAATCAAAGAATCATGCACTCATGACCATGTCTTGCATCTTTGTTCAGGCATGTTTTTCTTACTTTAGTCACAATTCGAATAAACCGCATAAAATCAGGTTTAAAATTGTGAACGGTTGTGGCAGCTAAGGTTCCGTCCACCCTACAGTGTCAAGGTCTATTTCAATTCATTACATAACTTGGTATAGAAGTCTGATTTTTGAGAATACACTGACAAATAGATTGAAAACTCAAAATCCTTATGCTATTCTATAACTACAATAACAAAGAGTCCTGAGGTGTACGTTTCTGCCGAACGTTTGAGCCAACACATTCAATATGGGAGTCTGAGTTTATGACCGGCGTGCAAGCCTTCAGTGAAAGGACGCATAATGGTGATAACAAGGCACCCACGTTTTACAGGCAGGTTCAACACTGAGGAACAAGAGGACGGCACATATGGGACTCTTTCCAAGAATTACACAAAAACAACTAGGGAAACCTGGTTGTTTTTCTTATGTTCAAGTTGCATTCATTCTTCCGTTTCATATATGCTATTATGGATATTGGTTTGCAACAAGAGCACGGAAGGAGTATATAGATGTTACATCAATTCTCAAGAAATGAATTAGCGATAGGAAAAGACGGGCTCGAGGTTTTGAAAGGAGCGACTGTTGCCGTTCTAGGGATCGGCGGTGTTGGTTCTTTCGCTGCTGAAGCGTTGGCACGTTCAGGTGTCGGAACCTTGATCCTGGTGGATAAAGATGATGTCGATATCACGAACGTCAACCGTCAAATCCATGCATTGGTATCCACAGTCGGACAACCTAAGGTCGATCTGATGAAAGAACGCATCGCAGATATCAATCCAGACTGTAAAGTGGAAGCATTGAAAATGTTCTATACGGAAGAGACGTACGAACAATTTTTCAGTTATCCTCTAGACTTCGTTGTCGATGCTTCTGATACGATCGAGTACAAGATCCACTTGATGAAAGAGTGTCTCAGAAGAGAGATTCCGATGATCTCCAGCATGGGGGTAGCGAACAAAATGGATCCTACCCGGTTGAGAATCGAAGATATCTCAAAAACCAGTTATGACCCAATTGCAAAAGTCATCCGTACGAGACTTCGCAAAGAGGGCATCCACAAAGGGATCAACGTCGTCTTTTCTGATGAAAAGCCGATCCAAATCCGAGAAGAAATCCGTAAAGAAATCGTCCCGGATGAAAATGCGAAGATCCGTAAGGCGAAAATGCCGCCATCTTCCAACGCATTCGTTCCATCAGTATCCGGCTTGATTATGGCTGGACATGTCATCAATAAGATCATTGAAAAGAACGATATCACCATCAATCGTATCCGATAACGTAAAAAACCCACCGTCCTCTAGGCGGTGGGTTTGTGCATTACTTCGCTACTTTCTCTAAGTTGCCGTTTTTGTCCATTTTGAATTTAGAAGACGAAAGCTCTTCCTGATCTTGTAGGAGGACCATTCTTCTTGCACGATCCATGATTTGAAGGAGGGCTTGATAGTCTTCTTTCAATGAAGCATAATTGTTTTTCAATTCTTGTAGTTCATTTTGGTACTCTTCATTTTGTTGACGAAGAGTACGGCATTCATTCTCTAAGCGTTCATTCTGTTGTTTGACAGAGGATGAGGCCGTGTCTTGATGTTTCAAGTTCTGTAAAAAGGCTATGACAGAATCCAATTCCACTGGACTTTGAGCCTTTACTGAAGGAGCTGGTGCTTTATATGGAACTTCTTCCTGTGCAAATTCAGTATTTGCCGGATTGGTTTCAGCAGTCACTGGTTCAGGTGTTGACTCCACTGTTGTTTGCTCCGATTTACTCTTCCGCTCAGAAAGAGGATGATAGTTTTCAAAATCCATAGGATCTTCAAAACGAGTTTGATAAGTAGTTTCTTTCTGTGGTTTAGCTACAGGTGTATTGGATGCAGCTGCACGCTTTCGCTCTTTCCGTTGTCTTCGCGCAATTTTCAATGCTTGCTCATACTTTTTACGAACGATGGCGTTCCAACGGAAACCGACCGCTGCTGATGTACGATCAAGCTTGTCGCCGACTTCGTCAAAAGCTTGTAATTGTGTGCTACCTTCACGTACGTGTCGTAGCACGGTTTCTGCTAATAATAGATCATCTTCTTCAGACCACGCATCTTGGCGTTGATTTGTCATAAAGGTTCTCTCCTTTTTCATCCCATTCGATTAGGCTTTTTAGCTTTATCATGGACAAGAAAGAGAGAAACTATACAAGTTTACTATATTTAAAATACTAGGTTATTCGCCTTTTTGTTTCCGTTCGGTGAAGTAGTCGAGTCTTCTGGAGACTGTTTTTTCATAGCCTCGTTCACTCGGATTGTAAAAAGTCTTATGTGTCAGATGGTCAGGCAAATATTGCTGTGGAACATAGCCATCTTTGAAATTATGGGGATATTTGTACCCGATGCCAGAACCGAGTTCTTCTGCTCCGCTGTAGTGGGCATCCCTCAAGTGAGTTGGGACCTGACCGGCTTTTTCATTTTTGACTGCCTTCAACGCTTGATCGATTCCGGTGATGACCGCATTGCTTTTCGGAGCAGTGGCAAGATAAAGTGCAGCTTCAGCAAGCGGGATTCGAGCTTCAGGCATACCAATGAAATCTACGGCTTGAGCTGCCGCTTGTGCGACCAATAAAGCATTTGGATCTGCCAACCCGACGTCCTCTGCTGCGTGGACGTATAATCGCCGTGCAATGAACTTCGGGTCTTCACCTGCGTAAATCATTTTAGCCAGCCAGTAGAGTGTCGCATCTGGGTCAGAACCACGGATACTTTTGATGAATGCTGATATCGTGTCGTAATGATTGTCTCCCTGTTTATCGTATTGCAACACACGCTGTTGAATGGATTCTTCTGCAATTTCTACCGTGATGTGAATGATGCCATCCTCATCAGGATTCGTTGTTAAGACCGCTAGTTCCAATGCGTTCAGCGAAGTTCTTGCATCACCGTTGGCAACATCAACGAGGTGGTCCAGTGCTTGATCATCCGCTTGTACATTATGTTTGCCGAATCCGCGCTCCTCATCCCTGATGGCGGTTTCTAGCACTTTTTTAATATGACCGTCCGTAAGCGGTTCGAATCGGAACAATCTTGATCGTGATAACAAAGCGCGATTGATTTCGAACATCGGGCTCTCTGTCGTAGCACCAATCAGGATGATCGTACCGTCCTCTACATAAGGAAGAAGCGCATCCTGCTGACTTTTATTGAAACGATGAATTTCATCGATAAAAAGAAGCGTTTTCTGATTGTCCATCTTCAAACGTTCTTTTGCTTGTGTCGTGATATTTCGAATATCGGCGACACCAGATGTAACAGCATTGATCTGTTCAAAGTGCGCCGAAGTTGTGTTAGCAATGATTTTAGATAGTGTCGTTTTTCCCGTCCCAGGTGGACCGAAGAAAATCATAGCTGAAAGCTGATCCGCTTCAATCGCTCGTCTCAGCAATTTCCCTTTGCCGACAATATGTTCCTGACCGATAAACTCATCCAACCTTCTAGGTCTCATCCGGTCAGCAAGTGGTTTGCCCCTCGGTGATTCATCCATCGACATATCAAATAAATCCATAGCTTCACGTCCTTTCATGGACCGTTCTAAACGTCTTCTAGATAAGCATAAATAATTCATCTGAACGATACTATAGGAACGGAATGAATGCAAGAATAACCCATTTCATGCTATAATGTCATAGTTAAAATGAACGTGTCATTTCTACGGGGTGAACCCCTATGATGGATAGATGCTTAGTGAATCGAGGAGGATACTATGAAGATTTCAACAAAAGGACGGTACGGATTGACCATCATGATTGCTCTCGCAAAAAAATACGGTGAAGGCCCCATTTCTTTGAAGTCGATTGCAAAGGAACACAACCTTTCCGAACATTACCTTGAGCAATTAGTCGGACCGCTCCGGAATGCTGGACTTGTCAAAAGTATTCGTGGCGCATATGGAGGGTATACTTTGACCCGCGATGCGGAAAAGATAACGGCAGGAGACATCATCCGCGTTCTCGAAGGACCGATTACACCCGTCGAAATCCTCGATGATGAAGAGCCGGCTAAGCGAGACCTTTGGATCAAGATCCGAGACGCAGTGAAAGAAGTGCTAGATAGTACAACACTGGACGAACTGGCTTCTTATAGTAATGATGATGACCAAGAAGCGTATATGTTCTACATTTAATGAAGGTTTAAAAATGAAACGGATGGTTTAATAAAGAACGGGAACTTTACTATATTGATAAGGTGATAACATGAATGCCATTTATTTGGACCATGCGGCAACTTCCCCTACGAGGGAGGAAGTTGTAGAAGCAATGGTCCCCTATTTTACAACCCAATACGGAAATCCTTCGAGTATCCACCAATTCGGGCGGAATACTCGCCAAGCTTTGGACGAAGCGAGAAGAGTGATGGCAGCGAGCATCAATGCGAGCTTCAACGAAATTGTTTTTACAAGTGGTGGAACGGAAGCGGACAACATGGCTATTATCGGAGCAGCACTTGCTCAGCAGAATAAGGGCAAGCATATCATCACATCCAAAGTGGAACACCATGCGGTCTTGCACGCTGTTGAGTACCTCGAAGACAATGGTTTCGAAGTCACATATCTTCCTGTCGATGAAACAGGTCGGGTTCGTCCACAACAAGTGGAAGAGGCGATCAAGGATGATACAATCCTCGTAACCATCATGTACGGAAACAATGAAGTCGGAACCCTTCAACCGATTCAAGAAATCGGTGCGATCACGAGTGAAAAAGACGTCCTTTTCCATACGGATGCTGTACAGGCCTATGGCAGTGTCATGATTGACGTGAAGCACTTCGGAATTGATCTGATGTCGATTTCCTCTCATAAAATCAATGGTCCAAAAGGGAACGGTTTCCTATATGTACGCGATGGTGTTCGACTTGAGCCGAGAGCGTTCGGGGGCGAACAAGAGCGAAAACGGAGAGCGGGTACCGAAAACGTTCCAGGCATCATGGGAATGAAGAAAGCAGTGGAACTGATCCAGGAAGAGAAGATGGACCGCCATGAAAACTTGAAAGCCTTCAAGCAGCGTATGCTGGAAATTTTTCAAGAAGAGGGTATTGAGTATATACTGAATGGATCCATTGAATATTCTCTGCCGCATGTACTGAATGTCAGTTTCCCTGGCACGAATGTGGAATCCATGCTCGTCAACCTGGACCTGTCCAGGATTGCAGCTTCAAGCGGGTCGGCTTGTACAGCTGGATCCATTGAGCCTTCCCATGTGTTGGCGGCGATGTTTGAAGATCATGAACGAATGACATCAGCCATCCGATTCAGTTTCGGTTATGGGAATACAATGGAAGAAATCGAGCGTGCGGCGAATGAGACAGTCAAGATCGTCAAACGCTTAACATCTATGTGAATGGAGGTGTGAACAATGGAAAAAAGACCAGAAGATACACGTGTGGTCGTCGGTATGTCCGGTGGGGTCGATTCCTCGGTGGCAGCGTTACTTTTGAAAGAACAAGGTTATGATGTGATCGGAATCTTCATGAAAAACTGGGACGATACCGATGAAAACGGCGTATGTACCGCTACGGAAGATTATGAAGACGTCATCCGAGTCTGCAACCAGCTCGGCATCCCTTATTATGCGGTGAACTTCGAAAAGCAATATTGGGATAAAGTGTTCACATACTTCCTTGAAGAATATAAAGCAGGGCGCACACCGAATCCAGACGTTATGTGCAACAAGGAAATCAAATTCAAAGCATTCCTTGAGCATGCGATGAGTCTTGGAGCGGACTATGTCGCTACTGGGCATTATGCACGAGTCGACCATCGAGATGGAGAAACGGTCATGCTTCGCGGAGTGGATGAGAACAAAGATCAAACGTATTTCTTGAATCAATTGAGCCAGGAGCAAATTTCGAAAGTCATGTTCCCGATCGGTGAATACAACAAGCCGGAAATCCGGGAAATGGCGGAACGTGCTGGACTTGCAACCGCTAAGAAAAAAGACAGTACTGGAATCTGCTTTATCGGTGAACGGAACTTCAAGGAATTCTTAAGTCAATATCTCCCTGCACAACCAGGCGAAATGCAAACTCTTTCTGGTGAAAAGAAAGGCACACATGACGGGCTGATGTACTACACAATCGGACAGCGTCATGGTCTAGGCATTGGTGGAGATGGTGATCCTTGGTTCGTCGTCGGTAAAGACCTGGATCGCAATGTTCTCTTCGTGGAACAAGGCTTCCATAATGAACTTTTATATTCCGATAAGCTGACTGCGACGAAAGTCAGTTGGATGACCGGTAAGGAAATGCCAGACGAAATCAAGTGCACTGCGAAATTCCGTTACCGTCAGCCGGATCGTAACGTAACTGTTCGTAAACGTGATGACGGATTGTATGACGTCGTATTCGATGAACCACAACGAGCGATCACTCCTGGACAAGCAGTCGTCTTTTATGATGGAGATGTCTGCCTCGGTGGAGGAACCATCGATAAAGTGTATAAGAAAGAAGAAGCGATTTCGTATTTGTAGTCGATGAAATGCATGACAACAGTGGACCTTTTCAAATTGAACGTTTGACGAGGTCCATTTTCTTTTAATGAGGAGATTGTTGATTTCTTCGAATATCAACAATAGAGCTTATAAGAGGAACTCTAACGTTCTACAATTAAGGTTAACTAAAATGGAGGAGGCGGAGAGATCATGGCAGAAGATCACAATCAACTAGGCATACAACTGATGAAAGAAGGGAAATACGAGGATGCGGCGAAGGCTTTTCATAAAGCGCTCGAGGAAAAGCCGGATGATCCGATTGCTTATGTAAACTTTGGGAATCTCCTGGAACTCGTTGGGGAGTATGAAAAAGCGATGGGCTTTTTCGATAAGGCGATTGAATTGGATGAAAATCTGGCAGCGGCCTACTACGGGGCAGGTGTCGTCTTTTACAAATTGGAACAATTCGATGATGCAGTGGACCTGTTCATTGATGCGATCAAAAAAGGACTAGCAGATGGGGACAGCCATTTCATGCTTGGGATGAGCTTTGTGCAATTAGGAGATGACAAACGTGCACTCCCGCATTTCCAGAAGGCGACCGAAGAGAACAGTCAGGATGTTGACGCATGGTTCCAATACGGCATGGCACTTGGAAAGCTGCAAATGTTCGAACAGGCAGTTGATGCACTCGAGCGTACGATCAAACTGGATGAGTCTCATTCAGATGCCTATTACAACCTAGGAGTTGCTTATCTGTATCGTGAACAAGTCGATCAGGCAGAGGAAATGTTCAAAAAAGCGGTCGAGCACCAAGAAGACCATATCCTGGCACACAACGGTCTGAAAATGGTAAAGGAATTACGAGAGTCCACTGAAAACAATGATTGATTAGCGGGGCGAGTATATGGAGTTACAAGGTCAGTTTAATTTGGGAACGGAGGAGAAGCGATTCGTAAAAGGATCGATCCTCCATGTAATCTACAAAAACTCAGAAACCTACTACACCGTATTGAAAATAGAAACCAAAGATACGAATTTGGCAGAAATGGAGAAAGAATTGATCGTCGTCGGCACGTTTCCTGTTTTACTAGAGGATGAGACGTATATCTTTTGGGGCGATGTGAAAGATCACCCGAAATACGGAAAGCAATTCGTAGTGGAGTTCTACCGGAAAGATTTGCCTCGCACGGAAGACGGGATGGTTTTGTATCTTTCAAGTGATCTGTTTAGTGGCATCGGGAAAAAGACTGCTGAAAAAGTCATCAAATCGCTTGGTGAAGATGCATTTACAAGGATCATTGAAGACCCGAAAGTGTTGAATGACGTCCCTGACCTCAATGAGGAGAAGGCGAAGACCATTTACGAGACGCTGATGGAGCATCAAGGGCTTGAACAACTGCTGAGTACCCTTCACAGATACGGAATCGGACCATCCATCGCGATGAAAATTTATCAGACGTACCAAGGAGAGGCCATTTCCATCATCCAGTCCAACCCGTATCAATTAATCTATGATATTGATGGCGTCGGATTCAAACGAGCGGATGAAATCGGGCAGGCACTTGGAATAGAGGAAGCTTCCTCAGAACGGATTCAAGCCGGTCTCCTTTATTGTCTGAAAGAACTATCAAACCAACATGGACATACATATATTCCGGTAGAAGACCTCATACAAGAGTCGAAAAGTCTACTGTTCACAAAACCGGTCCTTGAGGAAGAGGTTGATTTTTACACGGAAATCGTTCAATTACATGGTGATGGAAAGGTGTATATCGAGGATGAAAATGCATACCTTCCTTCACTCTATTTTTCAGAATTCGGATTCATCAAAACGATTGAACGGGTCTTGAAGCAGGGTGATTATGATCGCATTGAGCAATCGGACTTCTACACCGCGCTTGGTTCTTTAGAAGAACAGTATGGGATGGAGTATGCCGAAGCTCAAAAGGACGCGATTCTAAGAGCGATCACATCTTCAATGATGATCTTGACAGGTGGACCGGGTACCGGAAAAACAACGGTCATCAAAGGAATCATTGAAGTGTATGCTGAGATCCATGGGGTGTCCCTCGATCCTAAAGACTATGAGGACGGGGAATTCCCGTTCCTACTTGTTGCGCCTACAGGTCGGGCAGCCAAGCGGATGAGCGAGTCGACAGGTATCCCCGCGGTTACGATCCACCGTTTACTCGGTTGGAAAGGTGGAAGCGGGTTTGAATACGATGAAGATAATCCAATCAAGGGCAGATTATTGATCATTGATGAAATGTCGATGGTTGATCTTCGATTGGCTTACCGGTTGTTCGACGCTTTGCCAGAGGATATCCAGATTGTCATGGTCGGTGATGAGGACCAGCTCCCTTCCGTAGGTCCCGGACAAGTGTTGAAAGATTTGATTGCCTCAAATGTCATTCCGACGGTAAAACTCGATCAAATCTATCGACAGGCTCAAGGCTCAACCATCGTTCAACTCGCGCATGAGATGAAAGAAGGCAGGCTACCTTCTGATCTTCAATCGCCACAGCCCGACAGACGATTTTTCCCTTGTTCACAAGAGCAGGCGTCTCAGGCAGTTTTGCAAGTTTGTAAAAGTGCCCTCGCGAAAGGTTTTACAGCTCGAGATGTACAGGTGCTCGCACCGATGTACCGTGGTAAGGCTGGGATCGATGAGTTGAACCGTGAGCTTCAGCTCATGTTCAATCCACCATCTGATCAAAAGCGTGAGATTGATTATTTTGATACGAAATACCGGGTCGGCGATAAGGTGCTTCAACTCGTCAATGTGCCTGAAGAGCAAATCTTCAACGGAGATATCGGTGAAATCGTATCAATCATCTATGCGAAAGAAACGAAAGACAAAGAAGAACAGATCGTCATATCATTTGATGGAATCGAAGTTACCTTCAAAAAGACGGACTTGAATCAGATCACCCATGCATACTGCTGCTCTATTCATAAATCGCAAGGGAGCGAATTTCCCATCGTCGTCTTACCGATTGTGAGAGGCTATTATCGTATGCTAAGGCGGAATCTCATCTATACTGCGGTAACGAGGAGTAAGGAATATTTAATCATTTGTGGAGAGATGGATGCGTTTGAAAGAGCGGTCCAACAAAATGACGCCGGTTCAAGAAATTCGTTGCTGGATGAGAAGTTGAAGAAACGGATCAACAGCACCCAGACAAGTGAAAACGTATAGATAGCAGTGAAACGGGACATCCTATTCCTACCATTTCAAAAAATCAGCCAACAAGGTTGATGTTTCAAGAGGAGGAACAAGAAATGAGATGTCCCAACTGCCAATGCAAAGACTTAGGCAAAATAGGGGTAGAGCAATTCTATTGTTGGGGTTGTTTTATTGAACTGACGATCGTGGATGGCAAACTTGCTCTGAATCAAGTAGAGGAAGATGGGAGTTTGACTTCACTCGATGATTTGTTTGAGGATGACGATTTAAGCATATCTATGTAAGAGGGGGCTGTGAATGAACCGTACGATTATGACAATCGCTACAACATGTGCCGGAGCCTATCTTGTCAAAACGCTTTATGATAACGGAACCTTTTCGTCACGGAAGATGAAAAAACTTCGTAAACGAATTGCAAAAGCAATCTACTAATGGACTGACACTCTGAGGAGGTCAGTTCATTTTAATTCATACAGAAGATTCACCGGTTCTTGAATAGGGTCACTATTTAAGTGCAACTTAAGAATGACTGAAAATATGGAATGAGATCCGGTGGAGATTATGAAAAAACTGTTTACAATTGAAGCACTTGTTCGACTCGGAATGGTTCTCCTCCTGCTATTGTCCATCTTCGTATTTATGAAAATAGGACCTTTCTGGCATCCGATCCTTGATGTGATCCAGACGATTTTCGTTCCTTTTTTTGTTGCCATTTTCATCACATATTTGTTGCATCCGATTGTGGAGTGGTTGCACCGTAAGGGCTTGCCACGTTCCATCGCCATTCTCATCATCTATCTTACTTTCTTCGGAGGCACCGGGTTTCTTATTTTTAAGAGCATCCCTTATTTGATTGAGCAATTGAAAGGGCTGAGCGAACAACTACCTGTCCTCTCGGATACGTACAAAATATGGGTTCGGGAATTTTACGAACGGACAGACAATCTCCCTGAAGTCGTCCATAAAGAATTTGAGGAAACACTTCATGCAACTGAACGGTACCTTGATGGCATGATTGAAGGTGTCATAGAAACCATCAAAGTGTTCTGGAGTAACATTTTCGCATGGATCGTCATTCCGTTTCTTGTGTTCTACATGTTGAAGGACATCGACGTCATTTATAAGATGATCGGTAACATCACTCCGAAAAAATGGCGTGAACCGGGTAAGCGACTTGCAAGAGACGTCGATCAGTCACTCGGTAACTACATCCGCGGACAATTGACGGTAGCAGTTGCGCTCTCCCTTATCGCCATCCTTGCTTTTTGGCTAGCAGGGGTACCTTATCCCGTCATTCTTGGACTCATTATCGGGGTGACAGACTTCATTCCTTATTTCGGACCGATTATCGGAGCGATTCCTGTTGCGTTGATTGCGGCTACCATCTCGGTTAACAAATTGTTGATCGTCCTGGGTATCCTGATCGTGCTGCAATTCATTGAAGGCAATATTCTCGGTCCGCTGATTGTCGGTAAAACGTTGCATATTCACCCGATCATGATCATATTTGCACTTCTTGTTGGTGGTGAAATCGGTGGAGTTGTTGGATTATTGTTAGCCGTTCCGATATTTGCGGTAGGGAAGGTCATCTTTTTGCATACCCGGAAACATTTCAGGAATGTTGACAATGAATAATGGGTAAGTCTATAATTATCCACAGTTAGGAAATTAACCATAAACATGTAAAGTGATGATGGAACGAGTAAGTCAAAGCCCATCTTGTAGAGAGGAACCCCCTCCGGCTGTAAGGGGTTCTAGATGAAGATTGACCGAACGCTGATCCGGAATGCAGGCAAAACCTGCCGGCGCACACCGTTAATGTGTCGAGGTGATGGATACATAATACGTATTCGTAACCAGGGTGGTACCGCGTGATAACTCTCGTCCCTGTTTTTATACAGGACGGGAGTTTTTTGATTTTTACAGCTATGTGATTAAGTTAGACTCTAAGGAGGGTACAAAAATGAAAACATTAACATCCGCTCAAGTAAGACAAATGTTTCTCGATTTCTTCAAAGAAAAAGGACATAAGGTAGAACCGAGTGCATCACTCGTTCCACATGAAGATCCGTCTTTGCTATGGATCAATAGTGGAGTTGCAACATTGAAAAAGTACTTCGACGGTCGTGTCGTTCCTGAAAACCCTCGTATCGTCAACGCTCAAAAATCCATCCGTACGAATGATATTGAAAATGTCGGTAAGACAGCTCGTCACCATACGTTCTTCGAAATGCTCGGGAACTTCTCAATCGGTGATTACTTCAAGAAGGAATCGATCCACTGGGCATGGGAATTCCTCACAAGTGAGGATTGGCTTGGAATCGACCCTGAAAAATTAGCGGTCACCATCCACCCTGAAGACGATGAAGCTCACGACATCTGGCACAACGAAATCGGGCTTCCGAAAGAAAAGATCATCCGACTAGAAGAAAACTTCTGGGATATCGGTGAAGGTCCGAGTGGACCGAACACGGAGATTTTCTTTGACCGAGGTGAGCAATACGGAAACGACCCGAATGATCCTGAGCTTTTCCCTGGTGGAGAAAATGAACGTCACCTGGAAATCTGGAATCTCGTCTTCTCACAATTCAATCATAATCCAGACGGTAGCTACACACCGCTTCCGAAAAAGAACATTGATACAGGTATGGGGCTAGAGCGTGTGATTTGTGCGCTTCAAGATGCACCGACGAACTATGAAACAGACCTGTTCATGCCGATGATAGAGGCGACCGAAAAAATTTCAGGTGTTGAATATGGCAAGAGTAAAGAAATCGACACAGCTTTCAAAGTCATTGCTGACCATATCCGTACAGTGACATTCGCAGTCGCAGACGGAGCATTACCGTCAAACGAAGGGCGTGGATATGTACTTCGTCGTCTGGTCCGTCGAGCAATCCGATTCTCAAAACAGCTGGATATCAGCAAGCCATTCATGTATGAACTCGTTCCAGTCGTAGCAGACGTCATGAAAGAATTCTATCCGAATGTCCTTGAAAACACGGACTTCATCCAAAAGGTCGTCAAGAACGAGGAAGAACGTTTCCACGAGACGATCAACGAAGGTCTTGCGATTTTATCAGAAATGATCAAGAAAGCGAAAGAAAATGGTCAAACGGAGCTTTCTGGGTCCGATGCATTCAAACTGTATGACACTTATGGATTCCCGTTCGAGTTGACGGAAGAATACCTTGAAGAAGAGAATATGACGGTCAACCGTGAACAATTCCAGGTTGAGATGGAAGCGCAACGAGACAGAGCTCGTGCTGCTCGCCAGGATACAGGCTCTATGCAAGTGCAGACAAGTGTGTTGAGCGATATCAACGAAAAGAGCGAATTCATCGGCTACGATCGATTATCTGGCTCTTCGAAAGTGAGCGTCATCGTGAAGGGGACAGAAACGGTTCAGGAAGTGAATGCGGGCGAAGAAGTACTCGTAATCCTTGATGAAACACCGTTTTATGCAGAAAGTGGAGGTCAAATTGCGGATAAAGGTACTTTAAGCAACGACCAAGTCTTCGCAGTCGTTAAAGATGTACAAAAGGCACCGAATGGTCAGAACCTCCATACGGTCCTTGTAGAAAAAGGTACGCTTCGCGTTGGTGAGCAACTTGAGACTGTCGTCAATGAGACAAGCCGTTCAGGAATCATCAAGAACCATACGGCAACCCATTTGCTTCATCAGGCTTTGAAGGATGTTTTAGGAAAGCACGTCAATCAGGCTGGATCACTCGTGACACAAGATCGTCTTCGATTTGACTTTTCTCACTTCAATCAGGTGACTTCTGAAGAGATCGAGGAAATCGAATCCATTGTGAACGAGAAAATCTGGAGCTCCATTTCGGTTGATAAAATGGTTAAACCGATTGAAGAAGCAAAAGCAATGGGAGCGATGGCTTTATTCGGTGAGAAGTACGGAAGCGAAGTCCGCGTCGTTCAAGTCGGCGATTACAGCCTCGAGCTTTGCGGTGGATGTCACGTTCGCAACACAGCAGAAATCGGACTGTTCAAGATCGTTTCTGAATCCGGAATCGGTGCAGGAACCCGAAGAATTGAAGCCGTGACGAGTGAAGGTGCGTATCGCCACCTTTCCGGCCAAGTCCAAGTGTTGAAGAACACAGCTGATATTCTGAAGTCGAACTTGAACGATGTGCCGACAAGAGTAGAAGGCTTACAAACGCAGATTCGTGACTTGCAACGTGAAAATGAATCACTGAAAAGCAAGCTCGCAAACATTGAAGCAGGTTCCTTATTGGACGATGTCGTCGAAGTGAACGGCGTGAAGGTCCTAGCGCAGAAAGTCTCTGCAAGTGACATGAACAACCTACGCTCCATTGTTGACGATTTGAAAAATAAAGTTGGAAATGGAATAGTTGTGTTAGGTTCCGTTCAAAATGAAAAAGTGAATATCGTTGCAGGAGTTACCGATGATTTAACGAAAGAAGGGTATCATGCAGGGAAAATCGTGAAGGAAGTCGCTACCCGTTGTGGCGGAGGCGGCGGAGGCCGTCCTGACATGGCTCAAGCAGGTGGTAAAGAACCTGCAAAACTTGACGAAGCATTAAATTATGTTTACGAATTCGTCAAATCCATTTCCTAAACCTGTATGCGTAAGGTACAATGAAATTAGAGTTATGGGGGCTTCCAAATTCATACGCTAAAGAGAGGTGTCAAGATGAGCTCATTTGACAAAACGGTAAAGTTCAACTTTCAAGATGATTCAATGGATACCAATGTCAAGCATGTGTTGTTGTCGGTTTATGATTCCTTACAAGAAAAAGGATACAATCCGATTAATCAGATCGTCGGTTACCTCCTTTCTGGTGACCCGGCTTATATTCCTCGTCACAACGATGCAAGAAGCAAAATTCGGAAACTTGAACGTGATGAATTGATTGAGGAGCTAGTGAAATCCTACTTAGTCCAGCACCAGGAAAGTGAGAGATAAATCAAGAACATGCGAAAATTAGGTTTGGACCTCGGTACGAAAACGATCGGAATTGCATTGAGCGATGCCCTCGGTTGGACCGCACAGGGCATCGAAACGTACCGTCGTAAGGGAGATATTGACCAGGACTTGGCTTATATCCGTGAATTGGTCGAAAAGAACGATGTAGACAAAATCGTCGTCGGTCTCCCGAAAAATATGAATGGCACGATTGGTCCCAGTGGAGAAATGTGTCAAGAATTTGCACAGCTCATCGAGGATACATTAAACGTATCTACGGTTCTGTGGGATGAACGTTTGACGACGGCTGCTGCAGAACGGATGCTTATCGAAGCAGATGTCAGTCGAAAGAAACGTAAAGGCGTCATTGATAAAATGGCAGCGGTACTTATTTTACAAAGCTACTTAGACAGCCCAGCTGCAAACTAAAAAAGAAGGTGTATTCAAATGGCAGAAGAAGAAAAAGAGCGGATCATCATCCCGGATGAGAATGGAGAGGAACATTTATTTGAAGTCCTTTTCACATTCGATGTGGATGAAACGGAAAAATCATATATGGTATTGGTTCCAGTAGAAAGTTCTGAAGAAGACGAAGAAGATGTAGAAGTCTTCGCTTTCCGTTATGAAGACAAAGGCGAGAAAGACGACGATATTGAGCTGTTCCCAATCGAAACGGACGCTGAATGGGATATGGTCGAAGAAATGCTGAACACATTCCAGGATTCAGAAGAGCTCTAAAACATTCACAAAGAAGGACTGACGATTTCCTCGTCAGTCTTTTTCTATGCCGTTGTTTAGTCAATGACTTTAGAATAAAATTGCTGGAAGATACCTTGTAATTACTAGAATCTACCACTTTTGATTCGACAGCGAATAAAAAAATTGGCGGATTTTAGCTGAATTTTTCTGAAGTTATAGTATAATAGGAAAGATGAGAGAGAGGGGGATGATTGGTGCTTCAGCCAAATCTTGATCAAGAAACGATAATGCGCCGTAATCAGGAAGCAAAAGTCGTAAGACGTGTCGTCATCATCGTACTTACGCTGTTGATCCTATCGATTGCAGGTGTTGGTATAGGTGGATATCTATACATTAAAGGAGCACTGGAGCCTGTAAATGCGTCCAGCAACAAACCGGTGAATGTCGAAATACCAATCGGGACGTCTACAAGTGAAATAGCCAATAAATTAGAAGAAAAAGGCGTTATCAAAAGTGCACTCGTATTCAAGTATTATGTAAAATATAAAAATGACAACGACTTCCAAGCTGGAAACTATGAACTCACGAAATCAATGGATATGAAAGGAATCATCAATTCATTGAAGGATGGGAAAGTATATAAAGAAGCGGAAATGACGGTCCGTGTGGCAGAAGGTCTTCGTATGCCGGAAGTCGCAGCCAAAATCGCGGAACAATCGGATTACACAGAGGAAGAAATCCTTGAGAAAATGCAAGATAAAGAGTATATCCAATCATTGATTGATAAGTATCCGCTACTTGACGAAAAGATACTCGATGACAAGGTTCTGTGGCCTTTAGAAGGCTATTTATTCCCTGCAACATACGAGTTCTACAAGAAAGATCCATCTTTGGAGTCGATTATTGAATCCATGATCCAGAAGATGTCTTCTGTGGTTGAACAATACCAGGCAAGCATCGAAGATACTGGATATACGACTCATGAAATCTTGACGCTCGCTTCCATTATTGAAGAAGAAGCTCGGAAGAAAGAAGACCGATTCAAAGTATCAGGCGTATTCTATAATCGTCTGAAAAAACCAATGCCATTACAATCGGATGTAACGGTCACTTACGCACAGCAGCAATCGAAAATCATCGTAACCTATAAAGATACTGAAACAGCGTCTCCATACAATACGTATACCGAACCAGGATTACCGATCGGACCGATTGCTTCACCAGGTGAATCGGCTATCAATGCAGCCGCGAATCCAGAAGCTAATCCGTACTATTACTTCTTTGCCCGTCCGAACGGAGAAGTATTGTATGCGAAAACGTTAGATGAGCATAATAAGATCAAAGAGAAGTACATCCAGGAATGGCGAGATTTAGCAAATAAAGACAAAGATGAATCCTGATGATCAGAGGGAATGAAGGAAGTTCGCATTCCCTCTTTTCTTATGTTAAAATAGACCGGGTTAAAAGGAGGCTTCCGTATGATTTCGGATGAAATGAAGCAGTACTTGGAAGAATTAATACCAGAACGTCCGCAGGAAATTGTGGAAATGGAGCAACAGGCGGAAGTAGAAAATGTTCCGATCATGGATTTGATTGGTATGGAAGCCTTGTTACAAATCATACGATTGCACAAGCCGAAGAGGATATTGGAAATCGGAACTGCAATCGGTTATTCTGGCATCCGGATGATACAAGCTTCACCTGAAAGCCGCCTTGTCACGGTTGAACGGGATCCTGAACGATATGGACAAGCGATTCAAAACATCTCAAAGGTTGGTATGGGTCATGCCATTGAAGTACTTGAAGGAGATGCTCTGGAGTTGATCAATGAGATTCAACATTCAGGTCCGTATGATCTGATTTTCATCGATGCTGCGAAAGGGCAATATCAACGATTCTTTCAAGAATTTGAAAACATGCTCGTACCAGAAGGCATCATCGTCAGTGATAATGTTTTATTCAGAGGATTCGTCGCGAAGGAAAACGAGGAAATCGAGTCCCGAAGGTTCCGAAAGCTTACAGAGAAAATCAGGAATTACAACGAATTTTTATATGAACAAAAGCATTTCGTAACGACGATATTGCCAGTTGGTGATGGAATGGCCATTAGTATCCTGAAGCAAAAAGAAAAGGAATAAAGGGGAAAGAACATGGGTAGAAAACCAGTAGTTATTGGTGTAGCCGGAGGCTCTGGCTCTGGAAAGACGACAGTTGCAAAGGAAATTTTCAGGCAGTTCGCTGATCAATCCATCCTGATCCTTGAACAGGATGCCTATTATAAGGATCAGACTGAAAAATCAATGGAAGAGAGACTGCAAACGAATTATGACCACCCGTTGGCGTTCGATAACGATTTGTTGATCGATCATATCGACAAACTTCGCAACTCAAAAGGCATTGAAAAACCAGTCTATGACTATACAGCACATACAAGAAGTGATAAAATAATTCCAATTGAGCCAAAAGATGTTATTATATTAGAAGGAATTCTTATCCTTGAGGACGAACGTTTACGTGACCTGATGGATATCAAGCTTTTTGTTGATACTGATGCAGATGTGCGGATCATCCGTCGATTATTGCGTGATATCAACGAGAGGGGACGTACCATCGATTCCGTGATTGAACAATATACATCTGTTGTTCGTCCGATGCATAATCAATTCATTGAACCGACGAAACGTTATGCAGATATTATTATTCCTGAAGGCGGTCAGAATCGAGTAGCAATTGATTTGATGGTTACGAAGATCCGAACCATTTTGGAAACGAATGAAATATTGAACCCATAAAAAATGGAGGTGGAACGTTCACCTCTGTTTTCAATATCATCATTTGATGTATAATAAATGAAATGAAGAATGGTTACGCTTACAGTTTTTATTAATACGTGATGCAACATCATGCATATACTAGTCGGTAACGAGAAGGTTTTTGGAGGAGTGAGTAAGATGGCAGAAGAAAAGAAACACTATATGACCGAAGAGGGTAAAGAGAAGTTAGAGAACGAATTGGAGTACCTGAAGACCGAGAAACGTAAGGAAGTCGTGGAGCGCATTAAAGTGGCAAGAGGTTTCGGTGACCTTTCGGAGAACTCTGAATACGATGCTGCAAAAGACGAGCAAGCATTCGTAGAAGCACGAATTGGACAGCTTGAAAAAATGATCCGAAATGCCGAAATCATCGAAGAGCAAGACCAAAATCCACACGTCGTTTCCATCGGTAAATCCGTCAAATTCGTCGAACTTCCAGATGGAGAAGAAGAATCCTACACGATTGTAGGTAGTGCGGAAGCTGATCCGTTTGAAGGCAAAATCTCAAACGATTCTCCGATGGCAAGAAGCCTCCTCGGACGTACAGTCGGTGACGAAGTATCCGTACAAACGCCAGGCGGAGAAATGAACGTCCGTATTACCGAAGTCGGTTAATCTAATATCAGATACCAAACCAGTTTTATCTCATCGATAAAGCTGGTTTTTTAATTGGATTAAACGAGCTCAAGGAAATGTATGGATGAACGGAGAAGTCTAGTATTAGAATGCATAAAAGTCTGGAGGAATTCGTATATGATGACTCATGAAACCAAATTACATTATGAGTTGATTCAAACTCACGACAGTAAACCGACGATTGTTTTTGAATCGGGCTATGGTTGGTCTACTGAAAATTGGAAGCCTATCATTGATGATGTTGCGCGGTTCGCAAATCTTTTTTTATATGACCGAGCAGGGGTTGGGAAAAGCGATAAGGGAACACTTCCGAAGGATAGCGAACAAATCGTCAAGAATCTCCATAGGCTTTTGTGGGAAAAAGATGTGAAACCTCCTTACATATTCGTAGGACATTCATATGGTGGAATTAACGCACGTCTATTTGCTCATACATTTCCAAGAGATGTTGTTGGAATTGTTCTACTCGATGCTTGTCATGAGGACCAGAATAAAAGGATGGTCCCCCTGTTCGATGAAAAAATCCGTGAAACCTATTTAGCCCAGTTTACGGTTGAAGGAACATTTGAAGAGTTCGAAAATAGCTTGGAACAAGTAAGAGACAAATCACTTGGCAATCTTCCACTAGCTGTAGTGACAGGTTGTACTCAGCCTTACCATACCGCTCAATCTATGGAAGTGTGGATGGATCTGCAACACGAACTCTCGGAGCTATCATCCAATAGTGTACATTACAAACTTGAAGATACCGGTCACGCTGTCCATATGGATAACCCTGAAAGAACTGTTGAGGTAATAAGAGAAATGGTTGAAAAAAGTGGGAATATAAATGAATGACAAGAGATTTCTTCAGTCAATCATAGGCATTCTTTCAGTAGCATTAATTGTGCTGTCTATTCTTTTTTATACTAATCATAAACAGAATGAAGAACAATTAATTAAGCAGGATATGACGTTATGGATCGTTTATACACAAGAATTGATTGAAGGCTTGAGGGAAGAGGATCAATATCAAGTCGAAATGGTTCTTTCTCACCTCCAAGCTTATCCCCCTGAACAAACAGCTTCAATGCAAGATACGGGGTATTTACTAATTGAAGATTATAGAATGGTGATCAGAGAATACCTGATAGGCGAGAGGAAGGCTGACACCTTGATTGAACGATTAGAGGAAATCTTTCCTATCTTTGTTGATATTATGGAGAACCCTCGATTACTTACCGCTGATAAACTTAATGAAATCAATGATATTCTAAAAAACAAACGATAAAGCGTCCGATAGTTTTAAATTCTGCTTTTCGGGTGAGAATGATGGGTGAGGTGGCCATCATGAAAGCTCCGAAAAGACTCTATCATACCGCAATCCTATTCTTTTTACTTTTATTCGTATTGATTGGAAGACTTGCGCATATCCAACTGATCGATCCGCTCTCTTTTTCGGAAAATCAGGTTAATCTGGTTGAAGAAAGTGTCAAGCAGCGGACGCATTCCGTAGCCCTGGATGACGGGAGAGGGAAGATCCATGACCGTAACGGTGAGGTGTTAGTGGAAATCCACCAACCGTCTATCATCCTTTTTCCTTTTTTAGCGGAACATGAAGAAAAACTATCGCAAGTCGCACAAGAGTTGAACTTTACAACCGATGCACTGAAACGAAGCCTCCTTGAACAGTCAGAACCTCTTGTTTTAATAGAGGATGTGTCTGCTGAGAAGGTAGATCGCATCAATGAATTGAAAATACCAGGAGCTTATGGACAGCTGCTCTCCAATGAAACGGATACTGATTTTGCCTATCACTTTATCGGTGCAATCCGAGAGAATCCAAGGCAAGTGGAAAGTCGATATTCTGATCGACTGGAAAAAGGGTTGATCAATCGGACGACCAAAGTCGGAATTAATGGTATTCAATATGCATTCGATCCTTTTCTCCTTTCAGAAGGGGAATCGAAGCTTATTTATCATGTACAACAATCCGGAAAACCGTTGTTTGGTCTCGATGTGAAGTACTCCGCACCAGCTAACCCTTTTTACCCGGTTGCGTTGCAAACGACCTTAGATCGTAATGCCCAAACGATTTTGGAAAATGCAGTCGACTCATCAGGACTAAAAAATGGTGGAGCTGTTTTGCTTGATGTCCAGTCGAGTGATGTACTCGCCATGGTTAGTAGACCTTTACCACCTGAGAAAAATCCGACAAAAGAGGGAACAGGAAACCAGATGGTGCTTCCGCATATACCAGGCTCCGTCTTTAAAATCGTTACGGCAGCAGCTGCTATTGAACAGGACCATCTGAATCCCACACGTACATTCAATTGCAGTCAGAACACATACAATGACGGAGAAGAGTCGAGGGATCTAGGCTGGCTTACTTTTGAAGAAAGCTTCTACCAGAGCTGCAACCATACATTTGCTACACTGCTGAATGAAATGATGGAAAAGAACCCGGACATTGTAGATGAAATCGGAGCAATGTTAGGCTTGAGTGGACGAAACGGTTGGGAAGAAGACGTTTTCCACCTACAAGGCTTCAAGCACTTCCCGAATGAACGTCAAAATACGTTCTGGGCCAATGATACGGATAAAAAAGTGTCTAGAGCGGTGTCACAGACTGCGATAGGACAACTGAACGTCCGGCTTTCCCCGCTGTCTGTAGCGAATTTGATGGCGACCGTTGCAAGAGGGGGACAAGCGAAACGGGTACGAGCTGCACATTCCGTACAGTACAAGAACGGAAACACGTTAGTGGAATTCGAAAATGAGGGCATGACGAATGAACCTCTATCCCGGTATACGGTACAGAAGCTTCAACAGTTATTAGAGGGTGTCGTTCTTGATCCTAAAGGAACAGGGCATTATTCTTTTCATAGCCTTCCATGGACCGTTGCGGGCAAATCCGGAACTGCACAAAAAGGTAAGGTAGGTATATACAACAAGTGGTTCGCTGGCTATTTTCCTGCCGATGATCCAAAGTATGCGCTGGTTGTTGTTGACTTGGAAGCTTCAGAGACGGCTCGGTCAACGAACGTAGCGTTTGCCGAAATCGTAGAACAGCTCTTTCAGCTGCAACAACAACCAGACAATCTGAATGTTGATTAAGACTTCGATTGGACAATCTTCACTTCATGATTGGGTAGAAGCTGATTTTGTAGGTATTGTTCTTTATAAGGAGCCAGTATGAACTCAAAAAGTCGTTGTTCTGTTACGTCTTGGACTTCAAGTGTTGAACCACCGTGGAGACAAACATGCAGCGTTTTCGAATCTTTTTGATACCCGATCGTATGAAACGTTTTCAGATTCCATTCCTTTGATTCAAATGTCGTAAATTGCATCTTGTACCCCTCCTTCATAGTAATATTGGTGATAGGGACTCTAAAATCCTCTAAGACGACAAAACTAGTTTAAATATTACAAATATTCTCAATATTCATTATACCTCTTTTTAAAGGACGGTACAAAAAATAACCCTTCTTCGAATCTATGTAGAGTGATAGAATAATATGTAAGAATGGAGGGGGAATCATGAAAGATCGTTACTCATTCAGTTCGAGATATGAACGAACGAAAAAATCGAAAAAACAGAATGTCATCCTGAATGTCTTGATTGGTGTCGTATTTGTTGGAATTCTAGCAGTAGGAGCTTCCATCTTACTAGGAGATGATGAACCTGCTTCTAAAGAACAGTCCAATGAAGAAAAATCGGCTTCCATGTCTGATGATAATAAAAAGGATGATTCCGATAAGCAAGATTCGTCTTCAGATCAACAAGAAGAAAATAAAGACGATGAGTCTTCTGATGAAAATAATGAAGATAGTGAAAGTGTAGACATGTCAGAAGAGGAAAAGAAAGAAGACTCGGAATCAGAGTCTAATGGAGAGTACAAATCCCATACAGATGAAACCGCAGGTCCGGATGGAAGCTGGGAACCGGTCGGAACGAAGCAAGAAGAGCACCAAAACAGCTTTGACACAGGATCCCTGGATTGGGAAGAAAAACAACGTGCGCTCCAGTATGCTACAGGATTATCACCGGATGAAATTGAGTATTGGTGGATTGGAAATGGTGGATCTTCCACTACTGTAAAAGGCGTCGTCAGTAAAGCGGAAAATGGAGATGAACCCTTTGTCGTCATGCTAGAATGGGTCGACGGACAAGGTTGGAAACCGACATCCGTTGAACGTGTTCCAGGTGCGGCTGATGAATACAGATAGTAAGTAAAAACTGTCCCCAAAAGCTCTTGTAGACTTTTGAGGGCAGTTTTTTAATTGCAACGTTTTAATAGATTTCGATTTCACCACTTGAGACGGATAGATCGATCTGGTGTTCTCCGGACCCGTAAGTACCTGCGATCTTCCTGCTACCTGTCGATTGGCTCTTCAGCGGGAACTTACAATGAATATCTCCGCTGCTCACTTCACCTTTTAAAGTAAAATCAGCATCTTCAGGTAAGTCGATATCAGCTGAACCTGAACTTACATCGACGCGGATATCACCAACCAACTCATCCATTTGGATGTCCAGATCTCCTGAAGATAGGTCAGCCTTCAACGGACCTATATAATGTTCTACTCTTACCCCGCCAGAGCTTAAATCGAATGTCCCTGATTCAGTTTTCATGTTGCGGATCTCTACATCGCCTGAAGATCCATCATGAACGAATTCTTTCGCATGCACATTTTCTACGGTTATGTCACCTGAACCAATATCAATGGAAAGTGAAGATAAGGAAAGAGGTTCCTCTTTAGACGGTCCATTCAACACGAGATTCCCTGATCCATTTTCAATTTCAAGCGCTTGATCATAATCTCTCGGCATATGGATCGTCAGCTCAGATCGTTCAAACGTGAACCAATTAAACCAACCTTTCTCTACTTCGACGATGACTACATCACCTTTTCGATCAACCTTGAGTTCACCTTTCCCATTGAGTTCAGCGGTCAATTCACCGCGATCGTCTGGTACGATTTTGGTTTTCATACTGGAAACATCGATCTCGAGACGATCGACATCATCCATATCAGCCGATTGCACTTTTTCCCCGCTAGGATTGAACCATGTTGTTACATTGGTCTGCATCATAATAAAATAGCCACCGATTAATATCAATAAGATTGCAAACAACGTTTTCATAACATACCCCCTGTTTTTCCTTCAATGATTGTTTCCATCTTAATCCAATTGTAACATCGGCACAATGAACTCACGGATTATATTTATCTAAGACTTCAGGCTTAGTTGAAAAATGGTAAAAAAAGGGCTCTTCAATAGGGTGTATGTCCTATCTATTGGAATCAGAAAGGTTTTAAAGAGATTGTGTCGAAAAAGAGTGTAAATTAGAGCCTATTGGAAAAAAGGAGATGAATCGAACGTGGAGGTCATAGTGGATTCGAATGAGATGTCAGATCTACTGAATGGTTGGTATATCCTGATTCGAGATGGTGATGTTGAACGAGCTGCTAGACTAAAAGACGAGGTAGATCACAAAATCAACCGAATGGAGGAAAATCAAAATCTACTCCTTTATTATTCATTGTTAACGTTCCGGTATAATTTGATGAACGTCCAAGCCTACCAGGATGTGAACAGTTTGTTGCAGCAAATTGATCAGGATAAAGGTACGACGGATGATATGTTGGAGTACTACTATCAATTCTTCAAAGGCATCTATCTTTACAAACAAAAGAAGTACGATGAAGCCATCACCCATTATCATTTAGCTGAAAAGAAGCTCAGCTCCATACCTGACCCCATTGAATCCGCGGAATTCCATTATAAGTTGGCTTCGGTTTATTCCCAACACATGAACATATTGAACTCCATTCAACATGCATTCAAAGCGATTGAGATCTTCATGAAAGATCACCATTACCTCCTTCGTACGGCTGATTGCAATAATCTCTTAGGTGCAAATCACATTCTGCTCGGTAATTTTAAACGTGCAGAAGATTATTTAAGAACAGCGATTCAATACGCTCAACAAGGTGAATGTCGAGAAACAGAAGCCATCTCTCTGCACAACCTAGGGTGGATGTACTCTAAAATGGGAGATTCCAGACAAGCCATCACACATCTAGAAGAAAGTCTGAGTTGGATGGTTGAACAGGAGCAATATACTAACCAAGTCAAAACGATGTACATAATGGCGAAAGAATACTTCTCGATGAAGGAAGACCTACAAGCGATGTATTGGGTGGATCGTTGTTATGAAATGTGTGAACGGAATCAAGACCTTGAATATACGGGGAAATTGAACATATTGAAAGCGAAGCATACGCTCAATCTAGCGTCTTATATGACGGTATTGAAAAATGAAATTTCACTCTTTTACGACAGGAAATATTGGTCGAATGTGGAGGATTACTGTCATGAGCTGGCGAATTATTATGAGGAACAAAAAAACATCGAAGAAGCTATGAACTACTACAAGCTTGTCATCTATGCGAAAAATAAATTGATCTAGGGAGGATTTTAGATGAAGAAAGCAGTAGGCATTTGTTTGTTCGTAACAACGATTGTATTCCTGCCATTATCCCTTGGGCATCATGAAGCGCATGACGGAATCATAAAGGATTCCCCATCCCATATGGCTCATGACGGCATCATCAAAGACTCTCCACCAAATTTTGCGCATGATGGCATCATTAAGGATTCTATAGGAGCATAAGAAAAAGAAGCGCTGCGATCAGCGCTTCTTTGTTTATTTTCCATTATAACGATAGTGGACGACTGCAGTATACAGACGATGGCCACTAGAAGGATCCAATGTCACTTGATGGGAAACGTGATGAACCCGGAGCAGAAGAGCTTTGTTTTGCTCAATCTTCTCCTGGATGATCGCTTCTAACTTAGACATTTCATTCGCCTCGTAAAATTCCACTTTGTCTTCGATGAAATCTAAATGTAATTCCAACGCTTTCCACACTCCTCATACGACAATCAATTCTAACTGTTTCGTTTGAAAGGAAGCCAGTTAGCCTCTCCGAACCATTTTACCATGACTGGTACGAATAAAGGTAGAAGGACAAGAGCGTAAAGGAATAATCCTGTCAATACGACCGTTGCGATTTGTAAAAGCGAAAGCACGCCGGAAGGATACATGGCAGCGAACGTTCCTCCGAGGATGACCGCTGCTGATAAGATTACGGTCCCCATATTTTTCATAGATAAGATCATGGCTTCTCTTACCGAAATTTCCTTGTATTCATTGAAGCGATCCATCAGGAAGATGCTGTAATCGACCCCTAGAGCGACAAGGATTACGAAACCGAAAAACGGCACGGTCCAGTTGATGCCTGGGTAGCCGAGGAGGTTGACGAAAATCGCTTCGGTCATCCCCATGGAAGTGAAATACGTCAATATCAATGAAGCTACCAGATAAAGTGGCATGATGATCGATCTCAACAGAATGATCAAGATGATAGAGATTCCAATCAACATGAAGAGTACCGTTCGACTGTAATCGGAATTTGATATCCCTTCCAAGTCATTGTTGATACTCGTTACTCCGCCAATTCCGTAGTCTAGTCCTTCTAGCTGAGTACCTGCCGTTGAACGTTCAATCGCAGATTCGATTTCATTGATTTTGTCCATAGAGTCCGTTGAATAAGGATTCTCAGCAAAAATGACATCCAGGGTCGTTACTTGACGGTTCTCAGACATATACGCATCCAATGCAGATTGGAAATCGTCACTGTCATAGGCTTCATCCGGTATATACCAGCCTGTCGTGGATCTGTTCCCGGTGTTGCTTAAGGATGTTAAATAGTTTTGAGCATCATAAAGTCCATTTGAAATGTCATTCAAGCCGTCCACACTTTGGTCTAGACCATCCGTCAAATCAGACATCTGTTGATCCATTGAACCGAAGCCATCCAATAATTGCTGTTGACCAGAGGCTAGGGAGCCTAGACCATTCGATAAAGCTGGTACATTTTGAATCACTTGATTCTGGCCATTGGCAGCATCATTCAGACCCGATTCAAGCGCCAAAAGTCCTTTTGACACTTCATTCAACCCTGTAGTTACGTTTTCTTGTGCAGCAATGATTTTGTTAAAGTTGCTGTTTGCGATTTGTAATCCTTCAGCTACATCGTGCAAGTTCTTGTTTAAGGCTTCTGTTCCAGCAACGAGTTGGTTCGTGGACGCGATTGAACCTTCCGTAACTTTAAGAATCCTTTGATAGGTTTCATCATTTTTAAGGTCATCTCCGTGCTTTTCACCAAGTTCTTTCAAGTCAGACTGGAGAGACGATAGCGTACTGGAAAGGGTACGCAAGTTTTCCGTAATCCCAGCGTACTGATCATATAAGTCTGATACGCCTTTAGCCGTTTCTTCATACCCACCGAGCAGACTATTTTGGTTTTGAATCAATTCTTTGATACCCGCTTGCGCCTGGTCTATTCCACTTTTAAGTTCAGAGGCACCTGCTGATCCACTCCGGATGCCATTCTCGATTTTTGTCAGTGAGGCACTGAGATCGTTGACGCCTGATTTTAACTCTTGTGTTCCTGAAAGGAGCTCATTGATTCCGCTCGTCGCGTCTTTCAGCTCTGGCTCGGATTTTTTCAATTCAGAGGAAGCTTCTTTCAGACCATCCTCAATCTGATTCAATCCGTCCTTTCCTTCACCTAAACCGTCATTGAGTTGTTCAGCTTGTTTGGCAACGAAAAATTCTTCTACCTGGTCACCCTGCGGTTGAGTAGCACTTCGCACCGTTTCAATTCCTTCGATCTCTTTAATCGAGCGTGTAATTTCTTCGATGATGGGAAGAACCTCTTTGGAATCCATTCTGTCATCGTCCCGTAGGACGACTTTTGTAGGCAGTGACTCGCCTGGACCGAAGCTGTCAGAAATGACATTGAAAGCTTTGACGGAATCATATTCATCCCCGATTTCATTCAAAGAATTGAAGGAGAGTTTTCCATCGTAAGTCACAAGAAACGGTAATGTAATTAGTCCGGCAATCAAAAGGGCCATGAATGGTCTCGCGAAAGTGAAACGTCCTGCCCAACCCCAGAGACGACTTTGTTTATGTTCGAGACTACCTTTAGAAGGCCAGAACAATTTAGGGCCAAGGACTTTCAGGAAGAAAGGTACAATGGTTAGCAATGCGATCATCAATACTCCGACACCGACAGCTACTGCTGCAGCTGATTGATAAAGCTTGAATGTGGAGAACCCGATTGCACTGAAACCGATCATTACAGCAAGTGCACTGAAGATGACGGTTCTCCCAGCGTTACGATAGGTAGCGATGATGGCCGCATCCACATGTTCGTGATGGGACAATTCTTCTTTAAAGCGGCTGAGTAATAGGATACAGTAATCCGTTCCAATCCCGAATAGGATTGCTACTAAGAAAATTTGTGTGAAATTCGATAACGGAAAATCCAATCGATCCACGAGAAAGCCGACGATGGATTGTGATACTAAGTAGGTTAATCCGACTGTTAGTAACGGAATGAGCGGAGCCACAACCGACCGGAAGACGAGAATGAGAACGACAAGGATAAACACAACGGTTATGCCCTCGGTTTTCTTAAGTCCCTCTTGTGAACTGGAGATTAAGTCCTCATCAATCATCCAACTTGTCGTGTAATAATAATCCACCTCGACTGAATCGAGTGCTTCATATAATGCATCGCGCGTTTCAGCTGCCGTTCGATCTTTGAAATGGACGTCCACACCTGCAAGGATGGTGTTTCCATCATCTGAAACGAGCTGGTCTTTTAGTTCAGGCGTTTCAAAATGGGTAGTGATCTCTGTAATGCCTAGTTGATCTTTGTCTTGTTCAAGTGATTGTAACGCTTGCTCTGCTTCGGATATGTCATCCGTTGTTAGTCCCTCTGGATTATGAAAGACGAGCGCTATCCTTGAGCCGTTTTCATCTTCACCTGATGCTTCATCTAAAATTTCATCTGCTTTCGTTGAAGTGTAGCCGTCCGGAACTTGAATTTGACCTTTATCTCTGACCAGAGTCTCCATATTCGGAGCGGTCATCAATAGAGCGACGATTGAAGCGATCCAGACACCGATGATGAGCCATCTTGCTTTGATGATGTGTTTCACTGGTCTACCTCCTTGCATTGAATCAATTCATCAAGAAACCCATCCAGCTTTTCGTACGTCTGGATAAATTGGAGAATCTCTTCCTTCTCAAACTTCTGGATGAAGGAGCCGACCAATTGATGTACTTTCTCTTCTGAAAGCTTGAATAATTCTTCTCCTTTTTCAGAAAGGGAGAGATAGACAATCCGACGATCTTCATGATCTCGTTCACGGTCGACCAATTCTCTCGTTACCAATCGATTGATGATTGCTGTAATTGAGCTTTTTTTAACATGAAAGACGTCAGCAAGTTCTGTTGATGTACATTTTCCCCTCGAGTGGATGTAACGCAATATAAAGTGTTGATCACTCGTCAGTTCCTCACTGATTTCTTCTTTTATGAGCATTTCAGCTTTTTTTGTCACCGAAAACGAAACATTTTCATATCTTTGAATAATTTCTTGAAGTCGAGCAAAATCCATGGATAAGTCCTCCTGAACTATTTAATTAGACAATCTAACTATTAACGAGTCTAACTATAATGGATGGAAAAGTTCTTTGTCAAGAGGCTTTATTTCATTGCTATCTGTCCAGTTGTGTGGTATCTTGTAGCCATATTAAAGTTAATTCATAGTATATTGATAGGAATAATATAGAATGAAAAATAGGAGAGTGGAGAAAGTGGGAAGAGAGTTTATCGATCTCTTTGACAAATGGGCCGATTCTTATGATGATACGGTATCGAGTTCGAGTGAAGACAACGAATATCATGAAGTCTTTACGGGATATCAGGAAATCTTGGACCGCGTCGCGATTGAATCGAAGGGGACGGTGCTTGAATTCGGGGTAGGTACGGGGAACTTGTCCGATGCATTGATGAAGAAGAACTTGAATGTAATCGGTGTAGAACCATCACCTGGAATGAGGCAGAAAACGAACGAAAGATTTCCTGATATGAAGCTATTGGATGGAGATTTCTTGTCGTTTCCTGAACTGGATGAAAAAGTCGATACGATTGTGAGTACGTATGCCTTCCATCATTTGACGGACGAAGAAAAGGAGAAAGCTATCCATAATTATGGAAAGCTCCTTGGGAACAATGGTAGAATTGTATTTGCGGACACCGTATATGAACATGAAGAGGCGAAGAAAGAGATCCATTCCCGTGTGAAAAAGCAAGGGTACAAGAATCTTCTGCATGATCTTCAAACAGAGTATTATACGACAATCGGTGTACTATCCGACATGTTCAACGCACACGGATTCGAAGTCGATTTCGAACGGATGAACCGCTATGTGTGGTTGATGGTCGCCGTCAAAAAAGATACGTAAAGGAATGTAGATATGAAAATTGCAATTATCGGAGCAATGGACGAAGAAGTCATCCTCATGCAGGAATTGATTGAAGACTGCGAAACAAAAACGATTGCAGGCTGCACATTTTATACAGGTACCATATATGACCAAGAAGTCATCTTGTTGAAATCCGGCATTGGAAAAGTAAATGCTGCGATTGCAACGACGTTGTTGAACCAGCTTTACAAACCGGATTATGTTATCAATACGGGGTCTGCTGGAGGATTCAATCCAGAATTGAATGTCGGGGATGTTGTCATCTCATCTGAAATCCGTCACCATGACGTTGATGTGACAGCTTTCGGATACGAGTACGGGCAAGTGCCTGCACTGCCAGCATTTTATATGCCTCATCCACTATTGGTTGAGATTGCAGAAGCAAGTGCGAAGGATGTGACGGATAAGCAGATCGTCAAAGGATTGATTGCATCCGGAGATTCATTCATGAATGATGCTGTCCGGGTAAAAGATGTCCGTGGGAAGTTTCCTGAGCTGTATGCTGCGGAAATGGAAGCAGCAGCAATTGCTCAAGTATGTCACCAATTCGATGTTCCGTTTGTGGTCATCCGGTCGCTATCGGACATCGCTGGAAAAGATGCACCAATGTCATTTGATCAATTTTTGAAAGTGGCGGCTAAAAACTCCGCCGATCTAATATTAAAAATGGTAAAGGAGCTGAAGAAACATGGCTAAAAAAATGAATGTAGAAAGTTTCAATCTCGATCATACGAAGGTACGTGCACCATATGTGCGCCTTGTAGGTGTAACGAAAGGACAGCACGGAGACGAAATCGCGAAGTATGATATCCGATTCAAGCAACCGAACAAAGAACACATGGATATGGCTGGTCTTCACTCTATCGAGCATCTAATGGCTGAAAATATCCGTAATCACCACGATCGTATCATTGATATTGGTCCTATGGGTTGTCAAACTGGCTTTTACCTTGCAGTCCTCAATCAAACAGACCATGATGAAATCCATGATGTGATTGAGAAGACATTGAATGACGTATTGGAAGCAGATGAAGTTCCTGCGTGTAACGAAGTCCAATGCGGTTGGGCTGCGAACCATAGCTTAGAAGGTGCAAAAGAAATTGCACGCGATATGCTAGCAAAACGCAGCGAATGGAAAGAAGTTTTCGGAGAAGAATAAGCTTTATTCGGAGAGGAACCACATTCAATGAGGTATTTTAAAAACGTACAGGAATTGATTGGTCATACACCGTTGGTGGAGATCGCGAACTTCGATCTTCCTGACGGTGTACGACTTTTTGCTAAATTGGAATTCTATAATCCCGGGGGAAGCATCAAGGACCGCCTCGGAAAAGAGCTGTTGGAAGAAGCTTTTGCAAGTGGCAAGCTGAAGCCTGGCGGAACCGTCATTGAACCGACAGCGGGGAACACGGGAATTGGCCTTGCGTTGGCAGCCGTCAACAAAGGAATCAATGTCATTTTCGTCGTACCGGAAAAGTTCAGTGTCGAAAAGCAAGACTTGATGCGAGCACTCGGAGCGGAAATCGTGAATACTGATACGGAAAAAGGAATGCGCGGAGCGATTGAAAAAGCGAAAGAGCTAGAGCAAACGATTGAGAACGCGCATTATCCTGCTCAGTTCGCTAATGCTGCTAATCCAAATACGTACTACAAAACGTTAGGTCCTGAAATTTGGGAAGCGCTTGATGGCAAAGTCAATGTGTTCTTAGCAGGAGCCGGAACTGGCGGAACCTTCATGGGAACGGCCCGCTATCTGAAAGAGCAGAATCCAGATGTGAAGACAGTCATCGTCGAGCCAGAAGGTTCGATCTTGAACGGTGGAGAACCCGGTCCGCATAAGACGGAAGGCATCGGGATGGAGTTTTTACCAGAATATATGGATCCGTCCTATTTCGATGCAATCCATACTGTTGAAGATGTGGATGCATTCGAACGGGTAAAAGAATTAGCTCTGAAAGAAGGCCTCCTCGTCGGCAGTTCCTCTGGTGCTGCATTACATGCCGCACTCATTGAAGCAAGAAAGGCAGAACCAGGAACCAACATCGTTACGGTCTTTGCAGACAGTAGTGAGCGATACTTAAGTAAGAAGATCTATCAAGGAGGCATGTAGGATGAAGCCAAAAACGAAAATGATTCACGCTGGTATTTTCGGGGATGAGCAGACGGGAGCTGTATCCACACCGATCTATCAGGTGAGTACGTATAAACAAGAAAGTGTCGGAAACTTCAAGGGCTATGAGTATTCCCGTACAGGTAACCCGACGCGTTTCGCTTTGGAAGAATTGATTAAGGACTTGGAAGAAGGGGAAGCTGGTTTCGCCTTCGGTTCGGGAATGGCAGCGATCAACTCGATCATGATGATGTTCAATACAGGAGATCATGTCGTTTTCACGGATGATGTGTATGGTGGTACGTATCGTCTCGTATCCAAAGTGTTGAACCGTCTCGGACTTGAGTCCACGTTCGTAGACACGAGCAACTTGGAAAACATCGAGAATGCAATCCAAGAAAACACGAAAGCGATTTATGTTGAGACACCGACGAATCCGTTGTTGAAGGTGACGGACATTGAGGGTGCTTCGAAAATTGCGAAAGCACGCGACCTATTGTTGATCGTCGATAACACGTTCAACACACCATACTGGCAAACACCGATTACGCACGGTGCGGATATCGTATTACACAGTGCGACGAAATACATCGGAGGACACAGTGATGTTGTCGCTGGTCTCGCTGTTGTGAATTCGAAGGAACTTGCTGAGCAGCTTCACTTTATCCAAAACTCTGCTGGAGCAGTTCTTGGACCACAAGATTCTTGGTTGCTAATCCGTGGAATCAAGACGCTTGGACTCCGTATGGAAGCTACTGAAAGCAACACGAAGCAGATTGCAGAATTCTTAGAAGGTCACCCTGCTGTGACGAAAATCTACTATCCGGGTCTTGAATCGCACCCTGGCCATGAATTGTCAAAACGTCAGGCTGGTGGATTCGGAGGAATGATTTCCTTTGATGTAGGTAGTCAGGAGCGTGCGGACCAAGTGTTGAGCAAGACTCGCTACTTCACTCTTGCGGAAAGCTTGGGAGCGGTTGAGAGTTTGATTTCAGCTCCAGCTCGTATGACACACGCATCGATTCCGAAGGAACGTCGTGACGAACTCGGAATTACTGACGGATTACTTCGTATCTCCGTCGGAATTGAAGATGCGGAAGATCTGATTGAAGACTTGAAGCAAGCTTTAGAAGGATAATTGGATTAAAGGGGCTGTTCCTAAAAGTCATTTTTCCAGACTTTTTGAACAGCCCTTTCTTTGTTTATGAATACTTTTATGAAAAGCTTGGTTGTGCGGACATTTGATACCTTATTTCTTCTAAAATGTCTGGATTTAATGGTTATGCGGACATCTAGTACCTTATTCTTTAAAAAACATCAGAATTAAGTCTATTTTTAAGTAAATAGCGAACTAAATGTCCGAGTGGCATTCAATATAGAACAAAATTACAAAAATAGCGAACTAAATGTCCGTAAGTATTGTTTCTAAGCTACTTTTCCTAACAGAACTATGACCAAATCCATTTAACCAAAATTCGGGATATCCCTATAATCATTCTTCCAGACTTTTGGATCACCCCCTTTTTGGTAACTTAAGGAATTGTCAGAAAATCTCTTATTCTCTCACTCTAGACATGTTAATATGTACAAAGTAAGGGGTGGGGAAATTGTCTAAAGAAATGGTAAAGAATCTACAAGAGAAAATTGCAGATTTCAAACGGTTCAGCTTTGTTCTACTATCATTAAGTGCATTTCTCTACATCGGAAGTATCGTTCCTTTTGAAGGAAAAGAGACAGCAGATCAACTCATGCTACTAAGTGCAAGTTACACATTCTTAGGGGTTACAATCCTTTTTTATCGAAGAATTTCAGTTTGGAAAAAGAAACTGAATACAGATCAATAGATATATATGTAAAAGCTCAGAGCTATGGCTCTGGGCTTTTTTTATATCATTAAAATTACACAGGTCATGAAGCAGGATTTCCAATTCCCCTATCTAAATATATGGGTACGACATACATAAAGGGGTTCATTGAACATGGAATTTTCCCAGTACCTGTTTCAAGATGATCATCCGTTCAAAACGACGATCCGTAATTACACCGAACGCGACTTCGAGCAGTTGATTAAAATCCAAAAAGAGTGCTTCCCACCCCCTTTTCCTTCTGATTTGTGGTGGACAGAAGATCAGCTGTCCAATCATATCCGTCTTTTTCCTGAAGGAGCGATATGTGCGCAAGTCGGGGCGGAGCTTGCGGGCTCTATTACGACGTTGATTGTAAACCATAAAGGTGAAGACCATACATGGGAAGAGATCACTGGAAATGGTTCAATAAGCAATCATGACCCGAACGGCAACGCACTGTATGTGGTCGATATCAGTGTGCGACCTAAATACAGGAAGACGGGGCTGGGGAAACTGTTGATGCAAGCTTTATTCCATCTTGTTGTGGAACTGAAACTGGAGTCCGTCCTCGGCGGCAGTCGCATGCCCGGTTATGAAAAAGTTCAGGATCGACTGTCACCAAATGCGTATTTGGAGAGTATTATGGAAGGTACGCTAAAAGATCCTGTGGTGAGTTTCCTAATGAAAGCCGGACGCACGCCAGTCAAATTGCTACCCAACTATTTAGATGATCCGGAGTCCGCCAATTATGGGGTCTTGATGGAGTGGAAAAACCCATTTTTAGAAAAAAGTAAATAATTTTTCAATTTGCGGTTTACAATTGGATTGCTTATGGGTATACTTTACTCTGCAGGTTAAAATTACTAAAGGAGGTCGAACGAAATGATGATCATGACAAACTGGAAAGCAAACAACGCACAACCCAATATGAAAAGTAGTTCGACCAGTGAAACGAACGATTTTTAAACATTGAACTTTGTTAAAATCGCCACAGGTCGACGACTGCCTGTGGCTTCTTTATGCCTATAAAAGACAGTAGACCATTTCTGTCTTCATGCCGACCTACGCCACAGGGAGTTATTCCTGTGGCGTTTTTATATGAATGAATTCTGAAAGGAGGCTGAACAACATGTGGAAGAAGATTAAAAAACAAAAACGTTGGCACAAGCGGGGGCTAAACCCAGATTAATCGATTCATAGAAAGGAGGGATTCCGCTATGATGCCGGTGCATTTATTCATTTTAACCATTATTAAAAACATGAAAAGTGAAATGACGTATGAAGAGAACCAGAAACGTCAAGAAGTCGAAGAGTTCTACAGTCAGAACCGTGACAAAGCCTTTTATTACATGTCTCACATGTAAAAACGATAGAGGAGGATGAAGAAAATGAGGAGAGGAAAAGTATTTCTAGATTGGATTGTAACGGAGAAAGATACCACCTGAAAGGAAATTGTTAGCCAAAGGAGTGATAGAGTATGATGCCATTTCAATTATTTATTTTGACGATTATCAAAAAAGTACGTACGCATGAAGTCGATCCGAATATATTGGAACACCAAGCACGCGTTCAGTCGATGATGGACGCTGCACACGATAAGTCCAACACCTTCATGAATATGTAATGAAAAAGAGCAAGCGGGGGACGCCACCGCTTGCTCTTACTATTTTTAAAATAAATTAGTACAGACACAACCAAGCCCAACCCATCATAGGTATAAGTATGTGTGATAGCTGCCTATGGAGGTGAGGGTGTGTCCAGCATCATCGCAGCACTCGCTTATTTCTTCAAAGAAGTCATGTTCTTCGTCTCATATGTGAAGAACAATGCGTTTCCACAGCCATTGTCACCTAAAGAAGAAGCGAAATATCTTAAAGAGATGGCGGAGGGTAGTGAAGAAGCACGCAATCGTCTGATTGAACACAATTTAAGGTTAGTTGCACATATTTGCAAAAAGTTCGAAAACACAGGTGAAGACACGGAAGACTTGATTTCAATCGGTACCATCGGGCTGATCAAAGCGATCGAGAGCTATTCCAGAGGGAAAGGAACGAAGCTTGCAACCTACGCTGCCCGTTGTATTGAAAACGAAATCCTCATGCATTTGAGAGCCATCAAGAAAACGAAAAAGGATGTCTCCTTACACGACCCGATCGGAACGGATAAAGAGGGCAATGAAATCACCCTAATCGATGTCTTGAAAGCGGACTTGGATGACATTGTCGACACGATCCAGCTCAAGATGGAAAAGAAACAGATCTACGAGCACATTCATATTTTGGATGATCGCGAGAAAGAAGTCATCGTCGGGCGCTTCGGACTCGACATGGAAAAAGAACGGACTCAACGAGAGATCGCAAAAGACCTGGGAATCTCAAGAAGCTATGTCTCTCGTATAGAAAAGCGCGCTTTAATGAAATTGTTCCATGAGTTTTATAGACAGCGGAATGACAAAGAAAAAGGATCGTGAAAAGAGAACAGCCCATGGTGCCTACACCAGGGCTGTTCTTTGTTAGTCAACCGGTAACCTTACCCAAAGAAATATTCATGGTTTACAAATGGAAGAGGAATCTTTATACTATTCCTATAACAAATCGTAATCATTACGGTTTGTATTTTTTCTATATTAAATCGTAACCATTTCGATTTATAAGAAACAATTAGAAAAGGAGCATATACAGTTATGGCTAAAAAGTCCAAAGTTGCGAAAGAGCGTAAACGACAAGAGATGGTTGAGCACTATGCTGAAATCCGGAGAAAATTGAAAGAGGAAGGGGATTACGAGGCACTGCGGAAACTCCCCCGAGATTCTTCCCCGACACGTTTGAAAAATCGATGTGAAGTAACAGGAAGGCCTAGAGGTTATTTAAGAAAATTCAAAATGTCTCGTATTGCGTTTAGAGAATTTGCCCATAAAGGACAGATTCCTGGTGTTAAAAAATCAAGCTGGTAATACATTTTAAAGGAGAATTGCAATGAAGGAATGGGTGATTGTCGGAGGTGGCGTGCATGGGTGTACAATTGCTACTTATTTATTGAAAAACAAAGATATGAAACCTTCAGATATACAAATCATTGATCCTTATCAAAAACCTATGCAGAGTTGGAGAAAGTTGACTTCACGCATTGGCATGGACTACCTCCGCTCTCCTGTCGTTCATCATATCGATCCATATCCCTTCAGCCTCGAAAAGTTTGCTAAAGGTACATCTTCACTTGATGTTTTCTATGGCTACTATTCAAAACCAAAACTAAGTTTATTTAACGCACATTGTAAACATATTTTCGATGAAGTTAAATTGGAGACATGTTGGAAAGTCGGTTTTGTTAAGGATTTGATACAACAAGAAGATCACTGGATTGTTATTACGACTGATGGAGATGAGATTCCTTCCAAAAAGGTCGTTTTAGCAATGGGGGTCAATAATCGCCCATATTACCCAGATTGGGCAAAAGTAAGGTCTGAGAAAGTGTTTCATATCTTTGATTGTGATCTGCCTTCATTCAAGGGTGTAACTTTACCGGTCGTTATTATTGGAGGTGGTATCACGGCATCCCATTTAACGAATAAAATTTGCAAAGACACCGAGCTACCGGTGATTCAGATAAAGCGACATCCTACCCGTGTTCATGAGTTTGACAGTGATCCGGGATGGATAGGTCCTAAAAATTTAAACACATACAGTAAGGTGAAAGATTTTAACGAACGTAGAAGGATCATTACCGATGCGAGGTACAGAGGATCTACAACGAAATCGCTCTATCGCAGACAAAAACACCTCGAACAAAAGAAGAGATTGAACGTGATCACAAGTGAAGTATCAAACTGTTGGATTGATGAAGATATTCATTTACTTTTGAAGGATGGTTCCCAGATTGACGCCTCATATGTCATTTTAGCTACTGGAGTTGAGGGTGTTTTACCTGGGAAGGAATGGCTAGAGCGAACGATAAAACGGTATGATCTTAAATGTGCAGAATGTGGTTTTCCAATCATAACGCATCACTTGGAATGGGACAAAGGTCTCCATGTAGCAGGTGCGTTGGCTGAACTGGAAATTGGACCCGTGTCCAGGAACATTTCCGGTGCAAGAAAAATCGCTGAACGAATATCAGCAATGTAAAGTAAAGGAGAGATCATAATGAAAAAAGGAATACATCCAGAATATCGGCAAGTAGTTTTTATGGATACGAATAGCGGATACAAATTCATGTCAGGGTCGACGAAGACCTCTAATGAAATAATCGAATGGGAGGATGGAAACGCTTATCCATTAATTAAAGTGGATGTGAGTTCGGATACACATCCTTTTTATACAGGTAGACAGAAGTTTGCGGACAGTGGTGGACGCGCTGAGCGTTTCTTGAAGAAATACAATATGGATAAAAAAGATTAAGAAAATCGAGGAGAGAGCAGAATGAATGATTATTTGTCTGAAATGCTCATAAGAGAAATTGTTAAATCTCTTCCTGAACAAAAAAGAAAGGTGTATGAATACATCGTAGATAAGGAAGAGTATCTAGCACAGCAATCCGTTACTTCAGCAGAGTTCATCGACAAATTGCAAATGCATTCACCTTATCGTCAGGCAGCAAAGCATTTCAGACAGCCCATTCGGGAAATTGATCGCCTGATGAAGGACATCGAAAAGACGATTGATGCCGAACTTCATATAAAGTTAAATGAATTACAATGGTTGGACTGCACAGACCTAGTTAGCAAGAACTCTGAGCGGAAAGCAGCTTTTTTATTATCTTGGAACCCGTTAAAGATAAACAAAAGTAATATTGGTTGAAGATCGTCAACTTCCCGAGTAAGGCTCTAAGGGAAAACCATTCGACAAGAAAAAGGATCTTAAATGTAAAACAGCTCACGGCCTGGATAGGCTGGAGCTGTTTTATTTTTGCGCAATGGAGGGTATGGAGTTAGAGATTAGAAAGGAGCTTGCCGATGCTGCAATCCAAAATGTTCAGAAGTTTGATTTGGGTTCTGTTAATCTTTGTCATCATTTGGGTCGGAACCCAAATTTCCTTCTTATTCAGACCCATCGGAATATTAATTACTACATTGTTTTTTCCAATCGTTGTATCAGGTGTATTCTTTTATTTATTCCGTCCGATTGTACATTTGATCCAAAGGTTTAATGTTCCGAAGATCTTTAGCATCCTCCTTGTTTATGTTATTTTTGGCGGTCTCATAACGGGTGTTGTATGGGCGTTTGGACCCGTTCTCCAAGAACAAGTGAAAAGTTTGATTGAGGGAGCTCCAGAGCTTGCAGAGAAATTCAAAGATAAAATGGGAGAATGGAAGCAAAACCCGGTTGTGGCACGTGTGATGGAGAGTGGTGTGTTGAACGATGGTAAGTTGACAGAACGCATTTCGAGTTCAGTAGGGAATCTTACTTCATCAGTTGGAAATCATATCGTATCTTTTCTAAGTGTCTTAACCAACATTATCGTCATTCTGATTCTTTTACCATTTATTCTGTTCTATATGTTAAAAGATGGCCATAAACTTCCTGGATCCATCCTCCGTTTTCTACCTGAAAAGCACCGGGATGAAGGAAAAAGTATACTAGATGATATGGATAAAGCTTTAAGTGGATTCATCCAAGGTCAATTGATTGTAAGTTTGTTCATCGGAACGTTCGTCTATATCTGGTATCTGATCATTGACCTGGAGTATGCGCTCGTTCTTGCTTTGATTGCTTTATTCCTGAATGTCGTACCATTTGTTGGACCGATTATTGGCACTGCGCCAGGAGTTATTGTAGGACTACTACAATCTCCGATGACAGCACTTTATGTAATTCTCGGCGTAATCGTCATTCAACAGATTGAAAGCAATTTGATCTCTCCTCAGGTGATGGGGAAAAGGTTAAGTATGCATCCACTGACTGTCATTCTACTATTGTTGGTAGCTAGCAGTATTGCAGGTGTTCTAGGTTTGATCCTTGCCATTCCAACCTATGCGATCGGTAAGGTACTCGTCATCCATACGAGACGATTGATCCGATTACACAGGAATGAGATATCTTAAGCATAAAAAACTCAAAAGGCAGTTAGCCTTTTGAGTTTTGTGATTCATCCTACTTATGGAATGGGGAGGATACCTGCATAGTCTGTATAGTAGCCTGCTGCAGGATAAGCGGGTATGTCGTTCCAATGTTCAGGATCGACATCTTTGATCTCATTTGTAGCAATACCTGTAAGCAAAGCTTTCAATGCAATGTAGTTTTGTTTCGTTAAATAGCCATTCGATTTTTGTCCGAGGTTTCCTTCTCTTGTATTGCCCTTCGTTTCAAAGAAGATAGCAGGGTTACTGTGACCATCTGGATTCAAGTTATCATAGTTCAAGCCTAGCATCATGGCAGAGACGACCCCGCCTTTAATGTCGATGTAATATTTCGTATCTCCACCGACTTGGTATTGGTCGATATGTGTGTAGCCATAGTGATTGAGTTGATCATATACATACGCTTGCATCTGCTTCGTAACTGTATTGTAGTATCCATCTTGGAGTCCAGGTAACGTAGGACCATCAGGTGCTAAAGAGATCCCTAAAGAAAAGCTGGTAGATTCATCGGTCCCGTACACCGTTTTGAACCCTTGATGGTGCAGATCAACTGCATAATCCGGCTTTACATCCGCCCAGTAAGCATAAACAACTTCAGATTCCTTCGCTTTAAAACCATCCAATGCCCAATCACGATTTAAATCGATGTATGTGGATTCTTCCTCATCCGAAAGCTTTGTCCCACGGGTATTCATGACGCTTCCATCAGGATTATAGATCGGAATGACATACAAGGTAAGCTCATTCAATAATGTTTCTACGTCTTTATGACCAGAGCT
The DNA here is from genome assembly GCF_054170705.1 of Pseudalkalibacillus sp. Hm43. Classification (NCBI taxonomy): domain Bacteria; kingdom Bacillati; phylum Bacillota; class Bacilli; order Caryophanales; family Fictibacillaceae; genus Pseudalkalibacillus; species Pseudalkalibacillus sp. Hm43. Next base: position 3,694,721 of record NZ_CM135129.1, read on the forward strand.
TACCAACGTTTTTAAAAGTTGCATGACCGCTTCTGTCGTCAGTTTCTCATCTCCATGGATTTGGGCTTGAATCCATATATCCTTTTCACCTTGACCGATTTTTGCACTGTAGATGCTACGGCCTTGTTCTGTTTTTCCATAATCGTCAAGAGTACGAACTTCCATTTTTCCTTTACTTTGTTTTTCCAAGTGGTGTAATTGATCGACCATTTCTTCATAGGTCATGATACTGTTGATGTTATCATTGCCATTGGTTGATGGACCTCCTGGTTTCGAGTGGTCCGAGGCATAGGCGCTACCAACTCCTGTAAGCAAAGCCACAATCGAAAATACTGTGATGAATTTTATCCATTTATACATAAAAAGCCTCCTCAATTATTCGCTTTTCCAACCACTTTCGGGAAGTGTGTCCCAAAAAGAAGTATCTGCTTTTTCAATCGAACCGTCAGCTATGGCTTCAATTGCTGCTTCCATTGCTACGACAGCTTGCTGGATGAGATATCCGTTACTTTTTTGTCCAAGTACATAAGGCTCATAATAATGATCAGCCATCCCTCTCATTTCCATCAATAGAGTTGAAATGCCGTACTCCATCGCGATTCCGTTCCGACCGATTGTCGGAGCGGTTCCACCTCTATACTTCGACAAAGTCCCATATCCTTTTGCTTCAACGGCTTCATAAACGACTGAACCTAGCTGCATGGAAGCTTCAACAACTTCTGGATCCACTTCAGGATTCGTTGGATACAAGATAGACCCTGATACAAGTTCATCACTGTCGCCTAGGGTAGTTTGTGTACCTTGATGATGCAGATCAATCATATATTCCGGTTGATACTTTTGGAGAACATTTTCATGGAATGATTGAGTTTCAGGCTGCTCTTTTGCCACATGGTCACGGTTCAAGTCCACTTCATTTGCGTTATAGCGTGTATGCGTTCCAGCTACATAGTCGTCTAGTGAAAAGTTGACATCCCCTTCAGCACCATCTACGTTCAAACGAGGAGCTACAAGGACGTTCACATTTTGAAGCATCTCTTTCACATTCTTGCTGCTAGAAGCTAACTGTTGGATCAGCTTTAGTGCGCCTTCCGTTGTAAGGGTTTCATTACCATGTTGTTGTGTAAGGAAAAGAATGGTCGGATTTTCAGGGTTACTTATGAACTTGGCCAGAAATAGATCCCTTTCTTTAACGGATTGGCCATATACTTCTAAAGTCAGTGCTTCAGATTTTTTATCTTGCTTGTGCAAGAAATCGACCATTTCTTCATAATTGTGCAGTCTTTCATTCATAATGGTTTCATTACCATTATAGTTCGGACCTTCTCCTGTAGCATTTGCATCTCCCATCGGTACGCTGAAAATCATTCCAGTACTAAGTACGACACTTGATACGATTGACCACTTTTTCTTCATCATCCTACTCCTTTCGGGAATCGAAATATATTTACACCTTTCTGCTCGTTCCGACATTTTTCCTTTTAATAATGGATAAACAGGCTAGAGGGGCTAATGTATCGACATAAAACATCAAATTACTATCTTGGTAGGAGACTACAGAACTAGTCTTTTATATTCAGAAATACGCTACAAAAAAAAGACCCGTCAAGTAGACGAGTCTTCTTCTTTCCCTCCATCAATTCTTCAATTGCTCAAGCTCATTGTGTGCGAAATTCATCAATTTTTCGACTATTTCTTCAGAGAAGTCAAATCGAATGCCAGCGGCTTCATACACTTCAGGAAGAGATTTTGAGCTTCCTAAAGAAAGTGCTTGTTTATAATTTGCTAGTGTCTGATCATGGTTTTCTTTGAACTGCATGTAGAGTTGTACAGCTCCGAGTTGGGCAATCGCGTATTCAATAAAGTAGAAAGGCACTTCGAAAATATGAAGAACAATGAACCAATTCAGTTCTTTCCATTTTTCGCGTCCGTTCCAATTTACGACCCCACTGCTGAACTCGTTGGAAAGCTCCACGTATCTTTCTTGGCGTTGTTCTACAGTATGGTTTGGATTCTCATAAAGCCAGTGTTGGAATTGATCAATGACCATGACACTCTGCAGCATGCCGATTACATCTTCCCACTGTTTCTTTTGGGCGCGGATGAAATCCTCTTGATTCGGATAATATTCTTTCCAGTCGCGCAACGTGAACAATTCCATGCTCATGCTTGCCAGTTCTGCTGATTCCATGGGGATTTCACGATACTTCCCTAATCGAATATCCCGTTTCATACGGTCATGGATGCAATGGCCCATTTCATGTACGAGGGTAATCAGGTCACTGTGAGCTTTGGCTGCGTTCATGAAGATGAAGGACATTCTGGAAACAGGTAAGTATTCACAAAAACCACCCTGGGCCTTGCCTTTCCGGCTTTCCAGATCTAGCTTCCCTTGCTCATCCATTTCCTTTAAAAGCATTGAAAATTCCGGGTCCAGCTTATTTAAGATTCCTGATGTTTTTTCCAAGAAGGTATCCATCTCTTCATAAGGCTTAAGGGGCTCTAAACCAGAAGCTTCAGCATGCTGATCCCAAGGGAAGTAGTCATCCAAACCGAGTTCGTTTTTGTGTTGCTGTTGAATTTGCCTGTTAAGCGGGACAGCGTGCTTTGCAACAGCATCGGCTAATTGTTTGCAATCCGCTGGACCATAGTCAAAGCGCTCATACTTCGCAAACATATAATCTCTGAAATTGGCGAACCCGACGTTCTTCGCCTTTTGATCTCTCAGTTGGATGAGTTCAGTGAGAATAGGCTGTAGATCGTCAGCCATAGACTCGAACTTTTCATACATAAGGGTCATCGATTGTTGCCGTTTATCACGATCGTGGCTTTTGAAAACCTGGCGTAATTCGCTGAAGGTCAGTTCTTTCCCTTCCCACGGATAAGTGAGTCCACCCATTAACTCAAAGTATTTGTTGACGAGATGATCTTCCTTCACTTCAATTTCAATATTCTCTTCACTATACAACTTCATCGCAAGCTCTTTGCTCTTGATGAAGCGGCCATAATAAGCTTGATCGAGTTGATGTCGAAATGGAGTCTGCATGAACTTCTCATCAAGCTTAAACTTATATCGTTTCATCAGTGGCTTTACTTTTTCCTGATCATGTTCCACGGCTTTTTTCTTATCCTCGTCATTACTATAGCATTGAAAATCTATATAATGTCCCAACGTACTTTCTTCAACCATGTCATACAGCTCTGTCTGGGCAAGGAGCCATTTTTCCAATTCCTCAACAGAGTCAATCGAGGTATTCAATAATTTCTTCAATTCCACTTCCAATACATTCAGATCATTTACCTTTTCCATGTACACAGTCATTTTTCGTCCTCCTCCAATGGTTCTATGACATTAATTCCACTTTGGTAATTAAATCCCTTTTTTGCTAGTGGAAATCCGTCTGTAGTCTGAGGAGAATTAAATGTTAAACATAATCTCTCAGTGTGCCAAAGTAGAAAGTCTGATTGTATTCCGGATAGGTGGAGTTGAACTGGATATAGATGGGTGCATCAAGAAGGTACGGGTGATTGGAAAGAAACGGCTGGTCTCCATATAGCATGCCTTTTAATGCTGTACCCATCTCTTTTCGGAAGATGTTGAACCGCCGTTCTGTCACTTCTTTGCTGAATTCTCCACCATCTACATAAACCTCACCGAATAAATGGTAGCGGCCATATCTGTCCCTTCTCCATTCAGCAATGACTTCATCGCGCATCTGTTGATCGATACTTTCCAGATCAATCCTACAACCAACTGATAAAAACAATTCTCCAGTGATATCAGAATGAGTCAGTGTGTATTTCCTTCCTACAACAGGGTAGTTGGGATTAGCGGGAGGTAAGAATTTCGTACTTACTTTGTTTGGGTCAAAAGTGGACATAACTTCCCTCCTCATCGGTAAAAGATAGGGGTAACGTTTTACACAATGTATTACGAATCCACATTTGTTATGTTGGTGAAGTGAAATGAATGTACTCAGAGGAAATGGAGCAGTAGTTGGAGAAACTGTCTAGAGAAGTCATTGAGGAGGTTACATATGAACATTTTATGGGATTTTGATGGAACGATGGTGGACAGCTATCGTTTGTTCGTCAAGCTATTTAAAAAGATGCTAGATGACGATACAACAGAAGAGGAGATCCTCAGTCACATGAAAGTATCATTTAGACACGCGTTCAACCACTTCGGTGTGACGGATGAACAAAAGAAATACTTCCAAGCGATGGAGCGGGAATTGGAGCCTGCAGAGTTTGAGCTATTTGAAAGTCTGGAAGATGTACTGAAGCTCGCTGAACATAATTTTGTCGTTACCCATAACTCCAGAGAAGTCGTGAGAAGAGTCTTGGAACATCATCAGTTGGACCACTATTTTACAAAGATCATCGGGTGGGAGGATGAATTCCCGAGAAAACCAGATGCGACTGCCTACAAACATATTTTAAAAGAACATTCGATTGACCTTGTGGTCGGTGATCGAGAGCTGGATCTGCTCCCTGCGAAAGAATTAGGAATTCCAGCTTGCAGCTTCCAGGACCCTGACATCCCAGGAATGGATTATTATGTGGATTCCTATTCTGAATTGTATGACCTAATCAAGAAAAAACACTAGGATGATTTAACAACCGAAAACAACGTACATATTTCAGACCTGGGCATAAGATAACGATAGAATGCACAGGAAAGGAAGGTAGAGTATGTACAGAGATCCTCAACCAGTCGCCGATGCTTTACTTGCCGGAATAAAAAGAGAAGCATCTGCTATCCAATTTTACAGCCGATTAGCGCAGTCGGCACCGGATCAAAGGCACCAATATGAAATCCTTCAAACACTACAAAATAAAAAAGTGCAGTTGAAACAATTTACCGAATACTATAGAGGGCTTACAGGTACTCAGCCAGAGTACGAAATAAAAGAAGTCCCTTTTCAAAACTATGCGGAAGGTCTTCAGAGAGCCTATCAATCCGAAATTGAAGGATTCCATGAATATCAAAAAAACTGCTACTCAACCCAGCAACCTGTTTTCTTCCAAGCGATGAACTCTGAACGGATGAATGCCGCTCGATTCAAGTTTTTAACGAAATATTTCCCCTATCGGTTGAAAGATTATGGGGGAGAGCCTTTTGTCATTGATATTGAAAAGGCTACCTTACAGAATGATAATTTCCGTACAGCCTTATGGACAGGAGATAACCTACAGCTGACTTTAATGAGTATTGGTGTGGGAGAGGATATAGGCTTAGAAATACATCCTGAATTGGATCAATTCATCCGTCTCGAACAAGGTCAAGGCTTCGTCCAAATGGGAGATGACCCCAATAATTTGGATTATGAAGCAGAAGTATTTGATGATTATGCCATCTTCATACCTGCTGGTAAATGGCACAATGTGACCAATACCGGTAAAGAGCCAATGAAGCTCTATGCCATCTATGCACCACCAGAGCATCCATTTGGAACGGTGCATAAGACGAAAAAGGATGCGCTGGAAGCAGAAGGCACTTATTGATTGCAAAGAAGGAGGATGGGCAGGTCCCATCCTCCTTTTTTTATGAATATGATTTCGTTTGCATCGCTTTTTTGGCCTGAAACCGGAGTAGTGTGAAAGATAACAATGCAGAACAACTTATGAGTATGGAGGCGAAAATATAGACGAATCGAATGCCTACGAAGTCAGCTACCATTCCGACAAGAAGTACAGAAATACCTCCTATGGTCGATATCAATATACCGTGTGTAGCATAAATCTTCGGCAAACGTTCAGTCGACACACTCGTCTGCATCGCGGTTTGTTGAGCGATGTCACGAATTTGATAAGACGGCCCCATTAATACACATAGAACCAATGCAAGCCAAGGAACGCTGTTGATGCCATATAAGAAAGTCAAAATTCCGAAGAGGAAAGAGCCGATCGCCATGCTTTGGATGAGGTTGGCTTGCACCTTTTTCGCAATTAAAAGGGCTAGTACACCACCCAGGATGGTGCCTGCATAATAACTGGAGTTGATAAAGCCCCACCATTCAGCACCTTGATTTAAAGCTTCTTGAACGAAGACTAGAGTAATAGCCCCTACCCAAATCGTCCCTGCTATGCCTTCAATCATATCCATGATCGTAATGACTAGGATTGTTTTGTTGTTCCAGAGAAGTAGCCATCCATCCTTGATTGCCTTCCATTTAGAAGGACTCGGTTTTGGCTGTTCATCGGGCACAGAGACCAAGGTTGTGAGTAATAAAATCGTCGCAAACCCTTGTAACGTAGCCGTAGCGGACAAAGTCGATATTTCTCCAAATGCAACGACAACTAACCCGGTGAACGAATACCCAGCAAGCTGGACGGAATGATTGGAGAAGGTAAGATAACTGTTTGCGGTAACAAGGTGATCCTTCTCAACGACTTTCGGAATCATGGTGTTCAGGAGCGGTTTCGTCCAACCTGAAATGAAGGATAGAATCGCAATAAATAGGAACAGTCCTACTAGATGGTCCGATATGTATGGGAAAAGAAAAGGTAATGCAATGAGCAGAACGGTTTTTAATATTGTAAAGTTGATTAGCAGCCCGTTGAATTTGAACCGTTCTACAAATAACGGAGTTGTAAATCCAGCGATCAAACTGGCAATGACTTGTAATAACGGATAAATGGCCGCATAAGTTGCCGACCCTGTCTTTTGGTAAATGTATGTAACGATGGTCATGATATATAGAACGTCCGCCAATGCCATCAATGTTTTTGCACCTAAGAAAGGATAAAAACGTCTTTTATTCATATTTGCCCTCCTAGCCCTAAACAAGAACGATTATAACATAGAAATAGTTATCAATTGGTAATCGAAGAAAGGGAAAAAGGTTAATCGTATCGAATGTGTGGAAATATAGGTAGAGAGAGATTGAAGAAGCGAGGTGAACACTGCGAAATGGAAGGAATCATTTTCAATTTAACACTCATTATCATGCTCATCTATTTCATGTACGCATGCGCATTCGACTAAGGATAGGGCTGACCCGGGATGACCAATACGGGTCAGTTTTTCCTTTATGGAATAAATCAGTTGTTTTATCCTTTTACGTAATTTTAATTCTTGGTGATTTCTTAAGACAATTCACGACACTCCTGCGGGAATAGCGAGCCAGGCGAGACCCCACAGCGAACTACTAGATTCTAAAAACTACATTTGCAGGTGAGCGCGGAGGCTCGCGGTTCGCCCGCGGAAAGGGAGTGAATTTCGAAGAAATCACCATATTACTCCAGAACTCTCAATGTGCTATTTAAAGGGGAACAAATTTACCAGGTATAATCTCTTTTTTATTTTTAGAATTTTCCTTATAATGGAGGTATTACATATTAGGGAGGATAAACATGAAACTAGCCCAATTATCACAGCAATGGAATTTAGAAAACATTTTTGCAGGTGGAAGTTCCTCTGAAGAACTCCAAGCATACATATCATCCATCGAAACGAAAGTGGTGGAATTGAAAAGCAGCATAAAACAATGCGACCCAACCAATCCTACTCAACTGAGTGAGGTTGTTGAAGAGTTAAGCGCTCTTTCCTCTCGCCTTCATGAGAGCAGTGCTTATGTCGGCTGTCTTGTCGCACAGGATGTGAAAGACAAGGAAGCTGTCGCAATCAGAGGTAAGCTCGATTCCATCGGTGCAAAATATCATTCCCTTTGGACTCAATTCGATGAGAAATTGAAACAAGTATCCGATGAAGAATGGAAGGCATTGTTACAGTCAGAAGGTCTTGCACAATATGCCTACATCCTCAATGAACGACGCCAGAATGCAGTCGAGAAGCTCAGCTTCAATCAGGAATCACTCATCAACGATCTTGCGGTAGACGGCTATCATGCCTGGTCCAACCTTTATGACCTAGTCGTTGGTAAAATGAGCATTCCATTTGAAGAAGATGGTGAAGTGAAAGAGCTTTCTGTCGGACAATTGGACAACAAGCTATCCAGCCAAAGTAAAGAAGTTCGTGAACGCGCTTTTGAAGCGTATCAAAATGCATGGGCCGAGCAAGAAGATTTCTGTGCGGAAGCACTGAATCATCTCGCAGGATTCCGTTTAAGCACGTATGAACACCGCAACTGGGAATCAGTGCTGAAGGAACCGCTCAAAATCAATCGTATGTCTCAAGAAACACTGGATACGATGTGGAAGGTCATCACGGATCACAAAGATACTTTTGTAAAATATCTCAACCGAAAAGCGGAAATGTTGAACCTTGAAAAACTGGGATGGACTGACGTTGATGCTCCGGTTGGCAAGACGGAATCAAACGTATCCTATGATGAAGCAGCCAACTTCATTATTGAGCAGTTCAAACAATACAATCCGAAAATGAGCGAGTTCTCTCGTCAAGCGTTTGAAAAGTCTTGGATTGAAGCAGAGGATCGCTCTGGAAAACGTCCTGGTGGATTCTGCACAAGCTTCCCGAATGCACAAGAAACACGTATCTTCATGACATTCTCCGGCACGCCGAGCAACGTTTCAACGTTAGCGCATGAGCTTGGGCACGCATACCATCAACATGTCATGGATGAACTTCCATACTTGAATCAGAATTACGCGATGAACGTTGCAGAAACAGCTTCCACTTATGCTGAAATGCTCGTTTCTGATGCAGCAGTGGAAACGGCAAAGACAGAAGAAGAACGCCTGGTTTTATTAGAGGATAAAATTCAGCGTTCCGTTGCTTTCTTCATGAACATCCATGCGCGTTTCCTATTTGAAACTCGTTTCTATGAAGAGCGCTCAAAAGGTCTTGTGTCTGTAGATCGTTTGAAAGCATTGATGGAAGAAGCACAACGTGAGGCATATAATGACGCGCTTGGTGAATACCACCCACATTTCTGGGCTTCTAAGCTTCACTTCTACATTACGGATGTTCCGTTCTATAACTTCCCATACACGTTCGGTTATTTGTTCAGTGCGGGAATCTACGCGATTGCAAAAGAACAAGGAGCAGCATTTGAAGAGAAATACATTGCATTGCTTCAAGATACTGGAACGATGTCTGTTGAAGAATTGGCTGAGAAACATCTCGGTGAAGATCTTACAAAACCACAGTTCTGGACACGAGCGATCCAGTTGGCAGTGGAAGACGTTGAAGAGTTCTTGAAACTGACGAAATAAGCAGAAACACATAAAGACCCCGAGAGGCTGTTGGATGCCTTCCGGGGTCTTTTTTACATAAGCTAACGTTTTTGGATACTGATATTACTGATCATTAAGAATGAAAGGATGAGTACGAGAAACATGAATACATAATCAGGGAATAAGTTGATCGTCAGAAAGGACATGGCTAACAGACAACCTGCAATCGTAATCGGGACTCCTGTAAAATGGCCGTTGAATTCCGTGATGTTGAATCGAGCAAGTCGAATCGCACCACAAATGATATAAAGAATAATAAAGACAAGGCCTGGTATTCCGAATTCGAACAATACACCCTGGTAAATCAAAAAGGCTGGCGCAACTCCGAATGATATCAGATCACATAATGAATCAAGTTGTTTACCGAATTCCGATTCAATTTGAAGCTTCCTTGCAATCATGCCATCAAAGCGATCAAAGAGGGCACATAAGAAAATGAACCAAAAACTCAATTCCAACTGACCTTTCAAAATACAAACGATTGCGATTGCACCTAGTGTCAAATTCAACAATGTCATCGCATTAGCGGCTTGACTCTTCATCCGTCTGACAGTGTGGTCAACCCGTTCTAGAAAATACATATGCAATTGTCACTCCTTATTGGTTTTTTCATCTGAAAAAGCCAATTTCTTATACATATAGATGATTAAAACTATTATATGTCACAATAATGATTTAAGGAAGACTGTATTTACAAATTCCTTACAATAATCATTACATATTAAAAGACTGATGGAATGCTCCATCAGTCTCTTCACATTTTAAATTAAGAGGTTTCGTCTTTATATCTCTTTTCAAGTTCGTCTTTGATCGTCCGATCAGAGAGCGGGACGCCGGTTCGATAGGCGGAGCGCGATATCATGTGACCACTGACCGGAGCCGTCAATAACACGAACAGGATTCCCAAAATCAACTTTCCGCTTACCATGTTCTCTTTGAATAAAAAATAGAGAAAAGCAGCAAGCATGACGCCTGAGACACCTAGAGTCGCACTCTTGGTCGCAGCGTGCAGGCGAGAATAGACATCTGGAAAACGTAGTATGCCTAGTGAGCTAGAGAATACGAAAAATGTACCCATCAGCAATAGGACACTAATCACGACTTCGGTCAATGATAACACCCTTTTCTAAGAATTTCGCAATGGCTACCGTTGCGATGAACGTCAAAATACCGATTAACAAGATTACATCATTTAAGCGGGTTGTATTCAACTGGATTGCGACCAATCCGGTCATTGAAATCAAGTTGATCCCGATTGTATCGATGGCAACTGCGCGGTCTGGATTTGAAGGTCCTTTGATTGCACGATAGAGCAGCATGATAATGGAAATCGCATTGACGATCATGCAAAGCCAAATGACGTTGTGTAGAAGTATGCTCATCGTGTCACATCCTTTATTGCTTTCTCGAATGTCCCTTTGATCTGATTGATCGTCTCATCAACATCCGGCAAATCCATCGCATGGATATAAATGAAATTGTTGTCTGCTGATACATCGACGGATAGTGTACCTGGTGTAAGGGTGATAAGATTCGCTAGAAGTGTAATTTCCCAATTCGATCGCAAATCTGTAGGAAGTGCGATGATACCAGGCTGCATATCCATCTTCGGTTTGTACACCATTTTCAATACATCAATGTTTGCGATCAAAAGTTCCTTCGCAAACAAGAGGACCAGCTTCCAGATCGCCAAAATATATCGAAAATAGAACGTATCTGGAATGAATCTGTTCAATAAGAAAAGCAAGAACACTCCGATGATAAATCCGACTAAAAAAGTGACGAACGTATAAGTTTCAGTTAAAAACATCCAGATGAGTCCAATTGCAAGGTTGATCAAAAGTTGAAAAGCCATATCGAACTACTCCTTTAATACTGCGTCAACATAGACCGATGGATTCATCAGGTCGACGCCGATTTGTTGGATATGTGGTAAGAACCATTCTGCACCGATCCCGAGTACAACTGAAAAGATCAGAAGGAACGTAATCGGAAGATAGAGTGGTTTAATCGATCGTTTTTCCTTTGGCAGCTCCATGCTGACTCCCCAGAAACCGTTGATGAAGATTCGCATGACAGAAACCAAGATTAATAAGCTAGTGATCAACCCGATTGCAGCAATGACATAATGACCGTTTTCAAATGCCCCTTTCAATAAGAGCAGTTTGCCGATAAACCCACTGAATGGAGGTAATCCGGCTAACGTAACCGTTGCGATGAAGAACAGCCATCCTAGTAAAGGATAGTTCTTGATCAATCCACTGATTTTACGTAAATCTGAAGTTCCAGCTACAATTGCAATGGCTCCGACAAGCAAGAACAATGCTCCCTTGATGATCATATCGTGCACTAAGTAATAGACGGAACCAGCTAATGACACATCTGTGAAAATCCCGATACCCATAATCATGAATCCGATCGCTGGGATGATGTTGTAGGCAATGATCAATTTGATGTTATTCGTGGACATCGCACCGATTACGCCAAAGATCAATGTAAACCCAGCTAATGTAATGAAGAAGGTATGTGTATAGTCTATATTCCCATTAAAAATCAAAGTGAATACTCGTAAGATTGAGTAAATACCGACTTTCGTCAATAGTGCCCCAAATAGAGCTGAAATGACCGCTGGCGGTTTCGCATAAGCATGTGGCATCCAAAAGTAAAGAGGGAACAGTGCCCCTTTTGTTGCAAATACGACAAAGAACAGAATCGCAATTGTTGTCAGAATGCCTTCCTGATTGACTTGACCGACACGCTCAGAAAGCTGAGCCATGTTAACAGTTCCCGTGACAGAGTATAGGAAGCTGACAGTCGTTACGAACAGGATGGAAGAGAACAAGTTCAGCAACACGTACTTGATTGATTCTCGTAGCTGTTGTCTCGTTCCACCGAGCACGATCATTCCATAGGAAGCCATCAACAACACTTCGAAGAATACGAACAAGTTGAAGATATCCCCGGTCAAGAATGCGCCACTCACGCCTCCGATCAAGATCAAGAAGAATGTATAAAAATAATGTTCTTCACGTCCTCTATCAAGTGAAAAAGGCGCATAGAAAGCAGCTGCCACAGCAATGACGTTTGTCGTCAACAAGAGGGATAAGGATAAGGCATCTCCTACCAAGATGATTCCGTAAGGAGCTACCCAACCTCCCGTTTCTAAAATGATCGGCCCATTCTGGATGACGAGAAAGGTGATAACGGCTGTTACGATTAAATTGATGATTGTAATGATCTGAGTACCCACTCGAACGAAGGGCAGTTTCTTTCTCCAAAAGATGAACATGGTTCCAGCGATGAGCGGTATCAGTATCGGTAATGTAATTAAATTAGTCATGATCAGATCCCCTCAATTGCTCCATGTTGTCTGTCTTGTTCGTTTTGTACGCTCGATATGCGAGAACGAGTAAAAATGATGTTACCCCGAAACTGATGACGATCGATGTCAAAATCAGTGCCTGAGGTAAGGGATCTGCGTAATGTTCGATCCCTTTTTCCAATATCGGTGGTTGCCCTCTATTCAACTTCCCCATTGTCAAAATGAGAAGGTGAGCTCCATGGGAGAGAAGAGCTGTACCGAAAACGATTTTCAGAACTTGTCTTTGTAGTAGTAAGTAAACACCAGCAGTAAACAACAAGCCGGCGAGTACGGACATGATTAATTCCATTATGAATCCAGCTCCTCTTCTTCTTTTCGGAGTCGAATCATTGCGTAAATGCCTAATGCAGCCAACCCGAGTACTGTAATTTCAAACAAGGTATCCAGTCCACGCATATCAACCAGGATGACGTTGACCACATTATCACCGCCACCGAGGTGGTGGGATTCTTCTATGAAGTAATGCGATATCGTTTCAAACTTCTTAGAACTATGAGAAGCGATGGCGACCAATGTAACCAATATCCCGACTGAAGCTGAAATGATCATATTCAACGTTCTTGCACCTGGTGATTGCTTTTCTGTATCGAGCTTCGGTAAATGATAGAAGCAGAGTAAGAACAGAGCGACTGTCACTGTTTCGACGATCAACTGCGTCAATGCAAGGTCAGGTGCTCGGAAGAACACGAACAAGAGTGATAATCCAAAACCGACGACACCTAAGACGAGAATGGCTGCAATACGGTTTTTCATAACAATGGTGGCAAACGCAGCAATTGCCATGACGACCGCAACTGCGATTTCCGGCCAGGAAATTGGAGCGAGATCATCGGTTGAAATGACGAATCCATCTGTCACATACAATGTGACACCTGTAGCTCCGACTAAGAAAATCAAAATATACATCACATAATGACGGATCGAACCTGTCATATAGGTGTTGGTTGTCTTTTCAGCGATTTTGAACTGTGTATTGTAGATGAAATCATACACTTTGTTCGCACTCATTCGTCCAGGCAGCCAGTTGTAGATCACTTTCCACTTTTTCATCGTCAAGTAGAAGAGTGTACCGAGAGCGACGACTGCAAGAGACATGAACAACTGCGGTTCGAATCCGTGCCAGAATTTCAGGTGTTTCTCAGGTGCTTCTCCAAACACTGCTGCTGTAGCAGGTGTCAAAATTGGATGATTGATCAGGTTAGGTAACAATCCGACGACAACAACGAAAAGAATCAGTACGATCGGAGAGAGCAGCATGCCTAGTGGTGCTTCATGCGGCTTCACCGGAAGATCGCCCTTCGTATTCCCTGCGAATGTTTGGAAGAAGAAATACATCGAGTAGACGAATGTAAAAATACTACCGAGTACCGCAAGGACCGGAATAATCGGTGTTAGTGCGGATACAAACGCTGAAGTCGATTCGATATGCAATGACGTTTCAAAGAACATTTCTTTACTTAGGAACCCGTTGAACACCGGTAATGGAACGCCAGCCATCGAAAAGGCACCAAAGAAAGCCAGTGTGGCAGAAATCGGCATCAATGTCATGAGTCCTCCGAGTTTACGAATATCTCTCGTACCGGTTTCATGGTCTACGATACCGGCAACCATGAACAGACTTCCTTTAAAAGTAGCATGGTTGAAAATATGGAAAATCGCCGCAAATATGGCCGCTTTCGTACCGAAACCGAGCATGGACATAATCATACCGAGCTGACTGATCGTAGAGAACGCTAAGATCGCTTTCAAGTCGGTCTGACGAACCGCCATGTAGGATCCCCAGCATAATGTGAGTAATCCAAATCCAGTGACGAGTAAGAAGAAAAGATCAGTCCCTCCGAAAATCAGGAAGAGACGTGCTGTCAGGTAGATCCCTGCTTTTACCATTGTGGCGGAGTGGAGGAAGGCACTGACAGGCGTCGGTGCTTCCATCGCATCCGGCAACCAGATATGGAACGGGAATTGGGCGGATTTCGTAAACGCACCCAATAAAATCAACAATAGGATGGCAACGAAATACGGACTTTCCAGAACAACATCAGTTGCACCGATGATTTCTCGGATGCTCGTCGACCCAGCTACATAAGAAAGGAGGATGAATCCACCCAGCATAGCAAGGCCACCTAATACCGTAATGATCATGGATTTGAGTGCACCGTAACGGGATGCTTCACGATCATACCAATATCCGATCAGAAGGAATGAGGAAAGACTCGTCAATTCCCAGAACAGGTAAAGCGCATATACATTATCAGAGAGGACGACTCCCAGCATCGCACCCATGAAAATGAAGAGAAATACATAGAAATTGTTCAACTTTTCGTTTTTATTCAGATAAAAAATGGAATACAAAGTTACAAGAGTACCAATTCCACTGATTAACATGGAGAACAATAGGCTTAATCCATCCAGGTAAAAACTGAAATTCATTCCGAGGGATGGTACCCATTCTACTACGGTCAATATATTGTCCCCTTCAGATACTGTACCCATCTGACTCAAAAAGTAGATGAACAGTAGGAAAGGGACGGGCAGCACGAACCAGCCGGTGTGCACCTGCCGTATGTATCGAAAGAAAAACGGCACAAGTAATGCCGTTAAAAAGGGAGCAAGGACTGCAAACTGTAACATTATGAATTATCCTCCTATCGAGTTTTCCGTAACCTATTATGTAAGTAGACCATTATCATTGTAATCAAAAAAAGTTTCCCTTATCAACTTTTTAACGTCAAAAGACCTTAAAATTCACAAATTGTTTAATTTACTTGAAACTCCTTACTGCTATTATCGCCTATATCGGCAACTTTAACAGCTAATTTGCATCATGATGGTAGAAACCAAAAAAACGTTGTTTTAGAAAATAGCAAAAAAAAAGAACCAACGGCGGGTCGGTTCGATTACAAATGAGTCGTGATCAATTTGGTAGATAAGTGGCGACGGTCAATCTCTTGTTTGATCAACGTGATGAATTCATTGCTCAGTTTCAATTCCTTGGCTTTGTGATAGGATTCAATCAATAGCTCATCAGATAAATTTTCCATAGTTATAGCCGAATGGCCTTCGCACCTCCAGACGTTTTCAGAAATCATTCATTTGTAAAAGTTAAGAAAAGAAATGTAAGAGTTCAAAAATAATTTTATGAAGAGGATCGATGAGGTTTTAACATTATATAAATCTATCTTTCATATTTATAAAGCGCTTCACATAAGCTATTATGTTATGATGTAAACCTAGCTTACCACGAATTAAAATAAGGAACAATCGTTCTATTATCCACATGAAAAAGTGGATAACTTGTGGGTAAATTGTTTATAAAGTAAATAATTAGTTGTTTTTCGGTGTGTATTTTGTGAGTAAAGTTATCCACATTTTGGATGCAATCGAATATTGTCGAAAAGTTTTTATGTTTTTTTACGAACAATTCAAAGTTTTCGCTCAATACTTCTTTAAATACGAATGGATAAAAATCATTGTTCAGCCCTTAATTATTGGTACAATAATGAGGATTGAAGAAGATTGTATAATGAGGTGTTTTGGTTGTTAAAACGATTATTGCCAAATGAACATGTCCCATCAATTTATGACATAGACGCCAATGAATTGTTGGATAGAGGTATCAAAGGCATCATTACGGATCTGGATAATACATTGGTCGAATGGGATCGACCTGAGGCGACACCTGAACTGATCAAATGGTTCGCCATGCTGAAAGAAAAAGGATTACAAGTGACGATCGTATCGAATAATAACGAAGAAAGGGTAAGAAGTTTTTCATACCCTTTGAACATTCCTTTTATTTTTCGTGCAAGAAAGCCGATGACAAAAGCATTCAAGCGTGCAGCAAAAAATATGGATCTGAAGAATGAAGAAGTTGTCGTCGTCGGAGATCAGATTTTTACAGATGTATTAGGAGGGAATCGCCTCGGTTTACATACCATATTGGTGGTTCCGGTCGCAAAGAACGATGGACTTGCTACCAAATTGAATCGGTACATGGAACGACATGTGCTCGAGTGGTTCAAACGTAAAGGGTTAATTAATTGGGAGGAATGATTGTTGGATAATCAGATTTATTGTGAAGGTTGTGGAGTAACCATTCAAACAGAAGACAAAGGGGAGCTTGGTTATGCTCCTCCGTCGGCATTGGAACGGGATTCCGTCATTTGCCAACGGTGTTTCCGTTTGAAACATTATAATGAGGTACAGGATGTCGCATTGACAGACGACGATTACCGAAAAATTTTGTCTGGAATCGGTTCACAGGATGCACTCATTGTGAAGATTGTAGACATTTTTGATTTCAGTGGTAGCTGGCTACCCGGTATTCACCGTTTTGTAGGAAAGAATCCGATCTTGCTTGTCGGGAACAAACTGGACGTCTTACCGAAATCGGTGAAGCCGAACAAGATCAAACATTGGATGAAGTATGAGGCGAGTCAGCTTGGAGTCAAACCGATCGATGTAGAGTTGATGAGTGCAGAGAAACGGCTCCATATAAAGGAAGTCGCAGAGACGATTGAACAGCATCGCCAGGGTAGGGATGTCTATATCGTCGGTGCCACTAATGTCGGAAAATCGACGTTCATTAATCAGTTGATTCGTGAATTCAGCGAGGAAACGTCCTCTCTGATTACGACTTCCCATTATCCAGGGACAACGCTTGATCTGATCGAGATTCCATTGGATGATTCTAGTTCTCTGTTTGATACGCCTGGTATCATTAATCATCATCAAGTTGCACACTATATAGATAAGAAAGATCTGAAGAAAGTGACACCTAAGAAAGAAATCAAACCGAAAATCTATCAATTGAACGAAGGACAGACATTGTTCTTTGGTGGTCTATCCCGTTTCGATTTCGTATCTGGTGATAAGCAATCCTTCATCTGTTATCTTTCAAACGAACTACCGATTCATCGTACGAAACTTGAAAAAGCAGATGATCTTTACGAGAATCAGTTAGGTGAACTGTTGAGTCCACCAGATTCTGAACATAAGGACAACCTCCCTCCTCTCGTGAAACATGAATTTTCCATCAAAGAAGACAAGATGGATATCGTTTTCTCTGGATTAGGCTGGGTCACTGTATCGGAAGCAGGAACGAAAGTGACGGCCTATGCACCAAAGGGAGTAGGGGTTTACATCCGTAATGCGCTTATCTAAGGTAAACGCACCGTTTTATGCAGTCATAGGTGACCCGATCGAACAATCGATGTCCCCTGCGATCCATAATGCTTGTCTTCAACAGTTAGGAATGGAAGCCCGTTATGAAGCGATCCATGTACCCCAAGTGGAACTGGAGAAACAAGTGGAGCGGCTGGTAGAGGCCGGCTGTAAAGGGTTCAATGTTACGATTCCGCACAAGCTTCGAATCATGGACCTTTTGGATGAAATCGATCCTTATGCAAGAGCGATCGGTGCTGTGAACACTGTAGAAGTACACGGGAAACGTTTGAAAGGCTACAACACCGACGGACCTGGTTTTTATCGGGGCCTAAGTGATTTTCACCAAGGAAACTTAAGGGATGCAGCAGTACTTGTTCTTGGAGCAGGTGGGGCTGCCCGTGCTATCGTGAAAACACTGATCATGAAAGGTGTCCCGAACATTGCCATCGCCAACCGAACCGTTTCCAAGGCGAAAGATATTTTAGAGGAAAGCGGAGGCGTTGCCCTTTCGATCTCAGCTGCAGAACAACGCCTTACCGAGTATGATATCATCATCAATACGACTCCGATTGGGATGTATCCCAATGAAGGAGCTATGCCGATTGATTTGAGTTCAGTGAGCTCGAAATCTACGTTAGTTGATATCATCTACAACCCGCTTATGACAGAATTTTTACGAATAGGATTGGAAAAAGGGTGTGCAGTTCAGAATGGCGTGCCGATGTTCGTCCATCAAGCAGCACTGGCATTCGAACAGTGGACAGGAAAAGAACCAGACATCGATCTAATGGAAGAAATCATACATCAAAAACTTGGAGGGAAACCAACATGCTAACAGGAAAGCAGAAACGCTTTTTGCGTTCGAAAGCTCATCACCTTGATCCTATTTTTCAAGTTGGAAAAGGTGGTACGAACGAAAATATGTACCAACAACTGAAAGATGCGTTGGAAGCACGTGAATTGATCAAAGTCAGCGTACTTCAAAATTGTGAGGAAGATAAAGAGACGGTAGCTGAAAACATCACTCACAACACAGGTGCAGAGCTTGTCCAGATCATCGGAAACATCATCGTGTTGTACAAGGAATCTACTGAGAAAAAAACGATCGAGCTGCCTTCGTAACATCAAATGGATACGAAGAAAATCGGCATTCTAGGCGGCACGTTCGATCCACCTCACATCGGACATCTGATTATGGCAACCGAGGCTAAGTTCCAGTGCAACCTGGATGAAATCTGGTTCATGCCAAGTGCGACACCTCCTCACAAAAACAGGGAGGTCACACATGGAGAGCATCGTATTGCCATGGTTCGAGAGATGATCGCACGTTGCGAGGGATTCGAAGTAACCGAAATCGAGTTTGAACGGAAAGGGCCTTCTTACACAGTCGACACCATCCAGCAGTTGAAAGAGGACCATGCGGATGCCCGATTCTACTTCATCATAGGCGGGGATATGGTTGATTCTCTCCATACGTGGGACCGGATAGAACAATTGATGGAGATGGTGACGTTCATCGGTGTGAAGCGACCTGGCTATGAGTTTGAAAGCCCCTATATGGACAGGATTCTGACCATTGAAACCCCGTTGATCGGTATTTCATCTACCATGTTGAGAAACCGGTTTGCGGGAGGGGAGAATACGAAGTACTATGTATCAGAAGAAGTAAGGAAATATATTGAGGTGAATGGTCTTTATGAGGCAGGAAGAAGCACTGAAAATCGTTAAAGCGCAATTGACGGACCACAGGTATCAACACACGATCGGTGTCATGGACACTGCTGTCGAGTTGGCAGAACGCTTTGGTGCCGATGTTGAAAAGGCGAGACTTGCAGCGATTTTCCATGACTATGCGAAATTTCGGCCGAAAGAAGAGATGAAGTCGCTCATCCTTGAGCAAAATCTAGGAGAAGACCTTCTTCATTATGGATCAGAGTTATGGCATGCCCCCGTAGGTGCCTATCTCGTGAAAAAAGAAGTCGGAATCGACGATGAAGAGATTCTCGAAGCCATCCGTACACATACTTCCGGCCGAATCGACATGTCGTTGCTTGAAAAGGTGATTTTCCTTGCGGATTACATCGAACCTGGCAGACATTTTCCGGGCGTAGAAGAAGTCCGTGAAACGGCAGAAAAAGATTTGGACGAGGCGGTCAAGCAAGCGATCATGAATACGATTACTTTCTTAATGAGACGTAATCAGCTCGTCTATCCGGACACATTGCACACATATAATGATATCGTCAGTCAACAAGGAGGAAAATGAGAATGACAGCAAACGAATTGGTTCAATTATCGGTAAAAGCTGCAGATGATAAAAGAGCAGAGGACATTGTCGTCCTAGATGTCCAAGGTATTTCCCTAGTAGCAGATTATTTCATGATCTGTCACGGGAATTCAGAGAAACAAGTAGAAGCGATTGCACGTGAATTGAAAGATCAAGCACAAGAAAGCGGGTTTGACGTCAAACGATTGGAAGGCTTGGACCAATCAAGATGGGTGCTCATCGATCTTGGGGATGTCATCGTCCATGTCTTCCATCGGGAAGACCGTTCGTACTACAACCTTGAAAAATTATGGGGAGATGCCCCGACTTTGAACGTTGCATCAATGCTTACGTAACTGGAGTGTGACCATGACTTATCAACAATTCGCAGGACTATACGATCGGCTGATGGAAGATGCGCCTTATGATATGTGGATGCATTTTTTCAATCAGGCAGTCGAACGTTTCGGTACGGAGGACACGAATCGCGTCCTTGATATCGGTTGTGGAACGGGTGAAATATCTACTCGTTTGAAAACAGAAGGGTTTGAGGTCCATGGAGTCGATCTTTCAGAAGAGATGCTCATGGTCGCTCAAGAGAAGTCAGAGAAACAAGGGCTGTCGATCCCATTCTATCAACAAGATATGAGAGAGTTGGAAGGGTTCTCAGCAATGGATGCGGCTTTGATTTTCTGTGACTCCCTTAATTATCTGAGGACATATGATGATGTGAGGTCTGCCTTCATGCATGTGCATTCCGCATTGAAAGAAGAAGGACTGCTGTTATTCGACGTCCATACTCTCTATAAAATGGAGGAAATCTTCCAGGGCGAAACCTTCACTCTGAACCGTGATGACATCAGCTATATTTGGGAATGTCACCCTGGGGAGGAAGAGGGAAGTGTCTATCATGACCTTACGTTCTTTGTCCGAGCTGGGGATGACCTCTATAAACGATATGATGAAACGCACTATCAACAAACGTTCTCTCAGGATACATATGAGCGACTTTTAGCCGATTCTGGGTTCGAATTGGTGCAAATTACGTCCGATTTTTCAGATCGGGAGCCATCAGAGACGTCTGAACGGCTGTTTTTCGTTGCGAAGAAGGTTGGATGATCCGTTCATTTTAGAAAACCAGGGGTTGGTTTTGTAAAATCACCACTTTGTTTTGGAAAAATGATGAGGGATTTTGTAAATTCGACTCACTGTTTTAGAAATTCAAGGCTGCGTTTTAGAAATCGGGAACATTTTACTACAAAAATCACCCACAAATGAAAGGACTGCCTCATTTAAGAGGACAGTCCTTTTTTCATCTCACAAAAGAGGATTCCTTACCAGCGAGGAGAATAAGAAAGAGAGCGTTAGTACTGCTTCGTAAATTGACGCTCCACCAACTCGCAATCTTCATCGTATTTCTTATGTGTCCGTTCAATGACATGGTTGAACAATGGACCCAGCTCCGCGTCGAATACTTTCAACGCTTCACCCGTCACTCCACCCTTCACACACACTTTCTGCAGCAAAGTCGGCAATGTATAGATTTCCTTCTCAAGAAGTTTCCCCATCCCAATGATCATTTCACTTACCAAATACGTCGCCTGTTCTTTTGAGATTTCAGTTTCCTCTACTGCACTATTGATATACGCCTGTAAAAGATAACTGAAAAAGGCAGGACCACAGCTTGAAAGGTCAGATGCGACCCTCGTTATGGACTGCTCGATTTCAACTGGTGTCGATATGCATCCCATCAATTGCTCCAGGTTCTTTTTGTGTTCAGCTGTACAACGTTTCCCATACGTAACCAATGATGCCCCTGATAGCGCACGGTTCGTAATACTTGGAATCGCTCTCGCGACGGAACAAGGAGTCAGCTCTTCCAATTGTTCCACTGAAATTGGGCTTGTGATGGATACGACAAGCTTATCGTTGGTCAAATAAGGCGAGATATGTTCGAGCAGCGCATAATATTCAAGTGGTTTTACGCAAATGAACAGAATATCGCAAAAGGCAGTAACCTCACCATTGGATTTTCCTACTTTTAGGTCAGGGTATTGTTTTTGTAGCGCTTCAGCTTTATGAGCTGTTCGGTTGATGATCATCAAGTCGGACGGCCTTACGGCTAACGAATCGATAAAGGCAGAAATCAAGATCGTCCCCATGTTCCCTGTACCTATAACGCCTACTTTCATTTTTAACCCTCCTTTTGACCGTCTTCTATCTTCAAATGTATGAAGTTGTTGACCCAATTATGTATGAATCAGGGAATGATGCCGTCAGCATTAATATTCGAATGGAAGGGGGTGAATGGACTGATTTGGGAGCAACGTTCGATATTGGAGCGGATATTATTCATCATTATTGTCGTGTTCATTGTTTCATTCATATGGATTTTTATTGAAAAAATGGATTCCGATGGTCATCAGGAGGATCCCTTCGCCATCACGGAAAATTCTGCGGATATTCCTGCTTCCGCAGAACTAGAGGAGAGTCCGGCTCGGAGCGAAGAGACGAATACGATTGTCATCGTTGATGTGAAAGGGGCGGTGAAAAAACCAGGCGTATTCCAGATGGATGCAGGTCAACGCGTCAACGAAGCGATTTTACTGGCTGGTGGTTTTTTAGATGAAGCCGATCCGAATCGAGTCAATCTTGCACAGACTGTCCAAGATGAAATGGTCATCTATGTGCCGGAGTTCGGAGAAGAGGATGCCGCTCTTGAGCAGGTTTCCGTTGAAAAAGACGACGGTAAAGTGAATTTGAATAAGGCAGAGTCATCTGAACTTGAAACGATTCCAGGGATCGGACCTTCGAAAGCGAAGGCGATCATCGCATTCAGAGAAGAAAACGGTGATTTTAACAAAATAGAAGATCTGACGAACGTGCCTGGTATCGGTGATAAGACATTAGAGTCCATCAAAGATTATATTTCTGTCTCGAAATAGGATTGCGAAGTAAGAGATCTATCGATAAACTGGAAAAGAACAACGGAAGGGGGATATTCAGGTTGAGTCGTATTTCTTGGAATCAATATTTCATGGCCCAAAGCTCTTTACTCGCATTACGAAGTACGTGTGAACGATTGTCCGTCGGAGCGACGATCGTTAGAGATAAAAGGATCATTGCTGGTGGATACAACGGTTCGATCTCAGGCGGTGTTCACTGTCGGGACGAAGGCTGTTATGTCATTGACGGACATTGTGTAAGAACGATCCATGCGGAAATGAATGCGTTGCTGCAATGTGCCAAGTTCGGTGTACCGACTACAGGTGCTGAAATTTATGTCACACATTTTCCGTGTCTCCAATGCTGCAAAGCCATCATTCAGAGTGGAATCAAGAAAGTCTACTATGCATCGGATTATAAGAACCATCCATATGCTATCGAGCTGTTCGAACAATCCGGCGTGGAAACCGAACTCGTCATTTTGGAAGAACAATATGATTTAACATCCAAATCGAAGAAAGAACTGACTGAAGCGCTGTTGGACGAGTTGATGAAGAGCCACACTGACCCCGAGACTGTCCAAAAGTACAGGGAGCAATTCAACACGCTGTATGAACAGGATATCCACACCCTCAATAAATGAAAATACCGATACATATGATTGTCATAGCCGCCATCTTTGGAATTTGCACAACTTCTGAGCGATGGTGGCTTTTCATATTATTGATCCTTTTTTTATTGATTGGGAAACGATTCAGGAATATCAAGGCGATTGTGTTGATCCTCCTCATCTACATTGCCTTCTTCTTCTACATCAACGCTTATAACCACTTCCAACAAACAAATCTGTCCGAAGATTCCACTCACCTACTCATCGGAAAAATTACATCCATTCCTGTAATCGATGGCGATCGAATGCGTTTCCGTTTTGCCGTTCAAGGGGATGAAGCGGTGCTCGTTCAGCATAAGATTTCTTCGCTTCAGGAAAAAGATTCATTGAAACATCTCTACATTGGAGACGAATGTAGGTTGCACGGAGAGTTGCAAAAACCTTCAGGCAAGCGAAACTTCTATGCCTTTGATTATGAACAGTATTTGAAGCAAACGTTTCAAATTCACTGGATTTATGAAACGAGGCAAAATGCTCGCTGGGTTTGTAAAAAGTCATCAGGAATCCTCAATAACATCCGTAAATACCGGCAAGCCTCTATGGAAAAGATCAAGAACGATTTCCGGCCGGAAATCGCACCGATTATGAATACGTTGATCTTTGGGGACCGAACAGAGTTGGACGATGATTTGAAGAGGCGATATCAAAGCCTGGGTTTGATTCATCTTCTCGCTATTTCAGGTCTTCATGTCGGAACGCTTTTAGGGATGATGTACTTTTTGATGATCCGCTTCGGCATGGTAAGAGAACATGCACTTGTTGCTTTGTTGATCCTCATTCCATGTATCATTCTGTTCACAGGTGGTGCACCCTCTGTTATCAGAGCAGGCTTGATGGCCGCCTTTGTCTGTTTGACGATTCTTTTTCAATTGAAGATCCCCGTCCATACACAGCTGAGTCTCATCGCCCTTCTTCTCCTCCTTTATAAGCCTACTTATATCTTCCATATCGGATTTCAACTGTCATTTCTGATTACAGCTTCCTTGATTGTTTCCAATACTTTTTTGTTAAAGGAAAAAAGTCCTTTCATCCAATTGTTGTTGGGCTCAGCTATTGCACAAATCGCATCGCTTCCTATCATCCTTTGGAATTTCCATGAATTTTCCTTATGGTCGCTCCCCTTGAATATCGTATACATCCCGTTGATGACACTTTACCTACTGCCATTGGTTCTATTCACCTATTTCCTATATCTCGTGGTTCCATTCCCAATCTGGGAACTGCCTGCTGAGGTTATCGCCATTTGTTTCACATGGATCCACAAGGTGATGGAAGTAGTCGATGCATGGGAAATTGGAAAAATGACGATCGGTAAACCGAGTTTTTTGCTCATGTTTTTATTTGTAGTTTCACTTATTGTTGTCCTTTTATGGATAGAAAAGAGACAAACACTCAAGGCATTCTTTTATGCCTCCGTTTTAATCGTCACGGTTTTCTCAGTGATGCTTCATCATCACAAATTGGACCCGAATGCCTACGTGACTTTCCTGGACGTTGGTCAAGGGGATGCCATTGTCGTTGAACTTCCTTACAGGCGAGCTGTGTACGTCAT
The DNA here is from genome assembly GCF_054170705.1 of Pseudalkalibacillus sp. Hm43. Classification (NCBI taxonomy): domain Bacteria; kingdom Bacillati; phylum Bacillota; class Bacilli; order Caryophanales; family Fictibacillaceae; genus Pseudalkalibacillus; species Pseudalkalibacillus sp. Hm43. The sequence goes on from NZ_CM135129.1 coordinate 3,719,865, forward strand.
CGATACTGGAGGTCAAATGGCTTTTCAGAAGGAAGATTGGATGAAGCGGAAGAAGAATTTCGATACGGGTGAAGACATTGTTGTTCCTTTTCTAAAAGCGAGAGGCATCAAGCGGATTGATAAGCTTTTTTTGACACATGGGGATTATGATCATATCGGCGGGACGAAGGGCTTAATCAAACATATGGATGTTGAGAGGGTCATTTATGGTGAGGTGCTCGGAATCAGTGATGGAGAGCAAAGACTGTTACAGGAAATGGCGTCAAACTCAATTAAGATCAGCTCGGTCAATCGATCTTTACAATGGTCAGAAAGCAAGAGTCATTTTCGATTGATCGCTGCTGAAGGTTTTCGACATGAGAAAAATAATCGCTCAATGGTCCTTTATATGAGTGTATATGATCAGACCTTCCTTTTTACAGGGGATATTGAGAAAGATCGGGAGCGGGAATTGATTGCCGCATTTCCACGGTTAAAAGCGGACTTTCTGAAAGCAGCGCATCACGGCAGCGATACGTCTTCTTCGAGTGAGTTCTTAGATCAGATCAATCCTAAGACGGTGTTCATATCAGCTGGTGCACAAAATCGATATGGCCATCCTTCCAGTGAAGTGGTGGGAAGGTATGTCGAACGTGGCGTCTCTGTTTATGAGAACGCTGAATATGGAGGCGTGATGGTCATCATCGAACCCGGTGGAATCAAAATAGAGACCACCCGATGAATCTTTTCCACGTAAAAAAGCGAAAGGCTCAATCCCTCCCGCTTTCAACTGCCTTATATGTACCCTTATATGGGGTGGCTGATTACATTGCTACAGCTTTAATCACTACACCGATAAAGAAAATGATCGTAAAGAACAAAAACGAAAATACGAAACCAAGACCGGATTCAATTGCATCGTTGGATTTCGCCTGAACATCTTTTTCAAATTCATTCATTTCCGCAACCCTCCTGTTTCAACTCAAGTATACGGTATTCGTTTGAAAAAATCCATATTTGTATTTTAAACGATTCCGTGAAACTTATGACTAGATGTCATTTCCATATTATCTAAAAAGTAGCCCATATTGCTAAGAGTTGACACCTATAGTTTCATCCTGCATAGGATAACATAACAATAAGCTTACGGGGAAGAGTGTTATCGTTGGCAGTGAAGCTTCCCGGGTCTTGACTGCCAGCGTTCATATAAATGGAGGTTTAACTTTTGAAGTTGAGCCTCCTTTTACCCTGTACGTCCGCAATTTTATCATATATGCTATTGGTATGACAGTGAGGTGGTAAAATTGTCGATCAATGCACTTGCAAAAAAGCTGAAGAATGGTTCATATGCTTCGCTTTATTTATTATATGGAAAAGAAAAATACATATTGGAGTTTTCCCAAAAAATGATCGTACAAGCTGTACTGGATGAAAGTACAGCTGATTTTAATCTTTCTTCATATGATATGGAAGAACAGACGATTGATGCAGCATTGGAAGACGCTGAAACACTTCCGTTCATGGGTGATCATCGTGTGGTCGTCATCCAGAATCCATACTTTTTGACAGGGGCTAAGACGAAATCCAAGGTCGAGCATGATTTGAAACGATTGGAATCCTATCTTCAAGATCCTGCCGAACAAGCGGTCGTCATATTCGTTGCACCTTATGAAAAGTTGGATGAACGGAAGAAAATCGTAAAGGCGTTGAAAAAGCACGGTGAGGTCATTCAAGCGGATAAGATGAATGTTCAGCTGCAAAAAGAATGGATCAACCATGCAGCAAAGGAAGCGGAAGTCGAAATCACTGATGAAGCGGCAGAGCGGCTCATCCAATTGCAAGGTGAAAACCTGGCATTATTGATCAGCGAAGTGAACAAAATGGCGCTCAATGTTGGTGAAAACGGGGTCATTGAACCTTCGACCGTGGATGAGCTCATTTCAAGGTCTTTGGAGAACAATGTTTTTACAATGGTTGAGCATGTGGCCAACCGTAGGATCGATGCGGCTCTCCGGATATGCTATGATCTGCTAAAACAAAATGAAGAACCGATCAAGTTGATGGCTCTGCTTGCTCGACAGTTCCGGATCATCCTGCAGGTGAAGCAATTGGGCTCACAAGGATTCTCGGAGAAAAAGATGGCTTCGGTTCTATCATTGCATCCTTATGCCGTTAAAATTGCAGCCAAACAAGGGAAGTCTTTTTCAGAAGAAGAACTGAAGGACTTGTTGATAAGGGCTGCAGACGCCGACTTTGAAATGAAGACAGGTCAACGGGACAAACAGCTCTCACTCGAACTCTTCATGACGGGCATCGTCAAACAGAAGCAACTGAATTAACGTTAAAAAGAGCTTGGATCAGGAATTGATCTTAAGCTCTTTTTTTATGACCCAGAAAGACCCAACAGACCTCTTTAACGTCCTCAATATTGTAAGTATCACGATTTTGGGGGCGCAAGATGGCTTCTAACGCCCCCCCCTTATCGGGATTTCCACATTTTCAAGGAAGTTAAAGACAAAATAAAAAACGACCTTATGCCAGGTCGTTTAAAACATTGATATCATTAAGCGCTAAGCTCGTTAAGTTGCTTTGCAAGGCTAGATTTCTTTCTAGCTGCAGCATTCTTGTGAAGGATGCCTTTACCTGCAGCTTTGTCAAGCTTTTTGGTTGCAACCAAGAATGCTTCTTTCGCACCTTCAACATCTTTGTTTTCTACTTTTGTTTCAAAGTTTTTAACAGCAGTACGCATTGCTGATTTGTATGATGCATTAACTGCACGACGCTTGTCGTTTGTTTTAACTCGTTTGATAGCGGATTTAATGTTAGCCAATTCCGTTCACCTCCTTGAAATGCAACCGAAATTGCGGAAAATACAACACAAAGTATTCTATCATTCGGACCGCATAAATGCAATCTCTTTTCGCTAAACATCAACCAATTCCATTTCAACACTAGAGGTATAATCCCCTTCAAATAACCCAAGAATGAAAAGAGAATAACACGGTCATCATAAGTGAAAATGCGACTATGAATCTGAGGTGAACCCGATTATGGAAAAAGATCTCGAACTGGAACAATACAGTGTAAGGACAGACTTAGCGATTGAAGCAAATGAAATGATCACGAAAGAGCAAGAAGAACAGTCCAAGAGTACGATTGATGGTGTCATCGTCAAAGAACGTGAATTGGATGGCATCAAGTTGACAAGAGTTGAAATTGAAGAGGCTGGGTCGAAAGCAACTGGAAAAAAACCAGGCATCTATTTGACGATGGAAATGCAAGGAATACGGCAACAGGATACGGCTCTTCAACAGCGGGTTCAGGACGTTTTTTCCCATGAGTTCAATCATTTCCTGAAAGAACTGAATATCCCGAAGGAAGCTAGCTGTCTGGTGGTGGGACTTGGAAACATCAATGTCACGCCAGATGCGCTCGGACCGATTACATGTGAAAACTTGCTCGTCACAAAGCATTTGTTTGAGCTGGCTCCAGAGAATGTTGAAGAAGGATTCAGACCAGTCAGTGCGATTGCTCCTGGAGTCATGGGGACGACGGGGATTGAAACGAGTGACATCATTGTCGGTGTTATTGAAAAATCGAAGCCTGATTTCGTCATTGCAGTTGATTCACTTGCGTCAAGAGCTGTCCAACGTGTGAATACGACCATCCAAATTTCAGATACCGGTATACATCCTGGATCCGGAGTCGGGAACAAACGAAAAGAACTCAGCAAAGACACGCTTGGGATTCCTGTCATCGCAATCGGCGTTCCGACTGTCGTTGATGCTGTGACGATTACGAGTGACACGATCGATTATATTTTGAAGCATTTCGGACGGGAAATGCGTGAAAAAGACGATCCTTCAAAAGCGTTGACTCCAGCAGGAATGACTTTCGGAGAAAAACGTGAGTTGAAGGATGAGGATCTTCCGGATGAAGAAAATCGCAAAGCTTATCTTGGCTTGATTGGAACGCTCGAGGAACAACAAAAACGGCAATTGATCGGTGAAGTGTTAGCGCCGCTCGGCCATAATCTGATGGTTACGCCGAAAGAGGTCGATGTGTTCATTGAGGATATGGCAAACGTCATCGCTGGGGGATTGAATGCCGCATTACACGGGCAGGTCGATCAACAGAACAGTGGTTCATACACACATTAAGTTCTAATCGTGGAACCTGATGCATAGGCTTGTACCAAAATAGGTTTATAACGTTTGATATAAATAGGAGGAAGTTCGATGATTCGATTCTTCTTTAAATGTTCAATACTCATATCCGTTTTGTTGTTCGGAATTCTGATCGGTATGCAGCAAGTCGGAGTTCAGATGGATCATATGAAAGGGACGGAAGGCAACAAGGCACTTGAATGGAAGGTAGACGACAAAGGCGCAGTGGAAGCAGAAGTCCTCGGAAAGCAAATCACAAGTCATGATATCGAGGAAAAACAAAAGCAGTTAGAGGATGTTGAAGCGTTCAACCTCTTCTCGAAATTGGGATCGTTGCTTTCAAGTTTGATCAAGGATATTCTGACGTTGTTCATGGAAATCATCGGGACGATTTTGACCAAGATTCTATACTTTTTGTTTTCTTAGATAAATGAGTGATACTTTGAAAAGGATGGGTCCGCATGTTCAGCGCTCATCCTTTTTTCGTGTTGTTCGATAGGGCACTTTCATAACAACCAGTTCCTTACTCTTCAGAGAAAGAATTGAATAAAGTGTGTGCTATTGCTATAATCAATGCTAGCTTAGTTGTACGACCTTTAGGAGTGAAGAGAATGAGCAAAAATGATAAGTTGGAACGTCAAAAAAGAATACGGAACTTTTCGATCATCGCCCATATTGACCATGGGAAATCGACTTTAGCTGACCGTATCTTGGAAAAGACGAGTGCTCTGACACAGAGAGAAATGAAAGAGCAAATGCTCGATGCCATGGATCTAGAACGTGAACGTGGTATTACAATTAAATTGAATGCAGTTCAGTTGACCTATAAAGCAAGAGATGGAGAAGAATACATATTCCATCTGATTGATACACCGGGACACGTCGACTTCTCATATGAAGTTTCCCGAAGTTTAGCCGCTTGTGAAGGGGCTCTTTTGATTGTAGACGCAGCCCAAGGGATTGAAGCCCAAACATTGGCGAACGTCTATCTTGCGCTTGAGAATGATCTTGAAATCATTCCGGTCATTAATAAAATTGACCTACCTAGCGCAGAACCTGAACGCGTACGTAAAGAGATAGAAGATGTCATCGGTCTGGATGCATCCGATGCAGTTCTGGCTTCTGCAAAAGCTGGAATAGGAATTGAAGACATCCTTGAACAAGTTGTCGAAAAAGTGCCTGCACCTCAAGGGGATCCAGAAGGACCGTTGAAGGCATTGATCTTTGACTCCCTTTACGATAGCTATCGTGGTGTCGTAGCGTACATTCAGATTAAAGAAGGTACGGTCAAAGTCGGGGATAAAATCAAAATGATGGCGACTGGTAAAGAATTTGAAGTCAATGAAATCGGCGTATTCACACCAAAGCCTGTCATGAAAGATGAACTGACGGTCGGAGACGTAGGTTTCTTGACGGCTTCCATCAAGAACGTTGGAGATTCCCGCGTCGGTGATACGATCACTCATGCTAAAAGAGGGGCGGATACACCGCTGCCAGGTTATCGTCGTATGAATCCGATGGTATTCTGTGGGCTGTATCCAGTGGACTCAAACAACTACAACGACTTGCGTGAAGCGCTTGAGCGTCTAGAGTTGAATGACTCTTCCTTACAATATGAACCGGAAACTTCACAAGCACTCGGATTCGGTTTCCGCTGTGGATTCCTTGGGCTATTGCACATGGAAATCATCCAGGAACGTATCGAGCGTGAATTCGGAATCGATCTAATTACGACTGCACCAAGCGTTATCTACAATGTTCATTTGACGAATGGAGAAACGCTCGTTGTCGATAACCCGTCTAATATGCCCGACCCACAAACGGTCGATCATGTGGAAGAGCCTTACGTGAAAGCTTCAATCATGACACCAAACGACTACGTCGGTCCAGTTATGGAAATCTGTCAGAAGAAACGTGGAAACTTCATTACGATGGAATACTTGGATGATATCCGAGTAAATGTCATCTATGAAATCCCTCTATCGGAAATCGTCTATGATTTCTTCGACCAGTTGAAATCAAGTACGAAAGGGTACGCATCCCTCGATTATGAGTTGATCGGATACCGTACATCTAATCTAGTGAAGATGGATATTCTCTTGAATGGTGAGAAGATCGATGCTCTATCTGTCATCGTCCACCGTGAATTCGCTTACGATCGTGGTAAAGCGGTCGTTGAAAAACTGCGCGAACTCATTCCACGTCACCAATTCGAAATTCCTGTCCAGGCAGCGATCGGACAGAAAATCGTTGCGAGAACGAATATCCGTGCATTGCGTAAGAACGTACTTGCAAAATGTTACGGTGGAGACATTTCTCGTAAGCGTAAGCTTCTAGAGAAGCAAAAAGAAGGTAAGAAACGAATGAAGACTGTAGGGAACGTAGAAGTTCCTCAGGAAGCGTTCATGTCCGTACTACGTATGGATTCGGACGACTAAATACAAACTGGTTAAGAGACTGGCGATTCGTTTACAAGAGCCAGTCTTCTTTTTACGATTGAACAATACATTGAAAGTGTGATTGACATGGTGAAAGCCGCATATATTCACATCCCTTTTTGCGAACAAATCTGCCATTATTGCGATTTTAATAAATTCCTCCTCCAAGGACAGCCGGTTGACGAATACCTGGATGTTATGGACCTTGAGATGAAACGACTCGTCCAATCCGCTGACCAGGAACCGATCGAGACGATTTACATCGGTGGAGGGACACCGACGGCTCTTAACGAGGAACAACTCGAGAGAATGATAGAAAGTGTCAAAGCGAACCTGCAACCGATTCATCCAGATGTTGAATTCACAGTTGAAGCGAACCCTTCTGTAACGGATCGGAATAAGCTTACCGTATTGAAAGAAGCGGGAGTGAACCGGCTGAGTATCGGTGTGCAGGCATTCCAGGATACGCTGTTGACCGCTCTCAATCGTAATCACCGACAAGCGGATGTGTGGAAAATGATTGCCGAAGCTCAATCGATCGGATTTGAGAACATTTCCATCGACCTCATGTTCGGGCTGCCTGGTCAGACGTTGGACATGTTCAAGCAATCCGTCCATCATGCCCTTGAATTGGACGTGCCACATATATCAGCGTACTCGCTACAGGTGGAAAAGCAGACCGTCTTTTACATCCGGGATCAAAAAGGTCAGTTGACTTTACCGGGGGAAGAACAAGAATCAGAGATGTTCGAATACCTGATCAGCACATTGAGAGAAAACGGCTATACACAGTATGAAATCAGCAATTTCGGTAAGCCTGGATATGAAAGCCACCACAACCTCGTCTATTGGAAAAACGATGAATACTACGGGATTGGTGCTGGTGCTCATGGTTATCTCGCTAACCATCGATACGAGAATGTGAAGCCACTTCCGCATTACATTAGAAAAATCAAAGATGGAGAGCTTCCTCAACGACTTTCCAACGAGTTGACTGAAAAAGAACAAATGGAAGAAGAAGTGTTTCTCGGTCTCCGTAAAATGTCGGGTGTGGATAAGAAGGTTTTCCTAGAAAGATATAACGTCCAGATCGATGAGATTTTCGCTGCTCAAATTGAGAAACTTGTAGCGGAAGGATTACTGATCAATGACGCGGAATCCCTTCGGTTGACCCAAAAAGGTGTCTTTCTCGGCAACGAAGTTTTCCAGGAATTCATCGGTGTGATTTAAAATATTGACAAACTAAATTCCAATTTGGTAATTTATAAAGTAGAATTAGCACTCAAACAGATAGAGTGCTAACAAAGGGGATGAGAATTGATGTTAACAGATCGTCAGCTGTTAATTCTCCAGATACTTATAGATGAGTATATCCAAAACGCAGAGCCCCTGGGATCTCGTAGTATATCGAAAAGACAGGACATCACGTTCAGTTCTGCAACGATTCGTAACGAACTTGCAGACCTTGAAGACATGGGGTTCATAGAGAAAACCCATAGTTCATCAGGACGTATTCCATCAGAGAAAGGGTATCGGTTCTATGTCGATAACCTGCTTTCACCTGTCCAACTTCAACACCATGATATGGCGAAGATCCAATCCCTTTTCCATGAAAAGATGTATGAATTGGAACTGCTGATCGAACATTCAGCGAATCTTTTGTCTGAAATAACGAATTACACGTCCATCATACTCGGACCTGAAGTGTATGAAACGAAGCTGAAGCATCTACAAATCGTTCCGATTTCAAAAGGGACGGCGATCTTTGTATTGATTACGGATACCGGGCATGTTGAAAAGTATACAGTCGACCTGCCAGAAGAGATGGATGCTGCAGATATCGAACGGACAGTGAATATCCTGAATGATCGCTTGAAAGGTGTTCCTTTTTCACATTTAAAATTAAAACTACATCAAGAAGTTCAAGGCCTATTGAAGACCCACACTGAAAATTATAAGCAGACGCTTGATTTCTTGGCTCAATTATTTCAAACTGGGAAGTCGGACAAAGTGTATTATGGTGGTAAAACCAACATCTTGAACCAACCTGAATTCCAGGATGTCAATAAGGTGAAGGACCTCTATAATGCGATCGAAAAGCAAGACCTCGTCCAACAGCTTTTACATCAAGATGGTACATCGGGTATCAAAGTGAAAATCGGAGCTGAAAACCCGATCCAGGAAATGAAGAACTGCAGCTTGATCACCGCCAGTTATTCGATTGGTGGTCAACATATGGGGACCCTTGCAATTCTTGGTCCTACAAGGATGGAGTATCCACGGGTCATCGGGTTACTCGACTTGTTATCAAAAGATTTGACGAAGGTCCTGACACAGCGGTATTATTCAAACTGATAATGGAAATACCTTTTAGAGTGGGAGAAGGTCTCTCCCTTCTTTTCATGTACTAATACTAATGAAATCACTCCCTTTCCGCGGGCGAACCGCAAGCCTCCTCGCTCACCAGCCATATGGCTGGTGAGCTGTGGGGTCTCGCCTGGCTCGCTATTCCCGCAGGAGTGTCGTGATTTCACTTGTAAAAATTGAAACATAAACCAACTATAAAATTTTATTAGGTCAGGGAGGTGAATGAAGTGGAAGAGAATAAGCAACAACATGAGGAAGCAGTTGAAGAGAAGCAAGAGACTGTTGAAGATCAGACTGAGGAAAAGGCTGAAGATTCAACGGAGGCAACTGGTAACGAAGAAATGGACCGGGTGACTGAACTTGAACAGGAACTCGATGAGATAAAAGGTCGTCTTCTCCGTACACAGGCTGATTATGATAATTTCCGACGCCGCACTCGTGAGGAGAAAGAGGCTGCTGCGAAATATCGAGCACAAGGGATTGTGGAAGGATTACTCCCTGTCATCGATAACTTCGAGCGTGCGCTCCAAACGGAAGTGAGTGATCAAAATGAATCACTTTTACAAGGTATGAAAATGGTGTACAACCAACTGATTGATGCCTTGAAAAACGAGGGTGTTGAGGAAGTTGAAGCGGTAGGAGCTGCATTCGATCCGCATCAACATCAAGCTGTCATGCAAGTACAGGAAGAAGAGTACGAAGACAATACGGTGGTTGAAGTCTTACAAAAAGGCTACAAACTGAAGGACCGTGTCATCCGACCAGCAATGGTCAAAGTGAACTCAAAATAAAAGTCAATGGACTACATATTTAAATAGGAGGTATATGTCATGAGTAAAGTAATTGGTATTGACTTAGGGACAACAAACTCTTGTGTCGCAGTAATGGAAGGTGGAGAAGCGACCGTCATTCCGAATCCGGAAGGTAACCGTACGACGCCATCCGTCGTTTCATTCAAAGACGGCGAGCGTCAAGTTGGGGAAGTAGCGAAGCGCCAAGCTGTTACAAACAAAAATACAATCATGTCCATCAAGCGACACATGGGCACAGACTACAAAGTAGAAGCAGAAGGTAAGGAGTATACTCCACAAGAGGTTTCTGCGATCATCCTACAAAAATTGAAGTCTGATGCAGAAGCTTACCTTGGTGAAAAAGTGACGAAAGCTGTCATCACAGTTCCTGCTTACTTCAACGACTCTCAGCGTCAAGCAACTAAGGACGCAGGTAAAATTGCAGGGCTTGAAGTTGAGCGTATCGTCAACGAGCCGACTGCAGCTGCACTTGCTTACGGACTAGAAAAAGAAGAAGATCAAACGATTCTTGTATATGACCTAGGTGGAGGAACATTCGACGTATCCATCCTTGAACTTGGAGATGGATTCTTTGAAGTTAAAGCAACATCTGGAGACAACGAGCTTGGTGGAGATGACTTCGACCAAAAAATCATCGACTACCTTGTAAGTGAATTCAAAAAAGAGAACGGAATCGACCTTTCTCAAGACAAAATGGCATTACAACGTTTGAAAGACGCAGCTGAGAAAGCGAAGAAAGATCTTTCTGGCGTTACGCAAACTCAAATCTCCCTACCGTTCATCACAGCAGATGCTTCTGGACCGAAGCACCTTGAGTTGAACTTGACTCGTGCGAAGTTCGAGGAAATGGCTTCAGACTTGGTTGAGCGTACAATGGGACCTACTCGTCAAGCAATGAAAGATGCAGGACTAACACCAGCAGAAGTTGATAAAATCGTACTTGTCGGTGGATCTACACGTATCCCAGCTGTACAAGAGGCAATCAAGAAAGTAACGGGTAAAGATCCGCATAAAGGTGTTAACCCTGACGAAGTTGTTGCACTTGGTGCAGCCGTTCAAGCAGGTGTCTTGACTGGTGACGTTAAAGACGTTGTCCTTCTAGACGTAACACCACTCTCACTAGGAATTGAAACAATGGGTGGCGTTAATACAAAGCTTATTGAACGAAACACAACGATCCCTACAAGTAAGTCTCAAGTCTTCTCTACGGCAGCTGATAACCAGCCATCCGTCGACATCCACGTCCTTCAAGGTGAACGTGAAATGGCAGCAGACAACAAGACACTTGGTCGTTTCCAATTGACGGATATCCCGCCAGCACCACGTGGTGTGCCTCAAATCGAAGTTTCTTTCGATATTGATGCGAACGGTATCGTTAACGTTAAGGCGAAAGACCTTGGAACAAACAAGGAACAATCCATCACGATCACATCTTCATCTGGTCTTTCTGATGAAGACATCGAGAAAATGGTTAAAGATGCAGAAGAGAATGCTGAAGCGGACAAGAAACGCCGTGAAGAAGTCGACCTTCGTAACGAAGCTGACCAACTCGTCTTCACGACTGAAAAGACGTTGAAAGACCTTGAAGGTAACGTAGACGAAGCAGAAGTGACGAAAGCGAACGAAGCGAAAGACAAAGTCAAGTCTGCATTGGAAGGCGAAGATCTTGAAGCGATCCGTACGGCAAAAGATGAGCTACAACAAGTCGTTCAAGAACTTTCTACAAAGCTTTATGAGCAAGCGGCACAAGCGCAACAAGCTCAACAAGAAGGCGGAGAAGAAAAGAAAGCAGACGACGATGTCGTAGATGCTGAATACGAAGAAATGAACGATGATAACGAGAAGAAGTAATACGGAAAGATAGGGAAAAGTCAAAGTCAGTCTTCTAGGCTTTGACTTTTTTCCGCTTTTGATGAATACGAGAAAAGCTTGGCGATGCCAAGTTTTCCGTATGTTATGGATTAGTAAATTTCCCGCAATATGTTGCGGATTTCTTGAAATTAGTGATATGATAATCGTTATGTAAAAGAACCGGGAGTGAGTGTCTTGAGTAAGCGAGATTATTATGAAGTCTTAGGCGTAGACAAGAACGCTTCGACCGATGAGGTTAAGAAAGCTTATCGAAAACTCGCGAGAAAATACCATCCGGACGTCAACAAAGAAACGGATGCAGAAGAAAAATTCAAAGAAGTAAAAGAAGCTTATGATGTCTTGAGTGACCCACAAAAGAAATCACATTATGATCAATTCGGTCATTCGGATCCAAACCAAGGATTCGGAGCTGGCGGTGCTGATTTCGGTGGTTTCGGTGATATATTCGACATGTTCTTCGGTGGCGGAGGCCGTCGTAATCCGAACGCACCTCGTCAAGGTGCCGATCTCCAATACACGATGACCTTGAAATTTGAAGAAGCGGTCTTCGGTAAAGAAACCGACATTCAGATTCCGAGAGAAGAAGAATGTGAGACTTGTTTCGGGTCTGGTGCTAAACCTGGAACGAAACCTGAAACGTGTTCACACTGTGGAGGAAGCGGTCAGCTCAACGTTGAACAGAATACTCCATTCGGACGTGTCGTGAACCGTCGTGTCTGTCACCATTGTAGTGGTACAGGGAAATTCATCAAAGACAAGTGCAACACGTGTGCTGGAAAAGGGAAAGTTCGCAAGCAGAAAACCATCCATGTGAAGATTCCTGCTGGTATCGATCATGGCCAACAGATTCGTGTAGCAGGTAAAGGAGAAGGTGGCGAAAACGGAGGACCTCCAGGAGATCTCTATGTCGTCGTACGTGTAGCTCCACACGAATTCTACAGCCGAGAAGGCGACGATATCTACGTAGATATGCCACTTACTTTTACACAAGTATCACTTGGAGATGAAATCGAAGTGCCGACGTTACATGGAAAAGTAAAGCTGAAGATTCCTGCTGGTACACAGTCCGGAACAAGCTTCCGTCTCCGTGGCAAAGGCGTTCAAAACGTACGAGGTTATGGACAGGGTGATCAGCATGTGAAAGTGAAGGTCGTCACACCTAAAAACCTTAGCGAACGTCAAAAGGCATTACTTCGTGAATTTGCTGAGTTGAGCGGTGAATCCGTTGATGAACAGCATGGGAATTTGTTCAGTAAGGTGAAAAGAGCTTTTAAAGGCGAATAAGCCCATCGGGTGAAAAATGGAAAGGAAGATGGTAGATCTCATGAAATGGTCTGAAATTAGTATTCTAACGACGCAGGAAGCAATTGAACCGATTTCAAATATCTTGCACGAATCTGGAGCGAGCGGTGTCGTCATTGAAGATCCGCAAGACCTGGTTAAAGTATGGGATACATCCATGGGCGAGATCTACCAGCTTAATCCTGATGACTATCCGGATGAAGGTGTCGTCGTCAAGGCTTATTTGCCCGTTAACAGCTTTTTGGGTGAAACGGTAGAAGAAATCAAGGAAGCGATCAATGGTCTGCTTTTGTATGATATCGATTTGGGTCATAACCGAATCACAATCAGTGAAATCCATGAAGAAGAATGGGCGACAGCCTGGAAAAAGTATTATAAACCCGTCAAAATTTCCGAACGCATTACAATCATACCGACCTGGGAAGAGTATGAGAAGGTCAGTACGGATGAACTGATCATTGAACTCGATCCGGGTATGGCGTTCGGCACAGGTACCCACCCGACGACGGTCATGTGTATCCAGGCGCTCGAGAAATCTTTGACCCCAGGTGATGAAGTGATTGATGTCGGCACAGGCTCCGGTGTGCTGAGCATTGCAGCAGCTAAGCTCGGTGCAAGTACAGTCACAGCGATGGACTTGGACGAAATCGCTGTAAAAAGTGCACGTCTGAACATCAAGCTCAACAAATGCCAGGAACAGGTCAATGTAAAACAGAACAACTTGCTCGATAACATCGAAGGACAATATGATTTGATCGTCGCGAACATTTTGGCAGAGATCATTATGCGATTTGATGATCAAGCATTCGAGCATTTGAAACCAGGTGGCAAGTTCATCGTATCTGGAATCATAAAAGGAAAGAAAGATGAAGTGAAGCAATCGCTTATGAATCATGGTTTCGAAATTCAAGAAACACTATTGATGGAAGATTGGGTCGCATTCATTGCAAAGAAACCGGAACAGGTGATGGCTTAATGCAACGGTACTTCGTGACACCTGAGCAAATGACGGATTCAATCGTCACGATCTCAGGCGACGATGTAAAGCACATAGCTAAAGTGATGCGGATGTCTCCAGGCGATCAAGTCATTTGCAGCGATAATCGAGAGCGGGTAGCAACGTGTGAAATCGCAGACATCCAAGAATCGTCCATAGAACTTTCAATCATTGAATGGTTGGAGAATGACACGGAACTGCCAATTCCTGTAACGATTGCACAAGGGCTCCCAAAGCATGATAAACTAGAAATGATTGTCCAAAAAGGAACGGAACTTGGTGCAAATGGATTCCTCCCTTTTCAAGCGTTCCGGTCGATTGTAAAATGGGATGCAAAGAAGTCCAAGAAAAAGACGGAGCGACTTCAAAAAATCATCAAAGAAGCTGCAGAACAATCTCATCGTAATCGAATGCCTGATTGCTTTGAACCTGTAACTTTCAAGGAATTGATTTCACATAGTGAGGCGTATACGATCAAAGTCGTTGCGTATGAGGAAGATGCGAAACAGAATGAATCAGCCAACCTGGCAAAGGTATTGCAATCTGCTGATATCCACACTGATCGGATGTTGGTCGTCGTAGGACCGGAAGGCGGTCTGTCGGAAGATGAAGTCGATGCATTGCAAGAAGCTGGTTTCATTACCTGTGGGTTAGGCCCACGCATTCTTCGAACCGAAACAGCCCCTTTATACTTACTAACTGCTGTTTCTTATCAACTAGAATTATTGAGGTGACCAAATATGCCTTCAGTAGCGTTTCATACGTTAGGTTGTAAAGTGAACCATTATGAAACTGAAGCGATCTGGCAGTTGTTCCAGAGCAATGGATATGAGCGTACCGATTTTGAAAAACGGTCGGATGTTTATGTCATCAATACTTGTACAGTTACGAATACTGGTGATAAGAAAAGTCGCCAGGTTATTCGGCGTGCCATCCGTAAAAACCCGGATGCAGTCATTTGTGTAACCGGTTGTTACGCACAGACTTCACCTGCTGAAGTCATGGCGATCCCTGGAGTCGATGTTGTCGTCGGAACGCAGGACCGTGTAAAAATGCTCGATTATATCGAGCAATACAAGCGTGAACGCCAACCGATCAATGGTGTCGGAAACATCATGAAAGCTCGTGTTTACGAAGAGCTTGAAGTTCCTGCTTTTACAGATCGTACCCGTGCATCTCTTAAGATACAGGAAGGATGCAACAATTTCTGTACGTTTTGCATCATTCCGTGGGCGAGAGGTTTATTACGCTCGAGAAAGCCTGAGCATGTCATCGAACAAGCTCAGCAGCTGGTTGATGCAGGCTACCAGGAGATCGTCCTGACCGGAATCCATACAGCCGGTTACGGTGAAGATATGAAGGATTATAACTTCGCTCAATTGCTATCCGATTTGGATGCGCAAGTGAAAGGTTTGAAACGCCTTCGTATTTCATCCATCGAAGCGAGCCAGGTGACTGATGAGGTCATCGAGGTGTTGGATCGATCAGATAAAGTCGTTCCTCATCTCCACATACCACTTCAATCCGGTTCGAATAGTGTGTTGAAACGCATGCGACGAAAGTATAGTATGGAAATGTTCGCTGATCGCCTGAACAAGCTGAAAGAAGCCCTTCCTGGACTTGCGATTACGTCAGACGTGATTGTCGGCTTCCCAGGTGAAACGGAAGAAGAGTTCATGGAAACATATAACTTCATCAAGGAGCATAAGTTTTCCGAGCTGCATGTCTTCCCATTCAGTAGACGGACGGGAACGCCAGCAGCAACAATGGAAGACCAAGTGCCTGAAGATGTGAAAAATGAACGTGTCCATCGATTGATCGAGCTTTCCAATCAATTGGCGAAGGAATACGCTTCGGACTATGAAGGAGAGGTGCTGGAAATCATTCCGGAAGAGTTGGACAAGGATCATCCGGAAGAGAGCATGCTACTCGGCTATACAGCTAACTACATGAAGGTCCGGATTCCTGGTACAGAGGACTTGATTGGTAAACTCGTTCGAGTAAAGATAACGAAAGCAGGATACCCTGTTAACGAAGGACAATTCGTCAGAGTAATGGATGTTGATCAAGCGGAAGCTTCCGCTACAGCATAATGCATACATCTTAGATTAAACCAAAACAACAACAGAGGAGATGCTAATATGAACATCGCAAAAATGATTGACCACACAGCTTTAAAACCAGATATGAACAAAGAGGATATCGTCAAACTTTGTGAAGAAGCGAAAGAATATAACTTCATGTCCGTTTGTGTTAACCCGACTTGGGTGACAACTTCTTATGAACTTTTGAAAGATACAGACGTGAAAGTTTGTACAGTCATCGGATTTCCATTGGGCGCTTCTACGCCTGAAACAAAAGCATTCGAAACGAAGGATGCAATTGAAAAAGGTGCAACAGAAGTCGACATGGTCATCAACATCGGCGCTTTGAAGAGCAAAGACTATGACCTGGTTGAAAAAGACATCAAAGCAGTTGTAGATGCTGCAAAAGGTAAAGCTCTTACAAAAGTAATCATTGAAACTTGCCTTCTGACAGACGAAGAAAAGAAGCAAGCTTGTGAACTATCTGTAAAAGCTGGTGCAGACTTCGTGAAGACTTCTACTGGTTTCTCCACAGGAGGAGCAACAGTTGAAGACGTAGCCTTGATGCGTAAGGTTGTAGGACCTGAAATCGGTGTCAAAGCAAGCGGAGGCGTACGTGGACCTGAATCCGCTCAAGCTATGATCGATGCAGGAGCTACACGAATCGGAGCAAGCTCTGGAATCTCAATCGTCAAAGGCGAAACATCAAACGCTGATTATTAATCGGTAAAAAAAATGACCGCGACAAAGTGTCGTGGTCATTTTTTTGTTATTAAGGAGCTCATTCTATCCTCCATTTCGGGATTGAGCAATTTTGAGGGATAGAAAGCCCCTCTTTCTGTCCTCCATTTAGGAGTTGAGCAAATTTGAGGGATAGAAAGCCCCTCTTTCTATCCTCCATTTCGGGATTGAGCAATTTTAAAGGATAGAAAGGTCTTCTTTCTATCCTCCATTTATGGATTCAGCTATTTTAGCGGAATGAAAAAACGTAGTTGGTCAAATCGCCCTGTAACCATGAATCCTCGCGATCCACGAGGCTAACAAGCCTGCACAAGGTAATAAGAGCAAGGAAGAGATCACGTTAAACAGGACGCTGGCGTGAGCGATCTGAACATCAGGCAGTTGGGTGAGGAGCATTACGACTTCCGAAAACCCACTCAAAAAAGGCAGGAATAAAACCACCCCGATAATATTGATCCAAACGTGGGCAAAGGCGACGAGCTTCGCTTCCTTCGAAGTTCCGATACAAGCGATCAATGCAGTGACACAGGTTCCGATATTCGCACCAAGCAGTATCGCAATGCCAGATGTCAGGGTCAGGATGTTCTCATTCATGAGTGGCATGATGATTGCGGTCGTAGCTGTACTCGATTGGATGACGGCGGTCATCGTCGTCCCGAGACCCAGGCTCATCCACACATGTTCATCTGTAAGGTGCAGGAAATTTTTCACCCATTTCAAGTCGGTAATCGGACCTGACAAAGTTTCAAATCCATTCATCGCAATAAACATACAGCCCAGCCCGAAAAGAGTGGATCCAAGGCAAAATGACCAGCCCTTCGGAATGAAAATGAGCACGACACCTATGATGATGAAGGGGAGGATCAAATGGGTGATGTCCATCGTGATGATTTCCGTCGTCACCGTCGTTCCGATGTTGGCACCTAAAATGATGCCGATCGATTGTCTGAAACTCATGATCCCTGCGGCTACAAGGCCGATCACAATGACCATGACGGCTGAGCTGCTTTGCATGATTGCGGTAATGAGGATGCCGGCGAGAAAACTTTTCCATGTCGTATCGGTATATTTCAAAAGCCAATTCTTCAGCTTTTGTTGTGAAGCAGCACTCAATCCTATTCGCATCACCGTCATCCCGAATATGAAAATGGTCAGGAAAACGGCGAATAATGAGAAGATTTGCATCAACGTCATCACCACCTAGTCTATTTTATGGACGAGATGTTTTGGACATGACGAAATAATTACCCGAATAAAGTTGACGAAAAAAAGTGGCATATATTATAATGTTTTAAGATATGGTTTTCGCTCCTTTTCTATATTTTTTGAAAGGAGCTTGGAGGGAGGGAAATATATGTCCATTAGAACTAGTGTTCGTAAGAACGAATCTATAGAAGATGCACTTCGTCGTTTCAAGCGCAACGTTTCTAAAGAAGGAACATTGGCAGAGGTACGTAAGCGTAAGCATTACGAAAAGCCTAGCGTCAAGCGTAAGAAGAAGTCTGAAGCTGCTCGTAAGCGTAAGTACTAAGAGAGGGTGTTCTAATTGAGTCTTCTTGACCGTTTGAATCACGATATGAAACAAGCGATGAGAAACAAAGACAAGCAACGACTGACGGTCATTCGTATGGTGAAGGCCTCTCTTCAGAACGAGTCGATCAAGTTAGGACACGAATTGAACGAAGAAGAGGAATTGACGGTTCTTTCACGTGAAGTTAAACAGCGGAAAGACTCCCTCCAGGAATTCGACAAAGCTGGTCGTGATGATCTAGTCGAAAACTTACGTCAAGAGATTGAAATACTTCAAGAGTATCTCCCAGAACAACTATCTGAGGAAGAAGTCGACCAGATTGTAAAGGAGACCATCCAACAAGTTGGTGCTACTTCCAAACAAGATATGGGGAAAGTGATGGGAGCCATCATGCCGAAAGTAAAAGGTAAGGCTGATGGCGGTCTCGTGAACCGTTTAGTTCAACAGAACTTATCGTAATACTCATAATGAAACGCCTTGCACATTGCAAGGCGTTTTTTTAATGTCGGGTTGATTTAAATTCATCGGATTTATCATCCCTCGAGTATTTTCCCTTCAAAAGAGTGAAACCTATCTGTATAGTTATCCGTAGAGAGTAGTAAGTTCATAAAGGGGGTGGGTATTATGAAGAAAATAAAGAAATCAATTAAAATTACTTTCTACCTGCTATTAATACTAGTTCCTCTCTTATCTGTATCAATCAGTCCTTCGAATGCGGCTGAAGGCAAAGGGGTCGTTTATTTCGCTCCGGTCGAAGATGCCGTGGAACGTGGACTGGAGAAATTCCTTGAGCGATCGATCGAAACGGCTGAAGAAAACGGTGCAGATTACCTGGTTCTTGAAATAAATACACCAGGAGGCCTCGTACAGGCGGCCAACAACATTGCTAAAATCATGCGGGAGTCAGATGTTCCGATCATTGCCTACGTGACGAAGCATGCACTGTCTGCGGGTGCATACATTGCGTTGAATGCGGACCAGATCGTCATGAAGCCTTCGACGACAATGGGCGCAGCAGCCGTCATTGACCAACAAGGGAATACAGCTGGAAAGAAAGCTGAATCGGCATGGCTTGCGGACATGAGAGCCTCGGCAGAACTACATAACCGAGATCCGAAATATGCCTTGGCGATGGCGGATGAGGATATCGTTCTTGAAGATCTGGGTGTCGGGAAAGGGGAACTTCTTACATTGGATGCTTCCCAGGCCAAAAAAGTCGGATATGCAGAAGCAATCATCGATAGTCGTAATGATTTGCTGGACTATTTGGAGCTTCCGGATGCAGAAATCCGGAACATTGAAGTTTCATTTGCTGAAACGATTGCCCGATATGTCACACATCCTGTCGTCGTTCCAATCTTACTTTCGATTGGAAGTATCGGACTCGTGCTTGAGCTTTATTCACCAGGGTTCGGTATTCCAGGCATTCTTGG